>NZ_FRCK01000022.1 GCF_900142875.1 Paracoccus solventivorans | reverse complement strand
CCGGAATTATGCACACCGCGTGATTATGCGCAGTTAGCTGAGGGAAGAACTGCATTTCCTGCGGCTGGGCTGGAAGAGAGCGGCCACATATATGGCTTCGTTCTGAACATAACCCTGATCTTCTTGCAGGTTCATTCAACCTGACAGGAGTTCACCATGTCCCAGGATATCGTCGTCCAGTCGCAGCCACGCCTGTGGTTAGAGGACAGCATTCTTCAGCCCTATGTTTCGCGCTACGGCGCGCACCTGCGTCGCGGGCGATATGCGCCGAGTACACAGCGCGTTTACCTATGCTGCGTTGCGCATTTTGCTTATTGGCTGACTGCGGAGCGGTGTAACCTGAGCGCGATCAGCGAGGCCATGGTCGCGCGGTTCCTGTCTGAACATCTGCCTGTGTGCAGTTGCCCCTATCCGGTCCGTCGGTTGCGCCACGAGCTGCGTGCTGCACTCGCGCAGTTGCTGGAAGTGCTGAGGGCCGAAGGCATGGGAGCGCTGGATCCCGCCTCCGACACGGCCGTTGCGCAAGAGCTGGCGCGCTTTGACGGACATATGCGCGACGTCTGGGGCTTGGCGGACAGCACCCGCCGCCAGCGCGATCGCATCATTGGCGAGTTTCTGCTTGCCCATTTCGGCGACCAGCGGATCGCGCTGTCGAAGATCAGCGCTACCTCTGTCCGACGCTTCGTCCTCGGCGATCCCGGGCGCAGCCCCGGCACCATCCGCGTGATCGGCGGCGCCGTCGGCTGCTATCTGCGATTTCGAAGCATGTCCGGGGACCAGGTCAGCGAACTGATGGCCGCCATTCCGCGGGCGGCCCACTGGCGATTGGCATCCTTGCCGGAAGTTCTCACCGACACTGAGATCGACGCACTGCTGCAATCATTCGATCAACCCTTTCCGTCGCACCGGCGAGCCTACGCGATGACGCGGTGTTTGATCGATCTCGGTCTGCGATCCAGCGAGGTCGTCAACCTGCGCCTCGAGGACATCAATTGGGCCGATGGGACGATCAGCCTTATCGGGACCAAAGGGCGGCGCGCCGATGTGCTCCCCTTGCCGTCGGCGACTGGCAGCGCGATCGCCGCCTATCTGCGCGAGGAGCGGCCCCAGACCTCCAACCGCGCCATATTTGTTCGGCACGTCGCTCCGTATGACGAGCCGATCGAGAAGGGCGTCGTCACGCGTGCGGTCCTGGCGGGCTATCGAAGATGCGGATGGACCCGCAAGGGGGTCCACATTCTGCGGCACAGCGTGGCCAGTCGGCTTTTACGTACCGGCGTGCCGATGAAGGATATCGCCGACGTCCTGCGGCACCGCAGCCTTGATACGTCGGCGATCTATGCCAAGGTCGATTTGACCAAGCTCTCGGCAGTGGCCTTGCCTTGGCCGGGGAGCAGGTCATGACCGCGCCCCGCACTCTGCTCTCGCTGGCCGAGGATTACTTGGCCGAACGCCGCGGGTTGGGGTTTGATCTGCGTATTCCGGGTGGCCAGATCACCGCTTTCGCCCGCTTCGTTGACGCGACAGGCCATACTGGTCCTCTGACAACCCGCATCACCTTGGATTGGGTGCAGGGTCAAGCCAAGTACGCCAAGCCTTTGTCATGGGCGCGCCGTCTGGACGTCCTTCGTCCGTTCGCAAGATATTTGGCGCGGCTCGATCCTGCGACTGAGTTCCCGCAGACCGCAATCTTCGGTCGCTCGCATCGTCGTCTGGCGCCGCACATCTACTCGGAGCAGGAGATCTGCGATCTTCTCGCCGCCGCCCGACGCCTTGCCCCCCACGGTGGATTGCGGCCAGCGACCTATGAGACGATCTTCGGATTGATTGCCGCCACTGGCCTGCGCCTTTCGGAAGCTCTCCACCTGCGATGCAGCGATGCAGATCTTGATCAGGGTGTCCTCACGGTGCGGAACACAAAATTCCGCAAATCCAGACACGTGCCAATGCATCCGACAGTGGCGACGGCGCTGAACCGCTACATGATGGTGCGGGCGCGACACTGCGCTACCCACCCAGATATGCCGCTATTCCTGTCGTCATCCGGCGGGGTGCTGCCAACACGAACCGTCCATTGGGTGTTCCAGCGGCTGCGAAGCGAACTCGGGTGGACTGCTCGTGGTGCCTACGCTCAGCCGCGCATACATGATCTGCGCCACACGTTCATCTGCCGTCGCGTCCAACTTTGGCATGGGCACGGAGCCGATATCGACAACGCCATGGCCGCACTCTCGACCTATGTCGGCCACGCCAAGGTGTCCGACACATATTGGTATCTGACCGGCGTCCCAGATCTCATGGCCCTCGCTGGCGAGAGCTTCGAGCAATTCGCGGCCACCGCAGGAGGCCACCATCATGGTTGATCCGACCTCGACGCCGACCTTTTCCACTTTGCTCCAACGTTTCTTCGTTGAACACTTGGGCCATCAGCGGGCTGTCAGCCCACGCACAATTGCCTCCTACAGGGACACGTTCCGCCTGTTGCTAAGCTTCGCGGAGTCCAAAATCGGCAAGGCTCCGACCGCATTGGCGTTGGTCGATCTCGACGCCCAGTTCATCCTCAGCTTCCTCGATCATCTGGAGAATGATCGCAAAAATGGCGCGCGCAGCCGCAACGCTCGTTGGGCGGCGCTCCGATCATTCCTGAAGTATGCCGCCCACCACGACCTGACCGCGCTCCCTGTGATCCAGCAAGCGCTGGCTATCCCTATGAAGCGGTTTGACAAACCGGTACTGGGGTTTCTGTCGCGCCCAGAGATGCAGGCGATCCTCGAGGCGCCGGATCCTCAAACCTGGGCGGGTCAGCGGGATCGGGCGCTCTTCAGTCTAATGTATAACACCGGCGCGCGCGTGTCGGAGGTCATAGGTCTGCGGGTCGGCGATGTCGTCATCGACGGGACAATGGCAGCACACCTTCACGGCAAGGGCCGCAAGGAACGAAGCGTGCCGCTCTGGCGATCAACCGCATCGCTGATCCGGAGCTGGAAGCGCAGGCTGGAAGGCGTAGGCGATGACAGGTTCCTGTTCCCAAGCCGAAGCGGAGAACGGATGGCGCGCTCGAATGTCACGCAGCGCCTCAAGCTTGCCGTTGCGACCGCCGCTGAGCGTAACCCGCAACTCGCGAAACGTTCGATATCACCGCATTCGATCCGCCATACCACGGCGATGCACCTCCTGCAGTCTGGGGTCGACATCACCGTCATCGCACTCTGGCTGGGTCATGAAAGTCCAGCCACGACGCATATGTACCTCCAGGCCGACCTATCAATGAAGGAGCGCACCCTTGATCGCCTGCAACCGATCGGAGCGCGCCCCGGTCGGTATCGGCCACCGGATCAGTTGATGCAATTCCTTCAGAGCCTTTGACTTATGCGCAGTTCGTTGCGCTGAAAATCGCCAGCGCGGCGGCACTTGCGGGCGCTTCCCTCAGCGAACTGCGCATAATCACGCGGTGTGCATAATT
>NZ_FRCK01000024.1 GCF_900142875.1 Paracoccus solventivorans | reverse complement strand
TTGTGCAACATGTGTAACCGCCCCAAGCGCAAGAGGGATTTTGAAGCTGATCTTGGCGCGTTGTCGGGTGCTGACATGTGTCCGGCCTCATGATGCGGCGCGATCCATGCCGCAGGGCCCGTATGGTGTTCGAAGGTCGGGTCCAGATCAAAGCCGCGTGCTCATAGGCACTCTGTTGCACACTGGTTTTCCCGATCCCGTCTCACAACTGTTGCGCCAAACTGCTCCTTGCCCTCCTCCGCTCCGACGTCCTCGCGATCTGCGGCGGCTTACGCCGCTGCGACCGGAGACTGGTAGATGCCACCCCGAGCCATCAAGGCCCAGACGATCCGCGCCATCTTGTTCGCCAAAGCCACCCGCACCAGCATCGGTGGCTTGCGCAACAGCAGGCTGCCCAGCCATGTTCCGGGCTGCGCTTCCTTGTGAACGTTACGTTTGATCACCACGCTGTTGGCGCCAATGATCAGCAGGCGTCGCAGGGATCGTTCGCCCATTCTGGTCGTTGCTCCGAGACGTTGCTTGCCGCCGGTCGAATGCTGCCGAGGCACAAGACCAAGCCAGGCGGCAAAGTCGCGTGCCTTGCGGAACGTCTCGGGTGGCGGCGCCAGAACAGCGATGGCCGTGGCAATCAGCGGCCCGATGCCCGGCACCGTCATCAGTCGCCGGGCGACGTCATTCTCCTTGGCGCGCCGGGTGATCTCGGCATCGAGCTTCCTGATCTCTGCCTCCAGATGCGTGAGTGCCGCGATCAAAGCCTTCAGCGTGGGGACGGCATCAGCAGGGAGAGCGCCATCCGGATCCTCCACGATCGCGATCAGCCGCGCAGCGTTGGCCGCTCCCTGTGGCACGATCTGACCGAACTCGGTCAGATGGCCGCGCAATGCGTTGATCGCCTGCGTGCGCTGCCGGATCAGCAACTCCCGGACCCGGAAGACCATTGCCGCGCCCTGCGTCTCTTCGCTCTTGACCGGAACAAAGCGCATGGTGGGTCGCATAGCCGCCTCGCAGATGGCCTCGGCGTCCGCCATGTCATTCTTCTGGCGCTTCACAAACGGCTTCACATAGGCCGGCGGGATCAGCCGCACCTCATGCCCCAGCTTGCCAATTTCCCGGCCCCAGAAGTGAGCGCCGCCACAGGCTTCCATCGCCACGACGCAAGAGGGCAGCTGGCTGAAAAACTCCAGCACCTGCCCTCGCCGTATCTTCTTGCGCAGAACGGCTCGTCCTGCGCCGTCAGTTCCATGCACCTGGAATACATTCTTCGCCAGATCGAGCCCGACCGTGATAATCTCCGACATGACCGCTCCCCTTTGTGGATCGTTGCAGACCCACCTTGGCACATCAGATGCCGTCGGGGGGCGGTCACATCATCA
>NZ_FRCK01000021.1:0-2500 GCF_900142875.1 Paracoccus solventivorans | reverse complement strand
AGATGATCTAGCCATGTGCAGGCTGAAGGTTGGGTAACACCAACTGGAGGGCCGAACCGACACCCGTTGAAAAGGGTCCGGATGACGTGTGGCTAGGGGTGAAAGGCCAATCAAATCTGGAGATAGCTGGTTCTCCGCGAAAGCTATTTAGGTAGCGCGTCGATTGTATTCTCCCGGGGGTAGAGCACTGCATGGATGATGGGGGCCCACAGCCTTACTGAGTCTAAGCAAACTCCGAATACCGGGAAGAACTGATCGGCAGACACACGGCGGGTGCTAACGTCCGTCGTGGAGAGGGAAACAACCCTGACCAACAGCTAAGGCCCCCAATTCGTGGCTAAGTGGGAAAGCATGTGGGATTTCCAAAACAACCAGGAGGTTGGCTTAGAAGCAGCCATCCTTTAAAGATAGCGTAACAGCTCACTGGTCTAGACAAGAGATCCTGCGGCGAAGATGTAACGGGGCTCAAGCCACGAGCCGAAGCTTTGGGTGCACGTATGTGCGCGGTAGCGGAGCGTTCTGTGATATAGAACGCTGCCTCTTCAGCATCGCAAGATGTTGCGGAGGCAATGTTCTGACTGTGAAGCCGGGCTGTAAGGCATCCGGTGGAGTGATCAGAAGCGAGAATGTTGACATGAGTAGCGACAAACAGGGTGAGAGACCCTGTCGCCGAAAGTCCAAGGGTTCCTGCTTAAAGCTAATCTGAGCAGGGTAAGCCGGCCCCTAAGGCGAGGCCGAAAGGCGTAGTCGATGGGAACCAGGTTAATATTCCTGGGCCAGGAGATGGTGACGGATCCTCAGGGTTGTTCGATCTTAACGGATTGATCGGGCAGCTGCGGGGTCCCTGGAAATAGCCCTCCATGAGACCGTACCCGAAACCGACACAGGTGGACTGGTAGAGAATACCAAGGCGCTTGAGAGAACCACGTTTAAGGAACTCGGCAAAATACCTCCGTAAGTTCGCGAGAAGGAGGCCCGGTTGTCGCGCAAGCGGTGGCCGGGGGCACAAACCAGGGGGTGGCGACTGTTTACTTAAAACACAGGGCTGTGCGAAGCCGCAAGGCGACGTATACAGTCTGACGCCTGCCCGGTGCCGGAAGGTTAAAAGGAGGGGTGCAAGCCCTGAATTGAAGCCCCGGTAAACGGCGGCCGTAACTATAACGGTCCTAAGGTAGCGAAATTCCTTGTCGGGTAAGTTCCGACCTGCACGAATGGCGTAACGATCTCCCCGCTGTCTCAAACGTGGACTCAGCGAAATTGAACTGTGTGTGAAGATGCACACTTCCCGCGGTTAGACGGAAAGACCCCATGCACCTTTACTATAGCTTCGCACTGGCATCAGGATTGTGATGTGCAGGATAGGTGGTAGGCTTTGAAACCGGGACGCCAGTTCCGGCGGAGCCTCCCTTGAGATACCACCCTTCGCACTCTTGATGTCTAACCGCGGTCCGTTATCCGGATCCGGGACCCTGCGTGGTGGGTAGTTTGACTGGGGCGGTCGCCTCCCAAAGAGTAACGGAGGCGCGCGAAGGTTGGCTCAGAGCGGTCGGAAATCGCTCGTTGAGTGCAATGGCAGAAGCCAGCCTGACTGCAAGACTGACAAGTCGAGCAGAGTCGAAAGACGGCCATAGTGATCCGGTGGTCCCGAGTGGAAGGGCCATCGCTCAACGGATAAAAGGTACGCTGGGGATAACAGGCTGATGATGCCCAAGAGTCCATATCGACGGCATCGTTTGGCACCTCGATGTCGGCTCATCTCATCCTGGGGCTGGAGCAGGTCCCAAGGGTACGGCTGTTCGCCGTTTAAAGAGGTACGTGAGCTGGGTTTAGAACGTCGTGAGACAGTTCGGTCCCTATCTGCCGTGGGTGTAGGATACTTGAGAGGAGTTGCCCCTAGTACGAGAGGACCGGGGTGAACGTTCCACTGGTGGACCTGTTGTCGTGCCAACGGCACAGCAGGGTAGCTATGAACGGACAGGATAAACGCTGAAGGCATCTAAGCGTGAAGCCCCCCTCAAAACAAGGTATCCCTTGAGAGCCGTGGAAGACCACCACGTCGATAGGCCAGAGGTGTAAGCGCAGCAATGCGTTCAGCTGACTGGTACTAATGGCTCGATTGGCTTGATTTGATCCGGAAGAAGACAGTCCGTCTTCTCCAAAGCATCCTTGGACAACACCTGCCCCGAAAGGGGCAACGCTGAGCGTTTCTTCCCCGGTCTGGTGGCCATAGCACGAGCGAAACACCCGATCCCATCCCGAACTCGGCCGTTAAGCGCCGTCGCGCCAATGGTACTGCGTCTCAAGACGTGGGAGAGTAGGTCACCGCCAGACCTGGAAAGAAACGCTAGTCTCTCTGAAACGATGACCACACCCCCGCAGCCCAGATCCAGCGGGGACCGCTGCACACAACACGCAGCAACAGTCGCGGGGTAGAGCAGCCCGGTAGCTCGTCAGGCTCATAACCTGAAGGTCGTAGGTTCAAATCCTACCCCCGCAACCA
>NZ_FRCK01000015.1 GCF_900142875.1 Paracoccus solventivorans | reverse complement strand
ACCGTGATAATCTCCGACATGACCGCTCCCCTTTGTGGATCGTTGCAGACCCACCTTGGCACATCAGATGCCGTCGGGGGGCGGTCACATCATCAGAGTCTATCCCCGATCACCGAGCGGCGGGTGACGGCTTCGCCGATCGTCAGCGGCGTGAAATGTGTAACATCGCCGCCGGCCCACATGCGGGCGGGCAGCGGGACAGGGGGCAGAAATCCACCCCTTGCGGCATGGCCATCGTCTGACAGGGCGGCAGCTGGCACGGTATCAAGGGCAATACACCAATGAACCCCCAGCGGGACATCACCTGCTCCGCCCCAAAGATGCGGACCGAACGTGGCACGGAATTTGTCGATCAGACCGTGCGTCAGGACGTCTTCTTTGGTTTCAGTGCGTCCTAGCCAGGGTGCCAGCGCGTCAAGGTCGATCTCATTCATGGTCCCTGGCCTCAGAACGACCGCGGCATACCCAGGATATGCTCGCCGACATAGGACAGGATGAGGTTGGTCGAGATCGGGGCCACCTGATACAGTCGGGCCTCGCGGAACTTGCGCTCGACATCGTATTCGCGCGCAAAGCCGAAGCCGCCATGAGTCTGGATGCAGGCATTTGCCGCTTCCCAGCTGGCATCGGCGGCCAGTAGTTTTGCCATGTTCGCCTGTGCCCCGCAATCCTGCCCGGCGTCAAAGCGTCTTGCGGCCTCGAAGCGCATCAGGTTGGCGGCCTCGACGTTCACATAGGCCTTGGCGATAGGAAACTGCACGCCCTGATTCTGACCGATCGGGCGATCGAAGACAATACGCTCGCCGGCATAGGCGCGGGCCTTGTCCACAAACCAGTATCCGTCCCCGATACATTCCCCGGCGATCAGCGTGCGCTCGGCGTTGAGCCCGTCAAGAATGTGGTAAAATCCGCGGCCTTCGGTTCCGATCAGGTTCTCGGCGGGAATCTCCAGGTTGTCGAAGAACACTTCATTGGTTTCGTGGCCCGGCATGTTGGCGATGGGGCGCACCTCCATGCCATTGCCAATGGCCTCTTTCAGATCAACCATGAAGATCGACAGGCCCTGGGACTTCTTCTTGACATCTTTCAACGGTGTGGTGCGGGCCAGCAGGATCATCAGGTCCGAATGTTGAATGCGGCTGATCCAGACCTTCTGGCCGTTGATCACATAGCGGTCGCCCTTCCTGACCGCTGTAGTCTTGAGCTTGGTGGTGTCGGTCCCGGTCGTCGGCTCGGTCACGGCCATGGACTGCAGGCGGAGCGCGCCGCTGGCGATGGCGGGCAGGTATTTCTGCTTCTGCTCGTCCGAGCCGTGCCGCAGAAGCGTGCCCATGTTATACATCTGCCCATGGCAGTGGCCCGCGTTGCCGCCGCAGCGGTTCACCTCTTCCATGATGATCGAGGCTTCGGTCAGACCCAGGCCCGATCCGCCGTATTCCTCGGGGATCATCGCGGCGAGCCAGCCCTCGCGGGTCAGCGCATCGACAAATTCCTCGGGGTAGGTTTCGTTCTCGCCGAACTTTCGATGATATTGCGGCGGGAACTGTGCACAAAGCGCGCGCAGGGCATCGCGCAGGTCGCCATGGGTGTCGGGGGCTGATGTCTGCATCGCTTATTTCGCTCCCGGTCCCGAGGTTTCAAGGATTTCCTGCTCGGCACGCTGCCACAGCTCATAAGAAATTGGGTTTTCGCTTTCCTCAAGGATATGGCCGACCAGCCCGATGGCCCGCGCCATCACGCCAAAGCCGCGCACGATCTTCCACGGAAAGCCGAATTCGCAGCAGATCGCGCCTATGGCACCGGTAGCGTTGATCGGCAGCATCTTGCCCGATTTCGCCTCGGCCACGCCCTGAATTTTCTGGATCAACTCGATGTATTGACCGGATCTGCCGTTCTCGGCTGCGATCTGGAACAGGCGCGGTGTGCGCGGATCGACCGGCTTGTGAACCGGGTGGCCCAGCCCCGGCACGATGGCCTTGCGGGCGTGGAACTTCTCAACCGTTTCCAGCGCTATGGCATCCAGGTCGGCGCCGGTGCCGCGCCTGTCCTGCGGCAGCGCCTCGTAGAGCATTTTTGAGGCGCCCTCCATCGAGCCAACAAAGACCGTGCCCAGCCCGCACAGTCCCGCCGCCACCGCCGCCTGAAGCGATTCCGGTGCGCCCATATATGTCATGCGCGCGGCCAGCGCCGAGGGCGTGATGCCATGTTCTACCAGGGTGATGATGATGGCGTTGAAGACCCGGCTTTCCTCTGGCGTGGCCTTGCGGCCCGTCAGTTGCAGAAAGGCGAGATCGCCCAGGTTCATGTGGCCCAGGATCTCGTTCGGCAGATCAAGGCCCCGCACGCAGATCTTTTCCGGCGTGCTCCAGGCGATGTTCGAGCTAATCTTTTCCTTACGTTTTCCCATCAGACCGGATCCCACGAAAAGACGTCCGCCGACACTTCGAGCGGTGTGAACTGCGATCTGAGCGTGGGCATGGCGCGCTCGGCGATTTCGTCCGCTGTCCAGCCCTCGCCGGAATGAACCGACCGCACCGGGCGGGGCTGGTTGAACAGGAAGATCTCGTTCTTGCGAACCGCAAAGACTTGTCCGGACACGTCAGCCGCGCGGTCGCTCATCAGGAAACAGGCCATCGGCGCAACTTTTGCAGGGGTCATCTGCTTGATTTTCTCGACCCGCGCCACCTGTTCCGGGGTGTCTGTCTTGATAGACGAGATCATCCGGCTCCAGGCGAAGGGCGCGATGCAGTTCGACCGCACGTTCCACCGCTTCAGGTCGAGCGCAATCGATTTCGACAAGGCGGCGATGCCCAATTTGGCAGACGCATAATTGGCCTGCGCCAGATTGCCGATCAGACCCGAGGTCGAGGTCATGTGAACCAGAGCGCCGCCTTCCTGTTCGCGGAAATAATCGGCGGCAGCGCGGCTGGTATTGAAGGCACCATAAAGATGGACCTTCACCACCGCATCGAAATCCTCGTATGTCATCTTGTGGAAAAACCCGTCGCGCAGGATGCCTGCGTTGTTGACCACCGCGTCAATGCGACCGAATTCCTTGACACCGGCCTCGATCATCGCACGCGCGGCCTCGGGGTCGGTGACCGAACCGCCATCGGCGATCGCATCACCTCCGGCGGCTTTGATCTCTGCGACGACGGCCTGAGCGGCGCTTTCGGTCTGGCCGGTGCCTTTCAGGGACGCCCCCAGATCATTGACTACCACCGCCGCCCCTTCGGACGCCGCCATCAGCGCGATATCGCGGCCGATACCGCCACCCGCGCCGGTGACCAGAACCACTTTTCCGTCAAGCGCCTTCGCCATCTTCATCCCTCCTCAGTTTGCCTTGCGGTACTTGTCGAGCCCGCCGGTATGCATGACCCGGCCCATGAGAGGCACGCCGATGATCTCTTCCGCCTTGACCGCCGCTGCGATCAGCTTGTCCAGATCAATGCCGGTTTCGATGCCAAGCTCGTGGCACAGGAACACCGCATCCTCAGTGCAGACATTTCCTGCGGCGCGGGCGTGGCCGTGGCCCGCGAAAGGACAGCCGCCAAGACCGGCGACCGAACTTTCGAACATGTCCACGCCCATCGACAGGGCGGCATGGAGATTGGCGATGCCAAGCCCGCGCGTGTCATGAATATGCATCCCGATGCGGGCACTGGGTGCCAGTTCCCGCAGCGCGCCGATCATTCGTTTGAGAGCCTCGGGGTTGCCCCAGCCCATTGTATCGGCGATCACAAGGATCGGTACGGGGATGTCCTCTTCTTCGCACAGCTGAAGAACGAAGCGGAAATCGTCCAAGATGCGCTCTTGCGGGATGGGGCCTTCGAGGTTGCAGCCGAAGGCCGTCATCACATAGGCCGCGTCGATCGTATATCCCTCTTCCTTGTAAAGACGAACCCAGTCGCGTTGTTTTTCCCGCATTTCCGCGGAGGAACAATTGTTGTTCGATTGGGCAAACGCCTCGGAAGGATATAACAGCAGGCGCGGGTCGATATCGACCTCATGCGCCGTCAGGGCCTTGCGAAACCCTTTGTCGTTCAGCCATAGTGACGTGTAATTCACGCCCGGCTTGCGCTTGATACGCTGGAACAACTCCCCGGTGTCCGCCATCTGCGGCACGTATTTCGGGCTGACAAAGCTGCCGACCTGAATGCGCTTCAGACCGGTGTCGCTGAGCATATCGATCAGTTCGATCCGCTGTTCGATCGGATAGATCTTCTTTTCGATCTGAAAGCCCTCGCGCGGGCCTTCCTCACGAAATTCGACGAATTTGGGAAAGTCGCTCATCTCATTGCTCCTCGGATGGCAGTATCTCGGCGATGACCTGGCCGCGATTGACCATGTCACCATTCGAGACGGATATCTTGCTGGCGGTACCGGCTGCGGCAGCGCGGATCGAGATTTCAAGTTTCATTGATTCCATGACCGCGATCACGTCGCCTGCGGCGACGGGTTGACCGTCGGTCACCTTGATCTCGACGATCATGCCGGTTAGCGGCGAGACCACGGCGCGATCCGCTGCCGCATCGCCGCCGGCAAAGGCCAGCGGCGTGGCCGGGCGAAAGATCAGCCGACCTTCGGGCGTGTCCATCTCAATCACCCCGGCGTGGAGCCGCGCGTCGATCAAAAGGACGGTATCGCCCTCGCTCAGGCGCCATCGACCCGGCGTGATTTCACGCGCGGTCAACATGGTAGCATCGCCGTTTTCCAAAATAACGGTGTATTTGTCACCCGGTTTGACAGGGCCGACGCGCAATTCCTCCGATGCACCGGCGGAATCGGTGAGCGTCACGCGCTGTCCCGCCTCAACCGCATCTCCACCCAGGCCAAGCCGCCAGCCGGTGAAGGTATCGCGGTTGCTCCAGGGATCCACGTCCGCATCGCGGCGCGACGTTGCCACGAACAGAATCGCGGCTGCCGCCTTCCACCGCTCGGGGCGGGTAAGGGGGGGCGGCTGTGTCAGCGCGTCAAGCTGGCCGTCGATCCAGCGCGTATGAACCTGCATCTGCCCGAATTCGGGGTTTCGCGCTAGCGCCGTCAGAAAGGCACGGTTAGTTTCCACGCCCTCCACCGCGATATGGTCCAGCGCCGTCGCCAGCCGCGCCAAGGCGGTTTCCCGGTCGGGCGCGTGAACGATCAGCTTAGCGATCATCGGGTCGTAATAGGGCGTCACCGCGTCGCCTTCTTCGACACCGCTGTCGATCCGCAGGCCGCCGGGCAGGCTGAGCGTGGTCAGCGTGCCCGTCGAGGGGGCGAATTGCATGGCCGGGTCTTCGGCATAAAGCCGCGCCTCGACGGCGTGGCCGTTGATCCGCAGATCCTCCTGAACAAGCCCCAAGCCCGCGCCCTCGGCAATGCGCAGGTGCAACGCGACCAGGTCCAGCCCGGTGATCGCCTCTGTGACGGGGTGTTCCACCTGGATGCGCGGGTTCACCTCCAGAAAGAAATACTCGTCCCCCGCGACCAGAAATTCGACCGTGCCCAGGCCGCGATAATTGAGCGTTTCGCCCAGGCGCACCGCGTCATGCGCGATCTCGTCAAGAAGCGCGCGAGGCAAGCCCCAAGCCGGGGCCTCTTCGATGACCTTCTGGTGGCGGCGCTGAAGCGTGCAGTCGCGCTCGAACAGGTGCAGCACATGGCCCTTGCCGTCGCCCGCGATCTGCACCTCGACATGGCGTGCCTCGGGCAGGAAGCGTTCCAGCAGAAGGCCCTCGGAGCCAAAGGTGGACTTTGCTTCGCGCAGCGCGCCCTCGATGTCCTCCACAAGCGTGGCTTCAACCGTCACGAGCCGCTGCCCGCGCCCGCCGCCGCCGCCGACCGCCTTGAGCAGCACCGGTAGGCCCATCTTGCGCACTTCCTGTGCGATTTCCTGCGGGTTGGAGCGCGCGCCCTGGGCGCCCGAGACAACCGGAATGCCGGCAGCAACCGCCGCATCCTTGGCGCTGGCCTTGTCGCCGAAGCGTTCCAGCGTGTCCGGTGTCGGCCCCATGAAGATCATGCCTGCGGCTTCGACCGCGCGGGCGAAATCTGCGTTCTCTGCCAGAAAGCCGTAACCGGGATGGATCGCATCGGCGCCGACGGATCTGGCGGCGGCGATGACTGCGTCGATCTTCAGATAGCTCTCGGATGCGGGACCGGCACCGATGCAGACAGATTTGCCGATCTCACGGACGTGAAGGGCGTTGGCGTCGGCCTGCGAATGCACGCCAACAGGGGTGATGCCGCTGGCCCGCGCGGTGCGTGCGATTCGGCAGGCGATTTCGCCGCGATTGGCGATAAGAAGCGTTTTGATTTTCATGGTTTGCGCCTCACATCCTGAACACGCCGAAATGCGTTTCGACCTTGGGCCTGCGCGAAGCGATGTCCAGCATCAGCGCCATGACGTCCCGGGTCTCGGCAGGCTCGATCACGCTGTCGATCCAGAGGTTGGAGGCGAAATTGTAGGCCCCCTGGAAATCCTCGTATTCCTTGCGGATTGGTGCCTTGAAGGTTTCCTCCTCCTCGGGTGTCCATTTCTTGCCTTCGCGTTCGTTGATCTGGGCGCGCACCTGCGCTAGCACGCTGGCGGCCTGTTCCGGCCCCATGATCGCGGACCGGCCCGTGGGCCAGGCGAACATCGCGTCCGGCTGGAACGGGCGGCCAAGCATGGCCAGGTAACCCGCCCCGTAAGAGCCGCCGGTGATGATGGTGAACTTCGGCACCCGCGCCGAAGACATGGCGGTGATCATCTTGGCGCCCGCCTTGGCAATGCCCATCTGCTCGACGTCGCGGCCTACCATGAAGCCGTTCACATCCGCGAGGAACAGCAGCGGGATATCGCGCTGGACGCAGAGATTGATGAAATGCGTAGCCTTCAGCGCGGCCTCGACAAAGAGCACGCCGGTGTTGGCCAGGATGCCGACCTCGTGGCCATGGATTCGGCCCCAGCCGGTCATGAGGGTGTCGCCGAAAAGCGGCTTGAACTCGTGAAAATCGCTGTCATCGACAAGGCGCGCAACAATCTCGCGGTTGTCGGTCGGCACCCTTGGGTCTCGGCTGACGACGCCATAGATCTCCTCGACCGGATAGGCAGGGGGGCGCGGCGACGTCGGCGTCTTGCGCGGCTGCGGTTTTTCGCCCAGGTGGCTGACGATTTCGCGGGTGATGGCCAGCGCGTGCGCGTCATCCTCGGCAAGATGGTCTGTCACGCCGGAAACGGACGAATGCATCTTACCGCCGCCCAGCGTTTCGGCATCGACCTTTTCGCCGGTCGCAGCAAAGGTCAATTCTGGCCCGCCCAGATACATGAAGCCCTGACCGCGCACGATCACCACCTCGTCGCAAAGCGCCGGGATATAGGCGCCGCCCGCGGTGCAGGGCCCCATGACCACGGCGATCTGCGGTACGCCATCGCCCGACATGCCGATCTGTTGATGGAAGATTGAGCCGAACTGCCCCTCATCGGGAAAGATACTCGCCTGCTCCGGCAGAAACGCCCCGCCGGAATCGACCAGGGTGATCACCGGAAGACGGTTTTTCCAGGCGATTTTCTGCGCCCGGACGTGTTTGCGGCAGGTCATGCCGAAATAGGTGCCGCCCTTCACGGTAGCGTCATTGGCGATTATCATGCACTGACGTCCCTCGATCACGCCGATGCCGGTGATGATCCCTGCACCGGGTGGCACGCCTTCATATTTGTTCAGCCCGGCGAGTTCTCCGATTTCAAGAAAGGGCGTTCCCGGATCGATCAGCCGCTCGACCCGTTCGCGCGGCAAGATCTTGCCTTTGCTGACATGCCGTTCCCGCGCATTTTCCGGGCCGCCGACGCGTTGTAGCAGCCGAAGCGCATGCAGTTCGCCGACCTTTTCCCGGTAAAGCGCATCGTTTTTCCGGAAGTCGTCGGACCCGGTGTCGAGAAGGGATTTCATTTTCGTCATGGCAGGTCCGGGTACTTTCTGAGGACAAAGGCGACCTTAGCTGCGCCGGGTTTTTCAAACGTATCCGGCGCGACCAGGCGAATGTCGGCCCTGAAAACGAGGGCATCGCGCAAGCGCTGCTCAATCTTATTCTTGAGGGCGTTGTCATCAGATGGATCGCGACCGGGACCGCGTTCGACGATCACTTTCAGCGCGCCCTGAGTAGTGTGGCCTTCGAAATCTGCCACGATCCGCATGACACCATTGGTTTCGGGCACCATTTCTGTGATCACGCTGTTGATCGCCGAAGGAAACACATTGGCCCCGCGCACAATCAGCATGTCGTCGGTCCGACCGGTGCAACGGATCTTGGGGCCGGTGCGGCCGCAGGAGCACTCGGTGTCGATGACCTCAATATAATCGCCCGACCGGAACCGCACCAGCGGGCTTGCCCGCCGGCCGATCGCGGTATAGATCATCTCGCCCTCGGCGCCTTTTTTCCAAGGAATGATCTCGCCACTTTCGGGATTGAGCAGTTCGGTGATGATGTAGTCCATGTTGACCATATGCATGCCCGATTGCGCGTCGCATTCGGCCCAATAGGTCACGCCCAGATCGGTGCCCCCCAGCATCTCGGTGCATTTGGCACCCCAGGCCGCTTCGATCTTGGCGCGGATCGCCGGGATGCCGCCGCCCGGTTCGCCGCCCACGACCACCCGCTCGACGCCCAGCTCGCTGGCCTTGCAGCCAAGCACTTCCGGAGCCTTTTCAGCCAGTTGCAGAACGAAGTTAGGTGCGCCGACGATACAGCGCGGGCGCGTGTCCGCACAAGCGCGCAGCAGCCTTTCCGCGCCGCCATCCGCCCCCACCGGCACGTCGATCGCACCCATGTATTGCAGTCCCTGCATCACCGGGATGCCGCCGACAAAGCCCTTGGCCAGCGAAAACGCATGCAGCACCATGTCGCCGGGCCGCACGCCGTTGGCAAAGAAACAGCGCGCCGTCATCTCGTGCCACATCTCGGCGTCGGATTCGGTCAGGGCCACATATGCGGGGCTGCCGGTTGTCCCCGACGAGGCCTGCATCTGGATGATGTCGGCCATCGGCGCGGCGCGGTGCTTGCCGAAGGGCGGCTCTGCCGCGAGGCTTTCGCGAATCTCGGTCTTGTATGTGTAGGGCAGCTTTTGCAGATCTTCGATGGTGCGGATATCGCCGAATTCCACACCGGCCTCGGCGAACTTCTCCTGATAGAAGGTCGAGTTCACCTTGAGATAGGCCATTTGATCGCGCAGCCGCTCTTCCTGAATGCGGCGCACCTCCTCGAGCGGCGTGCCCTCGACTGGGTGCCAGAAGTGATCGTTTACCTTGTCGGCGGCATCCTCCCGCCGGAAGCGCATTCTAAATTGCATATTATCCTCCATTCCCGGCCGGGCGATCAATAGGACCGCGGCAGACCCATGACCTTTTCGCCGATGAAGCTCAGGCACAGCTCGCGGTTCACGGGTGCCGTACGCAACAGGCGCACCAGCGGATACATCTCGTAGAGTCCGGTATCCTCGGTGAAACCCGATCCGCCATGCGCCTGCAGTGCGGCGTCCACCGCTTCGATCCCGGCTTCGGCGGCGAAGTATTTGGCCATGTTCGACGAGGCCCCCGCGGGCAGCTTGTTGTCGAACTCCCACGCGGCGCGACGGGTCATCAGGCTGGCCATTTCAATGGCGGTGTAGGCCTTGGCCATCGGGTGCTGCACACCCTGGTGCGCCCCGATGGGTTGACCGAAGACATTGCGTTCGGACGCATAGGCCACACCTTTGTTCAGGGCGAAGCGGCCGATGCCGCAGCATAGTGCGGCCAGGATGATGCGCTCGGGGTTGAGGCTGTCGAACAGGATGGAAAACCCTTCGTCCACTTCGCCGACCACGTCCTCGGGACCCAGATCCACCTCGTCGAAAAACAGGGTCCACTGTTCTTCGGGCAAGGGGATCGAGATCTTCACCCGTTGTTGCGCGACGCCCTTCTTTTTCAGGTCCACGGCAAAAAGGGTGAACCCGTCGGTCTTGCGGCTGACCTCGGTGTGCGGCTTGGTCCGCGCCACAACCAGGCAATAGTCGGACACATCGGCCCCGGTGATGAAGGTCTTTTCCCCCGTCAGGCTGAACCGGTTGCCCCGGCGCTTGGCCAGCGTGGTGGACTTCATCGTGTTCGACCCGGCCCCCGGTTCGGTGATCGCGAAACAGAACTGGATTTCGCCCCGGCAGGCGGCTGGAAGCAGCTCTTTCTTGTGGAACTCGGTGCCGTGGCTGGCGATATGGGCCAGCGACATGGTCGGGCCGACCACCATCATCAGCAGCGGAATGCCGTGATTGGCCGTGCCTTCCATGAACAGGGCCATCTCGGTCATGCCAAGCCCGGCACCGCCGTATTCTTCGGGAACCATGATGCCCAGAAAGCCGTCATCGGCAATCTTTTGGAACATGTCCCTGGGAAATTCATGTTTCCGGGCATGCCGCAGCCAATAATCGTTGTCGAATTCTTGCGCCAACTGACCGCCGTATTCGTAGATCTGGCGTTGTTCGTCGTTCAAAGTGAATTCCATGTTTTCCTCAAGTCTTGAATTCGGGGGCGCGCCGGTTCTCGAATGCGTCGAGCCCCTCGGCCACGTCATCACTGGGCAACGCGCGCACGGCGGCGTCACGCTCCAGCCGCATTTGCTGGTCGATGCCCAAGTCCGCACCTTCCCGTGCCAGCCGCTTCATCTCGGCGATACCGGGACGCGACCGGGTCGCGATCTTTTGGCAGTATTCCAGCGCGGACTTGTGCAGATCCGCATCCGGCACGATGTAATTGACCAAACCCGCCTCTTTGGCCTCCTCGGCCTTCAGCCAGCGAGCCGAAAACATCAAGTCAAGCGCCCGGCGTTGTCCCATCAGCCGCGTCAGACGCTGCGAACCGCCCCAGCCGGGTATCAGACCAAATTGCGCATGTTGATCGCCGAACTGCGCCGTCTCGGCTCCGAAACACACGTCACATGCTAGCATTAGTTCGACCCCGCCGGCCAAACACAAGCCCTGCACTGCCACTACGACAGGGAGGGAGGAGGATTCGAGTGCGCGCAGGTTGTTCATGCCAAAGGCGACGAAATGGTCCAGCGCGGCGGGATCGTTCAGTTTGCCCTTCACCTCAGTCAGATCGGCTCCGGTGCAAAAATGTTTGCCCTGTGCCCGGATCAGGATCGACCGAACATTCCGTTCGGCCTCGAACCTGGCGCGCGCGTTCGAAATGCATTCATGCACCTTGAGCGACAAGCAATTGAACTTCTCTGGTCGAGCCAGCTCGATGATGCCGACGCTACCTTCGATGGTTACGGCGACGGGAGCGCTCATTTCGCTACTCCCTTCGCCTTCTTGTCATACTGCAGCGCCAGCCGCCCGACCTTCTCGCGGGCAATCACCAGCTTCTGGATCTGCGCGGTGCCGTCGCCAATCTGCAGACCGAGCACGTCGTTGTAACGCTGATGATGGGGCAGGTCGGTGGTGTATCCGTAATGCCCGTGCAGGATCAGACACTGGTGAATGATCTCGCAGGCGGTCTTGGGCAGATACCACTTGCACATCGCCGCCTCGGAGGTATGGGGCAGGCCGCGGTCGCGCAGATCCAGCGTGTAATAACAAAGCTGCCGCATCATGGTAAGTTGCGTCTCGGCCTCTGCCAGCGGGAAGCTGACGCCCTGATATTGCACGATGGGGGCGCCGAACGCCTCGCGTTCCCGGACATAGGCCCAGGTTTCGTCCACCGATGCCTGTGCCGCGCCCAGGCATTCCAGTCCTATCAGCGCGCGGGAATAGTCGAACCCCGCCATGATCGTGCCGAAAGCGCGGTCCTGTTCGGCCATCATGCTTTCGGCCGGCACAAACACATCGTCGAAAAACACTGATCCGCGTCCGACCGGCTTGGTGCCGATGTCGTCGAAATGGGTACGCTTGATGCCCTCCTGGTTCAGATCGACAAAAAACGCGCTGACCCCGCGTGAGCCTCCGTCCGGATCGCCGGTACGCGCAAAGACTACCGCCGCATCGGCTTGGGATGCAAAGCTCATCGAGGTCTTCTCGCCGTTCAGCCGCCAGCCGTTGCCGGACTTCGTGGCCTTGAGGATCAGGTTCGCCGCGTCCGAACCGCCGCGCGGTTCGGTCAGGCCCAAGCCAATGACGGCCTCCCCCGAGACTACCTTGGGCACCCATTCCGAAGCGATCTCCTGGGAAGCATGCTTGGCCACCATCCCCCCCATGAGAGAGCCGAGGAGCTGAACATAGCTTGCGTTGAAATCGGCATAGGCGATTTCCTCGACGATCAGCCCGGAAGTAACCGAACTTTCGCCAAGTCCGCCGAATTCCTCCGGCAGATCGGCACCAATTAGTCCAAGCGCGCCCATGTCGCGGATCAGCGCTCGGTCAAACGTGTGGCCGCTTGCGCGCTCCTGATAGCTGGGCGCCAGTTTTTCAGTGGCGAATCGCTTGGCGGTTTCGCGAAACGCCTTTTGATCCTCTGTTGGCTGGAATTGCATCGGCGCTCCTCCCCGTGACCGAAATATACTCTTCCCAAAAACCTAACGAATGTTAGAATATAGGTCAAGCAAAGATTTGAGGAGGATGTTCACAATGGGAAACACGCAAAGGGAAAGCTTCGGAAACCTGCTTTCGCCCATCCGCGCAGGCACACACATGGTGCGAAACCGGATCATCATGGGGTCGATGCACACACGGCTGGAAACCGAGCCCGATGGCATTTCCAAACAGATCGCGTTCTACGCTGAACGGGCCCGGGGGGAGGCGGCGATTCTGGTCACCGGAGGGTTTTCTCCCAATGCCGAGGGGCTGTTCGATCCGGAAGGTCCGCGAATCGATGACCCGGACGAGGCCATGCACCTGCGTCCGATCTGCGAGGCGGTCCAAGCCGAAGGCAGCCTGTTCTGCGCGCAGTTGCTTCATGCCGGACGCTACGCAAAAATCGAGGGCTGCGTGGCGCCATCACCGATTCGCGCGCCGATCAACCGTTTCATCCCGCGTGAGATGACCGACGCCGATATTCGCCGCACCATTGCAGATTTCGCCAAAGCCGCAGCCAACGCCCAGGCCGCGGGGTTCGATGGCGTCGAGATCATGGGTTCCGAAGGATACCTCATCAACGAATTCACTGTCACGCATACCAACACGCGTGAAGACGACTGGGGCGGCAGCGCCGAGAACCGACATCGCTTTCCGGTCGAGATCGTGCGCGCCGTGCGAGACCAATGCGGGCCGGATTTCCTTGTCATCTACCGAATTTCGGCGGCTGATCTGGTCGAGGGCGGCGCGCCTGCCGATGAAATTGCGGCACTGGCGCGCAAGATCGAGGCGGCGGGGGCGGATATTCTGAACACCGGCATCGGTTGGCACGAAGCGCGCGTGCCGACGATTGCTTATCCGGTTCCGCGAGGTGCCTGGCGGCAGGCGGCGGCCAATGTGAAGGCCGCAGTGTCCATTCCTGTGGTCGCCTCGAACCGGATCAACACGCCCGCAATGGCCGAGGACATCCTTGCCTCTGGCGAGGCAGACATGATCTCGATGGCCCGGCCCTTTCTGGCCGACCCGCATTTCGTCAAGAAGGTGCGCGAGGGCCGCGCGGACGAGATCAACACCTGCATCGCCTGCAACCAAGCCTGTCTGGATTTTATCTTTTCCGACCGGCCGGTGAGCTGTCTGGTCAACCCTCGGGCAGGCCGCGAAACCGAATTCCGGGACACGCCGACAGATTCACCCCGGAAGGTGGCGGTTGTCGGCGGCGGCGCCGCGGGCATGGCCACGGCGGCCGAGGCGGCACGGCTGGGCCATGTCGTCACCTTGTTCGAAGCCCATGACAGGCTGGGCGGTCAATTGAACCTGGCGCGTGCGGCGCCGGGCAAGGACGAGTTCGACGAAACCCTGCGCTATTATTCCGGCCAGATGCACAAACACGGCGTCACGCTGCGCCTGGGGCAGCGGGCCGGTCTGGATGATCTGACCGGTTTCGACCATGTAGTGATCGCCACAGGGGTCACGCCGCGCATTCCCGATCTGCCGGGCGTGGACCATCCGAGCGTTGCCACCTATGCCGAGATCCTGTCCGGCGAACGTGCTGCGGGTGACAACGTCGTGGTGATGGGGGCAGGCGGCATCGGCCATGACGTGGCCGAATTCCTCGTGACCGGATCGGCAGAGGTCCACAGCACCAACGCATTCTGCGAGACATGGGGCGTAGACCCGACATTCGCCGCGTCGGGCGGTCTTGCGGGCGATCCGCTGGCACCGAAACCTTCGCGTCGCAAGGTGGTCATGCTTCAGCGAAAAACCTCGAAACCGGGGGCAGGGCTTGGCGTCTCCACGGGCTGGATCCTGCGCAACGCGCTGCGCAAACACGGGGTCGAGGCCATGGGCGGCGTGGTCTATGACCGTATCGACGACGCGGGGCTGCATATCCTCATGGACGGAAAGCCAAAGGTCATCGCCGCCGATACAATCGTGCTGTGCACCGGGCAGGAGCCAGAGCGGGCGCTGGCCGAGGCCCTCGCCGGGCGCGGAGTCACCGTCACGATGATCGGCGGGGCAAAAGAGGCGGCGGAGCTTGACGCGCTGCGCGCCATTGATGAAGGGGTGCGTTTGGCGCAGGGTCTTTGAATTGGCATGAGGGGAGGATGCGATGCAGCCAGAGGTTTTTCGCGCAGGACGCACCGATCTGTATTCGATCTTTCGAAGCCGCGCGCAGGACAGTGCCAGGGTTCTTGCCGTCGAGGACGGTCGCAAACGGCAGACCTACGCC
Organism: Paracoccus solventivorans; assembly: GCF_900142875.1. Classification (GTDB taxonomy): domain Bacteria; phylum Pseudomonadota; class Alphaproteobacteria; order Rhodobacterales; family Rhodobacteraceae; genus Paracoccus; species Paracoccus solventivorans. The sequence goes on along the minus strand of NZ_FRCK01000015.1, from coordinate 29,387 downwards.
GAGTTGCTGGAGCGGGTTGATCGTCTGGCCGCCGTCTTTCTGGCGAGAGGCGTCACGCCCGGAGACAGGATCGCGATCCTGTCCCACAACCGGGCGGAATATCTTGAAACCGAACTGGCCGCTGCGGGGATCGGCGCAATCGTCGCCTGCCTGAACTGGCGGCTTGCGCCGAATGAACTGCGGCATTGCATCGACCTGGTCGAGCCGGTTCTGGCGCTGGTCGAACCCGGCCTGCGCGGCGCGTATCATGCGGTCTCCGCTACCCGATGCATGGAGATCGGGCCGGATCTGGACGCGGCCATCGCTGGGGCCAAACCAGATCCGCGCACCGGAACCCTGGTGGAGGATCCCGAGGCCGGGCTGACGATCCTTTACACATCGGGGACGACAGGCCGACCCAAGGGGGCGCTGATCAGCCACCGCGCCCATATCGCTAGATCCATGGTCCTCGCGGCGCAACTGGCGCTCGATCCCGGCGAGGGCTTCATCGCCTGGGCGCCCATGTTTCACATGGCGTCCACCGATCATGCGCTGGCGACGATCTTGCGCGGCGGCACGGTGGTGATGGTGGACGGGTTGCAACCTGCCGTCATCAATGAGGCGCTGTCACGCCACAGTATCGGCTGGTTCGTGATGATGCCGGGCGCGTTGGATGCCTTCATCGCCGAGCGGCGCGCCAACCCGCTGCCGGTGAAAGGGATCAAGGTCTGCGGCGCGATGGCTGATCTGGTGCCTCCACATCAGATCGCGGAGTTGACCAGCCTTCTGGATACGCCCTTCCTGAATTCCTTCGGGGCGACCGAAACCGGCTTGCCGCCTGGCACCGCGGGTCTGATCGCGCCCGGTGTCATACCCGAAAAACTGTCCAAACGGATCAGCGCATTCTGCGAGGTCCGGCTGGTTGACCCTGAAGACCGCGACGTTCCCGACGGAACGCCCGGTGAAATGGCGATGCGCGGCCCGACGCTGTTCTCTGGCTACTGGAACGCCAACGCCACCAATGCCCGAGACTTTCGCAACGGGTTCTTCCACATGGGCGATCTGTTCCGGCGCAATCCCGATGGCACGATCGACTTTGTGGACAGGGTGAAATACCTGATCAAGACCGGCGGCGAGAACGTCTATCCGGCGGAAATCGAGCGCGTGCTTCTGGCGCATCCGTCTGTTGTCGAAGCGGCGGTGGTGCGGGCGTTCGACGCGAAATGGGGCGAAGCCCCGGTGGCCTTTGTCGCCTGCGGCAATGACCGACCGGATGCGGATGCACTGATGAATTTGTGCCGCGAAAGTCTGGCAGGCTACAAACGCCCGCGCGAGCTGCTTTTCATCGCATTCGACGATTTCCCCAGATCGACCAGCGGAAAGGTCCAGCGGCATGCCCTCGAAGCCCGGTTGAAGGTCTGACCCTCGCCCGGTGCCCGGCCCTCACCCCGCCACGCCCGTCCGCCCCACCAGCGCCATCAGCGTCGCGGTCATCGTCGCGACCAGCTTTTCCTGTCCTCCCTTGGTGGCATAGGCGCGTGCCTCGCAGATGGTCAGGTTCCTTCCCGGTTTCACCACGTCGGCAACGAAGCGAAACCGTTCGCCGTCCGCCGGGTTGAGCAGGTTGATCTTGAATTCCACCGTCAACACCGCGGCATCGGCGGGCATCAGCGAAAAACCGGCATAGCCGCACGCACTGTCGAGCGCGGTCGAAACGACTCCGGCATGCAGAAACCCATGCTGTTGGGTGAAATCAGCACTGTGGGCCATCTCTAGGACGATATGTCCGGGGGTAAGATCGGCAATCCTGATCCCAAGCGTGCGCATCACATTCTGTCGATTGAAACTGTCGCGTACGCGTGCGTCATAGGCAGGATTTTTCGGTTCGAATGGCGTCATGGCGTGCTGCCCTCCTGAATTTCATTCATTGATGACCAAGATTAGCCGATCCTTGAGGCGCGCATCTTGTAGCGAACGGCCAAAACCGCACTGTGCCGCCTGTAAGCGAAGTGCGCGGGGTGGTTTTCCTGCAAAGGCACGGCAGGCGGCGGACATATGAGGTTGATCGTAATATCCGGCATCCAGCGCCAGATCTGTCAGGGACACGGTCTGCGTCGCGAGTTGTCCAAGCAACCTCCGAAAGCGCCGTGAGGCAGCGAGTCGCCGTCGTGACACGCTGGTTTCCTCTCGGACCTTACGTCGTTCCGTCCGGGCACTGCACAGCCCGGGTGACGCGGCAAAACGCAGACACTTTGCAAGTTCGTCGAGCATAGTGACCAACAACGGCAGCGCCTCGTCGCTCTGCTGAACGCGCGCCAGAGCTGAAGCCAACGGTTTCATTTCCTCGGCCTCGGGCAAACGCTCCGGTCTTGACGACAGCCGTAGCCCGGCCACGACACCATGGAATGGCATTAGGCGGGGCGTGAAACCCGGGCGCGGTGGTGCCATCGATCCGCGCGCCCCGCCGCTGTCGTCGCACGTTATCGAAAGGGTAAAGAGGTCGGTCGCGAACCGCCCGCTTCCACGTCCGCTCAGTACACCCATATCGCGGAACACAAAAAGATGGTTGATCTGGGACGCTGCGTTCAGGGGCGGCGCCATTTCAAGATAAAGCGGCGCCGCCGCCAGGTCACTGGACGAACGCATCCCGGTTCTCAGCGATGAAGTCGGTAAATCGACGGGCCGGGCGGCCCAACACGTCGCTGACCGTTGTCTCGATGCCGGCAAGGTAGCCCTTAGGCGCTATGGAGGCCAGTTCGACCATGGCTCCGGCGACCTCATCCTGCATCCCGCCAGCCACCATGGCCGCTTTCGCATCCTCGGCCGACAGGGGGGCACAGGTGACATTTCGCCCTGTCACTTCGGACAAAAGGGCCGCGATGTCATCGCCGGTTAGCGCTTCGGGGCCGGTCAGCCCAAGACACTTGCCCTCAAATCCCGGGGCGGTCAGTGTCTCGGCGGCGACATCCGCGATGTCGCGGGCGTCGATCCAGGCTACAGGGCCACCCAGATCATCGTGGTACACCCCGTTCTTGGCAATGTTGCTGGTCTGCCAGAACAGGTTCTGCATGAAATAGGTCGGCTGGACGAACGTCCAGTCAAGCCCGCCCTGCTTCAGCAGCTCCTGGGTTTCGGAGTGCCACTTTCCAAAAGTCAGCCCCGCCTTGGGCGACGCACCCAGCCCGGTGGCCAGAACGACATGGCGCACGCCCGAGGCCTTGGCGGCCTCGATCACGTTCGCCTTCCACTGGCGCATGTCCAGATGGGCAGGCGTGACCAGGTATATCTTTTCTGCCCCGTTACAGGCCCGCGCCAGCGCGGCGGGATCGGTGAAACTCGCGACGACGGCCTCGCATCCCTTGGCCTTCAGAGCGTCCAGACTTGCGGGGTTGCTGGTGACAGCGCGCACGGTCGCGCCCTTGGTCAGAAGCGTGTCGACAAGGGGGGCGCCGGTGGTGCCGGTGGCTCCGAAAACGGTGATCATGTCTTATCCTTTCGCAGGTCTGCAATGGGCTGGATCGTTTTCGGGTTGCTGATCGACGACAGATCGCCCGGATTCTCGCCAAGGAAGGCCGCGCGCACGATCCGGCGCATCGTCTTCATGGTGCGGGTCTTGGGCAATGCCTCGACGAAATGGATCTCGCGCGGGCGGAAGGGTTTCGACACGACCTCGCCCACCCGGTCCTTGAGCCGTTCGACAAGCGTCGCATTGGGCGACACCCCCGGCGCCGCGACGCAGATACAGACCACGGCCACCCCCTTGATATCGTCGGGCGCGGCGATGGCGGCGGCGTCCACCACCTCGCCGGTCCCGGTCAGCGCCGCCTCGATCTCGGGCGGGCCGATGCGTTTACCGGCGATGTTCAGCGTGTCGTCCGAGCGGCCGAGGATATACCAGGTGCCGTCAGGGTCGCGGCGCACCCAGTCGCCGTGCCGCCAGATGCCGGGATAGGTGGACCAGTAGGTTTCGAGATACCGCTCGCGGTCGTCCCAGATCGCCGGGGTCAGCCCCAGAGGCGGCTGGGTCACGACCAGTTCGCCCACCTCGCCCGGCGCGGCCTCGTGGCCATCCTCGCGCAGTACGCGCGCGCCCACACCCAGGGCCTGGGCCGAAAAACCGCCCTGCTTGATTTCGTGCAGCACAGTTGAGGTCAGGATCGCGCCGAACAGTTCGGTTCCACCGGAAATGTTCAGCGGCACAGCGCGGCGTCGGCAGATATGGTCGAGTTGCCAGAGCCAGGCCTCTTCCGTCCAGGGCTCGCCGGTCGAGGCGACGATGCGCAGGCGTGCCAAGTCATAGGCCAAAAGTGGCTCGGGGCTTTGCGTCATGAATTGCCGCACCAGCGTGGGGGCAACGCCGATGTGGGTCACCTGCATCTCGGACGCAATGCGCAACAGCCTGAAGGGATCGCCGGGGATAGAGGGCGCGCCCTCGGCCAGCACCAGCGTGGCGCCGGACAGCAGCACCGATAGCAGGGTGAGCGGCCCCATCACCCAGCCCATGTCGGTCATCCACAGGTGGCGGTCATCGCGTTTCATGTCGAGGCACAGCAGGATATCCGCCGTTGCCTTGGCCTGCACCCCGAGATGGGTATGCACAACGCCCTTGGGCCGGCCTGTCGTGCCCGAGGTATAGGCGATGAGGAAAGGGTCCTCGGCCTTGACGGCAACCGCTGCGAAATCCGGGTCGGCGGCGCCCAAAGCTTCGGTCCAGTCGAGATCGCGGGCCGGATCGGCCACCGCGCCGCCGAACCGCCGCAGGCTGAACACGGTATGAACGGAAGGCACCTCGGTCAGGGCTTCGGCCAGCACCGCCTCCATCCAGACCGGCTTGCCGCGTCTGGGTGAGGCATCCGCCGTCAGCACCGCCACGGCACCCGCATCCTTCAGGCGCGATATGATCGCATGAGGCGCAAAGCCGGAAAACAGCGGCACCGCGACCGCGCCCAGCCGGGCAATACCCAGCAGCGCAGCCTCGATTTCGGGGATCATCGGCATGTAGATGCCCACCGCCTGACCAGGCTGCACCCCGCGCGCGTCAAGGGCCGAGGCGACGCGGGCGGCTTCGGCGACAAGTTCGGAATAGGTCCATCGGCGGCGGCTTCCGTCTTCGCCGACCCAGTCGATCGCAGTTTCTTCGCCAAGACCTTCGTGAATTCGTGCGTCGAGACAGGTTTCTGTCAGATTCAGAGTGGCTCCGACGGCCCATCTGATCGATTCAGGCCCATCGGAAATATCCCGCAGCACCGTGTGCGGCTTGCCGAACCGTATACCGGCATGGTCAATGATCCGGCCCCAGAACCAATCCGGCTCCTCAATGGCGCGGCGGACAAGATCCTCGTAACTGTCAATGCCGCAGTCTTTCAGAAAAGCGGTCAGCGTGCTCAATCGCTGAATGTCAGTGTCTGGCTGAAACATCCGCCACCTTTCTACAAGGAAAAAGGGCCGCGCATTTGGCGCGGCCAGTCGGGGAGGTAACCCTGGACACGGCGTGACGGCAATACCTTGTGACAGGCACTCCCGCCCACGGTCAACCGTGCATCGACAAGCCGCCGGAAACCGAGATCACCTGGCCGGTGATGAAACCGGCGTCGTCGGACGACAGGAAGCAGATGATGCCAGGATAATCCGTCGGCTGCGCCAGACGCTTCATCGGAATCGCCCGCTTGAGACCCTCGGCGATCTTTTGACCGGCCTCGCCCTCGGCAACCTGAGCAAACAGCGGCGTATCGGTCGGGCCGGGGGCGACAGCGTTCAACTGAATGCCCTTGCGCGCCAGTTCCCGCGCCACGGTTTTGGTGAACGAGATGATGCCGCCCTTGCAAGCCGAATAAACGGCTTCGCCCGAAGACCCGACACGGCCGGCGTCGGAGGCGATGTTGACCACGCGGCCCCCGCCGTTATTGACCATGCCGGGCAACACCGCGTGGTGCATGTTCAGCGGACCATAAAGGTTGATGTCGATGACCTTTTTCCACAGATCCGCATCGCTGTCGAGGAACGGTTTTATCACATCCCAGCCGGCGTTGTTCACCAGCACGTCGATCGGACCACCAGCCTCGAACGCGGCCACAGCCTTGTCCACCTCAGCCCGGTCGGTGATGTCCACCTTGTAAGCTTGGGCTTTTCCTCCGCCGCTCTGGATCAGACGGGCCGTTTCCTGCGCGCCGCCTTCATTCATATCGAAGATCGCAACCTCGGCACCTTCTTCGCCGAAACGTTCGCACACCGCGCGCCCGATTCCGCTGCCGCCACCCGTCACGATGACACGTTTTCCATTTAATCCTCGCATATGGATGTCCTCCTCTGCCGCTAACACCTTCGCAAAGAACTTGATTCGAGGCGTCCTTTCATACATTCTAACACCTGTCAGATTTATTGCAATGGACATCCTTATGGGCGACAAGTATCGATCGCGGATGATGCGAGGACTCGATGTGGTCGATAAAATCGAAGATGACCTGAGCAAGTCCGAAAGGACGCGGGGGGACGTCCTCGCTACGGCTGCCCGACTTTTTCGGCACGATGGCTTTTACGCGACGACGATGCGCGACATTGCCCATGGATCAGGGATAGAAGCCGGAAGCATCTACTATCATTTCCAATCCAAGGACCAGATTTTGAGCGAGGTTCTCGAACTTGGTGTGCGGCAGCTTTACGAGAAGGTCTGCGAAATCGTCCGCGCGACGAAGCAGCGCCCCGAAGAATTTCGCAAGACCTTCGCTTTGCTTATCGAAACCCACCTGACCTATCTTCTGACCGACAGCGACTTCACTTCCGCCAATATCCGGAACTATCCGATGCTGTCGGATGAAGCGCGCGCCCCACACCGTGAGTTGCGTGCCTCCTATGCCGGGGTATGGAGCAGCTTTCTGCAGGATGCCAAAGACTATGGCACCTTGAGAAACGACATTTCCGTTACGGCGATCCGGCAGTTCATATTGAGCGCCATGAACTGGACCGTCGAATGGTATAAAGTGGATCAGTATCCGGTTCATATCCTCGCAGAACGTATGAGCAAACTGATACTTGACGGTATGTGTCCCAGTCACCGGGCTGACGTAGACGGCCAGAAGGCGGGCGACGTAGCCGCTTCTGTTGAAGAGCAAGACACCATCGGCAAGGCCGCAAAAACCCGCGCCGAAATCCTGAGGGCCGCGGCGCGCGTTCTTAGAGACAAAGGGTACAAGGCGACCACGCTAAGACAGATCGCGGATGAAGCGGATATGAAGGCGGGCAGCGTCTATTACCATTTCAAATCCAAAGACGCGATAGTGGACGAGGTTCTGAACGCCGGCTTGAGCGATTTGCTATCTGGGGTCACCGCAGCAGTCCAAGAATTTTATGCGCCAATCGACCATCATGCTAGGATCGCAACTGCGATTTGGACGCATTTACATTTTCTCTTCGAGGCAAGCGAATTCACGTCTGCGAACATCAGAAGCTATGGGATGCTGCCCAATCATTTAAGGAAGAGACACAGGGGTATTCGTCATGAGTATGGGCATCTCTGGGACAGGGTTCTTCGCGAAGCGCAAGAGGCCGATGCCATAAGATCTGACATCAAGATTGTCCCTCTGCGCCAGGTGATGTTGGGCGCCTTGAACTGGACGGTGGAATGGTTTGATCCCAACAAGGAGGGAAGCTCGGGGTATCTTTCATTGTCTGAGTTCTCTGGCATGCTCATCACGCTGCTTCTTGAAGGGATCTGCGACAGGGAGAACGTCGCGCGAGCCTGATGAGCGCAGCCATTGCGATCAAACCAGAAGGAAGTGGTACAGCCCTTCCGCAACCGTCTTTTCCCGGTCCGTCTGCCATGTGGTAACGCTGACGCTCGCCATCCGCTTGCCCTTGCGGGTAACATTAGCACGGGCATAAAGCGATCCCTTCACGCCAGGTCGGAGGTAATCGACGGTCAGATTGATCGGCTTTGCCGGAACGTCCGCGAAATCGGGATGAACTGCGATAGCGGCGGTCGCTTCCATGAGGCTCGCGATGATCCCGCCATGGTAGTAGTCCATGACTGGGTTTCCGATGTGGCGTTCTACAAAGGTCATCTCGGTTTCGGCGTGGCAGCTGTCCACGCTCTGAACCTCAAAGTTGAGAAAACGGAAGAACGGCACGCGGGATACATTTGCATTGACGGCTTGCAAGTTGATCACGATGGATCTCCTTTTTCCAACGCGTCAAACAGGCTGGAGTCTCCACGGGTCAATGCGAATGATGCGACTCCACGTGCAATTTCCGCATTCTCATGGCCATCAAACCAGATACTGCACGAATCGAAGGCAATATGGCGGGTTTTTCGAAAACAATGCGCGCGAACGATAACGTCCGCGCGCGATCGAGCAGGCCGCAGGTAATCAACCCTGAGGTCAAGCGTTGCCATCGTGCTGACACCCTCGATGGCCACAAAGTTCGCAAGACCGAACACACTGTCCAGAAGAGCGGTCAGGATACCACCATGAAGTAGTGTTTGTTCCCTATCCACGCAGAACTCGGGGTTGAACGGCATTCGAACTTGCACGCCTTGGGTCGAAACCTCCTCAATCTCGAGCGCCATATGGGTAATCAAACCGTTGCCGCGCTCATTCCACATCTGGGCGATCTGCTCGATTTTTTTCTGAGCTATACCGGACATGCGATCTTCCTTTAGCGACCCGTGAAGCTCGGTTTTCTTTTTTCGATATAGGCAGCAACCGCCTCGTGGTGGTCTTCAGTCTGATGCATGAGCGCCTGATAGGCCGCCGCGGAATTCAGGAAATCTGGTAGATCCATTCGTTCGGCATTGCGCATCAGACGCTTTGCGATCCGCACCGCGCGCGGCGGCTTCGATGCGATGACGGCGGCGCGATCGAGGGCGCGGTCCATCAACTGGTCATGCGGCACGACCTCCAGCACCATTCCCATTTCCAGGGCCTCGGCGGCATCGATCATGCGGCCCGAGAAGGTCAGATCGGCAGCTTTCTGATGGCCCAGACGGCGCAGCATGAACCAGCTGCCCGCATCGCCCGGGATGATTCCGAGGTTCAAAAAGACTTCGCCGAACCGCGCCTTGTCCGAGGCGACGCGCATATCGCACATCATCGTCAGGTCGCATCCCGCGCCGACCGCCGCGCCGTTGACCGCTGCTATGGTCGGAACATCGAGGTTGTACAGCGCCAAAGGCAACCGCTGCACCCCATCGACATAGCTCTGCGCTGCCGCAAGCGGTTCCTTGCGAAAGATACTGTCGGGGTCATTCATTTCCTTGATGTCGCCGCCGGCGCAAAAGGCCGGATCCGCGCCGGTCAGGATCATGACGCTAACTTGCGGGTCCGCCTGAACTTTCGCGAATATCTCAAGAAGGGACGCGATCATCTCGTTGCCGGTGATCGGATTACGACGTTCTGGATCGTTCAACGTAACCGTGGCGATCCTATCGGAGATATTCAGAAGGACGGGAGGGTTACTCATTTCTTCCATCTCCTCGTGCGCGTTTCTCGAACATATCAGGGTTTATCATGTCACGGGCATCGTGACCCATGTGCAAGGTTTCCCCGCCGTCTACATAGATGTCTTCGCCGGTCATGAAATTCCCCAATCTGGATGCGAGGAAAATGATCGTCCCGGCGATGTCCTCCGCCGCGCCCATCCGGTTCAGGACCGAGCGGTTAAGCTCCTTCCAGCGTTCCGGCGGAATAGGATAGCGGCCAAGCGCCTCTGTCTTGATCGTTCCCGGCGCGACGCAGTTCAGCCGGATCCCGTATTCGCCCCATTCGGCGGCCAACGTTTTCATCATGCCCGTCACGCCCGCGCGGGCGGCGACGGTATGGGTGAAACCGGTGAGCGCGGTGCGCGCTGAAATGGCGGTGACAAAGACGATGGAGCCGCCGTTCTCGTACATGAAATGATCGGCCACGGCGCGTGTCATCTGCCACGATCCGATCAGGTTGTTGCGGATCACGGCCTCGAAGCCCTTGTTGGTGATGTCGCGCGCGGCAGCTATATACTGGCCGCCCGCGTTGTTCACCAGAACATCAAGCCGCCCGTAATGGTCCTTGATGCGCTCCATCGCTATTTCGATACTATTCGCGTCACGGGTGTCGCCGGGCACGACAAGGGCCTCGCCACCCGCCGCGCGGATCATCTCGGCGGTCTCCTGCAGCGGCTCTTCGCGGCGCGCGAACAGTGCCAGCCTGGCCCCGCAGGAAGCCATTTCCAGGGCCGTGGCCCGGCCCATCCCCGAGCCGGATCCGGTGACCAGAGCCACCTGGCCCGCCATGAGATCCGGCGCGTAACGCCGTGCTTCTTCTTCGCTCATGTTCTGCCCCCTCAGTTTTTCAGCAGTTCGCCGGCGATGATCAGCTTGCGCACCTCCTGGGTGCCCGCGCCGACCTCCAGCACACGTCCGGTGCGGTAGAGGCGGTTCACTTCGGTATCACGCATGTAGCCCGAACCCCCGTGGATCTGCACCGCCTTGTCCAGCACGAAGGACGTCGCCGCGGCGGTCTTGAAGATCGCCGCAGCGGTCAGCTTGTGGATCTCGCCGCGTCCGCCTTCGCCCTCTTCCAGCCCCTCGCACATGGCGGCCGTCTTCAGCGACAGGCTGCGCGCCGCCTCGATCTGGGTATACATGTCGGCCAGCATCGCCTGCACCATCTGGAAACTGGCGATCGGCTTGCCGAACTGCTGCCGCGTCTTGGCGTAATCGATGGAAATATCCAGCGCCCGCTGCGCAATCCCCAGGGCATTGAAGCAGACGATGGCGCGCTCCAGGTCCAGCCCCGACATTGTCACCGCAACGCCGCCGTCCAGCTTGCCAACCATGTTCTTCGCAGGCACCCGGCAATCCTCGAACACCAGCTCGCCAGTGGGCGAGCCGCGAAAACCCATCTTGTTGAGCTTCTGCGCCACCTTGAAGCCGGGCGTGTCGGTTTCGACGATGAAGGCGGAAATGCCCTTGGCGCCCTTTTCGGGCGAGGTCTTGGCATAGACCAGCACCAAGTCGGCAATCGGCCCGTTGGTGATGTATATCTTGGTGCCGTTCAGGATATAGTCATCGCCATCCTTCTTCGCCGTGGTCCTCATCGAGCCGAGCGCGTCCGACCCGGCGCCCGGTTCGGTCAGGCCAAGCGCGCCCACCAGGGTGCCGTTGCACAGGCCGGGCAGATACTTGCGGCGCAGATCGTCATTGGCGTTTCGGTAGATGTTGTTGACGCACAGGTTGTCATGCGCGACATGGGTCAACCCGATGGCCGCCGAGGCGCGCGACAGCTGTTCGGTGATGATGCAGGCCGAGGTGAAGTCGAGCCCCGCGCCGCCGAATTCCGGCGGAACGTTGAGGCCGAGATAGCCCATTTCGCCCAGCTTGGGAAAGACCGAAGGCGGCAGGTCGTCGGTGTCGTCCATCTCCGCGTTCAGGTGGTGGAACTCGGAAAAGAAGAACTTTCCGGCCTGATCGGCCAATGCCTGCTGTTCGTCTGTCATGAAATGTGTCGGAAGATTGATGTCGTTGCGCAGTTGCTTATTCATGGTCTCGTCCCCCCTCAGGCGCGCAAAAGTTCTTCGGCGATGATGATCTTGCGCACTTCGCTGGTGCCCGCGCCGATCTCCAGCAGCTTGTTGGCGCGGAACAGCCGGTTGATCTCGGTGTCCTGCATGTAGCCCGAGCCGCCGTGGATGTGGCAGGCTTCGGTGACGGCCTTGTTGAAGGCCTCTCCCGCGTAAAGGCAGGCGGCCGCGGTCAGCTTGTGGATCTCACCGCGACCCCCTGCACCCTTCGGCAAGCCGACACAGGCCGCCAAGGCCCGATAACTGAAGGCCCGAGCGGTTTCGACCTCGGTGTAGATCTCTGCCAGTTTCGACTGCATCATCTGGAAACTGGCGATCGGCTTGCCGAACTGTTCGCGCATCTTCGCGTATTCCAGACCCAGTTCAAGCGCGCGTTCGGCCATGCCGACGCAGACCGAAGCGACCATCGCTCGTTCTAGATCAAGCCCGCTCATCACCACTGCAACGCCGGAGTTTTCGACCCCCAGCATGGCCGAGGCCGGAACGCGACAGTCCTCGAATACCAGCTCGCCTGTAGGCGAGCCGCGAAAGCCCATCTTGTCCAGTTTCTGCGCCACTTTGAAGCCGGGATTGTCGGTTTCGATGATGAAGGCGGAAATGCCCTTGGCGCCTTTGGATTTGTCGGTCTTGGCATAGAGCAGGATCACATCGGCAATCGGTCCGTTGGTGATGTAGATTTTCGAGCCGTTGATGACATAGTCGTCGCCATCACGACGAGCGGTGGTGGCCATGGAGCCAAGCGCATCGGATCCCGCGCCGGGCTCGGTCAGCCCTAGCCCCCCGACCAGGTCACCCGAACACAACCCCGGCACATATTTTTTCACCTGCGCTTCGGAGCCGTTGCGCAGCAGGTTGTTCAGACACAGGTTGTCATGCGCGCCATGCGACAGGCCGACGGCGGGGTTCCACTTCGAAATCACCTCCGACACCAGCGCCTGGGTAAACTCGTTCTGGCCCGATCCGCCCAAAGCCTCCGGGGCCGTGATTCCCAGAAGGCCAAGTTCGCCCATCTGCTTGAAAAGATCGTCAGGCCACCAATCTTCTTGGTCCATGCGTGCCTGTAGCGGGTGAAGAACCTCGCGGGACACCCGCGCCACGTGATCGACGATCTGGCGCTGCTCATCGGTCAGCGAATAATTTGCCCTGATGGCCGCCAGATCAGCCGAGATAGCCTCACTCTGAGTTGTCATTTCTTCATCCTCCCAAAAGTAGTTATCTGCAGCGTTGACCAAAATCAAACATATGTTAGAAAATATTTCAAGGCCGCTGATCAAGTGGGAGGAAAACGCACATGTCGGATCGAAAACTGCGCATCGGGTGCGCATCGGGATTCTGGGGCGATACGCCTGAAGCGATCGGTCAACTGGTCTCCAAAGGCGAGATCGACTATCTGGTGTTCGACTATCTGGCCGAAGTGACGATGTCGCTGATGGCGCGAGCCCGCGCCAAGTCGCCCGATGCGGGTTATGCGCCGGATTTCGTTACGGCGCTGGCGCCCTGGTTGCCGGAAATCAAGGCCAAGGGGATCAAGGTCGTTGCCAACGCCGGGGGTGTGAACCCGCGTGGCTGCCGCGATACGCTGGCTAAAGTCGCCGCCGAGGCCGGGATAGATGTGTCCATCGGTGTTGTGCTGGGCGATGATTTGTCGGCGCGGGCCGACGATATCCGCGCCGGTGGTCAGACGGAGATGTTCTCGGGCGTCGCGTTTCCCGACGATATCTGGAGCATGAACGCCTATCTGGGCGCCCGCCCAATCGCGGCGGCGCTGGATGCCGGGGCCGACATCGTGATCACCGGGCGCTGCGCCGACAGCGCGGTGGCGCTTGGGCCCCTGATGCATGAATTCGGCTGGGGCGACGATGATTGGGACAAGCTCAGCCAGGGATCGTTGGCGGGCCATTTGATCGAGTGCGGCCCCCAAGGGACCGGCGGCAATTTCACGGACTGGCAGGACGTTTCGGGCTGGGACGACATGGGGATGCCCATTGTCGAGGTCTCCGAAGACGGCAGTTTTGTCATGACCAAAACACCAGACACGGGCGGGCTGGTCGTGCCCGGGTCGGTCGGAGAGCAGATGCTCTATGAAATCGGCGATCCGCGCGCTTACCTTCTGCCCGACGTGATCTGCGACTGGTCGCAGGTCACGCTGGACCAGGTCGGGACGGATCGGGTGTTGGTCAAAGGCGGCAAGGGTCTCGGGCGTACCGGAAGCTACAAGGTGTCGGCGACCCATGCCGATGGCTGGCGCGCTGTTTCCACCCTGACACTAGCCGCGATTGACGCACCCGCCAAGGCCGAACGCGTGGCCGAGGCGATCCTGACCCGCTGCCGCCGGATTCTCCGCAACCGCAACCTGGGCGATTTCCGGCAGGTCAACGTCGAAGTGTTGGGCGCCGAGGCCGCCTATGGCGCGAACGCCCGCGCCCAGACGCGCGAAGTTGTGCTCAAGATCGGCGCGATCCATGACGACCGCGCCGCGCTCAACATCTTCGCTGGCGAGATCGCACCGATGGCCATCTCGACCGCGCAGGGGCTGACCGGGTTCTTTGCCGGGCGGCCCAAGGTGCAGCCGGTGGTGCGGCTGTTCTCGTTCCTGCAGGACAAGGCCGACACCCCCGTCGCAGTCGAGGTCGACGGCAGCGATGTGCCCTTCACCGTGGCCACCAAGCCAGTCCATCTTGATCCGCCTGCCGCACCGCCTGCAGATAGCCGCGAGCCCGGTCCGGACGCGGTCAAGGTGCGCCTCGTCGATCTGGCCTGGGGACGGTCGGGCGACAAGGGGGATGTCGCCAATATCGGTATCCTGGCGCGCAAGCCAGACTACCTGCCTTTTATCCGGTCGGCTCTCAGCGAAGAGGTGGTAAAAGACTATTTCTCCCATGTCTGCGAAGGCAAGGTCGAGCGATTCGACCTGCCGGGAAGCCATTCGCTGAATTTCCTCCTGCATGAATCGCTGGGCGGGGGCGGCATCGCCTCGGTCCGCATCGATCCGCAAGGCAAGGGGTTTGCCCAGATGCTGCTGGATATCGAAATTCCCGTGCCGGCCGACCTGGCCGCGCGCGACGGGCTGAACACCCCGGACCCGAACAAGAGGGTAATACCATGACTATTTCAAAACTCCTGGTCGCCAATCGGGGTGAAATCGCGGCGCGCGTGTTGCGCACCGCCAAGGCCCGCGGCCTTGCAACGGCCGTGTTGCGCCACGTCGCCGAACAAGAGGGGCCGGCCCATCTGATCGCGGATGAGGTTGTGATGATCGACGGCCCAACGCCTGTAGCGGCTTATCTCGATATTTCGCAGATCGTTGCGGCCGCAAGAAAGATCGGAGCTAATGCGGTGCATCCCGGCTACGGCTTTCTGTCGGAGAATGCCGGTTTCGTCGCGGCGCTGGAAGAGGCCGGTGTGACATTTGTCGGCCCGACCTCCGAGGTCATCGACCTAATGGGCGACAAGGTCCGCGCGCGCGCCTTTGTCGAGGCGCGCGGCTTTCCCATCGCCCCCTCGGCGATCGAGGATGACGACCCCACGACATTCGTCGAACGCGCCCGCACCCTGGGCTATCCGCTTCTCATCAAACCCTCGGCGGGCGGCGGCGGTAAGGGGATGCGCATCGTGCGCGAGGACAGCACGTTGAAAACCGAGATCGAAACCGCCCGCCGCGAAGGCCAGCGGTACTTCGGCGACGGTCGTCTGTTCGTCGAACGCTATATCGAGCGCCCGCGCCATATCGAGGTGCAGGTGATGGGCGACGGACAGGGCAACGTGGTGCATTTCTGGGAGCGGGAATGCTCGATCCAGCGCCGGTTCCAGAAGATCATCGAGGAAACGCCCTCGCCCGCGCTCTCGCCCGAGCAACGTCTGGAAATCTGCGAAACCGCCGCCGGAATTGCGCGCGCCGTCAACTATCGGGGTGCCGGAACCGTCGAGTTCATCTATGCGCAGGACGGGGCCTTCTACTTTCTCGAAATGAACACCCGCCTTCAGGTCGAACATCCGGTGACCGAGATGGTGACGGGCTTCGATCTGGTCGCCGAACAGTTGCGCATCGCGGCGGGCGAGGGGCTGAGCGCGGCGCAGTCGGATATTCGGCAGACCGGCCATTCGATCGAGCTGCGCATCTGTGCCGAGGACGCGACGGCCGATTTCCGGCCCGCGATTGGGGATATCCTGCTGCTGGACGAACCCCAAGGCGAGGGCGTCCGGGTAGACAGCGGCATTCTGGACGGCGGCAAGGTCACGACCGATTTCGACCCGATGCTGTCCAAACTGATCGTGCATGGGGCAGATCGCGCACAGGCCATCGCCCGTGCGCGGAACGCCGTGCAGAATTACGTCATCCTCGGGGTGACGACCAACACCGGCTATCTGGACGCGATCCTTGCACATCCCGATTTTGCGTCGGGCGATGTTTCAACCGGGTTTCTAGCCGAACAGGCGGATGTGCTGACCGCGCCGGGCGAGGATGTATCCACCCTGCTTATGGCGGCGGCGGCCCTGTCTGATCAACGTCTGGTGACCGACGTGATGCAGATACCCGAAATGCACCGCAAGATGGGCGGGTGGAGAAACTGATGCGCAGAATATTCATGATCGCCGGCCATGAGGCCGAATGCTGGCTAACCCATGATGGCAGCCGCTTTGTCCTGAACATGCCAGATGGCGCAGTTCCCTGCCAACTGGACCCGACCGGGGCGCCGGGCGCACATGTGCTGCGGACCGGGGGGCGGGCGCATGAGTTGCGGCTGGCGGTCGGGTCGGAATCTACCTTCATACATTTGAACGGGCGCACCTTCGAGGTTGGGAGGGTCGATCCCGACGACCGGCTTGCCGGCAGGGAGGGCGCTGCAGGGGGTGATCGACTGTTGGCGCCGATGCCGGGGGTCGTCGTTTCGGTGGCGGTTAAGCCCGGAGACACCGTTACAGAAGGCCAGCCGCTTCTGGTCATCGAAAGCATGAAGCTTGAAACCACCCTGACCGCGCCGCGCGACGGTGTGGTTGCCGAAATGCCTTTTACCGCGGGTGACAGTTTCGGCCTGAAGGCCGTCCTTGCCCAACTGACCCCGCAGGAGGACTGACAATGCGCCGGATCGAAAGCCATATCGACACCAATGCCGCCGACTACAAGGCCAATTTCGCCGCCATGTCCGAACGGCTGAAGGAGTTTCACGCCCGCCAGCATGCGGCGCGTTTCGAGCGGCCCCAACGGGACATCGACCGCTTGGCACGCCAGAACAAACTGGGCGTGCGCGAGCGGTTGAAGCTGCTGCTCGATCCGGGCACGCCGTTCCTTGAATTCTCGACGCTGGCCGCCTGCCGCGAATATGATGGCGCCGTGCCCGGTGCCGCCGTGGTGACCGGCATCGGCATCGTGCAGGGCCGCGAGGTGGCCATCCACGCCAACGATGCGAGCGTCAAGGGCGGGGCGTGGTATCCGCATACCGTTAAAAAGATCGTGCGGCTTCTGGATGTCGCATTGGAAAACCGTTTGCCGGTCGTCCATATCTGCGATAGCGCCGGGGGCTTCCTGCCGCTGCAACACGGCGTGTTTCCCGACCGCTATCTGGGCGGCCGGGTGTTTCGCAACCAGGTCAAGCTGAGCCAGGCCAATATCCCGCAGATTGCCATCGTTGGCGGGCATTGCACCGCGGGCGGCGCCTATGTGCCGACGCTGAGCGATTACAACATCATCATCGAGGGCACCGGGGCGATCTTTCTGGGCGGTCCGCCACTGGTCAAGGCGGCCACCGGCGAAGAGGTCAGCGTGCAGGAGCTTGGCGGCGCGGTGATGCACACCTCTGTCTCGGGGACGGGAGATTATCGCGCCGCCACAGAACAGCACGCCTTTGCACTGGCGCGCGAGATTGTCAGTCAGTGGAAGCGTATGCCAAAAACCATCATCGAAACGGCGGCGCATGAGGAGCCCTATTACGATCCCAAGGAACTTTACGGGATCATCCCCAAGGACCGGAAGACCCAGTTCGACATGCGCGAGGTTCTTGCCCGAATCGTGGACGGTTCGCGGTTTCACGAATACCAGCCGGATTACGGAACCACGATGATTTGCGGTTTTGCCCATATCTGGGGTTTCAAGGTGGGGATCCTCGCCAATAACGGGGTGCTGTTCAACGACAGCTCGCTGAAGGCCGCGCATTTCATGCAGCTATGCAACCAGAACCGTACGCCGCTGGTGTTCTTCCAGAACATCACCGGCTACATGGTCGGCCGCGAATACGAGGAACGCGGCATCGCCAAGGACGGCGCCAAGATGCTGATGGCGCAGGGCGGCTCGGTCGTGCCCAAGTTCACCGTGATTGCCAATGCGTCCTACGGGGCCGGCAATTACGGCATGTGCGGGCGGGCCTGGGATGCGCGCACGCTGTTCATGTGGCCGCAGGCGGAAATCGGCGTGATGGGGGCGGATCAGGCCGCCAACACCATGGCCGACGTCAAGATCCGGCAGCTTGAACGCGAAGGCAAGCAACTGACCGAAGTGGAAATCGCCGCGATCCGCGACCCGGTGCTGGAGAAGTTCCGGCGCGATGTCGAGGCCTATACCTCGACCTCGGAATTGTGGGATGACGGCATTCTCGACCCGGCGGACACGCGCAACGCGCTCGGTATGTCGATCTCTGCTGCGCTGAACGCGCCGATCGACGATCCGCATTATGGGATATTCCGGCTGTGACGGCTTGAAGGGCAGGGCGGCACACTGGATTACGGAGTTGCCGTCCCGCGTCAAGGCGATGCCAACGGGGGCTTTTGAGGCTCGCGGGAAGCCTGACCTGTCCGGTTTGCCGGATATGTCAGGATGGCTTCTGCCGCGCCTCCTGAATGGATACGACGTCGGAGGCGACCATATGCGGCCTGTCGGTCTCTACCGCCTTCAGCGGCTCGACGGGCTTCAATCCGGCCAGACAGTCGCGCGCGAGTTGCTGATACTCGGCAGTTCCGCGTGTTTTCCAAGCGACTTCCTTCTCGGTGACGTCGCGGATCACCCTTGCCGGCGATCCGACCACCATCGAGCGCGGTGGAATTATCGTTTCGCCCCGCACGAACGCCTGCGCGCCGACGATTGATTCCGCACCAAGCTCTACTCCATCCATGATGACGGCATTCATCCCGACCAAGGCGTTCCGTCCCACTTTGCAACCGTGCAGGATCGCGCCGTGGCCGATATGACCGTCGGTGCCCACCATTGCCTCGCGGCCGGGAAACGAATGGATGATGCAGTTGTCCTGCACATTGGCGCCATCCCCGATCACGATCCTGCCGAAATCGCCCCGCAGGCTTGCTCCGGGTCCGATATAGCACCCATGACCCAGGATGACATTTCCGATCAGAACCGCCTGAGGATGGACATATGTATCCTCGGGCACAACGGGAACGAACCCTTTGAATTCATAACAATACGCCATTATCTCTCCTTTTTGTGGGTTGGGATCCACTGGTTACCGGAACCAGACGTCAAACGCTCATCGACCGTCCAGTCGGGACCCGAAAGCCTGAAAGGTGCTGGCTTCCGGAACGCGCGATCACGAAAATCAGTCATGTGTTAGCAAATGACGCAAGCGCCCTAAATCACGGTTTAGCTATGTTGACAGTTATCTAGGCTAAGCGCTAAAATCAAACATATGTTAGAAATTGAGATGGCTTCCCGTTCACAACAGCCAGACCAAGCATGGGAGAGAGAGAAATGAAAGACAAAGCCTATGTCGTCGGCGTCGGGATGGTCCCATTTCAGAAGCCGGGAAAATCTGATAGCTATGATGTGATGGCGACCGCAGCCACCCGTTCTGCCCTGGCCGATGCGGGTCTGGATTATGACAAGGTTCAGCAGGCCTATGTTGGCTATGTCTACGGCGACAGCACCTGTGGCCAGCGGGCCTTGTATCAAGTCGGCATGACCGGCATCCCGGTTCTGAATGTGAACAACAACTGCTCGACCGGTTCGTCTGCCCTGTTCCTGGCCCGCCAGGCCGTTGAAAGCGGCGCAGTGGAATGTGCTCTGGCACTAGGGTTCGAGCAGATGCAGCCCGGCGCAATCGGCGCGATGTTCCACGATCGGGTCAGCCCGTTTGCGGCGTTCGACGAAGAAACCGACGCTCTGATCAGCAATCCCGATATTCCGCTGGCGCTGCGCTATTTCGGCGGCGCGGGCAAAGCGCATATGGAAGAGTTCGGCACTACGCTGGAAACCTTCGCGAAAATCCGCGCCAAGGCCAGTCGGCATGCGGCCAAGAACCCGGTGGCGCTGTTCCGGCAGGAAGTGACGCCAGAAGAAGTGATGGCGGCGCAGATCGTCTGGCCCGACGTCATGACCAAGCTGATGGCGTGCCCGCCGACCTGTGGCGCGGCTGCGGCAATCGTGTGCTCCAAGGCCTTCGCCGACAAGCACGGTCTGGACAGCTCGGTCCGCATTGCCGCTCAGGCCATGACGACGGACGGCCCGGAAACTTTCGGCGCGCATGACATGCGTGAGGTCGTCGGCTATTCGATGGCAAAACGTGCCGCGGATAAGGTCTATGAGGCGGCGGGCATCGGGCCTCAGGATGTGGACGTGGTAGAACTGCATGACTGTTTCGCCCATAACGAGCTGATCACCTATGAGGCGCTTGGGCTTTGCCGTCGCGGTGATGCGGCGAAATTCGTCGACGATGGCGACAACACATATGGCGGCAAATACGTGACTAATCCGTCGGGCGGGCTGTTGTCCAAGGGGCATCCGCTCGGGGCGACCGGCCTTGCCCAATGCACCGAGCTAGTCCAGCAGCTGCGCGGGCAGGCCGACGCCCGGCAGGTCGATGGTGCGCGGCTGGCGCTCCAGCATAATCTGGGTCTCGGCGGAGCTTGTGTGACCACGCTTTATGAAAAAGCGTGACAGCACCAATCGGGAGGAGAAAACATGACTGGAAATCTTGACGGGCGCGTTGCGCTGGTCTCCGGTTCGGGCCGAGGTATCGGTCGCGAGATCGCGCTCAAGCTGGCCTCGGAAGGGGCGCGCGTGGTGGTCAACGATCTGGATGCCGACCCGGCCAATGACACCGCCGAGGCGATTCGTGCGGCTGGCGGCGAAGCAATGGTTTGCGCCGGCAGCGTGACTGAAGACGGTTTTGCCGAACGTTTCATCAAAACGGGCGTGGACAGCTTTGGCGGACTGGACATCATCGTGAACAATGCCGGCTACACTTGGGACAGCGTCGTTCAGAAGATGACCGATGAACAGTGGCAGGCGATCATCGACGTTCACCTGACCGCGCCCTTCAGGATTCTGCGCGCCGCCCAGCCGGTGATCAGCGCCAAGGCCAAAGAAGAGGCTGCTGCAGGGCAGGAAGTGTTCCGCAAGGTGGTGAATATCTCATCCATCGCGGGGACCGGCGGTAATGCCGGCCAGATCAACTACGCCGCCGCCAAGGCCGGTATTCTGGGTGTCACCCGGACGATGGCCAAGGAATGGGGCCGCTACAAGGTCAATGTCAACGCGGTGGCCTTTGGCCCGATCCGCACGCGGCTGACCGAGGGCAGCGCCAAAGGCGACAGCACGATCAAGGTGGAAGACAAAGAGATCAAGGTTGGTGTGAACCCCGATCTCTTGTCCCAGATGGAGCGCATGATCCCGCTGGGCCGGGTCGGCACTCCGGAAGAGGCCGCCAGTGCGGTCTATTTGTTCTGCACGCCCGAATCGAACTTCATTTCGGGTCAGCATATCATTTGCGGCGGCGGTTTCACGATCTGACCCAAGCCCGCCAAGCCACGTTTTCGGGCCTTGGCGGGCGACTGACATTTCCGGGCGGCCGTATGACGATTACCCGAACGGGATTTGCCACAAGTTCCAATCCAACACGTTCGGGGCGATTGACTCATTGGCACCAATTGCCTAACAGCTGTTAGTTAGGCAATATACTGTAAAGAGACCCCATGGCGAATACCACAGCGAGTAAGCTCAACGAGATCCCCCGGGGGGCGGTCGGGCGTGGTGGCGTCCTGGATGTTGCGGCGCGGCTGTTTCGCGAGCAGGGCTATGGGTCGGTGTCACTCAGAAAAATCGCCGCAGCCGCAGGGATCAAGGCGGGCAGCATATATTACCATTTCGGCTCCAAGGATGAGATCGTCGCGGCCGTTCTGGATGCAGGTATTCAGGTCGTTCATGAGAGCATGCGCCAAGCCGTTTCCGCCTTGCCCGAGGGCGCCGGCGCCGAGGCGATCCTGCGGGCAGCGATCAGGGCGCATCTGCGCGCGCTTCTGGACGTCAGCGATTATTCCTCGGCCAATGTGCGCATTTTCGGGCAGGTGCCGCAATCCGTCCGCGATGCCAATCTGCACACGCGCCGGGCCTATGAGGCCGAATGGGACAACCTGTTGTCCCGGATTCAGGCAGACGGTGCGCTGAAACGCGAAGTGGACATCCGCCGCCTGCGCCTGATGTTGATCGGTGCGCTGAACGCCACGCTTGAATGGTTCGATCCGCACCGCGGCAGCGCAGAGGCGCTGTCACGCACCTATGCCGATGTGTTCCTCAACGGAATACTTGAAAGACAGGAGACCTGAGCCATGGCGCGCCTTGAAACAGCAGTGCTGACCGCATCAGAGATCTATGCGCGGAATCACCAGGCGCAAAGCGCGCGGGTCGAGACCTTGCGCGCGCGGATGGCCGTGGCCACCTCGGGCGGGCGCCTCGACATGGTCGAGCGCCACCGCAAGCGCGGCAAGCTGCTGGTACGCGAGAGGATCGACTTGCTGGTGGATCCGGGCACGGCGTTTCTGGAACTGTCGTCGCTCGCGGCCTACGGGCAATACGGCGGCGAGGTGCCAGGTGCGGGAATCGTGACAGGCATCGGCATCGTTCATGGGCTGCCCTGCATGGTGATCGCCAATGACGCGACGGTGAAGGGCGGATCATTTTACCACGAGACGGTGCAAAAGCACATCCGCGCCCAGGAAATCGCGGCGGAAAACCGGTTGCCCTGCCTTTATCTGGTGGATTGCGGCGGGGCCTATCTGCCCGAGCAGGACCGGGTCTTTCCCGACGCCCGCCATTTCGGCAATTCCTTCTATCGCCAGACCAACATGTCGGCCAGCGGCTTGCCGCAGATCTCGGCCGTGTTCGGCGGCTGCACGGCAGGCGGGGCCTATATTCCCGCGCTGTCGGACGAGGTCATCATGGTGCGCGGCAACGCGCGCATCCATCTGGGCGGGCCCTCGATCGTCAAGGTGGCGATCAACGAAGAGGTCGATGGCGAAACGCTGGGCGGTGCCGAGATGCATAGCCGCGTCTCGGGCGTGTCCGACCATCTGGCAGAAGACGAATACCATGCGCTGGCGCTGATGCGCGACATCGTAGCAGAACTTGGTCCATCGCGCCCGATGCCGCCCGACGCAGCCCCCGCGCCGCCCGCGCATGATCCGTCAGAATTGCTCGGCATCATCAGCGCCGACCGCAAGCAGCCCTACGACATGCGCGAGGTTCTGCTGCGCATGATCGACGCGGGCGAGTTCCGCGAATTCAAGCCCGGCTGGGGTGAGACGCTGGTTTGCGGCACCGGGCGGATCCACGGCTATCGGGTCGGTATCCTGGCCAACAACGGCGCGCTCATGTCGGACAGTTCGCTGAAGGGGGCGCAGTTCGTCTCGATGTGCGACCAGCGCAATATCCCGCTACTGTTCTTGCACAACATCGCGGGTTTCATGGTCGGGACCGAGGCGGAGCGCGGCGGCATCGCCAAGAACAGCGCCAAGCTGGTCTATGCCATGTCGGTTGCCAAGGTGCCGCGATTGTCAGTCCTGCTTGGCGGATCCTATGGAGCGGGTAATTACGGCATGTGCGGACGCGGATTTGCACCGAATTTCCTCTTTGCCTGGCCGATGGCGGAGTTGGCCACCATGTCCGCGGACATCGCGACCAACGTGATGCAGGAGCTGCGCCGCCAGAAAGCCGGCGAACCTGAAAAGATAGAGACCGATCTTGCTGAGATCGAGACGCAGGTACGTGCCCAATATGGCGAACAGTCCGATCCGTATTACGCCACTTCGCGTCTATGGGATGACGGGTTGATCGAGCCCGGGCAAACCCGTGACATTCTAGGCCTGTGCCTGGCCGTCGTTTCTTCTGTCCCCAAGGTCGAGCGCCACACGCCCGTATTCAGAATGTGAGGTCGGTGAAATGACGACAACTTATGAAACCATCCGGCTTGAGACCGATGCGCGTGGCGTCGCCACCCTGACCTTGAACCGGCCGGACAAGCACAATGCCCTGAACGGCACGCTGATCACCGAACTTTGCGACGCGGCCGGGCGACTGGTATCCGATAAAAGCGTCCGTATCGTGGTTCTGACCGGTGCCGGCACTAGCTTTTGCGCTGGAGGGGATTTCAATTGGTTCGCCTCCAACGTCGAAAAATCCCGCGCCGAGCGGGTCGAACAAAGCGCCACGCTCGCGCATCTGTTGCGCCGACTGGACACGCTACAAAAGCCCCTGATCGGGCGGATCAACGGCCCGGCATATGGCGGTGGCGTGGGCATGATTTCGGTCTGCGACTATACCATCGGCGCAGAAGGCGCACGCTATGGCTTGACCGAAGTGAAACTGGGTCTGCTGCCCGCCAATATCTCGCCCTACGTGGTGGCCCGCATCGGCAAGGTGCACGCGCGTGAAACCATGCTGTCGGGCGCGCTCTTCGACAGCGCGCGCGCCGAAAGGATCGGGCTACTCACCGAGGTCGTCGCCGCCGACGCGTTGGATGCCGCCGTTGAACGGGTGGTGCACGATCACCTTCAGGCAGCGCCCGGCGCGGTGGCGGATACCAAGGCACTGATCGCTTATGTCGCCAGTCACGATCTGGAAACCAACATGATCTACACCGCCGACCGTCTGGCCGACGCCTGGGAAACCGGGGAAGGCATTGAAGGCATCAACAGCTTTCTCAACAAGAGCGTGCCTTCGTGGAGAGTGAAATGAGTTTCACCCGCGTCCTGATTACCAACCGGGGCGAGATCGCCCGGCGCATCCAGCGCGGGTGCCGCAAGCTGGGGCTGGAAACGGTTGCGGTCTTTTCCGAGGCCGACCGCGACGCGCCCTTCGTAGCCGAGGCGGATCACGCTGTCTGTATCGGCCCGGCGGCTGCGTCTGAAAGCTACCTGAACGTCCCGGCCATCCTGGGGGCTGCGCGCGCCACGGGCGCGGGTGCGGTGCATCCCGGTTATGGCTTTCTGTCCGAGAACGCGGATTTCGCGGCAGCGGTCGAGGCCGCAGGTCTAGTCTTTATCGGACCGGAACCCGATGCCATCGCTCAAATGGGGTCCAAGATCGCGGCGAAGGCTGCGGCCGAGGCCGCAGGGGTGCCGGTGCTGCCCGGGTACAGCGGTGCCGATCAATCGGATTCACGCCTGCTGCAAGAGGCGGGCGCGCTTGGGGTGCCATTCCTGGTCAAGGCCAGCGCCGGCGGTGGCGGACGCGGGATGCGTCTCGTCACCGACATGGCCGACGCGCCCAAGGCCATCGCCTCTGCCCGGGCAGAGGCGCAGGGTGCGTTCGGCGATCCGACGGTATTTTTGGAACGCTATGCGCTCCGCTCCCGCCATGTCGAGGTGCAGGTGCTGGGCGACACGCATGGCAACCTGGTGCATCTCGGCGACCGGGACTGTTCGCTGCAACGCAATCACCAGAAGCTTATCGAAGAGGCCCCCGCGCCGAATCTGCCAGACGATCTGCGCGAGCATATGCGCGCTGCCGCCGTGCGCCTTGCACAGGCGATCGGATACCGCTCTGCCGGAACGGTTGAATACCTATATGACCCCGAGCGCCGCGCCTATTACTTCCTTGAGATGAATACCCGCCTTCAGGTCGAACATCCCGTCACCGAGGCGATCACCGGAATCGACTTGGTCGAATGGCAGTTGCGCATCGCGCGGGGCGAGCGGCTGACTTTCCAGCAACCCGACGTACACTTCGAAGGCCACGCCATCGAAGTGCGCGTTGCCGCCGAAAACCCGGCCGAGAATTACCGCCCCGAAACCGGCAGGATCACGCTGTGGGTGCCGCCTTCGGGCGTGCGGCTGGATACGGGCGTCGGGGAAGGTTCAACTGTCGGCCATCACTACGATTCCATGTTGGCCAAGCTGATCATCCATGCGCCGGACCGGGCGCAGGCCATCCGCAAGAGCGTGGCCGCAATCGACGGCTTTGCCGTGGGCGGGCTGGGGCTGAACCTGGCGTTTCAGCGCGCCTTGTTAATTCATCCCGACTTTGCCGCGATCCGGCATCACACCGCCGGGCTTGGCGAGATGTTTGTGAACGGGTGGGCACCCCCCGCACCCGATGCGCAAAGCCGCGCGCTGGCCACACTGGCCCTGCATTTGCATCTGGTCCCGACGGCCGGGAACACCCCTTGGCAAGGTCTAGGTGCGTGGCGTCTGACCGCGCCCGCAGGCCGGCCCGGCGCTGCCTTCTATTGGGCCTTGGGCGACGAAGACCCGACCAGCGCGGCGGGCGATAAAAGGCATCTGACGATCAGATTGCCGGACGACACCCCTGTTACCGTCGAAGCGCCCGGCCTGACCGCCGACCGCCTGACAGGGCGCGTTGGCGGCGTGCCCTTTACCCGCGCCGCGCACCTGCGCCGCACGAAAAAACACTGGCAGGTGTTTCTGTCAACGCCGGATGGTATGGCCGGGTTTGCCATTGAAACGCTGGAGGACAGACACCTGCAACGCGCTTCGGGAAAGGTCGGCGGGGAAGACTTGCTTGTCGCGCCGATGCCCGGTGCAGTGGTCGAACTGCGGGTCGCGCCCGGCGATCGGGTCGCGGCGGGCGATACACTGGTGGTGCTTGAGGCGATGAAACTGCTGCAAAGCCTGGTCGCCCCGTTTGCGGGCATCGTAGCCGAAATCTACTGCGCCGCCGGCGACACCGTCGCCGGGCAAGCGCCCCTTGTAAAACTCGATCCAGAGGAAATCCAATGACCAAGCATGACATGATTGATGCGGCCACAAGCCCGTTCAGCGAGGACCTGAACATGATCCGCGCGCAGCTGCGCCGCTTCATCGAAACCGAAGTGACGGCCAAGGCCGACGCTTGGGAAAAGGATGGCATGGTGCCGCGTGACGTGCTGCGCCGGATGGGCGATCTGGGCGTGCTGGGCATGCGCTATGACGAGCAATATGGCGGCGCAGGGCTAAATGTGATGTCCAGCGTCATGCTGGCCGAGGAAGCGGGTCGCTCCACCTTCGGCGGGTTTTCGGCCACGGTTCTGGTCCATACCGACATGGCCTCGCCGCATCTTGAAAACGCCGGTACGCCCGAACAAAAGGCGCGCTGGATGCCCTCGATCACCTCGGGCGAAAAGATTGCCGCAGTGGCCGTGACCGAACCGGGCGCCGGGTCTGACGTGGCGGGGATGCGCACGCGCGCGGTGCAGGACGGATCGGACTGGGTGATCAACGGCACCAAGATGTTCATCACCAACGGCGTGCATGGCGACATCTATTTCGTCGGCGCCAAGACCGACCCGGACGCCAAGGGCTCGCGCGGGATCACCATGTTCACGGTCGAAAAGGGCACGCCGGGGTTCTCTGTCGGCCGGGCGCTGAACAAGACCGGCTGGCTGTGCTCGGACACCGCCGAACTGATCTTCGAGGATGTGCGCATCCCGGCAGAGAACGTGCTGGGGGAGGTGAACCGGGGCTTCTACTCGGTGATGAAGAACTTCCAGAACGAACGGATCGTGCTGGGTGCAATGGCCTGCGCCGAGGCGCAATCCGCACTTGAAATGACTGTGGATTACGTCAAGCAGCGCAAGGCTTTCGGTGGTGTGCTGTGGGACAAGCAGGCAGTGCGCCAGCGATTGGCCGATTGCCAGACCCGGATTGAAGCGGGACGTCAGCTTACCTTTCACGCTGCGTCACTAGATGCCGCGGGCGGCGATTGCGTCAAAGAAGTATCGATGGTCAAGGCCTATTGTGGCGAGCTGGTAAACAGCGTGCTTTACGACTGTGTCCAGTTCCATGGCGGTATGGGCTATATGCGGGGAACACCCGTGGAACGCATGTCGCGCGATGCCCGTGTCCAGGCCATCGGCGGCGGTGCCACCGAGGTCATGCTCGAAGAGGTCGCCAAGCGGATGTGAACTCACCATTACAAAAACCATATCAACGACCAACTGACACAAGGACTAACAAAATGAATTTGGAATCTACTCAACGCCAACCACTCGCAAGTCTGTCCCGAGAGTTCGCAACTATACTCATCGGCACCATTCTTCTGACACTCTCCGCGAAAATCGTGGTTCCTTTCTACCCGGTTCCGATGTCGACCCAATCCCTAGCAGTCCTGGGCCTTGGACTTTTTCTGGGTCCAGTTCGCGGTGGACTTGTTGTAGTAATCTACCTTCTGGAAGGCGCGCTTGGCCTTCCGGTTTTCGCTGGCACGCCTCCCGCGCCGGCCGGATTGGTCTATATTGCCGGCCCCACAGGCGGATACTTGATTGGGTTCGCACTCGCAGCGGCTGCCGCTGGATGGATGGTTCAAAAGTTGAGAGGGTTTCAGCCTGCATTCAGAGCAACTGTCGCTGTACTTTTCGGTTCCATGCTTATGTACTGCGCAGGGCTCTTCTGGCTGGGCGGCTTTATCGGCTATGGAGAAAAATTGATGAACGCCGGGCTTTACCCGTTCCTGCTTGGAGATCTGGCCAAGGCGGCAATTGCTGTGGTGCTGTATACAGGGTTCCAAAATCGGGGCCGTGTTTGAACGCTGGGCTTCGTTGCTTTGTTCCAGTGCCGGGTTCGACCGGCGCTGAAAACCAGCTTGAGGATTCCGAAACTGTGCAAGAGCAAGAGGCGGCGCTGCATGATACGGATTGTTCGCAATCAACACATGGTCGTAAAGAATGACAAGAAACAACATGTTTTACGGTGAGCCTGACCCTCCTCGTGCGCGGGGCGTAGAGGTGGCCGAGGGAATCCTAAGGATCGTTGCCAACAATCCCGGGAAGATGACCTATCACGGGACGAATAGCTATATCATTGATACTCCTGACGGTCGGTTCATTATCGACCCCGGTCCAGCAGAAGACAGTGCACATTTCGAAGCAATCGTCGAGAATTTGGGAGCCAACCCTGCCGGAATTCTCCTGACACATCACCATTCCGATCATTTCGGGGCCGTGCCGGCATTGCGCGAACGTACAGGTTTGCCGGTTTATGTTTCGCGCGCATTTCCTGACGATGCGTTTCAACCTGACGGCTTTTTGAAAGACGGGCAGGTGATCGCTGGTCTTACTGTCCTGCACACACCTGGTCATGCGAGCGATCACCTCTGCTTCGCGAGGCCGGATGGAGTACTTTTCACAGGCGATCACGTGATGAGTTGGAACAGTTCTATAGTCAGCCCCCCTGACGGCAACATGCGCGATTACTGCACCCAGCTTCAGCGGCTAATCGATCGCAACGATAAGGTCAGCCTGCCGGGTCACGGACCTGTACTCCGGGACCCGGGACCGTACGTCAAACGGTTGCTCGCCAACCGGATGCGTCGTGAGTCGGAGATTCTCGCGCACCTCTCAAGTACCTCCGACTCGCTCCAGAATATCGCCACTTCTGTTTACAAAAAATCTGACCCGCATATTGCAATGGCCGCCGAACGAAATGCCGCGGCGCATCTGGAGAAGCTTCTTTCAGAATCCCGGGTGGTTCAGGACGAAGGGATCTGGAGATTGCCTTAACATAAAACGAATTATGCGTATTCTTAATGTGCCCGGGGGCACATGGCTCTGATGATGTGACCGCCCCCCGACGGCATCTGATGTGCCAAGGTGGGTCTGCAACGATCCACAAAGGGGAGCGGTCATGTCGGAGATTATCACGGT
>NZ_FRCK01000014.1 GCF_900142875.1 Paracoccus solventivorans | reverse complement strand
CGTGGGGGAACCGGCGGTTCCCGAGACGGACGCGCGTCTTCGCGCGGCCCACCAGGCCGGGGGCGTTCGGCTCGTCCGAATCCCCCCGGAGGTGCGATCCCCGCGACCGCGGGGATCTCCGAGCTTATCTTCTCTGCAGGCTCAGTGCGGCGGCCGTGTCAGGGGAGGACAGGCAAGCAGTTCCCCACAGCGGCTCGCCTTCCTTCGTTCCTGAGGGACGCGTCCGGCTCGCTGCTGCCGGGCCTCCGGCCCTCGGATAACTGCCCGCGCGCCCGCGTCAGGGATCGCACCCCGAAGGGCCGAGACGCGCTTGGCGCGGCTCGGGTGGAGGCCGCTTGACGGCCGGAACGAGAGCCCGGCCCGGCTCAGCCGGGGGACGCCCAAAAGCAACAAGCTGGAACGCGTTCTTCTTGGTCAGCGTTCCTGCTCCATGGGACGGCCGGCCATCAGCACGAGAGCTGCGTCGATCTGCCAGAAGCTTGCGAGTGCAATCGCGATTCTGGCAGTCGCAATGTTCGTGACGCATGCTGCAGCTGCCAAAGGCGCAGTTCCTCACGCCCACGGTCATTCCGTTGCTCACGCCGAAACATCGCTCGTCGCAGATGATACTCCTGCCAAGCCGGGTGGGAACCACGAGCATTCATCGGTGGTCGGCCACAAGCACGGCGCTACAGAGGATGGAACGCCCCCCTGCTGCGGGGACGCATGCCTTATGGCGCTGATGCCAGACGAGGATCATCGTCTGAATGAACGTTGGGGCGTGCGGTCGAAATCCCTGATGGTTGTCTCCTCGCTGGCCGGGCACGATCCCGAAGGGCTGCGCCGGCCTCCACGCCTCTCGCAACAAGTCTGATCGCTTTCCATCGGGAGGCAGACACCAAGCCTGATTGAAGAGGTTGGTGCAAGTTTCAAGCCTCCTATGGGTGGATCGCGGTCAATGAACGCAAGGCTTTGGCCTTGTGCTCTCGATGGCGGTGAGGGTCCGCGCCGCGCTTGCCGCTTCTCAGTCCCGGCGCCTCCGTGAACTGGAGAACTGAAAATGCACCAGATGTCCCCTGAAATGCAGAGCTGCATCGACGAATGCCTGCGCTGCCACAGCACTTGCCTCAGCATGGCCATGAACCATTGCCTTGAGGCAGGTGGCCAGCATGTCGAGCCGGAGCATTTCCGGCTCATGATCGCCTGCGCCGAGATCTGCCAGACATCGGCGAATTTCATGTTGATCGGAACCGACCTTCATAAGCGCACCTGTGCAATCTGCGCGGAAGTCTGTGAGGAATGCGCCCGGAGTTGCGAGCAGGTCGGCGACATGCAGGAATGCGTCGATGCTTGTCGCCGGTGCGCCGAGAGCTGCCGGAAAATGGCCGCGTGATCGCGGCCGAAGCCAGTCACATCAAAGGAAAACTCTCATGCGTAAGTTCGAGCTCGCTACCATCCTCGCTGCCCTTCTCGCCGCGCCCGCGGCTCTCGCTCAGGAGAGCGGGACAGAGGCGCAGCACGGCCAGATGACCGACCTGTCGATCCTGCCGCAGGGCTGCCAGGACGCGATCCAGCAGTCCGGAATGCCGGGGATGATGCAGGGCATGGACATGTCCGGCATGATGGGCGGCATGGAAGGAATGGATGAGGCCCAGCAGGCCTCCATGCAGGCCATGATGGAGATGAACGGCCCGATGATGGCCACTCACACCATCAAGGACCCCGACCTTGCCTTCCACTGCGGGATGATCGCGCATCATGCCGGCGCCATCGCCATGGCCGAGGTCGAGTTGAAGTATGGCGATGATGAGGAGTCGAAAGCGATGGCTCAGAAGATCATCGACGCCCAAGGCCCGGAAATCGAGGAAATGACCGCCTGGGTCGAGGAGAACGCGGGTCAGCAGTAAGGACTCGGGCCGCCGCAGCTTGAAGCTGCGGCGGCCTCCATGACCACAAGGATCATGGAGCGCGGTCTACAGGAGGCGAACCCATGTCGATGTCTCACGGCGGCCATGCGGGCCACCTGCCCGCGAGTGGTGATCGCAAAGCGCTCGTCATTTCGGGCTGGCTCACTGGCCTCTACTTCATCGTGGAACTCGGGATCGGCATCTGGACGGGCTCGGTCGCCGTCATGTCCGATGCCTTCCACACCTTCTCGGCCGTGGGCGGCGTGCTCATCGCCCTGGTCGCGATGCGTCTGGGTGAGCGGAAGTCCAGCCCGGCGCGCACCTTCGGCTACATCCGGGCGGAGATCCTTGGCGCGCTCTTCAACGGCCTGTTTCTCGCCGGCATGGCGATTTTCGTGCTGTGGATGGGCGCGATGCGCCTCATGGAGCCGATCGAGCTGGCCACGACGCCGATGCTGATCGCGGCAGCGGGCGGCATCGCCACCGAGCTTGTCGCCCTCTGGCTCCTGTACGAGCGCCAGAAGGGCAACCTGAACATGCGGGGCGCCTACTGGCACATCCTGCAGACCTTCGTTGGCAGCTTCCTCATCATCATCTCGGCCCTGGTGATCCGCTTTACCGGCTTCCTCGCCATCGACCCGCTGCTCGGCATGGCCTTCGGGCTCGTCCTGCTTTGGGCCTCTTGGGGGATCCTGCGCGAGTCGCTGCACATCCTGCTGCAAGGCACGCCGGAGGACTTGGATCTCGAGGCTGCGATCGCGGCTATTCGGGAGCTGGAGGGCGTGACGGACGTGCATCACGTTCATGCCTGGAGCCTGACCTCCGGGCGCAACGTGTTCTCGAGCCACGTCTGCGTTCGGGACTGGCAGGAGGGTGAGCGGGTGCTGAGGGAGGTGAACAATCTCCTGCGCGACCGTTTCAAGGTCTACTTCTCGACCACGCAGATTGAGGAATACTGCCTTGCCGTTGAGGAGGGAGCTGCCGAGATCGATATTACCCGGCCGAAGACAGGGCCCCGGCAAGCCGTTCGGGCAAGACCGGAAGAACGGAGCGCCCATCATGACCACTGACGCAACGGCTTCCGCCTGGCGGCTTATTCTTGACCTTCCAACGACAGGAAGGTGCAAGACGAACGCGGCGGATTTTCAATTACTTACCGGACGAGGTCCATGATGGCGAGCAAGAGCAAAGATCAACACCCAGCCTCCCTCACCACGGAGAGCAGCTCGCATGGCGGCGGCCATGAGCATCACGAACACGGGCATGTTCACTCCGGGCACCACGCGACGGAGCGTTCGCACGCTGCGGAGTCGCCCCCGACCGACAGCGCGCACCGGGTCAAGGACCCGGTCTGCGGCATGATGGTCGATCCCCATGCGACGCAGCACAAGGCCGAGCACGCCGGCCGGCCCTATTACTTCTGTTCGGCAGGGTGCCGCGCGAAGTTCCTGGCCGAGCCGGAGCGTTACCTCGATCCGGCCGCAGCAGCAGCAGCGGCCGAGCCGGTGCCTGAGGGAACGATCTACACCTGCCCGATGCATCCCGAGGTCCGACAGGTCGGGCCGGGGTCCTGCCCGATCTGCGGCATGGCACTGGAGCCGGTTCTGGTCAGCCTCGAGGCCGAGCCGAACCCCGAACTGATCGACATGCGGCGCCGGTTCTGGATCGGCCTTGTGCTGACCATCCCTGTGTTCGTCCTGGAGATGGGCGGGCACCTCCTCGGCCTGGATCGCTACATTGACCAGCAGACCTCGAACTGGGTCCAGCTGGTGCTGGCGACGCCGGTGGTGCTGTGGGCGGGATGGCCGTTCTTCGAGCGCGGTTGGCGCTCGGTCATCACCCGCAAGCTCAACATGTTCACGCTGATCGCGATGGGCACTGGGGCGGCCTGGATCTACAGCGTCGTGGCGACGGTCGCGCCGGGCATCTTCCCGGACGCCTTCCGCCTGCCCGACGGCTCGGTCCCGGTCTATTTCGAGGCGGCGGCGGTCATCACGGTGCTGGTGCTGCTGGGGCAGGTTCTGGAACTGCGCGCCCGGGAGAGCACCAGCGGCGCCATCCGGGCGCTGCTCGACCTGGCCCCCAAGACCGCGCGGCGCATCCGCGAGGACGGGAGCGACGAAGAGGTCCAGCTCGACGCTGTCCATGTCGGCGACCGCCTTCGGGTCCGGCCGGGCGAGAAGGTGCCGGTCGATGGCGAGGTGATCGAAGGCCGCAGCGCGGTCGATGAATCGATGGTGACAGGCGAGTCCATGCCAGTGACCAAGGAGGTCGGCTCGAAAGCGATCGGCGGGACCATGAACCAGTCCGGCGCCCTGGTGATCGAGGCGCGCCGCGTCGGCCGCGACACCATGCTGTCGCAGATCGTCCAGCTCGTCGCCGAAGCGCAGCGCTCGCGCGCGCCGATCCAGCGGCTGGCCGACCAGGTCTCGGGCTGGTTCGTGCCGGCCGTGATCGGGGTGGCAATCCTTGCGTTCATCGCGTGGTCGATCTGGGGGCCCGAGCCGCGGTTTTCCTACGCGCTCGTCGTGGCAGTCTCTGTCCTCATCATCGCCTGCCCCTGCGCGTTGGGGCTGGCGACGCCGATGTCGATCATGGTCGGCGTCGGGCGGGGGGCGCAGGCGGGCGTCCTCATCAAGAACGCCGAGGCGCTCGAGCATATGGAGAAGGTGGACACGATTATCGTCGACAAGACGGGGACGCTGACCGAGGGCCGCCCCGCCGTCACCGCCATCGTTCCGGCCCCCGGCTGGACCGAGCAGGAGGTGCTGCGCCTGGCTGCCAGCGTCGAGCGGGCCAGCGAGCATCCCCTCGCCCTCGCCATCGTCCGGGCGGCCGAGGAACGCGGCATCGCCATGGCGCCGGTCGCGGATTTCGACTCGCCGACCGGCAAGGGCGCCTATGGAACGGTCGAGGGCAAGCGCATCCCGCTCGGCAACGCGAAGTTTCTGGCCGAACAGGGGGTCGACGTGGCGCCACTGGCCGAGGAGGCCGACCGGCTGCGCGAGGACGGGGCGACGGCGATCTTCATGGGGGTGGACGGCAGCGTCGCCGCGATCTTCGCCATCGCCGATCCGGTCAAGCCCTCGACGCCGGAAGCGCTTGCCGCGCTGAAGGCGCAGGGTATCCGCGTGGTCATGCTCACCGGCGACAACTGGACCACGGCCAAGGCGGTCGCCCGCCAGCTCGGCATCGACGAGGTCGAGGCGGAGGTCCTGCCCGATCAGAAGAGCGAGGTCGTGCAGCGGCACAAGGCGGCAGGCGAGGTGGTGGCGATGGCGGGTGACGGTGTGAACGATGCGCCTGCTCTGGCTGCCGCCGATGTCGGCATCGCCATGGGCACCGGCACCGACGTGGCGATGGAGAGCGCGGGCGTCACGCTGCTGAAGGGCGATCTCACCGGCATCGTGCGGGCGCGGCGGCTGTCGCAGGCGGTGATGCGCAACATCCGCCAGAACCTGTTCTTCGCCTTCATCTACAATGCGCTCGGCATCCCCGTCGCGGCTGGCGTCCTCTACCCGTTCTTCGGCATCCTGCTGTCGCCGATCATCGCGGCCCTGGCGATGACGCTCTCCTCGGTCAGCGTGATCCTGAATGCCGCCCGGCTGCGGACGGTGAAGCTGTGATGACCGGAAGGAAGGCTGAGCCGCTGGTCGGCGACCCCGCGGGGTGGGCATCATGTCGCAGCCTGTCCCTTTGGGCGGCTTTCGGGTGTCATCTTCCAGCACTCCGTGGTGTGATGGTGGGGCACTGTCAGGCGATCGACCTTTCCCGCCTCCTGGGCGGGCGGGAGGCGTAAGCAACAGGCGAGTGGGAGAGAGCGAACGGTTTGATGAACAGGGGTGTGGCAAAGGGCATGCGGCTTCGCGGTTGCTGGAGGCAATGGCTCGCAACCGCATTGCTGCTTCTGGCTTTCGCCGCCGTGGCTCTGCAGGCCACGGCCCACTCTCTGCCGGCGGGACACATGATTCATGCCGAGCCGGCCATTGCCGCTTCCCTCGACCCGCACTGCGATCATTCTCAGGAGGCTGCTGGCTGTTTTCGGCTGATTTCCGGGGATCAGGACGGCTCCGGCGGGGACGAACCCGGTCCTCAGGACGATTGTCGCAATCAGCTCTGCACGATTACCGCCCTTCTGCCTGACACGCTGCCCACCGATCCGCCTGCAGGCGGCGATTTCCTTGTCCGCTTCTGGTCGGACCGCCTCGGGCGGACCCCTGAAGGGATTTTGCGACCGCCGCGGTCATCCGCCACTGCTTGAAGGCGTCGAAGGCCGGCAAGGTCCGCGCCTTCTGTCCGCTTTGGCCGCTGGCTGACAGCGCCATTCCGAACATCAACGATCACTTTGGGGCTGCGCGTCCGCTGCGTGACGCCGCGTTCTCCCAGCATGGAATGAAAACCGATGAAACGAACTGCAATCGCCCTTTCCGTTGGCCTCGTGGCGGGGCTGCCCGCCTCTGCCCTGGCCCAGGCCGAACATGACGCTCACCATCCTGCACAGCAGCAGGAACAGGCACCGTCAGCCTCCCCGACGATGCCGATGTCGAGCATGCCCGAGCAATACCGGACCATGATGCAGGCCATGCCTGCCGAGTGCATCACCGCCATGCAGCAGATGATGCAGGGCGGGATGCATGGCGCGATGAACGCGTCGAACCCCGCAGAAGCGGCCGCGCCCGGCACGAATGCTCCCGACTTCACGCAGGCTTATGTGAAGGCGATGGACGCCATGCACGGGCCGATGATGGAAGGGGTCATGGCCGATGACCCCGACACGGCTTTCGTGCGGGGCATGATCCCGCATCATCAGGGTGCGATCGACATGGCCCGGATCGTGCAGCAACACGGCGATGATCCGCAGACCAAGGCGTGGGCCGAAGAGATCATCACTGCGCAGGAGCGCGAGATTGCCGAGATGGACGCCTGGCTGACGGAGAAGGCCAGCACCGAGGCCATCGACTTCGGGCAGACGGGCGGCACCGTCTGGTCCGCCGACGAAGGCGGCAGCTCGATCAGCGCCATTGACCTCGGCACCGGGACCGTGACCACGGTGCCGATCCCGGTGGCGCCACATAACGTCGATCTGACACCGGACGGCCGCTTCCTGCTGGCGGTCGGCACGCCGGCCACCGGCGACCACGGGGATGGGCACGATCATGCCGGCGGAGATACTGCGGGCCTTCTGGTGATGCTCGATCCCCAGGATCTGTCGAAGCCTCCGGCCACGGTCGAGGTCGGTGCGCATCCCGCCCATGTGGTGGCCGACCGGAACGGGCGTGCCTTCGTCTCGCTGTCAGGCAGCGACGAGATTGCTGTCGTCGACCTGGCGCAGGGCGCCGTCACCACCCGCATCGGCACCGGTGCCTATCCGCACGGGCTGCGCCTCAGCCCGAACGGAGCCGAGCTATACGTCGCCAACGTCGAAGACGGCACGGTTTCGGTCATCGACACGGCCAGCCTGACCGAAGCGGCACGTATCCCGGTGGGCGCGGCCCCGGTCCAGGTCGGGTTCACCCCCGACGGCAACCAGGTCTATGTCTCGCTACGCGACGAGAACCGCGTGGCGGTCATCGACACCGCCTCGCGCGAGGTCACGGGCAGGATCGAGGTCGGTCCCAATCCGATCCAGATGATCGCCACGCCGGACGGCAGGCATGTCTATGTCGCCAATCAGGGAACCGATGCCGCGCCGAACGACACGGTGTCGGTGATCGACACGGCGAGCGGCGAGGTTGCCAAGACGCTGAAAACCGGTCCTGGCGCGCATGGCGTATCGGCCTCGGCTGACGGCGCCTTCGTGTTCGTGACCAACATCGCGGACGACAGTGTCTCGGTCATCGACGTGGAGCGGCAGGAGGTGATCGGATCGGTGCCGGTCGGCGACAAGCCGAACGGCATCGTCCACGGGCTCTCGAACTGAAGGACCGCGCTCGAATGGCGCCGGGTTTCCCGGCGCCACCCGAGCGACACCTCACCGAACCAAGCCTCTCCGGCACCGCTCGCGCGGCTCTCCCGCCGCGTGAGCCGATCAGAGGAAAGACATTATGCGAACTGTTCTTGTCGCGGTCATTGCCGCGATCGCCACAGGCGGTGCCTGGTGGCTCTGGGGCCAATCCGATGATGCCGGAAGGCCGGCAGAAGAGGGCCAGGCTCTTGCCGTCGTCACCATGCCGGCCACGCTGTCACCCGAAGCCGAAGTCGGTCAGCAGGCGTTCGCGGTCAACTGCGCCTCCTGCCACGGCACCAATGCCGAGGGGCGGGCCGGGACCGCTCCTCCGCTCATTCACAAGATCTACGAGCCTGGCCACCACAGCGACATGGCTTTCGTCCTGGCAGCCCGCAACGGGGTGCGCGCCCATCACTGGCCCTTCGGAAACATGGCCCCGGTGCCGGGGCTCACGGACGCGGACTTGGGCGGTATCATCCGCTTCGTTCGCGAGGTCCAGGTTGCGAATGGGATCCGGTAAACCACCAGCTGGGTCTAACCGCCATTCCGTTCAGCCTGGACAGCTCGTATCCGGTCAGGCCAACTCGATTTGATGAACGCAAGGATGGCGGCGATGTCGCCCTCCTCCAGGACCTCACCAAATGCCGGCATGCCAGACGTCATACGCACTCCCATGTCGTCCAGGACTGCCTGTCCGCCCCGGCGGATATAGTCCGTCAGCATTGCGTCGTCATGGTGCCAGGTATGCCCGGATTCGTCATGTGGCGGTGCAGGCAGAACACCGCCTTCGTCCGCAATCTGCCAGTCCGGCTGTCCTTCGAGCTGGGCTCCGTGGCAATTCGCGCAATGTTCGGCATAAAGCTCGGCCCCATGCCGCAATTCGGCGCTCCTGCTGTAAGTCCACCCCGCCCAGACGGCCACGCAGGCGAACGCCGCAGCGAGCAGCCATTTCGCCCTAGCGCGCATTATCTGTCCCTCGCAGCTCGGAGAGACCGATGAGGCTGCCGATCAGGTGGAGCTCGCCGCGCTCTGCCTTGCGGACCATGCCGCGCATGAAGCCGCCCGGGTTCCAGACGCGGGCGCGCGGATCGGTGCATCGGGCGTCGGTGATGAGGGCGCAGATCATGGCGTCGTCCTCGGTCATGACCTGCAGGGCATCACGCCAGACGGATCGGTTGATGCCGCGATCGCGCATCACGTCCTGGGCGGCGCAGACGAAATCATGGTAGGTCAGCCGGCCGGGGCTCGTGTGGCGGGCGTCGAGATACATGCGGAAGCCTTCGCCGGCGAGCTGGTAGAGCCGCGCCGGTCCGAGCCGGGCGAGATAATCGCTTGTGCGGCTGGCGGTGCCTTCGGCATCCTTTTGTTCTAAGCCCTTTTCCGCTGCGCCGTGAGGCGCGGCGGCTGGTGGACTGTCGTGCGCGGGCTTGCCCGCGCTCCGATCATCCACAGGCATGTTACAGGATACGGAATCTTCTTGGGTTGTATCTTGTATATAGGGCCGCTCGAAAATGAGCGGTCGGCCGCTTGATTCTTCTAGATTATCCGCAATCTCGATGGCGTATCTGCACAGGGCGTCCGCGTCCTCGACGTGGGTCCGAAGCTCCCCGGGGGACATGCGGTGCAGTCGCTCGGCGTCGGGCCAGAGCCGGAGCTGCGCTGCGATCCCGGCCGCCGCGGGGTGGCCCGCGTCGGCAAGCGCGGCGAGGGCGGCGCGCAGGTGGCGCTTGTGGATGCTGCGTCGGCCGCGCAGATGCGCGTGTTCTTCGCGTTCGGCCGAGAGGCGGGCGTCCAGCTCGCGGAACTCCGCGAGGCGGTGGACCATCCGCCCGAAGAAGATCCCGCAGCCGAGGAAGCCAGACCGCGCGCCATTGGCGGCGGTGCGCTTGTCGATGAGGCCGGCAGCAACAAGCTCGCGCTCGTGGCGGCGGACAGTGGGCGCTGCGCGGCCGGTGATCCGGCACAGCTCGGCCTGCTGCATGTAGCAGCACGGGTTGGCGTCCGGCTCGGCCCAGGCGCGCGGCGGCGTCAGCTTCGCCATGACCCGCAGGAGCCGCAGCGCGCCGTCAGACACGGGCACCGGCAGCGCTTGGGCGATGCGCTCGAGGAGGTCGAGCAACTGGTCGCGGTGGACCGGCTGCGATGTGGTTTCGGGTGGACTGCGCCGCGCGGCGGCGGCGGTTCGTGCAATCATGTCTCCTGCTCCGGTGTTGTCCGGGCAGAGCGAAGCGGCATGATCGAGACTGTTCGCGCAGACGCGTTTTTCTGGTTGATCTCGATGTGGGGAGGGGCTAGGAAGAGCCTTGAAATCTCGGGCTTGCAGGTTTGGCGACCTGTCCTAGCTTCCCCCCGCCGGTTCACCCCGCGCGGGGGTTTCTATTTTGTGCTGTCTGGTTCTGCCTCACGATTCCTTGTTTTGCTGTTGGGGATACACCTTGGGGTGTAGGGCGGCAAACGATAGTTAGGGCGCGGGCGGGCAAGCGCCCCAACACCTAGTAGCGCACAAACTCATCATGGACCGCTCCGGTGTGATCGCGGTAGCGGAAGGCCACGCCCCGCGTCACCGGCCAGCGGCCCCGGTTCTCGTAGCGAATGATCTCGTAGCGGCGACAGCCGCCCTCGCGATCCTCGCTGACGCATTCGGTGATAGGAACGCGCTTGCCTCCGACCGCGCCGGCCAGCCACTCGGGGCCGTTGGCGAAGCTGCCGTATCGCCAGGCGAAGCTGCCCTCCTCGCCGTAGGTGCCGACCTGGGTGCCGTCCTGGAAATACTCGCCGGTGTCCCGGTCGAAGGCGCGCGTGAACCTGACGTGGTATATTTCCATGGCGTCGCGGTAGGCACGGACCTCCGGGGTCAGGCCATCGGGGCCGAGTTGCGGCAGGGCGATCCCGGCCAGGGCGGCATCCTCGGCGCTGATTCCCATGGGACAGCGCCAGAGTTGGAGCGGCGGCTCGACCGGCCAGGGCGTGATCCTGCGGATCACTTCGGCCTTGGCCGCGCTGCACTCGGCCGAGGCCGGGAAGCCGCCCGCCATGCAGAGGAGGATC
Source organism: Paracoccus solventivorans (assembly GCF_900142875.1). Classification (GTDB taxonomy): domain Bacteria; phylum Pseudomonadota; class Alphaproteobacteria; order Rhodobacterales; family Rhodobacteraceae; genus Paracoccus; species Paracoccus solventivorans. Next base: position 59,697 of record NZ_FRCK01000014.1, on the reverse strand, counting down.
GCGCAGTCTATGGGATAGGCACCTGCCGGCGCACCACCAGCGATACCAAGGAAGGCGAAAACGGCAAGTGTGGCAGGCTTCATGGGAAGGCCCTGACTTTTGTCAATCTAAGGTGATTGATACTCGCCGCTGAGGCTCGGTTCAATCCCATCATTTCGGGCAGGATCGTGAGGCAGGGGCTCCGCCCCTATTGCAGCTTGGGCGGTCAGGCCCAATGCGTCGGCCCGCGCCAGGAAGTCTTTATACAACCTAGAGACTTCACGCGCTTCCGCTAGCAGCTCAGCTCGCGCCTGGTCAAGACAAGCCGAGTATCTTGTCATGTCGGTAAAGTAGGCCTCAAAATCCTGACTAATCAGGCCGACGTACCTCTCGAACGCCTCGTCGCTCTCTGGCACGAACGGGGGCATCGGGGGCGAGCATACAAGCGCTGCGTGTGCAGGGCTGAGACAGATGGCCGCAGACAGGTAGGCGGCGATCGTCGGCCGTCCAAGGATCAATTTGACGTAACGGACAACTGCCACTCTACTGTTTTCTAACCTAACTTAGCCGCTGATCGACGTCGGCGTGAAGTCGCCGATGGATCAAAGTAATGATCTTGATAGAGATGGCGGCCGTGTGTAGCAAGGGGGCATGGCCCCGACGACACCCACCCCGGTGAGGAAGGACCACAGCGTAGATGCCAACCAAGATAGAGTTGCCGAACGGTGTGTCAGAAGAAGGTCTGCGAGAGCTGGTCGAGCAGGGCTACACGACCGAAGTCGTGTGCGTGGACGATCCTCACTACACGGGACAGAACTTCACGGGAAAATGGAACATCCGGGCCGTCTCGCCGGACGGAGACTCCGAAATGGTCCTGGTCACGCAGCGCAAGACCAAGGAACCCCGTGACATCAAGACAATCGTGGGTGTCATCAACTTGCTCATCGGCATGGGCTATGATGCCGTCAGTCTGCCGATGCGCGCCGGGGGCCGTCGCCCCAACAGGAAGCGAGGGGCGAACCCGCCCTTGGATTGAGGTCGCCTGGGCCACCCTGCTTGCCGCCGTCTCGGTTGCTGCGGCCGGATCGGCCGCTGCCGATGTGATCCGGTTCGACAAGGCCGGCAAGCTCATCGGAGAACCCCGAGCCAGCTCCGTGCAGCGTTATGACGCTGCCGGACGCCTCATTACCCCGCAGAAACCGAAGATGGCGGCAATCGACCTGGATGCTGCCGGGGCCGACGCCATGATGCTTCTGGAACCGGGCGTGACGGCGATGCCGTCCGCCCCGGCGCCCAACGCCGGAAAGACGGCGGGTATCGCCGCTGCGCGGAGCGTCGCGTTGCGCTATCAGCACCATCCTGCTCTCAAGCTCAACAACATCCCACCGCACGAATGGGCCGCGCTGTTTCAGGCATTGGTCTGGCAAGAGTCGCGCTTCAACCCGCGCGCCCGCAGCCACAAGGGCGCCATCGGCTACGCCCAACTGATGCCGGGGACGGCGGCGAAGCTCGGCGTCGACCCGCACGACCCGGTGCAGAACCTCGACGGCGGGGCGCGCTACCTGCTCACGCAGCTCCAGACCTTCAGATCCCCCACGCTAGCGCTCGCCGCCTACAACGCCGGGCCAGGCGCGGTTCAGAAATACCGCGGCGTCCCGCCGTATCGGGAAACCCGCGACTACGTGATCCGCGTCCTTGCGGAGCATGACCGCATCCTCCGCCAATAAGAAAGGACGGTTCTCGTGACGAAAAGACATCCCTTGATGCTGGCTCTTGCGGCGTCAGTCCTCGTGGCCGGCATCGCGGGCGATGCCCTGGCGCAGTCGGCTGTCGATTTCTCGAAGGCGGACACGGTGGGCACAGGCTTCACCACCTGGATTCGCGGCAACATCGCGACCGTGTTCTTCACGGTAGCGCTCGTGCTGGCCGGGTTCGCGGCCGCGTTCAACAAGATCAGCTGGATGTGGGTGCTGATGATCGCCGTCGGCGCCTTCCTCGTGTTCGGCGCGCCGAGCTTCGTTGCGGACCTGCGGTCGGTTTTCAGCTGATGGAGCGGCACGCCGTCATTCTCGGGCTTTCCCGGCAGGCCAAGCTGCTTGGCCTGCCGATGCCCTACACGATGGCGGTGGGCGCTCTGACCATGCTGCCGTTCATCTGGATCAAGGCGGTTGCGTGGCTGCTGACAGCGCCGGTCTGGTATGGCCTCGCCCGCCTGATGACCGCGATCAACCCGAACGGTCACAAGGCCGTGGCGGTGGTGTTCAGGAAAACCCCGCCCGCGCTGTCTCGCAAGAAAAGAAGGGCGGGCCGGCACTATGTTTAACGGCAAGATCGGCCCGATCAGCGAGCGCGCGCAGCGCCATGTGCCGAAGTCTCCGCAGTTCTATGCGGAAATGCCCTACGCGCTCGAAGTCGACGATCACACGGTCCGTACCCGCGACAACGCGCTGATGATGAGCCTAGAGATTCAGGGGATCGACGGGATCACGGCGTCGGACCGGGATATTCTCGATCTGGCAAAGAGCTTCGCGGCCATCATGGACGGGCTCGACGACCGGTTCACTTTCTACGTCCACCGGCTGATGCGCCCCGCCGCGTTCGGGTTGAAGCCGATCTATGGCGATCGCTTCGCGCATGACGTGGAAACCACCTGGCGCAACCATCTGTCGGGCCGCAACCTGCGTGAGTTCATGCTGGTGCTGACGGTGGTGCGAAACAAGCGGGCACCGCTCAAGCTGCCACTGTTCGCGAAAGCCGCGCAGCGGCTTCTGGACCGAAACACCGAAGAACGCTTGGGCGAGCTGCGCGAGGTCGTCTCGATTCTGGAGACAAGCCTGCCGATCAGAGCGCAGCGGCTCAAGATCAGCGACGGGGCGCTGCTCGGATTCTACAGCGCGATCAGCACCGGCCTTTACCGGCCCGAATATCGCGGGCTGCACACGCTTATTGCCGAGGACGTCTCGCTTCTCTCGGTGCGCTTCAAGGGGCCGGTGGTGGAGTTCCGCGACGGCTTTGACAGCCCGCGCTTCGCTGCCGTCCTGTCGGTCTGGCGCAACGCCAACCAGACCTGGCCGGGGATGCTCGATGCCCTCGACACCGGCACCGACACGGTAATCTCGCATTCCTACACGCCCGTAGCCATGAGCAAGGTCAGCGAGCTGGCGAAGCGCCGCATCCAGCAGATGGAAGCGGCGGGCGATCTGGTCGGCTCCATCGCAGACGACCTGCGCCAGACCTATGACGATGTGGAATCCGGCCGTTGCGGTTTCGGCGAACACCAACTGACGATCACGGTCTTTGCCGACAGCGAGGCCGCGCTTGAAGAGCGGGTCTCGCAGGTCCGCAGCGTGGCGGAACAGGCCAAGGTCAAGCTCGTCCGCTGCGACGACACGCTGGCGGCGACCTATTTTGCCGCGCATCCGGGCAACCAGGACTATGAAATCTGGAACCCCCTCACCAAGTCGGTCAACTTTGCCGACATGGCCTCGTTCCACATGTCCCAGGCCGGGACGACGGCGGATGAGCTGCCCTGGCGGACCCCGATCACGGTGTTCCAGACGGTGACGGGGGCGGCGCATCGCTTCAGCTTCCACGCACCGGGCGATCCGAACGCCGAACCCACTATCGGGCACACGCTGTTCCTCGGGCCCTCGGGCGGCGGCAAGTCCTCGACGGTGGCCTTTCTGGCGGCACAGTCGCAAAGGGCGCGCGCCCGCGTGATCCTGTTCGACAAGGATCAGGCGCTTCGCATGGCGATCACCGCGATGGCGGGCCGCTATACCGCCATCCGTGCAGGCCACCCGACCGGGTTGAACCCGTTGCTGACAGAGCGCGGTCCTCGCGGCGAGGCGTGGCTCATGGACTGGCTCGCCCGGCTGGTGGAACGCGGCGGCACGGACCTGACGCCGCACCAGGCCGAGGCGCTGAAAAGCGCCGTCCGCCAGAACGGACAGGCGCCGGACCAACTGCGGACCTTCGCGCATTTCGGGGATCTGATCGGCGACGTGGGCGACAACCGCGCCCTTGCCATGAAGCTTGCGGAATGGGGACCGGAAGGCCGCTACAGCTGGGTGTTTGGGGACGCGGATCAGCCGGTGATCGACCTGTCCTCGGACGTGACCGGCATCGACCTGACAGAAATCCTGTCGATGGCGACGGAGCGGACGGCGGTGCTGTCCTACATCTTCCGCCGCCTCGAGCTGCTGTTCGAGGAAAAGCGCCCGACGCTGCTGGTGATCGACGAAGCCTCGACGGTGTTCGATGACGAGTTCTTTGCCCGCTGGCTGCCGAAGTGGCTGGTGACGGTGCGCAAGCTCAATGTCGTGGTGGTGCTGCTCACGCAGTTCCCCTCGCAGATCAGGGAAAGCAAATCCGGCTCGATCATCCAGGGGATGCCGAACCAGGTGATTTTCCCCAACCGCGCGGCCGACGTGCCTGACTACGAGGGCTTCAACCTGACTGACAACGAGATGCACTTCGTCCTGACGGGGCGCGCGGCGCAGCGGCACGCGCTTTTCCGCAGTCACGACGGCTCCACGATCCTGAACGTCGATCTCTCGCCGCTCGGGCCGCTGCTGACCGCCCTAGGCGGTGGCGAGGCCGGCATCCGGGCTTTCGGGCCTGACCATGCCAGCCGGAAACACTTCTGGAGGACCAAGGATGCGTAAGGTTCTGATCCTGGCGGGGGTGGCCGCCGTGCTCGCAGGCTGCGGCGAGCAGCCGATCCGCAAGACCAACTGCTGGTCGGGCATGGCCTTCGTGGCCTCGGCCGACTGCCGGTAAGGGGACTGCGGTGCGAGGGCGCAAATCCCTTCTGGCCTTGGTCTTGACCGCCTCCGTGGCGATCCCCCCGGGCGTCGCCGGGCAAGGCGTCCCGGTGGGCGATCTGAAGAGGATCGCGCTCGAAGTGCTTGGCATGCGCGAAGAAGCCGCCAAGACCCAGGCCGAGCAGGACAAGAACGAGGAACGGCTCAAGCAGGTCGAAGCCCGCACCGATCAACTGGCGGCAGCCCAGGGAACACTGGACCTGCTCACCGAAACCTCGCGCTTCGTGCCCGATCTCGAAGGCGCCGGCGTCTCGGGCGGCGCCGGCGCCTTCGTGGGCGCGGCGGAAATCTACGCCATCGAGGACAACAACCCCTATGCCGCCCGGATCATGGGCGATGCGCCCGTCACGATCGAGCAGATGATCGCGGAAACCGCGCAGAGACACGCAAGCCACCCGGCCTTGGCGCGCGCAGGCATCAACGCGGTCGAGTTTCGCTGCTGGCTTCAGGCGCTCGTCAAGCAGGAGTCGAACTTCTCCATCGGTGCGCGCAGCCATGTGGGGGCGTTCGGCCTGACGCAGATCATGCCGGGCACCTTCGCCGAACTCGGCATCCCCGACGATGGCAGCCGCCAAGATCCCCGCAAGCAGCTCGATGGCGGTGCCCGCTATCTGCTCAAGGGCTTGGGGATGTTCGGGTCCATGCCGCTCGCGCTTGCCGCCTACAACGCCGGACCCGGTGCGGTGCAGAAGCACGGTGGCATCCCGCCCTACAGGGAAACCCAGGACTACGTCCTGAAGATCACGGGCTACTACAACCGCTACGCGGCGCGCATGGACGGCAACGCGCAAGCGGTCGGTACGCTCGATCCGCGCGACATGGTGATTGCCGAGGCGTCGAACCTGTCGGACGCGGCCTTGGGCTATGCGGCCGTCAGCATGACCACGATGCACGGGTCGATGACCCGGCTGAGGGAAATCCTGCTGCAGGTCGAAAGCACCGGTTCGGTGAAAACCGCGATGGACCTGAACACCTATGCGCGGGCCGAGGTGGCGCGGATGGCGGTGATCCTGACCCGGCTGCAGGCGGTGCAGCGCAAGGTCGAGGCGGCTCGCTATGCGCTGCTGCTCGAAGCCTATGCACGCGATGAGGACTATCTGCGAATGAGGATCGAGGGATGAAGCTGAGGATGAGACTTCTAACGGCCGGGGCGGTCGCCTGCGTCCTCGCCCTGCCCGTCAACAGCCAGGGCGTCCCCACCATCGACGTGACCAGCCTGGCGAAGCTGGCCGAGCAGCTCACCGAGGCAAAGCTTCAGCTCAGGGAGCAGGTCGCGCAGAACCTGAAGCTCGATGAGCAGACCCGGCAACTGCTGGAGCAGATCGCGCTCCTCCAGAACCAGATCGACGCGCTCCGCAACGGGCTGACGCTGGCGGACCTCGGCATAGACCCCGAGAACTTCCTTCAGGACATCCTGCCCGATTTCTCCGACCTGACCGCCTCGGTCGAGGCGGCGCGGTCGGGTGACTGGAGCCGAGTGTTGGCCTCGGGCGACACCTTCCGGGGCGGCGAGGGGCGGAGCGTGACGCGCCATGTGGAAGCCGCCTTCGAGACGGCAGGGCTGTCGAGGGAGCGCGTAGACACGATGGCGAACGGCAAGGATCAGGGCCAGGCCCGGATCGGCCAGTCGGCCAACGTCAACGCCTTCATGAGCGTGGCGGCCGAAAGCTCGTCGCAGGCCGCGACGGACAGCCTGACGCGTCTGGATGGCCTAGTGCAGACGATCCCCGACACCGAAGGACTGAAAGAAGCAATCGACCTCAACACGCGGGTCACAGCCGAGCTCGGCATCGCGCTGGCCAACGTGTGGTCGATGGAGGCGATCCAGACGGTGGGCCAAGGAAATATGGGCGTCATGGACGCTGCGACGGCGGCCGATGAAGAAAAATATCTGCGGATGAAGCTGGAGGAATGACCATGAGGCGGACGGTTCTCGCGGGCGGGCTGGTGCTCCTGGGCGTGGGCACGCTGGCGATGGCGCAGATGCTTCCACCGAACAGTGGCACGGCGCCCGCCGCGATACCGTCCGCCCCTGCCCCGGCGTATCGGCAAACTGCCGGGACGGCGTCTGCCGATACGCCGGAGCCGGAGCTCCAGGAGCTCCTGAACAGGCAGTCGGCGATGAGCGAGGCCGAACGGCAGGCGGAGGAGGATTATCTCGACCTCGATCTCGGCCCCGATGTGGACGTGTCGGGCATCGAGCGGGTGCCGAGCGCAGCCGAGAACCAGCCTTACCGGACCTGCGAAAAGACGCCGGAAATGCGGGTCAACCTGCGCTCACCCGGCGGGCAGGGAAACAGGGCCTACCGCGACATTGAAGCCTATCTCTCGGCAACGAATGTCCTTGCGACTAAGGATTGCACCTGCACGGGAAAGATCATCCCGCACGAGACCGTCGCTATGTTCGAGGACCGGCTGCGTGAGAAACTCGGAGTGACGGTCCTCAAGCCGGATCACACGCGCGATCTTTATAATGAGTATGAGCGGCAAATCAAAATCGTCGACGCAATGTGCGGGGAATACTGATGGCCCTGGTCGAGGATATCATTGCCGATCTGGATGAGGCAGTGCTGGACGTGGGAGAGAAATATTTCACGTCCACGGCCAATGCCCTCGACCCCATGCTGACCATCGTGACCACGCTACTCATTGCCTTGGTCGGCATCAACATGGCGCTCGGCGCCTATCGCATGTCAACGCGCGATGCCTGGCAACTCGTTTCCCGCATCGTGCTAATCTTCATCTTCGCACGGTCTTGGGCAAATTTCGGCGTGATCTATGACGCGCTGTCCTCCGGCGCCGGCAGCCTTGCCCTGAGCTTCTTCCAGAGCGGGGCACCGACGCCTGAATCCGCTATGGACCAGTTTGCCATTCAAATGTCCGATGTGGCGGACGGTGCAGCCCGCTCGGTCAGCTCGATCGCGCGCGGCCTGATCGCCGGGCTGCTGTTCATCATCCTGTCGGTCCTGATGGCGGCCTATGTGCTCATCGTCGGCTTCTCCAAAATCATGATCGCCTTCCTGCTCGGCGTGGCTCCGATCGCCATGATCGCCACCATCTTCGAGCGCACCAAGACACTGTTTGAAGCCTGGCTGACCTCCTTTGTGGGCTATCTGCTTTATCCCGTCGCGGCTGCGGCGGTGATCGGGGCGGTCGTGTCGATGGCCGATGCACAGTTCATGCCACAAGACAGAGTTGAGGATTTCTCGATGATCCTCGGCTTTCTGTGCGTCACCTTCGTCGGTATCTTCGCGCTGCTGGCTATTCCGACTGCGGCCTCGAACATCACCGGCAGCTTCAATCTCGCCAACTTCGCTCCCGAGGCGCTGCGTCTCGTTGCGAAGCCGGTAACGGTTCCGGGCGGCATGGCAATCAACAGGACCAAGGCCAACGCAGAGGCGTTCGCGTCCGGCCTGACCACCGGCAAGACCCCGGCGCTTGCCGCCCGCGCCCGCGACCGGGCCTGGGCGGAGAGGGGCGCCGATCTGCGCGCAAAGCTGCGCGGCATCGAAATCATGCAGGGCAAGCGCAAGTAGAGAGCGCTGACCTTCCGGCTCTTGGAGGAAGCGATGGCAGGCCGTGAGGCTGACAGCAGGACGATTCTCGAGAACGAGCTGATCTTCGGCGTTCGCCGCCGCGAGCGGATGGCCTGGGTGGTCGCCATCGGCGGTGTGCTGGTCGGGTTCGGCGGCGTGGCCGTGGCGGGACTGACGCTGCCGTTGAAGGAAACGCAGGCGTTCGTGACCATCGTGGACAAGGACACCGGCCTTGCCGAGCGAGCGGTGCGGGTCGAGGCGGCAGGGGTCGAGCAAGGCGCGGCGGTCGAGCAATCGCTGCTCTATAACTACGTCAAGAACCGGGAAACCTATGACCAGGCCGACAACGAGGCCCGCATCCTTCAGGTTTACCGCATGTCCGCTCCCAGGATGCAGACGGCGCTGAAGGCGCAATGGGACAAGGCGAACCCGAACTACCCGCCTCTGATCTACGGCGTCAGCGGCAAGGTGATCGTTGATGTTCTCTCGATCACGCCGGTCGCGTCCAGAACCGCGCAGGTGCGCTTCACCAAGCGGCTGAAGAAGGCGGGTGAGCCGGATCGGGTCGGCAAGTTCTACGCGACGATCACCTATGACTTTCAGCCCACGACGGCGAGCGCGGTGCAGCTCGTCTGGGAAAACCCCTTCGGCTTCACCGTCACCGACTACCGCGTGACCGCCGAGAGCCTTGAGGCGCAGGACATGGAGGGCCAGCAATGATGCGTTTCACGACGATTGCGGCGCTGATCGCGCTGTCCGTCCCTGCCTCCGCCTTGGCGGAAGCGCGCCCGCGTGCGGGCAGCAATGACAGCCGCCTGACCTATGCCACGTTCCAGGAGGGGCAGGTCTATACGATCCATACGCGGGTGCGGAACGTCACGCTGGTCGAGCTTGGCGACGGCGAGACGATCCGCTCGATCGCGCTTGGCGACAGCGAAGCCTTCCAGGTGGACAAACTCGAAGGCTCGAACGTCTTCACGATCAAGCCCGTCCTCGATGGCGCCAGCACCAACCTGACTGTCGAGACCAACAGGCGCTTCTATTTCATCAACGTGGTGGAGTCCGGCAGGGTCACGCCCAACTGGTCGGTGAAATTCACCGTGCCGGGCAGCGGCGGAACGCGCAGCCGCGGGGCCTCGGCTGCCGCGGCCGTGCCCGCCGAAGCCCCCATGACCTATCGTGTCCTCAACCGCACAGCGGCGGCGGAATTCGCGCCCGTCGGCATCTCGGACGATGGCAAGAAGACCATGTTCCAAGTCCCGCCCGGCGCCCCGATCCCCGCGATCTTCCGGGCCGATGCGCGAGGGCGGGAATACAGCGTCAACAGCACCGTGGATGGCACGGTCATTACCGTGGGTGCGCGCTCGGAGCGGTGGGTGCTGCGCTATGGCGATGAGTATGTCTGCGTCGAAGGCACCAGGCCCGGCGAAGGGCGGGGAACCAGCTGATGGCCGAGAACGAAAAGCTTCAGGAGCGGCTGCGCCGGATGCAGAAACCAGAGGTGCGCCCGTCCTGGTGGCGGCGCATGGCGCTGCCTGCGGGGATGCTCGCGACCGGGCTTGCCGGAGGCGCCTATGTGGCGACGGTGCAGCCGTCTGAGACGGCCGCGCCGCCACCCATGCCAACCTCCGAAGTCAGCGAGTTTCAGAACGACACGGGCCTCGCGGGCTTCACCCTCACGGAGGATCCTGCCGCCCTCGTGCCCGAGCCGGCCGTAGCGCGGACCGAAGCGAGGATAGTCCCCGATCCGCAAGCGCAGGCAGATGCGGAGGCGGCGCGGGCGGAGTTGGCGAAGGCCCGAGCCGACCTGGAGGCGGCCAGGGCCGAGCTCGACGCAGCCAGGGCCTCACCGGCGACGGACCCGGCCGAGATCGACGCACTGCGTACGGAAATGCAGCAATTGCGCGACGACATGGCGAGCAAGGACCAGGCGCTCGATGAGCTGACCCGTGAGAATATGCGCCTCGAGACGGAACTGGAAACCACGGCGCAGATGGCAGGCCAGACGCAGATGCAGGCCGATCTGGAAGCGCAGCGCCTCGCCGCGCTCGAACAGCGCCGGGCCGAACTGGAGGCTCGCCGCGCGGAAGAAGAAGCCATCCTCCAAGCCCGAACGCACTCGGCGATGGTGGCCTACCGGGCGGGTGGCGGTGACGGCGGGACAAGCGGCGAAGGGGATGCCGCCGGCGCCGATGAACGACTTGATGCCGCCGAACGCTTCCGGCGCGCGGGCCGGGCCGAGACGGTGCAGGCCGAGGTGATCGGGGAACCCTCGCGCACGGTGCTCCAGGGGACGCTGATCGAGGCGACGCTGGCGAACGCCATTTCCAGCCAGCTCGAAGGCAATGTGTCGGCCACCGTCAGCTATGACGTGTGGTCGATGGACATGGCGAATGTCCTGATCCCGCGCGGCTCCAGGCTGTTCGGCCGCTACAGCTCGTCCATCGACAAGGGCCAGCGGCGGATCATGGTCGCCTGGGACCGGGTGGTGACGCCGGACGGCCAGTCGGTCGAGCTCGCCGCCTATGGGACCGATCGCGTCGGCCGCGCAGGCGTGACGGGGCGGGTGAACACGCACACCCTGCCCCGCTTCGCGGCGGCCGCCGCGGTGTCAATCATCGGGGCCGCACCCGCAGTGCTGGCCGCAGCCATCGAGAAGGACCGCGGCGACGAGATTTCCCGCGAAACCGCCGAGAACATCGGCACCAACGCGAGCGATACGGTCGGCTCGATCATGAAGGACTACATCGACATTCCGACGACGATCAGCGTGGACCAGGGCGCCGTGGTCATGGTCATGGTGAACGCCGATCTGGAAATGCTCTGATGGCGCCGCTCGGGCATCTCGAAAGCAGGCTCAACGTCCTGCGCCCGCTGATCGAGGCCGAAGGCACGATCGAAGTGGCGATCAACGGTGACGGAAGGGTGTGGGTCGAGCGCGCCGGGGACAGTGAAATGTCCCTGGCGGACGTGAAGCTCTCGCCCGTCGAAGTCAAAGACCTCGCCGGCCTCATTGCCAACAAGCAGCACCTGACGCTGACGGACAGCTCGCCGGCGATCTCGACCACGGTCGACTTCAGTGGGGCCACGCTGCGCTGCCAAGCCATCATCCCTCCAGCCTCGGCGGGCGGAACGACGATCTCCTTTCGGGTGTTCCGGCGCCGGTCGGCAGGCCAGGAGCCCCGGCACTTCCGCTTCCTGCGCGACCAGACGGTTTCACTCGAAGCAGAACGGCTGGACAAGCTGCGCGCGATCCAGCGGATGGCAACCGAGCGCGAGGATTCCGACGACTTTCTGCGGGCCTGTGTCGAGGCGCGCATGAACATCGTGATCTCCGGGGGCACGTCCTCGGGCAAGACCGAGCTGGCCCGCCGCCTGCTGTGGATGGTGGAGGAATGGCACCGGCTGGCGCTGATCGAGGATTCGACGGAACTGCTGCCCGGACAGGACAATGTGGTGAGCCTGATTGCCGAGCGGGTGGAAACCTCGGCGCGCTCGGCCGACAAGCTGCTGGAGATGACCCTGCGCCTGCGTCCCGACCGGATCATCCTGGGCGAGCTGCGCGGCGTCGAGGCCGTCACCTTCCTCGAAGCGATCAACACCGGCCACGAGGGCAGCTTCACGACCGTCCATGCCACGACCGCGCGCAAGGCGGTCAACCGGCTGGCCTTCCTGGTGATGCGGGCCGGAATGCCGCTGACGCTCACGGAAATCAGGGACTACGTTCTCGATTCCATCGACGTGATCGTGCAGACCGGCCGGATCGGAAACGAGCGCGGGATTCTGGAAACCTACTTTCCCGCGCTTGATGAAGAAAGCGGCTAGCGGCCGAGCATGACATGCGTGGCGAGTTCGGTGGGTGCGGTCTCGATCACGCGATATCCGAGGCCGGGGAGGTCCAGGCCCTGGAACATCGCCTCGCCCCGTCCGAGCATCACCGGAGAGAAGGCGAAGTGCATCTCGTCGATCAGGCCGGCCTGCAGATACTGGCGGACCGTGGACACGCCGCCGCCGATCTTGATGTCCAGGTCACCGGCAGCGTCGCGTGCGCGCTCGAGGGCCGTGTGAATCCCGTCCGGCACGAAGTGGAAGGTGGTGCCTCCCTCCATCACGATGGGATCGCGGGGATAATGCGTGAGGATGAAGGTCGGTGCGTGATACGGCGGATTCTCGCCCCACCAACCCTTCCAGCTGTCGTCCGACCACTCGCCGCGCACCGGCCCGAACATGTTCCGCCCGAGGATGAAGGCGCCGAAGCCGTCCATCGAACGATGGGCGTAGTCCTCGTCCACGCCTTCGGACCCACCGCCATCCCCGAACATGGGCCTTGAAGGTCTTCGTGCCGAAAAACCAGCCGTGCAGCTCCGTCCCTCGTTTGCCGAGAGGATCCTCAAGGCTCTGCTCGGGTCCGGCACCGAACCCGTCCAGCGACACGCCGAACCCGGCGACTCTCACCCGACCCATCACAGTCTCCCTTCCAGCCGCATGAGTCAGCCAAGCCGCGGCCGCGCAGAGGGTTTTCAGGTCCTGGCCCTAGGCCGCTTTCTTCTTGCCAAGTAGTCGTGCGTCAAAGGCATTCATCTTGGCCTTCGCCGCTTCGGTCTTTTGCCTGATTGCCTCCAGGATTTCATCATCGCTGCGGCGCTCGTTCTCACCGGGCCATTCGTCTGAGACCTGGCGCGCCAGCGTCCGCTTCTTCGGCGCTTCGGGCTGCTCGATCGACTGGCCGTCCGGCGTGACGGCCAACCCCTCTGGAACCGGAGCCTCTTCGGCCTTGCCCTTCTTGCTGTTGGGCACGGTCTCGGCCGGGGGATAAGCCAGCTTGGCCTCGCGCAGCGACGTGACCTCGGCCCGCAGCTCGTCCAGTTCGGTCCGCATGGGATCAGGATAAGGCAGCGGGCCCTTCTGCGCCTCGAAGATGGCCCTGAAGAACGGATCTTCCCAATAAACGATCCGGTCCACCAGGATCGGGTTCTGGCGCTCCGGGATCAGGATGATCTTGTTTGGATCGAGCTTGCGGACCTCATCCGCGGTCAGCAGGGGCCGTTCCTCGTTCCTCCGTGAAACCGACCGCTTCAGCATCCCCCGCCCGTCCTGCGAGTAGCTGTCGCTGAGGGCGAGCCGGGTGGTCTTGCCAAGGGCCTCCGACACCTCGCCAGCGGTCTTTTTCTCGTTGGGGGCGATGTAGAGCTTCATCCCCGCCGCGGACTCGATGGAAAGCCGCTCGTTCTCCGTGTAGATGCTCTCAAGCCCCGGCACCGACTGCGTGATGATCGACACCCGGGCCCCGTGCCCGGCGAGCTGCTTGAGCGCCTGCACGACAATGGGCATGTGGCCGAGCTGGTCGAACTCGTCGAGGATGATCTGCACGGGCCAGGGCTCAAGCTTGGGATCGGGGATACGCGCCCGCAGGGTGGCGATCAGTTCCCCGAACATCAGCCTCAGCAGCGGCGCCAGCGTCGGGATGTCGTCGGAGTTGGCGACAATGTAGATTGAGTGCGGCGCGCGCCGGATGGCGTCCCATGAAAAATCATGCGCGCTCGTCACCTTCTCGATCCGTGGGTTCAGCCACAGGCCAAGCCCCGCCCCGTCCAGCACCGAGGTATAGGACGACAGGGTGCGGTCCGAGTAGCCTGAGAAGTTGAGAAAGATCGTGGACGCCTGCTCGTGACGCGCCTCGGCCGCGAACCGCCGGTAGGCTTCCTCCTTGTCGCCGCTGCCGAACAGGATGCGGGTGATCGCGCCGATCGTTGGGGTGCGGCGCTCTATGGCGAGCATACCGGCCGCGACGAAAAGCTGCCGCGCGCCCACGATGAAGTCGGACGCCCCACCCTTCTCGTTCTTCGGGAGCAGGAAGTAGCTGGCGAGCTTGGACAGCTCCGTAAACCGCTGATCGGTGTCCGCGATCCTGGCGATCCGTTCGAGCGGGTTGTAGCGGTGCGTCGGATGCTCGAAGTCGAACGGGGCGATGCGGAACACCGCGTCGCCCTGCGCTTGGCGGTGCCGGGCGGTGGCCTCGAAGATTTCCCCCTTTACGTCCATGACGACGCATGAGCCTGGAAACAGCAGCGTGTTTGGAATGACGTAGCCCACGCCCTTGCCCGAGCGGGTCGGCGCGGCGATCAGGGCGTGTGGGAATTGGTCATAGGTGCCGGAGACGAAGCGGCCCTTCGTCTTCGGCTTTCCGAACTTGCCGAAAACCAGCCCTGACCCGACGGGCTGCAGAAGCCCGTTCTTCCTGACCTCGCGCCGGGTCTGGAAGTGGGACTTGCCATAGGTGGTCAGCCGGTTGGTGAAGCTGAACACAAGCGCCACGAGCGCCAGAAGGGCGGCACCTGCCAGAACGATCAGATAGGCGGTGCGCCACGGGTCCTGCCGCACCGCCCGAAAGCCAGGGAAATCCGTTACCAAGATGAACGGGTTGCCGGCATTCACGTTGGCCCCAAGCTGCCATTGCAGCCAGAGGCCCCCGATCATCAGGCCGACGAAGGTCCCCGCGATCAGTCCTGCCGAGATGGCGACAGCCATGCGGTTCATCGGCCCTGCCCCTTACAGTTCCAGATCGTGGTCCTTGCGGCGCAGCTCGTGCTGGGGCGTGTCGCGCTCGTGCAGGCGCTCTTTCGCCAGCTCCGCCTGCCGCGTGGTCAGCCCCATGCTCTCGTGCGTCTCAGCCGCGGCCACCAAGGCTTTCGCGATCTCGCGCCGCTGCCCGGCCTCGGGGAAGTCGAGGGCGAGCACCCGGTCGTCCCCGGCGGCGATGCGCTCCATCACGTTCTCCCCGTAACGCTCCTTCAGGTCAGTGGCGAAGCGTTCGGCATGATCCTCATGCTCGAACTCGACGCGGCCGTTCTGACGGTGGACCGCCGTCAGCGACTCAAGGGTTCGGGTAAGGCGGTCGTTCTCATGGCGGTGGTCGATCTCAAGAGCATTGTTCAGCGCCTTGGCGGCTGAGGCATAGAAGCGGTCCACCAGATCAGCGGCCTCGTGGCGCTCCTCCTCGCGGTCAAGGTCGAGATTGCGCGCCTTCGAGACAGCCAGAAGATCTTGCTTCACCCATTCCCGCTCCTGCCAGGCGTTCGCGGCGGGATGCTCCAGGCGACGCTCCATCGTCTCCCGGTTGATTCCGATGGTCGTCGCGGCCTCGGTAATGGCCGACCTGACCTCGTGCGCTGCTTCTGCGGTCAGGTCTTTCGTGATCTTGCCGCGTGTGATCTCGTCGTCCAGCACCTGCGTCTGGTAAAGCTCCGAGCGCGGCGCGCGCATGACAAGCTCGGCCCCGTGCGCGTCGCCCAGGTCGCGCATGATCTCCATCGTGACCTCGGCCAGCTCATGCCGCATCTCTCGCCGATCCTCGGGCGTCATCGCGGAAATCTGCCGCTCGGCGTTGTCCAGCCAGCTCGTGAACACGCCATCGAGCTCCTGACGGGTGTGTGCGGTCTCAAGGTCCATCGTGGCGATCTCCAGGGCTTTCGGGGTCAGGATTCCGCCCGTCTCGAGGATGTGCGCCGCCCGCTCCATGCGGGTCGCCACATCCTCAAGCCGGGAAAGGCTGGCAAGGGAGGCCAGCAGGCGCAGCGTGGCAGCGCTGCGGCTCACGGTCGCAAGTCCGTCCTCGAGCGCCTTGCCGTGGCGCCGCCGCTCCGGGGCTGCGCCCTCGATCTCAGCGCGGCTCATGCCGTAAGACAAGATGCCGCGCTCGAGCCGCGACGAGGCATCCAGCTCCACGCCCATGTCGGCGGCGATTTCGACCAGGCGCTCCTTCATCATGGCGAGATTGAACTCATGCTCCTTCGCCATGTAGAACCACTGACCCTGCTCGAGCCCACGATTGTTCACGACGATGTGAACGTGCGGATGCGCCCGGTCAGTGTGCAGTGCCGCGACATAGGCCCATTCGTCCTCGACATGGGCGCCGGACTGGAACATCTCGAAAGCCCATTCCTCGGCAATGCGGAGCGCCTTCTTCGCGGAGAGGTCTGCCGGGAAAGACAGCAGCAGATGGCTGGTGTGGCCGTTCCTCGGCTCGCCAGTCCAGGCGTCGGACCACTCCTGCGCCATGTCCCGGCGCTGCTCGGCCGACAGCGCCCGCGCCTCCGGCTCAAGCTCGACCATGTTGCCGAACACCGCTTCGGACTTGCTGAACAGGTAGTCGAACTGTGCCGCCAGACGCGCGCCGGTGTGGGTGCCACCTCGGCTGATCTTCTTCAGCACGGCGGCATTCGAGCCCTGCGCAACCCGCCACAGGTTGCGCGCCTGCGCGGAGAACAGCGACCCCCCTGCCCTGCCCCGTCGGACCTTGCCGACGCCGGTGTCCCTGACGCGCCCGCCCCCACCCCGGCCGAGGCGGATTTCACCGATCAGGTCCTCTGCGAGGCTATCCACGCTCGGCCTCGATGAACTTCTGGAACAGCCGCGTGCCGCGCCGCCGCTGCTCGTCCACCACTGCCTGAAGGTAGATCCGCACTCCCGGCAAGGCCCGCCGCACTGCGTTGAGCGCTTTCCACTCCTGCCGGGCAAGGTCGATCCGGCCCTTGTTCGCGGCAAGCGCGATCTGGTTCACGTTGACGCCGATCTTGTGCAGTTCGGCCTTCACCTCGGTCAGCTTCTCGGCCGTCACTGGGTCGAACTCCAGCATCCCCGACGCCGACCGGACCAAGGCACGAAGCGCGTCGGAGTTGGACCCGAACCCGAAGCGGGCTTTCAGCCACTCAAGCGACTCGAGCTCGGCCGGTGACAACCGCGCCGACACCGGCTTGCCCTCCGTGGTCGCGCTGTCCCGGGTGCGGACCTCGCTCTGCTTCACCGCCGCCACCGTCCCAGGCGGCGCCCCTACGGTCTCCGCCACGGTCCTCACGCTTCCACCCTGCCGCAAGCGGCGGATGGCCTCATCTCGCTCGGTCGGGGTCAGGTTTCGACGCGTCACGCGGGGCTGAATCCAGATTTGTAAACATTGTGCATTTCCTGCCAAACCAACCTTCCTCTTTTCTCTTCTTCGGTCAACCGATCATCAGCCGGCACTAAAACCGTCTTCAAGCGATACGCCTGCGCGTCCGAGAGTCGCCACAGCTGAATTTCTGCATGGCCTATCGACTTCACATCTTCATATCTGCACGTGCAGCTCTGCCGAGTATAAACAACTGTCCGTTTACAGAGCTTCACGGCTGAACGTCTTCTCCGCTTCTTACCTTCACCGCTTGACATAGCTGCAGCGTTACGTCTGCACATTTGCACATCCTCATAGAGGCGAAGCTACATGTCGTCGTGTCTTTCAGGCGACACCTCGCCACTCCTGCACATCGCCAAGATTGACGGGCTGTCCGTAGGCACAGCTATATAATGACGTAGCAACGGAGCTACACGTCTTCACCGCTGCACGGCCACATAGTGCGAAGCAGCGTAAAAACAAGCGGGGCAGGGATGAGCAAGGGCGTTCGGGTAATCGCGGTTATCAGTCGCAAGGGCGGCTGCGGGAAGTCGACGCTGGTGCGCGGGCTGGCAAGCGCTGCCGTCGCGCGTGGCGAGCGCGTGACGGTCTTTGACACCGACAGCAGCCAGAGCATCTACGGTTGGATGAAGGTGGCAAAGCAGCTCGGCAACTGGAACGACCGAGCCGAAGTGATCCACACCTATGATCCCGAGGAAATCACCGCTCGCCTTGACGCCATCTATGCCGAACCTCCCCACGACCACCTGGTCCTGATCGACACCTTCGGCGGCTCAAGCGAAGCCTTGGACGATGTGGTGTTGCAGGCTCACCTGATCGTTGCTCCGGTCAGGCCCGGCCGCGGTGACTACCTCGAAACGATGCAGACGCTCATGTGGCGCGAGCGCCTGAAAGGACGCGTGGACGATCCTGCGAGCGTGCCGGAATACCGTGTGGTCATCAACGCCGTGTCGGCCGAGCCGAGCGCCACCGAGCGACAGGGTATCGAACAGATTTTCCAGACCATGCCGGCCATTGAAGAGCCGATGATGGAGCGCAAGGCATACAAGCAGGTCGATGCGGAAGGCTTGCTCGGCGAAATCCGCGACAGCACCCGCAAGGGCATCGTCCAGAACCACCTGACGGCCGCCCTCCAGGAGATGGAGGCGATCCTTGAACTGTTCGAGGACGCCATGCTGACCGAGACGGAGGCAGTCTGATGGCCCTGCCGCGCAAGAAGCCCGCCAAGATATTCAAACGGGATCATGCCTTCGCGCAGACGATCGGCAAACCGACAGCCGGCAAGCCCAACCCCTTTGCCTTGGCCGCGGAGGGGCTGAAGGAGACGCTCGAGGCGTCGCTTTCAGCGGAAACGCCCTCTCCGCCGCTCCGTGAACCTGCACCGGAAGCTCGGCAGCTGGATGATGTGCCCGAGCTGCCTGCGACCACGGTCCCTGCTTCAGAGGTGCCCGATCCGCAGCCTGCCGAGGTAGCCCCGGTGCCTGAGCCACCGGCAACCCACCGCGCGGAAGCTGAAAAGGTCGAGGATGAAGTTGCCACAAAGACCGCGACCGAAGGGCACACGGGGGACGCAGCGCCGCCGGCCGCCAGGGCGCTGCCGGAAACCGGAAGGGCAGGGGACACCGCTGCCCCGGTAGAGCTGGCAATCACGATGTGGATTCCCAGCGATCTTGTCGAGCGCGCCGAGAAGTGGGGAGCGGCGATGCGGTTGCCCGCCGGGACCATACTGCGGCAAGCCTTTGCCAAGCTGAAGCCGGAGCTGGTGATCGAGCTGAGGTCGATCACGACGGGCGATGTTCACCTGGATCGTGCCGAGAGGGTCGGCCATCGGCTCCAGTCACGCTTGCGCTTCAGTCCTGCCGAGTTTGCCGACATGAAGGCGCGGCTCGATCCAGCGGACTTCGGCATCCTGCCCTCGATGCTGAACCACTACGCGCGCAATCGCTTTTCGTCTTTCCTCGATGAGCTGATGGCCGGCGCCGGTTACTGATTGAGAGATCCCCGCGGTCGCGGGGATCGCACCTCCGGGGGGATTCGGACGAGCCGAACGCCCCCGGCCTGGTGGGCCGCGCGAAGACGCGCGTCCGTCTCGGGAACCGCCGGTTCCCCCACGTAAGGCCGCGCGCTTGACGGGGACGAGGGGTTTCCCCGCCCTTCCTCCGCCTGCGGCTCCGTGCAGGCCGGGTGATCCCCCTCCCCTCGCCCCCTACGCGCAACCTTGCGCGGGTCCCCCTCCAGCCCTCGCCGGTGGGCAAGCCGGGAAGCGAGCCTCCCGGCGTTCTCCATTTCTTTTCAGCCGGGCCGACAAGGGGTTTCGGATGGAAAAGCGAAGACGGGCGAGGGCGAAGGGCAAGCGGCTGTTCGTGCGGGCGATTGCCGAAATCATTGATCCGGCCACCGGCCAAATCGTCGGCGCGCAGTATCAATGGAACACGGGCGAACGGCGGCTCGAATGGTTCGGAGAAAAGGTGGCCGACTATCGGCTGCGTCCCTTGGAGGGACAGGACGAACGCGGCGGGGCCGGAGCCTAGTCATCCTTGGCGACGGGCAGAGTGGTGATCTCGAGCAGCGGTTCCAGCCGGAAAATCCTGATCGGCTTGTCGTGCCACTCCTTCTGCGTCGCGCCCGTGTTCCAGCGGTAGAGCAACCCGGCCTCGCGGCCCGTGTCCGGGTCGATGATCCGGGCGACCACGGTGCAGAACAGCTTGCGCCCCCGCGTCTTCTTCACGGCTGCTTGCTCCTGTGTCATGTGATATGAAATGTATCATGCGATAGGTAGACGATCAACTTGCAATCAAATGATCCGTTTCGCATCACTCCCGCCCAGATCAGGGCGGCTCGAGCATTGGTGAAAATGGCGGCCGATGAGCTGGCGGGCCGCGCGAGCGTAGGCTTGGCGACGGTGCGCCGGGCTGAAAGCGACAGTGGGCCGAACACCTCGCCGGTCGTCCTGCACGCGCTCCGCGCTGCTCTTGAAGCGGCGGGGGTCGAGTTCATTCCGGCGAATGGCGGAGGGCCTGGCGTCCGCCTTAAGGGATCTGACTGGCCAAGGTCAGGGGCCGCGCCATAGCCCCGCGCCAAATCGGCAGGTCGTCGGGTTCGTCGCGCACTTCATAGATCATGGCGCGGCCCCGGTCGCGGGGTTGCTGTCGAACAGCGAAAGCTGCGGCGGTGCGGTACCGGTCTGCGCGGCGCAATGCAGGCACAGGATGGAGCGGACGGTCGTGGCCTCGCGCTCCCACAGCTTCCGCAAGGTGCGGGGCGTTCCACAATCCAATCGGTCGCTGTCATAGGACGGCCATTCGCGCTCGTCGCGCCAGTCGCGCGGGCTCCCGCGATAGGCGAGGGGGCGCCATTCGTAGAAGGTGGCCCGGCCGGCGCTGCCATGCTCGCAGGTGGCACGCTCGACCGCCTCCAGATGCGGGAAATGCGCGGCAACGATACGCCATTGATGCTTGCCGATGGAAAGCGGCTCCGAGGTCCACAGGACGGTATGCGGCTGACGGCAGGTCATGGGCTGGCCTCTGTTGGCTGCGGTGTGGCCGCGCGGGGCAGGGGGGTCGGGCCGCTCACGCGGCGGCCCTTTCCTTGGCGGCAATGGCGGAGTTCGTCGCCAGCAGCAGGTCGGCGGCCTTCTGCGCTTCGGTCGCGGCCTTGAAGATGGCGCGCTTGTCGTCCTGAAGCGCGCGCAACCAGCTTCCGACATAGGCCGCGGACTGATCGAAGTCGGGGGTCAGGCCGAGGCTGGCGCAAACCATGCAGTTGCCGATCTCCGCGATCAGTTCCTCGAAGGCGTAGGCTTTGCGGTCGGTGAAACGGCCCAGCCGGTCTAGGCGGCTCTCGTGGCCGGTCCAGTGGGTCGCTTCATGCGCGAGGGTGGCATAATAGCCGCCGACGCGGTGAAAGGTCGCAATCGGCGGCATGTGGATGAAGTCCTCGACGGGGTTATAATAGGCGCGCGGGTCGTCGCTGGTGCGGATTTCCGCGCCGGTCGCGGCAAAGAAAGCGTCAAGGGCGCGGTCGGCGGTGGTGCCAAGGTCGCGTGGCGCGTCAGCAGGGGTGCCGTAGAACTCGGCGGGCAGGCCGTCGATCTGCTCGGCGTTGAACACGCGATAGGCTTTCAGATACGGGATTTTCCGGCTGTTCTCGCCGCTCTCGTCATCACGCTCGAAGGTACCGTATTTGACGACGGTTGCGGATTTCTCGCCCTTGCGGACCTGCCCACCCGCTTCCTGCGCCTGGCGATAGGTGAACCAGTGCGCCGCGCGATAGCCCTTCTCGGTCGCGGTCAGCCAGAGCATCAGGACGTTGATGCCGCGATAAGGCTCGCCATTGGCGCGGCGGGGGAAGATCGCGCCGCCTGCATTTCCGGTCCACGGCTTGCGCCACGCCGGGGTGCCCGCCTCGATGCTGGCGATGATGGTATCGGTGACGTGCTGGTAAAGATCGAAAGCCATTTGCGGCACTCCTTTGCGACGGTCCCGCCTTGGTCTTTGCCTTGGTCGGGATGCCCATGATGGGCGGGGGGTCAGGCGAGGGCCGCGAAGCGCGTCCTCTCCTGAACCCCTGCCTCCCGGCGAGGGCAGGAGGGGGGCCCGCGCAAGGTTGCGCGTAGGGGGCGAGGGGAGGGGGATCACCCGGCCTGCACGCAGCGCGCCAGCGCGGAGGAAGGCCGGGGAAACCCCTCGCCCCCGTCAAGCGCGCGGCCTTGCGTGGGGGAACCGGCGGTTCCCAAGACGGACGCGCCCCTTGGCGCGGCCCACCAAACCGGGGGCGTTCGGCTTGCCCGAATCCCCCCGGATGGCGCGAGCCCCGCATCAGCGGGGATCTCAGAGCCTTCTTTCTTCTTTCCGAGGCACCGCGACAGGGGGATGGCCGGCAGTTACCCACAGCGGCTCGCTTTCCGTCGCTCCATGAAGGCGCGTCCAGCTCGCCGCTGTCGTGGCCGCAAGCGGCCCTTGGATAACTCCCTGTGTCCACTTGCGCGAAGGATCGTCACCCAAACGGGCTGAGACGCGCTCGCGCGGCTCGGGTGGAGGCCGCATTAACGGCCAGAACCAGAGCCTGGTCCCGGCTTGCCGGGACGCGCCCCGATCGTTCCTCCGAGAGCAAGTGAAGTTGGCGGCGTTCCGCCGACTTGTGCATCTCCGGACTCTTGTCAGTTCGTCGATGGTTGCGAGGTGGGTGCCTCCCCACTAGGCCGTCACCCGACGGCGGCAGAACCGCATCAAGGCAGGACGACGGTATTGAGCCTTCGATCATTCCGAGGACTAGGCACACTTATCGGGTGCGTCCTTCCCGAGCGCAGGCTGTTCATCCGATCCGGCAACCATGTCCGGTTCGTTCGCCTAGGCCCCGCGTTTCAGGCTTTCGCTTGGGCTGGTGGAACGTCCTTGGTGGTGTGGTGCCTGACGGTCACGTCTGTCCTGATCGTGGACTCGATCAGTTCCGTCAGCGTACGAGAGCAGGCCGTCCTTGAGGACCGCGTCCTCGCGCTCAGCAGGGAGCGCGACCAGCGGGCAATGGAAGCACGCGCCGCCCAACAGCGGTTTGCAGCCGCCATCGAGCAGATCTCGTCGATGCAGAGCGAGCTTCTAGCGCTCGAGTCCCGCAACCGCGAGATGGAGAGTGAGTTTCAGGTCGCCCGAGACACCCTGCGCCGTACCATGGAAGAGACCGGAGTCGCGCTCTCTGCGTCGACTGCGTCACAGGATCCAAAAGCTGACGAACTCGCCGGCACGCTCGACTTACTGACCCGCACCTTGGTCGAGACGGTGGACAAGCGCGACCAAGCCGCCGCCAAGACCAACGAGGCCCTTCGCCTCGCCGGCGAACTGGAGCTTGAGCTGCGGCTGAGGGAAGAGGAGAGCGATCGAATCCTGCGGCAGATCGAGGACACTCTGTTCGTCTCGGTCGAACCGTTCGACGAGATGCTCCGCGCGACCGGGCTTGACTCGGAGGCGTTACTCGCCTCCGTCAAGGGTGGCCATTCGTCCCATGAGGAGGCGCCGCTGGTTCGCATCGCGGTCTCCACGAAGGGCAAGGCCTCGCTGGAGGACGCGACCGTGCGCGCGAACCGCATCGTCGACCGGCTCGACGAACTCGACCACTACCGCCTGGCCCTTGAATCCGTGCCGCTCGCCATGCCGGTGCAAGACGCCTTCCGGTACACCTCACCCTTCGGCCCGCGCTGGGGACGAATGCACAAAGGCGTGGACATGGCCGGGCCTGTCGGCACCCCCGTCTACGCCACGGCCGATGGGGTCGTCACCTTCGCTGGCTGGCAGAACGGTTACGGTCGGATCGTCATCGTTCAGCACCCCTTCGGTCTGGAAACCCGCTACCCGCACCTCAACGCCACCCGCGTCAAGGTGGGCCAGGCGGTCGCGCGCGGCGAGCGGGTAGGTGACATGGGCAACTCGGGCCGCTCGACAGGACCCCACCTCCACTACGAGGTGCGCGTGAACGGCGAGGCAGTCGATCCGATGCGCTACATCCACGCCGGCCGAGACCTTCTCTGAGCAGGCCAGCGCGCACTTAAGATTCCACCGGAGGGTCGGGCCGCTCTGCCGTCGTGACACCGGGCATCCAGCGCGCCCATTACAAACCGGCTCAACGTTACCTTCACACGACAGGCCTTTTCGATCCGGGGCGTCAGGATTGATCTGTCGGTTACGGATAAATCAGGACCGGAATACCCGGCCGCAGCATGGCATAGATGTCTTCGATCTCATCATCCCGGACGGCGATGCACCCCGCGGTCCAGTCTCGATTCCCGCGAGCCAGCTTGTTCCCTTCCGGTCCGCGACCATGGAACATGATATCGCTCCCGGCGCTGAGATTGAATTGCGCTGCATATTCCCGATCACGCTCGTTCGGATAGGAAATCCCGACCGAAAGATGATAGCGACTTTGAGGATTGAAGCGATCAACGAAATAGATCCCCTCCGGTGTCTTGCCGTCACCTTCGAATTGCTTATGGCCAAGCGGTTGAAATCCCAGGCCGAAGTCATAAGATTTCAATATAGTGTTCCCGCTCAGCAAATACATGTGCCGCCGCCCCTTATAGACAACGACCTGCGTGACCGGGGGGCCAGAATATCGCTTGAGCTGCGGCTCTCGGACTCCACACGCTGCCAATGCAGCAAGAGCCATCAGCGAAAACCCACGTCGGCTCAGTTTCATCATTCAGAGATGCTCCACATTGGGCGGAAAGGATGTAACTTGCGGAACTTGGTCAAAGGTCCGCCGCAGGGTAGCGACTGAAAATCTCGCTACTGCCGTCGTTGCTGACCAGAAGGACCTCATAAGCCTCACGCTTATCTTCCGGGCCCATGCCAGGGCTGCCATATGGCATGCCCGGCACCGCAAGACCTGCCGCATCCGGCCGCTCCTGCAGCAATCTGCGGATGTCAGCGGCCGGCACATGACCTTCAATAAAATATCCCTCAATCTGGCCAGTATGGCAGGACTGGTGGGATATCGGGACGCCCAAATTAATCTTGTGCTGGATCAAGAGAGTGCCAAGGCTCTTTTCTGATGTGACAGCGAACCCGTTTTCACGAAGATACTCCGTCCACTTCACACAGCACTCGCATCCCACACCCTCCACGACATGTATGTCTGTGTTCTGCGTCTGAGCAGCCGCTGCACCATACGTGCCCAACAAGATCAATGTGAATAGTCTGATGCGAGTTGCCATCGCCGTAACAGCGAGATTTCTCATTTTTTGGCCCTCTCTATTATAGCCGAACTTTCCACGGACCGTTCGATTGACTTCAGACGAGAACGGCGCAGTCTCGAACAACTGCGCCGATGCCATGTTCTAGAATATAGCAACCTGAGTGCCGACCTCGGCCATGCCATAAAGTTCGGTGATATGTTCGTTGTACAGCCCATAGCATCCATTCGATGAACGCCGGCCGATCTTCCTGGTGTCATGAGTGCCATGTATAAGATAGGCTGGCCATGACAGATACAGGCCGTAGGGCCCAAGCGGATTATCTGGATCTCCTCCCTCCACGCGCAGTGGCAGGTCAGGGGTGCGCCGACGCATGTCAGGTGTCGGCGTCCAAGGAGGGTTCTTGGCCTTGCGAACGATTTCGGTCAGGCCGCGCTTGGTCAGATCTTCGGATACCGGGATTGAACACGGATAGACGCGATAGATAGTCTCGTCGCCATTCCAGTAGTGCAGCGCCTTCGAGTTGATGTCGGCGAGGATCACGCCGGCGCCTATGTCGCTGAAGAACTCGCTCCAGTGCCTGGAACGGAAAGACGAGATGTTGCGGCGGTTATCGGCTTCGGGGTCGATCTGATACACGCCGACATCGGGCGCGCGGCCCTGCTCGGCATTGCCGTAGACGGGAAGGCCGGTACTCGGGTCGATTTGCTGCGCATTGGCGCCCAAGGCGCCATATCCCGCTGCAAAAAGGCCACCGACAAAGCTTCGGCGGCTCAGGCCAAAGGCTGCAAGTCCTCGTGTTTTCATGGTCACTGTCCGGTTTTTCTGCTTGTTTAACGCTTGTTTGGCTTGAAAATTTCGCCAATTGGCGTGCGGCTTCTAAAGCGATCGGCTGGATCAGAAACGATTGGGATCGCCGGGTCAGAAGCTGGATATCCGCGCGCTTTTGGCGGCTCTGCTCTGATCGCGCACGGCGCTCTCCGACACCGGGGAACACATCCAGCGGCAGCTTATGGAATTGGCCGCTGTATAACTCAGGGTAAGGGGAGTTTACGCTCCAATACCGCGCTTGATCAGGCAGTATGAAGTCTGGGAGGCCGTTCTTGCAATGGCGGACTGATCCCGTTCAAGCTTAATGCAGAAAGCAAAGCTCGGGCCTTTACCGCAACCTGAGTTGACGGATTCGTTAGAAAGTCAGGGGTAATGGCTGTGAGTGCCAGACAAGCCCAGTCGCAGGTCGTGCCATCCTTCTCAGGGTCGCCTTCAACTGTGCAAGACAAGCAGTCGGCGTAGATTAGAGAAGCTTCCCCGGCCGGCTCTTCCGGCATCTTTTGAACCGCCAGTCGTGTATCCACACTGAGGCTATGTGCCGTTGCCGCAAGCAGCGCGACATTCAATGTGAGAGCGGTGAAGATAACCACTAACATGCGCAGCATGGTTGAAGGGTAGCGGGGCGGGAGCTTGGTGTCCATCGGAGCGGGATAGCAAAACCGTGTGCAGGAGTGGACGCTTTGACCCAGGCAATGGAACGATCCGTAGGCGATGGACTATCCCTGTTGTGTTGCCTCGACAACCGCCTCCCGCACCAATTCCGCCAGGATCTGGAAGCTGACATCGGTCAGTTCTTGTCCATCAAGGTAGAAGGTCGGGGTCGCACGCACCCCGAGTGCCTCGATATCGGCCCGATCCTGTGTCAGGATCGCAACGGTTGCGGGATATTTCGTCTCGATGTCGCGGGTCGAAATGTCGAGGCCGGCCGCTTCCGCAGCATCCCAGGCGATGTCCAGATTCGGCCTGTCATGCCGCGCCCAAGCCGGCTGGCTCTCGAGCAACGCATTGAGCACCGGCTCGAACAAGTCCTGGCGCCGCGCGGCCTCCAGAATTGCCACGGCTTCGTCCGAACCCTGATGGAATGCCGCATAACGCATGACGATGCGCAGGCTATCTGGGAATTCAGCCCGCAACTGCTTCAGCACCGGATGAAAGGCGCGGCAGGCCTCACAGGAAGGATCGAAAAATTCGACGAGTGTGACCGGCGCGTCTTCCGGTCCGAGGACGGGCGCCGAGGGACGCAGGAGAAGCGTATTAGCGTCAGGGATGGCGGCGGCGCGCGCCTCGGCTTCAGCGGCGGCTTCGCGGGCCTGCATGTCCCTGACCAACCAGGAGCCGCCGGCGAAGGCGGCAAGACCAAGGGCGGATGCGCCCAGAACGAGGCTGCGACGGTTCATGCGGATCGTCCTTTCGGCAGAAGAAACAGGGTGATTGCGGCAAAGGCCGCGAGCGACAGGAAAGGGATTGGCAGGCCGAGGATGCTCTGCCCGGCCCGGTCAGTGCAGGAGGGGCCATTCGCCGTGCAAGGCAGCACAGGTTCGGGGATCCATCCCGCGTAGAGGCCTGAATGCCATGCGGCAATCACGAGTCCCCCCACAGCCAGCGGCAGGGCGTAAAGCCGTCCGCGCGGATCGGCGGTCCAGAGGGCGACCCCAAGGACGGGTGCCAGCGGGAACATGGCGATGCGCTGATACCAGCAAAGAGTGCAAGGCATCTGGCCCAGCACCTCGCCGATAAAAAGTGCCGACAGTGTAGCCAGAAGCGCGACCAGAAAGGCGAAGGTCTGCCGCGTATTGATGTCAGCCAACGGAGGCTCCGGTCTTCTGGGGGCGCTTCATCCCAGCCAGCAGGATGGCGACCGCACCAAGGAAGATCGCGGCGTCTGCACCATTGAAGGCGGGCCAGTGCCAGCCGCGCCAGTAGAAGTCCAGAAAGTCGGTCACCGCGCCTTGGCGCAGCCGGTCTATGATATTGCCGCTGGCGCCTCCGACGATCAGCGCGAAGCCCGCGCGTTCCAGAGGCAACCGCGCCCTGAGTCCCAACCAAGTTAGAAAGATGGCGAGCGCGCCGGTCAGTGCGGCCATGACCATCGGCCTGTCGGCCATGGTGTTGTCGAACATGCCGAAGCTTGCGCCGGTATTGAAACCGAGCGTCAGATTGAACCCGGGAAAGACAGGCACAGGCACGTGGTGATCGAGCATTGCCAGCGCCGCGGTCTTGGTCACCTGATCCAGAACCAGCGCCAGGACAGCAAGGCCGATGAAGGAGGGCGACCGCATCACGCATCTCCCTTATGCCAGCCGAGCCAGCGGGTGAACTCAGCCACGCCGATCCGCCAGGAGGCAACCGCGATGAAAAACATGGATGAAACCTCGTAGGCCGCGCTCAAGACAGGACGCGCCGGATCTTCGGCAGGGCGGAGGCACGGTCCTCGTGGTAGTCGATGATGCTGCCGAAGCGTCCGTCTGCGCGGAACAGGAGCACGCCCGAGGTGTGGTCCATGGTGTAGTCGTCCTCGCCCAGGGGACGCCTCTCGACCCGCACCCGGAACGCCTCGGCCACTCTCGCGATCTCCTTGGGAGTGCCGGTGTATCCCGTGATGCGAGGGTCGAAGTAGGTGAGGTAGTCAGCCAGTGCCGCAATCGTGTCCCGCTCAGGGTCGACGGTGATGAGCGCCACGTTGAGCAGGTCGGCCTCGGCACCGAGGCCATCGAGCCAGAGCGAGATGTCGCTCAGCGTCGTGGGGCAGACCTCCGGGCAGTAGGTGAAGCCGAAGAACACCAGACTCGGCCGGCCGACCCAGTCCGAGATCGTCACGCGACGCCCTCGATGGTCCGTGAGAGTGACATCCATCTCGCTCAGCGGCCGAGGCAGCTTGGGAGAAGGGCCGGCCGGCCGCGCCGCGCCGGGCCCGTCCACTTGCCACCAGCCCAGACCCAGCGTCCCCGCGCCGAGTGCCGTGACTGCACCTGCGCCGAGAAGGAGCCGGCGTGAGAGGTTCATTCCGCAGGTCCCGTGGCCCCCGGCCCGAACACCGGCACTTCCACCGTGATCTCACCCCCGGCCTCGAAAGTGAGCGTCAGCGGAAAGGTGGCGCCCTCCTTGAGAGGCGTGGTCAGCTCCATCAGCATGACGTGCATGCCGCCCGGCTCGAGCGTGAGTTCGCCGCCGGCGGGGATCTCGGCCGCCTCCACATGGGCCATCCGGGAGATGCCCTCGGAGAGGGTGGTCTCGTGCAGCATGGGCATGGCCGAGACCGGCGAGGACAGGCCGGTCAGACGGTCAGCCTCGTCGCCGAGGTTGCGGACGGTGAAGTAGGCGGCGCCCGGTCGCGAGCTGCCGATCGAGGCGCGCGCCCAGGCCGCATCGATCTCAAGGTCGCCCTGTCGGACGGGTTCGGCCTGGACGAAGCCGGCAGAGAGAGCGAAGGCAAGGACAGCAGCAACAGGAAGCTTCATGGCGATGATCCTTAGAGGCGGTTCTGGAGGTCGGCGAGGATGTCGGCCGCGGGCATGCCGTAGGCATACTGGCGCAGCCAGTCGCCATCGGGACCGATGAGGTAGAGCGCGGAGGCGTGCGCCATGCTGTAGCCGTCCGGCGCGGCCGCATCGTCCTCGCGCGCGAAGAAGACCTTGAAGCTCTCGGCAGCGGCCTGCGTCGCCTCGGGGCTGCCCGCCAAGCCCAGGATGGACGGATGGAACGCCGACGTAAACTCGGCCAGTTCCGCCCCGGCATCTCGCTCGGGATCCACGGAGATGAAGAGCGGCTGCACCCGATCGGCCTCGGACCCGAGGCCATCCATCACCTGCGCCACCTCCGAAAGGGTGGTAGGGCAGACGTCCGGGCAGTTCGTGAAGCCAAAGAACACCAGCTGGTAGCGCCCGCGGAAGTCCTCGCTCGTCACGGGGCGGGTTGCCGCGTCTTCCAGCCGGAACTCAGGGCGGAAGGCTTCCTGCGTCGCCTCCCCCGTGCCGCTCGCGCGCAGGCCGCCGGTCCAGGCAAGGGCAGCGAAGGCAATCAGCGCAAGCGCGGCCGCGGCCCACAACATCTTCTGTGCAAAAGTCAGTTTCATGACGGGCATCTACTCCAGATGAGGCCATGCCGTAAGACCTCAAGCCTTTGATGAGCATTTCGTCGCAGCCCGACGAAGGCCAGCGCGAAGGCCACCCGGAAGCCCAAGGCGGCGAGGCGATCCCGCCCCGTGGCGCGGCCGAAGAGCCAGACCGGACGCCCTGCGGCACGCGCGGCCCAGCTTGACGCCAGGAAGAACAGCGCAAGATAAAGCGCCAGCTACGCCTCCCGCTCGGGGTTGAAGCCCAGGAGCCTGAGCGCGTTCAGAGTCACGAGCACGGTGGCGCCCGTGTCCGCGAGAATGGCGATCCAGAGGCCGGTGAAGCCCAGCACGGTCGTGACCAGGAACACCCCCTTGAGCCCCAGCGCGATGGCGACATTCTGGCGGATGTTGCCCATGGCGGCGCGCGCAAGACGGATCTGGGCGGCCACGTCCGTCACGCGGTTCCTGAGCAGCGCCGCATCCGCCGTCTCGAGCGCCACGTCGGTGCCAGAGCCCATGGCCACGCCCACGCTCGCCGTCGCCAGCGCCGGGGCGTCGTTTATCCCGTCGCCCACCATCATGACGCCGCCCGCCTCGGCCATGGCCCTGATCTCCGCGACCTTGTCGTCGGGCATCAGCTCGGCGCGGTGCTCCATGCCGAGGCTGCCGGCGATGGCGGCCGCGGTCCGGGCGTTGTCGCCCGTCAGCATGACCGAGGTGACGCCGAGGTCCTTGAGCTGGCGGATGCCGTCACGGGCGTCCGCGCGCGGCTCGTCCCGAAGCGCCAGGAGGCCGAGGGCATGGCGCGAGCGGAACACGACCACCACCGTCTTGCCTTCTTCCTCAAGCGCCGTGGCCCGGCGGATGCCCTCGCTATCGAGCACACCCATTTCGGCGGCGGCGAAGCGGGGCGAGCCGACCCAGGCCTGCTCCCCTGCAACTACGGCCTCCACGCCCTTGCCGGCGAGCGCCTTGCCGCCCGAGGAGGGCAGCGGTTGAAGACCCTCAGCCTCGGCCCGCGCGGAGATCGCCTCGGCCAACGGGTGACTCGACCCGGCCTCGACGGCGGCGGCCACGGCTAGGAGTTCGGGCACGTCCGCGCCGAGCGGGACCACGTCGGTGACCTGAGGTCTGCCCACCGTCAGCGTACCCGTCTTGTCGTAAGCCACACGGGTGATCTTGGCCGTGGCCTCGATCACCGCGCCCCCCTTCATCAGGAGCCCGCGTCGTGCCCCCGACGAGAGAGCCGAGGCGATGGAGGCCGGTACCGAGATCACCAGCGCGCATGGGCAGCCGATGAGCAGGAGCGCCAGGCCGCGATAGACCCAGGTTCCCCAGTCCTGGCCGAAGGCCAGTGGTGGGACGAGGACGACGAGCAGCGCCACCCCTACCACGG
Organism: Paracoccus solventivorans; assembly: GCF_900142875.1. Lineage (GTDB taxonomy): Bacteria > Pseudomonadota > Alphaproteobacteria > Rhodobacterales > Rhodobacteraceae > Paracoccus > Paracoccus solventivorans. The sequence goes on along the minus strand of NZ_FRCK01000014.1, from coordinate 28,450 downwards.
CCGGCATGTAGACCCGGCTGAAGCGGTCGATGAAGCGCTCCGTGGGCGCGCGGGCGCTCTCGGCTTCTTCCACGAGGCGGATGATGCGGGCGATGGTGTTGTCCTCGGCCGCACGGGTCACGCGTACGCGCAGCGCGGCTTCGGCATTGATCGAGCCGGCGAAGACCGGCTCGCCCGGACCCTTGGTCTTGGGCACGCTCTCGCCGGTCACCGGGCTCTCGTCCACACCCGAGATGCCTTCCAGGATCTCGCCATCCGCCGGGATCCGGTCGCCTGGACGCACGAGCACGATCTGCCCGATCTGCAGGGAGGCTGCGCCCACCTGGCGCGTGGTGCCGTTCACCTCAAGGAGCGCTGTCTTCGGCACAAGATTCGAGAGCGCGCGGATGCTGGCACGGGCACGATTGGCTGCCACCCCTTCCAGGACCTCGCCCACGGCGAACAGGAACACCACGAGCGCCGCCTCCTCGGCCGCGTCGATGACCAGCGCCCCCGCGGCCGCGATGGTCATCAGCATCTCGATGGTGAAGGGCTGGCCCATGCGTGCGGCCGCAAAGGCCCGCCGCGCGATGGGCACGAGTCCGATCAGCGTGGCGAGAACGAAGGCCCAACGGCCAACATCGGCCGAGGTCAGCAACTCGAACCCCCAGGCCCCTGCGAGCAGGAGCCCCGTGATGATGACGAGCTGACCCTTGGACCGGCGCCACCAAGGCAGCTCCCGTTCGGCGGGATCGTCCTCGCGGTCCTCGGGCAGATCGCGGACCTGCTCGTGGGGTGCCGCTGCGGCGGCGCCCGAGGGCAGGACGAAGGGCTTGCGCTCCTTCACCGTGCCGCGCGGCGCGATGCCGTAGCCCAAGGACTTCACCGCCGCCTCCACCTTCTCGGGCGGCGTCCGCGCGGGATCGAGCGTGAGCGACAGCCGCTCGGTCATGGTGGCGATGTTCACCTGGCTCACGCCGGGCAACCGCTCCACCGCGCCTCGCACCTTGATGGCGCAGGACCCGCAGTCCATGCCCGACACGGTCCACTCGCGGCGCTCGCCTGCCTGATCCTCCACAGTCATGATGACCCTTTCTGCGCCGGAACGGCACCCTTGATTCGCATCCGGTTCGTGACCTAGCTCCTCTAGCTACTAGAGGTTCAAGAGGGCAGATGATGGTTTTCGAACGGAAAGCTGGGAACAGGTCGCCAGGGTCAAGGTGCCAACGATCCGCTGCTATGAGCAGATTGGCCTGCTGCCTGAGGTCGAGCGCAGCCGGGCAACCCACGGCTCGACGGGTCCAAGGCGCTTGAGCGGCTCCGCTTTATTCGCCACGCCCGCGAGTTGGGCTTTCCGCTGGAAGCCGTTCGCGAGGTCGAGGCGCTCAAGGCGGAGCGATAGTAGGCAAGAACCATCTGGGCTGATCACGCGTTCTGCGAACAACTGATTGTGAGACGCCAGACCTATGGAAATTTGGGCTGTCCTCCTGCTCGCGCTGCTGCCCGGCCTCGGAAACTTCGCCGGCGGCATGCTTGCCGAGTTCGGAGGCGCATCGCCACGTATGCTTAACTTTGCGCTCCACGCAGCATCCGGCATCGTGATCGGCATCGTCGCAGTCGAGCTTATCCCCGCGGCGCTCGAGGGCCTCGCCGGGTGGTGGATCGCTTTGGCGGTTGCGGCCGGCGGCGTTGCCTACGTTCTGATCGAGGCAGGCGTGGAGCGGCTGCAGCAGAAGAAGGGCACTGGCACCGATCGCACCAGCATGTGGATGATCTATGTCGCGGTTGCCGTGGACCTGACGGCAGACGGCGTGATGCTCGGGAGCGGGACGGCCGTCTCGTTGGCGTTCGGCGTGACGCTTGCTGCAGGTCAGGTGCTTGCCGATCTGCCCGAGGGCTTCGCAGCGGTGGCGGATCTGCGCGAGAACGGCGTGCCAAGGAAGCGCCGGATCATGCTCTCCGCTTCCTTCATTCTGTACTGCGTCGGGGCAGCACTTCTGGCCTACCTGCTGCTGCGCGGAGCGCCTGATGCCGCGAAACTCGCCGCGCTCGCCTTCGCCGCCGGTCTTCTTTCCGTCGCCGCCGTCGAGGACATGCTGGATGAGGCACATGAAGCGCGCGAGGATACGCACGGCTCCGTCCTCGCCTTCGTTGGTGGCCTTGCACTCTTCGTGCTGGTTTCAGCTGGACTGGAGACGGTGCTCGGGGATGATCCGCATGATCCAGCCCAGAACGAAGCGGTTCGATCGGAGGGCGAGAGATCTGCTGACCCTGCAGCGTGAGGCTGAGAAGTTCCTCGAAGTTCGACCAGCGCCACTCCGGCCTCCTCTCAACCGTCCATTGCCGCCTTCGATACAAAAATCTAGTGTCTCCAGCAACTATAGCTTTAGGAGGCTTGTAATGCTGACCATCGGAAAACTGGGGCAGGCCGCCGGGGTGAAGATCCCGACAATCCGCTATTACGAGCAAATCGGCCTGCTGCCCGCGCCGGAGCGCAGCGCTGGTAACCAGCGCCTCTACCCCCGGGCCGCGCTGGATCGGCTGGCATTCATCCGCCACTCGCGTGAATTGGGCTTTCCGCTTGAGGCGATCCGCGACCTGCTCAGCCTATCGGACAACCCCGACCAGTCCTGCGCTGCCGTCGATGACATTGCCCGCGTGCAGCTGTCTGAAACCCGCGCGCGGATCGCCCGGCTGCAAGCCTTGAAGGGCGAGTTGGAGCGTATGCTCGCCCAATGTGCCAGCGGGACCATTTCGGATTGCCGGGTGATCGAGACCTTGGCCGAGCGGTGCCATGGCCAGACAGAACTCGACGTGACGCCGGATCCTCTCTCGGGCGGGGCGAACGCATGATTGCTGTCCACGTGCTTGGGAAAGGGAGCGACCTGTAGCAGCTCAGATGCTCTTCAGGCCCACCCGCGCTTCCAGCTTGGCGGCTTCTTCCTTCCGCTCGCTATAGCGGCTGGTGAGGTAGTCTGAGGCGCCCCGCGTCAGAAGGGTGAACTTCAATAATTCCTCCATGACGTCCACCACGCGGTCGTAGAAGGCGGAAGGCTTCATGCGGTCCGCCTCGTCGAACTCCTGCCACGCCTTCGCAATCGAGGACTGGTTGGGGATCGTGACCATCCGCATCCAGCGCCCGAGCACGCGCATCTGGTTCACGGCATTGAAGGACTGCGAGCCACCCGACACCTGCATGAGTGCCAGCGTGCGGCCCTGCGTGGGCCGGATCGCGCCTCCGGGAAGCGGAATCCAGTCGATCTGCGCCTTCAGCACCGCGCTCATGGCGCCGTGGCGCTCGGGGCTGGTCCAGACCTGCCCTTCCGACCACAGCATGGCCTCGCGCAGTTCCACGACCTTGGGGTGGGTGGCTTCAGCGTCGTCGGGCAGGGGCAGGCCATGGGCGTGGTAAACTTGCGTTTCCGCACCCATGGCATCGAGAAGGCACTGCGCCTCGAAGGTCAGAAGGCGCGAGTAGGAACGCTCGCGCAACGATCCGTAAAGCAGCAGGATGCGGGGCGGGTGCGTGGGCATTGACGCTGCCAGTCGAGCAAGGTCCGGCCGCTCGAAGGCTCCGACAGCAAGGTTGGGAAGCTCGGTCTTCTCAAGCATCGCGCCCGCCCTTCCGGCGAACCGCCTCGCCGTCCTCCTTGGTGAACTCCGCCACCGGATGGTCGAGAAGGTCGAGGACCGCCTCGGACGGCCGGCAGAGCCGTGTGCCCTTGGGCGTCTCCACAATGGGGCGGTTGATGAGGATCGGATGCGCCAGCATGGCGTCGAGGAGCTGGTCGTCGGTCAGCGAAAGATCGTTCAGACCCAGTTCGACGTAAGGCGTGCCCTTCTCGCGCAGCAGATCGCGCGGCGTGATACTCATGGCGGCGATCAGTTCCTTCAGGCGCTCGCGGCTTGGGGGCTCTTTCAGATACTCGATGACGACCGACTCTTCACCGCTGGCCCGGATCATGGACAGGGTGTTGCGCGAGGTGCCGCAGGCGGGGTTGTGCCAGATGGTGACGGTCATGGCCGGCGCGTCCTTTCGGGGAACCAGTGGCGGGTGCGGTTGGCGAAGGCCACGAGGGAGAGCATCACCGGCACCTCGACGAGGACGCCCACGACAGTGGCGAGCGCTGCCCCCGAGTTCAGGCCGAAGAGGCTGATCGCCACCGCGACCGCCAGTTCGAAGAAGTTCGAGGTGCCGATCATCGCGCAGGGCGCGGCAATGTCGAACGGCACTCGCAGCGCCCGCGCCGCGCCGTAGGCGATGGCAAAGATGCCGTAGCTCTGGATCAGGAGGGGCACGGCGATGAGGAGGATCACCAGCGGGTTCTCTATGATCTTCTCTCCCTGGAAGCCGAAGAGCAGCACCACGGTGATCAGCAGCGCCGCCATGGTGAGGGGCTTGATACGGTCCCGAAAGGCTTCGACGGCCTCCTCCCCGCCATGGGCCACGAGGCGGTTGCGGGTGAGGATGCCGGCTGCGAGCGGCACAACGATGTAGAGTAGCACAGATAGCAGCAGGGTGCCCCACGGAACCACAATGTCGGTGACGCCCAGCAGCAGCGCCACGATGGGGGCGAAGGCCACGACCATGATGAGATCGTTCACGCTCACCTGCACGAGCGTGTAGGTCGGATCGCCCCGCGTCAGGTTCGACCAGACGAAGACCATGGCCGTGCAAGGTGCAGCACCGAGCAGGATCACGCCAGCGAGATACGCTTGCGCGTCCTCAGGCGGGATGAGGCCGGCGAAGACGTGCTCGAAGAACAGCACGCCCAGGGCGGCCATGGTGAAAGGCTTGATGAGCCAGTTCACCACCAGGGTGATGAGGAGGCCCCGAGGTTCCTCGCCCACCCGGCGGATCGAGCCGAAGTCTACGCCCACCATCATCGGGTAGACCATGGCCCAGATCAGCACGGCGACGGGCAGGTTAACGGAGGCGACCTCCATCCGGGCGAGGTCCGCAAAGAGGCCGGGCGCCAGATTGCCCAGCACGATCCCCGCTACGATGGCACCCGCGACCCAGAGCGAGAGCCAGCGCTCGAAGGTGCCGAGCCCCCCTGCGGGGGCGGATGCGTCGGCCATGTGGTCCGTCATGAATATCTCCGGGAAGTCAGCAGCAGGGCGCAAGTTCGGCCACAAGCGGCGCGCACAACTCGGCGCGGCCTCCGCAGCAATCCTTGAGCAGGAAGAGCGTGAGCGCGCGCATGCGCTCCAGGTTGGCGCGGTAGATGATCGAGCGGCCGTCCCGTTCGCCTGCGACCAGGCCTGCATGGGACAAGATCGTGAGATGAGCTGAAAGGGTGTTGGCCGGCACGTCCAGAGCGCGGGCAAGTTCTCCCGCAGACAGGCCCTCGGGTTCATGACGCACAAGGAGCCGGAAGCACTCCAGCCGTGTGGGCTGAGCAAGGGCGGACAGGGCAGCGATAGCGTGAGATGATTCCATAAATCTAGAATAATGGAATTATACAGGATGCACAAGGCCCAAGGCTCTTCCGTTGCTTACGGGACAACCCTGCTTAGTAGGGTCTAGCCTGACCCACACGCACTTCTCGACCTCGGCGCTAGTCGGCGCGGTAGTTCTCACAGCTATCAACGCTGCGGGCCGTGCCCTCTAGCAGTTCCCCGACCAAGGCCAGCAGTTCGTCGATGCGCGGATCGGTCAGCCGGTAGTAGACGAAGCGCCCGCGCGGCTCGCCCGCCACCAGCCCGCACTCGCTGAGGCAGCGCAGGTGGTTCGAGGCATTGGGCTGGCTCAGACCGGTGGCGGCGACGATCTCGCTCACCGACAAGGTTCCCGAGCGCAAGGCTTCAAGGATCGCCAGCCTCGAGGGGTCGGCCAACCCCCGGAAGAACTTGGCCTGCTGTGCCACGGCCAGAACCTTCGCGATTGGCGCGGTCAGGAGTTCGGTTGCACTCGACATATCAGTTCCTAGTGATATATTACTCGTCGTGTCAAAGGAAGATGGCTGATGAGCGACGGGGTTTCCATGAGCCAGGCTGAAACTGCGCGCTACCGCGTCACCGGCATGGACTGCGCCTCTTGCGCAGCGAAGATCGAGAAGGCGGCGCGTTCAGTCGGCATCGAGGACGTGAAGGTTTCGACAGCCACCCAGATCATGACCCTGCACGCCGACGCCACGCGGCGGCCACAGGTCGAACAGGCCGTGACTGCCCTCGGCTACCAGCTCGACCGGCTGGACCGGCCCAAGGCCGAGGCAGGGTCCGGGGCGGACGATGATGACGAACTGCCCCGCGACCTGTCTCACATCACTCCGGCCTACAAGCGCGCGCTGTGGATCGTGGTGATCCTCAACGTGGGTTACGGCTTGGTCGAGATGGCTGGCGGCTTTCTCTCGGGCTCGCAGGCGCTCAAGGCTGACGCGCTCGACTTCCTGGGCGATGGCCTCATCACCTTCCTGGGCCTTCTGGCCATCGGCTGGAGCCTGCTCTGGCGCGCGCGCTCCGCCCTCATTCAGGGCCTGTTCCTGGGCGCGCTCGGCTTGGGTGTCCTTGCCAACACCGCCTACCGGGTGCTGGCTCTGAACCAGCCCGAGGCCGAACTCATGGGCCTGTTTGGTGCCATAGCCCTCGTCGTCAACGTGGCGGCGGCACTGGCGCTGATCCCGCATCGGGCCGGTGACGCCAACGTCCGTGCGGTGTGGCTGTTCTCGCGCAACGACGCCATCGGCAATGCGGCGGTCGTGGTTGCGGCGGGGCTCGTGGCTTGGACCGGCACGGCTTGGCCCGATCTGGTCGTGGCGGCCGTGATCGCCGGGTTGTTCCTGCAATCCTCGTGGTTGATCGTCAGGGATGCCCGAAACGACCTGCGTGAGGCCCGGTGAGCGGCCGTGCCTTGGGCCTGGGCTGCGCAGTGGCGGCCTTTGCGTTCGATCAGGGGACCAAGGCTCTTGCCCTGCGTTCCGCGACCTTGGCAGAGAGCGTTGAGGTCCTGCCCATCCTCAACCTCGTGCTCGTGCGCAACAGGGGCATCAGCTTCGGGATGCTCGGCGGCGTTATGCCGTGGTGGGCCCTGACTGTCGTCAGCCTCGCCATCGTGGCGGTCTTGGCGGCCTGGCTCTGGAGGGCGCAAAGCCGCGTGCTGAGTGTGGCCCTGGGTCTGGTGATCGGCGGCGCGCTGTCCAACGTCCTCGACCGGGTGAGACATGGAGCGGTGACAGACTTCTTGGATTTTCACTTCGCCACCTATCACTGGCCCGCCTTCAACTTGGCGGACATGGCGATTGTCGCAGGGGCCGCGCTTCTGCTGCTCGATGGCCTGCGAGGCCAAAAGCGCGAAGCTGCCATCACGACGCAGTCAACTTGATGGGCAAGTCGCTTTCGCTGGGGCTTTGTGCAGTCGCCCTCCTCGCGGCGGTCGGTCTTGCCGTCGAGGCGTCCGCGCAGAGGTCAGACTGGTGGGGCGGCGATCCGTCCGCCCCTGCCACAGCGCCGCCCCCCGACGCCGGTCGCGGGGGGCGCCTGGCGGCGGAGGCCTGCGCGACGTGCCATGGAGAGGACGGCGACAGTCCCGACCCGCTCTACCCGAAGCTGGCGGGGCAGCGGGCCGGCTACCTCCACCGGCAACTCCTGGCGTTCCGCTCGGGGCACCGCCGTTCGGACGTCATGGCGGACGTCGCGGCCGCCCTCTCCGACGCCGACATGGCCGACCTCGCTGCCTTCTACAGCCGGCAGGTCAGGCGGCCCGACGCGGTCGATGACAGAGAGCTGGCCGAGCGCGGGCGGCAGATCTTCAAGGGCGGCCACCAGCCGAGGATGCCCTCATGTGCTATGTGTCACGGCGCATCCAGCCAGGGCCACATGCCCATGATGGGCATGCGACCGATGATGAGCATGATGGAGGACGCGCCGATCCTCAACGGCCAGCACGCCGGCTATCTCGTCGACCAGTTGCGCCAGTTCGCCACCGGCGAGCGCCAGGCCACCACGATGATGGGTATGATGATGGGGCGCGCCGCGTCGACGCTGACCGAGGCAGAGGCACGATCAGTGGCGGAATACCTTTCGGGTCTGCCGTGAGATTGACGGGCGTCCATCGACGTAGGTTTCGCGCCCTGTCGCACATGCGCAATTTCATCCCTTGCGCCCACCCAACCAGAACCACCGTCGAGGTGGAGGCGCAGGCGCAGGATCGGATTTTTCCCTTTGGTGGGTCAGCAGCGCGGTGAGGCGCCGCCGTTCCGCAGCTTGGCCGACATGTCGTCGCCATGAAGGGCGGCCGGATCGTGACCGAGCCGGTGCTTTCCGCGCTCTACGACACACCGATTGAGGTCTCGTGCTACGACGACCGCCCGCTGGCCCTGCACCACCCTCAGCCGCGACCGCGTGAGCAGAGGCGCGACGACAGGCAGAGCTGTGAGCATCCCAACCTTACAGCCCCAGTTCAGCGTGGGAGCCAAGCCGTACCAGTTGTAGCGCCTCCGCGTCGGGCTTTCGGTAGATCAGCACCAAGTCCGGTTTAACGTGACAGTCCCGATGATCCTTCCAGTCGCCCGTCAGCGCGTGATCGCGGTGACGGGGTTCCAGCGGCTCGTCGTTGGCCAGTGCTGCGAGGATGGGGACCAGCATGGCATCCAGTGATTTTCCATGCCGCCCCTTTGCCTCTCGTTTGTAGTCGCGCTTGAACTGACTGCTGCGTTCAATCCTCCGCATGCAGGTCCGCCATCAGGTCCTCTACGGTGGCGAACTGCTTGCCTTTCCCTTCCCGCATTTCTCTCATCGCCGCGATCGTCGTCTCGTTCGGAGTCAGAGGCTCGAAAGGCAACGCCTTCTCGCGCGCGACCTTCGTCAGCATCAGCCGGACGGCATCAGACACGGTGAGCCCCATTGCAGCCAAGACAGCAGCGGCTTCTGCTTTAACCTCGCCGTCAATGCGGGCTTGTACCAGTTTATTTGCAGCCATCAGCGTGCCCCCCTACTTTATGAATGACAATGTAATGCACGCCTGACGTACGGACAACCCTTCTGCTGCGTGCGACGGGACGCAGCCGCAGCCGCAGCAGACCCGGCCCATGTTGCCGGGCTTTCGATAGCCAAGGCTGCTAGCAGACAGGCATCTCTTCGCCGGATTCGATCGTCCGCAGCGCGCCGTCAGGCAGCGGCCGCTGCAGGTTCTTCGCCTCGGGCCACGGCAGCGTCAGCCATGCCTGCCAGTCCTCGGGCCGGGTCAGGATCACGGGCATCGCCTTGGGATGGACGACCGCCACCTCGGCGTTCGGCGTCGTGGTCAGAAAGCCGAACAGGTCATCGACCGTTTCGCCGTCCTTCACCTTGCGGACGGAGCGCCAGGCTCGCGTTTCGATGCCCGCAAAGAACGCGGGAGCATCCGCTACCGGTGCGAACCACTGGTTGCCCTGGCCCTTGCCGCGCGGCTCTGCGAAGGCCGTCAACGGCACCAGACAGCGTTGCCCCGGTTCAAGCCAGCGCCGCCAGTGTGGCGAAGCGGTGTTGCGGATGTTGGTCACGCCGGGATCACGCTGCGTCTTCAGGTGCTGTGGGGGTGTCGGCATGCCCCAGCGGGCTTGGACGATCTCGGGGCCGTTCTCGCCGTTGCGAATGATCGGCGCCAGCCGATCGGGATAGACGTCGATCGGCCAAGGTGCATTGCCGGTTCGGTCTGAAGCAGAGAACAACCGGCTGATCTCGTCCGCGCTGGGGCGGGTGCGGTAAAGATTGCAGATGTTCGTGCTCTCCTATTGCCGATCCTTCGGGCAAAGCAGGTCAAACTGCTCGGCCGCCAAGGTCACGCCGTAGCGTGTTTCTCCGTCCTTTTCGTAGCTGCTTTCGCGGATCGTGCCGCGCGCGTGAACCAGATCTCCCGGTCCAAGGTTCACCTTCGCCCATCGCACAGTGTTCTCGTTGAAGATGGTCACGGTGTTCCAGTAGGGTTTTCCTTCCCATTCGCCCTTCTCGTTCTTGCGACCGTAGTCCGCAGCGATGGAAACCTTCAAAGTAGAACCGGCAGGCGCGATGTTCCCAACTCGGCCAAATATCTGGTATTCTGCAAATGTTTTCATAGCATTAACTCCATAGTCTATAGTTCAATAGCAGTCCCGTCAGCGCAGGGTCCAGGGAGAAACAGGGCGCAGTCAGGATGCTGCCTCACGCTGGCGCGCGCGGTCACGAAGACCGATCAGCATACCGGCCAGATTGAAGGCGTGGCGGCGATTGCGACGCAGCAGTTCGATCAGCGTGCCTCCGGGATTGCGGATTGGCGTCACCGGATGGAGGCGGTTGGCGTCGATCGCCAGAACCGTAAGAGCTGCGCGGTAGGGCGTCAGATCTTTGCACGCCTGGGCCCAGGCGTGCTGGCCGATGCCAAGCTCGGGCACGCGACGTCCGGCGGCCGCGATGATAACTGCCCGACTCCATCGCCCGCCTCTCGCCTCGATCTGAAGCCAGGTCAGGAAGTCCTCATGCGCGATCTGCCCGATGAGCGGAGGTGTCAGCCAGTCCACATCCGAGGGGTTGCGCTCCGCTCCTCCGCTTCCATCATCTTGTTCTAAGCCTTCGGCTGACCCGTCAGGGTCGGCCGCAAGATGGATATCTCCGGCCCGCCAGCGGGCTGTCGTGTTTTTGGCGGAGGAACCGCTACAGTCTTCAATTAGAGGATCGGTTGTAGAATGTAGTATCGGCGGTGCTTCAGCATCCGGCGCGGCGGAAATTTTACCGCACAGTGACACGATCTTCCACAGCTCGTCCGTGTGTACCTCGACCTCGTCCAGATGGTCTTTCAGCTCTTCGACACTGCGGAAAACAGCGTAACGCCGAGGCCAGGCATCGTAGGCAGCTTGGGCAGACTGGAGAGCCGGGTGCTGCGGATCCCTCGCGCGCAGATCGTCCAGAGCAAGCCGGAACCTGCGGCGGGCGCAGGAGCATTCGAGGCGCAGCGCCCGATAGACGGCGTTGGCCTGCTTGTGGGCCCGCCGCAAGGCGTCAAGCTGCGGCAGGGCCTCAATGAGGGGCTGGAAGCTGATGCCCAGGCGCTCGCCCGCGCGGGTGCTGCCGCCACGACGCCCGTCGTTTCCAGTGCGCCGTTCGATCAACCTCAGCCGTTCAAGCGCCCGCTCATGGCCGCGGATCGTACGGCTGTCGCGACCTCGATCATGGGCGACGTCCTGCTGGTGGATCATGCAGACCGGATCGCCGTCGGGGTCGGACCAGTCGTCATAGTCGGTAGCGGAAATCAGCCGCAGAAGGGTGTCGCGCAAGGGCGCAGTCAGCCCCAAGGCGTTACCCGCGTCGATAATGAGCTGCACGACAGCATCTCGTGTGCAGCGGCGCCCGCTCGGCAGCCGGCGCTGTGGTCGCTCGTCCGCAAGGGGACGCGCATAGGCATAGGTCATGTTGTGGCTCCTGTATGATGGAGCACGGGGTCTTCGGACATGACTCAGCTGTTCGCAGAGGCTGCGTTTTTGCCTTGCATCATGTGCGGGAAGGGCCTAGATAGAGCCTTGAATGCTTGTGGGCTCTCAGGTCGCCAAACCTGTGGTTCTAGGATCTTCCCCGCCGGTCGCCCCCGTGCGGGGATTTCCTTTTTGGGGGTTTCGCTGCTCCTCGTGATTCCTGTGACCTTGTCGGCCGATTTTTTGAACGTCTTACACCCACAGTGGCTTACCAGCAACTTTTAGTACAAACGAGCCTCATACCTGCAAGAGGTAGTAGATGAGGGTCTCGCTGCTGAAGCAGTCCTCCTGCGCAGGCTGGCCGCACCCGCTCGCTGCTGACACTTTAGCGCAGCGCGCGGGCTTGAGGCGGGTATGCGATAAATCAATAGCGCACGAACTCACTCTGAATGGCTCCGGTGTGATCCCGATAGCGAAGGAAAACGCCGCGCAACCGGCCTTGGTAGTCGTTCTTCGTCACAGTCTGCTCGGGACGACCCGGTCGGCCAATGACGCGTGGATCACTGTCTGCCCCGTGAAGCGTGTAGGTGCGGGTCGTCCCCCCGGCGACTTCCGCCAGCCATGAGGGGCCATCCTCGTAGCTTGACCGGACCCAATGGAAGTCGCCGTTCCCGCGGTATTCACCGATGTCGGCACCGGCCGCGGCAAAGAAGGCGTCGAGCTCGGGATCGGCAGCGGTGCCAAGGTCGCGGGGCTCCTCGGCCGGGGGGGCGGTGAACTCGGCGGGCAGGCCGTCGATCTGCTCGGCGTTGAACACGCGATAGGCTTTCAGGTAGGGGACCTTACGTGCCTCCTCGGCTCCCTCGTCCTCGCGCTCGACGGTGCCGTATTTGACGACGGTGGCGGATTTCTCGCCCTTGCGGACCTGCCCGCCCGCTTCCTGCGCCTGCCGGTAGGTGAACCAGTGGGCGGCGCGATAGCCCTTCTCGGCTGCGGACAGCCAGAGCATCAGGACGTTGATGCCGCGATAGGGCTCGCCATTGGCGCGGCGGGGGAAGGCGGCGGCGCCGGTGTCTCCGGTCCACGGCTTGCGCCATGCCGGGGTGCCCGCCTCAAGGCTGGCGATGATGGTGTCGGTGACGTGCTGGTAAAGGTCGAAGGCCATTTGTGGCGTTCCTCTCGCGACGGGGCGGCCGGGTCTGTTGCCCGTTCCGCCGATGGGCGAGCCTTCCTGTTCTGATTTCTGAAAGGCCCATACCTTTCGGAAAGCAGAGCGGGGAGGGCGCAGCCCTGCCCGCGGCCCCGCCCGGGACTGTCACGGGGTCGGGAAGCCGGGGTGGTGCGGCCCGCAGCGCGACGCGCGAGGACACGGCCCGGCTGAACGACGACGCCCGGCACGGGCGGCGCTTGCCCCTTGACCGGCTTGGGCGGGGATGCGTGGCGGACCCAGGAACAGAAAAAGCGTCGGGGCGGGGGTGAGCGGGCGCAGCCCGTCGATCCTCCGGCATGGCAACAGTTCGTCTCAGCCCGCGCACCTGCGTGGGCTTCTCCTGTCTGATCTGTTTCGGCCGTCGCAGACGGGCAGGGGCGGCTTGCGCCGCCCTCGCCTTCACTCCGTATCGTCGGGCGCGTCCTTCGGCTCGAAGAGGACCAACTCGGTGGCGCCGACCGGGAAATCCAGCTTGATGGTGAAGGCGCTCTTGGCCCCGTCCCGCTGCGGGAACATCACGCCGACAGACCGGAAGCGGGTCTTGCCGTCGCGGCCTTCGACGGGAACGGTGACACGGTAGTAGTTGGACATGGCGGTTCTCCTTTTTCCGTGCGGATCGGGAGGGCCGGGGTCATGAGGCCGGCGGTCAACGGCTGATTTGGCGCGCGAGGAATGGCCGCAGGCCAAGGGAAATCAGTCGTTGAAGGCCCGCTCGCGGGCCGGTCCGCCGGCCGCCCCGGCCCAGATTGCACAGACAGGAAAAAGGGGAACGCTGATGCCAACGCTCGGCAACGGGTGGCTCGGCAGGCTGCGACGGAAAGACCCGCTCCCCGGTGCAGGTTGCCAGGCGCAAAGGGACGGCAACGATGACAGGTAAGCCGCTGGATTTCCCGGTCGGAGCCGCCGGGCATCATGCAGGACCGGATGCTCGCCCGTGCGGCGTGAAGGCGACGGCGGCGCAGTCGGCCCACACAGATCCCTGCGCGAGGATCGTTGCCCGCATGGGCCGAGCTAGGCGCTTGCGCCTGGCTCGGGTGAAGGCCGCTTTGTGGCCGGAACCAGAGCCGATCCCGGCTTGCCGGGACGCGCCCTAATCACTCTAACTGTGGTGGCGTCGAAGGATGGACGGCACAGGAAAGGCTGACCGGACGACCCGGCTTGCGGCGGAAAAGGCCCCTCAGAAGGCGGGCCCAAGATTCCTTCATCGCTAAGAAGGAAGTCAGGGGCTAAACCGCACGCTTGTGAGGGTTGGGATTCAGGCTGCTGTAGCGCGTAACTTTACACGGCAGGTGTAGGCATATAGGCTGCCAGTAGCTTAGAGGGCCTGATTGCCATGGCACGATCTAAAGAAAAGCCGACCATAACCACCCCTCATCCGGGCGGATTTGTGCGGGCCACGATCATCGAGCCTCTGGGGTTATCGGTCAAGGAAGCGGCCCAAGCCCTTGGTGTCCATCGTGTCGCCCTGTCCCGGTTCTTGAACGAGCAGGCCGGCCTGTCCGCTGAAATGGCGATCCGGCTGCAAAAAGCGTTCGGAGCGAACATGGTCGAGCTGATGCGTATGCAGAATGACTTCGATATCGCTCGCGCCCGCGAGCATGAGCACGAGATCGAAGTAAGCCGCTATGTTCCGGCCGATGCGCAGCTTTTGACGCAGCCGCGCCTATTCTGACGTGAGAGGACACCGACCGGAATGACCGTCACGACCTGTTTTGATGTTTTCGCTCAGTGCTGTCAGGCCGTCCATGACGGCGAGCTGATTGAATCCGTGAGCGCCAAGGATAAAGAATTCCACTTTCAGAACTGGTTTCAGAAGCGCCTTGCGGCGCTTGCCCTGAACTTCGAGGGGTCCGGCCGGAATACCTATCCCGACTTCAGCTTGGTCAAGTTTACCGAGGGTTATGAGATCAAGGGCCTCGCCTGGCCCGGCCGTGAGCGGGACTACGACTCCAACAGCCAAGTGCCGACCGGCCTCCACAACGGCCGCCAGATTTTCTACGTCTTCGGTCGCTACCCAGCCGACCTCACCCCCTACGCCGAACAGGGCAACGGCCGCAGGCAGTACCCGGTTGTGGACCTGGTGCTCTGCCACGGCGATTTTCTGAACGCCGATCACAACTACGTCCACAAGAACAAGAGCGTGAAGGGCTTTGGCACCTACGGCGACATCATGATCCGCGACCGGAAAATGTATGTCGCCCCGACGCCCTTCGCCCTCACCGAGGGCACCACGGGAATGATGACCCTCATCATTCCCGAAGGTTTTGGCGCAGATGACCGCTTCCAGACCGTCGGGACGCTGACTCGCATCGAGGCAGACAGCCTTGTCGTCGGCTACACCTTCGACCTGCGGACGAACGAGTTGAAGGCCGAGAAGGTCCCGAACCCACGCGCCGGAACGCAGCACCGCTTTGCGGCGTACCGGCTGAAGAGCCAGGCCGGCAAGCCTGTAAAGATGGTGGAGCGCCTCCCGCAACCGCTAGACCTCGGCAATGGGGCGGATGAATGACAATACCCCCCGTCCCCTTCACGGCCGAGGACGCCACCACCGCGCTCGAGACAGCCTTTCCGCTTTTGGAAATCAGCCAGGTCGCCGAGCAGGAGAGCTGGCGCAAGGAGATCAACCGGCCCCTCTACCATATCCATAAATGGTGGGCGACGCGCCTCGGGTCCGTCTTCCGCGCCATCACCCTTGCGGCGCTCAGTCCTCCCGGTCAAGGCCAATGGCAGGATTTCTACCGGCAGCACAACTTCACCAGCAAAGTGGTGCTTGATCCCTTCATGGGTAGCGGCACGACTTTAGGAGAAAGCCTGAAGCTGGGAGCAAAGGCGGTCGGCTGCGACATTAACCCCGTCAGCAGCTTCCTTGTCCACCAAGCGCTGACACCCGTGCCGGAAGACGAACTGCGCACCGCCTTCGCCGCTCTTGAGACCGAGGTCGCGCCGCAGATACGGCGCTACTACCAGACGCGCGACCCGGCGACAGGAGCGCTCATCCCGATCATGTATGCGTTCTGGGTCAAGGTGCTCGACACGCCTTGCGGCGAAGAGGTCCCCCTGTTCGCCCGCTATGTCTTCTCGCAGGACGCTTATCCAAAAAAGAAGCCGCGAGCGCAGATCGTCTGCCCTTCATGCTGGACCGTCTTTGAGGACCGCTACGACACGGCCGCCGCGACCTGTGCCGGATGCGGCCACCATTTTAACCCGCAGCAAGGCCCGGCCTCTGGTCAGACCGTCACGACCCGGCAGGGCCGATCCTACAAGATCAAAGACCTTTTGCCGAAGGCCGGGCCGCCCCGGCATCGGCTTTATGCCCTTATGGCCTTGCGACCGAGTGGCGAGAAAATCTACCTGCCCGCCCGGCCTGAAGACCGCGCCTTGTACGACGAGGCCGCCGCGCGCCTTGCCACCGAGGACTTGCCGCTTCCGACCTTTGCCGTGCGCCCCGGCCACAACACCGACCAGGCGCGCGGCTACAACTACCACGCTTGGCGCGACTTCTTTAACGCCCGTCAGCTCCTCTGCTTGGGGCTTCTCCTGCGCGCCATTACGCGCATCGAGGACCGGGCAGTTCGTGAGCAGCTTCTATGCCTGTTTTCGAGCACGCTGGAATTCAACAACCTTTTTTGCAGCTTCAAAGGCGAAGGGACTGGCGCTGTCCGGCATATGTTCTCGAACCACATCCTGAAGCCCGAACGGACCCCGCTGGAAAACTCCGTGTGGGGCACGAGCCGCAGCAGCGGCACCTTCACATCACTGTTCGAGTCGCGGCTTCTCCGGGCCAAGCGTTACCTGGCCGAGCCCTTCGAGCTGCGCCTGAAAAACGACCATCTTGGAGAACGGGCTGGATCGTCCAAGGTCATCGCCAGTGCACCGATCGCGCCGACCCTAGCCACGAGTTGGGACGAGCTTGCCGCCAGCAGCGGCAGCGCCGCCCTGATCCTGAACGGCAACAGTGCCAGCCTGCCTATCCCGGACAAGGCGGTGGACGCGGTTATCACCGACCCGCCCTACTTCGACTTCGTTCACTACAGCGAGCTGAGCGACTTCTTCTTCGCCTGGCTCGCGCCCGCACTGAAGGACACCTATCCATTTTTCAATCGCGAGGACTCGTCCGCTGACGGCGAAGTGCAGGACAAGGACCCCAGCATCTTCGCTCACCACCTTGGGCTTGTCTTCGCCGAATGCCGCCGCGTCCTGAAGGATGAAGGCGTCCTAGCCTTCAGCTTCCATCACTCCCGACCGGACGGCTGGGCCGCCATCTACCGCGCCTTGTCTGACGCGGGCCTGTCGGTAGTCGCGGCGCACCCCGTCCATGCCGAGTTGCGCGCGGCAAGCCCCAAGACCGCCGCCAAGGACCCCATCAGCCTTGATGCCATCCTCGTCTGCCGCAAGCAGGCCGCCGTTCACCCGAAGCGCTACTCTGCCCCCACTATCCTCGCGGAGACGGACGCCTACAGCCGTATGCTGCGCGCCGGAGGGCTGAGCCTGTCGCGCAGCGACGAGTTTGTCATCGCGGCCGCGCACGCGCTGATCTCGGCAGGTGCTGAAGATCTGCCCTTTGTCCAGATGCAGAATCGCCTTGAAGAACTGCAAGTCGCGCTTGGAAATAACCTGGCTGTCGACGCAGTTGCCGCCGAATAGCGATTGCCGATGAAGCTAATTGGAGCCTGAAGATATACAGGCAAGATGTTCAGAGCGTTAGAGCGTCAGCGAAACGGATCGACGAGGCGCTTCCCGCACAAACATGTATGCTCGCGCCTCGAACAGAAACCAACAACGCAACCTCACGATGAGCAAGGTAGAGAAATTAATATCTCGCTCCCCGTCAACTAGGCCCTGCATCGAAGTGATGTCCTCCGAACTTGGCCGAACCGGGAAGCTCGGATGCGAATGCCACTCGCCCAGGTAGTTGAATCGCCTGTAGTCCGCTCCGGTCCGCCGGAAAAAGTCGCCAAGTGCCGCAGAGTGGTGCTTGGGGCTGCGGACGAAGTGGGCGGCCGTGCCGGACACCGCGTCGACGGAGAATTCGATGATGCGGAAATGGTCTGGCGCGACTTGCTCGCCCATGAGGATCCCGCCGATCTCGCGCCGCCCGGCCCGCCTGAGGCATCCGCTCAGCTTGGCGCGCTGCTCACTGGGTAGGCTGATCGTGATCATCGAAGGCATTAGGCACTAGCTCGCGAAGCAGCTCGAGACTCTGTTCCATGGAGGCCACGTCACGCCCAATCTTCCAAGACTCGGCGTCAATCAACTCGATCGGCCACGTCTCGAACGGGGCCGAGAAGATCCATGATTGGCTGAGGCCAACCGCATAGGCTGGCGACGGAAAGGCGCTTTCGTCAGGGTGGACCAGTACGTCGATGGTGAGACGAGCTACGTGGCCCGCAACGATGGCTACCTCCGCGTCGTCCGCAAGGAGGGGTGCCTCGTTCCCGGCTGTACCGGCATAAGGTGCGGCTGCGCTCGCTAGCGGCGCCGCGACCCCGTGGGCGTTACACCAGCCCACGATCTGGTTGCGCGCTGCCTGCGGCTCGGGCTCGTGCCCCGGCCGGACCCGCGCGACGAGGCCCCCGATGCCGCCGCCGAACACTTCGCCCCACACCATCGGCTTCTGGCCGGCACGGGCAACGGCCGCACAGAAGTTGAAGCAAACAGGGTCGGCGGTGGCATCGACGATGACGTCGCATGCCTGCAGGACCGACATTACGGACTCGGTCGACTCGGCACTCTCCTGACCGCCCAGTGCGACGCGGCGCGTGCTAACCTCCACTTCGCCAGCGACCTCGACGAGACGCGCGCGAAGCGCATCCACCTTGTGGACGCCGACGGCAGGCGCGGCGAGCTCGTTCCGCGCGAGGTTGGCCTCCATGAGAATATCATCGTCGACAAGGGTGAAGCGACGCAGCCCCGCGCGCAGGAGCATGACGGCCACCTTGGACCCAAGCGACCCACAGCCTACGAGGCCGATGCTCTTGCCGGCGAGAGCGGCATAGCTGTCGGGGACACGAGGCTCGATCGGCTGGACCATAAGCGTGCGCGAGCGACAGAAATGGCGATCGCCGGCACCGTCGAACACGGCGAAGTGAGCAGGCTCCTCGCTGGTCAAGATGACGAAGTCCATATCCTCGCCAGGTTCCACAACACGCTTCCGAAGTGCGTCGAGGCCCAGATGATTCAACAGAGAAGCCACTCCTTCCTTGGTCGGGGATGGGATTGGGACGCCAAGTGGGAGCCGAACGGCATAGCACCGCCGACTGGTCCCAGGGACACCAGCAGGCCAAGCTCCGATCCAGGGCGAGCCGTCGACCTCCGTCACGGTCGTGGTAACGACGCCCATCTGGAGCTTCTCGACGAGGCCGATCTCGACGCACCGGCCCGGCTCGATGTGCCGCAACCGTTCGTTGGCCGCCTGTGTCACCAAGAACCTGAAGGAGGTCCCACGGACGCTCTGTCCCAGGGAGACACGATGCGCCGAGGGCACCTCGCGAGGAGCCGCACCCCTTTCGTTGGCCAAAAGGCGGTAGGCGCTTTCCACCATCATTGCGCCCGTAATTTCGGCCGTCCAGTTATCGGCGCGAAACTCGAGGCAGAGGCTCCCGCCGTCACCATACTGATGACCCGACAGCCGGGCCCCGTCCCGCGGTACGACAGTGGGCGGAGCGTTCGGGTGGAAGCCCGAGTAGGTCATCGTGAGCGGGATCACCTCGCCCTCGTGCTCGACATCGAAGTCGACAGACAGAGCCGCTCCGTCGGTCAGGTACCATCGCACGTTGCCGAGCCAGCCCGCCTGCTCCGCAAGCTCCGCGACTCCCCGACGCTCGGCATGGGCCCGCGCCGGATCCTCAAGCCACCAGATCACGCGGCGCCGCCGAAACCCTGCGGCTTCGTCGGAACCCGCTCCTTGTTGGGGAACGACAGCGCTGCACCAGGAGGCGCGACGGAGGCCACCTTCAGAAGCGTGGGCCGAGCGGGAGGCTGGCGGCGACGGTAGGCGCGATCCGCGAGTTCAGAGCCGACCCCGCGTTCCCATGTCTCGGTGATGACCTTGCGGTCGGTCGAGCCCGCAGCACGGAGGAAGTCGCTTCGCGCTCTGTCCAGCCAGTCGAAGAATGCCTGCGCCCGCTCGGGGTGCTCGGCCCACTTGTCGGCGAAGTTCTCCAGCTCGTCGGTGGGATTCGGTATCCAGTACTGCCCGGCGCGTTGCTGGATGTACTTATCCATTCCCGCGAGGATGGACGCGAGCGCCTGGCCGACGGTGTCCTCGCCCCCGTATGAGTGTGCCGAGAGGGTGGTAACGATTACCGAGATCGGGCGGACGTCGGGACGGTCCGCGAACACATGGTCGCGATGGCGCTTCAGGATCATCACCGCGGCCTGAAGCGGCGTTCGGACCCTGTAGTCAGGGATGTCTTCTATGCTCGCCCGGACCTGCTCGGCCAGCCATCGCTTCCTGCGCTCCAAGGCTACAGCCATTCGGCTCCTGAACCACTCGCCGTAGCCTTTCGGGTTGGAGCGGGGCCACTCGTCCGTAACGTACGGATAGCTCCAGACTTGGTTGTCGGTAATGGCGATCGCGGTCGAGGCCCATCGCGCATCGACTCCGCGGCTCTCAAGCAGGGAACGGACGGACGCCGCGTCCGGGAGCGCAGGCACCACGTCCATGTGGAACTGAGCCCCGTCCGCGTAGTCCAGTGCCCAGCAGCGCCGCCCCTCCCTCAGGGGCTTGTTCATGCTCTTCGCCCGGCGATAGGCCTCGATCTCCGCCCCGAGAAGCTGCTTCAACCTTTGCTGGCTGAGCTCTCCCTTGCCGAGCTTGCGGAGCTCGCACACAGAGTCGATGTCGTACTCCTCGTCCTCGTTGGAGGGCCGGATCGTTGTGCCGAGGCGGAAGGAACCCTGGACGTAGACCTGAGGGTCATGCTCCCGAACCGTCGAATCTTCCCGGTGCAGCCAATCGCCGAGCGACTTGTAGCTGCGCTCCGCCTGCTCGTAGCGGCTGGTCGGGACACTCAGCTCTTCGGCGAGGTCCTCCAAGTACTCCTCGCTCTGGGGCGAGAGATCAGGTTTTTTCACACTAGCCTTCCCGAACATGATCCCTGCTGTGAGGCGACCGTCCTCCTGATTGGCGGCCACAACTGGACTCCGTGAATGAAACGTGAACACCGTGTAGCGGAAAACCGCGAGGACCGCCATGGCTAAGACCAGCATTCCGGCCAAGATCCAATTGGCGCTGTGGGCAAAGGCCGGAGGCCGCTGCGAGTATCGAGGCTGCAACATCGAGTTGATCGGGGACCTGATCGCAGGGCGTGAGGACGGCAAGTTCGGCTTTGTCGCCCATATCGTGGCCGACAGCCCGGAAGGGCCGCGGGGTGATCCCGTTCGCTCGCTTCTGTTGGCCCAAGATATCACAAACCTGATGTTGCTCTGCGCCACGCACCACAAGGGCGTTGACGTTGACTACCTTGCGGACCACCCTGAAGAAATCTTGCTCGAGATGAAGGCGGAGCACGAGGATCGCATTTCCATTGTCACGGGGATCGCGGAGGAGCGTGCCTCACACGTAATCCGGTTCGCGGCCGATATCGGGCGGAACGACGCCCTGGTCTCGACCCGCTCGATCTTCGCGGCGATGCCGCCCGACCGCCACCCCGCCCAGGGTAGGACGATCGACATCGAGCTTGTCGGCTGCGAGTACGCCGACCACGAAGCGAAGTACTGGGAGGTCCAACAAGACAACCTGAGGCGGCAGTTCGCGCGCAAGGTGAAAGAGCGTATTGAGCAGAGGGAGATCAACCAGATTAGCGTCTTCGCGTTGGCGCCCCAGCCGTTACTAATCGAGCTGGGGCGCCTTCTGGGTGACATCGTGCCCGTGTCGGTCCACCAACGTCACCGCGAGCCATCGACTTGGCGCTGGCAGCCGAACCAGCCCGCGATCACGTTCCAGACTGGGGAGCCCGCGCAACCTCGGTACTCGACCGTAGCGTTGAAGCTCGCTTTAAGCGCAACTGTCAACGACGACCGCATCCATGCGGTACTCGGGGACAATGTACAGATTTGGTCGCTCACTGCAGACAACCCCCACAACGACATCATGCGCCGCCCAGAAGACCTCGCAGAGTTCAAGCGGCGCGTCCGGTACCTCTTTGACCGCATCAAGGCAGCGCATGGCGAGGACGCTATAATCAATGTCTTCCCGGCATTGCCCAACTCAACTGCCGTGGAAGTGGGGCGCATTTGGATGTCAAAAGCGGACTTACCGCTGCGCATATGGGATCAGAACCGTACTGTGGGCGGCTTTGTTTCCACGTTGACGATTGCATAAGCCTGTGGCTGAACCCAAACGCCTCCAACCTGGAGAGGCTCGCTCAGCGGGAGCGATCCCTCAACGCCGTGTCCCACAGGCTTGGCCCGCGCACCGGCGGTTTCGCATCCTGTCTCTCGATGGCGGGGGCGTTCGGGGAGTTTTTCCCGCCACGATTTTAGCCGAGCTTGAGCGCCGCTACACGAATGGTCGCTCTGTTGGCGAGTTCTTCGACCTCATAGCGGGAACGTCAACCGGCGGAATCTTGAGCCTGGGACTTGGCGCTGGCCTCAGCGGACGCGAGCTCCAAGACCTCTACGTCGAGCGCGGGGACGAGGTCTTCCCACCTCCTCCTAGCGGCTTTCGCGGCCGCTTGAGAGCGGTTTGGCGTAACAGCCTGCACTATCTCCACTACCGCTACGACCGCGTTGCCTTGGAAACGCTACTAAGGGAGCGCCTCGGGGCCGGTACGCTCCTCGGAAGCTCCAAGGTCCGGCTGATCGTGCCGGCGTTCGATGGTCGCCACAGCGAGGTTTTTGTCTTCAAGACTCCGCATCACCCTGACTACAAGACCGACAGGCACGTGCCCATGGTGACAATTGGACTCGCTACAGCCGCGGCTCCAACTTTTTTTCGGCCGTTGGAGCGCGGCGGCTATCTCCTGGTGGACGGAGGTGTTTGGGCCAACAACCCGGTCATGTTAGCAGTGATCGAGGCGCTGACTTGCTTCACGGTTGAGTCCAACCAGATCGACGTTCTGACGATCGGCGGTGGAGACGATCCTTACATCATCTCGTCGAGGCAGATCCGGTTGGGTGGGTTGTTTTTCTGGAAGGATGCGATTTTCGCGGCCATGCGGCTCCAGTCGCTTGCCGCGACGAACCAGGCACGGCTGCTGCTCGGGCCCCCTAATGTTATGCGCCTCGACCCCCCGATTAACGAGAAGCGAATTGAGCTTGACGATTGGCGGAGGGCTGTCGAAGGGCTCGTTCCTGCAGCGGTGAAGAGCGTGGCCGCGAAGGGTGATATGATCGCAGAGCAGTTCCTCGTCACGCCGGCGCAGCCCTATACGCCCTGCCCTGAGTAGGCGGCGCCGTCAGCCGCGCGGGCCGACCAACTCCCGGAAAGCCAGTCATCGTGTCAAACAAACGTTCGTATGTTGGACATCTTGGCGGATGCCATACCAGGCCTCGTCTTGGTACCTCTTTTATGTCTGGAAACCGTGTCCTGAAATCAGTTGTCCGACATACCATGTTCAGGTACTATCCTGACATGCTGATCGGCTATGCCCGCGTCTCGACCGACGACCAGAACCTGGACCTGCAGCGCGACGCCCTTCTGCGTGCGGGCTGCGAGAGGATCTTCGAGGAGAAGGAGTCTGGCCGCGCCGGCACGAAGCGTCCCGCCCTGGAAGCCGCGCTTGGGTTCCTGCGCCCCGAGGACCAGCTCGTAGTCTGGAAGGTGGACCGGCTGGGCCGCTCCCTGCGCGAGATGCTGGACACCGCCCACAAGCTCCAGGCGCAGGGAGTCAGGCTCCGCTCTCTCACCGAGGCGGTGGACACCGAGACCCCCACGGGGCGGCTCATGTTCAACTTCCTGGGCACCATCGCCGAGTACTTCCTCGACCTTAACCGCGAGCGGACGCTCGAAGGGCTCAAGGCCGCGGCCGCCAGAGGCCGCAAGGGCGGGCGGCGTCGGAAGCTCTCCGAGGACGACCTCGCGATGGCCCGGGCGCTCCTCAAGGATCCGAGCATCCCTGTGGCGCAGATCGCCAAGCGCCTCGACGTGAGCCGGGCCACCTTCTACGCCTACTTCCCCGCAGCGAGGAGGCAGAGCCTGTCATGAGCGAAGAGCAGATCGATCTTCTCGACTGGCTGGCTGCGCATCCGATTGCTTCTCCTGAAGTCATGTTGTTCCCCGGTGAGGATGCGACCGGGGTCCAGGGTGTGGCGCCCGTCCTCCTTACTCGCGCCGACCCTTCCTGCAACATGCATCGGTTCTACGGTCTGGAGCTCGCGACCAGCCTCTTCGGCGAGTGCGGGGTAGTCCGTCACTGGGGGCGGATCGGGACCTCGGGCCGGAGCCGGACGGAGTGGTTCAATGAGCCTCAACAGGCAGAGGCTGCCTTCTTGATCCTGCTGAGGGCGAAGCGCAGGCGAGGATACGCGCCTTGAGGGCCGCCGCGGCGCAGTGGAACCACTAAGGGGCGTCCCGCCGGCCAGAGCCGCTGTCGCACAGAATCCGCGCGCCATGCCGCCAGAGAATGCGCCCGCGCGGCCATTCAATAGCGGCCTGTTTGAACACCAGCTCGGCGCTCGCGTAGCTGGCAACCTCCCCGAGCCGCTGGATCGTTCTCGATCCATCGTCGGCAATGAGGTCGATCGTGTGTGTAAGGCGAAGGTCGGGCATGTAAGAACATATCAGGAACAATCGCCCGACGCAATCCGTCAGCTCGGCGGGTCGAGTAACCGTAGCGCGCCATCCGGCAGAGGTCGCTGCAAGGCGCGAGCCTCGGTCCACGGTGCGATCAGCCATGCCTCCCATTCGTCAGGCCGCGTCAGGATCACTGGCATGGCCTTCGGATGGATCGGTGCGACCTCGGCGTTGGGGCTCGTGGTCAGGAAGCCGAACAGGTCGTCGGTTGTCTCGCCGTCCTTGACCTTGCGGACGGAGCGCCAAGCCCGCGTCTCGATCCCGGCGAAGAAGGCCGGGCAGTCGTCGTCAGGTGCGAACCACTGATTGCCGCGGCCCTTGCCAAGCGGTTCGGCGAAGGCGGTCAGCGGCACGAGGCAGCGGTGTGCCGGGTCCAGCCATCGCCGCCAGTGCGGCGAGGCCGTGTTGCGGATATTGGTTACGCCGGGGTCTCGCTGCGTCTTCATGTGCTGCGGCGGGGTCGGCATCCCCCAGCGGGCCTTGACGAGCTCCACCCCGCCATCAGCGGCATTGCGGATGATGGGGGCCAGTTGATCTGGATAGATGTCGCCGGGTTCGAGGTTTCCAGTGCGGTCGATCCAGCCCCGGTGTTGAAAGAGCTGACGCATGGCTTCCTGAGCGCGCGTCTGGCTGTACAAGTTGCACATGATCTCTGGGGCTCCGGCTGCGGCATCCAGACCATCGCGGTCGCGCGGCCGCCGCGCAATGGTCCCCCCGCCGCGCAGCGGCTCGGCGCGAAGCGCCATGTCCTGCTCGGCCACGGGCGCGGCCCGTGGGAGGGCGGGACTACCAGGCCCGGAGCAAAAAGGAGACCCCGCACGAGGCGGGGCCAGTTGTCCTCCGTCGCTGAAGGAAGGGGGTGTCAGGCAGCGTTGCGCCGGGCAGCGCGGCGGTCTCGAGTTCGACCGAGATATGATCCTGCGGAAATCTCTGAATGTGGCGGGCGCAAGCGGCATTGATCTGGCGGCTGTGGCGGCGGGGTTGTGTTCGGAGCGTCCACGCCTAGGCGATCCAGACGGGAAGGACCTAGTCCAGGCATCTTCACAGCTGTACGTCTGCACGGCTGAACATCTCAATCACGAGCGCGACCACGCGGGTCGATCAGCCAGCCGGGCGCGGCGCGGATGATCGCGGCAAGCTCGCCATGCTGCTCGATGAACAGCCTGTCGGCCTCGATCCGGCGGGTCTTGTGAAGATCGCTGGCAACGTGCCCGCTCGGGCGGCGGCACCAGGCTCCGGCCTTTGCGCGACAGGTCGGGCAGGCGACGGCGAGAACGGGATGCTCGTGCGCGGTGAAGTCGGGCATGATGGTGGCTCCACCAATCGGAGGGATGCGGGCGGCATGGCAGCGCCGCCCGCATTTTTCGGTCAGAAGCAGTCGGGCATCCATGCCTCGATGCGGGCCTTCTTCTCGGCGTCGATCTTCCACGCGGCCTGATAAGCGGGGTCGGTGAACAGCCGCTCCATCCCTGCCGCCTTCTCGCCCTTCTTCTGGCTCTTGAACGCCTTGAAGCCGGACCTCTGCGGATCGCAGCCGGTGAGGTCCAGATGCAGCGCATCCAGATACTCGGCGCTGACGCGGGCAAAGAAGTTCTCGGCGGTCGGCGTCCAGACCTGACGGATGCTGGCCTTCGTCTCGGCCTCGACCTTGGCAAAGATCGGATCGCGGTCGTCGTATTTGAGGCTGCGGGCAAGGGCGAGGGCCAGCACGGCGTTGCGGTGCTTCTTGCCCTTGGCGCGGAAGGCGTCGAAAGGGTCAGCCTCGGGCGCGCTGCCCTCGTCCTCGCCTTCTTCCTCGCCCTCGGTGGCGCGCAAGCGCGGATCGGGTGCAAAGCCGGTTTCCGTGGCGGGCGTGATCGGGCTTTCGTCGGTGCGGACGGCCAGCGGCCCGCCCCATTTCTCGGCGAAGGTGTAGGCCAGCAGGTCAAGCGCCAGTTCCGGCTTGTCGAGCATCGCGCCTTGGATTGCGGCGCTCCGCATCGCGCGCAAGTCGGCCACGAGTGCGCCGCTGTAGGGCGTTTTTGGGGCATCGGCCTTGGCCCCCTCGATCTGCCGCGCGGCGTGGCCGGTCAGAACTTCGGCCTCGACGGCGGCGGCGCGGTCCTCGGGGCGGACATAGGGGCCGTCCATCCTGATTGTGCCGTCCTGCGACACGCACATGAACCAGCCGCCGAACCGGCGCTGCGCGTCGGTGAAATCGCCGTCGAGGATCGCCTGCAAGGCGTCCAGTTCGGCCTCGCCCGCCTCGTCCAGAACCTCGGCCTGCGCGAGTTCCGCCAGTTCGTCGTAGCGTTCCGCCTGTTCTTCGGTCAGCTCGCCCTCGATGCAGTAGAGCCGCGCCAGCTTCTCGGCCATGCCATAGGGGACATAAGCCTCGTCCAGCGTCTCGATCCACGCCCATTCCGTTTCCTTGGCGTCCGCCGCCGCTTGCAGCTTCTCGGCAAAGAGCCGGTTCAGCAGGTCGGCGTCGTGCAGCAGGGTCGCTTCGGCAAAGAGGTCGGCGGTCGCCTTGCCACCTACGGCGCGGTAGGCGTCGATCCCGACAAAGCGGGCGCGGCGGTCGCTGGCGGCGTTGATCGCGTCCGGCTGCAACATTTGCTTGATGCGATGCTCGCTCGTCTCCCGGTTCCTGATCTGGTCCAGCACGGTGAGAGCAAGCGCCTCGTCGTCGGCCACGGTGAACGCCTTGGCCGCGCCAAGGTTGATTTCGCCCGCTTTCAGCGCGTCCAGCACCGGGGCAGGCAGGGCGGCAAGGGCGAGGCGGCGATAGACATGCGCCTCGGTGATGCCGAAGGTCCGGGCGATGGTCGGCACATCGGCGCCGCTCTCTCGCATCCGCCCGAAGGCGCGGATTTCGTCGGCGGGGTGCAGGTCCTCGCGGGCCGTGTTCTCGACCGCCGCCCATGCGCGAGCGGTCGCCGCGTCGGGGGCCAACCGGGTCGGGATGAAGGTCAGTTCCGTGCGATGCGCGATCAGTTCGGGGTCACGCTCGATCGCCAGCTTGATCGCGCGCCAGCGGCGGCCACCGGCGACGATACCGACCTTGCCTTGCTCGTCGCGGAAACCCGCGATCGGCTGGATCAGGCCGATCATGGCGATGCTGTCGGCCAGGAGCGCGATGCCCTCGGGGTCGACCTCCTGCCGGGGGTTCATGTCGGACAGGTAGAGGTCGTGGAGCGGGATGCCCTCGACGGCGGGGGCCTCGATGGCGCGGGTCTCAAAGGGCAGGGCGGTGACGTTGGACATGGCTGATTTCCTTGAAAGCGACGATGGTTTTTCCGGTGCCCTGCCCTTGGCGGGCAGGGTCGGGCCTGTGCGGGCGGTCAGTATTCGGAGGGGAACAGGATGGTCAGGACGCGGTGCGTCCTCGCCGGGTCGGTGGGCTCGGGGGAGCCGTATTCAAGCGCCCGGTCGTAGAGGTCGATCTTCCAGAACAGCTTTTCGCCATTGACCTCGACCACGCCGAAGCCGTGATCGCCCCACGGGTCATTGTCCTCGGTGAAGGCGGTATCGGTGGCGGCGGCGAGGTAGGCTTCCGTCTCGAAGTCGCGGCCACGGTCCCGGACGCCAGCGGTGACGACAACGGTGCCGGGGAGCGGGCATCCGGTGGGGGATACCAGCCCGGCGCGGAAGCGGTCGTTCTGCTCCCGGATGGTCAGCGTCTCGCGGGTCGGGAAGTCGCGCTCCGGGCCGAAATGGCCACAGCGCGGACAAGTGCGGGGGGATACTTGGGCAGACTGCTCGGCTCCGCAGTAGCCGCAGACATAGGTGGCAAAGGCCACGTCGTTCATGGCGTTCTCCTTCCAGCGACGGCCCCGCCTCGGTCTTTGCCTCGGTCGGGGTGCCCATGATGGGCGGGGGGTCAGGCGAGGACCGCGAAGCGGCGCCTCTCCTGAACCCCTGCCTCCCGGCGAGGGCTGGAGGGGGACCCGCGCAAGGTTGCGCGTAGGGGGCGAGGGGAGGGGGATCACCCGGCCTGCACGGAGCCGCAGGCCGAGGAAGGCCGGGGAAACCCCTCGCCCCCGTCAAGCGCGCGGCCTTGCGTGGGGGAACCGGCGGTTCCCGAGACGGACGCGCGTCTTCGCGCGGCCCACCAGGCCGGGGGCGTTCGGCTCGTCCGAATCCCCCCGGAGGTGCGATCCCCGCGACCGCGGGGATCTC
>NZ_FRCK01000013.1 GCF_900142875.1 Paracoccus solventivorans | reverse complement strand
AACGCGACCGCAAGGTGCAGCGGCAGGTCGATCCGGTCCTCTACCGCCAGCGCAACCTCGTGGAGAGGTTCTTCTCCAAGCTCAAGCAGTTCCGATAGATCGCCACCAGATATGAAAAGACAGCGCAAAACTACCTCGCCGCCGCCCTCATGGCATGCTCAAGGCTCTGGATGCGGAATTATGAGTCCGCAGCCTAGCGCTGCCGCCGCCCGTTAAAGCTGCCAGCGCGGCTTGCGCTTGTCGAAAAACGCGCCGATCCCCTCGGGGGCCTCGTCGCCCTCCCACACCGAGACCAGCGCCTCGACGGACAACTCGATCGCGGCCGGGTCGATGCGCGGCCCCAGCGCGCGGACCAGGCGCTTGGCGGCGGCGACGGCGCCGGGGGCGGTGGCCAGATAGGGGGCGATCTCGTCCTCGACAGCGGCGTCCAGATCGTCGGGATCGACGGTGTAGGCCAGCAGGTTCAGCGCCTCGGCCTCGGCGGCATCGAAGATGCGGGCGGACATGAACACGCGGCGGGCGCGGTCCTCGCCCATGCGGGCGATCACATAGGGGCCGATGGTGGCGGGGATCAGCCCCAGCCGGGTTTCGGTCAGCCCGAACCTGGCCCCGCGCGCCCCCACCGCCACGTCGCAGACCGACATCATCCCGATGCCGCCGCCAAAGGCGTTGCCGTGGACGCGGCCGATCAGCGGCTTGGGCAGTTCATTCAGCGCATTCAGCATCGCCGCCAGCGCCCTTGCGCCCGCGCGCCGCGTATCGGCATCCGCCGCCATCTGCTGCTGCATCCAGCCCAGATCACCGCCAGCGCAGAAGCTGCGCCCCTCGGCCGCCAGCACCACCACCCGCACCGCCGGGTCCGCCCCAAGCTGCGCCGCGGCGGCGGTCAGTTCCCCGATCATCTGCGCCGACAGCGCGTTGTGCTTGTCGGGGCGGGCCAGCCAAAGGGTGGCGATGCCGCGGGCATCGGTCTCGATCCGAAGGGTTTCCATCGCTGCGTCCTTTCCGGCGGCCTCAGCCGCGCATCCCCTGCGCCATTGCCGCCGCCTGCTGCAGCAGCGCCATGTCCAGCCCGGTCTCAAACCCCTGCGCCGCCAGATGCGCCGCGACCTTTTCGGTGGCAACGTTGCCCTCGGCCCCCGGGGCATAGGGGCAGCCGCCCAGCCCCCCCACGGCGGCGTCGAACACCCGCAGCCCGCGGGCGATGCTGGCGTCGATGTTCTGCAGCGCGCGGCCGGCGGTGTCGTGGTAATGGCCGGCCAGCTGCTCGGGCGGCAGCTCCTCCAGCACCGCCGCCAGCATGGCGTCGATGGTTTCCGGCCGGCCCTGCCCGATGGTGTCGCCCAGGCTGATCTCGAAACAGCCCAGATCGCGCAGCGCCGCCGCCACGCGCGCGACGTTTTCGGGCGGGGTCGGGCCATCAAAGGGGCAATCCGTCACCACGCTGACCGTGCCGCGCACCGGGATACCGTCGGCGCGGGCGGCCTCCATCACAGGGATGTAACGCTCGAGGCTTTCCGCGATGGTGCAGTTCAGATTGGCCCTGGAGAATCCTTCCGAGGCCGAGGCGAAGATGCTGGCCTTGTCGGCGCGGGCGGCGCGGGCGGCCTCATATCCCTTGAGGTTCGGGGTCAGTACCTCGTAGCGCACGCCGGGGGCGCGGGTGATTCCGGCCATCACCTCGGCCGCATCCGCCATCTGCGGCACCCATTTCGGGCTGACGAAACTGGTCGCCTCGATCCGCTGGAAACCGGCGCCCGACAGCAGGTCGATCAGCGCGATCTTTTCGGCGGCCGGGATCAGGCGCTTGTTGTTCTGCAACCCGTCGCGGGGGCCGACTTCGACAATGACGATATCAGGCATCGGGAATCTCATAGAAATCCTTGTCGAACAGGTCGCCGCCCTCGCGTTCCAGCGCCCGGGCGCAGGCGGGACGGGCGCGCATCCGGTCCCACCACGCCATGATCGCCGGATAGTCGGCGGCGGGCAGGAAATGGGTCATCGCGCGGACGTTGAAGCCGAACATGCAGTCGGCAGCGGAAAACCCGCTGTCCAGGATATGCTCGCGCCCGGTCAGCCGCGATTCCAGCGCGCGGGCGGTAAAGGCCAGCCGCTTGGTTTCCAGCTTCATCGTCACCACCGAGCGCGCGGTGTCCGGGCGGATCACCACATGTTGGATATTGAGGTTCTGGATGAACGCGGCCTGGGTTTCCGCGAAATGCAGCCATTCGAGGAACGGGGCGCGCTCGACCTCGCCCGGTTTCGGGGCCAGCCGCCCCTCGCGCTCGGTCAGCAGCTCGACGATGGCGCCGGATTCGAACACCGTGGTGCCGTCGATGTCCAGCGCCGGGATCTTGCCGGCGGGCGAGCGGGCGAGGAAATCGGGCTGGCGCAGGTCGCCCAGCCGGTATTCGGTCAGCTCGTAGGGCAGGCCCAGTTCCGCGAGCAGCCAGGCGACGCGGAAACTGCGGGCGCCGGGGATGTGGTGCAGGTGAATGGATGCGCTCATGTCTCGTCCTCTTCCAGCCGGATCAAGGGGGCGCCGGCCTCGACCTGGTCGCCGGCGGCGGCCAGCACCTCGGCCACGGTGCCGTCGCGGGCGGCGGTCAGCGTGTGTTCCATCTTCATCGCCTCGAGAACGGCCAGGCGGTCGCCCGCCGCGACCTGCTGGCCGGACGTGACGAACACCGCCTTGACCAGCCCCGGCATCGGGGAAAGCGTGAGGCCCCCGCCCGCGGCCTCGGACTCGCGGTCCAGCGGGTCCTGCGGCACCAGCGTCACCCGGCGGCCGCCAAAGACACTGACGCCAGCGTCATGCGCCACGATGCGCGAGCGGCGCGGGCTGCCGTCCACCCACCAGCGCCCGCCCCGCCATTCGATGTCATGGGGCTGGCCGTCCAGCGTGACGGTGGCGCGGCCGGGGCCGAGCACCTCGACCATGCCTTCGCCGCCCTCCCAGGTGACGGTGCGCTTCAGCGGCGCCCACAGCGTGACCCCGCCCTGCACCGAAGGGTCGTGCAGCCCGGCCACGCCCAGCACCGCCAGCGCCCGAGTCACGGCGGGGGGTTCGGACTGGTCGACCAGCTGGTCAAGATCGCGGTCGATCAGCCCGGTATCGACATCGCCGGCGCGGAACCCCTTGTGCCGGGTCAGCGCCACCAGAAAGTCGATGTTGGTGACCGTGCCCGCCACCTCGCTGTCGATCAGCGCGGTTTCCAGCGCGCTGAGCGCGATGGCGCGGGTCGGGCCATGGGTGATGATCTTGGCGATCATCGGGTCGTACCAGGGGCTGATGGAATCGCCCTGCCGCACCCCGGTCTCGATCCTCGCATTGCCGGCGAATTGCAGATGCGCCAGCCGCCCCGTGGCGGGCAGGAAGCCGGCGGGCACGTCCTCGGCGTAAAGCCGCGCCTCAAACGCATGGCCGGTGATGGTCAGCTGGTCCTGCCGCAGGGGCAGCGGCTCGCCAGAGGCGACGCGCAGCTGCCATTCGACCAGATCGACGCCGGTGATCGCCTCGGTCACCGGGTGTTCGACCTGCAGCCGCGTGTTCATCTCCATGAACCAGAACCCGTCGGGGCGCAGGCCGCGGCTTCCGTCCACGATGAACTCGATGGTGCCGGCGCCGGCATAGCCGATCGCCTCGGCCGCGCGGACCGCGGCCTCGCCCATGGCGGCGCGCATCTCGGGCGTCATGCCGGGGGCCGGGGCTTCCTCGATCACCTTCTGGTGGCGGCGTTGCAGCGAGCAGTCGCGTTCGAACAGATGCACGGCGTTGGTGCCGTCGCCGAACACCTGCACCTCGATATGGCGGGGGGCAGTGACGTATTTCTCGATCAGCACGGCGGGGTTGCCGAATGCGGTCTGCGCCTCGCCCTGCGCCGAGGTCAGCGCCGCCGCAAAATCGGCAGGGCTGTCGACGCGGCGCATCCCCTTGCCACCGCCGCCGGCCACGGCCTTGATCAGCACCGGATAGCCGATGTTGTGCGCCTGCTGCGCCAGAAACGCGGCGTCCTGGTTGTCGCCGTGATAGCCCGGCACCACCGGCACGCCCGCCCGTTCCATCAGCGCCTTGGCCGCATCCTTGAGCCCCATGGCCCGGATCGCCGCCGCCGAGGGGCCGATGAACACGAGCCCCGCCGCGGTGACCGCATCGACGAAATCGGGGTTTTCCGATAGGAACCCGTAGCCCGGGTGGATCGCCTGCGCGCCGGTGTCGAGCGCGGCGCGGATGATGCGGTCGCCCTGAAGGTAGCTGTCGCGGGGGGCCGGGCCGCCGATATGGACGGCCTCGTCGGCCATCGCGACATGGCGGGCGCCGCGGTCGGCGTCGGACCAGACCGCCACCGTGTCCACCCCCATGCGGCGGCAGCTGTCGATGATCCGGCAGGCGATCTCGCCCCGGTTGGCGATCAGGATCTTGCTGAACATGGGGTGCCTTTCGATTGCGCGGCCGGACCGGGGGCTTTCCGCCCCCGGACCCCCGGAGGATATTTCTGGACAGAAGATCGCATGGTCACATCCTGAACACGCCGAAGCTTGTCGGCGGAATGGGGGCGTTGAGGCTGGCGCGCAGCGACAGCGCCAGCACCTCGCGGGTCTTGCGCGGGTCCACCACCCCGTCATCCCAGAGCCGGGCCGAGGCGTAAAGCGGGTGGGACTGGCGCTCGAACATCTCGATGGTGGGGCGCTTGAACTCGGCCTCTTCCCCGGCCGACCAGCTGCCGCCCTTGCGCTCGATCCCATCGCGCCGGACGGTGGCCAGCACGCCGGCCGCCTGTTCGCCGCCCATGACGCTGATGCGCGAGTTCGGCCAGGTCCAGAGGAAGCGGGGCGAATAGGCGCGGCCGGCCATGCCGTAGTTGCCGGCGCCGAAGCTGCCGCCGACCAGCATGGTGATCTTGGGCACCGCGGTGGTGGCGACCGCGGTCACCATCTTGGCGCCGTGGCGGGCGATGCCTTCGTTTTCGTATTTGCGGCCCACCATGAAGCCGGTGATGTTCTGCAGGAACACCAGCGGGATCGAGCGCTGGCTGCACAGCTCGATGAAATGCGCGCTTTTGATCGCGGCTTCGGAAAACAGCACGCCGTTGTTGGCGACGATGCCGACCGGGCAGCCCTCGACATGGGCAAAGCCGGTGACCACGGTTTCCCCGAAGCGCGGCTTGAACTCATCAAAGCGCGAGCCGTCGACGATGCGGGCGATCACCTCGCGGATGTCATAGGGGGTGCGCAGGTCGGCGGAGACGACGCCGAGGATCTCATCCGGGTCGTAGGCCGGGGGTTCGGGCGACTGCCAGACCACCGTCTGCGGCAGGCGGCAGTTCAGGTGGCTGACCGCGCGGCGGGCCAGCGCCAGCGCATGGGCGTCATCCTCGGCCAGGTAGTCGGCGACGCCCGACAGCCGGGTGTGCACGTCGCCGCCGCCCAGATCCTCGGCCGAGACCACCTCGCCGGTGGCGGCCTTGACCAGCGGCGGGCCGGCCAGGAAGATCGTGCCCTGGTTGCGCACGATGATGGTGACGTCGGACATCGCCGGCACATAGGCGCCGCCGGCGGTGCAGCTGCCCATCACCACCGCGATCTGCGGGATGCCCTTGGCGGACATCTGCGCCTGATTGTAGAAGATGCGGCCGAAATGGTCGCGGTCGGGAAACACCTCGTCCTGCTGCGGCAGGTTGGCGCCGCCGGAATCGACCAGATAGATGCAAGGCAGGTGGCATTGCTCGGCGATCTCCTGCGCGCGCAGGTGTTTCTTGACCGTCATCGGATAATAGGTGCCACCCTTGACCGTGGCGTCGTTGGCCACGACCATCACGTCCTGCCCATGCACGCGACCGACGCCCGCAATCACCCCGGCCCCCGGCGCGGCGCCGTCATACATGTCATGCGCGGCGGTGGCGCCGATTTCCAGAAACGGCGAGCCCGGGTCCAGCAGGTTGGCCACCCGTTCCCGCGGCGGCATCTTGCCGCGGCTGACATGGCGGGCGGTGGCATCCGGCCCGCCCCCGGCGGCGGCATGGTCCACCGCAGCGCGGACCGTCGCCAGCATGTCGAGATGCGCCTGCCGGTTGGCGCGGAACCCGTCCGAGGACGGCAGGGCGGTGGTGCGGAGTTTCATGCGGCGGGCTCCTGACAGGACGGCAAGGGGCTGCGGCGCGGTGTCGCAGCGGCGGCAGCGCGGGGCGCAGATTGATGTGGATCATGCCGCATTGCGGCAAGGAGGTTCAGGGCGGTTTCATGACAGTACGGAGACAGTTCATGAAAACCATCGTCCCATTTGCGGCTCTTGCCCTTTCCGCGCTTGCCCTGCCCGTGTCCGCCCAGTCGGCGGGCGACTGGACCATCGGCCTGGGTCTGGCCAGCGTCATGCCCAAGGACGGCAACGGCACGCTGACCGCCGGGGCGGTGGATGTCGGCAACGACCTGCGCCCCTCGATCACGGTGGAATATTTCATTCGCGACAATATCGGGGTCGAGCTGCTGGCCGCCACGCCCTTCAAGCACGACGTCAGCGTCGGGGCATTGGGCAAGATCGGCACGGTCAAGCACCTGCCGCCGGTGGTCAGCCTGAACTATCACTGGGACACCGGCTCGGCGTTCCAGCCCTATGCGGGGGTCGGGGTGAACTTCACCGGATTCTGGGATGAAAAGACCACCGGCGATCTGGCGGGCAGCGAGCTGAGCCTGAAGAACAGCTGGGGGCTGGCGGCGCAGGTCGGGGCCGACTGGTGGCTGAACGACCGCGCGGCGCTGCGCGCCACGGTCCGCTGGATCGACATCGACAGCGACGTCTATCTGAACGGCGCCAAGATCGGCACCGCCGAGGTCGACCCGCTGGTGGTGCAGGCGGCCTATGTGATGCGGTTCTGAGCTTGCGCGGCGCGCCCCCGCGGCGCGCCGCCTGCCCGTGCGGCCGGGCATATCCGGCCGCACGGGGAAATCCCGGCGGAAGTTTTGCCGCGCGGCGTGGTCATGGCGTGCCGATATCGCTGTCATGGCGCCCCCCTTCCCCCTCTGCCCGGCCCTCACATCGCCCCAGCCAGCCGCGACTGCAGCTCGAACACCTGCCGTGCGGTCAGGCGCATCACACATTCGGCGCGGGCGGCGCGGCCGATATCGGGGTCGGGCCAGCGCAGCGCGTCAAGCTCGCAGGTGGCGTCGCGGAACCCCTGCCACGCCGCCTGCGCACGGTCGAGCGCCTGCACCGGCGCGGGGTCGCCGCCGTCCTCGGCCGCGCCCTCTGCCTCGGCAAGCTGCGCGCGCAGCGCCGCCAGCGTCTCGTCCAGCATCGCGGCCCATTGCGCGGCCTCGGCCTCGTGGCAGGCGATGGCGGCCTCGGCGCCGCCCTCGCCCACCGGCATGCAGACGCGGGCGGCGATGCCGATGCAGGATTCGCGGTCGTTCTGCCCGCCCCAATGCGCGGCGAGGCATGCCTCGACGATGCGGTCGTCATAGGGCTGCGCGGCCAGAGGCGCCGCGGCCAGCGCCAGGAACAACGCAAGGGGCCCGAGTGCGCGCATCAGTCCAGCGCCATCAGCTCGCGGCCGATCAGCATCCGACGGATCTCGCTGGTGCCGGCGCCGATCTCCATCAGCTTGGCGTCGCGGAACAGGCGGCTGACCACGCTATCGTTCAGGAACCCTGCCCCGCCGAGCGCCTGCACCGCCTGATGCGCCTGCACCATCGCCTGCTCCGAGGCATAGAGCACGGCGCCCGCCGCATCCTGCCGCGTGACCTTGCCCGCGTCGCAGGCCTTGGCGACCTCGTACACATAGGCGCGGGCGGTGTTCAGCGCGACATACATGTCGGCGATCTTGCCCTGCATCAGCTGGAAGTTCCCGATCGGCTGGCCGAACTGCCTGCGGTCGCGGACATAGGGCATCACCTGGTCCAGACAGGCGGCCATGATGCCGGTGCCGATCCCCGACAGCACCAGCCGTTCGTAGTCGAGGCCCGACATCAGCACCCGCACGCCCTTGCCCTCGGCGCCCAGCACGTTCTCGAACGGCACCTCGGCATTGTCGAAGATCAGCTCGCCGGTGTTGGACCCCCGCATCCCCAGCTTGTCGAAATGCGGCCCCTGGGTGAAACCCTTGATACCCTTTTCCACGATAAAGGCGGTCATGCCCTTGCTGCCGGCCTCGGGGTCGGTCTTGGCATAGACCACCAGCACATCGGCATCGGGGCCGTTGGTGATCCAGTATTTCGAGCCGTTCAGCACATAATAGCCGTTGCGCTTTTCGGCCCGCAGCTTCATCCCCACCACGTCGGAGCCGGCGCCCTCTTCCGACATCGCCAGCGCCCCGACATGTTCGCCGGAACAGAGTCCGGGCAGGTATTTGCGCTTCTGCTCGTCGGTCCCGTTCAGCTTCAGCTGGTTGACGCAGAGATTCGAATGCGCGCCATAGGACAGGCTGATGCTGGCCGAGGCGCGGGCGATTTCCTCGACCGCGATGGTGTGGGCCAGATAGCCCATGCCGGTGCCGCCGTATTCCTCGGGGACGGTGATTCCCAGCAGGCCCAGATCGCCCATCTCGCGCCACAGCTCGGCCGGGAACACATTGTCGCGGTCGACCTGCGCCGCGATCGGCGCCACGCGCTCCTGCGCCCAGCGGTGCACGGTGTCGCGCAGCGCGTTCACGTCGTCGCCCAGGTCGAACTCCATCCCTCGCGTGAACATCGAAACCCCTCTCCCGGTTATTGAACGAGTGTTCAGTTACCGCATTTATGCCGCAAGCAGGCGGCGGCGGTCAACAGGAACTGTAACCGCTGCGCCCGCACGGGAAAGCGGTTTTGCGGGGCGAAGCGGGCGCATGAAAAAAGGCGCCGCGGGCGGCGCCTTCCGTGGAGGCAGAGGGTCCGGTCTCAGAAGCGGTAGGAAGCGCTGAGGCTGACCGTGCCGAAATCGAGATCAAGATCCTGCCCGTCGATCACGTCCAGATCGAACTCGTTGGTCATCCACTCGATCCCCAGCATGACGCGTGGGGTCGCCATGAACTTGGCACCGGCGCCGTAACCAAATCCGGTGCCGTCCCAGCTTTCCCCGTCGAGTTCGCCATCCAGCCGGGCAAAGCTGATCGCGGCATAGGGCAGGAACTTGCCGGAATCATAGCCCGCCAGCAGCTTGGCGCGGATCAGCTCGCCCTCGAGGTTGAAGGGAAGGTCGAAATCATCCGCCTTGTCATAGGACAGCTCGGCCCCGGCGACGAACTGGCCGTAATCGCGAAGATAGCCCACGTGCAGACCATAGTGGTGGCCATCGGCGCCGATATGGAGGCCGTCAATGCGCTCCTCTTCGAAATCAGGCAGCCCGAGCGAAAGATCGACCCCGCCAATCTGGACGCCGCCGTAGAAGCCGGTCCAGTCGCTGGTGTCCACTGCGGGGGCGATGGCGACGACGGGCTCGGCCTCGACCACGGGGGCGGTATAGCCACCGGCCATGGCGGTGGTGGCGCCACCAAAAATCAGGGTTGCAATAAGGGCCTTGTTGTTCATCTCGCGCTCCAATGCTTTGTGCGCGTTTCGCCTATTCGATTCGACCTTATTGATTACATTGTAAAAAATGTCGCACCCGCGTCTTACGTTAGGTCACAAACAACATCCGCCAATCTCACAACATGACGGGAGCAACCGGGTGCGCGACGGGGCGGCCCGTTCCTGGCTGGTAGAAAAGAGAGGGATGGTGGGGCGGGAGGGAATCGAACCCCCGGCCAACGGCGTGTAAAGCCGCCGCTCTACCGCTGAGCTACCGCCCCGGGGTGCAGCCTGCCCGTGGCAAGGCCGCAGCGCAGCGCCGGGCGTCGCCCGGGCCGCGGATCTTATGCCGCGCCGGCGCGGGCGGCGCAAGACGGGCGTCTCTGCCCTGCCCCTTTCCCGCTGGCCCCGCCTGCGCTATCGGGGTCGGGGCCAGCAAGAGGGGACCGCCATGACCGAGGATACGCAAGGCGATGCGCCGCAGCTTTACCTGATCGCGCCCGCGCTGATCCCGGCGGCCGAACTGGGCCCGATGCTGGGCGACGTGCTGGACGCCCATCCGGTCGCCTGCCTGCGCCTGCCCGGCGGCATCGGCGACGAGCTGGAACTGGGGCGGCTGGCGGACATGGCGCGCGACCTGGCCCACGCCCGCGACGTGGCGGTGGTGATCGAGGATCACCTGCCGCTGGTCCAGCGCCACGGGCTGGATGGGGTGCATCTGACCACCGGCGCCCGCGGCGTGCGCTACGCCCGCAAGGAGCTGGGGGCCGATGCCATCGTCGGCGCCTTCTGCAACGGCTCGCGCCACGAGGGGATGAGCGCGGGCGAGGCCGGGGCGGATTACGTCAGCTTCGGCCCCTGCGGCCCCACAGCGCTGGGACGCGGC
Organism: Paracoccus solventivorans; assembly: GCF_900142875.1. Classification (GTDB taxonomy): domain Bacteria; phylum Pseudomonadota; class Alphaproteobacteria; order Rhodobacterales; family Rhodobacteraceae; genus Paracoccus; species Paracoccus solventivorans. Next base: position 61,869 of record NZ_FRCK01000013.1, on the reverse strand, counting down.
GAGCCGGTCGAGCTCGAGCTGTTCCAGTGGTGGTCCGAGATGATCGAGGTGCCCGTGGTGGCCGAAGGCGCGCTGGACGCGGCGCTGGTCCGGCAGCTGTGGGGCGTGGCCGATTTCATCGCCATCGGGCCCGAGATCTGGTCGGCCCCGGACCCGGCGGCGGCGCTGGCGGCGCTGTGGCCCGCGTGAGGTCGCCGCGATAGCCGTTGCGCGGCGGTCAGGGGGCGCTGCCCCCTCTGGCGCGTGCCGCGCCATTCACCCCCGGGATATTTGGAACCGCCCGAAGCAACCGCAATGTGACGGGTTGCGCGCGGGGCCTTGCCCGGCGGCGCGCGCGGGCCTAAAGCGCGGGCATGACCCAGCATCAACGCCTGCTTATCATCGACTTCGGTTCCCAGGTCACGCAGCTTATCGCGCGCCGCCTGCGTGAGCTTGGGGTCTTCTGCGAAATCCGCCCCTATCAGTCGGTCACCGACGCCGAGCTGCGCGAGACCCCGCCGCAGGCGGTGATCCTGTCGGGCGGCCCCGACAGCGTGACCCGCGACGGCAGCCCGCGCGCGCCGCAGGCGCTGTTCCAGCTGGGGGTGCCGGTGCTGGGCATCTGCTACGGCCAGCAGGTGATGATGGAGCAGCTGGGCGGCCGGGTCGAGGTCGGGCATCACGCCGAATACGGCCGCGCCTTTGTCTCGCCCGCCCCCGGTCACGCGCTGGACGGCATTTTTGCCGGGCTGTTCCAGGACGGGCGCGAGGAAGTCTGGATGAGCCACGGCGACCGGGTGACCGCGCTGGCGCCCGGGTTCCAGGTAATCGGCACCTCGGCCAACGCCCCGTTTGCGATGATCGCGGACGAGGCGCGGCGCTTCTATGCGGTGCAGTTCCACCCCGAGGTGCACCACTCACCCAACGGCCGCATCCTGCTGGAAAACTTTGTGCGGCTGGCCGGGTTCACCGGCGACTGGACCATGGCCGGCTATCGCGACGAGGCGATCCGCCGCATCCGCGAGCAGGTCGGCGACGGCAAGGTGATCTGCGGGCTGTCGGGGGGCGTTGATTCCTCGGTCGCCGCGGTGCTGATCCACGAGGCGATCGGCGACCAGCTAACCTGCGTCTTCGTCGACCACGGGCTGTTGCGGCAGGGCGAGGCCGAAGAGGTCGTCACCATGTTCCGCGACAACTACAACATCCCGCTGGTCCACGCCGACGAATCCGAGCTGTTCCTGGGCGCGCTGAAAGGGGTCAGCGACCCCGAGACCAAGCGCAAGACCATCGGCCGCCTGTTCATCGACGTGTTCCAGAAACACGCCGCCGAAGTGGGCGGGGCCGAATTCCTGGCCCAGGGCACGCTCTACCCCGACGTGATCGAATCGGTCAGCTTTTCAGGCGGCCCCTCGGTCACCATCAAGAGCCACCACAATGTCGGCGGCCTGCCGGAAAAGATGGGGCTGAAGCTGGTCGAACCGCTGCGCGAGCTCTTCAAGGACGAGGTGCGGGCGCTGGGGCGCGAGCTGGGCCTGCCCGAGCGCTTCATCGGCCGCCACCCCTTCCCCGGCCCCGGCCTCGCCATCCGCTGCCCCGGAGAGATCACCCGCGAAAAGCTGGAAATCCTGCGCCGCGCCGATGCGGTCTATATCGACCAGATCCGCCGCCACGGGCTTTACGATGACATCTGGCAGGCGTTCGTCGCGATCCTGCCGGTGCGGACCGTGGGCGTCATGGGCGATTCGCGCACCTACGACTATGCCTGCGCGCTGCGGGCGGTGACCTCGGTCGACGGGATGACGGCGGATTACTACCCCTTCACCCACGAGTTCCTGGGCGAGACCGCGACGCGGATCATCAACGAAGTCAAGGGGATCAACCGGGTGACCTATGACATCACCTCAAAACCCCCGGGCACGATCGAGTGGGAATGATCCCCCGCAGCTAAGGGAAGGAAGCGCCATGTCCGGTTGCGCCTGCGGCCATCACCACCACGGCCCGGCCTGCGGCCGCCCCGAACCGACGGGGGCGCAGGTGGCGCTGTCCGGGCGGCTGGTCTGTGCCGGGCCGGCCGAGCTGATGGCGGTGCTGGCGCATGTCGAGGATCACGTCGCGGCCACGCGCGCCGAGCCGGGGTGCCTGTATTTCGCGATCTCGCAGACCGAGGACCCGCTGGTCTGGCAGGTCGAAGAGCTGTTCCGCGACGAGCAGGCGCTGGCGGCGCATCGCGCCCGCACCGCGGCCAGTGACTGGGCGGCGGCGACCGCCGGCATCGCCCGCGACATCCACCGGATCGCCGCATGACTGCGGCGCACCCCCAGATCACCATCCGCCCCGAGACCCCGGCCGATATCGAGCCCATCGCCCGGCTGCTGGATGCGGCCTTTGGCGGCGCGGCGGAATCGCGGCTGGTGGAGGCGCTGCGCGCCGATGGCGATCTGGCGCTGTCGCTGGTCGCCGAGGATGCAAGCGGCATCGTCGGGCATCTGGCGCTGTCCCCGGTGACGGCGCCGTTTCCGGCGCTGGCGCTGGCGCCGCTGGCCGTGACCCCCGCCCAGCAGCGCCGGGGCATCGGCGCGGCGCTGGTCGCCGCGGCGCAGGCCCTGCGCCCCGATGCCACCATCATCGTGCTGGGCGACCCCGCCTATTACGCCCGTTTCGGCTTTCGCCCGGTCGCGTGGGACTGCGCGTTTTCCGGCCCCTATCTGCAGGCGACGGGGCCGCATCTGCCGGTGCAGGCGCGGCTGGACTACGCCCCCGCCTTCACCCGCGAGCTCCCGCCGGAAGAAAGCTAGGCGGACAGCTCCGCCTCGGTTTCCTCGCGCCCGGGGATGCGCAGGCGCACGCGCTTGATGCGGCGGGGGCCGGCCTCGACGATCTCGAACTCGGCGCCGCTTTCGTCGGCGATCACCTCGCCGGCGCAGGGCACCCGCCCGGCCAGCATGAAGATCAGCCCGCCCAGCGTGTCGATTTCCTCTTCATAGACGCCGCCGGTCAACTTCAGCCCCACCTCGGCCTCGACCCGCTCGATGGGCGCGCGGGCCAGCACCAGCCACTGGCCGGGGCCCTCCGGCACCCACAGATCCTCGTCGCTTTCGTCGTGCTCGTCGTCGATCTGGCCGATCACCTGCTCGATCAGGTCCTCGATGGTGACCAGCCCGTCCACGCCGCCGTATTCGTCGATCAGCAGCGCCATGTGGATGCGCTTCTGCTGCATCTGCTGCAGCAGCGCCCCGATCGGCATCGACCCCGGCACGTAAAGCAGCGGCCGCAGCAGCGGGCGCAGCGCGAAACGCGGCGCCGACTTCGGGGCGAAGCCGTGCTTGAGCGCCAGGTCCTTGAGATGGACCAGCCCCAGCGGCTCGTCCAGGTTGCCGCGATAGACCGGCAGCCGCGAATAGCCGTGGTCGCGGAACACCTCGACCAGTTCCTGCAGGCCGACGGTGACCGGCACCGCCACGATGTCGGCGCGGGTCAGCGCCACGTCGTCCACGGTCTTGCGGCGCAGGTTGAGGATGCTGGGCGCCTCGGCCGAGGTCGCGGCCTCCATCATCGAATCGGGGCCCTGCTCGTCGTCGCCGGGCGCCAGCGGCACCAGGGTCTTGAGAATGCGGCCCAGCAGGCGCCGCGCCGGCGCCTCGCGCGGGGCAGAGGCAGGATCCGCAGCATGATCGGGGGCGGAAGGTTGCGGGGGCGCAAGGTCACGGGCGACCAGCCCCGGCGATGGTTCCGGTTCGGGTTCCGCGGCCAGCGCCGCGCTGTCCGGGCCGCCGTTCCTGGCGGGGCCGTGGTCGGGCCGGGCGGGGGTCTGGGGAAGGCTCATCGGCTCAGTGCTCTCGGTAAGGGTCGGGAATGTCCAGCGTCGCGAGGATCGCGCGCTCTGCATCCTCCATGGTGTCGGCGTCGGCGTCGTCTTCGTGATCATAGCCCGCCAGATGCAGGATGGCATGGACCAGCAGATGGGTGGCGTGATCGGCCAGCGGCTTGCCCTGCGCCGCGGCCTCGCGCGCGCAGGTGTCGTAGCTGATGGCGATGTCGCCCAGCTCGTCGGCGTCAAGCAGTGCGGGCATCGCCCCGGGCGCGCGAGGGGCCGGGTCGGCCGCGGGCCAGCTGAGCACGTTGGTGGGCTGGGGCTTGCCGCGGAAATCCGCGTTCAGCGCGGCGATGCGGTCGTCGTCGCAGCCCATCACCACGATCTCGGGCGCATCCTCGCCCACGGGTGGCAGGCCCAGATGCCGCAGCGTGGCGGCGGCGGCGCGGGCGGCAAGCGCCTCGAGCCCGGCCGCCTGCCATCGCTCATCCTCGATCACCACGTCGACCGGGGTGCCGGGGGCGGTATCGGAGAGTGCGCGGTCACTCATCGCGCGGCCCCGACCCTGCCGCCGCCCGCCAGTCGCGGCGGGGCGGATAGGCACCGTAGCCGGCGCGGGGCAGCTCCGGGTCACCGCCGGCCTCGTCGTCGGTGTCATAGGCCTGGATGATGCGGGCGACCAGAGGGTGGCGCACCACATCGGCGGCGGTGAAATAGTTGAACGAGATCCCCGGCACCCCGGCCAGGATGCGTTCGGCGTCGCGCAGCCCCGACTGCATCCCGCGCGGCAGATCGACCTGGGTGCGGTCGCCGGTGATGACCATGCGCGAGCCCTCGCCCAGCCGGGTCAGGAACATCTTCATCTGCATGGTGGTGGCGTTCTGCGCCTCGTCCAGCACCACAAAGGCATTGGCCAGCGTGCGCCCGCGCATGAAGGCCAGCGGCGCGATCTCGATGCGCTTTTCCTCCATCAGCTTCTGCATCTGCTTGGCGGGCAGGAAATCGTTCAGCGCGTCATACAGCGGCTGCATGTAGGGATCGACTTTTTCCTTGGCGTCGCCGGGCAGGAAACCCAGCCGCTCGCCCGCCTCGACCGCGGGGCGCGACAGGATGATGCGGTCGACATGGCCGCCGATCAGCATGGTGACGCCCACCGCGACGGCCAGATAGGTCTTGCCCGTCCCCGCCGGGCCGATGCCGAAGGCAAGCTCGTTGGCCAGCAGGCTGCGGACATAGTCCTTTTGCGCCTCGGTGCGCGGCTCGATGGTCTTTTTCCGGGTGCGCAGCTCGATGCGGCCCTGGCCGAACATCTCCAGCTGCTCGGCCGGGGTGGCGGCGGGTCGGTCGTCGCCGCCCATGCGCAGGGCGGAATCGACGTCGGACAGATCGACCTCGCGCCCCTGTTCCAGGCGGGCGTAAAGCGCGCGCAGGATGCGGGCGGCGTCGTCCTGGGCGTCGCCCGCGCCGGCGACCTGCAGCTGGTTGCCGCGGTGCAGGATATGGACGCCGAGCGCCTGTTCCAGCCGCGCGATATGGCGGTCATGCGGACCGCACAGCTCGATCAGCAACCGGTTGTCGGGAAACTCCAGCAGGGTTTCGCCCGTCTGGGCGGTCGGGTTCGTCGGGGTCAGACCCACTGCGTCCTCATCCTTGGTACTGGTGTCATGTTGCAGGCGATGTCGGGGTTTTCAACCCTGATGCCAGGGGAACGCCGCAGGCGGGTGAAAAGTTTGACCGCCCGGGCCGGAGGGCGCCTCACGCCCCCGGGTCCAGCGGCCGGCCCTCGACAAAGGCGCGCAGCACCGGGTCGGGGTCGCTGTCGAGCCCGCCCGCGGGCGCCGTGACCGGCCCCTGCCAGCGGATGCGGCCGCGGTCCAGCAGCGCCACCCGGTCGGCGATGGTGCGCACGCTGCGCATGTCGTGGGTGATGGTGATGGCGGTGGCGCCGGTCTGGGTGACGATGCCGCGGATCAGCTCGCTGATCGCGGTGGCGCGCTGGGGGTCGAGCCCGGCGGTGGGTTCGTCGAAGAACAGCACCGCCGGATCGGTGGCGATGGCGCGGGCCAGCGCCACGCGCTTGCGCATGCCCCCCGACAGGTCGGCGGGCATCCGGTCGGCGACCTCGGGACCAAGGCCGACGCGCGACAGGCTGGCGATGGCGCGTTCGCGGGCCTTTGCGGCCGGCATCTCGCGCAGCAGGCGAAAGCCGACGTTGCGCCAGACCGGCAGGCTGTCGAACAGCGCCCCGCTTTGGAACAGCATCCCGAAATCCTGCATGAACCGCGCCCGCAGCCGCGCATCGGCAGGGGCGCCGTGCAGCAGCACCTCGCCCCGGTCGGCGGCCTCGAGCCCCAGCACCAGCCGCAGCAGCACGGATTTTCCGCTACCCGAGCCCCCGATCACCACCAGGCTTTCGCCGCGCGCCAGCGACAGGTCCACCCCGTCCAGCACCTTGTTGGCGCCGAAGGACTTGGCGAGGCGGCGGATCTCGATCACCGGCGGCGTGTCGGGCGCATGGCGGGGCGCGTGTCGGGTCTGGGGCGCGGCGCTCATGTGAAGAACAGGCTCGTCAGGATGAAGTTCGAGGCGAGGATGCCGACCGAGGCCGCGACGACGGAGTTGGTGGTGGCTCGCCCGACCCCCACCGCGCCGCGGCTGGCGCGCATCCCGAACCAGCAGCCCGCCAGCGCGATGATGGCGCCGAACACCGCGCCCTTGATCAGCCCCGACACCACATCCCAGGTTTCCAGATAGGACCAGGAGTTCGACAGATACGCCTGCGAGGTGAAGCCCAGCGTGGTGGTGCCGACCAGCCAGCCGCCCATGATCCCGATCACGTCGCCGACGCCGACCAGCAGCGGCAGCGCCAGCACCGCCGCCCACAGCCGCGGCGTCACCAGCCAGCCTACCGGGTCGGTGGACAGCGTGACCAGCGCGTCGATCTGTTCGGTGACCCGCATCGAGCCGATCTCCGCCGCGATCGAGGACGCCACCCGCGCCGCCACCATCAGCCCGCCCAGCACCGGCCCCAGCTCGCGCAGCATCCCGATGGCGACGATGGCGGGAACCACATCCTCGGCCTGGAAGCGCTGGCCGCCGGCGTCGATCTGCAGGGCCAGCGCCGCGCCGGTGAACAGTGCGGTCAGCCCGACCACCGGCAGCGACAGCCAGCCGATGCGCAGCAGCTGCTCGAGCAGCGGCCGCGGCGCATAGCCGGGCGCGACTACCGCCCGCGCGGCGAAGATCGCCACCGCCCCGACCAGCCGAATCGTCGCCAGCGTGGCGCGGCCGACGGCGCGCACCCCGTCAGCGGGGCGCAGGATGATCCGGCGGGTGCTCATGCCGCCGCCCGGCCCATCGGCCCCTGCCCTGTCCGTGGAGGATTACCGCGCAAGTCATCCAGACGCCCCCGATCCGCTGCGATTCGTCCCGACGCTAGCACGCACATGCTGACGAACCGTTAAGATCGAAGGTAGTGCCGCGGATAGCGCGGCCCCAGCGAGGTCAGGATCTCGTACCCGATGGTGCCGGCCAGCGCGGCCAGGTCGTCCACGCCCTGCCGCGCGTTCAGGATCTCCAGCGACTGCGGCAGCTCGGGCAGGTCGGTCACGTCGACGGTGATCAGGTCCATCGACACCCGCCCGACCATCGGCACCGAGCGCTCGCCCGCCCACAGCGGCACGTCCTTGCCCGACAGCGCCCGCAACAGCCCGTCGGCATAGCCGGCCGCTACCGTGGCGATGCGGCTGGGGCGCGGCGCGGTCCAGGTGCAGCCGTAGCCCACCGCCTCGCCCGCCGCCACGCTGCGGGTCTGGATCACCTCGAGCGCCAGCGTCACCACCGGCCGCGCCCCCGCAAAGGGCTCACCGCCGTAAAGCCCGATCCCCGGCCGGGTCAGGCCGAAGTGATACTCGGGCCCCAGCAGGATCCCCCCGGTCGCCGCCAGCGAACGCGGCGCCGCGATCCCGTCCGTCATCTGCCGGAACGCGCGCAGCTGCGTCTGGTTGGCCGGGTGGTCGGGCTCATCCGCGCACATCAGATGCGACATCACCAGCGCCGGGCCGGTGCCCTGCGGGCTGGGCACCGACAGCGCCTCGGACCGGATCGCGGCCCACTCGGCCGGCTCGAAGCCCAGCCGGTTCATGCCGCTGTCCAGCTGGATCGCGAAATCGCCGCGCGGGCGCAGGGTGCGGTCGCGGAAGAACTGCTCGGGGCTGTTCAGCACGGGAATCAACCCGTCGAGCCCCTGCCCCTCCATATGGCCGGACAGCACGAAGATCCGGGCATCCGCCGCCAGATGCGGGCGCAGCGCCCGGCCCTCGGAGGCCAGCGCCACGAAGAAATCCCGCGCGCCCGCCTCGTAAAGCGCCGGCGCCACCTGCGCCGCGCCCAGGCCATAGGCGTCAGCCTTGACCACCGCCCCCGGGCGCGCGCCCGGTGCCTGCCGCGCCAGCGCCGTCCAGTTCGCCGCGATCGCGGCCAGATCTATCGTCAGTCCCATGTCGGAGGCATGGCGGCAGGGCGCCGCCCCGTCAAGCGGCCAGGCCGCCGCAGCGCGATCCTTTGCAGTTTCGCAACTGCACACGGCTGCTAACGCGGTATTTTGCAAACTTTCCCCTTTCCGCTTTGCTCGGCCCGCCGCTGGCCCTATTGTCCCCGCCAGTCACGAACGGAGGGCGGCATGAAGGATATTCCGGGACAGCTCGATGAGCTGCGGCAACAGGCGCGCATGGGTGGCGGGCAAAAGCGCATCGACGCCCAGCACGCCCGCGGCAAGCTGACCGCGCGCGAGCGGCTGGACATCCTTCTGGACGAGGGCTCGTTCGAGGAATTCGACATGTTCGTCCGCCACCGCTCGACCGAGTTCGGGATGCAGGACGACCGCCCCTATGGCGACGGTGTGGTGACCGGCTGGGGCACGATCAACGGCCGCATGGTCTATGTGTTCAGCCAGGACTTCACCGTGTTCGGCGGCTCGCTGTCGGAAACCCACGCGCAGAAGATCTGCAAGATCATGGACATGGCGATGCAGAACGGCGCGCCGGTGATCGGGCTGAACGATTCGGGCGGCGCGCGGATTCAAGAGGGCGTGGCCTCGCTGGCCGGCTATGCCGACGTGTTCCAGCGCAACATTATGGCCAGCGGCGTGATCCCGCAGATCAGCGTCATCATGGGGCCCTGCGCGGGCGGCGCGGTCTATTCGCCGGCGATGACCGACTTCATCTTCATGGTGAAGGACAGCTCCTACATGTTCGTGACCGGGCCCGACGTGGTGAAGACGGTGACCAACGAGGTGGTGACGGCGGAGCAGCTGGGCGGCGCCTCGACCCATACCAGGAAATCCTCGGTCGCCGACGGCGCCTTTGAAAACGACGTGGAAACGCTGTCGGAAATCCGCCGACTGTTCGACTTCCTGCCGCTGTCGAACCGGGAAAAGGCGCCGGCGCGCCCGTTCTTCGACGACCCGGCGCGGATCGAGGATTCGCTCGACACGCTGATCCCCGACAACCCCAACCAGCCCTACGACATGAAGGAGCTGGTGCTGAAGATCGCCGACGAGGGCGATTTCTACGAGATCCAGCGCGATTTCGCCGGCAACATCATCACCGGCTTCATCCGCATCGAGGGGCAGACCGTCGGCGTCGTCGCCAACCAGCCGATGGTGCTGGCCGGCGTGCTGGACATCGATTCCAGCCGCAAGGCCGCGCGGTTCGTGCGCTTCTGCGACGCCTTCAACATCCCGATCCTGACCCTGGTCGACGTGCCCGGCTTCCTGCCCGGGACCAGCCAGGAATACGGCGGCGTCATCAAGCATGGCGCGAAACTGCTGTTCGCCTATGGCGAGGCGACGGTGCCGAAGGTCACCGTCATCACCCGCAAGGCCTATGGCGGCGCCTATGACGTGATGGCCTCGAAACACCTGCGCGGCGATTTCAACTATGCCTGGCCGACGGCGGAAATCGCGGTGATGGGCGCCAAGGGCGCGGTCGAAATCCTCTATCGCAGCGAGCTGGGCGATGCCGAAAAGATCGCGGCGCGAACCCGGGACTACGAGGACCGTTTCGCCAACCCCTTCGTCGCCGCCGAAAAGGGCTTCATCGACGAGGTGATCCAGCCGCGTTCGACCCGCAAGCGGGTGGCGCGGGCCTTCGCCTCGCTGCGCAACAAGCAGCTGTCGAATCCCTGGAAGAAACACGACAACATCCCGTTGTGAGCCCGCCCATGTAACCCCGGACCCCGGCCGTGTCCGTGCTGTCAGCTGTCCTTCTGTTCGCCTCGACCCTGGCGGGACTCGCCTCCGAGGCGGGCCAGCCGCTGATCCCGGTGCCCTCGGGCGCCGAGGTCTGGCTGCAGGAGGAACGGTCCGACCGCATTCCCGGCCTGGGTCTGGTCCAGCGCTATCGTTTCGTCATGCCCTCGCTTGCCGCCCGTGTTCCCCCTGTCGACGAGACCACGTTCGATGACGTCGTCCCGCCCGACATGCTGGACGAACATCTGGAAGCGCCGCTGACCCCCGAAGAACAGGCCGAGCTGGACGAGCTGCTGGGCGGGTTCTCGATCGAGGCGGTGCCCGAGGTGGACGAGGGCGAGACGCAGCTGTCAGAGCCCGAGACCGCGCCGCTGCCGTCCGAGCTGTCGCCCCCCGATCCGGGGCCCGAGCCGGCGCCCGGCGATGCGGGGGCGGACATGGCCGCCGAGCCCGACTGGATCGAGGACGAATCCGCCCTGCCCGCCGCGCCCGACATCCTGATGCAGGACCCAATCCACCGCGACATCGTCTGGCTGTGCGAGAACTTCGTGCTGCCGCGCATCGCCCATCTCGAGCAGCTGCCCGCGCAGGTGGTGATCTCGCTGGCCTCGGCCCCCGGGCCGTTCGGCAGCTTCGACCCCGACATCGTGCAGATCTTCGAGGGATTCTCGATTCCCGCCAGCCGCAGCCATTGCGTATGGGAGCCGCTGTGATGCCCGTTCCTTATGACTTCCCGACCCTGCCATGCGCAGATTCCCGCCGCCGTGATGCAAAGCTGCCACATCCGGCCCTTCACGCGCTGCCCCCGTGCTGTCGCGGTGCGGGCGGGGCAGGTAGGATGGCGCTGCGGCAGCATGGTGCGGCCGCATCTTCGAGCAGCCGGGGCCCCAAGACCCCGCCTTACAGGAGCCTGTCATGTCCAAGAAACTCGTCCTCGCCATGGGTCTCGTCGGCCTGGTCGCCGCCTGCCAGCAGCCGCAGCCCCAGCCGCTGCCCGAGCCCATGGTCGTCGCGCCCGAGCCGGTGTTCCAGGGCAAATACGGCGCCAACTGAGCGCCGGCTGCGCGGGCTTTCGGGTCCGCGCACCCAAGCCGCCGGCCGCCGCGGCACGCCCGCGGCAGAGCCCATCGCATTCCCCGCCGCGCCCCTTGATGCGTTTTCCAGGAAAGGCGGGACAGGATGCTGAAACATCGCGGTTTTCCCGGCCGGCTGCCGTCGACCGACCACCAATTCGTCATCCGCCGCGCCAATGCCAAGGGCGCCACGCCGCTGGTGGCGCGAGAGCGTTACCGCGACCGTTCGCCCAGCGACCGCCGCGCCGACGTGGGGTTCCTGGCCGCGCTGATCGAGCATTTCGGCGACGAGCCCTTCGAACGCGGCAATCTCGACGCCGGGCGGCTGTCCTGGCTGCTGGGGCGCGAGGTGGTCGCCGTCGGCAAGCTGGACCCGCGCAGCTATGACCAGCTGCTGCGCGTCGACCTGGCCCGCGCCCGCGCCAGCTTCCCCGAGATCTTCGCCGGCGAGGACGCTCCCGACTTCGGCTGGGAGCAGGACGACGACGAGCAGGACGACGACTTCGGCGACGATTCCGGCGAGGAGCGCCGGTGATGCGCATATTGACGCCTATTGCATGGTTTTCACTGCCTTGTCAGTTTGACCCGCGGGGCGGCCATGCGATAGTCGTCCCGCACGCACTATCAATTGCCCTGAACCGGGCCTCGAATACAGGCAGAACAACATGCAGAAATCGCTCGTCCTTCGCGTTTGCGGCGTCGCTCTCATCGCCGCCGGCCTCTCGGCCTGCGCGCCGGGCTACAACACCGGCCTGTCGGCTGACACGCAGCGTGCCGCCGGTGGCGCCGTCGCCGGTGCCGTCATCGCCAAGGCCGTGGGCGAACGCGCCGCAACCGGCGCGCTCATCGGCGGCGCGGCGGGCGCGCTGTGCGACGACGTGGGCGTCTGCGCCCCCTGATCGCGGCTGCCGCCGTCGCGGATTCGCCGCCTGCGTCCCCTGCGGACGCGGCGGCACCCGTTTCAACCAACTGTCGGCCGCCGGCGGGGTGATTCCGTTCGGGACCGGCACTGACAGGAAAGACTCGACATGTTCAAACCCCTTCTCCTCGCGGGGATCGGCGCGGCGCTGGTCGCCGGCTGCACCCAGAACATCCGGCCCACCGATGCCGACCGCGCCATCATCGGCGCCGGCACCGGCTATGTCGTCCAGCAGGTCCGCGGCAAGGGCGGTTCCGACCGGCTCAAGGGCGCCGCGGTCGGCGCCGTCGGCGGCGCGCTGTGCGACGACGTGGGCCTCTGCCAATAATCTGACCGCGACCGCGCCCGTCGCGCGGCTTGCACTTCCTCCAGGCCGTCCCGGTTTCGCTGACCGGGGCGGCTTTTCCACATCCAGCGCCATCCAGGGACCGCCATGTTCAAGAAGATCCTGATCGCCAACCGCGGCGAAATCGCCTGCCGCGTCATCAAGACCGCGAAGAAGATGGGGATCGCCACCGTCGCCGTCTATTCCGACGCCGACCGCAACGCCCTGCACGTGCGCATGGCGGACGAGGCCGTCCATATCGGACCGCCGCCCGCGAACCAGTCCTATATCGTGATCGACAAGATCATGGAGGCGATCCGCCAGACCGGCGCCGAGGCGGTGCACCCGGGATACGGTTTCCTAAGCGAGAACATGAACTTCGCCGCCGCTCTTGAGAAAGAGGGCGTAGCATTCATCGGCCCGCCCTCGCCCGCGATCGAGGCGATGGGCGACAAGATCACCTCGAAGAAATTGGCGCAGGAGGCAGGGGTCAGCACCGTCCCCGGCTACATGGGGCTGATCGCCGACGCCGACGAGGCGGTGAAGATCTCGACCGAGATCGGCTATCCGGTGATGATCAAGGCCAGCGCCGGCGGCGGCGGCAAGGGGATGCGCATCGCCTGGAACGACCAGGAGGCGCGCGAGGGCTTCGAATCGTCCAAGAACGAGGCCGCCAACAGCTTCGGCGACGACCGCATCTTCATCGAGAAATTCGTGACGCAGCCGCGCCACATCGAGATCCAGGTACTGGCTGACCAGCACGGCAATTGCGTCTATCTGCACGAACGCGAATGCTCGATCCAGCGCCGCAACCAGAAGGTGATCGAAGAAGCGCCCTCGCCCTTCCTCGATGAGGCCACGCGCCGCGCAATGGGTGAGCAGGCGGTGGCCCTGGCCAAGGCGGTGGGCTATACTTCGGCGGGCACGGTCGAGTTCATCGTCGACGCGAACAAGAACTTCTACTTCCTTGAAATGAATACGCGTTTGCAGGTCGAGCACCCGGTGACCGAACTGATTACCGGCGTCGATCTGGTCGAGCAGATGATCCGTGTCGCCGCGGGTGAAAAGCTGCCCTTCGCGCAGGAGGACCTCCGGATCAACGGCTGGGCCATCGAAAGCCGGCTGTATGCCGAGGACCCGTATCGCAACTTCCTGCCCTCGATCGGGCGGCTGACCCGCTATCGCCCGCCGGTGGAAACCGCCGCCGGGCCGCTGCAGGACGCGGGCAAATGGGTGCCGGCGCATCCGGGCGACGCGCCCGCGGTGGCGCAGACCGGGGTGCGCAACGATACCGGCGTCTACGAGGGCGGCGAGATCAGCATGTTCTACGACCCGATGATCGCCAAGCTCTGCACCTGGGCGCCCGACCGCGCCGCCGCGATCGAGGCGATGCGCGGCGCGCTGGACGGGTTCGAGGTCGAGGGAATCGGCCACAACCTGCCGTTCCTGTCGGCGGTGATGGACCACCCGCGCTTCGTCTCGGGCGACATCTCGACCGCCTTCATCGCCGAGGAATACCCCGAGGGCTTCCAGGGCGCGACCCTGCCCGACGCCGAGCTGGAACGCATCGCCGCGGCGGTCGCCGCCATGCACCGCGTCGCCGAAATCCGCCGCACCCAGATCAGCGGCCGGCTGGACAACCACGAACGCCGCGTGGGCCAGAACTGGGTGGTGTTCCTCGACAAGCGCGAGTTCCCGGTGCGGATCAACGCCGACAAGCAGGGCTCGACCGTCGAGGTGAACGGCGGCCGCAGCCTGCGCGTCGAATCGGACTGGAAGCCGGGGATGTCGCTGGCGCGGCTGGTGGTGGACGGGGCGCCGCTGACGCTCAAGGTCGATGCGATCCCGGCCGGGCTGCGCATCCGCACCCGCGGCGCCGAGATCCGCACCCATGTCCGCCGCCCGCGTTCGGCGGAACTGGCGCGGCTGATGCCCGAGAAGCTGCCGCCGGACACCTCGCGCTTCCTGCTCTGCCCGATGCCGGGGCTGGTGGTGCGCATCAGCGTGGCCGAGGGCGACGAGGTGCAGGAGGGCCAGGCGCTGGCCACGGTCGAGGCGATGAAGATGGAGAACATCCTGCGCGCCGAGCGCAAGGGCGTGGTCAAGTCGATCAACGCCGAGGCCGGGCAGAGCCTGCAGGTCGACGAAGTCATCATGGAGTTCGAGTAACCTTGTCAGACCCGGCGGCCAGCAGCTTCAGCCCCCCGGTCGTGGCCGCGCTGGTCGCGGCCGCGGTGGCGGTGCTGGCCTGGCCGGTGAACGACTGGCTGAACCGCCGGCGCGCGCGCGCGCTGCGCGCCGAGCGGGTGGCCGACGTGCAGCGCGCGCTGCTGGCCGAAATCCGCGCCCATGTGGCGACGCTGGAAAAGCAGCGGCCGCGCGACGAGGCCGCGCGCGAGGCGGCGGCGACCAAGCTGACCATGGGCGACCACACGCTGACCCCGCCCCATGACGCCAATGAACGCATCTTTTGCGCCATCATGGCCGAGGTCCATATCCTGCCGGGATGGGCCATCGACCCGGTGGTGCGCTATTACGGGCTGCTGGCGGCGCAGCGCGCCTTGGCACAGGACATCCGCGCCCATCTTGCGGACCGGCCGGACAGCGCCATCAGCATGTTCCAGCATTACCTGACGCGGAATGACGAGATTCTAAGGACCGGCCGCGAGGCGATGCTGATCCTGACCGCCAGCCTCGAAGGCGGGATGGACGCCGTCGCGGCGCTGAAGGCCGCGCTGGAGAAGCAAGAGAACGCGCGCATCCTGGGCACCCTGCCGGGCGAGCTGGACCAGCTGCGCGCGGGGCTCAGTAAACGATCTTCGAATCCGAGGGGCCGGTGATGGGGGACAGGCCGGCAATCGCCGCGATCTCGTTCGAGCTTTTCGCGTTCAGCAGCCGCTCGACCAGATCCTCGGTCGAGGCGACCCGGCGGGGCGCGGCCTTGGCCGGCCGGACCGGCGCGGACGCCTTGGCGACCAGACGGCGCAATATCGACTTTCGAGCCATGGCGACCCCCTGCATCAGCGGCGCGCGACATGCGGCCTTACCGCAGAATATAGGGCGCCGCCCCCGTGCAGACAACAGCCCTTACCTGCCCCCATGCGCGCGGCTCTCGCTACGCCGCACCGGGGTCTTGTCGATGGCGCGGCCGATCTCGCGGCTGTCCCAGGGCGAGGGCTTGCGGTCGATCACCGTCCCGTCGAGGTCCAGCACCATCAGCGAAAACCCCCGCGGCCGCAGCTTCTGCCGCCAGGGCGACTGCGCGGCCGGGTCGGTGTCGGTGATGACGGTCACGCCGCGCCGCGCCAGCGCCGCGGGGTCGCGCTGCAGCAGCTCCATCTGCGTGGCGAATGCGGCGTCGGCGGGGGTGTCGGCAAACACCACCACCGGCCGGCGCTCGAACAGCAGCGCCTCGGGGGTGATGTCGGTGGCGGCGCGGATGTCCAGCTGTTCCGCGGCGGGCGGCTGGGGCGCGGCCGGGGCCGCGGCGCCGTCGTCGCGCGGCGTGGCGCCGGGGCGGGCGGGGGCGGCGCGTTCGACCGCGATGCTGTCGGGCGGCGGCGTCGAGCCGCCCATGGCCAGCACCGGGCCGCAGGACATCAGGACCAACGCAAGACCCGTGAGCTTGCCAAGCAGAAAACGTATCATGTTTGGGAATATAGCGACTGCGGTCGCATCGGAAAGGACCATGAAATGACCAGCACCCCTGAACTTGACCAGTGGCGCGCCTTGGCCTCGAAAGAGCTGAAGGGCGCCGACCCCGATAGCCTGAACTGGGACACGCTGGAAGGGATTACCGTCAAGCCGCTGTATACCGAGGCCGACACCGCCGGGCTGGAGCATATGGGCAGCCTGCCGGGGCTGGCGCCGTTCACCCGCGGGCCGCGCGCCACGATGTATGCCGGCCGCCCGTGGACGATCCGGCAATATGCGGGGTTCTCGACCGCCGAGGAATCGAACGCCTTCTACCGCCGCAACCTCGCCGCCGGGCAGCAGGGCGTCTCGGTCGCCTTCGACCTGGCCACCCACCGCGGCTATGACAGCGACCACCCGCGGGTCGAGGGCGACGTGGGCAAGGCCGGCGTCGCCATCGATTCGGTCGAGGACATGAAGATCCTGTTCGACGGCATCCCGCTGGACAAGGTGTCGGTGTCGATGACCATGAACGGGGCGGTGATCCCGATCCTGGCCAATTTCATCGTCGCGGGCGAGGAACAGGGCCACCCGCGCGCGGCGCTGTCGGGGACCATCCAGAACGACATCCTGAAAGAGTTCATGGTCCGCAACACCTATATCTATCCGCCCGAGCCCTCGATGCGGATCATCGCCGACATCATCGGCTATACCTCGGCCGAGATGCCGCGGTTCAACTCGATCTCGATTTCCGGCTATCACATGCAGGAAGCCGGGGCGAATCTGGTGCAGGAGCTGGCCTATACCCTGGCCGACGGCCGCGAATACGTGCGCGCCGCCATGGCCGCAGGGATGGACGTGGACGAATTCGCCGGGCGGCTGTCGTTCTTCTTCGCCATCGGCATGAACTTCTTCATGGAGATCGCCAAGCTGCGGGCCGCGCGGCTGCTGTGGCACCGGATCATGACCGATTTCGGCGCGAAGAAGCAGTCGAGCCTGATGCTGCGCACCCACTGCCAGACCTCGGGCGTCAGCCTGACCGAGCTCGACCCCTACAACAACGTCATCCGCACCGCGTACGAGGCGATGAGCGCGGCGCTTGGCGGCACCCAGTCGCTGCACACCAACGCGCTGGACGAGGCGATCGCCCTGCCCACCGATTTCAGCGCCCGCATCGCCCGCAACACCCAGCTGATCCTGCAGGAAGAAACCGGCATCACCCATGTCGTCGACCCGCTGGCCGGGTCCTATTACGTCGAATCGCTGACCGCCGAGCTGGCCGACAAGGCCTGGGCGATCATCGAGGAGGTCGAGGCGATGGGCGGCATGACCAAGGCCGTCGCCACCGGCCAGCCCAAGCTGCGCATCGAGGAAACCGCGGCGCGCCGGCAGGCGATGATCGACCGCGGCGAAGAGGTGATTGTCGGGGTCAACAAGTACCGCAAGGACAAGGAAGACCCGATCGACATCCTCGACATCGACAACATGGCGGTACGTGCCGCGCAGATCGCGCGGCTGGAACGGATCCGCGCCACCCGCGACCAGGCCGCCTGCGACGCGGCGCTGGCCGAGGTGACCCGCCGCGCCGCCGAGGGCGGCAACCTGCTGGAAGCCGCGGTCGAGGCGGCAAGGGCGCGTGCAACCGTTGGGGAAATCAGCATGGCGATGGAAAAGGAGTTCGGCCGCCACCGGGCCGAGGTGCGCACGCTCGCCGGGGTCTATGGCGCCGCCTATGAGGGCGACGAGGGCTTTGCCCGCATCCAGAAGGACGTCGAGGCGTTCGCCGAAACCGAGGGCCGGCGCCCGCGGATGCTGGTGGTCAAGATGGGCCAGGACGGCCACGACCGCGGCGCCAAGGTGATCGCCACCGCCTTCGCCGACATCGGTTTCGACGTCGACGTGGGGCCGCTGTTCCAGACCCCCGAGGAAGCCGCGCAGGACGCCGTCGACAACGACGTGCATATCGTCGGGATCTCGTCGCAGGCCGCCGGCCACAAGACGCTGGCGCCCAAGCTGATCGAGGCGCTGCGCGCGCAGGGCGCAGGCGACATCATCGTGATCTGCGGCGGCGTGATCCCGCAGCAGGATTACGAGTTCCTGCGCAACGCCGGCGTCGCCGCGATCTTCGGTCCCGGCACCAACATCCCGGCCGCCGCCCGCGAGATCCTGGATATCGTCAAGGCGAAACGCGCCGCTGCGTGACGTCGCCGCTGCAGCGGGGGGCTTGCCGCCCCCCGCACCCCCCGGGGGTATTTGGGCCAGAAAGAAGCCCCGGACTGGCGCTCTTGCCCGAGGCCGGGGGACGTGCCACCAGTCGGCACATGGATCGGATCAGGCGTCCCGGCGGGTTTCGGCGGGCCGCGGCGCGCAGGGGGCTGATGGCATGGTGCGGATAGATGGCGCCCCCTCGGTCTGGCACGAGCTGCCAGAGCCGCTCGCGCTCGAGATCGGGCGGGCGGTCGCCAGTTTCGGCCATCTCGAGGACATGCTGAAGCGCGCGATCTTCGCACTGGACCAGCGCCGCCTGCCGGCCTCGATCCACGACCGGGATTTTCGCAGCTGGCTGCGCCGCATGGATCACGTCGCCGCCGATTCGCTGGGCACGCTGATCGAGCGGCTTGAACGCACGCTGGCGCGCGAGGGGCGCGCCGACCCCGAGCTGATCGCGCAGCTGGACGAGGTGAAATCCTGGCGCAACCTGCTGTGCCACGCCAACTGGCAGCCGCGCGGCGGCGCCTGGCAGCCGATTTTCGCCAACACCAGGGGCGAGATCTTCGACGGCACGCTGGATCCGCCGGACATCCGCGCCATCCGCGACATGTCGCTGGACAGCGCCCGGCGAGTGGCGCGGATCATCGAGGCGCTGGACGACGGCGGCAACGGCTGGATGGAGTGACCCTGGAGAGGAGCTTGGGCGCGATGGGCAGGGTTCTGGATTATCCGCCGGCATGGCTGGCGATGTTTGCGGCGGCGGCGTGGCTGGCGGGGCGGCTGTGGCCGATGCCGGTGGCGCCGGGCGCGGGCTGGGCGCTGGTGCTGTCGGGGCTGGCGCTGATGGCGGCGGCGGCCTGGGTGATGCTGCGCGGCGGCGCCACCGTGGACCCGACCCGGCCGCCGACCGCGCTGGTCACCCGCGGCCCCTATCGCCTGTCGCGCAACCCGATCTATCTGGCGGATGCGCTGATCCTGGCCGGGCTGTGCCTGCTGTGGCAGCCCTTGGCCGCGCTGCTGCTGGTGCCGGGGTTCATGGCAGTGATCCAGCACCGCTTCATCCGGCGCGAGGAAGCCTGGCTGCGCGCCCGCGACGCGCGCGGCTTCGACGCCTGGGCGGCGCGCACCCGGCGCTGGCTGTAGTCCCCTGCCCGTTTGCCCGCGTTGCCAAGCCGCGGCCCGCGGGATAACACGCGGCGACCGCGGCGCGGGTTCTGCCTGCCTCGCACCCCATCGCATACGAGGCCCCCATGTCCGCCACCCCTTCGCCCGCGTCGCCAGTGCCTGGCCCCGCGCCGCTGCGCCTTGGCATCGTCGGACTGGGCACCGTGGGCATCGGGGTGGTGAAGATCGTCCAGAACCACGCCGGCCTGCTGGCGGCGCGCGCGGGGCGGCCGCTGCAGATCACCGCCGTCTGCGCCCGCGACCGCACCCGCAACCGCGACGCCGACATCTCAGAATACGCCTGGGTGGACAGCCCGGCCGAGCTTGCCCTGCGCGACGACGTCGACGTGCTGGTCGAGCTGGTCGGCGGCACCGAGGGCGCCGCGCGCGAGGCGATCGAGCTGGCGCTGGACCACGGCAAGGACGTGGTGACCGCGAACAAGGCGCTGCTGGCCGTCCACGGCCAGGCGCTGGCCGAGCGGGCCGAGCGTCAGGGCCGCACCATCCGCTTTGAGGCCGCGGTGGCCGGCGGCATCCCGGTCATCAAGGCGATCACCGAAAGCCTGGCCGGCAACCGCATCTCGCGCGTGATGGGGGTGATGAACGGCACCTGCAACTATATCCTGACCCGGATGCAGTCGGCCGGTCTGCCCTACGAGGCCGTGTTCGAGGAAGCCCGCCAGCTGGGATACCTCGAGGCCGACCCGACGCTGGACGTGGGCGGCATCGACGCCAGCCACAAGCTGGCGATCCTGGCCGCGCTGGCCTTCGGCACCCGCGTCGCCTTCGATTCGGTGGAGATCGAGGGGATCGAACGGATCTCGATCGACGACATCAACCGCGCCGCCGACATGGGCTATCGCATCAAGCTGCTGGGGGTGGCGCAGATGACCGGCCGCGGGCTGGAACAGCGGATGTCGCCCTGCCTGGTGCCCGCCGACAGCCCGCTGGGCCAGCTGGAAGGCGGCACCAACATGGTGGTGGTCGAGGGCGATTCGGTCGGCCAGATCGTGCTGCGCGGCGCCGGCGCCGGTGAGGGCCCGACCGCCAGCGCGGTGATGTCCGACCTGGTGGAACTGGCCCGCGGCGTGCGGATGCCGGTGTTCGGCCAGCCCGCCGAGCGGCTGGCAGTGCCCCAGCCCGCCCGCACCGCGGTGCCCGCCGCCTATTACCTGCGGCTGACGCTGGCCGACAAGCCGGGCGCGCTGGCCAAGGTGGCGACGGTGCTGGGCGACGCCGGGATCTCCATCGACCGGATGCGCCAATACGGCCACACCGTCGGCGGCAGCGCCCCGGTGCTGATCGTCACCCACAAGACCACCCCCGAGGCGATCCAGCACGCGATGGAACAACTGCCCCGCACCGGCGTGGTCGAGGGCGAGCCGGTCGAGCTGCGTATCGAGGAAGTCTGAGGCCCGGGCAGCCCTGCGGCAGGTCGCCGCGGGGCTCAGCGCCCCTCGCCCGGCACCGGCAGCAGATGGCGCAGCCCCTGCGTCACGTCGGTGCGGATCGCCAGCCGCAGCGCCGGTTCGTCCCCTGCGCGCAGCGCCGCCAGGATCATGCGGTGATGGCGCGGGGCCTCGTTGCGGCGCATCTTCTGGTAGACCGCGCGCATGGTCGGTCCCAACTGCAGCCAGATGGTTTCCAGCATCGCCAGCATTGCTGGGGCCTGCGCGCGCAGGTAGAGCGTGCGGTGGAACTCGAGATTGCTGCGGATATAGCCGACCGCATCGTGGTTCTGCGCCGCATCCCCGATCGCGGCATTGATCGCCGCCAGCCGGTCGATCAGCGCCAGATGCGCGCGGGGCAGCGCGCGGGAGGCCAGCTCGGGCTCGATCAGCGCGCGCAGGGCGGCAAGCTCTTCCAGCCGCTCGACCGACAGCGCCGGTGTCGCCACCCGCCCCGAGGCCGACAGCGTCAGCGCCCCCTCGGCCACCAGCCGCCGCACCGCCTCGCGCGCGGGGGTCATGCTGACCCGCGCCTCGGCCGCGATGCCGCGTAGGGTCAGCGCCTTGCCCGGCGGCAGCTCGCCCAGCATGATCCGGCCGCGCAGGCTGCGATACAGCCGCTCATGCGCCGAGGGCTGCGGCGGCGCGGCAGCCGGGGCGCTGGCCGGGGCGGATGAGGTCGGGGACGGGGCGCTTCTGGGGCTGATCATGCCGATTTGTGATCACGTTTCCGACACGCTGTCAATTTCACGCCCCTCCTCCGCGTTATCCTCCTCGGCCGCGGCGCCGCGGAACTGCCAGGCGTGCAGCGTGCCGCCATGGGCGCGCAGCCAGGCCCGCCGCGCCGCGTAATCGGGACACAGCCGCGCCACCGCCGCCCAGAAATCCGGCGAATGATCCATATGCGCCAGATGCGCGACCTCGTGCGCCGCGACGTAATCCAGCACCTCGGGCGGGGCCATCGCCAGCCGCCAGGAATACATCAGCCGCCCGCGATCGGTGCAGCTGCCCCAGCGCGACCGTGTGTCGCGCAGCGCGATGGCGGTGAAGCGCCGCCCCAGCGCCGCGGCGTGGCGGTCGCTGGCCGCCGCCAGCCGCGCCTGCGCCAGCCCGCGCAGAAAGGCCGCCGCGGTCAGGCCCGGCGGCCGCAGCCCCGGCAGGATCAGCGCCTCGCCCTGGACCTGCGGGGCGCGGACATCGGCCGGGGTCAGCAGCAGCGCCCGCCCTTCGACCGGCAGCAGCGCGCCGAAGGCCACCACCCGCGCCGGCGGCAGCGCCGCCAGGGCGCGGGACAGCCAGTCTCCCTGCGCGCGCAGAAAGGCCAGCGCCCGCGATTCCGGCATCCGCCGCGGCAGGGTCAGCGTCACCGAGCCGTCGCGCCGCGACACCCGCAGCGTCATCCGCCGCGCCCCCGCATGGCGGCGCAGCGTCACCTCGGTCCCGTTCTCAAGGATCATCCTGCCGCCCAAAATCCCTGTCCCCTTGCCCGCCCCGCCGCCGGTGGGGCGAAAGCCTTTGACACCCCCGGAACCCTGTGGCAGGGGAGGCCGGATTTACCTGACCTTTGGCGAAAAGAGAACACCATGCCCAAAGAGGAATGGGGCACCAAGCGCCTTTGCCCCAGCTGCGGAAGCCGCTTCTATGACCTGCGCAACGACCCGATGACCTGCCCGGTCTGCAACGCCCAGTTTTCGGCCGAAAGCCTGGCGACGGCGCGCGGCCGCGCCCTGATCAGCGAGAAGACCGCCCGCGACGCCGACCAGGACGACGTGGTCGATGACGATCTGGACGATGCCGCCGACGGGGGCGAGCTGGACGACGATCTGCTGGACGACGACGATGACGCGGATGTCTCGCTGGACGAGATCGCCGATGTCGCCGAGCCCGACGAGGACTGAGCGTCCCGCGCCCCCTGCCACGAAAGCCCCCCTCTGCGGGGGCTTTTCCTTTTCCGCCAGCCGGTTCCGCCACAATCTTCGCAGTTGCAGCGAAACCGCGATTTTCCCTCTTGCACCCCGCCGCGACACCCCATATACGACCCCCCACGCGGGCGGCGCCAGACGCAGCCCGGACCTCCGGTGGGGCCATAGCTCAGTTGGTAGAGCGCTTGAATGGCATTCAAGAGGTCAGGGGTTCGACTCCCCTTGGCTCCACCAATTCTTCCTGCATCGCGTAGAATTCCCTGTCACCGGGTCAGTTCACCCGGGGGAGCCAGAGCATTCCGGCGGCGTTTCCGGGTCCCTCAGGGGCGGTGCCTGCCGCCGCGGGGGCGCAGGCTGCGGCGGTCCAGGCGGGGGATGTCGTCCAAGGGCGCGCGGGGGGTGTTGCGGCGGCGGCCGGCGGCCCAGTCGATGCCAAGGCTCAGCAGCACCGGCAGCACGACCAGCAGCCCCAGCGCGAAGATCCAGGGATCCAGCCGGGACAGGGCTGTCGGCAGCCACTCGGGCGGGGCAAGCAGTTCCGCGCGGTAGAGTGCCGCCCCTGTCCCCGGATCAGGGAAGGGAATCCCGGCCAGTTCCGGTCCGACGAAAATAGCCTCGAGCAATACCCACAGCGCGGCAACTCCGGCCAGAATCACCAAAGCCAGGACAATGCATATTCTGGGAAAGAATAAATCTTTCACAGCCTTGCCCGCCAAATATCGCCCGAGAGTCTCAGTTGTAATTAATCCTGTTATGAAGATTCAGGCAACCTGCGGCCACACCAACAATTGCGGAACGCCGCCGCACCGCCGCGGGTTGCCGCTGCTCGAAAGCTTCTTTGCGACGAAACGCCACGTCACGAATCGCAAGGGGCCGCACCCAAGGCGCGGCCCCCTTTTCGCATCCGACACCCGGGTCCGGCCCGGTACCCGCCTCAGCCCAAGGCGCGGTCGAGGTCGGCGATGATGTCCTCGGGGTTCTCGATCCCGATCGACAGCCGCACCAGATCCGGGCCGGCGCCCGCAGCGATCTGTTGCGCTTCGGTCAGCTGGCTGTGGGTGGTCGACGCCGGATGGATCGCCAGCGTGCGCGCGTCGCCCAGATTCGCCACGTGGCTGATCATCTGCAGCCGCCCGATCGCCGCCACGCAGGCGTCATAGCCACCCTTCAGGCGGATGGTGAACAGCGCCCCTGCCCCCTTGGGATACAGCCGCTGCACCCGGTCATGCCAGGGCGAACCTTGCAGCCCGGCATAGGTGACCTCGGCCACGCGCGGGTCGGCCTCCAGCCACTCGGCCACGCGGCGGGCGTTGGCGACGTGGCGCTCCATCCGCAGGCCCAGGGTCTCGATCCCCATCAGCACGTAATGGGCGGCCTGCGGGTTCATGGTCATCCCCAGGTCGCGCAGCCCGATGGCGATAGAATGGAAGGTGAAGGCGGCCGGACCGAAGGTCTCGTGGAAGCGCAGCCCGTGATAGGCGGGCTCGGGGTCCGACAGCGACGGGAACTTGCCCGAGGCCGACCAGTCGAACTTGCCGGAATCGACCACCGCGCCGCCCATGACGGTGCCGTTGCCGGTCAGGTATTTGGTCAGGCTGTGGACCACCAGCGTCGCCCCCTGCTCGATCGGGCGGCACAGGAACGGCGTGGCCAGCGTGTTGTCCACGATCAGCGGAATCCCGGCCTCATCCGCGATGGCGGCGATGGCGGGAATGTCGGTGACATAGCCGCCGGGGTTGGAAATCGATTCGCAGAAGATCGCGCGGGTGTCGTCGTCGATGGCGGCGCGCACGGCGTCCAGATCCTCGAGGTCGACGAAGCGGCAGGACCAGCCAAAGCGGCGGATGGTCTGGGAAAACTGGGTGACGGTGCCGCCATACAGCCGCGACGAGGCAATGATGTTCAGCCCCGGCCCCATCAGCGGGAACAGCGCCATGATCTGCGCCGCGTGACCCGAGGAACAGCAGACCGCGCCCGCACCCCCCTCCAGCGCCGCGACCCGGGCCTGCAGCGCGGAAATCGTCGGGTTGGTCAGGCGCGAATAGATGTAGCCGACCTCTTGCAGGCTGAACAGGCGGGCGGCGTGGTCGGCATCGCGGAACTGATAGGCGGTGGTCTGGTAGATCGGCACCTGCCGCGCCCCGGTCGCGGGGTCCGGCTCGGCACCCGCATGAATGGCAAGCGTGTCAAATCCCTGCGGGCTCGGGTTGTCGGTCATGGCGCATTCCTCTGGACTGGGCATTTCGTCGCGCGCAAGGCTATGCCCCGCGCCGCCCCCTGGCAATCGCGGGCAAAATGGACAAAACCGCGCAAACCTGGCGAGGCTGCGGATTTTCCCGGCAAATCCCCGCCGCGGCCGCCAACCGTCCCGAACCCCGCCGCCGTGGGCTGCCACCCTTCGCCCCGCGGCCCGAAAATCGGGAAACCCTTTCACCTTGCCGCAAATATCCTCCGGGGCGCGGGGTTGGAACCCCCCCGCTCCGGCCGCGACGCAAGGGCAAGCCTCCGCCGGCCGGCGCCGCGCCGGGTTGAACCCAAGCCCCCGAAAGGACAGATGTTGCCCCGACGGAACACGTCCCGACGGAACACGAGGAGATGCCGATGACCCGCCTGCCCCACTGCAACGGTCCCTGTCGCGACGCCGAGGGTGTGGGGGGCGCGGCCGCGGCTCCGCTGGGCGAGCTGCCGGAATGGGACCTGAGCGACCTCTACCCCGCCCCCGACGCGCCGGAGCTCGCGCGTGACCTCGAACGGCTGGACGCCGCCTGCGCCAGCTTCGCCGCCGACTACGAAGGCCGGCTGGCCGCGCTGACCCCGGCCGAGATGCTGGAGTGCGTGGAACGCTATCAGCAGATCGACCTGATCGCCGGGCGGATCATGTCCTATGCCGGCTTGCGCTATTACCAGAACACCACCGATGCCGGCCGCGCCAAGATGCTGGGCGACCTGCAGGCCCGCATCACCGACATGACCACGCCGCTGGTGTTCTTCAGCCTCGAGTTCAACCGCATCCCCGACGAGATCTACGAACAGGTGTTCAGCACCCCCTGCGGCCCCTCGCGCTACAAGCCGGTGTTCGACCGGATGCGCGCCATGCGCCCCTATCAGCTGTCGGACGAGCTGGAAAAGTTCCTGCACGACAATTCCGTGGTGGGGGCGGCCGCCTGGAACCGGCTGTTCGACGAAACCACCGCCGCCCTGACCTTTGACGTCGAGGGCGAGGTGCTGGGGCTGGAAGCCACGCTGAACCTGCTGACCGACCACGACCGCGCCCGGCGCGAAGCCGGTGCGCGGGCGCTGGCGCAGGTGTTCGGCGACAACATCAAGCTGTTTTCGCGCATCCACAACACGCTCGCCAAGGAAAAGGCGATCGAGGACAAGTGGCGCAAGATGCCCACTCCGCAGACCGCCCGGCATCTGTCGAACCATGTCGAGCCCGAGGTGGTGGCTGCGCTGCGCGATGCGGTGGTGGCCGCCTATCCGCGGATGTCGCATCGCTACTACCGGCTCAAGGCGCGCTGGCTGGGGCTGGACAAGCTGCAAGTCTGGGACCGCAATGCGCCGCTGCCGCAGGAACCCGACCGGCTGGTGCCTTGGGCCGAGGCCCGCGCCACGGTGCTCGATGCCTATGCCGGCTTCGACCCGGAACTGGCGCGTCTGGCCGAGCCGTTCTTCGACCGCGGCTGGATCGACGCGGGCGTGAAGCCCGGCAAGTCGCCGGGCGCCTTCGCGCACCCCACGGTCACCGACGCGCATCCCTATGTGCTGCTGAACTATCTGGGCAAGCCGCGCGACGTGATGACGCTCGCGCACGAACTCGGCCATGGCGTCCACCAGCGGCTGGCAGCCGGACAGGGCGAGCTGCTGGCCGCGACGCCGCTGACGCTGGCCGAAACCGCATCGGTGTTTGGCGAGATGCTGACCTTCCGCGCCCTGCTCTCCCGCACCACCGACCAGGCCGAGCGCAAGGCGCTGCTGGCCGGCAAGGTCGAGGACATGATCAACACGGTCGTGCGCCAGATCGCCTTCTACGATTTCGAATGTCGCCTGCACGCGGCCCGCGCCGAGGGCGAGCTGACCCCCGACGACATCAACGCGATCTGGATGCAGGTGCAGCATGAATCGCTGGGCGACGCCTTCGAGTTCATGCCGGGATACGAGAGCTTCTGGTCCTATGTGCCGCATTTCGTGCACTCGCCCTTCTACGTCTATGCCTATGCCTTCGGCGACGGGCTGGTGAACGCGCTCTACGCCGCCTACGAGGCGCAGCCCGAGGGCTTCCCGGCCAAGTATTTCGACCTGCTCAAGTCCGGCGGCTCTCGCCACCATGCGGAACTGCTGGCCCCCTTCGGGCTGGACGCCTCGGACCCGGCGTTCTGGGACAAGGGGCTGTCGATGATCGAGGGCTTCATCGACCAGCTCGAAGCGATGGAGGGTTAAGCGGGTGGCTCGCGACCCGTTCCGCCGCCAGCGGCCCCGGCGCCTGCGCCGCATCCTGCTGGGGCTGGCGGGGGTCACCCTGCTGGCGCTGGCAGCGGTGGCGGTGTTCGGCCCGCGGCTGGTCGCCGACCGGCTGAACCCCGTGACCGCCCGCGCCGACTGGCCGGTGTCGGACGCGGCGCTGGCGCTGCACCGGCGGCTGGTGATCGGCGATCTGCACGCCGACCCGCTGCTGTGGGACCGCGACCTGTCGGTCGAGCGCCCCGAGGGCCACGTGGACCTGCCCCGGCTCGACCGCGGCAATGTCGCGGTGCAGGTGTTCAGCGCGGTGACGAAAAGCCCGCGCGGCCAGAACTACGGCGAAAACGCCACTGATGCGCCCGACAACATCACGCCGCTGGTCATCGGCCAGCTGCGCCCGGTGCAAAGCTGGTTCAGCCTCAAGGAACGCGCGCTGGACCAGTCGCGCCGCCTGGCCCGGCTGGCCGATACGCACCCCGACCGGCTGCGGCTGATCCGCAGCGCCGACGACCTGACCGCGCTGCTGGCCGAGCGTGCGGCGGGCAGCCGCGTCATCGGTGCGATCCTGGCGATGGAGGGCGCGCATCCGCTGGAAGGCAACCTCGCCAACCTGCCGGTGATGGAGGGCGCGGGCTATCGCATCTTCGGGATCACGCATTTCTTCGACAACGAGCTCGGCGGTTCGTTGCACGGGCAGTCGCAGGCCGGGCTGAGTGATTTCGGCCGCGAGGTGGTCGCGGAACTGGTCGCCCGGCAGCTGGTGATCGACCTCGCCCATGCCTCGCCGCAGGTGGTGCGCGAGGTGCTGGCGGTGCCGGGCGCGAAACCGATGCTCAGCCACACCGGGGTGCACGGGCTCTGCAACACCCCGCGCAACCTCGACGACGCGCTGCTGCGGCAGATCGCCGACAAGGGCGGCATCGTCGGCATCGGCTTCTGGGCGGATGTCACCTGCAACGACAGCCCCGCCGGCATCGCCGCCACCATCGCCGCCGCCATCGAGCTGCTGGGCGAGGATCACGTCGCGCTGGGGTCGGACTGGGACGGCTCGGTCGGGGTGCCCTTCGACGCCGCCGGCCTGCCGGCGCTGACCCATTCGCTGCTGGACGCCGGGCTGAGCGAGGAGCAGATCGCCAAGGTCATGGGCGGCAACATGATGCGCTATCTGCGCGAGACCTTGCCGCGGGGTTAAGGGCGGCACCGCGAGCGGTCCCTCGTGCCCCACAAGCAAACCGGGCGGAACCGCCTCTGTGTCCATCTGCTGGCCGAGGCGGCGGGCGCCTCCTACGCGGACATGAAGCTGCGCCTCAACCACATCGCGATGGGGATGCTGCCATCGCTAAGCCCGATCACGGACCTGATCGGGCGCCGACGGAACGCCTGCGGGGGCTTGGTGCGGGCGGCGGGACTCGAACCCGCACGGCACGAGGCCACGAGATTTTAAGTCTCGAATGTCTACCATTCCATCACGCCCGCGCCTGTTTCCGGGGATATGTGATCCGCCGCCCCTGCGCAATCCGGGACGCCGGTTATCTGTGACCCGGACTGTGACGTGGAGCCAGCGCCCCAAGGGACCCCGAGAAGCCCGCAAATGCCGGCGTTGGGGCCTTTCGCAAAACTTGAACTCCCTGTGGCAGCAGTCGGTGCGGGTTCGAGTCCCGTCCGCACCAGATGGCACAAGGCCCGGGCTGACGCCCGGTCCTGCCTCCGGCGGGGATATTTTTCCCAAGGAAGAGATATGCCGGGGCGGAGCGGCGGGCGCCGAGAGGCACAGGCCAGAGCAGCGTTTCCGGAACGAAAAGACCCCGCCAGGCCGGGCCAGGCGGGGCAAGTCGCGTCCCGTGACCGCCAGGGCGGCGGCGCGGGACACCGGCGAAACTGGGGTCAGCGGGCCTCTGCCAGCTCGGCCCGGATCTGCTGACGCAGGATGTCGATCGGGATCATCTGCCCGTCGCGGCGGAAATGCCAATAGGTCCAGCCGTTGCACGAGGGCGCCCCTTCCAGCGCGGCGCCGACCTGGTGGATCGAGCCGCGCACGTCGCGCCCGATCAGCGAGCCGTCGGCGCGCACCCGCGCGGTGTGGCGGGTGTTGACCGAGACCAGCTCCTCTCCCGGGCGCAGCATCCCGCGCTCGACCACCTGGCCGAAGGGGACGCGAGGTTCCGCACGCTTGCCGGTGGTGGTGGCCAGCGCGCTGGCGTCCAGGCGGCGGACGCGGGACAGGCGGCGCTCGGCCACCTCGCGGTAGGCGGCCTCGCGCTCGATCCCGATCCAGTCGCGGCCCAGCATCTTGGCGACCGCGCCGGTGGTGCCGGTGCCGAAGAACGGGTCCAGCACCACGTCGCCGGGGTTGGTCGTGCCCACCAGCACCCGGTGCAGCAGGCTTTCGGGCTTCTGGGTCGGGTGCGCCTTGGCACCCTCGGCGTCCTTCAGCCGCTCGCCCCCGGTGCAGATCGGCAGCGTCCAGTCCGAACGCATCTGGATGCCCTCGTTCAGGCTTTTCAGCGCCTCGTAGTTGAAGGTGTATTTGGCGCCCTCGGTCTTGGAGGCCCAGATCAGCGTCTCATGCGCGTTGGTCAGGCGCTTGCCGCGGAAGTTCGGCATCGGGTTCGACTTGCGCCAGACCACGTCGTTGAGGATCCAGAACCCCTGGTTCTGCAGCTCGGCGCCGACGCGGAAGATGTTGTGATAGCTGCCGATCACCCAGATCGCGCCGTTCGGTTTCAGCAGCCGGCGCGCCGCCGCCAGCCAGTTCTGCGTGAAGCGGTCATAGGCGGCAAAGCTGCCGAACTGGTCCCAGGCGTCGTCCACCGCATCCACCCGGCTGTTGTCGGGCCGGTGCAGATCGCCGCGCAGCTGCAGGTTATAGGGCGGGTCGGCGAAGATCAGATCGACCGAGCCCTCGGGCAGGGAGTTCATCACCTCGATACAGTCACCGGCAAGGATGCTGTTGATCGGCAATGCGGATTCGATGCGCGCGGTGCCGCGCGGCTTGGCGTGTGTCGTGGTCATCTCTGCTCTCAACCCGGCGGCGTTCGGTACCGCTCATCTGTTGCGCCCAAGATGAGTCACAGGTGATTCGGCGTCAATTCTTATTTTGAATCAGTCGGTTGAGTTTTCGGCTGGACACAAGATCTTGTGGATCGCCGCAAATCCCATCCTATGGAGCGGGGTCGGACCCAGTTCCGCCAGCGCCCGGCGATGGGTCCGGGTCGGATAACCCATGTTCCGGTCCCAGCCATAGCCGGGGTGCTGTTGCGCCAAATCCACCATGATCCGGTCGCGCACCACCTTGGCGACGATCGAGGCCGCCGCGATCGACAGGCTTTGCGCATCGCCGCCGACGATCGCGCGGGCGGGCAGCCCCAGCTGCGCCGGGATGCGGTTGCCGTCCACCAGCACCACGCAGGGGCGCGATTTCAGCGCCGCCACCGCCCGGCACATCGCCAGATGGCTCGCGTGATAGATGTTGAGCTGCGCGATCTCCGCGACGCTGGCATGGGCCACGGCCCAGTCGGCGCAGGCCATGATCCGGGCGGCCAGCCGCTCGCGCTCGGCCGCGGACAGTTTCTTGGAATCGTCGAGCCCGCGGGGAATGCCGCGCGCCGGCAGGATCACCGCCGCCGCCGTCACCGGCCCGGCCAGCGGCCCGCGCCCGACCTCATCGACGCCGCAGACCAGAAGCGCGCCCTCGGCCATGCAGGCGCGTTCGTGGGCAAGGTTGGGACGGGCGGGTTTCATGCCGCCCCTTTACCCCGCGACCGCCGCCGCCGCCAGACTGCCGCGCCGTGCTTGCGTCGCGCGCGGCCGCAGGGGTATTTTTACCAGAAAGAAGTCCCTGCCGCTTCTTTCTGGTAAAAATACCCCTGCGAGGCGCCGCCGAGGACCGCCCTAGCCCCCTGCCCGGCCCGAGCCGTGGGTGCCGAACCACAGCGGCGCGTGCCGGTTCACGTCCTTGTAGAGCAGATAGCGGAACCGCCCCGGCCCGCCGGCATAGCAGGCCTGCGGGCAGAAGGCGCGCAGCCACATGAAATCGCCCGGCCCCACCTCGACCCAGTCGCGGTTCAGGCGATAGACCGCCTTGCCCTCCAGCACGAACAGCCCGTGTTCCATCACATGAGTTTCGGCAAAGGGGATCGAGCCGCCGGGCTGGAAGGTGACCAGGGTGATATGCATGTCGTGGCGCAGGTCGGCCGGGTCCATGAAGCGGGTGGTGGCCCAGGCGCCCTCGGTATCGGGCATGGGCGAGGGCGCGATGTCCTGTTCCTGCGCGATGATCGGATCGGGGGGCGTCACCCCGGCCGCCGGCTGCCAGCGCTTGCGCCACCAGTGGAAACCGGCATTACCGGGGGTGGCGTTGCGCAGCGACCAGTCGGTGCCGGGGGGCACATAGGCAAAGCCGCCGGGGACCAGCCGGTGGGTGACGCCGGCGATGGTCACGTCCAGCTCTCCCCCGGTGACGAAAATCGCGGACTGGATTTCCGGGTCGTCCTCGGGGGTGTCGCAGCCGCCGCCCTCGGCCAGCTCGACCACATACTGGCTGAAGGTCTCGGCAAACCCCGACAGCGGCCGGGCGAGCATCCACATGCGCATCCCGGTCCAGCCGGGCAGGAAGCTGGTCACGATGTCGCGCATGACACTGCGCGGAATCACCGCATAGGCGTCGGTGAACACCGCGGTGTCGGTGGTCAGCCCGGTCTGCGGCGGCAGCCCGGCCACGGGGCCGGCATAGGGCGTCGGCACCGGCGCCGGGG
This sequence comes from Paracoccus solventivorans, assembly GCF_900142875.1. Taxonomy (GTDB): domain Bacteria; phylum Pseudomonadota; class Alphaproteobacteria; order Rhodobacterales; family Rhodobacteraceae; genus Paracoccus; species Paracoccus solventivorans. Next base: position 29,919 of record NZ_FRCK01000013.1, on the reverse strand, counting down.
CATCTTCGCCGGGGATCGGGGCGGGGTCGCCCCGCGGGGTGGTCTCGTCGATCATCTGCTCACTCTCTCATTCCTGTCTCGCGGACGGGCTTGGGGCTGCCTGCCCCCAACCATTGCCGCGGCCTTGCTCGCCGGAAACGGTCCACCGGCCCATCCGGCAGGAAAACAGCCTTGTGGTCGGTTTCCTGATCCGCCTCCGAACGCGCGAAAGCCCCGAAGATATTTCCACATCAAGGACGCTCGCCCCCATTCTTCATCACCCAAATATCCCGGGGGAGGCCCGGGACGGGCCGGGGGCAGCGCCCCCCTTACTCCAGCGCCGCTTTCAGCCGCAGTTCCGCGATGCGCATCACCTGCCGCTCGGCCTCGGCGCGTTCGGTGGCGCTGTCGTTCTGCAGCCGCCGGGCCATGGCCGCCATGATCCCGGGCTTGTCGTGGTCGCGCACCGCGATGATGAAGGGGAAGCCGTGGCGGGCGACGTAAGCTTCGTTCAGGCGGGTGAACTCGGCGCGCTCGGCGTCGGTCAGCGCGTCGAGCCCGGCGCTGGCCTGCTCGGCGGTCGACTCTGCCGTCAGGCGCTTCGCCGCCGCCAGCTTGCCGGCGAGGTCCGGGTGGGCGCACAGCACCGCCAGCCGCTCATCATCGCTGGCCGCGCGGAACAGCTGCGCCATGGCGGCGGCGAGACCTGCGGCGCTGTCATGGGCGGCGCCGAGCTCGCCATCCCAGCAGCGTTCCGCGACCCAGGGGGAATGTTCATAGATGCTGCCGAAGCGGTCCACGAAGGGGCTGCGGTCCAGCGTCGAGGGCCGCTCGGCGGCGCGATACGGATGCTCGGCCGCCCAGTGGCGCGCGATGTCGAGCCGTGTCGCGAACCAGACGCCCTCATGCGCGCGCATGTGGTCGAGGAAACGCTTCAGCCCCTCGGCCCGGCCCGGGCGGCCGGCCAGCCGGCAATGCAGCCCGACCGATAGCATCCGCGCCCGCCCCTCGCCCCCTTCGCGCCACAGGCAGTCGAAGCTGTCGCGCAGATAGGCAAAGAAATCCTCGCCGGTGCCGAAACCGCCGCTGGCAAAGCGCATGTCGTTGGCGTCCAGCGTATAGGGCACGATCAGCTGCGGGCGCCCCTGATGCACATGCCAATAGGGCAGTTCATCGGCATAGGAATCCGCCAGATATTCAAACCCGCCCTCTTCGCAGCCCAGGGCCACCGTGTTCATCGAGGCGCGGCCCTGGTAGAATCCCAGCGGGCGCGAACCTGTCACCTGCGTGTGCAGGGCGACGGCGCGGGCGATGTGCTCGGCCTCGACCTCGCGCGGGACGTCCTTGTAGTCGATCCATTTCAGCCCGTGGGTGGCCATTTCCCAGCCGGCTTCGACCATGGCGCTTGTCTGTTCCGGGCTGCGCGCCAGGGCGGTGGCGACGCCGTAGCAGGTGACCGGCAGGCCCGAAAGCAGCCGGTAGAGCCGCCAGAACCCGGCCCGCGCGCCGTAGTCATAGATGGTTTCCATGTTCCAGTGCCGCTGCCCCGGCCAGGGCTGGGCGCCGGTGATCTCGGACAGGAACGCCTCGGACGCCGCATCGCCGTGCTCGATCGAGTTCTCGCCGCCCTCTTCGTAGTTGACGACGATCTGCACCGCGATGCGCGCGCCGCCGGGCCAGCGCGGATCGGGCGGGTTTTCCCCGTAGCCTCGCATGTCGCGGCTGTAGCGCATCATCGGCGGTTCCTCCTTCGTCCTGCGGCGTGCAGGGTCGGGCGCGTGGCCCGGCTTGTCCAGTGGCCGGGCGGCGGATTTCCGGCAGGCGGCAAGCGGTCAGAGCCGCACCAGCTCGCGCTCTTTCGGCAGGAAGGCGGTCAGCAGCCCCAGCGCCGGCAGCACCGAGCAGATCAGGAACACGAAGCGGATCCCCTGCGCGTCGGCCACCTGCCCCAGCACCGCCGCGGCGATGCCGCCCATGCCGAAGGCAAAGCCGAAGAACAGCCCCGCGATCAGCCCGGTGCGGCCGGGCACCAGTTCCTGCGCGAACACCACGATCGCCGGCGCGGCCGAGGCCATGATGCCCCCCACCAGCACCGTCAGCACCGCTGTCGCCGCCAGCCCGACATGCGGCATCAGCAGCGAAAACGGCAGCACGCCCAGGATCGAGAACCAGATCACCCGCCGGGTGCCGATGCGGTCCCCGGCGATGCCGCCCAGCATCACGCCGGCTGCCGCGCCGAACAGCAGCAGGAACAGCATGATCTGGGCGCCCTGCGCGCTCATCTCGAACTTGTCGATCAGGAAGAAGGTGTAATAGCTGGTCAGGCTGGCCATGTAGAAGGCCTTGGTCATCGACAGCACCGCCAGCACGGTGATCGCCATCACGATGCGCCCGCGCGCCAGAGGCGGCCCCTCGACATGGCGCAGCGCCCCGGCCTTGCGGCGGCCCTCGGCCCAGCGGCCGACCTGCCACAGCACGCCTGCGCCGGCCAGCGCGATCAGCCCCAGCCAGCCCAGCACCGGGCGGCCCAGCGGCACCACCAGGAACGCCGCCAGCAGCGGCCCCAGCGCCTGCCCGCCGTTGCCGCCCAGCTGGAACAGCGACTGCGCGGTGCCGAAGCGCCCGCCCGAGGCGGTGCGCGCCACCCGCGAGCTTTCGGGGTGGAAGATCGACGAGCCCAGCCCGATCAGCATCGCCCCGGTCAGCAGCATCGCATAGCTGCCCGCCTGCGCCAGCGTCAGCACGCCGACAAAGCTGCACAGCATTCCCACCGCCAGCGAGCGCGGCATCGGGCGCCGGTCGGTGACCATCCCCACCACCGGCTGCAGCAGCGAGGCGGTGACCTGGAACGCGAAGGTCATCAGCCCGATCTGCGCATAGCTCAGCGAGAACTCGTCCTTGAGCAGCGGGTAGATCGCCGACAGCAGCGACTGCAGGATGTCGTTGACCATGTGGCACAGGCTGATCGCGATCAGCACCGGCCAGGCGGTGCGCGCGGCCGAAGGCGCGGCGGGCGCGGCAGTCCGGGGGGGCGGGGGCGCAGCCATGCTGGAGAAGTTCCCGGTCGACATGCTGCCCCTTTCCTCGCGTCCCAGCCCGCCTCGGACCCGTTCGGCAGAGGCGGCGACTCAGCCCCCGTCGCGGGGGGCGTTCCCGCGACAAGAGGACGCGGCGGTCAGGGCGAGTCAACCCCGCGGCGGGGCCGATGCGGGGCCGGTCCGCGCGCGGCCTGCGGTCCGGCGAGGGCTGCGCGCGGCGTGCGGGCGCCCGGCCCAGGGCAGGACCGGATGCGGACCAGTCTTTATTGTCATGTTTCGATCGCGGGGCCGCCGCCCTATGATCCATCGCGCAAGGATCGGAACAACATGACGAATTTTACGCGGTCAGTGGCAATACCTATGGGACCGGCAGGATCGGGCCGCTCTGTTGTCACCTGGGCGGGGATCCGCGGCGTGATCATGGACCGGATCAGCAACGGCACCTATCCGCCCGGAACCCTGATACCAACCGAACAACAATTCGCCGCCGAATTCGGCAGCGCCCGCGCCACCGTCAACCGCGCCCTGACCTCGCTGGCCGAGCGCGGGGTGCTGGAACGGCGACGCCGGGTCGGCACCCGGGTGGTGCTGGGGCTGGAGCCCGAGCCCGAGCGGGCCAGCCTGCCGGTGATCCGCGACATGATCGAGGAACGCGGCTGGCGCTTCGACTTCCGCTATCTCGGCTCGCTGCCCTGCCCGGTGCCGCCGCAAGCGCCGGGCGAGCCGGCCGAGCGGCTGTTCCGCAGCGACCCCGCCGACCTGCGCGAATTGCGCACGCTGCTTTACTGCGACGGGCGGCTGTTCTGCGCCGAGCGGCGCTGGATCGATTCCGCGGCGCTGCCGCAGCTGACCGACGACCTGCTGCGCACGGTGACCGCGAACGAATGGCTGGCCCACAACACCGCCCTGACCCTGATCGAGCGGCTGGTCTCGGCGCGCGCAGCCGGCGAGGTCGGGGCCGACCAGATGCTGCGCTGCCTGCCCGAGGCGCCGCTGCTGGTGCAGGAAACCACGCTGTGGGTGGGCGCGCGCCCGCTCATCTGGACCCAGCACAGCTTCGCGCCCGAGTTCCGCATGGATCTGTCGCGCGCGGGCGACGGGGTGACGCTGGCCGCGCCCGCCCGCCGCGGATAACGCCTGCCCCTAACCCTTGCGCAGCGCCCGGAAATCGCTGGCGCGCTTGCCCAGGAACGCGGCGATCCCCTCGGCCGCCTCGGCCGATGCCAGCGCCTGCGCCATCGGCGCCACCTCGGCCTGCAGCTGCCCCTGCATCAGCGCGCGCCGCGCCCCGGTCAGCAGCGCCTTGATCGAGGCCTGCGCCTGCGCCGGGCCATGGGCCAGCCGCGCGGCCAGCGCCTCGGCTTCCTCCAGCGCCGCGCCGGGATCGGTCACCGCGTTGATCGCGCCCAGATCCAGCAGGCGGGGGGCGGCGACGGGGCGGCCCAGCAGGCAAAGCTCGGCCGCCAGCGCCGGGGGCAGCGCCGCCGACAGGCTGCCGGTCAGCCCCCCGTCCGGCACCAGCCCGGCATTGACGTAAGAGGCAGCGAATTGCGCATCCCGCGCCGCCACCACCAGATCGCAGGCCAGCGCCAGCGACAGGCCGGCCCCGGCCGCGCCGCCTTCGACCGCCGCGATCACCGGGCGCGGGCAGTCGAGCACCGCCCCGATCAGCCGCTGCAATGCCTCGATCGCGGCGCGGCGGGCGGGCTCGTCCATGGTCTGCGCGCCCAGCAGCATCTCCAGATCGCCGCCGGCGCAGAAGAACCCCTCGGCGCCGGTCACCACCACCGCCCCGATCCGCGGCTCGGCCGCCGCCTGCGCCAGCGCCTGCGTCAGCCCCGCCTGGAACCCCGGTGTCAGCGCATTGCGGCGGCGCGGGTTGTCGTTGACCACAAGCAGATGCGTGTCCCGGTCGATGATCCGGCAGTTCTCGAACGGCATGGGCAGTTCCTTTTTCGGTGGCGTGGTCCGGGCAGCAAGCCAGCAGCGCCCCGCCGCGGCAAGCCTGCTGACGCAAGGTCATCTGCCTTGGCGCGGCCGCGGTCGGCCCCCGCGATAAAACTTTCTTGAATCGGCAGGGATTGGCAGGCGGCCGCGGTCCTGCGAGTGGTAGGGCTGGACGACCAGAAGGAACCCGACCGAATGCGCCCGTTTTCCGCGCTTGCCGCCGCCTTGATGCTTGCCACCGCCCTGCCCCTCTCCGCGCAGGAGGCGCGGGTCCACATGACCCCCGCCGACATCGAGTCCGCCAGCTATCCCGGCGCGGGCGACCTGCCGCCGGGACAGTCGGCGCTGACCGCCAAGCTGCAGATCCTGCTGGACCGGGCCGGGATTTCCCCGGGCGTGGTGGACGGGTTCCGCGGCGGGATGAGCGAAAGCGCCATCCGCGCATTCGAGCGCAAGCACGGGCTGGCGCAGGACGGGCGGCTGGACCCGCATGTCTGGGCGCTGCTGGAACAGCACGCGACCGCGCCGCTGACCGGCCATTACACCATCACCGAACAGGACGCGCATGGGTTGGTCGACGCCATCCCCACCGACTACGCCGAAAAGGCCAAGATGGCGTCGATGGGCTACACCTCGGTGCAGGAAAGACTGGCCGAGCGCTTTCACATGGACGAACGCTTCCTGGCGCAGCTGAACCCCTCCGCGCGCTTCGTTGCGGGCGAAACGATCAACATCACCGTCCCCGCCAAGCCCAGCCGCGAGAAGGTGCTGCGGATCATCGTGGACAAGGCCAGCGGCCGGGTCGCCGCCTATGACGCGACCGGGCGGCTGGTGGTGGATTATCCGGCCACGGTCGGCTCGGCCGCGACGCCCTCGCCCCACGGCTCGCATCTGGTCGAGGCGGCGGTGATCGACCCCGACTATACCTACAACCCCAACATCAACTTCAAGCAGGGCGAGAACGACAAGGTGCTGCGGATTCCGCCGGGGCCGAACGGGCCGGTGGGCAATGTGTGGATCGACCTGAGCAAGCCGACCTACGGCATCCACGGCACCGCCACGCCTTCGCGGCTGTTCGTGAACCAGAGCAACGGCTGCGTGCGGCTGACCAACTGGGACGCGCAGGAGCTGGCCAGGATGGTGGTCCCCGGGCAGACCATCGTCGATTTCCTCGACCCCGGGGTCAGCATCGCCGAGGTGACGAAGCCGGTCGAGCCGACGCCGATGCCAGCTGTGGCGGCAGGCGCTGTGACGGACCCTGTGATGGGCGCTGTGACGGACGGCGGCACGGCAAATGCCGCCGAGGCCGCGCTGCTTCCGGCCCCCATCCCGGCCACGCGGCCGGTGGCCCGGCGGCTGCCGGGACCGGCGGTCTCGGCAGCCGCCGACCCGCTGGCAGCGGCGCTGAACCAGGCCACGGGAACGGCGGCGGCGCAGGAGACCGCGCAGCCGGTCGCCAACTGATGCGTAGCACGGCCCCCAACGCCCGCGGCGGGGGCCAGGGCTGCAAACCGGCAGCGGGAATTTTGCTGGCGGCCGCGCCGGCGCTGGCGCTGCCGGAGTCTCCCGCATCGGCCCTGCCTGCTGCTGCACTGCCGGCCGCGAGCTGATGACCGGGCGGGCGCGACACGTCATGGGACCGCGCCCCGCCCGGGGCCGCAGACTCTGCATCGCAGCCGCACTGGCGGTGACACTGGCGGTCCCCACGCCGTTGCTGTCGCAACCGATCACCCGCCCGCCCACGCAGGCCGGACCGGCGGCCGAGGCTGAACCTCCCGCACCCGCGCCCGGGCAGGCCGGGCCGACAGCCGAGGCCGAACCTCTCGCGCCCGCACAGGCCGGGCCCGCGGCCGAGGCCGAATACCCCGCGCCCCGCCCGGGCGAGGCGGCGGCTGTCGATTCCGCGCTGCAGCCAGCCTCCAGCCGTCCCGAGCCCCGACCGGGCAACCCACCTTCCCAGCAGACCCCGGGGCAACCGGCAGCGGACGAAACCGACCCCACACCAGATGCCGCCCCTGCCCCGCCGGATGCCGACGTCAGGCCGGGGCCAGAGCCTCCGCCTCCCGATGCCGCCCTGCTGCCCGCGCCCCGCCCGGGCGACGCGGCGGCTATCGATTCTGCGCTGCCGCAGCCTGCCCCCAGCCGCCCCGAACCTCGACCGGACAGCCCGCCTGCCCCCGCGCAGCAGACCCCGGCGCAACCGGCAACAGAGGAAACCGACCCCACGCCAGAAACCGCCGCTGCCCCGCCGGAGGCCGACATCCTTCCCGCGCCAGAGCCTCCGCCCCCCGATGCCCCGCCGCTGCACCAGACCCTGCGGGAAAGCGATTTCGATCATGCCGCCTGCCGGCTGGGGCTGCGGCTGCTGGGGGTCGAGGCGGCAAAGGCCGCGCCCGTCGCCGACCCCGACAACCGCGATTGCGGCATCGACCGGCCGGTCGAGGTGCGTGCCCTCCAGCCCGGGCTGGCGCTGGACATCCCGGCCGTGATGCGCTGCGACACCGCGCGCAGCCTGGCGCTGTGGATGCGCGAGGCGGTGATCCCGGCGGCGCGGCGGCTCGAGGGCAGCCCGCGGATCACCTCGGTCGCGCTCGGGACCTCCTACGCCTGCCGCGGGGTGGTGGGCGGGGCCTCGACGGCGACGGTTTCCGAACATGCGCTCGGCAATGCGGTGGACATCGCGGGCTTCGGTTTCGACGACGGCACCCGGCTGGAGATCGCGCCGCGCGGCGACCGCGGCGGCATCGAGATGGCGTTCCAGAACGCGGTGCAGGCGGCGGCCTGCCTGTATTTCGCGACCGTGCTCGGCCCCGGCAGCAACGCCGCCCACGACGACCACCTGCATCTGGACATCAAGGCGCGGGACAGCGGTTTTCGCCTGTGCCAGTAGCGCCCGGGTCGCGAACCCCTGAGCGGGAGCCCCATCGCACCCTTCCGCAAGGTCGCGGCCGATGGATGAGAAGTTGCAGCGCCTCCCCACACCTGCCTGGCCGATCGGGAGCTTCATCGCGCATTTCCTCAACGTCGCAACCCGCGACGAGAAGTTGCCGCGGAGCTCCCGGCCCGTCGTTCTCATCGACCGTGCAGCGCCGGCGATGCGCGGCCTAGCGCCGCCGCCGTTCCAGATCCAGATAGTCGGCGCTGAAATGCGCCAGCCGCGCCAGCTCGGGCCAGTCGAGGATCTCGATCTCGGTCCCGACCCAGCGCAGCAGCTTGCGGTCGCGCAGGTCGCGGACCGCCCGGTTCACGTGGATCGAGGAATACCCCAGCAGGATCGCAAGCTCTCGCTGCAGCAGCGGCAGCGTCATCCGATAGTCGCTGGCCGCCCCCACCACCGCCTGCCGCGTGTAGATCTCGCATACAAGATGCGCGAGATGCGCCGAGGACCGCAGGGTGTTGGCCGCGGCCAGCCACTGCCGGTGCACCGCCGCGTCGATCGCCGTCGCCATCCACAGCAGCCGCGTCAGATGCGGGTGGTTCTCGGTCAGGTCGCGCAGATGGCGATGATGCACGAACTCGACCCGCGCCGGGCCGAAGGCCACCAGCCGGTCGTCCACCTCGGCCAGCACGAAGTTGTGCAGGTCCATGAAATCGCCGGGCAGGTAAAGCGCGGTGATCACCGGGCGGGGCACGCGCGCGGGCATGGTGTGCAACCGCCCGGCCATGCCGTCCAGCACCAGGCAGCTGTGGCTCTTGTCGGGGCCCGGCGCGACGATCGTCTGCCCGTTCTGGAACTGCCGGGTTTCCGTGGGAATCGCGCGCAGGATGGCCAGATCGGCGGCGCCCAGCTCGTCGCGGCGCTGCAGATATCGGATGAAGTATTCGGTCAGCGCCATCATAACCTCGGTCCGCCAAAGCAACCGATTGAATGTCCAGCATTTTGTCTGGATGCAAGTCGTGTTCCAACATATTAACATAAATCAGGCGGATGCGAAGGAACAGCCGCACCAGCCAGGCGCCCCGCGCCCTCATGTCACACGCCCCGGTTGCAAACGCAGCGAAAGCGCATCCTCGAGCATCGCAAAGCTGTGCGCGGCGCTGTCCGAGCTGCGGGCGACGAACCCGTCCAGCGCCGGATACAGCCGCACCGCCTCGTCCAGCCGGGGATCGCTGCCCGGCGCATAAAGCCCCGCCTTGATCATCAACTCGGAGTCCGCATAAAGCCCCAGCGCCGCCCGCGCCCGCGCGATCAGGGCGTTTTCCGCCGCACTTGCCGCCCCCGGCAGCGAGCGGGAGACCGAGCGCAGCACATCCACCGCCGGAAACCGCCCGCGCTCGGCGATGGCGCGGTCCAGCACCACATGCCCGTCGAGCACCCCGCGCAGGATGTCGGCGACGGGTTCCTCCATGTCCGAGCCCGCGACCAGCACGCTGAACACCCCGGTGATGTCGCCCGTGCCCTCGGCCCCCGGGCCCGAACGTTCGGCCAGCGCCATGATCGCCTGCGCGGTCGAGGGCGGAAAGCCGCGGTTACTGGCGGCCTCGCCCGAGGCCAGCGCGATCTCGCGATGCGCCTCGGCAAAGCGGGTGATGGAATCGGCCAGGAACAGCACGTGGCGGCCGTGGTCACGGAAATGCTCGGCCACCGCCATCGCCGCCCAGGCGCAGCGCCGTCGCATCAGGGGCGACTGGTCCGAGGTCGCCGCCACCACCACCGCCCGCGCCATCCCCTCGGGGCCAAGGGTGGATTCGACGAACTCGCGGACCTCGCGCCCGCGCTCGCCCACCATCGCGACCACCACCACATCGGCGGAAAGCCCGCGCGCCAGCGCCCCCAGCAGCGTCGATTTCCCCACGCCCGAGCCCGCGAACAGCCCGATCCTCTGCCCGCGCACGATCGGCAGCAGCGTGTCGAACACCGCCAGCCCGCTGTCGAGCCGCGCCCCCAGCCGCTTGCGGGCGGTCGCGGGCGGCGGGGGCGCGCGATAGCGGCGGTCCTCGTGCCCCGAACGCAGCGGCCGCCCGTCCAGCGGCCGGCCCAGCGGGTCGACGATGCGCCCGATCCAGCCGTCGCAGGGCGCGATGGCGGGGCGGAACAGCAGCTCGACCCGCGCCCCGATCGACAGCCCGTCGGTCGGCCCCTCGGGCAGGATCAGCGCGTGTTCGGGGTCGAGCCCCACCACCTCGCCGCTGAGCGCCCCGTTCAGGAACCCGACCCGGTCGCCGACCGAGGCGAAATGATTCAGCCCGCCCACCTCGACCACCCCGGCGCGAATCGCCGCCACTCGCCCGAAATAGCGCCCGATTCGCAGCTTTCTGATGCGTTCGGCGGTCGATTCGATCCTGTCCATGCGTTTTCCCGTCGATTCCGGCCCGAAAATCTTTGGGCTCGAAACGGTTTATAAACCTCTGGGGGTTAAGACCGGGTTTATCGCGGCCCGAGGAGGACCCTGTTTTGCTAGATCGGATCGACACCATGCGGATGGCGCGAGAGCTGGGTGCCCATGCCGCGAATCGCCAGCGGGTGATCGCGACCAATGTCGCCAATGCCGACACCCCCGGCTATCGCGCCCGCGACCTGCGGGATTTCGACCCCGACCGTGCGCCCACGCGGCTGAAAGCCACCCGGCCCGGCCACGTCGCGGCCGCCGGCTGGGGCAGCACTGCCGGGGTGCGGGATGCGGGGGGCGAGCTTTCGCCCAACGGCAACTCGGTCTCGATCGAGGGCGAGATGCTGCGCGCCGCCGACGCCAAGCGCCAGTTCGACCTGTCGCTGTCGGTGATGCAGTCGGGGCTGTCGCTGCTGCGCACCGCCCTGGGACGCAGGGGGTAGCCATGTCCGAAACCTCCGCAACCGCCATTTCCGCCTCGGGGCTACGCGCCCAGGGGGTCAGGCTGCGCCATATCTCGGAAAACATCGCCAATGCCGACACGCCCGGCTATCGCCGCAAGCTGGTCAGCTTTGAGCCTGACCGCGATTTCGGCCGCGACACCGGCACGGTGCGCGCCAGCCGCACCCGCCACGACCGGGCCGAGCTGCCGCAGGTCTATGCCCCCGGCCACCCGATGGCGGGCGCGGACGGCTATTACCTCGGCTCGAACGTCGACCTGGTGATCGAGGTCGCCGACGCGCGCGAGGCCAGCCGCAGCTACGAGGCCAATCTGAAGATGTTCGAGCAGTCGCGGCAGATGTCCGCCGCGCTGCTGGACCTGATCCGCCGCTGAAAGGGATGCCATGATCTCGCTGACCCAATCCGCCCTGCAATCGGGCAGCCGCGTCGCCTCGGCCTATGCCGAGGCCCGCGCCGCCGCCGCCCCCGCCCCCGGCACCGCACCCGAGGGACAGGGGCTGACCGCCGCCGCCCGCGACTTTGCCGCGGTGATGGAGCGCGCCGACAGCGCCGCCATCGGCGCCATGCAGGGCCAGGGCGACACCCATGCGCTGGTCCAGTCCATCGCCGAGGCGCAGATCGCGCTGGAAACCGCCGTCGCCGTCCGCGACCGCGTGGTCGAGGCGTATCAGGAAATCCTGAGGATGCCGGTCTGATGGACGAAAACCTGATCTTCGACGTGACCCGTCAGGCGCTGTGGATCGCGGTGCGGATGGCGGCGCCGCTGCTGGCAGTGGCGCTGATCACCGGGGTCGCCATCGGCCTGTTCCAGGCGCTGACCTCGGTGCAGGAAATGACCCTGACCTTCGTGCCCAAGGTCGGGCTGATGCTGGTGGTGTTCTGGGTGACCATGAGCTTCATGACCTCGACGCTGGCCGGGTTCTTTTCCGACAGCATCCTGCCGCTGGTCGCGGGGGGCTAGGCCATGGACAACGCGATCTATGCCGCGCTGACCCGCCAGTCCGGGCTGATGAACGAGATGCGCGCCGTGGCCAACAACATGGCCAACAGCGCCACCACCGGCTTTCGCCGCGAAGGGGTGGTGTTTTCCGAACATCTGACCGCCATCGGCCCGGGGGGCGAGACCCTGTCGATGGCCAATGCCCGCGGCCGCGAGGTCGACCTGACCCCGGCCTCGCTGTCCCAGACCGGCGGCCGCTTCGATCTGGCGCTGGAACGCGAGGGGTTCTTCATGGTCGAAACCCCGCAGGGCAACCGCCTGACACGCGCCGGCGCCTTCATGACCTCGGACGAGGGCGAGCTGATCAACCCCGACGGCCACCGCGTCCTTGACGACGGGCAGGCGCCGATCGCGCTGCCGCCGGGGGCGCGCAGCGTGGGCGTCGGCCCCGACGGCACGATTTCGGCGGACGGGCTGCCGATCGCGCGGATCGGGGTCTTCGACCAGCCCGACCGCGCAGGGCTGCGCCACCAGGGCGGCACGCTGTTTGCCACCACGGCCCCCGAGCCGGTCGAGGAGCCGCTGGTCCGCCAGGGTTTCCTTGAAGAATCCAACGTCAAGCCGGTGCTGGAAATCGCCCGCATGATCGAGGTCCAGCGCGCCTACGAACTGGGCCAGTCCTTCCTCGACGGCGAGGACCAGCGCATCCGTTCCGTCATCTCCGCAACCACCCGCTGAAAGGCTTCCCGATGAGAGCATTGCAGATCGCCGCCACCGGGATGGCGGCCCAGCAGACCAGGGTCGAGGTGATTTCCCAGAACCTCGCCAACATGTCCACCACCGGCTACAACGCCCGCCGCGCCGAGTTCGCCGACCTCGCCTATCAGCAGGTCACCCGCCCCGGCACCATCGCCGCCGCCGACGGCACCATGGTGCCCGCCGGGGTGCAGATGGGGCTGGGGGTGCGGCCGAACGCGGTGACGGTGACGCTGGCGCAGGGCACGCCCACCCATACCGGCGGCGATCTCGACATCGCCATCGAGGGCCACGGCTATCTCGAAGTGACGCTGCCCTCGGGGGTCTCGGCCTATACCCGCGACGGCGGGCTGAAACGCTCGGCCGACGGGCAGATCGAGACCTCGGACGGCTATCCGCTGGCCCCGGGCATCACCATCCCCCAGGAAACCCGCAGCCTCTCGATCAGCGCCGCGGGCGAGGTCTTCGCCTATTTCGACGACCAGATCGAGCCGCAGAACCTCGGCCAGATCACCCTGGCCGGGTTCGTCAACGAAAAGGGGCTCGAGGCGATCGGCTCGAACCTGTTTCTGGAAACCACCGCCTCGGGGGCGCCGCTGGTCGGCAACCCGGGCGAACAGGGGCTGGGCACGCTGCGCCAGCATTACCTGGAAGAAAGCACCGTCGATCCGGTGCGCGAGATCACCGAGCTGATCAAGGCCCAGCGCGGCTATGAGCTCAACTCCAAGGTGATCACCGCCGCCGACCAGATGCTGGGCGCAACGGTGCAGGTGCGGTGATGCGGATGCTGTTCCTGCTGGCGCTTCTGCCCGGTGCGGCGCTGGCCGACGGGCTGGTCGCGGCCCGCGTCCTGCCCGCCGGCACGGTGCTGACCGCCGCCGACATCATCGCCCCGGCCGCGGGCGGCAATGGCCTCAGCGCCGAGCAGGCCATCGGCCAGCAGCTGCGCAGCGCAGTCTATCAGGGCCGCCCGATCACCGCCGCGCAACTGACCACGCCGACGCTGGTCAACCGCAACCAGATCGTGACGCTCGCCTATGACAACGCCGCGCTGCGGATCGAGACCGAGGCCCGCGCCCTGGGCGCCGGCAGCGCCGGCGACGTGATCCGCGTGATGAACCTTGCCTCGCGGGCGACGCTCAGCGCCCGCATCAACCCCGACGGCACCCTGTCCGTCGCCCAGCGCTGAAGGATTCGCGCATGAACACCAGAACCGCCGTCACCGCGCTGTCGCTGGCGCTGACGCTGGCCGCCTGCGGCCGGGTGGCCGAGGTCGGCCGCACCCCGACCATGAGCGCCCCCCACGCCGGCACCGAGTTCGAGGCGATGTCGCAGCCGGTCCACCCGATGCCAATGGGGCCGGCCGCGCCCGGCGGGGCGGCGTCGCTGTGGTCGGGCCAGCCGATGTCGCTGGTCGGCGACCGCCGCGCCCGCACCCGCGGCGACATCCTGACCGTGGTGATCGAGATCGACGACAAGGCCGAGATCCAGAACAGCTCGGGCCGCTCGCGCAGCGCTTCGGAAAGCGTGGGCGTGCCGCAGCTGATGGGGCTTCTGCAGAAGCTCGACGAGATCCTGCCCGAGGGCGCCAGCGCCGCCAATCTGGCTTCGGCCAAGGGCGGCTCGACCTTCAATGGCTCGGGCAGCATCTCGCGGCGCGACAAGCTGACGCTGCGGGTGGCGGCCACGGTAATCGACACGCTGCCGAACGGGGTGCTGCACGTGCAGGGCTCGCAGGAGGTGCGGGTGAACTACGAGCTGCGCGAACTGACCGTCTCGGGCTTCGTGCGCCCCTCGGATGTCAGCCGTGACAACGAGATCGCCTATGACCGCATCGCCGGCGCCCGCATCAGCTATGGCGGCCGCGGCCAGATCAGCGACGTGCAGCAGCCGCGCTATGGCCAGCAGCTCGCCGATATCATCCTGCCTTATTAAGGAGCTGCCATGCTGAGAAAGCTCCTGCCGGTGCTGCTGAGCGTCCTGGCCCTGGTGGCGGGGGCGGTGGGCGGCGACTTGCTGCGCGGCACGACCGCGGCCGGCATCGCTGCGCCCGACCCGCAGGCTGCCCTGCCGGCGGACGAGCTGCCGGGGGTCGAGCCGATTGCGGCAGACAACGCCATACCCCCTCCACCCGCGGCAGCCCCGCCCCGGCCGGCAGAACCCGGCAAGGCCGATGCGGCAGCGGCGACGGCCTGGTTCAAGTTCCCGCAGCAATTCTTCGTGCCGGTGATGCACGGCGGCCATCTGGACAGCACGATGATCCTGTCGCTGTCGGTCGAGATGCCCGAAACCGCCAGCGAAGAGGTCTATGCCCATGAGATCAAGCTGCGCGACGCGCTGCTGCGCCAGCTGCTGATCCACGCCAACACCGGCGGGTTCGACGGCAATTTCACCACCGAGGCGCATCTGCGAAAGCTGCGCGCCGAGCTGACCGCGACCGCCCGGACCATCGTGCCCCGGATCGGCGAGATCCTGATCGGCGACATCGCCCGGCAAGAGCGATGACCGCCCTACCCAGGCAAGCCACCAGCCGGCCGCCCCCGGTCGTCATCCTGCTGGCCACCTATCAGGGCGAGCGGTTCCTGGCCGCGCAGCTGGACAGCATCCTGGCGCAAAGCTGCCGGGACTGGCGGCTGGTGGTCTCGGACGACGGCTCCACCGACGCGACGCGCGAGCTCCTGCGCCGCTTTGCCGCCGCCCATCCCGACCGCGACATCGAGCTTCGCGACGGTCCCCGCCAAGGCGCCACCCGCAACTTCCTGTCGCTGCTGGATGCGGTGGCGCCCGGAGAAGCCGTCGCCTGGTGCGACCAGGACGATCTGTGGCTGCCCGACCGGCTGGCCCGGGGCCTCGCCGCACTCTCGGCCGCACGGGGCGGCGGCGGCGACCCATCTATGCCCGGGGTGCCACATCCCGCGCAACCGGAGGTGGTGGGAGTGACAGCTACAGCGGCCAACATGATTCAGCCGAACGGGGCCCGGGATGACGTTCCGTGGTCGGGTGACCGGCCTGTGCGCGACTCCCACTCTCACCCCGACCCAAATGGAGCGCAATCAACCGCCCGGCTCCTTGCGAGAGGCGGAGGGGGTGACGGCGCAGGGCCCGGCAATCCGCCTCCGGGGGCGGTCTGTCCGGGCACTCGCCTGGGTCGGGCGCAGCGCCACGTCCTATCCTGGCCCGACGCACAGGCCGGAGCGGCACAGGCTCGCGCTCCAGTCGCCCCGCATGGATGTCCGCAGCCCCCCGCCGTTCTCCATGTCGCCCGCACCACGATCTGCAACGTGGATCTGCGCCCGATCCGGGGGGCGCCGCGCTATGCGCGACCGCCCGGGTTCCGCAATGCCCTGGTGCAATCCTGCACGCCGGGCAACACGATGCTGATCGACCCGGCCGGCGCGGCGCTGCTGCGGCAGGGGCGCGATCACGCAGCCGCAGCCGGCGTGGTGGCGCATGACTGGTGGAGCTATCTGCTGATCGCCGGCGCCGGCGGGCTGGTGATCCGCGACCCGGCGCAGACCGTGCTTTACCGCCAGCACGGCGGCAATGCGGTGGGGCGCAACGACACCCTTCCGGCGATGCTGACCCGGCTGACCCGGCTGGGTTCGGGCGATTTCGGGGAGTGGCTGCGCCGCAACATCCGGGCGCTGGCGGGGGTGAAATCGCTGCTGACGCCGGAAAACGCGGCCCTGCTGGAACGGTTCGCCCGCAGCCTCGAAGCCCCCGGCCCGAGCGCCGCCGCAGAGCTGGCGCGGATCGGGGTCTACCGCCAGACCCGCCTGGGCACGGCCGCATTGCTGGCAGCCGCAGCGGCAGGACGGTTGGCTGGGCGCGCGACAACCGGCGCAGGCTCGCGGCGCATGGCAATTGCCGGCCACATTCGGCGGGGCACATCCGACGCCTGACGTCGGAAGGTCCAGCGCCAAGCCTTTGCAACTGCTGCGCGGGGTTGACGCGGAACAGGGCGAACTGTCGGAGGGGATAACCTTCACGGCTACCCGCCAGCGGTGCTGTCCACGCCTGCCGGATCGCGCGGGCAGGAGGCGCAGCGTTCCTCGTCGCGCACCGCCAGCCGGACGGCCTGGTGGTGACCGGTGCCGCGAGGCATTCCAGCCGGCACACATGAGCGGCACGGAACAGCTCGGCTCGAGAGGAAGAGGCGATCTGTCCGGCTACTCCGGGCCGCCGGTTTCCGCCCAAGCCCGCCAGACCGTCCACCGACTGAAGACAGGGCCCCCTTTCCGACCGCCCGGCAACTCCCGGACAACCGCTCAAAGACGCCTAGGTGACGGACTCCCAAGCGCGCATCCCGAATCGCGCATGTCCAAGCAGGACGACTGCGGGATAGTTTCCAGCGGTTTTTTATATCGCGCTACGGGTTTCCGGTGCTGCTTGAACCCGTTGCAGAACCACATGACGATATTGCACTGTCGGTAAAGTACGGGGATCAATCTGCCGCTGCATCTCGTGGACCCGCCGTGTCAGGGAAGTGGCCGCCCCGCATCGCAATCAAGTCGGCACCGCGCGCATTGTAACCGCGGCCGGCCGCCACGTCGCGGGGATCGGGTGCACTGTCAGCAGCTCGACCACCCTCGCCTTGTCCCAGGTCCCTCCGTCAGCATGATGGCGACCGGCAGGATGCGCCCGGCCGCCATCGCCTTGATCTTCCTGCTCGACCCGCCTGAGAACGGCCAACGGCGCGATATGTCCGCAGCTCTCTCGGGCCGCGGGCGGCCGATGCCTTACCCATTTTGCCCGTCGCCTGCGGATACGCCCGGACAAGCGAACTGTCGATCAATAGCAGGCAGTCGACTGACTTCTCCGCCAGCACCACGAACACCCGCAGCCAGAATCCGAACTTGGTCAACTATTGAAGCGGTTGCAGATCGTCGTCGAGGGGCCATAACGCTCCAGCAGGTCCCGCTAGGAAGAGCCGGTACAGCACCCGGAAATCCCCGTTCAGCCGGTCATCCACACGTGCGGCTTGTTCGAGCAGCGGCCGGATCAGCCCATTCATTCGATCGGGAAGCCCTCTACTCGAGCGTTTCCTGATCCTTCTCATTCCGTCAGATCAAAGCTTGCCGTGACAGCGCCTCCAAACGAAAGGGC
Source organism: Paracoccus solventivorans (assembly GCF_900142875.1). Taxonomy (GTDB): domain Bacteria; phylum Pseudomonadota; class Alphaproteobacteria; order Rhodobacterales; family Rhodobacteraceae; genus Paracoccus; species Paracoccus solventivorans. Next base: position 12,361 of record NZ_FRCK01000013.1, on the reverse strand, counting down.
AGCCCATCCGCAATCCCACCAGAAGCGTGTTTATGGGTTCACAAGCTCCACCCATGCCCCGCGGCAGTTCCTGAGCCTCCGACCGGAGCCCCAGGGATATGGATCGTTGCGCGGGGAGTTCCCCAGTGGCGGGCCGGGCATATCAAAGCGGGGTTTGCAACTGGCGATCCCGGATTGCAACCGGCGATCCCGGCCGTCCGCTGCCCTCAGACCCGCCGGAGCGTCGGCCGGCAGCAGATGCAGCTATCCGTCAGGACAAGCCCGAGAACTCCGGAAAACCGCCGGACACCCCGCTAAAAACCCCTACACCAGCGCCCCGTGGCAGTTCTTGAACCTCCGGCCCGAGCCGCAGGGGCAGGGGTCGTTGCGCGAGGGGTTGCCCCAGGTGGTGGGGTCGGTCTCGTCGAAGCCGGGGATGCGGCCGGCGACATCGGCGGCGGCGGCCTCTTCGTGGCTGGGCTGGGCGGCGGCCTGTTGCGCCTGCAGCTGCGCCTGGTACTGGCGCATCATCTCTTCGCGCTCGGCGTCGGTCAGCGGGCGGATGCGGGCGAGGTTCTGGGTCACGTCGCCGCGCAGCCCGTCCAGCAGGTTCTCGAACAGCTGGAAGGCCTCGGTCTTGTATTCCGCCAGCGGATCGCGCTGCGCATAGCCGCGGAAGCCGACGACCGAGCGCAGGTGCTCCAGCGTCACCAGATGCTCGCGCCACTTGCCGTCGATCTGCTGCAGCAGCACCTGCTTTTCGATCTGGGCCATCTGCTCGGGACCGAACTGCTCGGTCTTTTGCGCCATATAGGCGTCGGTCGCGGTGCGGATCCGTTCCAGCATCGAGTCGCGGTCGACGCCGTCCTCGGCGGCCCAGTCGGCGATCGGCAGCTCCATGTTCAGCTGCTCGACCACCGCCTTGCGCAGCCCCTCGGTATCCCATTGCTCGGCATAGGATTTTTCGGGAAGATAGGTGTCGATCAGATCCTCGATCACCTGCAGCCGCATGTCGGCGGTGATGTCGCCGACGTCCTCGGCCTCCATGATCTCGCGGCGCTGGGAAAAGATCACCTTGCGCTGGTCGTTCATCACGTCGTCGAACTTGAGCAGCTGCTTGCGGATGTCGAAGTTGCGGCCCTCGACCTTGCCCTGGGCGCGTTCCAGCGACTTGTTGACCCAGGGGTGGACGATGGCCTCGCCCTCTTTCATGCCCAGGGTGGACAGCACCTTGTCCAGCCGTTCGGATCCGAAGATCCGCATCAGGTCGTCCTCGAGCGACAGGAAGAACAGCGAGCGGCCGGGGTCGCCCTGCCGGCCGGAACGGCCGCGCAGCTGGTTGTCGATGCGGCGGCTTTCGTGGCGCTCGGTCGCCAGCACGAAGAGCCCGCCGGCGTCCAGCACCGCCTGCTTGTCGGCGGCGTGCTCGGCCTCGATGCGGGCGCGCAGCTCGTCGGGGTTGGCGTCCGGGTTGGCGGCCAGCGCCTGCATCACCTTCATCTCGACGTTGCCGCCCAGCTGGATGTCGGTGCCGCGGCCGGCCATGTTGGTGGCGATGGTGACGGCGCCGGGCTTGCCGGCCTCGGCGACGATATAGGCTTCCTGCTCGTGCTGGCGGGCGTTCAGCACGTTATGGGGGATGCCCTCTGCCCTCAGCATGTCCGACAGCATCTCGGACTTCTCGATTGAGGTGGTGCCGACCAGCAGCGGCTGGTTGCGGGAATGGGCTTCCTTGATCGCCTCGATCACCGCGGCATATTTCTCGGTCGCGGTGCGATAGACGCGGTCGTGTTCGTCGACGCGCTGGATCGGGCGGTTGGTGGGGACCTCGACCACGCCCAGCTTGTAGATCTCGGCGAACTCCTCGGCCTCGGTGGCGGCGGTGCCGGTCATGCCGGAAAGTTTTTGGTAAAGCCGGAAGTAGTTCTGGAAGGTGACCGAGGCCAGCGTCACGTTCTCGGGCTGGATATCGACGCCCTCTTTCGCCTCGATCGCCTGGTGCAGCCCGTCCGACAGGCGGCGGCCCTGCATCATGCGGCCGGTGAACTCGTCGATCAGCACGACCTCGCCGTCCTTGACCACATAGTTCTGGTCGCGGCGGAACAGCTTGTGGGCGCGCAGCGCCTGGTTGGCGTGATGGACGATCGTGGTCGATTCGGGGTCGTAGAGCGTCTGCCCCTGCGGCAGGATCCCGGCCTGTTGCAGGCGCTTTTCCAGGAACTCGTTGCCGTCCTCGGTAAAGGTGGCGTTGCGGGTCTTTTCGTCGACCTTGTAGTGGTCCTCGGTCAGCTCGGGGATAAAGGCGTCGAGCGTGCGATAGAGCTCGCTGCGGTCCTGCGACGGCCCCGAGATGATCAGCGGCGTCCGCGCCTCGTCGATCAGGATCGAATCGACCTCGTCCACGATGGCGAAGAAATGCCCGCGCTGGGTCATTTCCTCGATACTGCCCTTCATGTTGTCGCGCAGGTAGTCGAAGCCCAGCTCGTTGTTCGTGGCATAGGTCACATCTGCGCGATAGGCGTCGCGCTTTTCCTGATCGCCCTGGAAGGGATAGACCACGCCGGTGCGCATCCCCAGCGCGGCAAACACCTTGCCCATCCATTCGGCGTCGCGCTTGGCCAGATAGTCGTTGACGGTGACCACATGCACGCCCTTGCCGGCCAGCGCGTTCAGATAGGCCGGGAAGGTGGCGACCAGGGTCTTGCCCTCGCCGGTCTTCATCTCGGCAATGTTACCCTGATGCAGGAAGATGCCGCCCATAAGCTGCGTGTCGAAGGCGCGCAGGCCCAAGGCGCGGCGGGCGCCCTCGCGGCAGTTGGCAAACGCTTCGGGCAGCAGCGCATCCAGGCTTTCGCCGGCCTGACCGTCGCTTCCTTGGGCACGGGCCTGCAATTCCCGGGTCTTGGCGACCAGATCTTCGTCCGACATCGCCTGGAACTGCGGTTCCAGCGCGTTGATGCGGGCCACCAGCGGGCGGACGGATTTCACCTTGCGGTCGTTGGGGGTGCCGAAGATCGACTTGGCCAGATTTCCGATGCCGAGCATGGTGTCCTGTCAGGTTGGGCGCGGCGGGCGTGACGCCCACTTGCCCCGACCGACGGCCTTGCCCTATCACGAGGCCGGAAAATCGGCGGCGGGCGCGCATTTTCGGTTGCGCCGGATGTAGGCCTCGCCCGCCCCGCTGTCAACGCCACCCCGGCCGGGATGGGCCGCCGGGCAATCATCGCAAAGGGGACACAAGCTCCATGCTGAAAACCACTCCGGCCATCGTTGCCGCCGCCGCCCTGCTGATGGGCGCGCCCGCGCTGGCGCAGACGGCGGAAACCCCCGCCGCCGTTCCCCCCGCCGTGGCCCCCCCCGCCGTGGCCGAGGTCACCGGCGCCCCCCGCGCCGACAGCGTGGTCGCCGTGGTCAACGGCGAGGCGATCACCCTGGGCCAGATGATCGCGATGAAAGAGGGGCTGCAGGGCGGCGCCGGCGATCTGCCGGACGTGGCACTGTGGGACCTGATGCTGGACCAGATGATCCGGCAGACCGCGGTGGCGCAGGTCACCGCGCAGTCGCTGACCCCGCGCGACCGCGCCATGCTGGAACTGGACCGGCGCGGCTATCTGTCGGCCGCGACGCTCGAGCGCGTGGCCAAGCCCGAGCCGACCGAGGAAGAGCTGCGCGCCGTCTATGACGCCGCCTTCGGCAGCGGCGATTCGCCGAAAACCGAATACAGCGCCGCCCATATCCTGGTCGCCACCGAGGACGAGGCCAAAGCCATCGCCGAGGAGTTGGCCGGCGGTGCCGATTTCGCCGCCCTCGCGGCCGAGAAATCCACCGACAACAGCGCCGCGAACGGCGGCGATCTGGGCTGGTTCACCGCCGAGATGATGGTCGAACCCTTCGCCAAGGCGGTCGAGGCGCTGGAACCCGGGCAGGTCTCGGCCCCCGTGCAGTCGCAGTTCGGCTGGCACCTGATCCGCCTGAACGAGACCCGCGAGCAGACCCCGCCCGAGTTCGAGCAGATCCGCGAGCAGCTGGCCACCCAGGTCCGCCGCAACCGCGTCGATGCCGAGATCGAGCGGCTGGTGTCGGCCGCCAGCATCGAAAAGACCGAGGGGCTGGCGCCCGAACTGCTGAACCGCACCGAACTGCTGGACAACTGATCATGGCCAAGGATCCCCGGAAAGCCGCCGAAAAGCTGCTGCGCAAGGCCGAAAAGGCCGCGCGCAAGGCCCGCAAGGCCGCCGAGCGCGCCGAAACCGCCGCCGCCGCCCCGGCGGCTGCGGCCGCTGCTGCCAAGGCGGGGCCGCTGGTCTCGCCCCTCGCCCCGGCCGAGTTCCCCGAGCTGCCGGCGATCGCGGGCGTCGAGTTCGCCGCCGGCGCCGCCGGGATCAAGTACAAGGACCGCACCGACGTGATGCTGGTGCGGCTGGCGCCGGGGACGGCAATCGCGGGGGCCTTCACCCGGTCCTCGACCCGGGCGGCCTGCGTGCTCGACTGTCAGGACAAGCTGGCCGGCAACCCCGACAGCGACCAGGGCGCGGCGATCGTGGTGAACTCGGGCAACGCCAACGCCTTTACCGGCGCGGCCGGGCAGCGCTCGGTCGATGCGGTGACCGGGGCGGTGGCCCGCGCGCTGGGGGTGCCGGCGCGGCGGGTGTTTTCCTCCTCGACCGGGGTGATCGGCGAGCCGCTGCCGCATGAGCGCATCACCGCCATCCTGGACGATCTGGCCGGCGGGCTGGACGAGGGCGGCATCGCCTCGGCCGCGCGCGCGATCATGACCACCGACACCTTCCCCAAGGGCGCAGGCGCCGAGATCGCGGCCGAGGGCGGCAGCATCCGCATCAGTGGCATCGCCAAGGGCTCGGGGATGATCGCGCCCGACATGGCGACGATGCTGGTCTATATCTTCACCGACGCGAAGATCGAGCCGAAGCTGTTGCAGCGGATCCTGTCGGCGCAGATGGACGAGACCTTCAACGCCATCACCGTGGACAGCGACACCTCGACCTCGGACGTGCTGATCCTGGCGGCGACGGGGCAGGCGCAGGCCGCGCCGATCACCGACCTGCGCAGCAAGACCGCGCGCGCCTTCATCCAGGCGCTGGCCGGGGTGATGCGCGACCTGGCGCAGCAGGTGGTCCGCGACGGCGAGGGCGCGACGAAATTCGTCGAGGTGCAGGTGACGGGTGCGGCCAGCGACGCCGACGCCCACAAGGTCGCCATGGCCATCGCCAACAGCCCGCTGGTCAAGACCGCCATCGCCGGCGAGGACGCCAACTGGGGCCGCGTGGTCATGGCGGTCGGCAAGTCGGGGGCGCAGGCCGACCGCGACCGCCTGTCGATCCGCTTCGGCGACATGGTGCTGGCCGAGAACGGCTGGCGCGCGCCCGGCTACGACGAGGCCGCCGCCAGCGCCTATATGAAGCGCGACCATCTGGTGATCGGCGTCGATCTGGGGCTGGGACGCGGGGCCCGCACGGTGTGGACCTGCGACCTGACCCACCGCTATATCGACATCAACGCCGATTACCGGTCGTAAAGGGGGGCTTCGCGCCCCCCGCCCTTCGGGCTCCCCCGCGGGATATTCAGGCAAGGAAGAACGATGGCGCGGCTGGTTCTGGTGGCGGCGGTGGCCCTGATCGACCCGGAGGGGCGGGTGCTGCTGGCCCGGCGTCCCCCCGGCAAGCCGATGGCGGGGTTGTGGGAGTTTCCCGGCGGCAAGGTCGATGCCGGCGAGACCACCGAGGCGGCGCTGATCCGCGAGCTGGACGAAGAGCTGGGCATCCAGACCTGGGGATCCTGCCTGGCGCCGCTGACCTTCGCCAGCCACGCCTACGAGGATTTCCACCTGCTGATGCCGCTGTTCGCCTGCCGCCGCTGGCAGGGCGTGCCGCAGCCGCGCGAGGGGCAGGATCTCGCCTGGGTGCGCGCGGCCGAGCTGACGCGCTATCCGATGCCGCCCGCCGACCTGCCGCTGATCCCCATCCTGCGCGATTGGCTGTAATGCCGTTGCAACTTCACCACAAATACGACGGGTGCGCGCGGAAAATCTGACTTCTGTTAACTTTATCCTAATCCTTCCATGCCATTTTCGAGGAGAATCGAAGCAGGGATGATGGAAGGACTTGGCCATGATTCGAACGATCATCGTCGGAACCTGCGTCTCGGTGCAGGGCATGTTCGAGCGCGATCTCGGCAACGGCCAGATCGCGGTGCGGGTGGGGCAGAAGACCTATGTCGGGAAGCCGGTTCTGAATTGAGAGCGGGCGCGGTCCGATTGGCCGCGGTCAGACTGGACGAGGGCGCCTAACGTCGCCCGAAGGGCGGTATATGCCGAGGGCTGAGGGTCCGGCTTCAGGTGAGGATGCCCTCGTGCAGGCGATTGCGCCGGTGCTGCATGGGCCAGTTGCTCAGGTGTTGCCGTAGGGTTGCCCCTGTACTGCCGCATGGGTCAGTTGCTCGATACTGCCGTATGGGCGGTTATCTCGGTGCCGAAACGCGTGGTCGAGCTCAGGGCCGGGTGGTCGCATACAAAGATTGGCCGCATACCCGCCCATCAGGTTGCGGCGGCGCGGCGGGATTGCGGCGCGGCTGGGCTCCTGTCTCAAGTGCCGAAGGGGCAAAGCCTGGACGGGTGCTGATTGCGCGGTCTGCGGGGCAGATATCTTCAGAACGGAAATGCAGGACAATGCGTGGGCGGCCAGGGATCACGCGGTCTGCAGGGCCGATTGCGGGGCAATGCGCTGACGGCCGCGGATAGGGCCATCTGCATTGCCGGTATCCGCAAAGCCGGTTTCGGTCGCTCTCCTTCCCGGCCACGGGAAACGTCGCCGAAGCTAGAACTTCCGGGTAGGTTTTCGCAGCTTGCCGGCCGCCGCTCTTGGCGCGAGGCTCTGGCCGGCCAGCGGGGTTGTCTTTACCGCCGCGGGTCTTGCCTGTGCCGGGCCTGCGGAGGCAGCGTCGCCGGGCGCAGCCTGCGCGCCGTTCTGGCGCGCCGCAGCGGCGCCGGCCTTGATCTTCGCCGCCAGCTCCTTGGCGATGGCGAATGCGCCCTTGATGCGGTCGGCCTCGGAGGGCCAGGGGCGGCTGACCACCAGCTTGTTGTCGGTGATCCGCGCCGCACCCTTCTGCTCGGTCAGGAACTCGACCAGCCCGGCCGGATTGGGGAACTTGTCCTGGTGGAACTGGATCGTCACCCCCTTGGGCCCCGCCACCAGCGACGAGATATTCGCGCGCTTGGCCATCGCCTTGATGCGGATGACCAGCAGCAGCGTGTTCACCTCACGCGGCAGCGGACCGAAACGGTCGATCAGCTCGGCGGCGAAGCCTTCCAGCTCGACCTTGGTGGTCAGCTGCGACAGGCGGCGATACAGTTCCAGCCGCACGTCGAGATCCGGGATGTAGCTTTCCGGGATGGTCACCGGCACGCCGAGGGTCAGCACCGGCGCCCATTCGTCCTCGGGCGTGCCCTCGAGCTCGCCCGATTTCAGCCGCGCGATGGTTTCTTCCAGCATCTGCTGGTAAAGCTCGAACCCGACTTCCTTGATATGGCCGGATTGCTCCTCGCCCAGCAGGTTCCCCGCCCCGCGCAGGTCCAGGTCCTGCGAGGCGAGGTTGAACCCTGCCCCGAGGCTGTCGATCGAGCCCAAGAACTTCAGCCGCCTGATCGCCTGCGGGGTCAGCGGCACCCGCGGCTTGGTGGTCAGATAGCAATAGGCGCGGGTCTTGGACCGCCCCACCCTGCCCCGGATCTGGTAAAGCTGCGCCAGTCCGAACATGTCGGCGCGCCAGACCACCATGGTGTTGGCGGACGGAATATCCAGCCCCGATTCCACGATGGAAGTCGCCAGCAGCACGTCGTGGCTGCCGTCGTAGAAGGCGTTCATCCGCTGGTCGAGATCGCCCGCCGCCAGCTGGCCGTGGGCGACGATGGTGGAGACCTCGGGAACATGCTCGCGCAGCCAGTCCTCGACCTCGGGCAGATCAGACAGGCGCGGCACCACGAAAAAGCTCTGCCCGCCGCGGTATTTCTCGCGCAGCAGGGCCTCGCGGATCGTCACGCTGTCGAACTCGGACACATAGGTGCGGATCGCCAGCCGGTCCACCGGCGGCGTGCCGATGATCGAGAGATCGCGCACCCCGGTCAGCGACAGCTGCAGCGTGCGCGGGATCGGGGTGGCGGTCAGGGTCAGCACGTGGATGTCCGAGCGCAGCTCCTTCAGCCGCTCCTTATGGGCGACGCCGAAATGCTGTTCCTCGTCGATGACCAGCAGCCCGAGGTTCTTGAACCGCAGCTGTTTCGCCAGCACCGCATGGGTGCCGACCACGATATCGACCGAGCCGTCCGCCAGCCCCGCCCGCGTCGCCGCCGCGTCCTTGGCGGAAACGAAGCGCGACAGCGGCCGCACCGTGATCGCGGTGCCGCGGAAACGCTCGGCAAAGCTGCGGAAATGCTGGCGGGCCAGCAGCGTCGTTGGCGCCACCACCGCCACCTGCATCCCCTGGCTGGCCGCGATGAAGGCGGCGCGCATCGCCACCTCGGTCTTGCCGAAGCCGACGTCGCCGACCACCAGCCGATCCATCGGCCGACCCGCAGACAGGTCGGCCGAAACGTCGTCGATGGCGGCCATCTGGTCGTCGGTTTCCGTATAGGGAAAGCGGGCCGAGAAGCTTTCCCATTCGTGGTGTTCCGGCTCCAGCACCGGCGCCGGACGCAGCAGCCGTTCGGCCGCCACCCGCATCAGGCGGTCGGCGATCTGGCGGATCCGCTCTTTCAGCCGCGCCTTGCGGGCCTGCCAGGCGCCGCCGCCCAGCTTGTCGAGCAACCCTTCCTCGTGCCCGTAGCGGGTCAGCAGCTCGATGTTTTCCACCGGCAGCAGCAGCCGGTCGCCGCCCGCGTATTCCAGCGCCACGCAGTCATGCGGCACCCCCAGCGCGGTGATGGTTTCCAGGCCGGTATAGCGGCCGATGCCGTGTTCGACATGCACCACCAGGTCGCCCGGGGTCAGCGAGGTGGTGTCCTTCAGGAAATTCTCGGCCCGCCGCCGCTTTTTCGCGCCGCGGATCAGCCGGTCGCCCAGCACGTCCTGTTCGGAAATCACCGCAAGCTGACCGGCGGCCTGCCCGTCCGAGACGAAGCCCTCTTCCAGCGGCCACACCGCCAGCCCCAGCGCGCCCTTTCGGTCGGGCAGGTCGCGGATGTCGTCGATGGGCGTGCCCGCCAGACCTTCGTCGGACAAAAGCCCGCTCAGCCGTTCGCGGGCGCCTTCGGAGAAGCTGGCGACGACCACCCGGCGGGTCTTTTGCAGATCGCGGATATGGGTGGCGAGCGCGCCGAACAGGTCGGTTTTCTCTGCCTGCCGCTCGGGTGCGAAATTGCGGCCCACCCGGCCGCCCGCGTCCAGCACCCCGGGACCGGGGGGCTGCGCCAGCACCGACAGCCGGATCACCCGGTGCGGGTCGAGCCAGCGCGCCCATTCCTCCGCATCCGCGAACATCGCGGCGGGCGCGACCGGGCGATAGACGTTGTCGGCGCCGCGCTTGGCCAGCGCCTCGCGCCGCGCGTCGTGCTGTTCGGTGATGGTGTCCCAGCGGGCGGCGCGGTGCTGTTCGGCGTGGTCGTCCAGCACCACCGAGGCCCCGGGCAGATAGGCGAAGATGCTGTCCAGCCGGTCGTGGAACCACGGCAGCCAATGTTCCATCCCGGCCAGTTTCTGCCCGGCGCTGACGGCCTCGTACAGCGGGTCATGAGCGCCGCCGCCGTATTCGGCGCGGTAGTTCTGGCGGAAGCGGGTGATCGAGGCCTCGTCCAGGATCACCTCGGACATGGGCGCGATTTCCACGCTGTCCAGCGCCCCCAGGCTGCGCTGGCTGTCGGGGTCGAAACGGCGGATCCCGTCCAGCACGTCGCCGAACAGGTCCAGCCGCACCGGCCCGCCCGGTCCCGGCGGGTAGATGTCGATGATGCCGCCGCGGATGGCGTAGTCGCCCGGCTCGGTCACGGTCGGCGACTGCGAAAACCCCATGCGCGCCAGAAAGCCGCGCAGCTGCGCCTCGTCCAGCCGCTCGCCCTTGCGGGCGATGAAAGAGGCATGGCGCACCGTCTCGGCCGCCGGCAGGCGCTGCACCGCCGCATTCACCGTGGTCAGCAGCACGAAGGGCGCCTTGAGCCGCCCCGAGGCCAGCGCCGCCAGCACCTGCAGCCGCTGCGCCATGATCTCGCCCGAGGGCGACACCCGGTCATAGGGGGTGGTGTCCCAGGCCGGCAGTTCGAACACCGGCAGCTGCGGGGCAAAGAACGCCAGCGCCGCGCGCATCGCGGCCATGCGGCGGTCGTCGCGGGCGACATGGATCACGGGGCGGTTCGCAGCCGCGCCGCGGTCGGCCTCGCGCGCGATCAGCGCAGCGTCGAGGCCCTCGGGCGCGCCGGACAGGATCAGGGTTTCGGCCATGCGGGCTGACGTAAACCGCGGCAGCCGAGAGTCAAGCGGCGAAGCAACCCCTTACAGCCCGTTGGGATGCAGCAGATGCCAGCGCGTCCCCCACATCGCCGCCACCAGCACCGCTGCCGCCGACAGCGCCAGGGTGACGCGCATATGCGCCGCAACCAGCGCGGCGATGCGGAACGCCGCCTCGGCCACCGGCAGCCGCCCGGATTGCGCCTGCGCCAGCGGCCCCAGCAGCCGCCGCGCCAGCCGCACCCGCAGCACCGCCAGCCACATGAGCGGCGCCACCAGCAGGAACAGCGCCTGCGCCGTTTCCAGCCCGTAGCCGAAGCCCAGCCCGGCCAGCAGCGTCAGCAGGAAGGCCCCTGCCCCGACCAGCACCGCGCCCTCGCCCGGCGCGACCCGCCAGCGCGGCGCCACCAGCGACACCCAGTCCAGCAGGCGCAGCGCCTCGGGCGGCTCGTCCCCGGCGGGTTTGCGGCGGTTGGCGCGCACCAGCTCGGGCGGGATGCCCAGCGCGCCGCGGCTGGCCCTGCTCCACGCCAGGGCGAGCAGCAGCCAGTACCACATCGAGGCGAAGGACCGCGTGTCCAGAACCGCGATCAGCCCCTTCGCCCCGTCCATCCGCCGCCCCCCGATTGCCAGACCGGCGTTCATCCTAACCGGCGTGGCGACGGCGGCAAGCCGCCGCGGTTGCAACCCCCGCCCGCCCCGTGGCAAGCATCGCCAAAAGCAGGAGCCCGCCCCATGCCGTCCACGCCCATCGTCCCCGCATTCCCCTCTGCCCGGCTGCGCCGCCTGCGCCGTACCCCCGCCCTGCGCGCCCTGACCGCCGAACACCGGCTGTCGGTGGAAAACCTGATCTGGCCGATCTTCGTGACCGAGGTGGCGGGGGGCGAGGGCGAGATCCCCTCGATGCCCGGGGTCGAGCGGCTGACGCTCGACGGCGCCAAGCGGGCGGCCGAACGGGCGATGGAACTGGGGATCCCGGCGGTCTGCATCTTTCCGCATTCGGACCCGGACCTGAAGACCGAGGCCTGCGAGCGCGCCTGGGACCCGGAAAACATCGGCAACCGCGCCATCCGCGCCATCAAACAGGTTGCGCCCGAGCTGGCGGTGATGACCGACATCGCGCTGGACCCCTATAACATCAACGGCCACGACGGTTTCGTCCGCAACGGCATCATCGTGAATGACGAAACGGTCGCGGCGCTGGTTCGCATGGCGCTGGCGCAGGCCGAGGCGGGGGCCGACATCCTCGGCCCCTCGGACATGATGGACGGGCGCATCGCGGCGCTGCGCACGGCGCTGGAAGACGCGGGCCACAAGGACGTGGCGATCCTGTCCTATGCGGCGAAATACGCCTCGGGCTTCTATGGGCCGTTCCGCGATGCGGTCGGCGCCTCGGGGCGGCTGGTCGGCGACAAGAAGACCTATCAGATCAACCCCGCCAACCGCGAAGAGGCGCTGCGCTGCGTCGCCCGAGACCTGGCCGAGGGCGCCGACATGGTGATGGTCAAGCCAGGGATGCCCTATCTGGACATCTGCCGCGAGGTGAAGGACCGCTTTGCCGCGCCGACCTACGCCTATCAGGTCAGCGGCGAATACGCGATGCTCGAAGGCGCGATCCGCAACGGCTGGCTGGGGCGCGAGGTGATGCTGGAAAGCCTGCTCTGCTTCCGCCGCGCCGGCTGCGACGGGGTGCTGACCTATTTCGCCCCTGCGGTGGCCGAACTGCTGGCGCGCGAGTAAGAGAGGGCTTCGGGTTGGGGGCTTTGCCCCCGGCCCGTTCCGGGTCACCCCCAGGATATTTTTGCACGGAAGAAGGGGCTTCGGGGCGCTGCGGCCTAGGCTGCGGACTCATAATTCCGCATCCAGAGCCTTGAGCATGCCATGAGGACGGCGGCGAGGTAGTTTTGCGCTGTCTTTTCATATCTGGT
>NZ_FRCK01000011.1 GCF_900142875.1 Paracoccus solventivorans | reverse complement strand
TCGCAGCCGTCGTCGTCGTCTTGCCGTGGTCAACGTGACCGATCGTCCCGATGTTGACGTGCGGTTTCGTGCGTTCGAATTTTGCCTTTGCCATCTGCAAAGCTCCTATGATGACGGTGCGTGGACACCACGCACCCTACGGGGTGGGTAGGGTGCGCAGGTTTCCCCACGCACCGCCGGAATTACGCGTATTTCTTCTGGATCTCGTCCGAGATGTTCTGCGGCACGGCCTCGTAATGGTCGAACTGCATCGTGAACACCGCGCGGCCCGAAGACATCGAGCGCAGGTTGTTGATGTAGCCGAACATATTGGCCAGCGGCACCATCGCGTCGATCACGTTGGCGTTGCCGCGGGTATCCTGCCCGCGCACCATGCCGCGACGGCTGGTCAGGTCGCCGATGATCGAACCCGTGTACTCCTCGGGCGTGACCACCTCGACCTTCATGATCGGCTCCAGCAGCTTGGCGCCGGCCTTTTTCAGGCCCTCGCGCATACCGGCCCGCGCGGCGATCTCGAACGCCAGCACCGACGAGTCGACGTCGTGGAAGGCACCGTCGACCAGCGCCACCTTGAAGTCGATCACCGGGAAGCCGGCCAGCGGACCCGAATCCATCACCGACTTGATGCCCTTTTCGACACCCGGGATGTATTCCTTGGGCACCGCACCGCCGACGATCTTCGATTCGAACGAGTAGCCCTCGCCCGGCTCGGTCGGCGCGATCTCGAGCTTGACCCGCGCGAACTGGCCGGTCCCGCCGGTCTGTTTCTTGTGGGTATAGTCGATCTCGGTCGCGTGGCTGATGGTCTCGCGATAGGCCACCTGCGGGGCGCCGATATTCGCCTCGACCTTGAACTCCCGCTTCATGCGGTCGACCAGGATGTCGAGGTGAAGTTCGCCCATGCCCTTCATGATGGTCTGGCCCGATTCCAGATCGGTCTCGACGCGGAAGGACGGGTCCTCGGCGGCCAGGCGGGCCAGCGCGATCCCCATCTTTTCCTGGTCGGCCTTGGATTTCGGCTCGACCGCGATCTCGATCACCGGATCGGGGAAGGTCATGGTTTCCAGAACCACCGGCTTGACGGGATCGCAGAGCGTGTCCCCGGTGGTGGTTTCCTTCAGCCCGGCCAGCGCGATGATGTCGCCGGCGTGCGCCTCGTCGATTTCCTCGCGCGAGGCGGCGTGCATGACCATCATCCGGCCGACACGCTCACGCTTGCCCTTGGTCGAGTTCATCATCTGGTCGCCCTTCTTCAGCGCGCCGGAATAGATGCGCGTGAAGGTCAGCGAGCCGACGAAGGGGTCGTTCATGATCTTGAACGCCAGCGCCGAGAACGGCTCTTCGTCCGAGGCATGACGCTCGATGTTGCGGGTTTCCGATTCGTCGCCCGGGGCGAAGCCGACATAGGCCGGCACGTCCAGCGGGCTGGGCAGATAGTCCACGACCGCGTTCAGCAGCGGCTGCACGCCCTTGTTCTTGAAGGACGAACCGGCCAGCACCGGGAAGAAGGCCAGCGCCAGCGTGCCCTTGCGGATCAGCGCGCGCAGGGTCGCCTCGTCGGGCTCGTTGCCCTCGAGATAGGCCTCCATCGCGTCGTCGTCCTGCTCGACGGCAAGCTCGATCATCTTGCCGCGCCATTCCTCGGCGACGTCCTGAAGCTCGGCCCGGATCGGCTGACGGATCCAGCTGGCGCCCAGATCGTCGCCCTTCCAGATCCATTCTTCCATCTTCACCAGGTCGACGATGCCTTCCAGCTTGTCCTCGGCGCCGATGGGCAGCGCCACCGGGCAGGGGGTGCCGCCGGTGCGGTCCTTGATCATCTGGACGCACTTGAAGAAGTCGGCGCCGATCTTGTCCATCTTGTTGACGAACACCAGCCGCGGAACCTTGTAGCGGTCGGCCTGGCGCCACACCGTCTCGGTCTGCGGCTCGACGCCGGCGTTGGCGTCCAGGAGCGCGATGGCGCCGTCCAGAACCGCCAGCGAGCGTTCAACCTCGATGGTGAAGTCGACGTGGCCGGGGGTGTCGATGATGTTGAAGCGCAGCTTCTTCGACAGGTCCGGGGTGTAGTCGGCGTCTTCGTGGCGCTCCCAATAGGTCGTGGTCGCGGCCGAAGAGATGGTGATCCCCCGCTCGGCTTCCTGTTCCATGAAGTCCATGGTGGACGCACCCTCGTGGGTTTCGCCCATCTTGTGGTTCTTGCCGGTGTAGAACAGGATGCGCTCGGTCGTGGTGGTCTTGCCCGCGTCGATGTGCGCCATGATCCCGAAGTTGCGGTAGCGCTCCAGCGGATATTCGCGTGCCATTGTTACCCCCTTACCAGCGATAATGGCTGAACGCCTTGTTCGCGTCGGCCATCTTGTGGGTGTCTTCGCGCTTCTTCACCGCGGTGCCGCGGCCGTTCACCGCGTCGGCAAGCTCGCCGGCAAGGCGCTCTTCCATGGTGTTTTCGTTGCGCTTTTTCGCAGCGTCGATCAGCCAGCGGATCGCCAGCGCCTCGCGGCGGATGGGACGGACCTCGACGGGCACCTGATAGGTGGCGCCGCCGACCCGGCGGGAACGCACCTCGACCGAGGGCTTCACGTTGTCCATGGCCTCGTGGAAGACCTCGATCGGCTCGCGCTTGAGCCGGGTCTGCACGCGGTCCAGCGCATTGTAGACGATGCGCTCGGCCGTGGATTTCTTGCCGTCAACCATCAGGTTGTTCATGAATTTGGTCAGCACGCGATCGCCATATTTGGCGTCGGGCAGGACTTCGCGCTTTTCAGCGGCGTGACGACGGGACATCTATCTAAACCCTCACTTCGGACGCTTGGCGCCGTATTTCGAGCGGCGCTGACGACGATCTTTGACGCCCTGCGTATCCAGGACACCGCGAAGGATGTGGTAGCGCACACCGGGAAGGTCTTTCACCCGGCCGCCGCGGATCAGCACGACGCTGTGTTCCTGCAGGTTGTGCTTTTCACCGGGAATATAGCTGATGACCTCGAAGCCATTGGTCAGGCGCACCTTGGCGACCTTCCGCATGGCCGAGTTCGGCTTTTTCGGCGTGGTGGTGTAGACGCGCGTGCAGACGCCGCGCTTCTGAGGGTTTCCTTGCAGGTGCTGCGACTTGGATCGCTGCACTTTCGGCTGCCGCGGTTTGCGGATCAGCTGCTGGATCGTCGGCATTCGGTTCCCCGTATTGCTTTGCGATACTCGCACCCGGGCCTTGGTGCGCCACTTCTCGACAGCATTCCGCGCCCATCGCGAAACGCCAAACCCATCCGAACCCGGTCAGGGCTGGACGGGACAAATTCCACAGGAGCAAGACAGGCCGCGGTGATGACCTTGCAGGTTCTGGGATTCCCGGGCG
Organism: Paracoccus solventivorans; assembly: GCF_900142875.1. Lineage (GTDB taxonomy): Bacteria > Pseudomonadota > Alphaproteobacteria > Rhodobacterales > Rhodobacteraceae > Paracoccus > Paracoccus solventivorans. The sequence continues at coordinate 115,395 of NZ_FRCK01000011.1, read as the reverse complement.
CTTTCGCGTCGGGGTGTGCGGCGTATATGGGGAATCGCCCCGCCTGTCAATCTGCGCGCGGGCCGGCGCCGGGGCTGGCGGTCAGCGGCCCCATTTCGGCCGGTCGGCCCCCGGCAGCGCCGCCGCCCGCACCATGAGGTCCAGCGCCGGCAGGTCGACGCCGAAGCGCCGGGCAAGCAGCGGCGCCAGATCCCCGGGCGGGTCGGTCCAGGGGTAGTTCGGCCCCAGCGCGCCTGAATCGTTGTCGTGGTGGACCCCGCGCAGGAACATCGGCCGGTCATTCACCGCGATCCCGTTCATGTGGCTGCCGATGCGCCAGTGCTCATAGTCGATGCAGCTCTGCGGCGCATCCGGCCGCTGCCAGATCACCAGCGCCACACCGGTGGCATAGACGTGGCGGGGCAGCGGCTCGACCCCGGTTTCCGAGGCGCGCAGGATCACCCCCTTCATATAGTCGCAATAGCCGCGCCCGTCGCGTTTCAGCATCGGCATCAGCAGCCGCAGGTCGCGGCGCGCACGCGCCACGAAATCCAGCGCTACCGCGTCGTCGTCGTCCTGCTTGAACTGCCCGACCCAGTCGGCCGCGGCCTCGACATGCGGGCGCAGGGCGCGGGCGCAGGCGGCGCGGTGGTGGGGCATGGGGGGCACCAGCTCGACCGCGATCTGCGGGTGGGCGGCGGCGATCTCGTGCAGGCGGCCCAGCCAGGGCTGCGGCAGGTCGGGTCCGGTCATCACCACCACCCGGTAATCGGGGTCGCTCTGCCCGACCAGCCCCGGCAGGGACACCGATTCGAACCACGCCCAGCGGCGGGCCAGCCGTGCCGGGTCATACAGGAACGCCCGGCGCTCCTCGATCGAGCGGTGTTCCACCTGAAAGCCGCGCCCGCCCAGATAGGAAAACCGGCACAGCCCCAGCAGCTGCGCCCGCATCAGGGCCGTACCCCCGGCACCGGCGCCGCCCGCCCCTGCCCCCGCCCCTGACGCAGCCGCGATTCGCGGATGATCGAGTAAAGCCCGGCGCCGACCACCAGCGCCGCCCCCGCCCAGGTCCAGCCATCGGGCCGGATCCCGAACACCGCCAGGTCCAGCAGGAACGCGAACACCAGCAGCGTGTAGCGGAAGGGCGACACGAACCCGACCTCGCCCACCCGCATGGCCGAGACCACGGTCAGATAGGCCACGGTCAGGAAACCGGCGGCGACGCACAGCGCCGCCAGTTCGGCCGGGGTGGGCAGGCGCCAGTCAGCCAGCCCGCCGGTCAGCGGCGCCGACAGGGTGACGCCGACGGCGGCGCACAGCGCCACGCTGCTGGATCGCACCGCGCGGCTGAAGCCGCGGCTGGCCAGGTCGCGCGCCACCACCGCCAGCACCGAGGCCACGGCCAGCAGCGCCACCGGCTCGAACGCGGTGGTGCCGGGGCGCAGGATCAGCAGCACCCCCGCCAGCCCGACCACCGCCGCCGCCATCCGCCGGACCCCCAGCCGCTCGCGAAACAGCAGCGCCGCCGCCACCATGATCAGGATCGGCTGCGCCTGGTTGATCGCCGACAGCTGCCCGATCGACATGAACTGCAGCGCGCTGAGATACAGCAGCGTGGCGGCGACCTCGGCCACGGTGCGGAACGCCAGCAGCCCGCGGTCGCGGCGCCCCTCGGGCAGGGCAAGCCCGCCGTCGCGCCGCACCAGCACGAGCAGCACCAGCGTCACCATCACCCCGCGGATGAAGATCGCCTGGGACAGCGGCAGGGTCTGGATCGCCAGCTTCATCGCGCTGTCGTTCGACACGATCGCCAGCATCGACAGGGTCATCAGCCCGGCGCCCAGCAGGTTTTCGGCGTGGCCGGCACGCGGCTGCGGGTCCGGCAGCGGCCCGCGCGTGGGGCCGGTCGAGATCAATGAGGGGCGCATCAGGCTTCCGGGCGGAGAGAGGGACTGTCCGCCCGAGTATCGCCGCGCCGCGGGAATATGGAAGCCTCGCCGGAGAGGCCGCCGCGTATGACCGGCCGGCCGCCCCCTCGCCGCAACAAAGCCGCGCCGCGCAGTCGCCAAGCCGGGCCGCATACGCGGGCGCCGACCGCGTGTCCCGCCGGCAAAACCGCACCCCTGCCGGAACCGCCACCGGGCCCGGGCGCTTTTCCCTGGCGTCGCGGCTCGGCATTGCGGTCCCGCCGCATCATGGTTTTCCCTGCGCCACGATCAGGGTATCAGCGGCACCGGTATCACGGCAGGCGTTCATGTCCCACGAGGCGAATATTCCCGAAAACACCTCGGCTCTGGGATGGCGGCTGCGGGCGGCGGCGCCCTATCTGGCGGCGGTCGCGCTGTTCCTGCTGGGGTTGCTGGCGCTGTATCACCTGCTGGCCCCCGTCGACCTGCACGAGGTCGCGGCCCAGGTCCATGCCACGCCCTGGACGGTGACCGGGCTGGCGCTGGCCTCGACGCTGGCGGGGTATCTGTGTCTTGCCGGCTACGACTGGTCGGCGCTGCGCTACCGGGGCAAGTCGCTGCCGCCGCCGGTTGTGCTCAGCGGCGGGCTGATGGCCTATGCCTTCGGCAACACGCTGGGGCTGACCCCGATCTCGGGGGGGGCGGTGCGCTGGCGGGTCTATTCCGGGCTGGGGCTGGACGGCTACGACATCGCGGCGATCTCGACCTTCACCTCGGTGTCCTTCGGGGTGATGACGACGCTGGTCGGGCTGGGGGCGCTGGCGCTGCATCCCACCGCGCTGACGGCGATGATTCCCGTGGCGCCTGCCACCATCCGGGTCTGGGCGCTATTGGCGATCGCGGCGATCGTAGTGCCGCTGGTCTGGGCCGCCTGGGGCGAGCGTGCGGTAACGCTGGGCCGCTTCACCCTGCGCGCGCCGCGGCTGTCGGTACTGGCGGGGCAGGTGCCGATCAGCCTGGGCGACCTGACGTTTTCCGCACTGACCCTGTACCTGCTGCTGCCGGACGGCGCGCCGGGCTTCTTCACCTTTGTCGCGGTCTTCGCCGCCGCGACCATGGCCGGGGTGATCAGCCACGTCCCCGGCGGCATCGGCGTGTTCGAGGCGATCATCCTCGCCGCCATGCCCGCCGCCATGCCCCCCGCACAAGTTGCCGCGGCGCTGCTGCTCTACCGGCTGATCTATTACATGGTGCCCTTTGCGCTGGCGCTGGTCACCATGGCGCTGTTCGAGGGCTGGCGGCTGGTCGGCCGCCCCCTGCCCGGCTCGCGCCTGGGCCGGGCGCTGGCGCTGGTCGAGCCGGGGCTGCGCGCGGTCTCTCCGCTGGCGCCCTTGGTGCTGGCGGCGATGACCTTCGGCTCGGGTCTGTGGATGAGCCTGTCGGCGCTGCTGCCACCGCTGACCGAGGCCGCCGAGACCGCCGAGACCCTGTTCCCGCTGGCCTTCATCGAGGGCTCGGTTCTGCTGTCCAGCACGCTGGGCGCGGCACTGATCGTGCTGTCGCTGGGGCTGTTGCGGCGCTCGGCCGGCGCGTTCTGGCTGACGCTGGCGGTGATGGCGGGCGGTATCGTGGTGGCGATGATACCGCCCAGCGACTACCGGCAGGCGGCGACGCTGGCGCTGGCGATCCTGATCATGCAGCCGTTCCGCCGCGCCTTTCACCGCAAGGCGGTGCTGACCCATGCGGTGCTGACCCCGGGCGGGCTGGCGATGCTGGCCATCGCCGCCACCGGCTTCGGCTTTGCGCTGTTCCTGGCCTATAAAAGCACCCCCTATGCGAACGAGCTGTGGTGGCAGTTCGCCACCGACAGCCGCGCGCCAAGGGCGCTGCGCGCCAGCCTGCTGGCGGGGCTGACGCTGGGGCTGGGGGCGCTGGTCATGCTGCTGCGCACGCCGCGCTATCGGCCGCTGCCCCCCTCGGCCGAGGACCTTGCCGCCGCCGGGCGCATCGCCACCGCCAGCGGCCACCCCGACACAATGCTGGTGCTGACCGGCGACAAGTCGGTGATGTTTTCCCGCGACCGCCGGGCGTTCGTGATGTTCGCGCCCTCGGGGCGGTCGTGGCTGGCCTATGGCGGCCCGGTCGGCCCGCCCGACGCCGCCAATGAGGTCGCCTATGATTTCGCCGAGGCCGCGCGCAATTCCGGCATGGCCCCGGTGTTCTACGAGATCGGCCCCGACGACGTGACCCTGATGCTGGCGCTGGGGATGACGCTGCACAAGATGGGCGAGGCCGCCGAGGTCGCGCTGCCCGGGTTTTCGCTGGACGGTCCCGGCCGCAAGCGGCTGCGCGCTGCGCACGCGCGGGGCCTGCGCGACGGGCTGAGCCTCGACCTTTCCGCCCCGCCCCACGATCCGGCGCTGATCGCGGCGCTGCGCGAGATTTCGGACGACTGGCTGGCGGCGCGGAATGCGCGGGAAAAGGGGTTCTCGGTCGGGCGCTTCGATCCCGACTGGCTGGACCGCTGGCCGGTGGCGCTGGTGCGCCAGCACGGGCGGATCATGGCCTTTGCCAATCTGCTGCCGACCGGGGACGGCCAGGCCGCGACCATCGACCTGATGCGCCACCGCCACGATGCCCCGCCCGAGACCATGGAGTTCCTGTTCACCGCGCTGATGCTGGCGCTGAAGGATCGCGGCTATGCAAGGTTCTCGCTCGGGATGGCGCCGCTGTCGGGGCTGCAGCCGGAACGCAGCCGCCGGCTGTGGGACCGTTTCGGGGCGCTGATCTATCGCCACGGCGGCAGCTTCTACAACTTCGCCGGGCTGCGGGCGTTCAAGGAGAAGTTCGCGCCCGAGTGGCGTCCGCATTACCTGGCCGCCCCCAGCCGCCTGCCGCCGCTGCGCCCGCTGGCCGACGCCGCGCGGCTGATCGCCGGAAAGCCGCCGAACGGGCGTGGCTAGCCGGCATAGTGGCAGCGCACTTGCCGTCCGCCCGGCAGTGCCCGCAGCTCTGGCGCCACCTGCGTGCACAGCGGCTGCTCCATGAAGCAGCGCCCGGCAAACCGGCAGCGCGTGGCGCAGGGGTTGACCGGGCTCTGCGGCTCTCCGTCCAGCCTGATGCGCCCGGCCCCGCGGGGGCGCAGCGACGGGATCGCCGACAGCAGCGCCCGCGTATAGGGGTGGGCGGGCGCGCGGTAGATGTCGGCCGCCGCCCCCGTCTCGACGATCTCCCCCAGATACATCACCGCGATGCGCTGGCACAAAAGCCGCACCACGTTCAGATCGTGGCTGACAAACAGCAGCGCGATGCCGCGGTCCCGCCGCAGCCGGTCCAGCAGTTGCAGCACCGTGGCCTGCACCGAGACATCCAGCGCCGAGGTCGGCTCGTCCAGCACCAGCAGCTGCGGCTCGACCACCAGCGCGCGGGCGATGCCGACGCGCGCCTTTTGCCCGCCGGAAAGCTGGTGGGGATAGCGGTCCAAGAACTCGAGCGGCAGGTTCACGGCCGCCGCCGCCTCCTCGACCCGCTGGCGCAGGGCGGTTCGCGACAGCGGCCCCAGCAGCCGCCCCCCCGGATCGGCGATCGACTGGAACACCGTCAGCAGCGGATTGAGGCTTTCGGTCGGGTCTTGGAACACCATCTGGATCGCGCGCCGCCGGTCCGAGCGGGCAAAGCGCGACACCGATTCGCGGCTGATCTCGGCCCCGTGCAGGAACAGCTGCCCCCCGGTCGGGTCCAGCAGCCGCGCCAGCAGCCGCGCTAAGGTGGACTTGCCGCAGCCGGATTCCCCAACCAGCCCCAGCGCCTCGCCGGCGTGGATCGTCAGGTCCACCCCATCGACGGCGTGCAGCAGCGGCGGCCGGCCGAACAGGGTTTCCCGCCGCAGCCGGAAATGGCAGCTGAGGTTGCGGGCCTGAAGCAGCGCGGTCATGGCAGGTTCCGGCAGGCGGCAAGATGCCCGGGCGCGATTTCTTCCAGCGCCAGCGGCCCCGGCGCGTCGCAGCGCGGCAGGCGGCGGGGGCAGCGCTCGGCAAAGCGGCAGGGCGGCAGGTCGGCGCGCCGCAGGTCGGGCAGGCTGCCGGGGACCGCCTGCAACTGCGCGATGCTGCCCGCCAGCGACGGGACCGAGCGCAGCAGCCCCGCCGTATAGGGGTGACGCGGGCGGCTCAGGATCGCGGCGGTGGGCGCCGCCTCGACCACATGGCCCGCGTGCATGATCACCAGCCGGTCGCAGGTCTCGGCCGCCAGCGCAAGATCGTGGGTGATCAGCGCCACCGCGGTGCCGGAATCGCGCGCGCGCTCGCGGATCAGCTCCATGATCGCCGCCTGGGTGGTGACGTCCAGCCCGGTGGTCGGCTCGTCCGCGATCAGCAGCCGCGGCGCGCAGGCCAGCGCCATGGCGATGCCGACGCGCTGGCACAGCCCGCCCGACAGCTGGAACGGATAGGCAAGCGCCCGCCGTTCCGGGTCGGGGATGCGGACATGGCGCAGCAGCTCCTGCACCCGCGCGCGGACGGCGCGCCGGGACAGGCCGCTGTGGCGGGCCACCACGTCGGCGATCTGGTCGCCCACCGTGCGGATCGGGTTCAGCGCCGTGCGCGGGTTCTGAAACACCATCGCCGCGCCGCGCCCGCGCCAGGCGTCCCGCGCCCGCGGCGCCATCGCCAGCAGGTTTTCGCCCCGAAACAGGATCTCGCCGCCGGTGATGCGGGCGGCGCGGTCGAGGATGCCCATCACCGCATAGGCCGTCACCGACTTGCCCGAGCCGGATTCGCCGATGATCCCCAGGATCTCGCCCGGGGCGATGTCGAAGGACAGCCGGTCCAGCGCGTGGACGGTGCCGTGGCTGGTGTCGAACTCGACCGACAGGGCGCGGATGGACAGCAGCGGCGTCATCTGCGCAGCCTCGGGTCCAGCAGGTCGCGCAGCGCATCGCCCAGCAGGTTGAAGGCCAGCACCGCCAGCATCAGCGCCAGCCCCGGAAAGGTCACGATCCACCATTCCCCCGAGGCGATGAACCGCGCCCCCTCGGCCACCATGATCCCCCATTCCGGAGTCGGCGGCCGCACCCCCAGCCCCAGGAACGACAGCGCCGCCGCGTTCAGCACCGCCCAGCCCAGATTGACCGAGGCCTGGATCACCAGCGGCGCCGCGATGTTGGGGATCAGGTGGCGCAGCAGGATCCGCCAGTCGCCCGAGCCGCCCGCCCGCGCGGCCTCGACATAGCCCAGCGCGCGGCGCGGCCGCACCTCGCTGCGGGCCAGCCTGATGTAGAAGGGCAGGTTCACGATGGCGGTGGCATAGACCACGTTGATGACCGAATTGCCCAGCGCCGCCACCAGCGCCATCGCCAGCACGAACAGCGGAAACGCCATCAGCACATCGACCAGTCGCGACACCACCGTGTCCAGCACGCCGCCCCAATAGCCGATGATCGCCCCCAGAGCCGACCCCGCGACCAGCGACAGCGAGACCGCGCCCAGCGCGATCAGCAGGTCCAGCCGCGTCGCCACCACCACCCGCGAAAACAGGTCGCGGCCGATCTGGTCGGTGCCGAACCAGTGGCGGGCCGAGGGCGGCTGCAACGCCGCCGCTGCGTCGGTCGCGAGCGGGTCATGCGGCACCAGCAGCGGCCCGAAGGCGGCGGCGAAGCACAGCAGCGCGAACAGCGCCAGCGCGAACAGGTTCAGCGGATTGCCCCGCAGCGCGCGGCGCAGCCCGCCTTGCCGCACAGGGTGGACGGGGTGGGTCAATGCCCCACCCTCGGGTCGATGATCGCCGAGACGATGTCGACGACCAGATTCACCGCGATGAACAGCGCCGCCATGATCAGCATGAACCCCTGCAGCGGCGCGTAGTCCAGGTTGACGATGCTGTCGATCGCGAAAGCCCCGATGCCGGGCCAGGAAAACACCCGCTCGACCAGCACATTGGCGCCCAGCATGTAGGAAAACACCATCCCCATGGTGGTCACCACCGGCAGCAGCGCGTTGCGCAGCGCATAGACCACGACGATCCGGCCCCGCGACAGCCCGGCGGCGCGGGCGGTGCGGATGAACTCGGACCCCAGCGTGGCGATCATCGCGGCGCGGGTCATCCGCGTCAGCGGCGCCAGCGCGAACAGCGCCATGGTCGCCGCTGGCAGCAGCATCTGGTGCAGCGCGGCGGCAAGGATTTGGCGGTCGCCGGCCAGCAGCGCGTCGATGGTCAGGAAGCCGGTGACGCGCGCCGGCTCGAACAGGAACGGGTCCAGCCGGCCGATGGGCTCGGGCACCACCCCGGCCAGAACATAGAACACATAGATCATCAGCAGCCCGGTGACGAAGGTCGGCATCGACACCCCCAGCGTCACGATCAGCCGCACCGCGTGGTCGACCAGCGACCCCGGCCGCAGCGCCGCCGCCAGCCCCAGCGGCACCGCCACCGAAACCGCCAGCAGGAACGCCAGGCAGGTCAGCTCGGCCGAGGCGGGCAGCCGCCGCGCGAACTCGGCCGCCACCGGCTGCCCGGTCGCGATCGAGCGTCCCAGGTCGCCCTGCGCCAGATTGCCCAGATAGATCAGGAACTGTTGGTATAGCGGCTGGTCCAGCCCCAGGGTTTCGCGCACCGCGGCAATGTCGGCCGCGCTCATCGCCGGGTTCGAGGCAAAGAACACCGCCGGATCGCCGGGCAGCACCCGGGTCAGCAGAAAGGTCACCACCACCACCCCGAACAGCGTCGGAATGGCCGAAAGCAGGCGCAGCCCGACCCGGCTCATGCCGCCCCCCGGGCGCGCGGCGTCGAGGCCGGGGGCGGGGCGGGGCGGGGACGCGTGTCCCCGGCAGCGCGGGCAGGCACCACGTTCGGCAGTTTCCTGCCCTCCCCACCGCCAGCGGCCCGGGACCGGAGAGCCGATGGCGCGCCCGGGCGCAGGTGCGGAGCCTCCCCCTTTTTGCCAGCGGGCGCGGCAGGGCGGGACGGAAGGGCCGAAATCCGGTGCGGACGCACAGGCCGAACCCGCGCCCCCTTGCCAGCGGGCGCAGCGGGTCGGGAGCAGAGGCCCGATGGCGGGCGCGGGCGCGCATTGCCAGCGGGCGCGGCGGGTCGGGCCACGAGAACCGATGGCCAGCCCGAGCGGCCACGCCCACCGTGCACCCGCCCGGCCGCGCGCATGGCTCGCGCGACCCCACTCCTTTCGCGCAGCCCCCTGCCCTGCCCGCCCTCGGCCGGCACGGCAAGCGTTGGGCGGGAACCCGATGGCCGGATGATGCGCATCCACCCACCCCGCGCACCCCAGGCAGCGGCGGCGGTTGTGCACATCAATCCCTCGGTCCCCTCGATCATCCCCAGCCCTTGGCATCCACCGCCGATCCGGCCGGGGTCTTTTAACGCGCCTGCCGCGCCGCGGCAAAGCCGGGAATCCGCGGCGGGCCAGGCTCGTGCCGGAGCTCCGGCACCCGCAGAGATGCATCAAGGGGTTGCCAAGCCTGCCCGCTGCCGGGATGAAAGCGCCATAGTTCTTGCGCCCACCGCGCAGGCCCGGCTGCGGCCGCAACCAGACCAATACGGATGATGCACATGAAACGGCGTGATTTCCTGGCCCTCGGCGGCGCCCTTGGCGCGAGCCTCGTTCTTCCCGCAAAATGGGCCCATGCCCAGCCGTCGCGCGACGCCATCCTGCGGGTGCTCAGCGAAGGCGCGGCCAATTCCTTCGATACCTTCTCGGTCGGGGTGAACCGCAATTCCATGCAGATCACCTGGAACGTCTATGACCGGCTGGTCCGCTTTGCCTACAAGGACCACGGCGACGGCACCGCGATCTACGACTATTTCGACATCGAGCCCGAGCTGGCCGAATCCTACGCGTTTTCCGACGACCGCCGGTCCATCACCTTTCAGCTGCGCCGCGACGCGCTGTTTCACGACGGTACCCCGGTCACGGCCCATGACGTGAAATGGTCGCTGGACCGGGTGGTGGCCAGCCCGATCGGCAAGGCGCAGTTCTCGACCGGCTCGATGACCGAGCCCGACCAGTTCGTGGTGGTCGACGACCACACGCTGCGTATCGAGTTGCCGCAGCCCGACCGCCTGGCGCTGCCCAACCTGGCGCTGCCCTATCCGATCATCGTGAACTCGCGCCTGGCGCTGGAACACGCGACCGAGGACGACCCCTTTGCCATGGAGTGGCTGCAGGCCAACCCGGCTGGCGGCGGCGCCTATCGCGTCGCCCGCGCCGAGATGGGGGAACGGATGCTGTTCGAGCGTTTCCCCGACTGGAAATCCGGCCCGCAGCCCGGGTTCGAACAGGTGCTGTGGCAGACGGTGCCGGCCGCCGAAAGCCGCGTCGCCGCCCTGCTGAAAGGCGATGCCGACATCGCCCAGGACCTGCCGCCCAAGGACGTGCAGCAGCTGCTGGAAAATGATGCGGTCAAGGTGGTGGGCGTGCCGACCTCGAGCTTTCAGCTGATCGGGATGAACTGCGGGATGGCGCCCTTTGACGACGTGCGGGTGCGCCAGGCCATCGCCCATGCGCTGCCATATGAGGCGATGTTCCAGGCGGCGCTGTTCGGCCGCGGCGAGAAGCTGTTCGGCGGCACCCCCGATGTCGCGGAGTCGACCCGCTTTCCGCAGCCGCTGGGCTATGCGACCGACCTTGACCGCGCCCGCGCGCTGCTGGCCGAGGCCGGGCTGGCCGACGGCTTCGACACCAGCTTTTCCTATGAGCTGTCGGTGGCCAGCGTGGCCGAGCCGATCGCCCTGCTCTTGCAGGAAAGCCTGGGCCGGATCGGCATCCGCGTCAGCATCGAGAAAGTCCCCGCCGGGCAGCTGGGCACGCTGCTGCAGGAAAAGAAGGTGCCGTTCTTCTTCGAGGGCTCGATCTCGTATCTGACCGACCCCGATTATTTCTTCCGGGTGTTCTATTCGGGCGAGACGCGCTGGAACTTCGGGTCCTACAACAACCCGGAACTGGACGCGCTGGTCGAGAAGACCCGCTACGAAACCGATCAGGCGACGTATAATGCCGACGTCAGGACCATGATCGAGCTGGCCAAGCGCGACGTGCCGGTGATCCTGCTGTGGCACCCGCTGCTGGACGTGGGGATGCTGAAATCGGTGGAAAACTACAGCTACAGCTTCCACCGCCAGCTGGACTTCCGCCCGCTGCGCCGGGGATAGCACGGCACGTGGCCTGGGCGCCGGCAGGTCACGTCAGTCCGACGCGGCAATCTGCGCCCGGATGCCCGGCAGGAACGCGCGGACAAGTCCGGTCACCGTCCCGCCGCCCCTCGTAACCCCCGCCCCACCCCCCTGGCGGAACCGCGGGGGCTGCCCGGCCATTGATCCCGGCAACCTTGGCGGCATCGGGCAGGAGACGGGCATGGCACCGCGGGCGAACTGGAAGGGCGTGCTGAAGATCGGCGAGGTCGCCTGTCCGGTGGCGCTTTACACCGCGGCCTCGACCTCGGACCGCATCGCCTTTCACACCATCAACCGCGCCACCGGCCACCGCGTCCACCGCGAGTTCGTGGATGCCGAGACCGGCAAGCCGGTCCCGCGCGAGGATCAGGTCAAGGGCTACGCGCTGGCCGAGGGCGAGCATGTCGTGCTCGACCCCGACGAGATCGCCGCCGCCATCCCCGACAGCGACAAGATGCTGGCGGTGGAGGCCTTCCTGCCCTGCGGCGAAATCGACGACGTGTATTTCGACAAGCCCTATTACCTCGCTCCCTCGGACCGCAGCGGGCAAGAGGCGTTCGCCCTGATCCGCGACGGCATGGCGGCGGCGGGGGTGGCGGCCATCGCCCGCACGGTGCTGTTTCGCCGGATGCGCACGGTGCTGATCCGCGCCCATGGGCCGGGGTTGGTCGCCACCACGCTGAACTTCGATTACGAGGTCCGCTCGGCCGAGGCGGCGTTCCGGGACATCCCGGCGCTGGAGATCGGGGGCGAGATGCTCGACCTTGCCCGCCATATCATCGAGACCAAGATCGGCAAGTTCGACCCCGCCGCCTTCGACGACCGCTACGAATCGGCGCTGGAAGAACTGGTCCGCGCCAAGATCGAGGGCCGCGAGATCGCACCGCGCCCGGCGCCGCGGCGCGAAAAGGTGGTGGACCTGATGCAGGCGCTGCGCGAAAGCGCGCGGCTGGGCGACAAGCCCCCGCGCGGAAAGACCAAGGCGCCGTCCAAGCGCAAGGCGGGCTGAGCCATGGCGCTGGAAACCTATCGCGAAAAGCGCGACTTCACCGCCACGCCGGAACCCAGGGGGCGGCGCGGCAAGAAGGGCGGCAACAGCTTCGTCATCCAGAAACACGCCGCGCGCCGGCTGCATTACGATTTCCGGCTGGAAATGGACGGGGTGCTGAAAAGCTGGGCGGTGACCCGCGGCCCCAGCCTGGTCCCCGGCGAAAAGCGGCTGGCCGTGCATGTCGAGGACCACCCGCTCGCCTATGGCGATTTCGAGGGCACCATCCCCAAGGGCGAATATGGCGGCGGCACGGTGATCGTCTGGGACCGCGGCAACTGGACCCCCATCGGCGACGCGGCCCGCGGCTACGCCAAGGGGCATATGGAGTTCGAGCTTGCCGGCGAAAAGCTGCACGGGCGCTGGCATCTGATCCGCATGCAGGGCAAGCCCGGAGAGCGGCGCGAGAACTGGCTGCTGATCAAGGGCGACGACGAATTCGCCCGCAGCCCGGACGATCCCGACATCCTGACCGAGCGCCCGGAATCGGTGAAGACCGGCCGCGAGATCGCCGAGGTGGCCGGCGAGGACCCCGGCTGGTCCTCGAAAACCGGGCCGATCCCCAAGCGCAAGTCCCGCGCCCGCAAACCCGAGCCCGAGGAGGAAACCGAAGCCCCGCCCCCCGATCCCGGCGCGATCAAGGGCACGGAAAAGGAGCATCTGCCGGATTTCATCGCGCCGATGCTGGCCACGCTGGCGCCCTCGGCCCCGACCGGCAAGCGCTGGCTGCACGAAATCAAGTTCGACGGCTACCGCCTGCAGGCGCGGATCGAGGCCGGGCGGGTGAAGCTGCTGACCCGCAGCAGGCTGGACTGGACCGACCGCTTCGGCAAGCAGGTGGTCGCCGAGTTGCGCGACCTGCCCCTCGGCACCGCGCTGATCGACGGCGAGATGGTGGTCGAGGCGGGCAGCGGCGCCTCGGATTTCTCGGCGCTGCAGGCGGATCTGAGCGAGGGGCGCAGCGATCGTTTCACCTTCTACGGCTTCGACCTGCTGCATCTGGACGGGTATTCCCTGCGCGACCTGCCGCTGGTCGAACGCAAGGCGCTGCTGGAGCCGATTCTAGCCGAGGCCAGGGGCCGGCTGCGCTACAGCAGCCATTTCGAGGAAAGCGGCGCCATGGTGCTGCGCCACGCCTGCCGGCTGAGCCTGGAAGGCATCGTATCCAAGCTGCGCGACGCCCCCTATCGCCCCGGCCGCGGCAAGTCCTGGATCAAGTCGAAATGCTCGGCCCGGCAGGAGTTCGTGATCGGCGGCTATGTGCCCTCGTCCACCGCACGGCAGGCGGTCGGCTCGCTGGTGCTGGGCGTGTTCGAGGGTGATCGGCTGGTGCATGTCGGCCGCGTCGGCACCGGGTTTTCCACCGCCGTGGCCGAAGAGCTGTTCCAGCGGCTGGAACGCATCCGCGCCGACGCCAGCCCCTTTGCCGGGCGCCTGAGCGCCGAGCAGGCGCGGCAGGTGCGTTTCGTGCGCCCCGAGCTGGTGGCCGAGGTCGAATTCCGCGCCTGGACCGCCGACGGCCATCTGCGCCACGCCGCCTTTCGCGGGCTGCGCGAGGACAAGCCCGCCGCCGAGATCGTGCGCGAGACCCCGGCGGAACCGGCCCCGAAAACCCCGCGCCCGAATGTGACCCTGACCCATCCCGACCGGGTGTACTGGCCCGAGCAGGGCATCACCAAGGAGGGACTGGCGGATTATTACACCCAGGTCTGGCGCCGCGTCGCGCCCTTTGTGGTCAACCGGCCGCTGGCGCTGCTGCGCTGCCCCGACGGGATCGACGGCCAGAAGTTCTTCCAGAAACACGCCTGGAAGGGGCTGAACCGCAATATTCGCCTGGTCGAGGACCCCAAGGACCCCGGCGACCCGCTGATCGCCATCGAGGATCTGGACGGGCTGATCGGCCTGGTCCAGTCGGCGGCGCTGGAAATCCACCCCTGGGGCGCGACGCTGGAGGATTGGGAACGGCCGGACATGATCACCATGGACCTCGACCCTGGCGAGGGCGTTCCCTGGCAGCGGGTGATCGACGGCGCGCTGGAACTGCGCCAGCGTCTGCAGTCGGCGGGGCTGGCGGCCTTCGTCAAGACCTCGGGCGGCAAGGGGCTGCATGTGGTCTCGCCCCTGAAACCCCATGCGGCCTGGCCCGAGGTCAAGGCCTTCACCAAGGCGATGGCCGAGGCGATGGCGGCGGACGCGCCCGACCACTACGTCGCCACGATCAGCAAGGCCAAGCGCAAGGGCAAGATCCTGATCGACTATCTGCGCAACCAGCGCGGCGCCACCGCGGTCGCCGCCTATTGCCCCCGCGCCCGCCCCGGCGCCGCGGTCTCGACCCCGCTGGAATGGGACGAGCTGTCGCCCGAGATCGGCCCGGATCACTTCACCCTGGACAACCTGCCCACAAGGCTGGCGGCCCTGCGCCGCGACCCGTGGGAGGGATATCTGGCGGCGGCGGCACCGTTGAAGCCGGGGAAGTGAGGCCGGACGGTTTTTGGACGGCAGCGTCGTGGCGGTGAACCGAGGGCGCTGCCCCCGGACCCCCGGGATATTTTTGCAAGGAAGAAGGATCATGCGCGCAATTGTTCCGCAGGGTTGACCCGCAGCGCCTGCCATCCTGCGGGATCGAGCGGGATTATCCGGTTGCGGCCAGTTGCTGCTGGGAGGGGGCGGGCGGCTGGCTTGGGCGAGAGTGCCGCCTCTGCTAGGCGCGCGCTGGTCCGGCCATGCCTGATTTCGCTTTCGACCATGGCGATGTTGATCCTGTGGGGTCGTGTGCGGACTGGTAATGAGGATGAGCCGACAAATAGGCTGATCGATGTTGGTTCGAGGCCAACCCGCCCTCACACCCCCCTTCGTTTCACGCGCAACCGCTCGATCCGCTCAGCATCGCCCCGGAGCCGTCCCGGTATGCTGCCGCGCGCCGGAGATGGCTGCGCACAGACATATCGGAGGTGCGGGAAATGCGGGGCCGCGTCGGCCTCGGTCCGGGCAAGGATCGAGCTATTTCTTCCGCTCTGCCGCGAGGCTGCGTTTCAGGGCGTCCATGATGTTGACCACGTTGTCGGGGGGCTCGGCCGCCGCCCTCGCCCTGGCCGGGCGCTTCTGGCGCTTTTTCTTGGCGGCAATGATCTCCAGCAGCCGCTCCTGCACCGGATCGGTGGCCATCCCGGGGTCCCAGTCGCGCGTGTGTTCGCGGATCAGCTGCTTCATCAGCGCCATCGCCGCGGCGGCGGGTTTTTCCGGCGCGATTCCGTCGAAATAGTCGCGGGGATCGCGCAGTTCATCGCCATAGCGCAGGGTCCAGACCACAATCCCCCGGCCCCGCGGCTCGAGCATCACCGCGCGTTCGCGCCGGTACAGCACCAGCCGCGCGATCCCCACCATGCCGGTGTCCGCCATCGCCTCGCGGATGACCGAGAACGCCTCTTCCCCGATGCGGTCGGCGGGGGCCAGGTAATGCGGGGTGTCGTACCAGATCCAGCCGATGGAATCGGCGGGCACGAACATCTCGATGTCGATGGTGCGGGTGCTTTCCAGCGCGATGCTGTCCAGCTCGTCATCCTCGAGCAGCACGAACTCGTCCTCGCCGCGGGGATAGCCGCGGGCCTGATCCTCGTCGGGGACCGGGCGGGCGGTCACGGCATCGACATAGCGGCTGACCACGCGGTTACCGGTGCGGGCGTTCAGGGTGTGAAAGCGGACCTTGCCGGATTCGCTGGTCGCGGGCGCCATGGTCACCGGGCAGGTGACCAGCGACAGCTTGAGATAACCTCTCCAGAACGAGCGCGGCGCCATGGGTGCAGATCGGTTTGTTGCGGACAGCACCCCAACCCGGCGGGGGGAGGAGTCGTTCCCGGCAGCCGTTACTGTCCGACCGGCGAGGCAGGTTCGGCGTCGCGGCGCAGCACCTGCTCGGCGGTGATGTCCCCGCCCCGCTTCAGGATGCGGAAGCCGGGGGCGTCCTCGGGGGTAAAGCTCAGCCGCAGCAGATAGGCGCCGGGCGGGCCGGGAAGTCCCTGATAGGTGACGATATAGCTGCCATTGGGGACCGCGACCGGGGTGGTGTCGAAGATCGTGCCGATCCGCAGCGGCCCGGTCACCCGGAACGGCACCTGCACCGCCCAGAGCGCCTGCGGATCCAGCGCCGCGGCGGGGCTCAGCTCGACCTGGATGCGGGCTTCGCCGTCGTGGTCGGGGACGCCGAAGGACACCAGCCGTTCCGACCAGGCAAAGCCCTGCGCGACGTGATCCCGGGTCCACAGCAGTCCGGGGGCGGGATGGTCGCCGGCCTGCACCACCAGCTGGGCGTGGTCGATGATCAGCGGGAAATCTGCCAGCATCTCGGGGCTCCCTGGTGAAGCGGCGCCGGGCGGGGCGGCCGCCATCAGGATTCCGCCGGCGGGGCCATCCCGCAAGCCCTTTTCCACCTGCCCCGTCAGCCCGCGCCGAACAGCCGCCCGACCGGCTGCGCCCGGATCGCGCCGCCATCGCGCAGCAGGAACAGCGCGTCCAGCCCCAGCCGCCGCGCCAGGGCGCCGCCGCGCTCTGCCCCCAGCACCATCAGCGCGCTGGCCCAGGCGTCGGCGCTGGCGCAGTTCGGCGCCACCACCGTGACCGAGGCGGGCGGGTCCGGCAGCGGCCCGCCGCGGCGCGGGTCCATGGTGTGCGACAGCTCGCGCCCGCCCACCCGCACCCGGTGGCGATAATCGCCCGAGGTCGCCACCGCCGCGTCCTGCAGCGCAAGCACCGCGCGGGCGGCGCGGCGGGCGGGATCGGGGTCCTCGACCGCGATCGGCCAGGCGCTGCCGTCGGGCCGCAGGCCCATGGCGCGCAGCTCGCCGTCGATGCCGGCCAGCGCGGCATCGATGCCGTGGGCGCGCAGGGTCGCGACCAGCCGGTCGACGCCGTGCCCCTTGGCGATGCCGTTGAGGTCCAGCACCACCGGCGCGCGCTTGCGGGCGCGGCCGCGGGCGGGGTCAAGCTCCAGCAGCTCATGCGCGGGCGGGCGGGGAACGTGCAGCGCGCGGGCGATCCGCTCGGGGTCCGCCGGGGCGGGGCCAAAGCCCCAGGCGGCGACCGCATCGCCGACGCCGATGTCGAAGGCCCCGTCCGAGGCGCGCCCGATCCGCAGCGCCAGCGCCAGCACCGCCATCAGCTGCGCCGGCAGCGCCACCCAGTCGCCGGGCGGGGCGGCGTTCAGGCGCAGCAGGTCGCTGTCCGCCCGCCACAGCGACATCTGCGCATCGACCTCATCGACCGCGCGTTGCAGCGCCGCGGCGACCGGGGCCGGGTCGAACCCGGGCGGGGCGAAGAACAGCGCTGACCAGCGCGTGCCCATGGTGGGGCCGTTCAGCGCGTGGCGGCAGGGGTCAGAACACGTCTTCCGCATAGCGTCCCTCGGCTTTCAGCAGCGCCGGGGTCAGCCCGGCGGGGGCAAGGATCTCGGCCAGCGCGGCCCGCACGCCCGCAGCCATGTCGCGGCCGCCGCACACCATCACCTGCGCACCCTGCCGGATCAGGGCCGCGACCTCGGCCGCGTCGCGGCGCAGCGCGTCCTGGACATAATGCGGCTGCGGGCCGCGCGACTGCGCGCTGGACAGCCGCGCCAGCCGCCCCTGTTCCTGCCAGTACGCCAGATCCTCGCGATACAGGAAATCGCTGTCCTCCTTGCGCATCCCGAAGAACAGATGCACCGGGCGGCGGCGGCGGTTGCCGCGGATGAAGCCGGCCAGCGGCCCGATGCCGGTGCCCGCACCGATCAGGATCAGCGGAGAGCGGCCGCGGGGGGCGCGAAAGCCCGGGTTCGGGCGCAGGAACGCCGCCACGCTGTCGCCCGGCGCCAGATCGCACAGCTGCCCCGAGCACAGCCCGCCGGGCTGCTTGCGCACCACGATCTCGACGAACCCGTCGCCCGCGCCCGAGGCCAGCGAATAAAGCCGCGGCACGGCCGAGCCCTCGGGCAGGATCCCCAGCAGGTCGCCGGCGCGATAGCGTGCCAGCCCCTGCCCGGTCAGCCGTTGCCACGGCGTCGGGCGCGGGCGGGCAAAGCGCAGGATCACCGTCGGCGCCTGCACCTCGGCCCCGTAGTCGCGGCGCGACAGCAGCCGCAGGGTCTCGGTGCGCGGCACCACCGGCTGGTGGACCAGCTCGAGCGGCCGCCCCAGTGCCTGGCCAAGGTCGCAGCCCCAGCGGGCGAAGTCCTGCGGCGACTGCCGGTCCACCGTGGCCAGCGGCAGCAGCTGCGGCCAGCCCTTGGCGCGGGCAGCCTCGGCCACCGCCTCGGCATAGGCGCAATAGGCCGGAAAGCCGCGGTCGCCGAAGCCCAGCACCGCCAGCGGCGCCTCCGGCGCCCGCTCCAGCTGCGCCAGCCGGTCCAGGAACCCCTTGGCCGAGGAAGGCGCGGCGCCGTCGCCATAGGTCGCGGCCAGCGCGATGAACCGCGCCGCCTGCGGGTGGCGCGCCGGGTCGAAACCCGCCATCGGCGCCACATGGACGCTGTGGCCCGCCGCGGTCAGCGCCGCGTGCAGCGTGGCGGCAAAGCCCCAAGTGGTGCCGCCCTCGCTGCCGACCAGCAGCACGGTGTCGGCGCGCGCGGCCGGGGCGTTGCCGCGGATGCGCGGGCGGGCGCGGCGGGCGGCCAGCCACAGCACGCCGCCCGTCGCCGCCATCACCGGCACCCCCAGCGCCATCAGCCCCAGCAGCAGCCCCAGCACCGCCGCGCCGCGCCCGGTGTGCAGCATCTTCACGATGCCCGACAGGCGCTGCCAGGGCGACAGCGCCACCCAGGACAGCATCTCGCCATTCCCCTGGTCCAGATAGCCGCTGCCCGCGCTGGTCTTGAGCAGATGCGCATCGGTCGCATCCGCCGGATCGGCTAGCGACAGGCTGCCAAGCTCGGCCACCGGCAGCGCCTGCAGGGCGGGGATGGCGGCAAGCTGCATCCCGGTGGCGCCGCTGACCTCGGCCGGGAACACCGGGGCCGAGGCGCCATCCGGCAGCAGCTCGAAGGTCGAGGCGCTCATCCACAGCGCCGTGGCCGAGGACAGCACCAGCCCCACCACCGCGACGCGGGCGATCTCGACATGCAGCCGCCCGGACAGCGGGCCGCGCAGCCGCGCGAACCAGTGCCGCCAGCCGCCGACGCGCCGCGCCACCAACAGGATGCCCGAGCCCGACAGCAGCAGCATCGCCGCCGCCCCCGCTGCCGCCGCCATCCGCCCGGCATCGCCCAGAAACAGCGAGCGGTGCAGTCCGGTCAGCCAGCGCTGCAGCGGGTTCGGGTCGGCCGAGCCGGCATCCAGCCCGGTCGCCGGGTCGATCACCGCCGATTGCGGCTGGCCGTCGGCGAACCACCAGGCGGTGATGCGCCCCGAGGGCGCGCGGCGGATCTGTTCCAGCCCCGGGTGGCTGGCGGCGATGCGGCCGGAAAGCTCGGCCACGGTCAGGCCGGCTTCGGCCTGCGGGGCGGCAAGGCGCTCGGCCGCCGGGAACAGCGACAGCGCCGCACCGGAAAGCGCCAGCAGCGTCACCAGCAGCGCGGCGACCAGCCCCGGCCAGCGATGGAGTGCGCGGGTCATGGCGAGATCCTGTCCTAGCGGTACGAAAAGCTGGCGATATAGCGCGTGCCCGCCGCGCTGCCCCCGGTCGAGGTGATCGGCACCGCGATTTCGCCGGGGCTGTCGCGCATGTCCTCGACCGCGGCGTCGATGTGCAGGACATAGCCCGCGTCGAACAGCGCATCGGCCAGGTCGAGGGTGATTTCCAGCGTGCGCCCCGCGCCGACGCTGGCGCCGGTGATGCCGGCGACCTGCGCCGTATCGCCTCCGGTGGCGCGATACCAGCCCGACAGGTGGTCGTAGTATTTCGACTTCGCCCCCGCCATCCACAGGCTGCCCGCATAGGCGCCCTGCGCATCGGTGACGTAAAGCGCCAGATACGCACCGTCGCCGCCATAGTTGTTCAGGGTGGTGGTCAGCGTGACCGGGCGCGCCAGCGCCAGCCCGGGCAGCACCAGCGCCGTGGTCAATGCCAATGTCGCCAGAAGCGGTTTCATGGTCCTGTGCCTTTCCTTGATCGGCCATTGCCTAGGGCTGCAATGCTGACGCCCCCGGCTGAGCCGTTCCTGACGGCGCCGCGCTTTCCGCTTCAGGAAGCCGTCAGGAAAGGAAGAACCGCCCGGCCTGCGGGGACCGGGCGGACAGGCGAGGCAGGACCCGCCGCCGGAAAGGATTCGGGGCACAGCCCCGATGGCCTCCGTCCGGGGGCATCGACGCTCACCCGCGTCCCCTCTTCCATGCGAAACCGGCCGGAGCCTGGGGCTCCGGCCGGTCTGCGTGTCCCTGCAATGCCGGCCCCGGGGTGGTCTGGACCGCGCCAGCTTCGCGGCCATGCCGCCCCCCGGATCGTGCCCGGACCCTGCCTTGCCGCCGGCACGATCCGCCGGCCGGCAATTGCCGGGACCGCAGCCCTAGCGCACCGTCGCCGCAGGCGGCGCGCCGGTGCCGAAGACCCCGCCCGCGGGCGGATTGGCCGGGGCGCGCGTCTCGGGCAGCAGCGGCTGCCCGTCGCGCCCGGCGTCGCGCCGGTGATCCCGGTGCCGGTCGCGGCGGCGAACATCGTCGTCGTCATCACGGTCGACGTCGCGCCGGTCCTTGCGCTTCCACTCGACCACCTCCAGCGTCTGCGGGTCGAGCTTGGCCTTGAACCGCGCGCCCTGGGCATTCACGCCCCGGATCTCGTAGCAGCCGTCGTCGATCTTGATGCGGTCGACCTGCCAGCCCTGAGTCCGGGCCATCTGCTCGACCGCGGCGCGCGGCTGCCAGCGGTCCATCGGGACCTGGCAGTCGTCGTCATCGGCGAAGGCCGCCCCGCCCACGCCGACCAGCCCGGCGACCACGGCCATCATCAGAATCCGCTTCTTCATTGTGTTTCCCCTTGCGGTAGCTCATCTGTCCGCAAAGATGGCACCCGATCCTGACAGCAGGCTGACAGGAGGGTCACACCAACGTCAGCATCCCGTCAGCGGCGCCGCGGACAGCAGGCCCAGCGGGGCCTGGCTGCGACAAGGGCGACGACATGCGGATTCTGCTGGTCGAGGACGACACCATCCTGGGCGCCGCGGTGCGCGACCACATCAGCGCCGACGGACATTCCACCGACTGGGTGACCCGGCTGGACGAGGCGGGCGAACATCTGGCGGCGGTGCCCTATGATCTGGTGCTGCTCGACCTGATGCTGCCGGACGGGCGCGGCATCGGGTTCCTGCGCGGGATGCGGGCGCGGGGCGACGTGACCCCGGTCATCATCCTGACCGCGCTCGACCAGATCTCGGACCGGATCGAGGGGCTGAACGCGGGCGCCGACGACTATCTGACCAAGCCCTTCGACCTGGCCGAGCTGTCGGCGCGGCTGGCCGCCGTCGCCCGCCGCTATTGCGGCAACCCCAACCCGCTGGTGGAGCTGGGCGAGCTGCAGATCGACCTGGCCACCCGCGGCATCTGGCGCGCGGGCAAGCGCATCGACCTGACCGCGCGGGAATGGGCGCTGTTCGAGGCGCTGCTGCAACATCCCGGGCAAGTGCTGTCCAAGGGCCAGCTCGAGGACCGGCTCTATGCCTTTGGCGCCGAGGTCGAAAGCAACACCATCGAGGTCCACGTCAGCCGCCTGCGCAAGAAGCTGGGCGCGCGGGTGATCGAAACCATGCGCGGGCTGGGCTACCGGCTGGGGGACGGTCGGTGAGGGCGCCGGCCAGCCTGCAGGGGCGGCTGGCGCTGTGGCTGACGCTGGGCGCGGTGGTGCTGTGGGGGCTGGCGCTGGTGGCGGCCGGCCAGCAGCTGCGCCGCGAGATGGGCCAGGTCTTCGACAGCGCGCTGGAAGAAACCGGGCAGCGGCTGCTGCCGCTGGCGGTGGTGGAAATCATCGGCCGCGATGAGGACGACGACGAACTTGAGGAGGAAGAGTGGGAGCCCGGCGACGATGCCGACGACCCCGGCGATGCCCGCACGCAAAGCGTCGCCACCCTGCGCGCCCATGACGAATATTTCACCTATCTGGTGCGCGACGCCTCGGGGCGGGTGCTCATCCGCTCGCACCAGGCCGATCTGGCGGTGTTTCCGCCCTATGCCGGCATGGGCTTTGCCGAGACCGCCACCCACCGCATCTATTCCGACGCCGCCCTGCAGGGCACGATCACCATCTCTGTGGCCGAGCCGCTGGCCCACCGCCGCCAGACCGAGCGCGAGCTGCTGCTGCGGCTGGCGCTGCCGCTGCTGCTGATCGTGCCGTTCAGCCTGATCGGGGTGTGGCTGGCGGTGCGCACCGCCATGGCGCCGGTCCAGCGGTTCCGCACCGGGATCGAGGCGCGCAGCGGCACCGACCTGTCGCCGATTTCCGACGCCGGGCTGCCGTCCGAGTTCCGCCCCAACGCCCGCGCCGTCAACCGCCTGCTGGCCCGGCTGCGCAACGCGCTCGAGGCCGAGCGCAGCTTTACCGCCAACTCGGCCCATGAGCTGCGCACCCCGGTCGCCGCCGCGCTGGCGCAGGTGCAGCGGCTGGTGATCGAGGCCCCGGACGAGCCCACCCGCGCCCGCGCCCGCCAGGTCGAGGCCGCGCTGCAGCGGCTGGCGCGGCTGTCGGAAAAGCTGATGCAGCTGGCCCGGGCCGAGGGCGGCCGCCTGCAGGCCGAGGCGCCGGCGGATCTGGTGCCGGTGCTGCGGCTGCTGGCGACCGAAATGGGCCGCGACCCCGCGCATCCCGTGGCGCTGATCCTGCCCGACACCCCGGTCATGGCGCCGATCGACCCCGACGCCTTCGCCATCCTGGTGCGCAACCTGATCGAGAACGCACAGCGCCACGGCCAGGGCGCGGGCACCGACGCGGGCTCAGGCGGCACCTCGCCCGAGCCGGTGCAGGTCGCGCTGTCCCCGGCCGGCGTGCTGCGCGTCAGCAACGCCGGCCCCGCCGTGCCGCCCGAGCAGCTGTTGCGCCTGCTGCGCCCCTTCGAGCGCGGCACGACCAGCGCCAATGGCAGCGGGCTGGGGCTGGCCATCGCGCACGCCATCGCCAGCGGCAGCGGCGGCACGCTGGAACTGCGCTCTCCCGCCAGCGGCCGCACGGACGGGTTCGAGGCGATATTTTCCGCCGCCCTCGCACCCCCTGCCCCCACAGTCCGCAGCACGTGAGCCGGGGGAGTTCGCGGAAGCCGGAGAGGGACCGAGACGCCGATCACCAACCCGACCGCGTGCCCGGGTCTGGAAGCCGGGACCCCGGCTGTCGCCTGCGATGGAACCCGGCACCGTGAGCCCGAGGCGGAAGGACCCGAAGGTCAAGCATCGGGGGAACATGGGGCCAACAGAGATTGCGGAGCCGAGAGGGATCGAAATCGGAGGCCGGGCACCATCAGACCTCATGACCCAGTTTGGAGCCGGGACCCCGGCCCTTGCCTGCGCTGGACCCGGCACCGTGAACCGGGGTCGAAGGAACCGAGGGCCAAGCATCGAGGGACCGGGGCCAAGCGTCGGGGAATAGAGGACCAGGCATCGAGGACCCGAGCCAAGGGACCGCGAGGCCGGGGCGACTCAGGACCGGCAAACCGCGGACCGGAACCCGGATAACCGGCCAGGGGACTGGAACCGGCACCGCGTGAACCCGAAGCCGAAAACGAAACGCCCCCTCCCGCTGCGGCGGGAAGGGGCGCTGGAAGGGGCTTCGCCGCCGCCGGTGGGCGGGGCGAGGCCCGCAGTGCGCGGGCGGGTTACTGGCGCGGGGCGTCGGTGCTGAACCGCTTGACCTTGCCTTCGACCACGTCGAGCGTCTCGGGGTCCAGCGTGACCTTGAGCACGTTGCCGCCCTGGTCGGTCACCCGCAGCTCGTAGCAGCCGTCGTCGATCTCCATCTTGTGGATCGACCAGCCGAAATCATCGGCCAGCTCGGCCAGCGCCACAAACGACTGCCGCTGTTCCGGCGGGACGTTGCATTCCGTGTCAGCAAGCGCGGCGGTGGCCGGCAGCGCAGCGATCAGGGCGAGGGTGGCGAGCGTCGTCTTCATGGGGCATCTCCTTGATCCCGGTTATCCATGAGACGAATATTGGCGCCCGAAACTTGCGCCCCGCTGACGGCGATGCGGAAATCGCTTCAGCCCGGCGTCAGGAAACCCCGTCTTTTCAGGGCGCTTGCCCGGCGGGGGCTCGGCCGTGCGGCGCAGGCTCGCCATGCATAGGCCTGTCAGGCGAGTGGCAGCGGGTCAGGCCAGCGACTGCGCATCCCCGTCGATGGCGATCGCCTGCCCCGAGATGGTCCGCCCGCGCGGCGAGCACAGAAAGACGATCTGGTCGGCGATCTGCTGGGGGGTGACCGCGGTGCGCATCGAGATGTTGCCCAGGAACTCGGCCCGCATCTCGTCGGCGCCGATGCCGCGGGCTTCGGCCTTGCTGGCGATGATGCGGCGCACGCGCTCGCCCTCGACCACGCCGGGCAGGATCGCGTTCACCCGGATGCCCTGGGGCCCCAGCTCGATCGCCAGCGTCTTGGTGAACCCGACCACCGCCCATTTCGACGCGGAATAGGGCGAGCGCAGCGGAAAGCCGAAGCGCCCCGCGGCCGAGGACAGGTTGATGATCGAGGGATTCGCGCTTTCCAGCAGATGCGGCACCGCCAGCCGCACGCAGTTGAACTGCCCGGTGATGTTGACCGCAAGCGTGCGGTCCCAGTCGTCGGGATCGACCTCTTGCACCGGGGCGGTGGGGCCGGAAATCCCGGCGTTGTTGACCAGCACGTCCAGTCCGCCCAGCGCCGCGGTCGCATCCGCGAACAGCTGCGCAACGCTGCCGCGGTCGGCCACGTCCGCATGGGATTGCGAGATCCCGGGGTCGCTGTCCGCCAGCCGGGACAGTGCGTCACGGTCGACATCGCAGACATGCACCCGCGCGCTCTCGGCCCGGAACGCCCGCGCGATCTCGAGCCCGATCCCGCCCGCGCCCGCCGTCACCAGCACCCGCAGCCCCGTGATGCCCAGCTCCATCGTCATCCCCCCTGAAAGCCGTGGAAGAACCGCGTGGCGCAAGCGCGCGCCACGCGGCAGCGGATCAGTTCTGGACCAGCGGGCAGCCGCCTTGGTCCAGCGGGCGATAGATGTCATCGCCCGGCAGCGTGGTCAGGACCTTGTAGTAATCCCACTCGCCGCTGGATTCCGCGGGGGATTTCACCTGCATCAGATACATGTCGTGGACCATGCGCCCGTCGGCGCGCAGCGTGCCGTTCAGGGCAAAGGCGTCGTTGACCGGCGTCTTGCGCATCTGGTCGAGAACCGCCGTGGCCTCGTCCGAGCCCAGGTCCTGGATCGCCTGCAGGTAATGCCGCGCGGCCGAGTAGCTGCCGGCCTGGATCATGCTGGGCAGCGTGCCGTGCCGCTGGATGAAGGCGTCGGCAAAGGCGCGGCTCTGCTCGTCGCGGTCGGCATAGAAGCCCTCGACCAGCGCCATGCCCTGCGCGGCCTCGAGCCCCAGCGAATGCACGTCGGTCGGGAACATCAGCAGGCTGGCCAGCGTCTGCCCGCCCTGCGTCACCCCGAACTCCTGCGCCTGCTTGATCGAGTTGATGGTGTCGGCGCCCGCATTGGCCAGCGCGATCACCTTGGCGCCCGAGGACTGCGCCTGCAGTACAAAGGACGAAAAGTCCGAAACCCCCAGCGGGTGCCGGACCGCGCCGACGACGGTGGCGCCGCTTTCCTGAAGCACCCGGGTGACCGAGGCTTCCAGCGCGTGGCCGAAGGCATAGTCCACGGTCAGGAAATACCAGCTGTCGCCCAGGGTCTCGACGCCGTATTTCCCCATGCCCTGCGCCTGCCCGTAGGTGTCATAGGCCCAGTGCGCGGTGGTGGGGGAACAGGCCTCGCCGGTCAGCTGCTCGGCCCCGGCGCCCGAGATCAGGAAGGCGCGGTTCTTTTCGCGGGTGATTTCCTGCACCGCCAGCGCCACCGACGAGGTCGGCACGTCCACGATCACGTCCACCTGTTCGGTGTCGATCCAGCGGTTGGCGATCGAGGCGCCGACGTCGGGCTTGTTCTGGTGGTCGGCATAGACCAGTTCGATCGGCATCCCGGCCACCTGGCCGCCGAACTCCTCGATGGCCATGCGCACGGCCTCGACGCTGCCCATGCCGGTGGCGTCGGCATAGGCGCCGCTCATGTCGTTGAGAACGGCGATCTTCACCTTGCCGTCCGAAATCTCGGCGCCCGCCGTGGTCGCGGCCAGCGCGACGGCGCAGGCGGCAGCAGCTGCAAAGCTGGTCTTCATGGTCAGTTATCCTCCCGTGGTGTATGACCTGTTCGTCAGAATGCGGCGTCGTCGCCGGCCGTGGTCTGCAATATCGCGCGCGTCCGGGGGGCGGTCGCGCGCTGCAGCCCCAACTCCTCAAGGCTGCGGCGGGTTCGGGCCGGCGGCGCGGCGCGGACACTGCCGCTGCCGGCCGGCACGAGGCGCGTCCGGCGGCGCCCTGCCGCCGGCGCCGGCGGATGATCATCGGCGCCGGACAGCCGGTCCGCCGGGGCGTTCATGTGCATCGGTTTTTCCGGATCCATCCCCATCCCGCCCCTGATCCCGAAGATGTTCCGGGCAAGAAAGGGCAGCTTGACGCAGCCACGATCCGCGAAACGCGGCAGAGTGTAAAGATGGCTCATGCCGTGGCATCCGAATGCAGGCGGACCGTCAGACGCCGCGAGATCTTGAGCCCGTGGACCGACCCGATGACCGCGCAGAGGGCCGTCGTCGTCCGCTTCATCGGGGCTCGGCCGATGCGTCCGGCAGTGGGGCGGCCTCGCGATCGCGGAAGTTCTCGATCAGCGCCAGCAGCAGCCGGTCGCGTTCCTGCGCCAGCTCGGCGCCCGAGCGTCCCTGCCGCGCATCCTGCGCGCCGGCGATCAGCTGGGCGCGGACCTCGGGCGTCAGCACGGGGGCGCCGAGATCGGCCCACCAACCCTCCATCGCCGGGCCGATATGGTCCAGGAAATGCGCCATGCCGCCGGCGCCGCCGGCCAGGTCGAAGATCATGTTCGGCCCGAAGATCGCCCAGCGCAGCCCCGGCCCCTGCGCGATCGCGGTGTCCACGTCGCTGACGCTGGCCAGCCCGCTGGCGACGGCGTGCACCGCCTCGCGCCACAGCGCGGCCTGCAGCCGGTTGGCCAGATGGCCCGGCACCTCGCGGTGCAGCCGGATCGGGCGCTTGCCCAGCGCCGCATAGAACGCCATCAGCCGCGCGATCACCGCCTCGTCGGTGGCCTTGCCGCCCACCACCTCGACCAGCGGGATTAGATGCGGCGGGTTGAAGGGGTGGCCGATGGCAAAGCGACCGGGCAGGCGCAACCCCTGCTGCAGGTCGGACATGATCAGCCCCGAGGTGCTGGAGGCGACGATGGTGTCGTCGGCGATCACCTCTTCCAGCGCCGCAAAGATCTCACGCTTGACGTCCGCCCGCTCGGGGCCGTTTTCCTGAACCAGCGCCGCACCGGCCGCGGCTTCGCGCGGGTCGGCGTGAAAGCTCCAGTTGCCGGGGTCGGCGGCGGGGGACAGGCCCAGCCGGTCCAGCGCGGGCCAGGCGCCCTCGATATAGGCGCGGACCTGCGCCTGCGCGGCGGGGTCGGGGTCGCTGACCGCGACCTGCATCCCGCGCGACAGGAACAGCGCCGCCCAGCTGGCCCCGATCGTCCCGGCGCCGATCACCGCCACCCGCATTCCCGCCAGCGGCATCGGTTCAGTATCCACGGTCATGCTGATCGCCTCTCCCCACCCGCAGCCTGTTTGCGGAACTTGTCGCCGTTCGACCGCGGCTTGGCAACCATGCCGCCGCCGGAGGCTGCGGACAATCGCCACCGGCCGGAAATGCACAGGCCGGCCACGCGAAACGCCCGGCCGGCCTGCCTGTCATCCGAAGGGGCGAGCTCGCCCCGGCGGCTTAGCCGTTGACCAGATAGCAGGTCGACTGCTCCAGCGGGGTCGCGGTCTCTTCCGCGGGGATGGTGGCCAGGATCTTGAAGTAATCCCACTCGCCCGAGGATTCCGCCGGGGTCTTGACCTGGAACAGATACATGTCGGTGACCATGCGGCCATCCTCGCGGATGCGGCCGTTCGGCGCGAAGGCGTCGTGGACCGGGGTCTCGCGCATCTTGGCGGCGACATCGGTGCCCACGTCGCTGTTCAGCGCATCCACCGCCCGCAGGTAGTGCAGCACTGAGGAATAGGTCCCCGCCTGGATCATCCCCGGCATCCGGCCGGTCCGCTCCATGAAGCGCTGCGCGAATTCGCGGCTGGCGTCGTCGCGGTCATGATAGAACGAGGTGGTGCCGGTCAGCCCCTGCGCGGTTTCCAGCCCCATGGCGTGCACGTCGCTGATCACGATGTTCAGCGCGGCGATGGTCTGGCCTGCCTGGGCGATGCCGAACTCGGCCGCGCCCTTGACCGCGTTCACCGTGTCGGTGCCGCCGTTCGCCAGCCCCACCACCTGCGCGCCCGAGGCCTGCGCCTGCAGCAGGAAGGACGAGAAATCCATGGTGTTCAGCGGGTGGCGCACATCGCCGATGATGTTGCCGCCGTTGGCCTTGACGGTATCGGACAGGCTGGCCGCCATCTGGTGCCCAAAGGCATAGTCGGCGGTGATCAGGAACCAGTCCTTCAGCCCCTGCCCGACCAGCGCCGAGGCGGTGCCCACGGACTGCGAATAGGTGTCCCAGCCCCAGTGGAAGCCGGTGGGGGAACAGGCGGCGTTGGTCAGCTCGGTAGTCGCCGGGCCGGTCATCAGCGTGACCTTGCCCAGGTCCTTGGCCATGGTGGTCACCGCGATGGCGGCGGCCGAGTTGGTCATGTCGGCGATCGCGTCGACGCCCTGGGTGTCGAACCACTGCCGCGCGGTCGAGGCCGCGATGTCGGCCTTGTTCTGGTGGTCGGTGGCGATGATCTCGACCTTGAGGCCGTTGGTGCCGCCGTTGAACTCCTCGACCGCCAGCCGCGCCGCCTCGACCGAGGTGGGGCCGCTGAAGTCGGAATAGGGGCCGGACATGTCGGTCAGCACCCCGATGCGCACGACGCCATCCGAAATCTCGGCCTGGGCCAGGGCAGTCGTCGCCAGCAGCACCGCTGCGAAACTCACCGTCGTCTTCATTTACAAATACCTCCCGTTGGTGGCCGGAAAAACCCCTGCCCCGGCTTGGGGCGGAACTGCCGGCGCCGCATCGGCCGTAACGGCGGCGCCGGCAATATCGGATCAGCTGTTGCTGGGGAAGGACATCGACAGACCTTCGTCCACCGATTCCGGTTCCGGCCAGCGATGCGAGACCGTCTTCATCTTGGTATAGAACCGCGCCGCATCGGGACCGAACATATGTGCCTCGCCGAACTTCGAGCGGCGCAGGCCGCCGAAGTTGTGATAGCCGACCGGGATCGGGATCGGAACGTTGACCCCCAGCATCCCTGCCTCGACTTCGTTGGCAAAGCGCTGCGACGCGTAGCCGCTGCGGGTGAAGATCGCGGCGCCGTTGCCGTATTCATGGGCGTTGACGATGGCGATCGCCTCGTCCAGGTCCTGCGCGCGCATGATGGCGCGGACCGGGCCGAAGATCTCTTCCTGCCACAGCTGCATGTCCATGGTCACGCGGTCGACCAGCGACGGGCCGCAGAAGAACCCGGCCTCGTGGCCTTCGACCTGCAGGTCGCGGCCGTCGACGACCAGCTCGCCGCCCTCGGTCACGGCGCGCTCGATCGCGTCGTTGACGGTCTTCTGCGCGGCGGCGGTGACCACCGGGCCGTAATCCGCGCCCTTCATGTCATAGGGGCCGACCCGCAGCTTGGCGGTCTGGGCGACGATGCGCTCGCGCAGCTTGTCGGCGGTTTCCTCGCCCACCACCACGCAGACCGAAATCGCCATGCAGCGCTGCCCGGCCGCGCCAAAACCGGCGCTGACAAAGGCCGAGGCCGCCTGGTCTAGATCGGCGTCCGGCAGCACGATCATGTGGTTCTTGCCGCCGGTGAACGAGGCCACGCGCTTGTTGTGCGAGGTGCCTTTCTGATAGACGTATTCGCCGACCCGGGTCGAGCCGACAAAGCTGATCGCCGCGATCGCCGGGTGTTCCAGGATCGCATCCACGATCTCGGCATCGCCGTTCACCACGTTCCACACGCCGGCGGGCAGGCCGGCCTCGGCCCAGAGCTTGCTCAGATGCGCGGCTGCGCCCGGCACCCGTTCCGAGGGCTTCAGGATCACCGCGTTGCCGGTGGCGACCGCCATCGCGGTCATCGCCAGCGGCACCATCACCGGGAAGTTGAAGGGCGAGATGCAGGCGACGATCCCGACCGGCTGGCGGAACGAGAACATGTCGATGTTGCCGCCGACGTTGCGGGTGAACTCGCCCTTGGTGACATGCGGCTCGGCGGCGGCGAACTCCAGCGCCTCCAGCCCGCGGCCGATCTCGCCCTTGGCGTCGTCCAGGGTCTTGCCGTTCTCGCGGCCGATCAGCTCGGCCAGGATCTCGGTGTCGCGGATCACCAGCTCGCGCATCTTGAAGATGACCTGGATGCGGCGGGCGTGGGACTGGTTGCCCCATTCGCGCCCGGCCGGGCCGGCGATCTCGCACAGGCGGTCCAGCGTGGCGCGGTCGGCGTAATGCAGCTGATAGGCCACGTCGCCGGTGGCGGGGTTGTAGACGGGGCCGGTGCGCTGGCCGAAGCCGGGCTCGAAGGCTCCGCCGATATATTGCATGGCGCTTTCCATGGTGTCTCCTCCGTTGCGGCTCTCAGCAGGGCCGGGTGAAAATCGTCTGGATGCTGGAAAAATCCGCCCGGCCCGCGTCGGGGCTGCGGCGGTTCTGCAGCATGTACAGGCTTTGGGCCAGCGCGCCGAAGGGCACCGAGGCGCCGGCGTCGCGGGCATTGGCGATAGCGAGGTTCAGGTCCTTGAGCATCAGCCCCAGCTGGAAGCCGCCGGTATAGCCGCGGCTTGCCGGGGCCTCGGGCATCACCCCCGGCCAGGGGTTCCAGCGGTCCAGCACGAAGCTGGCGGCCGAGCTGTTGGCCATGATCCCGGACAGTTTCGCCGGGTCGAGCCCCTGCGAGATGCCCAGCGCCAGCGCCTCGGCCGTCGCCGCCATCACCACCGCGGCGGTCATGTTGTTGCACAGCTTGGCCACCTGCCCGGCGCCGCTGTCGCCGGCATGGACGATCATCCGCCCCATCGCCTGCAGGATCGGCTCGGCGCGGGCGAAATCGGCCTCGCTGCCGCCGACCATGAAGGACAGCGTGGCGTCAGTCGCGCCACCGGGGCCGCCCGACACCGGCGCGTCGATCATCGCGAAACCCTTGGCCGCGGCTGCACGGGACAGCGCGCGGCTGGTGTCGGGGCTGATGGTCGAGCAGTCGATCAGCAGCGGCCGCGCCGCCAGCATCTCGATCAGCCCCTCGGGACCCAGATGCACGGCCGAGACGATGGCGTCGTTGGGCAGCATGGTGATGACGAAATCGGCGCCCTCGGCGGCCGCAAGCGCGGTGTCGGCGGCGACCGCCCCGGCCTCGGTCAGCGCCGCGCGGGCCTCGGCGCTGACGTCGAAGACGCGCAGCGCGTGCCCCGCCTTCAGCAGGTTGCGCGCCATCGGCGCCCCCATGGTCCCCAGACCGATAAACCCGACGACGGCCATGCGCTCTCCCTGGCAGGTGATCCGACGGCCGCGGCGCGGATTGCCGGGGGCCCCTCCATCCTTCGGGCCGTCCCGGCCGCGACTCTCGCGGCCTCCTGTGTCGTTTCGCCCAAGTTAACATCCCGCCCGCCCCGTGGTAGACGGGAAACGTGCAGGTAGGCTGTGCGCAAATGCACACGAGGGGGCGCGCGATGGACTGGGACGACCTGCGTTACTTCGTCGAGCTGGTGCGCGCCGGCACCCTCAGCGGCGCCGCCCACCGGCTGGGGGTGACCCACACCACCATCTCGCGCCGGTTGCAGCGGCTGGAACAGCGCATCGGAGAGCCGGTGTTCAGCCGCAGTTCGCAGGGCTATGCGCTGACCGCCCGCGGCCAGACGCTGTGGACCGAGGCGCAGCGGGTCGAGGCGGCGTTCATGCGCATCGGCGAGCAGCTGCCCGAAAGCCCCGCCACCCTGTCGGGCACGGTCCGCATCGGCTGCACCGAGGCGTTCGGGTCCAGGGTGATCGCGCCGCTGCTGGCCGCGCTCAGCGACCGCTATCCGGCGCTGCACATCGACCTGATCGTGCAGCCGCGGCCGATCCTGCTGGCCAAGAACGAAGCCGACATCGTGATCACCATCGACCGCCCCGAACGCGGCCCCTACACGATCATGCGGCTGACCGATTATTCGCTGCATTTCTACGCCTCGCCCGGCTACCTGGCCAAGGCGGGGCCGGTCACCCGGCTCGAGGACCTCGAATCGCACCGCATGATCAGCTATGTGGGCGAGCACAGCCCGGCGCGCGACCTGCCGATGGTGCCGCAGTTCGGGGTGCATGGCGCGGTGTCGCTGCGCAGCACCAGCATCGCCGCGCAGGCCGAGATGGTGAAATCCGGCGCCGGCATTGCGGTGCTGCCCGATTTCCTGGTGGGCGAGGACGACAAGCTGGTGCAGGTGCTGCACGAGATCGGGTTCTTCCGCAGCTTCTGGATCATCGTGCCCACGACGCTGCGCAAGCTCAGCCGGATCCGTGCGGTGTCCGAGGCGATCGTGGCCCTGATGCGTGAACAGCGCCCGGTGCTGATCCGCAAATAAGCGCCCGCCGCCGCGTGCGCTCTTTCATCTTGCCCCAAATATTCCGGGCGCGCGTGGGCTGGCCCACGCTGCGGCCGCGCCGAAAGCGAAACCGCCGCGGATTTCCCCGCGGCGGCTGTCGGTCGATGGTGCGGCCGCAGGCTCAGCCCGGCGGGCGCAGCCCCAGCGCGCGGCCAAAGCGGGAATGGGCGAATTCGCCGATCAGGCCGCGGCGGAACAGCATGACGCAGACCATGAACACCAGCCCGGTGATGATGGTGACCGGAAATGCCGAGGTCGCCAGCTGGTTCTGCAGCCCCACCACGATGCCCGCGCCGACCAGTGGCCCGACCATGGTGCCGATGCCGCCGATCAGGGTCATCAGCACCACCTCGCCCGACATCTGCCAGGCCACGTCGGTCAGGGTGGCGAACTGCATGACCAGCGCTTTCAGCCCGCCGGCCAGCCCGGCCAGCGTCGCCGACATCACGAAGGCGCCCAGCTTGTACTGCGCGGTCGCATAGCCCAGCGAGGTCGCCCGCGCCTCGTTTTCCCGGATCGCCTTGAGGATCATTCCGAAGGGCGAGTTCACGAAGCGCCAGATGATCAGCAGCCCGATCACGAACACCGCCAGCACAAAGAAATACATGGTGGTCATGTCGTTGAGATCGAGCACGCCGAACAGCCGCCCGCGCGGCACCGACTGGATGCCGTCCTCGCCATGGGTGAAGGGCATCTGCAGGCAGGCAAAGAAGAACATCTGCGACAGCGCCAGCGTGACCATGGCGAAATAAATGCCCTGGCGGCGGATGGCGATGGCGCCCATCAGCAGCCCCAGCGCCGCGCCGCCGGCCACGCCCACCAGCAGCGCCAGTTCCGGGGACCAGCCCCAGACCTTGGCCGCATGGGCGGTGAAATAGGCCGCGCCCCCGAAGAAGGCGGCATGGCCGAAGGACAGCAGCCCCGTATAGCCCAGCAGCAGGTTGAAGGCCGCGGCGAACAGCGCAAAGCACAGGATCTTCATGATAAAGACCGGGTACATCACGAAGGGCGCCGCGATCAGCAGCACCGCCGCCCCCAGCAGCAGCGCCAGCTGCAGGGTGCGGCTCATCACCGGGGCCGCGCTCGGCGCGGGCTCGGTGGCCGGCGGCAGTTCCGAGGTTCTGGCCATCTCAGCCCTCCTTCCCGAACAGACCTGCGGGGCGCAGGATCAGCACGATCGCCATGATGACGAAGATCACGATGTTGGATGCCTCGGGGTAGAACACCTTGGTCAGCCCCTCGGCGATGCCCAGCAGATAGCCGGTGACGATGGCGCCCATGATCGAGCCCATGCCGCCGACCACGACCACCGCGAACACCACGATGATGATGTTCGAACCCATCAGCGGCGACACCTGGTAGATCGGCGCCGCGAGCACGCCGGCCAGCGCCGCCAGCCCCGCGCCAAGCGCATAGGTCAGCGTCAGCAGCATCGGCACGTTGATGCCGAAGCTCTGCACCAGCGACGGGTTTTCGGTGGCCGCGCGCAGGGTGGCGCCCAGCCGGGTCTTTTCGATCAGCGCCCAGACCGCCAGGCAGACGACCAGCGAAGCCACGATCACCCAGGCCCGATAGATCGGCAGCACCATGAAGCCCAGGTTGAACACCCCGGTCAGCGCCTTGGGCGTCGCATAGGGCTGCCCCGAGGCGCCGAAATACCAGCGGAAGCTGCCCTCGATCGCCAGCGCAAGGCCAAAGGTGAACAGCATCCCGTAGAGATGGTCGAGGTCGTAGAGCCGCGACAGCAGCGTCCGCTCGATCAGCGCACCCACGGCGCCCACAACCAGCGGCGCCACCACCAGCGCCCCCCAATAGGGGACGCCCAGGAATTTCAGCGCCAGGAAGGCGACGAAGGCGCCCAGCATGTACTGCGCCCCGTGGGCGAAGTTGATGACCCGCAGCAGGCCGAAGATCACCGCCAGCCCCAGCGACAGAAGCGCGTAGAACGAGCCGTTGATCAACCCGACCAGCAGCTGGCCCAGGAATGCCTGCAGCGGGATTCCGAAGATCATCGTCATCTCAGACCCCCAAAGTTTCTTGCAGCATGCCCATGCGGGCATCCAGCTCGCCCACCGGGAATTCATGCGTCATCACGCCGTGGTCCATGACGTAGAACCTATCGGCGACCTTGGACGCAAAGCGGAAGTTCTGTTCCACCAGCACCACCGTCATCCCGCGCGACTTGAGCTCGCGCAGCACCGCGCCGATGGCGTCGATGATGACCGGGGCCAGCCCCTCGGTCGGCTCGTCCAGCAGCAGGCAGCGCGCGCCGGTGCGCAGGATGCGCGCCATCGCCAGCATCTGCTGCTCGCCGCCCGACAGCTTGGTGCCCGGGCTGTTGCGCCGTTCCAGCAGGTTGGGGAACAGCTGGAAGATCTCGTCCAGCGTCATGCCGCCCGGCGCCACCACCGGCGGCAGCATCAGGTTCTCGTCCACCGAGAGCGAAGCGAAGATGCCGCGTTCTTCGGGCACGAAGCCCAGCCCCGCCCGCGCGGTGCGGTGCAGGGGCATCGCCATCACATCCTGCCCGGCAAAGGTGATCGCTCCGGTGCGCTTGCGCACCAGCCCCATGATCGAGCGCAGGGTGGTGGTCTTGCCCATGCCGTTGCGGCCCAGGATGCAGACGGTCTCGCCCTCGGTCACATGCATGTTCACGCCGTGCAGGATATGGCTTTCGCCATACCAGGCGTTCAGGTCCGAAACGTTCAGAAGCGCGCTCATGCCTCGCTCCCCATATAGGCCGTCCGCACCCGCGGGTCGGCGGCAACGGTGGCGTAATCGCCCTCGGCCAGGATCTCGCCCCGCTGCAGCACGGTCACGCGGTGGCAGATGTCGGCCACCACCGACAGGTTGTGTTCCACCATTAGCACCGCCCGGTCGCGGGCGACATCGCGGATGATCTCGGCCACGGTGTGCACGTCCTCGTGGCCCATGCCGGCCATCGGCTCGTCCAGCAGCAGCACCTTGGGGTCCAGCGCCAGCGTGGTGGCGATTTCCAGCACCCGCTTGCGGCCATAGCTGAGATCGGCGGCGCGGATGTCGCGCCAGGGCGTCAGCCCCAGCCCCTCGATCAGCTCGTCCGCGCGCCCGTCCAGCCGCCGCAGCGACGACAGCGGCCGCCAGAACTGCGTGGCCAGCCCGGCCGGGCGTTGCAGCGCGACGCGCAGGTTTTCCAGCACCGTCAGATGCGGGAACACCGCCGAGATCTGGAACGAGCGCACCAGCCCCATCCGCGCCACCGCGTCGGGTTTCATCGCGGTGATGTCGGTGCCCAGCAGGGTGATCCGGCCGCGGGTCGGCGGCAGGAACTTGGTCAGCAGGTTGAAGACCGTGGTCTTGCCCGCCCCGTTCGGCCCGATCAGCGCATGGATGCGGGCGTGGTGGATGTCGAGATTCACGTTGTTGACCGCGGTGAAGCCCGAAAAATCCTTGCCGAGGCCGCGGGCGCTCAGCACCACCTGCGGCTCGGGCGCTGTTTCGGCAGCTCTAGTCATCTTTGATCCGCATTCCTACATCCCATTCTGCGATGACGACGCCGGCAGCCGCCCGGGACAAGGGGCGGGCTGTGATCCGCCGGCTTCTGTCCTGTCCTCGATCCACCCGCGTCTCCTCTGTCCTGATGCCGATACCGGGCGCGTGCCAGCCGGCGCGGCCGCGGCTGCCCGGTCCCCCGGGGCCGCCGCAAGGCCATGACCGTCCTGGCAGCCACGGTGATGTCCATCATCCTCCCGCCCCGTGCCGGGGCCGCTTCCTCGGGCACGCGGGAGCGCATCCGCCGACGCGCCGCCCGCCTCCACGCAGCAACGTGACAGGCGCGATACCACACAAGAGCGGCGGGGTGTAGATGCTATGGCGCGCAGGCTTCCTGTGCAAAAATGCGCAAGAGTCGGGGGAAGGGCTCCCCGATGCCCGCGGCCGTTCCCGCCCGCCAGCCCGCGCCACGCTCACCGTAATGGCAGGGCTCCTTTCAAGGTGAAACCACATGATCGGGAAGCTCTGCCACCAGACGCGGGGCCGAAACCAGAAGCGCCATCATGGACCTGATCCGAGGCACCTCGGCAGCGTAGAAGTACCGGCAGGTCCAGCGTTTCTCCTCCGCAAACTCCGGATCGGGGTGTGCATCTGCCGCACGGGCAAGTGCAAGCCATATCCATGCGACAACAAAGTGGCCGACTCCCTCCAGGAATCCAGTGGCATTGGCCAGGGCAAGTCCCTTGGACCCACCCCTCAGCAGAAAGGCCGCAACTTCCTCGAACCAGTCGCAGAGCTCCAATAGTGTCGCGGCCTCACCCTCCATCCCCTGCCCCGTCCGGGTCTCGTGCCGGATCAACTCCAGCAAGGCCGTCAGGCTTTCCCCCTTTTCGGACAGGATTTTCCGGCCCAGCAGATCAATGGCCTGTATGCCGGTCGTGCCCTCGTGGATGGGGTTGAGCCGGCTGTCACGGTAAAGCTGCTCGACGTCGAAATCGCGGGTATAGCCATAACCGCCATGGACCTGGATCGCATGATGCAATGCAACCAGCCCCTGTTCCGAAGGCCAGCTTTTGATGACAGGGGTCAGCAGCGACAGCAGGTCATGCATCCGGCGCCGCTCGGCTTCCTCCGGCGCGTGGCTGACGGCATCCTTGAGAAACGCCCCTTTCAGGCAAAGCGCCAGCGCCCCTTCTGCGATGGCCTTTTGCACCAGCAACATCCGTCGCACGTCCGGGTGGCGAATGATCGGGACCGGCCGTTCCGCTGCCCGGTCCAGCACCGAGCGCCCCTGCACCCGCTCTTGGGCATATTGCCGGGCCAGATCGAAACCGCGATACGCCATGGCCGCGCCGCTAAGCCCCACATTGACGCGAGCTTCATTCATCATGTCGAACATGATGCGCAGCCCGTCCCCTTCAGCCCCAAGTCGCCAGGCGGTTGCCCCGCCATTCTCGCCAAAGTTCAGCAGGCAATTGGGCGTGCCGCGGTAGCCCATCTTGTGGTTCAGCCCGGCCACGAAAAGATCGTTCCGTTCGCCCCCGGGCAGAAGCTTGGGCACGATGAACAGCGTGGTGCCCTTGGCGCCCGGGATCACGCTGCCGTCCGGCTGCACGACCTTGGCAAGGACCAGATGGATTACATTGCCGGTGACATCCTGATCCCCCCCGGAAATCCACATCTTGCGCCCGGACAGCCGGTAGCGTGGGCCCAGCTCGTCATCATCCTCTGGATAGGCGCGGGTGGTCACGTCGCCCAAGGATGACCCGGTATCGGGCTCGGAAAGGCACATGGTTCCCAGTGCATTCCCTTCCAGTTGCGGCCGGGCAAAAGCGGCGATCTGCGCCGGCGTACCGTGATCGGTCAGCAACCTGGTATTCGCGACTGAAAGCATGATGAAGCCCGAACCGGCCACGTTCGCCGCCATCACCTCGGCCGTGGCCGCCGTTGCGATCGTGAAGGGCAGCCCCATTCCACCCACGTCCGGCCGGGCAGTGGCCTGATGCAGCCCCGCGTCAAGATAAACCCGCAGCGCCTGGGCAAGCTGCGGCTGGACCCGGACCTGCCCATCGTCGAGCCATGGCTCTTCGCGGTCGGCGGCCTTGTAGCAGGGCAGCAATTCATTCCAGGCGATCTCTCCGGAGAGATCGAGGAAAGCGTCCCAATCGCTGCGGTCCTGGCCCTCGAAATCCGGCAATTCCGACAGGCGCTCGACACCAAGCCAGTCGTAAAGCATGAAATCGATCTCGCGGCGCAATGCCTTGGTCATCGCCGAAATCTTTCCTTGAAGAATTGCAGGCAGAGCCGCTGCCCCGTGACAGGGCAGCGCCCATTGCGGCTGGCTTAGTCGGTCACCAGAGGACATTGGCTGTCCGCAAGGCTGCGGAATGCCGTGTCACCGGGGATGGTTTCCTCCAGCGTCGCAATGTCCCATGGGCCCTCGGAATCGCCCGGTGCCTTGACGCGCATCAGGTACATGTCATGCACCATCCGCCCGTCCGCGCGCACCTTTCCATTGGGGGCAAAGGCATCATCCACAGGCATCTCGCGCATCGCCGCAAGCACGGGCCCGGCCTCATCCGTGCCCACGGCCTCGACCGCGGCAAGGTAATGCTTCACTGCCGAATAGCTGCCCGCCATGTTCATGTTGGGATTGATGCCAGTGCGTTCCCGGAATGCTTCGGCAAAGGCACGGCTCTTGTCGTTGAGCATCCATGCGAAGGCCGTCGAATAGAGCGTCCCTTGCGCCAGATCGAGCCCAACCGAGTTGATGTCGTTATCCAGCAGCACCATGGCCGCAACCTGCTGGCCAGTCTGTGCCAAGCCGAATTCATTGGCCTGCTTGATGGCATTGACCGTATCGTTCCCGGCATTCGCCAGCGCGACGATATCGGCCCCGGATGCCTGCGCCTGCAGCAGGAACGACGAGAAATCGACCGTGTTCAGCGGCACCCGCGCCGACCCGACAACTTTTCCCCCCGCCGCCTCGATGGCGGCGGTTGCATCCCCCTCAAGCTGGGCACCGAAAGAATAATCCGCCGAGATGAAGAACCAGTTCTTCTTGCCGCTTTCGGCCAAAGCCCGGCCGATCGAATTTGCGATCGCGTAAGTATCGTACGTCCAGTGGATCGAGTTCGAACGGCAATCCTGGTTGGTCAGGTTCGATCCGGCCGGCGACGTCAGCAACGCCACCTTGTCGTGCTGCTGCGCCACGTCACCCGCGGCAAGGGCGATGGCGGTTGAAGGCAGGTCGACAATCACGTCAACGCCATCCCTTTCGATCCATTGGCGCGCAATCGTCGCCGCCACATCAGGCTTGAGCTGGCTGTCGGCCCAGATCACCTCGACGGGACGTCCCGCAACCTCACCCCCCGCCTCTTCGACGGCCATTTTCACGGCCTCGACCAGATTCGGCCCGCTGACATCCGCATAAGCAGAGCTGTGATCGCCCAGCACCCCGATGACGATCTTGTCATCCTGCGCAAATGCCGGAGCCGCGCCCCACGAAGCCAGCGCCGCCATTACCGCCAGCGAGCTGGTCATTTTGTGCTTATTCATGCTTTTCCTCCTCGTTTTCCACTTTGGGCCCGGTCATCCTCCTCCGGTCCCGCGGTCAGCATTTGTCGCAATTCGCCCTTCAGGACCTTGCCGTTGGCATTCCTGGGCAGCGGCGTCGCCAGCAGGGTGAAGCTTTCGGGAACCTTGTAATCGGCAAGTTCCTGGGCGCAGAGCTGCTTCAGAACCCGTTCCGTTACCGTGCTGTCATCCAGCGAAACAAAGGCGTGCACGCGCTCGCCCAGCACTGGGTCCGGGCGGCCGATGACCGCCGCCTCGACCACGTGCTCGTGCATCAGCAGGACATTCTCGACCTCGGCACTGAAGATCTTGTAGCCGCCGCGATTGACGAGATCCTTCTTGCGATCGTGAATGCGCAGATAGCCGTCCGCGGTCATCTCTCCGATGTCGCCGGACCGCCAGAATCCACAAACAAAGTCGAGCGCATTGGCTTCGGGACGGTTCCAGTATCCGGGAATGACCATCGGGCCGCGAATCCACAGCTCGCCATGCGTCCCTGCGGGACACTCGCAGCCGTTTTCATCCATGACAAGAACCTCGGCACAGGCGACGGGCTGGCCGATGGTGTCGAAATGCGCGGGATCCTTGGTGCCAAGCGGGACAAAGCTGGTGGGCGATGTCGTCTCGGTCGCACCATACGCATTGACGAGATTCAGCCCCGGCAAAAGGCAGGAAAGCGCGGCAATGGTTTCCACGGGCATGACAGAGCCGCCGTAGGCACCCACCCGCCAGCGGGACAGGTCATGCTGGGAAAGATCCTCTCGAAGCAGGATCAGATTGTACATGGCCGGCACCATGATGGTGAAGCTCATGCCTTCGGCAGCAGCCGTGCGCACAAAGTCCGAAGTGCTGAACCGCTCCACCATGACCAGCTTTGCCCCGGCACCAAGCGTCGCCATCACCAGCCCGATCAGCCCGGTGATATGAGTGGCCGGCACGACCAGCAGCGAGCTGTCCGAGGGCGAAATGCCCAGATGAAGCTCGTAATGCAGCATGGAATGCAGCACCCCGAGATCGCTGAGCAGCGCCCCCTTGGGTTTGCCGGTGGTGCCCGAGGTATAAAGAATGCAGATTGCCGCATCCTGATCGCGGCAGGCCGGCTGATCAAAGGGGACGTCGGGACCGCCCTGCCACAAGCCGTCAATCGGCAGCGGCCATGCCGCCCCGGCGAGTTCGTGCGCGGCCTGCGCCGCAGTCTCGTATGTCGGATCATAGACCAGGCCGCTTGCGGCGCAGTCGTCCACGATGAAACCGATTTCGGGCGCCGCCTCCCGGATACTCACCGGAACCGGAATTGCCCCAATCCGCTGGGCAGCCAGAAAGGCGATCACGAACTCTGCCCGGTTCGGAACCACGATCACCAGCCGATCGCCAGCCCTCAACCCCTTGGACCATAACAGCCCCGCCGCAGCATGGATGTGGCGGTCAAGCTCGGCATAGGTCAGGCGCCGATAGCCGTCGACGATGGCGCAGGCCTGCGCCCTGGCAACAAAAACCTGCGCCAGCTTATCGGCGACCGATACGGGCCGGTCGGCAAAGCACTTCAGGACGCGATCAGAGAAATGAAGCTCGTGGCATATGACTGCTGGGTCCAGCACGAAGTGACCTCCCCTCCCCGGTGCAAGCGGATGAGTTTTAATATTGCTGTGGCAGCGCGAACTAGCGGCAGCGCGGCTCGGCAAACCTTACAGGCATGTCTCGAACAGCCCCGCCGCACCCATGCCGCCGCCCACGCACATGGTGACAACGACATATTTCACGCCACGCCGGCGCCCCTCGATCAGGGCATGGCCGACCAGCCGGGCACCCGTCATCCCGTAGGGATGGCCGACGGAAATCCCGCCGCCATTCACGTTGTAGCGTTCGGGGTCGATGCCCAGCCGGTCGCGGCAGTAGATCGCCTGACAGGCGAAGGCCTCGTTAAGTTCCCAAAGCCCGATATCATCGACGCCCAGCCCATGTTGCCGCAGCAGCTTGGGGACGGCAAAAACCGGGCCGATGCCCATCTCGTCCGGGTCGCAGCCCGCAACCGCTATGCCGCGATAAAGCCCCAGCGGCGTCAGCCCCCGCAAAGCCGCCTGCCCTGCCTCCATCAGCACCAGGGCCGCAGCCCCGTCCGACAATTGCGAGGCATTCCCCGCCGTGACCGTCCCGCCATCCATGACAGGTTTCAAGGCCGATAGCGTCTCAAGCGTGGTTTCGGGGCGGTTGCCTTCGTCCTGGGTCAGCGTCACCGCTTTTTCCGAACTGGTCCCCGTCGTCCTGTCTGTCACGATCATGGTGGTGGAAAACGGCACGATCTCATCGTCAAACCGCCCTTGCGCCTGTGCCTGGGCAGTGCGCCGTTGCGATTCAAGCGCATACTGGTCTTGCGCCTCACGCGTGATGCCATAGCGTTCGGCGACGATCTCGGCGGTCTTGAGCATCGGCATGTAGGCGGCAGGCACTTTTTCGGTGACTGCGGGGTCGGCTTCGGCCGCAATCCATTCGAAATACCGGCTTTGCACGGCCGAGATGTTTTCCTGGCCTCCGGCTGCAACGATCTGCATCCCGTCGCCGGTGATCTGCTTGGCCGCCGTCGCCACCGCCATCAGACCCGAGGCGCATTGCCGATCCATGGTCATCGCCGAAACTTGGACCGGCAGGCCCGCTGCAAAAACCGCATTGCGGCCCAGATTCATTCCCGCAGTCCCGGCCGCTAGCACCGTTCCCAGAACCACGTCCTCGATTTCGGGCCCCTCCAATCCTGCACGCTGCACGGCATGCGACAGCACATGGCCTGCAAGCCGGGGCGATTTCGTGTTGTTCAGCGCGCCGCGATGGGCTTTTCCGATGCCGGTCCGGGCCACGCTGACAATGACGGCTTCTCTCATTCCCGCTCTCCTTTTCCGGTCCAGCTGCTGATGCGCCCGCCTTGGGCGGCAAGGCTGCGCAGCAGCGGCGACACCTGCCAGTATCCATGAGGATCGCCGTCCCGCGCGGCATAGTGGTCCAGCCGCGCGACGATCTCTGGCAGGCCGATCTCGTCGGCCATGAACAGCGGCCCGCCGCGCCAGCGTGGAAAGCCGTAGCCCGCAGTCCAGACTACGTCGATGTCAGAGCCACGCGCCGCAATCCCTTCTGCAAGGATATGCGCTGCCTCGTTGACCATCGGATAAAGCAGGCGCTCGAAGATTTCCCGCTCGGTCAGGTCGTTCCGGTGGACGACCCCGTGCAATTCGGCCAGCTCTGCCGCAAGCGCCGCATGAGCGGGATTGCTCAGCGCCTTGCGCCCTTCATAGCGATAATAGCCATACCCGGCCTTCTGCCCGTGGCTGCCGGTCTCGAACATCCGCCGGCATAGCGCCCGATAGGCAGGCTCTTGCGGCCCTTCGCCCGAGGCGATCCATTCGATCACCGTCCGCGCGCCCACGTCCACCCCGGCCATGTCCAGCATGCGGCTGGGTCCCATCGCCATTCCCAACCACGCAGGGTCCTCGATCACGCCGTCGATCCGCTCGGGCGAGGCGCCTTCAAGCTGCATCGCCTCGCTTTCGCGCATGTAGACTTCGGCCATGCGGTTGCCGATGAAGCCGTAGCAGACCCCGCTGACGGCCACGGTCTTGCCGATCCGGCGCGCGATCCCAAGGACGGTCGACAGCACATCGGCAGCCGTTTCGCGGCCCCGCACCACCTCGAGCAGGCGCATGACATGCGCGGGTGAAAAGAAATGTGTGCCCACCA
This sequence comes from Paracoccus solventivorans, assembly GCF_900142875.1. Taxonomy (GTDB): domain Bacteria; phylum Pseudomonadota; class Alphaproteobacteria; order Rhodobacterales; family Rhodobacteraceae; genus Paracoccus; species Paracoccus solventivorans. The sequence goes on along the minus strand of NZ_FRCK01000011.1, from coordinate 71,739 downwards.
CATCTTGCGGCCGCCCGGTGGCCGCGGCGATCACATCCACGTCCAGCGTCGAAGTATTGGTGGCGATGATCGCCCCCGGCTTGCAGGTCCGGCCCAGCTCTCGCGCCACATCGAGCTTGATCGCCATATCCTCGAAGACCGCCTCGATCACCAGGTCGGCCTGCGAAAGAGCCTTGATCCCCACGGCCCCGGAAATGCGGTTGCGGCAGGCTTGTGCAGCATGCTCGCTCAGGCGCCCCCGCCGCACCATTCCCGCCAGGGTCCCCTCGATCCGCTCAAGCGCAGCGTCGATCCGCGACTGCTCGACCTCGCTCAGCGTAACGGGAAGCCCGGCAAGCGCAAAGCTGAGGGCGATGCCCACGCCCATCATTCCCGCCCCAAGAACACCGACCCGCTCGACCGCACGTGTCGCCGCTCCGCGCGACAGACCCGGAACCTCGGCGGACCGCCGCTCTGCAAAGAAAAGATATCGCTGCGCGCGGGCCGGAGCCGATGGAAGCAGGCGGCGGAACCAGTCAGCCTCGACTTCCGCGGCTTTCTCGAAAGGCAGCTGGGCCGCGGCAGCAAGCGTTTCCGCAATTGCCTGATAGGCCGGCTCATGTATGCGCAGCTGTGCCGCATCGGCCAGGTTTCGCAAGACTTCGGGGGCACCCTCTGCCTGGGCCGCAACTGGCCGGGGGGAAAGCGTGGCGATCGCCACCGCGTCCGCGCTATCAGCAATCAGGTCGATCAACCCGATTTCCAGTGCTCTCCCGGTGTCGATCATCTCGCCGGTCGAGATCATTCTTCCCGCCTCTGCAAGCCCCACCAGTCGGGGCAACCGCTGCGTACCGTGCGAGCCGGGAATGAGTCCCAGCCTGATCTCGGGCAGGGCAAAGCGGGTGTTCTCGCAGGCAATCCGAAAGTGACAGGCAAGCGCGAGTTCCAACCCGCCGCCAAGCACAGTCCCGAACAATTCCGCCACCACGCGTCGCGGACTTGCCGAGATACGGTTCAGCAGATCGTTGAAAGGGGCAGGCGAGAACGCGGGATCATCGAACATCGCGATGTCACCCCCCGCAACGAATGTACGGCCGCGGCACCGCAGCACCAGCGCGGCTGCATCTTCATCTCTCTCGAACTTGTCGAACCCTTCGATCAGGCCTGAAATTACCAGGCCAGACAGGGCGTTGACCGGGGGATTGTCGATTTCCAGCACGGCCAGCGTGCCTTCGCGGACGTATCGTGTCGCAGTCATGAGTGCTCCTCTCGCTTGGCACTCTATGCAGGCAGCAAGGGCGGAAACTTGCGTCGAGAGGCCACGTTCGTCAATTTTTCGGCCCTCTTGACTTTCCGAAAGCCGGCCGACGACCATGCCTCGCAGCTTCTGTGGGAGGGAGGGGAAAGCATGTCGGTCAAGCCGCTGATCGTGCTCGGAAAGGATCGGGTCTGCCACGTCTGCCAGCTCGGTTCGCGGCTTGATGAGCGGGTGATCGGTGCCCTGGTGATCTATCTGGGATTGGAGCACGACGTCACCGTGCACCGTGATGCAGGCACGCAGACCGGCAGGATCGTCGCGGTAGAGCCATATGCCCGGCATCGCATCGTTTCCGGCCGCCAGCATGTCTGCACCATCCTGGTCGAACCGGAGAGCGTCACCGACACCAGCCTGAATGCGCTGCGGTCAGAGTTGAATCACCCGGCCACGGGGACCGAGGTCTTCGGGAACCTTCTCGACTTCATCCACGATGCCGGACGCAACCCCGCGACCATGGAGAAGACCCTGCGGGGACTGTCCTTCGACCGGCTGATCTTTGAGGGAGAGCTTGAAAAGCGCCCTCTGGATCAGAGAATCAGCCAGATCACCGAACTTCTGGACCGCGAGACGGACGGGCTTATCGGCGCAGATTATTGCGGCCGCCAGATTTCGCTGACCGCTTCGCGCTTTCGCCGGCTGTTCCGCGAAACGACTGGCGTCCAGTTTCGCAACTATCGCATGTGGCGCCGGGCACGGTCCTATCTGCGCCTGGTAAAGGAACGGATCTCATTGACCCAGACCGCACTCGAGCTGGGCTACCCGGATTCCACACATTTCAGCCATTCGATCCGCCACACCTACGGTCTGCCGCCGCGCCAGATGAAAACCCACATGGAGCCTTCGATCTTCTTCCTGATGGATGCAGTCTGATCGGAACCCGCGAACGGGGCTCGGTCGAGTTATTGCCGCGTCTTTCGGAAGTTTGCAGGCTGAATATGCCCGCCTTGCCGCGTCCCCCCTACCCCGCCGCGCCCGCGCGGGGTTGCCGGGGGGCGGGTTGCCGGGCGGGCAGCATGACGGCGGCGGCGGCGGTGGTCATCAGGACCAGGCCCAGCATGTCGGCCAGGGTCGGGCGCTCGGCCAGCAGCAGCACCGACGAGACTACCCCGATCGCCGGGACCAGCAGCAGCGCCAGGGCGACGGTGCCGGCGGGCATCCGGGCCAGCAGCCAGTACCACAGCAGGAAAGCTAGCGCCTGCGAGAACACGATGTGATAGCCCAGCCCCACCCAGGTGCTGGCGTGCCAGCCGGCGGGGTCCAGCCCCGCGCGCAGCAGCTGCGGCTCGAACAGCGCGGCGCCGGCGGCGGCGACCAGCGCGCCGGCGACCAGCTGCCACAGGGTCATGGTGATCGGCGGCGCGGCGACCGGGAAGCGCTTGATAACCACGGTGCCCAGGGCCCAGCTCATCCCCGCCAGCAGCGCCAGCACCAGCCCGTAGCCAAAGCTGCCGCTCTGCACCAGCGGCCAGCCTAGGCAGGTCAGCCCCAGGCTGCCCGCAGCCAGCCCGGTCCAGCGGCGGCGGTCCAGCCGCTCACCCAGCACCGGCCGGGCAAAGATGATCGTCCAGATCGGCATGGTGAAGGTGACGATCACCGCACGCGAGGTGGGCGCGGCCAGTTGCGCAAAGGACAGCAGCAGGTTGAAGGCGGTGATCGACAGGAACCCCGAGCCCAGCACCGGCAGCCACTCGCCGCGCGCCAGCCGGCAGCGCTTGCCGGTCAGCCGGGCCAGCGCGAACAGGAACAGCGCACCCGAGCCCATCCCGATCGCGCGCAGCGTCCAGGGCGGGATCTCGTTCAGCGCCGTGCGCACCGCGGGCCAGTTCAGCCCCCAGCACAATGCGACCAGCAGGATCGCCAGCGGCTCGAGCCCGCGCCTCGGCATGTCCCCCGCGCCCTCCCCCGTCAGCCGGCCAGCGTCAGCACGCTGTCGAGCAGCACCTGCGCCCCGGCGGCGCAGTCCTCGGGGCTGGTATATTCGGCCTCGTTGTGGCTGATGCCGTTGGCCGAGGGCACGAAGATCATCCCCGCCGGCAGCACCCGGGCCATGTTGCAGGTGTCATGCCCGGCCCCCGACACCATCCGCCGGCCGGGATAGCCGTTCCTGATACGCGCCGCCTCGATCGCCGCGATGACTGCGGGGTCAAAGGGCACCGGCGGGGAATCGGCGGTGTTTTCGCTGGCAAACCCGACGCCCAGCGCGCGGCACTGCGCCTCGATTTCCCCCAGCACCCGCGCTGAAAGCGCGTCGAGCTGCGCCAGATCCTCGTGGCGTAGGTCCAGCGTCAGCTCGACCTGCGAGGCCACCGTCACCTGCGAGCCGTTGGGGCTGGCGATGCGCCCGCAGGTGCCGCGGCCGCCGGGCAGCGCGCGGGCGGCGCGGTCGGCGATCAGCACCGCATGGGCGGCGGCGACCATGGCGTCCTTGCGCGCCTCCATCGGGGTCGGGCCGGCATGGGCGTCCTGCCCGGAAAACCGCAACAGCCAGCGGCGAAAGCCGATGCCGGCAGTGACCACGCCGATCACCTCGCCCGCCTGTTCCAGGATCGGGCCCTGCTCGATATGCAGCTCGAGATAGGCGTGGACGGGGAAGCCCGGGCCGCCGGGGCCGGCGCCGTTTTCCAGCGCGTCCAGCATGTCGCCCAGCCGGCGGCCGCGGTGATCGACCATCGCCCGCGCCTGATCCAGCGGCAGCGCGCCGGTGAACACCTCGGATCCCATCATCGGGCGGATGATCGCGCCTTCCTCGTTGGTCCAGTTGACCAGCGTCACCGGACGGCTTGTGCGGACCCCGCCCGCGTTCAGGCAGCGCATCACCTCGAGCCCGGCCAGAACCCCCAGCACCCCGTCGAAGCGCCCGCCGGTCGGCTGGGTGTCCAGATGGCTGCCGATCAGCAGCGGCGGCAGCTCCTCGGTCCCTGCGCGGGTGGCGAACTGGTTGCCGAAGCGGTCGGCGGACAGCGCCAGCCCCTCGGCCTCGCACCAGCGGCGGAACAGGCCGCGCGCGGCGTCATCCTCGGGCGAAAAGGCCAGACGGTTGTTGCCGCCCGCCACGCCGGGGCCGATCTCGGCCATCTGCATCAGGCTTTGCCACAGCCGCCCGCCGTCGATTCTGAGCACGCCCATCACAGCGGCTCGAGCCCGCACCAGTCGGCGATGAACAGCGCATAGGCGCGGGTCGCCTGTTTCAGGCTGTCCAGCTCGACATATTCGTCGATGCCGTGCGGCTGGCCGCAGACCGCGCCGTAGACGATCGAGGGCGTGTCCTGATACAGCCCGAAATACCGCGCATCCGTCACGGCCGAGCTGATGGTGCTGGTGACCGGGCTGCCGAACACCGCCTCGTGCGCGCGGCCCATCGCGGCCTCGATCTCGCTGCCGGGCTCCAGCACATAGCCGTCGGCCATGAAACCGTGGAAGGTCGCCTTGGGCGGGTGGTCGCGCAGATAGGGGTCGGCGGCGCAGGCCTCGGCCACGCGGTCCAGGATTTCCTGCCGGATCTGCGCCAGATCCTCGCCCTCGAGCACGCCCAGCCGCACCTCCATCCTTGCCGTGGCCGGGACCGAGGACACCCAGTCGCCGCCCGACAGCTTGCCCAGATTGACCCGGATCGGGTGCGGATGGTCGCGATAGACCGGGTGGTCGGCCTTGCGGGCGTTCCATTCGGTTTCCAGCCGCTTTAGGAACGGCCAGATGTGGATCGCCTTTTCCAGCGCATTGGCGCCGACGTTCTGGAACGCGGCCGAGGCGTGCTGCGGATCGCCCTGGATGTCGAGGCACAGCCACATCAGCCCGACCTCGGCCCGCATGATCGAGGGGCCGAAGGGTTCGGGCACCAGCGCGCCGTCGGCCTTGTAGCCGCGCTGGATACAGGCCAGCGCGCCGTTGCCGGTGCATTCTTCCTCGACCACCGATTGCAGATAGACCGGGGCGGCGGGGCGGAAGCCGGCGGCCTTCAGCGCCTCGATGGCATAGATCCCGGCGGCCAGCCCGGATTTCATGTCGCCGGCGCCGCGCCCGTACATGCGCCCGCCCTCGATGCGGGGCTCGAACGGGGGCGTGGTCCAGCGCGCCGCGTCGCAGGGCGGCACCACGTCGATATGCCCGTTGATGATCAGCGAGCGGCCGCTCGCCTGCCGGGGCGTCAGCGTGCCGACGACGTTATACGCCTGCGCGTAATCGACGAACTCGACCGGGGCGAAACCGCGCATGTCGCGGATGTCGTCGACCTCGATCTTCCAGTGGTCCACGTCATAGCCGCGCTCGCGCAGGGCGGCGGCCATGAACTCCTGCATCGCGGCCTCATTCCCGCGGGTGGAATCGAAGCGGACCATCCCGGCGGTAAAGTCCAGCTGCGCGTCGAACCCCGCATCCACGGCGTCAAGGACGCGCTGGCGGGTGGTTGCGTCAACGGCCATGGTCGGCTTGCTCCTGTTGGCGGAAGGTCAGGCGTTCCCGCAGGGTGACGATACCGCGCGGCAGGAACATCACGATCAGCACGATCAGCAGGCCATAGCCCAGCAGGCGGTAGTTCTCGAGATCGCGCAGCGCCTCGATCAGTACGGTCAGCACCAGCGCCCCGGCCAGCGGCCCCGAGAAGGTGCCAAGCCCCCCCACCAGCACCATGGCGATGATCGAGATCATCAGGTCGACCCCCACCGCCGATTGCGGGGTCAGGATCGACAGGTAATGCGCATAGAACCCCCCGGCGATGCCGACGATGAACGCCGACAGCCCGAACACCATCAACTTGAGCCGGGTCAGGTTCACGCCCAGGCTTTCGGCGGCATCCTCGCCGTCGCGCATGGCCAGCATCGCCAGCCCGGTCTTGGACCGCATCAGCCGCACGATGACGAACAGCGTCAGCACGGTCAGCGCCAGCGCCAGGTAATAGAAGGACACCTTGTCCGCGGGGGTGAAGCTGACCTTGCCGACGATCGGCAGGGTAAAGCCCTGGAACTGCGGGATGCCCCACAGCCCCATCTCGCCCCGGGTCAGGCCGGACAGGTTGGCGATGCAGATGCGCACGATCTCGGCAAAGCCCAGCGTCACGATGGCGACATGCGGCATCGAGCGGATGCGCAGGATCGGGGTGCCGATCAGCAGCCCGGCGGCGCCGGCCAGCAGCCCGCCCAGCCACAGCGTCAGCCAGGGCGACAGCCCCAGGTGGATCGACATCAGCGCCGAGCCATAGGCGCCCAGCCCGAAGAACGCATGGTGCCCGAAGGTCTTGAGCCCCGCAAAGCCGGTGACGAGGTTCCAGGCCGAGGCGAAGATCCCGAAGATCATCACCAGCACCATGACGTGCATCAGATAGGGATCGGTGCTGAGCAGCGGCAGCAGCAGCATCGCGGCCAGCGCGGCGGTCATGCCAAGCAGCGCCTGCGGGGTGAACGGCCTGAACATCAGCGGGCTCCGGCGAAATTGGTTGCGGGGGTGGGGCGGGCGGCGGTCATGCGCATGTCATTTCGTCCCGAACACGCCCCAGGGGCGCCACCAGATCACGGCGATCATCAGCGTGAACGAGATCACGTCGCGCCACTCGGACGAGGTGAGCTGCACGCCCACCGCCTCGACCACGCCAAGGAACAGCCCGCCGATGATGGCGCCGGGGAACGAGCCGAGCCCGCCCAGGATCACCACGACGAAACCCTTCAGCAGGATCGGCATCCCGGCCCAGGGGTTGATGGCGTTGATCGGCGCCAGCATCGCCGCGGCCAGCGCCCCCAGCGCGGCAGCCAGGCCAAAGCAGATCATGTAGACCCGGCGCACCGGGATGCCGACCACCTGGGCCGCATCGCGGTCCTGCGAGGTGGCCCGGATCGACCAGCCCAGCCGGGTGTATTTCAGCAGCCAGGTCATGCCCCCGATGGTGGCCAGCGCCACCAGGAAGATCAGCACCCGCTGCCACGGCAGGCGGATGTCGCCGATCGCCAGCACCCCCGAGACGTAATAGGGCACGGTGTTGAACTGTTCACCGAACATCAGCAGCGCGGCGTTCTGCAGGATGATCGACAGCCCCAGCGTCGCGGCGATGGTGGTAAAGGCCCAGTTCTCGCGCACGATCAGGTATTCGATGGTCAGCTTCTGGATCAGCATCCCCAGGCAGAAGGCGATGGCCACCGCCAGCGGGATCGCCACGATAGGGGCAAGCCCGATCTGCACGATCAGGTAATAGGTGAAATACCCGCCCAGCATGTAGAATTCGCCATGGGCAAGGTTCAGGACCCGCATGGTGCCGTAGACCAGGGCGATGCCCGATCCGATCAGCGCATACATCGAGCCGGAAATCAGCCCGTTGAGGATCTGTTCAAGGAAGATGGCAAGGTTCATGTCGTGCGCTTTCCCTTACTCGCCCAGATAGACACGGCGGATCACGTCCGAGTTCATCATTTCGTCCCCCGTGCCGTTCAGCATCACCCGGCCGCTTTCCAGCAGATAGCCATAGTTCGAGATGCCGAAGGACAGCTTGACGTTCTGTTCGTTGAAGACCACGGCGATGCCCTCGGCATTCACCTTGCGGATGATGTCGGCGATCTGGCCCACGATGCGCGGGGTCAGGCCCAGATAGGGCTCGTCCATCAGCAGCAGCCTGGGGCGCGACATCAGCGCCCGGGCGATGGCGACCATCTGCTGTTCGCCCCCCGACATCTTGCCGGCGATCTGGTCGCGGCGCTCGGCGATGATCGGGAACAGGCTTTCCACCCACTCCAGCCGCTCTTTCGCGTGTTTCTGGACGCTTTTGTGATAGGCGCCCAGCATGACGTTTTCATAGACGGTCATGCCGGTGAACAGGCGGCGGCGTTCCAGCACCATGGACATGCCGCGCTCGATCATCTCGTGCGCGGGGCGGTTGGTGATGTCCTCGCCGTTGAAGATCACCCGGCCGGACCGCACCGGGGTCAGCCCCATGATCGCCTTGAGGATGGTGGACTTGCCCGAGCCGTTCGGCCCCAGCACCGCCACCACCTGCCCGGCATGGGCCTGCATCGAGACGTCCCACAGCACCTGGTAGCTGCCATACACGACGCTGACGTCCTGCACGTCGAGCATGAGCGGATCAGTGGTCATCGGCTTTCGCCTCTCCGAGGTAGAGTTCGACCACCGCCGGGTCGGTCGCCACCTGATAGGGGGTGCCCGACACCATGCGGGCGCCGCGGTTCATGAAAATCGCCTCGTCGGCCAGGTCGTTGATGACCTTCATGTTGTGTTCGATCAGCACGATGGTCAGCCCGCCCTGGCGTAGCGACTTCACCAGCTCGATCAGCCCGGGGATCGACTTCATGTCGACGCCGCCGGTCACCTCATCCATCAGCAGCAGCTTGGGGCGGGTCGCCATGGCGCGGGCCAGCTCCAGCCGCTTGCGCTGGCCGGTGGACAGACCCTTGGCCGGCGTATCCAGCCTGTCGCCCAGCCCCACCTGGTCGGCGAAGGCCTCGGACGCCTTGCGCAGCTCGGCCATCGAGTGGTGGAAGGGCCGCGCCCCCACCATGATGTTTTCGGTCACCGACAGCTGCTCGAACGGCTGGGTGATCTGGAAGGTCCGCGCCACCCCCGCCCGGCAGCGCCCGTCGGGGCGCATGGCGGTGATGTCCTGGCCTTGGAACAGGATCCGCCCCGACGTGGGCTTGTGGACCCCGGCGATGACATGAAACGTGGTCGTCTTGCCCGCGCCGTTCGGCCCCATCAGGGCCAGGATCTGGCCCTGCTTCACGTCAAGGGACAGGTTGTCGATGGCCACGATCCCGCCGAAGCGCATCGTGATCGCGTCCACCTGCAAAAGCGGCGCGCTCGCCACATTCGTCATGTATCCGACTCCGGTTGTCGTTGAGGAGGGGGACCGGCCCGCGCAGCCGCGGCAGAGCCCCCGCCGGGCACGAAAGGCGCCCGGCAGGGATTTCGGTCAGACGCTCACTTGAACTCGGCCGTGGCCGAGGTTTCCGGCCAGACCGCCTTGCTGACGCCGTCCTGCACCTGCGCCACCGCGACCGGCAGGAACTCGGCGCCGATCTTGGGGGTGTGGTTGGCGGTGTCGTAGACGAAACGCCCGGTGTAGCAGTCGAAATCGGTGGTGGCGAAGGCCTCCGACAGCTTCGCCGGCTCGACGGTGCCCGCGCGCTTCATGTTGTCCACCAGCATGGCGAACTGGCAGTAGCCCTGCGCGTGGTCGCCGTTGCCGGTGATGCCCTTGGCGCCCAGCAGCTCGTACAGCGCCTTGTGCTTTTCGTTGTTCACCGGGTCGAACAGCATCGGCGTCCACAGCATGTTTTCGGAATCGGCGCCGACGCCTTCGTGGAACTCGGGGCGCAGCGGGTAATAGATCGCCACATGCAGGGTCTCGAGCCCGGTTTCCTTGATCTGCTTGGTCAGCGCGATCCCCGAGTTGACCGAGGTGAAGATCGACACCAGCACGTCGGGCGCATTGCCGCGCAGCTTGGACAGCTGCGGGTAGAAATCGGAATGGCCCAGCGGCACCGCCTCGTGCCCGGTCTCGGTCCAGCCGGCGTCCTTGAACAGCGGCAGCGCGTATTCGGTGTTGGACTTGCCGTAGTCGGTGTCCTCGAACACGAAGGCGATCTTCTTGTCACCGGGCGAGAACTTGCCTGCCTCGGTCAGCCCCTCGACCGCCTCGAACACCGCCTGCGCATAGGCGTCCGAGTTCCAGCTGGATTTCCAGAAATTGGCGAATTGCTCGGGGTTGCTTTCGACCTTGCGGGCGATTTCCGAGGACACCGGCTGCCCGCTCATCACGAACTTGCCGTAGGAGGCGGCGACATCCATCAGCGCGATGGTCACCGACGACGCGAAGGTGTCCCCGATCAGCAGGTCCACGTTGTCGCGGGTCAGCAGCTTCTGCGCGGCAGAGACACCCATTTCGGGACGCGAGGCGCTGTCCTCGAAGATCAGGTTCAGCGTGTGCTTTTCGCCGTTCATCTCGACGCCGCCCTCGGCGTTCACCTGATCGGCGACGAACTGATAGGCCTCGCGCATGGCGATCCCCGAGGTCGCGGCCGGGCCGGTCAGCGGTCCGACGACGCCGATCTTGATCTCATCGGCCAGCGAAGGCGTGGCCAGCAGCGTGGCCCCCAGCAGGGCGGCAAGGATGGTTCTGGTCTGTTTCATGGTCTTCCCTGTGGTTATGGCCGTCCGGTCTGGCGCCGGACGGGTTGGTGAAGGACGGTTTCAGACAGGTTCGGTGCCGCACCAGTCGGCGATGAACAGCGCCATGGCCTTGGTGACGCTGCGCAGGGATTCCAGGCTGACATATTCGTCGAACCCGTGGATGTTGCGCGAAACCGGCCCGTAGCACAGGGTCGGCACGCGGTTGTAAAGCGCATAGACCCGCGCATCGAGATAGGCCGGCGTGGTCAGCGTCTCGAGGGGCGCGCCAAAGGCGTTCTCATGCGCCCGCGCCAGCGCCGCCTCGGCCTCGGACCCCGGTTCCAGGTAATAGCCCTCGGCGTTGAAGCCGTTCTGGGTCACCCGGGGCGGGTTCTGCGCCAGGAAGCGGTCGCCGCGGGCGAATTGCGCCACGTGGTCGGTGATCTCGCGCAGCTTGTCCTGCGCCTTCTGGCCCGGGTAGATCGACACCCGCACCTGGAACCGGCACCACGCCGGGACCGAGGACCCCCAGTCGCCGCCCTCGATGATGCCGATGTTCATGTTGATCGGCTTCGGCTCGGTCTCATATCCGGGGTGCTGGTGCTTCTCGGCGTTCCATTTCGCCTCGATCTCGCGCAGGGCGCCGATCACGCGGATGGCGGCGTCGATGGCGTTGGCGCCCTCGCCCATCTCGCGGACATGGACCGGGATACCGCGCACCTCGACCTCGAACCACAGCACGCCGCCGCAGGTGCGCACCAGCTTGTTGTCCTCGGGTTCGGGGATCAGCACCGCATCCGCGGTATAGCCGCGCAGAAAGGTCTGCATGGCGCCGTTGCCGGTGGATTCTTCCTCGACCACCGATTGCAGATAGACGGTGGCGGCCGGTTGCAGCCCGATCCGCCTGAGCGCCTCGAGCGCAAAGACGTTGGCGCCCGCCCCGGCCTTCATGTCACCGGCGCCGCGGCCATACATGCGGTCGCCCACCACCGCGCCGCCATAGGGCGCCTGTTCCCACATGTCCTCGGGGCCGACCGGCACCACGTCCAGATGGTGCTGCAGGATCAGCGAGCGGCCGGTTTCCTGTTTCGGATGGTGGATGCCCACCACGATCGGCGCGCGGGAATGGTCGCTGGAAAACGGCGCCCCGCCCTCATGCGCGGTCAGCTGCGCCTCATCCATGTCGAAGCGGTCCATCTTGAAGCCGCGCGCGGCCAGGTCGCGATACATGAAATCCTGGATCGCGAACTCCTCGCCCCGCTGCGAGGGGTAGGACACCAGCTTCCGGGTATAGGCGATCTGCTCGTCGAAACCCTCGTCAACGGCACGCATGATCGCATCACGCAGTTCTGCGTTCAAAATCGACCCTCCCCCTTGGTCGTTTCAGTTTTCTCCCGGACCCAGAAAGATCGAATTGACCTTTCCAAGTCAATAGGCGAGTTAGCAGTATCAACAGATGATACATTACCATGAACAACGCCGACCGCCCGCTGGAAGCCGCCCCCCGTCCCCCGCAGGAAATGCGGGCCGTGGAACGTATTGCGGCGATCCTGCGCAGCTTTTCGATGGCGCAGCCGATGCTGTCGCTGACCGAGGTCGCGCGGGCCGCCAATCTGGACAAAAACACCACCCGCCGGCTGCTGCTGGCGCTGGCGGCCGAGGGGCTGGTGCGGCGCGACGAATCGGAACGCAGCTGGGGGCTGGACATCGGGGTGATGAAGCTGCAGCCCGCCGTGCTGGGGCCGCGCACCCTGCGCGAGACCGCCGCCCCCTTCCTGCAATGGCTGACCGAGCGCAGCGGCATGACCAGCTTTTTCTGGATCGCCGATCCCGACGGCGCGATCTGCATCGACCGGGTGCGGGCGGGGGGCGAGTTCCGCGACGTGTTCTGGTCCACCCCCGGTACGGTGCTGCCGATGAACGTCGCCTCGGGGCCGCGGGTGGTGCTGGCCCATCTGGACGACGCCGCCGGCACCGCCTGGCTGGCCCGCCCGCAGCCGCGCTTCACCGGCGCGACCCAGACCGACCCGGCCGAGCTGCTGCGCGCCGCCGCGCGCATCCGCGCGCAGGGACACGAGCTGGCGGTGAACGACTATTACGTCGGCATGGCGGGGCTGGCCGTGCCGGTGACCGACCGCAGCGGCGGCTTTATCGGCGCGATCTCGGTCACCTCGAGCGCGTCCGAGTTCGCCGCCGAGGACCGCCAGCAGGAACTGCTGGCCGTGCTGCGCGAGGCCGCGGTGGCGATCGGGGTGCGGCTGGGGCCAAATCCGGGCGTGCCGCTGCATCCGGCGGGCTAGGGCGCGCATCGCTCAGCGCCCCGCCGGGCTGTCGGGCCAGAAGCGGGTGCCGGCCCGCGCCAGCCCGCCGCCCAGCCCGATGGCCATGCCGTCGGCGCGCCAGCAGGCCGCGCCCTCCATCCCGTCGTCGTCAAAGGCGATGGCGCACATGCCGCCGCCGACATGCGGCAGGCGCAGCACCTGCCAGCCCTTGCCGCGCAGCGCGTCCTCGACCGCGGCGGGGAAGCCCTCTTCCAGCTCGAGCTCGGCGCCCTGGGTCCACAGCCGCGGCGCCTCGACCGCCTCTTGCAGGGTCATGCGGTATTCCAGCAGGTTCAGCAGCCCCTGCATGACCGAGCCGAAGATGCGCAGCCCGCCCGGCAGTCCCAGCGCAAAGCGCGGGCGGCCGTCCCGCGTCACGATGGCCGGCGCCATCGAGGTGGTGACCCGCTTGCCCGGCGCGATGGAATTGGCGCGGCCGGGAACCGGGTCGAACAGCGCCATGTAGTTGTTGGGAATGATGCCGGTGCCGGGGATCACCATCCGCGCCCCGAACAGCGCGTTGATGGTCTGGGTGGTGCTCACGATATTGCCGTCGCGGTCGGCGGTGGTGACATGGGTGGTGTGTGCCTCGGCCGGGGCCCCGCCGGGGGCGACGCCGGGCTGCCAGTCCTGCGTCCGGTCCGGGTCGATGCGGCCGCGGCGGTCGGCGGCATAATCACCCGAGATCAGCCGCTCCACCGGCACCTGCACGAAGGCCGGGTCGGCGGTGGCGGCGGCGCGGTCGGCAAAGGCGATGCGCAGCGCCTCGGCGGTCAGGTGCGCTGCGGGTGCCGAGCCGAACCCCATGCCGGCCAGGTCATAGCCCGACAGGATGTTCAGCATCTGGATCACATGCACGCCCCCGGCCGAGGGCGGCGGCGGGCCGAAGATGCGGTGGCCGCGGAACTCGCCCGACACCGGCTCGCGCGCGATGCTGGCGACCTGCGCCAGATCCTCGCGCGTCATCACCGAGCCCGCCGCCTGCAGCTGCGCGACGATGCGGGCGCCCAGCTCGCCCGCGTAAAGCGCCTCGGGGCCCTCGGCGGCGATCTGCGCCAGCGTCTGCGCGTAATCCGCCATCACCAGCCGCTGCCCGGCGCGCAGCGGTGCGCCGTCGTTGGTCAGCAGCCGCCGCGCCTCGGGGTCGCGGCCAAGGTCGGGGCAGGCCTCGCCCGCGCAGGCGGCCAGATAGGGGGTAACGACAAAGCCGCGGCTTGCGTGGCGGATCGCGGGCTCCATCACGTCGGCCAGCGCCATGGTCCCGAACCGCGCCAGCGCGTCGCACCAGCCGCGCAGCGTGCCGGGGGTGGCGACCGCGGTGGCGCCATGGGTGTTGGCGCGGCCCTCGACCTCATACCCCAGCCCGGTGGGGCGGAACATGTCGGGGCGCGCCGCCGCGGGCGCCTGGCTCTGCCCGTCCAGCACCAGATGGCGCCCGTCCGCCATGCAGATCTGCGCCATGCCGCCGCCGAAGATGCCGACCATCATCGGCTCGACCACGCTCAGCGTGAACAGGGTGGCGATAGCGGCATCGACGGCATTGCCGCCGGCGGCCAGCATCTCGGCCCCGGCGGCGCTGGCCAGCGGGTGGTTCGACACCACCATGCCGTCGCGCGACCGCGCCGGGTGCTTTTCCACCTCGAACCGGGCCACCGCCCGCGCGCGCCACTGCGTCATTGCACCCCCTCCAGAACCCGGTCCAGCGTCTCGACGAAATGATCGACCTCGGCCGGGCCCACGATCAGCGGCGGGCGGATCTTCAGCACGTTGTGGTCCTTGCCGCACGAGCTGATCAGCACCCCTTCGCGCCGCAGCCCGTTGACGATGGCGGCCGTGGCCGCCCGGTCGGGGTGGCCGTCGCGGCGGATCTCGGCCCCGATCATCAGCCCGGCCCCGCGCGGCGGCGACAGCAGCGCATGGCGGTCCGACAGCCCGGCCAGCCCCGCCATCAGCCGCGCGCCCATGCGCAGGGCATTGTCCTGCAAACCCTCGTCCGCGATCACCTGCAGCACCGCCAGCGCCGCGGCGCAGGACACCGAATTGCCGCCGAAGGTGTTGAAATACCGCGTATTGCGGCCGAATTCCTCGACCAGCGCCGCGCCGATCGCCAGCCCGGCGACCGGGTGGCCGTTGCCCATCGGCTTGCCCATGGTCACGATGTCCGGCACCACCCCGTGGCGCTGGAACCCCCAGAACCCCTCGCCGGTGCGGGCAAAGCCGGGCTGCACCTCGTCAGCGACGAACAGCCCCCCGGCCTGCCGGATCGCCGCTGCCGCCGGGGCCAGGAACCCCGCAGGCCCCGGCCGTACCCCGTCCGAGGTGAACATCGTGTCCACGATCAGCATCGCCGGGCGGATGCCGCGGCGGCGCAGCCGCGCGACCGCCGCCTGAACCGCCACGCCGAAACCGGCATCGCCCTCGGCCCCCGGATCGCCCGGGGCGGGGACCAGCTCGACCTGCATCCCCAGATCCACCGCCGCCCCCAGCGAAGGCGAGAACTGCGCCACCGCGTCGGTGATGCCGTGATAGGCGGTCTCGGTCACGATGACGCCGCTGCCGCCGGTCGCCGCTTTCGCGATGCGCAGCGCCAGGTCGTTGGCCTCGCTGCCGGTGCAGGTCAGCATCATCCGGTCCAGCGCCGGGGGCAGCGTCGCCAGCAGCCGCTCGGCCAGATCGAGGATACCTTCTTGCAGATAGCGGGTGTTGGTGGTCAGCGTCGCGGCCTGCTGCGCGATGGCGGCGACCACCGCCGGGTGGCAATGGCCCAGCGAGGTGACGTTGTTGTAGGCGTCCAGATAGCGCCGCCCGGCGGCATCGATCAGCCACGCCCCTTCGCCGCGCACGAAATGCAGCGGCTCGTCATACATCAGCCGGTAGGCCGGACCCAGCAGAAGCTCGCGCCGGGCGATCAGGCGCTCGGTCTCGGGCGGCAGCGCCACCTTGCCGGGCACGAAGGCGTTGGCCATCGCCTCTGTCTGCTGCGTCATGCGGCCTCCTTTGCCAGGCTGGCGATCCATCCGGCGTTCTGCGCCGGGCTGCAGCTGCGCATCTCGGCCAGCGCGGCGCGCGCGGGGGCGTTGTTGCGCAGGATATAGGGCGCGTTCTCGGGGTAGCGGCTGGCGCGGTAGCCGGTGATCAGCAGGGTCAGCGCCAGCCGCGCCTCGATCAGCAGCGGCAGCAGCGCGGTTTCCGCCGCGGTCAGCGGCAGTTCGCGCACCCAGGCGGCGATGAACTCGCCCGCCTCGGCGCGGTTGCCGTCGGGCCCGAACTGATAGGACGCAGCCACCGCCAGGTCGTTGACCAGCGGCGCGGTGACGATATCGCCAAAGTCGATGATCCCGGCGATGCGGTCGGGGTCGCCCGCATCCACCAGCACGTTGTGGAAATTGAGGTCGTTGTAGATCACCTGCCGCCGCAGCTCCGGCAGCGCCGGCAGCGCGATGCGGGTGAAATCCTCAAGCACCGCCGCCACCAGCCAGCGCATCTCGTCCCCCGCGACATGGGGCAGCAGATGCCGCATCCGGTGCAGCTTGCTGCTGTCCCATTGCAGATACTGGTCCTGCCCGGGATGGGTGAAACCGGCAAAACCCGCGCAAAGCCGCGCGTGGACGCGGGCCAGCGCCCGGCGCTGCGCGGTCGAGCGCGGGGCGTCGACCAGCGGCAGCCCCTCGACCCAGCCCAGCAGCCGCAGCGCGCTGTCCCGGCCGTCCGCCAGCCGCACCTGCACCAGCCGGGCCCCGTTCAGGCTGCGCCGCAGCCGGGGCACCGGCAGCCCGGGGTCCGCCGCCTGAAGATGGCAGATCGCCGCCGCCTGGAAATCGCTCAGCAGCGGGTTTTCGTCGGGGTTGGCCAGCTTCATCACCCAGCGCCCCCCGTCCGCAACGGTCAGCAGCAGGTTCTGGTCGCGCTCCGACGCCAGCGGCTTCACCGTCTCGACCCGCAGGCCATAGTGGCGCAGCGCCAGCGCGCTTGCCTCGTCAGGGCCGATGCGCGGCGGGGCGGAGCTGAGGGTCTGGCTGTCGGCGGTCACGGGCAAGGGGCTTTCGGCAGGGCGCGGTTCCGCGGGGTCCCGGGGCAATGGCTTGTCAGCACGCGGGTTCTTGGGCATTTTCGGCGCAATTTGCCGGTGTCCTTCCACCGCGCAGCAACAGGCAGGACGAAAGCGCGATGACCGGACGTCTGGAATACAGGGCGCTGAGCGATCAGGCCTATGCCGCGATCAAGCAAGAGCTGATCTCGGGCCGGTTCGCGCCGCGGCAGATGCTGGTGCTGCGCACGCTGGCGGAAACCTATGGCATCTCGACCACCCCGGTGCGCGAGGCGCTGCAGCGGCTGGTCGGCGAAGGCCTGCTCGAGATGCTGCCCAACCGCTCGATCGCGGTGCCGGACTGGGACCCGGCCAAGTTCAGCGAGCTTTACCGCATCCGCTGCGAGCTGGAAGGTTTGGCGGCCGAGCTGGCGACCGGTTTTGCCACCCCGGCGCTGGTGGCCGAGCTGACGCAGCTGGTCGGCGCGATCGACGCGGCGCTGGCCGAAAACCGGCATGGCGACTATGTGGCGCTGAACCAGCGGTTCCATTTCGCCATCTACCGCACCGCCCGCTCGCCCCGGCTGCTGCGGATCATCGAGAACCTGTGGGGCGAGGTCGGCGTCTACATGAACGAGCTGTTCGCCGGGTCCGATTTCGGCGGCATCGCCAACGATGCCCACCACGCGATCCTGTCCCGGCTGGTCGAGCGCGACGCCGCGGGCGTGCGCGCCGAGATGGTGCGCGACATCACCGTGGCGGCCGACGCCATGCTGCCGCGCATCCGCGAACTGGCGCAGGGCGGCGGGCAAGCCGCGCCGCGCACGCAGCTCTAGGCCCGGCCGCCGCCCCTCTTCCCCATCGCAACCAGCGCGATTTCGCATCCCGTCGTCCCCCTCCGGCCCATTCTTCCCCCGGCCTTTGTGATATCATATCACAGATATCAGATCTTGAAGTCAACCGCGGCCGTGGGCGACCATCGCCCTTGCGAACCAAGAGGAGGAAGACGTGAGACCCCAGGCTGAACCCGTCGTGCATATCGACGACGCCCGCTTTCGGGTGACCGAGTGGCGCTTTGCCCCCGGTGCGGAAACCGGCTGGCACCGGCACGGGCATGATTACGTGGTGGTGCCGCTGACCGACGGGACGCTGGGGCTGGACATCCCCGGCGGCGCGCAGACCCAAGCGCAGCTGGCCCGCGGCGTCCCCTATTCCCGCAGCGAGGGGGTCGAGCACAACGTCACCAACGCCGGCGACGCGCCGCTGTCGTTCCTGGAAATCGAGGTCGTGGACCAGGCGCCGGAAGCCGCGCTGACCCGGGCGCAGCTGGCGACGCTGGAGCGGCTGGCCGCCGGTTTCAACGCCCGCGACCTGGACGGGGTGATGGGCTGCATGGCCGAGGATTGCAGCTACCGCACCGCCACGGGCGAGTTGCATGAGGGCGCCGCGGCCGTGCGCGCCGCCTGCGCCGCGCTGTTCGCCGCCTGGCCCGAGGCCGCCTGGACCGGGGTGCAGCACGCGGTGGCGGGGGAAACCGGCCTGTCCTCGTGGCGCTTCCGGGGTCGGGACGCGGCCGGCAACGCGGTCGAGGTCGCGGGCTGCGACCTGTTCACCTTTGACGGCGACCGGATCGCCTGCAAGGACAGCTACCGCAAGGCGGGCTGACCCTGCTCCGGCCCGGTGCTCTGGGCCGGGGCGCGCTAGCGCACGTAGCGGATGAAGGGCGTCACCTGCGCGATGCGGTCATACAGCTGGCGGCCGGTAGTGTTGAAATCCTGCGTCAGCCAGTAGACCGCGGGGGTGCCGTTGGCGTCGGCCGCGGCATAGACCGCCTCGATCAGCTTGCGGCCCAGCCCGGTGCCGCGCGCCTGCGGATCGACGTAGAGATCCTGCAGGTAGCAGACATTCTCGATCTTCCAGCAGTGGCGGTGGAACAGGAAATGCACCAGCCCCATCGGCCGCCCCCCGACCAGCGCCAGGAACCCGTTGAAATCCTGCGGATCATCGCCCAGCAGTCGGGAAAACGTGGTGGCATAGACCTCTTCGGGGACGGCGGTCTGGTAGAACTCCAGATAGCCGGTCCACAGGCGGCGCCATTCCGCGGCATCCTCGGGGCGAAGCGGGCGGATTTCGATGTCGGACATGGGGGCTCCGTCGGGGTGTCTGCCGGTCGGGACGACGCTAGCGGGGCGGCGCGGCGGTGGAAAGGGGCGAAGCGGTGGAAAGAGGATGCGCCCTTGCCCAAGGCGCCGCGCGGCGGCATGATCACGGGCGCACACACTGGCAGGCCGATGTACATCCCCCCGCATTTCCAGGAAATCAGCCCGGACGAGATCGCGCGCGTGCTCGACGCGGCGCCGCTGGCCTGTGTCGTCGCCCAGACCGAATCGGGGCTGCTGGCCAACCACCTGCCGCTGCTGGCGGGCCCCGACGGCACGCTGCTGGGCCATGTGGCGCTGGCCAACGACATGCACCGGCTGATCCGCGACGGGCAGGAGGTGCTGGCGATCTTCCGCGGCGAGGACGCCTATGTCTCGCCCAACTACTACCCCAGCAAGCCCGAGCATCAGCGCCATGTGCCGACCTGGAACTATCAGGCGGTGCATGTCCACGGCCCCATCCGCTTTCAGCACGACCTGCGGTCGAAACGCGCCGCGGTCGGGCTGCTGACCCGCCTGCACGAGCGGCGGCTGAACGGGGACCGCGCCTGGCGGATGGCCGACGCCCCCGCCGACTACATGCAGCAGATGCTGGACACGATCGTCGCCTTCCGCATCGAACCGCAACGCACGCTGGCCAAGTCCAAGCTGAGCCAGAACCGCGAGCCCCGCGACCAGCGCGCGGTGGTCAAGGCGCTGGCCGCCGATGGCCACGCCGCCCTGGCCGCGATCATGGAACCGCGGCTGCCCGAGGGCTGAGGGGGACGCAAGCCCGTTACGCAGCCCCCAGCAGGGCCCAGTCCTCGCTCGGCTCCATCACCAGATGGCCGGGGGCGCATTCGCGATAGCTCCGCGGGGGCGGGATGTGGCCGGGCGGGCGCAGCGGGCTGCGGATTTCCAGTTCCGGCAGGCGGCGCTTGCTGCCCCGGCGCTCGGGGTCGGGGATGGGCACCGCGGCCAGCAGGCGCCTTGTATAGGGGTGCTGCGGGTTGGCAAAGATGGCCGCGCGGGGGCCGATCTCGACGATCTCGCCCAGGAACATCACCGCGACGCGGTGGCTGACCCGCTCGACCACCGCCATGTCGTGGCTGATGAACAGATAGGCCAGCCCCAGCCGCTCCTGCAGGCGCAGCATCAAGTTCACCACCTGCGCCTTGACCGAGACATCCAGCGCCGACACCGCCTCGTCCGCGACGATCACCTTGGGCTGCACCGACAGCGCGCGGGCGATGCAGATGCGCTGGCGCTGGCCGCCGGAAAACTCGTGCGGGAACCGGTTCATCATGTCGGGGGACAGCCCGACCTCGGCCAGCAGCGCGGCGACGCGGTCGCGCGCCTCGGCCCTGCCGGCGATCCCGTTCACGATCATCGGCTCGGCGATCGATTCGCCGATGCGGATGCGCGGGTTGAGGCTGGCGAACGGGTCCTGGAAGATCATCTGCAGGTTCTGCCGCTGCCGCTTCATTTCGGCGCGCGAGGTGCCGGTCAGCTCGGCCCCGTCCAGCAGGATCCGCCCCCGGGTGGGCGCGGCCAGCCCCAGGATCGAGCGTCCGGTGGTCGATTTCCCGCAGCCCGATTCGCCGACGATCGACAGGGTTTCCCCCGCATTCAGGCTGAACGAGACGTTTTCCACCGCATGGACCCGCCCCACCAGCCGGCCCAGCATCCCCTTGCGCACGTCGAACCGGGTCGAGAGGTTCTGCACCTCGAGCACCGGCCGCGGCGCCGCGGGCGGCGGGGCGGTCTGCGCATCGGGACCGGCCTGCCCGGTTTCCGGGTCGATGGTGGGGAAATACGCCGGGCGCGGGCGGCCCGCCATCGACCCCAGCCGCGGCACCGCCGCCAGAAGCGAGCGGGTGTAGTTGCTGCCCGGCTGGCGGAACACCCGCGTGGTCCGGTCGCATTCGACGACATCGCCGCGCAGCATGACCAGCGTGCGGTCCGCCACCTCGGCGACCACGCCCATGTCGTGGGTGATGAACATCACCCCCATGCCCTCTTCGTCCTGCAGCGTCTTGATCAGGTCGATGATCTGGGCCTGGATGGTCACGTCCAGCGCGGTGGTCGGCTCGTCCGCGATCAGCAGCCGGGGCTGGCAGGCCAGCGCCATGGCGATCATCACCCGCTGCCGCATCCCCCCCGAATAATTGTGCGGATAGTCCGACAGCCGCGAGGCGGCGGCGGGGATGCGCACCTTTTCCAGCAGCTGCACCGCCTCGCGCCGGGCATCGTCGCGGCTGATGTCGCGGTGCAGGCGGATCGCCTCGACCAGCTGCGCGCCGATGGGAAGCACCGGGTTCAGGCTGGTCATCGGTTCCTGAAAGATCATCGCGATCTCGTTGCCGCGGATGGCGCGCATCCGGTCCTCGGGCAGCTCCAGCAGGTTCCGGCCCAGGAACTCGATCCTTCCGCTGTGGCGCACCGACTGCCGCGGGTGCAGCCCCATCACCGACAGCGCGGTCACGCTTTTGCCCGACCCCGATTCCCCGACCACGGCCAGCGTCTCGCGCGCCGAGATGTCGAACGAGATGTCGCGCAGCACCTCGGTCCAGCCGTCGTCGGTGCGGAACGAGGTGTGGAGGTTCTGGACGGAAAGGATCGGTGAGGTCATCGGGATTATCCTGTCGGTGGGGGCGCCGGCCGGCCCGCTTCAGCTCTTGCGGCGGGGGTCGAGCATGTCGCGCAGCCCGTCCCCCACCAGGTTGACGGCCAGCACCGTCAGCGACAGCACCACTGCCGGAAAGGCGACGATATGCGGCTTGACCTGCCACAGCGCCCGGCCCTCGGTCATGATGTTGCCCCATGACGGGATGTCGGGCGGGGTGCCGGCGCCGATGAAGGACAGGATCGCCTCGATCACCATGGCCGAGGCGCAGATATAGGTGGCCTGCACCAGCACCGGCGGCATCGCGTTGGGCAGGATGTGGCGCCAGATGATCCGCAGGGTCGAGGCGCCCGAGGTGATCGCGGCCTCGACATAGGTCTGTTCGCGCAGCGACAGCACGGTCGAGCGGACCAGCCGCGCCACCCGGGGGATCTCGGAAATCGTCACCGCCACGATCACGTTCACTACCGAGCTGCCCAGCATCGCCATGAAGGCGATGGCCAGCAGGATCGACGGAATCGCCATCAGCCCGTCCATGATCCGCATGATGATGCTGTCGAGCAGCCGCGAGAACCCGGCGACCAGCCCGATCGCCATCCCCGCGGCGGTGGCCAGCACCGCCACGCCGAAGCCGACGACCAGCGACACCCGCGCCCCGTAGATCACCCGGGAATAGACGTCGCGCCCCATCATGTCGGTGCCGAACCACGCCTCGGCCGAGGGCGGCTTCAGCCGCTGGGTGGCGTCCAGCGCCTGCGGGTCATGCGTCGCCAGCAGCGGCGCGAACACCGCCATGACGCAGGCCAGCGCCAGCAGCACCAGCCCCAGCGACAGCGCCGGCCAGCGCCGCAGGAAACGGCCGGGGCGCAGGCGCTTGCTTGCGGGGGCGGCGGACAGCGCCGCGTCGGGTCCGGTCTTTTGCATGGGGGTCATCGGTCAGTACCGGATCCGGGGGTCGAACAGCACATAGCTGAGGTCGACCAGCAGGTTGACGAGCACATAGACGAAGCTGAACAGCAGGATGATCCCCTGGATGACGGGATAGTCCCGCTGCAGGATCGCATCCACCGTCAGCCGCCCCAGCCCGGGAATGGAAAACACCGTCTCGGTCACCACCGCGCCGCCGATCAGCAGCGCGACGCCCAGCCCCACCACGGTCACGACCTGCACCGAGGCATTGCGCAGCGCGTGCACGAACAGCACCGCGCGCTCGCTGGCGCCCTTGGCGCGGGCGGTGCGGATATAGTCCTGGCTCAGCACCTCGAGCATGGTGGTGCGGGTGATGCGCGCGATCAGCGCGATATAGACGCCGCTGACGGTCAGCACCGGCAGCACCAGATGCCGCAGCCACGGTCCCACCCCGTCCGACAGCGGCCGGTAGCCCTGCACCGGCAGCAGCTGCGCATTGCTGGCCAGCAGCCAGGCCAGCAGATAGCCCAGCACGAAGACCGGGACCGAAAACCCCAGCACCGCGGCCGCCATGATGGCGTTGTCCAGCAGGGTATTGTGCCGATAGGCGGCGATCACGCCCACGGGCACCGCGACGATGACCGCGAACACCAGCGTCACCAGCATCAACGAAAACGTCGGCCCGATCCGCTCGAGGATCATCTTGGTCACCGGCTGGCCGGTAAAGATCGAGGTGCCCAGGTCCCCCTGCAACACCGCGCCGAACCACGACAGCAGCCGCGGCAGGAACGGCTGGTCGAGCCCCAGCGATTCCCGGATCTGGGCGATCTGTTCGGGCGTGGCCTGGTCGCCGGCCATCACCGCCGCCGGGTCGCCCGGGGTCAGGAACAGCAGGCTGAACACGATCAGCGCCACGATGACCACCACGGGGACGGTCGCCAGCAGCCGTTGCAGGATATACTTGATCATCGAAGGCTCCGGGCGAAGCCCCCGCGCGCCGCGCCTTGCGGCCGCGCGCGGGGATGCGGGACAGGGTGGGCGCTCAGCTCACGTTCCAGAAGAACGAGGCCGACCCCGGCACCACCCCGCTGAGCGAGGCGTCAAGGCCGCTGTTGACGTAGAACACCCCCAGCGGGATCACCGGCGCGCCCTGCATGGCCAGTTTCTGCACCGTCTCGAAGACCTTCTGCCCCTCGGCCGGGTCCGAGGCCGACAGCCACTCGGTGACCGCAGCCTCGAGCTCGGGGTCGTCGTACCAGCCGAACCAGCCCTCGGCGCCCTGCCCGCGGATATTGGCGTTGGTCGCCGGGTTCGAAATCGAGGCCGAGGGCCAGTTGGTGTGGAAGATGCTCCACCCGCCGTTCTCTACCGGCTCCTTGGACTGGCGGCGCTGGGTGACGGTGCCCCAGTCCATGGCCTGCAGCTCGACGTTCAGGCCAAGCTTTTTCAGCAGGTCGGCGGTCAGCAGCCCGTGCGGGGCCAGGTTCACCATGTCGGTCGGGTGCAGGATCACCACCTTTTCCCCGGCATAGCCCGATTCCTCGACCAGCTTGCGCGCGTGGTCCAGATCGCCCGGCATCATGCCGAAATCGTCGTCCAGAACCCCGGGCATGGTCACCGGGAACATGCTGCGGCATTCCTGCCAGCTTTCGGGATCGCCGCCGGTGATCGAGGCCATGTAGGCCGACTGGTCCACCGCCGCCAGCACCGCCTGGCGCAGCTTGACGTTGTCGAACGGCGGCACATGCGAGTTGAAGCGGATATAGGCGGCAAAGCCGGTCGGGTCCTGCTTCTGGATGGTGACGCCGGGGGCGGCATCCAGCAGCGGCCGAAGGTCGGGCATGACGATTTCCAGCCAGTCCACCTCGCCGTTCTGCAAGGCTGCGGTGGCGCTGGCCGCATCGGGAATGATGTGCCACTCGATACGGTCGAAATGCGCCACCTTGCCGCCCGCGCTCCATGCCGCGGGTTCCTGGCGGGGGACGTAGCCCTCGAACTTTTCATAGACGACGCGGCTGCCCGAGACATATTCCTCGGCCACGAAGCGATAGGGCCCCGAGCCGACCATCTCGGTCACCGCCTCGGTCGGGGGCGTCTGCGCCAGCCGCAGCGGCATCATCATCGCCGGCGAGGAATGCGGCTTGCCGATCGCGGCCAGCAGATGCGGGAAGGGCCGGGACAGGCGGATGCGGATCGTGCGTTCGTCGGCGGCCTCGAACGCCTCGGTCGCGGCGCGCAGCGACTGGCCGAAGGTGTCGCGCTGGCTCCACCGGTCAAGCGAGGCGGCGCAATCTTCGGCGGTGACCGGGCTGCCGTCATGCCAGGTCAGCCCGTCGCGCAGGGTGATCAGCCATTCCAGCCCGTCGTCGGACACCACCGCGCCCTCGGCCATCTGCGGCTGCGGCTGCAGGTCGTTGTCCACCCCGTAAAGCGTGTCGAACACCAGATAGCCGTGGGTCACCGACACCGCGGCGGTGGTGAACACCGGGTCCAGGATCGACAGGTTCGCCTGCGGGACAAAGCGCAGGACGCGGGTTTCGGTCTGGCTCCACCCTGGGCGGGCCACGATGGCAGTGCCGGTCAGGGCCGCAGCGGCCCAAAGGAAATCTCGTCTGTTCAGCATGGTCTTTTTCCCTGTTGTGATTGCCGTTGCCCTTGCGGTCCCGTCGGTTCAGGAGTCCAGAAAGGGGGTGGTCTCGAAATCGTCCAGCGGCCAGAACGGGCGCGGCTTGCGGTGCCATTCCAGATCCTCGAGCCGCGGCGCGGTCGGCCCGGCGCCGCTGACCCCGATCCAGGTCGTGTCCGGGCGCAGCAGGTTGCGGAAGTTCATCGGGTTCTTGAACACCGCGATATGCAGCTGGCGCCAGTCGATCCCGACCGAGCGGAACTGTTCATCGCCGTAATCATAGGTGGGATGAGTGGCGGCAAGGATGCGGATGCCCTTGTGCCGCAGCACCGCGCAGGGCCCCATATTGCCCGAAGGCCCCGCCATCGGCCCGCCGTCATAGCTGAACCGCCCGTCGCCCAGATGCTCGACCTGCACCTCCAGCCGCACCGGCCCGCCGAAGCGGCGGTCCTTGCCGGCGCCGATATCCAGGGTCAGCCGGGCGCCGACACCCGCGGCGCCGGCCGCCGCCACCGCGGCCGGGTCCACGATCAGCACGGCCGAATCCAGATCCGGCGCCAGCTCGGCCAGCGCGGCCAGCACCTGCGTCAGGTCGCCCGACGAGCCGCCGCCGACGCAATCGGGCGAATCCGACAGCAGGACCGGGCCGGGCAGCGCGGCGGCGTCCTGCACCGCCTCGCGCGCGGTGTGGTGGGGCAGGTAGAAATCGCGGCGGCGGTTCCACATCGCGGTGACGATCCGGGTCGCCGCAAGTTCGGCCGCGCCCGGGTCGCCGTCGGTCACCGCCAGCCCGCAGATCCCGATATCGGGGATGTCGAGCCAGGGCTGCACCGGGAAATAGCTGACGCACAGCGCCTCGCCTGCCCGCTCCATCTCCCGCGCCATCGCCCGGACCTCGGCCATCGGGCCCTCGGCCGTGGCCCCGCCGATCACCGGCACGAAGCCGTTGATGCGGCGGATCGCCAGCCGGGGCGAGATTTCCCGCCGCAGGGCCCGGACCAGCAGCCGCGCCGCGCGTTCGCCGGTCGCATACACATCGTCATGCGGATAGGTCTCGTAGCCGACAAGGATGTCGGCGTTGCCCACCATGCGCGGGGTGACATTGGCGTGCAGGTCCAGGCTGGACGCGATCGGGGCATCGGGGCCGACGATGCCGCGCACCAGCTCCAGCAGCTCGCCCTCGGGGTCGTCGTGGCTTTCGCAGACCATGGCGCCGTGCAGCGCCAGGAACACCCCGTCCAGCGGCCCGGCCTCGCGCAGGCGGCGTTCGACATGGGCAAGGATTTCGTCAAAGAACCCGTCCTCGACCGCCCCGCCCGAGCCGCCGTGCGCCGCGACGATGGGCAGGATGCCGATCCCCGCCGCGGCCAGCACCTCGCAGCCCGCGGTCACCGCCAGCGCGCGGCCGGCGGTGCGGGTCAGCACGTCACCGTCAAAGGCCAGCAGCCGCCGCTCGAACTCGCCGCGCCCGGCCCGGGTCAG
Organism: Paracoccus solventivorans; assembly: GCF_900142875.1. Lineage (GTDB taxonomy): Bacteria > Pseudomonadota > Alphaproteobacteria > Rhodobacterales > Rhodobacteraceae > Paracoccus > Paracoccus solventivorans. The sequence continues at coordinate 45,211 of NZ_FRCK01000011.1, read as the reverse complement.
GGAAAACGTGTTGCCTTCGTATTCAAAGCTGATGACCGCGACCTTCATTCCACCCCGCCTGTCCATGATATCCGTGCCGCCTGCCCCGCAGCCGTGGCGCCGCATCCGCGCCCCTGTCGGGAAGACCGTCGTAACCTGCTGAAACACGCCCCGGCAGGGGCAGTTTCGGTTCTCTTGCGGCAAGCCGGGCGCCTGCCCTTGGCCTGGCGGCAGCCGCCTGCGCGGCCGTTCCACCAATCAGATTGCCGGGGGGCCCATAGCGCAACAATTTCGCAGTCGACATTTTTATGACGCAAACTGACGCAGCCCCCGCGCCCGCTCACCCGGCCGGGACCGCGGCGCCATAGGCGACGTTGCGCCCGCCATAGCGGCGCACGCGGATATTCGCCTGCTCGGCATGGCCGACGAACCCCTCCATATGGCACAGGCGCGAGCCGATGGCGCCGATGCTTGCCGCGGCCTCGTCGGTCAGGATGCGCTGATAGGTGCAGGTCTTGAGGAACTTGCCCACCCACAGCCCGCCGGTATAGCGCGCGGCCCGCAGCGTGGGCAGGGTGTGGTTGGTGCCGATCACCTTGTCGCCAAAAGCCACGTTGGTGCGCGCACCCAGGAACAGCGCGCCATAGTTGGTCAGGTGCTCAAGGAAATAATCCGGGTCCGAGGTCATCACCTGCACATGTTCCGAGGCGATGCGGTCGGCCTCGGCCACCATTTCGTCCAGGCTGTCGCACAGGATGATCTCGCCGCAGTCCTCCCACGCCTTCCCGGCGATCCCGGCGGTGGGCAGGATCGCCAGCAGCCGCGCGATTTCCGCCAGCGTCTCGCGCGCGAGCTTTTCCGAATTGGTGACCAGCACGGCGGGAGAGTTCGGCCCGTGTTCCGCCTGCCCCAGCAGATCGGTGGCGACGATTTCCGCGTCCACCGAATCGTCGGCGATGACCAGCGTCTCCGTCGGCCCGGCGAAAAGGTCGATGCCGACGCGACCGAACAGCAGCCGCTTGGCCTCGGCCACATAGGCGTTGCCGGGGCCGGCCAGCATGTCCACCGCGGTGATGGTCTCGGTCCCCAGCCCCATGGCGGCGATGGCCTGCACCCCGCCCAGGCAATAGATCTCGTCCGCGCCCGCCAGATGCTGCGCGGCCACGATCTTGGAGGCCAGCTGCCCCCTGAAGGGCGGCGCGCAGGTGATGACCCGCCCGCAGCCCGCAACCTTGGCGGTCAGCACCGTCATATGGGCCGAGGCCAGCAGCGGGTATTGCCCCCCCGGCACATAGCAGCCGACATTGGCGACGGGGATGTGGCGATGGCCCAGCACCACCCCGGGCAGCGTCTCGATTTCCAGGTCCAGCATGGTGTCACGCTGCGCCTGCGCGAAATTGCGGATCTGCTCCTGCGCGAACTCCAGATCGGCGCGCTCCTGGCGGGTCAGGCTGGCGACGCAGCCGGCGATCTCGGCGTCGGTCAGGCGATAGCTGTCGCGGTCCAGCCCGTCAAAGCGGATGCTCAGTTCCCGCACCGCCTTGTCGCCGCCCTCGGCGACCTGCGCCAAAAGCCGCTCGACCGCCTCGGTCACCGCGGGCGGGGTCCCGGTGCCCTGCGCGACCCGCGCGGTTTTAAGATGCTTGCTCAATCGAAACCTTCCTTGCTGGCGCCCGGGCTAATGGCGGCGGCGCCATGCCTTCCCGCCGCCAATCCTTGCAGTCGAACCACGGGGCTTGTCGGTGCAGGGATGCTGCCGGACCCAAGGACGCCGCACAATTTCGCAACCCTGCGGTTTCTGACGCAAACTGACGCGGCAGCGGGCGCCGGCCGCCCCGCCCGCAGACTGCGCCAGGTTGCGTCAGAATCGGGACGCTTGCGCAATTGCGCCGCCGCCCCTGCCCCGACAACCTGCATCGAAGCTTTCGCCCCGGAAGCAGGAGGAGGAGGAGAGGACATGACCAGGCATCTTCTTTGGCCGGCGCCGGAGCCCGCCGCGGACACGCCCGCCGCCCTGCCGGGCTTCGACACGGGCGCCGCCTTCGTCGACGGCCGGATCGTCCCGATCGAAGAGGCGCGGATTCCCCTGCTCGACTGGGGCTTCCTGCGCTCGGACGCGTTCCAGGAAACCGTCTCGGCGTGGAACGGAAGGGTTTTCCGAATTCATGACCACATCGCCCGCTTTCGCCGCTCGGCCGAGCGGCTGCGGATGCAGGTGCGCCACGACGATGCGGAAATCCGCGACATCATCCACGCGCTGGTCCGGGTCTGCGGCTTCCGCCACGCCTATGTGCAGATCATCAACACCCGCGGCCGCCCCCCAGTCGGCAGCCGCGACCTGCGGCTGTGCGAAAGCCGGTTTCAGGCGTTCTGCATGCCCTACATGTGGCTGAAGCCGCCCGAGTTGCAGGACCAGGGGATGAGCCTGCATGTCTCGCCCCGGCTGCGGGTGCCCCCCGCCTCGGTGGACCCGATGGTTAAGCATTACCACTGGCTGGATTTCGAAATGGGGCTGCTCGATGCCTATGACGCCGGCTGCGAAACCGTGGTGCTGTGCGACGGCGACGGCAATGTCGCCGAGGGGCCGGGCTTCAACATCTTTGCGGTGGTGGACGGGGTGCTGACCACCCCGGCGCGGAACATGCTGGACGGGATGACCCGCCGCACCGTGCTGGAGATCTGCTGCGACCGCGGCATTCCGGTGACCGAGGGCGCGCTGTCCCCCGAGATGCTGGGCCGCGCGACCGAAGTGTTCCTGACCACCACCGCCGGCGGGGTGGTGCCGGTCACCTCGATCGACGGGCGGGCGGTGGCAAACGGCCGGCCCGGCCACATGACCGCGCAACTGCACGCCGCCTATTGGCAGATGCGCGACAGCGGCGCCGCTGGCGACCCCATCGACTATGCCGCCGCCACCCCGCCGGACTGGCTGCCCCGCTGAACGAAGGGAACGCAGGCAAGACCGCCCCCCGATAGCCGTTGAAGCGCCATCGGGACTCGGCTAGAACATTTCGCAACATGACGCACTTCCCGCGCGGGAACCTGCGGGATGCGGGGTCAGGATGCCGAATCACGCCGACAACAACGAGCTTGCCCGGAACCTGCGCTCCCTTTGCGATCACAAGCGTTCCGTGTCCGAGGTCTGCCGCGGCACCGGCATCAACCGGCAGCAGTTCAACAAGTATCTGTCGGGCCTGCACCGCCCCTCTAGCTCGAACCTGCAGAAGATCGCCCGGTATTTCGGCGTCGCCCCCACCGCGCTGGACATGCCGCACGCCGATTTCGTCACCCTGCTGGACGGGCGGTATTTCACCCTGATCGACCAGCTGGCGCGCACCCCGAAAAGCAAGCTGCTGTTCGAGGCGCTGCTGGACGGCGAGGCCGGCGCCGCCGACCGTTTCGTCGGCTGCTACGACCGCTATCACTATTCTAGCATCTACCCCGGCAGGATCCTGCGCTCGGCCTTCTGCGTCTATCGCAAAGGGCCGCTGCTGCTGCATTACTGCATCGAGCGCTTTCCCGGCCACGACCGCCCGGACAAGGCGGAATACATCTTCAAGTACCACGGGGCGACGATCCCGCTGTCCGACCGCCTGCACGCGCTGGATTTCGAAAGCGTCCAGCGCAACGAGATCACCCTGTCGATCCTTGCCCCGCAGACGCGTTCGTCCAGCAAGTTCCTGTTCGGGCTGATGACCGGCATCGCCGCCACCATGCTGCGCCAGCCCTTCGCCACAAGGGTGGCGCTGCACTACCGCTCGCCGGGGCTGCTGCGCCGCGAACATCTGCGCCGCACGACCGTGCTTGCCGCCGACGACCCCAGCATCCCGTTCGAGGCGCTGGATTTCCTCAACCGCAAGCGCGACATGATCCTTTTGTAAAGCGGCGCGGAAAGCGTCCTGCCGCCGGCCCGTGGCGGCGGCAGGGAATGGCAGGGCGGGCGCTCAGCGCGCCACCGCCATCCTGAAGGAATGGGCGCAGCGGATGGCGGCTTCCCGGCAAAAGGCATGAGGATATGACGAAGGATCATTGACGATTCCGCCGTTTGCCGCGAGATTGTCTGCCGGACAGAAAGACCGGCAGCGGTTCGACGCGCGCAGCGGAACCCAGGCCGGCAGCCGGCCGCACAGCCATGAAAGGTAGCCCGATGAGCGAGGTGGTTTCGCCGACGCCGCTTTACCATCGTGTTTACGCGGTGATGCGCGAGCGCATCGTCAACGGCTATTACCCCGAGAACATCCCCGTCCCCAGCGAGGCCGAGCTGGCCGAAAGCTTTGCGGTCAGCCGCATCACCATCCGCAAGGCGATGGAGATCCTGGCGGCCGAGGGGCTGGTGACGCGGATGCGCGGGCGCGGGACCTTCGTCACCGACCGCGCCCAGCGCACGCAGCTCAACCGCACGGTGGTGTCGAACGTCAACGGGCTGTTCAGCTATCTGAACGCGGTGGGGGAAAGCACCCGGCTGCGGGTGATCAGCCTGGACCGGGGCGAGGCGCCGCCGCGCATCGCCCGGCTGATGGAGATCGCCCCCGATGCCGAGGTGGTGCGCTCGGTCCGGGTGCGCGATCTGGACGGGCGGCCCTATTCGCTGTCGATGGCCTATCTGCTGCCGGAAATCGGCGCCCAGATCGGGCAGGAGGATCTGGCCCGCACCAACATGATCGACCTGGTGCAGCGCGCCGGCGCCAGCGTCGAGCAGGTCGAGCAGGTGCTGACCGCGACGCTGGCCGACGAATACGCCGCGCAGCATCTGGCGATCCCCATCGGCTCGCCGCTGATGCGGCTGATCCGGGTCTTCGTCGACGCGCGGCTGGGGCCGTTCTACGCCGCCGAGATCCTCTATTGCGCCGACCGCTACGAATACCGCGTCTCGCTGAAGCGCGAGCCGGGCAAGGATTTCCTGCTGCACGGCACCCAGCCGGAATAAGAGGGCGACGGGCCGCGCCTCAGCCCCCTGTACCGGTCTCGGCCTCTGCACCCCCCCGCATCATCCGGTGCAGCAGGTCCAGCCGCGGCTCGACCGGGGCGGGATAGGCGGCGCGGCCGTGGCTCAGGCCAAGCGCCAGAAAGGTCTCGATCAGCTTGTAGCTGAGCGGCCCGGGGTTGACGACCGGCACCGGCAGTTCCGCCGCCAGATATTCCGCCGCCTGGTGCATGGTGGTCGAGCCCAGGCAGATCACGTCGGCGCCGTCCTCCTCGATGCAGCGCAGGGCGACGCCGCGCATCCGGGGGAACACCTCGTCTTCCTTCCCGGTCAGCAGATTGGCGAAATCCGGCGGCTGGCCAAGGCTGCGCACCGAGGCGCATTGCCCCTCGAACCCGTATTCGCGGATCACCTTGCGATAGCGCGGCAGCGCCGGGTCCCATTGCGCCAGCACCGAAAACCGCGCGCCCAGCGTCAGCGCGTACAGCATCGACGCCTTGCCCGCGCCGATCACCGGGATGTCCAGCACGGAACGCAGCGCCGCCATGCCGCCGTCCGACATGGTGTCGATGCAGACCGCATCGAACCCCTCGGCCTGCGCATTGCTGCCGGCCTCGAAGATCGCCAGCTCCATCAGTCCCCAGTCATGCGGCGACATGAAGGACGACGGGCCGCAGGCCACCGGGCGATAGGTCAATTGCCAGCCCTCGGGCAGCGGCACATGCGCCGACTGCGCCTGACGGTTGGCCAGCCCCGCCGCATCCAGCGCAAAGGGCACGATGACAAGGATACGGGTCATTGCGCGCCCTCCAGATAGGCCGCGCCGGCGGCGCCGATGGCGCGGATCATGTCGTGCTTGGGGGCCAGCGGCGCGGGCCATGTGGTCCGGGAATGGCTTAGCCCCAGATCCAGCGCGACCGCGGCCAGCTTGTAGCTGAGCGGGCCGGGATTGATCACCGGCACGTCGACGCGCGCGGCCAGCCAGGCATGGGCCTCGTGCATGGTGGTCGAGCCGAGGATCAGCACCTGCGCGCCGTCCTCGTCGATGCAGCGGCGGGCGGCAGCCAGCAGCAGGGGGAACACCTCGTCCTCTTTCCCCGACAGCAGCGCCTTGTTGTCGGGGGTGACGCCAAGGCTGCGCAGCGAGGCGCATTTATGCGCCATCCCCAGCTCGGCCAGCGTGCGGGTATAGAGCATCCGCCAGCGGTCCCACATCATCAGGATCGAGAAACTGTCGCCCAGCATCTGCGCCACCAGCATGGCGTGGCGCCCCGGCCCGATCACCGGGATGTCCAGCATCGAGCGCAGCATCGCCATGCCGCTGTCGGACATGGTGTCGATGCAGACCGCGTCATAACCCTCGGCCTGCGCGTCAAGCCCGGCGTCGAGGATCGAGAAATCCGCCAGCGCCATGTCGTGCTGGCTGGAATAGTTCTTGGGGCCGACCCGCACGGCGCGATAATGGAACGCGATCCCCGGCCCCAGGTCGACCGCGCCCAGCTGCGCCTGCCGGCGCGCCAGATCGTCGTCGCCCATGGGGAAGGGAACGATCACCAGGGCCTTCTTCATCCTCTCCTCCTCCTCGAAGTCACGCGCCGGCTAACCGGCAGCTGCGATGCGCGCGGCGCTGATCCCGGCCAGCCGGCCGAAGGCCGTCGCCGACAGCAGCCCGTTGCCCGAAAGATAGCCATAGTTCGAATCGCCCGAGAGCCCGCGGGCGGCGCCGCCGCCGGCCATCAGGTTGGGCAGGGGGGTGCCGTCCTCGCGCAGCACCCGCGCCTGATGGTCGATGACCAGCCCGCCCTGGGTGTGGAACAGCGCCCCGTTCACCTTTACCGCCCGATATGGCGCCTTCAGCATGTCGCTGTCGCTGAAGCGGCGGCCGAAGCGGTCGGGCGTGCCGCTGGCGGCCGCCGCGGCGATCGCGTCGAACTCGGCCTTCAGCGCGGCCAGCGGCAGGCCGGTCGCGGCGGCCAGCTCCTCCAGCGTATCGGCAGTCCTGACCGCGCCCAGCTTGCGGATCTCGCGGTAGTCGTGGAACTCCAGCGCCGCCGTCTCGCAGCGCGCGTCATAGATGTCCCAGGCGACATGGCCGGGCTGGGCGGCCACCTCGGCCCCATGTTCCGAATAGCCGCGCATCTCGTTGGAAAAGCGGCGGCCGTCGGTGTTCACAAGGATGCCGCCCTGCGTCACCACCGCCCAGGTCAGCGGCAGCGAATGGGGATGGGCGACCGAGCCATGGCCCTGATAGGCGCCCATGTCGGCCACGGAAGCGCCAAGGCGAAGGCCCCATTTCACCGCATCGCCGGTGTTCGACATATGCCCGCAGCATTCGGCATCGGCGATCTCGGGGATATGGCGGCGAACCATGTCCGCGTCGCCCGCGAACCCGCAGCAGGCCAGCACCAGCGCCTTGCAGCCCAGCGTTTCCAGCGCGCCATCGGGGCGGCGGAACCGCAGCCCCCTCACCCGTCCATCCGCGTCGGCATACAGGTCCTCGACCGAGGCGCCGGTGATCAGGTCGATCCCCGCGGCCGACACCGCCGACAGCAGCGCCTGTTCCAGGTCGGCGCCGGTGCGGCTTTTCGGCCCGTGCATCCGCATCCGCGAATGGCCGGGATAAAGGAAGCCGGTCACCAGCTCGAACTCGATGCCGTGGGTTTCGGTCAGCCAGTCGATCATCGGACCCGAGGCGCGGGCGGCGACCAGCGCCATGTCCCGGGGCGTGCGGTCGTGGGTCTTGGCGATGATGTCGCCGGCGAAAACCTCGGGGCTGTCGTCGATTCCGGCTTGCACCTGCAGGCGGCTGCCCGCCGCCGGGATCAGCCCGGCCGAAAGCGAGGTCGAGCCCTGCGGGTTCTCGTCGCGTTCAAGGATCATCACCTCGGCCCCGGCATCATGCGCGGCCAGCGCGGCGACGAGGCCGCAGGCGCCCGCGCCGACCACCACGATCGGCATTTCGGCATCGAACTCCACGCGTTCGGCGGAAAGAACAGCCATATCGGACCTTTCACCTTGGCAAAGGGGGCGCACGGGACTGCGCCCCGGGGTGTCTTAGTACTCGGTGCGATGCTCGGGCGACGTGCCGTAGCGGGCCTCGAGCTCCTGGATCTCGGCCATGCGGGCGGTGTCGAAGAACTGCTTGAAGCTCATCACCCCCGGCGCGACCGAGGCGATGGTTTCCTCGGCCCTGAGCACCTCGAGCGTGCGCCGCGCCGCCTCGAGCGCCGACAGCAGCAGCCAGTTCGGATAGATGATGAGCTTGAAGCCCAGCGCCTCGATCTCGGCCCGGGTCAGGAACGGCGTCTTGCCCGAGGTCGCCATGTTGTAAAGCAGCGGCACCCCCGGAAACCGCGGCGCGATATGGGGCAGGTCGTCGGGCAGCGGGCTTTCGACGAAGATCACGTCGGCGCCGGCCTCGCGATACATCGCAGCGCGGTCCAGCGCGGCCTCGCGCCCGTGGACCGCCAGCGCATCGGTGCGGGCGATGACCACGAAATCGGGATCGACGCGGGCATCGACCGCGGCCTTGACCTTGGCCACCATGTCCTCGGCCGGGATCAGCTGCTTGCCGGCCAGATGGCCGCAGCGCTTGGGCAGGACCTGATCCTCCAGATGCACGGCCGCGACGCCGCCGCGTTCGTAAAGCTGGATGGCGCGGCGCACGTTCAGCGGCCCGCCAAAGCCGTTGTCGGCATCCGCGATCAGCGGCAGGTCGGCGGCATCGGCGATGCGGGTGGCGTTGTCCACCATCTCGGTCATGGTCAGCAGCCCGACATCGGGATAGCCCAGCCGGGTGGCCGAGGTCCCCGCCCCGGTCATGTACATGGCCTCGAACCCGGCCTCGGCGACCAGCCTTGCATACATGGCATCGACCACCCCGGGGGCCATGACGGCGCGGTCCCCCGCCAAGGCCAGGCGCAGGCGGCGCGTACGTGTCAGCGACATGACTTCCTTCTCCATTTCCGCGCGACCGGCGGGTGCCGGCCGCCAGCTTCACAGGCCCAGATAGGCCTGCCGCAATTTCGGATCGGCCAGCATCTCGGCGGCCGTCCCCTGCATGACCAGCTGCCCCTGTTCCAGCACATAGGCCCGCCCGGCGACGCCCAGCGACTGCATGACGTTCTGTTCGACCAGCAGCACCGCGACGCCTTCGGCATTGATCCGCGTGACCAGGGCGAACATCTCTTCGACCAGCAGCGGCGACAGCCCCAGCGAGGGCTCGTCCAGGATCAGCAGCTTCGGCTCGGACATCAGGCCGCGGCCGATGGCCAGCATCTGCTGTTCGCCCCCCGACAGCGTGCCGGCAAGCTGGCGCAGCCGTTCGGCCAGCCGCGGGAAGATGGCGCAGATGCGGTCGAAGTTCTGCCGCTTGTGCGCCCCCGCCCGGCGAAAGGCGCCAAGCTCCAGGTTTTCCGCCACGGTGAGGTTGGGAAACACCCGCCGCCCCTCGGGGACCTGGGCGATGCCCATCGCCACGATCTCGCGCGGGCGCCGCCCGGTCAGGCGTTGCCCGGCAAAGCGCACCTCGCCGGCGGTGGGCGGGATGAAGCCGCAGATCACGTTGTTCAGCGTGGTCTTGCCGACCCCGTTCGACCCCAGCAGCGCGACGATTTCCCCCTCGCCGATCCGCATGTCGATGCCGCGCAGCACCGCCATCTGCCCGTACCCGGCGTGGATTCCGCTGATCTCAAGCATGGGCGGCCTCCTGCAGGCGGGCGGCGGCGCCGTGGCCCAGATAGGCCTCGACCACCGCGGGGTCCCGCACCAGCTGCTGGGGCGTGCCCTGCGCGATCATCTTGCCGTAGTTCAGCACATAGGCGGTTTCGGCCAGGCTCATCACCGCCTGCATGACGTGTTCGATCATCAGGAAGGTGTGCCCCTCGTCGCGGATCTGGCGGATAATGCCGACGATCTCGGTGACCTCGGTGGGGATCAGCCCGGCCATCACCTCGTCCAGCAGCAGCAGCCTGGCCCCGGTCGCGAGCGCCCGGGCGATTTCCAGCCGCTTGCGCCCGGCGATGGTCAGCGAGGCGGCGGGGCGGTCGAGCAGCGCCCCCATCCCCAGCCGCTGCCCGATCCGCCGCGCCTCGGCCAGCGCCTCGCGCCGGCTTTCATGGCGCAGATAGGCGCCAACGGCGATGTTCTCCTGAACCGTCAGCCCGGCAAAGGGCTGCACGATCTGGAAGGTCCGCACCATCCCCAGCCCGCAGATGCGATGCGGGGGCAGGCCGGTGATGTCCTGCCCGTCCAGCCGCACGCTGCCGGAATCGGCGCGGGTAAAGCCGGCGATGATGGTAAAGCAGGTGGTCTTGCCGGCGCCGTTCGGCCCCAGCAGCCCGACGATCGCCCCCTCGGGCACGTCCAGCGAGGCATCCGACAGCGCCAGCAGCCCGCCGAACCGCTTGGTCAGGTTGCGCACCTCAAGCATCGTCGCCCCCCTTTCGGCCCAGAACCCCGATCCGCGCGGCCAGCCCCATCAGCCCCTGCGGCAGGAAACGCAGCGCCGCGATCAGCACCAGCGCATACAGCACGAAGTTCAGCCCCGGCGCGCCGTGCAGCGCCGTCTTGGCGCCCTCGCCCAGCAGATGCAGGCCCAGCGTGCCGACCAGCGGCCCCCAGACCGTGCCCGCGCCGCCGATGATGGGCCCGATCAGCGCGGTGACCGAGATGCTGACCCCGTAGACCACAGAGCTGTCGATAAACAGCCACAGCTGCAGATAGACCGCCCCCGCCAGCCCCCCGAACGCCCCCGAGATCGCCATCGCGGTCACCTTGACCCGATAGGTGTCGATGCCCAGGGCGCGGGCGGCGTCCTCGTTCTCGCGCACGGCGACCAGATAGGCGCCGAAGCGCGAATATTTCAGCCAGGCGGTCAGCGCCATCACCAGCGCGACGATGCCCAGCAGCAGCGTATAGGTCAGCACCCGGTCGTTGTTGAACTGCAGCGTCGCGACCCCGGGTTGCAGCGTCAGTTGCAACCCGCGGCCCGCGCCGGTGATCTCGAAGGCCGAGGCGCAGATGCGCAGCACCTCGGCAAAGGCCAGGGTGACCAGCGCGAAATACGAGCCCTTGACCCCATAGCGGAACGCCAGCGCCCCGATGAACGCGCCCATCAGCGCCCCCGCCGCGATCCCCGCGGCAAAGGCCACCCAGGCGTTAACCCCGAACTGCACCTGCAGCACCGCCGAGGCATAGGCTCCGGTGCCGTACATCGCCGCATGGCCAAAGGACGCCATGCCGCCGAAGCCGCCGGTGATGTTCCACGACAGCGCCACGATGGACATGGCCAGCGCGTTGATGGTGAACCCCATCCACACCTGCGAGGGCAGCAGATAGACCGCCAGCAGATAGACGACGACCAGCGCGACCAGCGCCGCCTGGCCAAGCGAGGCAAAGCGCATCATGTCGGCCTCCGGCCCAGAAGCCCGGCGGGGCGGAACAGCAGCGTCAGGATGAAGGCCACGAAGATGCCCAGCTGGCCCAGGCTCTCGCCCAGGAACAGCCCGCCCAGCGCCTCGATCACCCCCAGCAGCAGCCCGGCGACCAGCGCCCCCGGCAGGCTGCCCATGCCGCCCATCACCACGGTGGTGAAGGCGACCAGCACGAAGGTGTAGCCGACCTGCGGCGTGACGTAGAAGGTCGGCAGCAGCAGGCAGGCGGCCAGCGCCACGCAGGCCGTGCCGATGCCGAAGCACAGCGCATAGGTGTGGCCGACGTCGATGCCGACGATCTCGGCCCCGCGCTTCTCGATCGCGACGGCGCGGATCGCCGCCCCGGTGCGGGTGCGGGTCATGAACAGCCACATCAGCCCCGCCACCAGCAGCGCCGCGAAAAACGCGATCACCCGGCCCAGCGTCAGATAGGCGCCCAGCACCTCGACGGTATCATAGGCATAGGCGATGTCGGCGGTGCGGGTGTTCGAGGTCCAGAAATACAGCGCCAGGTTGTCGATCACCAGCGACAGCGCCAGCGTCACCAGCAGCACGTTCTGTTCCGAGCCCGCGCTCATCGGGGCGATGATGCCGCGCTGCAGGACATAGCCCAGCGCAAAGAACGCCGGCACCACGATGACGATGGCCAGATAGGGGTCGATGCCCCAGAAGTGGAACAGGAAATAGGCCGCATACAGCCCCAGCATCAGCAGGCTGCCGTGGGCAAAGTTGATGATGTGCAGCACGCCGTAGATCAGGGTCAGGCCAAGCGCGATCAGCGCATAGACCGCCCCCATCGTCAGTCCGTTCAGCACGGCAGGCAGGATCAGGCTGGACATGGGTCACGAGCTTTCGGGGGTCGGGCTTTCGGGGTCGGTTACCCCCGCCGGACGCGCCCGGCGGGGGCGGCGGGGTTCAGCCTTGGGCGGGGCGCGGGAAGACCGGCTCGATGGTGGCGTATTCCTTGGGGAAGATCACCTCGATCTTGTCGCCGCGCACCTGCAGGTTGACCGGGCGCGAGTTCACATTGTCGCCGTTGACGAACTTGGTGGGCCCATAGGGCATGATCGAGCCGTCATAGTCCGAGGCCGCCAGCGCCTCGATCATCGCCTTGCGGTCGGCCGAGCCGCTGCGTTCCAGCGCATCGGCGATGACCTGGATCGTTGCATAGGCAACCATCACGTCATAGGTCATGTCGATGCCCGCGCCGGCGGCCGACGCCGCCAGCGCCTTGGAGGCCTCCTTGTTGGGGTCGTACCAGTGGTTGCAGTCGATGACATACTGGGCGATATCGTTGTTTTCACGCACGAACTTGATGTTCGACGCCGCCCCGCCCAGGATCGAGTAGATCGCCATCAGCTCGACCCGCTGCTGCTGCAGGGCCCGGGTCATCAGCGTGTATTCGTTGATGTAGTTGGTCGGGATCAGGATGTCGGCCTTGGACGCCTTGACCCGCAGGGCGATGTTGTTGAAATCGCGGTGCGGTGTCGGGTGGGCGATCTTCTCGACGATCTCGATGCCCAGCTTGGGCAGCTCGGTCTCGACGATGCCGGCCAGCTGCGAGCCGAAGGGGCCGTCCTCGTGGACGATGGCAGCGGTCTTGACCGGCTTGCCGGCGGCCTCGTTCAGCAGGCCGAGGTTTTCCAGCGCCACCGCGGTGATCTTGGTCACGCCGGGGGTAAAGCGGAAGACGTTGGGCAGGCCGCGCTCGACGATCGCCTCGGCAGTGCCGACCGAGAACACCTGCGCCAGGTCGTATTTCGCCGCCGCCTGCGACGAGGCCAGCCCCAGCGCCGAGGCGCTGGCCCCGGTAAAGGCGCAGACCCCGGCCTCGGCCAGCGTGTCCACGGCGGCGGCCGCGACCTCGGGGCGGCTTTCGGCGTCGACGATCACCAGCTCGATGGGCGCGCCGCCCATGCTCTTGATGCCGCCGGCGGCGTTGATCGCCTCGGCGGCAAAACGGGCCCCGGCGGCGCATTGGTTGCCGTTATAGGCCAGGTTGCCGGTCAGCGGCTCAAGCACCCCGACCTTGATGGCGGGGGTCTGGGCGCGCAGGATCGCCGGGCTGGCAAGCCCGCTCAGCAGCGCCATGGCCCCGGATGCCTTCAGCAGGCCGCGGCGGTTGATGTGGTGGGTCATTGTCGTTTCCTCCCTGGTGTTGTCAGCCGTCTGGGGGCCGGTTCGTTCGCATCGGCCTCAGCGCCCCAGCCACGGGTTCGCGGCAATCCGCGCCGCCTCAAAGGCGCGGATCTCGTCCATGTGGGTCAGCGTCAGCTCGATCTCGTCAAGGCCGCGCAGGATGCAGTCGCGCGCAAACGCGTCCAGCACCAGCGGGTGGCTGCCCAGCGCGCCCGGCAGCACCACCTGCCCCGCCGCCAGATCGACCGTGACCTCGGCCCGCGGGTGGTCGGCCAGATGCGCGGCCAGCGCCTCGCACAGCGGCCGGGGCAGCCGCACCGGCACCAGCCCGTTCTTGAGCGCGTTGTTGAAGAAGATGTCCCCGAAAACCGGCGCGATCAGGGCGCGGATCCCGGCATCGACCAGCGCATAGACCGCCCCCTCGCGCGACGAGCCGCAGCCGAAATTATCCTCGACCAGCAGGATGCGCGCCTTGTCGGCGCCGGGGCGGTTCAGCGGAAAATCCGGGTCGAGCGCGCCCGCGGCATCGCGGCGGATGTCGTGGAACAGAAACTTGTCATAGCCCTCGGCGCGGTCGGCCTTGATGAACCGGGCCGGGATGATCTGGTCGGTGTCGCAGTTCATGCCGGGGACAAAGACCACGGTCGAGGTTTCGCGGGTGAACGCCTTCATGCCGCGCCCTCCGCCAGCCGCCGCACGTCGGTCAGCCGCCCGGTGACCGCCGCCGCCGCCGCCATCGCGGGGCTGAGCAGATGCGTGCGCGCCCCCGGCCCCTGCCGCCCGACGAAATTGCGGTTCGAGGTCGAGGCGCAGCGTTCGCCCGGCGCCACCAGATCGCCGTTCATCGCCGCGCACATCGAGCAGCCGGAATGGCGCCACTCGAACCCCGCCTCGCGGAAGATGCGGGCCAGCCCCTCGGCCTCGGCCTGTTCGCGCACGCGGGTCGAGCCGGGCACGACGATGGTCGGCACCGCCGCCTTGCGCCCGGCCACGATGGCGGCGACCTCGCGCAGGTCCTCGATGCGGCTGTTGGTGCACGAGCCGATGAACACGCGGTCGATCGCCAGCCCTTCCAGCGGCGTGCCCGGCACCAGCGCCATGTAGTCCAGCGCCCGCGCCGCGGCGTTACGTTTTTCGGTGCCGGCGAACTGCGCGGGATCGGGGACCCGGCCGGTGATCGGCACGGCGTCGTCGGGGCTGGTGCCCCAGGTCACCATCGGCGCGATCGCGGCCGCCTCCAGCGTCACCTCGCGGTCGAAGACGGCGCCGGGGTCGCTGGGCAGCGCCTGCCACTGCGCCAGCGCCATGTCCCATTCCTTGGCGCTGGGGCCGTAGTGGCGGCCGGCGACATAGCGGAATGTGGTCTCGTCCGGGGCGACCATTCCCAGCCGCGCCGCCGCCTCGATCGACATGTTGCACAGGGTCAGCCGCGCCTCGATCGACATGTCGCGCACCGCGCGGCCGGCGAACTCGATGGCGTGCCCCCCCGCGCCGCCTGCCCCGATCCGCGCGATCAGCGCCAGCATCACGTCCTTGGCGGTGACGCCGGTGCCCAGCACCCCCTCGACATTGACCCGCATGGTCCGCGGCCGCGCCTGCCACAGGGTCTGGGTGGCCAGCACATGCGCGTTTTCCGACTGGCCGATGCCGAAGGCCAGCGCCCCCAGCGCCCCCTGGGTCGAGGTGTGGCTGTCGGAACAGACGATGGTCAGCCCCGGCAGGGTGATCCCCTGTTCGGGGGCGACGACATGGACGATGCCCTGGTCGCGGCTGCCCAGCCCGAAATGCCGCAGCCCGCCCCAGCCCATGTTGTCGTCGAAGGTGCGGATCATCCGGGCGATGGCCGGGCTGGCCGCATCCTCGGCGCTGCGCCCCAGCGTGGGCACGTAATGGTCGGCGATGCCGAAGATCTGCAGCGGCCGGCGCGGATGCAGCCCCCGCCGCCGCAGGTCGGCAAAGGCGTGAAAGCTGCCCTCGTGGATCAGGTCGCGGTCGATATAAAGCAGCGACTGCCCCGAGGGATGGCGCAGGATCTCATGCGCCTCCCAGATCTTTTCGAACAATGTCCGCGGCGCGGGGGCCCGGGGGTCGGTCATCGGGGTCGTTCCTGTGTCTGGCGCCGCCTGTGGCGGCGATGGCCCGCGCGGGATCTGGCGCGCGGACCGGGGCCGGTCATTCCTGACCGGCAAAGGCCGCGGCGATCTCGCCCGCCGGGGCGGTCCACACGCCGTCATGGGCCAGCATGTAGCCCAGCGCCTCGCGCAGATATTCCACCCGATAGGGCATCCCCGAGACCCAGCTGTGCAGCGGCAGGCTCATCACCCGGCCGCCGTATTCGGCGCTTTCGCGATACAGCACGTCGAAGCGGTCCTTGACCTGCTGCACCCATTCCGGTTCCGAGTGGAAATATTCGTTGGCCACCACCCGGTCGTCGGTCTCATAGGCCAGCGGCATCGCCAGCAGCGGCCCTTCCGCGGTGCGCATCCGATAGGGCAGGTCGTCGTTGGCCCAGTCGAGGCACCAGCGCACGCCGTTGCGGGCCAGCAGCTCGGGGGTCCTGAACCCCTGCGCGCGCCCGGGCGACAGCCAGCCCTCGACCGCCTGCCCCGAGCCGTCGCGCAGCAGCCGCAGCGCCTCGGCGATGATCGCGCCCTCGTCGGCCTCGGTCAGGCCCGAGTGATGCACCTTGCCCATGTCCAGCCCGTGGGCCACCACCTCGTGCCCGCCATCGACCACCGCCCGCACCACAGCCGGATAGCGCGCGGCAATGCAGCCGTTGATCGCGAAACTGCCGCGCAGCCCCATGTCGGACAGCAGCCGCAGCACCCGGAACACGCCCAGCCGGTTGCCATAGTCGCGATTGGTGAAATAGCGGAAATCCGGATAGGGCATCGACAGCGCCCCGGGGGCCTTGAAGGGCTTGGCCGGCATGTCCAGCGGGAAATGCTGCACATGGGTGACGATGGACAGCGCGATGCGCGCGCCACCCGGCCAGCGGATCGGCTTGCGCGCGAACATGTCGGACCAGTCGTAGCGGTCGTGGTCCATGCCGTAGCGGCGGGCGGAATAATCCAGATAGGAATCCGGCAGCGGCATCAGCGTTCCCCCTGCGCATGTGCGGCCGCGGCGGCGGTCATCGCGTCATAGGCACCGCTGGCGTGATAGGCGGCGGCGATCTCGCGCCCGGTAGCCTGCCATACGCCCTCATGGCCGGCGATATATTCGATGGCCTCGGCAAAGGCATCGATCCGATGCGGCTGGCCGACCAGATAGGGGTGCAGCGGGATGCACATCACCATGCCGCTTTCGTCCGATTCCCGGTACAGCTGGTCGAACTGGCGCCTGATGATCTCGCCATAATGGCGGGGCGTCACCTTCTGGCTGTTATAGACGATGACGTCGTTCATCTCGAGCGAGTAGGGCATCGAGATCAGCCGCCCCGACGCCACCTTGACCGGCATCGGCTGGTCGTCGTGGAACATGTCGCAGGTGTACTGAATGCCGGCCTCGGCCAGGATGTCCATGGTCCACAGGTTGTTGGACAGCGCCGGGGACAGCCAGCCCGCCAGCTCCTGCCCGGTATGCGTCCTGACCGTGTCGAAGGCGTCGCGGATGATCTCGCGCTCCTGCTCGATGGTCATGTTGTAGACATAGCGGGTGTTGTAGATGCCGTGGGAAAAGAACTCCCACCCGCGGTCGGCGCAGGCGCGGATGATCTCCGGGTGGTGGTCGCACAAAGCCACGTTGAGCGAGACCGAGCCGCGGAACCCCGCCCGGTCCATCGCCGCCATCATCCGCTGCCAGCCGGCGCGGTTGCCGTAGTCGCGGTGCGAATATTGCAGCACATCGGGGTTCGGGCGGCCCCAAGGGGTGCGGGTCGGGTTGTCGGGCGGGTCGTATTCGTAGAACTCGATGTTCGGGGCGATCCACACCGCCAGCTTCTTGCCGCCGGGCCAGGTGATCTTGGGTCGCCCCGGCCAGGGCAGATAGTCGTAAAGCCCCAGGTCGGATTGCATCTGCGCGGCCATCTCAGCGCGCCTCGGGCTGATGGGCGTCGTACCAGGCGATGACCTCGGCCACCGGGATCACGTCGCCGTATTTCACCGCAATGTCGTAGAGATTGGCAAAATGCGGGCTTTCGTGCTTGTCGGCCACGCATTCCTCGGGGACGATCACCCGGTAGCCGCGCGAGATCGCATCGACCACCGTCGCCCGCACGCAGCCCGAGGTGGAACCGCCGGTCAGCACCACCGTATCGCATTGATGCCAGACCATCAGCGATTGCAGGTTGGTTTCGTGAAAGGCCGAGGCCATGCGCTTGTTGACCACGATGTCCTTGACGTGATCGACCTGCAGCCGCGGGTCCAGTTCCGCGCGGCGCGAGCCGACCTTGATGTTCTGCAGCGAATCCGGGGTGTCGGTGCGGGTGCCCCAGACCCCGCAATCCTCGCCCGACTGCATGTAGGCGACATAGGTCCAGGTGATCGGCAGCCCCTTGGCACGGGCCAGCGCCGCCAGCTGGTTGACGTAATCCAGCTGCTGCGGGTCGGTTTCATAGGCCGTCGCGAACTCGCCGACGCCGGTATAGGCCAGCTGCAGGTCGATGTTGATCAGCATCGGCCGCCGGCCGAAGCCGAAGCGGCGCCGAGTGGGGTTGGCCTTGGCGTGTTCGTACAGCTGGCGCGCCGTCAGCGATGACGTTTCCATCGGGGACCTCCTCTGTCGGGTGCCGGCCGCCGCCCCCCTCCTCCGGGTTGTGGCTGCGGCGTATCGCACCTGCTGCTTATATTGTTATTCCTTTATGTCGTTTGTAAAGTGCTTTTGGTGCGACACGCTGACAAGGCGGTGCACGCCAGCAGGGGAGGAGGACCCGATGACCGAACCAACCACCGCCATCGCCATCTGCGAGGCTTTCCTGGGCGCCATGGAGCGCCGCGACCTGGACCGCGCCCGCAGCTTCGTCGCCGCCGACGGGCTGGAGATGGTCTTTCCCGGCGGCGCAAGGTTTTCCGGGATCGAGCAGATGGTCTCCGGCGCGGCCGGCCGCTATCGTTTCGTCGGCAAGCATTTCGACCGCTGCGACAGCTGGGGCGCAGAGGGGCAGGAAAGCGTGCTGATCGCCGGCACGCTGCACGGCGAATGGCTGGACGGCAGCCGGTTCGAGGGCATCCGCTTCGTCGACCTGTTCGACCTGCGCGACGGCAGGATCTGGCGCCAGCAGGTCTGGAACGACATGGGCGAATACAAGCTCAGGGCGCTGGCCGGACAGGGGTGATCCGCCGCGCCGGGCGGCGCGCTCTGCGTCGTGCGGGCATCGAAGGCCCGCCCGGACTGCCCCCTACGGCGCGGCCAGCTGCCGCCCGGCGGTCAGCCCCGACACCGCGCGCACGATCGTGCCGGTGTCGATGCCGAAATGGCGGTAAAGCTCGCCGATGGTGCCGGTCTGGCCGAAATGCTCGACCCCCAGCGGGATGGTCTGGTGCCCCGCGACCGAGCCCAGCCAGGACAGCGTGGCCGGATAGCCGTCGATGACCGTGACCAGCCGGCAATGCCGGGGCAGCGGCGCCAGCAGCCGCTCGACCTGCGCGCGGGCGCCGGGCTCTCCGTGCCAGCGGGCGCGCTGCGCCGCCGTCCAGCCGGCGTGCAGCCGGTCGGCCGAGGTCACCGCCAGCACGCCCACGTCGCGCCGCGCCTCGGCGATCAGCCCGGCGGCGGCGATCGCCTCGGGGGCGACGGCGCCCTGATAGGCGACGACGATCTCGCAGTTCGGCCCCGGCGGGCGCAGCCAGTAGCCGCCGTCGATCACCCCCTGCGCCAGCCCCTCGCGCGGCAGCGTGGCCTGGTCGATGGGGCGGGTGGTCAGGCGCAGATAGACCGCGCCGCCCTTGGCATCGCGCAGCCAGGTGCGGGGATCGACCACCGCCTCGCCGTCGCGCTGCATGTAGTCGAAGGCCCATTCCATGATGATCACCAGTTCCTCGGCAAAGGCGGGCTCGAACGCGGCCAGCCCGTCCTGAGCCATCCCGATCAGCGGGGTCGAGATCGACTGATGCGCGCCGCCCTCGGGCGCCAGCGTCACCCCCGAGGGCGTGCCCGCGATCAGGAAGCGCGCGTCCTGATAGCAGGCATAGTTCAACGCATCGAGCCCGCGGCAGACAAAGGGGTCATAGACCGTGCCCACCGGCAGCAGCCGCTTGCCGAACAGCGAATGCGACAGCCCGGCGGCGGCGAGCTGCAGGAACAGGTTCATCTCGGCGATGCCCAGCTCGATATGCTGGCCCTCGGGAGCAAAGTCCCATTTCGCGGTCGAGGGGATGTTCTGCGCCCGGAACACGTCGCCCCGCGCCTCGCGCGCCCACAGCTTGCGGCGGTTCACCCAGGGGCCCAGCCCGGTGGTGCCGGTCACGTCGGGCGACATGGTGACGATGCGTTCCGCTAAGGCCGACTGCCCGCGGGCAAGGTCGTCGAGGATGCGCCCGAAGGCCGCCTGGGTCGAGGTTGCGCGCTCGGCCGCCACCGCCAGCGCCGGCACCGGGACGGGATCGTCGCGATAGCGGCGGGGGCCGCGGGCAAAGAACGGCACCTGCCGCAGAAAGCCGCGCAGCGCCTCGGGGTCGGCGACGCCGGCCATCTTCTCCCACTCCTGCCCCTCGGGGACGCCCATGTGGCGCTGCCATTCGGCCATCTGCCCCCTGGTCATCAGCCCGCCGTGGTTGTCCTTGTGCCCGGCGATGGGGGTGCCCCAGCCCTTGACCGTATAGGCCAGAAAGCAGACCGGCCGGTCGTGGTCGATGGCGGCAAAGCTTTCGGCCATGGTCTCGACGCAGTTGCCGCCCAGGTTTTCCATCAGCGCCGCCAATTCGGCGTCGCTGCGCCGCTCGATCAGCGCCGTCACCTCGCCCTGATCGCCCAGATCGTCCATCAGCCGCTGCCGCCAGACCGCACCGCCGGAAAAGGTCAGCGCCGAATAAAGCTGGTTGGGGCAGTTGTCGATCCACTGCCGCAGCCGCTCGCCCCCCGGCTCGGCAAAGGCGGCGCGTTGCAGCACGCCGTATTTTACCCGCACCACGTCCCAGCCGAAAGCCTCGAACAGCCGCTCGATCCGCGACCACAGCCCCTCGCGCACCACCCCGTCCAGCGACTGGCGGTTGTAGTCGATCACCCACCAGACATTGCGCAGCTCGTGCTTCCAGCCCTCTTGCAGGCATTCGTGGACATTGCCCTCGTCCACCTCGGCGTCGCCCATCAGCGCGATCATGCGGCCGCGCTCCAGCCCCGCGCCCCAGGTTTTCCCGGCGATGTAATCCTGCACGATCGAGGCGAACGAGGTGATCGCCACCCCCAGCCCCACCGAGCCGGTCGAGAAATCCACGTCGTCCACGTCCTTGGTTCGGCTCGGATAGCTCTGCACCCCGCCAAGGCCGCGGAAGTTCTGCATCTTCTCCAGGTCCAGATTGCCCATCAGATATTGCATGGCGTGGAACACCGGCCCGGCATGGGGCTTGACCGCGACCCGGTCCTGCGGCCGCAGGGCCGAGAAATACAGCGCCGTCAGGATCGAGACCATCGAGGCCGAGGACGCCTGATGCCCGCCGATCTTGATGCCGTCGCTCTTGTCGCGCAGGTGGTTGGCGTTGTGGATCATCCAGTGCGACAGCCACAGCAGCCGGCTTTCGATGGTCTTGAGATGCGGGTGGGTCACGCTTCGCCTCCTTTTCGCGCCGGGGTCAGGATAGGGCAGGACCTGCGGGGTTTCCGTGCTATCTCTGCCATCATGGCGCCGTATTTTAGCGAAATCCTGCAAGAATGAAGAAAAACCTGCCCGAAACTCCTGCCCTGGATGAGTTCGACATCCGTATCCTGCGAATCCTGCGCCACGAGGCCCGCATCCCCGTGCAGGAACTCAGCGACCGCATCGGCCTGTCCCCGACCCCGGTGGCGCGGCGGATGCGCAACCTCGAGGCGGCGGGGATCATCAGCGGCTATGCCGCGATGATCGACGAGACCGCGCTGGGCTATCCGGTATCGGTATTCGTCTCGGTGAAGCTGGACCGGCAGGTCGACCAGGCGCTGGCCGAGTTCGAGGCCGCGATCCGCGACTGCCCCGAGGTGGTCGACTGCTGGCTGATGACCGGCAACCGCGACTATCTGCTGCGCGTGGTCACCGACGGGCTGGCAGGGTTCGAGGCGTTCCTGACCGGCCGGCTGACGCGCTTTCCGGCAGTATCCAGCATCGAAAGCTCGATCCCGCTGCGACGGGTCAAGGCCGGCATCAGCCGCCAACCTTGAGGGTGGAGGCAGCATCGCGGCACCTCTTCCCTCGGGGGCGGCGGCTAGGGTGTGTCAGCGGAAATCCCGGGTCGGGACGCGGATCGAGTCTCCGGGGCGACGGGGGGCTGACTCGTGCGGCCTTTCTGTCTGGCCCGCGCCGTCTTGCCGGTTTTCCCCGCCTGCCCAGCCGTGCTTTTCCGTCCCGCCCCTCTCCTCGGGCAAGGCTCCGCGTTCGCCGACGCTGGCAAGCTCGGGGGAAAGATCGGCGATGCGCTGGGCGACCAGGTGCACCACCCCGTCCGCGCTCTGGATGCGGCCGCTGACCGCGATCATGCCTGCGGACAGGATCACCCGGCGGTATCGCTCGAACAGCTTGGGCCAGACCACCACATTGGCGATGCCGGTCTCGTCCTCCAAGGTGATGAACATCACGCCCTTGGCCGAGCCGGGGCGCTGGCGGACCAGGATGATCCCGGCCGCCTCGACCCGGCGGCGGTTGTCCGCGCCCATGGCCTCGGCGCAGGTGACGATGCGGCGCCGCGCCAGCTCGGCCCGCAGGAAGGCGACCGGGTGGCGGCGCAGGGTCAGGCCGGTGTGGCCGTAGTCCTTGACCACCTCGCGCCCCGCGGGCATCGGGCGCAGCGCCACCGCCGGTTCCACCACCTCGGCCACCATCGCGCCCTCGCGCCGCGCGGCGGCGGCGAACAGCGGCAGTTCCTCGTCGCGCAACCCGCGGATCGCCCACAGCGCCTCGCGCCGGGCGAAGCCGAGGGCGGGGCGAAAGGCGTCGGCCTCGGCCAGGGCGGTCAGGGCCGTGACGGGCACGCCTGCCCGGCGCCACAGATCCTCGACCGAGGCGAAGGGCGCCTTCCGCGCAGTGGCGACGGCCCTGCCATGGGGCTCGGACAGCCCCTTGGTCATGCGCAGCCCCAGCCGCACGGCAAAACCAGTCCCCGCCGGTTCCAGCGTGCAGTCCCAGTCGCTGGCATTGACGCAGACCGGCCGGATCCCGACCCCGTGCTCGCGGGCATCGCGGACGATCTGCGCGGGCCCGTAGAACCCCATCGGCTGGCTGTTCAGCAGCGCCGCGCAGAACACCTCGGGGTGGCGGCATTTCAGCCAGGCCGAGGCATAGGCCAGCAGCGCGAAGCTGGCGGCATGGCTTTCGGGAAACCCGTAAGAGCCGAAACCTTCCAGCTGCCGGAAGATGCGTTCCGCGAAATCCGCCTGATAGCCGCGGGCGACCATCCCGGCGACCAGCTTGTCGCGGAAATGCGAGATCCCGCCCGCGGATTTGAAGGTGGCCATGGACTTGCGCAGCAGGTCGGCCTCGCCCGGGGTGAAGCCGGCGCATTCGATGGCGACGCGCATCGCCTGTTCCTGGAACAGCGGCACGCCATAGGTCTTGCCCAGCACGTTTTCCAGTTCCGGCGTGGGGTAATCGACAGCTTCCTGCTTGTTCCGGCGACGCAGATAGGGATGCACCATGTCGCCCTGGATCGGGCCGGGGCGGACGATGGCCACCTGGATCACCAGATCGTAATATTCGCGGGGCTTCAGCCGCGGCAGCATCGACATCTGCGCCCGGCTTTCGATCTGGAAGGTGCCCAGCGTGTCGGCCTTGCAGATCATGTCGTAGGTCGGCCCGTCGTCCTGCGGGATCGTCGCCAGATCGAGGCGCAACCCCTTGTGGTCGGCCAGCAGCTTCAGCCCCCGTTTCAGGCAGCTGAGCATCCCCAGCGCCAGCACGTCCACCTTCATGAAATGCAGGGCGGCGATGTCGTCCTTGTCCCATTCGATGATCTGGCGGCCCGCCATCGCCGCGGGCTCGATCGGCACCAGATCGTCCAGCCGGTCATGGGTCAGCACGAACCCGCCGGGATGCTGCGACAGATGCCGGGGCGCGCCGCGCAGCTGGGCGGCCAGCTCCAGCGCCAGCCGCAGCCGGCGGTCGCCGGGGTCCAGGTTCAGCTCGGCCAGCTCGCGCGCGCCGATGCCGTCGTTCCAGCGCCCCAGCTGGCGAGACAGCAGCCCGATCAGATCCTCGGGCAGGCCCATCGCCTTGCCGACATCGCGCAGCGCCCCTTTCGAGCGGTAGCGGATCACCGTCGCGGTCAGCGCGGCCCGGTCGCGGCCGTAGTTTTCAAAGACCCACTGGATCACCTCTTCGCGCCGCTCATGCTCGAAATCCACGTCGATGTCGGGGGGCTCGCGGCGTTCCTCGGAGACGAAGCGCTCGAACAGCAGGTCCGAGTGGTCCGGGTCGATCGAGGTGATGCCCAGCACATAGCAGACCGCGCTGTTCGCCGCCGAGCCGCGGCCCTGGCAGAGGATGCCTTGCGCGCGGGCATGGCGGACGATGTTGTTCACCGTCAGGAAATACGGCGCGTATTTCAGCTTGCCGATCAGCGCCAGCTCATGGCGCAGCGTAACCGCCACCTTGTCGGGGATGCCGGCGGGATAGCGCCCGGCCGCGCCCCTCCAGGCCAGAAGCTCCAGCATTTCCTGCGGGGTCAGCGCCGGATCGTCGCGTTCCTCGGGGTATTGATAGCGCAGCTCGTCAAGGCTGAACCGGCAACGGTCGGCGATTTCCAGCGTGCGGGCCAGCGCCTCGGGCCAGCGGGAAAGCAGGCGATGCATCTCGGCCGGGGGCTTGAGATGGCGGTCGGCGTGGCGTTCGCGGCGCAGCCCCAGCTCGTCGATGGTGGTGCCCAGCCGGATCGCGGTCACCACGTCCTGCAACCGCCGCCGCCCGGGTTCGTGGAACAGCACGTCGTTGGTGGCGACCGTGGCCACGCCGGCGCGCTGCGCCAGCTGCGACAGCTGCCACAGCCGCAGCTGGTCGTTGGGGCGCCGCCGCAGGGTCAGCGCCAGATAGGCGCGGTCGCCGAACACCTCGCGCAGGCGGCGCAGCCACAGGGCGCAGGCGTCGTCGGCCAGATCGGGGACCAGCACCGCCAGCAGCCCCTCGGCACTGGCGGCCAGATCCGGCCATTCCAGATGGCAGGCCCCCTTGCCCGCCCGCGACTTGCCCAGCGTCAGCAGCCGGCACAGCCGCGAATAGGCCGGTCGGTCGGTCGGATAGACCAGCACCGACATGCCGCAGGTCAGGTCCAGCCGGCAGCCCACCACCAGCCGCACGCCCGTGTCCTTCGCCGCCTCATGCGCGCGCACGATCCCGGCCAGGCTGTTGCGGTCGACCACCGCCAGCGCCTTTAGCCCCATGGCGGCGGCGGTGGCGAACAGCTCGGCCGCCGACGAGGCCCCGCGCAGGAACGAGAAATGCGAGGTCACCTGCAATTCGGCATAGCGCGGGGTCATGGGCGCCCTCCGGGTGCGTGTTCACACCCACCGTCCCCGCGAACCTGTCCGGGGCCCCGGCTCATCCGAACACCCCGTGCATGAACCAGCGGTGCGAGCCGGTGGCCGCGTCCTCGCCGTCACCGGCGCGGAAGATCCAGAACCGCGCGCCGCTGTCGTCCTCGATGCGGAAATAGTCGCGCACCGCGGCCAGCTCGGCGTCGCGCTTCCACCATTCGCCGAACACCCGCTCGGGGCCGTCGGCGCGGCGCACGCTGTGGCGCACCCCGCGCCACGAGATCCAGCGCGGCGGGTGGTCGGGCAAAAGCGCCATGGTCTCGATCGGCTCGGGCCGGGGCAGCAGCCGGGCGGGGCGCGGCCAGTGGCCGGGCCAGCCGGCGCCGGTATCCGCGGCCAGCGCCGGGATGCGGCGGACCGAGCGTTCCGGCACGTCGCTGGCGACCGGCGCCAAGCGGTAGATCGCCCCCGCGCCGACCCGGTTCGCCAGCGTGTCGATCAACCCCGACAGGTCCGGCTCGGCCACCCCCGCCAGATCGCTGGCCGCCTGTTGCGGCGCCAGCGGCTCGGCCAGCGTGGCGGCCAGGGCCATGGTCTCGATCCCCAGTCCGGGGTCGATGGTCTCGATCCGGTCGCAGAGCAGCCGCGCCAGCCGCGCGGGATCGCGCAGCGGCCGCGCCAGCCCGACGCGAGTGCACAGGATGCGGTTGTCGATGCGGTGGCACAGCAGGTCCAGCCGGCGCGCGCCCAGCCCCCGTTCCCCCAGCGTGGCGCACAACGACTGGACCAGCAGGGTGATGTGGCGGGCGATGGTTTCCGCAGCGGCTATGGGTTCGGCAAAGCTGCGCCGGGCCTCGACCATCTCGGGCGGGCGCAGCGGCTCGATCGGCTCGGGCGCGCGGGCCAGCGCCTGGTCCAGCCGGCGGCAGAGCTGGGGCCCAAAGCGGCGGGTCAGCGGCGCACGCGGCTGGGAGGCCAGATCACCGATCCGGGCAAAGCCCAGGTCGCGCAGCGCCGCCGGGACCGCGGGCGGCAGCCGCAGCGCCTCGAGCGGCAGGCCCGCCACCCGCGCCGCCGCCGTCCCCGGCGCCGCGACCAGCACCGGGTCGGCCACGTGGCGGGCCAGCGCATGGGCGGCGCCCCAGCTGTCGGCGATGGCGACGCGGGCGGTCACCCCCGACAGGCGCAGCCGCGCGACCAGCGCCTGGGCCAGCGCGGGCTCGCCCCCGTGCAGATGCGCGGCCCCGGTCGCGTCGATGACGATGCCGTCCGGCGGATCGACAGCCACGATGGGCGCGATCCGCTGCAGCATCCACAGCGCAAGCCGCTCCAGGCTGGCCGCATCCGCGCCGGGGTCGGCGGGTTCGACCCGCAGCCCGGGGACCAGCGCCTGCGCCCGGCCGATCTCGATCCCCGGATGCAGGCCCAGCGCCTGCGCCGCCGCATTCGCGGCCGTCACCACGCGGCGGCTGCGGTCGCGCCCCGCCAGCACCAGCGGCGTTTCAGCCGGCGGCGCCCCGTCGCCAGTCTTCCGCCGCAGCCGATCCGTCGGCCACATCGGCAGGAAGACCGAGATGACCCGTGCCATCACATGCCTCCAGTTCCATCTCGAAGCCTTCGCCGGCGCGCACGCGCAGCAGCTCGACCCGCCAGCGCGCCCGCCCGACCCCGGGCACCGGCAGCGGCGCCGAGGGCAGCGCCGACACCCGCCAGCGCGTCATCGCCGCCGTGGGCTGCCCGAAATCCTGCGCCCCCTCCGCCCCCTGCCGCCAGCGGCGCAGGGCAAGGCCCAGCGTGCCGCCCTCCTTCGCCGCCAGATGCAGCCGGCGCGAGACCGCCATCGGCAGCCGCGGGGTCTCGGCCACCACCGCGCCCAGGGCGCCGTGGCGCAGCGCCTCTTCCATGCAGGCCAGCACCGCGCGGTGGTCGCCGGCCTTGACATGGATCAGCCGGTCCGGCGGCAGGCCCGCCTGTTCCAGCCCGGGCGCGAACAGATCGGGCCGGGCCACGCACCACAGCACCCGGCCCCGGGTCCGCGCCGCGATTCCGGCCGCGAAGCAGGTGGCCGCCGCCCCGTCGTCGGCGCCCGCGCCGCCCCCCGCGATCTCGTGCAGGCAGCCCAGCGCCAGCCCGCCCCCCGGCAGGCGGCGGTCCAGCCGGGGGATGCCGAAGGGCAGCGCCCCGCGCGCCCCCGCACCGCCGCCCTCGAGCTGCGCGATGCGCGCGCGAAGCCCCGCGAGGGCCGGGCTGTCTGCACGGCTGGACATGCGAAATGGCGCCTCCCGGCCCTGCCCTGAGCGATTCTGCCGCCATGTTCCTTGTTTGTTCCTGCAAGGGGCAGGAGTCAATCTGCCCCGCCCCGCCACCGGGGAAGCGCGGGGGACGGGGTGTTGCCCGGTTTCCGCTGGAAGATCAGGGCGCAGGCCCTTGCCGGGCCGGTCCCGGCCTTGTCCCATCCCCGCGGCAGTCGCCGGAATGTGAGCGCGGGGCCTGCCCGGCCCGGTTAATGCCCCGGCGCGTCGTCGTCCGCCGGCGCCAGTTCGCGGTCGAAGGCCGCGCGCCAAGCCAGCAGCTGCTCGCTTTCCCCGTCCCGCCGTCCGGCCTGCCGCAGGGCCACGCGAAAGGCGACGCGGGCGGCGCGGGCGTCGGGTTCGCGCAGCTGCGACGGGCGCAGCCCCTGCGCCAGCGCCTGCCAGACCTGCCGCTTGACCGAGACGTTTTCGGCGTCGCCCCAAGCCACCAGCAGGCGCTGGAACGCGTCGAAGATGCCCCGGTCAAAATCGCGGTCCCGCCCCAGCGGGTCCATGATCGCGCTGGCCGGGTGGAAACCCGCGACCGGCACCAGCCCCTCGGGGATCGGCATGTTCGCCGAGTGGCTGCGCCGGGCGCGCAGCAGCTTCGGCAGCACATGGGTATGCGGCCCGATGGGAGAGGCGCCGCCGGTGTCCGGGCCGCCGATCGGCTGATAGACCTCGATCCGCCCGATCCGGCTCAGCGCCACGCGATGC
Organism: Paracoccus solventivorans; assembly: GCF_900142875.1. Classification (GTDB taxonomy): domain Bacteria; phylum Pseudomonadota; class Alphaproteobacteria; order Rhodobacterales; family Rhodobacteraceae; genus Paracoccus; species Paracoccus solventivorans. Next base: position 17,138 of record NZ_FRCK01000011.1, on the reverse strand, counting down.
GGATGCGCCCCAAGGATCGCGGCCATCGCCGGGTTCTCCGGGTCCATCACCGAACGGCCCAGATCCGCGCGCAGGACCGCCAGCAGCGCCGGGTCGGCGGTGCGGATGCAGAAATCCACCTGCGGCTGGTCCAGCCCCATGTCGAACAGGATCGCCGCGCGGTCCTCGGGACGGATGGCGCCGCTGTCGGGGCCGATCTCGGTCAGGACGGCGCGCCGCGACATCGCGGCGTCCTCTGCCGGCAGGCACAGGGCGACGCCCTGCTGCCAACGGTCGGGGCGCGGGCTCAGCGCCTCCCACGCGACGGGGCGGATGCGGTCGGGGTGGTCCAGCCGCACGGCGCCGCGCGCAGTCACCACGCCGTTGCCCGGCAGATGCGGCGCGGGGTCGCCGGCGACGTGGTGGAACTCGGCGTTGGCGCCGAAAGAGCCCATCGACCAGCCGGCCTCGGGGTCGGAAAACGCGGCGAACAGGGTCTCGGGGACGGAAGGCAGGGTCATGGCAGTTCCTTGGTCAGAATGTCGAGCGGCTGGAACACCGGCCCCTGCGGGGTGGCAGCGAACCAGGCGGTGATGCCGAAGACGCGGGCAAGGTTGCCCGCGTGCAGCACCTGTTCGGGCGGGCCGTCGGCGGCGATGCGGCCGCCGTCCATCAGGATCAGCCGCGTGCAATGGCGCGCGGCCATGCCGAGGTCATGCAGGGACGCCAGCACCGCCCTGCCCTGCCCCGCGATGCCCGCAAAGACCTGCATCACCTTGATCTGCGCGGCCGGGTCCAGCCCCGCGACGGGTTCGTCCGCGACCAGCAGCGGCGTTTCCTGCGCCAGCATCCGGGCGATCAGGGCGCGGGCCTGCTCGCCCCCCGACAGCTCGGTCGCGGGACGGTGGCGCAGGGGTTCCAGCCCAAGCGCGGCGATGGCGCGCTCAACCGCGGGGGCATCGGCGGGGCTGCGGCCGTGCGGCGTGCGGCCCAGCGCCACCAGACGCTCGACCGGCAGCGGCCAGGCGATGTCGCGCCCCTGCGCCATGAAGGCGGCGCGGCGGGCGCGTTCCCCGGCCGGCAATGCCGCCAGCGAGGAATGCCCGCCATGCGCAAGCAGCCCCAGCGCCGCGCGCAGCAGCGTGGTCTTGCCGGCGCCGTTGGGGCCCAGCAGGCCGATGAACTCGCCCCCCGTCACGGTCAGGTCGATGCCGTTCAGCACCGCGCGGCCGTGGCGGGCGACGGTCAGCTTTTGCAGGGTCAGCAGGCTCATGCCCCGTCCCCCCGCGTGCGCCAGATCAGGTGCAGGAAGAAGGGCGCGCCGACCAGCGCCGTCAGCACCCCCAGCTTGAGATCGCGCCCCGGCGCCAGCATCCGCACCGCGATGTCGGCCGCCAGCACCACCGCCGCGCCCCCCAGCGCCGAGGCCGGCAGCAGCCGCGAGGGGCTGGCCCCGACCGCGCGGCGCAGCAGATGCGGCACCACCAGCCCGACGAACCCCACCGCGCCCGCCACCGCCGTGGCCGAGCCGACCAGCGCCGCCACCCCGATCACCAGCGCCAGCCGCAGCCGCCCCATGCGCAGGCCCATCGAGGCGGCGGTATCCTCGCCCAGCGTCAGCGCATCCAGCCCGCGGCCGCAGGCCAGCAGCAGCCCCGCGCCCAGCGCAAAGAACGGCAGCGTCATCCAGACATGCAGCATCGAGCGGTCGGCCAGCGACCCCATCATCCAGAAGATGATCTCATTGGCCGCGAACGGGTTGGGCGACAGGTTCAGCACCAGCGAGGTCGCCGCCCCCGCCAGCGCGGAAATCGCGATGCCTGCCAGGATCAGCGGCAGCGCCCCGCCGCGCGACCCGGCCAGCAGCAGGATCAGCAGCACCGACACCAGCGCCCCCGCCAGCGCCGCCAGCGGCAGCCCCAGCGGCATCGCCGCGGCCAGCCCGGTCTGGATCGCCAGCACTGCCCCCAGCGCAGCCGAGGCCGAGGTGCCGATAAGCCCCGGCTCGGCCAGCGGGTTGCGCAGGAACCCTTGGATCGCCGCCCCCGCCAGCCCCAGGCTGGCGCCCAGCAGCACCCCCAGGATCGCCCGCGGCAGCCGGATTTCCTGCATGACCATGGCGATCAGGTCGTCCCCGCGCCCGAACAGGGCCGGAACCTCGTCGCGCGGGCCAAGCCCGGCGGGGCCGATCAGGACCGATCCCGCAAACAGCGCCAGCACCAGCGCCGACAGCGCGCCCAGCAGCAGGCGCTGGCTCATGACCCCTGCTCCAGCCCCAGCCGGGCGTCGCGCAGCCTTGCGATGGCGCCCAGCACCCGGGGGGTGCCGCACACCCAGTCCTGATCGGCGATGCCGGTCTGGCCGGCACGTTCCGCCAGCGCCGCGACGGCGGGGTGGTCCAGCACCTCTTCCGCGCGCGAGCGGCCGGCGTAGCGCCGCCCCCGGATCAGCAGGTCGGGGTTGGCCAGCACCAGCTGTTCCAGCGCCAGCACGCCGCCGCCCGACAGCCCGGCATCGGCGGCGATATTGTGCAGCCCCGCCGCCTCGACGATGCGCCCGGCCAGGCTGTCACGGCCCGAGGTGTAGCTGTTGGCATAGTAAAGCGCCGCGGTCGGGCGCTGGACGGGCGTATCCATCAGCGCCGCAAGCCCGTGGTCGAAAGCGGCGATCTGGGCCTCGGCCTCGGCCTCGCGCCCCAGCAATTCGCCCATCCGGCGCAGATTGCCGCGGATGCCGTCGAAATCGGCCTCGGGCGGGAAGATCGCCACCGGAACCCCCAGCCGCTGCAGCATCGCCACGGTGGCGCGGGTGGTATAGGCCCCGGCCAGCACCAGATCGGGCCGCAGGCGATAGATCTCCTCGGCCAGCCCGTGATTGGCGGGGTAGGCGCGCGCCTGTTCCACCATGGTCGAGGCCTGCGGGTCCTGCGCCAGATAGCTGACCGAGACCAGCTGCCCCGGCGCCGCCAGCAGCATCGCCAGCTGGTCGGTGCACAGGTTCATCGACACCACCCGCTGCGGCGGCGCGGCATGGGCCGCACCCCCGAGCCACAGGCCAAGCGCGATGCACCCGGCCCTGAACAGCCGCCCTACCATTTCGCCTCGACCCCGACATAGGCGGTGCGGCCCTGGCCGTAATAGCCCCAGGCCTCGGAATATTCCTTGTCGAACAGGTTCACGATGCGGCCCTGCAGCCGGATCTCGTCGGTCAGGTCGTAATGCGCGGCCAGGTTGACGGTGGTGAAGCCGGGCAGCTTGCTGTTGGCCGGGCTGGGGGTGGTGTAGTCCCAGGCGAACCACTCCATGTCATAGGTGCCGCTGACATGGCGGATATCCACCGACGCCAGCCCGCGCCCTGCGGCGAAACCCTGGCTGGCGCGCAGGCCCAGCTGGTGGCGCGGCGCCCGCACGATCGGCAGGCCGCTGGCCTGGGCCGCGTCGACATAGGTATAGTCGGCCCCCAGCGACAGGCTGTCGGTCGCCTGCAGGCTCACGCCCAGCTCGAACCCCTTGCGGGTGCTGGTGCCGGGCGCGTTGACCGCGCTGTCGGCGGTGCCGGTGATCATGTCGTCGATCTTGCTTTGAAAGACCGCAAAGGAGGCCAGCCCGCGCCCGCCCGCAAACCCCAGATCGGCGCCGAGTTCATAGTTCAGGCTGCGCGCGGGCTTCAGATCGGGGTTGCCCTCGTAAGCGCCGGGGACATAGCCGTATTGCTGGAACATGGTCGGGTTGACATGGGCGCGGCCGACCGCCGCCCGCAGCCGCAGATCCTGCCCCGGCACCTGCCACGCGGCGGATAGGTTCCAGCTGGTCGCATCGCGGAACACGTCGTTGAACTCGCGCCGCACCCCGGCCTGCACCGAGACGCCATCGGCAAAGCGGCCCTGATATTCCAGCGCCAGCGCATGGGTGTCGCGCTCATAGGTGCCGCCGGGGTTGTAGCTGGAACGATAGGTCTCGCGCTCGGTTTCGGCTGCAGCGATCAGCTTCTGGTCGGCGCTGCCTGCGTCGCGGCCATCCAGCGCCAAGCTGCCGGTATAGCGCAGGCTGCGGCGGGTCGAGCGGTCGTCGGATGTGGCCACGCCCGCATCGAAATGATCCAGCGTCTGGTTCATCCCGGACAACGCCAGCCGGCTGTGCAGCCTGCCGTCCAGCGCCGCGGCCTCGAGCCAGAGCGCGCCATAGGTTTCGTCCCGCTTCGCAGTCAGCGGCGCGTCCAGCTGATAGTCGCGCGGATCATCCACTGGCGAGGTGGTGGTGTCATAGCCGTATTCCTGCCAGCTGCGGCGCAGGGTGAAGCCGGCGGTCACCTCGTCGGTCAGCGCGTAGGACCCGCCCAGCGCCGCGGTGGTGATGTCGTTGAAATCCTTGTCGCCGCCGCTGCGGGAATCGTCGTCGCCGTCGATATTGCGGGCGGACAGCGAAAGGCTCAGCGCCCCGCGCTCGCCGCGCTGGCGGATGTAGGTCGAGGCCGCGCGCGTGCCCAGCCCCCCGACCTCGGCCGCGCCGCCGTAGGACAGGCCCGGCTTGCCCGCCTGGGTGGTGGTGATCGAGATCACCCCCGCGGCAGCGTTCGAGCCGTAGATCGTCGATTGCGGGCCGCGCAGCACCTCGATCCGGTCGATCTCCGCAAGGTCCATGCCGGTGAACAGATACGAGCCGCCGCTGGGCGAGTTCGCCTCGACCCCGTCGATCAGCACCAGCACGTGGCTAAACTCGCTGCCCCGGATGCGGACCTGGGTATAGCTGTCGCCGGTCGAGGTCACCGCCACCCCCGGCACCCGCCGCAGGGCATCCTGCACCGAGGTCACGCCGGCGGCGGCCATGTCATCGGCGGTCAGCACGGTGTAGGAGCGGGCGTAATTTTCCGCCGCGAGCGGCGTCAGCCCGCCGGAAATCACGATGGGGTCGAGGGTCAGCATATCGGGCAGTCCCGCGTCCTGCGCGAGGACGGCCATCGGCGCAAGCGCCGCACAAAAAGCGATCCCTGGGATCTGGGGGCGGATCATGACATTGCCTTTCCAACGCAGGCGGCGCCTGCGGATTACAGATTGGCCGGCGGGAAAAAGGCGCACCTTCCCCGCAGACCGGTTGGGTGTCACCGCTGCGGGAGGCCGCTTTCCATGCGCGCCCCGCGCAGGAAATGGGTGATCGCTTGGGCAGGTCTCCTGGCTCGCGGGTCAGGGCTCGGGCCGGTCTTCCCGGGACATTGGGTCCCAGTGACATGGTCGGCCGTCGCTCGCCGCTTACAGTTGCGGGGGCAGCCGCGGCTTTGCCCTCAGGCGCACCGCAGTTCCCTTTTAATCCAGCGGCAAGCCGCCGGAACCAAAGCTGCCCCTGTCATGGCAAACCGTTCGGCAAAGTCAAGACGATTGCGCGGGCCGATGGGCGCGGCTTGCTCGCGCCCATGCCCCGGCCGTTCCGCGGGGTTTCAGCCCGGCGGGGCGGGCGGCTCCAGCCGCCGGATCGCGGGCCAGTAGTCGGCCAGCCACAGCAGGAAACCCGCCGCCCACAGGATCGCGGCCAGCAGGTGCAGCGGGCCGGGGGGCCAGGGGGCCAGCCCCATGTCCGGCAGCGCCCGCAGCAGCACCGCCGCGGCGGCCAGCGCGAACCCTGCCCGCGTGGCCAGGTTGAGGCCCAGCCCCTGCCCGGTATGGAACCGCCCCGCGATTGCCAGCACCGCCAGCACCCCAAGCCCCAGCCCGCCCATCAGCGCCAGATGCAGCGGCCCGGCCGCGGCCCAAGGGGCGCCCAGCCCGGCGGCGCCCAGTCCCAGAAGCCCCAGCCCGGCAAAGCCCGCCGCCCCCATCAGCACCAGAATCTCGGCCCGCAGCGCCTCGGGGCCGACGAAGCCCTCGGCCATGCGGTCCATGAAGCCGGCGCCGGCGGCGATCCACAGGAAGCCGGCGACCGCGGGTGACAGGCCGGCGATCTCTGCGGCCAGCGCCAGCGCGACCAGCCCGGCCGCAAGATTGCGCCGCCCCGGATGCGGCCGGAACGGAGAGCTGCGCTCGGACGGGTCCAGCACGATATTGGTGATCGGGACGGTGATGCGCGACAGCGCCAGGCTCAGCAGGCCAAGGAAGGTCAGCCCGGCCAGCCGCAGCCACCCGGCCGCGGCCACGCCGTCGCCCGCCAGCATCGCCAGCCGCGCCATCATGCAGCCCACGGCCAGCGTGAACAGCCAGCCGGCAAAGACCACGACGCGGGTGCTGCGCTGGCGGATCGTCAGCTGCAAAAGATAGGCGATCAGCAGCACCAGCCAGCCCATGTCGGCCAGCATCGCGGGCAGGACCAGCGCGTCGGCGCCGACCAGCCCCGCGACCCGCGCCGCCCCCCACAGCGCCGCCAGCACCCACAGCGCCCCGCCCCGCAGCCGCGGGGTGTCGGTCCATTCCGGCGCGGCCGTGGTCAGGAAACCCAGCAGCGCCGCGCCCCAGGCGCCGAACACCATCTCGTTCGCGTGCCAGACCCCGGGCGGGATCTCGCGCGCAAAGGGCAGGTCGAACCCCCACAGCGCCACCCAGGCCAGCGGCCACAGCGCCGCATAAAGCGCGGCGAGCGGGAAGAAGATGCGGAAGCCCTCGTCCGAAAGGACGCGGTGCAGCGGTGTGGTCATGGTCGCAGCCGCTCGTCGATGTCGTGGATACGGGCGAACAGCGGGTCCTCGGTCAGGAACCGCTGGCGCAGGGCAAAGACGGCGGCATCGTCGCGGCTGCCGGGGGCGCCGGGCAGGATGCGCGCGCCGGCGATGCCGCGCCCGTTCGCGTCCAGCACCAGGATGCGGTGGCTGATGCGGATCGCCTCGGACAGGTCGTGGGTGATGAACAGGGCGGCGAAATGGGCGCTGGCGGCGGCCTTTATCACTAGATCCTGCATCCGCCGCTTCAGCGCCACGTCCAGCGCGGTGAAGGGCTCGTCGAAATAGATGAAGTCGGGGTCCGTCACCAGCGCGCGGGCGATGGCGGTGCGCTGGCGCATCCCCCCCGACAGCTCCGAGGGGTATTTGTCCAGATCCTCGGGCAGCAGCCCGGCGCGCAGCGCCGCCGCGCGGATCGCCCCGTCGCGGCCGCCCCGCCTGACCCCAGCCAGGCGCAGCGGAAAGCCGATATTGTCGCGCGCCGTCGCCCAGGGCATCAGCCGCGGGTCCTGGAACACCATCGTGTGCCGGTGATAGCGCCGGACCACCCGGCCCTCGCGCGCATCGACCACGCCGGCGGCGATATGGGCGATGGTGGATTTTCCCGAGCCCGAGGGCCCGACCAGCGCCACGATCTCGCCCGCGCCCACGCTCAGCGAGATGGCGTCCAGCACCTTGCGGCCGAAGAAGGAATGGCCGATGCGCTGCAGTTCCAGCACGGTCATCGCTTGACGCCCCAGGGCGCGGCGGCGTCGCGCCAGCGTTCCAGTTCCGACCGCAGCGGCCGGATCAGCACGTATTCCACCACGATCAGCGCCGCGACGGCCAGCCCAACCCAGGCCATCGCCTCGGCGATGTCCAGCATCGCCCGCGCCCGCGCCAAGGCGCCGCCGATGCCGCCGGCGTTGGCCAGCAGTTCCGCCATGATCGCGACCTTGAAGGACGATCCCAGCGCCAGGATCAGCGCCGGAAACAGCTGGGTCGAGATCTGCCGCGCCGCGACATGGGTAAAGCGGCGGATCGGCCCGGCGCCGAAGACCCGAGCCATGTCCTCGATCCCGCGGTCGCGCGTGGTCACCCCCTCGACCGCGCCGATGAAGACGACGGGAGTGGTCGAGACCAGGATCGTCATTGCCACCGTCCGGTCCGAGGCACCGAACCAGATCATCGCCAGCACGATCCAGGCGATCGGCGGCACCCCCATCAGCACCGTCAGCACCGGCCGCGACAGCCGCAGCGTCGCCGGGGAATAGCCCGCCGCGACCCCGGCCGCGGTGCCGATCACCGCGCATAGCGCGAACCCGGCCAGCGCGCGGCGGGTGGTCAGGGCCAGCAGTTCGACGGCCGAGCCGTCATGCAGCAACCGCCACCCCGCGATCAGCGTGTCCAGCGGCGCGGGCAGGATGAAATCGCCGTAAGCCTCGTGCCCCGCCTGCCACAGCGCCGCGATCAGGGCGAGCCCGGCCAGCCCGGCCCAGCCCGACCACAGGAAGCGGCCGAACCGCGACAGGCGGTCCAGGGCAGAGGACACCGGCCTCACAGCAGATAGAACCCGTCGTCGGGCAGCTGGCCGCCGATGATCGCGGGATCGCCCTTGGCCATCAGCGACAGCATCGATTCAATGGCAGGGCGGGCCTGACTGGCCGGGCGGGCGACCAGCCGCGAATGCGGGATCGACAGCGCCAGCACCGGCGCCGGCATCTCAAGCGCCGCGGTCGCGTCCGAGGCGGCGCGCCCCGGATCGGCCAGCACGGCGGCGGTGGCGCGCTCAAGCACTTCCTGCAACTGCGGCAGCAGCTCGCGGCCGCGGTCCAGGAACGCCTGCGTCGCGGCCAGCCCGGCCTGCGGCAGCACCGGGGCGCCGCCGGTCTGCCGGCCCCATTCCTCTTGCAGGTCGATCACCCGCGCCAGATGCCGCCCGGAGGGGATGCCGCGCATGATGGCGACGGTCGAGGCCGGCTCGGACAGCAGCGCCGCGTCGATCTGGCCGGCCAGCAGCATCTGCGCGGCCTCGATCGGGCTGCCGACCGGAACCTGCTGCACGGCGTCCGACAGCCCCCGCGCCTCGAGCAGCGCCCGCAGCACGAAATCCGGGGTATCGTTGACAAACGGCACGGCCAGCCGCTTGCCCTGCAACCCGGCCAGATCGGTGACCGAGCCGTCCTTGGCCACCACATGCAAGAGCCCGTCGGTCATGCTGTTGACCAGCCCGACGCCCATGCCGCGGTTGTAAAGATTGGCGGCGACCTGCACCGGCATCACCGACAGGTCGATGGTCCCCGAGGTCAGCCCCGCGCGCAGCTCGTCCGGGGTGCGCCAGGTGGACAGCGTCACCTCGGGCGCAAGCTCGGCCAGCATTCCGGCGGCGATGGCATGGGCCAGCACGATGCTGGGCGCGGCCGGCGGGCCGTAAAGCGCCATCCGCGCCAGCGGCGCCGCGCGCAGGATCGAGGGGGTGGCGAAAGCCGTCGCCACCGCGGCCGCCCCGGCAAGGACCGAGCGGCGTGAGGGGCGGAAAGCGGTCGGGGACATGCGGGCCTCCTTGGGACAGGCATCGGGTCTTGGGGGGATGGTGCTGGCGAAGGCTGGCATTGATCCAGATGATCTATGGGCAGGAGGGCGGCGCTTCAAAGGGGGGCGTTGTCGCAGCGCCAGTCCGCGACATGGACCAGCGCCGGGTCGCCCGCCGCCGCCAGCATCCGCGCGATCCGGCGCTGCCACAGCGCGGCAAACCGGGCCAGCGCCGCGGCGTCGGCGGTGCCGTCCACCGCCTGCGGCATCAGCTCGCCGATCTCGGGGTCGTGGGGAATGCGGGTGCCGTCGATGTCCAGCACCACCCCCGCGCCGGTATCGCGCCGCCGCAGCGCCATGACGGCGTCGATAGGCGCGCCGAAGCGCAGCAGCCGCCGCCGCGCGAACAGCCGCGCAGGGCCGATGCCGCCGAAGCCCGATTCCGCCGCCGCGCCGGTGACCAGCGTCGCGACCGAGGCGGTGACCCCGGTGGTGCCGTGGGTCGAGCCGTCGCGCATGTGGACCTCGATCCCGCCGCGCTCGGGCAGGTCGTCGCCGTAAAGCCGGGCCAGCCCGGCCGCCACCATCAGCCAGGCCCCCGCAACCACCGGGCAGGAATGCCCGGCCAGCCGCACCGCATCGGCATAGCGATAGGTCATCACCCCGTCCTCGGCACTGCCCAGAAACGCGGCCAGCGGGTCGCGCATCCGGATTTCCGGGGCGTCGTCGAAGAATGCGGGAAAGCTCATGTTGTCCTTACCTTGATCCGCGGGCGGGGCGCGGGCGATGAACCGCCGTCAGAACCGCAGCCTTGTGCCGACATGGATGGCCCGCCCCTCGCCCGGGATGAACGCCGCCTGCCCGGCCGTCGCCACGTCCACCACCAGCGTCGAGGCCGCATAGCGTTCGTCGAACAGGTTGGTGACGCGGGCGAACAGCACCGCGCGGTCGTTCAGCGCGTAATCCGCGCCCAGATCGACCACCGCATAGGCATCGTTGAACATCGTGTTCATGTTGTCGACCGGGGTTTCGTCGGGAATCCAGTGCAGCGTGCCGCCGACGGTCAGCTGCTCGGACGCCTGCCAGTCCAGCGCCGCGGTGATGAGATGGCGCGGCGCCCCGGCGATGCGGTTGTCGCCGCGCACCGGATCGCCGTCGAACCGGAAATCCTGCCAGGTCCAGGCCAGCCGCCCGCGCAGCCGCTCGCCCAGATCGCCCGACAGCCCCAGCTCCAGCCCGGTGTGCCGCGTCCGGTCGGCGTTGACCGAGGCGAGCGTGGCGCCGGATTCGTCGCGCAGGGACAGCAGCTCGTTCCTGATGCGCGAGTGATAGGCGGTGGCGTCCCATTCCAGATTCTGCCAGCGCCCGCGCCAGCCCAGTTCCAGCGTGGTCGAGGTCTGCGCCTTCAGGTCGGGGGTGGCGAACATCGTTCCGGTCGGCCCGCTGTTCGGGCTGCCGCCCACCGTGCCCAGCAGGTCGTCATGGGTCGGCGGCTCGAACCCGCGCGAGATCGAGATCCAGGCGAACTGATCCTCGGCCGGTTGCCAGGACAGCGCCAGCGCCGGGGTGAAGCCGTGGTAGCTGCGGTCATAGCTGGTCGAGACCGCGGGCGCCGTCCCCGCCGTCGGACCCCCGGGACCATAGGCAAATGTCGGCCTTGTCGCCGCGCCCCAGCGGTCGTCGTTTTCCCGGTTGGCATGGTTGAACGCGACCGAGGGCGACAGGGTGAACCCGGCCAGCGGCAGGTTCGCCCCCGCAAACAGCGACAGCGTGTCCGCGCGCAGGCGGTTGTGGCCGAAGGCCGGGCCGCGGGTGCCGGACAGGTTGTGGTAATAGTCGCGGTCGGCCTCGCCCACCGACCAGTAGAGCCCGGTCTCGAACAGGGGCAGCTCGCCCTCGCCCATGCGGGAATAGCGTGCGGTCAGGGTGGCGTCGGTGCCGTCGGTGTCGCGATAGCCGGCCGAGATCGGAAAGCGGAAACTGTCATCCGTCCGGGACAGGCTGAACCCCAGGTCGTAGATGTTGTCGCCATCTTCCAGCGTGGTGCGCGCGCCGGCCAGCGTCTGCGTGGTCGCCCGCCGGGGCAGGTCGCGCAGCACGTTCGGCCCCGGTCCCACCGGGATTCCGCCGACGATGACCGGCCCGGTATGGTTGCTGGTCGGATCGTTGCGGATCGCGTCCCAGGTCAGCGGCCCCGCCACGTCGAACCGCAGGTCGGTGTGGCTGAAGAACAGCCGCGTGGTCGCCTCGCCCATCTGCAGGGTGGCGTTGCCCCCGACCGACGAGCGGCGCGAGCTGTTGTAGTCGCGATACCCGTCCTTTTCGGAATGCTCGAACCGCAGCAGCGCGTCGCCCTGGTCGTTCACGACCCCGTAGCTTCCGGCAACATCCACCCGCCCGAAGCTGCCGGCGCCAAAGGACAGCCTTGTGCCCGGCGTGGTGGCCCCGGAAGCCGAGATGAAGTTCAGCGCGCCCCCCAGCACATTCGCGCCCAGCCGGTTAGCGGCGGCGCCGCGGAAGACCTCGATATCCTCGGCGGGGCCCGGGGTCGCAAGCCCCACCACATAGGACCCGTCGGCCCGGTTCACCGGCATCCCGTCCTGCAGCACCAGCAGCCCACGCTCGGTCGGGTTTTGTTGCAGCCCCGAGCCGCGGATCTGGATGCGCGGCTGGTCGTTGCCGCCGAAGAACTCCTGCACCACTACGCCGGGGGTCCCGGAAAGCGCGTCGGACAGGGTGGGGGCGGCTTCCTCGGCCGTCGGGGTCTCGCTGCGGTCGATCAGGGCCACGCCGCCGGGGGTGGCGCGGAACCGCGCGGCGGTGGCGTCGCCCTGGATCACCACCGGATCAAGCACGATCACCGAGCCGGGGGCGGCGGATTGCGCCAGGGCACCCGCCGCGTGAAACGTCATGAACGCGACTGTCCCGAGCAGGGAGATCCGCCTGGTCGTGCGGCTGTGGGCCATGGGCTGCAATCCTTTGCATCCGTTCCGGATAGTGCCGCCACGGCGGACGGCGGAATGTCGGAGAACCGGCTGGCGAAGGCTTGCGGCGATGCGCGCGGGGGCGGACCCTGCGCACACCGCAAAATTAACAGGACGCACGGACATTTGAAATGGAAGATGTCGTCCGCGCAGCGCGCATCATTGTCGCAGGGCGCGCGATCCGGGAGATACGGCCGGGGCCGGCAAGGCGGCGGAACTGGCGTTCCGGTGCGCCGCGTGGCAAGCGCGCAAGCGCCGCCGCCATGGTCAGGAGCGTCCCTTGCCCCGCCCGTTCGCCGATCTCTGGCTGATGCCGCACCGGCCGTTCCTGCTGGCGGCGGCGGCATGGGCGGCGGTGGCGATCCTGTGGTGGCAATGGGGCGCGGCGCTGGGGCTGGCGCCACCCGTCCTTGGCACCGCCGCAATGTGGCACGCGCATGAGATGCTGGCCGGCATGGGCGGCGCGGCGGCGGCGGGCTATCTGCTGACGGCTCTGGCCAGCTGGACCGGGCGGCCGGCCCCCTCGGGGCGGGTGCTGAAGCTGCTGGTCGGCTGCTGGCTGCTGCAACGGCTTGCGATGGCCGCGCCCGATTCCGTGCCGCCCGCGCTTGCGCTTCTGCCCGGCGCCGGGTTCTTCGGGCTGCTGTCGGCGGTGCTGGCCATCGGCATCCTGCGGGCGGGGGCGTGGCAGCGGCTGGGCCTTGCGGCGGTGATCGCGCTGCTGGGGGCCGGGGACGCGCTGCTGATCCTTGCCGCGCTGGAGGGCTGGGCCCGGCCCGACCCGGCGCTGCTGGTCCGCGCCGGGGTGATGCTGTTCGCGCTGCTGATCGCGGTGATCGGCGGCCGCATAATCCCCGCCTTTACCGACAACTGGCTGCGCCAGACCGGGGCCGCCGCCCGCTGCCGGTCCACGCCCATCGCCGACCGGCTTGGTCCCGCGCTGATCGCGGCCGCCGCCGGGCTGATGCTGGCCGAGGCGGGGGTGGCGGCGGGGGCGGCGCTGGTCGCGGCAGGGCTGGTGCAGGGGTGGCGGCTGGCCGGGTGGCGCGGCTGGAAGATCCGCGCCAACCCGTTGCTGCTGATGCTGCACGCGGGGTTCGCCTGGCTGCCCGCCGGGCTGGTGCTGACCGGGCTGGCGCGGCTGCTGCCCCTGCGGCTGGCCGAGGTCGACATGCTGCACGCCCTGACCATGGGGGCGATGGGCGGCATGATCCTCGCGGTCGCCGCCCGCGCCGCCGCCCGTCGCGCAGGCGGCACGCTGGTCGCCGGCCGCCTGCTGGCCGCGGCGGCGCTGCTGCTGTGGCTGGCGGTGTGGCTGCGGCTGGCGGCGGGGCCGTGGCCCGGCGCGGCGGCAGTGCTGAACGGGGCGGCGGCGCTGGCGTGGCTGGGGGGCTGGGCGGCGTTCCTGGTCGCATTCCTGCCCACCGCCTGCGGCCCCGTCCGCCGCCCGGTGTTCAGCGGCACCCGCGGCTGAAGCCGGCAGGGGGCTTCCGTTTATCCTTCGTTGGGTTTCGGCGCGCTAGAACCGCCGCAGGACTAGGCAGGAAGGCAGGAACATGGCGCTCAGACGCTGGCTCGGCATCATCGTCGTGCTTGGAGTGGTCGCAGGGGCATGGGCGTGGTGGAGCGCCCGCTCGACCGCCGCAGTGGGAGAGCCGCCGGCGACCGCGGCGGTGGCGCGCGCCGATGTGCGGCGCACGGTGCTGGCCACCGGCGTGATCGAGGCGTCGCGGCTGGTTTCGGTCGGCGCGCTGGTCAGCGGCCAGATCCGGGCGCTGCCGGTGGAACTGGGCCAGCGGCTGGCCACGGGCGAGCTGGTCGCCCAGATCGACCCAGAGGACCAGCAGAACGACCTGTTGCGGGCCGAGGCCGCGCTGGCCCAGATCGAGGCGCAGATCGCCGCGCAGCAGGCCTCGCACGCCGAGGCGCAGCTGGCGCTGGACCGCAAGCGGCAGCTGGCGCAGCGCGGGCTGCTGACCCCGCAGGAGCTGGAGGCGTCCGAGGCGCAGCTGGCGGTGGCCGCAGCCAATGTGAAGGCCAGCGAGGCCTCGCGCGCGCAGGCGCAGATCGCGGTGGAATCGGCGCGGGTGGCGCTGGAACGCACCCGCATCCTGGCGCCGGTGGATGGTACCGTCGTCGCCATCGTGGTGCGCGAGGGGCAGTCGATCAACGCCAACCAGTCCAGCCCGACGCTGGTCAAGATCGCCGATCTCGACACCATGGTGATCAAGGCGGAAATCTCGGAAGCCGACATCATCCATATCCGCCCGGGGCAGAAGGCCAGCTTTTCGCTGGCGGGCGAGCCCGGCCGCAGCTATCGCGCCACGCTGCGGGCGCTGGAACCGGCGCCCGCCGCCATCGCCGACAGCGACGAGATCGACACCGGCAGCGCCATCTATTACCGCGCCGCGCTGGACGTGCCAAATCCCGACGGCACGCTGCGCATCGGCATGACCGCCGAGGTCACGCTGATCCTGGACGAGGCCGAGGACGTGCTTGCCGTCCCCAGCGGCGCCGTCCGCAGCGGCCGCGACGGGGGCGCCACCGTGCAGGTCCACGACCCGCACAGCGGCGAGACCAGCACGCGCGAGGTGGAAACCGGCGTCGCTTCGGCCAGCCTGACCGAGATCCGCTCGGGGTTGGCCGAGGGGGAACTGGTGGTGACCGGCCGCGCCGCGCGCGCTGCCGCCACCACGCAGGGCCAGCAGGGCCGCACGCCCGGCGCTGGCCGCTTCGGCCCGCCGGGGCTGTTCTGACCATGGCGGCGCTGATCGAGCTGCGCGGCATCTCTCGCGCATTTCCCGCCGGCGACGGGATGCTGACCGTGCTGCACGACATCGACCTGACCATCGAGGCGGGCGAGATGGTGGCGATCATCGGCACCTCGGGGTCGGGGAAATCGACGCTGATGAACATCCTCGGCTGTCTCGACCGGCCCAGCGGCGGCAGCTATCTCTACGCCGGGCAGGACGTCGGCGCGATGGACGAAGAGGCGCGCGCCCGCCTGCGCCGCCGCCATTTCGGCTTCATCTTCCAGCGCTACCAGCTGCTGCCCGACCTGGACGCGCTGGGGAATGTCGAGGTGCCCGCGATCTATGCCGGCCAGCCGCGCGACACCCGCCGCAGCCGCGCGCGGATGCTGCTGGACCGGCTGGGGCTGGAAAGCCGCACCGGCCACCGCCCCCGCGCCCTGTCGGGGGGCCAGCAGCAGCGCGTCTCGGTCGCCCGGGCGCTGATGAACGGGGGCGAGGTGATCCTGGCGGACGAACCTACCGGCGCGCTGGACAGCCGTTCCGGCGCGGAGCTGCTGGACCTGCTGCAGGAGCTGAACGCCGAGGGCCACACCATCGTCATCGTCACCCACGACCGCGAGGTCGCCTCGCGCGCGGGACGGGTAATCGAGATGCGCGACGGCCGCATCATTTCCGACCAGTGCAATGCCCCGGCACCCGCGCCCGCGGCGGCCCCGCCGCAGGGCCGGCGCCCCGAGGCCGACAGCCTTGCCGCCCGCAGCAGCCGGCTGGCCGAGGCCTTCGGCATGGCGGTGCGGGCGCTGAACGCGCATCGGCTGCGCAGCTTCCTGACCATGCTGGGGATCATCATCGGCATCGCCTCGGTGGTGTCGGTGGTGGCGCTGGGGACCGGCAGCAAGGAACGGGTGCTGGAAAACATCGCCTCGCTGGGCACCAACACCATTTCCGTGCGCCCCGGCTCCGGCTTTGGCGACCGGCGGGCGCGGGCCATCGACACGCTGGTCGCGGCCGACGCCGAGGCGCTGTCGGCGGAACCCTATGCCGCCTCGGCCTCGCCCGAGATCCAGACCTCGGCCAATGTCACCTGGCGCGGCACCTCGGCCAGCATCTCGGTGCGGGGCGTGGGGACGGAATATTTCGACGTCGGCGGCTTTACCCTGCAGCAAGGCCAGCTGTTCACCCCCGAGGCGCTGGCGGCGCGCCGACAGGTGGCGGTGCTCGACCCCGATGCGGCGGCGGCGTTCTTTCCCGACGCGGCCTCGGCGCTGGGGCAGGTGCTGACCGTCGGCCGCGTGCCGGTCGAGGTGATCGGCGTGGCGGCGCAAAGCGCGCCCGCGCCGGGGCCGCAGTCGCCGCGGATGTTCCTGCCCTATACCACCATCGCCATGCGCATCACCGGGCAGTCGCAGGTCGATTCCATCTCTGTCCGCGTCCGCGACGACGCCGACATGGCCGAGGCCGAAGCCGCCATCGAGGCGCTGCTGACCGAGCGCCACGGCAAGAAGGATTTCTTCCTGACCAATTCGGACACGATCCGCTCGTCCATCACCTCGACCACGCAGACGCTGACGGTGCTGATCTCGTCCATCGCGGTGATCAGCCTGATCGTCGGCGGCATCGGGGTGATGAACATCATGCTGGTGTCGGTGACCGAGCGCACGCGCGAGATCGGGGTGCGCATCGCGGTCGGCGCCCGCCGGTCCGACATCGTGGCGCAGTTCCTGACCGAGGCGGTGCTGGTCTGCCTGCTGGGCGGGCTGCTGGGGGTGATGCTGGCGCTGGGGGGCGGCGCGGTGCTGGGGCAGATGCAGGACAACCTGCGGCTGGTCTATTCCGCGCCCACCATCGTGCTGGCGTTCCTGTCCTCGACGCTGATCGGCATCGTCTTCGGCTTCCTGCCCGCCCGCGCCGCCGCCCGGCTGGACCCGGTGGAGGCGCTGAGCCGGGAGTGAGACCGGCGGCTCAGCAGATCGGCATGGGCCTCGGTCCATTCGGCGACCGCCGCATCCATGGTCTTGCCGTCGTTCACCGCCTCGTTGATCGCGGCGAGGTCCTTTAGCGGCACGTAGCCGCTGGGGATGATCTCGCGCGCCTCCCGGTTTTCGGCCGAGAAGCCGTTCTGCGCACCGACGGGGCAGAACCCGGGGCGTCGCCGCCCCGGTGCCGGTCTGGACGGTCTAGGCTGTGAACTCATAAACGGGATTCCGTTGTGATAGCAGGCGTGATTCACTGAACCTATGGAGGGTTCAGGATGGCGCGTTTCGATCTGACG
>NZ_FRCK01000009.1 GCF_900142875.1 Paracoccus solventivorans | reverse complement strand
TCGGGCGCGATCCAGCACCTGGCCGGCATGAAGGACAGCAAGGTCATCGTCGCCATCAACAAGGACGAGGAAGCCCCCATCTTCCAGATCGCAGACTACGGCCTGGTCGGAGATATCTTCACAGTCCTGCCGGAACTGACCGAAAGACTGTGATCCGACGCCACGGCAAAATCCCCCCGGCGGGGATTTAGCGGTGGCGGACTCTCAAACAGATATGCATACTGACGATATTGATACGAACAATAGTCGCGGCACGTCGCCTGATCGCAATCGCGCCCCTGCCGCATGACTGGAGGAGAGCCCCACATGGCAAACGCACCCGCTTTCGAGGACATCATCTACGAGGTCCGCGGCCGCGCCGCCTGGATCATCATCAACCGCCCCAAGGTCTACAACGCCTTCCGCGGCCAGACGCTGGAAGAGATGATCCGGGCGCTGCACCTGGCCGGCAACGACAAGGACGTGGCCTCGATCGTCATCACCGGCGCCGGCGACAAGGCGTTCTGCACCGGCGGCGACCAGTCCGCGCATGAGGGCAATTACGACGGCCGCGGCGTCGTCGGCCTGCCCATCGACGAGCTGCAGGGCTTGATCCGCGACGTGCCGAAGCCGGTGATCGCCCGGGTGAACGGCTTTGCCATCGGCGGCGGCAACGTGCTGGCGACGCTCTGCGACCTGACCATCGCCTCGGAAAACGCCATGTTCGGGCAGGTGGGTCCCAAGGTCGGCTCGTTCGACGCCGGCTGGGGCACCTGCCTGCTGGCCCGCATCGTCGGCGACAAGAAGGCCCGCGAGATCTGGTATCTGAACGACCGCCTCTCGGCCCGCGACGCCATGAGCTATGGGCTGGTCAACAAGGTCGTGCCGCTGGAGGAGCTGGACGCCGCGGTCACGCAATGGACCGACACGCTGGCGGAACGTTCGCCCACCGCGCTGGCCTTTCTCAAGCGGTCGTTCAACGCTGACAGCGACTCGATCCGCGGGATCTCGAACCTCGCCCTGCACGCGGTCAAGCTGTATTACGCGACGCCGGAATCGCAGGAAGGCGTCAATGCCTTTAACGAGAAGCGCAAGCCCGATTTCTACAGCTTCGTGGAATAAGCGGGACCTGCCATGGCACCCTTGCGGATCGGTTCGCACGACATCGCCGGCCATCTTCCCGCCGGCGCCCGCATCTGGATGCACGCCTGTTCGGGGGAAAGCGCGCTGATCCGCGACGGGCTGGAGGCCGCTGATCTGCGCGGCCTGACCTTTACCGGGATCTTCGTGCCCGGGCTGAACCGGCTGGGCGGGCTGCTGGCAGCCGGGGCGCGGATCGACAGCTATTTCATGATGCCCGAGTTCGCGGGAAATGACGCGCAGGTCCGCTTCCTGCCGTTCTGCTATCGCGACATCCGCCTGCATCTTGGCGCGCTGCTGCCCGATGTAGCGCTGGTCATGGTCGCCCCCCCGGATGAGGCCGGGATGTGCAGCCTTGGCCCGGTCAACGACTTCATCGCCGACATCTGGCCGCAGGTCCCGCGCATCATCGCGCATGTGAACCCGCTGCTGCCGCGGACCCATGGCCGGGCGATTCCCTACGACCGCTTCCACGCGGTGATCGAGGGCGAGGCGCCGCTGCCGGTGTCGGACCCCGGCACGGACGCGGTGTCCGCCCGCATCGCGGCGCTGGCGGCCGGGTTGATCCCCGAGGGCGCCACGATCCAGGCCGGGCTGGGCCGCACCCCAGAAGCGGTGCTGTCCGGGCTGACCGGCCACCGCGCACTGTCCATCCATTCCGGGCTGATCGGCAACTCGACGCTGGACCTGCTGAACGCCGGCACCCTGCGCGCCGATGCCCCGATCCTTGCCGGGGTCGCCATCGGCAGCGCCCGGCTTTACGACGCCGTGGCCCGGCCCGAGTTCCGCTTTGCCCCGCCCTCGGTCACCCATGACATCGCGCAGCTGGCGACGATGGGGCGTTTCGTGACCATCAACTCGGCCATCGAGGTGGATCTGGCCGGCAATTCCCATGCCGAGGCCACGCCCAGGGGGCCGGTCTCGGGCCCCGGCGGGGCGTCGGATTTCGCGGCCGGTGCCCGCGGCCTGCAGGGGCTGCGCATGGTGGTGCTGCCCGCGACCGCGGCCGGCGGCCGGATCAGCCGCATCGTCGCCCCCGGTCGGGCCAGCGGCCCCGTCTCGCTGGGACGGTTCGATACCGATGTGGTCGTCACCGAATACGGCATCGCCGATTTGCGGGCCGCCAGCCCGGCCGAGCGCCGCGAAAGACTGATCGCCATCGCCGCGCCAGAGCATCGGGACCGGCTGGCGGACGGCTGATCCGCCCCTTGCCCGGACTTGCGGGCCCCCGCCACACGAAAGGAAACCACATGATCGAACGCAGCCTGTTCAACGAGGAACACGAGCTTTTCCGGGCCACGGTCCGGCGCTTCGTCGAAAAAGAGATCACGCCCTATCACGCGCAATGGGAAAAGGACGGCATCGTCCCGCGCGAGCTGTGGCTGAAGGCCGGCGAGCAGGGCCTGCTGTGCTGCACCGTGCCCGAGGAATATGGCGGGCTGGGCCTCGACTACCTGTTCGACGTGGTGGTGTTCGAAGAGCTGTGGCGCGCCGGCGCCTCGGGCCCCGGCTTCCTGATCCACACCGATCTGGTGGCGACCTATATCCTGTCCTTCGGGACCGAGGACCAGAAGCGCAAGTTCCTGCCCAGGATGGTGACCGGGGAATGGATCGGCGCGCTTGGCATGACCGAGCCGCATGCCGGTTCCGACCTCAAGGCCATCCGCACCCGCGCCACCCGCGACGGCGATGATTTCGTCATCAACGGGCAAAAGGTGTTCATCTCGAACGGGCAGCACGCCGATGTGCTGGTCTGCGCCACCAAGACCGACCGCGACGCCGGCGCCAAGGGGGTGACGCTGTTCCTGATCGAGGGCGACCGCGAGGGCTTCCGCCGCGGCCGCAACCTGGAAAAGCTGGGGATGCACGCACAGGACACGTCCGAGCTGTTCTTCGACAACGTCCGCGTCCCGGCCGCCAACATGCTGGGGGCCGAGGGCGACGGCTTCGCCCTGATGATGACCAAGCTGTCGCAGGAGCGGCTGGCCCAGGCCATCCGTTCCGCCACGGTGGCCGAGACGATCATCGAATGGACGCTGGACTACACCACCCAGCGCGAGGCCTTCGGCAAGACCATCTTCGATTTCCAGAACACCCAGTTCAAGCTGGCGGAACTCAAGACCCAGGCGACGCTGGCCCGGGTGTTCACCGACAAATGCATCGAGCTGTTCATGCAGGGCAAGCTGGACCCGGTCGATGCGGCGATGGCCAAGATGTACACCACCGAGCTGCACTGCAAGGCGGCCGACGAATGCCTGCAGCTGTTCGGCGGCTGGGGCTACATGTGGGAATACCCGATCTGCCGCGCCTATGCCGACGCGCGGATCACCAAGATCGCCGGCGGCTCGATCGAGATCATGAAGACGATCATCGCCCGCGCCATGAAGGCCGAGCACGAGCGGCGGTAAGGGGCGGCCCCGGGGCGCGCCGCTGCGCCAGTCCCGGGGCACCTGCCTGCCGAGGTGGCCTTGGCGCACCGCCGCCATGACCGCAAGCAACGGTCCCGGACACCCCACACCCTCCTGAGCCGCGCCCCTGAAAGCAGAGGGCGCCGCCGGAAGCGGGGCCCCATGCGGCCGATGGCGTTCCGGCGGTCAGCCGCGGTTCTTGAGAATCTCGGGCTGCACCGCGCGGTGAAAGCCGTTGTATTCCGGGATGTTGGTCGCCGGATAGTTCTGGGTCCAGGTCTGCCGGCGGTTGGGGGCGCCGCCGTCGACGCGCAGGCAGCTGCCGGTCACATAGGCCGCCGCCGGCGACAGCAGATAGGTGATCGCGGCCGAGATTTCCGATTCGGTGCCGTAGCGCGGCAGCGGCACCTGCGCCGGATAGGCCAGGATGCGTTCGGTGATCTCGGGGGTGTACTGGTCGAACCCCGAGGACGCGATTCCCCCCGGCGCCACCGCATTCACCCGCACCCCCGAATGCGCCCATTCGCAGGCGGCGGTTTCGGTCAGCGTCCACATCCCCCCGCGCGAGGCGCCAGAGTGCCCCATCTCGGGCCAGCCGTTCCAGATGTCGGCGATCACGTTGACGATGGCGCCGCCGTTGGCCTCCATCCAGCGGTTGTAGATTTCCCGCATGAAGATGAAGCCGCCGGTCAGGTTGTTGCGCACCACCGCCTCGAACCCCTTGGTCGAGATGGTCCTGAGCTCGGCGCGGTATTGCCCGCCGGCGTTGTTGACCAGCGCGTTGATGGCGCCGAAACGTTCGAGCGTCTGGTCGATCACGCCGATGACCTGGGCTTCGTCGCGGATGTCGCAGGTGGCGGTGTGGACCTTGCCGCCGTCCTCGGTGATCTCTTGCCGGACGGTTTCCAGCTTGTCGGGGTTGCGGCCGACGATCACCACCTGCGCGCCCAGATGCGCCAGCTCGTGCGCGGTGCAGCGCCCGATGCCGCTGCCGCCGCCGGTGACGATGATGGTCTGGTCCTTGAACAGGCCGGGTGCATATACGGAATTATAGGGCATTCGCATCTCGCTGGTGCTGCGGCGGGCGCAAGGCCGGCCTGTTGACATTTTTCCCGCCGCGGGGCTGAAGCATACCGTGCGCTTGTATACTATATTGCCCCGATGACGACGCAACGGTTATTTGCCCCGCTCCGCCCCGGTTGCCGCATCACAGTCCCTGCCCGGCGCGGCGATAAAGCCGCTCGCTATAGACCGACAGCAGCAGGGCCAGCCCCGCCACCGCGCCGCCGGCCACGCCCAGCCAGTCATAGCCCAGCCCGGCCACCACCAGCCCACCCAGGGCGGACCCCAGCGCAAACCCCAGATAGTTCATCGTCGCGTTCAGCCCCAGCACCACCGCCCCACGTTCCGGGTTGCGCTGCATCAGCAGGATCTGCTGCGGGATCATCATGCCGCCGGCCAGCAGATGCCACAGCAGCGCCTGCACGATCAGCAGCGCCCCCGGCAGCGGAGCGACGCCGATCAGCGGCAGCGACAGCACCGGCAGGATCACCAGCTGCGAGCCGATCGCGATCCTGCGCGCCCGCACCGCCCCCAGCCGCTGGGTGACGCGGCCCATCATCAGCCCGGCCACCACCCCGCCAGCGCCGAAGGCCCCGACCGTCAGCCCGACATTGCCGCCGTGCCGCATGACCAGCGGCGCGATCAGCCCATAGCACAGGATCAGGGCGCAGGCGTGCAGCGCCATGATCGACACCGCCGCCAGCGCCCTCAGGTCGCGTCCCGCATCCAGCAGCGTGCGCAGCGAGGTGACGGGGACCACCACCCGCCGGGGCAGCGTCCACCACAGCCCGGCCGCCGACAGCACGCCCAGCCCTGTCACGGTCAGGAACGCGGCGGGCCAGTCCAGCTGATGCGCGATGACCACGCCCAGCGGCAGCCCGGCAGCCTGCGACAGCTGCAACCCGGCAAAGACCAGCCCCAGCGCCCGGCCGCGCCGCGGCTCGGGCACGGTGGCAAAGACCACCGATGCGGCGACCGGCGTGTAAAGCCCGCCGCCAAAGGCCGCCAGCGCCCGCGCCGCCAGCATCACCTCGAACGAGCGGGTAAGGGCGCAGACCAGCGCCGAGGCCACCACCATCGCCAGGGCGGCAAGCAGCAACCGCCGCCGCCCGATCGCCCCGGTCGCCGAAATCAGCAGCGGCGAGCCGATGGCATAGGCGCCCGCATAGATGGTGAACAGCAGCGCCCCCTGGGCCAGGCTGACGCCCAGCCCGGCGGTGATCTCGGGCAGGATGCTGACGACGATGAAGCCGCTGGTGCCGACCACAAAGTTCCCCGTCGCCAGCAGGACGAGGGCCAGCGGCGATGCGGGGACCGGCTCATCCCTGCCCGGCCCGGCCGCACCCGCCACGCTGCCGGCCTGCCCGCTGGCGGGGCGGGGGTTTGGGGCTGCGCCGGATTGGCTCACCCGCAGCGCACCGGCCGGGGCCCCTGCATGGGCGTCCTGCGGGTTGACCGGATCGTCCATCTTTCTCCACCCGTCCGCTGCCGGAGACTCTCGCATATCATATGCTTATTGGTAATATATTGGTATATCAAATGACTGCCGCCGTGGTGGGGACCGCCTTCAACCCTCCCTCATAGGCAAAGCCCAGCTGCCCCGGGTCGGCGGTGTCGCGACCGATCCCGATGCCCGGCGCATAGAGGATGCTGTCCCGCTCATCACAGCTTTGCGCGATCTCGGGGATGCGCAGCGCCAGCGCCCTTTCGGGACGGACCGCCACCCCGCTACCCCGCCGCCGGGGGCGTGGCGCCGTCGCCGCCCAGCCGATCCCAGAGCGCCTGCGGAAGCCCCCAGTCGCTCCAGATCTCGCGGCTGTTCTCGCCCGGCGCCGGGGTGGTGCGGCGCAGGCTGCCGGGGGTGCGCGACAGCCGCGGCGCGGGCGCGGGGTGGACCAGCCCCCCGAACCGCTCATGGACCGCGCGCGCCCGCATCTGCGGATGCTCCCACGCCTCGGTTATGCTCAGCACCGGAGAGAAACAGGCGTCGCGCCCCGCCATCGCCGCTTCCCACTCGGCGCGGGTCCGCTGCCGGAAGCGGTCGGCGAAAAGCCGTTTCAGCGCGGGCCAGTTCGCCCGCTCGGCGCGGTCGGGAATCGTGGCCGGGTCAAGTCCCAGCACCTCGAGCAGCGCGGCGTAGAACTGCGGCTCGATGGCGCCGACGGCGACATGCTTGCCGTCCGCCGTCTCGTAGCAGCCATAGTCCGGCGAGCCGCCGTCCACGATGTTGTCGGCCCGCCGCTCGGTCCAGATTCCCTGCTGGGTAAAGGCCATGAAGGCCGACATCAGATGCGACACCCCGTCGATCATCGCCGCATCCACCCGCTGCCCCCGGCCCGAGCGTCGCGCCTCGTGCACCGCGGCCAGGATGCCAAAGGCCAGATACATCCCGCCGCCGCCCAGATCGGCAACCAGATTCAGCGGCGGCGCCGGCGGGCGGTCGGGATAGCCGATGGCGTGCAGCGTCCCGGTCAGCGCCAGATAGTTGATGTCGTGCCCCGCCTCCATCGCCATCGGGCCGTCCTGCCCCCAGCCGGTCATCGAGCCGTAGATCAGCCGCGGATTGGCGGCGGCGCAGGCGTCATAGCCCAGCCCCAGCCGGTCCATCACCCCCGGCCGGAACCCCTCGATCACCACATCGGCGGCCGAGACCAGCGCCACCGCCGCCTCGCGCCCCGCCGCCGATTTGAGGTCCAGCGCGATCGAGCGCTTGTTGCGGTTGTAGAAATCATATTCAGGCGGCAGCAGCGGCTGGCCGGGGCGGTCGACGCGGATGACGTCGGCGCCGAAATCGGCCAGCAGCCCGCCGGCGAACGGCCCGGGCCCTTGCCCCGAAAACTCGACGATCCGCAGATCGGACAATGGTCCGGTCATGGTGGCTTCCTCCTCCCTGCGGGCGGACGGCCGCGGAACGGCGGCGTCGCGCCGGATATTTTTCGCCTCGCCACCCATCCCGGGATGAAATCGGTGCTTGCGTTTTATATTCGCTTTCATACAGTAACAATGCGAAATAAATCTGACAAGCCACGCAATATCCGGTCCGCCGGCCCAGAACCGCAAGTCCCGCTGGAAAGAGGGAAGCTGCCGGCTCTGCGCGCCCGGCCGCCGCGAAGAGCCGGCACCCGCCACGTCGACAAGCGATTCGGGCAGGAACAGGGGGAGAGGAGAGCAGATGCAGGGAACGTTGCTGTTGAAACAGGCCGTTCACCACAGCCGCCAGGGCGTCGCCACCCTTTGCGGCACCCGCAAGCGGCTGTGGCACGAGCTGGGCGACCGGGTTCCGCGCATGGCAGCGGCGCTGCACCGGCTGGGCGTGGCGGATGGCGCGTTTGTTGCCACGCTGGCGATGAACTCGGACAATTATCTGGAACTGCCGCGCCCTGGGCGGGCGGTTGTTTCGCGCCGATGAACATCCGCTGGTCGGCGCAGGAAAATCGTTATGCGTTGCGCGACTGCGACGCGGTGATCCTGCGCGTCGACGACGCTTTCGCCGAACAGGGCCAGCAGCTGCGCCGGGATTTCCCCGGCCTGCGCGCGGTGATCCACATCGGCGACGCGCCCATCCCCGAGAGTATGCTGTCCTATGAGGAGCTGATCGCCAGCCACGAGCCGATGGAGGATGCCGACCGCAAGGGCGACGACCTCTATGCCGTTTTCTACACCGGCGGCACCACCGGCCAACTGGACCGGCCCGCGCAGTAATTCCCTCTCGTCCTGCGCGGACGGCGGGCGAGCCCCTCGGGGCTCGCCCTTCTTGCTGCGAGGGCGGCGGATCGCCTGTCCCGCCCGAAGATGCGGGCCCACCCATGCGTCCCCGGCCGCGAGTGCGGCGCAAGCCCGAAGGCCGCCGCCATCACGGCGACGGCTGCGCTCAGATATGGTCGGTGGGGCGGATCACCACCTCGGCCAGCGCGACGCGGCGGGGGCGGGTGAGGATATGGGCGATGGTCTCGGCCACGTCCTCGGGGTGCAGGTATTCCACCTCGGACAGGGCCCGCGACAGCCGCGCCTGCGCCGCCGGGGCCTGATGCTCGAACAGTTCCGTCTGCACCGCCCCCGGCTCGACCACCGAGACCCGAACATTGCGCCGGGCGAACTCTTGCCGCAGCGCCTCGCTGAAGGCGGTGACCCCGAACTTGGTCGCGTTATAGACCCCCGCCGTCCTCGACGCCACGCGGCCGGCGATCGAGCTGATGTTCACCACATCGGCCACGCCCCGCGCGCCCTGCGCCGCCTGAACCAGATGCGGCAGCGCCGCCTTGGTGGTCGCCAGCAGCGCCATCAGGTTCAGGTCGACCATCTGTTCCCATTCCGACAGCGGCCGGTCCAGGGCATCGCCGTTGAGCATCACCCCGGCCGCATTCACGAGGATGTCGAGCCGTCCCTCGGCTGCGACCGCATCCGCCACCACCTGCGCGGGCACCCCGCGTTCGGCGATGTCGGCGGCCAGCACCCGCGCCGTGCCGCCGGCCGCGGCGATTCTTTCAGCCAGCTGGGCCAGCCGCTCGGCCCGCCGGGCGACCAGCACCACAAGGGCGCCCTGCGCCGCCAGCTCGACCGCGGTCGCCGCGCCGATCCCGCTCGAGGCGCCGGTCACCAGCGCCACATATCCGTCCAGCTTCCCCGCCATCCGCTCCTCCTCGTTGATCGCTCGCCTTCTTTCCCGGCGGCCGCTAGGCCCGGGCCGCGTCGCGGTGGAACACCACCGCATCCTCCACCCCGGCCCGGCCGGCACGGGCGCGGTTCGCCTCGACCGCCGGGTCCTCGTAGCCGAACGAGATGCCGAAGATCAGCCGATGCGTCTGCGTCAGGCCAAGGTGGTCGCGGATGATCCCCGGATAAAGCCCCAGCGCCCCCTGCGCGCAGGAGGAAATCCCGCGCGAGGTCAGCAGCAGCATCAGCGTCTGCGCATAGATGCCCAGATCGACCGCCTCGCGTTCCTCGAACGTGTGGTGCAGGAAGATCAGCGCCGCATGGGGCGCGCCGAAGAAATCGAGGTTGCGGCGATAGGCCCAGTCCCGGCGCGGGCGGTCGTGCCGGTCGATCCCCATCGCACCGTAAAGCTGGACGGCGGCGTCGATCTGGCGGGCGCGATAGATCCCTTCGAACTTGCGGTCGGCAGGGAAATCCGGGTCCGGGGGAATCCCGGCCTCGGCCGCCGCCACCATCTTGTCGCCCAGGCTGCGCAGGCTGGGCCCGGACAGGACATGGGTGATCCACGGCTGGATATTGCAGTTCGAGGGCGACAGCTGCGCCAGCGCCAGCAGCTCGCGCAGCCTGTCCTGCGGCACCTCGTCGGGCAGATAGCCCCGTACAGAGCGGCGCGTGGCCACGGCTTCGTCGATGCTCATCATCCCCGGTTCCCCCCTAAAGCCCGCTGCGGGCCGCGATCTCCATCCCGCGGCGAGCATAGGCGGCGGCAAGCCGGCGGCCAACCTGCGCGGAATCGGGCAGCGTGCTGTTGCCCAGTTCGCCGCGATAGGCGACGCCGGCGCTGCCGACCGCGGCGCGGAACATCGCAAAGATGCGGTGGAAATCGCTCAGCCGTTCGGTGGTGCCGGCGGCGGCGTAGTAGCCTTCCAGATAATCCGCCTCGGCCGGGATTCCTTCGGCCGCCAGCTCGATGCCCAGCAAGCCGCCGTTTTCATCGGGGGCCATGTGCCAGGCCTGCGTATTGAAGGCGACATCGACCAGCGGATGGCCGAGGGTCGAAAGCTCCCAGTCCAGCACGCCGATGACGCGCGGTTCGGTCGGGTGGAACATCAGGTTGCCGATCCGGCAATCGCCGTGGCACAGCGCCAGCAGCTCGCTGTCGGGGATGCGGTCGCCCAGCCAGCCCAGCATCCGGTCCAGCGCCGGGTTGTCGTCGTCGCCCTTGCGATACTGCTGCCAGAGTTGCGACCAGCGGCTGATCTGGCGCTCGAAGTAATTCCCCGGCCGCCCGAAATCGCCAAGCCCCGCCGCACGGAAGTCGAGGCTGTGGACCGCCGCCATCGTCGCGGCCATGGAGCGGTAGATCGCCCCCCGCTGCTCCGGGGCCAGCCCGGGCAGCGCGTATTCGGTGAAGATGCGGCCGTCGAGCCACTCCATCAGGTAGAAGGGGGTGCCCAGCAGGCCCGGGTCCTCTTCGTAATGATAAAGCTGCGGGACCGGCACGGCGCTGCCCTGCAGCGCGCCCATCACCCGGAACTCGCGGTCGATGGCATGGGCGGATTTGGCCAGCTTCATCCCCGGCTGCTTGCGCAGCACCGCCCGCCAGCCGTCGGCGGTGACGAAATAGGTCGGGTTCGACATCCCGCCCGAGGTGGGCGCCACCGTCAGATCGCACACCTCGCGCCCCAGGAAGCCGCCAAGAAAGCCGCGCAGCGCCTCGGGGTCGAAATCGGCCGCCGGGGTTGAGGGGGGCGCGCTCATTCCGCCCTCCGGCCGCGGAAACCGAACAGCTTCTGGGCGATGCGGCGCTTCTGCACCTCTTCCGAGCCCTCGGTGATCTTGTAGCGGCGGTGGTGGCGGTAGATGTGCTCGAACGGCATGTGCCGGGAATAGCCCAGGCCGCCATGCACCTGCATGGCGAAATCCGCCGCCCGGCAGACCAGGTTGTTGGCCAGGTAGTTGCAGATCGACACCTCGTCCGACATCGTGGCCGGGTCCTGCCGGTCCATCTTCCAGGCGGTGCGGAAGACGTAGTTGCGGATCACCTCGCATTCGGCGTGCAGTTCCGCCAGCGGGAACTGGATCGCCTGTCGCGAGGAAAGGGATTCGCCGAACAGCACCCGTTCCCTGGCGTATTTCACCGCCTCCTGGATGCAGTAGCGGGCGGCGCCGACGCTGCCTGCCGCCTGGCGGATGCGGTTTTCGTGGATGAACATCATCGCGATCTTCAGCCCCTCGCCCTCGACATGCAGGATGGCGCTGTCGGGGACGCGGACATCCTTCAGCTCGACCTCGGAATGGTCGGTGGGCATGTTGAAGGTCCAGTGGTTCATCACGATGCGGTGGCCGGGGGTGTCGGTCGGCACGATGAAGGCGGTGATGCCGCGGGCCTCGCCGGGGTTGCCGCTGGTGCGGGCAAAGACCAGGTTCGCCTGCGCGCGGCCGACCTGGCTGTTCCAGCGCTTGCGGCCGTTGATGACCCAGTGGTCGCCGTCGCGGACCGCCCTGGTTTCCAGCCAGGTCGCGTCCGAGCCGTGGCGCGGCTCGGTCAGCGCAAAGCTCAGGTGGCGCTCGCCGGTGATGATGCCCTCGATATAGACCTGCTGGTCCGCGGTCCCGTATTTCGCGATGGCGGGCACGATGGGGAAGTTGCCGACGACCGAATTTTCATCCTGAAGATCGTTGTGCAGCCCCAGCCCCTTGGCGGCCAGATGTTCGCGGATCGCCGCGTTCATCAGGTTGCCGGCCGCCTGCCCGCCGCAGCTTTCCGGCAGGCACAGCCGCAGATGCCCGGCCTTGTCGGCCCGGCGCTCCATCTCCGTCAGCAGCGCGCGCCATTCCTTGCTGGGGGCGCCGTCGTTTTCCCAATCGGTGCGGTAATATTCGCGCCGGTGGTCGAAGAACCTGGCGTTCTCGCGTTCCAGCGGCCTGATCTCGGCCTCGATGAAGGCGTCAAGCTCGGCGAGCTTGTCGGTGATGGCCTGCGGCAGTTCGAAATCCATGTGACTGTTCCTGCGGGTTTGAGGAATGCGGGGGCCGACCGTCGCCAGCCGCCTGCGCGAAGCTTTGACCGCGGCGGGGTCCGCCGCCTGTTCGTCGGGCGGCGGGACCGCCCTGCCGGACGCACGCCGCCTGCAGAGATGCGGGTGGGGCCGGATCGAATGTGATATACTAGCTTACGATACTGAAGCATGGCGGAATTGCCGCCGTCAAGCCTTGCATCCGCCCCATGCGAAACCGCCGCACCGGGGCGCGGCCGGTCCGGCGGTCAGTAGACGAACTTCCCTGCCGGGTGGGTGGCGGAGATCCCCCCGTCCACCGGCAGCAGCTGCCCGTCCATATAGGCCGAATCGTCCGAGGCAAGGAACGCCGCCACCGCCGCCATGTCGTCCACATGGCCCGGGCGCTGCAGGGGAGTAAGCTTGCCCAGCCGGTCCTCTTTCCCCGCGGTCCGCGCCCAGTCGAACATCGGCTTGGTCAGGCCGGTCTCGGTCAGCCCCGGCAGGATCGCGTTCACCCGCACGTTGCGGCCGGCAAAGGCGCAGGCCGCGGTCATGGTCAGGTGGTTCACCGCCGCCTTGGCCGCCCCGTAAGCCTCGGTGCCGCCGCGGGCCCGCAGCGATCCGGTGGAAGAGTTCAGGATGATCGAGCCGCCGCCATGCTCGGCCATATGGCGCCCGGCCAGCTTGCAGGCGATGAAGGCCGGGACCACGTTGTCGCTGAACATGGCCTGCCACTGCGCGACGGTCTGTTCCAGAAACGGGGTGACGGAATCGGTGTTCCCGGCATTGGCGAAAAACACCTCCAGCCCGCCCAGTTCCTGCACGCAGCGGTCGATGGCGCCCTGCATGGCGGCCTCGTCGCCGGCGTCGGCGACATGGGCGATGCAGATGCCGCCCGCCGCGCACGCCAGCTCGGCGGTTTCCTGCAGCGGCGCCTCGCGCCGGCCCACTGCCATGACCAGCGCGCCCTCGGCCGCAAAGCGCAGCGCGCTGGCGCGGCCGATCCCGCTGCCGGCGCCGGTGATGATGGCCCTGCGGCCCTCAAGTCGTTTCACGCTACCTCCTCCCGGACCTCTCTCCCCGGTCCGCATATCGGGATCAGTGTGAAGTTTAGCTATCATAAAGTAAACAAGCTTTCGATATTGCGCACCGCGCTTGCCATGTTAGTTTGCATGGTTATCATCCTGCGAACCGCAAACCCCCG
This sequence comes from Paracoccus solventivorans, assembly GCF_900142875.1. Taxonomy (GTDB): domain Bacteria; phylum Pseudomonadota; class Alphaproteobacteria; order Rhodobacterales; family Rhodobacteraceae; genus Paracoccus; species Paracoccus solventivorans. The sequence goes on along the minus strand of NZ_FRCK01000009.1, from coordinate 124,810 downwards.
GCAAAAGAGGCGATTATGCTGCAAGACCCCGTGCTTGTGGACGACACCCATCCGCGCGTGACCGTGATCCGGCTGAACCGCCCCGAGCGGCTGAATGCCTTTGACGACGCCGCAGTCGATGCGTTCTTCGCCGCACTCGACGGGATCGGCCGCTCTGACGCCAGCGCCGTCATCGTCACCGGCGAGGGGCGCGGCTTCTGCGCCGGCTTCGACCTGAATGCGGCGGCCGAAACCGGCGAGGATCCGGTCGCGACCGCCGCCTATTGGACCGGGCGGCAGGAACATTTCGCCCAGCTGGTCACCCGGCTGCGGGCGCTGCCCCAGCCGGTGATCGCCGCGGTCAATGGCGCCGCCTGCGGCGCGGGGCTGGGGCTGGCACTGGGCTGCGACCTGCGCATCTGCTCGGACCGGGCAAGGTTCAACGCCGCCTTCATCAAGGTGGGGATGACCAGCTGCGATATCGGGGTCAGCTATCTGCTGCCTCGCGCCATCGGCACCTCGCGCGCGTTCGAGATGATGCTGACCGGCCGCATGGTCGACGCCGACGAGGCCGGGCGCATCGGGCTGGTCCACAAGACCACCACCGCCGCGGGGCTGATGCCCGCCGCCATGGAACTGGCCGAGACCATCGCCGAGAACGGCCGCCTGAACACCTGGCTGACAAAGCGCGGGATGTGGGCCAATCTCGAGGCCGGCAGCCTTGCCGCCGCGATCGAGCTGGAAAACCGCAGCCAGATCCTGATGCAGGGCACCGGCAATCTTGAGCGCGTGGCAAGGGCGCGCGGGTTTCTTTGAACATTCCCAACCGGAAGGACGGCAGCATGACCATGAACCGCAGCTGGGTGCTGGACAGCTATCCCGAGGGCCCGGCGCGGGCCGACAACTTCCGGCTGGTCGAGAACCCGGTCCCCGAACCCGGTCCGGGCCAGATCCTGGTGCGCACGCTGTGGCTGTCGATGGACCCCTATATGCGCGGCCGCATCAGCCCGGCGAAGAACTACACCGCCGGCGTTCGCCCCGGCGAAACCATGCACGGCGGTGGCGTGGGCGAGGTCATCGCCTCGAACCACCCCGGCTGGCAGGTGGGCGAGCTGGTCGAATCGATGAACCTCGGCTGGCAGGAATATGCGGTGATCGCGCCCGATCAGGGCGGCACCGCCGCCGCGAACCGGGTGCTGCCCGACGCGCCGCCGCAGGCTGCGCTGTCCTGGCTGGGGATGCCAGGGCTCACCGCCTATATCGGGCTGTTCGAGATCGGCCGGCCGAAGCCCGGCGACACGGTGGTGGTGTCCGCCGCCTCGGGCGCGGTCGGGCAGATCGCGGGCCAGATCGCCAAGTTGATGGGCGCGCGGGTGGTTGCGGTGGCCAGCAGCGACGACAAGCTGGACTACTGCCGCTCGATCGGCTTCGACGCCGGGATCAACTATCGCACCGCACCGGACCTGGGTGCCGCCGTCGCTTATGCTTGCCCCGAGGGGGTGGATTTCTTCTTCGACAACACCGGCGGGCCGATCCACGATGCGGTGCTGGCCAATCTGGCCAATTTCGCGCGCGTGGCCATCGTCGGGCGCATCGCCGTCATCGACAAGCCCGCGTCCGAGGATATCGGCCTGCGATCGAGCGCCCGGCTGGTGGTGACCCGCGCCACCGTGCAGGGGCTGGTGGTCTTTGACTGGTGGCACCGCCGCGACGAGGCCTTCGCCCGGCTGCTGAAATGGCACCAGCAAGGGCATCTGCAATTCCGCGAGGACGTGCTGGAGGGGATCGAAACGGCGCCCGAAGCCTTTCTGCGGATGATGTCGGGGCGCAACCACGGCAAGCAGCTGGTGCGGCTGTAAAACGCACGGCGGGCCGGGTTGTCGCCCCGGCCCGCCCTTGCGCGTGCAGCCTGCCGGGCCGAAGGCCGCTCAGGATGCGCCCTTGTCCCCGTCGCGTTTCCGGCCGATCTTGTAGACCACGCTGGCGTTCACCGATGGCACGCCGTCCGCGGTCAGCACGCAGCGGCTGAACAGGATGTTGCGGGTGCGGCGCAGGATCTGGGGCTGCGCCTCGACCCATTGCCCCAGCACCACCGGCGCAAAATAGTCCAGCGTCATCGAGATCGTCGGATTGACCTCGCCCAGATCCTCGCGGCGGCTGATCGGGGTGATGTTCATGTCGGCCAGCGTCGCCAGAACCCCGCCGTGGCACATGCCGCCGCGATTGAGGTGCCGGCGATGCACCCTGAACCCGATCGCGGGCGCATCCTCGTCCAGACGCACGTAATAGGGACCCGAAAGAAGCTCTGCCTCGGAACAGGGGTTCAAGGGCACAAAGCCGGGGGGCGGATTGTTCGCCTCCCGGTCGTCGGCCGCCTGCGGCTCGTCGCGCATCTGCGTCAAATCATGTTCATCCCGCCCGAGACCGAGATGGTCTGGCCGGTGATGAACCCCGCATCATCCGAGGCGAGGAAAGCCACGATGCCCGCGTAATCCTCGGGCTCGCCCATGCGGCGCAGCGGGATGCCGCGGACCATGGCGTCCTTCCATTTCACCGCATCCTCGCCAGTGCCCAGCACCGAAGCCATCATCGGGGTGTTGGTCGGCCCCGGACAGACCGCGTTCAGCAGCACGTTGCTGCGCGCCAGTTCCCGCGCCATCGACTTGGTGAAGGCGATCACCCCGCCCTTGCAGGCGGAATAGACCGCCTCGGTCGAGGTGCCGACGCGGGCCGCGTCCGAGGCGATATTGATGACCCGGCCGCCCTTGCGGCCGACCATATGCGGGCAGACCGCCTTGTGGGTGTTCAGCGGGCCGCGCAGGTTGATGGCGATGATCTTGTCCCACAGGTCGCTTTCGGTCTGCAGGAACATCGCGGGCTTGTCCCAGCCGGCGTTGTTCACCAGCACCCAGACCGGGCCGACTTTTTCCTCGACATCGGCGACCGCCGCGTTGACCGCGGCCTCGTCCGCCACATCCAGCCCGTAGACCTTGACCGTGACGCCGCTGGCGCGGGCCTCGGCGGCGGTATCCTCGGCCAGCTCGGGTTTCAGGTCGAAGATGGCGACGTTGTAACCTTCGTTGGCAAGGCGCAGGGTGATGGCACGCCCGATTCCCTGCCCGCCGCCGGTGACGATGGCGGTTCTGCTTGTGCTGGACATTGATCTCTCCTCCGATGGCAGGGCCCGGCATCCGACTGGGGGTCCTGTCCCGGCCGCATGAATTTAACACGGATACGATATGCTAGCATACAATTGTTGGCAACAGTATTTTCCGCCATGACCCCGCGCGGCGCTTTACAGATATAGTTTACGTAAATACCATAAGTAAGCAAACGAAATTGGACCCAGGGCCATGGCAGCGCGCCCCGGCCCGCCGTCCCCGAGGAGGAGGAAGCCATGCGCCCATCCAGCAAGGTGATCGTCAGCTGCGCCATCACCGGCTCGATTCACACCCCGACGATGAGCCCGCATCTGCCGGTCAGCGCCGAGGCCATCGGCACCCAAGCCATCGACGCCGCCCGCGCCGGCGCGGCGATCCTGCACCTGCACGCCCGCGTCGAAGGCACCGGCGCGCCGTCGCAAAAGCCCGAGGACTACGCCCGCTTTCTGCCGCGCATCCGCGACAACTGCGATGCGGTGGTCAACATCACCACTGGCGGCGGCCTGGGCATGTCGCTCGAGGACCGGCTGGCGCCGGCGCTGGCCTTTGCGCCGGAACTCGCGTCGATGAACATGGGCTCGCTGAACTTCAACATCTCGGGGGCGGCACGCAAGATCAAGGAGTTCCAGCACGACTGGGAACGCCCCTATCTGGAGATGACGCAGGACTTCATCCTGTCCAACACCTTTACCCAGATCGAGCGCGGCATCCGCGCCCTGTCGGAACAGGGCACCCGCTTCGAATATGAATGCTACGATGTCGGGCATCTGTACAACCTCGCGCATTTCCTGGATCGCGGATTGGTCGATGGGCCGCTGTTCGTGCAGGGCGTGTTCGGCATCCTTGGCGGCATCGCCGCCGAAACCGAACATCTGCTGCACATGCGCCGCACCGCCGACCGGCTGTTCGGCGACCAATATGTGATGTCGGTGCTGGCGGCGGGCCGTCACCAGATGCCGATGGCGGTGACCAACGCCACGCTGGGCGGCCATGTGCGCGTCGGGCTGGAGGACAGCATCTATATCGCCAAGGGCGAGCTGGCGCGGTCGAACGCCCAGCAGGTCGAAAAGATCACCCGCATCCTGAACGAGCTGTCGATCGAGACCGCCACCCCCGATGAAGCCCGCGCCCTGCTGGGCCTGAAAGGAGCCGCCCATGTCAAGTTCTGAGATCCGCGCGCAAAGCCCCTACAAGCCCGACCTGCTGGCGGGCAAGCGCATCCTGGTCACCGGCGGCGGCACCGGGCTGGGGCTGGAAATGTCGCGCGGCTTCTCCGCGCTTGGCGCGCATGTCTTCATCTGCGGCCGGCGCGAGGAGGTGCTGGCCGAGGCCTGCAAGACCATCGCGGCCGAGGGCGGCGCGGCCGACTACCTCATCACCAATGTCCGCGACCCGGAAAGCGTCGATGCGACGGTGGCGAAGATCTGGGACAGCGGCCCGCTGACCGGGCTGGTCAACAATGCCGCGGCGAATTTCATCGCGCCGACCGAGACGCTCAGCCCCCGCGGCTATCAGGCGATCACCCAGACGGTGATGGACGGCTCGTTCTACGCCACGCTGGCCTGCGGCAAGCGCTGGATCGCCGGCGGGCTGCCCGGCACCGTGCTGTCGAACCTGGTGACCTGGGTCTGGACCGGCTCGGCCTTCGTCACGCCGTCCGCCATGTCCAAGGCGGCGATCCAGGCGATGACCATGTCGCTGGCGGTCGAATGGGGGCCGAAGAACATCCGCCTGAACGCGATTGCGCCCGGGCCGTTCCCGACCCCGAACGCCTGGGAAAAGCTGAACCCGATCCCCGGCTCGTCGGTGGGCGCGACGCAAAAGGAAAAAGTGCCGCTGCGCCGCTTCGGGCAGATGCATGAATTGCGCGCCCTGACCGCCTTCCTGATGTCAGATGCCTGCAGCTATATCAACGGCGCCACCATCGCCGTGGATGGCGGCCACCATCTGGCCGCGCCCTCGACCTTTGCCGATCTCTCGGACATGAGCGCCGAGGACTGGGCGGCGGCGCGCGAGGCGCTGCGAGCTTCGGCCGAAAAGGAAAAGCAGGGCCGCAAGGCCTGATCGCGTCACAAGGAAAGCCCGCCGACCGGCGGGCTTTTTCATTCGCGCTTTCAGCCGGTCAGGCGCTGCCGGGCTGGTTGTAATAGTCGGCGTAGGTTTCGCGCAGATCCATCTTGCGGACCTTGCCGGTCGCGCTCAGCGGGAACGCGGCGATCTGCACCACGTCGTCGGGCACCCACCATTTCGCCACTTGCGCACCGATCAGCTCGAGGATGGCGCGCGTATCCAGCACCGCGCCCTCGCGCAGCTGCACGATCAGCAGCGGCCGTTCCTGCCATTTCGGGTGGTTGACCGCGATGGCCGCCGCCTGCACCACGTCGGGATGGCTGGCCGCGATCTTTTCCAGATCGGACGAGCTGATCCACTCGCCCCCCGACTTGATCAGGTCCTTGTCGCGGTCCACGATCTTCAGATAGCCGTCGGGGTCGATGGTGGCGATGTCGCCGGTCACCAGCCAGCCGTCGCTGTCCAGCGCGCAATCCTCGGGGTGGTTCAGATAGCCCCGTGCCGCCCACAGCCCCCGGACGCGCAGATGCCCGCGGGTGGTGCCGTCGCGGGGCAGGACATTGCCCTCGTCATCGACGATCCTGATCCGGGTCAGCGCGGTCTGGCGGCCGTCCTTCAGCAGATAGGGCATCCGCTCTTCCAGCGGCAGGTCGGCGTGCAGGCTGAGCAGCGCCCCCGAGGTGCCGAACATGCATTCGGTCATCCCCCAGCTGTGGGTGGTGGCGATGCCATGGTCGTGCAGCCAGGCGATCAGCTTGGGCGCCGCGCCGGCGCCCGAGGTCACCACGGATTCCAGCCGGCCCAGATCCAGCTCGTTCGCGCGGATATGCTCAATGATGCCGGTCAGGATCGAGGGCACCATGGCGGCGCAGGTCACGCCTTCGTCCGCGATCACCCGCTGCAGGTTTCCCGGCGACAGGTTGCGGCCCGGCAGCACCAGCGGAACGCCGGCGTAAAGCGCGCCGAAGGGAAAGTTCCAGGCGTTGGAATGGAACATCGGCGCCACCGCCAGCAGCACCGGCTTGCCCCGCCGCGTCGGCGGCAGCCACCCCATCGAGGTGAAGGTCATCGTCTGCAACACCGTGGCGCGGTGCGAATAGACGACGCCCTTGGGCAGCCCGGTGGTCCCCGAGGTGAAGCAGATGGTCGAGGCGGAACGTTCGTCGAACTCGGGCCACTGGAACTGGTCGGGTTCCGCGGCCAGCCAGTCCTCGTAGGATTCAAGCGCCAGCGGCCCGCCGTCGGGCAGGTTTTCGCGCGGCTCGAGCACCACGAAGTGACGGACCTGCGGCAGCTTCCCGGCCAGCTCGACCGCGCGGGGCACGAGGTCCGCGTCAAGGAACAGCACCTCGGCCCCGCCCTCGTTGATGATGTATTCCAGATGCTCGGTGGTCAGGCGCGGGTTGACGGTATGGATCGGACAACCCATCCCGGTCGCGCCATAGAAGATCTCCATGTGCCGATGCGTGTTCCAGGCCAGCGTGGCGACCCGCTTGCCAAGGCCCATGCCCCGCGCCGTCAGCGCATTGGCCAGCCGCTTGCTGCGCCGGTTCATGTCCAGAAAGCTGTAGCAGTGGCGCTGACCGGCCAGATCGTAAGACACGATTTCCGTCCGCCCATGCGCCTCGGCGCCATGCTCGTTGATCGCCGAGATCAACAGCGGCAGGTCCATGCTCAGACCCATGAGATGTGACATCGCTTTCCTCCCGCCCGCGGGCCTGTTGCCACGGACCAACTTCTTCAGGTCACAGCCAGGGCCGGGCGCCTACAGCTCGAACAGATGGGCGTTTTCCTCGGCCGCCATAGCGGCGCTGGTGCCGCCGCCCCTGATCTCGCCCTTCGCCATCACCACGAAGCGGTCGGTGACCGCCCGGATCAGCGCGTGATGCTGCTCGACCACCAGGATGCCGGTGCCGCTGGCGCGCACCTTCAGCAGCGCCTCGGTCAGCACGTCGACCAGCACCGGGGCCAGCCCCTCGGTCGGCTCGTCCAGCACCAGCACCTCGGGGTTGGCCATCAGCGCCCGACCGATGGCCAGCATCTGCAACTGCCCGCCCGACAGCGCCATGCCCGGCTGGCGGGCGCGTTCGCGCAGGACCGGGAACAGGTCGAAGACCCCTTCCAGCGTCCAGTCGCCCTTGCGGCCGGTCGCCAGGCTCATGCACAGGTTTTCCTGCACCGTGAGGTTGGGCAGGATCATCCGCCCCTGGGGCGAGAACGACACCCCCAGATGCGCGGCGCGATAGGCGGGCAGCCGGTCTATGCGGGTGCCGGCGACGCGGATCTCGCCGCCGAAGACCCGGGTCTGGCCGAAGATCGACAGCAGCAGCGTCGATTTGCCGGCGCCGTTGCGCCCGACGATCCCCACCGATTCGCCGCGATCGACCGACAGCGACAGGTTGCGCAGGATCGTGGCCTTGCCATAGCCCGAGGTGAGGTCCGAGATTTCCAGAAAGCTCATGCTGCGGTCCCCAGATAGGCGGCGACGACCTGCGGATTGGCGCGGATCTCGGCGGGCGTGCCGGTCGCCAGATGGCGGCCAAGGTCAAGGACGGTCACCACGTCGGACAGCGCGAACACCGCCTCGACATCGTGCTCCACCACCACGGCGGCGATGTCGCGCTCGGCCGCCAGCTTGCGCAGGTGCCGAAACAGATTGGCAGTTTCCTCGGCCGACAGCCCGGCGCCGGGTTCGTCCAGCAGCAGGATGTCGGGCATCCCGATCAGCCCCAGCGCCACGTCGACCCGGCGCTGCACGCCGTAGGCGGCCCGCGCGGCTTCGAGATGCAGCACCTCGCGCAGGTCCATGGTGTCGATGATCGCGCCCAGGTCGGGTTCGTTCAGATGCGCCGCGACCAGATCGAGCTGTTCGAGGATAGTCAGCCCGGGAAAGATCGAGGTCTTCTGGAACGACCGCGCCATGCCGTCCTTGCGGCGCCGCTGGATGCTGTCGCCGCTGATGTCGCGGTCCTTGTAAAAGATGCGTCCGGCGCTGGGACGGCGCTTGCCGACGATGGCATCCATGAAGGTCGATTTCCCGGCGCCGTTCGGCCCGATGATGGAATGGACCTGCCCGCGCCGGCCCAGATCGACCGAGATGTCGGTCAGCGCCTTGAAGGCGCCATAGGCGACCGTCAGATTCTCGACGCGGATCATGCCCGCCCCCCTTTCCGGCCGAGCAGCCGCAGCGGGTGCAGGATGCCCTTGGGAATGAACAGCATGACCAGGATCACCGCGATGCCGGTGAACAGCTGCGAATAGCCCAGCGCCCCGAACTCGCTGATCGCCCAGGTATAGATGACCCCGCCCATGACCGGCCCGACGACCGAGGACACGCCGCCGGTGATCGCTGCCAAGAGCGCGTTGGTCGAGGTGATGATGCTGAACATCTCGGGCGAGGCAAAGCCGGTGGCCAGCGCCTGGATTACCCCGGCGACGCCCGCGGCCAGACCCACCCCGGCAAAGGCGAAGACCCGCGGCCAATAGGTGTCGAAGCCGGAAAACCGCATCCGTTCCTCGTTTTCCTTGATGGCGCGCAGGCGGACCCCGAAATGCGAGCTCGCGACGATCAGGAACAGGCCGGCGATCACCCAGGTCGCGGTCCAGATCAGCGGCCAGACCTGCCCGGTGTCCAGCAGGTCCACGGCGTCGATGCCGAACACCCGCCCCTCGGGCATGAACAGCAGCCCGTCGCTGCCGCCGGTGGTCCTGCGCAGGCTGGGCAGGGCGACAAGGTGGCGCATCAGCTCGGCCAGCGACAGGCAGATCATCATGAAGGCCAGCGGCTTGACGCGGATGACGATGGCGCCGACCAGGAAGGCCGCGGCCAGCGTGACCAGCAGCGCCACCGCCGCCGCAGCCATCGCGGGAAACCCGAAGCTGTTGACCAGGATCGCGCAGGCATAGGCCGCAAGCCCGTAATAGGCGGCGATCCCGAACAGCACGAAACCGCATTGATGCATGATGAAGGCCACGCACAGCGCCAGGATCCCAGTGATCAGCCCGTTGTTCAGCATCGACTGCAGATAGCCACCCTCGAGATAGCCGGGCAGCAGGAAACCGGCGAGAAAGACGGCCAGCGCGACACCGCCCAGCACGGGCCAGCGCATTGCCGAAACCGGGCGGCGGGACAGGGGAAGGCTGGTCATTCCGCGCCTCCTCCGAAGTTGAGGCCCTGCGGGCGCCAGACCAGGATCGCGACCAGCATCAGATAGGGCAGCAGCACCGAAATCTCGTGCAGGTAGACGGTGCCGAAGGTCTGCACGAAGCCAAGGATCAGCGCGGCGAAGATCGCCCCCCAGATCGAGCCGGTCCCCCCGATCACCACCACGATCATGCAGGTGATGATCATCGCCACGTCCATGCCGGGGTCGATCGACAGATACGGCCCGACCAGCACCCCGGCCAGCCCGGCAAACGCGGTCGAAAGCATCGAGATCAGCAGGCTCAGCCGGTTGGCGTTGATCCCCATCATCGACGACACGTCGGGCGCATGGCTGACGGCGCGGACGAACATGCCGGTCCGGGTGGCGTTCAGCCAGACCGCTAGCGCGACCACGGAACACAGCCCGACTACGGTGATGAACAGCCGATAGACCGGATAATCCGCGCCGAAGATCTTGACCGAGGACGCCAGCAGCGGCGGTGCCGCCACCGACAGCGGCGTGCCGCCATAGATGCGAATCACGATCTGCGCGATCACGATGCCGATGCCGAAGGTGATCAGCGCCACCTCGATCTGCTGGCGCCGCTCCAGCGGCCGCAGCACCGCCAGCTCCAGCAGCACGCCAAGGACCGACATCAGCAGCGGCACGATCACCAGCGCCGCCCAGAAGTTCATGCCCGAGGCGATGGTGTAGCCCAGATAGGCGCCGACCATGTAGATGGCGCCGTGGCCGAAATTCATCACCCGCCGCAGGCCGAAAATCAGCGCCAGTCCGCTTGCCATCATGATATAGAGTGACGAGACTGCCAGCGCGTTCAGGATCAATGTGGGTATCATTCCCGCCCCTCCCAAAGCGAAAAACTCCCGACCGGCCGGACTGCCTGCGGCCCCCGGCGGTTCCGCTGCGACGTCTCGGCCGCCGGCAACGTCGAGAGTTAAATAGCTAGCAAACTGTATGCTAGCAGTCAACATGCTGAAGTGGCGGTCTGCGCGTGGTGACCCGCTGCGGGACTCCAAGCCACCGGGGGACAAATATTCCTTGCCGGCGCATAATTCGCTAGCATACATCTGGATCGACATGCACGAAAAGCGGGTGAGGAAAGCCCATCCATGGCCGGCATGGCACGCCTCGCCCGGCGCAGTCCGGCAAGGCATCGGCACATGGACAATTCCAGAAAGGACGGGGCGAAATGCTGCTGAACTTCCGCGAGATCGCCGGCCTGCGGGGCCATGAGGGCCGCAGGATCAAACCGGGAATGATCTTCCGCGGCGGCGCGGTCACCGATCCGGCCGCGGCGCTGCTGATGGGCAACCACCGGGTGACCACGGTCTATGACCTGCGCAACCGTCGGGAAGAGGCCGACCGCCCCTCGGCCCTGCGCGGGCTGGGATTGCGCCATCCGGTCCGCCAGCACGACATCGACCTTGCCGCGCCGATCCGCATGATGCGCGACAGCACCGCCAGCGCCGAAAGCAACCGCGCCGCGATGCTGGGGATCTACGGCGAGCTGCCCCGCCTGTTCCAGCCGACGTTCGAGGCGGTCTTCTCGGACCTGCTGGCCAGCGACGGGCCGATCTACATCCATTGCGCCGTGGGCAAGGACCGCACCGGGGTCATGGTGGCGCTGCTGCTGAGCGCGCTTGGCGTCGGGCGCGAGGCGATCGACGGCGACTATTTGCTCAGCAACGACGCCTATGGCGATATCGCCGCCAGCATCCGCCTGCGCCACCCGCAGCTGTCGACAGCAAAAAATCCCGCGCTGCGCCCGATCATTACAGTTGAAACGGCTTACCTGGACGCCTTCCTGGACCGCATCGAGACGCCCGAGACCTATCTGCGCCAGAAGATCGGCCTGGACGAGGCCGCGCTGACTGCCCTGCGCCGGCGTTTTCTGGACTGAGCCTGCAAGCGGGGGCGGTTGGTCTTTCGGCTGCTGGCCCTCTCAACTCGCGCCGCAGCGCGTGCCACGCCGTATCAGGACGGCACGACCGTATAGCGGCTTTCCATTGTCACCAGATAGTCGGACCGTGCGCCCCTGAAATAGTCCTCGCGGGCATATGCGTGGAAATCATGGGGGAAGAGTCCGGCCGAGCGGATGGTCTCCAGGATCGGCGGCGGCGCGAAGACGACGAAAAACTCGTGATCGAGCGGTTGCCAGACATAGGTTTCCGCGGACTCGAAAGCGACCAGCACATGCGCGTAGCCGAGATCGAAAGACTGCCGACCGGCGTCGTCCAGGCTCAGCCCCGCAAGATGGTGCGGCTCCTGTTGATGCTGACAGCTCCAGAGCTCCGCACGCTCTGCCCCCGCCAGCCTGCCGACCGCCACGATGTCGTCGGGACTCGCCCATTCGGGAAACGGCAGGGCCGCAAGCCCGGCGGCGCCGATCGCCCCGGCGTCGAGTTCGTTCCCGTCCGGGATGAACCGGGTGAAACTGTCCATCTTTTCCCCCTCGCATCCTGCCGCCGCCCTGCGGCCTTCCAGAGGCACGCCGGCGACCTTTTGGGCCGGGATCGCAGCCGGGCAGCAGGTCCGGAAACACTCACCCCTTGATGATCCGCCATTTGGTGCCAAGGGCGCAATATCCGTTCCATCCCAGCCCGGGGGCACCTACTCCTCCTGCCCTCCGCCCGGATCATGGGCCGAGGCTGCTTCCGGCGCCTGCGTTTGATTTCGCCGGTGAGATAGCCTAGCCGTCCAGTGAGGGGACACGCGCCTTCGCTGTGCTGTCCGAACCGTTACGATTGGCCCGAATGAAGCATCGGAGCTGACCCCATGGCCGAAACCCGCCCTGCCCAAGACCTGCCCGGTTCCATGGCGCTTGCCCGGCTGTCTGCTGGCGGCGCCCGGCGCGCCACTGTGCTTCCGATGCTTCGGCCACGGGGCTGAGCATGGATCGCCGCACCGATTACGAAAACCTCGACGAGGCGCTGATCCCCCACCGCCACAGCGGCAATCCGGTCTTGCGCATCGGCCTGCAGACGCAGCTGTTTTTCCCCGGCGGCACCCGGCCGCAGGTGCGGGTCGCGGCGGTCGAGGCGCTGGCCGCCTATGCCCGGCTTGCCGGCCCGCATCTCACCCGCATCCTGCCCAACGGCTCCAAGCGCCTGGCGAACATCGCCCGGGCGGATTTCCCGGAACGGCAGCGCCAGCAGGCAGCCAAAGCTGCGCCCGGCGAGGTGTTCGGGATCACGGTCTGCGAGGATCGGAAGATCCCCCTCTGGCACGCCACCGCCCAGCTGCCCGGGGATTATGCGCCAGAGCTGCTGTCCTATTTCACCGCCGCCACGCCCGCCTCGGCCATCAAGGAAGACCCCGACCGCCATGTTGCCGCCGTGGTGGAATGGGCGTCGATGGTCAGGCCCGATTACGGAACCGCCGGTTTCGCCCTGATTGCAGAGCCGGGAATGGAGCTGCAATGGCCCGATGAAAGCTGGCCGGTCCTGTCGCGATTTTGCGGGCTCGACCATCTCGGCGCGTTCAACCTGAACCGGAAGCCCGGCTGCATCCAGGCGGTGAACTGGCTGACCGTGCTGGGCGAGGCCGCGCTGGCGGCCATCGGCGGGCGCGAGCGGCTTGCCGAACGCCTGTCCCGGGCGTGGTCCGAGATCGCCCCGGCCGCGCCCGGGTTTTCCCTGCATGATTTCGACGGCGGCATCGTCGTCCGCGCCGGGGATCATCCGCAGATGGGCGATCTGCAGCAGGACGGCATCCCCGAAACCTACCAAGCTGTCAGCGCCGCCCTGCGCCCGGTTATCTTCGCCGGATACCGGAACCGCCCCGGCGACCTGCTCAAGCTGCCCGCAAAGCTGGATCGTCACCGCGAGACGATGGGCTGGATCTTTCGCTTCGACGGGGACGATCGCGCCGCAGGGTCCGTATCTGAAATTAGGTGAAAGCTGTGCCGGAGGGACCGAGTGGGGACGGCGTCCTGTCGGCCAGATGCGGGCATAGGTGATGGCGCGGGCTTGCCAGCAGCGTCGAGGATCAGCGTTCCGGGCGCGCTTTAGCAACAGCCCGGCCAGCGCCATCACCGCGCCGCCGGCCCGCCCGCGGACCGGCAGCGCGCCCCGTCCAGCGAGCGCCCCGCCGGCATCGGTTCGCGCCGGGTTCAGACCGGGTCCCAGGTGAACACATCGCCCGACTTGTGCAGCGGGTAGAAGTCGTTGCGGAACATCGGGAACACCCGTTCGGCCACGGCCTCGGGCGTCCAGCCGTCCGAGGTATGGGCGGTGCGGATCGGGCGCGGCTGCGAGAACAGGTAGATTTCGTTGTTGCGCACGCCGAAGATCTGGCCGGTGACCTCGCTGCCCGCGTCCGAGGTCAGCGCCACCACGAAAGGCGCGATCTTTTCGGCGACCAGCTTTTTCAGCCCCTCGACGCGCTTCTTCTGCTCGGGCGTCTCGTCGGGGATCGAGGACACCATGCGCGTCCAGGCGAATGGGGCGACCGCGTTCGAGCGCACGCCGAAACGCTGCATGTCGATGGCGATGGCCTTGGACAGCCCGGCAATGCCCAGCTTGGCGGCGGTATAGTTCGCCTGCCCCAGATTGCCGATCAGCCCCGAGGTCGAGGTCATGTGCACATAGGCGCCCGAGCCCTGTTCCTTGAAATGCGGGGCGGCGGCGCGGCTGACGTTGAAGGTGCCCTTCAGATGCACGGCGACGACGGAATCGAACTCGTCCTGCGACATGCGGTGGAACAGCACGTCGCGCAGGTTGCCGGCGTTGTTCACCACCGCATCGATGCGGCCGAAGGTGTCAAGCGCCGACTGCACCATCGCCTGCGCGCCGTCCCAGTCGGCGACCGAATGACCGTCGGCGATGGCCTGGCCGCCCATGGCCTCGATCTCGGCCACCACCTCCTGCGCCGGGCTGAGGCCGCTTTCCGAGGCGCCGCTCAGCGCCACGCCCAGGTCGTTGACCACCACCGCCGCCCCGGCCCGCGCCATGTCCAGCGCGATGCCGCGCCCGACGCCGCGGCCGGCGCCGGTTACCAGGACCACCTTGCCCTGCATTGCCTTGGTCATGATGGCCCTCTCAGTAGGATTTCGGCAGGCCGAGAACCTTCTCGGCGATGAAGCTGGAGATCAGCTGTTCGGTGATCGGGGCGATGCGGGTCACCGCCACCTCGCGGAACAGCCGCTCGACATGGTATTCCTTGGCATAGCCAAAGCCGCCCATGGTGAAGATGGCGCGTTCGCAGGCCTCATATCCGGCGCGCGCGCCCAGGAACTTGGCGGCGTTCGCCTCGGCCCCGCAGGGTTTGCCGGCGTCGTAAAGCTCGGCCGCCTTCATCGCCATCAGCCAGGCGGATTCCAGATACATCCAGCGTTCGGCCAGCGGGTGCTGGATGGCCTGATTCTGGCCGATGGGGCGGTCGAAGACCACGCGTTCCTTGGCGTATTGGGTGGCCCGGCGCAGCGCGTCCTGGCCGATGCCGATGGCCTCGACCGCGATCAGCACCCGCTCGGGGTTGAGGCTGTCGAGGATGTAGCTGAACCCCCTGCCCTCGTCGCCGATGCGGTGTTCGTCGGGAATGAACAGGTCGTCGATGAAGATGGCGTTCGAATCCACCGCCTTGCGGCCCATCTTGGGGATGCGCTGCACGTCGATCCTGCTGCGGTCGAGATCGGTGTAGAAGATGGTGATGCCGTCGGTCGGGCGCTTGCAATCCTCGAACCTGGTGGTGCGGGTCAGCAGCATGATCTTGTTGGCGACCTGCCCGGTCGAGGTCCAGACCTTCTGCCCGTTCACCCGGTAACCGCCCGGCACCTTTTCGGCGAAAGTCTTGATGCGGGTGGTGTTCAGGCCTGCGTCGGGTTCGGTAAAGCCGAAAGCGACCTGATCCGAGCCCGCGATCAGCCGCGGGATCCATTCGGATTTCTGCTCATGGGTGCCGTGGACCACGATCGGATGCGGCCCGAACAGGTTGATATGCACCGAGGATGTCGCGGCCATGCCGCCGCCGTGACTGGCGACCTCGTGCATCATGATGGCGGCCTCGGTCACGCCCAGCCCGGCGCCGCCGTATTCCTCGGGCATGGTGATGCCCAGCCAGCCGGCGTCAGCCATGGCGCGGTGGTATTCGCGGGGAAACACCCCGTCTTCATCACGCTCCAGCCAGTAATCGGCGTCGAAGCGCGAGGCGACGGCGCGCACGCCCTCGCGGATCGCGGCGCGGGTCTCGGCCAGTTCCTCAGCGGATTTATCGCTACTCTGGGACATGGTTATCCTTTCTGCACACTGGCGAGGGTCCGCCGCGCCTGTTTCAGATGCGGGATGTCGTACATCTTGCCGTCGATGCCGATGGTGCCGAGCCCGGGATCGGCCTCGAAGGCGGCAACGATGCGGGCGGCCAGCGCCAGATCCTCGTCCGAGGGGGCAAAGGCGCGGTTGATCGGCTCGACCTGGGCCGGGTGGATCGCCAGCCGGCCGGCAAAACCGTCGCGCCGCGACACGCCGCAGGCGGCGACCAGCCCGGATTCGTTGCGGAAGTCGGCGTAAAGCGTATCCAGCGCCGGCACCTCGGCCGCGGCGGCCGCCATCAGGCACAGGCTGCGCGCCAGCTGATAGGGCTGCGACCAGTCGCCATCCGCGCCCTTGTTCGAGGTGGCGCCGACCACCGCCGACAGATCCTCGGCCCCCCAGGTCAGCGCCGCCAGCCGCGGATGCGCCGGCGCATAGGAGCCAAGGTTGAACATCGCCTGCGCGGTCTCGGTCGCCACCACGATGATGCGGATGCCGCCCGCCGGCAGACCGGCGCGGGCTTCCAGCGCGTCCAGATAATGGCCCAGCTGCGCGACATCCTGCCCGCCACTGGCCTTGGGCAGGATGATCCCGGCCAGCCCCGGCCGCACCACCGCCGCCAGATCGGCCAGCGTGAGGCCGGTGTCCAGCGCGTTGATGCGGACCCACAGCGCCGGGCCGTCCAGACCCTCGTCCAGCCAGCCGGCCACCATGGCGCGGGCGGCATCCTTGTTGGGCGGGGCCACGCTGTCCTCGAGGTCGAGGATCAGCCCGTCGGCCGCGGTCCCGCGCGCCTTGCGGTATTTCTTTTCGCTGTCGGCGGGGACGAACAGCAGCGATGTCAGCCTCATGACGGGCGCTTCATCATCAGGGCCAAGCGCCTGCATTCGCAGACCACCTCGTCGCGCTGGTTCAGGCCGCGATGCAGAAAGGTGACGATGCCCTGCGTCGGGCGCGATTTGGATTCGCGTCGCGCGATCACCTCGGTCTCGGCGCGGATGGTGTCGCCGGCGAAGACCGGCCGGGGGAACTTGACCTCTTCCCAGCCCAGGTTGCCGATGGTGGTGCCCAGCGTGGTGTCGCCGACCGACAGGCCCACCACCAGCCCTAGCGTGAAGACGCTGTTGACCAGCGGCTTTCCGAACTCGGTCGTCTGGCAATAGTCGTGGTCGATATGGATCGCCGCCGGGTTCATCGTCATCGTCGAGAACTGCATGTTGTCCCAGTCGGTGACCGTGCGGCGCACGTCATGGCGGATGACATCGCCGACCTCGAGCTCTTCGTAATACTTCCCTGCCATGCGCTTTCCCCCTGTTATTCCAGCCGCCCCAGCACCGACACTGCCGCGACCGAGTTCGACGGCTGCCCGCCCAGGTTATGCGTCAGGCCGAAGTCGATATTCGCAAGCTGGCGCGCCCCGGCGCGGCCCTTGAGCTGGGTGTAGACCTCGTAGGCCATGCGCAGCCCCGAGGCGCCGACCGGATGGCCGAAGCACTTGAGCCCGCCGTCGATCTGGCTGGGCAGCCGCCCGCCCGCGTCGAAGGCTCCGTCCAGCACGTCGAACACCGCCCGGCCGTCCTGCGACAGGCCCAGATCCTCCATCGTCACCAGCTCGGTGATCGAGAAACAGTCATGGACTTCGGTCAGGCCCAGATCGGCGGGGGTGATGCCCGCCTCGTCATAGGCGCGGCCGGCGGCGATGCGGGTGTTGCGGACGTAAGAGCCGTCCCATTCGCCATACTGCATCTCCCACCCGTTCGAGGCGCAGACCTGCACCGACTTGACCGAGACCAGCGCGTCTTTCGACAGGCTGCGGGCGATTTCGGGGGTGCAGATGATCGCGGCCGCCGCGCCGTCCGAGACGCCGCAGCAGTCGTAAAGCCCCAGCGGATCGGCGACCATCGGCGCGTTCAGGATCGTTTCCATGGTAACCGCCTTGCGCAGATGCGCCTTGTCGGCATGGACCCCGTTCTGGTGCGATTTCCACGATACATGCGCCATCGCCCGCTTCAGGTCGCCCGCGTCGATGCCGTGGCGCGCCGCATAGGCCCCGGCCAGCTGTGCGAAGGTGCCGGGGGCCGAGCCATAGGGCATCCACAGGTCGTTGACCGATCCCTTGGTGCGGATCGGCAGGCCGCCGAAGCCGGTATCCTTCAGCTTCTCGACGCCCAGCGCCAGCGCAATATCAACCGCCCCCGAGGCGACCGCATAGGTCGCGGCCCGCAGCGCCTCGGTCCCGGTCGCGCACATGTTCTCGACCCGCGTGACCGGCATCGGCGGCAGCCGCAGCGCCGTCGCCAGCGGAATGGCCGAGTTGCCGACGTTCACGTCGTCCAGCGCCGAGCCCAGCCAGGCCGCGCCGATCTGGTCGCGGCTGATGCCGGCGTCGGCCAGCGCCTCGTCGAAGGCTTCGGCCATCAGCATGTCGGAACTCATGTCCCAGCGCTCGCCAAAGCGGGTGCAGCCCATGCCGAGGATGACGGCCTTGTCGCGGATGCCTTGCGCCATGGGTTTACTCCTTTGCTGCAAGCTGCGGACGCGCCAGCGGCGCAGCCTTCCAGAAATAGCTGCGGAACTGGCGCTGCCGGTCGATGGCCTTGATGCGGAACCGCATCCGCAAGGGGGCGCCGACCTGCTGCGCCCCGCCCTCGACGTCGCAATGCTCCATCACCACGCGGGCGCCGTTCTCGAACTGCACCAGGCCGAAGTGGAACGGCGGGTCGGGGGTGAAGTTCAGCCGGTCGGCGGTGATCGAGACCACGCGGGCCGGCTCGTCGCGCAGGATGACGTCCTGATAGGCGCCGGCTTCGTCCAGCCCGGGGTTGACCGGCATCGGGGTCTTGGGGAACTGCACGTTGCCGCCCTGGTCGCGGCCGCCGACAAAGCCGTGCATCTCGCGCCCGTGGCGGGCCAGCACGCTGGCGGAAACCTTCTGGTTCACCTCGGCCCGCGGGCCCCAGTCGAGGTCGATGCCGCCGGTCAGGGACAGCAGGCGGGAATAGCTGGTCAAGGGCACACCCTCGTCCAGCGCTTGGTGCGCCGGGCGATTGTGGGTCTTGGTGGTCACCTCCAGCAGCAGCACGTCGCAGCCATTGCCGCAGCCCACCAGCAGCACGATCTGGCCCGGCTCGGCCTGCTCCAGCGCCAGCGCCAGCCCGAACAGCGGCGCGGCGGTGCCCAGCTCGCCGGCTTCGGGGGCCAGCCGGTCAATGACATTTGGCGCCGACAGGCCCAGCTTGCGGGCGGCGGCGGCATAAAGCCCCGACACCGGTTCGGGCACCACGGCCAGCGCGACATCCTCGGCCCGCAGCCCGGCCTCGGCCAGCGCGGCCTTGGCGGCTGGGATCAGCGCCTCGGACAGCATCACGTCGCGGGTGAACCGCTCTTCGGCGGCATAGGGAAGCCCGCGCGCGACCGAGGTATAGCTGTCGAGCAGGTCGAGATTGACCCGCCCCGCGCCCCGCAGCCGCGCAATGCCCGGCCCGTCGCCGACGACGACCGCCCCCGCGCCGTCGCCCCAGCTCAGGTTCGCGGCGCTGCCGGGTTGGGTGGCACGCTTTTCGCCGGCAGCGATCAGCTCGACCCCCTCGGGGCCGCGCAGGGCGCGCAGCAGGGCCGACACGGCGGACCGGCGGCAGTTGGCCAGATCGACGGTTTCCGCATCGCGCGGCAGATTCAGCGCCTCGGACAGCAGCACCGACTGCGAGCGGTCGGAAAAGGCGGCCGAGGTCGAGGCGAACACCACCCGCGCCACCGGCCCCTGCGCGGGCGCAAGCGCCTCGCGCGCGGCCTCGACCGCCTGGGTCAGCGCATCCTCGTCCCAGCCGGCGACCGTGCGCCGCCCCTTGCCGTTGCCGCCCAACCCCGCCCAGGAGAGTTCCGCCCGCGCGGCCTTCCGCTCGAATCGCAGCAGTGGCAGGTAAGCGCCGGTGCTTTGGATAGATCTGTTGGCCATGCCCTCTCCTCCGATGCAAGGGGAGTATGCACTACTGCATACTATACGCAAGCTAAACATTATGCTTGAACTATATCCTTTGCATTATAATATGCTTGCAGTCAAAGGCTCGACCGGCACCGCTGCCGCACATGAAAACTTGCAGACAGGACAATGAAATGGAGTGGAGTTGGACCGAAGCCGACAGCGACCGACTGGTCGCCTGGCTCAAGGCCCGCCAGCTGGTGCCGCCAGACGGACGGCCGGTGCTGAAGATCATCGGCGAAGGCCATTCCAACATCACCACCCTGGTCGAGCTGGGCGATTCGCGGCTGATCCTGCGCCACCAGCCAGTCATCCGCGCCAATGCGCCGGACGTGCTGCGCGAGGCGCGCCATATCGCCAAGCTTAACACGGCGGGGGCGCTGGCGCCGCGTGTGCTGGCGATGGCCGAAGCGGGCGAGGCGCTGGCGGTGCCGCTTTACGTGATGGAGCATGTCCCCGGCATCGTGGTGTCCGGCGACCTGCCGGAACCGCTGCGCCGGGACCCCCGCGGCATGGCCCATGCGATGATCGACGCGCTGGCCGATCTGCACGGCATCGACGCCGCGCGGATCACCTCGCGCCCGCTGGACGACCCCGAGGCCAACCGCACCCATTTCGCCATGATGCGCGGCCTGATCGCCCAGCTTGACGGGCACGAGGGCGCGGCGCTGCGCGCCATGGCGCAGCAATTGGACGACCGCGTGCCCGACGCCGCCCGGCAATGCGTGGTCCACAGCGATTTCCGGCTGGGCAACCTGATGTGGGCCCCGGACCTGCCGCCCCGGCTGGTGACCGTGCTGGACTGGGAGCTGAGCACCACGGGGGACCCGCGGCTGGACCTGGGCTATTTCATGATCGCCTATCCCGCCCCCGGGATCACCCGCACCCCGTTGCAGGATCTGGGACGGGCGCTTTACCAGGCGGACTTTCCGCCGATTTCAGAGCTGATGGCCCGCTATGCCGGGCGCACCGGGCGGGCGCTGGCGGATCTGCACTGGTTCGCCGCCTTCGCCGCCTGGAAGACGGCGGTGTTCTATGTCCTGTCGCGGCAGCGCGGCGAGGATCGCTATTACGACGACGACGCCCATTGCCGCGCCTTCCTGGGGGCCAGCGCCGATCACCTGGCACGTCGGGACAAGTGACGAGAGACGAATGGACATCGAAGCATTGCGTCATTTCCGGTTCGACGAGATCCGGCAGAGCTATTCGAAAAAGGATACCATCCTTTACGCGCTGGGTCTGGGCTACGGCAGCGACCCGCTGAACCCCGACGAGCTGCGCTTCACCTATGAACAGGACCTGCACGCCGTCCCTTCGATGGTCAATATCCTGGCCCATCCGGGGTTTTGGGTGCAGCGGCCGGAACTGAAGCTGAACTGGCGCAAGCTGCTGCACGCCGAGCAGCGCTTCGACATTCTGCGCCCCCTGCCCCCCGAGGGCGAGCTGAGCGCGACCTATCGCGTGACCGGCGTCGTCGACCGCGGCGCGGCCAAAGGGGCGTGGCTTTATCAGCGCAAGGATCTGAGCGATGCGGCGGGCCGGCCGGTCGCGCAGGTCAGCTCGACCTATCTGCTGCGCGGCGACGGCGGCTGCGGCATGTTCGGCACCGCCGAGCCGGAACTGCCGCCACTGCCGCAACGGCGCGCCGATCATGTGCTGCGCCAGCCCACCCTGCCGCAACAGGCGCTGCTGTATCGGCTGAGCGGGGACATGAACCCGCTGCACGCCAGCCCAGAGGTGGCGCGGCAGGCCGGGTTCGACCGGCCGATCCTGCACGGGTTGTGCACCATGGGCATCGCCTGTCGGGCGCTGATCTCGGTGCTGTGCCCCGGCGCGCCCGAGCGGCTGCGGCATCTGTCGCTGCGGTTTTCGCATCGGGTCTACCCCGGCGAGACGATCCAGACCGAGGTCTTCGATCTTGGCGCCGGCGAGATCCGCTTCCGCTCGCGGGTGGTCGAGCGCGACGTGATCGTGCTGGATCGCGGCCGCGCCGAGCTGGCGCCGGCAACCGCCCCCGCCCCCGATGAGATGGCGGCGTCCCCGGGCTGATCCGGTCGGGACGCCAACCAGCGCCGTTCGGGCTGCGAAAACCATCCCCCCGGACGACACCGGCGCGCCCGCTACCAAGACCGGGCGCGCCTGATTTCGCGCCGGACACCGCTCGCCTAAGTTCGATAGTGATTTTTATGCAAGCATACCATGCTCAACATATATAAGTCGCTTGGTTACTATAATCTTTGCATGTAACGTCCCCTTCGTGCGCCGAGCTTCGGCACACCACAGATTGGGAGGAGACTACATGTTCGGAAACTACCGATCCCCCGCCGCGGTCGCGGTGGGCATGGCTGCTGCATCCTTGGCCGTGGCGGGCAGCGCCCAGGCCGAAACGCTGACGCAGCTCGAGGCGCGCATCGCCGCGCTGGAAGCGAAAGAGCAGGAACCGGTCCAGGTGACCAACCGCTATGGCATGGCCCTGTCGTTCTACGGCACGGTCAAGGTCGATGCGGTGATGGATAACAATTACGGTCTGGGCAACACGATCGGGGGTATCGCGCAGATCCTCGACGGCACTGCCGAGGAGAGCGATCAAAAGATCCACGCCTTCCAGTCCCGCTTCGGCTTCCGCGGTGAACAGGACACCGAATACGGCAAGCTGCGCTTCAACGTCGAGGGCGACTTCTTCGGCGGCGGCGGCGGCACGTTCCGACTGCGGCACGCCTATGGGCAGATTGGCGGCTGGACCATCGGTCAGACCTGGTCGACGTTTTCGGTGCTGGGTGAAGCCCCGGCGGTCTGGGAC
Source organism: Paracoccus solventivorans (assembly GCF_900142875.1). Taxonomy (GTDB): domain Bacteria; phylum Pseudomonadota; class Alphaproteobacteria; order Rhodobacterales; family Rhodobacteraceae; genus Paracoccus; species Paracoccus solventivorans. Next base: position 102,407 of record NZ_FRCK01000009.1, on the reverse strand, counting down.
TTCAACGGCCCCGCCGGTCCGGCCAGCTTCCGCGTGCCGCTGGTCCGCTATTCGCATGATTTCGGCAACGGCAGCAACATCACCGCCTCGATCGAGGAAGACTATGTCAGCTGGGGCGACCGCCCGGCCTTTGCCGTCGCGGCCAGCCACAGCTTCGATCAGGGCAGCGTCCGCGTTGCCTATATCAACCGCAAGCTCGACTACGCCGGCGGCACCGTCACCGGCTGGGGTGCGAATGTCGGCGCGACGTACAAGCCGTGGGAAGGCGGGCTGATTCAGGCCAGCTATACCCGCGGTGAAGGGATCTCGTCGATCCTGGGCTTCAGCGGCTATGCCGGTCAGCAGGCCGGTGCCGGCGCTCCGACCTTCTTCGACGTCGACACCAATGGCGACGCGATCGAAATGGACGGCCTCAGCCTTGCGGTCAGCCACAAGATCCGGCCGGATCTGTCGGTGCTCGCGGCCTATGGCCGGCAGAGCTACGATTCCTTCGCCGGCGCACGCGCCACCGATACCGACAAGCTGGAAACGGTGAACATCGGCGGCAAATACAACCTGACGGAAAACTTTGCCGTCGGCGGCGAGGTCATCTGGGCGAACCGGACGCAATTCGACGGCGCGGAAGTGGACAACACCCGCTTGCATCTGGGCGCGACTTTCGACTTCTGACCCCCACCCACGGGGACGAGCCGGAGCCGGCTCGTCCCAGACTGCAATCCGCTTCCCTGATCCCGATACAAGGATGAATAGGATGTCCGAGGCCCGTTACCTGCACAAGCTGGACCCCGCACTGGCCATGTTGGCGCGTGCCGAGGACGATCTGCGCCACCGCCCTGCGCCGGGGGGGCAGATGCGCGATTCGCTGTTCTGGCAGGTGAGCCTGGCCGAGGAAAAGCTCTGCCTGCAGATCTATTTCTTCGCGACCGAGGACGGCAATGCCGGCTGCAACATCTGCCTGTGGGGCGAGGGCATCGCGCCGGCGGTGGTGGATTTCCATTCGGGCAGCATCCCCGACGACTGCGACTTCTCGGCCATCGACCTGGCGGGGCTGGTGGTGCGGCAGGATATCGCGGCCCAGCGCTCGACCCTCTCCTACGACGGCGCGCGGCTGAAGCTGAGCTTCAGCTTTGCCGCGCTGCACGACGCCTTCAGCTATCACGCCAATGCCGACGGGCTGCCCGGCTGGATGGCCACGAACCGCATCGAGCAAAGCGGGGTCCTGCAGGGCTGGCTGGAGATCGACGGGCGCCGCGTGTCGCTGGACGGGCGGATCGGGCACCGGGACCATTCCTGGGGTCTGCGGGAATGGGCGATGCCGCAGCACTGGAAATGGCTGGCGGCCTATACCCCTGACGGCGCCATCACCATGAACGGCTGGATCTGGATCGCGGGGGGCGAGCGCGGCGTGGCCGGCTACGTGGCCCGCGACGGCAAGGTCAGCCCGATCACCGCGATCCGGGACCGCACCGAATACGACGCCGAGATGATGCAGCAATCCGCGACCATGAGCATCGACTATGGGGCCGCGCAGCCGCTGGAGCTGCGGCTGGAGACGTTTTCGGCGATTCGCTTCCCCAGCTCGAAGCGCAACCCGATCACGATCACCGAGGCGGGCTGCGCCGCGACGCTGGACGGCATCCCCGGATCGGGGCAGTTCGAGACCCACTGGCCGACGCCGTATCTGGACTATCTGCGCCAGCGCAAGCAGGCGTCCGCGGGCTGAGCGCCGGCAGGCTCTCCGCGCGGGACGGCCGCCGTGTGCGGAAAGCTGGCGCCGGGGTCAGCCCCGGCCGCGCAGGGCGGCGATCCTTGCCTGGATTTCCACCGCAGTTACCTGGGAATTGAGGGCGATCGCGGTCTCACGCTCCAGCGCCAGCGCCTGGTCGATGGGCAGCCCCGCGCCGTTCCGCAGCAGCGCCTTGTAGGCTTCGACCCCGCCCGCAGGGGCCGCGAGGCTTTGCCGGGCAAGGTCGAGCGCGGTCGGCAGCAGCGCCTCGGGCGGCACCAGATGGTTGATCAGCCCCCAGTCCAGCGCCTCCTGATCGGACAGGAACCGCGCCGTCACCGCCATTTCCGTGGCGCGGGCCATGCCGATCCGCTCGGCAAGCCGGACCGAGCCGCCCCAGCCCGGCAACAGCCCCACCCGGCTGTGGGTATCGGCAAAGCGTGCGCCCTGTGCCGCGACCAGCAGGTCGCAGGCCAGCGCCAGTTCCAGCCCGCCGGTCACGCACAGCCCGTTGATCGCCCCGATCACCGGCCCGGAAAACCCCCGCAGCGCCGCCACCGGATCATGCAGCCATGCGCCCGCGGCGGCGGCCCCGGCGCTGTCCCATTCCGAGACCTCGAGCCCCGCGGAAAACGCCCGCCCGGTCCCGGTCAGGATCAGCACCCGCACCGCCGGATCCGCCTCGAGCAGCGCCACCGCGGCGACAAGCGCCTTGCGCAGCGAAACCGACAGGGTGTTGAGCCGCTCCGGCCGGTTCAGGCGCAGAACCGCCCAACCCTCGTCGGAAATCTCCGTCAAAAGCTCAGAGCCGGACATGAGGCCCCCTATATTCATGCAAGCTGACAATACGCTTGCATTGCAAATGGGCAAGCCTTGGAATCAAAGATCCTCGCCGGCCAGATCGTCCTCGCCGACGTTGTTCCCATGCAGCTCTTGCATGATGTTGGTTTTCATCTTCGCCAGCACCTCTTCGGCCGTGCGGATGGCCTCCTTGGGAATATCCTTCAGGATCAGTGCGTTGAGTTCCTGGCTGACGCTTTGCATCTGCCGCAGCGTGGCCCGGCCCGCCTCGGTCACCACCACCCGTTTCGCGCGGCGGTCGTTCGGGCAGGGCATCCGGCGCACGAAGCCCCCGGCCTCGAGCCGGTCGATCAGCCCGCCGACGGTGACCTTGCCCACGTCCAGCACATTCGCCAGCTCGGTCTGCAACATGCCCTGTTCGCCCAGGGTCTTTTCCGACCGGCCCAGCTGCGCCAGCACCCACCATTGCGAACGGGTCACCCCCAGCGGCTTCATCTTCTGGTCGAACAGGGTGCGCCGCAGGCGTGAAACGTCATGCACGAAATAGCCGATCCGCAGATCGCTGCTGGCGCGGCCGGACTTGTCGATGATGCCGGTGGTGTTGTCGTTCATGGCGAAGCCCTTGTCATGGAAATATGCTGTTGCCTGTCTGCGAAAGCCGGAGTCTCGATCAGGTTCAAGATCACATGATATCCAAGCTTATGTTGTGCTACCAGCACCAACGCACTACAAGCCGGCAATATGGTTCGCTTGCGCAATGTATCGTAGCACTTCAAGCGGCGCGGCGGTACCGGGGAGGGTGCGCAACATGCTTTTCACCGAAGAACAACAGGCTGTCCGCGACATGGCCGTGCGCTTTGCGCGCGAGACGCTGCAACCCGGCTATCTCGCCCGTGAAAAACAGGGCGGGCTGGATCGCGACCTGATCCGCGAGCTGGGCCGGCTGGGCTTTCTGGGCGCCGACCTGCCCGAGGATCTGGGTGGGCTGGGCACCGATTCGATCATGGTCGGGCTGATCGCCGAGGCGATGGGTTACGGCGATTTCTCGATCAGCCAGGTGCCGGTGAACGTGTCTCTGAACGCGGCGATCCTGCTGCGCCACGCGCCGCGCGCCATCGTCGAGGAATGGGTGCCGCAGATGGTCCGCGGCGAAAAGATCATGTCGATCTGCCTGACCGAGCCGCGGGGCGGCTCGGACGCGGCCAACATCCAGCTGCGGGCGCGCAAGCGCGGCTCGGACTATGTGCTGACCGGGGAAAAGACCTCGATCACCTTCGCGACCGAGGCGGATATTCATTTGGTCTTCGCCCGCACCGGCCCACCCGACAGCGGCGCACGCGGAATCTCGGCCTTCTTCATCCCCGAAGGCGTGGCGGGGATCGCCACCACCAGCTTTGACGACGTGGGCTGCCGGCAGATCGCCCGCGGCTCGGTGTTCTTCGAGGATGTGGTGGTGCCGGCCGACTACATGCTGGGCGACGAGGGCGGCGGGTTTTCCCAGGTCATGCAGGGGTTCGACTATTCCCGCGCCCTGATCGCGCTGGAATGCTGCGGCGCCGCGCAGGCCTCGCTGGACGAGGCCTGGGACTATGCCCGCACGCGCGAGGCTTTCGGGCGGCCCATCGGGCAGTTCCAGAACGTGTCCGGGCCGCTGGCCGACCACGACACGCTGGTCGCGGCGGCGCGGCAACTGGCCTGGCACACGCTGCAACTGCGCGAGGCCGGCAGGGACCACACCGCCGAGGCCGCGATGTGCAAATGGTTCGGCCCCAAGGTCGCCTTTGACGCCATCCACCAGGCGCTGCTGACCGAGGGGCATTACGGCTATGTCACCGACAGCGCGCATCAGCAGCGGATGCGCGACGTGCTGGGCCTGCAGATCGGCGACGGCACCGCCGGGGTGATGAAGCAGATCATCGCGCGCAGCCGCATCGGCCGCGCCGCGGTCCAGTACTGAGCTTCTCACCCCCCGTTCCGGCGGCTTCCGCCGGCCGAATCCCCCTTTACCGTAGGCGCCCATATGGTATGCTAGATTACTAATAAGTTGGAGGGGGAAAAAGTCCATGCTGCCCAATCGCGCCATCTACGACGATGAACACCAGCAGCTGCGCGACACCGTGCGCCGCTTTGTTGCGGCCGAGGTTGCCCCGAACTTCGCCCGTTGGGAAGAGACCGGCATCGTCGCGCGCGAGTTCTGGGCCAAGGCAGGCGAGGCCGGGCTGCTCTGCCCCACCGTCCCCGAGGAATACGGCGGCATCGGCGCCGATTTCCGCATGAACATGGTGGTCTGCGAGGAAATGGCCTATTCCGGCTTTGCCGGACCCGCCGCCGACATCTCGGTGCACTCCGACGTCTGCCTGGGCTATCTGATCAAGCACGGCACCCCCGAACAAAAGGCGCGCTGGCTGCCGGGCATGGTGGACGGCTCGGTTGTCTGCGCCATCGCCATGACCGAACCGGGCACCGGCTCGGACCTGCAGGGCGTGCGCACCACCGCGGTCCGCGACGGCGACCACTATGTGATCAACGGGCAGAAGACCTTCATCTCGAACGGACAGCATTGCGACATCGTGATCGCAGTCACCCGCACCAATGCCGAGCGCGGCTCGGGCTCGATGAGCCTGATCGTGGTCGAGACCGACCGCGAGGGCTTCCGCCGCGGCCGCAATCTCGACAAGCTGGGGCAGCTTTCGGCCGACACCTCCGAGATCTTCTTCGACGACGTGCGGGTTCCGGTGGACAACCTGCTGGGCGGCGAGGGCCGCGGCATGAACATCCTGATGTCGGAACTGCCGCAGGAACGGCTGACCATCGGCGTCACCGCCCTGGCGGCGGCGCAGCGCGCCTATGACATCACCCTGGCCTATGCGTTCGAGCGCAAGGCCTTCGGCAAGCCGATCGGCGATTTCCAGGTCAACCGCCACAAGCTGGCCGACATGAAGACGGAACTGACCATCGGCTGGGCCTTTGCCGACCAGTGCATCGCGCGCCATGTCGACGACCAGCTGAGCGCCGCCGAGGCCTCGATGGCCAAGCTGTGGCTGACCGAGATGCAGGGCCGCATCGTGGACCAATGCCTGCAACTGCACGGCGGCTACGGCTTCATGCGCGAATACGACATCTGCCGCATGTATGCCGACGCCCGCATCCACCGCATCTATGGTGGCACCTCGGAAATCATGCGCGAGCTGATCTCGCGGGCGCTGTAGCCGCGACGCGAACGGGTAATTGACATGATGATAAACTAGAATACGATACTCTATAGAAACAAATAGCGGCCGCTTTTGGTCCAGCATGGAATGGATGACGCATGACGATCCGCTATCCCGACATCCTGGACTATGGATTTCCGCCGGGGCGGCAGAGCTATGGACCGCGGGACTGCATCCTCTATGCGCTTGGCACCGGCTTCGGCCGCGACCCGCTGGACCCCGAGCTGCTGCGCTATGTCTATGAAAAGGAGCTGCGGGTCTCGCCCACCCTCGCCTCGGTCCTGGGCGAGAATACCGATTGGAGCAACGATCCCCGGCTGGGGCTGACCACCAGCGGCCTGCTGCATGGCGAAGAGCATCTGGTCCTGCACCGCCCGCTGCCGGCCGCGGGCGAGATCCGTTGCCGGACCCGCTTCAGCGAGGTTTTCGACCTGGGGGCGGAACGCGGCGCGCTGCTGGTGATGGATCGCCGGATCGAGACTGCGGCGGGCGAGCTGCTGGCCGAGCTGCGCCGGATCGAGTTCGCCCGCGCCGATGGCGGCTTTGGCGGGCCCGCGCCGGGCCAGGGTCGGGTCGAGCTGCCGCCGCTGGCCGCCATGCCCGACCGGGACCCCGACCAGCGCGTGGTTCTGGACATCGACCCGGCGGCGCCGCTGATCTATCGGCTGTCCGGCGATCTGGTCGCGATCCATGTCGACCCCGCTGCGGCCCGCCACGCCGGGTTCGACCGTCCGATCCTGCACGGCCTGTCCACATTCGGCTTTTGCTGCCAAGCGGTGCTGGCGGCGGCGGCGGATTACGACGGCGCGCGGCTTGCCCGCATCGGCGCCCGCTTTGCTGCACCGGTCTTCGGCGGCGACCGGCTGGTCGTCAGCCTGTGGATCGACGGGTCGCAGGTGCGGTTCCAGGCCGAGGTTCCCGACCGCCAGGCCACGGTGATCCGCGGCGGCTATGCCGAGCTGCGCGCGCCGGGCGCGACCTGACAGGCCCCGCGGCGCCCCATTGATATTCCAGAGGAGGAGAATGGAATGAAACTTGCAGCAGCCGCCCTGTCGGCAGCGGCGCTTTCGGCGGCAGCCGGAGCCGCCTGGGCGCAGGACACGGTCAAGATCGGCGCGCTGATGATCGACAGCGGGCCGCTGGCCGCGTTCTACCAGTATTCGGTGGCCGGGCTGGAAACCGCGGTGGTCGAGATCAACGAGGCCGGCGGCATCAACGGCCGCCCGGTCGAGCTGGTCTCGATGACCTATTCGGGCACGCCCGAGGCCGCCCTGCAGACCGCCACGCGCCTGGTCAAGAACGACAAGGTCGCCGCCGTCACCGGCATGATCCCCACCGCGGTGGCGCTGGCGATCGCAGGCCGGGCCACGGCGCTGGACACGATCATCATCGACCCGCTTTCGGCGGCGGGCACGCGCTGCAACCAGAATTATTTCCGAGTCAAGGCATCCAGCGAGATGCTGGGGGCGACCTACAAGGCGTTCCTGCAGCAGAACCCGCTGGAATCCTGGGACATCATCGCTGGGGACACCACCTCGGGCCACGACAATGCCGAATCCTTCGCCGAGGACGTGCAGGAACTGGGCGGCGAGGTCCGCAAGCAGCTGTTCACCCCGGTGCCCACCCCCGACTTCGGCACCTATATCACGCAGCTGAACCAGGAGCCGGCCAAGGGGCTGCTGGCGATCGTCTATGGCGCGGACGGCGTGACCTTTGCCAAGCAGCAACAGCAGTTTGGCCTGCTGGACAAGTACGAGGTCGTGCTGGGCAACAACTTCGCCATTCCCGCCGTGCTGCCGGCGATGGGGGAGGCCGCGCTCGGCGTGATCCAGAACGTCACCTATGTCCCGCAGGTCGAGGGCGACGGGCCGCGCAAGTTCGCGGACGCCTTTGAAAAAATCGCGGGGCACGAGCCGGACGACGTGGCGTTCGACATGTATACCTCGATGATCGCGCTGGCGCAGGCGATGAACAAGGCCGGCACCCAAGAGTCCGCGGCGGTGTCCAAGGCGCTGGAAGGGCTGGTGATCGACAGCCCCGTCGGCCCGCTGGAGATCCGCGCCGAGGATCACCAGATGACCCGGCCCTATATCTTTGCCGAGGTGGTGGCCGCCGCCCCCGACAGCGGCAAGACCGTGGACTATCAGATCAAGTCGATCATCCCGGCTGCGGACTACATGCCGCCGCCATCGCCGGAATGCACGATGTGAGAACCCGAAAGCCCCGCCCTCGCGCGGGGCTTTTCCATCGGGACCTGGGCCGGGCGCTGCGAAAAGCATGGTGACGTGCAAGTATGCTTCATAGCAATATGCGAGGTAAAATACCGCGCCCGGCCGTGATCGAGCGATAAGCCCGGGGGTTCCACGCCAGGCCGCGCAACGGCGATCGGGACCTGCCCTCAGCCTGTTCCTGCCAAGGCTTCCGTTCTGAGGGCAGGCAGCGGCGTCAGAACATCTTCATCCGCATCCCGCCGTCGATATGGATGGTCTGGCCGACCGCATACGCGAACTCGCCCGAGGCCATGGTGGCGACGACCTTTCCGATTTCGTCAAGCTCCCCCCAGCGCCCGGCCGGGACGAAGCCCTCGGCGATCAGCCGGTCGTATTTCTCGCGGCTGGTCGAGGTCATGGGGGTCTGCATCATGCCGGGGCGGATCTCGAAACAGTCGATGTTCTGGGGCGCCAGGCGGGCGGCGAAATGCTGGACCATATGCGCCAGCCCCGCCTTGGACATCGAATATTCCGCCAGCACCCTGCCCACGACGTGATCGACGGCCACCGTGGTGATCGTGACGATCGCCCGGCGGCGCGCGGACGGCGCCGCCAGCATGTGCCGCGCCACCGCCTGCGTCAGGAAGAACTGCGCCCGCAGGTTCACCGCGATGCAGCGGTCGAAGCTTTCCGGGGTCACCTCCAGCAGGTCGCCCCGCGACAGCACCGAGACGCCGGCATTGTTCACCAGCACGTCGAGCCCACCCATCCGCGCCGCCACCCCGGCGACATAGCCGGGCAGATGCGCGACCTGCGCGATGTCCTGCGCCATGATCTCGACGCGCACGCCCAGGGCGCGCAACTCTGCCGCCAGCGCCTCGAGCCGTTCCGACGGCTCGAGGTCGTTCAGCACCAGATCATGCCCGCGCCCGGCCAGCGCCCGGGCGATCGCCGCGCCCAGGCCGCCGCCGGCGCCGGTGACCAGCGCGACCGACGCCGTGCCCATGCTAGGCGACCACCGAGTTGCGGACCGGGCGCGCCCAGGCGGTCTCGGCCAGCTCGCCCGCCCGGATCATGTCGGCCAGCAGGTTCTTCTGGATCTTGCCGGTGGCGGTCATGGGGTAGCTCTGGACGAAGAACCACTTCTCGGGGGTCTTCTGCGGCGACAGGTTCTTGCGGCAATAGGCGTAAAGCTCCTCGGCCGTGGGGCAGTCGTCGCCAGCGCAGGGCAGCACCACGGCCGCCACGATCTCGCCCCAGGTATCATCCGGCAGGCCCAGCACCGCCACCTGCGAAACCTGGGGATGGTCGAAGATCACCTCTTCGATTTCCTTGGGATAAAGGTTCATCCCGCCCCGGATGATCATCTCCTTGAGGCGCCCGGCGATGCGCATATAGCCGTTTTCGTCCATCGTGCACAGGTCGCCGGTGCGCAGCCACCCGTCCGGGGTCAGCGCCGCCGCCGACGCCTCGGGCTGGCCGTAATATCCCTTCATGGTGCCGAAGCCCCGCATCCACAATTCCCCGACCGTGCCGACGGGGACCGTCTCCAGCGTCTCGAGATCGACGATCTTGACCTCGACATGGGGGACCGGGCGGCCGATGGTCTCGGACTGCAACTCGACCGGATCGGTGGTCAGCGTCTCGATGAAGGGGCCGTTGCTTTCGGTCTGGCCGAACATGATGGCGAAATCGACGCCGAACTCTTTCTTTGCGCGATGGACCAGCGCCGCCGGCACCGCCGCCGCCCCCGACAGGATCGAGCGGAAGCTGCTGACGTCGCGGGTCTTCATGTCCGGGTGGTTCAGCAGCGCCAGGATCATGGTGGGCACGATCAGCGAACAGTTCACACCCTCGGCCTCGATCAGCTCAAGAAACAGCCCGGGGTCGAACTGCTGCATCAGCACAAAGGTGCCGTGGCGGCTGAAGGTGCCGATGGCGGACACGATGCCGCCGCCGATATGGAACATCGGCATCGAGTTGATCCAGACCCCGCCGACGGGGAAATCGGCGCGCTCGACGATCAGCCGGGCCGAGTTGATGACCCCGCGGTGATGCAGGCAGGCGCCCTTGGGGAAGCCGGTGGTGCCCGAGGTGTACTGGATCTGCATGATCTCGCCGGGGTCCAGCCGCGGCAGTTCGCGGTCGGGGCGGCCCTCGGCCTTGAGCCGGTCCAGATCGGTGATGCAGATGGCATGGACCAGATGCGGGATGCTGGCCTGCACCGTCTCGATCATCGGGCGCAGCGCCTTGCCGCGCGAGGTCTCGGCAAAGACGATGCCCTTGGCCTCGGCGTTGCGCAGGATGAACTCGAGCTCGCGTTCGGTATAGGCGGGGTTCACGGGGACGATGACCAGCCCGGCCATGCAGATGGCGTGCTGGAAGATCACCCATTCCGGCGTTTCCGGGGCGATGATGCCCACCTTGTCGCCGGGGGTGAAGCGTTCAAGCAGCCCGCGCGCCACCGCGGCCGCTTCGTCGACCAGCTGCCGGTAGGTCCAGCGCCGGCGCCGGGTCGGGTCCGCGATCCCTTCCACCAGCGCGATGCGGTCGGGGTGGTCCTTGGCATTCCACTGCATCAGTTCGGGGACGGTCATGTCCCACAGCGGCTCTCCGGGCTCGGCCGGAAAATAGGACATGGTGAACTTGTGGCTCTGGGACATTCCTGGCTTCCTCCCTCGCATTCCGCCGGCTCCTCTCCGGCACTGGAATGCTTGTGTGCGTTGCGGTCGTTGGCGGCAGGACGGCGGCCGCCCTGCCGCAGGGGCCCCTAGGCCGCCGAGATCCCGCCATTGCAGCTGATCGCCTGGCCGGTGATCTTGGCCGCCTGCGGGCTGGCCAGGAACACGATCAGCGCCGCCATGTCGGCGGGGGTGACGACGCCCAGCTGCGCCATCTTGATCGCCTTGCCGAACAGCTTGCTGGAAAACTCGGCCGCCATGACCTGCTGATAGGTGGCGGTGCCCTCGATGATCGAGGGGGTGACGATGTTGACGCGGATGCCGTTGCGCTTGGCCTCGATCGCCATGGTGCGGCTGAACATGATGATCCCGGCCATGGCGGCGCCGATCACCGATTCGCCCGGCGTGGTCAGCTTGCCTGCGTCCGAGGCGATGTTGACGATGGCGCCGCCGCCCTTTTCGCTCATCCACGGCAGGACGATGCGGCTGGTCAGCAGCGGCGCCATCATCTGCTTGAGCACGATGTCCTGCAACTGCTCGACCGGGATCTTGTGCAGCAGCGTTGGCCCATAGGGCCCGACGGTCGAGTTCACCAGGATATCGACCGAGCCGAAGGCCGCCCGCGCCGCCTCGCAGACAGCATTCGCCTGATCGGCCTCGTTGCAGTCGCCCTGAAGGAACTCGACATGCACCCCCGGCTGGCGGGAAAGGACCGCATCCCGCGCCGCCTGGCCGCGTTCGGCGTTGCGTCCGACGATGGCGATGCGGGGCACCCCGGCCTCGGCCAGCTGGCAGGCGGTTTCCAGCCCGACCCCCGAGGTGCCGCCGGTTATCAGCGCGCTCGCCTGTTCAAAGGGGATGGGTGTGCGCCTGATCGCCTCGGTCATGTCTGTCTCCTCCCAGATTCGCCGCATAGGGTTACCATATGCTAGCGTAGTTTGCTTTGGTGAAAAAACCCGCCCCCATCCGCAGGGGGCGGGTTCGTGCCAGGCAGTCAGGCCGCCCGCGCCTTTGCATCCAGCGCCTCGACCATCGCTTCCAGCCGAACGTTCAGCAGTTCGTCCTTGTAGAAGGATTCGTCGGCCACGTCGCCTTCGAAGAACAGCGCCTGGCGGCCATGGCGCTTGGCGCTGTCGGCGATCAGGAATTGCGAGTTGGTCATGCCCCGGCAGGTGCGCGCGGCGTGCATCACCATCCCGTCGATCTTGAACTTGTCGCAGATCCGCTCGATCTCGCCGATCATGATCGGGGCGCCGTGGTTGTTGGGGCAGATCAGATAGTTCTGCGCCATCCCCAGCACCGGGTTTTCCAGGTCGATCAACTCGGGTTCCTGCCAGAAGGACATATGCGTATAGCGGCCGGCGACGACGCAGGCATTCACGGCGGCGAACTTGTCGGCCAGCCAGCCGACCTTGTTCCAGTTCATCATCCCGTCGAAGAACAGCCGGTATTTCTCGTCCTTCACGGCGCCCTCGCCGCGGGCGATCCGCTCCTTGCACTCGGCCAGTACGCCCTCGAAATAGGTGACGATGTTCTGGTCTCCGGGCAGGAAGTTGACCGGGGCGATCGACACGATCCAGTCGAAGAACGAGGCCGGCGAGGGCTGCGCGGTGCACAGGTCCATCGCTTCCAGCCGCAGCTGCGCGGCCTTCTTGATGTAGCCCATGACCTCGGACAGGCGGTCGAAGTCGAACTTGCGGCCGGTATGCTCCTCCATGAACTTCGTCATCGCGACCAGCTGGTCGGCCACATAGCGCGAGCGTTCGTGCCATTCCTCGCCGCGCAGATAGCCGGCATCGGGACGCCCGCCCCACAGAAGCGGGATCGAGATCGTCATCATCGGGACCTTCTTGCCGAACAGCCGATAGGTGATGTCGTCCCATTGCTGCCCCGACGAGCAATAAGGATAGGCGTTGATGATCATGTCCGGCGGCGGCAGCTTCAGCAGCGTTTCTATGCGCGGATCGTCGGGCGCCATGTCCGAGGTGCCGGATTTCACCTTGTCCAGCTCGATCAGCAGCTGGCCGATATGGGTGCGGGCATAGGAGCAAAGCTCGCGGTCGTAGCCCTTCTGGTCGCCGCGCGCCTGCGCCGTCACCTCGCGGTGCTTGGCCGACAGCATCGCCGACCAGGCCTCGCCATGGACCCAGGCCACGTCATGGGCGTGGAAGAAGGGCGGGATATAGGTGCCGTTGTACCAGACCACCTTCTTGCCCTGCTCTTTCGCGGCGAAAAGGCTTTCCCAATAGTCGTTGACCAGCTTGCCACCGAAGCGCGTGGCCTTCAGGCGGTTCGCCCGCTCGCCGTTGCCGAAGACCGGGCCGGCCTTGGAACGTTCCTGCGTTTCTGCAACCATCTGCATCCTTCTGTCCTCCGGTTCATCTGCGCCGCGTCATGCGGCCATCCGTCGCCTTGCAATCTCGATGAAGGTTTCGACGCGCGTCTTCAGCGCCTCCATCGGCATTTCCTCGTGTTCGGTCTCGACCAGCAGATGCGGGATGCCGTTGCGGTCGAAGGCGTCCTTGATCTCGGGATAGAAATACATGTGCGGCTCGCAGAACTTGGCCATCAGCACGATCAGCCCCTGCGCCCCCGATGCGCGGACGTTGCGCAGCAGATAGTCTTCCCAGTCCAGCGACTTCACCGCGCGGGTCGGACAGGGAACCTTGGTCGAGCGCAGCTGATACCAGTCCGCCAGCGCTTCGACCGGATCGCCGGTTTCCGCGACATCCCAGAACACGAAGCGGAACCCGTGATAGAGGTCGTCGTCGACCACCACCCCCCCGCATTCCTCGACCAGATCCAGCACCGGCAACTTGGGCGCGTGGCAAAGATGCCCCGACAGGAACACCCGCACCGCATCCGCGGGCGGCCCGCGCCGTTCCAGTCCCGGCACCAGCTTTTCCAGCAGCGCCGTATGCTGCGCGCGGTCCATCACCATCGAGGATTTGACGACATCCTGCATCTGGCGGCCGGTCAGCGCGATCTGCCCAGCCCGGCGCAGGTCGTAAAGCTGGCGGATCAATGCGCGATTGCGGTTGAACAGGCGGATGGATGCCTGCACCTGCGTCGGCGTGATGGGCTGGCCGATCAGCGCCTCCAGCTCTTTCCACAGCTGCGAAAAGGTGCGCGTGGTCTCGGCCTTGGCCCATTCCGCATCGAGGATCGAGCACAGCTGGTTGAACAGGATCGGCAGCTTGGGCAGGCTGGCGCGGATCACATCGGCAGTGCCCAGCAGCTGCACGCAGTGATCCCCGAACAGGATCGCGTCCAGCACCTCGAACTCGCCCCGCAGCGCCTGGTCGATGATCGAGCGGTTGTAGCCGCAGTAGAAGTTGAACACCTGCGCCTGGCCGACGGTGACCGGCTCGTCATCCTCTTGCAGGATGACCGGCAGCGCGCCGGCGGCGTGGGCCAGCTCTCCGGGGAAATGCATCGGGAACAGGCCGATCACGCGGCCCTGCGTCTCTTGCTTCCATTGGCGCGCATAACCCAGGGGGTCAGCGGCCACGGCAGCCATGGTTGCCAGGATCTCGTCCATCGCTCCTCCTCATCGCGCCGCCTCGGGGCAGCCACGATTCGCATAGGTAAGTGTAACTCACCCCAGCCTTATCAGGCAATAATAATTAGGTAGCAAGTTTACTATTGTGATTATTTACGGATTCCGCTTAGGTTCCAGTAAGGAATCAACTCGGACGCTGGAGCAAGATATGCTTTCTGCGAGGACCCTGTGAGTAACTGTTACCTCTACCCGCCCCGCAATCCGCGGCCAACCCCGCTCGTCCCCGATAGCCCCGACCGGCGGGGCCGAGAGGCGGGCTCGACCGGCCCGCACCGCAGCCGCCCGCCCCTGCCGCGGGAGGCGGACGGCACAGGGCGGAATGAACCGCACCCGGCCCGGACAGGCGCCAGCCATCGCTCGCCCTGAGCGGAGCGCGTGTGACGAGGGAGGAATATGTTGGACTTTTCCTATACCGACGATCAGGCAAGCATCGCCGCGGCGCTGGATGGTTTCGTCGCCAGCGCATTGCTGTCCGGCTACATGGCCCGCGACCGCGACGGCGCCTTCCCCGAGGACGCCTGGCGGCAGATGGCAGGGATGGGCCTGTTCGGCCTGCGCATTCCCCGGGAATACGACGGGCAGGAACTGGACTGCGTGACCGCCGGCATCGCCATCGAGGCGGTCGCCCGCGGCGATTTCAACCTGTGCTACGGCATCCTGAACAGCGCCTTCGTCGGGGACCTGATGGCGCGCAACGCCAGCGAGCCCCTGTGCCGGGAATGGCTGCCGCGGCTGGCCGCCGGGGACGCCCGCATCAGCGTCTGCCTGACCGAGCCGCATTGCGGATCGGACGCGGCCTCCATCCGCACCCGCGCCGAGCGGGATGGCGATGATTTCATCCTGAACGGAGAGAAAGCCTCGGTGACGCTGGTCATGGCGGCCGATGCGGGAATCGTGTTCGCGCGGACCGACCCCGACGCCGGCTCGCGCGGCGTTTCCGCCTTTCTGGTGCCCTTCGACACCCCCGGCGTGACCCGGCATCCCTATGCCGACATGGGGTCGAAATGCATCCTGCGCGGCTCGCTGTTTCTCGACAACGTGCGGGTCCCCGCCGCGAACCTGGTCGGCACGCTGAACGGCGCCTTCGGCTCTGCGATGCAGACCTTTGAATACACCCGCGCCCTGATCGGGCTGATGTGCGTGGGCGCGGCGATGCAGACGCTCGAGGAAACCATCGCCTACACACGCGAGCGCACGGCCTTCGGACAGCCGGTCTCGCGCAACCAGGGCGTATCCTTCCCGGTGGCCGAGGCGTGGTCCCGGCTGGAAATGGCGCGCTGGCACTGCCTGCGCACGCTGTGGCTGCGCGACCAGAACCGCCCCCACAATGCCGAGGCCGCGGTCTGCAAGGGGATGGTCCCCGAGATCTGCGTCGACGTGATCCGCGACTGTCTCGTGCTGCACGGACACTACGGCTACACGCAGGACCTGCCGATCGAGCAGCGGCTGCGCGACGTCTGCGGGCAGCTGATCGCGGACGGCACGCCGCAGATCCAGAAGATCATCATCGCCCGGCATCTTTACGGGCGGGAGAACGTCTGAGCGCCCCCGGCGCGACGGCGGAGGAGGAGGAGGCCGACGCGGCGCGAACGACACAAGGGCGCACGCGTCGGATCAACTGAAACGTCAATGGGAGGTTGACGGACAATGACCTACAGAAAAGCGATGAAATCCTGCGCCCTGGCGCTTGGGACCGCGGTCCTGGCCACGGCGGCGATGGCCCAGGACGGGCCGATCAAGGTGGGCGTCATCCTGCCCATGTCGGGCGGCGGCGCCTATGTCGGCGAGGGCATCTATGCCGGCGTCGATCTGGCGGTGAAACAGGTCAACGAGGCGGGCGGCGTCCTTGGCCGCCCGCTGCAGGTGCTGCTGCGCGACGAGCAGCTGCGCCCGGACGTGTCGACCGCCGCCATGCGCGAGCTCATCACGCTCGAGGGGGTGCAGCATTTCATCGGCCCGGCGACCTCGGCGACCTCACTGGCCAACTCGCAGATCGCGCGCGAGGAAAAGGTGGTGAACATCTCGCCCTCGGCCAAGACCGAGGCGCTGACCGCCGGCGACAACCTGCACGACTATATCTTCCAGCTGGCCCCCACCACCGATGTGGACGGCGTGCGCACGGTTGAGGTGCTGCGCGGCATGGGCACGGAAAGCATCTGCTTCACCGGCTTCGACTATGCCTATACGCATGACTGGTTCGCCGCGATCCGCGCCAACATGGGCGACATCACCGAGGCCGGGGAGTTCCTGGTCCCGATGAACGCCACCGATTTCAGCGCGACAATCACGCAGCTGCTGTCCTCGGACTGCGACACCATCGTCGGCACCCAGTACGGCGGCAGCTTCATCGCCTTCGTCAAGCAGGCCACCCCCTTTGGACTGTTCGAGTCCAAGAAGGTGCTGTGGGGCTCGAACACCGGCGACCACGCCGTGGCCGCCGCGCTGGGGGCCGAGCTTCCCGGCGGGCTGTGGGCCTCGGCCGCCGATGTCTGGTATTACGAGGGCGAGGACTCTCACGCCGCCTATCAGCAGGCGCTGGCCGCCCATCAGGGCCGCAAGGAAACCGACATGTGGCCGATCACCGGCTATAACGCCGTCAAGTTCCTTACCGCCGCGATCGAGGCTGCCGGCACCACCGAGCCGACGGCGGTGGCGGCCGCGCTGGACGGGCTGACCATCCAGACCCCGCTGGGCGAGATCACCATCGACCCGGAAACGAACCGCGCCAACTCGCCCGAGTTCTACGGCCGCTTCGAACCGCAGGAAGGCTCGGACGTCGCGCGCATGACCGATCTGCGCCTGGTACGATAGCGCCCGCGCCGCGATCCTGGCGCGCCGCCGCTGCGGCGCGCTGTTCCTTCCCAGCAACGCTGGCCGTCATGCGCATGGCGCGCGGCGCGGCCGCAAGGTGCAACCGCATGTTCGCGAACCCGATGATCCTGTTCATACAGGTGATGAACTCTCTTTCCCTGGCGATGAACCTGTTCATCATCGCCGCCGGCCTGACCCTGATTTTCGGCGTGCTGCGCATCGTCAATTTCGCGCATGGCGCATTCTACATGGTCGGCGCCTATGTCGCGCTGTCGATCCTGCGGGTGACGGGCGACAGCAATCTCGGCTTCCTGCTGGGGGTGCTGGGCGCCGGCGCGCTGATGGGCGCGATGGCCTTTGTCGTCGAGCGGGGGCTGCTGTCCCGGCTGTATGACAAGGAACACATGCTGCAGCTGCTGTTCACCTTTGCCCTGGTGCTGGTCATCAAGGACCTGGTGAAGATGATCTGGGGCTCGGGGCAATACAGCATCGGCGCGCCGCCCTTCCTGCGCGGCGCGGTCAACCTGGGGATCAGCCCCTATCCCAAATACGCGCTGTTCCTGTGCGTCATGGGACCGATCATCGCGGTCGCGATCTGGTTCTTCATGGAGCGCACGCGCTGGGGGCGCATCCTGCGCGCCGCGCGCGAGGACCGGGTGATGCTGAACGCACTGGGGACCGACGTGAAGCTGGTCTATTCCGGGGTGTTCGTCACCGGCGCCGCACTGGCCGCCATGGGCGGCGCGCTGGCCGCGCCGCGCTCGGCGGTCGATCCGGGCATGGACTCGCTGGTCATCATCGACGCCTTCATCATCGTCATCATCGGCGGGCTGGGCAGCCTGCTGGGCAGCTTCGTCGGGGCGCTGATCCTGGGCTTCCTGACCGTGATGGGGTCGATCTACCTCAAGGAATGGGTGATCGTCGCCTCTTACGTGATGATGGTGGTCATCCTGCTGGTGCGCCCCTGGGGACTTTTCGGCAAAGCTGACGAGGAGCGCCACTGATGACCAGCCGTCCGCAACTCATCTTCCTGGCCTGCCTGTTCCTGGCGCTGCTGGCGGTGCCGTTCCTGGGGTCGCGCTACCTGACCGAGCTGGCCGTGCAGGTCATGATCTTCAGCCTGCTGGCGCTCAGCCTCAATATCCTGGTCGGGCATATCGGGCTGGTCTCGTTCGGCCATGCCGCGTTCTTTGCCATCGGCGGCTATGCCACGGCGTTCTTCCTGACCCGCTGGCAGCTGCCGCTGGCCGCGGCGATGCCGATGGCCGTGCTGCTGGCCGCCGCCTTTGCGCTGGTGATCGGGGTGCTGTGCGTGAGGCTGAAGGCGATCTATTTCGCCATGCTGACGCTGGCCTTCTCGATGCTGGTCTGGGGCATCATCATCAAGTGGAAGCCCGTGACCGGCGGCGACGACGGTTTCGTCGGCATCACCCTGCCCGGGATGCTGGCCTCGCCGCAAAGCTTCTATTGGTTCGTGCTGGCGGTGGTCGGCGCCTCGACCGCGCTGATGTGGCTGCTGAGCAAATCCACCATGGGCCAGATCTTCGTGGCCATCCGCGAGAACGAGACCAGGGCCAGCTTCCTTGGCGTCAATGTCCGGCAGATGCAGCTGATCGGCTTTGTGCTGGCGGCGCTGTTTGCCGCCATCGCCGGCAGCCTGATGGCGATGTATCTGCGCGGCATGTACCCGCAATCGGCGTTCTGGACGCAGTCCGGCCATATCGTGATCAGCGTGCTGCTGGGCGGCGTGCACAGTTTCGTCGGGCCGATCCTAGGCGCCTCGCTGCTGTATCTGCTCGAGGTGACGATCCACCAGTACACGCAATACTGGCCGCTGGTGATGGGGCTGATCCTGCTGCTGGTGGTGCTGGTCCTGCCCGAGGGGCTGATCGAGCTGTTCCGCAAACTCTACGCGCGCCTTGGACGCAAGTGACATGGCATTTCTGGACGTTACCAACGCAACCAAGAAGTTCGGCGGCTTCATCGCCATCAACGACGTGTCGTTTTCCGTCGAAAAAGGCGCCCGCCACGCCATCATCGGGCCGAATGGCGCCGGCAAGACCACATTGTTCAACCTGATTTCCGGGCTGATCCTGCCGACGACCGGCAGCATCGCCCTGGAGGGGCAGCGCCTGTCGCGGATGAAGCCGCATGAGATCGTGCGGATCGGCATGGCGCGTTCGTTTCAAAAGGTGAATGTGTTCCCCCGCAAGACCGCCTTTGAAAACGTGCAGGTGGCGCTGATTGCCAATCGCAAGCTGCAATTCAACCCGTTCCACGCCGCCGCCGGGCTGTTTGGGGACGAGATCATGCAATTGCTGGAACAGGTCCGGCTGGGCGGCGATTCCGGCCGGCGGGCGGGCGAATTGGCCCATGGCAAGCAGAAACAGCTGGAATTGGCCGTGGCGCTGGCGGCGGAACCGAAAATCCTGCTGCTGGACGAACCCACCGCCGGCATGTCGATCGCCGAAACCCTGTCCAGCATCGCGCTGATCCGCGATATCGTGCAGCAGCGCGGAATCACGCTGCTGTTCACCGAACACGACATGAATGTGGTGTTCGAGATCGCCAGCACGATTTCCGTCCTGCATCACGGAGAGATCATCGCCACCGGTCTGCCGCACGAGGTCCGCGCGAATGACGATGTGCAGCGCATCTACCTGGGAAGGGAATGAGATGAGCCTTTTGCAAGTCGAGGCGATCAACGTCTGCTACGGCCTCAGCAAGGTCCTGCATGATGTTTCCCTGAAGATCGAAACGGGCGAACTTGTGGCGCTGGTGGGCCGCAATGGTGTCGGCAAATCGACGACCATGCGGGCGATCATGGGAATTACCCCGCCCGCCTCGGGCAAGATCCTGTGGAAGGGGCAGCCGATCACCCGCCGGCCGTCGCATCTGAATGCCCGGGCCGGGCTGGGCTATGTCCCCGAGGAACGGCGCATCTTCGGTTCGCTGACCGTCTGGGAAAACCTCGACGTCGCCCGGCTGCCGCCGCGCGAGGGGCTGGAGCCCTGGACCGAGGACCGGGTGTTCGCGCTGTTCCCCGATCTGGAACGGTTCCGCAACCGCCCGGGCGGGCTGCTCAGCGGCGGGCAGCAGCAGATGCTGACCATCGCCCGCACGCTGATGGGCAACCCGGAACTGATCCTGCTGGATGAGCCGTCGGAAGGGGTCGCCCCGCTGATCGTCGCCCAGATCGGCGAAAAGATCCGCGAATTGCGAGATGCCGGCGTGTCCATCATCATGGCGGAACAGAATCTGGATTTCGTCCTGAACCTCAGCGACCGCTGCTATGTCCTGGAAAAGGGCGTGGTGGTCTATCACGGAACCGCCGCGGAACTGCGCGACAACAAGGATGTCCAGAACCGCTATCTGCATATCTGAGATTCATGCGGCTGATCCGGCCGCATGAATCCTCAACGAGGGATTGCAGCCCTCTAACCCGCGGGAGGCGTCATCCGTGCATTGTGCAATTCATTGGCAAGCTGGCCTGCCATATGCTCGAGCCGCTCGATCATTTCGGTCGTCAGCGGCTTTTGCGTGCTGATGCCGTCGAGGATCATGTCCGTGATGCCGCGGGCGGTGACCTCGACGGAAAATTCCTCATCCTCGCCGCGCAGGAATGCCCAGGTGGCGTGTTCGATCGCGCCAAAGATCATGTCGCGCGCAAGCTTGCGGTTCAGATCGGCCCGGATCAGCCCCCGCTGGATGCCAAGGTCGATGACGCTGACCACCGATTCCGCGAAACGCCGGCTTTGCCGATAGGTGGGGAGATTGCGATAATTCGGGTCCGCCCGCAGTTCCATCAGCACGAAACGCGTCAGCGCCGGCTCTCTCTTGATCGACATCAGCGAGCTCCAGATCACCTGGAACAGCTGGTCGCGCAGCGGCTGGTCCTGGTCCGGGACCGGGGCCTCGCTGAGGAATTCCTCGAACCAGCCTTCGGCCACGCGCTCCATCAGCTCGCGCTTGCTCTTGAAATATTTATAGACCATGCCTTCGGAAACGCCGCTGCGCTGCGCGACCTCCAGCGGCAGGAAATTCTCGAAACCCTTTTCGCGAATCAATTCGCGCGCGGTCCGAAGGATCAGCGCAATCCTGTCATCCTTGGAAAGACGCCGGGGGCCCGATCTGGATGATGTTTTCGAGCTCAATCCACGCATCCCGAAGCAGCTTCCCGCAGAAGAACCACGGGCCCGGGTGAAAGTCCAGCGCAAGGCGAGGCCATGCGGGTCGACGTCCACGGCATAAAGCAATCATGCGATTGCTTCTGCCGCCGGACCTGCGACCGCGAAAGCCGATCGGCGCAGGGCGCAACTACGACTGGGCGGGATGCCGCGTGGCGGCGTCGCCGCGGTGCGACCTCTACGGCCGAGTCGCCCCCGTCCATGGCAACGGGATCGCGTCGGGGAAGGTGAAAGCGACTCGGCCAACGTCAGGCCGCAGAAGGATTATGCGCCGCGGCCGACCATCATCGCCCCATGACAATCCGGCGCGGAAAATTCACATAAATTACTGAGTATATTATATATTTCAGAGCATCCGGCAGCGTTTTCGGCCACGTACTCACCCCCTCCACATCGCTTATTATGTTCCAACAAATCATTTGACAGCGAAATTACCTTATCCTAGCGTATCAATGTCGCCCGTCCTTCCGGCTGCAGGAGGAAGCACCACCGGAAGGCGGGAAACTACAGTGAACAGGAAGGTTTCGGCACGCGCCGGAGGCCAGTGATGGCTTCTGCGACGGCTGGGGCATCATCACAACGCCATACATATCGGGGAGGATATGCGACAATGGCACCTATCACTCGTGGACGACTTCTGGCGGTCTCCGCGCTGGCGTTCATCCTGACCGCAGGCACGGCCTCCGCCGATATCACCAGGCTGCGGCTGGGGGTCCTGAACGACATGGCCAGCGGCTTTTCCGCCTGGAGCGGGCCGGGATCGGTCGTGGCCGCAAAGCTTGCGGTCGAGGATTTCCGCAAGGCGCATCCCGAGGCGGATTTCGACATCGAAGTGTTGTCGGCCGATCACCAGAACAAGGCCGACGTCGCATCGGCGATCGCCCGGGACTGGATCAGGGACGGCGTGAATGCGATCGTGGACGTGCCGAACTCCGCCGCCGCGCTGGCGGTTGCGGCGCTGGTCAAGGACAGCGACGCCGCGCTGCTGGTCTCCGGCGGCGGGCATGACGCGCTGACCCGCGACGCCTGCACGCCGAACACCGTGCACTGGACCTTCGACCTGTATTCGCTGGCCCGCAACACCGCACAGGCGACGGTGGAAACCGGCGGGAAAAGCTGGTTCTTCGTCACCTCGGACTATGCCGGCGGCAAGGGGCTGGAGGCGGTGGCCACCAAATTCGTGCTGGAGGCCGGGGGCGAGGTCAAGGGGCACGCGCTGCCGCCGCTTGGTCTGGTCGACTATTCGTCCTTCCTTCTGCAGGCGCAATCGTCCGGCGCGGATGTGGTGGCTTTCGGCACCGCGGGCACCGACCTGATGAACATGATCAAGCAGTCCAACGAGTTCGGGCTGGTGGAAGAGGGGCAGCGGCTGGCGACGCTGGCCATCTTCATCAACGATGTGCACGGGCTGGGGCTCGAGGCGGCCAAGGGGCTGATCTACACCACCGCCTTCTACTGGGACACGAACGACCAGACCCGCGCCTTTTCCGAACGCTTCGCTGCCGCCCATAACGGAGGAATGCCGTCCGAGGGACAGGCCGGCGTCTATTCCGCGGTCTACCACTATCTCGAATCCGCGCTGGCGACCGGCTCGGCCCAAGCCGGGACCATCGTCGCCGACATGAAATCGCAGCCGATCGACGACCCTCTGTTCGGACAGGTCACGATTCGCCCCGACGGCCGCGCCATCCACGACATGTATGTGATGCAGGTGAAGACCCCCGAGGAAAGCACGAAGCCCTGGGACTACGTCAAGGTGCTGAAGACCATTCCCGGCGAACAGGCATTCGGCCCGCCCGAGCCCGAGAAATGCGCGCTGGCCGGCTGAGGCGCGCCTTGCAACCCGTCGGATCGAGCCCCGCCCGATCCGCCATCCCGACCCGTCAGGAGCAGAAACGATGATTACCCCTGAAGACGCAGATTTCCATCCGCACGATCCTTCGGACTTGAGCTGGACGGAAACCATCTTCCTGCCGTTTGCCGTTCCCGAGGAAGGCATCTTCGGCAATTGCTATGTGCTGGCCCGGCCGAACCTGGGAATATGCCTGTCATCGGTGATCGTTAGCCGCGGCCTCTGCGTGCACACCTATGAGATCGACTTCACCGATCCGCAGATGCACCTGAAATGCCCCGAGAAGTTTTCCGACTTCACGCTGGACAACGGCCTGTCACTCAAGGCGCTGGGGGGTCCGCAGAACTACGACCTGCGCTATGAGAACCAACTGGGCGCCTGCAGCTTCGACCTCAGCTTCCGCGGCCTGCACCATCCCTTCGACCCGCGTGATCCGGCGGAAAACCCGCTGCTGACCCAGCGGCCCAGCGGTGCCGAAGATGCCCGCATCGGCAAGGAATGGGCGAACGGCCATTTCGAATGCAAGGGCCATATCACCGGCTCCCTCACGCTTTACGGGGAAACCTACAAGGTCGACTGCTACGAGGGCATGGACCATTCCTGGGGTCCCCGGAAAGAGCTGGGCACCCGTGCCGTGTCCTGGATCTCGATCAATTTCGGCGAGGATCTGGCCATCCACCTGGCCGTGCCGATGCGGATCGAAAAAGGCACGGTCCTGTATGACCCGGTGCAGTTCGGCTTTGTCGTCGAGAACGGCGAGGTCTACGGCGTGACCAGCGCCGAGGTGCAGGCCAACCGCGTCCACATGCAGCCGATCGGCAACCGCATCACCGTCACCGACATCCGCGGCAAGAGCTTCGAGTTCCTGGGCACCGCGGTCGGCGGGCATCCGTGGCATTCCTTCAACCCTTGCCATGTCTGCTACCAGACCACCATGCGCTACACGTGGAACGACCGCGTGGGCTTTGGCGAATTCGGGGATATCTTCGGGCTGGACTACCTGGCGCGCCACATGTCGCGTTCCGCGCCCTGGCGCCGCGTGCCGCAAAGCGGGGGCATCGTATGACCGTCCTGCCCGCATCGCTGCACGACAGCTTCAACATCCGCGACAACCCCACCCCCCAGTTCATCCAGGCGATCCGCGACCGCTTTCCGGTCGAGCGCGAAGTGGACGAGCTTCTGACCCGCAAGATGCAGAGCCGCTCGGGCCCGCCCTACCGGCGCATCACGCTGGACGAGCTCAGGGCGAAACTGACCCGGATGCTGACCGATCTGGGGGTCGGGAACTTCGTCATCACCGAGCCGGGCTGGTTCACGGGGGGCGTGTCCAAGATCCAGATGGGATTCACGCTGGAATGGGACGACCTTGCGCAGGGCCGCAGAAAGGAACGGCTGGTGCTGCGGATGGACCCGTCAGAGGGCTCGAACACCACCTCGCGCCCAAGGGAATACGAATTGCTGGAGGCATTCCAGGGCATCATCCCCGTCCCTGCGGTGTATTGGCTGGACCCGGACGGACGCTGGTTTCCCCAGCCGGCGCTGATCTATGCCTTTGCGCCGGGCGTCACCAAAAGCCGGGCCACGCAGACCGGGCAGGTCAGCGGGCTGGGAACCAATTTCGGACCCGATCTGCGGGCGAAACTGGCGCCGCAGTTCATGGCCCATCTGGCGGCTATCCATCATTTCGATTTCTCCGCCCGCTCCTTCGCCACCATGGACATGCCGCAGGCCGGCACCACCCAGGCGGCGATCTGGCAGCTGAACCGCGCCCGCCGCATCTGGGAAGAGGACCGGGGCGAGGATTTCCCGCTGATGGATGTGGCCGCGAACTGGCTCGAGGCGAATGCGCCCAAGCTTGACCACGCCAGCATCGTGCATGGCGATTTCCGCAGCGGAAATTTCCTGTTCGACGAGGAAACCGGCCGGATCGGCGCATGGCTCGACTGGGAACGGGCGCATATCGGCGACCGCCACCGCGACCTGGCCTGGATGACGCAATCGACCATGGGCCATTATTCCGAGGACAGGAAAACCTATTTCGTCTGCGGGCTGATCCCGCTGGACGACTTCTTCGAGGAATACACCCGCGTCTCCGGCCTCCCGGTCGATCCCGACCGGCTGGCCTGGTATCGCATCCTGAACTGCTACCAGATCATCGCCTCAACGGTCGCCACGGCAAACCGCGTCGCGCGGCTCGGCAAGTCGCATCAGGACCCGCTGCTGATCCGGGTGAAGGGCATGGCCCCCACGGTCGAGCGCGAGCTCTCCCTTTGCCTCAAGGAGCGTCTGTGATGGATCACTCCGACACCGGCCTGCGGGCCGTCTGCAAATCACTGACCGACGTGATCGCGCCCGCGCTGCCGGCGGACGACCCGCTGGCGCGCGAGCAGCTGGGCCTGATCGTGCATTATCTCGGGTTCCTGCGGTCCCGGCTGGATCACCTGCACGCGCGGGAACGCTTCCAGCTGGCCGATGCGCGGGCGCTTGCCGCAAAGGTCCGCGATGCGGCGCAGGACGCATCCGACGCCGCCGCGCTGGAAAGCGCGATTGCCGCGGCCGACGACCTGCTGGCCGCCCCCTGGGCAAGCACAAGGGACCTGCGCGAAGGGACCGCCCGCGCCAACCATGCGGTTTCCGAAATCGTGCAGTCTGCCCCCGGCCTGCCTGCCGAAGCGTCGCGCCGCATTGCCCTTGCCGTGATCGCGGGCACCGAGGATCGCATCGCCATGGAACGGGCCTGGTATCTGCCCATGGGTCTCGATCCCGCCCCGGCCGAGGTTCCGCCGCTGGAAAACCTGCTCTGCCGTCATGCGGGCCACCATGAAACCAACGCAGCAGCCAAGTGACAGTTCGCGTGCGCCATAGCGGGAACGGATCGCCATGACCGACATCATTCTTCAAGCACGCAATCTTTCCAAGAACTTCGGCGGCTTCAAAGCCGTGAACGAGGTGTCGCTGGACGTGGCGCGCGGCAGCGTGCATGCGCTGATCGGACCCAACGGCGCGGGTAAGACCACGACCTTCAACCTTCTGACCCGGTTTCTGGACGCGACCTCGGGCACGATCCGCTTGGACGGCAAGGACATCACCCGACGGCACCCGGCTGACGTGGCGATGGACGGCATGGTGCGGTCATTCCAGATCTCGGCCACCTTCCCGCATCTGACCCTGATCGAGAACGTCCGCATCGCGCTTCAGCGCCGCGAGGGTGGCACCTTCCGTTTCTGGCGCCCGATCACCCGATCCGAGGCGCTGAACGACGAGGCCGAGCAGCTGCTGGCCGACGTGGGGCTGGCCGACCGCGCGGGCAGGCTGGCCTCCAGCCTGTCCTATGGCCGCAAGCGGGCGTTGGAGATTGCAACGACGCTGGCGCTGCGGCCAAAGCTGTTGCTGCTGGACGAGCCGACCTCGGGCATGGGGATCGAGGACATCGCCCCGATCACCGCGCTGATCAACCGCCTGCGGGGGCCAATGACGGTGCTGATGGTGGAACACAACCTGTCCGTGGTGGCCGAGCTTTCCGACCGCATCACCGTCCTGTCGCGGGGCGAGGTGCTGGCCGAAGGCAATTACGCCGAGGTGTCGACCGACCCCGACGTCACCCGCGCCTATATGGGAGAATAGGATGACCGCAGACACGGCGATGCTTTCGGTCCGCGATCTCCATGCCTGGTATGGGGAAAGCCATGTGCTCCACGGCATGACCCTACATGTCGGCCGGGGCGAGGTGGTGACGCTGCTGGGCCGCAACGGCGCCGGCAAGTCCACCACCATGCGCGCGATCATGGGGCTGATGAAGAAACGCAGCGGCTCCATCACCTATGAAGAGCGCGAGACGATCACCCTGCCGCCGCACCGGATCGCGCGGATGGGTATCGCCTATTGCCCGGAACACCGCGGGATCTTTTCGCGGCTGGATGTCCAGGAAAACCTGGAACTTCCGCCGGTGATCGGCGCCGATCCCCTGACACTGGACCGGGTGCAGGCGATGTTCCCCCGGCTTGTGGAACGCCGCCACAGCCCGGGGACGAAGCTGTCGGGCGGCGAACAGCAGATGCTGGCCATCGCGCGGATCCTGCGGACCGGGGCCAGGTTCCTGCTGCTGGACGAGCCGACCGAGGGGCTGGCCCCAATCATCGTCAAGCAACTGGGAGAGATCATCGCATCGCTGCGCACCATCGGGTTCACGATCCTGCTGGTCGAACAGAACTTCCGCTTCGCCTCGGGCTTCGCCGACCGCCATTACGTGGTCGAACACGGGCGGGTGGTTGACGAAATCGCCGCCGGCGACCTGGCCGCCGGATCGGAGCGGATCAGGGCCTATCTGGGCGTCTGAAAGGGAACCCACATGGAAATATTCGGAATCCCGGCACAGGCGCTTTACGGCCAGCTTGCGCTCGGGCTGGTCAACGGGGCGTTCTATGCGCTGCTGAGCCTTGGGCTCGCCATCATCTTCGGGCTGCTCAACCTGATCAATTTTGCGCATGGGGCGCAGTACATGCTGGGCGCCTATGTCGCCTGGATGCTGCTCAGCTATCTCGGGATCGGGTTCTGGGGGGCGCTGGTCGTCGCGCCGCTGGTGGTGGCGGTGCTGGGCATGGCGCTGGAACGGGGGCTGCTGCGCTACCTGCGCGACGTGGACCAGATCTACGGGCTGCTTCTGACCTTCGGCGTCGCCCTGATCCTCGAAGGACTGGTGGCGCAGAGCTATGGCTGGTCGGGGATGCCCTATGCCAACCCGTTGCCGGGATCGGTCGATCTGGGGTTCATGCGGATGCCGATGTACCGGCTGGTGGCGATCGCCATATCGCTGGTGGTCTGCCTTGCGGTCTGGATCGCCATCGAACGCACCAAGCTTGGCGCCTATCTGCGCGCGGCGTCGGAAGATGCCGACATGGTGCAGGCGTTCGGGGTCAACATCCCGCGGCTGATCATGCTGACCTATGGCTTCGGCGTCGGGCTGGCGGGGCTGGCCGGCGTGGTCGCCGCCCCGGTCTATCAGGTCAGCCCGGCGATGGGGTCGAACCTGATCATCGTGGTGTTTGCGGTGGTGGTGATCGGCGGCATGGGCTCCATCGCCGGCTCGGTGATCGCCGGCTTCGGGCTGGGGCTGATCGAGGGGCTGACCAAGGTGTTCTATCCGGCCGCCTCAACCACGGTGATCTTCTTCATCATGATCCTGATCCTCATCTTCCGGCCCTCGGGCCTGTTCGGGAGCACCCGATGACCAGCAGCACAAGCCTTTCCGCCTCTCGGGGCGAACGCCGGATCACCCGCCGCCGCCGGCTGGTCGAGCTGGGGCTGTTCGCCGCCATCGTCCTGGCGCTGATGCTTGCGTCGCAGATGATGAACCCCTTCGTGGTGATGAAGATCATGTGCTTTGCCATGTTCGCGCTGGCGCTGAACCTGCTGATGGGGTTCACCGGCATCGTCTCGTTTGGCCATGCGATGTTCTTTGGCGGCGGCGCCTATATGGGCGGTTATGCGATCAAGGCCTTCGGCTGGCCGCTCGAGGCGGGAATTCTGCTGGCCGCCGCGGTCGCTGCCCTGCTGGGGCTGGGCACCGGGGTGCTGGCGGTCCGCCGCCACGGGATCTACACCGCCATGGTGACGCTGGCCTTTGCGCAGATGCTGCTGTTCCTGGCCATCCAGGCGCCGTTCACCGGGGGCGAGGACGGGCTGCAGTCGATTCCGCGCGGGTATTTCCTGGGGCTGCTGGACACGCGCAGCGAGTTCCAGCTGTTCCTGACCACGCTAATCCTGTTCGTGGCGGTGTTCCTGATCGTGTTCCGCACCGTGCATTCGCCCTTCGGCCAGACGCTGAAGGCGATCCGGGAAAACGAGGCGCGGGCGATCTCGCTTGGCTATCATACCAACCGCTACAAGCTTGCGGCCTTTGTCCTGTCCGCCGCACTTTCCGGCGCGGCCGGCGCGATGAAGGCGGTGGTGTTCGAGCTGGCCTCGTTGACCGACGTGTCCTGGCACACCTCGGGCGAGGTGGTGCTGATGAACCTCGTCGGCGGCATCGGCACGATGCTTGGCCCGATCGCGGGCGCGGCGATCATCATCGGGATCCAGGAATTCCTGTCCGGGATCGAGGACTGGATCCTGGTCATCAACGGGGTGATCTTCGTGGTGGTGGTCATCGCCTTCCGCAGGGGCGTCGTGGGCGAGGCCATCGGCTCCCTCGCCCGCCGCGAAGGGCGCTGACGCTCAGGGCTGGAAGGCCAGTTCGATCTGGAACCTGTCCACTGGATTCAGGCTGACGCTCAGGTGGAAGAACTGCTCGTCCGCGTTGAAATACAGCGTCGTGATCTGGGTGGCGAGCATCTTGCGCGGGACCTTCAGGTAATCCGCGCTGTCGTTCGGCATCACCACCGGCTGCGCAAATGTCCGGGCCGACGCGGCCCGGGCCAGACCCAGGTCATTGATCACGTCAATGGCGGATGCCTTGGTCCTGCCCATGCGGCGGGCGGCCTCTTCGAACTCGCGCGGGAAATAGAGGGTGATCGGGTTCCAGGGTTCCTGCGTCTTGTCGAGGATGCGGTAGCACGACAGCCTGATCCAGTCGGTCGGGTCCTGTCCAAAGGGCGTGTAATCCCGGCAAAGCCCGGTGATTCCGGTGAAGGGTTCAAAGGAATCGATCCTCAGCCGGGATTTCGCGTGGATCTCGCGCAGGGCGATGAACGGATTGACGGTGGTCCGCACGACGGGAACCTCGTCCTTCTTGACCACGCGCGATCCCTTCTTGCGGATCCGGGTGATGAAACCCTGATCGGCAAGCTGCCTCAGGCTTGCGCGGATGGTGTTCCGGCTCACCCCATATTGCGCGGCCAGGTCGATCTCGTTCGGCAGGTAGGTGTCCACCGGCAGCGAACCGTCGACGATCTGCCCGCGCAATTCCGCGGCGATCCGTTCCCACAGGGGAATGACGCGGCCGGTTGGTTTTCTGGGATGATTCATCAGTATTGATCGCCTCGCGGATGCGCGCGGTAACCATGCCATGCCCGCAGGATGCCGCCAACCGTCGTTTGCCCGACGCACCTGTCGCCCCGCGATCCGTCCCGTCCGGGGCGCCGCCCGCAAGAGTTGCGACGGCGCCCCTAACCCCGCCGCGCCATCCACTTCCGCATTTCCGCGAACCACAGCACGACGCTGCCCAGCGCCGCGCACAGCAGCCATTGCCCGGACGACAGCGGCCTTGTGCCGAAGGCGAGGTTGAGCGGCGGCAGATGGACCACGGCGATCTGCAGCAGCGTCGAAAGGATCACCGCGCCCCACAGCCAGCGGTTCACGAACAGATGCCGAAAGGCGCTGACGGTTTCCGAGCGGGCGC
Organism: Paracoccus solventivorans; assembly: GCF_900142875.1. Classification (GTDB taxonomy): domain Bacteria; phylum Pseudomonadota; class Alphaproteobacteria; order Rhodobacterales; family Rhodobacteraceae; genus Paracoccus; species Paracoccus solventivorans. The sequence goes on along the minus strand of NZ_FRCK01000009.1, from coordinate 72,029 downwards.
TGAAGCAGTTGAAAAGCTGGGCAAAGACCAGCACGGTGAAGCCGGCGGTGCGGGCCTCCTCGAGCGAGGACGAGCCCTCGATCAGACCGCCCGGCAGGTGCAGGTCGATAGCCAGCAGCGTGGCCAGCGCCATCACCAGCCCGGTGGAGATCACGCTCTGCCACATCCGCCGGTCGATGGCGCGCTCGGTCGGGCGGCGGGGCGGGCGGGCCATCACGTCCTCGGTTTCCGGGTCCACGCCCATGGCCAGCGCCGGGCCGGAATCGGTGATCAGGTTGATCCACAGGATCTGCGTCGCCAGCAGCGGCAGCACCAGCCCGTCGCCCCCCGCGGCGTCGAGGCCGATCACCCCGGCACCGACCACGCCCAGGAACACCGTCAGCACCTCGCCCATGTTCGAGGACAGCAGATAGCGCAGGAACTTGCGGATATTGTGGAAGATCACCCGCCCCTCGCGCACGGCGGCGACGATGGTGGCGAAATTGTCGTCCGCCAGGATCATCTTGGCGGCCTCCTTGGTCACCTCGGTGCCGGTGATCCCCATCGCCACGCCGATATCCGCCGACTTGAGCGCGGGCGCATCGTTCACCCCGTCGCCGGTCATCGCCACCACATTGCCGTCGGCCTGCAGCGCATCGACGATACGCAGCTTGTGCACCGGCGCGACCCGCGCATAGACCGCAGTCTCGCGCACCGCCGCGGCCAGCGCCGGCGCGTCCAGCGCATCCAGGTCGGCGCCGGTCAGCGCCACGGCGTCGGGGGCCGCGATACCCAGCTGGGCGGCGATGCGGGCGGCGGTGCGCGGGTGGTCGCCGGTGATCATCATCACCCGGATGCCGGCGCGGCGCGCCTCGGCGATCGCCTCGGCTGCCTCCTCGCGCGGGGGGTCGATGATGCCGACGGTGCCGACGAAGATCAGGTCGCGCTCAAGCCCCTCGTCGGGGCTTGCAGCCTCGGCCTCCGACAGCGGCCGATAGGCGACGGCCAGCGTGCGCAGCGCCTCGCCGGACAGGCGCTCGACATCGGCCAGCGCCTCGGCGCGGCTTGCGTCGTCGAAGTCCAGCACCTCGGTGCCGACGCGGATGCGGTTGCAGCGCTGCATCAGCACGTCGGGGGCGCCCTTGGTGACCAGCACCAGCCCGCCGCCCTGTTCCAGGTCGCGCTCGATGCTGGACATCATCTTGCGGTCGGAACTGAACGGGATCTCCTGCACCCGCTCAAAGCGGCGGTGGCGGCGGGCGTCGGTGCCCAGCTTCCTTTCGGCGACCAGGAACGCGGCCTCGGTGGGATCGCCCTGGATTTCCCACGACCCGTCGCCGGCCTGGCGCAGGGCCGCGTTGCCGGCCAGGCTGCCGCCGCCCAGCACCACGACATGTTCGGCCCGCAGCGCGCCGCCGACCGGCGCGCCCGTCTCGGTCTCGACCCTTCCCTGCGGCGCATAGCCGACGCCGGTGACGCGCGTGTCCCCCGAGGCGGTGGCGATGCGCTGGATCGTCATCTCGGACCGGGTCAGCGTGCCGGTCTTGTCGGAGCAGATCACCGTCGCCGCGCCCAGCGTCTCGACCGAGGACAGATGCTTGACGATGGCATTGCGGGCGGCCATGCGCTGGACGCCCAGCGCCAGCACCAGCGACAGGATCGCGGGCAGCCCCTCTGGCACCGCGGCGACCGCCAGCGACACCCCCAGCAGCAGCACCGTGACCACATCGCCGATGCCCCCGATCTCGGACAGGGCGAGGATCGTCGCCACCACCACCAGCGCGATGACCACCACGGCGATGCCCAGCAGCCGCCCGATCCGTGCCACCTCGCGTTGCAGGGGCGTCGGTTCCTCGCGGGTTTCGTCCAGCATGGTGGCGATGGCGCCCATTTCGCTGCACATCCCCGTGGCGGTGACCAGCGCCCGGCCGCTGCCCTGGACGACGGCGGTGCCCTTGAAGACCATCGAGGACCGCTCGGCCAGCGGCGCCGGGGCCGGCAGGGTGGCGGCGTCCTTCAGCACCGGCTCGCTTTCCCCGGTCAGCGAGGCTTCCTGGACCCGCAGCGCGGCGGCGGTCAGCAGCCGCGCATCCGCCCCGACGGCATCGCCCTCGTCCAGCAGCAGCACGTCCCCGGGCACCAGCTCGGCCCCCGGAATCCGCCGCCGCTCTCCGTCGCGCAGCACCGAAGCGGTCACCTCGGTCATCCGCGCCAGGGCGGCGACGGCATTGGCGGCCTTGCGTTCCTGCGCGAACCCCAGCGCGGCGTTCAGCAGCACGACCGCCGCGATCACCACCGCATCGACCGGCCAGCTATCCTGCCCCTCGATCAGCCAGGCTGCCAGCGCCACCACCACCGCGCCCAGCAGCAGATAGACCAGCGGGTCCCGGAACTGCGCCAGGATCCGCCGCCACACCGGCACGGCGGGCGCAGCCCGCAACTGGTTCGGCCCGTAGCGGCGCAGGCGGCGCGCGGCCTCGGCGGCGGAAAGCCCGGTGTCCGGGTCGACCTGCAGCGCCCGGGCCACCGCCTGCGCGTCGCGGGTCGAGGCATCGTCGATCGTTTCCATGACGCGTCCTTTCAGGCGGCCCCGCCCCCGGCCGGGTTCCGGCCCAAGGTTCCTGCCGCCTGATCGGCCGCGCAAGGCCGAGTCGCAACCGTCCCTGCCCCCGGCGATCCGATACCGCGTTGATTGGTCGCGACCCCCCGCCGCTGACGCGCCGGTCAGCGGGGCCGGTCCAGCCGGGCGCCGATCGCCTGCATCTGCTCGATCTCGCGCCGCTGGGCGGCGATGATCTGCTCGCACAGGGCCAGCAATTCGGCGTCCTGCAACGCCGCCTGCCGGCACATCAGGATCGCCCCGGAATGATGCGGGATCATCGAGGCGACGAACTGCCGGTCCCCGATCAGCGCCTGCGCGCGGGTGGCGGCGAACGAGGCCGCGGTCAGCACCGCGAACAGCGCGTAAAGCGCAAGGTTCAGGCGCTTGCGGGGGAACATCCCCGGCATCGTCGCCAGCATGAAGATGCCCATCGGCGCCCACATGGTGACGGCCATGTAGAGCATATTGAGATTGTGCCGGAAATCCCGCGGCCCGTCGATCATGGTGAACATGACCAGATACATGACCGCCAGCCCCAGCGCCATGTTCAGCCAGAACATCAGATAGGGACGGCCATGGCCGTGGTGCTGGCCGGTGGGTCGAGGCTGCGCCATCTCTGCTTTCCCTCTGTCAGCGCGGGGAACGGCGCCCACCGGGGGCCTGCCCGTTTCGCCTGCTGCCCGGCGCAGGGCCGGCCTAGCGGGCGGTCAGCCGCTGGACCTGCTGCGCGGTCAGATAGCCGGTGGCGCTGAAATCATTGGCGCGCTGCCAGGCGGCGATGGCGTTGCGGGTGCCGCGGCCGAAGACGCCGTCCACCCCGCGGGTGTCAAAGCCGCGCCGCGTCAGCCCGGCCTGGATGGTGGCGCGCTGCTGGCGGCTGAGGCTCAGCGCCGCCTCGGTCTGCGCCGCGCCGGTGGCGCCGCTGCCCGGCTGTCCGCTGGCGGTGCCGCGCAGGATCTCGTTCGCCTGCGCCCCGCTCAGCGTGCCGGTCTGCGCATAATTGCGGTCCCGCTGCCACAGCGCGATGGCGCGGCGGGTGCCGGGGCCGAAGTTCCCGTCCACGCCGCTGGTGCTGTAGCCCAGCGCGCTCAGCCGACGCTGGATCTCGGCCCGCTGCTGCGCGGAAAGCGAGGCGGTGTCGCCCACGGGCTGGCTGCCGGTGGCCGGGGTTCCGCCCAGCCGCTGCACGCGGTCGCGCGCCTGTTCGGCATACATTCCGTTGGGGAACTGCCGCAGATAGGACTGATAGGCCGACAGCGTGTTGGCGTTCTGCGCCTGCGCAAAGGCGGCGCGGTCGTGTTCCTGTTGCAGATACTGCCGGGCGATCCCGCCCACGATGTCGCCCACATCCTGCGCCTGCACCGGCGCAATCATCAAAGCGGCGGCAAACGCCGACGAAAGCATTGTCCTGACCATCGGTTGGCCTCCTTTCGGTCGATCCGTCGGTCGAAGTCTGGGGGTATAGCGCGGAACGCCGCCCCCGGGTTCCGATCAGGCGAGCAGATGTAGCGCTGGACAACGCAGCCGTGTGGCCGCACTGTGGGGTCACGATGTGACGGCCGCGATGCCGGGCATGTTGCGAGGTTGGCCATGCTGGAACAGTTGGACGCCGTCCTGCTTGCCAGATTGCAGTTCGCCTTCACGATGTCCTTTCACATCGTGTTTCCGGCGTTCACCATCGGCCTTGCCAGCTATCTTGCAGTGCTGGAGACCCTGTGGCTGGCGACGGGACGCGAGGTCTACCGCAACCTGCTGAAATACTGGATGCGGGTGTTTTCCATCGCCTTCGGGATGGGCGTGGTGTCGGGCATCGTCATGTCCTATCAGTTCGGCACCAACTGGTCCGCCTTTACCGATGTCGCGGGGGCGGTGATCGGGCCGCTGATGGCCTATGAGGTGATGACGGCGTTCTTCCTGGAGGCCGGCTTCCTGGGGGTGATGCTGTTCGGAACCGACAGGGTGGGCAAGGGGCTGCACGCCTTCGCCACCTATGCGGTGGCGGTCGGCACGCTGCTGTCCGCCTTCTGGATCCTGTCGGTGAACAGCTGGATGCAGACGCCGCAGGGCCATATCGTCGGCGCCGACGGCCGCATCGCGCCGGGCAGCTGGTGGGAGATCGTCTTCAACCCCTCGCTGCCCTATCGGCTGGTCCATATGGTGCTGGCCGCCTATCTGACCACCGCGCTGGTGGTCGGCGCGGCCGCCGCCTGGCACCTGCTGCGCCGCCGCGCGGCCGAGGAAAGCCGCGTCATGTTCTCGATGGCGATGTGGATGCTGCTGCTGGTGGCGCCGGTCCAGATCCTGGCCGGCGACCAGCACGGGCTGAACACGCTGGAACACCAGCCCGTCAAGGTGATGGCGATGGAGGGGCATTTCGACAGCCACCCCGAGGGCGCGCCGCTGTATCTGTTCGGTCTGCCGAACATGCGGGAGGCGCGGATGGACCACGCCATAGCCATCCCCAAGCTGGGCTCGCTGATCCTCAAGCACGACCCGAACGCGCCGATGGAGGGGCTGGAGACCGTGCCCCGCGACCAGTGGCCGCCGGTGCCGATCGTGTTCTGGTCGTTCCGGCTGATGGTCGGCCTGGGCGTCCTGATGCTGGCCGTGGGGGTGTGGAGCGGGCTCGCCCGCTGGCGCGGCCGGCTGCATGACTGGCGCTGGCTGCATCTTGCGGCGCTGGCAATGGGGCCGGCGGGGTTCGTCGCGGTACTGGCCGGCTGGGTCACCACCGAAGTCGGCCGCCAGCCCTGGGTGATCTACGGCATGTTGCGCACCGTGGACGCGGCCTCGCCCGTGGCGGCGCCGGCGGTGGGCGCGTCGCTGGCTGCCTTTGTCGTGGTCTATACGCTGATCTTCGCCGCCGGCACCACCTATCTGCTGCGGCTGATGGCGCGCCCGCCGCATGGCGGCGAACAGGGCCCCGCCGCGGGCCAGCCCCAGCACGCCGCCGGGATCATGCCGGGGGGCGCCGCGGCCGCCACCGCCGGACCGGAGCTGCGCCGATGATGCTGGACATGCCCCTGCTGATGGCCCTTACCGTCGCTTTTGCGGTGTTCCTTTACGTGGTGATGGACGGGTTCGACCTGGGGCTCGCCATCCTGTTCCCCCTTGCCCGCAAGCAGGACCGGGACACCATGATCAATTCCATCGCGCCGGTCTGGGACGGGAACGAGACCTGGCTGGTGCTGGGCGGCGGCGCGGTGCTGGCCGGCTTCCCGCAGGCCTATGCCATCCTGCTGCCGGCGCTTTACGTCCCGATCATCGCGATGCTGCTGGGGCTGGTGTTCCGCGGGGTCGCCTTCGAGTTCCGCTTTCGCAGCCGCAAGCGCGGACACTGGTGGGACCGGGGCTTCGTGCTGGGCTCGGTGGTGGCGGCCTTCATGCAGGGGATCGCGCTGGGGACGGTGCTGCAGGGGGTGCGGGTCGTGGACGGCGCCTATGGCGGCGGCTGGTTCGACTGGGTGACGCCGTTTTCGTTGCTGTGCGGGGCCAGCGTCTGCATCGCCTACATGCTGCTGGGCGCCTGCTGGCTGATCGCCAAGACCGAAGGCCATCTGCGCGACGATGCCTATGCCTGGGCGCGCAAGCTGGCCATCGCCATGCTGGCCGCCATCGTCGCGGTCAGTCTGGCCACGCCGTTCCTGCTGGGGGAATACTGGCAGCGCTGGTTCGAGTGGCCGGCGATCACCGTCACCGGGCTGGTGCCGCTGCTGGTGGCGGCGGTGTGGCTGGGCCTGCTGCGGATGCTGGCCGCGCGCCGCGACCGCTGGCCGTTCTTCCTGGCGCTGGCGCTGTTCGCGCTGTGCTTCGTGGGGCTGGGGATCTCGGTCTATCCCGACATCGTGCCGGGCAGCCTGACCATCTGGGACGCCGCCGCCCCGGAAAAGAGCCAGCGCTTCTTCATGACCGGGGTGATCCTGCTGGTCCCGGTGATCCTGGTCTATACCGGCTATTCCTACTGGGTGTTCCGAGGCAAGGTCGACCCCGACGCGGGCTATCACTGATGGGCCGCAAGCTGGCCTGGTTCGTAGCGCTGTATCTTGGCGGCGTCGCGGCGGTGGCGGCGGTTGCGGGGGTGTTGCGGATGTGGATTGGGTAGGCTGGGGCGCCTGCTCGCATTCCAACCTCTCCCGTTGGAATCCGTATCGCTTCTTCGGTCGGAGCCCGGACCCCAGCAGCCTCGGACAAGCAGTTCCCGGCAGGCCAGACGGAACGCCACACGCAGGCTACGCGCAGATTTCTCTGTACCGGACAACCGCCACGAGCGCGGAGCGCATGACCGGAGGACTCCGAGCTGACCCGGATCAGGTCATCGGCAGGGTGAGCATCCGGCCCAGCTTTTCGCTGGCCTCGGCCAGCGCCGCCAGGTTGTGCTCTTTGTTCGGGCCGAGGATGCTGTTCTCGGGCCCGGTCAGGCCGACCACATAGCGCACCTCGCCCGACGGGCCGAAGATCGGCCGCGCCACCGAGGCCAGTCCGTAGACATGCTCGCCACATTCGATGGAATACCCGCGCTCCGGCACCCGGGCGATATCCTCGACCAGCTCCGTCCGATCGGTAAGCGTGCGCGAGGTGAAGGCTTCGGGCTCGTGCGCATCAAGGATGCGGTCGCGCAGCTCCGGCGGCAGATAGCTGAGGATCGCCTTGGCCGAGGCCGAGGCATGGGGCGGCATCACCGTGCCGGGAACGATATGCAGCCGCACCGTGGTATCGGGCGCCACGCAGTTCACCGAACGGATCTCGGTCTCGTAGAGCCGGGCGAGGAAGGCCGATTGCTCGGTCGCCGCCGCAAGCTGTTGCAGGGGCCGGGCGCTGATGCGCTCCAGCCAGCTGGTGTCGTTGGCGCCGTGCAGCAGATGCAGAATGCGCGGGCCCAGTTGAAAGGCGCGCGCGCGCCCCGGGCTGGGCGCGATCAGCCCGCTGTCGAGCAGCACGTGAACCATCCGGTTGACGCTCGCCTTGGGCAGATCGAGCGCGCGTTCCAGTTCGGATTGGGTCAGCCCGTCGGCGTGCGGGGCCAGAAGCTCCAGGGTCGTCATATACCGCTCGAGCGGTGTGTCGCGGTTTTCCGATGCGGCCATCGAGCTAATGCCAGCCATTTTCAGGTAAATCCTGTCACGTCTACCCCGAGCCTAAGCCGCCGCGCAACCTGATAGCTGGCCGCGTCGACCGCCCCGCGGGGGCCGAAGCGGCGCCCGGAGAGCTTCCGGCGCCGCTTCCTTCTTCGTCCCCGTGCCGGTCTGGGCCGGGGGGCGGGGATCAGTCGATCACGCGGCTTTCGCCGACATCGGCCGCCGACGGGTCAAGGCCATAGGCCGAGAGCACCTCGCCGATCACGCCGGCGCTGCGGTAGTCTTCAATCGAGGCATTGACCGCAGTCACGAACTCCTCGTTGTTCTTGGGCAGCAGGAACGCCGTCTGCGAGGCCAGCGTGGTGGCGGTGATGCGCGGGTCGGCCTCGAGCAGGACGACCTTCACGTCGGTGCCCGCGTGCAGCACGACCGCGGCGCCGAAACCCTCCAGCCCGGCATCCAGCCGCCCGGCCTGCACATCCTGCGCCAGGTTCAGCGACGAGGGATAGGTGGTCGAGCCGTCGATGGTGTCCTCCATCTCCATCACCCAGTCGTAGCCCTCGACGGTGCCGATCTTCTTGCCGATCAGCTGGTCGACGGTCGAAAGCCCGTCTTTCGAGGCGACCGCCAGCTGGTCCAGATAAACCGGGGTCGACAGCGTGATCACCTTGTCGCGCGCCGCGGTGCGGTAGAACCCGCCCAGCGCGACATCGGCGCGGCCGGTCTGCACCGCCGAGACCGCGGCCGGATAGGTGAAGATCTCGTAGGCGATCTTCAGGCAGTTCTCTTCGGCGAATTTCGCCAGAAGATCGCCGTCGATGCCGCTAATAGCGCCGTCCTTCTCGGCCGAATAGGGCGGGGTGTTGGTCAGGGCGACGGTCAGCGTGCCCTCGGACAGGGTGGTGAAGCTGTGCTTCGGGGTGCAGTCCTGCCCGAGCGCGAGCCCGGCCCCCGAAAGGGTCAGTGCAACGGCGGCGAGCGAAAGTCTTGCGGTGTTCATGGTCTTCTCCTCCTTTGGATAGGGTTTCAGCCGAGATGGCTGCCGAGGCGCCGCGCGGCGCGGTTGACGAGCCAGCCGAACGGAATGGTGATGGCGAGGTAGACGAGGCCGGCCAGAATGAGGACATCGAGATAGAGGTACGTCGCCGCCCCGATCCGGTAAGCCCGGGCCAGCAGCTCGGGGATGGCGATGGTGAAGGTCAGCGCGGTGGCCTGGAAGATCAGGATCGCAAAGCCCATCAGCGCCGGAACCGCGAAGACCACCCCCTGCGGGATCACCACAAAGCGCAGCACGTCGCCCGGCGTCATGCCCAGCGCATGGCCGGCCTCGACCTCGCCCTTTGGCACGGCGTTGATGCCCGCGCGCAGGATCTCGCTGGTATAGGCGCCGGTGGTCAGCGCCAGCGCCAGCGCGCCCGAGATAAAGGCGCTGACGTTGATCCCCGCCGAGGGCAGGCCGTAATAGACCATCTGCAGGACCACCAGCGCGGGCGCGCCGCGGCCCACCTCGACCAGCGCGATCGCGGGCCATTTCAGCCAGGGCGTGCGCGCCGAGGTCAGCAGCGCCAGCGCCAGCCCCAGCGGAAGCCCCGCCGCCAGCGCGGCCCCCGTTAGTTGCAGGCTGATCAGCAGCCCTTTCCACAGCTGCGGCAGCCAGTCGGCCCAGTTCGCCAGAAGCCCGCTCATGCCGCAATCCTCCCGCGCATCCTTGCATCCATCGTGCGGGCCAGCACCGCCACCGGGATCGACAGCAGGATGTAAAGGACCGCCGCCGCGATGAACGGGGCAAAGCCGCCGCCCGCCGCCTGCGCCTGCTGCGTCACCAGCATCATCACGTCGCGCACGCCGATGGTCGAAGCGACGGTGGTGTCCTTCAGCAGGCTGACGAGAAAGGTCGCCATCGGCGCGACCGAGACCCGCAGCACCTGCGGCGCCAGCACATAGCGCAACGTGTCGAGCCGGGTCAGGCCCAGCGCCACCGCCGCCGCATTCTGCCCCGCCGGCAGGGTCAGAAAGCCGCCGCGGTAGATTTCGGCCAGATAGGCGGCCGAGATCAGCCCCATGCCCAGCACCGCCGCCCGGAACGGGCTGAGCGCGATGATGCCGCTGCCAAGGCCGAAGAAGATGATGAACAGCCAGACCACCGGCGGGATGCCCCGCATCACGTCGATATAGATCCGCGCGATCAGCCGCGGCAGCCAGGACCGCGCGCGCCGCATCAGCACCAGAGGGATGCCGAGAACGGCGCCGATCAGGAACGCCAGCCCGGTCACCGCCAGCGCGACCGGAACCCCCTTCAGCAGGGCAAGGAAGACCCCGGTCATCAGTGGCGGTCCAGAATGGCGCGGAAGAACTTCTGCGTCCGCGGCAGCTGGGGGTTGCGGATCACCTGATCGGGCGGCCCTTGTTCGATGATCTCGCCGTCGGCCATGACGATCACCCGGTCGGCCACCTCGGCGGCAAAGGCGATCTCGTGGGTGACGACGATCATGGTCATGCCGTCCGCGGCCAGTTCGCGCATCACCTCCAGCACATCCAGCCCCAGCTCGGGGTCCAGCGCCGAGGTCGGTTCGTCGAACAGCATGACCTTGGGGTCCAGCGCCAGGGCGCGGGCGATGGCGATGCGCTGCTGCTGGCCGCCCGACAATCTTGCGGGATAGGCTTTTGCCTTGTCGGCCAGATGCACCCGTTCCAGAAGCCGCGCCGTCACCTTGTCGGCCTCGGCGCGCGAGCGGCCCAGCACCCGCATCTGCGGCAGCGAGATGTTCTTCTCGACCGTCATGTGCGGGAACAGGTTGAACTGCTGGAACACCATCCCGGTCGAGCGCCGCAGCGCCAGCAGCTCTTTCTGGCTGAGCCTGTGGTCGAGCGAAAAGGTGAAATCGCCGACGTGAAGCGTGCCGGAACTGGGCGTCTCCAGCATGTTGATCGCGCGCAGAAGCGTGCTCTTGCCCGCCCCGCTGGGCCCGACCATGGCGACCACCTCGCCGCGCGCGATGTCCAGCGAGACATCGCGGACCGCATGATGGTTGCCGTAGCGGATGTTGATCTTCTTGAGCGAGACGACCGGCGGCCCGGCCGGGGTTTGCGCTTCGGACATCAGTGCTGCTCCTCGTGGTTCGCGGCGGCACTTACGGGGCGGTTCCGGTCGGGTGAAGGCCGCAGCGCCTCCAGCCCCGGGGCCGAGACGACAGCGCCGTGCAGCGCCCAGTCGGCGGCCGCAATGCCGATCACCGGGGAAAGCTGGATGCCATAGCCACCGCCGCCGCCCGCGGTGATCAGCCCCGGCTCGGACGGATCGACCGGCCCGGCGAAGGGCTTGTGGTCGGCGGTGATCGGATAGAGCCCCGCCCAGCCCCGGCCCAGCCGCGCGCCGGGCAGATCGGGCAAACGTTCCAGCAGCAGCTCCGCCAGATATTCGCGCGATGCGTCCATGCACTGGTCGTTGTAGTCGTCGGGGTCCGAGAACGTGCCGGTCGAGACCTTGTGGATCTCGGAAATCAGTTCATTCGGCTTTTCGTGGCGAAAGTTCAGCCCGGTGCCCTGGCCGTCGATCAGGTCCATCACCATCGGCATCGTGTAGTCGAGCGGCTGATCCAGCAGGATCGCCATGGCCTCGTGGCGCTCGGGGAAGATGTGAAGCTCCTGCCCGAACATCGCCGCCACTTTCGGCGCCCAGGCGCCGGCGGCATTGACCACGACATCGCAGTCGAGCCCGCCCTTCGTCGTCTCCAGCCGGTAGCCGCCGCTGCGCCGCGCGACCCCCGTCACCTTGCAGAACTGGCGGATCTCGCCGCCCTGTTCGCGCAGGCGCGCGCCCAGGAAGGTGCAAAGCTCGTAGGGATCCAGAAAGCCGTCGTCCGGCCCGAAGATCCCGCCAGCCAGCCCCTCGACCGACAGATGAGGGATCAGCTGCACCATCTCTTCCGGGGCAAGGACGCGGGCGCGGAACCCCGCCTCTTCCTGCATGCGCTGGGATTCTTCCAGCGCGCGCATCTGCGCAGGGGTGCGCGCCAGCCGCAGATAGCCGATATGGTTGAAGCGGAAGCCCTGCCCTTCCCATTCGCGGAACCGGGCCTGGCCATAGCGCCGCATCAGCAGCTGGAACGGATCGGTCATCTGGGTGCCCACCACCCCGACCGAGCGCCCCGAGGACCCCGAGCCGAGCGCATCGGCTTCCAGCACCGTCACCTTTGCGCCCTGGCGAGCCAGTTCCAGCGCCGTCGCCATGCCGGCCGCGCCGCCGCCGATCACCGCCGCATGAAGTTTCGCTGTCATCTTCTTTTCCGTCCTGTTCCGGCGCCTCAGCCCTCGCGGGCGATCTCGCCGAGCGTGTCTTCGATGGCCGCAAGGATTTCGGCCGCGTCGGTTCGGGTCATCGGGGTCGAAAGCGCGAACAGCCCGTAGCTGGCCGAAAGCACCCCGCGGTCCAGCAGCCCGCGGTGGAAGGCGCCAAGGCGGCGCTTTTCGACCGGGCCGGGATAGACCGAGCGATAATCGGTGATCGGCTGCGCGGTGAAATGAACCTTGAAGAGCGAGCCGAGCCCGACGCAGCGTCCCGGCAGCGACAGCCGCGCCAGCGCCGCATTGATGCCGTCGCGCAGGAAATCCCCCAGCGACTCGAGATGGGTGAACGCCGCAGGCGTCAGCGCACGCATCGCCGCCAGCCCGGCCCGCATCGTCACCGGATTGGCGGTGAAGGTGCCGCCATGGGGCAGCGCGGGCTTGCCCGAGGTGGGATCGAACACCGCCATCACCTCGGCCCGGCCGGCGACCGCGCCCACCGGAAAGCCGCCGCCGATGATCTTGCCGAGCGCGGTCAGGTCGGGCCGGATGCCCCACAGGCCCTGCGCGCCGGAATGGCCCAGCCGGAACGAGATTACCTCGTCGAAGATCACCAGCGCCCCCGCGTCGCGGGCAATCTGCGCCATCGCCTCCAGATAGTCCTTGCGCGCGGGGATCAGCCCGGCGCGGTTCGGCATCGGGTCGATCAGCACGGCGGCGATGGTTTCGCCGTCGCGGGCAAAGACGGCGCGCAGGGCCTCGGTATCGTTGAAGGGCACCACGATCACATCGGCCAGCACCCCCGCCGGAGTGCCCCTGGCATAGGCGGTCGAGGCCGGCAGGTCGCCCCAGTTCCCCGGCGCGCTGTCGAGGCTGACCTCGGCGAAATCGTAAGAGCCGTGATAGGCGCCCTCGATCTTGACGATCTTCGGCCGGCCGGTGAAGGCGCGCGCGGCCTTGATCGCCATCATCACGCCTTCGGTGCCGGAATTGGCAAAGCGGATCTGGTCCATCGCCGGCAGGCGGCCGATCAGCAGCTCGGCCAGCTCAATCTCGGATTCGGTGGGCGCGCCGAAAGCGGTGCCAAGCGGCAGCTGCGCCGCAACCTCGGCCACCTGTTCGGGCTGGCCGTAGCCATGGATCATGGCAGTGAAATTGTTGATGCAGTCGTAGAACACCTGGCCGTCGGCGTCCCAGACCCGGCAGCCCTCGCCCCGGACGGCATAGATCGGGAACGGGTCGAGGAAGACCGTGGTCCGGGTGTTCCCGCCCGGCATCACCTTGCAGGCGCGTTCGAAAAGGCGGCGCGAGGCGGGAAAGCTGTCTGGATAGGTCGGCATGATGATCCGCGGGGATTGAGGTCGGAAAAAAGAGGGCGCCCCCGGGGAAGGCCCGGGGGCGCGGACCGCTCAGACGGTCATGATCGTGTGGCTCTGTTCGTGCATGAACTGCGGCAGATACCAGGTACCCAGCCCGCCCTTGCCGCCGACGCCGGTGCCTTTCCAGCCGCAGAACGGCTGCCCGCCCGGCCAGGCGCCGGTGGTCGCCCCCGAGGCGCGGTTGGCATAAAGCACCCCCGCCTCGGCATGGGTCAGGAAATGGTCGATCTCGGCCTGATCCTGCGAGAAGATCCCTGCCGACAGGCCGTAGGAGACATCGTTGCCCTCGGCCAGGGCGGCCTCCAGCCCGTCCACGCCCCGTAGGACGAGGAAGGGCATGAACAGCTCTTCCCGGGTCAGGCGCGACGGCCCGTCCATCTCGACCAGCGTCGGGGCGAAGTAATTGCCGGGCAGATCCGCGATCCGCTCGCCGCCCAGCAGGACCCTGCCGGTGGCGCGGGCCTCGGCCACAGCCTGCGTGAAGCGCGCAGCGGCGGCATCGTTATAGAGCGGGCCCATGAAGGTGGCGGCGTCGCGCGGGTCGCCGACCTGCAGCGTTGCGGCAAAGGCCCGGAACGCCTCGATGAACTGCTCTTTCACCGCATTGTCGACATAAACCACCGAACAGGCCGAGCATTTCTGCCCCTGAAGACCATAGGCCGAGCGGGCGACCCCGGCTGCGGCGCGTTCGATGTCCGCGTTCTTCGTGACATAGGCGGGGTTCTTGCCGCCCATCTCGGCAATGACCGGGCGCATCCAGGGGCGCGCCGCCATGTGGCGAAAGATCGACATGCCGGTCTTGTGCGAGCCGGTGAAGACCACGCCGTCGATCCCGGGATCGGTGGTCAGCGCCTCGCCGGTCGCGGCCCCGCCAAGCACCAGGTTGAACACCCCCTCGGGCAGCCCGGCCTTGCGCAGGGTCTCGGCCAGCAAGAGCCCGGTCAGCTGGCATTCGGGCGACGGCTTGTAGACCACCGCATTGCCGGTCAGCAGCGCGCCGCAGAGCATCCCCACCGACAGCGCCACCGGGAAGTTGAAGGGCGCCACCACGGCGAAGACGCCATAGGGCCGCTGGACCGAGACGGCGGTCTCTCCCGGCACCATTTCGATCATCTCGCGGCGATAGCCGGCGTTCGCCTTCAGTTCGCCCGGGTAATAGTCGAGCATGTCGACCGCTTCTTCGGCCTCGCCGATGGCTTCGGTCCGCGACTTGCCGACCTCGAACAGCGCAGCGATGCCGAGACGGTATTTCGCCTCGTCCAGCGCCGCCTGCCAGCGCGCGGCAAAGGCGAGACGGTCGTCGAGGCTGGCCTTGTTCCAGACCGCCGCGCCCTTGCGCGCCGAGGCGACGGCGGCCTTGACATCAGCTTCGGTCGACACCGGGAAGCGGCCCAGTTCCAGCGCCGGGTCGATGGGGCTGGCCACCGCGGCAAGCGGGCCGGTGGCAAAGGGCGTCGCCCAGTCCTTGCCCAGCATATCGCTCTGAAATGCCGGGATCTCGCGGTCGAGGAAGGCGTGCAGCGGGGAGAAGTCGGCTCCGATGTTGGAGTAGGTTACCCGGGGCAATGTGTCGGTCATCTGTCTGGTCCTGATTTTCGGGCTTTATATCAGAAATCGATATATTCGTGGTGTTGTCAACTCTTTTCTGCACCGTGTCGCTGGACGTCGTGGGCGGTTAACCGCCGGAGCGCCCGGTAGGTCGGTCACCGCCCCACCGCCACACCCGCGTCGGGGCATTTGCACATTCTTCTTGTGACCATTTTGGTCCCATGATATAGGTGACTTATGAGGATCATTGCCCGCCGCACCTTGCGGCAGTTCGTCGACGGCCTCGCGGGGCAGGAGGACCAGCCGGCTGTTAAAGCCTCACTCGACGCCTGGTTCGACGAAGTGAGCAAGGCGGACTGGAAGAGTTCAGCGGATGTGAAGAGGCTCTATGCGACGGCCAGCATCGTCAGTGCCGAGCGCATCGTCTTCAACATCAAGGGCAACGATTATCGCCTCGTGGTGGCGGTCGATTTCGAGAAGGCTATCGTCTGGATCAAGTGGATCGGCACCCACAAGGCTTATGACAGGATCGACGTGACGGAGATCAGACATGGCGACTGAGTTGAAACCCATCCGCACCGAGGCGGATTACGATGCGGCGCTTGCCGAGGTGGAACGGCTGTGGGGCGCGAAGAGCGGGACGCCGGAAGGCGACCGGCTCGACGTGCTGGCGACGCTGATCGAGGTCTATGAAGAGAAGCATCACCCCATGGACCCGCCGGACCCGATCGAGGCGATCCGGTTTCGCATGGAGCAGCAGGGGCTGACCCGCAGAGACCTGGAGCCGATGATCGGCCCGCGCAATCGGGTCGCGGATGTGTTGAACCGCAAGCGGGGCCTGTCCATCGACATGATCCGGCAGTTGCACGACCATCTCGGCATTTCGGCCGAGGTCCTGATCCGGCCGAGCCGCTTCGGCAAGGTTGCCTGAAGGAGTCTGCCATGACCCGCGTTGCCCTCTATGCCCGCTATTCCTCCGACAACCAGCGCGAGGCGTCCATCGACGACCAGCTCCGCATCTGCCGCGAGCAGGCCAGGCGCGAGAAGTGGAAGATCGTCGGCACCTACAAGGATGCGGGCATCTCGGGCGCAAGCATGATCCTGCGGCCCGGTATCCAGATGCTCTTGCAGGACGCGCAGGCGGGACAATTCGACATGGTGCTGGCCGAGGCGCTGGACCGCATTTCGCGCGACCAGGCCGATGTGGCGACGCTGTTCAAGCATCTAAAGTTCGCCGGCGTTCCCATCGTCACGCTGGCCGAGGGCGAGATCAGCGAGCTTCATGTCGGCCTCAAGGGGACGATGAACGCGCTGTTCCTCAAAGACCTTGCGGCCAAGACGCATCGCGGCATCCGTGGCCGCGTCGAGAATGGCAAGTCGGGCGGCGGTCTTTGCTATGGCTACAAGGTCGTGAAGCAACTCGATGCGCGCGGCGACCCGATCCGGGGCGACCGTGAGATCGACGCAGCCGAGGCCAATGTCGTGCGGCGCATCTTCCGCGAGTTTGCCGCAGGCATCGGCCCGCGCACCATTGCCCGCACATTGAACGAGGAAGGCGTCCCCGGCCCCGAAGGACGGCTCTGGAGCGACACCACCATTCGCGGCCATGTGAAGCGCGGCACGGGCCTCGTGAACAACGAACTCTATATCGGCCGCCTGATCTGGAACCGGCTGCGCTATCTCAAAAACCCGTCAACCGGAAGGCGCGTCTCGCGCCTGAACCCGGAATCGGAATGGATCGTCAAGGACGTTCCCGATCTGCGGATCGTCGACGACGAACTCTGGCAGGCGGTGCGTGAGCGGCAGGGCGAGATCGCCGAGAAGTTCGCCAATGTCACCGAGGCCGTGCGCGCGCATCACAAGAAGAACCGGCTGAACGGCGCGCGCCGTCCCAAGTCGCTGCTGTCGGGGCTGGTGTTCTGCGGCTGCTGCGGCGGTCCCTACTCGCTGCGCGGCGCCGACCGCTTCGCCTGCTCGAACCATATCAGCAAGGGTTCCTGCTCCAACAGCCGGGGCATTGCGCGCGAAGATTTGGAGCGGCGTGTGCTTGCCGGATTGAAGGACCGGATGATGGCGCCGGAGATCGTCGAGGACGCCATGCGCGCCTATGCGGAGGAAACAAACCGGCTGAACCGGGAACGCCGCTCGAACGGCGATTCCTGGAAGGCCGAACTGGTGAAGGTCGAGAAGCAGATCGCGCAGATCGTCGAGGCCATTGCAGACGGCATGTATCATCCGTCGATGAAGGAGAAGATGACCGGGCTGGAAGCGCGCAGGGAAGAACTGACGGCTCTGCTCGCCGATGCGCCGGCGGACACGCCGGACATTCTGCCGAGTGCTTCGGCCATCTACGCCAAGAAGGTCGTCGCGCTGACGAAGGCCCTGAACCGGACGGAAGAGCGGCAGGAAGCGTCGCAGGATTTGCGCGTTCCGATCGAGAAGATTGTGCTGACTCCCGGCCCGGAACGGGGGGAACTCTACGCCACGCTGCACGGCGAACTGCGCACGATCCTCGAATGGACGGAGCAGCAAGCCATTGGAAAGGCTGCCAAAACGAAAAAACCCGCCGTTGGAGCGGCGGGTTTGTCGGTATCGGTGGTTGCGGGGGCGTGCGGCCACTGGCAGCATAAGTCCTGTTCGCCCCTGTTCCGGCTGGGCGGCTGCGATGCCGAGGATACCCATCAGCTCGCCGCGTAGTTCGGCATGGACCTCGCCCCGCTTCTCGCCAGGCGTGACGATGACCTCGCCGATGAGCGAGCGCAGCGCCTCGGCGGCTTCACGGCCTCCATCGGGATCGTTCAGGGCCTCGGCGAAGCGCGCGACATTGCGGCTGTAGTTCGCCGCCACGTTCGGGTGAACATCCGGCACATCGGCGGGGGCTCCAGCCATGCGGGCGGCGATCTCTACCTTCTGGCGTTCCAACTCGTCCAGCCTCACCTCTGGCATCCTGCCCGTGAGGCGGGTGGTTGTCATTCGCCGGCCTCTCTCTTCCCGGCCATTTCCTGCCGTCTTCTTCCATGCCTCTCCCTCTCTTGCGATGGGAAAGGCTATGAAACGACAGGGATTTCGCAGCGCCAAACGATTAATTCCGTCAGACGGTCGTGGCGTGGAAACGGATAAAAATCGGATGGATCACAAGACGATCAGCCGCACCAAGCGCGCGAATCGAGGCGGCTTCTGGAAGAGGAGCACCATGACTGATCCGCCTATACATTCCGTTGCTCCAGCAGCGCGTCAAGCAAGGCGTGCCGCTGACGCTGGAACGGGTTGGCAACCGTCACTCCGCCCCAGGTGAACCCGTCATGCAAATCCTCGGACAGCAGCAGGCGGCAACCCGATTGCGACGCCACGGACAGGATCACCGCATCCCAGATGCCGAGCCCATGATCCGCAGCAAGATCGGCGGCAGCAAGCATGACCTCGGGAGAGGTCGCGGCCACCGGAAACGTGTCGCGCCAGCCAAGCAGCGCCTCGCGCGCCTCGGGCTTCGTGCGACCGGCCTTGCGAACAAGGACATTGAACAACTCTCCCAGCACCTGAACCGGCACCACCACCGCCGATTGCGGCAGGTGGCGCACTAGGTCGAGCGCGACATCGCGCTTCTCGCTCCCATTCACCCCCTCCGCATAGGCGAGAACATTGGTATCGAGCGCGAGCTTCACGCCTCGTCCTCGTAAAGCTCGTCGCGCGACCAGCGCCCGACATTGCTGACGGGTTGCCGCTCAAGGCGAGCGAGCAACGACGCACGCGCACCGACCTCGACATTCGTCATCTCGTCGGCAGGCACGATGCGCGCGACAGCTCGGCCATGCGAAGTCACGACATAGCTGTGCCCTTCGCGCACCCCGCGCAGGATGAACGAGAACTTTCGGTTGGCATCCGCAGCCGAGACTGCCTCTTCCATGATGGCCTCCATGTAGTAGTTATATTACCTACTATAATCGCAAGCGCAGCGGTTTTCAACCCGTTTAACGTGGCGGCACGCCAGCACCACCTCGGACGAGGGAGTAGTCTTATGCTATAGCCGACAGAATTCGGCACCGCGCGAAAACCCGAGCACCTTCAATGCAGTAGCTGTTTTCCGCACGGTGCGCGCCAGCATCACACGGTGCGGAACGCGCCGGAAACATGAACAAAAACAACCACCCGACCGAGGCGCACCGTGCGCCTTTTTATCTCGCCATCTTCCGGTCGTAGGCAAGCAAGTCTGCCTGCTCATCCAGTTTCTCGGCATCCAGAGAAAGTTCCGCAAGCTGGTCTTGCAGGGCCTCTTCCGAGACGCGGTAAATGCCGCGCGCAGGTTCGGAAGGGCCGATCCGCAAAGTGAGGTAAATCCGACCGCCAGGTTTCAGGAGACTGGCGAGCGTTTCGAGGGCTTGCTGTCGGTCATCCGGTTTGACGTGCATCCAGACGGCGCTAAGGATGATGAGGTCGAACGTCTCGCCTGATGCGCGTGTTTCGGCCAGCCTTGGCAGGCTGTCCTGACGCCATTCGATCTCGGGCGATGGATGGAGCCGCCTGCCGATGGTTTGCATGGCTTCCGAAGGCTCGATGGCCACGATCCGGTGGCCGTTCGCCGCAAACCAGGAGGCATCTCGCCCCGTACCCGCGCCGACATCAAGAACTGCCAGCGGCCCGTTCGCAAAGTGCTCATTGATCAGAGTTAGCAGCGCGGGGTGCGCGGTTTCCAGCGACAGGGCTTCGTAGCCGTCAGCAAGGCTGGCCGCGTGCTGCTCGTAGTACGTCAAGGCCGGGTCTTGCGACATGATACCAAACACCTCTTCACGGCTGGTCCAGGCGGTGACACCCATGAGAATCAAGCTCAGAACCGCTGCGAGACATAGCATGGATTGGAACAAAGTGCGCACAAGGAGCGGTTTGTTGTACCAATCCGTACCCTTGGCCGAGACGTAGCCTGCTGGGTATGTCTTTTCCAGCCAGATGAGATGCTGCTCCATGACAAAGCGGAGCCGCAGAATGATAACGAAGAGCGCACCGTTTCCCGCAGCCGCCAGAAAGAGGAGCGCGAGCTGAAAGAGCGGGAAATCCTCCACGCGTGAGACGCCGAACCACAAACCACCCGTCAGCGTCATTGAGATCAGAGGGATTTGCCACATCTGCTGGTTCAAGGAGCGAAACGAGGCATGGTTCTGGTCGAACGCCGCCTTGTGCATCTCGTGTTCTATTTCTTCTGACGTCACGTTCTTCGTTCCATTTGCCGCGTCGTGGCCTGCACGGTAGCGGGAGCTGGGCGACGAACCAGCCGAGATGGCATCGCCGGGGTTTCAGGGGGCGGCGACAGGCCTTATGATCTCGGGTTCAGCGCCGACGGCTTACAGCATCCAATCCGCGGAGGGTTGGTCAGGTGATCGCAGCACTGAGCACTGTGAACCCAATGTCTGCGACCCTGCTGGGCTGGCTGTTCTCGCAGCCACCTGACCGGCCCGGCGCAGGCAGCGAGCATGGGGCTGATCGTGCTCGGCGCGCTGGAGTTCGAACTGAACTGGCCGCCTTGGTTCCACCGAGACGGTGCTGCATGACGCCTGAAGACCGGCTTATCTGACATCTGGGGCGCCGCCGTCGCGTCAGAGCAGCGAGACCGAACTCCAGCCAGTTGGCACCTCAAATACTTGTTATACTTGGGTTATTATTGATTTATGACAGAATTGGTTGCGGGGGCGCGCAACCAACGATACTTGCGATTGGTCGAACGCCAGATCCCCAAACTCGCCGCTTAATGTAACTCATTGGAGCCGTTTGGGAAACCCAGCTTTCGAACTATCCATGCCTCTCATTTGACAAAGACCGGTCAGTCCCCAAACGGAGCGACAGCCGTATTGGAGACTAACTGAACAGCGCTTCCAGCGCCAATCGGTGCTCCGCATGTTTGGCCGGGTTATCGCTCTTCAGCTTCCTTAAATTGATCAGCTTCCAACGAACCGCAGGCAGGTCGGCCGCCCGCAGCCTCTCGATCACGCCGAAGTCAGGCGTGCCGTCATGCAGCCTCAGGAGAAACGTCCTGACCTTTTCGTCGAGACGAGACCGGATATCCGCTACCAGCCGCTCTCGTGTTTCGAGAAGGTCGTCGAGGTTGGCACGCACCTTCGTCATGCCCTCGAACTCTTTCGTATAGGGCTCGTCAAGGTCGATGAAGTTCGGGTCCAGCAGTTCATGCGCCGGGCGCGATGAGCAGGCGATGTAGATCAGGAAGGTCCGGAACAGATCCTCTGTCAGACCTTCATTTTCATAGAGCAGCTTGATGTCGTAAAGATCACGCGGATGCTGACGATCTACTGCGGCGTGCAACTTGCCGCCGAACAGGTCTTCGAAGGAAACGACCTGCATCTCCGCATAACCAAATTCATCCGCCACCGCATCTGACACCGGACGCATCTCGGGATCATGCACGACGCCGCGCATGACAGGCGATGTCTCGATCTTGATCTCGGCGCCGCCCAGACGAGCGAGAACGCGAGTGGCACCCCCTCCCCCACCCTGGATGCGCTGCGTCTTCGCACCGGCTATGCTGCCTTCGATGGCGGCGTCCATGCGGTCCATCGCTTCGTTGATCTCTGCGAGGCTTTCGCCACGATCCTTGATCGGCAGATAGGTCAGATCGATGTCGACCGACAGACGAGGCAGATCACGGTAGAACAGGTTGATTGCCGTGCCGCCTTTGAGCGCGAACACCTTTTCCTTGGCAACATGCGGGAGCAAGCGCATGAGCAGCGCGACCTGGGCTTCATAATCCTCACGCGCCATCGCCGGCCCCGGTCGCTACAAACTCCTCCGGCACCACGATGCGGTAGCGCGGGTGTATCCTGCCACCCTTGACCAGAGCGCGGTCGCCACGGCCGAGGTTGAACTCCGCGGGATCAAGACGTTTGCGCCAGGGATGATCGTGGCGATCAGCAAAAACGAAGAACAGCCGCTTCACCTTGATCTTCCTGCAACTGCGCAGCAGCGCCGCCAGCATCTTCGGGCGCAGCGTCGTCAGGCTCTCGAACACCATGTCGAGATTGTGGAAGCTCTCGTGGTCGGGCAACTCGTCCATGGCTTCCATGATCGCCCGTTCGGGAGACGACATCCTGAGTTGCCAGTCCCAGGGAACGGTTTGCCCTGCACCCGTGCTGTCATCGGGAAGACCAAGCTGCGGATCGGCAAAGAGGGACCTGTTGCGCGTCTCAATCGGCGCATTCAGCGGCAGCTTCGAAAGCCAGTTCGGTATGGCTTCACCGTAAGTCCATACCGGGGCGTTGCCGCCCAGACGCAGATAGTGGCCGTGACCCTGCTGGGTGAGCGCGGTCATACCGCCGACATGGACATCGTAGCGCATGATCTGCTGGACCGAGAGCAGGCAGATCTTCCAATCGATCGTATCCGACGCAGAAGCGCCCGGTGACGGGCGACGGAAAACGCCGCGGGTCAGACGCTCGAGCCAGCCGCGCTTGACGTAGTCACGAAAGGTCTCGTAGGCGATGCCATGCGCGGTAAGCCATGCTGCATCGACCAGATACCCGGAGGGCACTGCATCAAGGACCTTCTTCAGGTTTTGTGCTCGTTCGGCCACCATGACGCCTATAATGGCACCTTTCCAAAGCACACGCTATATGGGTCTTTAAGAAATGCCCAAATTCAGTGCTCCCAGCACTCTAGTCAGGGGTTTCTCAAAGGAAGCTCGGCGCGTACGATATCCTGTGTAGGCCGAGACATAGCGAGCCGGCGTGACCGACGGTGGGTGACGCGGAGACTTTACATTTCGCAGTGCTGCGCCAGCGGAACAGACAGAATCAACGCCACTAGTTCCGCCTGCCTTTGTACGCCGGTCTTGGCGAAGATGTTTCGCAGATGAAAGGCGACCGTCGTGCCCGAGATCGTCAACCGGTCCGCTATCTGGCTACGGCGCAGTCCTTCGGCCAGCAAATGCGCGACCTGGGCTTCCATCGGGGTCAAGTCGAACAGCTGGCCAAGAGTCGTATTGTCCAGAGGAGGCTGACCATCGCCGCCGCTCAGTATCAGCATGGCAACCGCCTCATCATGGTGGGCGCGCGCCGGAAGCGACATCCCTGCGACCACGAGTTGGCGCCTGTCTAGACGCAGGCCAGCCGTAGCCATCCCTTCATCCGAAATCAGCGCAGCGATCAGCGCGGTCAGTTTCCGGCCATCCTCACCGCCGGTGGTGATGCGCCCGCCAAGCACGATGCCAGCCTCGTCCGACAGGCGCCGGGCGAGAGGATTGGCATGGACCACTCCGCCATTGGCGTCGAGCAGCACCACGCCGATGGCCAGGCGATCGAGCGCGGTCAGACCGGAACGGTCTCCCGGCATTGCGCGTAACCGCTGCATCCGCTTCAGGCGCGATTCTACGGTCGCACGCAACAGGTCGTAGTCAATGGGCTTGGTCAGATAGTCGTCGGCCCCAGCAATGCGCCCGTCGATCATCTGCTGGCGTGAAGACAGGGCGGTCAGGAAGACGAAGGGCACGTCGTCGAGATCGGGGTGAGTCTTGCGCAAATGGGATATGAACCCTCTTCCATCCATGCCGGGCATCAGGATGTCGCACAGGATCAGATCGGGGCGCCGGCTTTCCAGAATGGCCAGCGCCTCACGCGCATCAGCGGCAGCCGCCACGGCATAGCCGGCCTCGTGCAGTTCGAACGCGATATCGTCGCGCAGCGACGGCTCGTCCTCCACGCACAGGATCAGTGGCGCGGTCATGCGGAGACCTCCCTCGGCAGGTAAAGCGCGGCGGTCAGACCGCCTCCGGCACGCTGTGTCAGGTTCACATCACCTCCCTGCATCCGGGCAAGATGGCGCGCAAGCGTCAGCCCCAGCCCAGAGCCAGGCAGGGTTTCGTGCCCACTCCCACGGTGGAACCTGTCGAAGGCGCGTGCGATCTCTTCAGGCGACATGCCTCTCCCCCGGTCCTCGATCCGGCAGACGATGTGAGTCTGCGATTGCGACACCTCGACATCGACGCGGCAATCGAGAGGAGAATACAAAAGCGCATTGCGGAGCAGGTTGGACAGGATTTCGCCGGTCAACGCCGGATCGCAGAGCGCGACCATCGGCGCTGCCTGCGCCGGCGGCCGGATACGGGACGGGTTGCGGCCCTGCGCCACCATCAGGTCGTCAATGACCGCGGCCGCCAGATCATGCAGGTCATGAGCACCGAGATGGGGACGAACTCCGTCACGTTCCAGCCGTGACATCATCAGGGCGGTATCCGTCAGCTTCACGAGCCGCGCAACCGCCTCGCGCGAGACGGCCGCCTTTTCCGAAACCAATTCCGGCGAAACCGGCCCGCCGCGCCGGGTCAGGCGGTGCATGGCGCTGTCGATCACAGCCAGCGGCGTGCGGAGTTGATGGGCAATCAGATCGGCGAATCGGCGGTGGTTTTCGGAGGTTTCGCGTTCTCGCTCCAGATCGCCGGCCAGCTTTTCAGCCCGGAGGCGATCCAGCCGTCCCCTCATCAACCGCCTTTCGCGATCGATCAGGATCGCGGCCAATCCCAGTCCCGCCAATGCAGCTCCCAGTACCGACACCAGCGCAAGCCGGTGCAGATGTCCCAGACGGTCCAGCCGCTCAGCCTGAATCTGCCATTCGTGGGACATTACCAGACTGGCCTTGCCCCGCAGCGCCGCGACCAGCGCCGTGACATGCGCCCGCAGCGCGGCCATATCGGCCCCCTGCGCGGGGTCAAGCGCCAGAAGGCCGCTGCGCCAATCAGCAAGCGTTTCGGAAACCCCCGCATCTTCGAGAAAGCGGCGTTGTGGACCCTCTTCCAGCAGCGTCAGCCGGGAAAGCAAGACGTCAAAACGGGTCTGAATCTGTTGCGCCGCCGCCTCGTCAGAAAGCGTGAGCGCGAGATTCAAAGCCTCGATCTGTGCCTGGCCAAAGACCCAGATCATGTTTTCGCTCGCACCGATCCGCATCTGACGTTCCAACTGAACTAGCTGCCACGCAGCCAGACCCAGAAGGCCCAGGCAGACCAGAACCAGACCGCCCAGCCCCAGATATCGTATCCACTCTTGGCGGGTGGTCATTGCACATGCAGCGCGACAAGCTGCCAGACCCATCGCATGTCATAGCGGATATCGGCCAGAACCCCATGATCGTCGCGCGGGTAGACGATCCAGACCGGGCCCTTGTCGCGCGGGGTCAAAGGTACACCATCCATGTAAAGCGCGGCCAGAACGTCAAACTGGTAAAAATCCTCAATGGGGATATCGACGACATAATCGTTCAATGCCGCGGCGCGCACTTGGCTGCCCTCGGCCCCGGCGTGGGCAAGGATGTCGCGCATCAGCACGCCGCGAAACTCTGGCTGGTGATCTGTGACGCTGGTCGATGTGGCAAACTCATGCCAGTCCATCGCATCGAAATCCGCGCGCGTCAGCTCCACCCTGCCATCCGTGACCGCCCCGGTCAGGGTCAGCAGAACGTTCTCGGCGGCCGCCGGCACGGAGCTGAGCAAAAGCGCTGCGATCAGCGCGGTTCGAGCGATGCGATGCCGCAAGTTCATCACCACAACCTGACGTAAAAACCCGGTTCCTGTGCAACTTTAGCACAAAAGACCGCACGTTCCCCGTTCAAACGAACGGGGCCGCCAGTCATGAGCAAAGATATACTCGGGATTAAACAACAGGAGGAACGGCACTTGTCCATTTTCTCGACCATGTACCGGGCAGGCGCCCCCCTTCTGATCGCCCTGCTGGCGCTGCCGGCGCTGGCCGACGAACCGGGTGGGCTGGTTACCGGCAGTTTCGGCGATCAACCGCTGGAACTGACCGTTGCCCCTGAGTTGTCCGGCGCGACAGTCATCGGCAACTACGCCGATGTCTCACTCCTTGCCGCACAGATGGAGGGCGATCTGGGACCGGTCAATCTGGAACTGGTGATCAACGGCGAATTGCCCGCCCCAAGCGAGGTGGCGTTGACGATCACCTTTGCTCGCGACATGGGACGGAACTGGAGCGGCGATCAGGACAGCCTGACACTGACACTGGACGAGTTCACGCCGGGCGACGGGATCGTCGCCTTGAAGGGTACGCTCACCGGGCAAGTCAGCGGCGGCCCCGCTTCCGAAACCCGGCCTGTCACTTTCAGCTTCGACACCCGGCTTGATGAGCTTGACTGAAATGGCTGGACGCGCCTTGGCCCGAACTGCGGCCCTGCTGATCGCTACGGCAGCTTCAGCACTGGCCGGTGAGCCGCCCAACCCAGTCTGCCATGCTGACGTCCACCGGGCGGGCAATTTTGACCTGCGACAGATAGGTCCGCTGATCGCGGGAACGTGGACCGAATCCGCCATCGGAACAAGTGTGGCAATAGGCGTTCAGGAGAGCACTTTCGAGATCATCTATGATCGGAACCGCAACCGTTTGTATATGGGTCAGGACGGCATTCAGACTGAGCTGGTGCCGGTTCGAGGTGGGAACAAGCCGCTGCGCTTTGACTTTGTGCGTGGCGAACCAATGGACCCGCAGTTTCATATGTTGACTTCAACGGGTTCCGAGCCTCCCGCAGAGCCCTTCGAATGGGCGTTGGTTCAGGATTGCCAGATTGCCTCGGCGCCGCAATTCGAATGGCAATTCGGGTCCGGTGCGCGGCGCTCGGACGGGATCATCAGTTTCTTCTCGGCCAATGAGGCGATGGGAACAAAGCGCAATTCGGCGCGGGGAGTCCGTGAACAACTGATCAGCCGATAGGAATGACAATGAAGGTGCTTATCCCGCTTCTCCTGGCCCTCAGCTTCGCAACCCCGGCTGGTGCATTGGAGGCCATCGGCGAGATCAGAGCAAACCTGGACGGTGAAGAATTGAATTGGAAGGTGCTGCGTCAGGATGATGGCTCGGCGATGGTGCAGATCACCGATATCGGTCCGCTGACCATGATCGAACTGCATGCGCTTGGTGACGGCAGCATTTCCATCGGCCTGATCTTTCACGGTAAGCCTTCCGGAGATACGCCGCCCGCCGGTCTAACCATCGAAATACGGCCCGATCGCGGGGCGTTGGCAGGCGCGGTCTGGGAAAGCGAGGACGAGTCACCGCAGATGTCGATCGACCTGCTGGACCTTGAGGATGAACGCCGCATCCAGGCCAATTTTTCGGCAACCCTATGCCGCCGGGATGCCCCTGACGACTGTCGCGACGTCGAGGGGCGGATCGACACGTCGTTGGGTGCCGGCCCATGACGCTGGCCGAATTTCTGGCTGATCCGCTGCGCGTGACGCAAGATTCCGACAACGTGCTTGAGATCGAGAACCGTCCGATCCGGCGGGCTGCGATCGCCGCAGTGGCGATCCTGGTGGCGATCGCGGCGGGCCTCGCGGCAATCGTGGATGGTGCCACCGGAACGGGGATCATCGTGCTGGCCATGGTGGGCCTGATCGGCTGGCTTTACCTGCACGAGGTGGTGCAACTGACACAGTTGCGCCTGGATCGCGATGCCGTGCTTGCCCGACTGCGCGTGACCACGTTGCGCGGGCGACGCGAAGAGACATGCGCCCTCGCGGACCTGCACAAGGTGGAAAGCGTCGCGCAATATGGAACGG
This sequence comes from Paracoccus solventivorans, assembly GCF_900142875.1. Lineage (GTDB taxonomy): Bacteria > Pseudomonadota > Alphaproteobacteria > Rhodobacterales > Rhodobacteraceae > Paracoccus > Paracoccus solventivorans. Next base: position 44,603 of record NZ_FRCK01000009.1, on the reverse strand, counting down.
CTGCGGGAAACGATGAGACCCGGCTGGTCCTAATATGCGGATCGGGACCGGAGCGGCGTGAGATCGTCGTGCCGATGTTCCGGCCGGACCCCGAGGAGGTGGCGAATCTGACGGGCCTCATCAATGGCTGGCTGTCCCGCCGCGAACGAACGGGCCCCTCATGAGCATCGAGACGAATACGCCCGATCTGCTGGAACTGGAACTTGGGATACCGCGCTTCATCCTGTGGTTCGTCATGCTGCCTGTCCTGCCGATCACGCTGATCGGGCTTGCCAATCTGATCGGCGGCGAGTTCCTGACCGCGTTGGTGCTGCTGGTCGGGCTGAACGGGGCCTTCATCGCGGGATACATTGCCCTGTCCGAGCGCACGCGGCTCCGGCTGGATGCGGGGACGGGGCTGGCCAGCATCACCCGGACATCGCGCCTCGGCACACGCCGGCGGGACTATCCGCTGGAGGCGCTGGACAGTGCCGAACTTGACCGCAGCCACACCGCGCGAGAGGACCGCAGCACCTCGAAGGTGGTTCTGGTCTTTCGCGACACGCGCCCGGCCACACGAGTCACGCTGTCGCGGTGGAGCGTGTCCGGCGACGGGCCCGCGCTAGTCGCCAATGACATCAACGCCTGGCTGCGGCGCCATTTCGGGGACGAAGCGACCGCCCCCGGCCGTCACCTCTCAGACTGATCGACACCCGAAAGGAAACCGGAGCTTTGTGGGATTTCAATATCGGACAGGCGTTCAGCCTGATGATGCGGACGCTGCCTTTCGTGCTCTTGCGAGCGGCGGTCTATTTCGGGATCACGCTGGCCTATATCCTTGCGACCGGCGCCGGCGTCGTGATCGGCTGGGGCGTCGGCGCCTTCGGGGATGAAGATTTCCGCGCGACCGCTATGGCCTGGGGCGGCATGGCGGGGTTCGGTGTGACCGGCGCGGTAATGTATTGGCTGCGCGAGTACATCCTTTACGTCGTCAAGGCGGGTCACGTCGCGGTTTTGGTCGAGTTGATCGACGGCAGGCCTCTGCCGGAAGGGCGCGGTCAGATCGCCCATGCCACGACCGTGGTGAAAGAACGCTTCGGCCAGGCGTCGTTGCTCTTCGCGCTGGACCAATTGGTAAAGGGCGTTATTCGCGCCGTCACGGGGCTGGCGCGCGGCATCCTGTCGATCCTGCCAATCCCCTATGTCCGGCAGTTGATGGGCGTCGTCCAGGCATTCCTACGCATGGCGGTCGGGTTCATCGATGAGGTGATCCTCGCTCATGCGATCCGCACCCGCTCAACGGATGCCTGGGGATCGGCGCGTGAGGCGCTGGTGCTCTACGGCCAGAACTGGAAAGTGATGCTGCGCAACGCCGCCTGGCTGACGCTTTTTACCTACGGCCTCGCCTTTCTGATCTTCCTCGTGATGCTCGCCCCGGCTGCCGCACTGGTCTACGCCATCCCCGGTGCCTGGTCGGCGGGCGGCTTCGTCTTCGCGCTTCTGTTCGCATGGAGCGTCAAGGCGGCCTTCCTGGAACCCTTCGCCGTCACCTGCCTGATGCAGGTCTATTTCAAAACGACCGACGGCCAGCAGCCCGACCCGGAATGGGATGCGCGGCTGGAGCAGATGTCCTCGCATTTTCGCAAACTGAAAGAGCGCGCGGGCGCTCGCTTCGGAGCCACGCACAACGGAGAAGCCGCATGAAACCGCTCGTGACCGCCGGGCTTGCCGCCCTGACGTTATCCCTTGCAGCGCCGACGCTCGCCCAGGAACGCCAGAACACGATCCTCGTGCTGGATGCTTCGGGGTCGATGTGGGGCCAGATCGACGGGGTGAACAAGATCACCATCGCCCGTGAGGTGGTGGCCGACATCTTGTCGGATTTCTCCGCAGACCAGAATCTCGGCTTCGTCACCTACGGCCACCGCGAGCGCGGACAATGCTCGGATATCGAGACCGTTGTTGCGCCGGCGCCGGGCACCGCCGACGAGATTGCCCGGATCGTTAACGAACTGAACCCGCGCGGCATGACCCCGATGACCGATGCTGTCATCGCCGCTGCCCAAGCGCTGCGCCATACCGAACAGGCGGCAACCGTGATCCTCGTCTCGGACGGCATCGAAACCTGCAACCCCGATCCCTGCGCTGCCGCCCGCGCGCTGGAGGCGGCCGGCGTGGACTTCACCGCCCACGTCATCGGCTTCGACGTCAGGGGCGAGGCTGAGGCGCTGATGCAGATGCAATGTATCGCCGAGGAGACCGGCGGCCGCTTCCTGACCGCTGACAACGCCCGCGAACTGACCGACGCACTGCGTGAAGTCACCGCCGCGCCACCTTCGGGAACCTTCACCTTCACCGCCAATCTCGCTGGCGGGAAGATCGGCGACGAACCTATCTGGGACCAACCGTCGATGCCATTGGATATTCCCCTTCTGCCCGGCGAGGTGATTTGGGAAATCTCGGACACCGGATTCAACATGATGCGGACGGGCACCGCAAATCCCCTCACCGCCGATCTGCCGTTCGGCGATTATATCGTGACGGTCCATTCGACGGCTCAGGACGACTTCTCGCAGACCGAAATCAGTCTGGCATCGGACAGCGCAAGCAATGTCCACGCGATCTTCCCGCCTATCGCGCCAGAGCAGCCCCTCGCGCAGGTATTCGCTCCGGCGCAGGCCGTTGTCGGGTCCGCGTTCAGGGTGACATGGGAAGGCGAGGACCTGCATCCGCGCGATTACGTCACAATCGTGCCCGCCGATGCAGAGGACGGGATCTATGGCGACTACGATCGGCTTGAGGACCGGACCGAGGGCGAACTGCGCGCCCCGACCCAACCCGGCTTCTATGAGGTGCGGCTGCAACTCGACGCCGGCGACGGGGTTCTCGCTCGCACACCCATTGAGGTGGTCGATGCGGACGTCACCGTATCGGCGCCGGCACAGGTCGTCGTCGGGTCGGCTTTCCCCGTCACCTGGCAGGCCGAGGGCATGCATCCGCGCGATTACGTCACCATCGTCCCCGCGGGGGCGGAAGACGGAGCCTATGGCGATTACCACCGCATGGAAGGCGATGCCGAGGGCGAGTTGCGTGCGCCAGCCGAGCCGGGGCTTTATGAGGTGCGCCTGCAACTCGACGCCGGCGACCGAGTTCTCGCCCGCACACCCGTCGAGGTGGTCGATGCGGACGTCACCGTATCGGCGCCGGCACAGGTCGTCGTCGGGTCGGCTTTCCCCGTCACCTGGCAGGCCGGGGGCCTGCATCCGCGCGACTATGTCACCATCGTGCCCGCAGGCGCAGATGACGGAACGTATGGCGATTACGACCGCATGGAGGGCGATGCCGAGGGCGAGTTGCGTGCGCCGGTCGAGCCGGGGCTTTATGAGGTGCGCCTGCAACTCGACACCGGCGATCGGGTTCTCGCCCGCACACCCGTCGAGGTGGTCGATGCGGACGTCACCGTATCGGCGCCGGCACAGGTCGTCGTCGGATCGGCCTTCCCCGTCACCTGGCAGGCCGAGGGCCTGCATCCGCGCGATTACGTCACCATCGTGCCCGCAGGGGCAGATGACGGAGCCTATGGCGATTACCACCGCATGGAAGGCGATGCCGAGGGCGAGTTGCGTGCGCCGGCCGAACCGGGGCTTTACGAGGTACGCCTGCAACTCGACGCCGGCGACCGGGTTCTCGCCCGTGCGCCCGTCGAGGTGATCGAGGGTGATGTCTCGCTCAACGGACCCGACAGGGTGCGGGCCGAAACGGAAATCACCGTATCATGGAGCGGCGTCATCCATCCGCGCGATTACGTTGCCATCGTTCGAATCGGCACGCCCGACGGCGAGCAAAGCGGCTATCGCCGCATCGGCGATGCTGATCGCGGCACGTTCACCGCCCCGGCGGAGCCAGGCGCCTATGAAGTCCGTTACCATCTGGATCATGGCGATCGGGTCATGGCGCGCCGGCCGATCGAAGTTCTGGCGGCAGATGCGCCGATGGATGAGGGTGCCGGGCTCGTCGTGCCCGCCACCGCGAGGCCGGGCGAGACCATCGTCGTGCGCTGGACCGGCGGCGGCGAAAGCGAGGACCGGCGTGTTGCGCTGGCTCGCGCCGATCAGGCGGATTTCAGCTGGATCAGTTTCGCAAGCGCCGTCGGGATCGACAGCCTGGAGATCGAAATGCCGGATGCGCCCGGCACCTACGAAATCCGCTATCTGGACATAACGGAAAGGGCAGTTCTCGGCCGCGCGATCATCACGCTTGGCGAATGACGGGCGTCACAAAAATCAGGAGAATTCATAACCATGCTCAGATCAGTCATTACGGCATTTGGCCTTCTGGCCCTTGTCGTGCCTGCCGTAGCCGCAGAGCCGGGGGGAACGGCATCCGGGACGATCGCAGGCGAAGAGATTGAACTGTCGGTCTGGACAGAGCAGTCCGACTTCACGTCTTCAAGCTTTTCAATCTATTTTCGAGCACCGGCACTGAGGGAGCGCGGCCTGGGCAGCTTGTCCGTCGGCGCAGAGTGGATCGGCGATCTCGATGGTGGCTTCTTTTCCGCAGAAATCGACGTTCCAATTCTCAATACCGATCCGTATCGCGTTTACCGTGCGGACCTGGACGATGAACTCTCCCTGACAATTACGAGCGCCTCCTACCAAGGCGATGTGCTGGCAATCGCGGGCCAGGTGGAAGGTGTTCTAACCAGTATGGACCGGATTGCCCTTCGTAATCCTGACCCCGACGATACTCTCAGTGTTAGCCTGACGTTTGAAGCCGTATTGGGTGAGTTGCAGTGAGGACCGCGGCGTTTTCCCTAGTTGCGATCTGCCTTTCCGCACCTGTCCTCGCTCAGGAACCAGACGGGAGCATGACTGGGTTTCTGGACGGCGCGCCCACGTCCTGGCGCATCGACGCGGAGCGGTCGGAGTACCATTTCGAGAGCGATGATGTCGGCTCCCTGCGCATCTTCGCCGATCCGCAGGAGGTGCCGAAAGATATCGGCCCGATCCGTTTGCTAGTGATGATGGTCGAGGGAACGGCAAGCCTCCTCGAACTGCGGATCGAGGACGGAGCTGGAAATCCAGTTCTACGGCTCGCTGACGATACGGGGACGCGCACAATCCTGGATATCGAGCGCGACGGGGATGGCTCGCTGCGTTTCAACGGAGAGATCGAAGCGCACCTGGTGGCTCATCCGATGTCGGACCGGGTGCCGGGACAGCGCCATCCCCTCGTCCTTGATGTCGTGGAGGGCCAGATCACAGTCGCAGGGCACTAACCTGCTACGGTAAGGAGGAATGAAGCCGATGAAACGGGCCCTCGCGCTGACGATCGTTCTGGTCTGTGCCGCCGTGCCTGCCCTGGCACAGGATCGGAGCGACAGTTCGCCCCTTTGCGGCATGTCCTCGCCGACAGCGTGGCAGGAGTTGCGCGAGCGGTTCGTGGGCGACTGGCGCGTCGCCCACCTTTCCGGCTACGTCCTTGCCGGCGGGATGGTCATCCCCATGCAGCCCTCGCCCGAAACCGAGACCATGTCCATCTGGCTGCTGGGCGAGGATCTGCTGCTCGATCACCCCGAGATGACCGAACCGATGGCCGTCACCCTCGCGGACGAGGGTCGCTGGGTGATCGAGATCGACCACCCCAAGATCCCAGAGCCGGTGCTTACGCCGGACGATGCGGTCCTGGCATGGGCCGGAGACTGCGATCAGGAAGATCTGCCGCGCCTCGTCGGCCGAGGCGACGTGAGCATGGCGGGCGCGGTCATGGACATGACGCTGCGCATGCTGCCGGTCGATATGGATACGATGTCAATGACCGTGGAATCGGGACCCCGTATTTTCGCGCAAAAGGAACCCCGGTTTTGGGTTGATGGAGGGCACGACGGTGAGCGCCCGATCAGGCGAAGCTGGTCGGGGTTGCACAGCCTGATCGGGCGCGGCTCGTTTGCTTTCGGCTTTAGCTTTGAGAGCGGCTCTTGAAGCGCCAGGATTCGTTTCCGGTCTCGACGATCTCGCAGTGATGGGTAAGTCGATCGAGCAGCGCCGTGGTCATCTTGGCGTCGCCGAAGACGGTGGGCCATTCGCCGAACGCCAGGTTGGTGGTGATGATGACGCTGGTCCGCTCGTAGAGCTTCGAGACGAGATGGAAGAGCAACTGCCCGCCGGCCTGGGCGAAGGGCAGATAGCCGAGTTCGTCGAGCACGACGAAGTCGAGCCGGGTCAGGTGATCGGCAATGCGCCCCTGGCGGCCGGCACGGGTCTCGGTCTCCAGTCTGTTGACCAGGTCGACGACATTGAAGAAGCGGCCGCGCGCACCGTTGCGGATGAGCGCCCGGGCAATGGCGATGGCCAGATGGGATTTGCCCGTGCCGGTGCCGCCGACCAGGACGACGTTACGCTGATCGGCGACAAAGGCTCCGCCGGCAAGATCACGGATCAGGCTCTCGTTGACGGGCGTGCCGGTGAAGTCGAAGTCATCGATGTCCTTGGCCAATGGCAGCTTGGCGACGGTGAGCTGGTATTTGATGGAGCGGGCCTGCTTCTCGGATATCTCGGCCTGCAGCAGATCGCCGACGATCTTCGGTGGTTCGTGCTGGCGCTTGATGGCGACGCCCATGATCTCGTCATAGGCTGATCGCATCCCGTAGAGCTTCAGCGTGCCCATCAGTTCCAGAACCTCGGTGCGTTCCATGGCTGTTCGTCCTCCTGAGACTGTCATAGCGGGCGCAGTCGGCGATCGGCTCGTGAGCCAGCTTCAGCGCCTGGGGAATGGAAAGGATCGTGCCCGGCGCCGGGTCGCGGCGGCGGGCCAGGATGTTGAGGATCACCGCTGCCGACGAGACGCCGTGATCGAGCGCCTCCTGACAGGCCGCCTCGACCGCGTTCAATCCGTCGCTCAGCACACAGGTGAGGATCGACACCATCTGCCGGTCGCCGTCATCCACTGTCTTGAGCTTGCGACGCACCTTCTCCATGGCCGACGGCAGAACCCAGTTCTTGAACGGTGCGCCGTTGCGCAACCCGCCGGGTTTGCGGGCCAATACCGGGACGTAATGCCAAGGGTCGTAGATCACCTCGTTGCGGCCGAAGCAGCGGGCATGTTCGCCGACGACCACGCCGTCCTGGCGGATGACGATGCGATCGGCATAGGCATGGATCTCGACCGGCCGGCCGACGGCGCTCGACAGCACCGAGTATTTGTTGTTGTCGAAGCGCACCGTGCAGGTCTTCGACACCGAGGCCGGGACACAGTGGAAGCCGTCGAAGCGTCCGGCATATGGAATGAAGCTGCCGCGCTCCTCCTCGAACACCTCCCAGATCGTGCGGCCGTCCTGTTCGGGATGCCGGTGCGCCTTGGCCCAGGAGACGCATTTGTCGGCCAGCCAGCCGTTCAGGTCCTCCAGCGTCTTGAAGCGCAGACGCGGCGTGAAGAAGCGTTCTCGTACCAGCCCGACCTGATTCTCGACCTGGCCCTTCTCCCAACCCGACGCCGGCGTACAGGCCTCCGGTTCGACAAGGTAATGACCGCACATCTGCGCGAAGCGGCGGTTGTAGCGGCGATCCCTGCCGATGAAGATCGCGTCAACCGCCGTCTTCATGTTGTCGTAGATACCGCGCGTGCACGCCCCGCGGAAGAAGGCGAACGCCCGGTCATGGGCGTCGAACACCATCTCCTGCGTCTCGCGCGGATAGGCCCGAACGAAGAACATGCGGCTGTGACAGAGCCGCATGTGCGCCACCTTCACGGTCACCGTCACGCCGTCGAGCAGGACGACCTCGTGGCTCCAGTCGAACTGGTAGGCTTCGCCAGGCGCGAAGCTCAGCGGGATATAGGCCTCAGCCGCGGCGCTGCCGCGTTGCTCATCCCAATCCTGCGCGTGGCGCCACACCGAGCTGTAGCTGCCGTCATAGCCAAGGCCGCGAAGCTCCTCGAAGATCCGGATCAGCGTCAGCCGCTCACGCTGCGGCTTTGCCGCATTCGCCGACAGCAGCCCGTCCAACTTCTCACGCCAGGCTCCCATCCGGGGATACGGCTGATGCTTGCGCTCGTAGCGGAACTCGGTCTCGTCCGATCGCAGCACCTTGCGAACCACCTTCCGCGAGATCTTCAACTCCCGGCAGATCGCCTTGATCGACTTCCCCTGCACCAGCGACAGCCGGCGTATCTTTGCAATCGTCTCCACAACCAACATCCAAAACACAAATGCCTCCGATCAAACCGGACGCACTTTGATGACCCCACGTTAAGGGGTCCCGTTTGGACGAAAATTACCCCTCAACTGGGGCCCTCATTCCATGAAAAATCACACACGGACGGCGGGAAAGCCCAAATCGGTGGCCATAAGCGGCAATATCGCACAATCGGCGGCGAAGTGGCGAACCACGTGGGATTCATATACGTCGAAGTAGTCGGCTGGCGCTCAGGCCCACGATAAGCAATTTCGGCTTTCGGGAAGTCGCAACTGTCACTCGAACGTCGAAAATGCGGGCGCAAAGCCGTCGATCAAAGCTTGCAGTCTGAGCCGGCAAAGATGGTTGCGAGAGCGTGCAATCATCTTTGCCGGCGCCCCCCGTACCAAACGTAGTCCTCCTAATAAAACAACTTGTACCAGACGGTTTTGCAATTTTCAGAGTTGCGGCTTAGCGTCCATTAGACGAACTTACGTGTTGTCTTCCGTATTCACCGCGTCGCGGGCAGAGATAGGCCGGCCTCTATCTTGCCCACCTAGTTCCCGGTGTCGTGGCAATCAATGCATGCAGAAAATGACGCCTCGTGATTGACGCATCGCAGGAGCCCGCCTAAGTATGTTTGTGACCGATCACTAACTAACAAGGTGCCCCGTGCGAAAGTCAGCGGAGCTTCGCAAGGCCGAGATCATGGCCACCGTACTCGACCTGGCCGACAGGATCGGGCCGGACCGGGTGACGACAGGAGCGGTCGCATCGCAGATCGGCGTCACGCAGGCCGCCTTGTTCCGGCACTTCCCAACCAAGGCCGCCTTGTGGCAGGCGGTGGCCGAGCATGTGGCCGAGGGGCTGGCAACGGCTTGGGAAAATGCATTAAGCCTCGGAGACACGCCGATCGTCAGGTTGCGTGCACTGATTTCCGCACAGTTCGCGCAGATCGACGCGACCCCCGCGCTGCCGATGCTGCTGTTTTCGCGTGAGTTGAACGTCACCAACACGGAGCTGCGCGCCACCTTTCACGGTAGGCTCACGACCTTCCACGGCCTTCTGGCGACGGAGATCAGAACCGCGCAGGAAGCAGGGGTTCTGCGCGGCGACATGCCCGCAAACGATGCGGCGGTGCTGCTGACCTCGCTCGTGCAGGGCGTGGCGATCCGCTGGGCGCTCGGCGCCCGCGATTTCGATTTGCGAGCCGAGGGGCTGCGCCTGTTCGACGTACAGTGCCGGCTTCTGGCCGCGGAAGGAAAATAGACGATGCGGCGCATCTGGCTATCGGGTCTTCTTCTGGCGGCGGCTGTCGCTGCCGGCTTTCTGTTCTTCACCGAACGCCCCCTGACGGTGGCGATCGTTCAGCCCGAACATGATGTGGCCCTTCGCATCTACGGGCTCGGCACTGTCGAGGCGCGAATACTCAGCCGCGTCGGCTTCGAGGTGGGCGCCGCCCTGACCCGGCTTTCCGCCGATGCCGGGGACAGTGTGGCCAAGGGGCAGGAACTGGCCATCCTTCACTCTGCCGAACAGGAAGCGCGCGTTGCCCGCGCCGGCGCAGCGGTGACAGCCAACGAGGCCAATCTTGCCAAGGCCGATGCCGCGGTCGTGCGCGCCCGCGCCGTCCTGGCGCAGCGCGAGGCGGCGAACCGCCGCCAGCAGGGACTGGCGCTGCGCGATGTCGCCTCGGTCCAGCGCGCCGAGGAGGCGCAGCGCGACGAGGATGTGGCCCGCGCCGATCTGGCCGTGGCCGAGGCGGATGTGGCGGTGATCCGGGCACAGGGTCTTGATGCGGCGGCAGCGCTGCGGCAGGAGGAAGCCCTTCTCGCCCATCACCGGCTGGTCGCGCCCTATGACGCGCTGATCGTCGCCCGCCATGCCGAGCCGGGCACGGTGGTGAAGGCCGGCGATGCGATCTTCACCCTGATCGACCCGGCCACCGTCTGGATCCAGGCCTATGTCGACGAAGAACGCGCCGGTCAGCTTGCCCTTGGCCAACCCGGCACCATCCGGCTGCGCTCGCAGCCCGCGGCCGAGTTTCACGGCACCATTGCCCGCATCGGCATCGAAAGCGACCGGGTGAACGAGGAACGCCGCGTCTGGTTGACCTGCGCCGACTGCCCCGCCGAGATGTTTCTTGGCGAACAGGCCGAAGTGCGCATCCTGACCGGCACCCGCGCGAGCGCACTGATGGTGCCCGAGGTCGCCATCACCGGCTTCGACGGCCATCGCGGCACGGTCTGGACGGTGCAGGATAGCCGCCTTGCGCGGGTGGGGCTGACCTTCGGCGCCCGCGATGATCGCGGCCGCGTCGAGGTCACGGGCGGCCTGCCCGAAGGAGCCGCCATCGTCACCAGCCCGCCGAAGGGCGCCGCAGAGGGCCGGCGCGCCCGCGTCGGCGAGGCGCCATGAACCTCGCGCTCAAGGACATTCGCCATGGCCTGTTCCGCTTCGTGCTGACCTGTTTCGGGCTGGGGCTGTTGATGACGGTCGTGCTGGCGATGATCGGTATCTATAACGGCCTCGTCTCGGACGCGCTGGCGGTGGTGAAGGCGCCGGCGGCGGATGTCTGGGTGGTGGAGGCCGGCACCAAGGGACCGTTCGCGGAAGCCTCCAGCATTCCCGCCGACACGCGCGATGCAGTGGCGCGGATGCCCGGCGTGGCCGAGGCCGGCGCGGTGAACTACCAGAACGTCGAAGCGGCCCACACCGGGCAAACGCTGCGTCTCTACGTCATCGGATACGAGCCGGGGCGTCCGGGCGGGCCGCAGGCGATCGCCGAGGGGCGCGGCATCGGCGCCGGCCATTTCGAACTGGTGGCCGACCGCAAGACCGGCCTGCTGCCGGGCGAGACGATCCGGCTCGGGCGCGACCGCTTCACCGTGGTCGGGCTTGTGGAAGGCGCGATGAACTCGGGCGGGGATCCGGCAGTCTATGTGACGCTGGCCGACGCGATGGCGCTGCAAACCGAACTCGACCCGGCGGCCCAGCGGGTGCAGACCGCGCGTGGCGCAGTTTCCGTCAAGTCCGCCTCGGTCGCCACCATAATTGCCCGCATGTCGCCGGGCGCCGATGTCGATCTGCTGACCGCCACCGTGCGCCAGTGGAAGCACCTCGCCGCGATGACCCAGGTCGAACAGGAGGAGCTGCTGCTCGCCTCGGTGGTCGACAAGGCGCGCCGCCAGATCGGGCTGTTCCTCGGCATCCTGCTGTCCGTCAGCGCCGTGGTGATCGCCCTCATCATCTACACGATGACCATGGAGAAGCTGAAGCAGATCGCCACGCTGAAGCTGATCGGAGCCCCCGACCGCACCATCATCGCGCTGATCGTGCAGCAGGCGCTGATCCTTGGTGCCGCGGGCTGGGGGATCGGGCTGATGCTGATCCTGACGGTGAAGGACTACTTTCCCCGCCGCGTGGTGCTGGAGCCGTTCAACGTCATGGTCCTTGCCGGCATTATCGCCGCCGTCTGCCTTCTATCCTCGGCGCTCGGCGTGCGGGCGGCGATGAAGGTCGACCCGGCCACCGCGCTCGGAAGTTGACCGACATGGCGCTCGGCGACATCCTCATCGAGGTCTCGAACGTGGCCAAGCATTTCGGCGAGGGCGAAACCCGCGTCGATGCCCTGCGGGCGGTCGATCTGACCGTGCGGGCCGGCGAGGTGATCGCGCTGCTCGGCCCTTCCGGTTCGGGCAAGACGACGCTGCTCAACATCATCGGCTGCATTCTCGCCCCCTCGGGGGGACGGGTGGTGCTGGACGGTGAGCCGGTGTTCGACGGCAAATGGCTGCGGCGCGACCTGAGGCGGCTTCGTCTCGACAAGATCGGCTTCATCTTCCAGAGCCACAACCTGCTGCCCTTTCTGACAGCGCAGGAGAATGTCGCTGTCGTGCTCGATCTTGCCGGCCGCCCCACCGAGGAGGGCCGGGCGCGGGCGCGCGAACTGCTGGACTACCTGGAAGTCGGCCATCGCGCGATGGTCAAGCCGGCGCTGCTGTCGGGTGGCGAAGCGCAGCGCGTGGCGATTGCCCGCGCGCTGGCCAACCGTCCCCGCATCATCCTGGCCGACGAACCCACCGCCGCGCTCGACGGCGCGCGCGCCGGGCTGGTGATGGACCTCATGCGCAAGCTCGCGGTCGAACAGGAAGCCTGCATCGTGACAGTCACCCATGACGAAAAGATCTTCGACCGTTTCGACCGCCTGATATACCTGCGCGACGGCCGCCTCGCCGACGCCTGATCCGGAGACATCTCATGCCCGCAAGAACCCGCGCCCTGGCTATCGCCGCCGCCGTCGCAGTGATCTTCGGCCTGCTCACCCTCGTCTCGGGCGGCAGGGCGCTGTTCGGCGGCGTCGATATGGGCGCAGTGGTGCAATTCGTGCTGTGGTTCAATTTCGGCGCGGGCTTTGCCTATGTTCTGGCTGGGATCGGCCTGTGGCGCGGCGCGGGCTGGGCACCGATGCTGGCGATTGCCATTGCCACGGCCACGGTGGCCGTCTTCGCTGCCTTCCTGTGGCATGTCGGTGCCGGCGGCGCATGGGAAGCACGCACCATGGGCGCGATGATCCTGCGCAGCGCCATCTGGATAGCCATCGCGGCCTTTGCATTGCGGTGCCATAAGCCATCCGATTGATCCACTCACCCAGCCAGCGATGGCGGCTGCCAGCCGCGACCTCGTCCGACAGGAGCCCGACATGAAGCGCTTTCCACCCGTTGACCTGTCACTGACCCTTTCGCTCGTCACCGTGCTCGGCATGGCGATGGCGGCAGCCGGCAGATGGCTGCCCAGCGGAGCTTTCGACGCTCTGGAGCTACCGGGGCTGGTGCTAGTCTATCTGGCTGGCGGCCTGCCCACCGGCTGGCGCGCGCTGTCGGAACTGTGGCGCGCGCGCGTGCTTGACATCGACCTGTTGATGATCGTCGCGGCAATCGCCGCCGCAATCGTCGGCGCCCCGTTCGAGGGTGCGGTGCTGCTGACGCTGTTCAGCATCTCGACCACGCTGGAGGAACGCGCGCTTGGCCGCGCCCGCCGCGCCATCGAGGCGCTGATGGCGCTGCGCCCCGAGACCGCCTTGCGCAAGACCGCCAACGGCGCTGTCGAGGAAGTTCCCGCCGAGGTGCTGGCCGTCGGCGATGTGGTGGTGCTGCGCCCCGGCGCCCGGGTGCCCAGTGATGGCGTGGTCGTCACCGGGCGCGGCGGCATCGACGAGGCCAACATCACCGGCGAATCCATGCCCGTGTCAAAAGAGGCCGGTGCGCAGGTGTTCGAGGCCACGATCAATCTGGACGGCGTGCTGGAGGTCGAGGTCACGCGCAGCGTCAGCGACAGCACCATCGCCCGCATGATCCGCCTGGTGACCGAGGCGCAGGCCGCCCGCGCACCCTCAGAGCGGTTCAGCGAATGGTTCGGCCAGCGCTACACGGTCGCGGTGCTGGCAGGTGCGGTGATCGCCTTTGCCACGTTCTGGTGGCTGGGCGGCGACTGGGAACTGGCGCTTTACCGCGCCGCCACGCTGCTGGTCGCCGCCAGCCCCTGCGCCATCGTCATTTCCGTCCCCGCCGCGATCCTGTCGGCCCTGTCGGCGGCGGCGCGCGGCGGTGTTCTGTTCAAGGGCGGCGGCGCGCTGGAGACGCTGGCCGAGGTCGATATCTTCGCCTTCGACAAGACCGGCACCCTGACCACCGGCCGCGCCGAGGTGACGGAAATCGTCGCGCTGGATGGCGACGAGGCCGGGTTCCTGTCGCTGCTGGCGGGGCTGGAGGCGCATTCCGAGCATCATATCGCCGCCGCGATCCGCCGGGAAGTTGCCGCGCGCGGGCTTGATCCAGCAATCGTTGCCGATGTGAACGCCCGGCCAGGCATCGGTATCGAAGGGGCCGATGCACTTGGCCCGGTTTGGGCGGGCAATGCCTATCTTGCCGAGGACATGAAGGCTGCAACGGATCACCCCGCGTTGCAGGCGCTGGCGGATGGCGCCAATACGGTCGTCTATCTGGGTCGCGGCGCCACCCTGCTGGGCGCCGTCAGCGTAGCGGACGAGGCACGGGCCAGTTCCGCAGGGGCGATCACGGCCCTGCGCGACAGTGGTGTCCGCCGCATCGTCATGATGACCGGGGATCGCAGGCCGGTGGCGCTGCGCATCGGCGCCCGGCTTGGGCTGAGGCCCGAAGAGACTCACGCCGAAATGCTGCCACAGGACAAGGTTCGCGCGGTTGGCGAACTGGCCGCAACCGGCCGCGTTGCCTTTGTCGGCGACGGCGTGAACGACGCCGCGGCGCTGGCCCGCGCCGATGTCGGCATCGCCATGGGCGCGGCCGGGTCCGAGGTGGCGCTTCAGGCCGCCGATGTGGCGCTGCTGTCCGAGGATATGGAGCGGCTTGCGGACGCGCACCGCCTGTCGCGCCGAACGTCAAGGGTGATCCGGCAGAACCTGACCTTCGCCATCGGCGCCATGGTGGTTCTGGTCATCGGCGGGCTGTTCTTCGATCTGCCGTTGCCGCTGGTGGTGATCGGCCATGAAGGCGGCACCGTGCTGGTGGTGCTGAACGGGCTGCGGTTGTTGTCGGACCCGATCCGCCGGCCGAAGGCGTCTGTTGCCGGACAGGCGCCGACGGGTGTCGCGCGGCCGGCCTGACCCGTGGGGATGCGCTCATCCCCGAAAGACGCGCTGATGCGGAAACGCGCCCTTTTCCAGATAGGCCTCCTCCTCGGGCGTCGATCTGCGGCCAAGGATGGCGTTGCGGTGCGGGTGGCGGCCAAAGCTGGCGATGATGCGGCGTACCTGCCCCGCTTGATCGACGAGCGAGGCATAGAGCGGCCGCAACGGCGCCGGCGCGCGGGTGGCGATGTCGCGGCGCAGGGCGATCAGCCGGTCGATGCGGGCCAGATGCTCCGGCCCTTCGGCATGGCCCAGCGGCTGCGTGAAGGTAATCTGGAACCAGGACAGGCCAAGCGCTGTCCAGTCGCCATTGTCCAGCCCGGCCTCGGCCTGCGCCAGCGCCTCCGTGTCTTGCGCCCAGGCCCGCGCGCTGCCCCGCCACAGCGAGCGCGGAAACTGGTCCAGCACCACGATCAGAGCCAGCCGGCCCTCGGGCGTGGCGGACCAGTGGTCCAGCCCACCCGCCGCGCCACGTTCGGTCAACGGGCCAAAGCGGGCCGCAATCGCCCCATCCGCACCGCCATGCATCCGCCAGCGCCACAGTTCGGCATGGCGGTCCGGGTCGATATCCAGCGCGCGGCCCTCGGGGAACCAGAAATCCAGAACCTCACCGATCTGTCTGGCATCATTGCTATCGGTTATGTCATCCCCCATGAAAACGCCCCCCGCGCCATGGGCACGGGAGCGGAATTGTAGATGAGGCACAAGCGCCTAGGCGGTCGCGGGCACCGCTGCCGGCACAGGTCGGCGCCCGCCGAGCCCGCGCGGGACGCGCAGCAGGCGCATGGCGTTGGCGATCACCACCAACACCGAAAGCTGGTGGATCAGCATCCCTTCGGCCATATGCACGTCGCCGTTGAAGACCCCGAACAGCAACCCCGCCACCGTCAGCAGCGCGATGACAAGGTTCTGGCGCATGTTGCGCAGCGTCGCGCGAGAGATCGCCATGGCCTCGGGCAGCTTTTCCAGATCGTCACCCATCAGCGCGATGTCGGCGGTCTCGATCGCCACATCGGACCCCGCCGCGCCCATCGCGATGCTGGTGTCGGCAGCGGCCAGCGCCGGGGCGTCGTTGATGCCGTCGCCGATCATGGCGACATGGCGGCCCTCGGCCTGAAAGCCGCGGATCAGGTCCAGCTTGTCCTCGGGCAGCAGGCCGGCGTGGACTTCGGTGATGCCGATCTCGGCGGCGATGGCGCTTGCGGCCTGCGGCTGGTCGCCGGTCAGCATGGCGATGCGGCTGACGCCGATGTCGCGCAGCCGGGCGATGGCGCCCTTGGCCGAGGGCCGGGGCTGGTCGGAAAGGCCAAAGATGCCCGCGATCCGCCCGTCCAGCGCCACGATGATCGGCGTGCGCCCGCGTTCCAGAACCCCGGCCATGGCGGCCTCGGCCTCGGGCTCAAAGCCGATGCCCAGCTTGTCGAACAGGCGCCGGTTGCCGGCCGCGACCTGCCGGCCCTCATGGTTGACCACAAGGCCCATGCCGGCAACTTCCTCGACCGCCTCGGGTGCGGGAATGTCACCTTCGGCCCGGCCGGCGACGACGATGGGTCGGCCCAGCGGGTGATCCGAGCCGGATTCGGCGATCGCCGCCCAATGCAGCAGGTCCTTGCGATCAACGCCCGCCAGCGGCAGCACCTCGACCAGACTCGGGCGGCCCTCGGTCAGTGTGCCGGTCTTGTCCAGCGCCAGCATGTCGATGCGGCCCGCGCTTTCCAGATGCTGGCCGCCCTTGATGAGGATGCCCGACCGCGCCGCCCGCCCGATGCCGGCCACGATGGAGACGGGCGTCGAGATCACCAGCGCGCCGGGGCAGGCCACCACCAGCAGCGTCAGCGCCAGGCGAATGTCCTGCGTCACCGCCCAGGCGCCAAGCGCCAGCACCATGATGCCGGGCGTGTACCATTGGGCGAAGCGTTCGATCATGCGCTGGCTGGGGGCGCGTTCTTCTTGCGCCTCTTCGACGCGGCGGATGATGCGGGCCAGCGTGGTGTCGGAACCGATGCCGGTGGCGCGGATGCGCAAGACGCCGTTTTCCGCGATGGTGCCGGCATGGACGTGGGAACCGGGGGCTTTTTCGGCCGGGATCGGCTCGCCGGTGATGGCGGCCTCGGAGACGGCGGCGGCGCCCTCGATCACCTCGCCATCGACGGGAATGCGATTGCCGGCGCGCACCAGCACGGTCTCATTGGGTTGCACGGCGCTGGCGGCGATTTCGACCGGCTGGCCGTCGCGGATCACCGTGGCAATCTCGGGCGCGGCCTTCAGCAGATCGGCCAGCGCGCCGCGGGTCTGGCGCAGGGTGCGCGCCTCAAGCCAGGCGCCGAAGCTGAACAGAAAGGTGACGGCGGCGGATTCCCAGTATTCGCCGATGAACAGCGCACCGACAGCGGCGACCGTGACCAGAAGTTCAATCGAGAAATGGCGGATGCGCAGCGCCTGCACCGCCCGCCACGCGATGTCAGAGCCGGCGACAAACGCCGCCGTCACCATCGAGGCGGCCCACAGCCCGCGCAGGCCGAACCCGTAAAGGGCGATCAGGGCAAGCACGATCAATGCGCCGCTGATGATCGTCAGCCATTTGCGCCGGCTGGCCGGCTGGCGAAGGGTTGTCAGGATAGGGGTCAACATGCGGGGCCTCGTAATTTGAAGGCCCGGCCGCGCGGGCAGGCGCGGCCGGGCAGAAAAAGGGTCAGAAAGCGGCGGGGCGGGCCTCGTAGCCGGTGGCGCGGATCGTCTGCACCAGCGTATCGACGGGTGCGGCGGTCTGGTCATGCGCGACCTCGATGCGGCCGGTGTTGAAATGCACCTTGGCCTCGGAGACGCCGGGCAGCGCCTTCAGCGCCTTTTCGATCTTGACCACGCAGGAGGGGCAGGAAAACTCGTCGCTGCGCAGGATGGTCTTGGTCATGGCTGGTTCCTTTCATGTCGCCGCCCGGCGGGGCGGTCATTGCTTGTGACCTGAAGATATGCTGTCCTTTCAGGATCAGGAGTGGCAATTTAGACAAGGGATCATTGCATGAATGCACAGGCGCAGGATTGGGACGATCTGCGGTTGTTTCTGGCCGTGGCGCGCGCGGGGTCGCTTTCGGGGGCGGCGCGCAGCCTTGGCGTTACCCATTCCACCGTCTTTCGCCGCATCGGTGCGTTCGAGGCGCGGCTGGGGGTGCGCCTGTTCGACCGGCTGCCCGGCGGTTACGCGCTGACCCAGGCCGGCGAGGAGATGCGCGATTCCGTCATCCGCATCGAGGAAGAAATCACCGCGCTGGCGCTGAAGGTTACCGGACAGGACCAGCGGCCCACTGGGACGATCCGCATCACCACGACCGACCTGCTGGCGGTGGGTGTGCTGCCCCGCCATGTCGCCGCCTTCCGCGCCGAATGGCCCGAGATCGAGATCGAGGTAATCGTTGCGGATACGGTGCTGGACCTGACCCGGCGCGAGGCGGACGTGGCCCTGCGCATCGGCAATCCGGGACAGGAGACGCTGATCGGGCGGCGGGTCGGGCGGTTGGCCTTTGCCGCCTATGGCGCGGCGGACCGGCCGCCGGGCGATCCTGCCGAGGGTGACTGGATCGGCTACGGATCTGCGCATGGCCCGCTCAGCCGCAATCTGGCCCGCTGGTGGCCGGATGCGCGACAGATTTACCGGACAAACTCGATCATCGCCGCCCATGCCGGTGCGAAGGTGGGGATCGGACTTGCTGCCTTGCCTTGCGTGATCGCCGATTGCGACCCCAGCCTGATCCGCGCCGCCGCGCTGCCCGAGGATTTCATGCTGGACCTGTGGTTGCTGATTCACGAGGATCTGCGCCAAACCGCGCGCATCCGCCTGTTTCTGGACTTCATGGCGACGGCCCTGGCGGCCGATGCCGACCTGCTGGAGGGGCGCTGCCCGTGCAGGACAAGGCCGGCGCAGGCGTGACGCCCGCGCCGGCCCATGCCTGCGCCCGTGGCGTCAGTCGATCATCTGCCAGCCCGGATGCTCGAAATGCTCGCCATAGGCGTTCAACGCCTGAACGATCGTCACCGCGCCAGTCTCGACCTCGCCGGCCTCCAATGCCGAGATGCCTGTCATCACCTCGCCAAGGACGATATGGAACTGCTCGTCTACCTCGGGTTCCAGCACACAGTTCTCGACCATGAAATCGACCTGCTTCTGGATATCGGCAGCGACCCCATTCGCGGCATCTGCCGGCAGGGTGCCGTTGTGGATCGCGTCCAGGTTCGCGGCCATGGTTCCGTGAATCGCGGTCATGCCGGTGATCATGTTCTGATCGCCCTGCCATTTGGCGCCATCGTTCAGCGTGATCTCGATAGCCCCCGCGCCATGGCTGTCATGATCATGGGATTGCGCGGCGGCAATGCCAGCTGACCCCAGCGCGAGGGCGAGAGCGACAGCGACGGTGGTGAAAGATTTTACAGTCCGCATAGTGATCTCCTGTATCTGCCAAGTGGTTCTGGCCGCGACGGGCATCGACAGACGCCGCCGGACTTGGGATAGACATAGACTGTCCGTTTTCGCACGAAAATTGACGAAACCTGCAAAGACCTATTGCACGAATGGACAGACATCAGGCACGAACCAGACCCTCGCGGCCTGCCGCCGATACCATCGGGCTGTCGAACAGCGCCCCGACGGCATGGGTCCGGATGACGCCTGCCTCGCGGATGAGGAACAGCGCATGGAGGCCGAGACGCGAAGCCAGTTCGCCGCCGGCTTGCGGACCCAGCACCATCAGCGCGGTCGCCCAGGCGTCGGCTTCGGCACAGGTGCGGGCGACGACGGTGACCGAGGCCGGCGACGAGCGAAGCGGCCCGCCCGTCGTCGGGTCCATCGTGTGCGACAGCCGTCGGCCGCGAAGGGTCACATAGTGGCGGTAGTCGCCCGACGTGGCGACGGCGGCATCTGCGAGCTTCAGGATGGAGTGAGGCGCGCGGCGTTCGGGATCGGGCATCTCGACGGCGACCGTCCACGGCATGCCATCGGGTCGCAGCCCGGATGCACGCATTTCGCCGTCGATGCCGACAAGGAACGCGGTGATGCCGAGGCCCTGCAACGTCTTGGCCAGCCTGTCGACGCCATGCCCCTTGGCGATGCCGTTGAGATCGAGCGCGATCGGCGCGTGTTTTCGCGCCAGCCCGGCCAGAGGGTCGACCTCCAGCGCTTCCTGCGCGGGCCGGCGCGCGGTGGCCATCGCCGCGCGCATAGCCTCGGCATTGGCCGGCTCAGACCCGAAACCCCACGCGCGCGCCGCATCGCCCATGCCGATGTCGAACGCGCCGCCCGATGCGGTCCCGATCCTCAGCCCGAGGTCGAGCACCTCGGCCAACCTGGCGGGAACGATCACCCGGACACCTTCGGGCGTCCGGTTCAGGCGCATCAGGTCGCTGTCGGGTTTCCATGTCGACATTGCGGCATCAACCTCCGCCACGGTCGCTTGCAGGGCAGCCTGCACCGGGGCGGGGTCCAGCCCGGCATCGGCGTGGAAACGCGCCGACCAGCGAGTGCCCATGGTCGGGCCGTTCAGCGCGTGGCGGCCCGGGTCAGTAGATATCTTCGGCATAGCGCCCCTCCGCTTTCAGCGCGAGCGGGGTAAGACCCGTCGGCGCGAGGATGTCGGTCAGCGCCTCGGCCACGCCCGAGGCCATGTCGCGCCCGCCGCAGACCATGATGCGCGCGCCTTCGTGTACCAGCCGGATCAGTTCAGCGCTCTCGGCCCGCAGCGCGTCCTGGACATGGCGCGGCTTTGCCCCGCGCGAGTTCGCGGTGGTCAATCGCGCCAGACGGCCATCGACCTGCCAGCCGGCCAGATCGTCGCGATACAGGAAATCGCTGTCGGGGTGGCGCATCCCGAAGGCCAGATGGATGGGCCGCTTGCGGCTGTTGCCCCGGATGAAGCCCGCAAGCGGGCCGATGCCGGTGCCGGCGCCGATCAGGATCAGCGGCGAGCGTCCTGCTGCGGCATGGAAAGCCGGATTGTGCCGGACGAAGGCGCGGATCGCCTGGCCCGGCTTCAGCGCCAGAAGCTGACCCGAGCAGAGGCCGCCGGGATGCTTGCGCACCACGATCTCGACGAACCCGTCGCGCCGTCCGGAGGCCAGCGAGTAGAAGCGCGGCAGATCCGCACCCTCGGGCAGAACGCCGAGGAGATCACCGGCCTGAAACCGGCCAAACCCCCGACCTGTCAGCCGTTGCAAAAACGTCGCCTCGGGTAGGGCAAAGCGCAGGATCGTGGTCGGCGCCTGCACCTCCGCCCCGTAATCACGGCGCGAGATCAGGGTGAGCCGCCCCGTCACGGGCGGGGTTGGCACATGTTCGAGCGTAAGCTCGATCCCCAGCGCCGCCCCCAGGGCGCGGCCCCAGCGGGCGAAATCCTGCGGCGACTGGCGATCGACCGTGTCGAAGGGCATCAATTGCGCCCAGCCTTTGGCAGCAGCCCGACTCCCGACTTCATCGGCGAACGCGCAGAACGCGGGAAAGCTGCGATCGCCGAAACCAAGCACCGCAAGCGGGGCCTCAGGGACAGATTCCAGCGCCGCGAGGCGTTCAATGAACCCCTTCGCCGTGGCGGGAGCCTGTCCCTCGCCCCAGGTGGCGGCGAGAATGACGAACCGTTCGGCCTGCGGATAGCGCGCCGGCTCGAAACCGGACATTGGCGCGACATGAACATGCTGGCCCGCCGTGGTCAGCGCATGTTGGAGCGTCGCAGCGAAACCCCAGGTGCTGCCGCCCTCCGAGCCCACCAGCAAGATGGTCGCAGCGCCGTTTGCAGGATGATTGCCACGGAGACGCGGTCTTGACCGCCGCCCCGCGAACCAGAGCACAAGACCACTCACCCCCATTGCCGGCACGCCGAGCGCCAGCACACCCAGCACGAGGCCGAGAGATGCGGCCCCCTGCCCGGTATGCAGCATGTAGATGGTTTCAGATATCCGTTCCCACATCGTCAGCTCGGCCCAAGCCAGAAGCTCACCCGTCCCCTGATCAAGATAGCCGGAGCCGCGATCCGTCTTCAGGGTGAAGGCGTCCGTGGCGTCGCCCGGATAGGGAAAGCTCAGTTCGCGCAACTCCGTGACAGGAATCACGGAGAGCGGCTCCATCGCAGCAAGGGAGACCCCGGTGCTGCCGCTGACCTCGGTCGGAAAGGCCGGCGGTGCGGCGCCATCCGGCAGAAGATCGAAGGTCGAGGCGGCCATCCACAGTGCGGTCGCCGAGGACAGAATCAGCCCCGCGACCGCCACGCGGGCGATCCCGGTATGGATGCGGCTCGATGCCGGCCCGCGCAAAGGGGTGAACCAGCGCCGCCAGCCGCCCATGCGCCGCGCGACCAGCATCGCGCCGGAGACCGACAGGACCAGCATCGCCGCCGCACCGGCGGCCATGACGATACGGCCGGCATCGCCAAGAAACAGCGAGCGGTGAAGGCTGGTCAGCCAGCGTTCGACCGGGTTCGGATCGGCGCTGGCGATGCCCTTGCCGGTCGCGGGGTCGATCACCGCCGCGCCGGGCGTGCCGTCGTCGAACCAGAACGCAGTAATCCGGCCCGAGGGCGCACGCCGGATCTGCTCCACCCCCGGATAGGCAGTCCGGATGCGTTCTGAGAGATCGGCAACGGTCAGGCCGGCCTCGGCCTGCGGCGTGGAAAACCGCTCGGCCACTGGAAAGACCGAGAGCGCCGCCCCGCTGATCGCGAGGACCATGACGAGAGCAAGGGCCAGCAGACCCGGCCAGCGATGCAGCATGCGGATCATGGCGGCATCTCACATGTCGTAGCGGAGGCTGGCGACATAGCGGCGGCCGGGCACGGGCTGCCCCGCTCCTGCCGCCGTCAACGGCACGGCGATGTCGTTCGGACTGTCGCGCATGTCCTCGACGGCGGCATCGACATGCAGCGTGTAGCCCGCATCGAACAGCGCATCGGCAAGGTCGAGGGTGATTTCCAGCGACCGGCCCGCGCCGACACTGGCGCCGGTGATGCCGTCGATCTGCGCCAGGTCGCCGCCGGTGGCGCGATACCAGTCGCTGAGATGTTCGTAATATTTCGATTTGCCGCCGGCCATCCACAGGGTTCCGGCATATGCCCCCTGCGCATCGGTAACGTAGAGAACCAGATAGGCGCCATCGCCGCCGTAAGTGTTCAGCGTGGTGGTGAGGGTGACAGGCCGGGCCATGGCAAGGCCGGGGGCCACCAGGGCCGAAGTCAGCGCAAGGGCTGCAAGGAAGGATTTCATGTCTCTGCTCTCTTCTGCATGATTTGTCAGTTCACCCGCACCACGGGCGGGGTGCCGTTCTGGAACAGCGGATTGGCGGGCGGGGCCGAGGGGGCGACAGGGGTTGCACCGCCGCGATCCCGCTTGCGGTCCTGCTCGCCGTCCCTGTGGCGCAGCTTGACGACCTGCAATGTCGCGGGATCCAGCTTGGCCTTGATGCGCCGGCCCTGGGCATCGCGACCCTTGACCTCCCAGCAGCCGTCGTCGGCCTCAACCTTCTCGACATGCCAGCCGAGGCCGGCGGCGGCCTGCATCACCGCCTCGCGCGGCTGCCAGGCGCCGCGAGGCACATGGCAGTCGTCGCCCGCCAACGCCCCCGCCGCGGGCAATACCGCGAGAGCGGCTACGGCGATCAAAAGAGTTTTCATGGTTCGAATGTCCTTTACGATCATCTCGGGGGCATTTTCCCGGCTATGGCCGCGGCGAACGCCCACGTGGGCAAGGCTCCACCGCGATGACGGGGCGGAGCCTTGCGGCGATCAGTTGCGCTTTTCGGGCTTGGTGCCGTCGCTCCAGCGCTTGACCTTGCCGTCGATCACCTCGAGCGTTCCCGGATCGACGGTCATCTTCAGGCTGTTGCCGCCCTGGTCGATGACGTTCAACTCGTAACAGCCATCGTCGAGTTCCATTTTCGAGATGGTCCAGCCGAACTCGTCGGTCACTTGAACAAGAGCTTCCCAGGACTGCATGTTCTCGGTCGGCACGTTGCATTTCTCGTCGGCGAGCGCGGCCCCGGCGGGGATCGCGAGGGCGAATGCGGTGGCGGTCAGGATAGTTTTCATGGCTATGCTCCTCAGCCTTGGTTGCCTGATGAAACCAATCTGGAGGGCGCGGCTGACGTGATCCTGATCGCCGCGAAAAACCTGCGTCAGCTTTCCGTCAGCCTGCCCCGACGAACCGCAACGGTCGCGCGAAACAAACCGGCCCCGCCAGACAGGCGGGGCCGCAACAACAGCGGGAATGCGTAACGATCAGGTCACGTCATTTGCGCCAGGGGGGCGCTTTCGGCCCGTGACCATGGCACGGGGCAGGTTCTCCCGATGGCGCCATGAGGTGAGCGCCACACCTCCGACATGCAGGGCCACGAGGACCAACGCCAAGTTGGCCAGCGTTTCATGCACCTCCTTCAAGGTCTTGTCCCCCCTGACTTCCCGGCTGCCATGCTCGCCCACAAACGTCACGGCACGGGCTTCCTCGATCGACTGTTCGAGCAACCAGCCGCTCAGCGCGGTGCCGGAAAGCGTAACCATAAGTGCCACGATCATCGCGGCGCCGGCCGGGTTGTGCCCGAGATGGCGCCGCTCCCGCCCGCGCAGCATGTCTCCGAGATAGACCAGCGTCGCGGCAGGGCCACGCATGAATTGCGCGAAGCGGGCATGGTGACTGCCGACAAAACCCCAGATCAGGCGGAGCACAAGCAATGCCGCCACCGCATAGCCGGCCGGCTCGTGAAGCGGTTGCACCTCGTCCGCCGCGAGCCATGCCACTGCAAAGGCGGCAACCAGGCCCCAATGAAAGCTGCGCACCACCGGATCCCAGACCCGCACCACGCGCATGGTATCGGCAACGTCCGAAATACCGCCGTCCCTTTTCGCCTCAATCATGTTTGCGTCCCCTGCCCTCACGGAAGTGCCGTTCACCTCCGTCCTCGTATTCGACCTCGATCACCTGAAGCGTGCCGGGATCGACCGTCGCCTCGATGCGGCGTCCTTCCCGGTCCGTGCCTTTTATCTCGTAGCAGCCGTCGTCGATCTTGATGCGCCGCACCACCCATCCGTTTTCTTCCGCAAGCCGCACCACCGCACTTCTTGGCAGCCAGTCTGCCAGCGGCACGGCACAGTCGTCGCCGGCAAGTGCAGCCCCGGACGGAAGGACCACGAGAAAGGTCAGAATTGTCAGCGATCTCTTCATGGACCACACTCCGTATAACGGTCATCGGATGACATTCTGCGTCGCGAACCTGACGGGATGCTGAAGCCTGGGGCGTCCCGCCATCAGCTTTGCGTCAGCCCGGATCGCCATAATGGCCAGAGGCAAATGAGTAGGAAGATCATGCGAATCCTGCTGATCGAGGACGACACCGTTCTGGGCGCCGCCGTGCGGGACCAGATCGCCGCGGGTGGCCAGTCGGTGGACTGGGTCACGCGCCTGGATGCGGCCGGCGATGCGATGGCCGGTGCCGGTTATGATCTGATATTGCTGGACCTGATGCTGCCCGACGGACGCGGCATCACCTTCCTTCGGTCGCTGCGCGCCGGCGGCAACGTGACGCCGGTGATCATCCTGACCGCGCTGGACCAGATCTCGGACCGGATCGAAGGCTTGAATGCCGGTGCCGACGACTATCTGGTCAAGCCCTTCGATCTGGCCGAGCTTTCCGCGCGCATCGGCTCGGTCGCGCGGCGCTATAGCGGCAATCCCAACCCGATCATCGTCCACGGCGCACTTGCCGTCGACCTTGCCTTGCGCAGCATCCGCAGCGACGGCCGGCCGGTGCAACTGACGGCGCGCGAATGGGCGCTGTTCGAGGCGTTCCTCACCCGCCCCGGCCAGCTTCTGTCCAAGGCACAACTTGAGGAAAAGCTTTATGCCTTCGATACCGAGGTGGAAAGCAACACCATCGAGGTTCATGTCAGCCGGCTGCGCAAGAAGCTGGGCGCCGCGGTGATCGAGACCGAGCGCGGATTGGGCTACCGGCTGGGTTCGCCATGACGATGCCACGCAGCCTTCAGATGCGGTTGGGGGTGTCGCTGGGCATCCTTCTGACGCTGCTGTGGATCGCCGCCGCCGCCACCACGGCGGTCATGCTGCGGCACGAGATGGACAGGATCTTCGACTCGTCACTACAGGAGGCGGCGCAGCGCCTATTGCCGCTGGCCGCTGTCGAGATCGTCGGACGTGAGGAGGAAGGTGTGACGCAACACCTTGCCGACCTGCGCGACCACGACGAATTCCTCACCTATATCGTGCGCGACGACGAGGGGCGGATCCTTCTGCAATCGCATGAGGCCGACCCCGCCATCTTCCCGGAATGGGATGGGCCGGGCTTTCACACGACCGCAACCCATCGCCTGTATGGCGAGGACGCCCTGCAAGGCACGATCCGCCTCACGGTCGCCGAGCCGCTTGCCCATCGCGCGACGGCGGCACGCGATGTCTGGGCGGGCCTGGGACTGCCGTTGCTGGTGTTCATCCCTGCCGCTCTGCTGGCGATCGTATTGACCGTCCGCTCGGGCCTGGCCCCGCTGCGCCACTACCGCGACCGGCTGGCCGCGCGTTCACCGCGCGACCTTGCCCCCGTCGCCTGCAACGATCTCCCCGTCGAGGTCGCGCCGGTAGGGCTGGCGGTCAATGTGCTGCTGGCGCAACTCAAGTCCACATTCGAGGCCGAACGCACCTTCGCCGCCAACGCCGCACATGAATTGCGAACACCGCTGGCAGGCGCAATCGCGCAGGCCCAGCGGATACAGGTGGAAACGAAAGATACCGGCGCCGGCCACAGGGCCGCCGAGATCGAGGCCTCGCTGAAGCGGCTGGCCCGGATCGCCGAGCGGCTGCTGCAACTGGCTCGGGCGGAGGGCGGGCGGTTGCGGCTCGATCACCTATCCGATCTTCGCATCACCGCCCGCCTGGTTGTGGACGATATCGAGAGGACCGCACCGAACCGGATCGCACTCGCTCTGCCGGAGCACCCGGTAATGTCCGACCTCGACCCCGATGCGTTTGGCATCATCTGCCGCAACCTGGTCGAGAACGCCCTGCGGCACGGCGCATCTGACGAGCCGATCGAGGTAAGCCTCGGTGAGGATGGCACGTTCCGCGTCGCCAATGAAGGCCCCGTCGTGCCGACAGAAGCACTTGGCCGGCTGGCCCGCCGTTTTGAGAGGGGGACAGCCGGAACGGAAGGCAGCGGGCTTGGCCTTGCCATCGTCGCCAGCATTGCGGACCGGATTTCGTCAAAGCTCACCTTGCAATCGCCGGGGCCGGAAAGCTCGTCCGGCTTTGAGGCGGTATTGGTTCTCCCGACAGCTTCACGGAGGTTGAACGAAGCTGCCGGCGCCCGATAGTCGCAACCATCGGACCGACCTTTGGCCGGCCGTTCGCCCGACTGGATGCTTGCCTGACATGACTGAGGCGCCTTGGTGAGTCGAGAATGAGGTTGCCTGGAGGGTTGATGCTAGTAAGTGATTACTTCTATTATGCGTCGATATGGTTTTTTGACCTGATGAAAGGTACCTTGGTGCATTATGCGTGTTCAGGTCATCCTGCTGGTCCTTCTCATGATACCCTGTTTGGCTGCGGGGTGTGCATCTCGACCAGATGAGGGCGTCCTTGCCTCGGGTCCAAGTCCATCGGGAGCAGAGGTCGTAAACTTGTATGCCGTGACTAACCGGATACGACATGCGCCATCCTCTGACGATCCGACGCCCAGTTTCAGTGATGCACGAGCCACGATCTTGTCGGCGACGCGCTTTTCCATCTCGGTCCCGCCGGCGCACAAGACCGGCAACATCGAATGGCCGGGGCGGGATCCGGATCCGCTGGTCGCCATGACCGTCGCCGCTAGACAGGACATGCCGCTGTCCGCCCTCATAGATGATATCGCATCCGGGCCAAGACGTGCCGACGTACGAATCTTCGTGCACGGCTACAATACCAGCCTTCAGGAAGGCCTGTTTCGCTTGGCGCAGGTTACCTATGACAGCGGAGGGGAGGGTGCAGCGATATTGTTCTCCTGGCCCTCGACTGCGACCATGGTGGGATATGCCGCTGATCGTGAAGCCGTAACCTACTCGCGCGACCATTTGACGGAACTGTTGACAATGCTGGCTCGGGACAAGCGGATCGGGCAGATCACAGTGTTGGGTCACTCGATGGGCGGGTGGTTGGTAATGGAAACTTTACGGCAGTTGCGGTTAATCGGGGATGATCCCACCCTTCGCAGGTTACAGGTCGTCCTGGCCGCGCCGGATATTGATGTAGACGTATTTCGCGCACAACTCCGCGCAATAGGGCCGCTGGACCCACCCTTGACCGTGCTGGTCGCCCCCGACGATCGGGCGTTGCGGATCTCGGCAAGGCTGAATGCCGGGAGACCGCGGGTCGGGGCGCTGAATGTCGGGGATCCGCGAATCGCCGTAACCGCCGAAGCTTCTGGTGTCGCCCTCATTGATGTTGGCGATATCCGATCCCCGGATGCTCAGGGGCACAGCCGATACGCGATGCTTGCCGCGCTCTATCCAAGCATGCGTCTGCAACCAGGTCAGGCGATATCGGATGCCGGTGCATTTGTGCTGGAACGGACTGGGATGGCCGCGACGGGACCTTTCATTCTGAGCGCCGGAGGGATCACGGCAAACTGACGGCTATGGGCGATTGGCTAGACCGGTTACATAAAATGGTTGTGCCTGAAGCAAAAAGTAAGTAATAACGCACTTCTATAAGGATGGAGTGCGACCATGACTGATTCGTCTGTAGCCGGCGTTCCCGCGACAGCAGGCGATGGTCAGCCACAGCGCGCCGACCCGCTGGATCAGCTGGCGTATATGACACTTGCTCGCTCCACCCGCGGGCTGTCGCCCGCCGCCGCGCAACTCGCCTGGCATGACTGGGCGCTTCATCTGGCAATCTCGCCGGGCAAGCGGCGAAAATTGCTTGAAGAAGCCTTCGACGGGCACCGGCGGTTTCTAAACTATGTTTTGCGTTCGGCCGCCAACCCCAACTGCCCCAACTGCGTTGAGCCTTTGGAACAGGACCGCCGTTTCGAAGGCGACGCCTGGCAAAAATGGCCCTTCAACGTCATCCATCAGGGCTTCCTGCTGCAACAGGAATGGTGGCAATCCGCCGCGTCCGGGGTGCGGGGCGTCTCGGGCCAGCATGAGGACATGGTGTCCTTTTCCGCCCGGCAATGGTTGGACATGTTGTCGCCGGTCAATTTTTTCTGGACCAATCCCGAGGTGCTACAAAAGACCGCCGAGACTGCTGGGGCCAATCTATTGCAGGGCGCGAGGAACTGGCTGGAAGATCTGGGAGGCCTTCTCGCCGGCGCACCGCCTGCAAACAGCGAGGGCTTCATTGTCGGCAAGGATGTGGGGGTGACGCCGGGCAAGGTCGTCTTCCGAAACCATCTGATCGAACTGATCCAATACGCGCCCGCCACACCCAGGGTATATGCCGCGCCGGTGCTGATCGTGCCATCGTGGATCATGAAATACTATATCCTCGACCTGTCACCACATAATTCGATGGCGTGTTGGCTGGTCGATCAGGGGCATACCGTTTTCATGGTTTCGTGGCGCAATCCCGGATCGGATGATCGCGATCTGGGGATGGAGGATTATCGCCAGCTTGGGGTGATGGCGGCACTAGATGCGGTGGGCGCCATCGTGCCTGAGCGCCAGGTGAACGCGGTCGGCTATTGCCTTGGCGGCACGCTGCTGGCTATTGCCGCGGCCGCCATGGCGCGTGACGGAGATGAGCGGCTGCGCAGCATGTCCCTCTTGGCAGCGGAAATCGACTTCCGCGAGCCGGGTGAATTGTCGCTGTTCATCGGCGAAAGCCAGCTTGCCTTTCTTGAATCGATCATGGCCGATAAAGGCTATCTGGACGGCTGGCAGATGGCGGGCGCGTTCCAGTTGCTCAATTCACAGGATTTGATCTGGTCACGACGAATGAAGGAGTATCTGCTGGGCGAACGGCTAGAACTGTTCGACCTGATGGCCTGGAACAGCGATACCACACGTATGCCGGCGCGGATGCACAGCGAATATCTGCGCAAGCTCTACCTAGATAACGACTTTGCCGACGGGCGCTATTTGGTCGACGGCATTCCGGCGATCCCGAGCGACATCCACCTGCCGGTCTTTGCCGTAGGCACGGTGCGCGACCACGTGGCGCCGTGGAAAACCGTTTACAAGGTCCATCGACTGATCGGCGGCGCTGATGTCACTTTTGTCCTGACCAGCGGTGGCCACAATGCCGGCGTGGTTAGCGAACCGGGCCACGCCAATCGCAGCTTCCAGATCGCCACGCGCAAACATGGCCAGCGCTTTACCGATCCCGACAAGTGGCGCGAGAAAATCCCGGCGCAACAAGGTTCATGGTGGCCGGCGTGGGGTGATTGGCTGGCCGCGCGCTCGTCCGAGGAGCAGGTCGTCCCGCCGTCGATGGGGGCCACGAAAGCTGGCCTTGCGCCGCTGGGGGAAGCTCCCGGCACCTACGTGCTGGAGAGATGATCGCAATGGTTCAGGAATAGCGACAGATCAAAGCGCGCGCCCGGCAACAGACAAAGCCCCTATCCCACCGTAGGAGTCTGCAATGGAGATTGATATGCACCCTCTTAACCTGCATAAGGCAAATTTAGAGTTGATGCTTCGTATTCTAAACCTGTCACAAGATTTCCGCCATCGCGGGCTTGAGGCCGCATCCCGCTATCACGAGGATGTCATCGCAAAGACCAGGGCAGAGTTCGGCCGAGTCTCGCAGCAATATGAACCCGAAACTTCCTTCAGCTTGCCGACAGATATTTTCATGCAGTTGGCTGGAGCCAGCATGAGCGGGGTCCTGGCCATGGGGGCACCACTGGTTGCGGCGCAGACTGCCTATGCTCAGGGCCTGCAAAAGGCGATCCAGGAATGGCAAGCTGCGGTCGTGCAACGCGCGTCGCCGGGTTCCTGAGTTGTGATATTGGCAGCCCGACGGCCGGGGTATGACTCGGTCCTATACGCATCTCAGGTGGTCCATGATGCAGGCCGTGAGGATTGCCGTCAGAGGTGCGAAACCGCCCACCACCGAGGTTCTCAAAGCCATGGCATGAGGTTCCGGGATTTGGCCCGCCCCTGAGGTCATGCACAGCAGATCGCCATCGCGCTCCCAACTACCCGTCCGGAAAAGAATGGGGCGCGGATCGTGACTGTGCCGCTGACATCATAGCGCAAATGGACCCTGGCCCCCATGCGCCGCGCGACCAGATCCTTATCGACGATCTGCTCCGCAATCTCAGCGGCACTCATGACCTCGACCTGCGCGGGCTGTGCCACAACCGACAGGCTTAAAGCGGCGATGAGGATGAGGGCATTTGGTGTGACGTAACATTGTGAGATCTCCGATTGATCCCCACCCTTGAATTTGGCTCTCGCCGGCATCGCGCATCTCCACATTCAAGAATCAAGCGATCAATCACTTCTATTAATTTATCATGCGAATCCTGGATGGTGAATGGTTACTTCACCAGATTTTCCCATTGACGAGTTATCTACACACTCATAGGAAGTGAACACATACTTTCATCAAACACGCTTATCCGAGGGCATAATCATGCGTGCAAAATATCTGCCCGCCGAGCAGCGCCGCGCCGAGGCGGTCGAGGCGGTCGTGGAACTGGCAGCGCACGCCAATCCGGAAACCATCACCACCACCGAGGTTGCCGCACATATGCGCGTGACGCAGGGGGCGCTGTTCAAGCACTTCCCGAACAAGGAAGCGCTCTGGCTGGGGACGATGGAGTGGGTGGCCGACCGGCTGCTGGCGCGCATCGATCGGCTGGCGGGCGCGCAGGCCGAACCCATGGCCGCCCTCGAGGCAATGTTTCTGGGCCATATCGACTTCATCGCCGAACATCCCGGTGTGCCGCGGATGATCTTCGGTCAGCTTCAGCGCAATAGTGATACGGCGGCGAAACGGATGGCCCGCGTGCTGCTTGAAAACTACGCCACGCGGCTGCACCGCATCCTGTCAGCGGGCGTGGCAGAGGGCGCGCTGAGCCGGGAACTGGATATCGAGGCCGCAGCCACGCTTTATCTGGGCATGATCCAGGGTCTTGTCGTGCAGCTTTTGCTGCATGGCGATGTGGTCCGGATGCGCGCCGATGCGTCGCGGGTTTTCGCAATCTATCGCACGGGCGTCCTGGGTGGCGCGAAGCCACCGCTTGGGGGCGCCGACGATAGCAAGGAGGTCACACCATGACCCGCCGTGTTTCCATGATTATCCTTGCCCTTGCACTAGCCGGGCTGATGGGCTTCGGCGCCTGGACGGTGCTGTTTAAGCCGTCGGACCTGCCGCCCGACGGGTTTTCTCGCGGCAATGGCCGTATCGAGGCCGATCTAGTCGATATTTCGCCGCGACTGGCGGGACGAATCGCGGAAATTCGTGTGCGCGAGGGAGACCGGGTCGACAAGGGCGACGTGCTGGTGGTGATGGATACGGCGGAACTGCGCGCGCAACTATCTCGGGCCGAGGCGGCCGTCGAAAGCGCCCATGCCGCAGTCGGCGTGGCAGCAGCCCAGGCGGACGAGGCCAGGGCGCGTCTGGCGCTGGCGCAAAGCGAGGCGACACGCACCGAGCTGTTGGCCAGCCGTGATATTACTTCGCAAGCCAATCTGGACATCAAGCGCACCGAGGTCAGCGTCGCCGAAGCCGGGCTGGCTGCGGCCGAGGCAACGCTTCGGTCACGGGAACGCAGTGTCGATGCCGAGGCCGCAGCCCGCGACGAGATCGCGGCCAGGATCGCAGATGCCACGCTTCATGCCGAGGGCGCGGGACGGGTGCTTTACCGGCTGGCCCAACCGGGCGAGATCATCGGCGCTGGCGGCAATATCCTGACGCTGGCCAGTCTCGAAGATGTCTATATGGAATTTTTCCTGCCCGCCGCTGACGCACCAAGGGTGGTAATCGGTGACGAGGCGCGGATCGTGGCCGACATCATGCCTGATCGCGCGATGCCGGCGCAGGTGATGTTCGTCTCGCCGCAGGCCCAGTTCACCCCCAAACAGGTCGAGACCCTGACCGAGCGCGAAAACCTGATGTTTCGTATCCGGGTGCGGGTGCCGCCTGAACTAGTCGAGGCGCGCGCAGATCAGGTCAAGACCGGCGTGCGCGGCGTGGTCTGGGTGCGGTTGGCCGATCCGGATGGCCACCTGCCAAGCTGGCCCGTCGGCCTGACGCCATCGTTGATCGACCTGCCCGCGACAGCCGGCGCAGACACGCCATGACAACGCCCGAACCCGTCGCCCGGCTGGAGGGTGTTACGCATCGCTATGGCAAGGTGCTGGCGCTTGCGGATGTTTCGCTTGAATTGCCCGCCGGGCGGATGGTCGGGCTGATCGGCCCCGACGGGGTCGGCAAATCGACGCTGATGGGGCTCGTTGCTGGCGCCAAGCGCCTTCAGGAGGGCTGCATCACCTGCCTTGGTGGCGCCATGGGCAGCGCGCGCCACCGCAACGCGGTCGGCAACCGACTGGCCTTCATGCCGCAGGGCTTGGGCAAGAACCTCTACCACGATCTTTCGGTGCGCGAGAATCTGGAGTTCTTCGGCAAGCTGTTCGGCCTCGGCCGGGCCGATCGGTCGGCAAGGATCGCGCGCCTGACGCGGGCGACCGGGCTGTTTCCCTTTCTCGAGCGACCCGCCGGCAAACTCTCGGGGGGGATGAAGCAGAAGACAGGACTTTGCGCGGCGCTGATCCATGACCCGGACTTCCTGTTGCTGGACGAGCCAACAACCGGCGTCGATCCGCTGTCGCGCCGCCAGTTCTGGGATCTGATCGAAGCGATTCGCAGGGACCGTCCGCAAATGAGCGTGCTGGTCTCGACCGCCTATATGGAGGAAGCAGCGCTGTTCGATCACCTGGTGGCGATGAACGACGGTCATGTTCTGGCAGAAGGCTCGCCGCAGGCGCTGATGGAGCGGACCGGCACCGGATCGGTTGGGGATGCCTATGTCAGCCTGATGCGGCGCACGGGCGGGGCGGATGACGGCGCAGCAGATACGTCGGTGATTTCGCCCGCGGCACCCTCTTCCTCAACGGATGGAGACATCGCTATCAAGGCGCGCGGCCTGACCCGGCGTTTCGGCGATTTCACCGCCGTCGATAACGTCA
This sequence comes from Paracoccus solventivorans, assembly GCF_900142875.1. Taxonomy (GTDB): domain Bacteria; phylum Pseudomonadota; class Alphaproteobacteria; order Rhodobacterales; family Rhodobacteraceae; genus Paracoccus; species Paracoccus solventivorans. Next base: position 10,638 of record NZ_FRCK01000009.1, on the reverse strand, counting down.
GCTTCGATATTCCGCGCGGCGAGATCTTCGGTTTTCTCGGCTCGAACGGCTGCGGCAAGACCACGACCATGAAGATGTTGACCGGCCTGCTGCCGCCCAGTGAGGGCGAAGCATGGATCTTCGGTCGCCCCATCGCTGAGCAGGGCATGGATGCCCGCGGCCGCGTCGGTTTCATGACGCAGGCGTTTTCGCTTTATGGCGAACTCAGCGTGCGGGAAAATCTGGTCCTGCATGCGCGGCTGTTTCATCTACCCCGCGATCTTGCGCGCGCCCGCATTGATGATCTTGTCGCGCGCTTCAGCCTGACGGATTACCTTGACCAACCGGCGGGCGGATTGCCGCTGGGTCTGCGGCAACGGCTGTCACTGGCGGTCGCCGTCATCCATTCGCCGGAAATTCTGATTCTGGACGAGCCGACCTCGGGCGTTGACCCGCAGGCCCGCGACGATTTCTGGCAATTGCTAATGGAGCTATCGCGCAAGGACAAGGTGACGATCTTCATATCGACGCATTTCATGGACGAGGCGCTGCGCTGCGACCGCATGTCCCTGATGCATGCCGGCCGCGTCCTGATCACCGATACGCCGCAGGGCATCGTCGCGCAAAGCGGCACAGCCGATCTGGAACAGGCCTTCATCCACTATATTTCCACCGCCATCCCGCCCGAGCCGCCGGTGGCCGAGGGGCTGGCAAGCGAGCCGGCCCCGCCTGTCGATGCCACCGGCTTCAGCCTCAGCCGGATGCTGGCCTATACCGCGCGCGAGGCAATGCAGGTGCGCCGCGATCCGGTGCGGCTGGTTTTCGCCTTTCTGGGCAGTGCGGTGTTGCTGCTGATCATGTCCTTCGGCATCTCGCAGGACGTGCGCGACATCCCCTTCGCGGTGCTGGACCATGACCGTAGCCCGGAAAGTCGCGCATGGATATCCGCGTTTGAGGATTCGGGCTGGTTTGTCCGCCATGCCGATCTGCAGGACGTGGACGCGCTGCGCGAGCGCCTTGCCAGCGGCGAGCTAACACTGGCGGTCGAGATCCCACCCGACTTCGGCGCCAACCGGCGTGCAGGCCAGGGGACCAGCATCGCCGCCACCATCGACGGCACCGACACCAGCCGTGCGGGCACCGTGGAAAGCTATGTGACCGGCGCCAACCAGATGGCGGCAGCAGCATTGCCGACAGGCCCGGCCTTGGTGACGCCAGCCGTACAGATGGAGCCGCGCTTTCGCTACAACCCGGCGATGGAGAGCTTGCCGGCCATCGGCCCGACCATCCCACCGATGCTGCTCTTGCTGTTTCCGGCGATCCTGATGGCGGTCAGCGTGGCACGGGAAAAGGAAATCGGCACCATCACCAATTTCTATGTCACGCCGACCGGGAGGGCCGAGTTCCTGATCGGCAAGCAACTGGTCTATGTCGCCATCACGCTGATGAACTTCGCCATTCTGACTGTGCTCGTGGTGGTGGTGCTGGGGGTGCCGCTGAAAGGCAGTCCAATGGTGCTGGTCCTGGCCACACTGGTCTATGCGCTGGCGGCGACCGGCTGGGGACTGATGATCTCGATGATCGCGGGCACACAGGTGACGGCAGCCTTCGCTGCGGCAGTTCTGTCGGTCATGCCAACGATGCAGTTCTCGGGCATGATGGTGCCAGTCTCTTCGCTTGAAGGGCCGGCACAGACCATCGGTTACCTATGGCCGACCACATGGTACATGATGGTTAGTGTCGGCAGCTTCACCAAGGGTATGAGCCTTGCCGACCTTGGCGATGCGCTGTGGCGACTGGCGCTGTTCGGACCAGCGTTCACCGCCATCGCCATCCTGTTGCTGCGCAAGCAGGAGCGGTAAGATGCGCGCCATCCTCAATATCTTCTGGCTAATCGGCAAAGAGATCAAGAGCACTCTCGGCGATCCGGTCATGGTGGGGCTGATCCTGTGGTCGTTCTTTTTCGCGGTGATGATGGAGGCGCGCGGCGCGGGCGACACCGTGCACAATGCCTCCATTGCCATTGTTGACGAGGACAACTCGCCACTCAGCCGCCAGATTGCCGGTGCCCTGATGCCGCCTTGGTTCCAGACCCCCCTCTATATGAACGCCAATCAGGCGGCGGCGGCGATGGACCGGGGCGACGTGATGTTCACGCTGAATTTCCCGCCCGATTTCGGTTCTGACGCCATCGCGGGCCGCGCGCCGGTGGCGCAGTTGCTGGCGGACGCAACCGCCGTCTCGCAGGCGCAGCTTGGCAGCGATTACCTTCGCAATATCGTAGCTGACGAATCGCGCGTCTTTCTGACCGGCCGATCCGACGCGCCTGTACCTGATCTGGATCTTGAACTGCGCCGCGCCTTCAACCCAAACGGCAATCCGATCTGGTTCAAGACGCTTTCATCGCTGCTCAATCAGCTGTCGTTGCTGACCATCGTCCTGACCGGCGCCGCAATGCTGCGCGAGCGTGAGCACGGCACCATCGAGCATCTGATGGTGATGCCGCTCTCGCCGGTCGAGGTGGCACTGTCCAAGGTGCTGGCGGTTATGCTTATCGTATTGGTGGCCTTTGCCGGCTCGCTGCTGGTAGTGGTGCAGGGCATCCTCGGCGTGCCTGTGGCGGGGTCGATGCCACTTCTGGTCATGGGCGCGGCGGTCTATCTGTGGGCAGCTGCGGCGATCGGGATGCTGCTTGGCACGCTGGCGCGTTCCATGGCGCAGTTTGCGCTCCTGATTGTGATGACCATCATCCCCATCATCATGCTGTCAGGCGGCTTCAGCGCCATCGAGAGCCAGCCCGACGCCGTGCGGCGCCTGACCATGCTGCTGCCTTCGCGCCACTTCCTCGCCTTCGCTAAGGCGGTTGCCTTCCGTGGTGCCGGATTGGCGGCGGTCTGGATGCAGCTTGCGCTGATGATCAGTCTCGGCGCCGCCTTCTTCGCGGCCAGTCTGGTGCTGTTTCGCCGCTCAATGAACGTGACGGGGTGAGCATGAGTTTTTTTATGCCCATGTTCGCGGCCGGTGCGTTCGGCATGAAGGTGTCTGGGGTGGCCCGCCATGTAAGCGACTTCGAGGACGACCTTTCGGAACGACGCTCGGGGCTTATGTCCGCTATCAGCGCAATGACGCAACCTTTGCCGCCATGGCTTATGAGGGACGGCATCTTCGGCCTTGAGTTCCGGACGGCGTTCTGATGACTGGTTTGGCCCTTTATGGTAGCCGCAGCGCCGGCCTCGACGTTCCCAGGCATGGCAGGGTGCCAGCATGACGGAAGACGTGGTCAGGCAACGTGATGTCATCGAGCTTCGCCATCTCCGTTATTTCGTGGCTGCGGCCGAGCATGGCAGTTTCCGCAAGGCGGGGGCGGCTCTCGGCCTGTCGCAATCGGCAATCAGCCGGTGTATCGCCGATCTTGAGGGTCATATCGGGGCATCCCTGTTCCACCGACATACATCGGGGGTCACGCAAACCTATGCTGGCCAGCGCTTTCTTATTCGCGCGCGTGAAGTGATCAGGAGTGTCAGTGAAGGCGCGCACGATGTCGCGGTGGTCGGACGATCTGAAGAGGGGACATTACGGATTGGTATTTACTCCTCGATCGCCTCGGGCTTCCTGGCCGAGTTGCTTGGAACCTATGGTCGTCGTCACCGCAAGGTCGAGATCGAGATGGTCGACGGTAATCCCGTCGAGCATGTTTCGGCGATCCGGCAGTTGAACCTCGATGTCGCCTTCGTCACCGGGACGAGGGAGTGGCCCGATTGTGAACGACAGCTCCTTTGGTCCGAGCGCGTGTTCGCTGTTCTGCCATCCGATCACCGCTTGACCTGCAGTGAGGGGCTGACCTGGCGTGATCTGTCCGAAGAAACTTTCATGGTGAGCGAGACCGCACCAGGCCAGGAGATTCACGATTATCTGGTTCGCTGCCTTGCCGGTCTCGGAAAGCACCCCGAGATCCAGATGCAGCAAGTCAGCCGGGACAACCTTGTGCCGCTCGTTGCGCTCGGCCGGGGGCTGACGCTTGTGAGCGAAGCCATGACCGTGGCACAGTTTCCCGGCGTTGCTTATCGACCGATCCTCGGGGAGGTTCTTCCCTTCTCGGCAGTGTGGTCCGCTAAAAATGACAATCCAGCGTTTCGACGACTGCTTAGCCTGGCAAAGGCATTGGCGATCAAACCTGCCCTGCAGGGCGCGGGCCGGCACGTCGCGCCTTCGCAAAGCCCCGGTCAGTTGCAATGAACCGCTCCAGCATCGGCACGATCAACCTGACCGGATCGGCGACGGGCTGGTCGCTCTTGCGGGCCAGCACCTCAGCATAGGCGGCCAGATCGCGGTGAAGCGGCCCCGGCAATTCCACCGTCACCTTGACCGGCTTGTCCTCGACAATAGGGCCGAGTTTCAGTTTCGTCATGGTCAACCTCCTGCGGGTTCGAACACAAGGTCGCGGGTGACGATAATGCGAACCGGGAAGCCGGGCCGGATGGTCAGCGTGGGCGCGACCTGCAACTGGCGCTGCACGATCTGCTGGCCCGCCTGATTGACGGTATCCTGCGCGCCGTCTCGGATAGCCCGGATAAGCCGGTCCTCGTCGCTGGTCGCCAGCTCCGTGCCGACTGCGAGCAGCGTGGACAGCCCTGCGGCCTTCATCAGATCCCACCAATGGTAATCGACGCCATCCTCAAGGCCCGCGTAACCGCTGGCGTCCGCGCCCGGCAGGCGCTCAAGGATGATGGAACGTCCGCCCGGCAGGATCAGGCGATTCCACACCAGCAACACCCTGCGCTGGCCGAAGGTCACGCCATCATCGTATTGACCGATGATCCGCGTTCCCTGCGGGATCAGGAGTAGGCTGCCGGTCGGGCTGTCATAGACGTTCTCGGTCACTTGAGCAGTAATCTGGCCGGGCAGGTCCGAACGGATGCCGGTGATGAGCGCGGCCGGAATAACGGCCCCAGCCTGCAATATCCACGGCGAGTGCGGCGGTGTGACGCGATCCGGCGCAACGGTCTGCCGGTCCACCGGCCCGTTGAGGAAAGCCGTGTGCCGGTTCTGCCCGTCCGGCTGTCCGCCGAGGCCAAGACCGGCAAGGCCGGGCATGGGCCTCCAGCCTGCCTCGACGAGATCGAGGCCGGTGGCCTGTGCCAGCCGTTCGGCCTCGGCCATGCGGCGGTCGAGACCGTGCTGCGAGATGCCGTTGCCCGAATAGGGGTTCGGCCGTTCGTAAAGCGCGTTGACGCCGAAACTGACGCAATGGGCGAGCAGCGCCAGGCGGCTGGCATCGTCGAGACCGTCGATCCAGTCCCAGAGGCGGTCGTCATCGCCAGTTGGAATGTCGCCCCGCCAGGCGTCCGCACGCTCGTCGATCATCTTCGCGGCGGCGCTGTCAGCGAGCCCGGTCGCATCCGTGGGAAGATAGATGTGACGCACGGCGGCATAGAGGCTGGTTCCCGAGGTGGCGGTGCGCTCGAAAGTATCGAGAACCAGCTTGTGCAGCAGCGCCGTCATGGCGACGCGCGGATTCTCGGCAAGCGCATTGCGCAGCGCCAGCGTCCGCCAGGCGGTCAGGTCCGTCACCAGCCGCTCGGGCAGTGGCTTGACGGCATCGTCCTCCTCTTCATCGGCGTCCGGAACCGGCTCGCCGCCGACGGTGATGACCGCACGCTGCACGGCATCGGGACCGGACGGGTCGGCACCTTCGCCGGCATCCTCACCATCGACGGTCTCAGGCTGCTCGTCCTCGGGGCGGACATAACCGGGGCTGACGATCAACTCGCCCTCGCGGCCGATGCTGACGAAGACACCGGCACGGGCGATGTCTTCCGGCGCGAAGCTGATCGGCCGGTTCTCGAAGGCGTCCAGCTCGGCCTCAATCTCCCCGAGCCGTTGATCGACCTCATCGGGCAGGTCTTGGGCTTCTGCATACTGCGCTTCGAGTTCGTCATACTCGTCGCGCAGCGCCTCGCGGGTGGCGCGCTCCTCGTCGGTCAGCTCCTGGGTCACACCGACCAGCCTGCGCAGGCCGTTGGTGTGGCCGTAGGGAAGTTCGACCGCCGCGTCGATCCACTTCCAGCCCTGACCGGCGATCTCGTCGGCGACGGTGCGCAGCTTCTCGTCGACCAGCCGGTCGAGAAGCGTGACGTCCTGCAACCAGCCGCCGTTCTCCTCGGAGAAGAGATCGCGCAGCACCGGGCCGCCCGCCGCCTCATAGGCGTCAATGCCGACGAAGCGGGCGCGCTTGTCGGCGGCCGGAACCGTGGTCTCGGTCAGCATGTTGCGGATGTGCCAGGGCTCTTTCTGCCACGACGTGCTGATCCGCTCCCAGACCTGCTGCTGGCGCTCGTGGTCGGGATTGACGGTGAAGGCTTCCAGCATCGCCAGCGTCATCTCATTCCGCGCATAGGCGTCGTGCAGCGCCGGCGCGACGGTGGCGAGGCGAAGGCGCTGCATGATGTAGCGCGGCGTGGTCCGCCAGGCGTCGGCGATCTCCTCCTTTGACATGCCCATGTCGAACATCCGCTTGAACGCCTTGAACTGGTCGAGTGGATGCAGGGCGAGGCGCAGCAGGTTCTCGGCCAGCGAGTCGTCGACGGCCGAGGTCTTGGCATCGGCCTTCTTGACGATGCAGGGGACGAGGCCGTCGGCCGGGAAGCGACCGGCCTCGACGAGGCGCGCGATGGACCTGTAGCGGCGGCCGCCGGCCGGTGTCTCGAAATCGCCGGTCTCGTTGCCGTCCTCGTCGAGGATGGCGCGAACGTTGAGGCCCTGCACGAGATCCTCGCGCCGGTCGATGTCATGGGTAAGTTCGTCCAGACCCGCCTCGACGTCAGTCTCGCGAACATTGCTGTCCGACAGCCTGATCCGGTTGAACGGAATGTCGCGCGCCCGTGAAAAGACGATCATCGGGGCGACGGGCTTCTTCCTGGCAGCTTTGGCCATGGTGATTTCTCCGCGACGGGCGGCCGGGAGCCACTCTCTCGACCTCCAACCCGTCACGAAGCGAAGCGCCGCCCTCTTCCTCTGAAGAGTGCGACGCCGGGCCACAAAGCCGGCAACCGGAAATCAGGATTCCCGGCTTTCCGTATCTGTGGATGTGCGGGTGAATGCCGCACCGGCGCGGTAGAGGGCTCGTTCCGCCGCCTGGATGCTGCCGGTTTCCCACGCAGCCTCCGCCCAGACCGAGATCGGGAAATCCCCGGTGAAGAGCAGATCCCGCTCGATCCCCATGCCGAAGGGCAACCGGACCCCACGCAGCTCTTCCAGGCTCCACGAGCCGAGTTCGGGGTAGCCGATATCGGCCAGGCCGAACATGATGTCGCCGCCCTGATCCAGCTCGGTGGCGAGCCAGACGCCCTCGCCAAACGGATTGAAGAATTTCACGACGGGGACGTGATCGGCACCGCGATGCCGACCATTGGCGAGGAGCTGCGCGCGCTGTGTACGGGTCAGGAGGATCATGCCGCCACCCTCCGCTCGGTCGAGGCCGCAACCGTTTCAGCGCCGTCCTCGTCGGGCAGATGCGCCAGCAGCCAGTCGGCCGCCTTACTGGCCTGTGAGGCCGCGCGGACAATGGCGCGGTTATCCTCGCGCAGCACCTCCAGCCAGGAGCCGATGTAGTCGGCATGGCGCACGGTCGGCACGATGCCGAGCGAGGCGCAGCAGAAGGCCGCGTTCATCTCAGCCACCAGCTCCTCGAAGGCGTATTTCTTCGTGCCGAAGCTGCCCGAAAAATCCCGCCCCAGGCGCGAGGCATGGCCTGTGGCGTGACCCATCTCGTGGAGCGCCGTCCTGTGCCAGTTGATCGGTTCGAAATAGGCGGCCGGTGGCGGCACCTGGACATAGTCGAGCGCCGGAACATAGAAGGCGCGATCCCCGCCGATGCGGAAATCGATACCAGTGGCACAGATCAGCGCCTCGACCCTCGGCTCGATCATGCATGGCGGTGGTGGTGGTGCCTCGACAGCGATGTCCTCGGGCAAGCCTTCGCATTGCGCCGCGTTGAACACGGTGAAACGCTTCAGGAACCGAATGCTGCCTGCTTCTTCTCCCGCCTCCTGAGCGCGGCGCTTCTCGTCCTCCGGCGTGAAACGGTCGGCATAGACGACGGTGGTGCCGCGCTCGCCCTTGCGGACATTGCCGCCGAGCGAGAGAGCTTGCCGGAAGGTGAGCCAATGCTGGGTCGGATAGCCGTGCTGGACCACGACGCCCCAGAGGATCAGGACATTGATCCCGGAATATTGCCGCGCGGTCGCGGCATTTCTCGGCATGGCGAGCGGCGCCTTCGCCGCCGCCGTCCCCCAGGGCTGGACCCAGGGCAGCCGCCCTTCCTCCAGCTCGGCGATGATCTTGTCGGTGATGTCGTCATAGAGATTGCTGCGGGCGCCGCCTGGGCGAGCGCGGTCCTGTCTGGCCATCGGGATGATCTCCGCGACGGGCGCCGGAGGCCACTCCTCCAGCCCTCAACCCGTCACGGAAAACCCGTCCGCACTCTCCCTCTCAGGGGGCGTTGCGGGGTCTCCCCGCTGAAGGGGGTGCGCCGGCAACGATAGTGCCGGCCAGGGGGAAGGCCTTCCCCCTTCAGGCCCACTGCAAGATGCGCGTTTATTCGCGGGAACAATAAAAAGAGCCCGCGCGAATGAAGAATCAGAAGCGAATAGCCGTCGCCGGTGTTGGCGTCTGCCGGTATGATGAGGTGAGTTTGGCGCTCAGGCTTGGAAAACTAATTGTCACATCCCGCGTGATTATACGGCCGTTTCCTGAACAGCTCTGGCCTCTCACGATGCCAGTCCTTGAGCGCGTCGATGGGCGTTCGGCCCTTGAGGACGGACTGCGGCAGTTGGCCGTTGTAGAGGCGGACATAGCGCAGGATCGTCTGCTCCAGGTCCTCGCCGCTGCGGAAGCGGTGGCTCTGCAGGATGTCCTCGATCCGGCCGTTGAACCGCTCGACCATGCCATTCGTCTGCGGTCGCATCGGCGGCGCCAGGCGGTGTTCGACGCCAAGATCGGCGCAGAGGCGGTCGAACTCGTGGTTGCCGGTGGCGGCGCGGCGGCGCAGGCCGAAGAGCCGGTCGGTGAACTCCTTGCCATTATCCGTGAGCACCCGGGTGATCTTCATCGGCGCGGCACGGTCGAGATCGCGAAGGAAGCGCCGCGCGTTGGCGGCCGTCTTCGCCGGGTAGACGCGCACGAAGACCCACCGGGTGGCGCGGTCAATGGCCACGAACAGATAGCGCCGCCGGTCCTCGTCGGCCATCTGCGGCAGGTATTTGACGTCGATGTGGAGGTAGCCGGGCGCGTAAGCCTTGAAGGGCTTGTGCGCGGGCCGGGGCGCGGCCGGCTTCAGCTTGCGCAGGTTGCCCGCCCCGTGGCGCCGCAGGCACCGGTCCAGGCCCGAGCGCGAGACGTCCGGATTGAGGAACTCCCGCACGACCGAGAGCAGGTCATCAAGCGGTAGCAGCAGCGACTTGCGCAAGGCGACCGCAACCGCCTCCTGCGCGGGCGTCAGGGTCGTCTGCAGCCGGTGCGCCGTGTGGCTCCGGTCATGGACGCTGTCGCGCTTGCGCCACTTCCAGACCGTCTGTTCCGAAATGCCGTAGCGCTCGGCCACCACCCACGCCGGCTCGGGGCTCGCCTGGATCGCCGCCCGGATCTTCGGTGTCGTCGTCGCCTGCTTGTGCAGAGAGATCAGCATGGTCGGCTCCCTTCCCGGACCTCGCGCAGGAGCGATCTTGCCATGAAAAAGGCAGTCCGGCGAGGGTCAATGTGATCGTCCGGGATGGGACAACTAATGACGCAGCATGACCAGCACATCGCCACGTGGCGGGATGCTTTTCGCGACGAGACAACGGGCATCCACAGAACCATTCAGGATCTGCTCTGGAACTACGCCGCCTTTCGCACGACGGTTCGGATCGTCCGTCTTGCAAATGAGAAGAGAGGCTCGAGACCCCCGCCTAACCAGATGATGTTCAATCTCGTTTCCGAGGGATACTGGTCAAGCCTGCTTCTCGGCACTCGCCGACTTCTCGATAAGGCCCCGATCAATGGCCCCAAGGGAGTTTACTCGATCCGATCTGTCGTCAACGACGTGAGAGCGAGCCAAAACTGGTTGACCAGGAGAATCTACGTCGAGAAAGTGCTTGACGCGCAATACGATCTCGATCGCCTGCATCAAGAACAACATGACCACCTCGTCGCCGCGAAGGGGCGTCCGGTGTGGGGTGATCCAGAGCTCATGAAAAGTCAGGCCGCGCATCGGCATTTCGATGTTTTGAGCGGCGTGTCTCCATCAGGGCGTAACCCGAGCGATCTGATCTCAGCCACGGTATTGGAGAAGATCGAAACTCGGCTCGCCAGCCTTGATCGAATTGCCGAGCACGTTAACTCGCATGTTGCTCATGCCGGGAACAAGCAAAGTCGGCAGGACAGGGAGCTTGGTGATTTCGACATTCGCGATGCCGAAAAGACTCTCAGGCAGTTGAAGGAAATCGCGGATCTGGTCGGAGTGTGGTTCGCCAACGAAGGCGGTGCGGGCCTCGCCACATATCTCGGTGACCAATTCGAGGGGCTTTGATGATGTGACCGCCCCCCGACGGCATCTGATGTGCCAAGGTGGGTCTGCAACGATCCACAAAGGGGAGCGGTCATGTCGGAGATTATCACGGT
>NZ_FRCK01000012.1 GCF_900142875.1 Paracoccus solventivorans | reverse complement strand
AAGGAAGAGGGCGGCCGCCACACCCCGTTCTTCGCCAACTACCGGCCGCAGTTCTACTTCCGCACCACCGACGTGACCGGGACGGTGAAGCTGCCGGAAGGCACCGAGATGGTGATGCCGGGCGACAACCTGAAGTTCGAGGTCGAGCTGATCGCCCCGATCGCGATGGAAGAGAAACTGCGCTTCGCCATCCGCGAAGGCGGCCGCACGGTGGGCGCCGGCGTGGTCTCCAAGATCCTCGAGTGATCCAAGGGGCAACCGCCCCACCAGAACCGCGACACAGGCCCGCCCCCGAAACGGGGCGGGCTTTTTCTTGATGACCAGAGGCGCAGATGACCGAATATTTCAGGGGGCTGTTCCAGAAGACTGGAATCCACGCAGGCGCGCGAGCCAAGTTTCTTTCCAGGCTCTTCGGAATATTTTCCGAGAATATCGTTTCAATCTGGGCCGACGATCCACGGGCGCGTTACGAAAACCTCGGGCGGCCAACGGTCCGTTCTGTCGGAGCGTTGCGCGGATACACCTTGGATTTCACGTTCCGGGAACGCGCCACTGGCAGGGTCTATGTCAGCGAGATGAAATGCGAGATCGAGTATCAGAATTTCCGATACTTCGTTCTGGAAAGAGCCGACCAGCTTGCACATCATCAGAAGCCGGCTTTCCAAGCATTTCGTGATGCTGCGAATAGAGCGCCGGGCCAGACCGTTCATGTCGGCGGGAAGGTGGTGGATACTGACGGAGCCATACTTGTCTGGGGAGCCATTACTCCGGCGGGACAGGAGGCAGTCATGAAAGAAATGGGCTTCTACGATGTTCTTTCCCTAGAGAGGATATGCGAGGATTTGGTCGGGTGGCGCAGCGAGCGCTATATCGAGTTGCTCAACACTCGCCGGGATTGGTGCAATCAGCTGTTCTGCGGGCTTCTGGGAGAAACTGGCGAGGCGCCCCAGGATCCGGGTCCATAGGGTTTCCGTTGTTAGTTTACCTGACCGGAGCTTGACTGACTCGATGTGAATAGCTGCTGTCACGATTGTTCGCTGCGGGCGTGCCACCCATTGCCCCCGCCCGACGCTTGCCGCAATCTCGCGCGTGAACGGAGGCCCCCAATGACCCACGACTGTCTGTTCTGCCGCATCGCGCGGGGTGAGTTGCCTGCCCATCTCGTACACGAGGACGATCAGGTGATGGCCTTTCTTGACCTGCACCCGATCCGCGCCGGTCATGCGCTGGTCATTCCCAGGGCGCATCACGTCTGGTTCGAGGACATTCCCGCGCCGCTGGCGGCGCGGGTGATGGAGGTCAGCCAGATGCTGTCGCGGCGGATGAAGCGGCTTTACGGGGTCGAGCGGGTGGCGATGTTCTTTACCGGCATCCACGTGCCGCACGCCCATGCCCATGTGGTGCCGATGCATCATGTCCATGACGTGACCTCGCAGGTCTACCTGGCCGAGGGGATCGACGGCTACACCACCCCGCCGATGCTGCCTGCGGACGAGATGGCGGGGATCGCGCGCGCCCTGTCGCGGGACTAGGGGATGCCGGCCGGCTTCCTCGACCCCGCGGTGCTGCATCCGATGCGGTTTCCCGACGGGCGGGTGAACCGCGGGCTGGTGCATCTGGCGCGCGCCATCGACCACCCGAATATCCGGGTGGGGGATTTCACCTATGCCTCGACCTTCGATCCGCCCGAGGACTGGGCGGCGCGGCTGGCGCCCTATCTCTACCCCGGCGCGCCCGAGCGGCTGCAGATCGGGCGGTTCTGCCAGATCGCGGACGGGGTGCGGATCATCACCGCATCGGCCAACCATCCGATGGCGGGGATCAGCACCTATCCCTTTGCGATCTTCGACCATCAGCGGGTGGGAGATTACATCGACCAGATCACCGGCCTGCCGGACACGGTGATCGGCCATGACGTGTGGATCGGGGACGGCGCCACCGTCCTGCCGGGCGCGCGGATCGGCAGCGGGGTGATCATCGGCGCGGGCGCGGTTGTCGGCGGGACGGTGCCGGATTATGTCGTCGTCGCCGGCAACCCGGCACGCATCATCCGCCACCGCTTCGACGCCGGAACGGTGGCGCGGCTGCTGGCGCTGGCGTGGTGGGACTGGCCCGCCGCGCAGGTCGCACGGGCGACGGCGGCGCTGGCGCGGGGTGACGTGGCGGCGTTGGCGGAACTCGCCCCCTGACGCAGCGCGTTCGCGGCAACGGGACAACGGAAAGGACGACCATGTTCAGCTGGTTCGAGCGCCGGCTCGATCCCTATCCGCAGGACAGGCCGCGGATGCCGCCGCGCACGCTGGCCGGGTTCGTGCTGCATTATTCGCGGGGCGCGCTGCCGTGGCTGGTGCTGCTGGCGGTGGCCTCGGGGCTGATCGCTGCGCTCGAGGTGGTGCTGTTCGGCTATCTGGGCGACCTGGTGAACCGGCTGGCCGACACCCCGCGGGCCGAGTTCTGGGCGGTCGAGGGGCCGCGGCTGTGGCGCATGGCGGCGCTGCTGCTGCTGGTGCTGCCGGCGCTGAACATCCTGGGCGCGCTGGTCATGCACCAGACGCTGCTGGGCAATTTCCCGCAGCGCATCCGCTGGCAGGCGCATCGCTATCTGCTGCGCCAGTCGATGGGGTATTTCCAGGACGAGTTCGCCGGGCGCATCGCCACGCGGCTGATGCAGACCGCGCTGGCGGTGCGCGAGGTCGCGATGAAGCTGATGGACGTGGCGGTCTATGTGCTGGTCTATTTCGCGGGGGCGCTGTGGCTGGCGGCCTCGCAGGACTGGCGGCTGGCGCTGCCGTTCGCCGCTTGGGGGCTGGGCTACGGGGCGCTGCTGTGGGTGCTGATCCCGCGGCTGGGCCGCGCGGCCGAGGCGCAGGCCGGGGCGCGCGCCGGCATGACCGGGCGCATCGTCGACGCCTATACCAACATCGCCACGGTCAAGCTGTTCAGCCATTCCGCCCGCGAGGAAGCCCATGCCCGCGAATCGATGGACGAGTTCCTGGGCACCGTCCACTGGCAGATGCGGCTGTCGGCGGCGCAGGACATGGTGCTGAACCTGCTCAACCATGTGCTGGTCGCGGTGACGGCGGCGCTGGGGCTGTGGCTGTGGACCCGCGGTGCGATCGAGGTGGGGGCGCTGGCGGTGGCGGTGCCGCTGGCGATGCGGCTGAACAACATGAGCCACTGGATCATGTGGGAGTTCGCGGCGCTGTTCGAGAATATCGGCACCGTGCGCGACGGCATTGCCGGGCTGGCGCTGCCGCGGATGGTGGTCGATGCGCCGGGCGCGCAGCCGTTGCAGGTGACCGCCGGGGCGGTGCGGTTCCGCGACGTGACCTTCCGCTATGACGCCGCCCCGGGTGAGCGGCCGATGGCGGTGCTGGACGGGCTGACGCTGGACATCGCGCCGGGCGAGCGGATCGGGCTGGTCGGGCGCTCGGGGGCCGGGAAATCCACGCTGATCAACCTGCTGCTGCGCTTCCACGACGTGGAATCGGGGCGGATCGAGATCGACGGGCAGGACATCGCGCAGGTCACGCAGGATTCGCTGCGCGCCGCCATCGGGGTGGTGACGCAGGATTCGGGGCTGCTGCACCGCTCGGTGCGCGATAACATCGCCTATGGCCGCCCAGATGCCTCGGGGGCCGAGATCGAGGCCGCGGCCACGGCGGCCGAGGCCGCCGGCTTCATCCCGCATCTGGCCGATGCGCAGGGGCGCAAGGGGCTGGACGCGCATGTGGGCGAGCGCGGCGTCAAGCTGTCGGGCGGCCAGCGCCAGCGCATCGCCATCGCAAGGGTGGCACTGAAGGACGCGCCGATCCTGGTGCTGGACGAGGCGACAAGCGCGCTCGACAGCGAGGTCGAGGCCGCGATCCAGTCGCAACTGGAACGGCTGATGGCCGGCAAGACCGTGATCGCCATCGCCCACCGCCTGTCCACCATCGCGGCGATGGACCGGCTGGTGGTGATGGACGAGGGCCGGATCGCCGAGCAGGGCACCCATGCCGAGCTGCTGGCGGCGGGGGGGCTTTATGCGCGGCTGTGGAACCGGCAATCGGGCGGGTTCCTGACCGACACGGACGGGGGCTGAGGCCGGGATGTTGCGGCCGGGGGCGGCGCTTCCTCGGCATTGCCGTGGCCTTTCCCGCTGAAAATGTCCCACCGGATCATCCGGCCGGACAACAGCCTTGTGGGCTTTTTTCCGATCCGCCTCCTGTTCCGGGCGCTCGGAAGCCTGCGAGGATATTTGGGGCAAGATGAAGGCAGCGGCGCCGTGGCGCACGCATTTCCGGCTTGCGTGCGCGTGCGTCCTGTCTTAATCGGACGGCGGCCTAGGGGTATAGCTCAGTTGGTAGAGCATCGGTCTCCAAAACCGAGGGTCGGGGGTTCGAGTCCCTCTGCCCCTGCCAGCCCAGCCGGATTTCGGGACCGCGCGACATGGCGCTGACGATCCATCTGGGCGCGCACAAGACCGCCACCACTCATCTGCAGCAGACATTGCAGGCGCTGGCGCCCGCGATGCTGGCGGCGGGAATCCATTACAGCGGCCCGCAGCAATGGCGCGGCGGGCTGGCCCGACTGGGGCCGGTGCTGGGGGCGGGGGTGGCGCAAGGCCGCCAGCGGCGGCGGCTGCGCTGGCGGCTGGACCGCATCGCCGAGACCTGGCCCGAGGTGGTGATCTCCGAGGAAAACATCCTGGGCAGCCTGCGGCGCGAGGGGCTGATGGGGCCGGGCCATCTGATCTATCCCGATGCGGCGCCGCGGCTGCGGCGGCTCTTGGGGATGCTGCGGCACCGGCCCGCCACGCTGTGCCTGGCGGTGCGCGAGCCCTCGGCGCTGCTGGCCTCGGCGTTCTCCATGCAGTTGCAGGGCGGGTTCGAGCGGGAGCTCGACGCCTATCTGGCCGGGTTCGACCCCGCCGCCCTGTCGTGGGCGGGGCTGGCCCGGCGGCTGTTGTCGCTGCGCGGCGTGGCGCGGCTAGTGGTGTGGCGCTACGAGGATTACGCCGCCCTGCGCCCGCGCATCCTGGCGCAGTTCCTGCCGCAGGCGCTGGCGGCGCAGGCCGGCGACCCCGAGGCGGCGGTGGTGGGGCTGTCGCAGCCGGCTTGGCAGCATCTGCAGACGCAGGGGTTGCAGCGCCCCGCGGCCGAGATCGCGCAGCTGGCGCAAGAGGCCAAGGCGCTGTTCCCGCGCGGGCCCGGGGCGCCGCCGCTGGCACCCTTCGATGCCGCGACCGTGGCGTGCAGCCGCGCGGCCTATGCGGCCGACCTGGCGCGGCTGGCGGCGCTGCCCGGGGTGGTGCTGCTGTCGCCCTGAGGGCCAGCGCGCTTGCGCCGCGGCCGGGTCCGGCCTATGCCGAATCATGCTGTCGCAGAAATCCCGCCACGCGCTGCACGCGATGCTGTTCCTGGCCCGCCGGGGCGCCAGCGCCACTGCGGCCGAAATCGCGCAGTCGGAAAGCATCCCGCGCAAGTTCCTGGAACAGATCCTGTCGCAGCTGCGCATGCGCGGGCTGGTGGTCGGCAAGCGCGGCCCCAGCGGCGGCTATGTGCTGTCGCGCGACCCCGCGCAGATCAGCTTTGCCGAGGTGCTGCGCGCGATCGACGGGCCCCTGGCGCTGGCCCCCTGCGCCAGCCGCACCGAATACCGCCCCTGTCCCGACTGCCGCTCGGTCGAGGAATGCGAGATCCGCCCGGTGCTGATCGCGGTGCGCGACGCCACCGCCGCCCGGCTCGAGGGGACGTCGCTGGCGCAGGCGGTGGCGTCACGGCTGCCCGAGTTTCCGCTGTAGCCCCCGGCCGCTGCCCCGGCCGGACTTGCCTTTGCGGGGCGCCGGGCTTATTTCGGCGGCTGCAACGCAAGGGACGCCCATGACCAACCCCGCCCAGTTCATCAGCCAGGTCCGCGCCGAGGCCGCCAAGATCGTCTGGCCCGCGCGGCGCGAGGTCGTGACCACCACGATCATGGTGTTCGTCATGGCCGGGCTGTTCAGCCTGTTCTTCTTTGTCGTCGACCTGCTGATCCGCAGCGGCGTCTCGACCGTCCTGCGCACCGTGGGCTGAGCGGGCGCCGGCCCCCGGGCCGGCTGCCGATGCTTGCATTCCGGCCGGTGGGCGGATATGTCCCCCCGACCTGCCCGGGTAGCGGCGTGCACCGATTCGGTCTGCGCGCCGTTTCAGTTTTCGGGCCGACGCGGCCGGTCATGCGCCGCAGAATTCAAGCAGGGGACGATCAAGGCGATGGCAAAGCGGTGGTATTCGGTCAGCGTCCTGTCCAACTTCGAAAAGAAGGTGGCCGAGGCGATCCGGCAGGCCGTGGCCGAAAAGGGCCTTGAGGACGAGATCGACGAGGTCGTCGTCCCCACCGAGGAAGTGATCGAGATCCGCCGCGGCAAGAAAGTCACGTCCGAGCGTCGCTTCATGCCCGGCTATGTGCTGGTGCACATGGATCTGTCGGACAAGACCTATCACCTGGTGAACTCGATCAACCGCGTCACCGGTTTTCTCGGCTCGCAGGGGCGGCCGATGCCGATGCGCGACGACGAGGTGAACGAGATGCTGTCCCGCTCGGGTCAGGGCGGGGCCGAGGTGGCGCCGCGCAACCTGATCCGCTTCGAGGTGGGCGAGCGGGTGAACGTCACCGACGGCCCGTTCGAGGGGTTCTCGGGCATGGTCGAGGAAGTCGACGAGATTTCCAGCCGGGTGAAGGTGACCGTCTCGATCTTTGGCCGGCCGACGCCGGTCGAACTGGAATTCACGCAGGTCGCCAAGACCTCGTGATCTGTGCGCGGGAGGTTGCGGCACCGCAAGGGGTCGCGCCGCACCGCTAAGTCGGCCCCGAATCCCCGGGGCGTGATGATAAGGAGAAGGCCAGATGGCCAAGAAAGTCGTCGGCAGCCTCAAGCTGCAGATCAAGGCGGGGCAAGCGACCCCGTCCCCGCCCGTCGGCCCGGCCCTGGGTCAGCGCGGCATCAACATCATGGAATTCTGCAAGGCGTTCAACGCCCGCACGCAGGAGATGGAGCAGGGCTCGCCGATTCCGGTGGTGATCACCTATTACGCGGACAAGTCCTTCACCTTTGAAACCAAGACTCCGCCCGCGACCTTCCTGCTGAAAAAGGCCGCCGGCCTGAAGCCGCAGGGCAAGCGCAACCGCGCCAAGGGTTCGGAAAAGCCCGGTCGCCAGACCGCCGGCACCGTGACCGCCAAGCAGGTGCGCGAGATCGCCGAGCTGAAGATGAAGGACCTGTCGGCCACCGACATCGAGGCCGCCATGCAGATCATCCTCGGTTCCGCCCGTTCCGTCGGCATCGAAGTGAAGGGCTGATCCAGATGGCAAAGATCGCTAAGAAGAAAGCCGCCGCCCGCGCCGCATTCGCCGGCAAGGCGTTCCTGCCGGTGGAAGATGCCGTGGCGCTGGTCAAGGCCAATGCCTCGGCCAAGTTCGACGAGACGCTGGAAATCGCGCTGAACCTGGGCGTCGACCCGCGCCACGCCGACCAGATGGTCCGCGGCGTCGTGACCCTGCCCAATGGCACCGGCAAGGACGTGCGCGTCGCCGTGTTCGCCCGCGGTCCCAAGGCCGACGAGGCCAAGGCCGCCGGGGCAGAGATCGTCGGCGCCGAGGACCTGATGGAATCCATCCAGGCCGGCAACATCGACTTTGACCGCTGCATCGCCACCCCCGACATGATGCCGCTGGTCGGCCGTCTGGGCAAGATCCTGGGCCCGCGCAACCTGATGCCGAACCCCAAGGTCGGCACGGTGACCATGGACGTGAAATCCGCGGTCGAGGCGGCCAAGGGCGGCGAAGTCCAGTTCAAGGCCGAAAAGGCGGGCGTGGTCCACGCCGGCGTCGGCAAGATCTCGTTCGAGCCGGAAAAGCTGGCGGAAAACATCCGCGCCTTTGTCGATGCGGTGAACCGGGCGAAGCCCTCGGGCGCCAAGGGCACCTATCTGAAAAAGGTCTCGATCAGCTCGACGATGGGTCCGGGCGTGTCGCTGGACCTGACCTCGGCCACCGCGCAGGGCTGAGCCCGGCCCCGGCCTGAACAAAGCGCCCCGGCCGCCGTGCCGGGGCGTCTTGCATTCCGCCCCTGCTGCGCTGCCCGCTTGCGCCCGGGCCGCTGTCGCGCTAGCTAGGGCGCTTCAGGCGCAGTCGCGATTCGCGGCTGCCCTGTTCCTGTCCGAGACGGAGGGCTGGCGCGTGAACGCCGTTAAGTCCTTCCCGAGATGGAAGTCGAGATTTTTCCGCAAAGGTTCCACCTTTGGGGCGCTCTCGGGTCCATCGCCCAAGGACCCGCCCCTGCCGCCCGAAAGCGGCCGGGACAAGTGAGCCGGGGGGAAACCCCCAACGTGGAGTGAACCGTGGATAGAGCCCAAAAAGAACAGGTGGTCGAGGAACTCGGCCAGATCTTTGAAAGCTCTGGCGTCGTGGTGGTTGCCCGCTACGAGGGGATGACGGTTGCCGAGATGCAGGCCCTGCGCGCGCAGATGCGCGAAGCCGGGGGTGCAGTCCGCGTTGCCAAGAACAGGCTCGCCAAGATCGCCCTTGAAGGAAAGCCGGCGGCTTCGATCGCCGATTACCTGACGGGGATGACCGTTCTCGCCTTTTCCGAAGACCCCGTGGCTGCGGCCAAGGTCGCGGACGCCTATGCCAAGACGAATGACAAGTTCGTGATCCTTGGCGGCGCCATGGGCGAGAACGCTCTGGATCCGGCCGGTGTGAAAGCCGTGGCCCAGATGCCGTCGCGCGAGGAGCTTATCGCCTCGATCGTGTCCTGCATCGGTGCCCCTGCCAGCAACATCGCCGGTGCGATCGGCGCGCCTGCCAGCAACATCGCGGGTATCCTTTCGACGCTCGAAGAGCGCGAGGCTGCCTGAGGCAATCCCTTCCCGTCAGGCCGCATAAGCCGCGACGTTGGAACAACATTCTGGAAAGAACGGAAAAATGGCTGATCTTAAGCAACTCGCCGAACAAATCGTCAACCTGACCCTGCTGGAAGCGCAGGAGCTGAAGACGATCCTGAAAGACGAATACGGCATCGAGCCCGCCGCCGGCGGCGCCGTGATGATGGCTGGCCCGGCCGCCGGCCCGGCGGAAGCCGCCGAAGAAAAGACCGAGTTCGACGTCGTGCTGACCGACGCCGGCGCCAACAAGATCAACGTGATCAAGGAAGTGCGCGCGATCACCGGCCTGGGCCTGAAAGAAGCCAAGGACCTGGTGGAAGCTGGCGGCAAGGTCAAGGAAGGCGCGGCCAAGGCCGAAGCCGAAGAAATGAAGACCAAGCTGGAAGCTGCCGGCGCCAAGGTCGAACTGAAGTAATCCGGCCGCGAGGTCGGGCGGTCCGCCATCGGTGGCCGCATGGAAAGGGCAGGGTCCGGGGTTTTTCCGGTCCCTGCCGAACCCGTCTTGAAGGACACTTGGTGCGACCCTATCTGGGACGAGTCTCCTTCAGGGCGAGTTTGCGGTTCGGGAGCTGTGCGGTGGGACGCGCGGCACGAATGGAGCTGCACCCCTGATGTTCGTATGCGTGCCGCAGGTCGGGCCCCGACGATCCGCCGCGCGATGACGAAAGGCGATTACCTCCATGGCGCAATCCTACGTCGGCCAGAAGCGCATCCGGCGCTATTACGGCAATATCCGCGAAGTTCTTGAAATGCCGAACCTCATCGAGGTTCAGAAATCCTCCTACGACCTGTTCCTCGCCTCGGGCGACGGCCAGGGCCACCGGGACGGCGAAGGTATCCAGGGCGTGTTCCAGTCGGTGTTCCCGATCAAGGACTTCAACGAAACCGCGACGCTGGAATTCGTGAAATACGAGCTGGAAAAGCCGAAATACGACGTCGAGGAATGCCAGCAGCGCGACATGACTTATGCCGCGCCGCTGAAAGTGACGCTGCGTCTGATCGTGTTTGACGTCGATGAGAACTCGGGCACCCGCGCGGTCAAGGACATCAAGGAACAGGATGTCTACATGGGCGACATGCCGCTCATGACCCAGAACGGTACGTTCATCGTGAACGGGACCGAGCGGGTGGTCGTCAGCCAGATGCACCGCAGCCCCGGCGTGTTCTTCGACCACGACCGCGGCAAGACCCACAGCTCGGGCAAGCTGCTGTTCGCCTGCCGCATCATCCCCTATCGCGGTTCCTGGCTGGATTTCGAGTTCGACGCCAAGGACCTGGTGTTCGCGCGCATCGACCGCCGGCGCAAGCTGCCGGTGACCACGCTGCTTTACGCGCTGGGCATGGACCAGGACGCGATCATGTCGGCGTTCTATGAAACCGTCGACTACAAGCTGCAGTCCGGCAAGAAGGGCGCCGAGGGCTGGGTCACGCGCTTCTTCCCCGAGCGCGTGCGCGGCACCCGCCCGTCCTATGACCTGGTCAACGCCGACACCGGCGAGGTGATCACCAAGGCCGGCGACAAGGTGACCCCGCGCCTGGTCAAGAAGCTGCTGGAAACGGGCGAGGTCGCGAACCTGCTGGTCCCGTTCGAGCGCATCGTCGGCCGCTTCGTCGCCCGCGACCTCGTCAACGAGGACACCGGCCTGATCTACGCCGAGGCCGGCGACGAGATCACCGCCGAATACAAGGACGACGAGCTGTCGGGCGGGCTGCTCAAGTCGCTGCTGGATAACGGGATCACCGAGATCCCGGTGCTCGACATCGACCATGTGAACGTCGGCCCCTATATCCGCAACACCATGGCCGCCGACAAGAACATGAACCGCGACGGCGCGCTGATGGACATCTACCGGGTGATGCGCCCGGGCGAGCCGCCGACCGTCGAGGCGGCGAGCGTGCTGTTCAACAATCTGTTCTTTGATTCCGAGCGCTACGACCTGTCGGCCGTGGGCCGGGTCAAGATGAACATGCGCCTGGACCTGGACGCGCCCGACACCCAGCGCACCCTGCGCCCGGAAGACATCGTGGCCTGTGTCCGCGGTCTGGTCGAGCTGCGCGACGGCAAGGGCGAGATCGACGACATCGACCATCTGGGCAACCGCCGGGTGCGCTCGGTCGGCGAGCTGATGGAGAACCAGTACCGCATCGGCCTGCTGCGCATGGAGCGCGCGATCCGCGAGCGCATGTCCGGCGTCGAGATCGACACCGTGATGCCGCAGGACCTGATCAACGCCAAGCCGGCAGCGGCGGCGGTGCGCGAATTCTTCGGCAGCTCGCAGTTGTCGCAGTTCATGGACCAGACCAACCCGCTGTCCGAAGTGACCCACAAGCGCCGCCTGTCGGCGCTGGGGCCGGGCGGTCTGACCCGAGAACGCGCCGGCTTCGAGGTCCGCGACGTGCACCCGACCCACTACGGCCGCATGTGCCCGATCGAGACGCCCGAAGGCCAGAACATCGGCCTGATCAACTCGCTGGCAACCTTCGCCCGCGTGAACAAATACGGCTTCATCGAGACCCCGTACCGCAAGGTGATCGACGGGCAGGTCACCGATGATGTCGTCTACATGTCCGCGACCGAGGAAATGCGCCACACCGTCGCGCAGGCCAACGCCGAGCTGGACGAGGATGGCCGCTTCACGCAGGAGCTGATCTCGACCCGTCAAGCGGGCGATTTCACCCTGAACCCGGTCGATGCCATCGACCTGATCGACGTGTCGCCGAAACAGCTGGTGTCGGTCGCTGCGGCGCTGATTCCCTTCCTTGAAAACGACGACGCCAACCGCGCGCTGATGGGCTCGAACATGCAGCGGCAGGCGGTGCCGCTGCTGAAGGCCGAGGCGCCCTTCGTCGGCACCGGGATGGAGGCCACCGTCGCCCGCGATTCCGGCGCCGCCATCATGGCGCGGCGCGGTGGCGTGATCGACCAGGTGGATGCCAGCCGCATCGTCGTGCGCGCCACAGAGGATCTGGGCGCGGGCGATGCCGGCGTCGACATCTACCGGCTGCGCAAGTTCAAGCGCTCGAACCAGTCCTCGACCATCAACCAGCGGCCGCTGGTCAAGGTCGGCGACCGGGTGATGAAGGGCCAGGTGATCGCTGACGGTCCCTCGACCGACCAGGGCGAGCTGGCCATCGGCCGGAACGTGGTCGTCGCCTTCATGCCGTGGAACGGCTACAACTACGAAGACTCGATCCTGATTTCCGAGCGGATCCACCGCGACGACGTGTTCACCTCGATCCATATCGACGAATACGAGGTTGCGGCGCGCGACACCAAGCTGGGCCCGGAAGAGATCACCCGCGACATCCCGAACGTGGGCGAGGAAGCCCTGCGCAACCTGGATGAAGCCGGCATCGTCTATATCGGCGCCGAGGTCGGCCCGGGCGACATCCTGGTGGGCAAGATCACCCCCAAGGGCGAAAGCCCGATGACGCCCGAGGAAAAGCTGCTGCGCGCCATCTTCGGCGAAAAGGCCAGCGACGTGCGCGACACCTCGCTGCGGCTGCCGCCGGGGGCCTATGGCACCGTGGTCGAGGTGCGGGTGTTCAACCGCCACGGCGTCGACAAGGACGAACGCGCCCTGCAGATCGAGCGCGAGGAGATCGAGGGCCTGGCCCGCGACCGCGACGACGAGCTGGCGATTCTGGAACGCAACATCTACGCGCGCCTGAAATCGCTGATCATGGGCAAGACCGCCGTGAAAGGCCCCAAGGGCATCAAGGCGGGCAGCGAGGTCACGCAGGACCTTCTGGACAGCCTGTCGCGCGGCCAGTGGTTCCAGCTGGCCATCGCCGACGAGGACACCGCCCGCGAGGTCGAGGCGCTGCAGGACCAGTTCAACGTCCAGAAAAAGGCGCTGGACGCACGGTTCGAGGACAAGGTCGAAAAGGTCCGCCAGGGCGACGACCTGCCTCCGGGCGTGATGAAGATGGTCAAGGTGTTCGTCGCGGTCAAACGCAAGCTGCAGGCCGGCGACAAGATGGCCGGGCGCCACGGCAACAAGGGCGTGGTGTCCAAGGTCGTCCCGATGGAGGACATGCCCTTCCTGGCCGACGGCACCCCGGTCGACCTGGTGTTCAACCCGCTGGGCGTCCCCTCGCGGATGAACGTCGGGCAGATCCTGGAAACCCACATGGGCTGGGCCGCGCGCGGTCTGGGCATCAAGATCGACGAGGCGCTGCAGCAGTACCGGCAGAATGGCGACATGACCCCGGTGCGCGAGGCGATGAAGAACGGCTACGGCGACGCGACCTATGAGGAAGAGTTCGCCGGCCGCGACGACGCCGATCTGATCGAATGTGCCGAGCATGTCCGCGAGGGCGTGCCGGTCGCGACTCCGGTGTTTGACGGCGCCAAGGAAGGCGACGTGAACGACGCGCTGCGGCGGGCGGGCTTTGACACCTCGGGGCAGTCGATCGTCTTCGACGGCCGCACCGGCGAGCAGTTCGCGCGTCCGGTCACCGTGGGCGTGAAGTATGTCCTGAAGCTGCACCACCTTGTCGACGACAAGATGCACGCGCGCTCGACCGGTCCCTACAGCCTGGTGACCCAGCAGCCGCTGGGCGGCAAGGCGCAGTTCGGCGGCCAGCGTCTGGGTGAGATGGAGGTCTGGGCGCTGGAAGCCTATGGCGCCGCCTACACCCTGCAGGAAATGCTGACGGTCAAGTCGGACGACGTGGCCGGGCGGACCAAGGTCTACGAAAGCATCGTCAAGGGCGAAGACAACTTCGAGGCCGGCGTGCCGGAATCGTTCAACGTGCTGGTCAAGGAGGTCCGGGGTCTGGGCCTCAACATGGAACTCCTGGATGCGGAGGACGGGGAATAACGCTGCGCGCAACCACGCACCCTGCCGCCCGTAGGGTGCGTGGTCCCCACGCACCTTCCCCCATCCGCGCCACTCACAAGGTATTCAGATGAACCAGGAACTCGCCAACAATCCCTTCAACCCGATCGCCCCGGCGCGGCAGTTCGACGAGATCCGCATCTCGCTCGCCTCGCCCGAGGAAATCCTCGCCTGGTCCTTCGGCGAGGTGAAGAAGCCCGAAACCATCAACTACCGCACGTTCAAGCCGGAACGTGACGGCCTGTTCTGCGCGCGCATCTTCGGCCCGATCAAGGACTACGAATGCCTGTGCGGCAAGTACAAGCGCATGAAGTATCGCGGCCTCGTCTGCGAGAAATGCGGCGTCGAGGTGACGCTGCAGAAGGTCCGGCGCGAGCGCATGGGCCATATCGAGCTGGCCGCCCCGGTCGCGCATATCTGGTTCCTCAAGTCGCTGCCCTCGCGCATCGGCCTGATGCTGGACATGACGCTGCGCGATCTGGAACGGATCCTCTATTTTGAGAACTACGTCGTCATCGAGCCGGGGCTGACCGACCTGACCTATGGCCAGCTGCTGACCGAGGAAGAATACCTCGACGCGCAGGACCAGTTCGGCGCCGACGCCTTTACCGCCAACATCGGCGCCGAGGCGATCCGCGAGATGCTGTCGGCGATCGACCTGCAGGCCACCGCCGACCAGCTGCGCGACGAGCTGAAAGAGGCGACCGGCGAGCTGAAGCCGAAAAAGATCATCAAGCGGCTGAAGATCGTCGAAAGCTTCCTGGAATCCGGCAACCGCCCGGAATGGATGGTGATGACCGTGATTCCGGTGATCCCGCCGGAACTGCGCCCGCTGGTGCCGCTGGACGGGGGCCGGTTTGCGACCTCGGACCTGAACGACCTCTATCGCCGGGTCATCAACCGCAACAACCGCCTCAAGCGGCTGATCGAGCTGCGCGCGCCCGACATCATCGTGCGCAACGAAAAGCGGATGCTGCAGGAATCGGTCGATGCGCTGTTCGACAACGGCCGCCGCGGCCGCGTGATCACCGGCAACAACAAGCGCCCGCTGAAATCGCTGTCCGACATGCTGAAAGGCAAGCAGGGCCGGTTCCGGCAGAACCTGCTGGGCAAGCGCGTGGACTTTTCGGGCCGCTCGGTCATCGTGACCGGGCCTGAGCTGAAACTGCACCAGTGCGGGCTGCCCAAGAAGATGGCGCTCGAGCTGTTCAAGCCGTTCATCTATTCCAAGCTGCAGGCGCAGGGCTATTCGACCACCGTCAAGCAGTCCAAGAAGCTGGTGGAAAAGGAACGCCCCGAGGTCTGGGACATCCTGGATGAGGTGATCCGCGAACACCCGGTGCTGCTGAACCGGGCGCCCACCCTGCACCGCCTGGGCATCCAGGCGTTCGAGCCGATCCTGATCGAGGGCAAGGCGATCCAGCTGCACCCGCTGGTCTGCTCGGCCTTCAACGCCGACTTCGACGGCGACCAGATGGCCGTGCACGTGCCGCTGAGCCTCGAGGCGCAGCTGGAAGCGCGTGTCCTGATGATGTCCACGAACAACGTGCTGTCGCCCGCCAACGGCGCGCCGATCATCGTGCCGTCGCAGGACATGGTGCTGGGGCTCTACTATGCCACCATGCAGCGCGACGGCATGAAGGGCGAGGGCATGGCCTTCGGTTCCGTCGATGAGGTCGAGCACGCGCTGGCCGCGGGCGAGGTGCATCTGCACGCCTCGATCATCTGCCGCCTGCCGCAGATCGACGAGGACGGCAACGAGGTCATCAAGCGCTACGAGACCACCCCCGGCCGGGTCCGGCTGGGCGCGCTGCTGCCCCGCAACGCCAAGGCGCCGTTCGAGCTGGTCAACCGCCTGCTGCGCAAGAAGGACGTCCAGAACGTCATCGACACCGTCTACCGCTACTGCGGGCAGAAGGAATCGGTGATCTTCTGCGACCAGATCATGGGCATGGGCTTCCGCGAGGCGTTCAAGGCCGGCATCAGCTTCGGCAAGGACGACATGGTGGTCCCGGACAACAAATGGGACATCGTCGCCGAGGTCCAGGACCAGGTGAAGGAGTTCGAGCAGCAGTATCTCGACGGGCTGATCACCCAGGGCGAGAAATACAACAAGGTCGTGGACGCGTGGTCGAAGTGCAACGACCGCGTGACCGAGGCGATGATGAACACCATCTCGGCCCCGCGCCAGGATGAGAACGGCGCCGAGGCCGAACCCAACAGCGTCTACATGATGGCGCACTCGGGCGCCCGGGGCTCGGTCAGCCAGATGAAGCAGCTGGGGGGGATGCGCGGCCTGATGGCCAAGCCCTCGGGCGAGATCATCGAGACGCCGATCATCTCGAACTTCAAGGAAGGCCTGACCGTTCTTGAATACTTCAACTCGACCCACGGCGCTCGGAAAGGCCTGTCGGACACCGCGCTGAAGACCGCGAACTCGGGCTACCTGACCCGGCGTCTGGTCGACGTGGCGCAGGACTGCATCATCCGCGAACACGACTGCGGCACCGATGCGGCGATCACGGCGGCGGCGGCGATCAACGACGGCGAGGTGATCTCGCCGCTGTCGGAACGCATCCTGGGCCGCGTCGCGGCCGAGGACGTGCTGGTTCCCGGCAGCGACGAGGTGATGGTCCGCCAGAACGAGCTGATCGACGAACGCAAGGCCGACGCGATCGAGACGGCGGGCGTGCAGACCGTGCGCATCCGCTCGGCGCTGACCTGCGAGGCCGAGGACGGCGTCTGCGCGCTGTGCTACGGCCGCGACCTGGCCCGCGGCACGCTGGTCAATATCGGCGAGGCGGTGGGCATCATCGCCGCGCAGTCGATCGGCGAACCCGGGACCCAGCTGACGATGCGGACCTTCCACATCGGCGGCATCGCGCAGGGCGGGCAGCAGTCCTTCATCGCGGCCAACCAGGAAGGCACGGTGCAGTTCGAAAACACTGCCGTTCTGGAAAACGCCAATGGCGAGCTGATCGTGATGAGCCGCTCGATGCAGCTGCACGTCCTGAACGAGCACGGCACCGCGCTGGCCAGCCACAAGCTGTACTACGGCTCCAAGCTGATGGTGCGCGACGGCGATGCGGTGACCCGCGGGCAGAAGCTGTTCGAATGGGACCCCTACACCCTGCCGATCATCGCCGAACAGGCGGGGACGGCGCGGTTCGTGGACCTGCTGTCCGGCCTGTCGGTCCGTGAGGACACCGACGAGGCCACCGGCATGACCCAGAAGATCGTGACCGACTGGCGCTCGACCAGCCGCAGCGCCGATCTCAAGCCCGAGATCATCCTGATGGGCGCCGACGGCGAGCCGGTGCGCAACGAGCAGGGCAACCCGCTTTCCTATCCGATGTCGGTCGACGCGATCCTGTCGGTCGAGGACGGGCAGGAGGTCCGGGCCGGCGACGTGGTGGCGCGGATCCCGCGCGAGGGCGCGCGCACCAAGGACATCACCGGGGGTCTGCCCCGCGTGGCGGAACTGTTCGAGGCGCGCCGTCCCAAGGACCACGCGATCATCGCGGAAATCGACGGCACGGTGAAGTTCGGCAAGGACTACAAGAACAAGCGCCGGATCATCGTGCAGCCGACCAACGAGGACCTGGAACCCGTCGAATACATGGTGCCCAAGGGCAAGCACATCCCGGTGCAGGAAGGCGACTTCGTGCAGCGGGGCGACTATATCATGGACGGGAACCCCGCGCCGCATGACATCCTGCGGATCATGGGGATCGAGGCGCTGGCCGACTACCTGATCGACGAGGTTCAGGACGTCTACCGGCTGCAGGGCGTGAAGATCAACGACAAGCACATCGAGGTGATCGTCCGCCAGATGCTGCAGAAGATCGAGATCCTCGATTCCGGCGACACCACCCTGCTGAAGGGCGAGCATGTGGACCGCGACGAGTTCGTCGAGGAAAACGCCAAGATCGAGGCGCGCGGCGGCCGTCCGGCGCAGGGCGAGCCGGTGCTGCTGGGCATCACCAAGGCCAGCTTGCAGACCCGCAGCTTCATCTCGGCCGCGTCGTTCCAGGAAACCACGCGGGTGCTGACCGAGGCCGCGGTGCAGGGCAAGCGCGACCGGCTGGTCGGGCTCAAGGAAAACGTCATCGTCGGCCGGCTGATCCCGGCCGGGACCGGCGGCGCCAGCGCCCGCATCCGCCGCATCGCCGAGGACCGCGACGCCGAGGTGATCGAGATGCGCCGCGCCGAGGCCGAGGCTGCTGCCGCATTGGCCGCCCCGGAGCCGGCCGCCGAGGCGGACGCCGCCCCCTCGGACGAGTGACCCCTCGGGCCCGCGCGGCCCGGATGAACAGGCAAAGGCCCGGCAATCGCCGGGCCTTTCGCATTTTCGGGGCGGGAGGCAAGAAGGGCACGAAGCGGCGAGGGGCAGGCGGGCTTGTGCGGTGCAAAGGCCGGTGAAACCTCAACCCCTGAAGCGCCATGCAAGAGACGATGCAGCCCGGCCCCGCCTGCATCCACACATCCCGCAGCGGCACGCCCTTGCCGCCGGTTGCCCGCTCGCCGGCCACCCGTGGGGCTTGCGCCGGGGCGGGGTGGATGCCACCACTTGCCAGTGGTCCGCGAGGGGGAGGAGGGGTCCATGTCCACCATCCAGATGCCGGTCCCCGATGCGGGGATCATCGCGCAGAAGCCGCAGATCGTGGCGGCGCTGCAGGCGGTGCTGCCGGCGGATGCGGTGATCTCGGACCCGGCCGAGACCCGCGCCTATGAATGCGACGCGCTGACCGCCTATCGCTGCCCGCCGCTGGCGGTGGTGCTGCCCCGCACCACGGAAGAAGTCGCCGCCGCCATGCGCATCTGCCACGACATGGGCGTGCCGGTGGTGCCGCGGGGGGCGGGGACCTCGCTGGCCGGGGGCGCGCTGCCCACCGCCGACAGCGTGGTGATCGCGACGCTGCGCCTGCGCGAGGTGCTGGAAATCGACACAAGCAACCGCTTTGTCCGGGTGCAGACCGGGGTGACCAACCTGTCGGTCAGCGGCGAGCTGGCGCCCTTGGGGTTCTTTTACGCGCCCGACCCCTCGTCGCAGCTGGCCTGCACCATCGCGGGCAATATCGCGATGAACTCGGGCGGGGCGCATTGCCTCAAATACGGGGTCACCACCAACAACCTGCTGGGGGTGCGGATGGTGCTGGCCTCGGGCGAGATCGTCGAGATCGGCGGCCCGCTGCCGGGCGCAGCGGGGCTGGACCTGCTGGGGCTGATCTGCGGCTCCGAAGGCCAGCTGGGCATCGTGACCGAGGCGACGCTGCGCATCCTGCCCCGCCCCGAGGGCGCGCGCCCGATGCTGATCGGTTTCGATTCCGCCGAGGTTGCCGGCGAATGCGTGGCGCGGATCATCCGCTCCGGCCTGCTGCCGGTGGCGATCGAATACATGGACGACGTGTGCCTGCGCGCGGTCGAGGGGTTTGCCCGCGCCGGCTATCCCGACTGCGCCGCGGTGCTGATCGTCGAGGTCGAGGGCTCCGAGGCCGAGATCGCCGAGCAGACCGAACGTATCCGCGCCATCGCCGCCGCGCTGCATCCGGTCGAGTTCCGCAGCAGCCGCAACGACGACGAATCGCTGGCGATCTGGAAGGGGCGCAAATCGGCATTCGGCGCCATGGGGCGGCTGGGCGATTACCTGTGCCTGGACGGCACGGTGCCGGTGTCGAAACTGCCCTTCACGCTGCGCCGCATCGGCGAGCTGTCGCGCGAACACGGGCTCGAGGTCGCCAATGTCTTCCACGCGGGCGACGGCAACATGCACCCGCTGATCCTGTTCGACGCCAACAAACCCGGCGATCTGGAGCGGGCCGAGGCCTTTGGCCGCGACATCCTGCGGCTGTGCGTCGAGGTCGGCGGCTGCCTGACCGGCGAACACGGCGTCGGCATCGAAAAGCGCGACCTGATGTCGGCGCAATACGGGCCCGACGACATGGCGATCCAGATGGAGGTCAAGTCGGCGCTGGACCCGCGCTGGCTGCTGAACCCCGCCAAGGTGTTCCCGCTGGACGCAAGCCAGCCGTGGCGCGAAGGGACGGCGCGATGATGGCCCCTGCGTCCGAGGCCGAGCTGGCCGCGCTGGTCGCCGACCACCACGGCCGCGCCGCGCCGCTGTGGCTGGCAGGCGGCGGCACCCGGCTGCGCCTGCCGCAGGCCGCCGCGCTGTCCACCCGCGCCCTGTCCGGCGTCGTTACCTATGAGCCGGGCGAACTGACCCTGATCGCCCGCGCCGGCACCCCCGTGGCCGAGATCGAGGCGCTGCTGGCCAGTCAGGGGCAGGCGCTGGCCTTCGAGCCGATGGACCACCGGGCCATCCTTGGCACCACCGGCGCACCCACCGTCGGCGGCGTGGTGGCGGCCAATGTTTCGGGTCCGCGGCGGGTGCTGGCGGGGGCGTGCCGCGACCATCTGCTGGGGGTGCGCTTCGTCGACGGCCGCGGGCGGGTGATCCGCAACGGCGGGCGGGTGATGAAGAACGTCACCGGTATGGATCTGGGGCGGCTGGTCGCCGGGTCCTTCGGCACGCTGGCGGTGCTGACCGAGGTGGCGCTGAAGACCCTGCCGCTGCCCGAGGCGCAGGAAACGCTGGCCTTTCCCGGGCTGGATGCCGCGCAGGCGGTGGCGCTGTTCTCCGCGGCGCTGGCGACGCCGTTCGAGGTGTCCGGCGCCGCCTTCCACGCCGGCACCGCCTGGCTGCGGATCGAGGGGCTGGCGGCGCAGGTCGCCTATCGGCGCGCGCGGCTGACGGCGCTGCTGCGCGACCACACGCCCGAGGTGCTGGACGCCGCCGCCAGCCGCGCGCTGTGGCAGGGGTTGCGCGACGTGGCGCATTTCGCGGGCGAGGGCGCGCTGTGGCGGATCCTGGTCAAGCCGACCGACGCTCCCGCCACGGCGGCGGCGCTGGCGCGGCTGGGCGGCAACGCCTCGCTGGACTGGGGCGGCGGGTTGATCTGGTATCGCGGCCCGGGCGAGCCTGCGCAGGTCCGGCAGGCGGCGGGGGCGGGGCTGGCGATGCTGCTGCGCCCCTCGGGCGACGCGCCGCCGCTGTTTCCGGCCGAACCGCCGGGGGTGGCCGCGATCTCGGCGGCGCTGCGGCGGACCTTCGACCCGGCGGGGATCCTGAATCCGGGGCTGATGGAGGGCTGAGATGCAGACCAGTTTCACCGAAACCCAGCTTGCCGACCCGGCCACCGCGCGGTCGAACGAGATCCTGCGCTCCTGCGTGCATTGCGGCTTCTGCACCGCCACCTGCCCGACCTACATGGTGCTGGGGGACGAGCTGGACAGCCCCCGCGGCCGCATCTACCTGATCAAGGAGATGCTGGAAAGCGGCCGTGCCCCTGACGCGCAGACCGTGCAGCATATCGACCGCTGCCTGGGCTGCCTGTCCTGCATGACCACCTGCCCCTCGGGCGTGCATTACGCGCATCTGCTTGATCACGCGCGGGATCATATCGAACGTAACCATCGCCGGCGCTGGGACGACCGGCTGCTGCGCTGGCTGCTGGCGCGGCTGCTGCCCTATCCGCGCCGCTTCCGCGCGGCGCTGCTTGGCGCGCGCATCGCCCGCCCGTTCCGCCGCGCGCTGCCCGACCCGCGGCTGCGCGCGATGCTGGAGATGGCGCCGCCGCACCTGCCGCGCCCCAGCGCCAACGACCGCCCGCAGGTGTTTGCGGCGCAAGGGCCGCGGCGCAAGCGGGTGGCGCTGCTGATCGGCTGCGCGCAGCGGGCGCTGAAC
Organism: Paracoccus solventivorans; assembly: GCF_900142875.1. Lineage (GTDB taxonomy): Bacteria > Pseudomonadota > Alphaproteobacteria > Rhodobacterales > Rhodobacteraceae > Paracoccus > Paracoccus solventivorans. The sequence goes on along the minus strand of NZ_FRCK01000012.1, from coordinate 69,867 downwards.
ACCGACATCAACGATGCCACCATCCGCCTGCTGACCCGCCACGGTTGCGAGGTGGTGATCCCGCGGGGCCTGGGCTGCTGCGGGGCGCTGAGCCTGCACATGGGACGCAGCGACGACGGGCACGCGCTGGCGGCCGCCAATATCCGCGCGCTTGCGGCCGAGATCGGCGGCGAGGGGCTGGACGCGGTGGTCATCAACACCTCGGGCTGTGGCACCACGGTCAAGGATTACGGGCATATGTTCGCCGGGGAGCCGCTGGCGGCGGATGCGGCGCAGGTGGCGGCGCTGGCCCGCGACGTCACCGAGGTGATGACGGATCTGGGCCTCTCCGACGCCGCCCATGCGCAGCCGCTGCGCGTCGCCTATCACGCCGCCTGCTCGCTGCAGCACGGCCAGCAGATCCGCGCCGCGCCCAAGGACCTGCTGCGCGCTGCCGGGTTCGAGGTGGTCGAGCCGCGCGACCCGCATCTGTGCTGCGGCTCGGCCGGGACCTACAACCTGCTGCAACCCGCGATCGCCGGGCAGCTGAAATCGCGCAAGGTTGCGACGCTCGAGGCCACCGCCCCGCAGGTGATCTGCGCCGGAAACCTCGGCTGCATGATGCAGATCGGCTCGGGCACCGGGGTGCCTGTGGTCCACACCGTCGAGTTGCTGGACTGGGCAACCGGCGGCCCCCGCCCGCCGTCGCTGGCCGCGCCCTGACCCGCCACCGCAGCGCGGCGTGGCCGCCGCAATGGGTATTTAAACCAGAAAGAAACCCCCACGCCCTCTGCGGCCAGCAAGCTTCTTGCTGGCTTAAATACCCATGCAGCGGCGCAAGCGGCACGGCGTCTGCAGTCTTGGCGGCGAGCATGAAAAAAGGCGCCCCGAGGGGGCGCCTTTGGTGATCCGTGGGGAGGAACGGATCGGCCGGGATCAGAACCGGAAGTTCACACCCAGCTTGACCTGATTCAGGTCGAGATCCGAGCTGAGTTCCTCATCGCCCACGCTGCCGAGGTCGGTGTAGGCGTATTCGGCGTAGCCAGACCAGTTCGGGTTGAAGCGATATTCCGCGCCGAGACCCACAGTTCCGCCATCAACGTTCTCGGAGAGACCGGGAGCCTCAAGCTTGGCGTGGGTATACCCCAGCAGGCCGTAGGCCATCAGTTGATCACTGAACGCATAACCGGCGCGCAGGAACACGGTACCGACGTTCTTCAACTGGACGTCTGCGGTAACCGGCGGCTCACCAGCAATAGTGACCTCATCCTCGTATTTGGCGAGGTTGTATTCGGCACCCAGACCGAAAACGCCGTTGCCGCGCTGCCAGTCGTAACCGCCGCGCAGGGCAAAGTTGGCGCCGTCCGGCTCGGGGGCACCCTCGGAGGGATCAAACTCCGCCTTGCCATAGTTCACGTTGGCGCCCAGGTAGCCGCCGGCCCAGGTGCCGACGATGGGGGCGGGGGTTACGGCGACCACGGGCTCGACATCGGCGACAGGGGCGACATAGCCGCCGGCAAGCGCAGGCGCGGCCGCCAGGGCGGCCAGCGAGGATGCGAGTGCAGCATATTTCCGCATGAACATGTCCTTTCTGTTCAGATCACGGCTGTGCAACCTAGCTGGGGAGCCCCTGGTTCCGCTTCAATCGATCGCGCCGAAACTCGATTGGGACTGTTGCATTTTTGCATCGAGTGGGCGAGGCAACCCGCCCGGTTGCACAGCCGGGCCGCAGGGATTTCAGGGCTTTGGGGCGGACCGCCGGTCAGTCCGCCGCGCTGGTGCCGTGGCCGGTTTCGGGGTCGGTGACGGCGGCGATGGCGCGGTCGAGGGCGGCGATGCCGCGGGTCAGGGCCTCGCGGTCGTGCGGGGGCATGGCGTCCAGGATTTCCTTGGCGCGGGCCTCGACCTCGGCGAAGACGCGGGCGAACAGCGCCTCTCCGGCCGGGGTGATGCGATAGTCGCGCAGCCGCCGGTCCGACCCCAGCACCGCGCGGGTGATCAGCCCCTTGGCCTCGAGCCGCGTGGCGGCGCGGCTGACCTGCACCTTGTCCAGAGAGGTGCGCTGCGCCAGCTGCAGGGAATCGAGCTTGCCGGCATCCTCGAGCAGGAACAGCAGCCGCCATTCCTCGCGCGTCAGCCCGTGGGTGCGGCCGTAGACCGCCACCAGCTGGCGCGAGAATGCCTCGGCGGTGACCGCGATCCGATAGGGAAAGAACGCTTCCAGTTTCATGCAATGCCCCGCAAGTGACAAACCGGCCTGATTTCAAACGCAACGATGTCTGCCGGTGTGCCGGAAGCGGTCCGGCCCCGTCAAGCGGCGCAAGGTCGCGGGCTTGGGCGGCGGGCGCGGGGGCTATTTATATTCGATGATCCGGCTTTGCCGCGCCCGCAGCCGGTTCAGCCAGTAGCGCAGGGCGCCCGTCGCCTCGGCGAACTTGCCCAGCAGGGAAAACCCGGCCGCGCGCGGCCCCATGCGCCGCGCCAGCCGCAGGAATTGCAGCGGATAGATCAGTGCGAGGATCAGGAAATCCCCGTCCAGCAGGGCCAGCAGCAGGATCGCCAGCGGCAGCCCCACCCCCCACAGCAGCGCGCGACGGGTCTCGCGCATATAATGGCGCTCGGGGCCGTGGCCGTGCAGGGCGGCGCCTTCGGCAAAGGCGTGGCCGGCGCGGACCGAGCGCGCCCACCATTGCCCGAACCGATGCATCGCCGCGTCGTGGCGGGTCATGTCGCTGTCGAGGCGCCAGATCTCGCCGCCCGCCCGCCGCAGCCGCAGGGCGAGTTCCGGCTCCTCGCCCGCGATCAGGCTGTCGCGATAGCCGCCGGCGGCCGCCAGCGCGGCGCTGCGCATCAGCACGTCGCCGCCGAAGGGCGTGCCGGGGCCGGGCGGCGTGTTCCATTCGTCTTCGCACTGGCGGTTGTAGACCGAGGCGTCGGGGAAACGCTCGCGCCGCCGCCCGGCCACCGCCACCACCTCTGGGTGAGCGTCCAGAAAGCCGGTGGCCTGCGCCAGGAACCCCGGCACCAGCTCGCAATCGCCGTCGATGAACATCACCAGCGGCGGTGCGTCGGGCCCGGCGGTCAGCTGCGCGAAGCCGGCGTTGCGCGCCCGCGCCGCGGTAAAGGGGACCGTGGGGTCCAGCACCACCACCTCGGCCCCGGCGCGGCGGGCGATCCCCAGGCTGTCGTCGGTCGAGCCGGAATCGACATAGACCAGCGGCGCCACCGCCTCGGCCCGCAGCGACGCAAGGCAGGCGGCCAGCCGCGGCCCCTCGTTGCGGCCGATGACCACGGCGCCCACCTGCGCCGCCCCGGGACCGGGCAAAACTTGCGTGAGATCGGTCATATTGCCCCGGTCATGGCCTGTTCGCGCTTTCGATCCTAGCCATCTCTGCTTATGAGGTGAAGTCGAAGCGAGTGCAGGGGCGCCGGATGCGGGCAAGGCCGACTCATAAGAACGAGGACTCCAATCTGCCGGTGGCAATGGTGCAGGTCGCGGGCAGCCGCAACCTGACCGAGACCGAGGTCGAGCGGAACTGGTCGCGCCTGCCGTCGGTGCAGGTGGACCGGGCGGTCCTGCGCGAACAGCAGCTGTATTCCGACAGCGGCACCGGCGGCGATCCGGCCGAGGCCTTCGACCTGTTGCGCACCGAGCTGTTGCAGGCCGCGCACAACCACGGGCTGACCCGCATCGCCGTGACCAGCGCGCATCGCGGCGCCGGGGTGACCCATGTCGCGGCCAATCTGGCGGTGGCCATCGCGCGGCGCAAAAGCGCGCGGGTGGTGCTGGCCGATCTGGACCTTGCCCGCCCCGACCTTTCCGCCCGCTTCGGGATCAAGGCGCCGGGGCCGCTGCCGCCGGTGCTGCTGGGCGAGGTGGCGCCGATGGTGCAGCCGCTTCGGGTGGCGGGCAACCTGGCGCTGGTCCTGAACGAACAGCGCGTGGCGGCCCCGGCCAGCATCCTGGGCGAACACAGCGCGCGCGAGGCGCTGGACGACCTGGAACGGATGCTGCAGCCCGACATCATGCTGATCGACCTGCCGCCGCTGATCGAGGGCGATGCGGCGCTGTCGATCCTGCCGGCGATGGACGGCATCCTGCTGGTCGCCGACGGAACCACGACCACCCGGCGCGACCTGCAGCAATGCGAACGCGCGCTCGAGGGAAAGACGCGGCTGGTGGGGCTGGTGCTCAACCGGGCCGAGGACACCACGCGGCGCTGGTGGCGCCGCCACAGACGGGACTGATCGCCATGCTGCATATCGTGCAGACCCCGGCCGAGGCTGTTTCGGCGCTGTGGCGGCACCGCTGGCTGGCCGGCGGGGTGCTGGTCGCCGGCTCGGCGATCTCGTTGCAGGTGGCGCTGATGCAGCCGCGCAGCTTTGAAAGCTCGGCGCTGATCCAGATCGACAATCTGCAGTCGGTGAACCCCGAGGGCGATGCGCGCACCAGCCTGGCCAGCTCGGCCTGGCTCGAGCAGATCGAGGCGCGGCTGATGCGGCGCGACCACCTGCTGCAGATCCTGGACGATTACGGGCTGTTTTCCGACCTGCCGGCCACCGACAGCGAAAAGGTGGCGCTGCTGCGGCAGACGCTGCGGATCGTGCCGGTCAGCCAGCGCGCGCCCGTCTACGGGGTCGAGCCGGCGATGGGGCTGTTGCAGGTGACCGCGCAGGCCGATTCGGCCGAGTTGGCGGCGACGCTGGCCAATGACCTGGCCGCGCAGCTGGTGGCGCTGAACGCCGAGATCGTCGAGCAGCGGGTGCAGGAAACCGCCGCCTTCTACATCCACGAGGAAACCCGGCTGGAGCAGCAGATCGCCGACGTGGACGCGCGGATCTCGGACTATCGCCGGCGCAATTTCGACGTGCTGCCCACCGGGCTGCACAACCGCACCGAAGAGCTGTTGCAGCTGGGCGTCTCGATCCGCGAGATCGACGCCGAACTGGTGGGGCTGCGCCGCAAGCAGGCCGCGACGGACGACCGCGGCTCGGCGCTGGAACGGCAGGCGGCGGAAGAGCTGCAGCGGCAGATCTCGGTGCTCGAGACCCAGCGCGAGGCCCTGCAGGCGCGGGTCGCGGAAATCGAGGACACCGCCCGGCAAAGCGTCACCGCCGAGGCCGAGCTGGCGGCGCTGGACCGCGAACGCGACACGCTGCGCGAGCAGCTGGTGGGGGTGGCGAATCGCCGGGTGGCGGCGGAAAGCCAGCAGCGCCGCGACAGCTCGATGGTGTCGGATTCGTTCACCCTGCTGGAAAAGGCGGTGCCGCCGGATTACCCGATGTCGTCGCAGCGCAAGAAGATCGCGCTGGGCGGCGGGATGCTGTCGGTGCTGGCGGCCCTTGCCCTGACCCTGCTGATGGAGATGCGCCGCCCGGTGATCCGCACCGCCGCGCAGATGGAGCGGATCACCGGCCTGCGCCCGGTGATCGACCTGCCCGACACGAAACAGAAAAACCCGCGGCGCTGAGGCTCGCGGGTCCGGGATCGGCGCAGGACCAAAGATGGCCGCCGCGAGGGAGAGGCGGCTAGCAGCCGGTCCCGCGCAGGACCACCCGCACGGTCTTGAACAGCAGCGCGACATCGCCGCTCAGCGTCAGGCTGGCGTCATAGGCATCGTCGAACCGCGCCCGGTCGGCAAAGGCCGAAAGATGCCGCGCGCTGACCTGCCAGGGCCCGGTCAGCCCCGGCCGCAGCCGGTAATAGGCGTTCGAGGGGTACAGCTTCTGCTGGTCCAGCATCATCGGCCGCGGTCCGACCAGGCTCATGTCCCCGGCCAGCACGTTCCACAGCTGCGGCAGCTCGTCCAGCGAGGTCTGGCGCAGGAACCGCCCCATCAGCGTGATGCGCGGGTCGTCAGTCAGCTTCTGGCTGCGGTCCCATTCCAGCCGCGCCGCCGGGTTGGCCGCCAGATAGCTTTCCAGCATTTCATCGGCATTCGGCACCATGGTGCGCAATTTCCAGATGCGGAAGGCCGAGCCGCCCTTTCCGACGCGCAGCTGGGAATAGAAGGGATTGGCGCGCTCGATGATCAGCATCACCAGCGCGATCAACCCTACGGTGAAAAACACGATCGGCAATGCTGCCAGAACGAGTGCAATATCCAGCGCGCGCTTTCCACCATGACGATAGATCGGCGCCTTGACCCGCTGGAGCTTCGGATCTGCTGCAAAATCGTTGATCCGTTCGATACTCATACCACTTGCCCCCAAAACATAGGCGACTCTCCAATACGTTACACGGCTCACACGGCGGGTTATTGCCGAGCCCTATACATGAACTTTCAACCTATTGCGCCCGGCAGACCCGCAGATCTACCGGAACGCGCTTGCAGATTGGCAAGTTATCGCTCGCGTTGCAATTTATACATAAAGGTAGTTGACTGGCCGCCGTTAACGATCATTAACACAAGGTTAATGAGTTTGCCACCACGATTCGCTCGGGGGTGCGAGCTGGTCGAATCTCCCCATGGTTGTGTAAATGATGTGTTGAGCGGTCTGGACCTCCGGTCTAGTCTCCGCCGTCGACGGGCATTTTGCCCGCCTCTGTGCAGCAGGGCTGTGTTGATCGTCGCATGAACTCCAGACCTGACATCGACGGCCTGAGCGGGGCGGCTTTTCCCCGCGCAACGGCGGCGCCGCTGAACCCGGGGGCCGACCCATGACCGCCGCGGCGCAGTTCTCGCCCGATGTGGTGGTGATCGGGGCGGGCATGGGCGGCGGGCTGGCCGGCCGCGCCCTGGCCGAGGCCGGGCTGTCGGTGCTGTTTCTGGAACGCGGCCCGACCCCGCCGCGGCGGGCGGTCAACGCCATGGCCGCCGAGCCTGGCAATGCCAGCGCGCGCGAGTTGCTGGGCTGCTGGCCCGCCCCCACACGGGCGATAATCGGCGGCGTGCCCAGCCTGCCGGTGGCCAACCAGGGGGTGGGGCCGGGGGGCACTTCGGCGTTTTACGGGGCGGCGCTGGAACGCCCCGCCCGCCGCGACCTGGAAACCGTGGGCGCCATGGCCCACCCCACCGGCGGCTGGCCGGTCGGGCATGACGAGTTCGCGCCGTGGTTCGACCGCGCCCAGCAGCTGCTGTATCTGAGCGGCACCTCTGACCCGCTGGGCGATCCGCCTGCCGTGCCGCTGCTGACCCCGCCGCCGCTGTCCCCCGCGCATGAGGCGCAGGTGGCGCAGCTGCGCCGCCGCGGGCTGCACCCCTATCGCACGCCGCTGGGCATCCGCTACCTGCCGGGCTGCCTGGAATGCATCGGCCATCGCTGCCCGCTGTCCTGCAAGATGGACGGCCGCTCTGCGGGGGTGGAACCGGCGCTGGCCACCGGCCGGGCCCAGCTGTGGGACCGCGCGGTGGTGCGCCGCCTGCTGGGCCGCGGCCGCCGGGTCGAGGGGGTCGAGGTCGAGGTCGAAGGCCGCCTGCGCATCGTGCGCGCGCCGGTGGTGGTGCTGGCGGCCGGGGCGATGTCCTCGCCGCGGCTGCTGCTGGCCTCGGCCAGCGAGGACTGGCCGCAGGGCTGCGCCAATGGCAGCGGGCTGGTCGGGCGCGGGCTGATGTTCCACCTGGACGAGATGTTCGCGCTGTGGGCGCCCCGCGGCCTGTCGCGGCAGGGCCCGCGCAAGACCTTTTCGCTGCGCGACTTCTACGACGGCGCCGGGGTTCCCGGCCTGGAACCGGCGGCGCCCGAGCGGCTGGGGCTGGTGCAGGCGCTGGGGGTGCGGGCGGAATACGGGCTGATCCTGGCGGCGCTGCGGGCGCGGCTGGAAAGCTCGGCGCTCCACCGGCTGCCGGGGCTGCGGCTGGCGCTGCATCTGCCGGCGGCGATGGCCGCGCGGCTGCTGGGCAGCGCCGATCTGTATGCCGCGATGATCGAGGACCTGCCCAGCGACGAGAACCGCGTCCTCTACGACCCCGACAACCCCGACGACCTGCTGTTCACCTATGATTTCCCGGCCGAGCTGCTGGCCCGCCGCCACCGCCTGCGCCGGCAGCTGGTGCGCCGCTTCGGGCGCGGGCGGATCCTGTTCCTGAACCACCGGCCCGAGCCGAACCTGGCCCATGCCTGCGGCACGCTGCGGTTTTCCGACGACCCGGCGCGCGGGGTGCTGGACCGCGACTGCCGCGCGCATGAGCTGGACAATCTTTACGTGGCCGATGCCTCGTTCATGCCGACCTCGACCGGGGTGAACCCAAGCCTGACCATCGCCGCCAACGCCCTGCGCGTGGCCGGCATCATCGCGGCCAGCCGTTCCGCCAGCCGCAAGGGGGTGTCATGACCATCACCATGCCGGACCCGAGCAGAACCCCCGGCCAAGAGCCCGAGACCGGGCTTTTCCCGGTGGCGGCAGTGTCCGCGGGCTGCCGTGTGGCCGAGCTGCCGATCCGCGCGATGCGGATGGGGCGCCACGGTAGGGCGGACTCCAGCGCCGGGCTGGCGCCGCACGGCATGATCCTTGCAGTCCGGCGTCCCGCGCCCCTGGGCCGGCGCAGCCTGCCGGCCCTGCGCCGGCTGGACGGGGGCGGGCGATGATGCGGGACGCGGCCTCGAACCGGGACCCCGGCTCTCGCCCGCAGCGCCGGCTGGCGCGGCTGCTTCAAGGCGACGGGCTCGAGCAGCGGGCGCTGCGCGGCTCGCTGTGGACGGTCGTCGGCTTCGGCAGCTCGCAGGGGCTGCGGCTGGCGTCGAACCTGATCCTGACCCGGCTGCTGTTCCCCGAGATCTTCGGGGTGATGGCGCTGATCATGGTGGTGATCCAGGGGCTGAACAATTTCTCGGATGTCGGCGTCGGCCCGGCGATCATGCAAAGCCGCCGCGGCGACGACCGCGATTTCCTGAACACCGCCTTTACCATGCAGGCGGTGCGCGGGGTGATACTGTGGCTGGGCTGCGTCGTGCTGGCGGTGCCGGTAGCGCGGTTCTACGACACGCCCGAGTTGGCATGGTACCTGCCGGTCGCCGGGTTCGTCTCGGTCATCAACGGCCTGCTGACCACCCGCCTGGAAGAGGCCAACCGCCACCTGCAGCTGGGGATGCTGACGCGGATCGAGCTGGCGTCCTCGGCCCTGTCCATCGTGCTGACGGTGACGCTGGCGGCGGTGATGCGCTCGGCCTGGGCGCTGGTGATCGGGATGGTGATCGGGGCGGCGATCAAGTGGCTGCTGGCCGAGCGGCTGCTGCCGGGAGAGCGCAACCGCTTCCGCTGGGACCGCAGCGCGGTGGCCGAGCTGGTCGGGTTCGGCAAATGGATCTTTCCCAGCACCATCGTCGGCTTTGGCATCGGCCAGGGCGACCGTGCGATCCTGGGCAAATACCTGACGCTGGACGAGCTGGGCATCTACAACATCGCCTATTTCCTGGCCAGCTTTCCGCTGCAGCTGGCGATCGCGGTGATCTGGCGGCTGATGATCCCGGTCTATCGCGAATATCATCAGGGTCCCTCGCCGATGCTGACCTACCGGCTGCGGCGCATCCATTGGGGGCTGACCGGCGGTTTCCTGGCGGTGCTGGTGACGATGGCGGCGCTGGGGCCGTGGATCGTGGCGCTGCTTTACGACCCGCGCTACGAATCCGCCGGGATGATGCTGCCGATGATCGCCTGCGCCACCATCCCGCAGATCGTGATGCTCAGCTACGACCAGGCGGCGCTGGCGAACGCCGACAGCAAGCGGTTTCTGGTGGTGACCGCGGTGCGGGCGACGCTGTTTCTGTCGCTCTACTGGGTGGGGGTGCATTTCGCCGGGCTGCCGGGGGCGCTGGTCGGGCAGGCGCTGGGGGCGATGCTGGCCTATCCGGCGGTGGTGTGGATCGCGCGGCGCCACCAGGTGTGGGACCCGCTGCATGACGCGGTGTTCCTGTCCGCGGGGGCGCTGGTGGCGCTGCTGGTGCTGTGGTTCTGACGGGCCGGGCGGGGGTGTGTTGCCCTTGGGGATCGTCGATGAAAACTCCGGGCGGCCGCGCTCAGCCCTCGCGGCGCTGGCGCCGTGCGGCCAGGTATTCCCCCGGCAGGATCGCCGCGCATTTCGCATAGCGCGGCCCCAGCCGCCGCGGGGCCGAGGCGGCGCGCCACAGCCATTCCAGCGCCAGCCCCCGCACCAGCGCCGGCGCCCGTGTCTGCGCCCCGGCGATGAAGTCGATGCCCGCGCCCACCGACAGAAACCCCATCGCCGGCAACAGCTCGCGCCCGCGGGCGGCGAGGATTTCCTGCTTGGGCGCCCCGAGTGCAAGGAACGTCACCCGCGCCCCGGTCGCGCCCAGTTTCGCCAGCAGGGCGTCGGCCTGCGGTCCCCTTGGGTCGAACCCCATCGGCGGCGCGATCCGCGCCACCACCCGCAGCCCGGGGCAGAGCGCCTCCAGCCGGGCGGCGGCGGCGTCCAGCACCTCGGCGGTGCTGCCCAGCAGCGCGACTGGCGCATCCTCGTCCGCCGCCAGCGCCGCCATCGGCAGCACCAGATCCGAGCCGGGGACCAGCGCCACCCGGTGCCCCGCCGTGCGCGCCAGCCACACGATCGGGTTGCCGTCGGCCACGATCAGGTCCTGGGCCGCATAGGCCCGGCGGAAGCCGGCATCGCCGCGCAGCTTGACCAGGTGGTCCAGGTTGATCGTGGCCACCGCAAAGCCCCGCCCCTCGCGCAGCCGCTGCCGGATTTCCGCCAGCAGAGTCTCGCGATCCGGCATATTGACCGTTATGGTGGTGTCCTCGTAACGGAACTTCATCGCGCCGGCCCGCCCGTTACGGCCAGCCGCAAGGCCCGCAGCAAGGAACCATCGCCCCGTGCCCAGCAGTCCCGTTGCATTCCTGGCCCTGGCGCTGTGGTTCCCGCTGACATTCGTGCTGTTCGCCCGTATGGCGCCGCTGCGGGCGCTGCTGGTTTCGGTTCTGGGCGGCTATCTGCTGCTGCCGCCGCTGGTTGCCTTCGACCTGCCACTTCTGCCGGCGCTGGACAAGCTGGCAATCCCGGCGATCGCCTCGTATCTCGCCGCCTGGACGATCCGGGGCGAGCGGGCGCCGCTGTTCGGCGCCGGGATCTGGGCGGCCCTGTGTCTGGCGCTGATCATCGGCGGCGGGGTCGGCACGGCGCTGACCAACGGGGATGCGCGCTTCGTCGGCGGCGGCGTGGTGCTGCCCGGCCTGTCGCTGCGCGACGGGCTGTCGATGGTCATCAACATCCTGCCGCCGCTGCTGATCTGGGCGCTGGGGGTGCGCTATGTCCGCAGCCCCAGCGACCTGCGCGAGCTGCTGGGGGCGCTGGTCGCGGCGATGCTGCTCTATGCGGTGCCGATGCTGGTCGAAGTGCGGATGTCCCCGCAGCTGAACGTCTGGGTCTACGGGTATTTCCAGCACCAGTTCGACCAGATGGTCCGATTCGGGGGATACCGCCCCATCGTGTTCCTGGAGCACGGCATCTGGGTGGCGCTGCTGACCTATATGGCCGCCCATGCCGCGGCGCTGCTGACCCGCCTGTCCGCGCCCGAGCGCCGGCGCCGGCTGCTGGCGGCGCTGCTGGCGCTGCTGGTGATGGTGGTCCTGTGCCGGACGCTGGCGGCGTGGATCTATGCGCTGCTTTTCGTGCCGCTGGTGCTGGCGGCGCCGCCCTGGCTGATCGGGCGGGTGGCCGTGGCGATGGCGGCGGCGGTGTTCTGCTACCCGCTGCTGCGGCTTTACGGGCTGGTGCCGATCGACTGGATGCTGGAAATGGCGGGCAAGGTCAGTGTCGACCGCGCGAGCTCGCTGCAATATCGTTTCGACAACGAGCGGGTGCTGCTTGAGCATGTGCAGATGCGCCCGCTGTTCGGCTGGGGCGAATGGAACCGCAACCACGTCTTCGACGTGGACGGCAGCATCCTGACCGTCACCGATGGTGAATGGATCATCGTGATGAGCTCGCGCGGGGTGGTGGGCTTTGCCGGCCGGTTCGGGCTGCTGGTGCTGGCGGTGCTGCGGGCGGCGCAGGCGGCGCGGCGGGCGGTAAATCAGGGCGCGGGCGGGCAGGCGCCGTTGCTTTTCGCCGGCACGGCGCTGATGCTGGCGGTGAACATGGTCGATCTGGTTCCCAACGCCACCATGACCCCGCTGACCTGGCTGCTGGCCGGGGCGCTGCTGGGGGCGGCGCAATCTGCGGGTGAGCTGGCCGAGGATCCGGCCGCAACCCCCGAGGATCCGGGCCCGGCCCGGACCCTGATCTGACCGTGCTGCGACAGGCTGTATAAATAGACAGAGTTTTTGTTCATATTGACTGCTGTATACCCGTTGCCGGATCTGGCGATATCTGACTGTGGTTGTGTTTAATGAGGGGCGATGCACGCATGGATATGCAGGACAGGCCCGGTTCGGGCGACATCGCGATCGTCGGGATGGCCGCGCATCTGCCGGGGGCGGGCTCCATCGCCGAGTATTGGGACAACCTGCGGCAGGGCGTCGAATCGATTCGCACCCTGACCGAGTCCGAGCTGCGCGAGGCCGGAGAAAGCCCGTCCCGGATGCGCCAGCCGAACTACGTCCCCGCTGCCGCGACGCTGGACCGCTTCGACCATTTCGATGCCGAGTTCTTCGGCCTGTCGCCGAAAGAGGCGGCGATCATGGACCCCCAGCACCGCCAGTTCCTGGAAACCGCGTGGGAGGCGATGGAGAACGCCGGCCACACGCCGGAAGGTCTGGGCCGCCCCATCGGCGTCTTTGCCGGCTGCGGCATGGGCAGCTATTTCTATTTCAACGTCTGTTCCCAGGACGAGCTGGTGCGCTCGACCGGCATGTTCCTGCTGCGCCATACCGGCAACGACAAGGATTTCCTGTCCACCCGGGTCAGCCATATCCTCGACCTGACCGGGCCCAGCATTTCGGTGCAGACCGCGTGCTCGACCTCGCTGGTGGCGATCCACATGGCCTGCCAGTCGATCCAGCGCGGCGAATGCGCCATGGCGCTGGCCGGCGGCGTCACCATCGAGCTGCCCCACGGCCGCGGCTATCTGTATCAGGACGGCGAGGTGCTGTCCCCCGACGGGCATTGCCACGCCTTCGACCACCGCGGGCAGGGGACGGTGTTCGGGTCCGGCGCGGGCTGCGTGGTGCTGCGCCCGCTGGCCGATGCGCTGGCCGAGGGCGACCATATCTGGGCGGTGATCCGCGGCAGCGCCATCAACAACGACGGTGCGGCCAAGGCCGGCTATCTGGCGCCCTCGGTCGACGGGCAGGCGGCCGCGGTGGCGGCGGCGCATCGCGCGGCGGGCGTCAGCGCCGACAGCATCGGCTATGTCGAATGCCACGGCACCGGCACCTATCTGGGTGACCCGATCGAGATCGCCGCCCTGACCGAGGCTTTCGCCGAAACCGGCACGGATGCCGCGCGCTGCCTGGTGGGCAGCGTCAAGACCAATATCGGCCATCTGGACACCGCCGCGGGGGTGGCCAGCGTCATCAAGGCGTCGCTGGCGCTGCATCACGCGGAAATCCCGCCCTCGCTGGGGTATGAGGCGCCGAACCCCTCGATCGACTTCGCGCATTCGCCGTTCGCGGTCTGCGACCGGCTGACGCCGTTCCCGCAGCAGGGGGCGCCGCGGCGGGCGGGGGTGAACAGCCTTGGCGTCGGCGGCACCAACGCGCATCTGGTGCTTGAAGAAGCGCCCGCGCGCGCGCCATCCGAGGAGCCGGATTTCCCGTTCCAGCCGCTGGTGGTCTCGGCCCGCAACAAGGCGGCGCTGGATCAGGCCACGACGCGGCTGGCCGCGCATCTGCGCGCCCATCCCGAACAGAAGCTGGCCGATGTCGCCTTTACCCTGATGCAGGGGCGGCGCCAGTTCGACCATCGCCGCATCGTCGTGGCCAGTGACCACGACACCGCCGCCGCGCGGCTGGAATCGGGCGACCAGCGGCAGGTGTTCACCCACCAGCATCTGGGCGACCGCCTCGAGGTGGTGTTCATGTTCCCCGGCGGCGGCGCGCAATATGCGCAGATGGCGCGCGGGCTTTACGACACCGAGCCCGAGTTCCGCGAGTGGATGGACAAGGGCCTGTCGCATCTGGCCCCGATGCTGGACTATGACCCCCGCGCCGTCTGGCTGCCCGAGCCGGGGCAGGAAGCGGCGGCCGAGGCGGCGCTGACCAGGCCCTCGGTCCAGCTGCCGCTGATCGCGATCACCGAATATGCGCTGGCGAAGCTGTGGATGAGCTGGGGCGTGCAGCCCTCGGCGCTGATCGGGCATTCGATGGGCGAAAACGTCGCCGCCTGCATCGCCGGGGTGATGTCGTTTCAGGATTGCATCGGGCTGGTGCACCGGCGCGGGCAGCTGTTCGACAGCGTGCCGCCGGGGGGGATGCTGTCGGTGCCGCTGTCGGTCGATGCGGTGCGGCCGTATCTGAGCGATGATCTGGACATCGCCTCGGTCAACGCGCCCGAGCTTTGCGTGATTTCCGGCCCCGATGCGGCGCTGGATGCGTTGGCCGCGCGGCTGGCGGCGGATGAGATCACCCCCCAGCGCATCCGCATCGACATCGCCGCACATTCCCGGATGCTCGAGCCGATCCTGGCCGATTTCGGCGCGCATCTGCGCGGGATGAAGCTATCGGTGCCCAGGCTGCCGGTGATTTCCAACCGCACCGGCACAGAACTGACCGCCGCGCAGGCGACCGACCCGGAGTATTGGGTCGCGCATCTGCGCAATACCGTGCATTTCGCCGACGGCATGGCGCATCTGAGCCGCGACAAGGGGCGGGTTTATCTCGAGGTCGGGCCGGGGCGGACGCTGGCCTCGCTGGCTGTGGCCAACGGGGTGCCGGCCAACCAGTCGCTGGCAACGCTGCGCCACCCCGACCACCAGGTCGCCGATGATGAGTGGTTCATCGCCACGCTGACCCGGCTGTGGGCGCTGGGGGTGGCGGTGGACTGGCCGCAGTTCTGGGGCGATGTGCCGCGGCAGCGGGTGGTGCTGCCGACCTACCCGTTCCAGCGCCAGCGCTATTTCATCGACCGCGCCGCGACCGTCGCCCGCGACGACACCGCCCGTTTCCCCGAACGGGTGGACGACGTGGCCGACTGGGGGTGGGAGCCGTTCTGGCTGCGCCGCAGCGCCGAGATCGCGGTGGATGCGCTCGACCGCGCGGAAAAGCGCTGCTGGCTGTTCCTGTCGGATGGGCAGGGCTTGGGCGCCGCGGTGGCCGCCCCCCTGCGCGCCGCCGGGCATCGGGTGATCGAGGTCTTGGCCGGCGACAGTTTCGCCCGGCTGGATCAGGACCGCTATTGCATCTCGGCCGAGCGCGGGCGCGACGACTACGACCTGCTGCTGGGCGATCTGGTGGCGCAGGGTCTCGCCCCCGACCGGATCGCGCATTTCTGGCTGGCCGCGGATGAGGGTTTCCGGCCGGGGTCGAGCCTGTTCCACCGCAATCTGGAACAGGGGTTCTACAGCCTGACCTTCCTTGCGCAGGCGATGGACGAGGCCGGGCTGCCCGCGCCCTGGCATCTGACCGCGATCACCAGCGGCGCGGCGGCGCTGCCGCTGCGCGGGGGTGTGGGCGGCGCGGCCGGAGCCTCCGGCGGGGATATTTCGGGACAGAAGATCGAGCGGCTCGCCCACCCGGAAAAAGCCGCGATTGCCGGCCCGCTGGGGGTGATCCCGCGCGAATTCGCCGGGGCGAGCTGTTCCAGCCTGGATATCGACCCGGGGATGCCGCCGGCCGACACCGCCGCCGAGGTTCTGGCCGAGCTGCTGGCACCCCCCGGCCGCCGCACCGCCGCCCTGCGCGCCGGCGTGCGGTATGAGCGTAACTGGCGGCCCCGGGCGCTGCCCGCGGCTGAGGCTGCGGCGCTGCCGCGGGGTGCGGTCTGCCTGATCACCGGCGCCTTTGGTGGCATCGGCCTGACCGTGGCGCGGCGGCTGTGGCGCGACCATGGCGCCCGGCTGGTGCTTTTGGGCCGCAGTGCCCTGCCGGAACGCGGCGAGTGGCCGGCGCTGATCCGGCAGGCGCCGCCCGGCGACCCGCTGGCAGTAAGGCTGCGCGCGGTCGAGGCGCTGGAGGCCGAGGGCGCCGAGGTGCTGACCCTCGCCGCCGACATCTGCAACGTCGAAGAGGTCGAGGCCGCCCGCGCTGCCGCCGAGGCCCGGTTCGGCCGCATCGACGCGGTGATCCATGCCGCCGGCGTGGTCGACGACGCGCCGATCCTGGCCAAGACCCCGGAATCCATCGAGCAGGTTCTGGCCCCCAAGCTGCATGGCACCATGGTGCTGGACAGCGTGTTCCCGGACGGCTCGGTCGGGCTGATCGTGGTGTTTTCGTCCTCGTCCACGGTGACGACGCCGCCCGGGCAGCTGGATTACGTCGCCGCCAACAGCTTCCTGAATGCCTGGGCGGAATCGCGCGCTGGCGGGGCCACGCGGGTGCTGGCGATCAACTGGGGGATCTGGGCCGATGTCGGCATGGCCGCCGCGGCGCTGGCGCCGCCCGCGCCTGCCGCGCCGACGCCGATCACCCGGCCCCTGCTGGCCGAGGCCGGGTTCGATCCCGACGGCCGGCGGCTGTTTTCGGGGGTGGTGGACCACCGCGACTGGATCATCGACGGCCACCGGCTGGCCCAAGGCCAGGCGCTGCTGCCCGGCACCGGCTATCTGGAGCTGCTGGCCGAGGCGCTGGCCGAGGTCGAGGCCCCGGGGCCGCTGCGCATCACCGACCTGACCTTCCTGCGGCCGCTGCTGGTGGCGGATGGCGAGCAGGCGCGCATCCGGGTGCGGCTGACCCGCACGCAGGGCGGCTATGACGCCGAGATCCGCAGCGCGGTGGCGGTGGACGGCAGCACCGGCTGGCTGCTGCACGCCGAGGCGCGGGTCGAGACCGATGCCGCCGCGCCCCCCACGCTGGACCTTGCCGCGATCCGCGCCCGCTGCCCCGCGCCCGAGCGCGGCGAGGGGCTGGTGACCGATCAGGAACGCCACCTGCGTTTCGGCCCGCGCTGGCGGGTGCTGCAAAGCCGGGCCTTGGGCACGGGCGAGGGCATTGCCGATCTGGCGCTGCCGCCGCAGTTCCGGGGTGCGGATGCCGGATACCTGCTGCATCCGGCGCTGCTGGACATCGCTACCGGCTGGGCGATGCGGCTGATCGAGGGCTATGACGACGCAAGGCTGTGGGTGCCGCTGGGCTATGGCGCGATCACCCTGACCGGGGCGCTGCCTGCGCAGATCGTCAGCCATATCCGCAACGCTGCCCCCAACCGCGACGGCGACGGGCTGGCGCGGTTCGACATCACCCTGAGCGACCCCGATGGCCACGTGGTGGCCGAGATCGCCGGCTTTACCCTGCGCCGGATCGAGGGTGCGCTGGACCTGTCCGCCACGCCCGACGCGCGCGAGATCGCCTTTGACGCCGCCGATGCGCCGCGCCAGATCGGCCCGGCCGAGGAGCAGCTGCGCCACAATCTGTCGCAGGGCATCCACGCCGACGAGGGGGCCGAGGCGTTCCTGCGCGCCATCGCCAGCGGCGCCGGGCAGCTGGTGGTCAGCTCGATCCCGCTGCCGGCGCTGATCGCGCAGGCCGATGCCGGGGCGGATGCGGCGAAACCCGGCGCCACCGAGTTCGAGCGCCCCGAGCTCGACAGCGAATTCGTCGCCCCCCGCAACGATATCGAGCGCACGCTGGTCGGGTTCTGGAAGGACCTGCTGGGCGTCGGCAACCTGGGGGTCGAGGACAGTTTCTTCGACCTTGGCGGGCATTCGCTGATCGCGGTGCGGCTGTTTTCGATGATCCGCAAGACCTATGCGGTGGATTTCCCAATCTCGATCCTGTTCGAGGCCCCGACCATCGCCGCCTGCGCCGCGCTGATCGAGGCGCAGATCGGGCCGGCGGGCGATACCGCCGAGCCGGCGGCAGACAGCGCCCCGGCCGAGGTCACCCCCATGCGCCGCCACACCCATCTGGTCGCGATGCATCGCGGCGACGGCGGGCCGCGCACGCCGTTCTTCCTGGTGGCGGGGATGTTCGGCAACGTGCTGAACCTGCGCCATCTTGCGCAGCTGTTGGGCCATGAGCGGCCGTTCTACGGCCTGCAGGCGCGGGGGCTGTTCGGGGACGCGCCGCCGCATGAGGATTTCACCGACGCCGCCCGCGATTACATCGCGGAAATGCAGCAGGTGCAGCCGCAGGGGCCGTATCTGGTCGGCGGGTTCTCGGGCGGCGGGCTGATCGCCTGGGAAATCGCCCGCCAGCTTGAAGAGGCGGGCGAAACCGTCGCCGTCACCGTGCTGCTGGACACGCCGCTGCCGATGCGGCCGGTGCCGGGGCGGGTGGACAAGGCGCTGATCAAGCTGGCGCTGTTGCGCGAGGAAGGCCCCGCCTATCTGTCGCGCTGGGCCCGCGAACGTGCCGAATGGAAGCGCGCGCAACGCAATCCCCGCGCGGTCGAGGATGCGCACCAGCTGCACAACTCGGCGATCGAGGCGGCGTTCTATGCGGCGCTGCCCCGCTTCGACATGGTGCGGCGCGACGGGCGGGTGGTGCTGCTGCGCCCGCCGCTGGACCGGCGCTTCAAGGTGTCGGGCGGGCGCTGGATCAGTGCGGCCAAGGAATATGTGATGGAAGACAACGGCCTGACCCCGCTTTCCCCCGCGCTCGAGGTGATCGAGGTGCCGGGGGACCACGACAGCATGGTGCTGGAACCCAACGTCCGGTTGCTCGCCTCGCATCTGCGGCGCATCCTGGCGCAGGCGGAAGCGGCGCCCATGCGCCAGGCGGCGGAATGACCATGACGGTGCTGCACGCGATCATCCTGAACTGGCGTACGCCGGACATGACCCTGCGCTCGGCCGAGGCGCTGGTGGCGGCGATGGCGGGCATCGACGGCGCCATCACCATCGTCGACAACGACAGCGGCGACGGCTCTGAGGGTGCCATCGCCCGCGGCATCGCCGAACGCGGCTGGGACCGGGTGCGGCTGCTGCAATCGGGCCGCAACGGCGGTTTCGGCGCCGGCAACAACCACGCGATCCGGGCCGGGCTGCCGGACGGGCGGCGGCCGGATTTCGTCTATCTGCTGAACTCGGACGCGTTTCCGGCTCCGGATGCGGTGCGGGCGCTGCTGGACCACATGCTGGCGCATCCGCGGACCGGCATGGCCGGCAGCTATATCCACGGCCCCGACGGCGACCCCCACACCGCCTGTTTCCGCTTTCCCTCGGTCGCGTCCGAGTTCGAGGGCGCGGCCGTCACCGGCCCGATCACCCGGCTGCTGCACCGCCATGTGGTGCCGCGGCCGATCCCCGACCGGCCCACGCGCATGGACTGGGTGGCGGGCGCCAGCCTGATGATGCGGCAGGACCTGCTGGACGAGATCGGCATCTTCGACGAGGAGTTCTTCCTTTATTTCGAGGAAACCGACCTGTGCCTGCGCGCCGCCCGCGCCGGGTGGCAGACCGATTTCGTGCCTGCCAGCCGGGTGATGCATATCGGCTCGGTCTCGACGGGGATGAAGACCTGGGCGCGGACGCCCGACTACTGGTTCGACAGCCGCCGCCATTACTGGCGCAAGAACCACGGGCAGCTGCGCTATCTTGCCGCGACCGGCGCGGTGGTCGCCGGGTCTATGATTGCCCGGCTGCGCGGGCGCCGCGCGGCAGCCCCGGGGTTCACCCGCCAGCTGCTCGCCCATATGCTGACCGGCCCCCGGCCAGCCCCCGAGTCACATCGTTAGAGGTTTTCCATGTCCGTTTCGGCGCTTTTCATCGGTAACGAATCGCTTCTGGTCCAGTGCGCCGAGCATTGGCTGGGGCGCGGCCTGACCATCGCCGCGGTGGCCACGCGCAACCCCGACATCGCCCGCTGGGCCGAAGGGCGCGGCATTCCCCTGCGCGCGCAGGATGATCTGCGCAGCCCCGAGGGACTGGATTACGACTGGCTGCTGAGCGTGGCGAACCTGTCGATCATCCCGCAGCCGCTGCTGGACGGCGCGCGGCGCGGCGCGGTGAACTTTCACGACGGGCCGCTGCCGCGCCACGCCGGGCTGAACGCCCCCGCCTGGGCGATCCTGGGGGCCGAGCCGCGCCACGGCATCACCTGGCACCTGATCGAGGGCGGCATCGACGAGGGCGACATCCTGGTCTCGCGCGAGTTCGAGATTGCCCCGGACGACACCACTCTGACGCTGAACGCCCGCGCGTGGGAAGCCGCGGTGGACAGCTTCCCCGAGCTGGCCGAGGCGCTGCTTACCGGCGCGCCCGCGCGGTGCCCGCAGGACCTGTCGCTGCGCAGCTATCACCCCCGCGACAAGCGTCCCGCAGCGGCGGGGCGGCTGGGCTTCGACCGCCCGGCGGCCGAGGTGGCGCGGCTGGTCCGCGCGCTCGACCACGGCGATTTCGCCAACCCGCTGGCGCTGCCCAAGCTGTGGCTGCGGGGGCGGCTGCTTTCCGTCCGCACCGCTGCGCTGGCCGAGGGCGCCGGCGCGCCCGGCACGGTGCTGGCCGCCGATGACACCGGCCTGACCGTCGCCTGCGCCAGCGGCGCCGTGCGCCTGTCGGGGCTGCGCGAGATGGACGGGACCGAGGTCGCCGCCGCGGACGCGGCGCAGCTGGGCGAGGTGCTGGCCTCTGCCCCCGCCGATGAGGTCGCGCGGATCGACGCCGCCATCGCCGCCGTCGCCGGGGGCGAGGGCGCGTTCCGCCACGCGCTGGCTCTGGAACCCGCCGCGCTGCCCTTTGCGCAGCCGGGGCAGGGTGCTGCCGACTGGCAGGAGTTCCCGCTGGGCGCCGCCGCGACGCCCTCGGCGCTGGCGCTGTGGGCCGCGCAGCTGGCGGGGCGCGAGCGCGTGTATCTGGCCTTTGCCGATGGCAATGCGCCGCGGCTGCCGGGGTATCTGTCGGGCTGGGCGCCGCTGCCGCTGGCGGGCACCGGGCCGCTGGAGCGTATCGCCGCTGATGCCGAACAGGGGTTCCAGCGCGCCCGCCGCTGGCCCGAGTTCGCCGTGGACCTGCCGCTGCGCGACCCTGCCATCGGGGCCACGCTGATCCCCGCCATCGGCTGGTCCGACGCGAACCGCCCGGTCCCCGGCACCGTGTTGACCGTGACCGCCGACGGGCGGCTGCTGGCGGACCTGTCCCGCATCGACCGGATGGGCGCGCAGCTGCTGGCCGCGCGGCTGGCGCATTTCACCCCTGCGGTCGCCGCAGCCGCCAGCGACGCCGATGCCGCCACCATCCCGACCATGCCCGAGGCCGAGCGCCAGCTGCTGCTGACCGGCCTGAACGGCACCGCCTGCGCCGTCCCCGACCACTCGATCCACCGCGCGTTCGAGGCGCAGGCCGCCCGTACTCCCGGCGGCGCCGCGCTGACGCATGAGGACCGGACCCTCACCTATGCGCAGCTGAACGCCCGCGCCAACCGGCTGGCGCATCTGCTGCGGCAGATGGGGGTGGGGCCGGGCACGGTGGTGGGGCTGAACCTGCGCCGCTCGCCCCTGCTGCTGGTGGGGGCGCTGGGGATCCTCAAGGCCGGCGGCGCCTATCTGCCGCTGGACCCGGCCTATCCTGCCGACCGCATCGCCCTTTATGTGGAAGATTCCGGCGCCCCGGTCATCATCACCGAAACCGCGCTGGAACCCGCGCTGCCCGACAGCGACGCCGAGCTTCTGGTGCTGGACGCCGAGCCGCGGCTGGCCGCGATGCCCGAAACCAACCCCGAGGGCGGCGCCGCGCCGGAGGATCTGGCCTATCTGATCTACACCTCGGGCTCGACCGGCCGCCCCAAGGGGGTGATGCTGGAACATCGCAACGTGGCGAACTTCTTCGCCGGCATGGACCAGCGCATCCCCGACAGCGACGGGCGGGTGTGGCTGGCGGTGACCTCGCTCTCGTTCGACATCTCGGTGCTGGAGCTGTTCTGGACGCTGGCCCGCGGCTATCATGTCGTGCTGATGGGCGAGGAAGAGCGTGCGCTGGTGTCCGCCGGCAGCCGCATCAGCGCCCGCAAGATGGACTTCAGCCTGTTCTACTGGGGCAACGACGACGGCGTGGGGCGGCAGAAATACCGCGTCCTGCTGGAGGGCGCGAAGTTCGCCGACCAGCACGGGTTCTGCGCCGTCTGGACGCCGGAGCGGCATTTCCACGCCTTTGGCGGCCCCTATCCGAACCCCTCGGTCACCGGGGCGGCGGTTGCAGCTGTAACGACCAACCTCGAGGTCCGCGCCGGGTCCTGCGTGGCGCCCCTGCACCATCCGATCCGGGTGGCCGAGGAATGGGCGGTCATCGACAACCTGACCAACGGGCGCACGGCGCTGGGCATCGCGTCCGGCTGGCACCCCGAGGATTTCGTGCTGCGCCCGGAAAACGGCCCGCCCAACAACAAGGCGGCGATGTTCGACACCATCGACAAGCTGCGCCGGATGTGGCGGGGCGAGGCGGTGCCGTTTCCGCTGAACGACGGGCGCATGGTCGATGTGGTGACGCAGCCGCGCCCGGTCAGCCGCGAGCTGTCGATCTGGGTGACCACCGCCGGCAACCCCGCCACCTGGCGCGAGGCCGGCGAGATCGGCGCCAACGTGCTGACCCACCTGCTGGGCCAGTCGGTCGAGGAGGTCGGCGAAAAGATCGCCATCTATCACGACGCGCTGCGCAAATCCGGCCGCGATCCGGCGGATTTCAAGGTCACGCTGATGCTGCACAGCTATATCTGCCACGACCGCGAGGTGGCGCGCGAACGCGCCCGCGGCCCGATGAAGGATTACCTGCGCTCGGCCGCGGCGTTGGTCAAGCAATACGCCTGGGCCTTTCCCGCCTTCAAGAAACCGCAGGGCGTGACCAACCCGATGGACATCGACCTGCGCAGCCTGGATGCCGAGGAGACCGAGGCGATCCTCGATTTCGCCTTCCAGCGCTATTTCGAGGATTCGGGCCTGTTCGGCACCGTCGAGGACGGGCTGGCCCGGGTCGAACAGCTCAAGCGCATCGGCGTGGACGAGATCGCCTGCCTGATCGACTATGGCCTGCCCTGCGAGACGGTGCTGGAAGGGCTGGCGCCGCTGGCCGAGATCCTGCGCCGCAGTAACATGGCGCCCGAGCTGGCCTCGGACGATTGGTCGATCGCCGCGCAGATCACCCGCCACCGCGCCACGCATATGCAATGCACGCCCTCGATGGCGCGGATGATCGCGATGAACGACGACGCCCGCGCCGCCATGGGCGGGCTGCGCCATCTGGTGCTGGGGGGCGAGGCGCTGCCGGCGTCGCTGGTGGGTGATCTGACCCGCGCCGGCGCGCGCCGGATCACCAACATGTATGGCCCGACCGAGACCACGATCTGGTCCACCACCGCCCCCGCCGGGGTCGCGGACCCGGTGGTCAGCATCGGCACCCCCATCGCCAACACCCAATGCTATGTGCTGGATGCGGACGGCCAGCCCGTGGCCCTGGGCGCCGAGGGCGAGCTTTGGATCGGCGGCGAGGGCGTGGCCCGCGGCTACTGGCAGCGCCCCGACCTGACCGAGGACCGGTTCCGCCCCAACCCCTTCGCCCCCGGCCGCATCTACGGCACCGGCGATCTGGTGCGCTGGCGTCCCGACGGGCAGGGCGGCGCCAAGCTCGAGTTCCTCGGCCGCGCCGACCATCAGGTCAAGCTGCGCGGTTATCGCATCGAGCTGGGCGAGATCGAGGCCGCCGCCGAGGAATGCGCCGGCGTCCGGCAGGCGGTGGTGATCTGCCGCGAGATGGGTCCGGGCGACCTGCGGCTGATCGCCTATCTGACCGGCGATCACCAGCTGTCCACCGATGCGGTCAAGCGCCATCTGGCCGAGCGCCTGCCCCCGCATATGATCCCTGCGCATTTCGTGCGGCTGGCCGAGTTCCCGCTGACCCCCAACCGCAAGGTGGACCGTAAGGCGCTGCCCGACGTGGTGGAAAGCGCCGATGCGGTGGCCGAGGATTTCGTGGCGCCCTCGGACGGGATCGAGGCGACCATCGCCGCGGTCTGGGCGCGGGTGCTGAACCGGCCGCGGATCGGCTCGCGCGACAATTTCTTTGCGCTGGGCGGGCATTCGCTGCTGGCGGTGCAGGCGCACCGGGAAATCCGGGCGGCGCTGGGCGGGGGCGTGCGGCTGTCGATTACCGACATCTTCCGCTTTCCGACGCTGGAATCGCTGGCAGCCCATCTGTCCGGCGGCACCGCGGACGACAGCGCCCGCAAGGAGGCCGAGGCTGCCGAGGAAACCGCCCGCGCCGATGCCATCGCGCGGCGCCGCGCGCTGCGGGCGCAGCGCGATGGCGGCTGAGGCCGTCCTGACCGGGACAAGCGCCGCCCGCACGGTGGCGACGCTGTTTCCCCCGGGCATCGGCGTCGGCGCCTGCGTGGTCGGGCAGGGCGGGCCGCTGCTGGGGGCCGAGGCCGCCGCCATGGCGCGCGCCGTCCCGGCCCGGCAGGCCGAGTTCGCCGCCGGCCGCCACGCCGCGCGGCAGGCGATGGCACGGCTGGGCCTGCCCGCAAGTCCGATCCCGATGGGCGAGGACCGCGCCCCGATCTGGCCCGCCGGCGTCACCGGCAGCATCACCCACCACGGGGCGCTGGCCTTCGCGGTGGCCGCGCGCGCCGGGGCGCTGGCGCTGGGGCTGGACGCCGAACCCGACGAGGAACTGCCCGGCGATCTGCTGCCGCTGATCTTTCCCGATCCGGCGGAACAGCGCCTGTTGGCGGCCTCGCCCCAGCCGCTGCGCCGTGCGCGCGAAGGCTTCGCCGCCAAGGAGGCCGCCTATAAATGCCAGTTCCCGCGCAGCCGCCAGCTGCTGGAGTTCACCGACCTGCGGCTGGAAACGCTGACGGCGGATGCGGCGACCCTGCGCTTTACCCGCGCCGCGCCGCCCTATCCGGCGGGTGCGGTGCTGCCGGTGCGGCTGGCGCGGGCCGAGGGGCTGGTCATCGCGGCCTGTGCGGATCCCCGGCCCGATCCTGCGGGGGCGGCAGATGCGTCAGGATGATCCGGCTGCGATGCGCAAACGCGGTCTCGTCGTCGTGGCCGTGGGCGGCCTTGGCGGTCGCCGCGATCATCCGCGCCAGCGTTGCGCGATGACGGTGCAGCAGGGCCAGTTCCTGCGCCAGCAGGTCCGGCCGCCCGTCGGGGACCAGCGCCCCGGCCCCATTGTCCGCGATCAGCGACTGCTGGAACGGTCCCTCATAGCCGATCAGCGGCGCGCCCGAGACCAGCGCCTCGATCAGCACCCGCGGCGATTCCGGGGTGCGGTGGCAGAACAGCAGCGCATCGGCATCCCGCAGCGCCGCCAGCACCGCGGCCCGGTCGGAAAGGAACCCCGGCGCCGTCACCTGCCCGGCCAGCGGTCCCTGGGCGATGCGGGCGCGCAGCGCCTCGATCTGTTCGCCCCCGCCGATCCAGCTGGCGCGCAGATCGACGCCGGCCTGCGCCGCCAGCTCCAGCGCCTCGATCCAGTCGAGCGGGCCTTTCATCGTGTCGGCGCGGCCGACATAGACCAGCCGCAGCGGCCCGCCCGCGCCTGCGCGCGCGGCCTTGGCGGCCAGCGCCTTGGCCGGGATCAGGTCGGCGGCGCGGACGTGGATGTCGTGGACCAGATGCGGATCGCGGCTGAAGCGCGCGTAATGGTCGAAGGTCGCCTGCCCGTGGAACAGCCCCAGCGTCGCGCGGCGCACCGCGCGCCGTTCCAGCGCCGCCATCGGGCGCCAGATCAGCTGCGCCTTGAGCCGGCGGCGCAGCCGCGGGGCGCCGACGGCCTCCATCCGCGTGACCTCGGATTCCACGCGGTCGGTCCAGACGGCATGGGGGCGGCCCATGCGACAGGCCTCGGCGCAGGCCAGCGCGCCCCAGTCGCCGACCAGCCCGCCGATGGCAAAGGACAGGTAATCCGCGCGCGCGATCTCGTCGCGGATCAGCCGCCGCACGGCGGGACGGGCGCGCAGGAACCGGCCCAGCGTCCAGGCCTGCGGCACCGGCAGCAGCCGGATGCGCTCCAGCGCCGGGCCGACCCGCTCGACCGGCACCCAGCTGGCCGGGGCAGGGGCGTCGGAAACCGGCATGATCGCCGTCACCTGCGCGAAATGCGCCGCCCACAGCCGCAGGCCGTTGCAGGCCTGATCCTCAAGCAGAAGCTGCGCGCCGTCCCGGTGCAGCGGCACCGGCGCATAGATCAGCAGGCTTGCGTCGGCTGGTTCTGGCATTCGCGGCCTACTCCTGCATATTCTGGGGAAACAGCGTCTTGAACAGGAAACCGCACATGACCGCCCAAGGCAACCATGGTTAGCCGCCGGCAGGGGTTGCTGGGGGCCGCGGGGGTGCTGGCTGCGGGCGCGGCCGCGGCGCTGGGCTGGCGCCGGCAGCGCCGCGCCGGGCCGCCGATGCCCGAGCCGTTGCCGCCTGAGGATTATCGCGCCGCGCAGCCCCGGCTGGCGCCGCCGGTGCCGCCGGTCAAGGTCTATCACCTGGGCCACAGCCTGGTCGGGCGCGACATGCCGGCGCTGGCCACTGCGCTGGCGGGGCCCTTGGGCGGGCAGGACCACGCGGTGCAGCTGGGCTGGGGCGCCTCGCTGATGCAGCACTGGCAGGGCGACGCCGCGGTGCCCGGGTTCGAGCGCGAGAACGCGCATCCGCATTTCCGTCCGGTGCGGCAGGCGCTGGAATCGGGCTGGGCCGATGTGCTGGTGCTGACCGAGATGGTCGAGCTCAAGGACGCGATCCGCTGGCACCACTCGGCGCATTACCTGGCGCAATGGGCGCTGCTGGCGCGGCAGGCCCGCCCAGACCTGCGCATCTATCTTTACGAAAGCTGGCACCAGCTGACCGACCCCGAGGGCTGGCTGGAACGTATCGACCGCGACCTGCCCGAACTGTGGGAACAGCAGATCCTGCGCCGCGCGCTGGCGGTGCCGGGGGTGGGGCCGATCCACCTGATCCCCGGCGGGCAGGTGATGGCCGCCGTCGCCCGCGCCGCCGAGGCGGGGCAGGTCCCCGGCGTCACCTCGCGCGAGCAGCTGTTTGCCCGCGACGATGCGGGCGCGCCGGACCCGATCCATTTCAGCGATCTTGGCGCGCTGGTGGTGGCGCTGGCGCATGTGGCGGTGATCCACCAGCGCCTGCCCGAGCCGGCCCCGGCCCCGCTGACCGCCGCCGACGGCCGCCCGATCGACGTCGCGCCCGACACCCTGGCCGCGCTGCACCGGATCGTGGCGGCCACCATCCGCCGCTTTCCGCAAACCGGGATTCCGACATGATGCTGCGCCTTGTTCTTGCCCTGCTGGCGTTCCTGGCCCCGGCTGCGGTGCTTTCCGCCCCGCAGACCGTGCTGCGCGACGACATCGGCTTTGGGCTCGAGGGGATTTCCGACTGGACGGCAGAGCAGCCGTTCCTGGACCTGATGAAGACCGCGCGGCCCTGGATCGGCCATCTGCCCGACCAATGGGGCGGCTGGGACCATCAGCGGCTGCGGGCCGAGGGGTTTCTGGACGAAAACGGCTGGCTGAAGGCCCTGCCCGCGGAGGTGACCGGCGTGTCCACGCTGGTGCTGACCGACCTGCCCGAGGGCGCCGCCGACACCGCCGGCCGCTATGAGCTGCGCTGGGACGGCCGCGGCGCGCTGTCGGTCGAGGGCCGCGTGTCGCGGCTGGACCTGCGCCCCACCCTTGCGCGGTTCGATTTCACCCCCGGCGAGGGGATGGTGGTGCTGACCATCCGCAAGACCGACCCCGCCGACCCGATCCGCAACCTGCGGCTGGTGCGCGAGGATCGCCGCGCGCTGCTGGAATCGGGCGAGATCTTCAACCCCGATTTTCTGGCGCGGATCGAGGGCGCGCGCACCATCCGCTTCATGGACTGGATGGCGACGAACGACGCCACCCTGGTCGAGGCCGCCGACCGCCCCCGCATCGACGACTATGCCTGGACGGTGAAGGGCGTCCCGGTCGAGGTGATGGTAGAGCTGGCCAACCGTATCAAGGCCGATCCCTGGTTCACCATGCCGCACACCGGCTCGGACGGGCTGGCGCGGGAATATGCGGCGATCGTGGCGCGCGATCTCGATCCCGGGCTGCGCGCGCATGTCGAGTTCTCGAACGAGATCTGGAACTGGCAGTTCCAGCAGGCGCAATGGGCCGACGACCACGCGCAGGAACGCTGGGGCATCCGCGATGCCTGGGTGCAATACGGCGCGGTGCGCGCGGCCGAGATCGCGGCAATCTGGACCGAGGAGTTCGGCGATGCCGCCCCCCAGCGGCTGGTGCGGGTCATCGCCACCCAGACCGGCTGGCTGGGGCTGGAGGACGACATCCTCAACGCGCCGCGCGCCCGGCAGGTGGAACGCACGCTGCGGCCGCCGGTGGAAAGCTTCGATGCCTATGCGGTGACCGGGTATTTCGGCCATGGCTTCGGCAGCGAGGAGTTCCGCCCGGTCTGGCAGCAATGGCTGGCTGGCGCGGGCGGCGACATGGCGGCGGTCTTCCCGCAGGCGGCGCAGGCGCTGCTAGACGATCCGCGCACCGATTCCCTGGAGCGGCTGCTGACCGAGATCCTGCCCCATCATCGCAAGGTCGCCGATCAATACGGGCTGAAGCTGCTGATGTACGAGGGCGGCACCCATGTCGTCGGGCAGGGCCCGGTCGTCGACGACGAACAGGCAACCGGGTTCTTTCTGGCGCTGAACTACTCGGACGAGATGGCGGCGCTGTATCGCAGGCTGATCGACGGCTGGGCGGAACTGGGCGACGGCCCGTTCATGGCCTTTGTCGACGTGTCCGCGCCGTCGAAATGGGGCAGCTGGGGCGCGCTGCGGCATCTGTCCGACGACAACCCGCGCTGGCAGGCGCTGCGCCGGGCGGCGGACGAGTGATCCTGTCGGTCATCATCCCCGCCAGCAACGAGGAACGCTGGCTCGGCGCCTGCCTCTCGGCGCTGATCGCCTCGGACCCGGTGGCGGGCGGGGCGGAAATCATCGTCGCGGCGAACGGCTGCCGCGACCGCACCGCCGAGGTGGCGCGCGCGGCGATCCCGGAGGCCGCCGCCGCGGGTTGGCAGCTGACGGTGATCGAGCGGGCCGAGGGCGGCAAGCCCGCCGCGCTGAACCATGCCGACCGCGTGGCGCGGGGGGAAATCCGCGCCTATCTGGACGCCGACGTGATCGTTTCACCCCCGCTGCTGGCGGCGCTGGCGCGGGGGCTGGGGGCGCGAGAGGGCGCGGCCTATGGCTCGGGGCGGCCGCGGGTGACGGCGCAAAGCCGGCTCAGCCGTGCCTATGCGCGGTTCTGGTCGCGGCTGCCCTTTGCCCGCAGCACTGCGCCGGGCTTCGGGCTGTTCGCGGTCAACCGCGCCGGCCGCGCCCGCTGGGGCGAGTTCCCGGCGATCATTTCCGACGACAGCTATGTGCGGATGCTGTTCCAGCCGTCCGAGCGGATCGAGGTCGCCGCCCCCTACGACTGGCCGATGACCGAGGGTTTCGCCGCGCTGATCCGCGTCCGACGCCGCCAGGACGCCGGCGTGGCCGAGATCGCCGCCCGCTGGCCCGAGCTGCTGGCGAACGAGGGCAAGCCGCGGCTGGGCGCGGGCGGGGTGCTGCGGCTGGCGGCCGCCGATCCTGCGGGGTTCGCGGCCTATGCGGCGGTGTCGCTGGCCGTCCGCATGGGGCGGGACAGCGGCACCTGGGCAAGGGGACGACAATGACCGCGCGTATCGCCTATCTGCTGAACACCTATCCGCAGCCCAGCGTCACCTTTATCCGCCGCGAGATCGCGGCGCTGGAGCGGCAGGGGGTAAAGATCCACCGCTTCGCCATGCGCTCGGACCGTGCCGGGCTGAAGGACGCAGCCGATCTGGCGGAACATGAGCGCACCGAGTTCGTGCTGAAGGCCGGCGCCCCGCGGCTGCTGGCCGACATGGGCGCGCGGCTGCTGGCCGAGCCGCGGCGGTTCCTGTCGGCGGCCAAGCTGGCGCTGCGCATGGGCGGGCGGCACCCGCAGGGGCGGCTGCGGCACCTGATCTATCTGGCCGAGGCCGCGCATGTCGCCGCCCGCGCCCGCGCGCTGGGGATCACCCATCTGCACGCGCATTTCGGCACCAACGCCGCGGCGGTGGCGGCGCTGGTCCGGGCGATGGGCGGGCCCGGCTACAGCTTCACCGTCCACGGCCCGGAAGAGTTCGACGCTCCGCAGGCGCTGAGCCTTGCCGACAAGATCGCCGGCGCCCGCTTCGTCGCGGCGATTTCCCAGCACGGGCGCAGCCAGCTGTTCCGCTGGGCGCGGCTGGGGGATTGGGACAAGCTGCGGGTGATCCATTGCGGCATCGCCCCCGCGGCCTTTGCAGAGCTGCCCGACCCGCCGCCGCTGGCGGGACGGCCGGTGCATCTGGTCAATATCGGCCGCTTTGCCGAGCAAAAGGGGCAGATCCTGCTGCCCGCGGCGCTGGCGCAGGCGGTGGATCAGGGCGCGGATGTGCGGCTGACGCTGGTCGGCGACGGCGCGCTGCGCCCGCAGATCGAGGCCGCGATCGCCGCCACCGGCATGGGCGGGCGGATCCGGCTGGCCGGCTGGCTGGACGACCGCGGCGTGCGCGAGGCGCTGGCCCAGGCTGACGCGCTGATCCTGCCCAGCTTCGCCGAGGGCCTGCCCGTGGTCGCGATGGAGGCGATGGCCGCCGGCCGTCCGGTGATTTCCACCTGGATCGCCGGCACGCCGGAACTGGTGCGCGACGGGCGCGACGGGCTGCTGGTGCCGGCGGGCGACATCGACGCGCTGGCGGTCGCCATCGCCCGTTTCTGCGCCCTGCCCGGGGACCAGCGGCTGGCGATGGGCCGCAGCGCAAGGGCGCGGGTGGCCGGGGCGCATGACATCGACCTGATCGCCGCCGATCTTGCCGCCGCCTTTGCGGAAACCTCCGGGGCGTGATCGCCGCGGCCGGGGTGGGGCGGAAGCGCCGCCCCGCCCGGTCTCACGCTACCCCAGCGCCCGCACCAGCCCCAGGGTGATGCCGGGAAACGCCACCAGCAGCACGATGCGCAGCAGGTCCGAAATCAGGAACGGCATCACCCCGCGGAAGCTGTCCCACATCGGCACGTCCCGGGCCAGGCCGTTGATGACGAACACGTTCATCCCGACCGGGGGGGTGATCAGCCCGACCTCGACCACCACCACGGCAAGGATGCCGAACCAGATCAGTGTCTCCTCGCGGCCCATGCCGAAATCCAGCCCGGCGATGATCGGGTAGAAGATCGGGATGGTCAGCAGCAGCATGGACATGGAATCCATCACGCAGCCCATCGCCAGATACAGCAGCAGGATCGCCGCCAGCACCATCAGCGGCGACAGCCCCGCCTCGACGATCATCTGCGAGGCGAGCATGGGCGTCTGCGTGGCCGACAGGAAGGCGTTGAACATCTCGGCCCCCAGCATGATCAGGAAGATCATCCCCGAGGTCCGCGCCGTGCCCAGGATGCACTGCACCACCCCGCGCAGCCGCATCCCGCCCTTGACCACCGCCAGCACGAAGGCGCCGAAGGCGCCGACCGCCGCGCCCTCGGTGGGGGTGAACCAGCCGCGATACATGCCGACGATCACCACGCCGAAGATCAGGATGATCGACCAGGTTTCCTGCAGCGACTCCAGCCGCTCGGACCAGCTGGCGCGGGGGCCGGCGGGGCCGGCCTCGGGGCGGCGGCGCACGAAGATGGCGACTGCCAGCATGTAGCCCAGTGCCGCGATCACCCCCGGCACCATGGCGGCGACGAACATCTTGGCGATGCTCTGTTCCGCCATCAGCGCGTAAAGCACCAGGATGACCGAGGGCGGGATCAGGATCCCCAGCGTGCCCCCCGCCGCCAGCGAGCCGGTGGCGAGCGCGCCGGAATAGTTGTAGCGCCGCATCTCGGGCAGGGCGACCTGCCCCATGGTGGCGGCGGTGGCCAGCGACGAGCCGCAGATCGCGCCAAAGGCCGCGCAGCCCCCGATCGAGGCCATGGCCAGCCCGCCGCGCAGATGCCCCATGAAGGCCGCGGCGGCGCGGTAGAGCGCCCGGCTCATCCCGGCGTGGGTGGCGAACTCGCCCATCAGCACGAACAGCGGGATCACCGACAGCGAATAGGTGGAAAACTGGTAATAGGTGTTGGTCTTGAGAAAGGCGAGCAGCGGCATCCAGCCGCTGACCAGCCCATAGCCCACGATGCCGGTGGTCAGCATCGCCACCGCAATCGGAATGCGGATGGCCATCAGCGCCAGCAGCACCGCGAAACCCGTCAGCCCGGCGGCGATCCCGGTCATGCGGCGGCCTTTCTGACATGGCCCAGCAGGGTGAACAGGGTGGTCACGATCAGCAGCGCCATGGCCGGCATGGCGATGACGAAGCTCCACCAGATCGGGATGCGCAGCACCATGGTCTGCTCGCCGTAAGCGTGGAAATCCACCGCCCCGTGCCACAGCCGCCAGGTCAGCAGCGCCCCGATCGCCAGATACACCAAGTCCCCCAGCGCTTCGAGCGCATGGTTGACCCGCGGCCCCGCCTTCATGGTGAAGAAATCCACCAGCACGTTGCCGCCGACGATCTGGCACCAGGGCAGAAAGCAGAACACGGTGATGGCGGAAAGCACCTCGACCAGCTCGAAATCGCCGGGGATCGGCCAGCCCAGGACCGAGCGCAGCGTGACGCTGGTCACGGTCATCAGCATCATCGCCAGCAGGGCGGTGCCGCCGAGGGTGGCGAACCAGCGGCACAGGGTGACCAGCCAGCCGGGCACCGGCACCGGATGGGCATGTTCGGTCAGGGGTTCGGCTTTGGTCATCTCGCCCTCGCGGTCCCTTATTCGGCCTGCGCCGCGGCCAGCATGGCCTGCGCGTCGTCCAGCATCGCCCGCCCGTCCAGCCCGCGCCCGTCCATCGCCTTGACCCAGCCGTCGACCACTGGCTGCACGGCCTCGCGCCAGTCGCCCAGCTGGTCGGCCGGGATCACGTTGATCTGCGCGCCGGCGTCCAGGTATTTCTGCCGTTCCTCGGCCTCGACCCGATCGAACGCCTCGCCCGCCAGTGCGGCCAGCGCCGCGCCGCTGTGGTCGTCGATCACCTTCTTCAGGTCGTCGGGCAGGGCGTCGTATTTCGCCCGGTTCATCACCAGCGCCATCACGGCGGTGGACATGCCGCCGTTCTCGACGCCGATTTCCGTGTGCGCCTTGGTGATTTCCTCGACCCGCAGCGAGCCGACGACTTCCCACGGGATCTGGGCGCCGTCGATCACGCCGGTGGTCAGCGCCTGCGCGACCTCGGGGACCGGCATCCCGACCGCGGTGGCCCCCAGCGCGTTCAGCGCGTCGGTCATCGCGCGCGAGGGGGCGCGGATCTTCTTGCCCCTGAGATCGGCCAGCGAGGTGATGGGATCGCTGCGCATGTGGAACTTGTAGCCCGCCGGCGCGTGCAGCAGCAGCGGTTTGACCTGCGCCAGCTCTTCGCCCAGGTATTTCGCCTGGAACTGCTGCAGCGCGGCGGTGGTCTGGGCGGCGGTGCCGGACATGAACGGCAGCTCGAACACCTCGGCGATGGGGAAGCGGCCGGGGGTGTAGCCCAGCAGCGTCCACGAGATGTCCACGATGCCGTCGCGCGCCTGGTCGAACAGCTGCGGCGGCTTGCCGCCCAGCTGCATCGAGGGGAACAGCTGCACGTCGATGCGGCCGCCCGACTGTTCCTCGACGGTCTTTTCCCAGGGGACCAGCACCTCGGTATGCATCGGCGCCTCGGCCGACAGGAAGTGGTGGACGCGCAGCGTCACCTCGGCGGCGGATGCCGCGCCGCCCAGCGACAGCGAGGCGATGGCCGACAGGATCAGGGTTTTCATGGTTTCCTCCCGTTTGGTTCGTTCAGTCCGGTGTTGCGGCGCGGGCCTGGTCGGGCGCGGCGCCGGTCAGGTTTTCGGGGCGCAGCGCCCTAGCCCAGTCGCGGCCGGGGGCCAGATGCGCCAGCGCCTCGGCCAGCGTCGCGGCCTTGCCGTCGTCGAGCTGCGCCAGCGCCTGCGCGACGATGGCCAGCGCCCGCTCGCGTGGCATGGTCCGGGCCAGCAGGAAGCCCGCGGCCTCGGCCGCCATCCGGCCGCGGTCGGCGGCGAAGCTGGCGGCGATGCGGTCGGGGCGTGGCGCCAGCGTCGCGGCCAGCGCGCAGCCGATGCGCAGCGCGGCGGCGGTGCGTTCCAGCATCGCGGGCAGCAGGGTCCATTCCAGCCCCAGCGCGCTGCCGTCGCGTTCCTGCGCGTGCAGCAGCGCCTGATGCATCCCGGCCAGATCGCCCGCGTTCAGCCGCGCCAGCGTCACCAGCGCCTCGGCCGCGACGGGGTTCTGTTTCTGCGGCATGGTGGACGAGCCGCCGGCGTCCCCGGCCGAGACCTCGGCGATCTCGCTTTGCCCCAGCTGGATCAGGTCGAGGCCCATCTTGCCCAATGCGCCGGTGACCAGCGACAGCCAGCCAGCCAGTTCCGCGATGCCGTCGCGGGCCGCGTGCCAGGGGCCGCCCGGCACGCCCAGCCCCAGCGCCGCCGCCATCGCCGCGCGTAGCGCCGGGCCGTGGCCGGAGAATGCCGCTTCCGTCCCCGCCGCGCCGTGCAGCGACAGCAGCAGCAGCCGCGGACGCAGCTGCGCCAGCCGCTGGCGGTTGCGCACCGCCATCCCCTGCCAGACCGCGATCTTGGCGCCCAGCGTGGTCGGCGCGGCAAGCTGATGGCGGGTGCGCGCCGGGATCGGCAGTTCGGCGTGATCTGCGGCCTTTTGCGCCAGCAGCGCTGCCAGCTGCCCCAGCCGCGCGTCCAGCAGGTCCAGCGCCTGCACCAGCTGCAGCGCCAGCGCGGTGTCCTGGATATCCTGCGAGGTGGCGCCGTAATGGGCGAAGCCCCCGGCCTCGCCCGCCGCGGATTTCAGCGCCGCGATCACCGGCTGCGCGGGGATGCCCGCCACCGCCACCGCCGCGGAAAGCTCTGCCGGGTCGGGGTCGAGGGCCGCCGCCGCCTGCGCGATCGCCTCGGCCGCCGCGGCCGGGATCACCCCCAGATCGGCCTGCGCGCGCGCGAGCGCCACCTCGACCCGCAGCATGGCGGCAATGGCGGACCGATCCGACAGGATCGCCGCCATTTCCGCATCGCCGTAAAGCTGCCCCAGCAGCGTGCCCGTGGTCATCGCGGCATCCGCAGCCCGAGGATCTGCCGCGCCTGCTGCCATGTGGCAACCGGGCGTTCGTATTTCCCGCACAGCTCGACCGCACGGGCCACCAGCGCCGCGTTCGAGGGTGCAAGCGTGGTCCGGT
The DNA here is from genome assembly GCF_900142875.1 of Paracoccus solventivorans. Taxonomy (GTDB): domain Bacteria; phylum Pseudomonadota; class Alphaproteobacteria; order Rhodobacterales; family Rhodobacteraceae; genus Paracoccus; species Paracoccus solventivorans. The sequence continues at coordinate 34,661 of NZ_FRCK01000012.1, read as the reverse complement.
CCAGCCGCACGTTGTCTTCCAGCCCGGTGCGCGCGTGCCCGCCCGCGACAATCGCCCATTCGTTCAGCACGATCTGGTTCGGCCCGATCCCGGCCGCGCACCAGGGCGCATCCGCGCCGAACAGCCGCTTCACCGTGTGGATGTAATAGTCGAACACGTCGCGGTCGGCGGGCATGGCATTTTTCACCCCCATCACGAACTGCACATAGGGGGTGCCCGCCAGCCGCCCGTCCTCGGCCATGAGCTTCGCCTGCAGGATATGCGACAGATCGAAAGCCTCGATTTCCGGTTTCACCCCGTAGTCCAGCATCTGCCCGGCCAGCCAGTCCACCAGATCCGGCGGGTTTTCATAGACCCGGGTCGGGAAGTTGTTGGACCCGACCGACAGCGAGGCCATGTCGGGGCGCAAGGGCAGCATGGCCCCCCGCGCCTGTCCCGCCCCCGAGCGTCCGCCGGTCGACAGTTGCACGATCATGCCGGGGCAGTGTTTCTCCAGCCCCTCTTTCAGCGCGGCAAAGCGGTCGGGGTCGCTGGTCGGGCGGCCCTGATCGTCGCGGACGTGGCAATGGGCGATCGCGGCCCCGGCCTCGAACGCCTCATGCGTCGATTCGATCTGCTCGGCCACGGTGATCGGCACCGCCGGGTTGTCGGCCTTGGTCGGCAGGCTGCCGGTGATGGCGACGCAGATGATGCAGGGCTTGCCGGCCGGATCAGACATCGAAGAACACCGTCTCGTCCTCGCCCTGCAAGCGGATGTCGAAGCGATAGACCGGGGTGCCGTCGCGGACCGTGCGCCTGGCGATCAGCGTGGCGCGGCGGCGTTCCCATTCGATCAGATTCAGCACCGGATCGGCGGCATTGGCCGCGGTCTCGTCGTCGAAATACATCCTTGTGTTCAGGCCGATGTTGATGCCCCGGGCGACGATCCACAGGTTCAGGTGCGGCGCCATCGGCACGTTGTCTTCCTGCGCGCGGCCCTGCCAGTCGGGATGGCTGTCGCGCACCCGCTGGGCCACGCCCGATTCCATGCGGCCCCGCGCCCGCACCGGCCCGGGTTTCACCGTGTCGAAACCCCATTCGCCGGTCTCGAAATCGGTGATCACCCGGCCCCAGCCGCGAAACCCGTCCTCGACCTCGCCGCCGCCCTCGGGGTGGGCGTAGATGCCGGCGGCATTGGCCTGCCAGACCTCGATCAGCACGTCCTTGACCGGGCTGCCGCTGCCGTCGATCACCAGCCCCTCGACCCGGATGCGCTCACCCGCCGCATTCGGCCCGGCGATGTCCCAGCCCAGTTCCCGGTCGAAGATCCGAAAGCCGGCAGCCCCCGGCGCCAGCCCGATATGGACATAGGGCCCGGCGGTCTGCGAGGCGGTTTCCGGCAGGTAGTGCGGGCGGTTGGCCAGCGCGTCGACGATCTTCATCAGTTCCCCTCCAGCCGGTTTTCGAACATGGTCGAGCGGCGCCCGCGCAGCACGATGTCGAAGCGATAGGCGATGCTGTCCAGCGGTACGCCGGCGTTCATGTCCAGCTTGGCGGTCAGCCGGTCGATGGCGTCGGCGTCGGGGATGGTCTGCACGATGGGGCAGATCGGGATCAGGGGATCGCCCTCGAAATACAGCTGGGTGATCAGCCGCTGGCAGAAGGCATGGCCGAAGACCGAGACATGGATATGCGCCGGCCGCCAGTTGTTGACCCAGTTGCGCCAGGGATAGGCGCCGGGCTTGATGGTGCGGAAGAAGTAATAGCCGTCGTCGTCGGTGATGGTGCGCCCGCAGCCGCCAAAATTGGGGTCGATGGGGGCCAGGTAGCTGTCCTTCTTGTGGCGATAGCGGCCGCCGGCATTGGCCTGCCACACCTCGACCAGCGTGTTCGGCACGGGGCGGGCGTTCTCGTCCAGCACCCGGCCGTGGACGATGATGCGTTCCCCGATCGGGTCGCCGTCCTTGGCGTAGTTCTTGATCAGGTCGTTGTCGATCGGGCTGATGTCGCCGTGGCCGAAGGTCGGGCCGGTGATTTCCGACATCGAACCCTGCAGGCTGATCAGGCTGAGGCGCGGGCTGCGCGCGACCGAGGTCTTGTAGTCGGGGGTCAGCGCCGGCGGGTGCAGTCGCCGGTCACGCTGGTAATATTCGGCGGGGGTCATGGGGTCTCCTCCTCCTGCTCCATCTCGGCGTAGGTATCGCGGGCGATCTTCAGCGCGTGGTTGGCCCTGGGCACGCCGCAATAGATCGCGACATGCTGGAACGTCTCGAGCACGTCGCGCTTGCTGGCGCCGGTGCGGGCGGTGGCGCGGATATGCATGGGGATCTCCTCCCAGTTGCCCATGGCGGCCAGCAGCGCCAGCGTCAGCATCGAGCGCTCGCGCCGGGGGATCCCGTCCGAGGCCCAGACCGTGCCCCAGGCCGACAGGGTGATCAATTCCTGAAACGGGCGGTCGAAATCCGAAGCCGCCGCCTCGGCGCGGTCCACATGCGCGTCGCCCAGCACTTCGCGGCGCACCTGCATCCCGGTCGCATGACGGTCAGACATGGCCGATGTCCCTGAAAAAACGGTTGAGAATGGCGGCATGGGCGGCGGGCGCCTCGACGCAGGGGATATGCGCGGTCCCTGGGATCAGGTCGAAGCGCGCGCCGGGGATCAGCGCGGCGGTGGCCTGCACCAGATCCGGCGGGGTCGAGCCGTCCAGCCCGCCCGCGATCACCTGCACCGGCAGGTCCAGCGCCCGGGCGGTATCGGTCAGGTCGGCCCCGGCGATGGCCTGGCAGCAGGCGACATAGCCCCCCTGCGGCTGCCGGGACAGCATCCGCGCCCAGACCGCATCGCGACCCAAAGCGCGGAAGGCGGGCGAGAACCAGCGCTCCATCGTGGGGGCGGCGATGCTGGCCAGCCCGTCCTTGCGGATCGCCGCGATCCTTGCGTTCCACATCGCCGCATCGCCGATTCTGGCGGCCGAGTTCGAGACGACCAGCCCCGCCAGCAGCCCCGGATGGCGGTCGGCCAGCGACAGGCCGATCAGCCCGCCGATGGACAGGCCCACGAACACCACCCGCCCCAGACCCAGCGCCGCAATCAGCGCTGCGGCGTCGTCGGTCAGCGTCTCGATGCTGTAGGGGCCGGGGGTTTCCTCGGACAGCCCGTGGCCGCGCTTGTCATAGCGCACCAGCCGCAGCCCCGGCGCCAGATGCGGGATCAGCGCATCCCAGACCCGCAGGTCGGTGCCCAGAGAGTTTGCAAACACCACCGCCGGGCCGGTGTCCGGCCCCGACACCGCGACATGCAGCTCTGCCCCGTTTGCCTGGATCGTCTGCATCAGTACGGCAACCCCACGTAGTTTTCGGCAAACGCGCGCTGCTGCGATTCGTTGTCGCGCAGAAAGGCGATGTCGGCCTTTTGCATCTTGAGATCGAACGGGCTCTGGTCGGGATAGCGGTGCAGCAGGCCGCTGAACCACCAGCTGAACCGCTCGGCCTTCCACACCCGCAGCAGCGCCTTTTCGGAATAGCGGTCCAGCCCCTCGCTGTCGCGGTCGTGGTAATGCTGCACCAGCCCGTGATACAGATACTGCACGTCGCTGGCGGCGGTGTTCAGCCCCTTGGCGCCGGTCGGCGGCACGATATGGGCGGCGTCGCCGCACAGGAACAGCCGCCCCCAGCGCATCGGCTCGGTCACGAAGGAGCGCAGGGGGGCGATGGATTTCTCGATCGAGGGGCCGGTGACCAGACGCTCGGCCACATCCGCGGGCAGCCGGCGGCGCAATTCGTCCCAGAAGGCCGCGTCGGTCCAGTCGCTGGTGTGGTCCGACAGTGCGCATTGGATGTAATAGCGCGACAGATTGGCATTGCGCATCGAGCACAGCGCAAAGCCGCGGTCGGAGCTGGCGTAGATCAGCTCGTCATGCACCGGCGGCGTTTCCGACAGGATGCCCAGCCAGCCAAAGGGATAGGTCTTTTCATATTCGCGCCGCACGTCCAGCGGGATGGTCTGGCGGCTGATGCCGTGGAACCCGTCGCAGCCGGCGATGAAATCGCAGTCGATGCGGTGGCTCTGCCCGGCGCGCGTGTAGGTCACATGCGGGCGGTCGCCGTCGGCGTCGTGGATCACCACGTCGTCGACCTGAAAGATAGTCTGCGCGCCCGCGGCCTCGCGCGCGTCGTAAAGATCGCGCGTCACCTCGGTCTGGCCGTAGACCACCACCGGGGTGCCGGTCAGCTGCTTGAAGTCGATGTGGAACATGCCGCCGTCCCAGGCGATCTGGGTGCCGTCGTGGACATAGCCCTCGCGGTGCAGGCGGTCGGCGACGCCGGCTTCTTCCATCAGGCGCACGAGGCCGGTTTCCAGCACCCCGGCGCGGATGCGGCCCAGCACATAGTCGCGGGTCTTGCGCTCCAGCACCACCGCCTCGATGCCCTTGCGGTGCAGAAGCTGACCCAGCAGCAGCCCGGACGGTCCGCCCCCGATGATGACGACTTGTGTACGCATGACTGGTCCCTCCTGCCTGTGCAGCTTGACCTGTCGCGCGGTGCAAATAAAATGAATAATACGCCGGGCTGATTGTCGGAATTGGTAAGTATTGGACCGCAGGATCCGCCTTCGCCATATCCAGGCCTTTGCCGAGATCGTCCGGCAGGGCAGTCTCAAGCGTGCGGCCGAGGTGCTGTACCTGACCCAGCCCGCGATTTCCCGCACCATCGCCGAGCTGGAGGAGATCGTCGGCGCAAGGCTTTTGAGCCGCAGCCGCCGCGGCGTGTCGCTGACCCCGCAGGGCGAGTTCTTCCACGGCCATGCCCTGAACGCGCTGGGGGCGCTGACGCAGGGGCTGGCCGGAATCGGCGGCCAGGCCGACCCGGGGCTGGCGCTGCTGGTGGGGGCGCTGCCCTCGGTCTCGGCGCGGCTGATGCCGGATGTGGTGGCCGAGCTGCAGCGCGTCGCGCCGCATCTGCGGCTGAGCATCGCCGATGGTGGCCACGGGCATCTGACCACGCTGCTGCGCGCGGGCGACCTGGACGTGGTGATCGGCCGGCTGGGCGCGCCCGAGACGATGCAGGGGCTGAGCTTCACCCAGCTTTACCTTGAGGATGTGGCGGTGGTGGTGCGCCCCGGGCACCCGATCCTTGACGATCCCGACCTGCGCCGCATCGCTGAGTTCCCGGTGCTCTACCCGCCCCGGACCGCCGCGATCCATCCGCTGGTCGAGCGGCTGCTGCTGTCCCGCGGCATCGCGCCGCCGCCGCGGCGGATCGAAACCGTCTCGGGCGCCTTCGGCCGCGTGCATGTGCGGCAGAGCGATGCGGTGTGGTTCATCTCGGCCGGGGTGGTCGCGCGCGAGATCGCCGATGGGCGGCTGGTGCGGCTGCCGCTGGATACCGAACTGACCAAGGGCCCGGTGGGGCTGATGACCCGCGCCAGCCAGCCCGAGACCAGCGCGCAGCTGCTGTTCCGGCAGGCGGTGATGCGGGTGGTGGCGCCGGGGTTCGTCGGTCCCTCGGCCTAGGATCACGGCCAATCCGCAAAGGAGGTGGTGGCGGGGCGCGACGCGGTGCTCTGGTTGCGGACCTGCTGGCGATAGGCCGAGGGCGACAGCCCGCTGTTGCGCTTGAAGAAATGGCTGAACTCGGCGCTGTCGTGAAAACCCAGCAGATGCGCGATCTGCTGGACCGAGCGGCCCGAACGCTCCAGCCAGTCCGCCGCCTCACGCATCATCCGCCGATGGATCAGCTGCAGCGGCGAGCGTTGCAGGTTGCGCCGGCAGATCCGGTGCAGGCGCTCATAGCTGACCCCCAGCAGCCCGGCATAGTCGCGGACCCCCAGCCGGCTGCGGAAATGCAGTTCGACCAACCGCCGGAACGCCTGCAGCACGTGGATTTCGTTGCCCCGGCCGACAAGCCCGGTCTGGATGTCGCTGCCGCGCCAGATGTCCAGCAGGATCAGCCGCAGGCAGGCCAGCACCGCCATCTGTGCCCCGACAGCGCTGCGCGACAGCTCGTCCCCGATCCGCTCGGCCAGCAGGAACGGGTCGGGGGCGGTTGCCTCGGACAGGCCCGGCGCGATCAGCAGCTGCGTGCCGATGGGGACGAGAAACTCGGATTCCGCCCGCACCCCCACCGCCGCGGCCCACATCGAGGGCGCCATCCCCAGCAGCCAGCCGCCGCAGCCGGGGCCAAGCTGCAACAGCAATGATTCGCCCGGCGGCAGGATCGCGGCGGCGGGCCCCTCGATCTGGCGGGCGGACTCGGCCGTCTCGATGCCGATCTCGCCGTGGTCCAGCAGCAACAGATGGGTGAAGGGCGCGTAGCTGCCGCGCCCGGGCCGAATCGCCGTGCGGCGCAGTGCCGCAGGCAGCGGCTCGGCCCGGACCAGCTGGTCCAGCCGGGCGGAGGCGGGGTTTTGGGGCGCGATCATGCCAGAAACTCACAATTAACTGCCATGAAACGACATTACGCGACGCCGGGCAACCATGTAGCGTTCATTGATCGGCACAGGCCGCACGCAATCACCCGGCGACAGGAGGGCGCAATGACAGGATCGATGCAGGCCCGCGCCCGGCCGGGGACGGGCGCCGCCACCGCGACGGCGGCCGAGTTCCAGCGCCTGGACCCCGCGACCGGGCTGGTCGCCTCGACCGCGCCCGCCTGCCGCCGGCGCGAGGCGGTGCTGGCCGCCAGCCGCGCCGCGCGCGCCCATGCCGACTGGTCCCGCACCCCGCCCGCCCGCCGGCGCGAGATCCTGACCCGCGCCGCGGAGCTGGTCGCCGCCTATGAGCCTCGGCTTGCCGCCGCGATGCAGGCAGAGATCGGAGCGACGCCGCTGTGGGTGCGGTTCAACCTGGATATCGGGCGCCAGCATCTGGAAAACGCCGCCGCGATGGTGACGCAGGCCAGCGGTACGGTACAGCGCGACCCCTTGGGCCTCAGCTTCGCCTTTCGCGAGCCGGTCGGGGTCTGCCTGGCGATGGCGCCGTGGAATGCGCCCTTCGTGCTGGGGATGCGGGCGGTCGCCACGGCGCTGGCCTGCGGCAACAGCGTGGTGCTGAAAGCCTCGGAAATCTGCCCGCAGACCCATCTGCTGATCGGGCGCATCCTCGCCGATGCCGGGCTACCCGAGGGGGTGCTGAACATCGTCACCCACGCCCCCGAACACGCGCAGGAGGTGGTCGAGGCGCTGATCGCCCACCCGGCGGTGCGGCGGATCAACTTCACCGGCTCGACCCGGGTCGGGCGGCTGGTCGCCGAAATCGCCGCCCGGCATCTGAAACGCTGCCTGCTGGAACTGGGCGGCAAGGCGCCGCTGATCGTGCTCGACGATGCCGACCTCGAGGCCGCGGCGGAAGCCGCTGCCTGGGGCGCGTTCTTCAACCAGGGCCAGATCTGCATGGCCACCGACCGGATCGTGGTCCTGGACAGCGTGGCCGAGGATTTCACCGCGTTGCTGTCGGACCGCGCCCGGCGGCTGCGGGCGGGCGACCCGCGGCAGGAGAGTTGCGCGCTGGGGCCGCTGGTCAGCGGCAATGTCGCCGCGCGGCTGGCCGAGTTGCTGCGCGACGCACAGGAACGCGGCGCGGTGCTGCGGGCGGGCGGGCCGCCACGCGGCAGTTTCATGGACGCCACCGTGGTGGACGGGGTGGCGCCCGGCATGGCGCTTTACGCCGAGGAGTGTTTCGGCCCGATCGCCGGCATCTGCCGCGCCGCGACCGAGGCCGAGGCGATCGGCATCGCCAACGACACGCAATACGGGCTGTCGGCTGCGATCTTTAGCCGCGACAGCGGGCGCGCGCTGCGGCTGGCGCGGCAGCTGGAAACCGGCATCTGCCACATCAACGGCCCGACCCTGAACGACCGCCCCGACCAGCCCATCGGCGGCGTCAAGGACAGCGGCTACGGCCGGTTCGGCGGCGCTGCGGTGCTGGACGAGTTCACCGAGCTGCGCTGGGTCACCCTGGCCGATGCCCCGCGTAGCTATCCGTTTCTGCAACCTCCGGCCAGCGAAGGACCTGACAGATGATGCTTTTCGGAAAGACGGTCGCCATCACCGGCGTGGCCAGCGGCATCGGCCGGCGCACGGCGGAACTGGCGGCGCAGATGGGGGCCGATGTCATCGGCATCGACCGCAACCCGCCCGCGCAGGCGGTGGGCGATTTCATCCGGGGCGACCTGTCCTCGGCCCAGGGCGTGCAGGCGCTGGCGCAGGCGCTGCCCGACGGCATCGATGCGCTGCTGAACATTGCGGGCGTGTCGGGCAACACCGGCGCGGCGCCGACGCTGGCGATCAATTTCTATGGGCTGCGGGCGTTGTCGCAGGCAGCGGCGCCGCGGATGCGGCCGGGCGGCGCCATCGTCAGCGTCGCCTCGATCGCGGGCTATGGCTGGCGGGGCAATCTTGACCGCGCCCGGGCGCTGGTGGCGGCCGAGGGGTTCCCCGACACCGCCCGGCTGGCTGACGATCTGGGCGTCCCCGACGAGGCCGGCTATCCGGTCTCGAAAGAGGCGCTGATCCTGTGGACCCAGATCGCGGCCTTTCAGCCCGCCTTCCGCGACCGCGGCATCCGGGTGAACAGCGTGTCCCCCGGCCCGGTCGAGACCCCGATCCTGACCCAGTTCCGCGAGGTGCTGGGCGAGGCGCGGGTCAACAGCGACGTGACCCGCGTCGGCCGCGCCGGCACCCCGGGCGACATCGCGCCGGTGGTGCTGTTTCTGGCCTCGGACGGTGCGCGCTGGATCAACGGCGCCAATATCGCGGCGGATGGGGGGCTGGAAGCCTCGGTCAACGCCGAAACCATGGGCTTCTGAACAGGACATGCAGATGGACACCCAGCTTCTGATCAACGGCGAACACCGCGCGGCCGCGGGCGGGCGCAGCTATGACCGGCGCGACCCGGTGACCGGGGCCGTCGCCTCGACCGCGGCGGCGGCGGGGGATGCCGATGCGCTGGCGGCGGTCGCCGCCGCCCATGCCGCCTTTCCCGGCTGGTCGCGCACATCGCCCCAGGACCGCCGCGCCCTGCTGCTGAAGGCCGCCGCGGCGATGGAGGCGCGGATGGACGACTTCATCGCCGCCGCCATGGCCGAAACCGGTGCCACCGGTCCCTGGATCGGCTTCAACGTGACGCTGGCCGCCGGCATCCTGCGCGAGGCTGCCAGCATCGTCACCCAGGCGGGGGGCGAGATCATCCCCTCGAACAAGCCCGGCTGCCTGTCGATGGCGGTGGCGCGGCCGCACGGGGTCTGCCTGGGCATCGCGCCGTGGAACGCGCCGGTGATCCTGGGCACGCGCGCGGTGGCGGTGCCGGTGGCGCTGGGCAATACCGCGGTGTTGAAATCCTCGGAAATGTGCCCCGAAACCCACCGGCTGATCGGGCAGTGCTTTGTTGATGCCGGGTTCCCGCCGGGCGTGGTCAACGTGATCTCGAACGCCCCCGAGGATGCAGGCGCCATCGTCGAGACGCTGATCCGCGCGCCCGAGGTGCGGCACGTGAACTTCACCGGTTCGACCCGCGTGGGGCGGATCATCGGCCGGCTGGCGGGCGAGAACCTCAAGCCCGCACTGCTGGAACTGGGCGGCAAGGCGCCTTTCGTGGTGCTGGAGGACGCCGATATCGACGCGGCGGTGAATGCCGCGATCTTCGGCTGCTACATGAACCAGGGCCAGATCTGCATGTCGACCGAGCGGATGATCGTGGTCGACAGCGTGGCCGACGATTTCGCCCGCAAGTTTGCCGAGCGCGCGGCGGCGTTGCCGGCCGGCGATCCGCGCGGGCAGGTGGTGCTCGGGGCGCTGTGCCTGCCCGGCGCCGCCGACCGGATGGAGGAACTGATCGCCGATGCCGTCGCCAAGGGCGGCCGGGTGCTGGCCGGCGGCAGCCGCGACGGCGCCGTGGTCGCCGCGACGGTGATCGACGGGGTGACTCCGGAGATGCGCATCCACTCCGAGGAAAGCTTCGGCCCGGTCAAGCCCATCATCCGCGTGCGCGACGAGGCCGAGGCGCTGCGCGTCGCCAACGACAGCGACTATGGCCTGTCCTCGGCGGTGTTCAGCCGCGACATCAGCCGCGCCATGGGTTTTGCCGAGCGGCTGGAAACCGGCATCTGCCACATCAACGGCCCCACCGTGAACGACGAGCCGCAGGCCCCCTTCGGCGGGGTCAAGGCGTCGGGTCATGGCCGTTTCGGCGGCCGGGCCGGCATCGCCGAGTTCACGCAGCTGCGCTGGGTCACCATCGAGGACCCCGCCCAGCCCTATCCATTCTGATCGCCCCCAGGCCGCGGCCCGCGCGCCCGGGCCGCCGCCCCATCCGTCCAGGGAGGAACCATGTTCACCAGACGCAGCTTCATGCAGGGCAGCGCCGCCCTGCTTGGCGCGCTGTCCGCCGCCGGTGCGGCCGTTGCCACGCCAGCGGCGGCGCCGATCACCATTGACAGCGCCGAGACCCCGTTCTTCGGCCCCGGGCCGCGGCGTCTGCGGCTGGCGGGCAGCCAGCTTGACCGGTTCCTGCAGTTGCGCGCCCTGCTTGCCGACCCGGCGGCGCTGCGGCTTGAGCTTCATCTCGATGCCGCGGCCGAGGTGCTGCTGGACACCGCGCTGAATGCCCAGGGCCGCGCGGTCCTGCACCGCACCCGCCGCGGCGCCATCGAACGCCTGACCATCCAGAGCAGCTGAGGACACCATGTTCGACCCCAGATTGATCCCCGCGCTGGCACTTGTGCTGGCAGCGGGCGGGACCGCCCTTGCCGACACGCCGCGGCTGGATGCGCAGCGGATGTTCCCCTCGGGCGAGATCGCCTTTCAGAAGATCTGCGCCCGCTGCCACACCGGGCGCGAGGATGCGGTCGGCCCCGACCTGACCGCCAACGACTATGATCCCGACACCATCCGCCATTTCGCCCGCCACGGCTCGGGCCCGATGCCGGCCTTTACCGAATCGATGGTGGATGCAGTCACCCTGGATCAGATCGCCGCCCACCTCGCCTCTATCCGCAAGGAAACCGAAGAATGACCACGCAGCGCGAAATCACCGTAACCCCGGACGGGGTGTCGCCTGAACAGTTCATGCAGGCGCTGACCCGGTTCGAAAGCGTCGTCGGCCCCGACAACGTGCTGATCGGCGAGGATCGGCTGACCCCCTATCGCAAGACCATGATGCCGGTGGCGGACGAGGATTACGCCATGTCGGCGGTGCTGCAGCCGACCAGCGCCGAGCAGGTGCAAGAGATCGTGCGCATCTGCAACGACTTCGGGGTGCCGGTCTGGCCGACCTCGACCGGGCGCAATTTCGGCTATGGCACCTACGCGCAGGGAAGCGCGCAGGGGCACCGCCATCAGGTGGTGATCGACTTCCGCCATATGAACCGGATTCTGGAGGTGGACGCCGAACTCGGCACCGCGCTGCTGGAACCGGGCGTCACCTATCAGCAGCTGGTCGATTATCTGGAAGAAAACGACATTCCGCTGTGGGTGTCCTGCCCGGCGCCCTCGGCCATCGCCTCGCCGGTGGGCAACACGCTGGACCGCGGCGTCGGCTATACCCCCTATGGCGAGCATTTCATGATGCAATGCGGGATGGAGGTGGTGCTGCCGAACGGCGATCTGCTGCGCACCGCCATGGGCGGCGTCGAGGGCTCGAACAGCTGGCAGGTGTTCAAATGGGGCTACGGCCCCTATCTGGACGGCATCTTCACCCAGTCGAACTATGGCATCGTCACCAAGATGGGGCTGTGGCTGATGCCGAAGCCGCCGGCCTACAAGCCCTTCTACATCCGGTTCAGGGATGACGACGACATTGCCGAGATCGTCGACATGATGCGGCCGCTGCGCATGGCCAACATCATCCCCAACGCCGTGGTCTTTGCTCATGCGCTGTGGGAGGCCCCGGCGGTAATTCCGCGGTCGAAATACTATGACGGCCCCGGCGCCATGCCGCAGGCCGACATCGAGCGCATGAAAGAGGCCGAGGGCTTCGGCGCCTGGAACGTCTATGCCGCGCTCTACGGCACGCCCGAGCAGATCGAGGTGAACTGGAAGATCGTCACCGATGCGGTGCGCGCGCTTGGCAAGGGCGAGATCTTCACGCAGGAGGACATGGCCGGCACCGAGCCCTTTGAATACCGCGCCGCCCTGATGCGGGGCGGTATGAACCTGCAGGAGTTCGGGCTTTACCGCTGGCGCGGCGGCGGCGGCTCGATGTGGTTTGCGCCGGTGACGGTCGCCAAAGGCTCGGAAACGCTGAAACAGACCCGGATGGCCATGGAGATCCTGAACCGCTGGGGCTTCGACTATTGCGGCGAATATATCGTCGGCATGCGCGACATGCATCACGTCATCGACCTGCTGTTCGACAAGACCGACCCCGAGGATACTAGGAACGCCCATGCCTGCATGACCGAACTGATCCAGACCTTCCGCCAGCACGGCTATGCGGTCTACCGCACCAACAACGCCTTTATGGAGCAGGTGGCCGATTGCTACGGGCCGGTGCAGCGACAGGTGAACCAGACGCTGAAGCGGGCGCTGGACCCCAACGGGATCATCGCCCCCGGCAAGTCGGGGATCACCGTCTGAGAAGGCGCTCCGGCCCGCCTGCCGGCCGGGATCGCGCCCGAAATCCCCCCGCGCCCTGTCCTTGGCGGCGCGATGCCCTATGTCATGTGCATGATCGTGGTGTCGCGCGCTTTCCTTGGATCGCCGCGGCATCGGTGGACCGAGGCTGAAGGGGGCGTGATGGGACGGCTGTCTTTCTTTACCGGCATGATGTCGGGCCTGTTCGAAAGGGTGCCACGGCGCGGTGCGGCCCGCAGGGGCCGCGCCTCGGGCGACGGGCTGACCGAGCTGGCGTTGGCGCTGCTGTCGGCGCAGGGCGAGGTCTCGGGGACGCGGCTTGCGGGCGAGATCCTGGACGAATACCGCGAGATGGACCCGGCCGGCCGCGCCGCGTTCTTCGGCTGGATGGCCGGGGCGCTGGACGTGGACCCGGCCGCGATCATCGCCGCGGCGGAACGCTATCGCGACGCGCCCGACCGGCGGTCCTACATGGCGCTGGCCGAAGCGGCCGAGCCGCGCCGGCAGGAACTGCTGCGCCGGTTGAACCAGGCGCCGGGGGCGACGCTGGATCTGGTGCGGATGCGGCTGGACCTGCTGCGGCTGCTGCCCGACCACCCCGGGCTTGCGGCGCTGGACGTGGATTTCCGGCATCTGTTCCGGTCGTGGTTCAACCGCGGCTTTCTGGTGCTGCGGCCGATCGACTGGCACACGCCCGCCAACATCCTTGAAAAGATCGTGGAATACGAGGCCGTCCACGCCATCGACGACTGGTCCGACCTGCAACGGCGGGTGATGCCGCAGGACCGGCGCTGCTTTGCCTTCTTCCACCCCTCGATGCTGGAAGAGCCGCTGATCTTCGTCGAGGTGGCGCTGTGCCGGGGCATCCCGTCCTCGGTCCAGGACCTGCTGGCGGAAAACCGCGTGGCGATGGACGACGAGGACACCGACACCGCGGTGTTCTATTCGATCTCGAACTGTCAGGAGGGGCTGCGCGGCATCTCCTTTGGCAATTCGCTGATCAAGCAGGTGGTGGCCGAGCTGCATCAGGAACTGCCGCAGCTGCGGACCTTCGTGACGCTGTCGCCGATTCCGGGGTTGATGGGGCATCTGCGCGCGCAGGACGACGAATCCGCCCGCAAGCTGGTCGCCGCGGCCGAGGCCGGCGACCGCGACGCCATCGCCGCGCTGTCGGACAAGCTGCGCACCCATGCCGCAATCTGGCTGGCCGAGGAAAAACGCCCCGGCGGCGCCCCCGCCGACCCGGTGGCGCGCTTCCATCTGGGCAACGGCGCCGAGCTGCATCTGATCCATGCGCTGGCCGATGTGTCGGCGCAGGGGCTGGCGCAATCGGCCTCGGCCATGGTCAGCTATCTTTACGACCTGGACCGGGTCGAGGCGAACCACGAGGCTTTCGCCACGCAGAATACCGTGGTGATGTCCAAGGATATCCGGGCCCTGCTGTCCCGGGGCAAGCAGACAGGAAAGACCAAGGAATGACCAACCCGCTGTATGACGCGCTGATCGCGCCGCAGATCGACCGCGCCGCGCCCCTGCTGCTGACTGACGGGGCCGAGATTTCCGGCGCCGAGTTCGCCGCCATGGCGCATCGCTTCGCCCATGCGCTGGTGGTGCTGGGGCTGGAGCCGGGCGACCGCATGGCGGTGCAGATCCAGAAATCCCCCGAGGCGCTGGCGCTGTATGGGGCGGCGCTGGCGGCGGGGGTGGTGTTCCTGCCGCTGAACACCGCCTATACCCCCGACGAGGTCGCCTATTTCGTCGAGAACTCGGGGGCGGTGCTGCTGGTCTGCGACCCTTCGGCGTCAGAGGCGCTGGGGCCGGTTGCCGCCCACCACGGCGCCGCCATGCAGACGCTGGACGGCACCGGCGACGGCAGCCTGGCGCTGCTGGCGGCCGAGCAGCCGGACGGTTTCGACCCGGTGGAGCGTAGCCGCGACGATCTGGCGGCGATCCTTTACACCTCGGGGACGACGGGGCGGTCCAAGGGCGCGATGCTGACGCAGGCGAACCTGCTGGATAACGCGCAGGTGCTGGTGGACGAATGGCGCTTCACCGCCGACGACGTGCTGCTGCACATGCTGCCGATCTTTCACACCCACGGGCTGTTCGTGGCCTCGAACGTGTCGCTGCTGTCGGGGGGCAAGATGATCTTCCTGCCCGGGTTCAGCGTGGACCGGGCGCTGTGCTGGCTGCCGCGGGCGACCAGCATGATGGGGGTGCCGACCTTCTACACGCGGCTGCTGGATGATCCGCGTTTCGACCGGGCGCTGACCGGGCATATGCGGCTGTTCACCTCGGGGTCCGCGCCGCTGCTGGCCGAAACCCACCGGCAGTTTCAGGGGCGCACCGGCCACCGCATCCTTGAACGCTACGGGATGACGGAAACCAACATGTCGACCTCGAACCCCTATGACGGCGAGCGGCGCGCCGGCACCGTGGGCTTTCCGCTGCCGGGGGTCGAGTTGAAGATCACCGACCCCGAAACCGGCGAGGAACTGCCGCAGGGCAGCCCCGGCATGATCGAGGTGCGCGGCCACAACGTCTTCAAGGGCTACTGGCAGATGCCCGAAAAGACCGCCGAGGAGCTGCGCGCGGACGGATTCTTCATCACCGGCGACATCGGGGTGATCGACGCCGACGGCTATGTCTCGATCGTCGGGCGGCAGAAGGACCTGATCATCTCGGGCGGCTACAACATCTATCCCAAGGAAATCGAGCTGGTCCTGGACGAACAGCCGGGCGTGCTGGAAAGCGCGGTGATCGGGGTGCCGCATCCCGATTTCGGCGAGGCGGTGGTGGCGGTGATCGTGCCCGAGGCGGGGGCCGAGGTTACCGCGCAGGCGCTTGAGGCCGCGATTGCCCCCGGTCTTGCGCGCTTCAAGCAGCCCAAGCGCTATGCGGTGGTGGCCGAACTGCCGCGCAACACCATGGGCAAGGTGCAGAAGAACCTGCTGCGCGAACAGTTCCGGGACAGCTTTGCCGGCTGAGGCAGCGGGCGCGGCCTCTATTCGATGTCGGCAAGATCCGGCACCGCGTCCAGCAGCATCCGCGTGTAATCCGCTTGCGGGTGGTCGAAGATCGCATCGACCGGGCCGCTTTCGACCAGCACGCCCCGGTGCAGCACGCCCACGTCATTAGCCATCTGCCGGATCACCGCCAGGTTGTGGCTGATCAGCAGATAGGTCAGGCCGAACTCGCCCTGCAGCTCGCTCATCAGGTCCAGCACCTGCGCCTGAACGGAGACATCCAGCGCCGAGGTCGGCTCGTCGCAGACGATGAACTCGGGCTGGCTGGACAGCGCGCGGGCGATGGCGATGCGCTGGCGCTGGCCGCCGGAAAACTCATGCGGGAACTTGCGCATCACGATCGGGTCCAGCCGCACCTTGCGCAAGAGATCCGCGACCCGGTCCTCGATTTCCGAACCCTTGGCCAGCCCCAGCACCCGGATCGGCTCTGCGATGATGTTGCCCACCCGCCAGCGCGGGTTCAGGCTGGCATAGGGGTCCTGAAAGATCATCTGCACGGCGCGGCGCCGCGCGCGCTCAGCCGCGCTGACCTGCCAGACGTCCATGCCGTTGACCACCACCCGGCCGGCGGTGGGTTCGATCAGCCCGGCGATCATGCGGGCGCAGGTGGATTTGCCGGACCCGGATTCGCCGACCAGCCCATAGGTTTCCCCGCGAGCGATGCGGAAGGACACGTCGTTGACCGCCCGGAACGGCGGCACCGCCCGGCCCAGCACCCGCGCCAGCCAGCCGCCGCCGGCGTCGAAATCCTTGACCAGCCCCTGCACCTGAACGAAGGCCGGGGCGCTGTCCTGCGCCGGCGGGGGCGGGGGCTCGCCGGTGCGGGCGATGGTGGGGATCGAGCTGATCAGCTTGATCGTGTAATCCTCGCGCGGGTGGCGGATCACCTGCGCCACCGGGCCGGTTTCCACCACGCGGCCGGCGTTCATCACCATGATGCGGTCGGCGATCTGGGCGATCACCCCCATGTCATGGGTGATCAGCATCACCGCGGTGCCCCGGCGCTGGCACAGGTCCTTCAGCACCTTGATCACCTGCGCCTGCACCGACACGTCCAGCGCCGAGGTTGGTTCGTCCGCGATCACCAGTTCCGGGTCGGCGGCGATGGCCAGCGCGATCACCACCCGCTGCCGCATTCCGCCGGAAAACTGGTGCGGATAGGCGTGGATACGCCCGCGGGCATCGGGAATCCCGGCCTCTTCCAGCAACGAGATCGCGCGTTCCAGCGCCTGGTCCTCGGACAGGTCCATGTGCTGGCGGATGGTTTCCACCAGCTGGTCGCCGATGGTGAACAGCGGGTTCAGCGAGGTCAGCGGGTCCTGCATCACCATGCCGATGCGCTTGCCGCGCAGGGCCTGCATCTGGGCTGGGGGCAGGGTGTCGATGCGGGTGCCGGACAGATGCACCTCGCCCGCGGTGATGCGGCCCGGGGGCTCCAGCAGCCCGATCACCGCGGCCCCTGTCATCGATTTGCCGGCGCCGGATTCGCCGACCACGCCCAGAACCTCGCCCGCTGCGATGTCGAAGCTGACGCCGTCCAGCGCGCGGAAATTGCCCCGGCGCAGCGGGAAATCCACGACGAGATCGCGGACTGAAAGAACGGGCGTGTCGGTCATTTGCGCAGCCTCGGGTTCAGGGCGTCGCGCAGCCAGTCGCCCAGCAGGTTGACCGACAGCGCCAGCAGGATCAGCGTGACGGCGGGAAAGGCGAGGATCCACCACTCGCCCGAGAACAGGAACCGCTGGCCGATGCGGATCAGCGTGCCCAGGCTGGGCTGGGTGGGCGGCACGCCGACGCCCAGATAGGACAGCGTCGCCTCCTCGATGATGGCGAGCGCGAGGCTGATGGTGGCGATCACCAGCACCGGCCCCAGCACGTTGGGCAGCACGTGGCGGGTGACGATGGCCAGCGGGTTGCGCCCCAGCAGGCGGGCGGCGGAAACATAGTCCTTTTGCCGCTCGACCATGGTGGTGCCGCGCACGGTGCGGGCGAATTGCGCCCAGTTGGACAGGCCGATGGCCAGGATCAGCACCCAGACCGCGGTCTGTTCCTGCTGGCTGGCCGGGATCAGCCCTTGCGCCACCCCAAAGATCAGCAGTGCGATCAGGATCGCCGGGAAGGACAGCTGCACATCGGCGATGCGCATGATGATGGTGTCGGCAAAGCCGCCGCGATAGCCGGCGGTCAGCCCCAGCGCGATGCCCAGCGTCATCGCGAACAGCGTCGCCGCAAACCCCACGAACAGCGACACGCGCGAGCCGTACATGATCGTCGACAGCATGTCGCGGCCCTGGTCGTCGCTGCCCAGCAGATAGGTGGTGCCCGACAGCGCCTGCTGGCCGGGCGGGGTGAAGCCGTCCATTAGCTCGACCGTGGCGGGGTCGAAGGGGGTGTGCGGCGCAATCCACGGCGCCAGCACCGCCGCCAGGATCAGCGCCAGCGCCACCAGCGAAGCGACGATGGTCACCGGCGAGCGCGACCATGAAAACCAGATGTCGCTGTCGAACAGCCGCTGCCAGAAGCCGCGCGGGGCGGAAGTGGGGGAAGTGGTCGGATCGGTCATCTCAGCGCCCCTTGCCCTGCACCCGCAGCCGCGGATCGACCAGGTAATAAAGGATGTCCACCACCAGGTTGATGGTGACGAAGACCAGCCCGACCATCATCAGATAGGTCGCCATCACCGGCACATCGACCGCCTGCACCGAGTTGATGAACAGCGAGCCCACCCCCGGCCACTGGAACACGGTTTCCGTCACGATGGCGAAGGCGATCACCGAGCCAAGTTGCAGGCCGGTGATGGTGATGACCGGGACCAGCGTGTTTTTCAGCGCGTGGCGGAAGTTGATCACCCGGTCGGGCAGGCCGCGGGCGCGGGCAAAGCGGATATAGTCGCTGCGCAGCACCTCGAGCATCTCGGCCCGGACCAACCGCATGATCAGCGTCATCTGGAACAGCGACAGGGTGATCGCCGGCAGGATCAGCGAGCGCAGCCCGCTTTCGGTCAAAAACCCGGTGCGCCACCAGCCCAGCTGCACCGTGGTGCCGCGCCCGTTCGAGGGCAGCCACTGCAGTTCCACCGCAAAGATGTAGATCAGCCCGATCCCGATCAGGAAGGTCGGCAGCGACACCCCGACCAGCGACAGCGTCATGATGACGCCCGACAGGAACGACCGCGCCCGCAACGCGGTGAAGATGCCCATCAGCACCCCCAGCACCAGCGCCAGCGTGGCCGACACCACCGCCAGTTCGATAGTGGCGGGCAGCCGGTCGAGGATCAGCCGCATCGCCGGTTGTTGCAGGCGATACGAGATCCCGAAATCCCCGTGCAGCGCGTTGGTCAGGAAGTTCCAGAACTGGATATAGAACGGGTCGTTCAGCCCCAGCCGCTCTCGCATCAGCTCCTGATCCTCAAGCCGCGTGTCGACCCCGGCCATGGACACGATGGGGTCGCCGACATAGCGGAAGATCAGGAACGCGATCAGCGCCACCACCAGCATCACGATGACGGACTGGAGAAGGCGTCGCACGATGAAGATGAGCATGGGCGGGTTCCTGCAGGTCGATGCCGACAAGCGTCGGGCGGGCGATGGATCGGCGGGAAGGGATCTGGCGGGCGGATAGCGGCTGGCGGCAGGCTGGCTGAATCGGCTGGCGACGAGAGACGGGGCCATCTGGCCGATCCCGCGTCCCGGCGCAAGCGTGACGCAGGGGCGCGGGCAATGAAACGGCCCGCCCGACAGGGGGCGGGCCGGGCGGCGTCACTGGTCGAAGGTAACGGTCATCATCAGCGGCTGGTTTTCCGGGTGCACCGCGATGTTGACCCCCTTGCGCGTCGCATAGGCCAGCATCTGGTTGTGCAGCGGCAGCAGCACCCGGTCCTTCTGCACCACGTCCCAGATTTCGGCGATGGTGGCGTTGCGCTTGTCGATGTCGATCTCGGTTTCCAGCGACTCGATCTTGGGGTCCAACTCGGGGTTGGAATAGAGCCCGCCGTTATAGGCGCCGAAATTGCCCTCTTTCGTGTGGACCAGATCGTTGAAGATATAGGCGGAATCGAAGGTCGGCACCCCCCAGCCCATCAGGTAGAAATCCGTCAGGTTGTTGGTGATCTGCGGCGAGTGCTGCGCGATCGGGCGCGAGGCCAGCGTCACCTTGATCCCGATCCGCGCCAGCATCCCCACCACGGATTGCGAGATCGCCTCGTCGTTCACATAGCGGTTGTTGGGGGTGTCCAGCGTGATGGTGAAGCCGTCGGGATAGCCCGCCTCGGCCAGCAGCGCCTTGGCGCGTTCCGGGTCGGGGGCGGGATAGGCGTCCAGTTCCTCGGTCCAGCCGTTGACGAAGGGCGGCGTCGCCACCCCGGTCGGGATCGAGTTGCCGCGCATCACCACCCGCTGGATCGTGTCGCGGTCGATGGCCAGATGCATCGCCTCGCGCACCAGCGGATTGTCGATCGGGTTCGAATCGGTGACGTTCGAGGTCTTCAGCGGCTCTTCGCCGAAGCGGTAGCCCAGATAGATGATGCGGTTTTCCGGGCCCTTGGTGACGGTGATGCCTTCGCTGGATTCCAGCCGCTCGATGTCCTGCACCGGCACGTCCTGCACGAAATCGACCTCGCCCGACAGCAGCGCGGCGATGCGGGTCGCGTTTTCGGCGATGGGGACATAGACGATCTCGGTCACCTGCGGCTTGTCGGCCCAGTGGTTCTCGAACCAGGTCAGGACCGAGCGCACGTCGACCTCGCGTTCGGTCAGCGTATAGGGGCCGGTGCCGTTGGTGTTGCGCACGGCATGGTTGTCCTCGCCGGCGGCGTAGTCCTGCACCTCGACCACGTTGTTCGCCTCGGACCATTCGCGGTCCATGATGAAGGTGTTGGTCAGGTTGTCGGGATAAAGCGGGTTCGGGCCGACCATGTGGACCTCGACCGTGTGGTCGTCCACCGCGACCACGTGATCCACCCCCGCGTGCAGCTGCCGCATGTTCGAGGTTTCCGAGCGCGCCCGGTCGATGGAAAACACCACGTCGTCGGCGGTGAACGGCGCGCCGTCGTGGAAGGTCACGCCCTCGCGCAGCTTGAACACCCAGACGTTGGGCTCGCCTTCCTTGATCGCCCACTCGGTCGCCAGCCGCGGGACCAGCGTGCCGTCGACCTCGCGCTCGACCAGCGTTTCATAGATGTGGTGCAGGAAATTGTGGTTGGTTCCAAGGTTTTGCGAATGCGGGTCCAGTGTGGTCGCATCCGCCGCCTTGGCCCAGCGCAGGGTCTCGGCCGAGACCGGCCCCGCCAGGATGCTGGCCGACAGCAGCGCCGCTGTCAGAAGTTTGTGACGATATTGCATGAGCTTGCACCTCCGCTGCATTTTGTCTGCCAAGGTGACCCGAGCGGGATGGTTCTGCAACTGTCGTTTTGCATCCCCCGCCCGGGCCGCCGGAAGTGACGGGGCGTCAGCACGTGCGGGGACGGGCAGGGGCGGGCCTATTCGAACTCCATCTCGGCAAAGACCAGCCCCGCGTTCTTGGTCGCCAGCTCGTCGAAGGTGTCCAGATCCTGCCAGCGGCTCTGGTCGACGTAATAGGCGCCGGCCAGGTCGCCGCCCTCTTCGATATGGGCGCCGATCTTTTCGCGCAGGTCCAGCAGGTAGTCGCGGGTGTAAAGCTGCACGGTGGCCATGTCGGTGGGGTGGCCGTGGCCGGGGATCACCACCTCGGCGCCCAAGGGCACCAGCGCATTGTCCCAGGTCTCGATCCAGCAGCTGGTGCAGGTGTCGTTGAACAGCGGCAGCATCCGTTCGTGGAACGCGATGTCGCCGGCGATCAGGGTCCTGTCGTCGGGCAGCCAGACCTGGGTGTCGCCGGGGCTGTGGGCCGGACCCAGATACAGCACCTCGATCGTGACGCCGCCCATGCTGGCGTCGTAGCGGTCGGTGAAGGTCTCGTCCGGGGCGACGATGCTGGTGCCCTCGGCGCCTTCGCGCGCGTAACCCTTCAGCGATTCCAGCGCCTGCGGGGCGCTGTCGGCGAACTCGGCCGCCGCGTCCTCATGCGCGACGATGCGGACCCCCTGTTCGCGCCAATAGCCGTTGCCCAGCATGGAATGGCCCTGGCCGTTTTCGTTGATGACCAGCCTGACCGGCTGGTCGGTGACGGCCTTGATCTCGTCATGCAGCGCCTGCGCCAGCACGGTCGAGGCGCCGCCGTTGATCACCACCACGCCCTCGTCCGTGACGATGAAGGACAGGTTGTTGTTGTGCCCCTGGTTTTCATAGGTCGGCGGCGCGGTGGCGCCGATGGCGGACCAGACCCGGTCGGTCACCTGCACGGGTTTGTCGTAAAGCGGCGATTCGGGGTATTTGTCGGGGATGTCCTCGGATGCGGCCGCGGTCCCGGTGGCGCAGATGGCCGCAGCAGCGGCAAGCGGCGCAAGGCTGCGCCGGACGGAACTGGACATGGACGACCTCCCTTACATTCAAACATCACGATATGTGCGAGAATGGAGAGAGGTCAACGCCCCTTGTCAGGGGGCAGGGCCAGGATCTGCTGCACGATCCGCGCCGTGGGCTGGCCCGCGTCGATGCGATGCCAGCCGGTGACCTGGGCCGTGCGCTGCAACTGCGATTCCAGCACCGAAAGCGTGGCGTCCGAGGCCCCGCCCCGCCGCGCCGCCACCCGCTGGCGCAGCAGCGCCGGGTCGGCGTCCAGCCAGACCCCCAGGAACGCCGCGCCCGCCGCGCGGGCGGCCTGCTCGAACGCGGCGCGGTCGGGGTCGCGGTCGTGCACCGCATTGGCGACCACCGGCGCGCCCTGCGCCAGCATGGCGGTGCTGCGCCCGGCCATCTGCGCATAGACCTGCGCCGAAACCTCGGGCGCATAGGCGGCGGCGGGCAGCCGTGTTTCGGCGGCGACCCCGTGCATCGCCTTGCGCAGCCGGTCGCTTTCCAGCAGCCGCGCCCCGGGCGGGGGCGACAGATGCGGGGCCAGCGCCTCGGCCACCGTGGTCTTGCCCGAGCCGCTGAGCCCGCCCAGCGCCACCAGCCGCGCCGGCGAGGGTGCCAGCAGCGCCTGCGCGAGGTCGAAATACTGGCGCGCGTCGGCCGCCAGCCGGCCGCGGCCCGTGCCCGCGGTTTCGGCCTGGGTGGCGATGACATGCGCCCGCACCGCCGCCCGCACCGCCATGAAGAACGGCAGCAGCGCAAAGCCGTCCTCGTCCCCGGTCGCGTCGCACCAGCGGTTGGCGGCCAGGTTCGCCAGCCCCTCCAGCCCGCGGTGCCACAGGTCCATCAGCAGGAAGGCAAGGTCATAGGCGACGTCGATGCCGGCCAGCTGCTCGTTGAACTCGATGCAGTCGAACAGCAGCGGGCGGCCGTCGATCAGGCAGATGTTGCGCAGATGCAGGTCGCCGTGGCAGCGCCGCACCATCCCGGCATCGGCGCGCCGGTCCAGTGCGGGGGCGTGGCGGTCCAGCGCGGCGCGGAAGGCGGCGTTCAGGCGCTCCTGCTCGGCTGCGGAAAACACGCGGCTGCCGGCGAAACCGGCCTCGTTGATGCCCAGCACCCAGGCCATGTTGTCGGTGCCGCCGATGTGCAGCACCTGCGCCGCGGCGTGGAAATCGGCGATGTTGCGGGCCAGCGCCTCGATCAGCGCCCGCGTCAGCTGCCCCGCCGCCGCCATGCGGTCGAACAGGCAGTCCTGATCGAAGCGGGCCATTTCCGCCACCGCGTCGACCAGTTCGCCGGTGCCGTCAAACGCGATGCCGTCCGCATCCCGGGTCAGCCGCCGCACCCGCAGGTACAGCGCGGGGGCGGTGCGGCGGTTCAGCGTCAGCTCGGCCTCACACGCCGCCAGCCGCAGCGCGGGGGTGGAAAAATCCGCATAGGGCAGGCGCACCGCCCGCTTCATCTTCCAGGCGCGGTCGCCGGCCAGGAAGATGCGCGAGATATGGGTCTCGATCACCTCGACGGGCGCGCCGCCATGGGTGGCGGGGTCGGACAGGAATGCGATCACATCTGCCTGATCGTCCATGGGCGCCCCCTTTCGGTCTCAGCCCATCCGCTCGGACGCGTAGCTGCCGGGCGAGGCGGGGAACACCACGGTCTTGTTGCCGTTCAGGAATACCCGCCCGTTCACATGCGCATGGACCGCCCGCGCCAGCACCGCCGCTTCCACGTCGCGGCCAAGGCTGACGTAATCCTCGGGCGATTGCGCGTGGGTCACCCGCACGATGTCCTGTTCGATGATCGGGCCTTCGTCCAGATCGGCGGTGACGTAATGCGAGGTCGCGCCGATCAGCTTCACCCCGCGCTCGAATGCCTGCTTGTAGGGGTTGGCGCCCTTGAAGCTGGGCAGGAACGAGTGGTGGATGTTGATGATCCGCCCGGACATTTCCTGGCACATGCGGTCCGACAGCACCTGCATGTAGCGCGCCAGCACGATCAGCTCGGCCCCGGTTTCCTCGACGATGCGCATCTGCTGGGCCTCGGCCTCGGCCTTGGTCTCGGGGGTGACGCGGATGCAGTAATAGGGGATGTCGTGGTTCACCACCAGCTTCTGGTAGTCCATGTGGTTCGAGATCACCGCCACGATGTCGATGGGCAGCGCGCCGATGCGCCAGCGATACAGCAGGTCGTTCAGGCAATGGCCGAAGCGGCTGACCATGAGGATCACCCGGCGCTTGCGGGTCTCGTCGAAGAACTCGGTCTCCATCGCGAAAGGCGCGGCAACGGGGGCGAATCCCTGCCGCAACTCGTCCAGCGTGCGGCCCTTTTCGCTTCGGAAGCTGATGCGCATGAAGAAGCGGCCGGTGTGGGTGTCGTCGAACTGGGCGCTGTCGGTGATGTTGCAGCCCTGATCGGCCAGAAAGCCCGAGATGGCGGCGACGATGCCGCGGGTCGAGGGGCAGGAGACGCGAAGGGCAAAGCGGGACATGGAGGTTCCTGTGGCGGTTGCGGATCGGGCGGGCGCGGCCGCCGGGCGGCGGCTTCATGCCAGATCGCGGGGTGGTTGTCAGCGGTGCGCGGCGACGCAGCCAGCGCGGGGGTTAGCCCGAGGGCAGGGGCGCGGGCTCGGGCAGCGGCTCGAGCGGTTCCAGCGGCGGCAGCGGCTCCATGGTGAACAGCGGCTCGGGGGCGGGGGCGCTGGTGCGGATCACCGCGCCGGGGCCGCCCAGCGTCGCGATTTGCGCGGCCAGCTGCGCGATGGCGGCATTCTGCGCGGCGGCGATGGCGGCGGGCGGGGCCGGGGGCTTGCGCCTGCCGCTGGCGGGGGCGGCCTGCGGGATCGGCACCGCGATGGCGAAGCTGCGGGCGTGGTTGGCGCCGCCGGCGCTGTCCTGCGCGACGTAATAGCGCCCACCCAGCCGATAGATCCCGTCCATCCCGGCCAGCGCCTGTTCCACCCGCACCTCGATCCGACGCCGCGGCGGCTCGGCCAGGGGCCAGGGCTCGGCGATCACCGTCGCGCCGCTCATGTCCGAGATCGCCCGGGCCAGCGCCAGCGTAAAGCCGCGTTCCGGCTTGTCCGCCCACAGGGTTTTCGTGTTCGAGCGCACCGCCCCGTCCGCAGTCTGCCACGCCACCTCGCCCGAGGCCGCGTATTCCGGCAGCGACACGTCGCGCAGCTCGGCGGTGCCCAGGTTGTTGGCCACCCGCATCGGCGGCGTCGGCGGGTCGATCAGATAGCGGCCCGTCGCCTCGGGGTTGGAACAGCCCGCCAGAACCAGCGCCACGGCAGGGAAGAACAGGAAAGCCCGCATGGTCTAACGTCCCAGGATAAAGGCGCGGGGGTTGCGCTCGATGGTGGTGGCAAGGCTGCCGAACGCCTCGGCGGCGCGGCGCAGGCTGCGCATGGTGTTGATGGTTTCCGTGTTGAAGGCGCCACGTTCGCCGTAGCTGGCGATCACGGTTTCCCCCCGCATCGCCAGCTGCTGGAAGCGCAGCGACAGCGCCGGCAGGGTGTTGGCGGCCTGCGCCACCTGGTCGGCCGCGCGCCGCGCCGATTGCAGCGCCGCATTCAGGTTGCCGGATGCGCCGCCCTCGCGCAGATCGTTCAGCAGCGCCGAGGCCGCCTGCAGCGTGTCCGACAGGTTGCGCGGCAGCTGCTCGGCATCCTCGCTGCCCAGCATGGCGCGCAGGTCGTCCACCACCGCCTTGGCAGAGTCGCTGATGCCCGAGAAATCGAACTCCTCGACCGCGACGGCGGCGGCCTCGATCTGCTCGACCATCGAGGGCACGTCGGCGGCGGCCTCGGTCACCGCCTTGGCGGCGGCCGAGGTATCGTCGAGCGCCTGCCCGATCCGCCCCGCCAGCCCGCTGTCGCGCAGCTCGGCGGAGATCGCGCTGATGTCGGCGGCCGCGGCGCCGATCTCGTCGCTGGCCTTGCGCACCGATTCCGGGATGGCACGGGTGTCCTGCGACGAGGCGATGGCTGTCACGCTGTCCATCATCTCGGTCGCCGATTTCAGCAGCTCTTCCAGCTTGAGCTTGCCGATCCGCGTCATCAGCCCCTGCGCGGTGGTCGAGATGTCCGACAGGTCCGGCGGCGCGGTGGGAATGACGGGGAAGGGCTCGGCATCGGGCTGCATCTGCGCGGGCGGCGCCTCGGGCAGCTCGACCAGCTCGACCATCAGCGAGGTGCCCAGCAGCCCCGCCCCCGCGACCCGCGCCCGCAGCCCCTGTTCGGCGACCAGCTGGGACAGGAATTCCAGCGCCTCGGCGGGGCCGGCGTCCTGGGGCAGGCCCATGCGCTGGGGCGACACCGCCAGGGTGATGTCCTGGAACACGTCGCCGTCGTCGGGCGAGACGCGCACCGAAAGGTTGGTGATGCGACCCACGCTGAGCCCCTGGAACTGCACGTCGGCGCCGACCGGCAGGCCGCGCACCGCCTCGGGGACCAGCATGGTCAGGCGCAGCTCGTCCTCGGGCGAGGTGGCGAACAGGCTGTTCTGCGCGGTCTCGCGGTCGGGCTGCAGGTGGAAGACATGGCCCGCCGTGACCGGCCGCCCGCCCGAGGACAGGGTGGCGAACTCGGCCCCCCCTTGCAGCACCGAGGCCAGCGAGCCGACATTCAGCGCCAGCCCCTGCGTCCCCAGCGAGATGTTGAACCCCGACACGTCCCAGAACACGGTGGTGGTGGTCAGCCGGCGGTCGTGCGGGGCCTCGATGAACACATCGGCGATCACGGTCTCGTCGGCCTCGGACAGGCGCAGGTTCTGCATCCGCCCCACCGCCAGCCCGTGATAGAGGATCGGGGCGCCCTCGCTCATCCCGGTGGCGTCGGTGGCGGCCAGCCGCACCCAGGTGCCGCGTTCGTTGCTGCGCGTCAGCGGCGCGCGTTCCAGCCCGCTGTGAACCTCAAGCGCGGTGGTGCCGATCTCGCTGTCCCACCAGCCCTCGATGAAGGCGCCGGTCAGCACCGTGTCCAGCCGCGAGATCCCCTGCGTGGAAACCTGCGGGCGCACGATCCAGAACTCGGCGTCGTCGTCGATGAACTGGGCGATGTCCTTGTCGACCCGCATGTCCACGATCACCTGTTCCAGATCGTGGGTGAAGCGCACGGCCTCGACCTGGCCGACGGTGATCTCGCGGAACTTCAGCAGGGTTTCGCCGGGGGTGATGCCGGTGGCGTCCTTGAAGGCGACGGACACCAGCGTGCCGCGCCCGGCATAGGCGTTCCAGGCCAGCGCCAGCGTGACCAGCAGCGCGATGATTGGCACCGCCCAGATGACCGAGACGCTGGCCCGCGCCGCCCGCGCCGCGGTGCGCCGGACCGGATGCGCCGGGCGCAGCGGCGGCGGGCCCTTGGGTGGGGTCTGCTGCGGGGGCGTGGTCCCCGGGGGGATGTCGGTCATTCGGCGGTCCTGTCCCTGCGGGTCCGAAGCGGCAGTCCGCGCCAGATCAGCCGCGGATCGAAACTTTGTGCCGAAAGCATCGTGAA
The DNA here is from genome assembly GCF_900142875.1 of Paracoccus solventivorans. Taxonomy (GTDB): domain Bacteria; phylum Pseudomonadota; class Alphaproteobacteria; order Rhodobacterales; family Rhodobacteraceae; genus Paracoccus; species Paracoccus solventivorans. The sequence continues at coordinate 7,161 of NZ_FRCK01000012.1, read as the reverse complement.
GGCAACCGACAGCGCGAAACTGGCCGCCGCCGGGCCGGGGTGGATGGTGGCGACGAAGCCCAGCTGCACCAGCGCCGACAGGATCGCCACCACGAACACGTCGATCATCGACCAGCGGCCGATGTATTCGACCGCCTCGAGCGCGCGCAGCCGCGTGTGCGCGGCCTCGACGCTGGCGGGGCGCCCGGCGACGGTGGCCAGCCAGGCGATGACCAGGAACTTGCCGATCGGCACGATGATCGAGGCGACGAAGATGATCGCCGCCACCCCATAGTTGCCGTAGTGCAACAGCTCGATCACCCCGCCGAAGATGGTGGCTTCGCTGTTGCCGGCCAGCCCGCCCAGGGTCTGCGTCTTCAGCATCGGCAGCAGGTTGGCCGGGATGTAGAAGATCAGCCCCGCCAGCCACCATGCCCAGACCGCCTGCAGGCTGTGCCGGTCGGGCTGGTAGACATGCGCCCCGCAGCGGCCGCAGAACTCGGTCCCCGCGGGCCAGACCCGCCCGCAGCCGCGGCAGCCGACCAGCCCGGCGCGGTGGGCGGTCAGGACCGGGGGCTCGTCCGGCTTGGGGGCGCTCATCCGGCGCGCCCGTCCGGGGCGGGGCGGTGGCGGGTTTGCGCGACGGCCTGCGGGTCAGCGACGACTTCGCGCCCGTCGGTGAAGGCGCCGCGGTCCTCGAGCGTGTCCCAGATCGTCGTCGAGCAGGTGAACACGTTGCTGGCGGCGCCGACCACGATCAGCCCGCAGAACGCCCAGAATGCCGGGCCAAGGCTGACGGTCGCCAGCCCCGCCACCTTGACCAGCGCGACCGAGGTGCCGATCACGAAGATCTCGGCCATCGACCACGGCCGTAGCAGTTCCGACAGGCGGAACGCCTCACCCGCGTGGCGCGCGGGCGGGCCGTCGCCGCGCATCGGCCACAGCACATAGACCAGCAGCAAGGCCCGCAGCGCCGGCAGCCCGACGATGAACCCCAGCATCGCCACCGTCAGCGGCATCAGCCAGCCATGGGAAAACGCCAGCGCCACCCCGAACAGCGAGGTGGCGTTGCCGAACCCCATGCGCGAGATTTCCAGGAACGGGAAAAAGATCGCCGCCACCATCAGCACCAGCGAGGTGACCGACAGCGCCACGATCTGGGTGAAGGCGCCCGCCCGCGGCCGCCCCAGCACCTTGCCGCAGCGGATGCAGCGCGCGGTCTCGCCCTCGGCCAGCTCGTCCTCGACATGCAGCGCGTCGCAGCGCGGACAGGCCATCAGCCCCGCGCCGGTTTCCAGGTCGAACTGTCCCGCCTCGATCATGGGAAACACTCTAGCCCGATCCGGGCACCGCGCAAGCAAGCGCTCCGGGCCGGCTGCGGCGATCCTGCCGTTGCGTCCGGCGCGGCCTTTGCTAGCGTTGCGGCGATGGGACGAGGCAAGGGGAACAGGCCGAATGCACGATGTGGTCATTGCGGGGGCGGGCAGCGCCGGTTGCGTCCTGGCCGCGCGGCTGTCCGAGGATCCGCGCCTGCGCGTCCTGCTGATCGAGGCCGGGGAAAGCGACCGCTATCCGTGGATTCACGTGCCGATCGGCTATCTTTATTGCATCGGCAACCCGCGCACCGACTGGATGTACAAGACCGCGCCCGACCCCGGGCTGCACGGCCGGCAGCTGCTGTATCCGCGCGGCAAGGTGCTGGGCGGGTGCAGCTCCATTAACGGGATGCTGTATCTGCGCGGGCAGGCCGCCGATTACGACCACTGGCGGCAGCTGGGCTGCACCGGCTGGGGCTGGGACGACGTGCAGCCGCTGTTCCTGAAGTCCGAGGATTATTTCGCAGGTCCCTCGGAACATCACGGCGCCGGCGGCCCCTGGCGGATCGAGCGGCAGCGGCTGCGCTGGGACATCCTCGACGACTGGGCGCGGGCGGCGCAGGCGGTGGGCATCCCCGCCAGCGACGATTTCAACACCGGCGACAACGAGGGCGTGGGCTATTTCAAGGTCAGCCAGCGGAGCGGCTGGCGGGTCTCGGCCGCCCGCGCCTTTCTGCGCCCGGCGATGAAGCGGCCGAACCTGACCGTGCTGACCGGCCGCCACGTCCGCCGCGTCCTGTTCGAGGGCGACCGCGCGGTCGGGCTCGAGCTGTTCGCCGACGGCGCGGTCGAGGTGGTGCACGCGGGCCAGGTGGTGCTGTCGGCCGGCGCCATCAACACCCCGCAGATCCTGCAGCTCTCGGGCATCGGCCCGGGGGCGTTGTTGCAGGACATGGGCATCGCGGTGCGCCGCGACGCCCCGGTGGGCGAGAACCTGCAGGACCACCTGCAACTGCGCTGCGCCTGGAAGGTCTCGGGCGCGCGGACGCTCAACCAGATGGCCCGGCGCTGGTGGGGGCGGGGGATGATCGGCGCCGAATATCTGCTGCGCCGCACCGGCCCGATGAGCATGGCGCCCAGCCAGCTGGGGGCGTTCGCGCGGTCAAGCCCCGATGTCGCGACGCCGGACCTGGAATGGCACGTGCAGCCGCTGAGCCTCGAGGCGTTCGGCCAGCCGCTGCATGATTTCCCCGCGATTACCGCCAGCGTCTGCCACCTGCGCCCGGAAAGCCGCGGCCATGTGCGCATCACCTCGGCCGACCCGATGCGCGCGCCCGAGATCGCGCCGAACTACCTCTCCACCCCCGGCGACCGCCTGGCCGCGGCGCGCGCGATCCGCCTGACCCGCCGGATCATGGCGGCCGAGCCGATGTCCCGCTATCGCCCCGAGGAAATGAAGCCCGGCCCCTCGTTCCAGAGCGACGAGGAACTGGCCGACGCCGCCGGGCTGGTGGGCTCGACCATCTTCCACCCGGTGGGCACGGCGCGGATGGGGGCCGACGACGGCGCCGTCGTGGACCCGCGGCTGCGGGTGCGCGGGGTGCAGGGGCTGCGCGTGGTCGATGCCTCGGTCATGCCTGTGATCACATCCGGCAACACCAACGCCCCCACCATCATGATCGCGGAAAAGGCCGCGGTGATGATGCGCGAGGAAATGCGCGGCATTTGAACGGTTAACCTGCCGGCAACACCGCGTCTGCTATGGCTGGCCCTTGGGTAATCCGGGGGTGCGCAGATGGCGTCGAAACGAAATGCTCTGCCGATCATCATCCGGCGCTGCGCTGCGGTGGCCGAGGAATCGCACCACGGCGGCGCGTGGAAGGTCGCCTACGCGGATTTCGTGACCGCGATGATGGCGTTTTTCCTGCTGATGTGGCTGCTGAACGCGACCACGGAAAAGCAGCGCCAGGGGTTGGCGGAGTATTTCGACCCGACCATCGTCCATGCGCCCGCCTCGGCCGCGATGGGCATGGACGGCGGCGAATCGGACGATCCCCCCGCGGATCAGGCCGCGGTCTACACCCCCTCGGCCGACCGGCAGATGCGCGAGATCGAGCAGGCGATCCAGAACGCCCTGACCGGCACCGGCGCCGAATCGATGCAGCGGGTGAACCTGCTGCGCCACGTCGTCACCCGCATTACCGACGAGGGTCTGGTGATCGAGTTGGGCGACATCGTGGACGAGGCGCTGTTTCATGGCGAATCGGCCGAGCCCACGCCAGCGCTACGCGAATTGACCGCGATTCTCGCCACCGTGCTGGGGCGCACGAAAAACCAGCTGGCGATTGCCGGGCATGTCCGGGGTTTCCCGGAAATGCTGGTGGAAAATCCGACCTGGCCGCTGTCGGACCAGCGCGCCCACGCCGTCCGCCGCCTGCTGGTCGATGGGCGGCTGGACGACCGCCGCATCCAGCGCGTGACCGCCTTCGGCGACAAGAAGCCGCGCAATTCCAATGCGATGGACCCGGGGAATAACCGGATCGAGGTGATTTTACTTAGATAATGCAGGACAGGGCAGCGCCGTTAGCGGGAAATTAAGCTCTGTCGCGCATCTTGCAGTCAATGTGATTCAACCAGGGTGACCCGAATGACGATTTCCTCGTCCCTTCATGCCGGCGTGTCCGGCCTTGCCGCCAACGCTGCGCGGCTGGCCAGCATTTCGGACAATATCGCGAACTCGGGGACCCATGGCTACAAGCGGCTGAACACCGATTTCGAAAGCATGGTGATCAACCAGGCGCGGGGAACCGGGGTTTATGCCTCGGGCGGGGTCAGGACCGTGACCACAAGGCTGGTGGACCAAAAGGGCGGGCTGGTGCCCTCGTCCCATTCGCTGGACATCGCGGTCTCGGGGCGGGGGATGCTGCCGATGATCCCTTCGGTCTATCTGGACGGCGGGCTGGGCGGGGGGCTGGGCAGCCAGCCGATGATGATGACCCCGACCGGGTCCTTCCGCCCGGACGACAACGGGGTGCTCAAGACCGAATCGGGCTTGGTGCTGCTGGGCTGGCCGGCGTTGGCGGACGGGACCATCCCGCTGAACGCCCGCGATAGCGTGGCCGGGCTGCAGCCGGTGGTGCTCAGCCATCACCAGACCTCGGGCGACCCGACGACGCGGATCCAGCTGGGCATCAACCTGCCCGCCGGCGCCACGCGGCCCGGCGCGGCCGGCCTGCCCGAGGTGACGGCGGTCGAGTATTTCGGCAATCTCGGGGCGCCGGAAAGCCTGCAGGTCACCTTCACGCCCGTGGCTTCGACCGGGGCGCTGCCCAGCAACAGCTGGCGGATGGAGATCCGCGATTCCGCCATGGACCCGGCCTCGAACCTGGTCGGCAGCTACGAGCTGGTGTTCGACGACGGCCAGGCCTTCGGCGGCACGCTGCGATCGGTGACGGTGCTGTCGGGCGGTGCCTACGACGCCGCCACCGGGGAACTGGCGCTGGCCGTGCAGGGCGGCCCCATCGCCGTCACCATCGGCCGGCTGGGCGACCCCAACGGGCTGACCCAGCTCGAGTCCGGCTTCGCCCCGACCAACATCGCCCGGAACGGCTCGCCCGTCGGCAATTTCTCGACGGTCGAGATCGACGAACACGGGATGCTGCGGGTGACCTATGATACCGGCTTCACCCGCACCATCGCCCAGATCCCGCTGGTGGACGTGCCCAATCTGAACGGGCTGATCGCCCGGGACAGCCAGACCTATCAGGTCTCGGCGGAATCGGGGTCGTTCTACCTGTGGGACGCGGGCGACGGGCCGACGGGCGCCGTGGTCGGCTATGCCCGCGAGAACTCGACCACCGATGTCGCGCATGAGCTGACGGACCTGATCCAGACCCAGCGCGCTTATTCGTCGAACGCCAAGGTCATCCAGACCGTGGACGAGATGCTTCAGGAAACCACCAACATCAAGCGCTGAGGAGGGCCGCGGCGCGGCCGCGGACACGCCGGACATGAGCCTTTCCAATGCCATCTCGAACGCGGTCTCGGGGATCGTCGCCGCCTCGCGCGGGACCGAGGTCGTCGCCTCGAACCTCGCCAACGCCCTGACCCCCGGCTATGTGCGGCGCGAGCTGCAGCAGTCGGCGCGCTCCTATCTCGCCGGCGGCGGCGGGGTGCAGGTCGACGGCGTGGCAAGGGTGGTGCGCAACTCGGTGCTGGCGCAGGGGCGGCTGGCCTCGGCCGACGCGGCCCGCGCTGGCACCCTGGCCGATTTTCACAAATCCATGGCCGATGCGCTGGGCGTGCCCGGCCAGCCCGGCGCCCTGACCACGCTGCTTGCCGACTTCGAGGCGGCGCTGGTTTCGGCCTCGGCGCGCCCCGAGAATGAATCCGGGCTGGCGCGCGCCCTGTCCGCCGCCAGCGCACTGGCCGGCGCCTATCAGTCGATCGGCAACAGTATCCAGCAGGCCCGCACCACCGCCGACCAGGCCATCGCGCAGGATGTGGCGACGCTCAATTCAGGGCTCGAGCAGGTGGCCGAACTGAACCGGCAGATCGCCATGCAGATGACTGCCGGCGGCGACGCGAATGCCCTGCAGGACGAACGCCAGCGGCTGATCGACCAACTGGCCGAAATCGTGCCGTTGAAGGAACTGCCCCGCGAAAACGGGAGCGTGGCGCTGTTCACCGCGAACGGCGGCGTGCTGCTGGATGGCACCGAGCCCGCCCGCTTCGGCTTCACCGCCGCCGGGCCGGTCACGGCAGGGATGGCGGTCGGCGCCTCGGCACTGGGGCTGCTGTCCCTTAATGGCGAGGAAATCCCAGCCGCACAGATGGGCCGCTACGCTGGCGGCCGGCTGGCCGCCAATTTCCAGATCCGCGATGTGGACGCGCCGCGCAGCGATGTCGAGATCACGCAGGAACCCGGAATCGGCTTTGCCGAGGTCAGCGGAGAATCGTCCCTGTCCGACGTGGTCGAAGGCCTGAACGCCTTGGGCGTGCGCCCGCGCGAACTGATCGACATCCTCAAGGCCGTCCATGCGGCTGGGGCTCTGCATGCGGAGTTCATCGTGAACTGATTGCTGGGGTGGAATTACTGAGGTGGCGCAGGAGGTTGCTGGAGAGGAACATACAACGGGTCGCGCAGAAAAAAAAGGGTGGGGTGGCCCTGACCGTGCTCGAGTGGCCAAGCGAATACGATCATTTTTACCTGCACTATGCTCCGAAAGGTCGGTCCCCTTGCGCGGCTTGCGAGGAAAAGCGAGTGGTTTCGGCATAGCCAAGGAGCCCTGATTGCGAACCAGAGAAGAATTGATGCCCACATCCGGTTCCCGCTTCGGCGTGCTGGGGGCTTCTACCGGTGGAGATCGTCGCGGAGGCGAAGGCGCCAGCGAGGACGCCTGTCGCCGACAACTGCATTGAGATCGAATTGGCGGGTGGGCACCGGATGCGCATCAGCGGCAGCTATGATCCTAAGTATTGGCACGGCTGATCCGGGGTCTGATGTCGTGATCCCTGTTCCGGCCAACATGCGGGTTGCCGCCTGACCGTCGCGCGGAACTGCGACGCGCCCATGCCGCTCCGCTCTTCGACGATCCGGAGGTCTGGCTGGCATGCAACTCACCACGATCTCGGGCAAATCCCCACTCGCGGCGGCCATCCGTTACGCGCTGACCCGCATGGCGCGCCTGCGCCCTTATCTCGACCACGGCATCCTTGAGTTGGATAACAACGCGGCCGAACGCGGCATGCGTACCGTTGCCTTGGGGCGGAATTATGCACACCGCGTGATTATGCGCAGTTCGCTGAGGGAAGCGCCCGCAAGTGCCGCCGCGCTGGCGATTTTCAGCGCAACGAACTGCGCATA
>NZ_FRCK01000004.1 GCF_900142875.1 Paracoccus solventivorans | reverse complement strand
TCGGGCGCGATCCAGCACCTGGCCGGCATGAAGGACAGCAAGGTCATCGTCGCCATCAACAAGGACGAGGAAGCCCCCATCTTCCAGATCGCAGATTACGGCCTGGTCGGCGATATCTTCACCGTCCTGCCGGAACTGACCGAGAAGGTCTGAGCCCGGACAACACCCGCAGTTTCCGCCCGGCGCCACCGGCCCGGGCGGTTACTGGTTGAACACCCAGCCCTGCCGGCCCTATCGTCGCGCAGTATTCCAAGGGAGAATGGCGCATGGCGGTGCAATCGGTGGGCGTGATCGGCGCCGGGCAGATGGGCAACGGGATCGCCCATGTCTTCGCGCTGGCCGGGTATGACGTGCTGCTGAACGACATCTCGGCCGAAGCGATGCAGGCAGCGGTCGCGACGATCGACAAGAACCTCGACCGGCAGGTCAGCCGCGGCAAGGTCTCGGCCGAGGACAAGGCCGCCGCCATGGCCCGCATCCGCACCACCACCGACATGGCCGACATCGGCGCCACCGATCTGGTCATCGAGGCCGCGACCGAGCGCGAGGACGTCAAGAACAAGATCTTCGAATCGGTGCTGCCGCATCTCAAGCCCGAGACGATCCTGACCTCGAACACCTCGTCGATCTCGATCACCCGGCTGGCCAGCCGCACCGACCGGCCGGAAAAATTTATGGGCTTCCACTTCATGAACCCGGTGCCGGTGATGCAGCTGGTCGAGCTGATCCGCGGCATCGCCACCAACGAGGACACCTATCAGACGCTGGTCGGCGTCGTCGCGTCGCTGGGCAAGACCGCCGCCAGCGCCGAGGATTTCCCCGCCTTCATCGTGAACCGGATCCTGGTGCCGATGATGAACGAGGCGGTCTATGTGCTGTATGAGGGCGTGGGCAACGTCCGTTCCATCGACGAATCGATGAAGCTGGGGGCGAATCACCCGATGGGGCCGCTGGAGCTGGCCGATTTCATCGGGCTGGACACCTGCCTGGCGATCATGAACGTGCTGCACGACGGGCTGGCCGACACCAAATACCGCCCCTGCCCGCTCTTGGTGAAATACGTCGAGGCCGGCTGGCTGGGCCGCAAGACCGGCCGCGGCTTCTACGACTATCGCGGCGAGACCCCGGTGCCGACGCGCTGAGCGGCGCCGCCGGACCGGGGGCCAGCCCCCGGACCCCCGGGATATTTGCGACCGCCCGAAGCCCTGCAGGTGGGGGTGTTCGGAGGCACGGCGGAACCATCCCGCGGCGCCCCGCTTTCACCCTTGCGTAGCAGAAGGATTGGGCTCATGCGCGATTTCTTTGTCCGCTGGCTGGAACGGCTTGTCGATGTGATCGTGGTCCTAGCCGCGATCGGGATCATTGCCGCCGCCGTGATCTCGATGAACCACCCGGCCGGCGGCCTGCATTCGCTCATCATGGTGCTGGTGGGCGGGTTCATCAACCTGACCCTGATCGCCGGGTTCATCTATCTGCAGATTGGCATCTACCACAACACCCGCCGCACCGCCGAGGCGGTCGAGGCGCAGCTGCACCGCCCCTAGCCGCGGCGCTTGCCGGCGCCGATCCGCGGCTCGGTCCCCGCCCGCAGCCGGGCGATGTTCTCGTGGTGGCGCAGGAAGATCAGCGTCGCCATGAACAGCGTCACCGCCGCCAGCCCGGGCTGCCCCATGGCCAGCGCCAGCACCGGCGCCGACGCCGCCGCCACCAGCGCCGACAACGACGAGATGCGGCTGAGCGCCGCGGTCAGCAGCCAGATCGCGCAGAGCCCCAGCCCCAGCGGCCAGGCCAGCGCAATCACCGTGCCCAGAAAGGTGGCGACGCCCTTGCCGCCGCGAAATCCCAGCCAGACCGGGTAGAGATGGCCCAGGAACGCCGCGCCCCCGGCGACCAGCGCCGCGCCCTCACCGCCAAGCCAGCGCGCCAGCAGCACCGCGGCGGCGCCCTTGCCGCCGTCCAGCAGCAGCGTGGCCAGTGCTGCGCCCTTGTTGCCGGTGCGCAGCACATTGGTCGCGCCGATATTGCCAGAGCCGATGCTACGCAGATCGCCAAGCCCCAGCGCCCGGGTCAGCAGCACCCCGAACGGCACCGAGCCCAGCAGATAGCCCAGCCCCGCCGCCGCCCCCAGCAGCATCGCATCAGCCATTCCCGAACACCCGCGCGCCGCCGACCCAGGTGCCCAGCACCCGCCCCTCCATCCTTGTGCCGTCGAAGGGGGTGTTCTTGGACTTGGACTGCAGGGCGAAACGGTCGAGGATGAAGGGCGCATCCGGGTCGAACAGCACCAGATCGGCGGGCGCGCCCACCGCCAGCCGCCCGGCGTCCAGTCCCAGCCGCCGCGCCGGGTTCAGCGACATCGCCCGCCACAGCTGCGCCAGCCCGACGCCGCCCTGATGGTAAAGCCGCATCGCCGCCGGCAGCAGGGTTTCCAGCCCCACCGCGCCCGGGGCCGCAACCTCGAAGGGCAGGCGCTTGGCCTCTTCGTCCTGGGGGGTGTGGAAACTGCCGATCACGTCGATACGGCCCTCGGCCACCGCCTCGACCATGGCCATGCGGTCGTCCTCGGAGCGCAGGGGCGGGGTCAGGCGGAAAAAGGTGCGATAATCGCCGACGTCGAACTCGTTCAGCGTCAGATGGTGGATCGAGGTTCCCGCGGTCACGTCCAGCCCCGCCGCCCGCGCCCGGTCCAGCACGACCAGCGAATCGGCGGTGGTGATCTGGTCGGCGTGCCAGCACACCCCCGTCGCCTCGACCAGCGCCAGGTCGCGTTCCAGCCCCATGCGCTCCGCCAGCGGCGTGACCGAGGGCAGCCCGTAGAGCGAGGCGAACTTGCCGCTGGTCGCCGCCGCCCCGCGCGACAGCCCGGGGTCCTGCGGATGGCCCACGATCAGCGCGCCAAGATCGCGGGCATAGGTCATGCAGCGCGACAGCAGCTTGGTATTTTCGACCACCCGCACCCCGTCGGTAAAGGCCAGCGCGCCCACGTCGCGCAGGAACCCCATCTCGACCATCTCGCGCCCATCGCGGCCACGGGTCAGGGCGGCCTGATGGCGGATGCGCACCAGCTGCCCGGCGGCGCGGCGGGTGACGAACTCGAGCGATTCCGGCGTGTCGATCGGGGGCAGCGTGTCGGGACGCGTGACGATCGTGGTCACCCCGCCCGCCGCCGCCGCCAGCGCGGCCGAGCGCATGGATTCGCGGTGCCGCTCGCCCGGCTCGCCGATCTTGACGCCCCAGTCCACGATCCCGGGCGCAAGACAACGCCCGTCGCAATCGATCACCCGCGCACCCTCGGGGGCATCGTCATCCAGCGCCACGATCACGCCGTCCTCGACGGTCAGGCTGCCGGGTTCGTCGCTCAGCGCCTCGGGGTCGATCAGCCGGGCGTTCTGGAAATGCAGGATCATGGTTTACGCGCCCGGAGTTCTTTCTGGTTCAAATACCCATGCGGCCGCGACGAAGGGGCCATGGCTTCAGACATAGGTCCCCTCCTCCGCCGCCCGCGCCCCGCGCTCGGCCCGCAGGTTGCGCGCCAGCAGATCCATGGCGGCCATGCGCACCGCCACGCCCATTTCCACCTGGTGCTGGATCACGCTGCGGTTGATGTCGTCGGCGATGGTGCCGTCTATCTCCACGCCGCGGTTCATCGGGCCCGGGTGCATGACGATGGCGTCGGGTTTCGCGAGCGCCAGTTTCTCGGCGTCCAGCCCCCAGCGGTGGTAATATTCGCGTTCCGAGGGGATGAAGCCGCCGTCCATCCGTTCCTTTTGCAGGCGCAGCATCATCACCACATCGGCGTCGCGCAGCCCTTCCTCCATGTCGTGGTGGACCTCGCAGCCCCATTCGCCCGCGCCCGAGGGCATCAGCGTCGCCGGCCCGACCAGCCGCACCCGGTTTTCCATCTTGCCCAGCAGGATCAGGTTGGATCGTGCCACCCGCGAATGCGCGATGTCGCCGCAGATCGCCACGGTCAGCCGGTGCAGCCGCCCCTTGGCCCGGCGGATGGTCAGCGCGTCCAGCAGCGCCTGGGTCGGGTGCTCGTGCCGCCCGTCGCCGGCGTTCACCACCGCGCAATTCACCTTTTCCGCCAGCAGGTTGACCGCGCCGGAATGGGGGTGGCGCACCACCAGCAGGTCGGGCTGCATCGCGTTCAGGGTCAGCGCGGTGTCGATCAGCGTCTCGCCCTTCTTCACGCTGGACTGGGCGACGGCCATGTTCATCACATCCGCGCCCAGCCGCTTGCCGGCGAGCTCGAAACTGGACTGGGTGCGGGTCGAGGCCTCGAAGAACAGGTTGATCTGCGTCAGCCCCTGCAGCGCATCGCCGTGTTTCACCGTGCGCCGGTTCAGCGCGACATAGGTCTCGGCTAGGTCGAGCAGCGTGGTAATCTCGGGGGGCGAGAGCTGTTCGACGCCAAGCAGGTGGCGGGCGCGGAACATCATGGCGGGCCTCCGGTTCACGACTGGGCTTCTCTATCGCAAACCGGGGCCGGGCGGGCAAGCGTCACCGTCGCCCGTCTGCCCCCTCGCCGCCTGCTGCCGTCTTTGGTGTGGAAATATCCTGGGGGGGAGTCCTGCAGGGACGGGGGCAAAGCCCCCCTTCTCAGGCCCGCCCCGCCGCCGACGACAGCGCCAGCGGGTCCACGCCCAGCGATTTCAGCGCATCCTGCCATTTGCGGGCGTTGTCGGCGCCGAAGACCAGCTCGTCGCGGGCCTCGGCGGTCAGCCAGCCGTTGGCCAGCATCTCGTTTTCCAGCTGGCCCGCGCCCCAGCCGGCATAGCCCAGCGACAGCACCGCCCGGTCGGGGCCGCGGCCCTGCACGATGTCTTCCAGGATATTGCGGGTGGTGGTGACCCCCAGCGGCAGGCCGCCGATGCGGACCCTGCCCGAGCCCTCGTCATCGGGCACGCCCTCGGGCAGCGGGTGCAGCACGAAGCCGCGCCCGGGCTCGACCGGGCCGCCGAAATGCACCGGCACCGGCGGATCGCGGCCCTCGGTCGGGATGCCCAGCTGGTCCATCAGCTCGGCAAAGCCGATCCCGGGCAGCGGCTTGTTCAGCACGATGCCCATCGCGCCCTCGTCCCCGTGCGCGCAGATCAGCACCACCGCGTGGGAAAAGCGCGGGTCGGTCATCCCCGGCATCGCGATCAGCACCTTGCCGGTCAGATTGTCGCGGGGGATGGCGCCGCGAGCGTCGGCGGCGGCATCGGGCGCAGGCGTCGATTGGTCGGTCATGGCGCATCCTTTCCCCTGCAACATCGGCATCCGCCGCCCGCGGCGCAAGCCCGGCCGGCCGCAAGCGCCCCTGCTGCCGCAGGTCCATGGCGCAGTTGTGACTTTCCCCCCGCCGCCGCCGCACCTAGATCGGGGGCATGAGATGTCGTGCCGCCCTTGTCGCCCCGCTGCTGGCCGCGCTGCTGGCATCCCCTGTCGCCGCCGCCGCGCAGGAGCTGCCGCCCGGGCTGAAATCCGCCCGGCTGCTGCCTGCCTATCCCACCGCCGAGGGCACCTGGATGACCGCGCTGCGGCTGGAGCTGCAGCCGGGGTGGAAGACCTACTGGCGCAGCCCCGGCGACAACGGCGTGCCGCCCGGCTTCGACTGGGACGGCGCCGGGAACATCGGCGCCGCCACCCTGCACTGGCCGGTGCCCGAGATCATCGAATCCGCCGGAGAGCGCACGCTGGGCTATCACGGCGCGCTGGTGCTGCCGATCGAGATCACCCCCGCCACCCCCGGCACCCCGGTCACCGGCAGGGTCGGGGTCGAGCTGGGCCTGTGCGAATCCATCTGCGTGCCCGCGCATCTGACGCTGGACGCCCCGCCCCTGGCCGACACCCCCGACCCGGGGATCGAGGCCGCGCTGGCGCAGGTGCCGCAGCCTCAGCCCGCGCTGCTGGACTGCCGGGTGACCGAGATCGAGGACGGGCTGCGCGTCGCCGTCTCGGCCCCCGCGACCGGCGGCAACGAGATCGCGGCGGCGCTGGAACATGACGGCGGCGAAATCTGGGTCTCCGCGCCCGAGCTCAGCGAAGCCGGGGGGCGGATCACCGCGACCTCGGATTTCGTGGCGCCCTCGGGCAAGCCGTTTGCGCTGGACCGGGGTGCCGTGCGGCTGACGCTGGTCGACGGGACCGGCGGCGCGGTCGAATATCAGGGCTGCGGGCCGGCCTGAAGCCGCGCCTGCAGCGACAGCAGGTCCGCCCAGGAATCCCGCTTGGCGATCGGGTTGCGCAGCACATAGGCGGGGTGCGCCATCGGCAGCACCGGGCGACCGAAACCTTGCGCCCATTGCCCGCGCAGCCGCAGGATCCCCTGCCGCCCCAGCACCGCCTGGCAGGGGGTGTTGCCCATCAGCACCAGCACATCCGGCGCCGCCAGCTCGACGTGGCGGGCGACAAAGGGCAGCATCGCGTCGATTTCCGCCTGCTCCGGGCGGCGGTTGCCCGGCGGGCGCCAGGGCAGCACATTGGTGATGTAGAGCGCGCGTTCGGCATCCACCGCCTGCCGCGACAGGCCGATGGCGGCGAACATCTGGTCCAGCAGCTGCCCGGCGCGGCCGACGAAGGGGCGGCCCTGCCGGTCCTCTTCCTCGCCCGGGGCCTCGCCCAGGATCATCACCCGCGCGCCCGGGTTGCCGTCGGCAAAGACGAAGTTGCGGGCGCCGCGGCGGATCTCGAGCCCGTCGAAATCCTGCATCAGCGCCGCCAGTTCGGACAGGTTGCCGGCGCGGGCGGCCATTGCGGTGGCCTGCGCGGGCAGGTCGATCTGAGGCGCGGGCGCCGCGGCGGGGGCGGCGGCAGGCATCCCGGCCAGCGCCGGCTGCGGGCTGGCCGGCGCGGGCGCGGGGGCAATCTCGGCGTAGCGGTCCACGGGGCCGTCAAGGATCGGCTCGTCCGCGCCCATCTCGCGCTGCCAGTCCAGCAGCGCCAGCGCGGTGGCAGCGTCCAGGGGGGTTCCCTTCCAGATCGGCTCGGCGGTCATGGGTGCAAGGCTAGGCGCAGGGACGCGCCGCCGCAATGGCGCGGCACCCGGATCACCGCGGCGCCGCCGCGCGGGCCAGCCGGTCGTTGATCGCCAGCCCCAGCCCCTGCGCCGGGATCGGAGCCACCGCGATGGGCAGGCCGCGGCGGTCGGCCGCGCGCAGCGTGTCGAACAGCCGCGCGGCGGCCTCGGCCAGATCGCCCGAGGCTGACAGCGTCAGGTCGCCCGCCACCGGTCCGAAACCGATCAGCGTCTCGCCCGCCCGCGCCGCCTGCGCGCCCAGCCGGACCGGCGCCGCGGGGGCGTAGTGGCTGAGCAGCTGGCCCGGCGAATCGGGCGCATCCCCGTCCACTGCGGCGCGGGCCAGGGGGTGGCCCAGCACCGATTCCACAGCCTCGGCCGCGACGCCGCCGGGGCGCAGCAGCACCGCCGCCCCGTCCCGCCAGCCGATGATGGTCGATTCGACCCCGACCGGGCAGGCGCCGCCGTCCAGCACCGCGGCGATGCGCCCCGCCAGCCCGCCGTCCGGGTCCAGCACATGCGCCGCCGTGGTCGGGCTGATCCGCCCCGAGGCATTGGCCGAGGGCATCGCCAGCGCCAGCCCCGAGTCCCGCAGCACCGCCTGCGCCAGCTTATGCGCCGGCACCCGCAGCCCGACGCTGTCCAGCCCTGCCGTCACGATCCCGGCGATGCCGGCGTCCGCACGCAGCGGCACCACCAGCGTCAGCGGCCCGGGCCAGAAGGTGCGGGCCAGCGCCTCGGCCTCGCCCTCCAGCCGGCCGATCCGCGCGGCGGCCGCCATATCGGCGCAATGCACGATCAGCGGGTTGAAGGACGGCCGCCCCTTGGCCTGATAGATCCGCGCCACCGCCGCCCCGTCGCGGGCATTGGCGGCCAGTCCATACACCGTTTCCGTCGGCAGGGCGACGGTCCCGCCCTCGGCCAGCAGCCGCGCGGCGCGGGCGATGCCCGAGGCATCGGGACGCAGGGTCAGGGTGGAAACTGCGGGCATCTTGTCTCTTTGCGGGGTTGCAGCGGGCCGACGGGACATTAGGGTTGCGGCCGGAAAACGGACATACGCGCATGAGGCCGGATTGCAACGCCCTGCGCAGCACATAAGGGAACGCCCATGGCCTATCGCGCGCCGGTCGAAGACATCGCCTTTATCCTGGACTCCGTGGTCCCGCTGGCCGGGATCGCCGCGACCGAGCGCTTTGCCGAAGCCACCCCCGAAACGGTTTCCGCCATCCTGACGGAGGCGGGGCGGCTGGCGACCGAGGTGCTGGCGCCGCTGAACCGCAACGGCGACCTGACCCCGGCGCGGCTGGAAAACGGCGCGGTGCGCTCGTCCCCCGGTTTCGACACCGGCTTTGCGGCGCTGGCCGAGGGCGGCTGGATCGGGCTGTCGGCCGACCCCGAATACGGCGGCGCCGGGCTGCCGCAGACGCTGAACGTCGCCGTGGCCGAGATGTTCGCCGGCGCCTGCCTGTCGCTGCAGCTGAACCCGCTGCTGACCCAAGGCCAGATCGAGGCGCTGCAGCACCACGCCAGCGACGAGCTGCGCGCGCTCTATCTGCCCAAGCTGATCTCGGGCGAATGGAACGGCACCATGAACCTGACCGAGCCGCAGGCGGGTTCCGACGTGGGGGCGCTGACCACGCGGGCGGAACGCGCCGACGACGGCACCTATCGCATCACCGGGCAGAAGATCTTCATCACCTGGGGCGACAGCGACGTGAACGAGAACACCTGCCACGCGGTGCTGGCGCGCCTGCCCGACGGGGGCAAGGGCACCCGCGGCATCAGCCTGTTCATGGTCCCGAAATACCTGCCCGACGACAACGGCAAGCCGGGGGTGGCCAACAGCCTCAAGGTGGTGTCGCTGGAACACAAGATGGGCATCCACGGCTCGCCCACCTGCGTGATGAGCTATGAGGGCGCCAAGGGCTGGCTGATCGGCCAGGAACACAAGGGCATGGCCGCCATGTTCACCATGATGAACGCGGCGCGGCTGGCGGTGGGGATGCAGGGCGTCGCCGTGGCCGAGGCCGCGTTGCAGCAGGCCGCCGCCTATGCGGCCGAGCGCGCGCAGATGGGCGCGATCATCACCCACCCCGACGTGCGCCGGATGCTGGCGGTGTCGCGGGCCGAGGTGTTCGCCGCCCGCGCCATCGGCCTGGCCTGCGCGCAGGCGCTGGATCTGGCAGCGGCGACGGGCGAGGACGGCTGGACCGCCCGCGCCGCCTTCCTGACCCCGATCGCCAAGGCCTACGGCACCGATGTCGGCTGCCGCGTCGCAGATACCGGCGTGCAGGTCCACGGCGGCATGGGCTTCATCGAGGAAACCGGCGCCGCGCAATATCTGCGCGACGTGCGCATCACCCCGATCTACGAAGGCACCAACGGCATCCAGGCCATCGACCTGGTGCTGCGCAAGATGATGGACGGGGGCGAGATGGCATTCGCCCTGATCGACGAGGTTCTGGCCGGGGCCGATGCGGCGCAGGACGCCCTGCCGGACCTTGCCGCGCCGCTGCGCGAGGCCGCGCAGGCACTGCGGGCGGCGACCGAATCGCTGCTGGCGTCCTCGCAGCCCGACCGGCTGGCCGGGGCGACGCCGTATCTGGCTGCCTTCGCCCGGGTGCTGGGCGCGCATTTCCACCTGATCGCCGCGCAAAAGGGCGCCGGCGCGCGCGCGGCGCTGGCCCGCATCTACATCACCCGCATCCTGCCCCGGAACGCCGGCGACCTGGCCGAGGCGAGCGCCGGCATCGACCAGCTGGCCGCGATCCCCGACGACGCCTTCGGGCTGGGCGCATGACCTCGGGCGCCCGCACGGCCGAGGGCGTGCGCCATCCCTGGCCCGAGCCCCCGCCCGAGGGGCAGGCCACCGAAGTGGCCGAGGGCGTGCTGTGGATGCGCCTGCCGCTGCCGATGCGGCTGGACCACGTCAACGTCTATGCGCTGCGGGACGAGGACGGCTGGACGGTGGTCGACACCGGCTTCGACACCGGCCGCGGGCGCGAGATCTGGGGGCGGCTGCTGGCCGGACCGCTGGCGGGCGCGCCGGTGGTGCGGGTGCTGGCCACCCACCAGCACCCCGACCATATCGGGCTTGCCGGCTGGTTCGTCGCGCGCGGCGCCGAGCTGTGGACCAGCCGCACCGCCTGGCTGTTCGCGCGGATGCTGGCGCTGGACGCGCAGGAGCGCGCGACCGCGGAACAGATCGCCTTCTGGCGCCGCGCGGGGATGGACCCCGACCGGCTGGCGCAGCGCGCCTCCGAACGGCCGTGGAACACCGCCGACGTGGTTCACCCGCTGCCGCTGGGGTTCCGCCGCGTGCGCGAGGGCGAGACCCTGCACCTCGGCGGCCGCCGCTGGCTGGTGGCCATGGGCGAGGGGCATTCGGCCGAACACATCACCCTGTGGTCGCAGGACGACGATCTGGTGATCGGCGGCGACCAGCTGCTGCCGGGGATCTCGCCCAATCTCGGGGTCTATCCGACGGAACCGGGGGCGAACCCGGTGCAGGACTGGCTGGACAGCTGCACCCGGCTGGCGGCGCTGGCCCGGCCCGGGCAGCTGGTGCTGCCCGGCCACAAGCTGCCTTTCACCGGCCTGCCCCTGCGGCTGACGCAGCTGGCGGACAACCACGAATCGGCCCTGCGCCGCATCGCGCAGGCGCTGGCGGATCAGCCCCGCACCGCGGTCGGCTGTTTCGATGTGCTGTTTTCCCGCCGCATCGGCGACGCCGAATACGGCCTCGCGCTGGTCGAGGCGGTGGCGCATCTGAACGCACTCGCCGCTCGCGGGATTGTGCGGCAGGCCGGCCACGACGCCCATGGCGCCGTGCTGTGGAGGGCGTGACAGCGCGCGCGGATTGGGCTAGCCATGGGCGCGACAGGACAAAAAGCCGCAGGGGACCGACCGCAGATGGCCACGACGCATGATTCCACCCATACCGCCGCCGCGCATGTGCCGGGCACGATGGACGCCACCGCCCAGGAGCGGACCTTCGTCGGCTTCGTCCGCTTCATGGCCTGGGCGGGCGGGCTGTCCATCGCAGTGCTGATCTTCCTGGCGCTGGCCAACGCCTGACGCCCCTTCGCCGGACCGGCCTCGACACCATCACACCAACCGCCGCCCTGCCCCCGGGCTGGCGACCGCAAGGAATTGCCTGACATGCTGATGCAACGGCGCGCATTTCTGGTGCTGGGCGCGACCGCCGCGGTCGCTGCCTGCGCCGAACGCAAATGGGACGACGAAAGGGCGCTGAACGGCGCGCGCTATGTCTCGAACGAACCGCCGTCGATCACCCTATTCACCGTCATCGGGATTCCGCGGGGCGAGGGCGGGCATTCCGCGCTGATGGTCAACGGCAGCCAGCGGGTGATCTACGACCCGGCCGGCAGCTGGGAACACCCGCGCATCCCCGAGCGCAACGACGTGCTTTACGGGATCACCGACAACTTCAAGCGCTTCTACATCGACTACCACGCGCGCGAGACCTACTGGGTGGCCGAGGATACGGTGTTCGTCCGCCCCGAGATCGCCGAGGCCGCGATCCGCGCGGTCGAGGCGCAGGGTGCCTCGCCGAAATCCTTCTGCGCGGTGAACACCGGCAAGGCGCTGTCGCGCGTCCCGGGGTTCGAGGGCGCGCCGACCGGGTTCAGCCCGCTCAAGCTGCGCAACTGGTTCCTGACCCTGCCCGGCGTGCAGTCGAAGCGCCATCAGGACGGCGATCCCGACAACAACCACGACGTGCTGCTGCGCCAGAAGGACGGCTCGATCGAGGGCTACCAGAACGGCCGCCTGATCCGCACCGCCGCGCAGTAAGCCGCGCTGCGCAACCTCCGGCCGGCAAGACACGCCCAAAGCGTGCCCGCCTCCGATCTTCTGTCTGAAATATCCGGCGGGATCGTCGTATACGATGATGGGGGCGCGCAGCCCCCGGCTTGCCTAGCCCAGCCAGAAGCCTGCGGTCAGCACCACCCCGCCGACGATGATCGCCCACAGCGTGCTGCGGGTCAGCAGCCCGGCCGCCACCGTCGCCGCGGCCGCGGCCAGCCGCATCGGGTCGGGGGTGCCGCCGGTCGCCGGCGGCCAGATCACCAGCGGCGCGACCAGCGCCGGCAGCACCGCCACCGCGGTGTAGCGCAGCCAGCGCCCGGCCCATTCCGGCACCGGCCGGCGGCCTGCCGCGCCCAGGAACGACCAGCGCAGCAGGAAGGTGCCGACCCCCAGCGCCAGGATCACGAACCAGATCGCGGCATCCGAATATCCGCTCACTCCGCGCGCCCCTCATCAAGCTGCCGGGCGGCGGCGCGGCGGGCCTGCCGCCCCTCGAACCAGGCGCCGGCGGCCATGCCCAGCGCTCCGGCCACCAGCACCCCGGTCCCCGAGGGCATCCCCGACAGAACCAGCGCCACCACCACCGATACCGCCGCCGCCACCACATGGGCCACGGTGCGCAGCATCGGCGCGATCAGCGCCAGAAAGGTGATCGGCACCGCGAAATCCAGCGGCCATTCTGCCGGAATCATCTTTCCGGCGGTGGCGCCGACCCAGGTGAACAGCACCCACGGCAGGCACAGCACCGGCGACAGGCCGAACAGATAGCCCACCCGCTCGGCCATGGTCATCCGCGGCTCGCGCTCGAATCGCTGCACCGCCATGCCGTAGCTCTGGTCGATCAGCACAAAGGCGATCACCGCCCGCTGCCAGGCCGGCGCCCGCCCCAGCCATGGGGTGAGCGAGGCGGAATACATCGCCATCCGCAGGTTGATCGCCAGCGACGACAGCAGCACCACGATCACCGGGGCGTGCTCGCTCATCAGCTGCACGGCGCTGAACTGCGAGGCCCCGGCCAGCACCAGCACGGAAAACCCCATCACCTGCAGGATATCCAGCCCCGCCGCCGTCGCCACCACCCCGAACAGGATCGCGAACGGCGCCAGCACCAGCAGGAACGGAAAGGCGTGCAGGAACCCCATCCGCGCCGCCCGCCACATCGCGGCGTCGCGGGCCGGCGCCGGACCCGGTTCCGCCGGTCCGCTCCCCGCCATCAGCCGAACATCCCCGTCACCTGCGCCAGCAGCGCGAATCCGCGCCCCGAGCGGGTGTCGGACAGCGCCACCAGCGCCTCGTCGGACAGCTCGGCGGCGATTCTTGTCAGGGTGCGGTCATATTGCCGCAGGAAATGGTGGGCGGCGTCGCGGAACACCTCGTCCGTGCGCATCAGCCCGGCGGCGATCTCGGCGGCGGTGTCGTCGCCGCTGGCCAGCGCCGCCAGCGCCGACCCGCGCTCACCCTCGAGGAACCGCCGCCACAGCGGCGCCGACAGCGCGGCGCGGTCCAGGTCGTCGGCATAGATCCCGTGCTGCGCCAGCAGCGTCACCACATCCTGCGCGGCGCGGATGGTGCGGGCGGCCTCGGGGTCGGCCAGCGAGGCCCGCAGCGCCGCGATGGCGCGATGGTCGTCGGGCCCGTCGGGAAAATTCAGCGCCGCGATCAGCTCGGCCGGGGGGACGGCGACCGGGGCGGGCTGCTCGAACGGCAGGTCGCCCTGCCGCGTCTCGGGCTGCGCCCGCGCGGGGCGCGGGGTTGCGGCGGCCGAGGGGGTGCGGGGCGGCGGCGGGGCGGCGCCCGGATCACGCCCGGGCGGCATCGCCGCGCGCGCGGTCTGGGCCGAATCGCCGCCCCCGTCGCCCGGGGCGCCGCGCATCAGGTCCAGCTGCGCGCGCAGCAGCACCGATTCGCGCTTCAGCTCGGCAGTGGCGCCGGCCAGCGCCACCGCCAGCCAGATCAGCGCCACCGGCAGCAGCACCCCCGCCAGCGACAGCAGCCGCGCCAGCCCGGACAGCGGCGCGCCCTCGGGGCCGAACAGCCAGAACAGCGCCACCAGCAGCAGCCACGCCGCCGTGACGGCCGCGCCCACCACCACTGCGCGGTCGCGGCCGGCGGTCAGCCGGTGCAGCCATCCGGTCAGCTCATTCATAACGGATCGACAGGATCTCGTAGCTTTTCTGCCCGCCGGGGGTGACGACATCGACGCTGTCGCCCTCGTCCTTGCCGATCAGCGCCCGCGCCAGCGGCGAGCGCACGTTCAGCAGCCCGCGTTCCAGGTCGGCCTCTTGCTCGCCGACCAGCATATAGGTCTTTTCCTCGTCGGTGTCCTCGTCCACCAGCGTGACCCTGGCGCCGAACTTGACGCTGCCCGACAGTTTCGCGGTGTCGATCACCTCGGCGCGAGAGATGATCATCTCCAGCTCCTTGATCCTTCCCTCGATGAAGGACTGCTTTTCGCGGGCCGAGTGGTATTCGGCGTTCTCCGACAGGTCGCCGTGTTCGCGCGCCTCGGCGATGGCGCGGATCACCGCGGGCCGGTCCTCGGTCTTGAGCGCGCGCAGCTCGGCGTCGAGCTGGTCGAACCCCGCGCGGGTCATCGGTATCTTTTCCATCCGGTCCTCGTGTAGAAACGCCCCCGGCCTTGGGCAAGGGGCGTCAGGCTGGGGGCGTCGTCGTTTCGCGGCATCGTGGCGAAGCCGCGTTTCGCAGCATCGTGGCGCAGCCACTGGGCCGACGCAAGCGCCCAACCGCACGCATTGGCTGCTTCCTGCCTGTGCAATATCAATTGTCTCGACCGGCGATCCCCCCTATGTCGGAACCGATTCCCAGCCGAAAGACGCCACAGGAGGACGAAACCATGACCACGATCGAACGCGAATCGATGGAATTCGATGTCGTGATCGTCGGCGCGGGGCCCGCCGGCCTGTCGGCCGCGATCCGGCTGAAGCAGATCGACCCCGATCTGAACGTGGTGGTGCTGGAAAAAGGATCCGAGGTCGGCGCCCATATCCTGTCGGGCGCGGTGCTGGACCCCTGCGGGCTGAACGCGCTGCTTCCCGACTGGAAGGAACGCGGCGCCCCGATCCGCACCGAGGTGAAATCCGACAGTTTCGTCATGCTGGGGCCGGCAGGGTCGATCCGCATCCCGAACTGGCCGATGCCGAAGCTGATGTCGAACCACGGCAACTACATCGTCAGCATGGGCAATGTCTGCCGCTGGCTGGCCGAGCAGGCCGAGGCGCTGGGCGTGGAAATCTTCCCCGGCATGGCCGCCTCGGAACTGGTGATGGACGGCGACCGCGTGGCCGGCGTCGTCGCCGGCGAGATGGGCAAGGAAGCCGACGGCACCCCCGGCCCGAACTATGAGCCGGGGATGGAGCTGCGCGGCAAATATGTCTTCATCGCCGAAGGCGTGCGCGGCAGCCTCGCCCGCCAGCTGATCGAGGGCCGCGGCCTGTCCCAGGGCCACGAGCCGCAGAAATTCGGCATCGGCATGAAGGAAATCTGGGACATCGACCCGGCCAAGCACAAGGAAGGCACCGTCATCCACACGATGGGCTGGCCGCTGGGCAAGAACGCGGGCGGCGGTTCCTTCATCTATCACGCCGAGAACAACCAGGTGCTGATCGGCTTCGTGGTCCATCTGAACTACGAAAACCCGCATCTCTACCCCTATATGGAGTTCCAGCGCTTCAAGCATCACCCGATGGTGGCCGAGCTGCTCGAGGGCGGGAAGCGCGTGGCTTACGGCGCGCGGGCGATTTCCGAGGGCGGCTGGCAGTCGATTCCGAAACTGACCGTGCCGGGGGCGGTGCTGCTGGGCTGTTCGGCCGGGCTGGTCAACGTGCCGCGCATCAAGGGCAACCACAACGCCATGCTGTCGGGCATAGCCGCGGCCGAGGCGGCCGCCGCCGCCATCGCCGCCGGGCGCGAGGGCGACGAGCTGGTCGAATACGAGGCCGATGTGCGCTCTGGCCCCATCGCCCGCGACCTCAAGCGGGTGCGCAACGTCAAGCCGGCGTGGTCGCGCACCGGCATGATCGGCTCTCTGATGCTGGGCGGCATCGACATGTGGGGCGCCAGCCTGTTCCGCGCCAACATCCTGGGCAACTGGAAACACGGCAAGACCGACGCGGCCGCGACCGGCAAGGCGGCAAAGTTCAAGCCGATCGACTATCCGCGCCCGGACGGGAAACTGTCCTTTGACCGGCTGACCAACGTCGCGTTTTCCTTTACCAATCACGAGGAAAGCCAGCCCTCTCACCTGAAACTCAAGGACCAATCGGTCCCGATCCGGGTGAACCTGCCCGAATATGCGGAACCGGCGCAGCGCTATTGCCCGGCCGGCGTCTATGAGGTGGTCGAGGACGCCAGCGCCCCCGAGGGCGCGCGCTTCGTCATCAACTTTCAGAACTGCGTGCACTGCAAGACCTGCGACATCAAGGATCCGACGCAGAACATCGTCTGGACCACGCCGCAGGGGGGCGACGGCCCGAACTACCCGAATATGTGAGGCGGCAGACCGCCGCCTGCGCCCGCGCGGCGTTGCCGCCGGGCGCATCCGCGTTTAGGGTCGCGCCGCAGGTCATCTCTTGATGCGGGGCGTTGCCGTTCGATGAATCCATCCCTGATCCTGGCGCTTGTCGCCGCGCTTGGCCCGGCCCTTCCGACGGCTGCCGGCGCGCATCGGTTGCAGGCCCAGGCCGTGACGGCAGAGAGTGCAACGCCGCCGTTCCCGGTGCTGGGGCAGCGGGTCTCGCAGGCGACCGACGGCACCTATCCGGGGCTCGACCTGCGGATGGTCACCGAACCGGCGCCGGTTCCCGGCCAGGCCGGCGCCTATCTGGCCGCGCGCCAGGCCGCCGCGGAAAACGATTTTGCCGCCGCCGCGCAATATTTCAGCCAGGCGGTCGAGGCCGACCCGGCCGACGAGTTCCTGCAGGACGGCGCCATCGTGTCGCTGGTCTCGGCCGGGATGGTCGATCAGGCGGTGGCGCTGGCCGACCGCATCGAGGCCGCGGGCGGCGGCACCGAGCTGTCGGCGCTGCTGCGCCGTGTCGATCGCGCCCGGGCCGAGGACTGGCCCGCGGTGCTGCAGGTGCTGGACAGCATGCCCTCGGACCCCAGCGCGGGGGGACCGCTGCTCGACGGGCTGTTCCGCGCCTGGGCGCTGATGGGCGCGGGCCGCGCCAGCGACGCCTTTGCGCTGCTGGAAAAGATGGGCAAGGAACCCGGCGCCGGCGGCATGGCGCATTTCCAGCTGGCGCTCGCCAAGGCCAGCGTCGGCGATTACGAGGGCGCGGCCCTGCTGCTGGAAGACCCGGTGGCCTCGACCCATCTGCAGGGGCTGACCGCGCGGGTGCAGGTGCTGTCGCAGCTGGAACGCAACGACCAGGCGCTGGCGCTGTTCGAGCCGCTGGACCGGATCGAGGACGAACCGCAGCTGGCGGCGCTGCGCGACCGGCTGGCGGCGGGGGACCGCGTGCCCTTCGACGTGGTGACCAATGCGCGCGAGGGGCTGGCGCAGGTGCTGGTCACCTTTGGCGGCGCGCTGATGGGCGGGCAGGAAACCGACCCGCTGGCGCTGCTGTATGCGCGGCTGGCGCAGTATCTGGACCCCGACGAGCCCGACGCGCGGCTGCTGTCGGCGCAGCTTCTGATGAACGCCGGACAGTTCGACCTGGCCGAGCGCGATTACGAGGCGCTGCGCGCCGCCGGGCAGATGCGCCCGGTGTCGGAACTGGCGCGCATCGACACGCTGGCCCGCGCCGACCGGCTGGAGGCCGCCGAGGCCGCCGCCCGCGCGCTGACCGCCGATTACCCGCAGTTGGCGCAGGGCTGGGTCTCGCTGGGCGACGTGCTGCGCCAGCGCGACCGCTTTGCCGAGGCCGTGCCCGTCTATGACCGCGCGCTGGAGATCCTGCAGGCACAGGAGGACCCGCAGGCCAGCTGGTTCGCGCTTTACGCGCGCGGCATCTCCAGGGAACGCTCGGGCGATTACGACGGCGCCGACGCCGATTTCCAGGCGGCGCTGCAGCTGCAGCCCGACCAGGCGCCGATCCTGAACTACCTCGGTTACTCGTGGGTCGACCGCAACATCCGGCTGGACGAGGCGCTGCGGCTGATCGAGCGCGCGGTCGAGCTGCGCCCGGACGACGGCTATATCCTCGATTCGCTGGCCTGGGCCTATTACCGGCTGGGCCGTTATGCCGACGCGGTGGCGCCCATGGAACGCGCGGTCACCGTGATGTCCGAGGACAGCCTGGTCAACGACCACATGGGCGACATCTACTGGATGGTCGGCCGCAAGCGCGAGGCCGAGATCCAGTGGCACCGGGCGCAAAGCCTCTACAAGCCCGAGGACACCGACACCGACCTGCCCCGCATCCGCGCCAAGCTGCATGTCGGGCTGGACGCGGTGCTGAAGGCCGAGGCCGAGAACGGCGGCACCCTGCCCGAGGGCTTCGGCCTGCCGCCCGAACCCGCACCGCAGCCGGAGAGTGAGAACGGCGACGCGGCCGAGGACGAGGCCCAGCCCTGACGCCCCCGGCCTGCGATGACGTGACGCGGCAGGACTCCGCCCCCGTGCTGGCCCCCGCCAAGATCAACCTGGCGCTGCATGTCACCGGGCGGCGGGCGGACGGCTATCACCTGCTCGATTCGCTGGTCGTGTTCACCGCGCTGGGGGACCGCGTGCAGGTCACCCCGGCGGCGGAAACCTCGCTGACCGTGACCGGCCCGTTTGCCGATGCGGTGCCGCCCGGGGCCGACAATTTGTGCCTGCGCGCGCTCGAGGCAGTGGGCGCGCGCGCGCATGTGGTGCTGGACAAGCAGCTGCCCCCGGCCTCCGGCATCGGCGGCGGCACGGCGGATGCGGCGGCGGTGCTGCGCGCGCTTGGCCGCAGCCCCGCCCGCCCCGAGGCGCTTGGCGCCGACCTGCCCGCCTGCCTGCTGTCGCGCCCGCTGCGGATGAGCGGCGTGGGCGAGCTGATCCAGCCGCTGACGCTGCCCGTGCTGCATCTGGTGCTGGTCAATCCTCGCGTGGAAACCCCGACCCCGGCGGTGTTCGCCGCGCTCGACCGCCGCGACGGCACCCCACTGCCCGAGCCTGTGCCCGTCGCCGATGCC
This sequence comes from Paracoccus solventivorans, assembly GCF_900142875.1. Classification (GTDB taxonomy): domain Bacteria; phylum Pseudomonadota; class Alphaproteobacteria; order Rhodobacterales; family Rhodobacteraceae; genus Paracoccus; species Paracoccus solventivorans. The sequence continues at coordinate 230,109 of NZ_FRCK01000004.1, read as the reverse complement.
GATGCCGATGCCGATGCGCTGCTGCGCTGGCTGGGCAGCACCCGCAACGACCTGCAGCCCCCGGCGATGGCGCTGCGCCCGGTGATCGGCGACTGCCTGGCGGCGCTGACGGCACAGGGGGCGCAGTTCGCGCGCATGTCCGGATCCGGCGCGACCTGTTTCGGGGTGTTCCCGGACGTATCCGCGGCGCAGGCGGCGGCGCGGGCAATCCATGCCGCCAGCCCCGGCTGGTGGGTGCAGGCGACCGTCACCCTGCCGGGACTATCCCCCGCCGGCGCCGCCGGATAGACTTGCGCGCAATGTCCTTGATCCGGGGGGAACCATGCTGCGGCTTGGCGTGAACATCGACCATGTGGCCACGGTGCGCAATGCGCGCGGCACCCCCTGGCCCGACCCGCTGCGGGCAGCAGAGATCGCGCAGGACGCCGGCGCCGACGGCATCACCGCCCATCTGCGCGAGGATCGCCGCCACATCACCGACGACGACATCGCCCGGCTGGCCGAGACCCTGCGCGTGCCGCTGAACTTCGAGATGGCGGCGACCGGGGAAATGCAGGCCATCGCCCTGCGCCACCGCCCCCACGCCGTCTGCATCGTCCCCGAAAAGCGCGAGGAGCGCACGACCGAGGGCGGGCTGGACATCCTGGCCGACGAATCGCGGCTGCGCGACTTCATCGCGCCGCTGGTGGACGCCGGCTGCCGGGTGTCGATGTTCATCGGCCACGACCCGCGCCAGATTGAGGCCGCCGCCCGCATCGGCGCCGCCGTGGTCGAACTGCACACCGGCGCCTATTGCGACCTCGACACCGAGGGCCGCACGGCCGAGCGCGACGCCGAGCTGGCCGGGCTGGCGGCGGGCGCGCGGCTGGCGGCCTCGCTGGGGCTCGAGGTGCACGCGGGCCACGGGCTGACCTATGACACCGTCGGCCCGATTGCCGCGCTGCCCGAACTGCGGGAACTGAACATCGGGCATTTCCTGATCTCCGAGGCCATCTTTACCGGGCTTGGCCCGGCGATCCGCGAGATGCGGGCGCGGATGGACGCGGCGCGCGGGGTGGCGGGGTGACCGCGTCCCGGCAGGGCCGCCCATGCTGAGGCTGCTGCGCCGCCTGCGCCGGACGGCGGCGGTGGTGCTGGGGCTGCTGGGCGGCATCTGGTCCGTCCTGATGATGCTGCTGATGGCGGGATCTCTGGCGCTGAGCGTGGCGATGACCATGGTCCCGGCGGTATTCTCGGCCGTCGCGGGGGTGGTGGAATCGGTCTCCGGGGTGCGCTCGCTCGCGACCCGGCAGGCCGACGACCTGGCCCGGCTGGAACGCCGCGCCGCCCGGCTTTCGGGCGAGCTTGCCGACAGCCGCGCCGCCCAGGCCCGGCTGGCCCGCGAATTGCGCGACAGCCCCGTCACCTATCGCGGCCAGCGCCTCGCCGCGCGCGAGGCGGTCAAGGACACCGCCGAACGGGTGGCGCGGCGCACCACCTTCGCCACCTCCCGCAACCTCGCCAGCATGGCCGGAGAGGCGCTGCCGATGATCGGCGTCGGCGTGATCGTCGCCGCCACCGCGTGGGAGCTGTCGGACGCCTGCGCGCTGATGGGCGAGATGCGAGAGTTGGACGCCGCGTTCAACCCCGACGCTCCGGTCACCGACGACGAGATCTGCGGGATGAAGCCCCCGACCCGCGCCGAACTTTGGGCCAGCATCAAGGCCAGCCCCGGCGCCGCCTGGGACACGGCGCGGGGGATGTACGACAGCCTGCCCGAGGTCTCGTTCTCGGGGACCTACGCCAGCACCGTCGCCTATCTCGCCGACCGCTGGGACGCGGTGTTCGGCGACGACCCCGACCCGGCCGAGGCGCTGCCATGATCCTCGGCGTCGGCACCGACCTGTGCAACATCGACCGCATTGCCGGAGTGCTGGACCGCCACGGCGACCGCTTCCGCAACCGCGTCTTCACCGAAACCGAGCTGTCCCGCGCCGCCCGCCGCCCGCATGAACCCGCCACGCTGGCGAAACGCTGGGCCGCGAAAGAGGCGTGCAGCAAGGCGCTGGGAACCGGGCTTTCCATGGGCATCGCCTGGCGCGACATGGCGGTGGCGAACCTGCGCTCGGGCCAGCCGGTGATGAGCCTGACCGGCTGGGCGTCCGAGCGGCTGGCGGCGATGACGCCCCCCGGCCATCGAGCCCATATCCACGTCACCCTGACCGACGACCACCCTTGGGCGCAGGCCTTCGTGGTGATCGAGGCGGTGCCGGAATCGGTCCCCGCCGCGCCCGTGCTGCCCCCGCTGCGGGCGGCGCGGCCGCCCGTGCCGCGCGGTGGCGCTTGACTTCGCCCCTGTCCCGCCCCCAAGAACCCGCATCCTGCCTTTGACGAGAGATACCATGGCCCGCATGAAAACCGCGCAGAAGGACGGCGGCATCTGGGAAACGGTCAAGACCGTGTTCTGGGCGCTGGTCATCGCGGGCATCTTCCGCACCCTGTTCTTCCAGCCGTTCTGGATCCCCTCCGGCTCGATGAAGGACACGCTGCTGATCGGCGACTTCCTGTTCGTCAACAAGATGGCCTATGGCTATTCGCGCTATTCCTGCCCCTTTGCGATCTGCCCGATTCCGGGGCGGATCATGGGGTCCGAACCCGAACGCGGCGACGTGGTGGTGTTCCGCCACCCCACCCGCGGCGTCGATTTCATCAAGCGGGTGATCGGGCTGCCGGGCGACACCGTGCAGATGCAGGGCGGCCAGCTGATCCTGAACGGGCAGCCGGTGCCGCAGACCCCGAACGGCACCTTCACCGAACCCAAGCTGCCGCAGGGTCCGGCACGCTCGCTGCCGCGCTGCGCCAACGAGCCGGTGGCCGAGGGCGGCGCCTGCGAAAAGCCCCGCTTCACCGAGGAACTGCCCGGCGGGCGCAGCCACGACGTGCTGAACATCCTCGACAACTGGCCGCTGGACGACACGCCGGTGTTCACCGTCCCCGAGGGCACCTATTTCTTCATGGGCGACAACCGCGACAACTCCGAGGACAGCCGCGTGCCCGCCATCGCCGGCGGCCTCGGCTTCGTGCCCGCGGAATACCTGATCGGCCGCGCCGACCGGGTGATGTTCTCGTCCGGCGGGGCCTCGCTTTTGTATTTCTGGACCTGGCGGGGCGACCGCTTCTTCCATGCGGTGCACTGAGGTGGCGGGGTGAAGCTCTCGGCCGAGCTTGCCGCCTTCTCTGCCCGGTTGGGGCATGAGTTCGCGGACCCCTCGCTGCTGGTGCGGGCGCTGACCCATGGCAGCCTCTCCTCGGCCACCCGCCCCGACAACCAGCGGCTGGAGTTCCTGGGCGACCGGGTGCTGGGGCTGACCATCGCCGACGCGCTGCTGGCCCATGATCGCCACGCGACCGAGGGCCAGCTGGCCCCGCGCCTGAACGCGCTGGTGCGCGGCGAGACCTGCGCCCAGATCGCGCGCGAGATCGGCCTGGGCGAGGTGATGAAGCTGGGCCGGTCCGAGATGATGACCGGCGGCCGCCGCAAGGACGCGCTGCTGGGCGACGCGATGGAGGCGGTGATCGCCGCCGTCTACCTGGACGCCGGGTTCGAGGCCGCGCGCGCGGTGATCTTGCACCTGTGGGGCAAGCGGCTGGACTCGGCCGAGGCCGCGGCCTTCAACCCCAAGACCGCGCTGCAGGAATGGGCGCAGGCGCAGGGGATGGGCCCGCCCGGCTACCGCGTCGCGGAACGCTCGGGTCCCGACCACGCGCCCAGCTTCCGCATCGTGGTGCGGCTGGACGACGGGCGCGAGGCCGAGGCCAGCGGCACCGGCACCAAGCGCAACATCGAACAGGCCGCCGCAAGCGCGATGCTGGCCCAGATCGGGGAAATCCCATGACCGATATTCCGACCGACACCCAGCCCGAGATCCCCACCCGCGCCGGGTTCGTGGCGCTGATCGGCGAACCCAACGCCGGGAAATCGACGCTGCTGAACCGGATGGTGGGGGCGCGGGTCTCGATCGTGACCCACAAGGTCCAGACCACCCGCGCCCGCATCCGCGGCATCGCCATGCACGGGCCCGCGCAGGTGGTGTTCGTCGACACGCCCGGCATCTTCCGCCCCCGCCGGCGGCTGGACCGCAGCATGGTCGCGGCCGCCTGGGGCGGCGCCGCCGACGCCGACATCATCGTGCTGCTGATCGAGGCGCATCGCGGGCTGACCCCGGGCGTGCAGGAAATCCTCGACAACCTGCGCGAGAAATCCTCGGGCCGGCCGGTGGCGCTGGCGATCAACAAGATCGACCGGGTCAAGGCCGAAACCCTGCTGGCGCTGTCGCAGCGCATGAACGAGGCGTTCCCGTTCGAGCGCACCTTCATGATCTCGGCCGAGCGCGGGCACGGCACCGGCGATCTGATGGACTGGCTGGCCCAGACCCTGCCCGAGGGGCCGTGGCTCTACCCCGAGGACCAGATCGCCGACCTGCCGATGCGGATGATCGCGGCCGAGATCACCCGCGAAAAGCTGACCCTGCGCCTGCACGAGGAAATCCCCTATCAGCTGACCGTGGAAACCGAGCACTGGCAGGAACGCGACGACGGCAGCGCCCGCATCGACCAGGTGATCTATGTCAGCCGCCCCGGCCACAAGGGCATCGTGCTGGGCAAGGGCGGCGAGACGATCAAGGGCGTCAGCCGCGCCGCGCGCGAGGAAATCGCCGAGTTCATGGGCCGCCCCGTGCATCTGTTCCTGCGCGTGGCCCTGCGCGAGAACTGGCTGGACGAGGCGGAACGCTTCCGCGAGATGGGCCTCGACTTCCGCGACGGCGACGGCTGATGCAGCCGCGGCTGGCGGCGGGACTGCGGGTCGCGGCGCTCCTGCGGCGGATGGACCTGGCCGGGCGCGCCGCCTATGTCGTCCACCGCGGCGACGACACCGCCGGGGCGATCTGCCTGACCGTGCTGCGCCCGCGCGGCCGCGCCGAGCTGTGGGGGCAGGACTACGACCCGATGACCGATGCCCGCGTCTGGGCGCTGCAGGCCGAGGGCACGCCGCGCGACATCGACGCCGCCGCCGCCCGCCGCCGCGCCACCGACCCCGACCTGTGGGTGATCGAGCTGGAACTGCCCGAGGGCGAAGCCGTCGCCGGGCTGGCCGACTGACGGACGGGGGCTTCGCCCCCCGCGCTGCGTGCTCCCCCAAGGTATTTCAACCAGAAAGAAGCGCGGATTTCTTTCTGGTCCAAATACCCATGATTCCGCGACGCTTGCACTTGCCTCCGGTCCGGGGAACAGTCCCGCGCAAATGAGCTTTCGCTTCGTCCATGCCGCCGACATCCATCTGGACAGCCCGCTGCGCTCGCTGGCGCTGCGGGCGCCGCAGGTGGCCGAGCTGATCGGCACCGCCACGCGGCAGGCCTTCGTCAACATCGTCGATCTGTGCCTGGCCGAGCGGGTGGATGCGCTGCTGCTGGCCGGCGATCTTTACGACGGCGACCAGACCTCGATGACCACGGCGCGGTTCCTGGCCGCGCAGCTGGGGCGGCTGGACCAGGCCGGGATCGCGGTCCACATCATCCGCGGCAATCACGACGCGCTGTCGCGGATCACGCGCGAGCTGGTGCTGCCCGAGCTCGTGCATGTCTATGGCGACCGGCCCGAGGCCATCCCCCTGCCCCGTCCGCAAGGCGCGGTTCCGGTGATCCTGCACGGGCTGAGCTTTCGCGACCACCGGGCCGAGGCCTCGCGGCTGGCGGATTATCACCCCCCCACCCCGGATGCGGTGAATATCGGGCTGATGCACACCAGCCTCGGCGGCGCGGCGGGGCATGATCCCTATGCGCCGGTCGCGCCCGCCGATCTGGGGCGCTGGGGGTTCGATTACTGGGCGCTGGGGCATATCCACAAGCCCTCGCGGCAGCTGGCCGGGCGGGCGCAGATCGTCATGCCCGGCATCCCGCAGGGCCGCGACATCGGCGAAGCCGGGCCGCGCGGGGTGGTGCTGGTGACGATCTCGCCCGGCGGCGGCATGGTGATCGAAGACCGGCTGACCAGCGTCGCCGAGTTCGCCGAGCTGCGCGTCGATGCCGCGGGCGTGGCGGAATGGCCCGCTCTGGTCGCCCGGCTGCGCGCCGCGCTGGAGGATGCGCGCGAAACCGCGCGCTCGCCGCATCTGGTGGCGCGGGTGGTGCTGGTGGGGGCGACGCCGCTAGCCTGGCGGATCCGGCGCGACCTCGACCTGCTGCAGGCCGAAGCCGAGGCGGCGGCCGAGGCCACCGGCCGGGTCTGGATCGAGAAGCTATCCAGCCTCTGCACGCTCGACAGCGCGGACGAACCCGCGCCCGACGGCGCGCCGCTGCCCGAGCTGGGGCGGCTGATCGCGGCCGAGGTCCTGGGCAGCCCGGATTTCACCGCCGGGCTGCGCGCCGCCGCCGAGGATCTGCTGCGCCTGCTGCCCGCCGAGCTGCGCGGCAGCTTCGGCGCAGACCCCGCCGCGCTGGACGACACCCTGGCCGAGCTGGCCCGCGAGGGGGCCGAGGATGTGCTGGCGCGTCTTGCCGGCGCCAGTCACGACGACGGGGCAGCGTGATGCGGCTGATGCGGCTGGACCTGACCCGCTATGGCGGCTTTACCGACCGGGTGCTGGACTTCGGTCCCGCCACGCCCGGCCAGCCCGACCTGCATATCGTCCACGGCCCCAACGAGGCCGGCAAATCCACCCTGCTGAACGCCTGGCTGGACCTGCTGTTCGGGATCGGGCGCACCACCAGCTTCAATTTCCTGCACCCCTATCCGGCCTTGCAGATCGGGGCGCTGCTGGACCTGCCGGGCGGTGCGCGAGAGCTGCGCCGGATCAAGAAGGACCGCGATTCGCTTTGCGATGCGGACGGCCGCCCGGTCCCGGAAACCCTGCTGCACGGCGCCATGGGCGGCATCGACCGCAGCGCCTGCGCCGACATGTTCGCGCTGGACGCGGTGACCATGGAACGCGGCGGCGATTCGATCCTGTCCAGCCAGGGCGATCTGGGGCAGCTGCTGTTTTCCGCCAGCGCCGGGCTGGCCGAGCTGGGCCAGCAGCTGGAGCGGCTGCGCGAGGGCGCGGACGGTTTCCACCGCAAGGGCGGGCGCAAGACCGCGCTGCGCGAGCATCTGGCCGCGCTCGAGGCGCTGACGGCAGAGCGCCGGGGGCTGGACGTGCTCGCCTCGGACTATCGGGCGCGGCGCGAGGCGCTGGGGCTGGCGCGCGCCGCGCATGACGAGGCCACGGGGGCGCTGTCCCGCGCCGCTGCCGCCCGCGATGCCGCCAAGGCGGCGCTGGATGCGCGGCCCTGGCTGGCGGAATGGGGGGCGGTCACGACCGAGCTGGCGCCGCTGGATGGGCTGCCCGCTGCGGTGCCCGGCTGGGACCAGGCGGTGCCGCGGCTGATCGAGGAAGAGCTGCGCCTGCGCACCGAGGCCGCGGTCAACGCGCAGGCGCTGGCAAGGATCGCCGACGAGCTGGCGGCGCTTGCCCCCGACCAAGCGGCACTGGCGCTGGCCGATGATCCCGGTTTCGACGAGGAACTGCGCGCCCGTTTCCTTGCTGCGCGCGACGACCTGCCGCGGCGGCTGGCCGAGCTGGCGCTGGCCGAGGCCACCGCCGCCGCCCTCGCCGCCCGCATCGCCGAAGGTGCCGACCCCGCGACGCTGCGGATCGAGCCGGCGGCGCTGGAACGCCTGGCGGAACTGGCGACCGCGCATGAGGGGCTGGCCGCGCATCTCGCCTCGGCGCGGGCCGAGGTCGAGGCACGGGCTGATGAACTCGCCGCCGCCGGCGGGCCACTGGAGGATGAGGGCGCCGAGGACCGCGCCATCGCCGATCTGCGCGCCGCCATGGCGCCGCTGCACCGCGCCGATCTGGCGCTGCGCCGCGATCAGGCCGCCGCCGCGCTGGCCGAGGCGGTCGCCCGCCGCGATGCCGCGCTGGCGCGGCTGGCGCCGTGGCGGGGCGATGCGGATGGCTTGCGCGCGCTCGCCGTTCCCTCGGCCGAGCGGCTGGCCGGATGGCAGGCGCGGCTGGAAGCAGCCACCGCTGCCCGCGACACCGCTGCCCGCATCGCCGCCGAGCGCGCGGACGATCTGCGCCGCCGCCGCGCCGAACGCGATGCGCTGGCCGACAGCATCGGCCCCGCCGACCCTGCCCGCGCCGAGGCGCTGCGCGCGGAACGGGATGCGGCCTGGACCCGGCATCTGGCAGCGCTGGACCGCGACTCGGCTGACGCCTTCCACGCCGCGATGCAGGCGCATGACCTCGCGCTGACGGCCCAGATCGACCGCGCCGCCGAGATCGGCCGGCTTTACGCCGCACGCGCCGATGCGGGCGCGGCCGAGCGGCTGGTCAAGGCGGCGGCCGAGGCGCTGGCGGCGGCGGACTCGGCACTGGCCAATCTACGCGAAGATCTCGCCGCGCAGGTGGGCGCGATCCTGCCCGGTGGGGATTCTCTGGACCCGCTGGCCGAGCTGCCCGGCTGGCTGATGCGCCGCGACCGCGCGCTGGATCTGGCGGATGAGGCCGACGCCGCCCGCCGCCAGTCCGAGCGCACGGACGCCGAGGCCGCGCAGGCACAGCAGGCGCTGGCGGCCGCGCTGCAGGCTGCCGGCCAGCAAGCCACGGGCGAGCTGCGCCAACTGGCGGCAACGGCCGAGCGGCTGCTGGGTCGCGCCGGCGCCGAAAGCGCACGCCGGGCCGAGCGGCTGCGCCTGACCCGCGAACTTGCCGCCCGCCGGCGGGCCGAGGCCACGCGCCAGCGCGCCCTGGACGATTGGGAACAGGCGCTGGCACGGGCCTGCGCCGGCAGTTTCCTGGCGGACGCGCCGCCCGATGCCGGACGGCTGCGGGCGCTGATCCCGCTGCTGCGCGAGCTGGCGACGGTGCTGTCCCGGGCCGAGGATCTGCAGCACCGCACCCGCGCCATGCAGGACGATCAGGCCGGGTTCACCAACGCCGTGGACCGGCTGGGCGAGGCGCTGTCGCTGCCGCCGGACACGCCGCTTGCCCGCCACGCAGCCGCGCTCGCCCGGCTGGCCGAGGCCCGGCGCGTCGATGCCGCCCGCGTCCGGCTGGGGGCCGACCTGACCCGCGCCGAAGCCACTAGCGACGAGTTGCGGCAACGCCGCGCGCGGCTGGAAGCCGAGGCGGCGGCGATCATGTCCCATCTGGGCACCGCCGATCTGGCCGGGGCGCAGGCCGCGCTGGCGCGCATCGCCCGGCGCGACGAATTGCGCCGCCGCGCCGCGTGGCTTTCGGCGCAAATCCGCACCGCGCTGGGCACCGCCAGCGTCGAGGAAGCCGCCTCACGGCTGGAACCCGCATCGACCGAGAGCCTGCGCGAGGCGCTGGCCCGCGCCGAAAGCCAATGCGCCGAGGCCGAGGCGCGGCTGGAACCCGCGCGACAGGCGCTTTACCGCGCACAAGCGGCGCTGGACGGTGTGCCCGACGACGACCGCGTGGCGCTGATCGAGGCCCGCCGCCGCGCCCTGCTGCTGCAGATCGAGGACGAATCGCGGCGCTGGCTGCGCGGCCGCGCCGGCGTGATCGCCACCGACCACGCGCTGCGCAGCTATCGCGACCGCCACCGCAGCGGGATGCTGGCCCGCGCCTCGGACGTGTTCGCCGCGATCACCGGCGGCACCTATTCCGGCCTGACCGCCCAGCCCGGCAACGGCACCGAGCGGCTGATCGCGCTGACCGCCGAGGGCGGCTCGAAAGAGCCGGCGATGATGTCCAAGGGCACCCGGTTCCAGCTGTACCTGGCGCTGCGCATCGCCGGTTTCCACGAATGGGCCACGGCGCACGGGCCGGTGCCGGTGATCGCCGACGACATCATGGAAACCTTCGACGACGCCCGCAGCGCCCGGGCACTGACGGCGCTGGCCGAGGTCTCGCGCCGCTGCCAGGTCATCTACCTGACCCACCACCGCCATATCTGCGACTTGGCGCGCGAACACTGCCCCGGGGCGCGGATCCTGCCACTCTAACCCGCCGACAGCGCCGCGCGCAGGTCGTAGTCGTGGGCGGCCAGCGTGTCGCGGCTGATGCCGGCCGGCTGCGCCAGCAGGCGGCGCGCGGCCATGTGGCGGCCGGCCTGGTTGATGGTCTCGACGGCGATCAGCCGGTCCTCGCGGAAGGCCAGCACCGTGTCGGTGGCGCCGGTGGCGTCCTGCAGCGCGTGGGTCGCGTCCCAGCCGGCGGACAGCCCGGCGATCTGCAATTTCAGCGGCCCCTGGTCGGACCAGAACCACGGCAGCGCGTCATAGGGGGGCTGCTCCTGCCCGGCGATGCTGCGCGCGACATGGCGGGCATGGTCGGCGGCAGCCTGTACGGATTCGAGCCGCACGCGCCGCCCCCCTAGCGGGAAACTGGCGCAATCGCCGATGGCGAAGACCCGCGGGTCGCTGGTGCGCAGATGCCCGTCCACGGCGATGCCGTCGGCGACCGCAAGCCCGGCGTCCTGCGCAAGCTCGACATTCGGGCGCACCCCCACGGCGACCAGCACCAGATCGGCGGGGATGGTACTGCCGTCGGCCAGCGCCACGCCCGTCGCGCTTTCGTCACCAAGAATTGCGGCGCCCAGCGCGCCCAGCCGCGCCTCGACCCCGGCGCCGCGGTGGAAATCGAGGAAGCGCGCCGAGGTCGGCGGGGTCACCGCGCGCGACATCAGCCGGTCGGCGCCCTCGATCACCGTGACCTCGACGCCGGCCGCGGCGGCCACGGCCGCGAACTCCAGCCCGATGAAGCCGCCGCCGATCACCGCCGCGCGCTGTGCGCCCGCCATGGCCGCGCGCAGCGCCGCCGCGTCCGCCAGCCCGCGCAGCAGATGCACCCCCGGCAGCTCGATCCCCGGCAGCGGCGGCAGGATGTTGCGCGCGCCGGTGGCCAGCACCAGCCGGTCGAAGGGCAGCGTCTCGCCCCCCGCCAGCTGCACCCGGCCGGCGGCGAGGTCGATCCGGGCGACCGGGGTCTCGGGGCGGTAGTCCACGCCCTCGGTGTCGAAGAATCCCTGCGGCTTCAGCGCCAGCCGGCTGGCGTCGCCGTCGGCCATGTAGCCCTTGCTCAGCGGCGGGCGCTGATAGGGCAGGCCGGGCTCGTCCCCGATCAGGGTGATGCGTCCCTTAAACCCGTCCTGGCGCAGGCTGGCCGCGACCTGCAGGCCGCCCTGCCCCGCGCCGATGATGACCACATGTTCCGACATAACCCGCCCCTTGCCCGATTCCGGCCGAAACTGCGGCAAGCGGGCGGGCGGACGCAACCCCCCGGCGGCTCAGATCGGCCAGCCGCCGCGCCGCATCGCCGCCAGCATCCGTGCCCCCGCATCCGGCGCCTGCGCGTCGATGGCGCGGTGCTTGAGGAACCACCACAGATAGGGGGCGTGGTCGGGCCGGGCGGTGGCGGCGGCGGCGATGGCGGTCTGGGCGCCCAGTTCCGCCACGTTCAGGCAGGGGTGGTGAAAGTCGATCTGCGCGAACAGCACCACCGGCTTGTCCAGAATCAGCCCGTCGAACGCCACCGCGCTGTTCTGCGCCACCACGAAGGCGCAGTCGCGCAGCAGCGCCATGGTGTCGCCGCCGATGGTCAGCTTGGGATAATGGCGCTGCAACTGCGCCAGCGCGCGGCGGTCGGCCTCGGCGTAGGGCTCGGAAGGGTGCAGCGTCGCCACCACCGGGCGGCCGCTGCGGCAGGCGGCCTCGAGCATCTCGACGGGGCTGGCGGTCTGGAACGAGCGGGTGCGGCGGATCTGGCCCTGCAGCGGCACCAGCACATGGTCGCCCCGCTGCGGCGGCGGCCCAGGCAGCACCCGCTGGCGCAGGCGCTGGACAAAGGCGGCGGCGCGGGCCGGGTCCACGGTCTCCGGGTCGAACGCGGCCCGGGCAACGGCAAAGCGCCAGCGCTCGGCCACCGGCTCGATCCACCAGAACGGATAGTGATAGGCGCGGCGCAGCGTCAGGCAGCGCGGGTGCAGCGGCCGCCGCATGTAGAGCAGCGCATAATCGCCGGGGGGCGGCTCGGGGTCGGGGGCGGCCGAGGCGGGCTCGAACGCCACCCGCCAGCCCTGCGCGCGCACCGTATCCGCCAGCACCGCCATCGCCGGAAAACTGCCGGCGCGGGCCGAGGCCAGCATCTGCCCGTGCAGGTGGACGCGCAGGGTCGGGGCGGTATCCATGCCCCAGCCATAATCCGCGCAGCCGCGTTGCGAAAGCGGCACCGGGCCCATATCTGATGCCGCGGCAACGGACGAGGACGAGATGAGCGACGAGCGTTTCCCCGGCTGGCACGGCACCACGATCCTGGCGGTGCGCCGCGGGGCCGAGGTGGTGGTGGCCGGCGACGGGCAGGTCAGTGTCGGCCAGACCGTGATGAAGGGGACCGCCCGCAAGGTCCGCCGCCTGTCCCCCGGCGGCCGCGACGTGGTGGTGGGCTTTGCCGGATCGACCGCCGACGCCTTCACCCTGCTGGAACGGCTGGAAAAGAAGCTGGAAGCCGCGCCCGGGCAGTTGCAGCGCGCCTGTGTCGAGCTGGCCAAGGACTGGCGCACCGACAAATACCTGCGCAACCTCGAAGCCATGCTGATCGTCACCGACGGCGCCCAGCTTTACGTGGTGACCGGCGCCGGCGACGTGCTGGAACCCGAACATGACGTGGCCGCGATCGGCTCGGGCGGGAACTATGCACTGGCGGCAGCGCGGGCGCTGGGCGACGGCGATCTGGATGCCGAGGCGATCGCCCGCCGCGCCATGGCGATCGCCGCCGAGATCTGCGTCTATACCAACGGCAACCTGACCGTGGAACGGATCAGCGCCTCGTGACGGCGCCGCCGGACCGGGGCGCTGCCCCGGACCCCGGGATATTTTCATGATGAAGAACGAACGGAGCCTGCGGCCATGACCGACCTGACCCCCCGCCAGATCACCGCCGAGCTTGACCGCTTCATCATCGGGCAGGCCGATGCCAAGCGCGCGGTCGCGGTGGCGATGCGCAACCGCTGGCGGCGCCAGCAGCTGTCCGCCGACCTGCGCGACGAGGTGTATCCCAAGAACATCCTGATGATCGGCCCGACCGGCGTCGGCAAGACCGAGATCAGCCGGCGGCTGGCGAAACTGGCGCACGCGCCCTTCGTCAAGGTCGAGGCCACCAAGTTCACCGAGGTGGGCTATGTCGGCCGCGACGTGGAACAGATCATCCGCGACCTGGCCGACGCCGCCATGGTCGAGACCCGCCAGCGGATGCGCGAGGAGGTGACCGCGCGCGCCCGCGCCTCTGCCGAGGACCGGGTGATCGCCGCCTTGGCCGGCGAGGGCGCGCGCGAGCAGACGCGCGAGCTGTTCCGCGGCAAGCTCAAGCGCGGCGAGCTGGACGACACGGTGATCGAGCTGGAGCTGAACGACAGCTCCTCGCCCCTGGGGATGGAGATTCCGGGCCAGCCCGGCATGGGCCAGATGATGGACCTGTCGGCGCTGATGAAGGCGTTCGGCGGCCGTCGGGTGCGGCGCAAGGTCACCGTCGCGCAGTCCTACGAGCTGCTGATCGCGGAAGAGGCCGACAAGCTGCTGGACGACGAGCAGATCAAGGCCGCGGCGCTGGAATCGGTGCAGCAATCCGGCATCGTCTTCATCGACGAGATCGACAAGGTCTGCGCCCGCAGCGACGCCCGCGGCGGCGAGATCTCGCGCGAGGGCGTGCAGCGCGACCTGCTGCCGCTGATCGAGGGCACCAGTGTTTCCACGAAATACGGGCCGGTGCGCACCGATCACATCCTGTTCATCGCCTCGGGCGCGTTCCACATCGCCAAGCCCAGCGACCTGCTGCCCGAACTGCAGGGCCGCCTGCCGATCCGGGTCGAGCTGCGGGCGCTGACCGAGGCAGATTTCATCCGCATCCTGACCGAGACCGACAACGCCCTGACCCTGCAATATGCCGAGCTGATGCGGACCGAGGGCGTCGAGGTCAGCTTTACCGAGGACGGCATCGCCGCGCTGGCCCGCATCGCCGCCGAGGTGAACGGCAGCGTGGAAAACATCGGCGCGCGCCGGCTTTACACGGTGATCGAGCGGGTGTTCGAGGACCTGTCCTTCACCGCCCCCGACCGCCGGGGCGAGCGGGTGCTGGTGGACGCCGCTTTCGTCGAATCGCAGCTGGGCGACCTGGCACGCTCGGCCGATCTGTCGCGCTACGTGCTTTAAGGGGCTGGAAAGCGGCGCGGGATGGTGGCCGGGGGCGAAATCCTCCGCACATCGGCTGGAAGCATTTCAGGGAAATCCTTGCCGGATTCAGGATGTTTCCTGCCCCGACCCCTGTCCAAGTTTAGCGGGCCGCTCAGGGGGCCGGCGCGTCGCCGTGCCGGACCCGGATCAGCCGGTCCACCGGAAAGCCGCGGTCCCGGGCGATCCCGACCAGTTGCCGGTAAAGCCCGGGCTCGATTCCCGGGCGGCGCGCGAGGATCCACAGATAGCCGCGGTCCGGCCCCGAGACCAGCGCCCAGCGGTAATCCTCGTCCAGCGCAAAGACGTGGTAGCCGCCGGGAAATCCGGGGAAGAACGTGACCGCCAGGCTGGCGACCGAGGGGTCGCCCCGGAACCGCGCCGTGGCGCGGGCAGAGCGGCGCTGCCCCCCGCGCATCCCGCTGTTGACCACCTGCACGGTGCCGTCCGGCTGCAGCCGGTAATCGGCGGTAACGTCGGTCATGCCGCGCTCGAACCGGTGGTCCAGCCGGGCGATCTCATACCAGCGGCCCATGTAGCGCTCGACCTCGAAGCCCTCGACCGGGGTGATACCGCGGGGGACGCGGGTCATGACGGCGCGGGCGCAGGCGGACAGCGCGGCAACAGCGGCCAGACCGGCCGCGAGATGGCGGATACGCATGGTGATCTCCTTGACGCCGGCCCAACGTGCGCGGCGCCGAAACGATCCCTGCGGCTGCCTAGAACGGCGGCCTGGCGGTGAAACTGTGCGTCACATTGCTGTCGGGGTGGCGTAGGCGCAGCGATTCGGCGTGCAGCATCAGCCTCGGGTGATCGGCCGCCGCCCCGGTCGCATACAGCGGATCGCCCAGGATCGGGTGGCCGAGGCTGGCCATATGCACCCGCAGCTGGTGGCTGCGCCCGGTCAGCGGGAACAGCCGCACACGGGTTTCATCGTCACCGGCGCGGATCACTCGCCAGTCGGTCTGCGCCGGGCGGCCCTGCTCGTGATCGACCTTTTGCCGCGGGCGGTTCGGCCAATCCACGATCAGCGGCAGGTCCACCCGCCCGGTCGCAGGCTCCAGCCGCCCCCAGACCCGCGCGACATAGGCCTTCTTGACCTGCCGCCGCTCGAACTGCTGGCCCAGGTGTTTCTGCGCATGCGGCGTCAGCGCGAACACCATCACCCCCGAGGTGTCCAGGTCCAGCCGATGCACCAGCAGCACCGTCGGGAACGCCACCCGCAGCCGCGCGATCAGGCAGTCGGCGCGGTCCTCTCCGCGCCCCGGCACCGACAGCAGGCCGGCGGGTTTCTCCACCACCAGGATCTGGTCGTCGTGGTGGATCAGGCGCGGCTGTTCCGGGGTGGGCTGATAGACAAAGCTCATGCCAGCCGGATTACCGGGCCACCAGCCGCACCGCCAGCCCCGCGAACATCACCGCCGCGATGCGGTTGAGCAGCCCCAGCCGCCCGGCCAGCCGCAACCCAAGCCAGCCCGCCGCCGCGCCATAGCCCATGGTGACCAGCGTCCCAGTGGCGGCAAAGAACGCGCCCAGCCCGGCCAGCTGCTGCCAGACCGGGCCATAGGCCGGGCTAGTGAACTGCGGCAGGAAGGCCAGCAGGAACAGCACCGGCTTGGGGTTGAGCAGGTTGGACAGAAACCCCCGCCGCACCACGTCGCCGCGGCGGAGGGGCTTGCGCCCCGGGTCGGGCGGCGGCGCATTCCAGGCCCGCCAGGCCAGCAGCAGCAGATACCCCGCCCCCGCCCAGCGGATCGCCGCCAGCGCCTCGGGATGGGCGGCGATCAGCGCCCCCAGCCCCAGCACGCTCAGCCCGACATGGACCAGCACCCCCAGCCCCACGCCCAAGCCCGCCAGCGTCCCGTCGCGCGGCCCGCCCTGGATCCCGGCGGCGGTGGCGAACATCACGTCCTGCCCCGGCGCCGCATTCAGCACCAGCCCGCCGGTGACAAAGGCCGCCAGCTGCGGCGCGGGAATATTGGCCAGCGTGTCCCAGATCATGCGCGCATCCTTTGGCTGCGGTTGTCCGCGCAATCTGCCCTGCCCGGCGCGCAAGGGAAAGTGCGCGCGCTGGACTGTCGGCGGTGCAGCGGCTAGGAAACGGCGCAACCCAGTTGCCATCCGAAGGCCCGCCATGACCGACCGCATCCTGCTGCGCCGCGCATTGATTTCCGTTTCGGACAAGGAGGGGCTGGTCGATTTCGCCCGCGCTCTGGCCGCCCGCGGGGTCGAGCTTCTGTCCACCGGCGGCACCGCCAAGACCCTGCGCGAGGCCGGGCTGGAGGTCCGCGACGTGGCCGAGGTCACCGGCTTCCCGGAAATGATGGACGGCCGCGTCAAGACCCTGCACCCGGCGGTGCACGGCGGGCTGTTGGCGCTGCGCGACAACCCCGAGCACCGCGCTGCGATGGAAACCCACGGCATTGGCGCCATCGACCTGCTGGCGGTGAACCTCTATCCGTTCGAGGCGACGGTGGCCAAGGGCGCGGCCTATGACGACTGCATCGAGAATATCGACATCGGCGGCCCGGCGATGATCCGCGCCGCGGCCAAGAACCACGCCTATGTGACCACCATCGTCGACGTGCAGGACTACGCCGCGCTGCTGGCGGAACTGGACGCAAACGACGGCGCCACCACCCTGCCCTTCCGCCAGCGCATGGCACAGGCGGCCTATGCCCGCACCGCCGCCTATGACGCCGCGGTCAGCAGCTGGATGGCCGGCGCCATCGGCGAGACCACGCCCCGCCGCCGCGCCTTTGCCGGAACGCTGGCGCAGCCGCTGCGCTATGGCGAGAACCCGCACCAGTCGGCGGCCTTCTATACCGACGGCTCGGACCGCGCGGGCGTCGCAACCGCCCGGCAGTGGCAAGGCAAGGAACTGTCCTACAACAACATCAACGACACCGACGCCGCCTTCGAGCTGGTGGCCGAGTTCGATCCGGCCGAGGGCCCGGCGGTCACGATCATCAAGCACGCCAACCCCTGCGGCGTGGCCCGCGCGGACACGCTGGAATCGGCCTATCGCCGCGCCTTCGACTGCGACCGCACCTCGGCCTTTGGCGGGATCATCGCGCTGAACCGGACCCTGGACGAAGCCACCGCCCGCGCCATCACCGAGATCTTCACCGAGGTGGTGATCGCCCCCGACGCGGACGACGCCGCCCGCGCCGTCTTTGCCGCCAAGAAGAACCTGCGCCTGCTGACCACCGGCGGCCTGCCCGATGCGCGCGCCGGCGGGCTGACCTTCCGGCAGGTGGCCGGCGGTTTCCTGGTGCAGGACCGCGACAACGGCCATGTGACCCGCGCCGACCTGCGGGTGGTGACCCAGCGCCAGCCGACCGAGGCGGAACTGGCCGACCTGATGTTCGCCTGGACCGTCGCCAAGCACGTGAAATCCAACGCCATCGTCTATGCCCGCGACCTTGCCACCGTCGGCATCGGCGCCGGCCAAATGAGCCGGGTCGATTCCACCCGCATCGGCCGGCGCAAGTCCGAGGACATGGCCGAGGCGCTTGGCCTTTCGGCACCGCTGACCGAGGGCGCCGCAGTGGCCTCGGACGCGTTCTTCCCCTTTGCCGACGGGATCGAGGCGCTGGCCGCCGCCGGTGCCCGCGCGGTGATCCAGCCCGGCGGCTCGATGCGCGATGACGAGGTGATCGCGGCCGCCGACCGGCTGGGCCTTGCCATGGTGTTTACCGGACAGCGCCACTTCCGCCACTGATGAGCCACAGCGACGACATCCCCAGCTCTGGGCCCACCCCCGGGCCAGACCCGGCGCCCGCCCCGGCAAAGCCCGCGCCCCCGGCCCCCGGCGCTGCTGCCCCCGCGCCGCGCAAGCCCGCGGCAGCAGCGGACGGCAAGCCCGCTGCGCCCAGGCGCCGCCGCAAGCCCGCCCCGCCGCCGAAACCGGGCTTGGGCTGGGCGGCCTGGGTCGCGGTGGCGGTGCTGGCGCTGGACCAGCTGAGCAAATGGATCGTGGTGCAGCTGCTCAACCTCAAGCAAGTGCAGGCGATCGACGTCCTCGACCCGTGGCTGAACCTGCGCATGGCGTGGAACCAGGGGGTGAACTTCGGGCTGTTCAGCTCGGACGTCGAGGTAATGCGGCTGGTGCTGATCGCGGTGGCGCTGGTGATCTGCGTCTGGGTGGCGGTGTGGCTGGTGCGGGTGCGGCCGGGGCGGCTGGCGCAGATCGCGGCCGGGCTGCTGATCGGCGGCGCGCTGGGGAACGTGATCGATCGCATGGTCTATGGCGCGGTCGCCGATTTCCTGAACATGTCGCTGCCCGACTGGCGCAACCCCTACAGCTTCAACGTGGCCGACATCGCGATCTTCGCCGGGGCGATCGGGCTGGTGCTGCAGCCCGGGCCGTCGTCCGGCGCGGCGGGCGGCAAGGGCAAGCCCGCCGGCAAGGCCCAAAAGCCGCGCACCGCCGCCGCGAAGCCCAAGAGCGACAAGACCCGTGACGGCGCCCGCAAGACGCGCTAGAAGCGGGGCAACGCTCTGACTGGTGGTGCGATGCGGGCTGTTCTGTTGACTCTCTCCATGCTGACGCTGGCCGCCTGTGGCGGCGACGGCCGGCTGATGCATCTGGGCAAATCCGGCGACGGCCCCGAGGAATTCGCCATCGTCCCCACAAGATCGCTGGAAATGCCCCCCGATCTGGCCGAGCTGCCGACGCCGACCCCCGGCGGCAGCAACATCACCGACCCCAACCCCAAGGGCGACGCCATCGCCGCGCTTGGCGGCAATCCGGGGCATCTGGCCGCGCAGGGAATCGGCGCCGCCGACGCGGCGCTGATCGCCCATGCCGGGCGCGCCGGCATCCAGCCCGACATCCGCGAGGTCACCGCCGCCGAGGACGAGGCCTTCCGCGGCCGCAACCGCCGCCGCGTGATGGAAGCCATCGCCGGCGCCAACGCCTATTACCGCGTCTACGACCGGCAATCGCTGGACAGCTGGGCCGAAAACGAACGCTGGCGCCGCAGCGGCGCCCAGACCCCCAGCGCCCCTCCGCCCGGCTCGGCCCGCTGAGGCGGCTCGGCGCCTGGGCTGCGTAGAAGTGCACTGCAGCGTCCTCTATCGCAGATAAGTCCGACTGTGCTTTCCGCCTTGGTAAGGAACTAAGACTATCACGGAATTACGTTTCGAGGCGGGAATGCTTTCTGTGGAAAGCTGTGTGCGGATTGGTCAGGGGACCATCAAGAACGTCTATCAGCACCCACATGACCCGCATAAGGTCATCAAGACAATCCGCCCCGAACTTGTCGCAGATGACGGAGGCTTTGCCAGTCAAGGACCACGGCGGCGCGCCCTGTTTCAGGGTGCGTACCGCCAGTTCCGCCGTCACCTGCTGCAATATCTCCAGCTCTGCAAATCGACGCGCGGATCCGGGCAGTTCAGCTTTCCCATCGAAACCCCCTCGGGCTTGATCGGCACCACCGAAGGCCTTGGGCTGATCACGGAAAAGGTGATTGCGCCGGATGGGAAATGCTGGACCCTGCATAATCTGGCAACGGGTCCCGGGCTCGAGGACAAACATCTGCGGGCGCTTGTCAGATTCTTCGATGACTGCGTCCGGCTGCATGTCGTATTCGGCGAGGTGAATGCAGCCGGGCTGATGTACACGGAATCACGCAACGATCGCCCCGAATTCGTCCTGGTGGACGGAATCGGCGAAAAGCTTCTGATTCCGGTACGAGCGATGTCATCCAGGATCAGCGCCCGCCATGTCCGCAAGGTTCAGGCGCGCATTGTCGAGACGCTGGATATTCCGCTTCCATAGCGCGCCCGGCTCTCTGTCTTTGGTGTGAAAATATCCTCCGGGGGGTGCGGGGGGCGGAAAGCCCCCCGTTCCGGCGGTGACGGAGGGTGGATGCGCCGCAACGGGGGCGCTGCCCCCGCACCCCCGGGATATTTTCGCACCAAAGACGCCCCGTCCGCTCACCACGGCTTGACCGCGGGCGGCTTGCGCCCGGGGCGTCCAGCGGCCAACCTCTCGCCACCCCGCGAAAGACCGGAGCCCTTCGATGCGCCGCACACTTGCCGTTTTGCTTGCCACCGCCGCCAGTCCCGCGCTGGCCGAGATGCCGCCGGGCGTCTCTCATTTCACCCTCAACAACGGCATGCAGGCGGTGGTGATCGAGGATCACCGCGCCCCGGTGGTCGTGCAGATGGTCTGGTACCGCATCGGCTCGGCCGACGAGCAGCCGGGCAAATCGGGGCTGGCGCATTACCTTGAACACCTGATGTTCAAGGGCACCGACAGGCTGGCCGCGGGCGAGCTGTCGCGCACCGTCACCGCCAACGGCGGTATGGACAACGCCTTCACCAGCTACGACTACACCGCCTATTTCCAGCGCATCGCCTCGGACCGGCTCGACCTGGTGATGGGGATGGAGGCCGACCGCATGGAGAACCTGCGCATCGGCGAGGATGACTGGCAGGCGGAACGGCAGGTGGTGCTGGAAGAACGCGCGCAGCGCACCGACAGCGACCCCCGCGCGCTGTTCGGCGAGGAACGCTCGGCCGTGCAGTTCTACAACCACCCCTACGGCCGCCCGGTGATCGGCTGGCGGCAGGAGATGGTGGACCTGACGCGCGAGGATGCGCTGGA
The DNA here is from genome assembly GCF_900142875.1 of Paracoccus solventivorans. Classification (GTDB taxonomy): domain Bacteria; phylum Pseudomonadota; class Alphaproteobacteria; order Rhodobacterales; family Rhodobacteraceae; genus Paracoccus; species Paracoccus solventivorans. The sequence continues at coordinate 209,282 of NZ_FRCK01000004.1, read as the reverse complement.
CTGGTACGACCGCCACTACGCCCCGAATGCGGCGGTGCTGGTGGTCGCCGGCGACGTGACCGCCGACCAGGTGCGGCAGCTGGCGCAGACCCATTACGGCAAGATCCCGCCGAAAGAGGGCGCGACCCGCGCCCCGCGCCCGCAGGAGCCCGTCCAGCGGGCCGAGCGGCGGATGGAGATGAGCGACCCGCGCGTGCCGCAGCCGGTGCTGTCGCGCAGCGTCATCGTGCCGGAACGAAACCCCGGCGACCAGACCACCGCCGCAGCGCTGAGCGTGCTGGCCGAGCTGCTGGCGGGCTCTCCGCAGACCTCCTACCTGGGGCAGCGGCTGGTGCTGACCGGCAAGGCGCTGTGGGTGGGCGCCGGCTATGACGGGCTGAGCGTGGACCCGACCACCTTCAGCGTCAGCATGGCCTATCCTCCCGGCAGCGACGATGCCGCGGCGGAATCCGCGCTGTTGCAGGCGCTGGAGGATTTCCGGCGCGACGGCCCGGACCCGGCGCAGCTGGAGCGGGTCAAGACGCAGCTGCGCGCCGCCCGCATCTATCAGCGCGATTCGGCGCATGGTCGGGCCTATGATTACGGGCAGGGGCTGTCGATCGGCTTGGGCATCGAGGACGTGAACGACTGGCCCGAGCTGCTGGCCGCCGTCACCGCCGAGGATGTGCGCGCCGCCGCCGAGCTGGCCCTGGGCGAGCGCGCCGGAGTGACCAGCCTGCTGAAACCCGCCGCACCCTCTGAAACCGCAGCGGCCGAGGCCCCCGAAACCCCACCGGCCACCACCACCGACCCGATCGACACCGCCGCCGAACCGGAGCAGCTGCAATGATCCGCCGCGCCCTTGCCGCCTTTTCGCTGTCGCTGTCCGTGCTGTTGCTGGCCGCGCTGCCCGCGCGCGCCATCGACATCCAGCAGGTCACCTCGCCCCAGGGCATCAAGGCTTGGCTGGTCGAGGACCACTCGATCCCCTTCGTCGCCCTCGAGATCGCCTTCCGCGGCGGCGCCTCGGTCGATGCGCCGGGCAAGCGCGGCGCCGTCCACCTGATGACCGCGCTGCTGGAAGAGGGCGCGGGCGAGCGCGACGCCGTGGCCTATGCCGAGGCGATGGAGGCGCTGGCTGCCTCGGCCGCCTTCGACGTCTCGGACGATGCGGTGATGGTCGGCTTTCGCACCCTGACCGAAAACCGCAACGCCGCCGCCGATCTGCTGGCCGACGCACTGGCCCGGCCCCGTTTCGACGCGGATGCGGTGGATCGGGTGCGCGCGCAGGCGCTGTCGGTGATCCGCTCGCAGGACAGCGACCCCGGCAGCATCGCCGCGATCGAGATGGCCAAGCGCATGTGGGGCGACCACCCTTATGGCTCGCCCCTGACCGGCACCGCCGACTCGGTTTCGGCGCTGACCCGCGACGATCTGGCCCAGGCCCATGCCAGCGTGATCGCGCGCGACCGGGTGATCGTGTCGGCCGCGGGCGACATCGACGCGCAATCGCTGGGGCTGCTGCTGGACCGCATCCTGGGCGCTCTGCCGGCGCAGGCCACCGCGCCCCTGCCCCCCCGCCCGCAGCTGCAGCTGTCCGGCGCCACCACGGTGATCGACTGGGACAGCCCGCAGACGGTGGTGCGCTTTGCCCAGGCCGGGCTGCCGCTGGACGACCCGGATTACTTCGCGGCGGTGGTGCTGAACCATATCCTCGGCGGCGGCGGGTTTTCGTCGCGGCTGATGGACGAGATCCGGGAAAAGCGCGGGCTGACCTATGGCGTCGGCACCAGCCTGTCCAACCAGGTGCTGGGCGACAGCTGGGGCGGCGGCATGGCCACCGCCAACGACCGCACCGCCGAGGCGGTGGCGCTTGTGCGCGAGATCTGGGGCACGATTCGCGACGGCGTGACCGAGCAGGAGCTCGCCGACGCCAAGACCTATCTGACCGGCGAATACCCGCTGCGCTTCGACGGCAACCGCCGCATTTCGGGGATCCTGACCGGGATGCAGCTGATGGACATGCCGCCGGATTACATCAACACCCGCAACGACCGGGTGCGCGCGGTCACCGCCGAGGACGTGCACCGCGTCGCGCAGCGGATGCTGGACCCAAAGGCGCTGGAGTTCGTGCTGGTCGGCCGCCCCTCTGGCATCGACAGCACCGCAGCGGCGCCGTGAAATGCAGAACGCCGCCCCGGCCGGGGGCGGCGTCCGTGAAACCCCTCTAGGGGCCGTACTCGTTACGACAACGGGTCCTATTGCACCTTGACCGCGCCGCTGCCGCCAATGGCGGCGCCGGCGACCGCGCCGACCGGGCCCGCGACCACCGCGCCGGTCGCCGCGCCGGTGGTGGCGCGGGTGGCGGCGTTGGGACCGCAGGCGGCCAGCGCCAGGGTTGCAACGACGATAATCATGCTTGCGATCTTCATGGCGGGATCCAGTCCTGCATTTGCTGTGGGCTCAACGCCCGTCCCCGCCGCCTGTTCCACATTTCCGCCGGGATGAACAGAATCATTTCCGCTGCTTCGCCGCCCCTGCTATATCTGGGGGCATGACCCGCCACGACCTCAATATCCGGCCCCGGATCCGGCAGCTGGACGAAGCCACCGCCAATCGCATCGCGGCCGGAGAGGTGGTCGAACGCCCCGCCTCGGCCGTCAAGGAGCTGGTGGAGAACGCGCTCGACGCCGGGGCCACGCGCATCGACATCGCCATCGCGGGCGGCGGCAAGCGATTGATCCGGGTCAGCGACGACGGCTGCGGCATGGCGCCCGAGGACCTGCCGCTGGCGCTGGCCCGGCACGCGACCTCGAAGATCGACGGCTCGGACCTGCTCGACATCCGCAGCTTCGGCTTCCGGGGCGAGGCGCTGCCCAGCCTCGGCGCGGTGGCGCGGCTGTCGATCACCAGCCGCGCGGCGGGGACGGATGCGGCGCGGATCACCGTCGAGGGCGGGCGGATCGGCGCCGTGCGCCCGGCCGCCGGCAACCGCGGCACCGTGGTCGAGCTGCGCGACCTGTTCTTTGCCACCCCCGCCCGGCTGCGGTTCCTGCGCGGCGACCGCGCCGAAACCCAGGCCATCGCCGAGGTGGTGCGCCGGCTGTCGATGGCCGAACCCGCCGTCGCCTTTACCCTGACCGACGAGGACGACGCCCGCGTCCTGTTTCGCGCCGATGCCGAACAGGGCGAGCTGTTCGACGCGCTCTCGGCCCGCATCGCCCGGGTGATGGGGCGCGAGTTCATCGAAAACGCCATTCCCATCGACGCAAGCCGCGACGGGCTGCGCCTGACCGGGCTGGCGGCGCTGCCCACCTATTCGCGCGGCGCGGCGGTGGCGCAGCATCTTTACGTCAACGGGCGCCCGGTGCGCGACAAGCTGCTGACCGGGGCGCTGCGGGCGGGGTATTTCGACGTGCTGCCGCAGGGGCGGCACCCGGCGGCGGTGCTGTTCGTCGATTGCGACCCGCAGGGGGTCGATGTGAACGTGCATCCCGCCAAGGCCGAGGTGCGGTTCCGTGAACCCGACGCCGCACGCGGGCTGGTGGTGGCCAGCCTGCGCCATGCGCTGGCCGCGGCCGGGCACCGATCCTCGTCCACCGGCGGCGCGGCGACGCTGGCGGCGTTCCGGCCGGAACCGCACCCCTCGCCCGCCGCCAGCTTGGCCGCCTGGCAGGCGCAGGCGCCGCTGGCCCCCTTGCCCGACGCGGCGCCGGGGCTTGCCGAGGCGCCCGCCGCCTGGCCCGAGGCCGTGCCGGTGTTCCCCGCCGCCGCGCGTGTCGAACTTGCCGCCGCGCCGACCGACGCGCCGCTGGGTGCCGCCCGCGCGCAGCTGCATGAAAACTGGATCATCGCACAGACCGCCGACGGCATCGTGATCGTCGACCAGCACGCCGCGCATGAGCGGCTGGTCTATGAGCGGCTGAAGGCCCAGGCCGCCGCCGCCGCCCGCATCCCCAGCCAGGCACTGCTGATCCCCGAGATCGTCGAGCTTGGCGGGGGTGCCGAGCGGCTGCTGGCCATGGCGGCAGAGCTCGACCGGCTGGGGCTGGTGGTCGAGGCGTTCGGCCCCGGCTGCGTAGTGGTGCGGGAAATCCCCGCCGCGCTGGGGCGGCTTGATGTCGCAGCGCTGCTGCGCGACATCGCCGACGATCTGGCCGATGCCGGCGCCTCGGACCGACTGCAGGGGCGGCTGGATGCGGTGCTGTCCTCGATGGCCTGCCACGGCTCGGTCCGGTCGGGGCGCAGCCTGAATGCCCAGGAAATGAACGCGCTTCTGCGCGAGATGGAGCGGACGCCGCGCTCGGGCCAGTGCAACCACGGCCGCCCGACCTGGGTGGAACTGAAGCTCTCGGATATCGAGCGGCTGTTCGGCCGCAAGGATTGACCGGCGCGCGACCCCGGGCAACAATGCGCCGAAAGAGAGGACAGCCATGTTCGAACTGAGCGCCGACAAGATCGCCTTCGTCATCCTCCGCGCGCGCGAGTATGATTTCGGCACCGACGGCAGCGGCAGCCGCAGCGCCTATGAGCTGCGCGATTTCATCGCCGGCCTGACCGAGGACGAACAGGCCGAACTGACAGCGGTGATGTGGATCGGACGCGGCACTTTCGACGCCTCGGATCTGGCCGAGGCAATCGACACCGCCCGCAACGAAAAGACTACCCCCACCGAGGACTACCTGCTGGGAGAGCCGCAGCTGGCCGACCATCTGGAATCGGGGATGGAAGCACTTGGCCTGACCCCCGGCGCAGAGGGGGACGAGCTGCTGCGGATGTGATCACACCGCAGCAGCGGTCATTCTCGGCTGATCCGCAGCAGGGCGCCGCTATCCTCGTCGGTGAGCAACATCATTGCCCCCGTCGGCGGCAATGTAGCGGACCCGCCCCACGCCGTTAGCTCGCTTTGCCCGCGAGCCAGTCCCTTCACCCTCAGCCAGGTAGCGAAAAGCCCCACACCGTGGACTACCTGCTGGGAGAGCCGCAACTGGCCGGCCATCTGGAATCGAGAGTGGAGCCGCTTGGCCTGACCCCCGGCACCGAAGGGGACGAGCTGCTGCGGATGTGATCGCACCCGCAGCAGAGACGGTCATTCCCGGCTGACCCGCAGCAGGGCGCCGTTATCCTCGTCGGTCAGCAGCATCACCGCGCCGTCGGCGGCGACGGCAATGTCGCGGACCCGGCCCACACCGTCCAGATAGCGCGCTTCTCCCGCCACAAGGTCGCCGTCGAGCCGCAGCCGGGTAAAGGCCTTGTCGGTCTGCAGATTGCCGATCAGGATATCGCCTTCCCATTCGGGGAACATCTCGCCAGCGTAGAACATCATCCCCGAGGGCGCGATCACCGGGTCCCAATAGTAGACCGGCTGCTCCATGCCGTCCTTTGCGGTGATGCCTTCGTTGATCGGGGCGCCGGAGTAATCCAGCCCGTATGTGATCACAGGCCAGCCGTAATTGCGCCCGGCCTCGGGGCGGTTCAGCTCATCCCCGCCCTTGGGGCCGTGCTCGACCGTCCACAGCCGCCCTTGCCCGTCGCGCGCCGCGGCCTGCACGTTGCGGAAGCCCTTGGCCCAGACCTCGGGCAGGCCCAGCCCCGGGTTGCCCTCGGCCGGGGCGCCGGTCATCGCGTCGATGCGCAGCAGCTTGCCCAGATGGTTGTCGTCCTGCTGCGCGGTGTCGCGGATCGGGGTGTCCGAGCGCTCGCCCAGCGTGACGAACAGATTGCCCTCGCCATCATGCACCAGCCGGCTGCCGAAATGCAGCTTGCCGTCATAGACCGGCACCTGCGCAAAGATCTGCTCGACCCCCTCCAGCGCGGAATTGTCGGCGGACAGCGTGGCGGTGGCGACGGCGGTGTGGTTGCCGCCCTCGGCGGGCGCCGCATAGCTGAACCACAGCCGGCGCGATTGCTCGAAATCCTCGGCCAGCAGCACGTCCAGCAGCCCGCCCTGTCCGGTGACGTCGATCTCGGGCAGGCCCGAGATCGGGTCGGACAGCGTGCCATCGGGCGCGATCACCCGCATCTTTCCCGGGCGTTCCGTCACCAGCCAGCCGCCGTCGGGCAGCTGCTCCATCCCCCAGGGATGGTCGAGCCCGTCCGTGATCACATCGGTTTTCAACGCGATGTCGTCGGTCAGGACCGGGGCGCGGGTCTGGCCCTCGAAGGCCGGGCGCTGATCGGGCGCGTTCGGCGGCGTGGCGTTGAAATCCTGGGCCGAGGCCGCCAGCGCCGGCAGGATGCTGGCCACAGCGGCCGCGGCGGGACGCAGCAGGCTCATGACAATCTTCCCCTGAAACTCTTTCGTCCGAGCAAGGGAAACCGCGCGCGCCCGGAATTGTTCCGGGCGCGCCAGTCCGGCGTCAGCCTTGCAGGTGGTCCAGCTTTTCCATGTGGTCGGCGATGCTACCGACCTCGGCCAGCCACGCCGACACCAGCGCCGCGTCGTCGGGGGCGGCGTGGACGCCGGGGGCAAACCCGCCCGCCAGCACGGTTTCCACCGCCAGCGCTACCGGGATCGAGACCAGCTGCGCCATGGCGCTGCCATCGGCGTTGCCGCGCGCATCCAGGGCCCATTCCCGGTCGAACACCGCCTGCCCGTCGCGGCGCGCGGTCAGGCGCACGAACAGCACCACCCGGTCGGGCTCGCCCTCGGCATAGGCGTTTTCGGCCCAGAACTGCTCGGACATCTCGCGCAGCCGCGCTTCGCCCGCGGGGCCGTCCAGGGTCTCGATCTCGGCAAAGACCCCGGCCCAGGCGTCGGCCCAGCCTTGCAGGCGAATGGTGCCGCGCACGAAATCGCGGATCGTCCAGTCAGGGGCAAAACCGTATTGCCCGATGAACTCGACCGAATCGCGGTTGGGATAGACCTCGAACCGCTCGGGCCGGGGCAGCGGTGCGTCATAAGCCTCGATCGCGTGCCAGGGGCGCTGGACGATGCGTTCGGCCCCGTCCCGCAGCGAGCGCGAGGGCGAGCGCAGCGCCCGCAGCACCCCCAGCGGCGACCAGGAAAACTTGTAGCGGAACGGGTTCGGACGCGCCGGAATCCCGCCGCAATAGCTGGTAAAGCTGACCTCATCCCCCGGCCGCGCGATCTGGCGGTAATCGGCCACCAGCTCGTGCGCCATCAGGTGGTCGATCCCGGGGTCCAGCCCGACCTCGTTTACCAGCGCGACGCCGGCGTCCATCGCCGCCTGCTCCAGCCCCGCCATTTCGGGCGAGATATAGGACGAACTGACGAAATGCGCCCGCCGCTCGATGCACATGCGGGCCAGCGCCGGGTGGCGGTCGGCGGGCAACATGGAGACCACCACGTCGCCGGGCCGGACCTCGGCCGCCAGCCGCTCGGGCGAGAACTCGCGGATGTCGTCGGTCAGCTCGCCCACCGCGGATTCCGCCTTTTCGACGGTGCGGTTCCAGACCGTGACCGGGGTCTTGCCGCCCAGCAGCCGCCGCAGCCCGGGAATCGAGGACAGTCCGGTTCCGACCCAATGGATGGTCATGGCTGAAGCCCTTTCAGATGCGTGTCAGAGATCGCCGCCGCCCGCCCCCAGGGACCGGCGTCGATGGTGTCGAGCTCGCGCAGCACCGGCAACAGCTGCGCGGCATAATCGAGGCTGGATTCGCGCGGCAGCATCGAGGGCAGGTTGTCGATGGCCATCACGTCCAGCGGCGGGTTGTCCGCCACCCGCAGCGCCGGCGCCGCCCAGCTGGTGGTGCGGTCATAGACCCGCACCGGGTTGAATTCACTGGTCGGGTCACAGGCGATATCGCCGATCACCCGCAGCGCGCGACCCGGGTTGACCGCGGCTTCCGGCACGAAAACCGGGCAGCCGGGCTGCGCCAGGATGCAGTTGAGAAAGATCTCGTGCAGCAGGATTTCCGGGAAGGGGCCGCCATGCGCGGTCTCCTCCATATCCCATTTCGTGACCCGTACGCCCATTTCCGCGCAAAGATCGGCGGCGCCAGAGCCGACGCGGCCGCGGGCGCCGATGACGATGGCGCGGGGGCGAGGCTGGCCGGTGGCGTCCAGTTCCGCCCGCAGCTCGGCCGCCAGCGCGTCCTTGTCGGGGTAGGTGCCGACCGGGCCGCAGATGCCGCCCCGCTGCTGCGCCGCCCAGGATTTCAGCGATACCGCCGCGCCGGCATAGCCCGCCCAGTAGCCAAAGGCCGCCAGCCGCCGCCCGTGGTCGTCCAGCAGGTATTCCAGGTCATAAAGCCGCCCGCCGCCCGCGCGAAACCGCCGCAGCAGCGTCTGCCCGGCGGGCTGGCCCTTGAAAGCGTGTCCGAACATGATGTGGCGATGCGGCAGGGCCGAACTGTCATCGGGCAGTTCCTTGAGGCCAAAGATGATCGCATCTAGCGGCGCCTCGGGCCAGGACCCCTCGGGCACGATCGAGGCGCCGGCGGCGCGATACTCCGCCGTGGGGATCACCCGGCGCGGACTATCCTCGACCGAGACGCGGAAGCCGCGGCGGATCAGGTCGCGCGCGCCGTCGGGGGTGATGCCGACCCTGTCCTCATTGGGGCGGCTTTCCGCCCGGACCCACAGATGCACCATGCGATTCCCCCTCATCTGCGCCACGCTGGCAGCCCCCGGTAAAGCACGGGTTAACGCCGGCCGACAGTTACGGAAAGCCGATGCGGTCGTCCAGCCGCGGCCGCCTTGCACCCAGGAACGGCCCCTCGCCGGCCGCCTCGATCCGGGCGATGGCGTCAGGGATCGGCTCTGTGATCACAGCCATGGCAAAGGCGGTGGCGTGGATCATCGTGGTCGCATCCAGCGCCAGCGCCACATGGCCCGGCCAGAACAGCAGGTCGCCGCGCCGGATCGTGGCGGTTTCGGGAAAGGCCGCGCGCTGCAGGTCGCTGTCGCCGGGGCAAGCGATGCCGGCGCCATGCAGCGCCACCTGCGCAAGGCCCGAACAGTCGATGCCCCAACGGCTGTTGCCACCCCACAGATAGGGGGTGCCGAGCAGCGAAACCGCAATCGCTGCCGCATCACCGGGCTGGTCCGAGAGATGTTGCAACGGCAAGAACCCGCCCCCGGCCAGCTTGGCAAAGCGCCCCTCGACCCCGGTCACCGCCAGCCGCGAGCCCAGTGACAGCGACAGGGTTTCCCGCTGCTTGAAGTCGGGGGCGGGATAAACATGGGTCGCCGGCGCGCCGACCCGGTGTGTGATCACATCACCTGCATCCCCCAGCGCCGCCAGAGGGACCCAGCCGCAATACCCATCCGCGGCGGCCTGCACGAACCCCCAGCCATCGCGCGCCTCGATCAGCAGCACATCGGCGCCGAACAGCATCTGCCGGTCGCGGGGACCGTCGGGGGCGCGGCACAGGTCCACCAACGGCATCGCCACCCGCCGCCGCTCTCCGTCCGTGATCACATCCCGCGCGACCCCGGCGCCGCGCAGCGCCACACGCTCGGTCGCGGGGGTCAGGCGGCGATCCATCACACCAACTCGGGCAGCGCGTGCAGGATCGCGCGCATCCCCTGCCCCACCCCGCCCTTGGGGCGGCCCGGCGCGGCGGTGGGCTGCCAGCCGTAGATGTCGAAATGCACATAGCGGCCAGCGCCCTCGGCAAAGCGGCGCAGGAACAGCGCGGCGGTGATGGCGCCCGCAAATCCGCCCGAGGGCGCGTTGTCCAGATCGGCGATGGCCGGCTCGATCATCGCCTCGTAGGGTTCCCAGAACGGCAGGCGCCAGATCGGGTCGGCGTGATCACGGCCGGCGCGGTAAAGCGCCTCGGCCGCCGCATCGTCGTCGCAGAAGAACGGCGGCAGGTCGGGGCCCAGCGCCACCCGCGCCGCCCCGGTCAGCGTGGCCATGGAAATCATCAGCGCGGGGCCATTCTCGGCCGCATAGGCCAGCGCATCGGCGAGAATCAGGCGGCCTTCGGCGTCGGTGTTGTTGACCTCGACGGTCAGGCCCTTGCGGCTGGTCAGCACGTCGCCGGGGCGGAAACTGTCGCCGGCGACGGCGTTTTCCACCGCCGGGACCAGCACCCGCAGCCCGCCGGCACGGCCCAGCCGCGCCAGCGTCTCGGCCAGCCCCAGCACGTTGGCGGCACCGCCCATGTCCTTTTTCATCAACAGCATCGAGGACGAGGGCTTGATGTCCAGCCCGCCGGTGTCGAAGCAGACCCCCTTGCCGACCAGCGCCGCCGCAGGGCCGTCGCCCGGAAAGCGCAGCTCGATCAGCCGCGGCTCGCGCCCCGGCGCGGCGGCGCGGCCGACGGCGTGGATCATCGGAAAGCCCTCGGCCAGCGCCACGCCTGTGATCACATTCACCTCGGCGCCGTGGCGCGCGGCGAGATCGCGCGCCGCAGCCTCCAGCTCGGCCGGTCCCAGGTCCGAGGCCGGAGTGTTGATCAGGTCGCGGGCCAGATACTCGCCCGCCGCCATCGCCAGCAGCTGCGCCGCATCGACGCCCGCGGGGCAAACCAGCCGCGCCTTGGGCGGCTCGGCCGGTTTGTATCGGTTGAAACGATATTGCGCGAACAGCCAGCCCAGCGCGGCATGGGTCAGGTCATAGCCCGCGGGCGCACCCTCCAGCCGCCAGGCGCCTTCGGGCAGCGCCTCGGCGGCGCGGGCCATGGTGAACCGCTCGCGCGCCGGGCGGTCGGCGGGGGTGGCGGGGCGGCCGATGCCGAACAGCGCGCCCGCGACACCCCCCGGCCCCGGCAACAGGCACAGCTGCCCGGGCTTGCCCGCAAACCCCGCGGCCAGCGGAAACGCCGGGTCGATCCCCTCGGGCCAGACCGGCCCCGCATCGCCTTGCGCCACCAGCCACAGCGGGCGGCTGTCCATGCCTGCGGGCGCGAATTGAGGTTCGGTCATGGCGGCTCCCCTGGGCTCTTTCGGCCCTGTTTTGTGGGTATTTATGCCAGAAAGAAACCCCTGCGGCTTCTTTCTGGTCCAAATACCCATTGCGACCGCGCCACCTTCACTTCGTGCGCAATTTCGGCTATGTCCCGCCGTCTTGATTTGAAAGGGATGCCGATGGGCTACAGGGTTGTCGTTGCGGGCGCCACGGGCAACGTGGGCCGCGAAATGCTGAACATTCTGGCCGAGCGCCAGTTTCCAGCCGATGAGGTGGTGGCTCTGGCTTCGCGCCGGAGCCTTGGCACTGAGGTCAGCTATGGCGACAAGACCCTGAAAACCAAGGATATCGACGGGTTCGATTTCACCGGCTATGATATCGCGCTGTTCGCCATCGGCTCGGACGCCACGAAAAAATACGCCCCGATCGCGGCCAGCCAGGGCTGCGTGGTGATCGATAACTCGTCGCTTTACCGCTACGACCCCGAGGTGCCGCTGATCGTCCCCGAGGTGAACCCCGACGCGATCGAGGGCTATCGCCGCAAGATGATCATCGCCAACCCCAACTGCTCGACCGCGCAGATGGTGGTGGCGCTGAAGCCGCTGCACGACCGGGCGCGGATCAGGCGGGTGGTGGTCAGCACCTACCAGTCGGTGTCGGGCGCCGGCAAGGACGGCATGGACGAATTGTGGAACCAGACCAAGGGGATGTATGTCCCCGGCCAAGAGGTCGAGCCATCCAAGTTCCAGCGCCAGATCGCCTTCAACGCCATTCCCCAGATCGACGTCTTCATGGAAGACGGCCAGACCAAGGAGGAATGGAAGATGGTGGTCGAGACCAAGAAGATCATCGACCCCTCGATCAAGGTGACGGCGACCTGCGTGCGGGTGCCGGTGTTCGTCGGCCATTCCGAATCGATCAACGTCGAGTTCGAGGATTTCCTGGACGAGGACGAGGCCCGCGACATCCTGCGCGAATCCCCCGGGGTGCTGGTCGTCGACAAGCGCGAGCCGGGCGGCTACGTCACCCCGGTCGAGGCCGCGGGTGAGGATGCCACTTATGTCAGCCGCATCCGTCAGGATCCCACGGTGGAAAACGGGCTGAACCTGTGGTGCGTCAGCGACAACCTGCGCAAGGGCGCGGCGCTGAACGCGGTGCAGGTGGCCGAGCTGCTGGGCAACCGCTGCCTGAAAAAGGGCTGATACGGCCGGAATGACCTGCCAGCCGCCGCGACCCCTCGCGGCGGCTTTTTCATGGGCGCTCAGGCGGCGGGGGTCTCGCCGCTGTGGCGGGTGGCGGCCAGCGGCCGGCCTCCGGTCAGGCGGCGCACCGCGACGTAGAACCCCGGCACCATGAAGATCCCCAGGAAGGTGGCCGAGATCATCCCGCCCATCACCCCGATGCCGATGGCGTTCTGCGCCGCCGCCCCGGCGCCGGTGGCGATGGCAAGCGGCGTCACCCCCAGGATGAAGGCCAGCGAGGTCATCAGGATTGGGCGCAGCCGCAGGCGCGCGGCCTCGATCGCGGCCTCGGTGGTCGAGCGGCCGCCGACCTCGAGGTCGCGGGCGAACTCGACGATCAGGATGGCGTTCTTGGCGGCCAGCCCGATGGTGGTCAGGATGCCGACCTTGAAATACACGTCGTTCGCCTGTCCGAACAGCAGCGCCGCCACCACCGCGCCCAGCACCCCGACCGGCACCGCCAGCATCACCGAGAACGGTACCGTCCAGCTTTCGTAAAGCGCGGCGAGGCACAGGAACACCACCAGCGCCGACAGCGCGTAAAGATAGGGCGCCTGGTTGCCGGCCTGTTTTTCCTGATAGCTGATGCCGGTCCAGGCGACGCCGTAGCCGCCTGGCATCTGGGCGACCAGCTCTTCCATCGCCTCCATCGCCTGGCCCGAGGTGGTGCCGGGCGCCTCGCTGCCGGTGATCGAGATGGCGTCGGTGCCCTCGAACCGCGACAGCCGGGGCGCGATCGGTTCCCAGCGGGTGGACATGAAGGCGCTGAAGGGGACCATCTCGCCCTGATTGTTGCGCGCGTACCAGGATTTCAGGTCGTCGGGCTGCATCCGGAACGGCGCCGCCGCCTGCACGATCACCGGGCGCAGCGTCGCGCCCATGGCGAAGTCGTTGACCTCGCGCCCGGCAAAGATGGTGGACAGCATCCCGTTCACATCGGCCAGCGACAGGCCCAGCGCCTCGGCCCGCTGCGCGTCGATGTCCAGCCGCAGCGCCGCGTCGTCCTGATCGCCCGAGCTGCGGATATTGGTCAGCCGCGAGTCGGCCTGGGCGGTTTCCTCAAGCTGCGTGGCGGCGGCGCGCAGCGCGTCGATGCCCTGCGCCGACTGGTCGATCAGATACATCTGAAAGCCGGCGGTGTTGCCCAGCCCCTGGATCGGCGGCGGCTGCACGATGTTGATGCGCCCAGCGCGGTGGTTGCCGAAACGCTGGGTCGCGCGCTGGACGATGGCGGCGGCGGACTGGCCCGGGTCGGGGCGCTCGGCAAAATCCTTGAGCCGCACGAACAGCGTCGCCCGCCCCTGCCCGGTCCCCGAGAACCCGAAGCCCAGCGCCCCGAAGGTCGAGGCGACGGCCGGTTCCTCGGTCAGCAGGTAATCCTCGATCTCCTGCACCACGGCCAGGGTCTGCTGGGTGGTCGAGCCCTCGGACAGGTTGATCTGCGCCATCAGCACGCCCTGATCCTCGGTCGGCAGGAAGGTCGAGTTCATCCGGGTGAAGAGCTGCCAGACCCCGGCGGTCATCAGCACCAGGAGCAGGATGACCAGGAACGGCCGGTGCACGCTGCGCGCGACCACCGCGACATACCAGTCGGTGACGCGGTCGAAGCCGCGGTTGAACCAGCGGGCGGGGGCGAACCCCGCCTCGCCCGAATGCGGGCGCAGCAGCGAGGCGGTCTGCGACGGCGTCAGGATCATTGCCGCCGCCAGCGACAGCATCATCGCGGTGATGATGGTGACCGAGAACTGCCGATAGACCACCCCGGTCGAGCCGGCCATGAAGGCCATGGGCAGGAACACCGCCGACAGCACCACCGCGATGCCGATCAGCGCCCCGGTGATCTGGCGCATCCCGATCTCGGTCGCGCGCACCTGGTCCAGCCCTTGGTCGTGCATCAATCGCTCGACGTTCTCGACCACGACGATGGCGTCGTCGACCAGCAGGCCGATGGCCAGCACCATGGCGAACATGGTCAGCGTGTTGATCGAATAGCCCAGCGCGAACAGCATCGCGAAGGTGCCCAGCAGCACCACCGGCACCACCACCACCGGGATGATGGTCGCGCGCCATTTCTGCAGGAAGATCAGGATCACCGCGATGACCAGCGCCACCGCCTCGAACAGGGTGTGATAGACCTTTTCGATGGATTTCTCGACAAAGGGCGAGGTGTCGTAGGCGACGCGCAGGTCCACCCCCTCGGGCAGCGCCACCTGCAGCGAGGCCAGCACCTCGCGCACCGCGGCGGCGGTGTCCACGGCGTTGGCGCCGGTTTCCAGGTTCACCCCGAACCCCGAGGCATTGGCGCCGTTGAAGCGGCTGTTGGCACCGTAGGCTTCCTGCCCGATCTCGATGTCGGCGACGTCGTTCAGCCAGACCGAGGCGCCATCCTCGCCGGTGCGCAGCAGGATCCGCTCGAAATCCTCGACCGAGGTCAACTGGCTTTGCGCGGTCATGTTGGCGGTGAACTGCTGGCCCGGGACCACCGGCTGGCTGCCCAGCGAGCCCACCGAGACGGTCGAGTTCTGTTCCGCCACCGCCCCGGTGATGTCGCCCGGGGTCAGCTGGTATTGCGCCAGCCGCAGCGGATCCAGCCAGATCCGCATCGCGTAGCCCGAACCGAAGATGTCGATGCCGCCGACGCCCGGCACCCGCTTGACCGGGCCCTCGACCACCTCTTCCAGCAGGTTGCCCAGCTCGACGGTGGAATAGCGCCCGTCGGGCGACACCAGCGCCCCCACCATCAGGATCGAGGAGGTCGAGCGCGTCACCGACACGCCGCGGGTCTGCACCGGGGTGGGCAGGCGCGATTCCACGCTGCGCACCCGCGACTGCACGTCGTTCAGCGCATCAGTCGGGTCCACGCTGTCGTCAAAGGTCAGCGTCAGCGACGAGCGCCCGTTGAACGACGAGGATTCGAAATAGAGCAGTCCTTCCAGCCCGGTCAGCGTATCCTCGATCTGGGTGGTGACCGAGTTCTGCACCGCCGCGGCGGTGGCGCCGGGATAGCTGGCGCTGATCCGCACGGTGGTGGGCGCGATGTCGGGATATTGCGACACCGGCAGATTCAGCAGCCCCCACAGCCCGGCCAGCATCGTCACGATCGCCAGCACCCAGGCGAAGACCGGGCGGTGGATGAAGAACTGCGCCATCAGTTCGCCGCGGCGGCGGGGGTGGCCGCGGCTGCGGCCGCGGTCCCGGCCGGCTCGACCTCGCGCACCACGCCCTCGGCGTCGATGGTCACGGGAATGGTGGTGATCGCCTGCCCGTGGTTGAGATTGGTCAGCCCGTCGAGGATCAGCAGGTCGCCCTCGGCCGCGCCCTCGGTCACGATCCAGTTGCCCTCATGGGTGCCGACCTCGGTCAGCACCACCTCTTCGGCCACGCCGTCGCGCGCGAAGAAGGCGGTCAGCTGCCCGGTGGCGGCGCGCCGGGTCGGGCCCTGCGGGACCAGCACGCCTTCGACCTGGCCGATGGTCATGCGCACGCGGATGAACTGCCCGGGCAGGATCAGCCGGTCGGGATTGGGAAACTGCCAGCGAAAGGGCACGGTGCCGGTGGTGGGCGACACCTGCCGCCCCGGCGCCACGATCTGCCCCGGCTGCGGATGGACCTGCCCGGTCTCGAGGATCAGCTGCGCCTCGGGCCCCGTGGAGCGGATCAGCGTGCCCTGGACGTGACGCTCGCGGTTGCGCAGCACGGTGGCACGCGATTCCGTGACATCGACATAGATCGGGTCCAGCTGGGTGACGGTGGTCAGCGGATCGGCCTGGTTCGCGGTCACCAGATCCCCGACCGAAACCCGGGCGATATCGGCGATTCCGTCGATGGGGCTGCGGATTGCGGTGCGGTCCACCGCCAGCTGCGCCAGCTCGCGTTCCGCCTCGGCCCGCGACAGCGCGGCGCGGGCATTGGCCAGCGCCACCTGCGCCGATTCCAGTTCGGCCCGGCTGACCCCGGTGCCCGACAGCCGGTCATAGCGGGCGACGGTGGCGCTGGCGCCCTCGACCGCGGCCTCGGCGCTGGTCACGGCGGCTTCCGCCGCCGACAGCGTGGCGGACAGCTGGTCGGCGTCCAGCCGGAACAGCACGGTGCCGGCCTTGACCTGGCGGCCGGGCTGATAGGCGATCTCGACGATCTCGCCGCCGACCTGCGGGCGGATGGCGGTTTCCTGATAGGCGACGGCGCGGCCGGGCAGTGTGACGGTGACCGGCACGGTGGCGCGGCCAAGCGGCATCACCCCGACCTCGCGCGGGGCCTGCGCGCCGGGTCCCGGGGCGGGACCGGGGGCCTGCGCCGCGGCTGGCCCGGCGCCCAGCGCCAGCACGGTGGCCAGCATCGGAAAAGCGCCGCGGCGGATCGACATGAGGTGGCGAAAGCGCGTCCGGTCGGTCATGCGCGCAACATCGCAGGCGCACCGGGTCCGGGCAAGCACACGAATGCGTCAACCCGGCGCGTCGAGCCAGCCGGCAAAGCCCAGCCCCGCGTCCAGCACCGCCACCGCGCCGGCGGGGGTGCCGGGGGCGATGCGCAGCGGCGCCAGCCCCATCGCCGCGCGCGGGGCATCGGTCGCCATGGCGATGCAGTCCTTTAGCGCCACGCCGCCCAGAAGATGCAGCCGGGCCAGCGCGGTCATCATGTCCAGATGCGCCCCGGCCAGCGCACCCTGATCGTTGACCAGACGCCCGTCTTCCAGCCGGATCCGCTTGCCATACAGGGTGAACTGATCCGGGCCGCCCACGGTGGGCATCGCGTCCGAGACCAGGAAGCAGCGCCCCCGCTGCGGCCGCGCCGCGATTGCCAGCCGCAGCATCGGCCAGTCCACATGCAGCCCGTCGGCGATCATCCCCAGCCAGGCGTCCGACAGGATCGCCGCCGCCGCCAGCCCCGGGGCGCGGTGGTGCAGGGGCGGCATGGCGTTGAACAGATGCGTGGCCATGGTGATGCCGCGGCCAAATGCCGCCCCGGCCTCATCGGCGCTGGCCGAGGAATGCCCGGCCGACAGCACCACCCCCAGCGCCCGCGCCCGGGCCAGCAGCGCGGGATCGGCGAGTTCCGGCGCCAGCGTCAGCAGCACCGGCACCCCCGCCGCGCGCAGCCGTTCCAGCACCGCCAGCGTGCGCACGTCCAGCGGCCGGATATGGCGAGGGTCGTGGGTGCCGCGGCGCTCGGGGGCGATGTGGGGGCCCTCGATATGGATGCCCTCGATGCCCGGCTGGCCGCGCGCGGCGATCACCGCATCGGCGGCGGCCTCCAGCACCTCGGGGGCGTCTGTGATCACGGTCGGCAGGATCGCGTGGGTGCCCAGGCGGCGATGCGCGGCGCGGATGGCGGCGATGCCCGCGGCCGAGGCGTCCGTGTTGAACAGCACGCCCCCGCCGCCGTTCACCTGCAGGTCGGTCGGCCCCGGCATCGCCAGATGCACGCGCAGGTCCGGCGTCGTCCCGGCCAGCGGCGCCACCGATTCGATGCGCCCGCCGCGGATGCGCAGCGCCAGCCCGGGGCGTAGCGCGCCCTCCACCCAGGTCAGCGCCGGGGCGATCAGCGCGTCCATGCCGCGCCCCCTTCGGCCTCTCGCAGCGCCAGCAGCGCCGCGCCGCGCACGCCGCTGGCATCCCCGAACCGCGCCAGCCGCAGCGCCGGCGGCGGCACCCCCGCCATCAGCCGCGGGGCCAGCGCGCGTTCCAGCCGCGCCACCACCCCTGGCATCCGCGACAACCCGCCGCCCAGCACGACGACCGGGGGGGCGAGGGTCATCTGCAGCACCTCCAGCGCCTCGGCGGCGAGATCGGCCCAGACGTCCAGCACCGCCTCGGCGCCGGGCGCGTCTGCCAGCACCCTGGCGCCGCCGGGGATCCCCATTCCATCGGCCAGCCGCGCCAGCCCGGGCCCCGCGACGTAGCTTTCGATGCAGCCCTGCCGCCCGCAGCCGCAGGGCCACAGCCCAAGCCCGTGCCGCGCCAGCGCCCGCGCCGGCATCCCGCAATGGCCAAGCTCTACCGCGATGCCGCCGTGGCGCGGCGCCGGCCGGCCGTCGAGACACAGCCCCGCCGCCAGCCCCGTGCCCAGCACCAGCCCGACCGAGGCCCCCGTGGCGCTGCCCGCCCCGCCATTCGCCTCGGAATAGGCCAGCGCCATGGCGTCGTTCATCACCGGCAGCGCCCGCCCGGCGATCTGACGCAGGCGGCTTGCCATATGCTCGCCGCCGATCGGCAGGTTCGCGGCGCGGACAATCCCGCTGTCAGGCCCGCTATCCGGCTGAACCACCCCCGACATGGCGATGCCGATGGGCAGACCGGCCCCGCCCTGCGCGCGCAGCCACGCCACCTGCGCCGCCAGCGCCGCAAAGAACGCGCCCGCGTCACTGCGCGGCGTTTCCACCCGCCGGCTGCCGCCCGGTTCCATCCCCGGCCCGAACAGCCGCGCCTCGATCTTGGTGCCGCCGATGTCGAGCCCGCCGCAGATCATGGTCCCTCGCTAGTATCTCGAGACATCCGCCGGCTCGACCGGCGGCACTCGCCGCATCGCCGCGTTCTCATAACGCTTCGCCTCGGTGAGGAAGGAGTAGATCGCGCCCTTGGCGCAATGGATGAACCCCGGCCAGCCGCAGCGCCACATCCCGTGCCGCAGATACCAGCGCAGGAAGAACAGCGGCGGGCTGACCAGCATCTTCCACGGCCGCGGCGGCAGCCCGCGGTCCTGCTTCATCTGCGCCTTGAGGGTCGAATACTTGTTTTCCTTGAGCATCTGATCGTGCAGCACGATCGGGCTGAAATGCAGCAGCCCCCCCGGCACGGCCTTTTTCACCACCCCGTCGATCTCGATCCCCTCGTGCACCAGGTCGGTGGTGTTGAAGCGGCCGGTGCCGCGCCGGAACAGCCGGTTGTGATAGCGTTCGTGCGACGAGGGCGGCACATAGCCGTAGCCGTTCAGATAATCATAGCGAGTGATCTGCCAGCCGTTCACCCCCGGATCGGCCAGCAACCGGTGGAACTGCCGGGCCAGCGCCGGGCTGACCCGTTCGTCGCTGTCGATGCTGAAACACCAGTCCTGCGTGCACTGGTCCAGCGCGAACTGCTTTTGCGCGCCAAAGCCGCGCCAAGGCTCGTGCAGGACACGCAGGGGCAGCCCCCCGGCCCGCAGCCGTTCGAGTATCGCCAGCGTGGCATCGGTCGAGCCGCTGTCCACCACCACGATCTCGGCACAGAACGAGACGCTGCGGACGCAGGCCTCGATCACCCGCTCTTCGTTCTGGCAGATGATGAAGGCAGAGATGGGTAGCATCATGGGGTCTGGTCCATTATTGACGGCTCAACGCAATGAACATTGCCCATGTCCACTATGCGCGCTTGCGGACCGGCGCGCCTGATTATTGCCCGGAGCCCGGCCTTGTCCATCCACAACCCGCTGGTCATCACCATCGAACCAGAAGACAGCCCGCGCCGCCGACGCGCCGTCGAGGAAGCTGCTGCGCATGGCCTGACCCCCGAGTTCGTGATGAGCATCCCCAAGGATGATCCACGCATTGCAGAGATTCACGACGTCAAGATGAACCGCCGCTGGCGAAAACATATGATGACGCCAGCCGAGGTGTCCTGCTACTCTGGCCATCGGATCGCATGGAAACAGATCGTCGAAGGCGGTGCACCGTACCGGCTTGTCCTCGAAGATGATTTCGAGATCGTCAGTCTGGATGCGCTGCGTCGCTTAGAGCGTCTGGCGGCTGAACGAGGCGACTGGGATATCATCATGTTGTGCCGTTTCAACCCCAAGGGAAAATATCGGGTAGTTGCCTCGGATCAATTTCAATTACGTGACTATTGTTATGGCCCAACATCGGCGGCTGCTTATCTTGTAACACAAGACGGTACCCGCAAGCTGTTATCACGGGAACGGATCTTCCGCCCGGTAGACGAAGATTTCATCAACCCTTGGGAACTTGGTCTTAGGGCTCTGGCAGTTTCCCCAGATATCGTACGGGAGTATGATCGCTCAGATTCCAACATTGAACAGGAGCGAACAAATCGCCAACGCAACCTTGGACGCTCTCTCCGCGATATTTTTCTGAAGGCACGCTGGCAGCTTCTCTCGAATCATCATTGGCGGCGGCGGCGTAAAAACTAAATTTTAATGTTGCCGGTCGCTAAGGGTGTCCCAACGCTCAATTTCATCTCTAACCGTCGGATGGTAGCTCCTGTGTAGCCCGAGACGGCGAATTTCTACGCGCTTTGCTTTCATATCAGATGGATTCGACTTCTTTACGAAGTTCGACCCAAGCGCCTGTGAAATCCACGGGTGCAATGTATAAGTTACTGTGAAAATACCGTGACTCTGAATTGCATCCGGAATTTGCTTATTTACTGGCAATCCAAGCGAATCTTGATCTAGCATATTCTGAATAAATGCCGACTGGCTCGGGAAAGTCTTCATTTGATACCTGAGAATTTGTCGTAGCTTTTCTCCGTCGCGAAGGTTCGTTAAATATTCTGTCACCTTCGAGGGGTTAATAACACTCCCAACCGTGAATCCGTGGTGACGGAAGTGTTCGGCAAGCTTGAATTCAAACTCTTCGATAACTGTAGGCTTGTGATTAATTAGCGCCATATTCTTCCAGTAATCACAGAAAGTAGTACTAGCAACCACCTTCGCCGAAAACCTGTAGAAGAACGAATGCAAAATGCTTCGGCATCCGCGCCGCTTCCGAAGAATATTTGCTTTCAGCCCAAATACGTCTTCCGAAGCTTCCCGACACTGCTCGATGGTATCACTGTCCGATCGGAGGGGAAACCAGATAGAATCATTCAGTACATAAAGCGCCTCTGGCTGCAGGCGACGTTCCAGAACCGTCAGTATCCCTTCACGATAACCTCCAAAATCATATCCAACGTTAGGGCGCTCGATCACTAGGCAACTGTTTGCCGCCAGCCGCTCTCGATCATCATCCGCCAGCGGCGCATTGGAAACAACAATTGTGGAAACGCCTTGCTCCGCCAAATATGATAGGGTGAAATAGGTTGATTCCAACACACCTTGCGGCTGGTAGATCAGCAGAACTGCAATTTCACGTCCGGCAGCTTGTACCCCTTCTGTGACGCGGATATTTTTTTTCCGGTTCGCGTCATAGCGAATACGGCGCAACGACCCACCGACCCGCCTTGCCGGAAGAAAAAAATTACGGGCAAGCTGCTTGAACGGTCTTGCCAGTTCCCGCTTGATTTTCTGAAGGTCAGCCACGCCGCTCCACCTGGATTAAGAAAGTAAGAAATGGCCCCTCTTGCGAGGGGCCATTTCCAATCATTTCACTGAATCAGCCCTCGGCCGACTCATCCCGCTTCTCCGCCGAGATCTCCTCGCCGGTTTCCTGGTCGACCATCTTCATGCCCAGGCGCACCTTGCCGCGGTCGTCGAAGCCCAGCAGCTTGACCTTGACCTCCTGCCCCTCTTTCAGCAGCTCGTTGGGGTGGGTCAGGCGGCGGCTGGCGATCTGGGAGACGTGGACCAGGCCGTCGCGCTTGCCGAAGAAGTTCACGAAGGCGCCGAAATCGACCAGCTTCACCACCTTGCCGGTGTAGATCTGGCCCTCTTCGGGCTCGGCCACGATCGAGTGGATCATGTCGTAGGCCTTCTTGATGGCATCGGCGTTGGCCGAGGCGATCTTGATGGTGCCGTCGTCGTTGATGTCGACCTTGGCGCCCGAGACCTCGACGATCTCGCGGATGACCTTGCCGCCCGAGCCGATCACTTCGCGGATCTTGTCGGTGGGGATGGTCATCGTCTCGATCCGCGGGGCGTGGGCGGAAAACTCGCGCCGGCCTTCGGTCAGGGCCTTGCCCATCTCGGCCAGGATGTGCATCCGGCCGTCTTTCGCCTGCGCCAGCGCCTGTTCCATGATCGCCGGGGTGATGCCCTGGACCTTGATGTCCATCTGCAGGCTGGTGATGCCGTTCTCGGTCCCGGCGACCTTGAAGTCCATGTCGCCCAGGTGATCCTCATCGCCCAGGATGTCGGTCAGCACCGCCCAGTTGTCGGCGTCTTCCAGCACCAGGCCCATGGCGACCCCCGCGACCGGCGCCTTGAGCGGCACGCCCGCGTCCATCATCGACAACGAGCCGCCGCAGACCGAGGCCATCGACGACGAGCCGTTGGACTCGGTGATCTCGGACACCACGCGGATGGTATAGGGGAAGTCGGTCGGGCTGGGCAGCACCGCCTGCAGCGCGCGCCAGGCCAGCTTGCCGTGGCCGATCTCGCGCCGGCCGGGGCTGCCGACACGGCCGACCTCGCCCACGGAATAGGGCGGGAAGTTGTAGTGCAGCAGGAAGTTTTCGCGGAAATTGCCGTGCAGCGCGTCGATGATCTGCTCGTCGTCGCCGGTGCCCAGCGTGGTGACGACCAGCGCCTGGGTCTCGCCGCGGGTGAACAGCGCCGAGCCGTGGGTGCGCGGCAGGATCCCGACTTCCGAGCGGATGGCGCGGACGGTGCGGTTGTCGCGGCCGTCGATCCGGGCGCCGCCGCGGATGATGTCGCCGCGCAGGATGCCCGATTCCAGCTTTTTCAGCGCCGAGCCCAGGTTCGGGTCGGCGAGTTCATCCTCGGTCAGGCCGTCCTTGATCTTGAGCTGCGCGGCCTCGATGGCGTCGCGGCGCTCGGCCTTGTTGAAGATGCCATAGGCGGCGCGCATGTCGGCCTCGCCTAGCGCCCGCACCCGCTCGTACAGCGCGGAATAATCCGGCGACTGGAAGGGGAAGGGCTCTTTCGCGGCGGCTTCGGCCAGCTCGACGATCAGGTCGATCACCGGCTGCATCTGCTCGTGCCCGAACTTCACCGCGCCGAGCATTTCCTCTTCGGTCAGCTCATAGGCTTCGGATTCGACCATCATCACCGCGTCGCGGGTGCCGGCGACCACCAGATCCAGCCGCTGCTCGGGGTTCGAGCGCAGGCGGTCCATGTCGGCGACCTCGGGGTTCAGCACGTATTCGCCATTGGCGAAACCGACGCGGGCGCCGGCGATCGGGCCCATGAAGGGCACGCCCGACAGGGTCAGCGCGGCCGAGGCGGCGATCATCGCGACGATGTCGGGATCGTTCACCAGATCATGCGACAGCACCGTGCACATCACCAGCACTTCGTGCTTGAAGCCGGGGGCGAACAGCGGGCGGATCGGGCGGTCGATCAGACGCGCGGTCAGGGTTTCCTTTTCGGTGGGCCGCGCCTCGCGTTTGAAGAACCCGCCGGGGATCTTGCCGGCCGCGTAGTATTTTTCCTGGTAATGCACGGTCAGGGGGAAGAAGTCCTGCCCCGGCTTCGGCTCTTTCGCGAACGTCACGTTGGCCATGACCGAGGTCTCGCCCAGCGTGGCGATGACCGAGCCGTCGGCCTGGCGGGCAACCTTGCCCGTTTCCAGCGTCAGGGTTTCCTGGCCCCACTGGATCGATTTCTTCACTTCGTCGAACATATGATTTCCTCTGGGCGCGCCGGCCCTCCGGCCGCCCGTGTCATGTGGCGGCCCCATTGCCGCCGCCCCCTATCCTTTGCACGCGGCCGGGGGCTGGCCGCACGTCACAGATTGGCGGGCCATAGCGGAAAATGCGGCGCAAGGAAAGGGATTCGACGCTCCTGCCAGCGGGCGGAATCGGGGCGGGCGGCAAACCGCCAAGGCTGCCGCCCGCACACATCCGGCGCCGCGAGTAAAGCGAGGGTCAGGCGATGGCGAGGGTCTTGCGTTCGGCAGCCTCATCGGCCTGACGGGCGGTATCCACGGCCTTGTCGGTGGGCCAGGGGCGTTCGGCCAGCCTGGCGATGCGGGTGAGCATGTCGAGGCTGCTTTCGCCGGCCTGCGCGCGGATGGCCCAGGCGCGGGCGGCGGCCTCGTCGTCCGGAACCTGGGCGGCAGGGCGGGCGGCAGCGGGGCGGGCGGCAGCCGCGCCGGCCACCGTCTCCGCAGGCGCACGCAGGGCGGAGGTTGCTGCCGGGCTGGCCTCGGTCGCAGCCCCAGCGCTGGCAGCCGCCGCACTGGCAGCGGCACCGGCGAATTGCTGCGCGGCCTGCAACCCCTCGGGCGAGATGTCGAACCGCGCCGCCTCGCCCAGCGGGGGCAGCGGCACCGCCGCGGCCGTCTGCGGCGGCGAGGCGGCGGCGGGCGGGGTGGCGGCCCGGCCGGTGGCGAAAGCGGCGGGGGTGGTCGAGCCGATGCCCAGCAGCGATCCGACGGTCTTGAGGGTCGTGTTGATCAACATGACGTATACTCCGACTGACTACGGACCGAGCATTAGGGCGCCGCCCCCCGGAATCCAGATTCGAATTAACGGCATTTTAACGGATATCGCCGCCCGGGGGCGCCGCAATGAAAAACGCCCGCGGCCATTGCCACGGGCGTTCCAGAACCGATACGCCTGGCGCGATCAGCGGCGCAGGCCCAGCCGCGCGATCAGGTCGGTATAGCGCTGCTCGTCCTTGCGCTTAAGATAGTCCAGCAGCTTGCGGCGCTGCGCGACCATCATCAGAAGGCCACGACGCGAGTGGTTGTCCTTCTTGTGGGTCTTGAAATGCTCGGTCAGCGTCGCGATGCGCGAGCTGAGGATCGCCACCTGCACCTCGGGCGAGCCGGTGTCGCCTTTCTTGGTGGCGTATTCGCCCATGACGCGGGCTTTTTCTTCGACGGTGATCGACATCGTGGTCTCCTGAACAAAAGGGTGATGGCACAGGCCGGGATGTCGTCCAGCGCAGGCCCGTGGAGTGATCCGCCCGATTCGGTTTGGATGGATCGGGCGCGTATAGGGCAGGCAGGGCCGAAAGGAAAGCCCGGTCAGCAAGCCCGGTCAGCCGGGGGCCGGCTGGGCCGCAGGCTGGGCCAGCGCCAGCGTCACATGCGCGGGGGTCAGCCCGGCAGCGGTCTGCACATGCGCGACCGGCGAGCCGTTCAGCCGGATCAGCGCCGAGCCGTCGGGCTGCTGCTCGATCGCCACCACCGCGGCGGACAGGTCTTCGGGCGCCAGCAGCAGCTCGATCCGGTCCTCGGCGGCGTCGAAATCGGCGATGGTGGCGGGCGGACGCTCGGGCGCCGCACCGGCGGGCAGCTGGAACAGGTCGCTGCCCGGCCCGCCTTCCAGCCAGTCGTCCGCATTCCCGACCAGCGTGTCGTCGCCCTCGCCGCCATGCAGCCAGTCGCGGAACAGGTCGTCCTCGTCGGCGATCAGCAGGTCGTCGCCCTCGGCCCCCTCCAGGTCGTCGCTGCCGGGACCGGCGCGCAGCGTGTCGTTGCCCGGGCCGCCGTGCAGCCAGTCGTCGCCGGTGCCGCCGTCAAGCTGGTCGTCGCCCTCGCCCCCGAACAGCGTGTCGTTGCCCGATCCGCCCTCGATGCTGTCGTCGCCGCCCTCGCCAGAGATCCGGTCGTCGCCGGCGCCGCCCAGCAGCGTGTCGTTGCCAAAGCCGGTGGTGGTCCAGTCGCCATGGATCACGTCGTCGCCGTCGCCGCCGTGCACCCAGTCATCCCCGGCCCCGGCGCGGATGTCGTCGGCGCCCGCCCCCGCCAGGATGGTGTCGTTGCCGGCGGTGCCGTCCAGCCACACGCCGTCGTCGCCGCCCTCGATCAACTGCCCCGGAGTTTCGGGGTCCTCAGGGTCCTCGGGGTCCAATCCGCCGGGCTGGCTTTCGTCCATGTCGTCGTCCGACATGAAATCGAAAGCCACGGCCAGCATCACCAAGCTGGTCAACCCGAGCAGCACTAGCATATCACGACCTCGGCAACAGGCGGCGCAGACGCCACGACTCGGTTCTAGCCCCGAATCCGCCTGCGATCACCCGAAATGTCCGTTAAGGATTAATGGGTTAGCCCCGAGACCGCCGCAGCCAGACGTAATAGGCGCCGCCGCCGCCGTGGCGGACATGGGCGGGCACCACCTGCAGCACCGCCCGCGACAGCGGCGCCATCGCCAGCCAGTGCGGCACCTCGTGGCGCAGCGCCCCGTTGCGGACCGGCAGCGGGCCGCGGTCGTCGCCGCCGCGGTCGCCCTTGCCGGTGATCACCAGCACCAGCCGCTGCCCCGCCGCCTGCGCGCGCAGGACAAAGCCGGTCAGCTCGGCCTTGGCGACCGCCAGCGTCATCCCGTGCAGGTCCAGCCGCGCATCCGGGCGCAGCTTGCCGCGGGTCAGCGAGCGGTGGGTGCGCGCATCCATCTGCAGCGGCTGTTCGGCCAGCCGCTGGGCAGGCGACAGCACCCGCGCCACATGCACCGGCAGGGGCGCGGCGCTGCGGCCGATGCCGAAGCCGGGCGGCAGCGGGCGCGGTGCAGGGGCTGGCGCCGCTGCGGGGGCCGGGGGTGTGGGTGCGGGCGACGGGGTCTCGATCTTGCGGCGCTGGCTTTCCGCCATGGGGGTGATGCTGCGCGCGACCTGCGCCCACAGTGCCCGGTCCTCGTCCGACAGCCCGCCCCGGTTGCGGCGGCGGGCCATGTCAGGCGGTGGCGACCAGCTGCCAGTTCGGGTCGTCCTGACCCATCCGGCGCTCAAAGGTCCAGATGTCGCGCTGCTTGCGGGCGGCCTTGGGGTCGCCCTCGATCACCTCGCCCGAGGCATCGCGATGCGCCGCGATCAGCTCGCCCACGAAGCGGACCGAGACCGTCGCCACCCCGGTCGCCGGATCGAAGCTGGCCCCCTGCACGGCAGTTTCGCGGGTGCCCAGATACTGCATCTGGGTGGTGATGCCGCGGGCGGTGCGGTCGGCGATCACCGCGTCGAAGGCCTCGGCCACGGCGGGGGACAGGAACGGGCGGATCTCCTCGATCTCGCCGCGCTCGAACCCGGTCAGGATCATCTCATACGCCTGTTTCGCGCCCGAAAGGAACGGGCCGACGGCGAATTGCGGCTCGACCCGATGCATGGCGGCCAGGGCCTCGGCCTCGGGGGTGCCGGCCTCGACGTGGTCCAGGATGTCGCTTTCAGGCTCGGCGGTCACAGTTCGCAGCGTCGGGCGCGACAGCGGCGTGGGCTGGCGCGGCGGCTCGAACCCTTCGCGCGTGCCCAGCACGTTGCGCAGCCGCAGGATCAGGAACACCGCGATGGCCGCCAGGACCAGAATCTGAAGCATCGAATTGGACATGGGGCGGGGCCTCGGGCGATTGGTCTGGCGTGACGGCGATGCCTGACTATGTAGGTGGCACCAGGCCGCGAGTCCAGTTGCGGCCCTACTGCGGGGTTCAACGATGTGGTTACTGATATTGCTCGTGCTCTGGCCGATCGTCGAGATCGCCCTGTTCATCGAGATCGGCTCGGAGATCGGCGTCGCCGCCACCATCCTGTGGGTGGTGCTGTCGGCGATGATCGGGATCTGGGCGATGCGGCTGCAGGGCATGGCGGCCATGGTCGACCTGCAGCGCGCGGTCGACGATTTCCGCGACCCCGGCCGGCCACTGGCGCACGGGGCGCTGGCGATGATCGGCGGCGGGCTGCTGGTGCTGCCGGGATTCTTCACCGATGCGCTGGGGATCCTGCTGCTGATCCCGCCGGTGCGCTCGGCGCTGCTGGGGCTGCTGGGGCGGCGGGTGCGGGCCTCGGCCGCCGCCAGTGCCCGCGGCACCCGCCCGGGCTGGCCGCCGCAACAGCCGCACCGCCCGCCGGTGATCGACGCGGAATATGTGGTGGTCGAGGAAACCGACGAGGACGTCCCGCCCCCGGATTACGACCACCCCGACGCGGGGCCGACGCCGCCGCAGGGCCCGGGCGGCCGCCGCGGCCCGCCTTCGGGCTGGACCCGGCATTGAGCGCGCGGGCCCGGGGTGGTAACACCCGGGGCGAAACGCTGACGCGAGGATCGACATGACCGACGACACCACCAACGGCGCCCCCGCGGGCGCGCAGCCCGCAGACGGGCAGCAGGCGCAGCCGCCCGCGGTGCGGATGAACATCCTCGCGCAATATATCCGCGACCTGTCCTTTGAAAACATTGTCGCGCAAAAGGGCATCGGCGGCGAGGTTGCCCCGGAAATGCAGGTGCAGGTCAGCCTGGACGCCCGCAAGCGCCCGGTCGATCACCAATACGAGGTGATCTGCAAATACCGGGTCAATTCGGTGAACTCGAACGACAAATCCACCATGTTCCTGTGCGAGCTGGATTACGCCGGGGTGTTCCAGATCGAGGGCGTCCCCGAGGATCAGCTGCATCCGTTCCTGATGATCGAATGTCCGCGGATGCTGTTCCCCTTTGTGCGCCGGGTGCTGGCGGACATCATCCGCGACGGGGGTTTCCCGCCGTTCAACATGGACCCGATCGACTTCGTGGCGCTGTATCGCCAGGAACTCGCCCGCCGCGCCCAGCAGGCGCAGGGCGGCCGTCCCGAAGGCCAGCCCCTGTCCTGACCAGGGCGGCCCCGGCAATGGCCGGCACCGCGCAGATCAGGCCGCCCCGCCGGGCGGCCTTTTTTCCCTGCCTCGGCACAACCCGCAGCAAAGGGGCCGCGTGATGGCGAAACGGGCATGGCAGCGGATGCTGTCGGGGCGCAGGCTGGACCTGCTGGACCCCACGCCGGTGGATATCGAGATCGAGGACATCGCCCACGGGCTGGCCTTTGTTGCGCGCTGGAACGGGCAGACCCGCGGCGACTGGGCCTATACCGTCGCCGAACATTCCCTGCTGGTCGAGGAAATCCTGACCCGGCTGGACCCGGGCACGCATCCGCGCTGGCAGCTGGCGGCGCTGCTGCATGATGCGCCGGAATATGTGATCGGGGACATGATCTCGCCGGTCAAGGCGGCGCTGGGGCGGGAATATCAGGACATGGACGCGCGGATCGCCGCGGCGGTGCACCGCCGCTTCGGCCTGCCCGCGGTCATTCCGGCGCCGGTGCGCGCGCAGATCAAGCGCGCCGACCGCATCTCGGCCCGGCTCGAGGCGGTGGGGATCGCCGGCTTCACCCCGGCCGAGGCCGAACGGCTGTTCCCCCTGCCCCGCGGCATCAGCACCGACGGGCTGAGCCTGCGGCTGCGCCCGCCGGCCGAAACCCGCGCGGCGTTCCTTGCGCGCTTTGAGGCGCTGATGGCGCGGCTGGACGGCTGAACCTCAGGCAAGGCCGGCGTCCGCCGCCCCGGCAGCCTCAGGCCAGAAGATCGTCCAGGCTGCGCCCGGCTTCCAGCTGCTCGGTCACCCAGCGCGGGCGACGGCCGCGGCCGGACCAGGTCTGGGTTGCGTCGGCGGGGTGGACGTATTTCGCCGCCCGCTCGCCCCCGGCGGCACCGCCCGCGGTGCGGCGGCCGCGGCCGGCCCCGGTCAGTTCGGACAGGTTGAAGCCAAGCTCGCGCGCCGCACGCTCGGCCGCGGCCAGCGCCTCTTTCCGGCGGCGGGCGTCGAACGAGGCAATGGCGCGATCAACGCGCGTCTTCAGCGCGCGCAGATCATCCAGCGACATGTTGTCGATATCAATTTCCACGGATCATTCCTTTCGCGGGAAATCATCAATGACCAGCGAATGACAAATTCCGTACTATCCCGCAAGGGCAGATATCACCGAGGACCGCGTTTGGCCAATATCCGCTGCAATGTCCGGCGGTGCATATGCAGGCGCCGCGCGGTTTCGCTGACATTGCGGTCGCATTGTTCATAGACCCGCTGGATATGTTCCCAGCGCACGCGATCGGCCGACATCGGATTTTCCGGCGGCGGCGGGAAACGCGAGACCTGCGCCAGCAATGCATTCGTCACTTCGTCGGCATCGGCGGGCTTGGGCAGGTAATCGGCAGCCCCGGCCTTGACCGCCGCCACCGCGGTGGCAATTGCGCCATATCCGGTCAGCACGACAATGCGGCAATCCTCGCGCTGCGCCCGCAGCACGTCGACGACATCCAGGCCGCTGCCATCTTCCAGCCGCAGGTCCACCACCGCATAGGCCGGCGCCCCCTGCGCCAGGGTTTCGCGCGCGGCGGCGACGCTGGTGGCGATCCGCGGGGCGAAGCCGCGGCGTTCCATGGCCCGGGCCAGCCGGTTCACGAACACCTCGTCATCGTCGACAAGCAGCAGGCTGGGGTCGTCGCCAATGGGCAGAGGTTCTTTCCCTGCACCCCCCGGAAGCGTGGAGTTATCTGCTGTCATGCCATTCTCGCTTGTCGTCTTTCCATTATCGCGCAAATCGCGCCCGCGTCAATTTGCCACTTATCCAGCGGCCTCGACGAAGCAGGCGACGCGGTCCGCCATCTCTTCGGGGCTGACTTCCCTGGTGAAGAACTCGACCGTGCCGTGGCCGGGCAACACCAGGAAACTGTTGGTCGTATGATCGACCAGATAGTTCTCCTTGTCCTCGGAATCATTGATGCGGAAATAGCCGCGCCAGGCCTGGCTGACCGCGGTCACTTCCTCGATACTGCCGGTCAGCCCCAGCATTTCGGGGTGGATCGCATCGGTAAAGAAGCGCAGCTGTTCCGGCGTATCGCGGGCCGGATCGACCGAAACGAATACCGGCCTGGCCGAGATTCCCCGTTCCGCAAGCACATCGATCGCCGCGGCATTGCGGGCGGTATCCATCGGGCAGACATCGGGGCAATAGGTATAGCCCATGTAAAGGATCGTCGGCCGGTCGAAGACCTGCTGATCGGTCACCCGCTGCCCGTTTTCGTCGGTCAGGGTAAAGCTGCCGCCCAGCGCCTCGGTTCCCCCGGCCACGGTCGAACGGCGGCATTGCGCGAATTGGTCCCCGCCCGCCGGCCGCAGCCACAGCCAGCCCGTGACCAGCACCAGCAGCGTCGCCAGCACCCCCAGAAGCATCAATCGGCGTTCCGTCATTTTCCGTTCCTCAGCATTGCCGTGACCCGCTGGGGCCGGGTATCAATTTTCAGCAGATTAGGCGAGACCGTAATGATGCCACAGACTTCCCCGCGCCGTGACGGCAGCGCCACACCAACGCCGGACCCCGCGCAGCGGGCGGCCCGGCCGGTGGCCCTGCCCCGGATGGCCTGGCGGGGGCCGATCCGGCCGCGCACGCTGATCGCCTCGCGCTGGATCGCGCTGGCGGGGCAGGCGTCGGTGGTGGCGGGGGCCTGGGCGCTGGGGGCGCGGTTCCCGCTGATCCCGGTGATGGCGGTGATGGGCATCGCGGTGGTGCTGAACCTGCGGCTGGCGCAGCGGGCGCGGCGCGCGGATACCGACCGGGCGCTGGCGCAGCTGGCGTTCGACACGGTGCAGACCGGGATGGTGCTGACCCTGACCGGCGGCATCATGAACCCGTTCGCGCTGTTCGTGCTGGCGCCGCTGACCATCGGCGCCAGCGTGCTGCCGCTGCGCCATATCCTGATGCTGGCGGGGTCCACCGGGGTGATGCTGGTGCTGATGACCACCGTCTCGGTGCCGCTGAGCTTTCTGCCCGACACGCCGCTGCGCCCAGAGCTGGCGCTGTATGTCGGGCGGGTGCTCGAACTGTTCATCGGCGGAGCCTTTTTCGCGGCCTTCGTCTATCGGGTGTCGGCCGACCTGATGGCGACCTCGGCGGCGCTGGCGGCCACCCAGATGGGGCTGGAACGCGAACAGCGCCTTCAGCACCTGGGCGGGGTCGTCGCCGCCGCCGCCCATGAAATGGGCACGCCGCTGGCCACCATCAAGCTGATCGCCGCCGAGCTGGCCGAGGATCTGGGCGACCGCCCGGACGTGGCCGACGACCTGGCCGAGCTGCGCCGGTCCGCCGACCGCTGCCGCGACATCATGCGCAGCATGGGCAAGGCCGGCAAGGACGACCTGCTGCTGCACTCGGCGCCGCTGTCGGACCTGCTGGCCGAAGCCGCCGCCCCCCACCAGCAGCGCGGCGCGCATATCCGCATGAACCTGGGCGAGACCGGCGCGCTGATCGTGCGGCGCGAGGCCGGGCTGATCCACGCGCTGCGCAACCTGGTGCAGAACGCCGTCGATTTCGCCGCCGAGACCGTCGAGGTGCAGGCCAGCCACGGCGACGGCCGCATCCGCATCGCCATCCACGACGACGGCCCGGGCTATCCGCCGCATCTGCTGGCCCGGCTGGGCGAGCCCTATCTGACCACCCGCAAGGCCGGCACCCAAGGCGATTCCTACGAAGGCATGGGGCTGGGGCTGTTCATCGCCCGCACCCTGCTGGAACGCAGCGGCGGCACGGTGAAGTTCGTCAACCGCGACGGCGCCACCGCGCTGGTGACCTGGCCGATGGCGGCGCTGCTGGCCGACGACCGGGTGGCGCTGGGGCCGAACCCGACAATCTCCGGTTGACCGGCGGCGCCGATTAACCATTCCTTAAGGCGAAGGGTGCTATCATTCTTTCCGGGCGCAACGCGGAAAGGCGGGCGATGACGGACGGTTACACTGTAGCGGCCGCGATCTTCGCGGGGGTGGTCTCGGTCCTGCTGGGACTGGCGCTGGCGCACCGCCTGCTCCGCGCCCCCCTCCCCGGTTCGGCGCTGGCCGCCCTGCCGATGGCAGAGCCGGTGGCGCTGCTGTTCCGGGACCGGCGGCTGGTCGACGCCACCGCGCCCGCACGCTCGCTGCTCGAGGCGCTGCCGGGCGACGACGACTGGGCGCGGCTGTGGAGCTGGCTGGCGCAGCGCTTCGAGTCGCCGCAGTCGCTGCTGGAGCTTGCCGCGGTCGAGGGCGCGGCCAGCCTGCGCGCCGGGCCCGGTCTCTCGGGGCTGCGGCTGGATATCGAGGATGCGGGGCACGGGCTCCTGCGGGTGCAGCTGGTCGACCCCTCGCTGGAACAGGCCGGAATCGTGGTGAACGCGCACGCGCTGGCCGCGATGGAGGATGAACTCGCGGTGCTGCGCGAATCGGTCGACCGCGCCCCGGTGCTGATCTGGCGCGAGGATCGCGACGGCCGCGTGACCTGGGCCAACGCCGCCTATCTGCAGGAAGCCGAGGCCCGCCACCCCGACCGGACCAGCTGGCCCCTGCCGCGGCTGATCACCCTGCCCACTGACGCCGAGGGCACGCCCCGCGCCGAGCTGCGCAGCGACGACCGGGTGCGCTGGTTCGACTGCCACCTGCAGCCCTCCGGGGACCAGCGCGCGGTGTTCGCGGTGCCCGCCGACGACGCGGTGCGGGCCGAACGCAGCCTGCGCGACTTCGTGCAGACGCTGACCAAGACCTTTGCCGACCTGCCGATCGGGCTGGCGATCTTTGACCGCGACCGCAGGTTGCAGCTGTTCAACCCGGCGCTGATCGACCTCACCCGGCTCAACATCGGCTTCCTGGCGGCGCGACCGACGCTGTTTGCGCTGCTGGACGGGCTGCGAGAGCTGCGGATGGTCCCCGAGCCCAAGGATTACAACGGCTGGCGCAACTCCATGGCCTCGCTCGAGGCGGGGGCGGCCTCGGGGCTGCATGTGGAAACCTGGAACCTGCCGGGCGGCCAGACCTATCGGGTCACCGGCCGCCCGCACCCGGACGGCGCCATCGCCTTTCTGTTCGAGGACATCTCCAGCGAGATCGCACTGACCCGCCGCTTTCGCGCCGAACTGTCGCTGGGGGCCGAGATCCTGGACGGGATCGATGCGGCGGTGGCGATCTTCGACGGCGAGGGGCGGGTACTGGGCGCCAACCGCGCCTTTGACGACACCTGGGGACCCGAGGCGGCCCAAAGCCTGCGCGGCTATCTCGAGCTGTGGCGCAGCACCGCCGCGGACAGCCCCGGCTTCCAGAACCTGCGCCGCGCCCTGGCGGCCGACCGCGGCGACGCCCCCCTGCAGGGCGCGATCGCCGGCCCGGACCAGCGGCTGCTGTGGTGGCGGGTCCGCCCCCTCTCCGGCGGCCGCCGCATGGTCAGCTTCACCGCGGCAATCTCTGGCGCGGTGGCGGCGGCCGGAGCCGAGCCAAGCCCGCAGACCCGGGGCGACAGCGACGCAGCGCATCTTCCGGGGAAAGCGGCAGCGGGCGGCTGAGGGCGGGGCTTCAGCGACGGGAATCGCGCGTTGGGCAACGAGACGAGCGCGGTGCCGGGCGAGCCCGCTATGTGACCACCGGGCCGGTTACTCCGCGCAGGTCAAGGAGTCGCGCGCTGGGCGGCGGGTGCGGGAGCGATTGCCCCGCCAAATCCTTCGCCACGCTGCAGGATCACCATTCCGCCCGGGTCCAGGACCTCGCGGGCCCGGGAGCTTCCCCATGCGACTGCGAAGCAGATACGGGTAGCGGACCGATCCCCCTGAGGCCGCGAGGGCCGGTTATTCCGGTCAGAGGCCGGAGGTCGCACCTGGGGACCGTGAAGCGGGGGCAGTTGCCGGGCTGAATCCTACCCCAAGTGCCGGTTATGGCGTACCGGCCCGGCGGAACGGCTACGGCTCCGTCGCGGGTCGACCGTCGAAGATGACGCTACCAATACGGCAAGGACTGAAAGAAGCCCGCAGCCGCGAAGCTGGATATTCCACCTGGCGGCCGTAAACCGTGCCACTGGGCGGCGGAACACCTACGGGTGCGGGGCCGAATCCCTGCGACGCCCCAAGCGTCGGTCATGGCGTCCCGGCCCGGAGGGACGGCTACGACGCCGAGATGGCGGCCGATACGGCAAGGGGCGACGCAAGCCCCTCGCCGCGGGAGCTGGTCATTCTGGCCGGTCCAGGAGCCTCGCCTCGGAGCAGCGAGGCAAGGCGCGGTCACCAGCCCATCTCCCCGCAACATCGCAAGCGCCGTCCCTAGCACCCAAGCCCACCGTAGCAGTTACGTCCCCGCCTTAGGCCGCGCGCCGAAGATGGCGCTGCCGATGCGGATGTGGGTGGCGCCTTCGGCGATGGCGGTCTCGAAATCGGCGCTCATGCCCATGGACAGGGCGGGCAGGCCGTTCCTTGTGGCGATCTCGCGCAGCAGGCGGAAATGCGGGCGGGGGTCCTGGGCGTCGGGGGGGATGCACATGCAGCCGGTGACGGGCAGGTCCAGCGCGCGGCATTCGGCGATGAAGCCGTCGGCCTGCGCGGGGGCAATGCCGGCCTTTTGCGGCTCGTCCCCGGTGTTGACCTGCACGAACAGCCGCGGCGCGCGGCCGGTGTCCTGCACGATCCGCGCCAACCGCTGCGCGAGCGAGGGGCGGTCCAGGCTGTGGATCGCGTCGAACAGTTCCACCGCGGAGCGGGCCTTGTTGGTCTGCAGCGGGCCGATCAGGTGCAGTTCAACCTGGCCCCAGCGGTCGCGCAGCGCGGGCCATTTGCGCTGCGCCTCTTGCACGTAGTTTTCGCCGAACACGCGCTGGCCGGCGTCAAGCGCGGCGGTCACCCGGTCGTCGGGCTGCAGCTTGCTGACGGCGATCAGCGTCACCTCGGCCGGATCGCGCCCGGCGGCGGCACAGGCGCGGTCGATCTGCTGGCGGATTTCGGTCAGTCCCATGGTGTTTCCCTAACCCGGCAGGTGGAAAAGAAAAAGAGCGGGCGCCTGGCCCGCTCTTTCCGATCTTGCAACCGATCCGGGGATCAGAAGTTGAAGCGGACACCCATGTCGGCGCTGACCAGCTCGCGGTAGTCGCGATGGATCGAGGCGCCCAGACGCGCGCCGCCGAGGTCGTAGTTCACGCCGATACCGAACGCGTTGTCGGTTTCTTTGGTCGCCCAGTCACCGTCGTTGTTGGCGACATAGGCTTCGATGTTGGTCAGGCCATCAGCCAGGGTGTAGTCGCCATAAAGCGCGACAGTCTGGCCGAAAGCGTTGTCAGCCACACCACCAACGTTGAAGTCATCAGCGTTGACGTAGTTCAGGCCGATGCGGGCGTTTTCCAGAACCGCATAGCGGGCGCCAACGAAGAACAGATCGACACCGTCCCACCCGCCGGCATTGTTGGTGTAGGCACCCGACAGTTCCAGACGGTCGTCCCACTTGTAGTCGGCCGAGATGCCCAGTTCTTTCTCGTCGTTGCCGATAATATCGGAGACCACGTCAGTATCCATGTCGGACTGGTCGGGATCGACATAGGACGCACGCACGGTCAGGTCGCCGAAGCTATAGTTCGCGGCAACGCCAACACGGTTCTGGCTGACATAGCTGTCGGTGTAGGTGAAGAAGCCACCGGCCATCGCGCTGAGGTCGACGCTCGGGGCGAAAGCGCCCGAACGGTCGTAGGAACCCAGGTCGGTCGCATAGAGCAGACCGGCACTGTCGAACGCAGTGTCGACGTTACCGATTTCGACGGTCAGGCCTTGCGCGCTGATCCAGACCTTGCCGGCTTGAGTGCGAATTTCATCGCGGCCATCGTGGCGGTATTCCTCGTCGTCAAAATCGTACACGCTCTGGCGGCTGCCGTTCTGGTCGTGCTGCAGGCGCAGACGGGCACCGAACTCGACGCCAGCGTCGGATTCGGTCGTCGCGTCGAGGTTCATCCGGATGCGCGAGCTGACTTGGGTTTCGCGGAGATCGCTGTCATTTTCGTAGTAGATGATACCGGTCCGGCCGTAACCCGAGATGGTCACGTCGGCGGCGGCGACGCCAGCGGACAGCACCAGGGCGGTCGTGGCGAGAAGAGCCTTTTGCATGATCAAGTTCCCTCTTGTCTCTCTCTGATGCCCAAACCGGCTTTACCGCCTTGGGTATGAGGCATTAATTCGCCCGTCCCCCGCCATGATGCAACGCTTGCGCCCCGGACCGCAGCTTTTCGGCACGGTTGTGATGCAGCGGGGCCACAGTTTTTTGATGGAACCAATGCGGCACCCGTGATCGGGGGGCGTGGGAGCGCTGCGACTGGCCGCTTGTCGGGATGCCTCGATCCGCGCTAAAGCAGGCGCAAGGGTCCGGCCCGGGGGGCCGGGCAAGACCGGGGT
This sequence comes from Paracoccus solventivorans, assembly GCF_900142875.1. Taxonomy (GTDB): domain Bacteria; phylum Pseudomonadota; class Alphaproteobacteria; order Rhodobacterales; family Rhodobacteraceae; genus Paracoccus; species Paracoccus solventivorans. The sequence continues at coordinate 172,513 of NZ_FRCK01000004.1, read as the reverse complement.
CAAGGATGAGGGACCGCATGAACATCGCAAAAGCCGCGACTCTGGCGGGTGCAGTGGCGCTTTGCGCGACTCTCTCCGCGTGCAGCGGCGACCAGCGCCCCAGGACCGAGCGCGTCGATCCCGACATGCGCAATGAAAGCACCACCATCTGGGACATGTTCGGCAACCGCCGCGGTCCCAATGACACGGTGGCGGTGAACCGCTACCTGTGGAACGCCTCTCTCGAGGTACTGAACTTCCTGCCGGTGCAGTCGATCGACCCGTTCACCGGGGTGATCGTGACGGGGTATGGCACGCCTCCCGGTGGCGGGCGGGCCTATCGGGCCACGGTGCAGGTGACCGACCCGGCGCTGGACGCGCGCTCGCTGCGGCTGTCGCTGCAGGGGCCGGGGGGAACGGCGGTGGCGCCCGATACGGTGCGCGCGGTGGAAGACGCGATCCTGACCCGGGCGCGGCAGCTGCGGGTGCGCGACGGCCGGCTGTAGGGTTTCGGCCGGCGCTGGACGCGGGCAGGGTGGCGCCTGAGGCGCGGGCCAAGCTGGCGCTGGACGCGCGGGGGGCGGGCGGCTAAACCCGCGGGGCATTTCCCGCCACCCCTGCCCCGGAGTTCGTCCCATGCCCTATGATCCCGCCTCTAGCGAAAAGCGCTGGCAAGACGCGTGGGAAAAGGCGGGCAGTTTCCGCGCCGTGCGCGACCAGCGGCCCAAGTATTACGTGCTCGAGATGTTCCCCTATCCGTCCGGGCGCATCCACATGGGGCATGTGCGCAACTATACCATGGGCGACGTGGTGGCGCGCTACAAGCGGGCGCAGGGGTTTTCGGTGCTGCATCCGATGGGCTGGGATGCCTTCGGGATGCCGGCGGAAAACGCCGCGATGGAACAGGGCGGGCATCCGCGCGACTGGACCTATGGCAATATCGCCACCATGCGCGGGCAGCTGAAGCCGCTGGGGCTGTCGATCGACTGGAGCCGCGAGTTCGCCACCTGCGACGACGATTACGTGGCGCAACAGCAGGCGCTGTTCCTGGACATGCTGGACGCCGGGCTGATCTATCGCAAGGCCGCGGTGGTCAACTGGGACCCGGTGGACATGACCGTGCTGGCCAACGAGCAGGTGATCGACGGCAAGGGCTGGCGCTCGAACGCGCCGGTCGAGCGGCGCGAGCTGACGCAGTGGTTCTTCCGCATCTCGGATTACGCCGAAGAGCTGCTGGAGGCGATCGACGGGCTGGACGGCTGGCCTGACAAGGTGCGGCTGATGCAGGCGAACTGGATCGGGCGTTCGCGCGGGTTGCAGTTCCGGTTCGACACCGTGGAGCGCCCGGATTTCCCGCAGATCGAGGTCTACACCACGCGGCCCGACACGCTGCTGGGGGCGTCGTTCGTAGCGATCAGCCCCGACCATCCGCTGGCCAGGGCGTTGGCGGAAACCAACCCGGCGCTGGCCGAGTTCGCGGCCGAGTTCCACAAGGGCGGCACCACCGAAGAGGCGATCGAGACCGCGGAAAAGTGCGGGCTGGATACCGGGGTGCGGGTGCGCCATCCGCTTGATCCCTCGTGGGAATTGCCGGTGTGGGTCGCCAATTTCGTGCTGATGGATTACGGCACCGGCGCGCTGTTCGGCAGCCCCGCCCATGACCAGCGCGACCATGATTTCGCGGTGAAATACGGCTTGCCGATCCGCGCCACCTTCGGCCGCCCCGGCATGACCGAGGCCGAGGCCGACGCGCTGGTCGCGGCCGAGCCGTTCGTGCCCGCCAAGACCGACCCGGTCACCTATGTGCGCGGCTTTGCAGGCCAGCGCGACCAGACCGGCGAGGATGCGGTGGACGCCGCCATCGCCCATGCCGAAGCCGCCGGCTGGGGCGAGGGCGTGACCAAGTTCCGCCTGCGCGACTGGGGGATCTCGCGCCAGCGCTATTGGGGCTGCCCGATCCCGGTGGTGCATTGCGACAACTGCGGCGTGGTGCCCGAGGCCAAGGACAAGCTGCCGGTGCTGCTGCCGCGCGATGTCAGCTTCGACCGGCCGGGCAACCCGCTGGACCGGCATCCCAGCTGGGCGCGGGCGACCTGCCCCAAATGCGGCGGGCCGGCGCGGCGGGAAACCGACACCATGGACACATTCGTCGATTCGTCCTGGTATTACGCGCGCTTTACCGCGCCCCACGCGACGACGCCGACCGTGGCCGAGGACGCGGCCTACTGGATGAACGTCGACCAGTATATCGGCGGCATCGAGCACGCGATCCTGCACCTGCTGTATTCGCGCTTCTTCGCGCGGGCGATGATCAGGACCGGCCACCTGCCCGAGACCGCGCGCGAGCCCTTCGACGCGCTGTTCACCCAAGGCATGGTCACGCATGAAATCTACATGACCCGCGACGACCGCGGCCGCCCGGTCTATCACCTGCCCGAGGACGTGACCGACGGGAAACTGGCCGACGGCACTCCGGTCCAGATCATCCCCTCGGCCAAGATGTCCAAGTCGAAAAAGAACGTCGTGGACCCGGTGGATATCGTCGCCAATTTCGGCGCCGACACCGCGCGCTGGTTCATGCTGTCGGACAGCCCGCCCGAACGGGACGTGGAATGGACCGCCTCGGGGGCCGAGGCGGCGGCCAAGTTCCTGGCCCGCGTCCATCGGCTAGCCGAGGATTCCGGCGCCGAGGACCGCGACGACCCGGGCCTGACCCGCGCCGCCCACCGCGCCATCGACGAGGTGACGCGGGCGATCGACGGATTCGCCTTCAACAAGGCGGTGGCCAAGATCTACGAGCTTGCCAACACGCTGGCGAAATCCCCGGCCTCGGGCGAGCCGAAGCGTGCGGTGCTGCGGCTGATGGCGCAGCTGATGGGGCCGATGGTGCCGCATCTGGCCGAGGATGTCTGGGCGCTGGCCGGGGGCGAGGGGCTGCTGGTCGATGCGCCCTGGCCCAAGGCCGACCCGGCGGCGCTGGTGGTCGACAGCATCACCCTGCCGATCCAGATCAACGGCAAGCGCCGCGGGGAAATCACCGTGCCCGCCGGCATGGACAAGGACGCGGTCGAGGCCGCTGTGCTGGCCGACGAATCCGTCCAGCGCCACTTGGCCGGGCAGGCGGTGAAAAAGCTGATCGTGGTGCCGGGGCGGATCGTCAATGTGGTCGTCTGAGCCTCGGCGCCGGTTTCTGGCACGGCTGGGCGGGCTGGCGGCGCTGGCGGCGGTCCCCTCCTGCGGGTTCCAGCCGGTCTATGGCCCGGGCGGGGCGGGGACCAGGCTGCACGGGCGGGTCCGTATCGCCGAGCCGCGGACCCGCGACGACTATGCCTTCCTGCGTCGCCTGACCGAACGGCTGGGGCCTGACCAGTCCCCCAGCTATGATCTGGCCTATACGCTGCGGATCGCCTCGGTCGGGCAGGGGATCACCGCGGACGAGGTGACGACCCGCTATTCGCTGAACGGCACCGCCGCATTCACCCTGACCGACAGCGCCACCGGCGCGGTGGTGGCGCAGGGCGAGGTCAGCAATTTCTCCAGCCATTCGGCCGCGGGCAGCATCATCGCGACCACCGCCGCCGAACAGGACGCCCGCGACCGGCTGGCGGTGATGCTGGCCGACCAGGTGGTGACGCGGCTGCTGGCCATGGTGCCCTAGGGCATGATCCTCAAGGGCGCCGAGATCGCGCGCTATCTGGCGCACCCCGACCCGACAAGGCCCGCGCTGCTGATCTACGGGCAGGACCCGATGCGGGTGGCGCTGAAGCGGGCCGAGGTGGTGAGCGCGCTGACCGGGCCGGGGGCGGATGAAGAAATGCGCCTGACCCGCCTCTCAGGCGCCGATCTGCGCAAGGACGGCGCCTCGCTGCTGGACGAGATCAAGGCGGTCGGGTTCTTTCCCGGCCCGCGGGTGGTGCTGGTCGAGGATGCAGCCGACACCGCCGCCCCCGCCATCGCCGCGGCGCTTGAGGACTGGGCGCCGGGCGATGCGGTGATCGTGGTTACGGCGGGGGCGCTGGCCAAGTCCTCGGCGCTGCGCAAGCTGTTCGAGGCGCACAAGACCGCCGTGGTCGCGCCGATCTACGACGACCCGATGGGCGAGGACGAGATCGCGCGGCTGCTGGACGCGGCGGGGCTGCGCGCCGTCCCCCCGGCCGCGATGCGCGACCTGCTGGCGCTGGCCCGCGCCATTGAACCGGGCGATTTCCGGCAGGTGCTGGAAAAGATCGGGCTGTACAAATACGGCGACGATTCGCCGCTTGCGTCCGAGGAAATCGCCGCTCTTGCCCCCGCCACGGTCGAGGGCGACGTGGACAGCCTGATCGACGCGGTGGCCGACGGGCGCGCCGATGCCTTGGCGCCGCTGATGCAGCGGGTGGCGACCCAGGGCATCCTGCCGGTGACGATCTGCATCGCGGCGCTGCGGCATTTCCGGGCGCTGCACATGGCCGCCGCCGACCCCGGCGGGCCCGCGGCGGGGGTGGGGCGGCTGCGCCCGCCGGTCTGGGGGCCGCGGCGCGACCGGATGACCCGGCAGGCGCAGGCCTGGGGGATGCGGGCATTGGAGGACGCGCTGCGCCATCTGGTCGACACCGATCTGGCGCTGCGCTCCTCCTCGCGCGCGCCGGCGGCGGCGGTGATGGAACGGGCGCTGATCCGGCTGGCCATGATGCCGCGGGGGCGGCGATGACCGAAGAGCTGCCGGCGCTGGTGATCGGCGCCGGTCCCGCGGGGCTGATGGCGGCCGAGGCGCTGGCGTCCGCCGGTCACCCGGTGGCGGTCGCCGAGGCGCTGCCGAGCCCCGCGCGCAAGTTCCTGATGGCCGGGAAATCCGGGCTGAACCTGACAAGGGACGAGAATGCGGCGGTGTTTGCGTCGCGGGTGCAGGGGGGCTCTGCCCCCGCGCTGCGCGCCCCCCCGGGATATTTGCATGATGAAGAACTGCGCGCGATCGTCGCCGGATTCGGGCCGGCGGAAGTGTGCGGCTGGGCGCGTGGGCTGGGGGTGGAGCTGTTCACCGGCTCGACCTTGCGGGTGTTTCCGGTGGGCATGAAAGCCTCGCCGCTGCTGCGCGCATGGCTGCGGCGGCTGGCGGCGCAGGGGGTCGAGCTGCGGACCCGCTGGCGCTGGCAGGGGTTTGCGGGCGAGGCGCTGCGGTTCGACACGCCCGGGGGCGAGCGGCTGCTGCGGCCCCACGTAACCGTGCTGGCGCTGGGGGGTGCGAGCTGGCCTCGGCTGGGCTCGGATGCCGCTTGGGTCGGCTGGTTGCAGGATGTGGGCGTCGCGGTGGCGCCGTTCCGGCCGGCGAACATGGGGTTCCTTGTCGGCTGGTCGCCGGCGATGGCGCCGCATTTCGGTGCGGCGGTCAAAGGGGCGCGGCTGTGCGCGGGTGATCTGTCCAGTCGCGGCGAGTGGGTGCTGACGCGGCAGGGGATCGAGGGTGGCGCGGTCTATGAGATCTCGGCCGCGCTGCGCGACGGGGCGGCGGGGGTGGTGGATCTGGCGCCGGATCTGCACGCCGGGGCGCTGGCCGCCCGGTTGGCGCGGCCGCGCGGGCGGCTGTCGGTCGGCAACTGGCTGCGCCGGGTGTTGCGCGATCCGGTCAAGGTGGCGCTGCTGCTGGAATGGGGCCGGCCGCTGCCGGGCGACCCGGCGGCGCTGGCCGCGCTGATCAAGGCGCTGCCGTTGCGCGTAACCGGTCCGGCGGGGCTAGACCGCGCGATCTCCTCGGCCGGCGGGGTGCGGCTGGACGCACTGACCCCGGCGCTTGAGCTGCGCGCCCGTCCCGGCATCTTTGCTGCCGGCGAGATGCTGGATTGGGAAGCCCCCACCGGCGGCTATCTGCTGACCACCTGCCTTGCCACCGGCCGCCACGCGGGGCTGGCAGCAGCGCGGCGGCTGGGTGGTGCGACCGCTTGACGCGGTGCGGCCGCGGGTGTCTGTTGCGCCGGTCCGTCAGGAGCGTTGACCCATGTCCCCTTCCCAGTCCCGGCTGTTCACCCCGATCCTGATCGGCGGCTGCATGATCCTGCTGATCAACTTTGCCATGCGGGCGAGTTTCGGCGTCTTCCAGATCCCCGTCGCCGAGACCTTCGGCTGGCCGCGGGCCGAGTTCAGCCTGGCGATCGCCATCCAGAACCTCGCCTGGGGCTTCGGGCAGCCGCTGTTCGGGGCGCTGGGGGAACGCTGGGGCGACCGCTGGGCGATCATCCTGGGCGCATTCCTCTACGCGCTGGGGCTGCTGATGACCGCCGTCGCCACCACCCCAGAGGCCATGCAGCTGTGGGAGGTCGCGGTCGGCTTCGGCATCGCCGGCACCGGCTTCGGTGTGGTGCTGGCGGTGATCGGGCGCGCGAGCAGCGACGAGAACCGCAGCCTCGCGCTGGGGATCGCCACCGCCGCGGGCTCGGCCGGGCAGGTGGTGGGGGCGCCGCTGGCGCAGGGGTTGCTGGCGGTCCTGCCCTGGCAGCAGGTGTTCATGGTCTTTGCCGCGCTGGTGCTGACGGTGCTGCTGTTCCTGCCGATGCTGGGCAACACCAGGCCCGCGCCGAAACACGAACTGGAAGAAAGCATGGGCAGCGTGCTCAAGCGCGCCATGGTCGACCCCAGCTTCCTGATGATCTTTGCCGGGTTCTTTTCCTGCGGCTATCAGCTGGCCTTCATCACCGCGCATTTCCCCGCCATGATCACCGAGATGTGCGGCCCGATCTCGCCCGACGGCGGGCTGGCGGCGCTGGGGATCGGCACCACCTCGGCACTGGGGGCGGCGTCACTGGCGCTGATCGGCATCGCCAATATCGGCGGGTCGATCATGGCGGGCTGGCTGGGCAAGAAATACAGCCGCAAATACCTGCTGGCCGGCATCTACACGCTGCGCACCATCATCGCGGCCTGGTTCATCCTGACCCCGATCACCCCCGCCACGGTGGTGGTGTTCTCGCTGGGGATGGGGGCGCTGTGGCTGGCGACGGTGCCGCTGACCTCGGGTCTGGTCGCCTATATCTACGGGCTGCGCTACATGGGGACGCTGTACGGCTTCGTGTTCCTGTCGCACCAGCTGGGGTCGTTCCTGGGGGTGTGGCTGGGCGGCTGGCTGTATGACGTCTATGGCGACTACACGGTGGTCTGGTGGGTGGGCGTGGGCGTCGGCGCGTTTTCGGCGCTGATCCATCTGCCGGTGCGCGAGGCGCCGGCGGGGCTGGCCCGCAGCCCTGCCCCCGCCCAGTGAGGTGATCAGCCCTCGGCCACCGACAGGATCCAGGCGGCGGTCATCAGGTCCAGATGCGCGCCCCCGCCGTTCTTGGCGACGGTGATCTCGTGGTCCGAGCGGCGCGAATAGGCCCCCGCCGGCAGGTCGTAGAAATCGGCGAGGATGTCGCTTTCGCGGATCGCGCCCGCGTCGATCGGGATCTGGATTTCCCCGATATGGCCGAGGGTGGTGGCACGACTGTCGACGAACAGCCGGGCATTCTTCAGCAGATCGTCGTCACCCTCGCGCATGTCGGGGCGAAAGGCGCCGATCAGGTCGACGTGGGTGCCGGGGGACAGCCACTCGCCGCGCAGCACCGGCTGGGTGGCCATGGTGGCGGTGGCGATGATTTCCGCGTCGCGCACCGCCGGTTCCAGATCGCGCACCGCTGTGGCCGAGACCCGCTGCGCCAGCGCCTCGGCCCCGGCGGGCGAGCGGTTCCAGATGCAGACCTGCGCGTCGGGGATCAGGGCGCGATAGGCATGGACCATGCTTTCCGCGACAGCGCCCGCGCCGATCACCAGCACCCGCCGCGCATCCGGCCGCGCCAGCCGACGCGCCGACAGCAGGCTGTCGCCGGCGGTCTTCCATTTCGTCACCAGGTGGAAATCGACCAGCGCCCGCAGCTGCCCGGTCACGTCGTCCAGCAGGTTCACCACCCCGTTCACCACCGGCGCGCCGCGCTCGCTGTTGCCGGGAAAGATCGTCGCCGGCTTCACCGCCAGCCCCAGGCCGTCGATCCAGGCGCTGCGGGTCAGCAGCGTATCCTTGCCCCGATACAGGAAGCTGTCGGCGATTTCCGCGCGCGGCAGCTCGTGACCCTGGGCCAGCGCGTCGGTCAGCGCCAGCCAGTCCAGCCGGGGTTCGATTTCGGGGCCGATGATCTGCATGATGGTTTCTCCGCCTGCGTGCGCAGGTCTAGACGCAACACGCTGCGCGTGCCAGAGCCTGCGGCAGGAAGAAGCGGATGGCCCCGATGAACGACGCGCATGTCACGGTGCTGCTGGCGCTGTACCGGGGCGAGCGGTTCCTGCAGGCGCAGCTGGACAGTATCGCCGCGCAACAGGTGGACTGGCGGCTGCTGGTCAGCGACGACGACCCCGGTGCGGGCGCGGGGATCATCCGCAGCTTTGCCGCCGCGCATCCGGGCCGGGTAGCGCTGCGCACGGGACCGGGGCGGGGGGCGGCGGCGAATTTCCTGTCCATGCTGGCGGCGCTGCCCGCCGGCCCCGGGTTCGTGGCGCTGTCCGATCAGGACGATGTGTGGCTGGCCGACAAGCTGCCGCGCGCGCTGGCTGCCTTGCAGGGGGCGGGCGAGGCCCCGGCGCTGTATTGTTCCCGCGCCACCATCTGCGATGCCGGGCTGCGCCCGCTGGGGCTGACGCCGGCGCCGCGGCGTCGGCCCTCGTTCCGGCATGCGCTGGTGCAGAATCTGGTGCAGGGCAACACGGCGGTGCTGAACCCGGCGGCGGCGGCGCTGGCGCGGCAGGCGGCGCAGGGGGCGGGGGTCGGGGAAGGGTATGGGGCCGGGGATGGAGTCCGGGCGGTGGTCATGCATGACTGGTGGCTTTACCAGCTGATTACCGGCACCGGCGGGCGGGTGATCTGGGATCCGCGCCCTTCGGTGCTGTACCGCCAGCACCGGGGCAACGTGGTCGGCGCCAATGCCGGGCTGCGGGCGCGGCTGGCCAGCGCCGGGCGGATGCTGGCGGGCCGCCACCGCGACTGGAGCCTTGCCACCCTGCACGAGATGCAGCGCCTGCATCCGCTGCTGACCCCTGAACACCGCGCCGTGCTGGAGGATTTCGCCGCGCTCTGCGGCCCCGGCGCGGGGGCGCGGCTGCGGGCGCTGCGGCGCGGGGGGTTCCACCGCCGCGACGCCCCCTCGCAGGCGCTGCTGTGGCTGGCGGCGGCGCTGGGGCGGGTATAGGGCGGGGGTCGGCACAGAGGGGCTTGCAACCGCCCGGGCGCTGCCCCAGCCTCCGCGCCGTCCCGACCGGAGATTTCATGCAGCTTTTCCTCAACCCCGGGCTGATCGCACTGACGCTCGGCTATACGCTCAGCCAGTTCTACCGCGCGTTCCTTGCGGTGCTCAGCCCCACGCTCGAGGCCGAGCTGGGCGCGAGCCCCGGCGACCTGGCGCTGTCCTCGGGCATGTGGTTCATCGCCTTCGCGCTGATGCAGCTGCCGGTGGGCTGGGCGCTGGACCGGATCGGGCCCCGGCGCACGGCGGCCGCGGCGCTGGCGCTGGGCGGCGGCGGCGGCGCGGCGGTGTTCGCGCTGGCCACGCAGCCATGGCACCTGCATCTGGCGATGGGGCTGATCGGCGCGGGTTGCGCGCCGGCGCTGATGGCGGCCTATTACATCATCGCCCACGACTATCCGCGCCACGTGTTTGCCGCGCTGACCGGGATGATGATCGGGCTGGGCTCGCTGGGCAATATCCTGGGCGCGGCGCCGCTGGTCGAGCTGATCCACGCCGTCGGCTGGCGGCAGTCGCTGTGGCTGCTGGCGGCGGTCACGCTGCTGGTGGCGGCGATGGAATGGGTGGTGGTGCGCGATCCACGCCACGAAGGCACGCCGCCCCGCGGCAGCATCCTCGACATCCTGCGGCTGCGGGTGCTGTGGCTGATGCTGCCGCTGTTCGCGACCAGCTATGCCGCCTCGGCCGCGATAAGGGGGCTATGGGCCGCGCCCTATCTGCAGGACGTGTTCGGCGCCGACGACATCGCCATCGGCCGCGCGACGCTGGTGATGGGGATCGCGATGGTGATCGGCAATCTGGCGCTGGGGATCGGGATCCGGGTGTTCGGCTCGGCCCGGCGCGCGGCGCTGGCGGGACATGCGGTGGCGCTGGCCTCGCTGGGGCTGCTGTGCCTGATGCCCGGGCACAGCATCGCGCTGTCGGTGGCGCTTCTGGGGCTGATCGGGCTGGTGGGGGCGAATTATTCCATGCTGATGGCCGATGCGCGGCTGCATCTGCCGCAACATCTGGTGGGGCGGGGGGTGACCTTCCTCAACATGATCTCGATCGGCGGGGCGGGGATCATGCAGTTCGCCTCGCGCCCGTTGTATCAGTCGGCGCAGGGGCTGGCGGGGGCTGCGCCCTATATGGTGCTGTTCCTGTTCTTCCTGCTGCCGATGGCGCTGGGAACCCTGCTCTACATGACCACCCCCGAGGCGAGCCATGATTGAACCGGACCGGATCGAGGTCGTCGCCCCCAACCTCAAGCGGCGGCTATCGGGGGTCACCGCCACGGTGGTGCGGCTGATCCCGGTGCAGGCGCGGATGATCGGCATCGTCGCGACCGGGCCGGGGCTGCCGCCCGGGCTGCCGCATATCCCGCTGGCCCGCGCCGCCACCCTGCCCCGCGACCGCTGGCGGGTCTGGCATGCGCGCCGCAACACCGAAATGGCGCTGGGGCTGATCCTGCGCCACCTGCTGCGGCGGCGCTATCGGCTGCTGTTCACCAGCGCGGCGCAGCGGCGCCATACCGGCTTCACCCGCTGGCTGATCCGCCGGCAAGAGGCGCTGATCGCGACCTCGCCGCAGGCGGCGTCCTATCTGGAACGCCCGGCGACGGTGATCCTGCACGGGGTCGATACCGCGGTGTTCCACCCCGCCGCCGACCGCACCGCCCTGCGGCGCGAGCTGGGGCTGGACCCCGATGCGGTGCTGATCGGCTGTTTCGGGCGGGTGCGGGCGCAAAAGGGCGTGGACCTGCTGGTCGAGGCCGCCTTGCAAGTATTCCCCCGGCACCCGCGCGCGCAGTTGCTGTTCAGCGGCCGCATCACCCCAGACAACCGCGGCTTTGCCGATGCGCTGATCGCCCGCGCCAACGCCGCCGGGCTGGGCGACCGCATCCGCTTTCTGGGCGAGATCCCGTGGGACCGCGTGGTGCAGCTTTATCGCACGCTGGACCTGTTCGCGGCCCCGGCGCGGTGGGAGGGCTTCGGCCTGACCCCGCTCGAGGCGATGGCCAGCGGCGTGCCGGTGATCGCCGCCCGCGTCGGCGCCTATGAGACGCTGATCCGCGACGGCGAGACCGGCACCCTGATCCCCCGCGACGATGCCGGGGCGCTGGCCGCGGCACTCGACCGCTGGCTGTCCGACGACGCCGGCCGCGAGGCCGCAGGCCGCGCCGCCCGCGCCCATGTCGAGGCGCATCACGCCATCGAGGACGAGGCAAGCGCCATCGTCGGCGTCTATCGGCAGCTGCTGGGCGGCCGGCCATGAACCGGCTGCGCTTCCTGCTGGCGCGCACCCTGCGGGACGAGGCCGCACTGGCCGCGCTGTCGGTGCCGCAGGCGGAGCTGCTGGCGGCGGCGGCGGGGCGCGACATCGCGCTGGTCGGCAACGCCCGCTCGCTGTCCACGCAGCACCACGGCGCCGCCATCGACACCTCGGGGCTGGTGGTGCGGATCAACCGCGCGCCGATGCCCGCGCCGGAAAGCCACGGCAGCCGCACCGACTGGCTGGCGCTGGCCGTGCGGCTGCCGGATGCGGATCGCCAGCGGCTGCACCCCGGCCGCATCTTGTGGATGTCGCCCAAGCGCAAGCGGCTCGACTGGGGCACCGCGCGCAGCAACGGGTTCTACCTGCACCCGCTGGCGGATTACCGGGCGCTGGCGGCGGAACTGGGCGCCCCGCCCAGCACCGGGATCATGGCGATCGAGCTGCTGCTGCGCGCCCAGCCCGCGCGGCTGACGCTGTACGGGTTCGACTTCTTCGCCTCAAAATCGCTGTCGGGGTCGCGGAATGCCGCGCAGGTGCCCCATGATTTCGCGGCCGAGGCCGAATGGGTCCGCGCCCGCGCCGCCGCCGACCCGCGGCTGCGGATCGCCTGATCAGCGGCGGTCATCCCGGCCCCGGGTCCTCGTCCCAGATCTCGGTCAGCGAGCGGTTGCCGATCCGCAGCAGCCGCCCCAGCGTCGCGGCCAGCCCGATGTCGTCGCGCCGCTCGGCGCAGACCGCCACGTCCACCGCCACCCCGGCCAGCGAGGTCATCCCCAGCTGCCAGGCCAGCCGCGCCAGCATCTCGGCCCGCATCGCCAGCGCCGCTGCATCGCCCTGCGCCGCCGCCGCGCGCAGGTCCTGAAGCCCGCGCGCCAGCTGTTCCAGCGCCAGCGTCAGCACGTCATGCGCCGCGGTCTCGCCCAGCTCGTCCACGATCTCGGCCAGCCGGCGCGAATCGATCTGCACCTTTTCCGTCATGGTCAGAACCGTCAGCTCCGCCATCGTCCACCCCGCCAATCCTTGCGCCCCGTGTCCCCACACGTCAGGGCAGACTAGGCGCGGGTGCCTCAAGAAATCCTTACCGGAACCGGCAGAAATCGCTCGCAGTTTAGGGATCGGGACACTATCCAGAACCGCGACAAGCAAAACGAGGCCCCCATGACGATCCGTCCGCTGCCCCAATACCTCGTCCAGCGCTACCATGGCTGGCACGCCACCACCTATGCCGACAACAGCGCATGGTACCGGCGACTGGCGGACGAGGGGCAGCGCCCGCGGGCGATGGTGATTTCCTGCTGCGATTCGCGGGTGCATGTCACCTCGATCTTCGGGGCGGACACGGGCGAGTTCTTCATCCACCGCAACATCGCCAACCTGGTGCCGCCCTATGCGCCGGATGGCGAACAGCACGGCACCTCGGCGGCGGTGGAATATGCGGTGCGCGAGCTGCATGTGTCGCATCTGATCGTGATGGGCCACAGCCAGTGCGGCGGCATCGCCGGCTGCCACGCGATGTGTTCGGGACAGGCGCCCGAGCTGGACGAGGCCACCAGCTTCGTCGGCCGCTGGATGGACATCCTGCGCCCCGGCTACGAGCGCGTGGCCAGCCTGCCGCCCGAGGAGCAGATCCCGGCGCTGGAACAGGTGGCGGTGCGGGTGTCGCTGGAAAACCTGCTGACCTTTCCCTTTGTCGCCGCGGCGGTCGAGGCGCGCGAGCTGTCGCTGCACGGGCTGCTGCACGACATCCGCACCGGCCAGCTGACCATGATCGGCGAGGACGGGCGGTTCGTGCCGGTCTGAGGCACCCGCATCCTCTTTGCGGCAAATCTGGTATGCCAGATTGCGCGTTGTCCCGGGCCGCGCTAGGGTTCGCCGGACAACGGGCAAGAGGTGTTTCGTGAAACTGCTGCGCTATGGACCGGCGGGCCGGGAAAAGCCGGGAATGCTGGATGATCAAGGGCAGGTGCGCGACCTGTCGGGGCATGTCGCCGACATCGCGGACGAGGTGTTGACCCCGCAGGGGCTGGCGCGGCTGCGCGCGCTGGACCCGCAGGCGCTGCCGCTGGTCGCGGGCACGCCGCAGCAGGAACTGCGGCTGGGGCCCTGCGTCGGACTGGTGCGCAAGTTCATCGCCATCGGGCTGAACTACGCCGACCACGCCGCCGAATCGGGGATGCCGGTCCCGGACGAGCCGGTGGTGTTCAACAAGTGGTCCAGCTGCATCACCGGCCCCGACGACGACATCCGCATCCCCCGCGGCTCGGAAAAGACCGATTGGGAGGTCGAACTGGGCGTGGTCATCGGCGCCCCGGCCAGCGACGTGTCCGAGGCCGAGGCCATGGCCCATGTCGCCGGCTATTGCGTGGTCAACGACGTCAGCGAGCGCCACTGGCAGCTGGAACGCGGCGCCACCTGGGACAAGGGCAAGGGCTTCGACAGCTTCGGCCCCATCGGCCCCTGGATGGTCACCGCCGACCAGATCGCCGACCCGCAGGCGCTGGCGATGTGGCTCGAGGTGGACGGGCGGCGCTTTCAGGACGGCTCGACCGCGACCATGGTGTTCGGGGTGGCGGCGCTGGTCAGCTATTGCTCGCGGCTGATGACGCTGATGCCGGGCGACATCATCACCACCGGCACGCCCCCGGGCGTCGGCATGGGGCAGACGCCGCCGGTCTATCTGAAGGGCGGCGAGACCGTCACCCTGGGGATCGAGGGGCTGGGCCGGCAGACGCAGCGGGTCGTGGCGCCCAGATGACCGAGGCCCGGCTGCGCGAGACCCTGTGCGAGCTGGCCGCCTCGCTGTTCGCGCGCGGGCTGACGCATGGCTCGACCGGGAATATCTCGGCGCGGACGGCGGATGGCGGGCTGCTGGTCTCGCCCACCGGCACCAGCTTCGGACGGCTGGACCCGGCGCGGCTGGCGCGGTTCGACGCGGCAGGGCGACACATCGGCGGCGACAGGCCGACCAAGGAAATGCCGCTGCACCGCGCCTTTTACGACACGCGCGAGGGCGCGGGGGCGGTGGTGCATCTGCATTCCTGCCACTCGGTCGCGCTGTCGGCGCTGCCGGTGGCCGACCCCGGGGATTTCCTGCCGCCGCTGACCCCCTATGCGGTGATGCAGCTGGGGCGGGTGCGGCTGCTGCCCTATTTCCGCCCCGGCGACCCGGCGATGGGCGATGCGGTGCGCGAGCTGGACGGGCGCCACGCGGCGGTGATGCTGGCCAACCACGGCCCCGTCGTCGCCGGCCGCAGCGTCGAGGCCGCCTGCGACGCCATCGAAGAGCTGGAGGCCACCGCAAGGCTGGCATTGATGCTGCACGGGCTGCCCGCGCGCGGGCTGACCCCGGCGCAGGTGGCCGAGTTGCTGGCTGCGCGCGGGGATGCGGGCTGATGGCGCGGTTTTCGGCCAATCTGGGCTTCCTGTGGGCCGAGCTGCCGCTGCCCGACGCGATCCGGGCCGCCGCCCGCGCGCGCTTCGACGCGGTGGAATGTCACTGGCCCCATGCCGACCCGGCGGCGGACCCGGCCGCGATCCGCGCGGCGCTGGCCGAGACCGGGCTGGAGATGCTGGGCCTGAACACCCTGCGCGGCAATCCGGGCGAGAACGGCCTGTCCGCCCTGCCCGGGCGCGAGGCCGAGGCGCGGGCCGAGATCGACCGCGCGCTGGCGTTCGCCGCCGGCATCGGCTGTCGCGCCGTGCATGTGATGGCCGGGTTTGCGCAAGGTGCGCAGGCCGAGGCGGCGTTCCGCGACAACCTCGACTACGCCTGCCGCGCCGCCGCCGCGCAGGGGGCGTTGGTGCTGATCGAGCCGCTGAACCATTACGACGCGCCGGGATATTTCCTCAACCGCTCGGATCAGGCGGCGGCGCTGATCGCGCAGCTGGGCCACGACAACCTGCGGCTGATGTTCGACTGCTACCACCTGCAGGTGATGGAGGGCGACATCTCGCGCCGGCTGCAGCGGCTGCTGCCGGTGATCGGCCATGTGCAGATCGCCTCGGTCCCCGACCGCGGCCCGCCCGACCATGGCGAGCTGGACTACCGCCATATCTGCGCGCTGCTGGACGGGCTGGGCTGGGACCGGCCGCTGGGGGCGGAATACCGGCCCCCGGGGCCGACCGGCGACAGCCTGGGCTGGCTGGCGGCGCTGCGCGCGGTGTGACCCCGTCGCGCAGCTGGTTCGGCTGCGCCCCAAGGCGGGTATTTGGGCCAGAAAGAAGTCCCTGCCGGGTTGACGGCTGCTAGCGCGGTTCCGCGGCCAGGGCGGCGCGGAGGCCGTCGCGGCGGAGGGTTCCCAGCAGGTCGCGGGTGGTGTCGATGAAGCCGCGGTTGCCGGTCAGCGCCGCGGGCGCGAGCCCGGGCAGCGCCAGCACCGAGGCGACCAGCGCGCCGTCATCCGCCCCCGCCCGCTGCGCCAGATCCAGCAGCGCCGCGCCGCGGGGGTCGTCGGGGATCTGGCCCGCGGCCGCCAGCTGCGCCAGCCACGCCAGCCAGACGGCGGTGGCAAAGGCAAACGGGCGCGGATCGGCGCCCGCAGACAGCGCCTCGGCGGCGGGGGCGAACCAGCGCTGCGGCAGTTTCTCGGTCCCGTCCATGGCGATCTGGCGGGTCTGGTGGGCGATGGCGGGGTTGGCAAAACGCGCCATCAGCGCCTGTGCGTAAGCCCCGGGGTCGAGCCCGGCGCCGCGGGGCAGCGTCGCGCCCGCGGCCTGCATATGGCGGCGGATCAGCGGCGCCAGATCCGGGTCGGCCACCGCCTCGCGCACATGCGGCAGGTCCAGCAGCTGCCCGGCGTAGGCGATCAGCGAATGGGCGCCGTTCAGCATCCGCAGCTTCATCGCTTCATGCGCGCGCACGTCGGCGACCAGCTGGGCGCCGCCGGCCTCCCACGCGGGGCGGCCCTGGGGGAAGTGGTCCTCGATCACCCATTGGCTGAAGGGCTCGGTCTCGACGCAGGCAAGATCGCGGTGGCCGGTCAGCGCCTGCACGTCGGCCAGGGTCTGCGGGGTCGCCGCCGGGGTGATGCGGTCGACCATGGTGGCGGGAAAGGCCACGAGATCGGCAATGCGGGCCGCAAGGTCCGGATCGCGGCGGCGGGCAAAGCCCAGCACGCCCGCGCGCAGCAGCGCCCCGTTGTCGGGCAGGTTGTCGCAGCACAGCACCGTGAACGGCGCCACCCCCGCCGCCAGTCGCGCGGCCAGCGCGGTGGTGATGATCCCCAGCACCCCCTGCGGCGCCTGCAGCTGCGCCAGGTCATGGGCCACCGCCGGATGCGCCGGGTCCGCGTCCATCGCGGCGCGGTCGATGCCATAGGCCTTTTCCGAGACGGTCAGCGACAGGATGCGGATCGCGGGGTCGCAGGCGGCGCGCAGGATCGCCGCCGGGTCGCCGCCGATCGCGGGGCCATGGGCGCCGATCACCCGCGCACGGTCCTGCGGGCCACGTTCCAGCACCGTGTACAGCCCGTCCTGCGCGTTCAGCGCCTGCGCGATCTCGCGGCTGCGCAGATTGGCGCCGAGGATGCGCCAGTCGCCGCCCTCGGCCGCCAGCGCGTCGTCGGTATAGACCGCCTGATGGGCGCGGTGGAATGCGCCGAGGCCCAGATGCAGGATCCCGAACCCATGCGCCGCGCGGTCATAGCCCGGGCGGGCCACCCCGCGCGGCAGGTCGGCAAGCCGCGTCAGACGCGGGCTCATACCCGCGCCCCATGCGTCAGCGCCAGCTCCACCCCGCGCAGCTCGGCCAGCCCCTTCAGCCGCCCGATAGCGGGATAGCCGGGCTGGCCGCCGCGGCCGAGGTCGTCAAGGATGTCCTGCCCGTGGTCGGGGCGCATGGGGATGTTCCAGTCGGCGCGGCCCGCCTCGCGGCGGCGCTTTTCCTCGCGCAGGACGGCGGCGACCAGCGCCACCATGTCGGTCTGGCCGGCCAGATGCTCATCCTCGAAGAACGAGCCGCGGATCGCGGCGCTGTCGCGGCGGACGTTGCGCAGGTGCAGGAAATGCACGCGCTCGCCCAGCCGCTCCATCATGCCCGGCAGGTCGTTGTCCGGCCGCGCCCCTAGCGAGCCCGAGCACAGCGTGATCCCGTTCGCGGGCAGGTCCACCGCGGCCATGCGCTCGGCATAATCGGCCTCGGTCGACATGACGCGGGGCAGGCCCAGCAGCGGGAAGGGCGGGTCGTCGGGGTGGCAGCACAGCCGCATCCCGATGTCCTGCGCGACCGGGGCCACCTGTTCCAGGAAGTCGTGGAAATTGCGGCGCAGCACCGCGTCGGTGACCGGCGCATAGCTGTCCAGCAGCGCCCGCACGTCCTCGAGCGTAAAATGCTCGGCCGCGCCGGGCAGGCCGAAGACCACGTTGCCGGCCAGCTGCTCGCGCCTGGCCTCGTCCATGGCGGCAAAGCGGCGGGCGGCCTCGTCGCGGATCTCCTCGGGGAAGTCCTCGGCCGCACCGGGGCGGCGCAGGATATGGATGTCGAAGGCGGCGAAATCGGTGAAGTCGAAGCGCATGCAGCGCGCGCCGTTCGGGCGCCGCCACGCCAGGTCGGTGCGGGTCCAGTCCAGCACCGGCATGAAGTTGTAGCACAGCACCTCGATGCCGGCGTCGCGCAGATGGCGCATCGAGGTGATCCAGTTAGCGACATGTTCACGCCAGTCGCCGGTCTGGGTCTTGATCGCCTCGCTGACCGGCAGGCTTTCCACCACCTCCCATTTCAGCCCCGAGGGTGCGCCGTCGGCCATCGCCGCAATCTCGGCCTGGCGGCGGGCGATCTCCGCCGGGGTCCAGACCACACCGGTCGGGACGTGGTGCAGGGCGGTCACGACGCCCTGCACCCCTGCCTGCATCATGTCGTCGATCGAGACCCGATCCTTAGGGCCGAACCAGCGCCAGGTATGTCGCATTCAGTCAGTGTCCTTGTCTGTCAGGCCGCAAGCCCGAGGTCGTCCGACCACAGGCAATCGGGGCCGAAATCGCCGATGTCGTTGATGCCGCAAAGCGCCATGGTCAGGTCCATCTCGCGGCGCAGGATCCCAAGCGCGGTTTCCACGCCCTTTTGCCCCATCGCCCCCAGCCCATAGGTGAAGGCGCGGCCGACAAAAACGCCGTTCGCGCCCGTGGCGATGGCTTTCAGCGCCTCTTGCCCGGACTGGATGCCGCTGTCGAGATACAGCGGGAAATCCGGCCCCACCGCGCGGCGGATCGCCGGCAGCGCCCGAATGGTCGAGGGCGCGCCGTCCAGCTGCCGGCCGCCGTGGTTCGAGACCAGGATCGCGTCGGCGCCGGTGTCCAGCGCGCGGCGCGCATCCTCGGGATCGTTGATGCCCTTCAGGATCACCGGCCCGCCCCATTTGCGGATGATCCGTTCCACCCGCGCCCAGTCCAGCCGCTGGTCGAACTGGCGCGAGGTCCAGTCCATCAGGTCGCCCAGACTGTCCACCCCGCGCGCATGGCCGACGATATTGCCAAAGCTGCGCCGGCGGGTGCCCAGCATCCCCAGCGCCCAGCGCGGATGCAGGGCGATGTTCAGCAGGTTGCCCAGCGTCAGCCGCGGCGGCGCGGTCATGGCGTTCTTCAGGTCCTTGTGGCGCTGGCCCTGGATGGTCAGGTCCAGCGTCAGCACCAGCACCGTCACCCCGGCGCGGCGGGCACGCTCAAGCACGTCGTCCAGGAACTCCTCGTCCCGCAGCGTGTAGAGCTGGAACCAGAAGGGCGCGCCGGTCGCCTGCGCGATATCTTCCAGCGAGCACATCGACATGGTGGACAGCGTAAAGGGGACGCCCGCCGCCACGGCTGCGCGGGCGGCGTGGATCTCGCCGTCGGGGTGCTGCATCCCCAGCAGCCCGACCGGGGCCAGCGCCAGCGGCATCGAGACCGGCTGCCCCAGCATGGTGGTGGCGAGGCTGCGCGCCTCGATATTGCGGGCGACGCGCTGGCGAAAGCAGATGCGCTCGAAATCGGTGCGGTTGGCGCGATAGGTGCCGCCGGTCCAGGCGCCGACATCCACATAGTCGTAGAACATGCGCGGGACCCGGCGCCGGTGCAGGCGCCGCAGGTCCTCGATCTCGGTGATGACCGGCATGGGATCAGGCCCCGAAATCCAGCTGCACCTTGACCGCCTGCGTCCGGTCGCCGGCCAGGTCGAAGGCGCGCTGCGCCTCGGCCGCGGGCAGCACCTGGGTGACCATTGGCGACAGGTCGATCCGACCCGCGCCGATCATGGCCACGGCCTGCGCGAACTCGACATCGAAGCGGTGGGTGCCGACCAGATGCAGCTCTCGCCCGACGATCAGGTTCAGCGGCACCGGGGTCACGCCGCCGACGCCGATCTGCACCATGGTCGCCTGCGGCCGCGCCACCGCGATCGCCTGCGCGATGGCGTGCGGGTTGGCCGAGCATTCCAGCACCACGTCGATGCGGCCCTTGCCCTGCGCGTAATCGGCCAGCCCCTCGGGGTTTTCGGCCACGTTCACGCAGCGGTCGGCGCCCATGCGGCGGGCGATCCCCAGCGTGAAGTCCTGCACATCCGTGACCACGATCTCGGCCGCGCCGTGCAGCCGCGCAAGCGCAGTGCAGATCGCGCCAATGGGACCGGCGCCGGTGACCAGCACCCGCTGGCCGGCCAGCTCGGGGGCCTTGCTCAGCGCGTGCAGGCAGACGGCCAGCGGCTCGGCGCCCGCTGCATCGGCGGCGCTGGCTCCTGCGGGCAGCGGCAGGCACTGGCTGGCCGGGTGATACAGGCGGTGACGGAAGAACCCGTCCTCATGCGGCACCCGCATGGCCGAGCCGTTGAACCGCATGTCCAGGCAATGCCGCTCGATCCCCGCGCGGCAGTATTCGCAGGTCCCGCAGGGGCGCGAGGGCGACAGCGCCACCAGCTGCCCCGGCACCAGCCCCGAGCCCTCGGGGGCGGCCTCGACCACGCCCGCGGCCTCGTGGCCCAGGATGATCGGCTGGCGCACCCGCACCGGGCCGAAGCCGCCGTCGTGATAGTAATGCAGGTCGGATCCGCAGATCCCGCCCCGCGCCACCCGGATCAGGGCCGCGCCGGGTTCCGGCACGGGGTCGGGCAGCGGCTCGATGCGCAGGTCGTGGGCGGCGTGAAGCCGGCAGGCAAGCTCTTGCGTCATGCGGTCAGTTCCCCATCAGCGTATTGGGCAGCCAGGTTGCAAACGGCGGGTAATAGGACACCAGCAGCAGCACGATGATGTTCGAGATCAGGAACGGGATCACCGCGCTGATCACCTTGGCCAGCGGCTCGCGCGCGATGTTGCAGGCGACGAACAGGCAGACCCCCACCGGCGGCGTGGTCAGGCCGATCATCAGGTTCAGCACCGCAAAGGTGGCGAAATGCAGCGGCTCGATCCCGACGCTGGTCGCAAGGCCCAGCAGCGGCACGAACAGGATGATCAGCGCGGCGATGGTTTCCATGAACATGCCGATGACCAGCAGCAGCATGTTGATCAGCAGCACCACCAGGATCGGGTTGTCGGTGATCGCCAGCACGCTGCTGACCAGCAGCTGCGGGATCCGCTCGGACGCGAGGATCGAGCCGAAGACGTTTGCGAACCCCACCAGCGCCAGGATCCCGGCCGAGGTGACGGCGCTGGTCGCCACGATCCGCGGCACTGCGCGCACCGGCAGCTCGCGATAGACGAAGGCGCCGACGACAAAGGCGTAGATGCAGGCGACGATGGCGGTCTCGGTGGGGGTAGCGATGCCGGTCAGCAGCCCGCCGATGATCAGCCCGGTCATCGCCAGCGCCCAGAACGCCCCCAGAAAGGCCATGAACAGCTCGCCGAAGCCTTGCCATTCCTGCCGGGGATAGTTGCGGCGCACGGCCAGGATATAGCAGGTGATCCCCATGGCGACGCCCATCAGCACGCCCGGCACCGCCCCGGCCAGGAACAGCTTGCCGACCGAAATCCCCGACAGCGCGCCGACGATGATCATCGGTACGCTGGGCGGGATCATCGGGCCCACCGTGGACGAGGCGGCAGTGATCGCGGCGGCGAAATCGCCCGGATAGCCGGATTTCTTCATCCCCGGGATCATCACCCCGCCGGTGGCCGCGACATCAGCGACCGCGGTCCCGGAAATGCCGCCGAACATCATCGAATCCGCGACGTTGGCCATGGCCAGCCCGCCGCGCATCCAGCCGACCAGCGCGTTGGCCAGCCGGATGATCCGCTCGGTGATGCCGCCAAAGTTCATCAGGTTGCCGGCCAGGATGAAGCCGGGGATGCACAGCAGCACGAACACGTCCATGCCCGCGAACATCCGCTGCGGGATGGTGACCACCGGCAACCCGGCCGCCAGGATATAGGCCAGCGACGACAGGCCCAGGCAGATCGCGACCGGCACGCCCACGGCCAGCGTTACGACAAAGGTGGTCAGCAGCAGGAAAAGATCCACGAGATCAGCCCTCTTCGTCGAAATGGGGGCGCCCGTCCTCGGTGCCGGCGATCATGCCGACCACCCGCAGCAGGGCGAACAGGAACAGCAGCACCGCCAGCAGCAGGATCGAGGCGTGCACGTAATGCATCGGGATCCGCAGGCTGGGCGCGCGTTGCAGCGCCCCGATAGCGGTGAACTTCCACGCGGGCAGGATCATCACCGCGCCCATCACCGCCGTCGCCGCGGCCGCGAGCAGCCGCAGCCACCAGGCCAGGCTTTCGGGCACCGATTCCTGCAGCAGGTCGACGTTGACCAGATCGCCCGACAGCAGCGACAGGCCGATGCCGAATGCGGTCATGTAAAGCAGCAGATAGCGCGACAGTTCTTCGGTCCAGACCGGCGAATACAGGCCAAAGGTGCGGGTGGTGATCTGGATCGTCACCACCGCGATCAGCGCAAAGAACACCGCCGCCATCGCGACGCGGCACAGCGCGGACACGGCGTGTTGCAGCTTGGCAAGGGTTTGCATCGGTTCCCGTCCCTCATGGGCGGCTGCGGCGCCGGTCCCGGCGCCGCAGCCGGCAAGATCAGTTGTCGAGCAGCTCTTCCACGATCGGGCGCAGCTCGTCGCCGACGCTGGCGATCACCGCATCGCGCGAGCCTGCTGCGAATGCCGCCTGGTCGACCTCGACAAAGGTCATGCCCTTGGCTTCCAGATCGGCGCGGATCGCGTCCTCGTCCTGCAGGAACTGGGCGCGCTCGAACTCCTGCGCGCGGCGCGCGGCTTCCAGCACATGCTCGCGGTCGGCTTCGGAGAGGCGCTGCCAGACCTGCTCGGCAATCGCCATGTAGATCCACGAGCGCACATGCTCGGTCATGTTCACGTGGCTTTGCACCTCGTTCAGCGAGGCGGACTGGATCAGCGCCAGCGGGTTTTCCTGCCCGTCGATGGTGCCGTTCTGCAACGAGGTGAACACCTCGGAAAACGCCATCGGCGTCGGCTGCGCGCCCAGCGCGGTCCAGGTGTCGACGAACAGCGGCACGTTCGGCACCCGCAGCCGCATCCGGTTCAGCTCGGCGGGGGTGGTGATGGCGCGGTTCGCGGTCAGGTTGCGCGGGCCGCGGGCGAAATAGCCGATCGGGCGGACCTGGGCGCGCTCGATGATCTGGGCCTCGATCTGCTTGCCGATGTCGCCGCTGGCCACCGCGTCCATCTGTTCAAGCGAGCGATAGGCGTAGGGCACTGCCAGCAGCGCCGCCATCGGCGCCCAGTTCTGCAGGCTTTCGCCGGTGATGGTCATCTCGACGGTGCCCAGCTGCATCCCGTTGATCAGGTCCATCTCGCGCCCCAGCGAATCGTTGGGGAACACCTCGACGGCGACGCGGCCCTCGGTCAGGGCGGCGACTTCCTCGGCGAATTTCAGCGAGCCCTTGTGCCACGAGTTCTGTTCGTTCGCCAGGTGGCCCAGCTTCAGCGTGACATCGGCGGCGGCATGGGCGCGGCCGATGAAGGGCGCGGCCAGCACGGCGGTGCCGGCGAGGGCGGCGAATTGGCGGCGGTTCAGTCTGGTCATGGTCTCCTCCGGGTTGACCGATTCAGGGGGCAAAAATTTCAGGATGCGCGCTGGCGATCTCGGGCATGTCGATCAGCAGCTCGCGCAGATGGCGGCGCATCGCGGCCTCGGCCTGCGCGGGGTCGCGGGCGCGCAGCCCCTGCACGATGGCCTGATGCTGGGCGATCAGCTTGCCGGTGTCGAAGGCGCGCGCCGAGATATGGCGCAGCCGGTTCATCTGGGACTTCAGCCCCTCGAGCACCTGCCACACCGCCTCGTGCCCGGCGGCCTCGGCCAGCAGGCGATGGAAACGGTCGTCCAGCGCCACAAAGCCCGCAACATCCTGGCGGGAGACGGCGGCACGCTGCTGGTCGATCTCGGCGTCCAGTCGGTCCAGCAGCGCATCGTCCGCGGTCTCTGCCAGCATCCGCACCAGGTCGCTTTCCACCGCCTCGCGGATCAGCCGCGCCGACAGCACGGCGGACAGGGAAATCGGGCTGACATAGGTGCCGCGCTGGGGGCGGACCTCGGTCAGCCCCTCGGCGGTCAGGCGGATGAAGGCTTCGCGCACCGGCTGGCGGCTGACGCCCAGGCGGTTGCCGATCTCGGTCTCGCTCAGGCGCGCGGCGGGGGGCAGCTCGCCGCGGATGATGGCGCCGCGCAGCCATTCATGCAGCTGCGGAACGGTCGGCTGCGTAAAGTCGATGCTTGGCCCGGCCTGCATTGATTCCCTCGCTCCCACGGCAACCATGATAACGCATACTTGTATGCCAGTAAACCCGCTTGTCGCCCCCACCCCGCGTGACAGCCCGGCAACACCATGATATCCGGCGGCAATGGCTTTCTCCCCCACCTCACGCGGAACGGACGCGGAACTTCCAGCGGACCGGCCACTTTCCGACCGGGATCGCGGACGCATCCTGGCGGTGCTGCTGGCGGTGATCTTCATGTCGCTGGTCGGTGTCAGCATCGTGAACGTGGCGCTGCCCTCGATCCAGCACGACCTGGGCGCCGAGCGCTCGGACATGCAGTGGGTGCTGTCGGGCTATGCGCTGACCTTCGGGGTGATCCTGGTCGCCGCGGGGCGGGCGGGCGACATCCTGGGGCGCGGCGGGTTCTTCCTGGTCGGGGTCGGCGTGTTCACCGCAGCCTCGGTCGCGGCGGGGCTGGCGCCGGATGCGCATTGGCTGAACGCGGCCCGGTTGGCACAGGGGATCGGATCGGGGCTGCTGAACCCGCAGGGGCTGGGGATGATCCAGCAGCATTTCCGCGGGGCCGAGCGTGGCCGTGCCTTTGGCCTGCTGGGTACCGCGGTCGGGTTCTCGGTCGCCATCGGCCCGGTGCTGGGCGGCGTGCTGATCCAGTTCGGCGGCCCCGACCTGGGATGGAGGCTGACCTTCCTCGTCAACGTGCCCATCGGCATCGGCGCGATCCTGCTGGGGATGGCCTGGTTCCCCCGGCCGCTGTTCCACCCCACCCCCGCCGGGCTGTGGCGGGCGCTGGACCCGATGGGGGCGGTGCTGCTGGCGCTGGCGATCCTGGCGGTGCTATGGCCGTTCATGGAATCCGGCGGATCGGTACGGACCTGGGGGCTGCTGCCGGTGGCGGGCGCGCTGCTGTGGCTGTGGGTGCGCTGGGAACGGCGGCAGGCGCGGCTGGGGCGCAGCCCGATGGTCGACCTGCGCATCTTCCGCACCCGCAGCTTCACCAACGGCTCGCTGGTGATGGCGCTGTATTTCCTGGGGATGACCAGCATCTGGGTGCTGGTGGCGCTGTATCTTCAGCAGGGCGAGGGGAAATCCGCCTTTGAATCGGGGCTGGTCGGGATCCCGGCGGCGCTGCTGTCGGCCTGGGCGGCGAACTGGGCCGGGCGGCGGGTCGGGCGCTGGGGCCGCGCCATCGTGATCTGGGGGCTGGTGCTGGCACTGGCCGGGCTGGCGGCCAGCATCGCGGTGGTGGTGGCGGCGCAGCGCCACGGGCTCAGCGTCTGGTGGCTGCTGGTCACGCTGTCGCTGATCGGGCTGGCGCAGGGGGCGGTGATCAGCCCCAACCAGACGCTGACTCTGGAAGAGGTGCCGCTGGATTATGCCGGCAGCTCGGGCGCGGTCATGCAGACCGGGCAGCGCATCGGCACCTCGGTCGGGATCGCGATGATCACCGCGGCGGTGTTCGCGGTGCTGGCGGTGTCGGGCTGGCCGGTGGCGGTCACCGTCGGCTTCACGCTGATCGGGCTGGTGATCCTGGCGGCGCTGGTCGTCGCCATCAAGGACCAGCGCCAGCGCACACGGGACCGCAACCGCCCCGCGGGCTGAGCCCCCTTCCGTCCCCGCCGCGCCCGGACTATGCCCGGGACCGCACCCGGGGCGCGGCCGCATGGGTATTTGGACCAGAAAGAATCCCCACCCCGGTTCAGGGGCGCATGGGGCGTCTTTCTGGCTCAAATACCCACGGGCGCAGCCGCGACGCCAGAACAGGAGAACCCGCCTTGAAACCCACGCTTCACGTCATCATCGCCTCGACCCGGCCCGGCCGTGTCGGCCCCTCGGTCGCCGAGTGGTTCGCCGGCTTCGCCCGCGCCCATGAGGGGTTCGAGGTGGCGCTGGTCGATCTGCAGGATTTCGACCTGCCGCTTTATGACGAGCCGGTGCACCCCGCCCGCCAGGACTATCGCCACGACCACACCAGGCGCTGGTCCGAAAGCGTGGCGGCGGCCGACGCCTATGTCTTCGTGATGCCGGAATACAATTACTTTCCGCCGCCGTCGCTGGTGAACGCCTGGGACTATGTGTACCGCGAATGGAACTACAAGCCCTGCGGCTTCGTCAGCTACGGCGGGCTGTCGGGCGGGCTGCGCGCGGTGCAGGCGGCCAAGCTGCAGGCCACCACGCTGAAGATGATGCCGATGGTCGAGGGGGTGGCGATCCCCATGGTCGGCACGCTGCTGGACGACGCCGGCCGCTTCGGCTCGAACGCGCTGATCGACAATGCCGCCACCACCATGCTGGACGAGCTGCACCGCTGGAGCGTGGCGCTAGAGCCGATGCGCGCCCCGGCGTAGGCGTGGCAATCACGGCCCTGCCGGCGAAAACCTTGCCGGCAGGGCTGCTCGGGTTTGCGGGCGGGGAATACGGATCGGTCGCGCCCGGAGTTACAACCCGCCCGAGAGTTGCAGGGCGCGGGCAAAGAAATCCTCGGCCCCGAAATTGCCGGATTTGAGGGTGATGGCGAAGGCGCCGTCGCGGTCGGGGGCGACGCACCAGGGCACGCCAGGCGCGATCTCGGCGCCGATCTGCAGGCCGGACACCCCCAGCGCCTGCACCACCGCCCCCGAGGATTCTCCCCCCGCCACCACAAAGCGGGTGACGCCGCGGGCGCGGCCGGCGGCGGCGGCGGCGGACAGCGCCTCTTCGACCAGATTTCCGGCGCGCTCGACCCCCAGTGCGGCCTGGGCGGCGGCAACCTGGTCGGGCTCGGCCGCGGCGTGGACCAGCGCGGTGCCGGTCTGGGCGCGCACCCAGGCGACGGCCTCGGCCGGGCCGGTCTCGGCCAAGCGCAGCGGGTCCAGCCGCAGCGTCGGCACAAGCGGCGCAAATGCCGCGACCTGGCGGCGGGTCATCGCCGAGCAGCTGCCCGACAGCACCAGCGCCGGCCCGCCGGGCAGATCGGGGATGTTGCCCGGGCTGGCTTGCGGCAGCTCGCCGCGCGCGCGCAGCACCGCGGGCAGCTGCGCGGCAAAGGCGCTGCCGCCGCACAGCAGGGGCAGCCCCGCCCCCGCCTGCGCCAGCGCCGCCAGATCCTCGTCGCGGATGGTGTCGGCGATCAGATGCGCCGGGCCTGCGGCGATGGCCGCGGCGATGGCGTCCGGCCCGGCGGCGATGGTCGGCCAGTCCACCAGCCCCACCGCCTGCCCCAGCTGCGCCGACAACAGCCGCGTCAGGTCGCTGTCGCGCATCGGGTTCAGCGGGTGGTCGCGCATCGGGCTTTCGGCCAGTGGCTGGCGGCCGACGAACAGATTGCCCATGAACACCCGCCGACCGTTCTCGGGAAACCCCGGCGCGTGCAGCGTATGCGCGCCCGCTCCCGCCGCCAGCAGCGCCTGCGCCACCGGGCCGATATTGCCCTGCGCGGTGCTGTCGAAGGTCGAGCAGTATTTCCAGTAGAGCCGCGCGGCCCCGGCGCGGATCAGCCAGTCGCGCGCCGCCATCGCCGCCGCCACCGCCTGATCCGCGGGAACCGAGCGGATCTTGAGCGCGATCACCTCGACCTCGGCCAGCTCGGCAGGGTCGGGGTCCGCCGCCGGCAGCCCGATCCGCAGCGACACCGCCGCGCCCGAGCGCGCCACCAGCGCCGCAAGGTCCGAAGCGCCGGTGATGTCGTCGGCGATGCAGCCCAGGGCCAGGCGGCTCATTGCGCCTCTCCTTCCACGGCCTGCGCGCCGGGCAGGGTCACGCCCGCCCGCTGCGCCAGCAGCAGCGCGACGGCGGCGTCGTCCAGCCGCCCCAGCCCCTGCTGCGATGCCTCGCGGAACAGGGAAAGCGCGGTGTCCGACAGCGGCACCGGCGCGCCGCTGGCCGCGGCCGCCTCGGTGACGATACCCAGGTCCTTGACGAAGATGTCCACGGCCGAGCGGGGGGCATAATCCCCTTCCACCACATGCGTGCCGCGGTTGGCGAACATCCAGCTGTTGCCGGCGCAGGACTGGATCACCCGGTGCACCTCGGCCAGATCCATCCCCCAGCTGGCGGCCAGCACCAGTGCCTCGGCCGCGGCGGCGATATGGACCCCGGCCAGCAGCTGGTTGATCACCTTCATCCGGGCGCCGGCGCCGGGCTGCTCGCCCAGCCGGAACACCGTCTCGGCAATCGCCTCCAGCGCCGGCGCCGCGCGGTCGAAGGCCGCCTGCGGCCCCGCGGCCATCATGGAAATCTGCCCGGTCTCGGCCCGCGCCGCACCGCCCGACACCGGTGCGTCGACGGCCAGCATCCCTGCATCCGCCAGCCGTTCGCACAGCGACTGCGCATCCAGCGGCGCCATGGTGGCGCAGAGGACAAAGACGGTGCCCGGGCGGGCGGCGGCGACGGCGCCGCCGTCCCCGAACAGCACCGATTCGGTCTGCGCCGCGTTCACCACATAGACGAAGACCACATCCGCCCGCGCCGCCAGCCCGGCGGGGTCGCGGCAGGGGGTGCCGCCGGCGCTGGACAGCGCCTCCATCGCCTCGGCGCGCAGGTCCAGCCCCAGCGTGGGCAGCCCGGCACGGGCCAGCGACAGCGCCGCGCCCAGCCCCATCGACCCCAGCCCGATCACGCCCGCGGTCAGTCCGCCGTCCGCCATGCCACCCCCCTCTCCCGGTCCATCGTCGCGACGATGCGGCGCGATGTATACGTTGTCAATCTGCCCATTGCGCCAGTTTGCCGGAGAAATTGCAGAATAAAAATACTTGCCAACCCGCTTGCTCGCGCTAACATCCCCGTAATGAATACCTTTGGGAGGAGGTGTCCATGGCATCCGTCACCATCGATTCCGTGCGCAAGTCCTACGGCGCACACGAGGTGCTGCATGGAATCGATATCGCCATCGACGAAGGCGAATTCGTGGTGCTGGTCGGCCCGTCGGGCTGCGGGAAATCCACGCTGCTGCGAATGCTGGCGGGGCTGGAACACATCAGCTCGGGGCGGATCCTGATTGGGGACCGGGTGGTCAACGACCTGCCGCCCAAGGATCGCGACATCGCCATGGTGTTCCAGAACTATGCGCTCTACCCGCATCTGACCGTGGCCGAGAACATGGGATTCTCGCTGAAGCTGGCGGGGGAAAAACGCGCGGCGATCGCGGAAAAGGTGCGGCCGGCGGCGGAAATCCTGGGGCTGGCGCATCTGCTGGACCGCTATCCGCGGATGCTGTCGGGCGGGCAGCGCCAGCGCGTCGCCATGGGCCGCGCCATCGTGCGCAACCCGCAGGTGTTCCTGTTCGACGAGCCGCTGTCGAACCTGGACGCCAAGCTGCGGGTGTCGATGCGGGCGGAAATCAAGAATCTGCACCAGCGGCTGAAGACCACCACCGTCTATGTCACCCACGACCAGATCGAGGCGATGACCATGGCCGACAAGATCGTGGTCATGCATGACGGGATCGTGGAACAGATCGGCGCGCCGCTGGAACTGTACGACCACCCGGCGAACCTGTTCGTCGCCGGGTTCATCGGCAGCCCGGCGATGACCTTTGTCCCCGGCGCGCTGGACGGGGACGGCTGGTTCCGGGCCGAGGACGGCACAAGACTGCCGCTGGCCGACACCGGCCGCGCCCGCGCCGGGCAGAAGCTGATCTACGGCATCCGCCCCGAGGCGATGGCGCTGGGGGGAGACATCCCGCTGACCGTAGGCGTGACCGAACCCACCGGCGCGGAAACCCATGTCGTCGGCACCCTGGGGGGCGCCGACATCACCGGGGTGTTCCGCGATCGCGTGACTGCGCGCCCGGGCGAGACCCTGGGCATCCGCATCGACGGCGCCGCGGCGCATCTGTTCGACGCCGAGGGGGGCGCCCGGCTGTCGGGCTGAGCCCTCTTGCGCCGAAAAAGCCCGGCGCAACCCGCGCCGCAACTGTCATCCATGGGGAGGAGGAACCCGGACATGACCATCAACCGCAGGACATTGCTGCAAGGCTCGGCCGCGATCGCGGCGGGGGCGGTGCTGACCGGCCCGTTCGGGCGAGCGCTGGCCCAGGGCGCGGGCGCCGCGCCGATGTTCACCCCCGAAGAGGGCGCGTCCCTGCGCCTGCTGCGCTGGGTGCCCTTCGTCAAGGCCGAGGAAGAGGCGTGGAACGCGAACACCCGCGCCTTTACCGAAGCCACCGGGGTCGAGGTCACCATCGACCAGGAAAGCTGGGAGGACGTGCGCCCGAAAGCCGCCGTCGCCGCCAATGTGGGTTCCGGCCCCGACATGGTGATGAGCTGGTTCGACGACCCCTTCCAGTATCCCGACAAGCTGGTCGACGTCACCGACCTGTGCACCATGCTGGGCGAGGCGCATGGCGGCTGGTACGACGGGCTGGCTGCCTATGGGCAGCAGGACGGTAAGTGGATCTCGACGCCGCTCTGCGCCATCGGCAACGCCATCTGCTATCGCGACAGCCACATGAAGGCCGCGGGCTTCGAGGAGTTCCCGACCGATACCGAGGGCTTCCTGGCGCTGTGCGCGGCGCTGAAGGAAAAGGGCACCCCGGCCGGGTTCCCGCACGGCAAGGCGGTGGGCGACGGCAACAACTATGCCCATTGGCTGCTGTGGTCGCATGGCGCGCAGCAGGTGGACGAACAGGGCAACGTCACCATCAACAGCCCCGAAACCGCCGCCGCCATCGAATATGCCAAGAAGCTGTATGCGACCTTCATCCCCGGCACCGAAAGCTGGCTGGACGTGAATAACAACCGCGCCTTCCTGGCCGGAGAGGTGTCGCTGACCGCCAACGGCGTGTCGCTGTATTATGCGGCGATGAACGACCCGGCGCTGCAGGAAATCGCGGCCGACATCCGCACCACCAACCTGCCCGTCGGGCCGGTGGGCAAGTCGGTCGAGCTGCACCAGACCTCGACCATCTCGATCTTCAGCCACTGCAAGTATCCGAACGCGGCCAAGGCGTATCTGGAGTTCATGTACCGTTCGGACAACATGAACCGCTGGATCGAATCGGCCTCGGCCTATTGCTGCCAGGCGCTCAAGGAGTTCGCGGCCAACCCGGTCTGGACCTCGAACCCGATCCACGCGCCCTATGCCAGGGCATCGGAATCGCTGCGGGTGAACGGCTATGCCGGGCCGCTGGGGCCGGCATCCGCCGGGGCCATGGCCGATTACGTGCTGGTCGACATGTTCGCCGAGGCCGTCACCGGCCAGCGCTCGACCGAAGAGGCGATCGCGAACGCCGAACGCCGCCTGCAGCGCTACTACCGCTAGGAACCGGCGCCGGTCCCCGCAGATCCGGGGGCCGGCGCGCCCATGCTGCCGTCCGAGGTTCGCACCATGACCAGCCCTGACACCCTGACCCCTGCCGCCCCCCGCCCCTCGCGCTGGCGACGGCTTGTCGAAAGCCGCGGCGGGCTGGGCCTGCTGTTCATGCTGCCTGCGGCGGTGTTCCTGCTGTGCTTCCTGACCTATCCGCTGGGGCTGGGGGTGTGGCTGGGCTTTACCGACACCCGCATCGGCCGCACCGGCAGCTTCATCGGGCTGGAGAATTACCAGTGGCTGGCCGACGACCCGGTGTTCTGGCTCAGCGTGTTCAACACGATGCTGTATACCACGGTCGCCTCGGTGCTGAAGTTCGGGCTGGGGCTGTGGCTGGCGCTGCTGCTGAACCGCAACCTGCGGTTCAAGAACTTCTTCCGCGCGATCATCCTGCTGCCCTGGGTGGTGCCGACGGTGCTGTCGGCGCTGGCCTTCTGGTGGATCTACGATTCGCAGTTCTCGATCATCAGCTGGGTGCTGATGTCGCTGGGGATCATCGACGCCCCGATCAACTTCCTGGGCGACCCCTGGAATGCGCGCTGGTCGGTGATCGCGGCCAATGTCTGGCGCGGCATCCCCTTCGTGGCGATCTCGCTGCTGGCCGGGTTGCAGACCATCCCGCAATCGCTGAACGAGGCCGCCGCCATCGACGGCGCCACCGCCTGGCAGCGCTTCACCAAGGTCACCCTGCCGCTGCTGACCCCGATCATCGCGGTGGTGATGACGTTTTCGGTGCTGTTCACCTTTACCGACTTCCAGCTGATCTACGTGCTGACCCGCGGCGGCCCGGTGAACGCCACCCACCTGATGGCGACGCTCAGCTTCCAGCGCGCCATCCCCGGCGGCCAGCTGGGCGAAGGCGCGGCCATCGCGGTGGCGATGATCCCGTTCCTGCTGGCGGCGATCCTGTTCAGCTTCTTCGGCCTGCAACGGCGCAAATGGCAGCAAGGGAACGACTGACATGGCCAAGCAAACCCCCGTCCAGGACGACAGCCCGGGGATCGAGCGGTTCGAGACCCTGCCCCGCAAGATCCTGACCGTCTGGCTGCCGCTGTTCGTGTTCTGCTTCGTGCTGCTGTTCCCGTTCTACTGGATGGCCATCACCTCGGTGAAGCCGAACCACCAGCTGACCAACTATCGCGACTACAGCCCGTTCTGGGTGGTGCAGCCGACGCTGGACCACATCCGCTACCTGCTGTTCGAGACCAGCTATCCGCGCTGGCTGTGGAACACGATCATCGTGGCGGTGGCCTCGACCTTCATCTCGCTGCTGGCCTCGGTGTTCGCGGCCTATGCGATCGAGCGGCTGCGGTTCCGCGGCTCGCGGGTGACGGGGCTGCTGATCTTCCTGGCCTATCTGGTGCCGCCGTCGATCCTGTTCATCCCGCTGGCGTTCATCGTCTATCAGGTCGGGATCTTCGATTCCCGGCTGGCGCTGATCCTGACCTATCCGACCTTCCTGATCCCGTTCTGCACCTGGCTGCTGATGGGGTATTTCCGCTCGATCCCCTACGAGCTCGAGGAATCGGCGCTGGTCGACGGCGCCACGCGCTGGCAGATCCTGACCCGGATCGTGCTGCCGCTGGCGGTGCCGGGGCTGATCTCGGCGGGGATCTTTGCCTTCACCCTGTCCTGGAACGAGTTCATCTATGCGCTGACCTTCATCTCCAGCTCGGAAAACAAGACCATCCCGGTGGGGGTGCTGACCGAGCTGGTGCGCGGCGACATCTACGAATGGGGGGCGCTGATGTCGGGGGCGCTGCTGGGCTCGCTGCCGGTGGTGATCCTGTATTCGTTCTTCGTGGATTATTACGTCAGCTCGATGACCGGGGCGGTCAAGGAATAGCCGCCGGGGCCAGGATCGCCACATCGAGCGCCAGCACCCCCGCCAGCCCCTGCC
This sequence comes from Paracoccus solventivorans, assembly GCF_900142875.1. Taxonomy (GTDB): domain Bacteria; phylum Pseudomonadota; class Alphaproteobacteria; order Rhodobacterales; family Rhodobacteraceae; genus Paracoccus; species Paracoccus solventivorans. The sequence continues at coordinate 139,200 of NZ_FRCK01000004.1, read as the reverse complement.
GCACCGCGGCCGGGGCTGCGCGCAGGTCGATCAGGTCCAGCCGCGCCAACCCGCCCCCGTCTTCAAGCAGCAGCGCCAGATGGGCCAGCGCCCCCGGCGCCGCGCCCTCCGCCAGCCGTGTCCGGCGGACGCTGGCGCGCAGCGGCCGGCGCACCATCACGTTGAAATCCAGCAGCGCCGGGCCGGCCAGCACCGCCGCGGCCGGGACGTCGCCGGGAAAGGCGAAGGGGTCGGACCCCGCATCCAGATGCCGGGCCTCGCCCGCGACGGTCAGCTCCATCGCACCACCCTCGATCACGGTCAGCACCCGGTCCACCCCGGGAAAGCCGGAAAACGGCCCCGACTGCGCCACGATGGCGGTGCTGATCCGCCAGTCGAAATCGTCGAAACCCGCACCCGCGGGCGATACGGCGATTTCCGCGGTCTCGCCGCCGCCGTTCTTCCACGGCCGGAACTGCCGCGCGCTTGCCGGGTAATGCCAGACCGTCATTCGATCGCCCTTTGCGTGGTCACCACATGGCCGGGCGGATAGGCCACCCGCACCGAGGTCACCGGCCCCAGATCGTTCCACGTGGAGCGGTGCAGGACCAGCAGCGCCTGCCCGACCTGCGTCTGCAACAGCCGCGCATCGCGGCGGCTGGCGTTCTCGGCGGAAAAGCTCATCTCGGCGCGCAGATAGGGGGTGTTGCGCACCAGCCATTCGTTGGCGTTCAGCTGCAAGAAATCCGCGCGTTCCAGCCCGCGCACCGCCTCGGGGTTCAGCCAGCGGTCCTCGAGCTGAAAGGGCCGGCCGTCGCCGTAATGCAGCGCGCGCATGTGGATCAGCGGCGTGCCGGGGGCGATGCCCAGCCGTGCGGCGATATCCTCGGGGACCGGGGTGCGGCGCTGCGCGACGACGCGGTGGCTATAGGCCATGCCGGCCTGTTCCACCTGCTCGCGCACGATGGAAATCGCGAATGTGGCCTTGCGCACCGGGTCCACCGCCACCCTTGTCCCGGCACGGCGGCGGCGGTCCAGCAGCCCTTCGTCCGCCAGCCGCTGCAACGCCTTGTTGACGGTCGAGCGGGCGGCGTCGAACTCGACCGCCAGATCGGCCTCGTCGGGGATGCGCTGGCCCTGCCGCCATTCGCGCTCGACGATGCGGCGGCGGACCTCGGTCTCGATCGCCTGCGCCTTGGACGGAATGCGTGTGCGCGCGTCGTTCACAACCTGTCCTGCAACCGCCTGATACAGGCCATATAATCGGCGGCAATCCGGTCGCGCGCAATATGGCGCCCGCCGGTGACCACATGGCGCCCCGCGGCCCAGACATCCGAGGCAAGCCCGTCGCCGCCCGCAAACACCAGACTGTCCAGCGCCGCGTCGCCGCGCCGCCCGACCATCACGGGGTTGTCCATGCCCACCGCCAGCAGGTCGCCCCACAAGCCGGGGGCAATCGCGCCGGTCGCGCGCCCTGCGGCCGAGGCGCCGCCGTCCAGCCCCGCCTCATACAGCACCCGCCCGGTCGAGCGCCCGGGTTCCGCCAGGATCGCCCGGCCCCGGTCGCGCAGGCGATGGCTGTATTCCAGCCCGCGCAGTTCCTCGGCCAGGCTGATGCGGATGTTGCTGTCCGAGCCGAACCCCAGCCGCCCGCCGGCCTTACGCCAGATTGTGCCGTTGAAGATGCCGTCGCCCAGACTGGCCTCGGTGATCGGGCACAGGCCGGCGACCGCGCCGGTGGCGGCAAGGCGGCGGGTCTCGTCCTCGGTCATGTGGGTCAGGTGGATCAGCGTCCAGCGCCGGTCAGGGTCGGCATGGTCCAGCAACCATTCGACCGGGCGCTGGCCGGTGGCGGCCCGGACCTCTTCGATCTCGGGGATCTGCTCGGCCAGATGCATGTGCAGCGGGCGATCGGGGCGCAGCCCGGCGCAAAGCGCCAGCCCCTCGGGCGACACCGCACGCAGCGAATGCGGCGCCACGCCGATGCCGGCATCGGGCGGCAGCGCCGCCAGCGCCGATTCCGAGGCGTCCAGCAGCCGCGCGAACTCGTCCGGGGTGGTGCCGAAGCGGACCTGCCCCGGCCCCAGCGGCCGGCGGTCCAGTCCGCCGAACTGGTAATGCACCGGCAGCAGCGTCAGCCCGATGCCGGTCCGCTGCGCCGCCGCCACGATGCGCGCGGCCATCTCGGCCGGATCGTCATAGGCAGCGCCGCCCGGCTGGTGGTGCAGATAGTGAAACTCGACATTGGTGGCATAGCCGGCCTCGAGCATCTCCATCTGCACCAGCGCGGCGATGGCTTCGACGTCCTCGGGGGTCAGGTGGTCCAGAAAGCGGAACATGATCTGCCGCCAGGTCCAGAAACTGTCGCTGGGCTGGTCGCCGCGCGATTCCGACAGCCCGGCCATGGCGCGCTGAAAGGCGTGGGAATGCAGGTTCGCCATCGCCGGCAGCAGCAGCCCGACCCGCTCTCCCTGCGGCGCGGTGCCCGCGCTGACACTGGCGATGCGGCCGTCCGCGCCCAGTTCGACCCGCACCCCATCGGCCCAGCCCCGGGGCAACAGCGCCTGTTCGGCCCAGATCACGGTCATCGCATCCTCCATCCCATCCAAGACAGGTTCACACATAACATCGAAATAAGTTTGGACATAGAAGAAATTCAACACTAGACATATTCGAGAGGAACACCCCAGAACCCGAGTGGAGGAGCACGCCGCCATGCAGATTCTGCGCAACGCCGCCGTGGTGGAGATGGATGCCGATTCAACGGGTTACCGGCTGGTCCCCGGCCAAAGCATCGCCATTTCCGACGGGCTGATCGCCTGGGTCGGGGCTGATTCGGACCTGCCCGACGATTATGCCGGCGCGCCCTCGACCGACCTCGGCGGGCGGGTGGTCACCCCGGGGCTGGTCGACTGCCACACCCATATCGTGTTCGGCGGCGACCGCGCCCGCGAGTTCGAGATGCGGCTGGAAGGCGCCAGCTACGAGGAAATCGCCCGCGCCGGCGGCGGCATCCTGTCCAGCGTCCGCGACACCCGCGCCGCGGACGAGGAAACCCTGCTGTCCCGCGCCCTGCCCCGCGTCGATCACCTGCTGGCCGAGGGCGTCACCACGCTGGAAATCAAGTCCGGCTACGGGCTGGACGTGGACACCGAGCTGAAGATGCTGCGCGTCGCCCGCGAGATCGGCCGCCAGCGCCCGGTGAATGTGATCACGACCTGGCTGGCCGCCCATGCCCTGCCCCCCGAATACGGCGACCGCCGCGCCGCCTATATCTCCGACGTGGTGATCGCCGGGATGGAGCGTGCGCACGCCGAAGGACTGATCGACGCGGTGGACGGGTTCTGCGAAGGCATCGCCTTTTCGGTCGCGGAGATGGAGCAGGTCTTCGACCACGCCGCAAGGCTGGGGCTGAAGATCAAGCTGCACGCCGAGCAGCTGTCCGACCTTGGCGGCGCCGCGATGGCCGCCCGCCGCGACGCGATCTCGGCCGATCATCTGGAATATCTGGGGCAGGACGGCATCGACGCGATGGCCGAACACGGCACCGTCGCGGTGCTGCTGCCCGGCGCCTATTACACGCTGCGCGAAACCCAGCTGCCGCCCGTGCAGGGCCTGCGCGATGCGGGCGTGCCGATCGCGCTGGCGACCGACTGCAACCCCGGCACCTCGCCGCTGACCTCGATCCTGCTGACCATGAACATGGGCGCGACGCTGTTTCGCATGACCCCGGCCGAATGCCTGCGCGGGGTCACGCTGAACGCCGCCCGCGCGCTTGGCCTGTCCGACCGCGGCCGCGTTGCCCCCGGCCTGCGCGCCGATCTGGCGGTCTGGGACATCGCCCACCCGGCCGAGCTGTCCTATCGCGTCGGCTTCAACCCGCTTCACGCCCGCATCCTCGGAGGCACGCATGTCTGATGAACTGATCCTCACCCCCGGCACCGTCACGCTGGCCGAGCTCGAGCGTGTGTGGCGCGAGGGGCTGGCCGTGCGCCTGGCCGACAGCGCCCGCGCCGGCATCGAGGAATCGGCCGCCCGCATCGCCGCCGCCGCGCAGGGCGACGAGCCCGTCTATGGGGTGAACACCGGCTTCGGCAAGCTCGCCTCGATCAAGATCGCGGCCGAGGATACCGCAACCCTGCAACGCAACCTGATCCTGTCGCATTGCTGCGGCGTGGGCGAGGCCGTTGCACCGGAAACGGTCCGCCTGATCATGGCGCTGAAGCTGCTGTCGCTGGGGCGCGGCGCCTCGGGCGTGCGGCCGGTGGTGGTCGCTCTGCTGGAGGCGATGCTGGCGCGCGGCGTGCTGCCGGTGATCCCGGCGCAGGGCTCGGTCGGCGCCTCGGGCGATCTGGCGCCGCTGGCGCATATGGCCGCCGCCATGCTGGGCGAAGGCCGCGCGCATCATCAGGGGGTCGAGATGCCCGCCGCCGATGCACTGGCCGCCGCCGGGCTGTCGCCGCTGGTGCTGGCCGCGAAAGAGGGGCTGGCGCTGATCAACGGCACCCAGGTCTCGACCGCCTTTGCGCTGGAGGGGCTGTTCATGGCCCGGCGCGCGGCGCTGAATGCGCTGGTGTCCTCGTCGCTGTCCACCGACGCGATCATGGGCTCGACCGCGCCTTTCCTGTCGGAAATCCACGAGCTGCGCGGCCATCGCGGCCAGATCGCGGCGGCCGCCGCCATCCGCGCGCTGATGGACGGCTCGGAAATCCGCGAAAGCCACCGCGTGGGCGACACCCGTGTGCAGGACCCCTATTGCATCCGTTGCCAGCCGCAGGTGACCGGCGCCTGCCTCGACCTGCTGGCGCAGGCCGGCCGCACGCTGGAAATCGAATCCAACGCCGCCACCGACAACCCGCTGGTGCTGGTCGGCGCCGACCGCATCGTCTCGGGCGGGAACTTCCATGCCGAGCCGGTGGCCTTTGCCGCCGACCAGATCGCGCTGGCCATCGCCGAGATCGGCGCGATTTCCCAGCGCCGCATCGCGCTGATGGTGGACCCGGCGCTGTCCCACGACCTGCCGCCGTTCCTGACCCCCGATCCCGGGCTGAACAGCGGGCTGATGATCGCCGAGGTCACCTCGGCCGCGCTGATGAGCGAGAACAAGCACCTCGCCAACCCGTGCTCGACCGATTCGACGCCCACCAGCGCCAATCAGGAGGACCACGTGTCCATGGCCGCCCATGGCGCGCGTCGCCTGCGCAGGATGTGCGACAACCTGACCCAGATCATCGGGATCGAGGTGCTGTGCGCCGCCGCCGGGGTCGAGTTCCGGGCGCCGCTGAAGACCTCGGATCCGTTGCAGGCGGTGCTGGCGCGGCTGCGCGACGCGATCCCGCCGCTGGGGCAGGACCGCTACATGGCGGGCGATCTGGCCGAGGTGGCGGAACTGGTCCGCTCGGGCGCGCTGCTGGCGGCCCTGCCCGAGGGGATCATGGAGGACGTGGCATGACCCCGGTCGAGGTCACAAGCGGCGACAGCCCGGTCATCCTGGGCCTGCCCCATACCGGCACCTTCCTGCCCGACGAGATCATGGCGCGGCTGAACGACCGCGGCCGGATGCTGGCCGACACCGACTGGCATATCGAGCGGCTGTATGACGGGCTGCTGCCGGGCGCGACCACGGTGCGCGCCACCTTCCACCGCTATGTCATCGACGCCAACCGCGGCCCGGACGACGCGAGCCTTTACCCCGGGCAGAACACCACCGGGCTGGTGCCGCTGACCGATTTCGACGGGCATCCGATCTGGACGCAGGAACCCTCGGCCGACGAGATCGAGGACCGCAAGACCCGTTTCCACGCCCCCTATCACGCCGCACTGGCCGCCGAGATCGAGCGGGTGCGGGCAAAACACGGGGTCGCGATCCTTTACGACTGCCACTCGATCCGCTCGGTGATCCCGTTCCTGTTCGAGGGCGTGCTGCCCGATTTCAACATCGGCACCGCCGGGGGCACCACCTGCGCCCCCGCCATCGAGACTGCCGCGCAAGAGGTTGCAGCCGCAACGGGTCGCCCTTGGGTGCTGAACGGGCGCTTCAAGGGCGGCTGGACGACGCGGCATTACGGCCAGCCGACGCAGGGCGTCCACGCCATCCAGATGGAGCTGGCGCAATCCACCCATCTGGCGACCGAAGCCCCGCCCTTTGCCTATGACGAGGCCAAGGCCGAGGCGCTGCGCGCGCCCCTGCGCAAGATCCTGACGCGAATCGAGGCGCTGGCGGAAGGGCTGAAACCATGAAGCCGCTGCAGGGCATCAAGGTTCTGGACCTGACCCGGGTGCTGGCCGGGCCCTATTGCACGGCGCTGCTGGCCGATCTGGGCGCCGAGATCATCAAGCTGGAACCGCCCCACGGCGACGATTACCGCCATATCGGCCCGTTCAAGGACGGCGAAAGCGCCCTGTTCACCCTGAACAACCGCGGCAAGCAAAGCCTTGTGCTGGACCTCAAGGCCCCCGCCGATCTGGCGCTGGCGCAGGATATCGCCGCCCGTGTCGACGTGGTGGTGGAAAACTTCCGCCCCGGCGTGGCCGCGCGGCTGGGACTTGGGGCCGACGCCCTGCGCGCCGCCAATCCGCGGCTGATCTATTGCTCGATTTCCGGCTTCGGGCAGGACGGGCCGTTCCGCGACCTGCCGGCCTATGATCTGGTGGTGCAGGCCATGTCGGGGCTGATGGCCGGGACTGGCGAGGAAGGCAGCGGGCCGCTGAAGACCGGCGAAAGCATCGCCGACCTGCTGGCCGGGCTGTTCGCCAGCTGGGGGATCATGGCGGCGCTGGTCAACCGCGACCGCACCGGCGCAGGCGCCACGCTGGACGTGGCGATGTATGACGCGCTGTTTTCCATGCTGACCACCAGCCACGCGCTGCATCTTTACGCGGGGCAGCTGCCGGCGCGGGTCGGCAACCGCCACCCACTGTCCACGCCCTTCGGCTGTTTCGCGACCAGCGACGGGCAGGTGGTGATCGCGGTGCTGAACCCGCGGCAATTCGCGACTCTGGCGACGCTGATCGGCGCGCCCGAGGCCGCCGACGACCCGCGTTTCGCCACCGACGAGACCCGCACCGAAAATGAACCGGCGCTGAAGGCGCTGATCGAGGCGTGGTCGCGGAACCTGACCACCGAGGACGCCATCGCGGCGCTGTCCGGCGCCGGGCTGCCGGCAGCCCCGATCTGGGACATCGCGCAGGCAGCCGGGAACCGCCACGCCACCGCGCGCGGGCTGGTCACGCCGCTGCCCCACCCCGTGCTGGGTCAGGCCCCCACCGTCGGGCAACCGGTGCGTTTCGACGGGGAAAAGCCGGTGTCCGCCACCGCCGCCCCGCAACTGGGCGCCGACCGCGCCAGCATTCTGCGCGAACTGGGACTGGAGACCATCGCATGAGCGACGACTGGCACATGCTGGCCGAGGAAGAACGGCTGTTCTGCGACCTGCTGGAACGTATCTGCGCCGAGCAGATCGCCCCGAAGGCCGCCGAGACCGATGCCACCGGCGCATTCGTCCACGACCAGCTGCAGGTGCTGGCCGAGGCCGGGATGATGGGCGCGAACCTGCCCGAGGAATACGGCGGGTCCGGCATTTCCGCGCCGGCGCTGCTGCGGGCGGTGTCAATCGTGGCGGGGGCCTGCGGGTCCACCGCCTCGGCGATGACCGCGCATTATCTGGCCACCGACTCGATCCTGCTGGGCGGGACCGAGGCGCAGAAACAGCACTGGCTGCCCAAGGCCGCCACCGGCGAGGCGCTTGGGGCGTTTGCCCTGACCGAGCCCACCGCAGGCTCGGACCCCGCCGACATGAAGACCCGCGCGCGGCGCGTCGATGGCGGCTGGCACCTCAAGGGCTCGAAATGCTTCATCTCGAACGGGGGTGTCGCGGATTTTCTGGTGGTCTATGCGGTCACCGACCCCGACAAGGGGCACCGCGGGATTTCGGCGTTCATCCTGCCCAAGGGCACGCCGGGGTTCGAGGCCGGGGCGCCTGAAAAGACCATGGGGCTGAAGGGCGGCCATGTGTTCACGCTGGCGCTGGACTGCCACCTGCCCGAGGACGCGCTGCTGGGCGAGGAAGGCCGCGGCTTCCGCACCGCCATGCAGGTTCTGGACAACGGCCGCATCGAGGTCGCCGCCCAGTGCCTGGGGCTGGCGCGGGCGGCGATGGAATCCGCCATCGCCTATGCCAAGGACCGGGTGATCGGCGGGCAGGCGCTGGCCCAGCGTCAAGGGATCGCGTGGATGATCGCCGACATGGGCGTGGCGTTCCGTTCCGCCCTGCTGCTGGCGCAGGACGCCGCCCGCCAGCGTGACGCGGCGCACGAGACCGGGGCGCGGTTCTCGCTGGCGTCCAGCATGGCCAAGCTCGCGGCATCCGAGTCCGCCGGCCGCATCGCCGACACCGCGCTGCAGCTGCATGGCGGCTATGGCTACACCAGCGACTTTCCCGTCGAGCGCATCAACCGCGACCTGCGGATCATGCGGATCTACGAAGGATCCAGCGAGATCCAGCGCATCATCATTTCCGGCAACATGCTGGCCTGATCGGAGACGAACATGGACAAACCCACCGCCAACCCGCGCCACAACGCGCGCGACATCTACCCCGCCACCGGCACCGAGATCACCGCGAAATCCTGGCTGACCGAGGCGCCGCTGCGGATGCTGATGAACAACCTGCATCCCGACGTGGCCGAGAACCCGCATGAGCTGGTGGTCTATGGCGGCATCGGCCGCGCCGCCCGGACGTGGAAGGACTTCGACCTGATCGTGGACAGCCTGCGGGGGCTGGAATCCGACCAGACGCTGCTGGTGCAGTCGGGCAAGCCGGTCGGCGTGTTCCAGACCCACAAGGACGCGCCCCGGGTGCTGATCGCGAACTCGAACCTTGTCCCCCACTGGGCGAACTGGGACCATTTCAACGAGCTCGATAAGAAGGGTCTGGCGATGTACGGCCAGATGACCGCGGGCTCGTGGATCTATATCGGCTCGCAGGGCATCGTTCAGGGCACTTACGAAACCTTCGTCGAGGCCGGGCGCCAGCATTACGGCGGCGACCTGACCGGCAAATGGGTGCTGACCGCCGGGCTGGGCGGCATGGGCGGCGCGCAGCCGCTGGCCGCGGTGATGGCCGGGGCCTGCTGCCTTGCGGTCGAGTGCGACGAGACCCGCGCCGATTTCCGCCTGCGCACCCGCTATGTCGATGAAAAGACGCATTCGCTGGACGAGGCGCTGGAGATGATCGACCGCTGGACCAAGGCGGGCGAGGCGAAGTCCGTGGCGCTGATCGGCAACGCCGCCGAGGTGTTCCCGGAACTGGTCAAGCGCGGCGTGCGCCCCGATATCGTCACCGACCAGACCAGCGCCCACGACCCGGTGCACGGCTATCTGCCGCTGGGCTGGACCGTCGCCGAATGGCGCGCGCGGCAGGAAACCGAGCCCAAGGCCGTGGCACAAGCCGCCCGTAGGTCGATGCGCATCCAGGTCGAGGCGATGGTGGCCTTCCACGACGCCGGTATCCCGACCGTCGATTATGGCAACAACATCCGCCAGATGGCGCTTGAGGAAGGGTTCGAGCGCGCCTTTGCCTTCCCCGGCTTCGTGCCCGCCTATATCCGGCCGCTGTTCTGCAAGGGCATCGGCCCGTTCCGCTGGGCGGCGCTGTCGGGCGACCCGGAAGACATCCTGAAGACCGACCAGAAGGTCAAGGAACTGATCCCCGACGACAAGCACCTGCACAACTGGCTGGACATGGCGCGCGAGCGCATCAGCTTCCAGGGCCTGCCGGCGCGGATCTGCTGGGTGGGTCTGGGCGACCGCCACCGGCTGGGGCTGGCCTTCAACGAAATGGTCCGCAATGGCGAGCTGAAGGCCCCGATCGTGATCGGCCGCGACCACCTCGACTCGGGCTCGGTCGCCTCGCCCAACCGGGAAACCGAGGCGATGCAGGACGGCTCGGACGCGGTCAGCGACTGGCCGCTGCTGAACGCGCTGCTGAACACGGCGTCCGGCGCGACCTGGGTGTCGCTGCACCACGGCGGCGGCGTCGGCATGGGATTTTCCCAGCATTCGGGCATGGTGATCTGCTGCGACGGCACGGAAGATGCCGACCGTCGCCTTGCCCGTGTGCTGTGGAACGACCCTGCAACCGGCGTGATGCGTCACGCCGACGCGGGCTATCAGATCGCGCTGGATTGCGCCCGCGAACACGGGCTGAACCTGCCCGCGATCCTTTGACATGCGCCCGCGCCGCTGTTTACCGGCGGCGCGGCTTGCGCCAGACTGCGCCGGCGATCATCGCCGGTTCTTACACAGGGAGAGGAACACCATGACACTGACCAAATCGATCAAGGCCGCGCTGCTTGGCCTGACCGCGCTGACCCTTGCCGTCCCGGCGATGGCCGACCAGCTGGCCGACGTGAAGGCCGCGGGCAAGATCGTCACCGCCACCGACATGCACTATGCGCCCTTCGACATGATCGTGAACGGCGAATACCAGGGCATGACCAAGGACCTGTTCGACGGCGTCACTGCCGAGCTTGGGGTCGAGCCGGTCTATCAGGACATCCCGTGGACGGCCGAGCTGCCGGGCCTCGAGGTCGGCAAGTTCGACATCGTGATCGCCCCCGTGACCATCACCCCCGAGCGGCTGGAGCGCTACACCTTCACCATCCCGATCGCCGACGCCACCGTGTCGCTGATCAAGCCGGCCGGGTCGGATCTGGTCAAGCCCGAGGACATCGCCGGCAAGACCGTCGGCGTCCAGCAGGGCACCGCGCAGTTCAAGCAGCTGCAGGCGTTCGGCGACAGCCTGGGCGGCGTGACCGTCAAGGAATACGGCACCAACGACGAAGCCTTTGCCGATCTGGCCGCCGGGCGGCTGGACGCGGTGGCGGCCTCGATGCCCAACGCCACCACGCTGGTGAAGGCCCGCCCCGAGCAGTTCGCGCTGTTCGAGCCGGCCCAGTTCGGCGAGCCGACCTATTTCGCCTGGGTGCTGCGCCCCGGCGACGACAGCGCCAGCCTGGCCGAGGCGATCAACGCCGCCCTGCTGAAGATGACCGACGACGGCCGCGTCAAGGACATCCAGGAAAAATGGCTGGGCGCCTACACGGAACTGCCCCGCGAAGTGCCGAAGAACTGATCGGCCCACGGATCAGGCGCGGGCGGGGGCACCATCCCCCGCCCGCACCCCCAACCGCGGCGAGGAACGATGTTTTCCCTATCGAGCTTTCTTGACGCCTTCTGGCCGCTGACGATGGCCGCGCGCTATACGTTGCTGGTCTCGGGCCTCGGCATCGCGCTGGGGCTGGTGATCGGCGCCTTCGTCTGCGTGCTGGCGCTGTCGAAATCGCGCGTCTGGCGCACCGTGGCCGCCGTCTGGGTCAGCTATCTGCGCGGCGTGCCGATGCTGGTGCAGCTGCTGGTGGTGTTCTTCCTGCTGCCGGTGATCGGGATCGACGTGCCCGCCATCGTGGGGGCGGTTGTGACGACCGCCATCGTCGCCTCGGCCTATATCTCGGAAATCTGGCGTGGCGCGATCATGGCGCTGCCCAAGGGCCAGACCGAGGCCGCCATCGCCATCGGGATGCGCCCCCGCGACAGCTGGACCCGCATCATCCTGCCGCAGGCCGTCGCCCTGTCGATCCCGCAGCTGATCAACGAGCTGATCCTGCTGGTCAAGGCGTCCTCGCTGGTCTCGGTCGTGGGGGTGATGGAGATCACCCGCGCCAGCCAGGCGCAGGCCGGCGTGACCTTCCGCCCGCTCGAGGCGTATCTGGCCGCGGCGTGCCTGTACCTGGCGATCAACCTCTGCCTGGCGGCGCTGGGGCGCTGGCTCGAACACAGGATGGCCGTGTGATGGACCTGTCGATCTTTACCGAATACGGGCCGCGGCTGCTGGCGGGGTTCCGCCTGACCATCATCTGCTGGCTGCTGGGCACGGTGTTCGGCGCAGCCCTGGGGCTGCTGATCGCGGTGGCGCAGCGCTATGGCGGCCGCAGCGTCCGCTGGGCCCTGCAGACCTATATCGAGCTGATCCGCGGCACGCCGTTCCTGGTGCAGCTATTCCTGCTGTATTACGGCGGCCCGATGATCGGGCTGCGGCTGGACCCGCTGCCCGCCGGGCTGCTGGGCCTGACCATCTACGGCAGCCCCTATTTCGCGGAAATCTTCCGCTCGGCGTTCCGCGCCGTGCCCCCCGGGCTGATCGAGGCCGGCCGCGCCATCGGCATGACCGAGCTGGCCATCGTGCGCCGCATCCTGCTGCCGGTCGGGCTGGTGTCGGCGCTGCCGGCGCTGATCAATTTCTCGATCATCCTGACCAAGGAAACCGTGATCCTGTCGATCATCACCGTGCCCGAAATCATGTATCAGACCCAATACATGGCCACGATGACCTTCACCTTCCTCGAGGGGTATTTCACGCTGGCGCTGTTCTTCTGGGCCTTCGTCGAGGTCATCTCGCGCCTTGGCCGCCGGCTGGAACGCCGCATCACCCGCCACCTGATCGAAAGGACCTGAGATGGTCGAGGCTTCCTCTGTCGAGATCCGCAAGGTCAACAAATACTACGGCCAGTTCCACGCGCTGAAGGACATCGACCTGACGATCCCGCCCGGCAAGGTGACCTGCCTGATCGGGCCGTCCGGGTCGGGCAAGTCGTCGCTGCTGCGCTGCATCAACTTCCTTGAGGAATACGATTCCGGCGAGGTGCTGATCGACGGGCAGCTGATCGGCTACGAAACCCCCGGCGGCCGCCGTATGGCCCCCCGCCGCCTGCGCCAGATGCGCTCGACCATCGGCATGGTGTTCCAGCAGTTCAACCTGTGGCCGCACATGACCGCCCAGGAAAACGTGGCCGAGGGGCTGATCCGCGTGCGCGGGATGCGCAAGCCGCAAGCGATGGAACGCGCGGCCGAGGCGCTGACCCGCGTCGGGCTGGCCGACCGCATGGGCAACCACCCCTCGCGCCTGTCGGGCGGCCAGCAGCAGCGGGTGGCGATCGCCCGCGCCGTGGCGATGGACCCGCGGCTGATGCTGTTCGACGAACCCACCAGCGCGCTCGACCCGGAACTGGTCGGCGAGGTGCTGAACGTGATGAAGGCGCTGGCCGCCGGCGGCATGACCATGGTGGTGGTGACCCACGAGATGGGCTTTGCCGCCCATGTCGCCGACCAGGTGGCGTTCCTCGAGGCGGGCGAGTTGGTCGGCGTGGACGTGCCCTCGCGCATCCTGCGCGAGCCCGAGGACCCGCGCATCCAGTCCTTCCTGCGCACCTATCGCGAGCGGAACGTGATCTGAGCGCGGCCGGAGCGGGGGCCAGCCCCCGCGCCCCCGGGGTATTTGGGCAGGGAAGAAAGAGCCGCGTTGGCGAGCGCCCTGCCCGCCCGGCTCAGTAGGTGGCGCGGCCGCCGGAAATGTCGAACACGGCGCCGGTCGAGAAGCTGCAGTCCTCGGAGGAAAGCCACGCCACCAGCGCCGCCACCTCGTCGGGTTCCAGGAATCGCGCCAGCGGGATTTTCGACAGCATGTAGTCGATATGCTGCTGGGTCATCTGGTCGAAGATCGGGGTGCGCGCCGCGGCGGGGGTGATGCAATTGGCGATGACCCCGGTTCCGGCCAGCTCCTTGCCCAGCGATTTTGTCAGCGCGATCAGCCCGGCCTTGGAGGCCGAGTAATGCGCCGCGTTCGGGTTGCCCTCTTTCCCGGCGACCGAGGCGATGTTGACGATGCGGCCGTAGCCGCGCGCGATCATCCCCGGCACCAGCGCCCGGCAGACCACGAAGGGCGCGTTCAGGTTGACCTCCATCACCTGCCGCCAGCCCGCGGGGTCGAGATCCCACAACAGCCCGTTGCCGCCGGTGATTCCGGCATTGTTGACCAGAATGTCGATGGCGCCGGCCTCGGCAGCGGCCTTGGCCACCGCGGCGTCGTCGGTCAGGTCCAGCGCGCGGGCGCTGGCCGCCGGACCCAGCGCGGCCGCGGCCTGTGCGGCCTGATCCTGCTGGCGGTCCCAGATCACCACCTCGGCGCCGCTGGCGAGGAAACGGCGGGCGATGGCAAGGCCGATCCCTTGCGCGCCCCCGGTCACCACGGCCCGGCGGCCTTGCAAGTCGATACGGTTCATGGGCTTTCCTCTTGCTCGGGGGTTCGGGGGATCGGCGCGGGCCCGGGCTGCGCGCCCGAAAGATGCGCGTGCAGCAGCGACAGCTGCAGGTGGTCGGCGCGGTCGCGGTGGCGGGTGTGGGCCGCGCGGGCGGCGGCCGGGTCGCCGGCCTTGATCGCCGCCATGATCTCGCGGTGCTCGATATCGGATTGCAGCGGCAGCGGCCGCAGCCGCACCACCATCTGCCGGGCCAGATATTGCTGGCCCCAGTATTCCCCCAGCGTGCGCTGCAACCGCGGGTTGTTGCACAGCGCCACCAGCGAGGAATGGAAATCGTCGTCCAGATCGGACCAGCGCGCGATGTCGCCCGCGGCGGTGTTGCGTTCCATCCGGTCGAGCAGCGCGTCCAGTCGCGCGGCCTCGGCCGCCGAGATGCCGCGGCGGGCGACCAGCTCGACCGCCTTGATCTCGAGTGCCGAGAACACGTCGAGGATGTCGCGCACATCCCCCGGCGACAGGCTGCGCACGGTGATGCCGTGGCGGGGGCGGATTTCCAGCAGCCCCTCTTCGGCCAGGCGAATCGCGGCCTCGCGCACCGGGGTACGCGACAGCGACAGCAGCGCGGCGAGTTCCGTTTCCAGCAGCGTGGTGCCGGGGGCCAGCCGCCCGGTCAGGATGCGATAGCGCAGGTCCTGATAGGCACGGTCGCGCGCGGGCAGCTCGGCCAGCCCCGCCAGCGTCGGGTGGTGGCGGACCCCCCGGCGCGGGCTGGCGGGCCTGACCTCGCGCGCCGCCGCCATCAGCCGCCTGCCGCCGTGTCGCGGATATGGGCGCGGATGATGTCCTGGAAACTGGCGTCGGCGGTGAACCCCGCGGCCAGCGCCCGGTCGGGGGCAAAGTCGCGCGGCCAGCCCGCGACGATGCCGCGGATGGTGGCGTCGGGTTCGCGCCGGATCAGCGCGGCGACATCGTCGCCCGCGACCTCGCGCAGCGCCGCGATCATCTCGGCCACGCTGATCGACAGGCCGGGCATGGTCAGGCAGCGCCTTGCGCCCAGCGGCGCCAGATCCATGGTGGCCGCGTGCAGCAGAAACCCGGTGGCGGCGGCGGGGCTGGCGACCCAGTGGCGCACGTCGTCCTCGACCGGCAGCACGGCCTCGACCCCGGCCAGCGGCTCGCGGATGATGCCGGAAAAGAACCCCGAGGCAGCCTTGTTGGGCTTGCCGGGGCGCACGACGATGGTGGGCAGCCGGATGCCGATGCCGTCGAAGATGCCGCGGCGGGTATAGTCGTTCAGCAGCAGCTCTCCGATCAGCTTCTGGGTGCCGTAGCTGGTCATCGGCGCGGGCACGAAATCGTCGGTGATCGGCTCGGCAAAGGGGGCGCCGAACACCGCGATGGACGAGGTATAGACCACGCGCGGGCGATAGTCGGGCTGGGCGCGGATCGCCTCGAACAGCAGGCGGGTGCCGTCCAGGTTGATGCGGTAGCCCTTGTCGAAATCGGCCTCGGCCTCGCCCGAGACGATGGCGGCAAGGTGGAAGATCACATCGGGGCGCTGCGCCACCAGCGCCTGCACCGTGGCCGGGTCGGCGATATCGCCGGCGCGGGTTTCCACCGCGACGGCGCCGCGCGATTGCAGGTCCGAGGGCACCACGTCGAACAGCGTCAGCCGGGCGATCTCGCCCTCGCCAAGCCGCCCTGTATCCAGCAATGCCTCTGCCAGCTTGCGCCCGACCATGCCGGCAGCGCCAAGAATCAGGATGTCCATGAGCCCCTCTTACCGTTTATGTATACGTTAGCGGCTTGTCGGGGTTGTGCAAGAGAGTCCGAGGCGGACAAGGGGCGATTCCCGGTTGCGCGGCTGCTCAGCGGGCGCAGGCGTCCCAGGCGACGACCACCGCGGCGGCGGCGGCGGCGGTCTGCTGCGGGGTCTGTCCCGGGCGGTAGAGCGCCGAGCCGAGGCCGAAGCCCGCGGCCCCGGCCGCGCGCCAGACGGCGAAATCATCCGGCCCGGCGCCGCCCACCGCATAGACCGGCAGCGCGGGCGGCAGCACCGCGCGGATCGCCGCCAGCCCGCCCGGCCCGATGATCGAGGCCGGGAACAGCTTCAGCCCCGTCGCCCCGGCGGCGATCGCCGACAGGCATTCGGTCGGGGTCATCACCCCGGGCCAGCTTTCCATCCCCGCCGCGCGGGTGGCCGCGATCACCGCCGGGTTGCAGTCGGGCGAGACCACCAGCCGCGCCCCCATCCCCGCCAGCCGCTGCACCTGCGCGACGGTCAGCACCGTTCCCGCCCCGATCCGCGCCTGCGCGCCGTGGCGGTCCAGCAGCCGCGCGATGCTGTCCCAAGGCTCGGGCGAGTTCAGCGGCACTTCGATCGCCTCGATCCCGGCGTCCAGCAGGGCGGCGGCGTGGTCCAGCACCTCGGCCGGGGTGATCCCGCGCAGGATGGCGATCAGGTTGCGGCTCATGTCCCGTCCTTTCGCAGCAGGGCGCGGGCCATGGCCAGCCCGGCCAGCGTCACGCTGTCCGAGCGCATCCTTGCCGCCTGCACCCCTTGCGCGGCCAGCGCGCGGGCATAGGCGCCGGCCAGCGCGTCGCCGACGATCACCACGTCGCGGCCCAGCCACCACGGGCGGGCGGCGGCCAGTTCCGCGCCGATCAGCCAGCCCGACAGGCGTTCGCGGGCGGTGGCGGGGTCGAGCCCCTCCAGCAGCGCCTCGGCCCGCAGGGAAAACAGCCGCGCGGCCAGCGCCTGCGGGCGCGACAGGGTTTCGGCCACAGCGGCGTCGAAATCTGCGCCCGGGTCCGCATCCTGCGCCGCGATCCCGTGGCGCAGCACCGATTGCGCCGACAGCAGGGCGAACAGCTCTCCGGTCATGAAGCTGCGGAAGCTGACCACCTCGCCGGCAGAGACCTCGGCCCATTTGCTGTGGGTGCCGGGCAGGCAGACCACCCCGTCCCAGCCGGGACGGGCGGCCAGCACCCCGGCGATCTGGGTTTCCTCGCCCCGCATCACATCGGCCGAAGGTTTCAATTGCGACAACCCGGGGACGATCCACACCGAGAGCCTGGGGTCGCTGGTGGGCGCACGCGCCAGCGGCGGCGCGAGCGGCGGGCAGGGAACCGCGCGATAGCCGGCGTCGATCCAGCCCTGGCGGGCGCCGACCATGCCGCAGGCGACCACCGGGATCGCGCCCGAATCCGGCAGCCAGCCGCCGGCCAGCGACAGCAGCGCCGGTTCAAACTCGGCCGGCGCCAGCGCGCCCATCCCGGCCGGGGATTGCGCCTGCGCCAGCACCTCGCCGCCGGTCCCCACGGCCCACAGCCGCAAGCGGCTGGTGCCCCAGTCGGCGGCGATCCAGTCCAGAGCGGTCACGGCCCGTCCTCCGCCATGCCGCCCGGCCGCTCGCGGCCTTCGGTGCGGAAATGGGTGGCGACGTTGCGGGTCAGCCCGTCGAAATGCGAATCGATATGGGCCAGCATCCGCGCCGCGTCGCGCGCCACCAGCGCCTCGATCATGCCGCGGTGGTCGTGCAGCACGCGTTCGGCATCGGTGCGGGTGCTGGCGGACAGAAAGCGGATCCGCCACAGCCGCGCCAGATATTCGCCATGGGTGCGGGCCAGCGCCGGGTTGTGCCCGGCGGCGACGATGGCGCGGTGCATCTCCATGTCCAGGTCGAACACGTCCAGCCGGTCGCCGGTGGCATGGTCGCGGGCCACCGCCTCGGCCAGCCGGGCGATATGGGCGATCTCGTCGGCGGTGGCATGGGCGCAGGCGAGCTCGCCCCCGAACAGTTCCAGCCGGCGCAGCACGGCGATCTCGTCCAGCACCTCGGCCAGCCCGGGGTCGGCGACGACGGGGCTGCGCAGCGGGCGCAGCGTCACCAGCCCTTCCTGCGCCAGCACCCGCACCGCCTCGCGCAGCGGCGTGCGGCTGACGCCCAGACGCTCGGCGTGGTCGCGTTCCTTGATCGGGCTGCCGGGGGGCAGCACGCCGGTCAGGATCTCGCGGCGCAGGCGCCGGGCCAGCGCCGTCGGGCGGGTCGGGTCGCTGTCGGGCGCGTCGGGAACCGGGTTCTGGGTCATGGCGCGTTGATCGGGGTCACCGCCGCCTGGCCCGCCAGCACCGCCGACAGGTTGCGCCGTTGCAGCTCGCCCATGGCGGCGCGGCTTTCCACCGTGGCGGAACCGACATGCGGCAGGGGCAGCAGGTTCGGCAGCGCCGCCAGCCGGGGGTCAACCGCCGGTTCGTTCCAGAACACGTCCAGCGCCGCGCCGCGCAGCCGCCCCTGTTCCAGCGCCGCGATCAGCGCCGGTTCATCCACGACCGAGCCGCGGGCGATGTTGACCAGCACCCCGTCGGGGCCCAGCGCCGCGATCACCTCGGCCGAGACCAGCCCGCGGGTTTCCTCGCCCCCCACCACCGCGACCACCAGGTCGTCGACGGCACGGGCCAGCGACAGCGGGTCGCCGTGGCGGGTCCAGCCCGGGGTCTGGCGGGGCGTGCGGGCGCAGTAATGGATCTGGCATCTGAAACCCGCCAGCCGGTCGGCGATCTCGCGCCCGATGCGGCCCAGCCCCAGGATGCCGACGCGCCGCCCGGTCACCCGCCGCGCCAGCGGCAGCGGGCCGCGGCGCTGCCAGTCGCCCGAGCGGACCGAAGCGATCCCCGCCTCGAACCCGCGCGACTGCGCGATCAGCATCCCGACCGCCAGATCGGCCACGTCGTCGCTGAGCACCTCGGGGGTGTTGGTGACCAGCACCTTGCGGGCGGTAGCGGCCCCGACGTCAATATTGTCGTAGCCCACGCCGAAATTGGCGATCACCCGCAGCGCGGGCAGCAGATCCATCTCGGCCGCGCCGAAGCTTTCATGGCCCATGAAGGCGACGCCGTGGACTTCCGCCCGCAGCGCGGCAGGCAGCGCCGCCAGCGCGGCGGCCGAGGGCAGCGCCTGCGCCCCCATTGCCGCCAGCGCGGCGGCATCGACGTCGGAATACCGCCCGACCGCCAGGATCCGGGTCATCGCGTCCCCCCTTTGCCGGTTTCAGACCGTGGCGGTAATGCCGCCGTCCACATGGATCACCGCCCCGTTGACAAAGGACGAGGCGTCCGAGGCCAGGAACACCGCCGCGCCGGCCAGCTCTTCGACCTTGCCCCAGCGGCCGGCAGGGGTGCGCCGCTCAAGCCAGTCGCAGAATGCCGGGTCGGCGACAAGCGCGGCGTTCAGCGGCGTGTCGAAATACCCCGGCGCCAGCGCGTTGCATTGCAGCCCGTGGCGCGCCCAGTCGGCGGCCATGCCCTTGGTCAGGTTCGCCACCGCGCCCTTGGTGGCGGTATAGGGGGCGATGCCGGGCCGGGCCAGCATCGACTGCACGCTGGCGATGTTGATGATCTTGCCGCGACCGCGGGCGATCATGTGGCGTGCCGCCGGCTGCGAGACGTTGAACAGGCTGGCGACATTGGTCTGCAACAGGCGCTGGAACGCCTCGGGCGGGAAATCCTCGAGCGGCGCGCGATGCTGGATGCCGGCGTTGTTCACCAGGATGTCGATGGGGCCGGTTGCGGCCTCGAACCCGTCGATCGCGGCGCGGGCGGCATCGGCGTCGGTCACGTCAAAGGCCAGGGTGGCGGCGTCCAGCCCCTCGGCCCGCAGGGTGGCGGCGGCCTGTTCCAGCGCCTCGGCGCGGCGGCCGTTCAGCACCACCGCCGCCCCCGCTTGTGCCAGCCCCCGGGCCAGCGCGAAACCGATGCCCTGCCCCGCGCCGGTGACCAGCGCCCGCCGCCCGTCCAGCTGGAACAGCGACAGCGCCCCCATCAGCCGCGCCCCACAAAGGGCATGTTGGTCGCCATCACCGTGACGAACTGCACATTGGCGCCCTCGGGCAGCGAGGCCATGTGCATCACCGTGTCGGCCACCACCTGCGCGTCCATCACCGGCTCGACCTTCAGCGAGCCGTCGGCCTGCGGCACCCCCCTGGTCATCGCCACCGCCATGTCGGTCAGTGCGTTGCCGATGTCGATCTGCCCGCAGGCGATGTTGAACGCCCGCCCGTCCAGCGACACCGAGCGGGTGATCCCGGTGACCGCGTGTTTCGAGGTGGTATAGGCGATCGAGCCCGGCCGCGGCGCATGGGCCGAGACCGAGCCGTTGTTGATGATCCGCCCGCCCTGGGGGTCCTGCGCGCGCATGACGCGAAAGGCGGCGCGGGCGCAGATGAATACCCCGTTCACGTTCACCTCGATCACGCGGCGGAACTCGTCCGGGTCCACCTCGTCGGGGGTCTGGGTGACCAGCCCGGTGCCGGCGTTGTTGAACAGCACGTCCAGCCGCCCCCATTCCGCCGCCGCCCGGTCAAAGGCCGCATCCACCGCACCCGCGTCGCAGACATCGCAGGGCAGCACCAGCGCCCCCGCCTGCCCGTCCGCGGACTCGCGCAGCGCCTCTTCGCGCCGGCCGATCAGCCCGACGCGCCAGCCCGCGGCCAGGAAGGTCCGCGCCGTGACCCGGCCGATGCCGCTGCCGGCGCCGGTGATGATGATGGTGTTCGCCATGGCGGGCCTTTCCGTGGTTGTGCAGGCAAGGGGTCAGTGGTTGTCGCGGGGCAGCGATTGCGCCACCCGGTGATAGGCGGTGGCCAGCTCGAGGCAGCCGCCATCGGCCAGCTGCCCGACGTTCTGGCGATAGATTTCCTGCCAGGGGGTCTGGTGCACCAGCTCGGGCGGGGTCCAGGCGTCGCGGCGGGCCTGCCATTCGGCCGCGTCCACCAGCGCATCCATGCGCCGCGCGTTCAGGTCCAGCCGCACCCGGTCGCCGGTCTGCAGCAGCGCCAGCCCGCCCCCCACCACCGATTCCGGCGAGGCGTTCAGGATCGAGGGGCTTTCCGAGGTCCCCGACTGCCGCCCGTCGCCCACCGTCGGCAGGTGGTTGATCCCGGCCCTCAGCAGCGCATCCGGCGGTTGCATGTTCACCACCTCGGCCGAGCCGGGATAGCCCACGCAGCCGACGTTGCGGATGAAAAGAATGCAGTTTTCGTCCACCGCCAGTTCGGGGTCGTTCAGGCGGGTGTGGTAATCCTCGGGGCCCTCGAAGACGATGGCGCGGGCCTCGTGGACGCCCTCATGCCCCGGGTCGGACAGGAAGCGGCGGCGGAAATCCTCGGAAATCACGCTGGTCTTCATCAGCGCGCTGTCGAACAGATTGCCCGACAGCACCAGGAACCCGGCATGTTCGCGCAGTGGGTCCGAGAACGGCCGGATCACCGCATGGTCGGTCGAGCGGATGTCCGCCACGTTCTGCGCCACGGTCCGGCCGGTCACGGTCAGCGCATCCCGATGCAGCTTGCCCGCGGCCAGCAGTTCACCCATCACCGCGGCGACGCCGCCGGCGCGGAAGAAGCTTTCCCCCAGATATTCCCCGGCAGGCTGCATGTTGACCAGCAGCGGCAGGTCGAAGCCGATGGTTTCCCAGTCGCGCACGTCCAGCTCTACCCCGGCGTGGCGGGCGATGGCCTGCAGATGCGGCGGCGCGTTGGTCGAGCCGCCGATGGCGGTGTTGACCACGATCGCATTCTCGAACGCCTGCCGGGTCAGGATGTCCGAGGGCTTGAGGTCGTCCAGCACCATCTGCACGATGCGGCGCCCGGTCTCATAAGCCATGCCCATGCGTTCGCGGAACGGCGCCGGGATCGCCGAGCAGCCGGGCAGCGACATGCCCAGCGCCTCGGCCATCGCGTTCATGGTGCTGGCGGTGCCCATGGTGTTGCAATGGCCCAGCGAGGGCGCGCTGGCGCAGACGCGCTGGATGAACTCGGGGTAGTCGATGCGCCCCTCGGCCAGCAGGCGGCGGCTTTCCCAGACGATGGTGCCGGAACCCGCGCGCTTGCCCTGCCACCAGCCGTCGAGCATCGGGCCGCCGTTCAGGGTGATCGCCGGGATATCCACGGTCGCCGCCCCCATCACCATCGCGGGGGTGGTCTTGTCGCAGCCGGTGGTCAGCACCACCCCGTCCAGCGGATAGCCGTGCAGCACCTCGACCAGCCCCAGATAGGCGAGGTTGCGGTCCAGCGCCGCGGTCGGGCGCTTGCCGGTTTCCTGGATCGGGTGGACCGGGAACTCCATCGGGATGCCGCCGGCGTCGCGGATCCCGGCCTTGATGCGGTCCATCAGGAACACGTGGATCTTGTTGCAGGGCACCAGGTCGCTGCCGGTCTGGGCGATGCCGATGATCGGGCGTTCGGACTGCAATTCCTCGCGCGTGTAGGTGCTGTTCTGGTAGCGTTCCAGATACAGCGCGGTCATGCCGGGGTTGTTGGGGTTGTCGAACCATTCCTGGCTGCGAAAGCGTTTGTTGGCGCGGGTGTCGGACATGATGGAATCCCTGGCTGGGCCGGCGTGGGCGGCGCATGATTCTGGTATACCATTTGTCCGAGGCCTGTAAAGCGGGGGGGGTGGAGCGAGGCGCTGCCCCGCGCCTCGGGATATTTACAGCAAGATGAAACAGCCGGGCGGCGCTTGTCTTGGCGGCGCATTGGTATACCATCCGCGGCCTTGGATGAGAGCGAGGGACAGCATGAGCTTCGGGCTACCGGGGGATGGGCATTTCGTCGGGCGGGTGTGGCGGCCGGGAGTCGGGCCGGCGCTGGTGGTGCTGCGCGACGGCATGGTCGTGGACGTGACCTCGGCCGAGGCGCCGACCATGCGCGACCTGCTGGAGATGGAGGATCCCTGCGGCTGGCTGGACGCGCAGCCGGGCGAGGCGCTGTGTGCGCTGGAGGATCTGGCGGCCGCCAATGACGGCGAGGACGCGCTGCGGCTGCTGTCGCCCGCCGATCTGCAGGCGATCAAGGCCAGCGGGGTCACGTTCGCCGATTCCATGGTCGAGCGGGTGATCGAGGAACAGGCCGCGGGCGACCCCGACCTTGCCGCCGGCATCCGCGCCCGCATCGGCGCTGCCATCGGCGACAATCTGCGCGGCATCGTGCCCGGATCGGACCGCGCCGCCGAGGTCAAGCGCGCCCTGCAAGCCGAGGGGCTGTGGTCGCAATATCTCGAGGTCGGCATCGGCCCGGACGCCGAGATCTTCACCAAATGCCAGCCCATGGCCTCGGTCGGCTGGGGGGCGCCGGTCGGGCTGCACCCGATCAGCCGCTGGAACAACCCCGAGCCGGAAATCGTGCTGGCGGTGGACAGCCGCGGCCGGGTCCGGGGCGCGACCCTGGGCAACGACGTGAACCTGCGCGACGTCGAGGGGCGCTCGGCGCTGCTGCTGGGCAAGGCCAAGGACAACAACGCTTCGGCCGCGATCGGGCCGTTCATCCGGCTGTTCGACGCGGGCTACGGCATCGACGACGTGCGCCGGGCCGAGTTGGCGCTGCGGGTCGAGGGCGAGGACGGGTTCGTGCTGGAGGGCAGTTCCTCGATGGCGCGGATCAGCCGCGACCCCGAAGATCTGGTGGCGCAGGCCTGCGGCCGCCACCACCAGTATCCCGACGGGTTCATGCTGTATCTGGGCACGCTGTTCGCCCCCACCCAGGACCGCGACGCCCCCGGCCAGGGCTTCACCCACCACCCCGGCGACGTGGTGACGATTTCCGAACCGCGGCTGGGGGCGCTGGTCAACCGCGTGTCGCTGTCCACGGAATGCCCGGAATGGCGCTTTGGCGCGGGCGCGCTGATGCGCAACCTGGCAGCGCGGGGGCTGCTGGTGCAGGAGGCTGGGGGCTGAGGCTTGGGGATGGCGATGCCGCGGGACAGGACGGCGGTCAGGAAAACTCCGCCCGGCGCTTGCGGGCCGCGGGCTTGCCGCTGGCGGGGTAGATTTACGTCGATAGCACAATGGCGGCAGCACCGCTGCTCGCCGCAGGTTCTATCCCCGAGCGCGGCCCCCGGGGCAGAAGAAGCGATCCGCTCGCGCGCAAGGTGACGTCGATCGGCTTGCCTTCGACGAAGCCGCCCATGGAGCGGGCGCGGGCTTGCGAGCGGAGAGTGTTGCGGGCAGCAGCACCGCTGGGAAAGCGGCGTTGCTGGTTCCTCATGGGCGCGCAGGCTGCGCAGAAGCCGGCGCGAGGGATCCCAGCAGCACCGCGGTATTTCGCGGGACCAGCCCGGCACGAACGACGACACCGGGTTGTCAGACATGATGGCCTTTCTGCTGCGCCGTTGTTTTTGGGCAACGCGGCTGCAGCCGGCAAGGCTCCGTCCCGCCCCCCCTTGGATGCGAAAAAGCCCGCCGGCAAGGGCGGGCTTTCGGGTGGCCTTCGGCGCGGTTCAGGCCGTGCCCAGCCCCTCGGTCGAGGCGAAGAACATCGCCTGGCTGACGGCCGAGCGCACCTGTTCTTCCGAATAGGGCTTGGAGATCAGGAAGGCCGGTTCCGGGCGGTCGCCGGTCAGCAGCCGCTCGGGGAAGGCGGTGATGAAGATCACCGGCACGTCGCCAAGGCTGCCCATCAGCTCGTTCACCGCGTCGATACCGGACGAGCCGTCGGCCAGCTGGATGTCGGCCAGGATCAGCGCCGGGCGGTTGTCGGCGGCCAGCTCGATCGCGGCGGAATGGGTGCGGGCGACGCCGGTCACCTCGTGGCCCATGGCCTGCACGATGCCTTTCAGGTCCATGGCGATGATGGTTTCATCCTCGATGATCATCACCCGGCCGCGGATCGCCCGGCCCATCTCGTTCAGGGCGATCTGCACCAGCTCTTCGGCCTCGGACTGGTCGATCTGCATGATGCGGGCGATCTGGTCGTAGCGCAGTTCCTCGATCGTGCGCAGCAGCAGCGCCTCGCGCGAGTTGGCGGTCAGGCCGCGCAGATGCGCCTGGGCCGCGGCTTCGCGGGTGGACTGGTTTTCGCTGGCCACCGGCTGGCCCGAGCTTTGCCAGATGGCGTGAAAGGTGCGGAACAGCCCGATCCTGGTGTCCTCCGCATCCATCAGCTCGCGGTCGGAGAGGATCGCCTCCAGCGTCGCCGCCGCGTAGTTATCACCCGCGGTCTGGCTTCCGGTCAGGGCGCGCGCATAGCGGCGCAGATAGGGAAGCTCGCGGCCGATGGATTGGGCCAGATCAGCAGCAGACATGCGTAAACCTCGAAATTATCCCCATGGGGAACCTTGACGTTTTGTAACCGTTGGGCATCGTGCGCACAAGCTTACCGGGGCAAACAAATAGATGAACACAAAGCGGGATGACCGTAAACGCGCCGCTTTGGAAAAGCAGATCGACGAGAATCTGCGGCGCGTGTACGAGCAGGATGCAAGCCAGGAGGTGCCCGACCGCTTCCTCGCCTTGCTCGATCAGTTGCGCAAACAGGAATGACGCGCGTGGGCAGGTCAACAGACGGCCAGGCCCTTTCGGGCCCCAATCCGCGCGACGAGTTGGTGGACCACCTGCCGGCGCTGCGGGCCTTTGCGCTGTCGCTGACGCGGGAATCCGCCTCGGCCGACGATCTGGTGCAGGACACCATCGTCAAGGCGTGGACCAACATCGACAAGTTCCAGCCCGGCACCAACCTGCGCGCGTGGCTGTTCACCATCCTGCGCAACACCTTCTATTCCGCCCGCCGCAAGACCAGGCGCGAGGTCAGCGACAGCGACGGCATCCATGCCGCCCGGCAGGCGACCCGGCCCGAACATGACGGGCGGCTGGCGATGAACGACTTCAAGGTCGCCTTCGAGCAGCTTCCCGACGAGCAGCGCGAGGCGTTGATCCTTGTCGGCGGCTCGGGATTTTCCTACGAAGAGGCGGCGCAGATGACCGGTGTCGCGGTCGGCACGGTCAAGTCGCGCGCGAACCGCGGCCGCCGCAAGCTGGCCGAGTTGATGCAGATGGCCGAGGGCGAGGACCTGGACATGACCGACAGCGCAACGCTGGCCGTGATGGCGGTGAACCACCCCGTTTCCCGGTAACGGCCCGGGATGTTGCGCTGGGGCGCAGATTTCGCCCGCAGGCTCGGGTTCCGGCTGGGGATGCTGCTCAGCATCGCCATCCTGCCGATCGGGATGATCTCGATCCTGCAGACGCTGCACCTGTCGCGCGAGGCCGAGCGTTCCGCCGAGCTTGCCATCCAGGGCCGCACCGCCGCCGCCGCCGCCGGCGAACGGGCGCTGCTGCAGGGCGCCATCGCCACGGCCGACGCCCTGGGCATTTCGGTGCTGACGATGCTGGACGACCCGGCCACCTGTTCGCGAATGATGCATGATTTCGTGCAAAGCAGCCCGTCCTTCGTCTATGCCGGCTTCACCGACACCAGCGGGCGCAACATCTGTTCGGCCAACAGCCAGTTCCGCGACATGTCCGACACCGCGCAGTTCCGCGAGTTCATGGAGGATCCGGGCACGCTGATCACCTCGGCCGCGCAGGGCCCCTGGTCGGGGCTGCCGGTGGTGATCGTGATGCAGCCGCTTTACCGCGACCTGGAACTGCTGGGCTATGTGGCGCTGTCGCTGTCCCACGACCTGCTGCGCTCGACCCATATTTCCGCCTATTGGTCGGACGGGGCGCGGATCCTGTCCTTCAGCAACACCGGCCGGCCGCTGATCGGGGATTTCGGCACCCAGGAAAACGCGATGGCGATCCTGCCGCGCGGCGTCACCCTGGCCGAGCTGGTGCAGAGGACCGACACCACCTTCAGCGCCATCTCCAATTCCGGGGAAAAGCGGGTGTTCTCGGTGGTGCCGGTGGTGCCGGATCTGGTCTATGCGCTTGGCAGCTGGAGCCCGCGCCTGACCGGGGTCGCCGGGCTCAGCCTGTCGCGGTTCGTCGCGGTGCTGTTCCCGGTGGCGCTGTGGCTGGTGTCGCTGGCGGTGGCGTTCTTTGCCGTGGACCGGCTGGTGCTGCGCCATGTGCGCGAATTGCGCGGGCAGATGCGCCGCTTTGCCCTGGGCAACCGCGTGGTGCCGCCGCCGGTGCTGGAAACCGCCCCCGGCGAGATCCGCGACGTCAGCGAGACCTTCCACAACATGGCCCGGATCCTGATCCGCGACGAGGCCGCGATGGAAGAGGCGGTCGCCGAAAAGACCGTGCTGCTGAAAGAGGTCCACCACCGGGTCAAGAACAACCTGCAGCTGATCGCCTCAATCATCAACATGCAGAGCCGGGTGATCGACGACCCCGACGCCAAGCGGGTGCTGCGCTCGGTGCAGGACCGGGTGGCCTCGCTGGCGACGATCTACAAGAACCTCTATCAGGCCGAGCATCTGGAATCGGTCGAGGCCGACCAGCTGGTGCGCGACATCATCGGGCAGATGTCCACCGCCTCGGTGGTCAGCGAGTATTCGATCGAGATCGACACCAGGCTGGAACCGCTGACCCTGCTGCCCGACCAGGCGGTGCCGCTGACCCTGCTGACCACCGAAGCCTTTACCAACGCGCTGAAATACGCCGGCATCCCCGAGGGGCGCGAGCGTCCCTGGGTCTGCGTGCGCCTGCACCGCGCCGCGGACGGCCATGCCGAGCTGACCATCGAGAACTCGCTGGGCCGGGGCACCTCGGAGGTCGAGGGCACGGGACTTGGCAACCAGCTGATCGAGGCCTTTGCCATGCAGCTGGACAGCGAGGCGCTGATCACCATGCAGGATGGGGTGTACCGGCTGTATCTGCGCTTCCTGCCGGAAACCGGCGCCACGCTGCTGGACAGCGAAACGCGGCGGGTGGTGCTGACCTCGGCCGCGCGCGAGGGGGCGCGGCACTGAAGCTGGCGGAACGGGCCTGCGGGTTTCTTCCTTGCTTAAAGATCCCGGGAGCTGGGGGCAGCGCCCCCGGCCGGGCCTGCGCGGCAGTCAGGGATTGCGGCCGGGGGCCATCTTGCGGGCGAGGGCGCGGGCCTTGCGGGCCTTGACCAGGCGGCGGTGGCGATCCAGCTCGACGTTGATCAGCGCGCCCATCATCACCGAGAACCCGGCGATGTAGAACCACATCAGCAGCGCCACCACCGCCCCGATCGAGCCGTAGATGCGGTTGTAGCTGTTGAAGCTGGTCAGATAGGCCGAAAACGCCACCGAGGCCGCCGCCCAGGCCAGCGCCGCGAACAGCGCTCCCCAGGTGAAGAACGGCGTGCGCGGGGATTTCACGTTGGGGCCGTAGCGGTAAAGCACCCCGATCGCGATCAGCACGATTGCAAACATCGCCGCCCAGGGGATCGTGCTCAGCAGCCAGCTGCGCAGCGGGCCGGGGTCCAGGAAATTGAACGCCAGCGGCACCATGACGATGGTCGCGAGCCCCAGCACCACGATGCCGACGATGGCCAGCGTCAGCACATAGGCCAGCACCCAGCCGAAGATCGTCGAATGTGACCGCACCCCGTGGGCGGCGTTCAGCCCGCGCACCAGCGCATTCACCCCGGCGCGCGCCGCGATGGTGGCGATCAGGAAGGAGATCCCCGAGGTCCAGCCCAGCTGCGTGCGGCCGCCGGAAATCAGCGCATCGATCTGCGTGTGCAGGATCTGCGCGGCCTCGGGCGGGACGAACTCGTCCACAAGCTGGTCGTAATCCTGCAGCAGCACCGGGTCGAACCACAGCCCCCACAGCGCGATCAGCGCCGCCAGCCCGGGGAACACCGCGAACATGGCGTAGAACGCCACCCCGGCGGCGATCAGCCCCATGTGGATCTTGTCCATCCGCTCGAACAGCGATTGCACGAAGCCGATGGATTCGCGCAGATAGCCGAACATCACGCGCCCCTGGTCATGGCGTGGTGGTGGCGGCAAAGCGCAGCCAGAGCGATTTCTCGCCCATGCGGGCGACGAACTCGGCATGGGCGTGGCGCTCGCCCTCGGTCAGGCGCGGCGGCAGCGGGCGGGGGCGGGGCGCGCGCGGGCGGATCGGCCCCGAGGCGCCGGCGCCGGGGTCGGCCGCCGCGGTCTCGGTCACCAGCACCAGGTCGGGCTGGCGGCCGCCGATCAGCTCCAGATAGACCTCGGCCAGAAGCTCGCTGTCCAGCAGCGCGCCGTGCAGGGTCCGGCCCGAGTTGTCGATGCCCCAGCGCCGGCACAGCGCATCCAGCGACACCGGGGCGCCGGGGAATTTGTTGCGTGCCATCGTAACCGTATCCAGCGCGCGATCCATCGCGATGGGCGGATGGCCGCAGCGGCGCAGCTCGGCATTGAGGAACTTCATGTCGAAAGGGGCATTATGGATCACCAGCCGGGAATCCTCGGCGATGAACTCGATGAACTCGGCGGCGATCTCGGCGAATTTGGGCTTGGTGGACAGGAACTCGCTGGTCAGCCCGTGGACGGCCAGCGCCTCGGCCGGCATGTCGCGTTCGGGGTTGATGTAGACGTGGAAATGCCGGCCGGTGGGCAGGTGGTTTAGCAGCTCGATGGCGCCGATTTCCACGATGCGGTCGCCGGTGTCAGGGTCGAAGCCGGTGGTTTCGGTGTCGAGGACGATCTCACGCATCGGGCAGGCTTTCGGCTTTGGTTTCGGCAGCGATTTCGGCAAGGATGGCGTCGACGGTGGCCTGCGCGCGGTCCAGCGTGTCGGTCGGGATCACCCAGCGGGCGCGGGCGCGGCGGTCGGCGTCGGTCATCTGCCGCGACAGGATCAGGTCCAGCGTGGTGTCGTCCATGCCGGGGCGGGCGAGGACGCGGGCGCGCTGCACCTCGGCCGGGGCCGAGACCACGGCAACGCCGTCCATCTGCGCCTGCGCCCCGGTCTCGAACAGCAGCGGAATGTCGAGCAGCACCACCGGCGCCGCGGCATTGGCGGCGATGAAATCGGCGCGGTCGGCGGCGACCAGCGGGTGGACGATGGCTTCCAGTTCCGCCAGCCGCACGGGCGTATCGGCCAGCACGCGCTTGAGCGCGGCGCGGTCGATGCCGCCATCCTCGGCCAGCGCCTGCGGAAAACCGGCGGCAACCGGGGCCACCGCGGCGCCGCCGGGGGCGTAGAGCCGATGCACTGCGGCGTCGGCGTCCCAGACCGGCACGCCGCGGGCGGCGAACATGGCGGCGGTGGTGGATTTGCCCATGCCGATGCCGCCGGTCAGGCCCAGACGGAAGCTCATGCCAGCACCGCCCGGCGCAGGTCCTCGTCCACCTGCGGGTGGATACCGAACCAGCGTTCGAACCCCGGCGCGGCCTGATGCAGCAGCATCCCCAGCCCGTCGACGGTGGTGCAGCCGCGCGCCCGCGCATCGCGCAGGAAATGCGTGTCGAGCGGGGTGTAGACCAGATCGGTGACCAGAGCGTCGGGCGACATCGCATCCAGCGGCAGCCGCAGAGGCTGCGCGCCCTCCATCCCCATCGAGGTGCAGTTGACGATGGTGGCGGCGCCTTCCAGCATGTTGCCGACCTGCGCCCAGTCGTAGACCACGACGCGGGCGCCGAAATCGGCCTTGAGCTGGTCGGCGCGGATGCGGGTGCGGTTGGCGATGCGCAGTTCCGGCACGCCGCATTCCAGCAGCGCCGCGACCACGGCGCGGGCGGCACCGCCGGCGCCGATCACCGCCGCGGGGCCGGAGTCCGGCAGCCATTCGGGGGCCTGCTGGCGCAGGTTGGTGACGAAACCGTAGCCATCGGTGTTGTCGGCGTGGATGCGGCCATCCTCGCGGAAGATCAGCGTGTTGGCGGCACCGATCAGCGCCGCGCGGTCGGTGACGATATCGGCCAGCGCCAGCACCGATTCCTTGTGCGGGATGGTGATATTAGCACCGACGAAGCCGGCGCGGGGCAGCGCGCGCAGCACCTGCGCCAGATGCTCGGGCGCCACCGCCAGCGGCACGTAATGGCCCTTGATGCCGTAGCGGGCCAGCCAGTGGCCATGCAGCCGGGGCGAGCGCGAATGTGCGACCGGCCAGCCGATCACCCCGGAGAGCGGCACCGCCGCCGCAGGCGGGGCGTCAGCAGCGCTTTCGGGGGCCTGTGTCATCCGCATCCTCGTTCCATGTCGCCCCATCTCTAGCGCGCGGCGGATTCGAGGGGAAGCCGGCAGCACCTGTGGACAGTCTGGTGGGAAACCCTGTGACCGCCATGTGCGCGGATCGGGGTCCGCGGAACCGCGTGGATGAAGCCGCGGGACTTAACGGGAACGCCGGGGATCCATCCACAGGCGCATAACTGCACCGGAATTGTCCACAGGCTGCGGACAGGCGGGTTTTCCACAGCGGGGATGGAACCGTTTAAAACACTGATTATTATGATATTACTGGTTTGGTATACCAGTTCCTCCACCGATTTGTCCACTGCGGCAAAGCGTGGATTGAATCCCGCGGCGCATGATGGTTCAGATACCCACTGCGCCTACTGACCACATCAATCTTTCTGAATCTTTTCTTTATGAAGAAGAGAGACGGCGAAGGAGACCGCCCATGCTGACCGACTGGCTTTCGGACGCCTATCTCTGGATCAAGGCCTTCCATGTGATGTCGGTGATTTCCTGGATGGCGGGGCTGTTTTATCTGCCGCGGCTGTTCGTCTATCACGCCGAACGCGCGCAGGGCGGGGGCGAGCCCGCCGCCAGCTTCGAGATCATGGAGCACAAGCTTTTGCGCTATATCATGGGGCCGGCCTCGATCGCGACCTGGTTGGCGGGGCTGGCGCTGGTGTTCACGCCGGGGATCGTGGACTGGTCGCTGCTCTGGCCCTGGACCAAGGCGGCGGCGGTGCTGGGGATGACGGTGTTCCACCACTGGCTGATGATCCACCGCCGCAAGCTGATGCGGGGCGAGGGCGCCAGCGGCCGTACCTATCGGATCGCCAACGAGATCCCGACCCTGTTCATGGTGGTGATCGTGCTGTCGGTGATCCTCAAGTTCTGAAGTTTGACTTTGCGGGCGATCTGCATTATGTGGCGAGGCGCGCCCCGTCCGGGGTGATCTCTTCCGACACAGGATCTGTTGCCGCGCCCGTTCCGGGGCCGCTGCGCCGTATGGATGACATGATGAGCCAGGAACGTCTGAACCTCGCCGACCTCAAGGCCAAGAGCCCGGCCGATCTGCTGGCCATCGCCGAGGAATGGGAGATCGAGAACGCCTCGACCATGCGCAAGGGCGAGATGATGTTCTCGCTGCTCAAGGAACATGCCGAGGAGGGGTTCGAGATCGGCGGCGACGGCGTGCTGGAGGTGGTGCAGGACGGGTTCGGGTTCCTGCGCTCGCCCGAGGCCAACTATCTGCCCGGCCCCGACGACATCTATGTCAGCCCCGACATGATCCGGCAGTTCAGCCTGCGCACCGGCGACACGGTCGAGGGGGTGATCCGGGCACCCGGCGAAAACGAACGTTATTTCGCGCTGATCAGCGTCGAGAAGATCAATTTCGAAAGCCCCGAAAAGGCCCGGCACAAGGTCGCGTTTGACAACCTGACCCCGCTTTACCCCAATGAGCGGCTGAAGATGGAGCTGGACGATCCGACGGCGAAGGATCGCTCCGCCCGGATCATCGACCTGGTGGCGCCGATCGGCAAGGGGCAGCGGTCGCTGATCGTGGCGCCGCCGCGCACCGGCAAGACGGTGCTTTTGCAGAACATCGCGAATTCTATCGAGAAAAATCACCCGGAATGCTATCTGATCGTGCTGCTGATCGACGAGCGACCCGAGGAAGTGACCGACATGCAGCGTTCCGTCAAGGGTGAGGTGGTGTCCTCGACCTTCGACGAGCCGGCCTCGCGTCACGTCGCGGTCAGCGAGATGGTGATTGAGAAGGCCAAGCGGCTGGTCGAGCACAAGCGTGATGTTGTCATCCTGCTCGATTCGATCACCCGGCTGGGGCGTGCGTTCAACACGGTGGTGCCGTCCTCGGGGAAGGTGCTGACCGGGGGCGTGGACGCGAATGCCCTGCAGCGGCCGAAGCGGTTCTTTGGCGCGGCGCGGAACATCGAGGAAGGCGGCTCGCTGACCATCATCGCCACGGCGCTGATCGACACCGGCAGCCGCATGGACGAGGTGATCTTTGAGGAGTTCAAGGGCACCGGCAACTCGGAAATCGTGCTGGACCGCAAGGTGGCCGACAAGCGGGTGTTCCCGGCGATGGATATCCTGAAGTCCGGCACCCGCAAGGAAGAGCTGCTGGTCGACCAGAAGGATCTGCAGAAGACCTATCTGCTGCGGCGGATCCTGAACCCGATGGGCACGACGGATGCCATCGAGTTCCTGATTTCCAAGCTGAAACAGACCAAGACCAACGCCGAGTTCTTCGATTCGATGAACGCCTGAGCATGGGATGTCCACGATCTATGCCGAAGCGACGCCGGCGGGGCGGGGCGGGGTCTCGGTCGTAAGGCTGAGCGGGCCCGAGGCGCGCAGCATCGCCGAGGCGATCGCCGGGGAGCTGCCGGTGGCTCGGCGGGCGGAACTGCGGTCGCTGCATGATGGCGACCTGATCGACCGGGCGCTGGTGATCCGCTTTGACGAGGGCGCCAGCTTTACCGGCGAGGCGGTGGTGGAGTTCCAGCTGCATGGCGCGCCGGTGGTGGTGCGGCGGTTGCAGGAGGCACTGCGTGCCCGCGGGGCGAGGCTGGCTGAGGCCGGCGAGTTTACCCGCCGCGGGTTGCTGAACGGGGCGCTGGCGCTGAGCGAAGTCGAGGCGCTGTCCGACCTGCTGGCGGCCGAGAGCGAGGCCCAGCGCCAGCAGGCGCTGCGGGTGGTTTCGGGCGAGCTGGCCCGCTGGACCGAGGGGCTGCGCGAGCGGCTGGTGCGGGCGGGGGCGCTGATCGAGGTCTCGCTGGATTTTGCCGATGAGGAAGTTCCGGACGAAGTTCCGGACGAGGTGTTCGAACTGCTGGACTCGGTGCGGGTGGATATCGCCGCGGCCGTCGCCGGGCTGCCGGCGGCGGAGCGGTTGCGGGCGGGGTTCGAGGTGGCGATCGTCGGACCTCCGAATGCGGGGAAGTCGTCATTGTTGAACCGGATCGCGCGGCGCGAGATGGCTCTGGTCAGCGATGTGGCCGGTACCACCCGCGACGTGCTGGAGCTGCATACCGAGTTGGGTGGGTTGGCGGTGACATTCCTGGATACCGCGGGTTTGCGAGACGCCGAGGATTTTGTCGAAGGGCTGGGGGTGGACCGCGCGCGCGACCGGGCTCGGCAGGCGGATCTGCGGCTGCATCTGTCCGAGGACGGGCGCGCGGTGGAGGAGCTTTACCAGGACGGGGATCTGGTCCTGTGGTCGAAGGCGGATCTGGGCGGTCGGGGGATTTCCGCAGCGACGGGGGCGGGCGTCCCGGAAATGCTGGAGGAGTTGCGGCGACGTCTGGCGGAGCGGGTCGCGGGCGCCGGGCTGGTGACGCGTAAGCGGCAGGCTGATGCGTTGGAGGATGCGCTGGCGGTGCTGGCGGTTCGCAGGGGGCAGCCGGCGGAGCTGTTGGCGGAAGCGGTGCGGCAGGCCTCGCATCGGTTGAGCGAGGTGGTTGGGAAAATTGCTCCGGATGACTATCTGGATGAAATCTTCTCGCGCTTCTGCATCGGAAAATAGGTGCTTCACGTGAAACATTACGATGTGATTGTCATCGGGGCGGGCCACGCCGGCTTGGAAGCAGCCGCGGCAGCGGCGCGGATGGGCGTGCGCGTGGCGCTGGTGACGATGCGGGCCGACGACGCGGGGACCATGTCCTGCAACCCGGCCATCGGCGGGTTGGGCAAGGGGCATCTGGTGCGCGAGGTCGACGCGCTGGATGGGTTGATGGGTCGGCTGGCCGACGCAGCAGGGATCCAGTTCCGGTTGCTGAACCGGCGCAAGGGGCCGGCGGTTCAGGGGCCGCGGGCGCAGGCCGACCGGGGACTTTACCGCGCCGCGGCAGGGCGGGAGCTGCGCAAGCTGGATGGCCTGGAAGTGGTGTTGGGCGAGGTCAAGGCGCTTGCGCTGGCGGGGAACCGGGTTGCCGGGGTGGAGCTGGCTGACGGCACCGCACTGATGGCCGGTGCCGTGGTGGTGGCGGCCGGGACGTTTTTGAACGGAACCATTCATATCGGCGATGTCTTGCGTCCAGCCGGGCGCTGGGGGAATGACCAGGCCAGCGGCTTGTCGGGGTCGCTTTTGGCGCTGAACCTGCCGCTGGGGCGGTTGAAGACCGGCACCCCGCCGCGGCTGCTGCGCAGTTCGATCGACTGGGACAGTCTGGAGCAGCAACCGGGCGACGATCCCCCGACAATGCTGTCCTTTCTGAATGCCGCGCCTGTAGTGGCGCAGCTTTCCTGTGCGATCACCCATACGAACTCGGAAACCCATCGCATCATCCGGGAAAACCTGCTCCGCTCGGCCATGTACGGCGGGCGGATCGCCGGGGCGGGGCCGCGCTACTGCCCGTCGATCGAGGACAAGATCGTCCGGTTTGCGGACAAGGATTCGCATCAGATCTTCCTGGAGCCCGAGGGGCTGGACAGTCCGTTGGTCTATCCGAACGGCATCTCGACCTCGTTGCCCGAGGACGTGCAGCAGGTTTATATCCGCTCGGTCCGCGGACTGGAGTCGGCGGAAATCGTGCAGCCGGGTTATGCGGTGGAATATGACTATATCGACCCCCGCAGCCTGCAGCCGACGCTGGAAACCCGTGCGGTTGCCGGGCTGTATCTGGCCGGTCAGGTCAACGGGACGACCGGCTATGAGGAGGCCGCGGCACAGGGGCTGGTCGCGGGAATGAATGCGGCACTTGCGGCGCAAGGCCGGTCGCCGGTGATTTTCAGCCGCACCGGCAGCTATATCGGGGTGATGATCGACGATCTGATCACCCGCGGCGCCACCGAGCCTTACCGGATGTTTACCTCTCGCGCCGAATTCCGTCTGTCGCTTCGCGCCGACAAT
This sequence comes from Paracoccus solventivorans, assembly GCF_900142875.1. Taxonomy (GTDB): domain Bacteria; phylum Pseudomonadota; class Alphaproteobacteria; order Rhodobacterales; family Rhodobacteraceae; genus Paracoccus; species Paracoccus solventivorans. The sequence goes on along the minus strand of NZ_FRCK01000004.1, from coordinate 103,389 downwards.
GCAGACCGGCGGCTGACCCCGTTGGGCATGGAAATCGGGCTGGTGGGTGCCGAGCGGGCAGAGCGATTCTGCGACAAGCTGCAGCGTTTCACCTCCGGGCAGGCGCGGGCCGAATCGATCAGCTTTACGCCGCAGCAACTGGCTGGCCATGGTATCGCCGTCCGGCAGGACGGGCATCGCCGCACTGCCTTTGGTCTGCTAGGTCAGGTGGATCTGCCCCAGCCTGCGGTGCTACCGCTGCTTCCGCCGGAATTGGTCGCTGACGAAGAGGTGCTGCAGATGCTGCGCAACGACGCAATCTACGCGCAGTTCACCGACCGGCAATCCCGCGATGCTGCCGATATTCGCCGCAACGAACAGATGCGCCTGCCGCAGGATCTGGATTACCAGCAGATCCGCGGCATCTCGCATGAATTGCAGGCCAAGCTGGACGCTACTCGTCCCGCCACCATCGCTCAGGCCAGCGCCATCGAGGGCATGACTCCTGCCGCGCTCACCCTGCTGATCGGTATCGCCCGGAACTGTGGGACGGCGGCGGCGTGAGTGCTTCACGTGAAGCACGGCTGGTGCAGTACGCGGCGCTGATCCGGAAATGGAATTCGGCGATCAACTTGGTTGCGCCGGCCTCTCTGGCCCAACTCGAACAGCGCCATATCGCCGACAGCGCACAGCTGGCGCGGCTGCATCCCGACCCGCAAGGCCCATGGCTCGACATCGGCAGCGGCGGCGGCCTGCCCGGCCTGGTCGTCGCGATCTTCCACCCCGAGTTGCCGGTGCAGCTGGTCGATTCGGATCGCCGCAAGGTGGCGTTCCTGCAGACCGCAATTCGGGAGTTGGGACTTGCGAATTGCACCGCCACGGCCGCCCGCATCGAAGAGCTGCCCCCCGCCGATGCCGCCAATCTCAGCGCCCGGGCGCTTGCCCCGCTGGACCGGCTTGTGCCATATCTGGACCGGCATCTGGCACAAGACGGAACGGCATGGCTCATGAAGGGACGAAACTGGCAGACCGAGCTGACCGCAGCCCGCCGGAATTGGCGCTTTGACGCCGAAATCCATCCCAGCACCACTGACCCCGCTGCCGCCATCCTTCAGATCAGCAATATCCGCCATGGCTGAACGCATGATCATCGCCGTCGCAAACCAGAAGGGCGGGGTAGGCAAGACCACCACCGCGATCAATCTCGGGGCGGCGCTGGCCGAACAGGGGCTCCAGGTCACCATCGTGGACCTCGATCCCCAGGGGAATGCCTCGACGGGGTTGGGAATCGATGCCGACGGGCGCCAGACGACCAGCTACGACCTGCTGATCGGGGATGCCGACTGGACCGAGGCAGTACAGGACACCGGCATTCCGAACCTCGCCATCGTCCCCGCCACCGCCGACCTTGCCTCGGCCGAACTGGACATCGCTGCCCGCCCGCGCCGCACTCAGCTGCTGGCGGATGCGTTGCGGCAAGCCCGCGGCATCGTGCTGATCGACTGCCCGCCCGCGCTGGGGCTGCTGACGCTGAACGCCATGGTCGCCTCCGATAGCGTCATCGTGCCGCTGCAGGCGGAGTTCTACGCGCTCGAGGGCCTCTCGCAGCTGATGCTGACCGTGCGCGAGGTGCGGTCCTCGGCCAATCCCGACCTGCGGATCGAGGGGATCCTGCTGACCATGGCCGATTCCCGCAACAACCTGTCGCAACAGGTCGAGGCTGATGCCCGCAAGACCCTGGGCCCGCTGGTGTTCCAGACCGTGGTCCCCCGCAATGTCCGCGTGTCAGAATCCCCCTCCCACGCCCTGCCGGTGATCCATTACGATCCGCAGTCGAAAGGCAGCAGCGCCTATCGCGCGCTCGCCGCCGAACTGCTGGCCAAGGGGCTGAAATCTTCAGGAAAGGCAGCAGCGCATGGCTGATCCGAAACCGCGCCGGGCCGGGCTTGGCCGTGGCCTGTCGGCGCTGATGGCCGATGTCGAACTCGTCCCTGGTGCTGCGTCCAAGGCGCCGCAGACCCTGCCTGTCGAGCAGATCATCCCGAACCCCGATCAGCCGCGGCGGCAGTTCGACCCCGAGGCGCTGAACGAACTCGCTGCGTCGCTGCGCAATCGCGGCATCCTGCAACCACTGATCGTGCGCCCACACCCGACTGAGCCCGATCTCTACCAGATCGTCGCCGGCGAACGCCGCTGGCGTGCGGCCCAGATCGCGCAGCTGCACGAGCTGCCGGTGCTGATCCGCGAGCTGGACGACACCGAGGTGCTGGAAGTCGCGCTGATCGAGAACATCCAGCGCGCCGACCTGAACCCGATCGAGGAAGCCGCCTCGTTCCGCCAGCTGATGGACCGTTTCGGCCATACCCAGGAACGCCTCGCCGAGGCGCTGGACAAGAGCCGCAGCCATATCTCCAACCTGCTGCGGCTGCTCAACCTGCCCGAACAGGTGCAAGGTTTCGTCCGCGACGGCAAGCTGACCGCCGGGCATGCGCGGGCGCTGATTACCGCCCCCGACCCGGTCGCTATGGCCCGCAAGGTGATCGAGCGCAACCTGTCCGTGCGCGAGACCGAGGCGCTGGCCCGCCAGGCCACCCAGCCGAAACCGGAAACCCCGCGCATCCGCAGCGAAAAGGATGCCGACACGCTGGCGCTGGAATCGGACCTTTCGGCGCAGCTCAAGATGCGGGTCCGTATCGAGCATGCGGGCCAGGACGGCGGCCGGATGACCATCACCTACCGCGACCTGGACCAGCTCGACCGGCTCTGCCAGGCGCTCGGCGGCGGGTTCTAGAGCTCAGGCTAGCTCGCGCAGGATCGCATTCAGCAGCGGGCGGCCGGCAGCGGTGGCGCGCAGCCGCCCGTCGCCCATCTCGACCATCCCCATCTCGACTAGCGCCGCGACTCGCGCGGGACCCAGCCCGCGCCCCGCCAGCCGCTCGAATCGGGCGATCTCCATCCCCTCGGCCAGCCGCATCGACATCAGCAGATATTCCGTCGCCTGCTCCTCCAGCGGCAGCGCGCTGCGGGGCAACTCGCCTGATCCCTCCCGCATTGCCGCCAGCCACGCCCCCGGCGCCCGATGCGCCTCGGTCGTCCAACGCTGCCCGCCCAGCGTCAGCCGCCCATGCGCCCCCGGACCGACCCCGGCCCAGTCGCCCTGCCGCCAATAGACCAGATTGTGCCGGCTTTCGGCGCCCTCGCGCGCGTGGTTGGAGATCTCATAGGCTGGCATCCCCGCCGCCCCCAGAATATCCTGCGTTTCCAGATACATGTCTGCAGACAGATCGTCGCCCGGCAGCCCCCGTAACTGCCCGGCAGCCGCGCGCGCACCGAACACCGTCCCGTCCTCGATGCTCAGCTGGTACAGCGACAGATGGTCCACCGCCATCGCCAGCGCCTCGCGCAGCTCCGCCGCCCAGGCCTCGCGGCTCTGGTCCTGCCGCGCATAGATCAGGTCAAAGCTCACCCGCGGGAAACAGCTCCGCGCCACCTCGAATGCCGCCCGCGCCTCGGCGACGCTGTGCATCCGCCCCAGCCGCCGCAGATCGGCGTCGTTCAGCGCCTGCACTCCCATCGACAGCCGGTTCACCCCGGCCTCGGCATAACCGGCAAACCGCCCGCGCTCGACGCTGCCGGGGTTGGCCTCCAGGGTGATCTCGATGTCGTTGGCAAACCCCCATCCCGCACGCGCGGCGGCGATCACCCCCGCCACCACCTCCGGCTCCATCAGCGAGGGCGTGCCGCCGCCGAAAAAGATGCTGCGCAGCACCCGGCCGGGCGTCTCGGCAGAAACCCGCGCGATTTCAAGCCGGTAGGCATCCAGCCACGAAGCCTGCTCGATCCGCGCCGACACATGGCTGTTGAAATCGCAATAGGGACATTTCGAGGCGCAGAACGGCCAGTGCACATACAGCCCGAACCCGCCCGCCTGCCAGTCCTCGCCCAAGGGCGCCGTGCCGGCGCTGACAGTGGTAGGGTACATGGGCTGGGTCATCCCCGGAACGCGGTCACTTCGATCTCGACCTTCATTTCGGGGCGGATGAGCCCGGCGACAACCATGGTGGCAGCGGGCCGGACTTCTTTCATCGCCTCGCCCAGCACCGGCGCGATCTCCTCGACCAGCGCCGGGTCGGTCACCGTGTATTGCACCCGCACGATGTCGGCGGGCGCAAATCCCGCCTCGGCCAGCGTAGCAAAGATGGTGGCAAAGGCGTTCTGCGCCTGTTCGGCGGCGCTGTCCGGCATGGTCATTGCCGCGTAATCATAGCCCGTGGTCCCTGAGACGAAGCACCACGGCCCCTTCACCACCGCCCGGCTATAGCCAAGCGCAGCCTCGAAAGGCGATCCGGTCGAGATCCTACGCAAGGACAGCCTCCAGCTTGCGGAACGCCTCGGCGCGGTGGCTGATGGCGTTCTTTTCGTCGGCGCTCATCTCGGCATAGCTGCGGTCATGCCCGTCGGGGACAAAGATCGGGTCGTAGCCATGGCCCAACTGCCCGCGCGGCGGCCAGACCAGCCGGCCCGGCGCGATCCCCTCGAACACCTCCTCGTGCAGGTCGGGCCACATCACCAGCAGCGTGGCGCGGAACTGCGCCCGCCGCGGCTCGGGCACGCCCCGCGCCTCGAGCTCGTCCCAGGTGCGCCGCATCGCCTGCATGAAGTCGCGGCCCTGCGGCGTTTCCGCCCAGTCGGCGGTATGTACCCCTGGCGCCCCGTCCAGCCCGTCCACGGTGATGCCGCTGTCGTCGGCCAGCACCGGCAGGCCGGTGGCCTCGACCGCCGCCCGCGCCTTGATGCGGGCGTTGCCGATGAAACTGTCCTCGGTCTCGGGCGGCTCGGCCAGGCCCAGCTCGGCCGCGCCTACCACCTCGATCCCGTGCGGGGCGAACAGTGCCCGCATCTCGTCCAGCTTGCCGGCGTTATGGGTGGCGACCAGCAGCCGCGGCCCGGTCAGGCGCCTCATGCCACCGCCGCCTTCTGGGCGGCGATCAGCTCGGCGGTGCCGGCCTGCGCCAGGTCCAGCAGTGCGTCCATCTCGCTGCGAGAAAACGCCGCACCCTCGGCCGACATCTGCACCTCGACCAGCCGCCCGGCGCCGGTCAGCACGAAATTGCCGTCGGTGCCGGCCTCGCTGTCCTCGGCGTAATCCAGGTCCACCACCGGCTGCCCGGCATAGATCCCGCAGCTGACCGCCGCCACATGGTCCAGGATCGGGTCGCTGGTCAGCAGCCGCGCCGACAGCAGCCGGTTCACCGCCAGGCGCAGCGCCACCCAGCCGCCGGTGATCGCGGCGCAGCGGGTGCCGCCGTCGGCCTGGATCACGTCGCAATCCACCACGATCTGCCGTTCCCCCAGCGCCAGCCGGTCCACGCCCGCCCGAAGCGACCGCCCGATCAGCCGCTGGATCTCCTGCGTGCGCCCCGACTGCTTGCCCGCCGCCGCCTCGCGTCGGTTGCGCGAATGGGTGGCGCGCGGCAGCATCCCGTATTCCGCGGTCACCCAGCCCTGGCCGGTGCCGCGCAGGAATGCCGGCGGCTTTTCCTCGACCGAGGCGGTGCACAGCACATGGGTGCCGCCCACCCGGATCAGACAGGATCCCTCGGCGTGCGTGATCACCCCGGTTTCAATTGAAATCGGGCGCAGTTCGACTAATTTCCGGCCAGAGGGTCGCATCGGTGATCCTTTCCCGGCCCCAACCGGGCCAAATGCAAGAGTTACGTCAATTACAGGCCCCAACCAGCCCGCCGCAACCCGAATGCCCCAGCCGCAGCAGTTTTCCGACCTGAACGACCGTTCCCGCGAGGTTTTCCGCCGCGTGGTCGAGGCCTATCTGGAAACCGGAGAGCCGGTGGGATCGCGCAGCCTGACAAGAGGCATGACGGTTTCCGCCGCAACGATCCGCAACATCATGCAGGATCTTGAATTCATGGGGCTTCTCGACAGCCCGCATGTCTCGGCCGGGCGCTTCCCGACCGAGCTCGGCCTGCGGCTGTTCGTCGACGGTCTGATGGAGGTCGGCCCCGTCGGCCCCGAGGACCGCGCCCGCATCGCCGAGATCATGGGCGAGGTCCCGGCCGATACCAGCGTGCTGCTCGACCGGGTGTCCACCGCGCTGTCCACCATCACCCGCGGCGCCTCGGTGGTGCTGATGCCGCGCCAGGACGAGGCCCCGCTGCGCCATATCGAGTTCGTCAGCCTTGCCCCCGACCGGGCGCTGGTGATCCTGGTCTTTGCCGACGGGCGGGTGGAAAACCGCCTGTTCACGCCGCCGCCCGGCCAGACCCCCAGCTCGCTGCGCGAGGCCGGCAATTTCCTGTCCGCGCGGGGCGAGGGCCAGACGCTTTCCCAGCTGCGCCGCGACATCGCCGAGCATCTGGCCCGTGCCCGGCAGGATCTCGACAGCCTCGCCGCGCAGCTGGTGGAAACCGGGCTGGCTTCGTGGGACGCCGATGCCCCCGACCCGCAGCTGATCGTGCGCGGCCGCGCCAACCTGCTGGAACACGAACTCGCCGATCTCGACCGCATCCGCAGCCTGTTCGACGACCTGGAACGCAAGCGTGACATCGCCCGCTTTCTCGAGCTGGCGGAAGAGGCCGAGGGCGTGCGCATCTTCATCGGATCTGAGAACCAGCTTTTCTCACTTTCGGGTTCCTCTCTGGTGGTTTCGTCCTATATGAACGCTGACCGCAAAATCGTGGGCGCGGTCGGGGTGATCGGACCGACGCGCCTGAATTATGGAAGAATCGTCCCGATCGTGGACTACACCGCACAGCTGGTCGGCCGGGTTCTCTCCGACCGCAAAGGATGAAAGATGAACGACACTCAGACCCCCAACGGACAGTCCGACCAGATGAACGACGATCTCGACCTCGCCGACCCGCTGGCGCTCGACCCGCTGGATGAAGAGGGCGAGGACCCGCGCATCGCCACGCTGCGGGCCGAACGCGACGATTACCGTGACCGTTTCATGCGCGCGCTGGCCGATGCCGAAAACGCCCGCAAGCGCGCCGAAAAGGACCGGCGCGAGGCCGAGAATTACGGCGGCAGCAAGCTCGCCCGCGACCTGCTGCCGGTCTATGACGCGCTGAACCGCGCCATCGAGGCCGCCGACCGCAGCGTCGCCCCGCAGCTGGTCGAGGGGGTCGAGCTGACCCTGCGCGAGCTGGCCAACGTCTTCGGCCGCCACGGGATCGAGGTGATCGCCCCCGCCGTCGGCGACCGTTTCGACCCGCTGCTGCACGAGGCGATGTTCGAGGCCCCGGTCCCCGGCACCAAGGCCGGCGACATCATCCAGGTGATGGTGGACGGGTTCCGCATCCACGACCGGCTGCTGCGCGCGGCGCAGGTCGGCGTCTCCTCGACCCCCGCCAGCTAAGCCCACAGCGGCGGCCCGGGCCCCCGCGCGGGGCCCGGCCCCCGGGCCCGGGATACAACCTTCATCCGACTTGATCCCCGCCGGCCCCGGTCTAACCTTCCTCCATCGTGCAAGCGGAGGACGGACCATGCCAGCAGACACCGCAGTCCCCAGAATACACCCCGCCGTCGACCAGGGGGTGACGGCGCAGGCCAGTCCCGGCTTCGCCGGCGGCACCCTGCGCTGCCTGTGTTCCAGCGATCCGGTCGAGGTCCGCATCAGCGCCCAGACCGCGCATAACCACGTCTGCGGCTGCACCAAGTGCTGGAAGCCGCAGGGGGTGGCGTTCAGCCAGGTCGCCGTCGTCAGCCGCGATGCGGTCGAGGTCACCAGCAACGGCCACAAGCTGGCGGTGGTGAACCGCGACGCCCCGATCCAGCGCCACGCCTGCAACGGCTGCGGCGCCCATATGTACGGGCGCATCGAGAATACCGAGCATCCGTTCTACGGGCTGGATTTCGTCCACACCGAGCTGTCGGACGAAACCGGCTGGTCGCCGCCCGAGTTCGCGGCCTTCGTGTCCTCGGTGATCGAGGCCGGGGTGAATCCCGACCGCATGGACGCCATCCGCGGCCGGCTGCGCGAACTGGGGCTGGAACCCTATGACGCGCTGTCGCCGCCGCTAATGGACGCCATCGCGACCCATGTCGCCAAGAAATCCGGCAAGTTCAACACGCTTGACGTGTAAGCCTGCCCACGCAAGACCGCCTTCGGGGGCCGGCCACCGTCCGGCCCTTTTCGGCATCCATGACGGGCCAGACGGCCGCAATCCAAGGAGAAGACCATGAGAACCCGTGCCGCCGTCGCGCTGGAAGCCGGCAAACCGCTCGAGATCATGGAGGTCAACCTCGAAGGCCCCAAGGCCGGCGAGGTGATGGTCGAGATCAAGGCCACCGGCATCTGCCACACCGACGAATTCACCCTCTCCGGCGCCGACCCCGAGGGGATCTTCCCCTCGATCCTGGGCCATGAAGGCGCGGGCGTGGTGGTCGAGGTCGGCCCCGGCGTCACCAGCGTCAAGCCGGGCGACCACGTGATCCCGCTTTACACCCCCGAATGCCGGCAGTGCGCCTCCTGCCTGTCGGGCAAGACCAACCTCTGCACCGCGATCCGCGCCACCCAAGGCCAGGGGCTGATGCCCGACGGCACCACCCGGTTCACGATGCTCGACGGCACCCCGATCCACCACTACATGGGTTGCTCGACCTTCTCGAACTACACCGTGCTGCCGGAAATCGCGGTCGCCAAGGTGCGCGAGGACGCGCCCTTCGACAAGATCTGCTACATCGGCTGCGGCGTCACCACCGGCATCGGCGCGGTGATCAACACCGCCAAGGTGGAAATCGGTGCCAAGGCGGTGGTGTTCGGGCTGGGCGGGATCGGGCTGAACGTGATCCAGGGGCTGCGGCTGGCCGGCGCCGACATGATCATCGGCGTCGACCTGAACAACGATAAAAAGGAAATGGCCGAGCGCTTCGGCATGACCCATTTCATCAACCCCAAGGAAATCGAGCGCCCGGTCGTGCAGGAAATCGTCGAGATGACGAAGACCCCCTTCGACCAGATCGGCGGCGCCGACTACAGCTTCGACGCCACCGGCAACGTCAAGGTGATGCGCGACGCGCTGGAATGCACCCATCGCGGCTGGGGCCAGTCGATCATCATCGGCGTGGCGCCGGCGGGGGCGGAAATCAGCACCCGCCCGTTCCAGCTGGTCACCGGTCGGGTGTGGAAGGGCACGGCCTTCGGCGGCGCCCGCGGCCGCACCGATGTGCCGAAGATCGTCGACTGGTACATGGACGGCAAGATCGAGATCGACCCGATGATTACCCACACCATGCCGCTGGATGACATCAACAAGGGCTTCGATCTGATGAACGCGGGCGAATCCATCCGCTCGGTCGTCATTTACTGATCCTCAACGGTTGCTTAGGTAAGACTGCGGCGGGGCCCGTTCCGGGTGTCCCGCCGCAACGCTGAAAGGATGACCCATGCTGCGCCCGTTTCCGCCCCACAGCCTGAATGACGACGATGACGACGACGACGACGAGGATGAGCGGCGCGAGGACCGGCAGCAGGGCGAGGATCTGGGCCTGCCGCAAAGCCCCTCGATCGACCGGCTGTATTTCCGTTCGCGCACGGTGATCGTCGCCGGCACCATCAACGACAAGCTGGCGCAGCGCACCGTCTCGCATCTGCTGGCGCTGGCCGAGGACAGCGACAAGCCGATCAACATGCTGATCTCGTCCCCCGGCGGCCATGTCGAATCGGGCGACATGATCCACGACGTGATCAAGTTCATCCGCCCCGCGGTGCGCACCATCGGCTCGGGCTGGGTGGCCTCGGCCGGGGCGCTGATCTTCGTCGGGGCCGAGCGGGAAAACCGCTTCTGCCTGCCCAACACCCGCTTCCTGATCCACCAGCCCTCGGGCGGGATCGGCGGCACCTCGTCCGACATGATGATCCAGGCGGAGCAGGTGCGGCTGATGCGCGACCGGCTGAACCAGATCTTCGCCGACGCCACCGGCCAAAGCGTCGAGCGGATCGAGAAGGACACCCAGCGCGATTTCTGGCTGAACACGCAAGAGGCGCTGGACTACGGCCTGCTGGGCAAGGTCATCCGCAGCGTCGACGAGCTGAAATGACCCTCGCAGCGGCCGGGGCCAAGCCGCGGCCGGCGGCGGTGGCGGTCCGCCCCGCCACGGCCGCCGACCACGAGGCGATCTGGGCGATCCTCGAACCCGTCTACCGGGCCGGGGAGACCTATTGCATCCCCCGCGACATCTCGCGCGACGATGCGCTGGCGGACTGGTTCGCCGTCCCGTTTTCGGTGTTCGTGGCCGAGCTGGACGGGCGGGTGCTCGGCAGCAGCCATATCGGCCGCAACCGCCCCGGCGGCGGCGCCCATGTGGCGAATGCGGGCTTCGTGACCCACCCCGACGCCCGCGGCCGCGGCATCGCCGCCGCAATGGTGGCCCACGCCAAGGCCTGGGCGCGCGCGCAGGGGTTCCGGGCCATGCAGTTCAACTTTGTCGTCGCTACGAACGAAGATGCCGTCCATTCGTGGCAGAAGGCCGGGTTCGAGGTTGTCGGCCGCCTGCCCGGTGCCTTTGATCACCCGCGGCTCGGCCATGTGGACGCGCTGGTGATGTATCACGATCTGACGAAAGGGGATTAGGCGATGACGCTGGAAACCGTCTCGGAAAACCGCAGCTTCGGGGGCATTCAGGGCGTCTATCGCCACAAGTCGCAGGCCACCGGCACCGACATGACCTTTGCCGTGTATCTGCCGCCGGATGCGCAGGCGGGTAAGGTGCCGGTGCTGTGGTATCTGTCGGGGCTGACCTGCACCCATGAAAACGCCATGACCAAGGCCGGCGCCCAGCAATTCGCGGCCGAGGCCGGGATCGCGCTGGTGTTCCCCGACACCTCGCCCCGCGGCGAAGGGGTGGCGAATGACGACGCCTATGACCTGGGACAGGGCGCCGGGTTCTATGTCAACGCCACCCGGAACCCCTGGGCGCCGCATTTCCGCATGTGGGATTATGTAGTCGAGGAACTTCCGGCACTGGTCTGCGACAACTTCCCGCTGGATGCGCAGGCGCAGGGCATCACCGGCCATTCCATGGGCGGCCACGGGGCGCTGACCATCGCCATGACCCACCCCGACCGCTACCGCAGCGTCTCGGCCTTTGCCCCGATCGCCAATCCCAGCGATTCGGACTGGGGCCGCAAGCAGCTGACAGCCTATCTGGGCGAGGATCGCGCCACCTGGGCCCCCCATGATTCCACCCTGCTGATGGTCGAGCGCGGCTACCCCGGCGAGGTGCTGATCGACCAGGGCGCCAGCGACCAGTTCCTCGACCTGCTCAAGCCGGAAACCCTGGCACAGGCGATGATGGCGCGCCGCCAGCCGGGCTGGTTCCGCATGCAGCCGGGCTACGACCACAGCTATTTCTTCGTCAACAGCTTCATCGGCAACCATGTGTTCTGGCACGCCGAGCGGCTGGCCTGACCACCGCCGCCCCTGACCGGGGCGGCCTGCCCGGCGGGATGCGTTTGGGGCATTGCCGAAATTTCCCGCCGGGTTGCAGGAATTGCTAAGACTTTCCGGCTAGGTTCGGCATACCAACGTTGACGAAAGCTCCGGCCCGGCGAAACCTGTCCTCCGATGCCCGCACCATCATCCGTGCCGGGCGAAATGGGGGAGGATATGATGAAGTTGACGCTGACCGGCGCCACCGTGGCGCTCTTGCTGTCCAGCTCGGCCCTTCTGGCCAATGACAGCGTGCACGAGGCGATCGCCAATCCGGCGCAGATGGCGCTGCCCACGATGGACTACGCCAACACCCGCTATTCCCAGCTGGACCAGATCAATCGCGACAACGTCGGCGACCTGCGCGTCGCCTGGACCTTCTCGACCGGGGTGCTGCGCGGGCACGAAGGCGCGCCGCTGGTGATCGGCGACGTGATGTATGTCCACACGCCCTTCCCCAACAACGTCTTCGCCCTCGACCTCAACGACAATGGCCGCATCATCTGGCGGTATGAGCCGGTGCAGGATCCCAGCGTGATCGCGGTGATGTGCTGCGATACCGTCAATCGCGGCCTGGCCTATGCCGACGGCATGATCCTCCTGTCGCAGGCCGACACCACCGTCGTGGCGCTGGATGCGAAAAGCGGCGAGGTGAAATGGTCGACCAAGATCGGCGACCCCGCGATCGGCGAAACCCTGACCATGGCCACCATGCCGGTCAAGGACAAGCTGATGGTCGGGATCTCGGGCGGCGAATACGGGGTGCGCGGCCGGGTGACGGCGCTGAACCTGGCCGACGGCTCGGTCGCGTGGAAGGCCTGGTCCACCGGCCCGGACGAGGAACTGCTGGTCGACCCGGAAACCACCACCCATCTGGGCAAGCCGATCGGCGCCGACAGCTCGCTCAACAGCTGGGAAGGCGACCAGTGGAAGATCGGCGGCGGCCCGATCTGGGGCTGGTTCTCGTATGATCCGGACCTGAACCTGTTCTACTATGGCACCGGCAACCCCTCGACCTGGAACGCGGCGCAGCGCCCGGGCGACAACAAGTGGTCGATGACCATCATGGCCCGCGATGTCGACACCGGCATGGCCAAGTGGTTCTATCAGATGACGCCGCACGACGAATGGGACTATGACGGCGTCAACGAGAACATCCTGACCGACCAGGAAGTCGACGGCCAGATGCGCAAGCTGCTGACCCATTTCGACCGCAACGGCTTTGCCTATACGCTCGACCGCGAAACCGGCGAGCTGCTGGTGGCCGAAAAGTTCGACCCGGCGGTGAACTGGGCCACCGAGGTCGTCATGGACCCCGAAAGCGACCAGTACGGCCGTCCGCAGGTCGTCGCCCAGTACTCGACCGAGCAGAACGGCGAGGACGAGAACACCACCGGCGTCTGCCCGGCGGCGCTGGGCACCAAGGACATGCAGCCGGCGGCCTATTCGCCCAAGACCAACGTGTTCTATGTGCCGACCAACCACGTCTGCATGGACTATGAACCGTTCCGCGTCGCCTATACCGCCGGCCAGCCCTATGTCGGTGCCACGCTGTCGATGTTCCCGGCCCCGGACAGCCACGGCGGCATGGGCAACTTCATCGCCTGGGACAACATCAAGGGCGAGATCCTGTGGTCGAACCCCGAACAGTTCTCGGTGTGGTCCGGTGCGCTGGCCACGGCGGGCGACGTGGTGTTCTATGGCACGCTCGAGGGCTATCTCAAGGCCGTCGACGCCGAAAGCGGCAAGGAGCTCTATCGCTTCAAGACCCCCTCGGGGATCATCGGCAACGTCATGACCTACATGCACAACGACAAGCAGTATATCGGCGTGCTGTCCGGGGTCGGCGGCTGGGCCGGGATCGGGCTTGCCGCCGGGCTGACCGGCTCGACCGAAGGTCTGGGCGCGGTCGGCGGCTATGCGGCGCTGGCCGACTATACGGCGCTGGGCGGGCAGCTGACGGTGTTCGAACTGCCGGGCTGAGGCCGGACCGGCCGAAACACGACCAAGGTGTGACTATACGACAGCCGCCCCGGGGGTAACCTCGGGGCGAAGCTGTCCTGCAGACCAGCCTTATGGGGAGAGAGAGGCAAGATGATCGGAATAAACACCATGCGGACCGTCGGCGGCGTCCTGGCGCTGGGCCTGACGGTCGCAGCGGCGACCGGAGTCGCGGCGCAGGGGATCGAACTGGACCTGGAGCCCGACCACATGGAAAACGGCCGCTGGTACAACGCCGAGGGGCTGCCGACCTTCAAGGTCGAGAACGGCGTGGTGGATTACGCGACGTTCTCGGGGTACCGTCGCTATCATTCGGAATGCCACGTCTGCCACGGGCCTGACGGCGAGGGCTCGACCTACGCCCCCGCGCTCAAGGACAGCGTGACCAAGAAGATGGATTACTGGGAGTTCATGGAGATCGCGGCCTCGGGCAAGCAGGACGTCAACACCGCGGCGAATCTGGTGATGCCGGCCTTCGGCACCAACCGCAACGCCTGGTGCTATATCGACGACATCTACGTGTATCTGCTGGCCCGCGGCACCGGCGCCATCCCGCGCGGCCGCCCGGCCGAGAAAGAGGCCAAGTCCGATGAATTCGCCGCGCAGGAAGCCTCCTGCATGGAGGGCTGAGTTGCGCCCGCTGGCAGCCCTGCTGGCCGCCGCGGCCACGATGATCGCCACCGGGGCGGGGGCGCAGGTCGCCGACCTGCGCTCGACCTCGGCGCTGCGGGTGTGTTCGGACCCCGCGGCGCTGCCGCTGTCGGCGCAGGACGGCTCGGGGTTCGAGAACCGCATCGCCGAGCTGCTGGCCCAGCGGCTGGAGCTGCCCCTGCAGTATTTCTGGTTCCCGCAGGGCATGGGCTTCGTGCGCAAGACGCTGCTCGACGGCAATTGCGACGTGATGATCGGCTATGCCCAGGGCGACGAGCTGGTGCAGAACACCAACCATTACTACACCTCGGTCTATGGGATCGTGACCCGCAGGGACGGGGATCTGGCGGCGGTGGATCACCTGACCGACCCCGCGCTGAGGGGCCGCAACCTCGGCGTGGTGGCGGGGACGCCGCCGGCGACGCATATGGCGCGGGCGGGGCTGGCCAAGGACATGCGCGGCTGGGACCTGTTCGTGGACCGCCGGGTGGAAAACCCGGTCGGCGACATGCTGCAGGGCATCCGCGACGGCACGCTGGACGCGGCGGTGCTGTGGGGTCCGCTGGCCGGGCCGCTGATCAAGGACGACCCCCAGCTGCAATTCACCCCGCTGCTCAAGGAAGAGGGCGGGCCGCGGCTTTACTATCGCATCACCATGGGGGTGCGGCCCAGCGACCAGGAATGGAAGCGGCAGTTGAACAGCTTCATCCGCCGCAACCAGGACGATATCGACGCCATCCTGCGCGATGCCGGCGTGCCGCTGGTCGACGATTACGGCAAGGCGCTGAAGGAATGATCCGGCGGGCGGCGACGCTGGCCCTGCTGCTGGTCGCCGCCCCCACCCATGCCGACGCGCCGGCCGAGCCGCCGGGGTTCCGCGGCGCGCCTTATAACGCCCCGGTCCCGGACCGGCTGACCGGCGGCAGCGTGCTGGACGCCGCGGCCACCGCGCGCTGGCAGGCCGAGGGCGCGGTGCTGATCGACGTGCTGCCGCAGATCCGCCGCCCCGAGGGGCTGCCCGCGGGCACGCTGTGGCGCGTCCCCGGGCACGAAACCATACCCGGCGCGGTGTGGCTGCCCGACACCGGCTATGACTGGCTGGCGCCGCCGCTCGAATCGGCCTTCTACGCCGCGCTGGACCGGCTGACCGGCGGGGATCGCAGCGCGCCGCTGGTGTTCTTCTGCAAGGCCGACTGCTGGATGAGCTGGAACGCCGCGCGCCGCGCCATCCTGCGCGGCCATTCCCGCGTCGGCTGGTTCCCCGGCGGCACCGACGCCTGGCAGCAGGCCGGACGTCCGCTGCAATCGACCACCCCTGAACTGAATGCGACCGCCGATTGACACTGGCGCGGCGCCGATCGTCTTTCATCTTGCTTCAAATATCCCAGCCCCACCGCCTCATAGCCCAAAGGTGGCAGGCAAAACCGGCATTCCGCGGGGAAGTTTTCGCGGCTTGCACAAAGGGTTGCGGCCCCCGACACTGGTCGGCGGAGGAGGACCCGATGCGCTCGATCGTCACAGTTTCGCTGGTGTCGTGCCTGACTGCCGGGGCGCTGCCCGCCGCCGCCCAGGCCCCCGCCGCCCCGGGCGCCGAGGCGCCGCAGCTGGTCCGCGCCGCGGTGCTGCGGGTGGACAAGCCGGCGCTGCCGCCGATCTCTCGGCTCGAGGTCGCGCCCGAGGATCTGGGCTTTGCCGGGGCGCGGCTGGCGATCGAGGACAACGACACCACCGGCCGCTTCATGGGCCAGGATTTCGAGGCGGTCGAGGTCACCGCCACCCCGGAAACCGCCTCGGCCGAGCTGGACGCCATCCTCGGGCAGGACATCCGTTTTGTCGTGCTGCTGGCGGACGAGGCGACGACGCTGGCGCTGGCCGACCAGGCCGGCGACCGGGCGCTGATCTTCAACGCCGCCGCGCGGGGCGATGCGCTGCGCGGGGCGGATTGCCGCGCCAATCTCATCCACACCGCTCCCAGCCACGCCATGCTGGCCGACGGGCTGGCGCAGTTCCTGATGTGGAAACGCTGGCCGCGCTGGCTTCTGGTCCACGGCAGCCACCCCGAGGATATCGCCCTGGCCGACGCCTATCGCCGCGCCGCCGCCAAGTTCGGCGCCCAGATCGTCGAGGAACGGGTGTTCGAGGATACCGGCGGCGCCCGCCGCACCGATTCGGGTCATGTCCAGGTCCAGCAGCAGCTGCCGGTGTTCACCCAGCGCGCCCCCGATTACGACATCATGGTCACCGCCGACGAACACGGGGTGTTTGCCGACTGGATGCCCTATCACACCTGGGATGCGCGGCTGGTGGCCGGCTCGGCCGGGCTGGTGCCGCGCAGCTGGCACCCGGCGCTCGAGGCCTGGGGCGCCACCCAGTTCCAGAACCGCTTTGAAAAGCTGAACGTGCGCCCGATCCGCGAAGAGGATTACCAGGCCTGGGTCGCGCTGCGGATGGTGGGCGAGGCCGCCACCCAGACCAGATCCGCCGACCCCGACACGCTGAAGCAATTCATGCTGTCCGAGGATTTCCAGGTGGCGGGCTTCAAGGGACAAAAGCTGACGCTGCGCGACTGGGACCACCAGCTGCGCCAGCCGATCCTGCTGACCACCGGGCTGGTGACCACCAGCGTCAGCCCGCAGGACCAGTATCTGCACCAAGTCACCGCGCTGGATACGCTGGGCATCGACCGCCCCGAAAGCGCCTGCAAGTTCTGAGGAACGATGAAACACGCACTCGCCATCCTGCTGCTGACCACCGCCGCCACCCCCGCGCTGGCCGCCAAGGTCTATGTGTCCAACGAAAAGGGCAACGACGTCACGGTGATCGACGGCGACACCTTCGAGGTGCTGGGGACCTATCCGGTCGGCAACCGCCCGCGCGGCATCACCATCAGCCCCGACGGCAAGGAACTGTATGTCTGCGCCTCGGACGACGATCTGGTCCGGGTCTTCGACCCCGAGACCATGCAGGAACTGCACACCCTGCCGTCCGGCCCCGACCCCGAGCTGTTCGTGCTGCACCCCTCGGGCAATCCCCTCTACATCGCCAACGAGGACGACAACCTGGTCACCGTGGTCGACACCCAGACCCACAAGATGCTGGCCGAGATCCCGGTCGGGGTGGAACCCGAGGGGATGGGGGTCAGCCCCGACGGCAAGGTGGTGATCAACACCTCGGAAACCACCAACATGGCGCATTTCATCGACGCCGAGACCTTCCAGATCACCGCCAACGTGCTGGTGGACAGCCGCCCGCGCTTTGCCCAGTTCAGCGACGACGGCAGCAAGCTGTTCGTCAGCGCCGAGATCGGCGGCACCGTCACCGTTATCGACCCGGCCACGCAGGAGATCACCAAGGTGATCGACTTCGACATCCCCGGCGTCCTGCCCGAGGCGATCCAGCCAGTGGGGGTGCGGGTGACCGCCGACGGCAAAAAGGTGTTCGTGGCGCTGGGCCCGGCGAACCGCGTAGCGGTGATCGACGGCGAAACGCTCGAGGTGACGGATTACATCCTGGTCGGGCAGCGGGTCTGGCAGCTGGCCTTCACCCCCGACCAGAAGCATCTCTACACCACCAACGGCAACTCGAACGACGTCACCGTGATCGACGTGGCCACCAATACCGCGCTGAAGTCGATCCCCGTCGGGCAGCAGCCCTGGGGCGTCGTCGTCGCCCCCCAATAAGGCCCGGCCACCGCCGGACCGACCCGGAACACGCAAGAGAAAAGGGAGAGAGACATGACCAGGCTGTTGATCGCTGCGATGCTGGCGGCGCTGATCGGGGCGCCGGCGCAGGCCCAGACCGCGACGGACGCCCCCGCGGATGATGCCGCCGCCCAGGCCGCCCCCGCCGCGGATGCGGCCGGCGAGGATGATGACGACGACGACGACGATGCCCCGGCGGCCGCGGCCAGCACGGTCCAGCACCACGACTTCGGCCCCTCGGGGATCATGGCCCGCTCGAACCGCGAGGATCTGGCGCCGATGACGCTGTCCTCGGGCAAGCCGGTGGCCGAGGCCGAATATTCCCTGCAATCTGGCGGGTTCTACCGGGTCAAGATCGTCTCGGACGGCACGCAGGAGCTGGCGCTGTCGGGCGGCGACTTCTTCCGCGCGGTCTGGATCAACGAGGTGGTCATCAACGACATCGAGATCCGGCCGCTGGGCGTGCACTCGATCGAGTTCGACGACGCGGGCGAGGCCGAGATCAGCTTCATCGCCATCATGCCGGGCCGCTACACGCTGTCGATCCCGGGATCGAGCGGCGAATCCCAGCAGGCGGTGTTCAACATCCGCTGAGGCTTGACGGGGGCGGGGTTCCGCCCCCTCACTGCCCCCCCATGACCACGCCCGCGCTTTCCGTCCAGAATGTCAGCCACAGTTTCGGCGCCTTTCGCGCGCTGGACGACGTGTCGCTGACCGTGCCCCGCGGCAGCTTCACCGCGCTTTTGGGCGTGAACGGGGCGGGCAAGACCACGCTGTTCAACCTGATCACGCGGCTTTACGCCAACCGCTCGGGCGTGATCGAGGTCGCGGGCCATGACCTGCGCCGCGACCCCGGCCCGGCGCTGCGGCGGCTGGGGGTGGTGTTCCAGTCCCGGGCGCTGGATGCCGACCTGACTGTGCAGCAGAACCTGATGTATCACGCCGCCCTGCATGGCATTCCCCGCAGCAAAGCCCGCGCCCGGGTGGCCGAGGTGCTGGCCCAGGTCGATCTGGCCGACAAGGCGGGCGCCAAGGTCTCGGCGCTGTCGGGCGGGCAGGTGCGCCGGGCCGAGATTTCCCGCGCCCTGATCCACCGCCCCGAGCTGCTGCTGCTGGACGAGGCCACCGTGGGGCTGGACGTGAAATCCCGGGCCGAGGTGCTGGCCCTGACCCGGCGGCTGATCGCGGAACAGGGGGTCTCGGCGCTGTGGGCCACCCATATCCTGGACGAGATCGCGCCCTCGGACCGGCTGGTGATCCTGCACCGCGGCCGGGTGCTGTTCGCCGGGCTTGCGCAGGACGCGGCAGGGGATGGCGACCTGACCCGCGCCTTTCTCGACCTGACCGGAGTGCCGGCATGAGCGCCGGGGGCATGACCGGCTGGTGGGTCGCCTTCGCCGGCATCTCGAGGCGCGAGACGCTGCGCTTCGTCAACCAGCGCGGCCGCTTTCTGGCGGCGCTGGTGCGGCCGCTGGTGTGGCTGTTCATCTTTGCCGCGGGTTTCCGCGCCGTGCTGGGGCTGTCGATCACCGCGCCCTATCAGACCTATGTGCTGTACGAGGTCTACGTCACCCCCGGGCTGTGCGCGATGATCCAGCTGTTCAACGGGATGCAGTCGTCGCTGTCGATGGTCTATGACCGCGAGACCGGGGCGATGCGGACCCTGCTGGTCAGCCCCTATCCGCGCTGGTTCCTGCTGGCGTCCAAGCTGGTGGCGGGGGTGATCGTCTCGATCATCCAGGTCTATACCTTCCTGCTGATCGCGTGGTTCTGGGGCATCCATCCGCCGCTTGCCGGCTTTCTGGCGGTGCTGCCGGCGCTGCTGCTGTCGGGGCTGATGCTGGGGGCGATGGGGCTGTTCCTGTCCTCGGCGATCCGGCAGCTGGAAAACTTTGCGGGGGTGATGAACTTCGTGATCTTCCCGATGTTCTTCGCCTCGTCGGCGCTTTATCCGCTGTGGCGGATGCGGGAATCCTCGGTGCTGCTGCACGACATCTGCGCGCTGAACCCCTTCACCCATTCGGTCGAGTTGATCCGCTTTGCCCTTTACCTTCAGGTGAACTGGCTGTCCCTTGGGGTGGTGCTGGGCTGCCTGGTGCTGTTCTTCGGGGGTGCGGTGCTGATGTACGACCCGGGCCGAGGGCTGGGGATCCGGCGAAAGGGGGGATGATGCGCTATCTTGTTCTGGCAGCGGCGCTGCTGGTGCCGGTCGCGGCACAGGCGGCCACGCCCACGGCGGACTGGCCCTGCATCCAGCGCCTGCAGCCGCGGCTGTCGCTGGGGCAGGCCTGGACCGGCCCGACCCCGCCGGACGGCGCGGCGATCCCCGCGGAAACCGCCGCGCTGGCCGAGCGGCTGGTCCAGCGCCGCATGACCCTGGACGAGGCCGAGGCCGAGATTGCGGCTTTCGCCGCCACCACCGACGCCGAGGGGCTGGCGCTGCTGATGCAGGCGGTGTTCCACCGCATCGACACGCAGCGCGCCACCATCATCCAGGGGATCTCGCGCTATGGCCACGCGCAGGTGGCGCTGGCCGAGCAGGTCGAGACCCGCCGCCGCCGCATGGCCGAGCTCGAGGCCGCCGATTCCCCCGATTTCGACGCCATCGACGCCGAGGAACGCGCGCTCGACATCGACATGCGGGTGTTTACCGACCGTCAGCACAGCCTGACCTATGTCTGCGAATCGCCCGTGCTTCTGGAACAGCGGCTGTTCGCGCTGGGCCGCGCCATCGCCGCACAGCTGCCCTGACGGGCGCGCACCCGGAAAAGGGGGGAACCGCTGCCGCCGGCGGCGGGTTGGTTGCCTGACGCAACCCCCGCCAGATGGAAGCCGGAAAGATGACCCAGCGACACGCCCCGATCCTTCTGCTGACCGCCCTGCTTGCCGCCGGCCCGGCGCTGGCGCAGACTGCGGCACCCCTGCCTGACGCGCAGGCGACAACGCCCCCGGCCGCCGGCGATGCCACCGTTCCGGTCGTCCCGGCCCCCGCCGCGGCCACAACACCGGCCGCCACGCCCGAAACCCCGGCACCGCAGCCCCCAAGCTTCACCCCGGTGCCGGTCGACGATCCGCTGATCCCGGCGCCCATCGCGGCCCGCGCCGTGCCCCCCGACTACAGCGCCCCCGCTCCGACCCCGGCCGCGGCCCCGGTGGCCGAGCCGGAACCCCAGCCGACCCCCACCGTCGACGGGGTGCCGACCGAACCAGAACAGGCCACCATCTCGCCCGAGGCAGCGCGCGCCAGCGCCGCCCCCGCCCCTGCGGCCACCACCGGCGACGCGCCCGAGCCTCCCTCGTCGCAGTCGCTGGAAACCGGCGGCGCGGCGGATGCGGCCGACCCCGACAGCGTCGCCACCGCCGCGACCCCGCCCGACCAGCAGGCCGGGCAAGAGGGCGCGGGCGACGGCACCTCGCCGGGCAGCGCCGGGTCTTCGGGCTGGACCGGCGGCGTCGGCGGCTCGACCATCGGCACCAACCCCTCGGGCGCGGTGCCGGAATCGCGCACCTGGCAGCCCCCGACCTCGCGCGGGCTGGATCTCGAGGGCTAGGCGCTGGCTGCTTCTTTTTGGTGAAAATACCCCGGGGGCGCGGGGGCAGCGCCCCCGCCTCGCCCGAACTGGCGGAGGAGAATGGGAGTCGAACCCACCCGGGACAGGCGCGCTGCCCCAACCGGATTTGAAGTCCGGCCGCCCCACCGGGGACGATTCTCCTCCGTAACCCGTCAGCTGCCGTAAAGATCGGCCCGATGCGGATTGATGCGCCGCAGATCGCCGCGGCGCAAGGTCACTCCCTGCCTATCATAGAAATCGAGGATCTCGATGGCCAGCTTGCGCCCGGTCTCTATCCGGTCGCGAAAGGCGGCGGCGGTCACCCAGCCGTCGGGCGCGTCCTGCTGGACCGCGGCGATGATCCCCACCATCTCGGCGGTGGTGGTGCGCAGGTAGAAATGATCGCGGCGGATCTGGTCCACGCGCCCCTGCCGCGCCGCCATGCGCAGCACCCGGCGCACGTCCTCTTCGGGGATGTCCCAGGCGGTGGCCATGTCGCGCACCCGCGGCGGGCGGAACCGCAGCTCGCCCGACAGTTCCGGCAGGATGCGGGCATAAAGCGCCTCGTCATCCTCGGACAGGCGCACGATATGGCTGGGCAGACGCAGAAAGGCGCCCTCGGCCACGATCTCGCCCGCCGCGATGCGTTCGGCCAGCAGCGCGGCAAACGCCTCTTTCGGCAGGCGCGGGGTCAGCCCCAGCCGCAGCTTTTCGCGGCCCGGCCCCTGCATCTCGGGCGCGTCCTCGTGGAACCGCGCCAGCGCATCCAGCATTCCCGCGACCAGCCCGCGATGGGTCGCCGCCGACAGCGCCACCTGGGTGGCACCGGATTGAAGCACCACCGCCGCAGCCGCCAGCCGCGCCGCGGCCTCGGGCCCCAGCGCGCGGTCGCGGATGAAGGCATCCAGATCGGCCAGAAACGGCGGCGCTGCCAGCATTCCCCGCAGCGCCTGTTCGGGCTCTGGCTGCGTTGCGGCGTCGAGTTGCAGCATCCGTTCCGGCGTGCGGCGGCGGCGGGCGGGTGCGCGCAGGTCAAGGAACACCCCCCCGCCGATGGTGCGCCGGGCCGAGACGTCCCGCAGGATATAGCGGTCCCCGACCGAGGCGGCGAGCGGCGCGTCCAGCACCAGCTGCACCAGACCCTCGGCCCCCGGCATCAGCGCCTCGGCCAGCGGCACGATGCGGGCGCCGACCTCGGCCGCGCCGCTGTGCAGGCGGGCGGGAAACCAGGTGCCGATCGGGTGCGGCTCGGACCCCAGCACCCGCAGCGTGGCATCGATGCGGTCGCTGGGCGCGTGCAGCGCCGGGTCCAGCACCATGTCGCCGCGGTGGATGGCGTCGCGCGCCACCCCGTCGCCGGCAAGGTTCAGGGCGCAGCGCTGGCCGGCGATGCCGGTCTGCACCGGCCGGTTCTGCGCATGGATCGCGCGCACCCGCGCCGCCAGCCCGCGGGGCGAAACGGTGATGGTATCGCCGACCGAGACCTGCCCCGACAGCACCGTCCCGGTCACCACCGTGCCGCTGCCCTTCAGCGCAAAGCTGCGGTCCACGCTGAGCCGGAAGCGGCGGTCGAGCGCCCTTGCCGCGGTGGCCGCCGCTGCCTGCGCCAGCGCCCGGCGCAGCGCCTCGATCCCTTCGCCGGTGACCGAGGATACCGGCAGCACCGGCGCCCCCGCCAGCCCGGTGCCGTCCAGCGTGGCGGCAATCTGCGCCGTTACGTCCGCGCGCCGTTCGTCGTCGGCCAGATCTGCCTTGCTCAACGCCACGATGCCGCGATGCACGCCCAGCAGGTCGAGGATTGCCAGATGCTCGCGCGTTTGCGGCATCACCCCGTCGTCGGCCGCCACCACCAGCAGCGCCAGGTCGATGCCGCCCGCGCCCGCCAGCATGGTGTGGACGAAGCGTTCATGCCCCGGCACATCCACAAAGCCGGTGACGTCCCCCCCGTCCGTGCCGTCCCCCAGATCGGCATAGGCGAAACCCAGCTCGATGGTGATGCCGCGGGATTTTTCCTCGGCCAGCCGGTCGGCGTCGGTGCCGGTCAGCGCCCGCACCAGCGCGGTCTTGCCGTGGTCGATATGCCCCGCGGTGCCGACGATCATCGGGCAGCCAGTGCCCCCAGCAGCGCGCCGTCGTCGGGCAGGCAGCGCAGGTCCAGCAGCAGCGCGCCGTCGCTGATCCGCCCGATCACCGGCAGGGGCAGGGCGCGCAGCCGTGCCGCCAGCAGCTCCGGGGCGTCGCCGGTATCACCGCTGAAGGCCAGCGCGGCCGAGGGCAGCGCCTCGACCGGCAGCGCGCCTGAGCCGATCTGGCTGCTGCACTCGACCACCTGCACGCGGTAGTCCGGCAGCATTGCCGCCACCGGCGCCAGCAGCCGCTGCGCCTGTGCGGCGATGTCGTCGCGCGGGCGGGTCAGCATCCGCAGCGTCGGCAGGCGCTCGGCCAGCCGGTCGGGGTCGCGGTACAGCCGCAGCGTCGCCTCGATCGCGGCCAGCCGGACCTTGTCCAGCCGCAGCGCCCGTTTCAGCGGGTTGCGGTTGATCCGCGCGATCAGATCGGCGCGGCCGACGATGAACCCCGCCTGCGGCCCGCCCAGCAGCTTGTCGCCGGAAAACGTCACGATATCCGCGCCCTCGGCCACCGCCTGCCGCACGGTGGGTTCCGCCGGCAGCCCCCAGCGGGTCAGGTCGACCAGCGTCCCCGAGCCGAGGTCGTTCAGCATCGCCACCCCCGCGTCCCGCGCCATCGCCGCGACTGCGGGCGCAGGAACCGAGGCAGTGAAGCCGTCGATGCGGTAGTTCGAGGGATGCACCTTCATCAGCAGCCCGGTGTCCGGGGTGATCGCATCGCGATAGTCGCGGGGGTGGGTGCGGTTGGTGGTGCCGACCTCGACCAGCCGCACGCCGGCGCGGCGCATCACGTCGGGGATGCGGAAGGCGCCGCCGATCTCGACCAGCTCGCCGCGCGAGACGATGGCCTCGCGCCCCTCGGCCAGCGTGTTCAGCACCAGCAGCACCGCGGCGGCGTTGTTGTTGACGACGGTGGCGGCCTCGGCCCCGGTCAGCTCGCAGATCAGGGGTGCGACCAGCGCGTCGCGTTCGCCGCGCCGGCCGCTGGCGAGGTCGTATTCCAGCGCCGCGGGGGCGCGCATGGCGGCGGCTGCCGCCTCGACAGCGGCCTCGGCCAACAGGGCGCGGCCCAGGTTGGTGTGCAGGACGGTGCCGGTCAGGTTCAGCACCGGGCGCAGCGCGCTTTGGGCGGCGGCGTCCAGCGCGGCGGCGGCGCGGGACGCAATCGCGGCGCCGTCAGGTGCCGCGCCCCCCGCGGCGCGCAGTTCCGCCCGCGCATCGTCCAGCGCCGCGCGCATTGCGTCGGTGGCGGCGCGGCGGCCGTGGCGGTCGATCAGCCCGGCGGCCTGCGGCAGCGACAGCAGCCGGTCGACCGAGGGCAGGGCGCGCAACCCGTCCATCGGATAACCGTCAGTAGCCGATCAGGAACGGGTCGAACCCGGCCCGGCGCCACTTGCCGCCCTGCATCAGCGCGTCCAGCCCCAGGCTCGCCACGTCGTCGGCGATGGAGTCCAGCGCCGGGTTGCGGCTTTGGGCCAGCTGCTTGACCCAGGCGCCGCATTCGTCGCAGCACTCGGCCTTGACCTGTGTGCCCTTGTCCTGCGCGTCCTTGTCCGCGTCGCCGGCGGCCAGGCCGTCCTCGACCGACTGGAAGGAAATCCCCTTGGTCGAGCCGCAGGAGAGGCACTTCACCCGCACCTCGTTCCACAGGGTCTGGCAGCAGCCGCAGGCGGCATAGCGCGTGCCCTCGGCCCCCATCACCCCGGTAATGAGCGAGCTGGCCGGTTTGCCGCCGCAGGCGGGGCAGACCCCGGTGCGGATCGCGACCAGCTGTTCGGCGTCCAGCGTGGCGGCAAGCTGCGCCATGTGGACCTGAACCGCCGCGGCCACGAACAGATGCGGCGCGGCGCTGTCCGAGGGGATCACGTCGTCCATGATGTTCGACAGCAGCCAGCGCCGGTCCTCGGGCGTCGCGGCGCGCAGGGCGTCCAGCGCCAGCCGCGCCTGTGCCGGCATCTCGATCGCGCCCGCGCCTGCGATCAGCGCATCCAGCGCCGCGAGGGTGGCGGGATCGTCCACCAGCGCCTGCCGGTCCAGCGGCGGCATCCGGCTGGCGCGCGCCAGCGCCACGCGGTCCGCATCGGGCGCTTCGGGGGCGGGCAGTTCGTCCGCCAGCCGCGCCTGCACCCGGGACAGCGCGGCCAGAAACTCCAGATAGGGGGCAAGATTGGCCGAGGCCGCAGCCAGATGGGCGAAGCGCTCGGCGCGCCGGGAAAACAGCCGCGAGGGCCTGGGCAAAATGGCGAGCGGCGGCGTGGGGACGCCGCCGATCATGTCGGGCTGGGGTTGGCTCGTATTGGGCATCATCGCTCCTATCTGGGCCGGACCGGCCACGGGACAGGGTTACTCTGCCGGCTTCGTCCGCTGCCGTCTAGCCAGTTCCCGCAGCCATTTCCGGTGGTGGCGCCAGGACCAGCCGCCGGTCACGGTGCCGCGGGTCATGGCGCTGATGGTGCCCTGCGTCCAGAAGGCGGCGAAGATGTGCAGGATGAACACCAGCACGATCAGCACCGCCGCGATCGAGTGCACCAGGATCGCGATGCGCCGGGTTTCGATCGACACCAGTTCCGGGAAATACTGGATCCACATCGCCACCCCGGAAATCAGCAGCACCAGGATCAGCCAGAACATCCCCCAGAACACCAGCTTCTGGCCAAAGTTGTACTTGCCCAGTTCCGGCAGACGTTCCTCGTTCCCCGACACCACGTCGCCGATGTGCCGGGTCCAGACCAGATCCTCGCGCCGCAGGATGTTCAGATGCGCCAGTTGCAGGAACATCCCCAGAAAGCTGATCGAAAGCGCGACGCCGACGAAGGGATGCAGCCAGCGCGCATTCTGCCCGCCGCCGAACAGGGCGGTCAGCCCGAACAGCGCCGGGTGGAACAGTGCGAACCCCGACAGCATCAGCACGATGAAGCACAGCGCGGTGAACCAGTGGTTGACCCGGGTGAAGGTGATGTAGCGCTTCACCACCACCGGCTGGGTCTGGACGATGCGGTCGGTGCTTTCCGAATATTCACGCTGCGTCATCACACGGTCCCCCTGTCGTCAGGCTGGCCGGAACCGCGCATCTCTTCCTGCACCAGCTCGGTGGCCTCGGCCTCGTCCTGCGGGGTTACGCGGCTGCGGGTGAACAGCGCCATCGCGGCGGCGCCGACGGCGGCCAACCCCA
This sequence comes from Paracoccus solventivorans, assembly GCF_900142875.1. Lineage (GTDB taxonomy): Bacteria > Pseudomonadota > Alphaproteobacteria > Rhodobacterales > Rhodobacteraceae > Paracoccus > Paracoccus solventivorans. Next base: position 76,755 of record NZ_FRCK01000004.1, on the reverse strand, counting down.
CGGCGGCGATACCGACCGGCTTGGTCGGGCCCTTCCACCCCTCGACCACGTCCGAGATCTTGGGGTCGTCGGGCAGGCCGCTGTAAAGCGAGGGCTTGTCCGCGTGATGCAGCACATACATCACATGGGTGCCGCCGACGCCCTGCGGGTCGTAAAGCCCGGCGTTGTCGTAGCCGCGCGACTTCAGGTCCTCGATCCGCTCGGCGGCAAGGGCGGTCATGTCGTCCTTGGTGCCGAAGGTGATCGCCTGGGTCGGGCAGGCCTTGGCGCAGGCCGGACCCTGCCCCACCGCCACCCGGTCCGAACACAGCGTGCATTTCTTGACGACATGCTGGGTCGGGCTCAGCCGCGGGATGTCGAAGGGACAGCCCGAGATGCAGTAGCCGCAGCCGATGCAGTTCTCGCTGATGAAATCAACGATGCCGTTGGAATACTGCACGATGGCGCCGGGCGCCGGGCAGGCCTTGAGACAGCCCGGATCGACGCAATGCATGCAGCCGTCCTTGCGAATCAGCCACTCGAAATCGCCGGTGTCCGGGTTGTCGTATTCGGTGAACCGCATCAGCGTGTACATTTCCGGGGTCAGGTCGAGGGGGTTTTCATAGATCCCCACGTTGATCCCGATTTCCGGATGCGTGTCGTTCCATTCCACGCAGGCGGTCTGGCACGCCTTGCAGCCGATGCATTTACTGACGTCGATCAGCTTGGCCACGTCGGTCAGGTCGCGGGGATTTTCCGCGACCGGCCCCCCGGCCGAGGAACGCACCACGTCCCCCTGGCCGAGGTTGCTTTCCATCGGCTGCACCGGCGGGTTCGCCACCGCGGTGCGGGGGCTGTCGAGATCGGGAGCCATCGTCATGCCAAAGCCTCCCCTGTTGCGGGTTCGATGTTGACCAGGAACGCCTTGAACTCCGGCGTCTCGATATTGGCGTCACCGACGGCGGGCGTCAGGCTGTTCGGCCCCCAGCCCTTTTTCGCCGCCCCGACAAAGCCCCAGTGCAGCGGGATGCCGACGACATGGACGGTCTTGCCGTCGCAGGTCAGCGGCTTGATCCGCTTGGTGACCAGAGCCTTGGCCCAGACCTCGCCCCGCTTGGACCAGACCCGCACCTTGCCGCCGCGCTGGATGCCCTTTTCGGCGGCCAGCTCTTCGCTGATCTCGACGAAGAACTCGGGCTGCATCGCCGCGTTCACCTTGTTGTGCTTGGTCCAGTAGTGGAAATGCTCGGTCAGGCGATAGCTGGTGGCGACAAAGGGGAACTCGTCCGAGGTGCCCAGCGTCGCCGCATCGCTTTCGAACATCCGCGCCACCGGGTTCCCGCGCATCCGGTCGTTGAAGACGTTCTGCACCGGGGATTCGAACGGCTCCATATGCGTGGGGAACGGGCCGTCGCGCATCATGCCCCGACTGAACAGGCGCGACACGCCTTCGGGGTTCATGATGAACGGCATCACCTCGCCCGGCTTGGCGGTGGGCGCGATGTCGGGGACATCGAAGCCTTCCCAGCGTTCGCCGTTCCAGCTGAGCAGCGCCCGTTCGGGATCCCACGGCTTGCCGTCGAGATCGGCCGAGGCGCGGTTGTAGAGCGTCCGCCGGTTCAGCGGCCAGCTCCACGCCCAGTTGGAATGGACGCCCAGCCCCGAGGGGTCGGAGTTGTCCCGCCGCGCCATGTTGTTGCCGTCCTCGTTGAAGCAGCCGGAATAGATCCAGCAGCCGCAGGCGGTCGAGCCGTCGTCGCGCAGCTCGGCAAAGGACTTCACCTGCTTGCCGGCCGCGGTCAGCACCTTGGTCGGGTCGGCAGGGTCGGTCACGTCCGCCAGCGCGGTGCCATTCATCTCGCGCGCCAGCTCGTCGGGCATCGGCGTCGAGGGATCGGCATAGGGCCAGGTCAGGTTCAGGATCGGGTCGGGGAAGGCGCCCCCCTCGGCCGCGTAAAGCTCGCGCACCCGCAGGAAGATCTGCGCCATGATCCAGGTGTCGTGCTTCGCCTGACCCGGCGGCTCGGCTGCCGCCCAGTGCCACTGCAGCCAGCGGCCCGAGTTGACCAGCGCGCCCTCGTCCTCGGCAAAGCACGAGGTCGGCAGCTCGATCACCTCGGTCTGGATCGCGGAAGGGTCCACGTCGTTGAAGGCGCCGTGGTTTTCCCAGAACCGCGCGGTCTCGGTCTGCAGCGGGTCCATGACCACCAGCAGCTTGAGCTTGGACAGCGCCGAGGTGTTCTTGCCGCGGTTGGACAGCGCCAGCAGCGGGTTGAAGCCCTGACAGAAATACAGGTTCACCTTGCCCTGATCCATCAGCTCGAACATGCGCAGCATGTCATAGGCGGGCACGTCCAGCTTGGGCAGATAGTGGTAGGCCCAGTCGTTTTCCGCCGTGGCCGCGTCACCCCACATGGATTTCTGGAACGAAACCATGAACTTGGAGTAGTTCTGCCAATAGCTGGTCTGGCCGGGAAGCAGCGGCTTGAACTGCCGCGACTTCATGTAGGTTTCCCAGTCGGGTTCCTTTTCCGTCGGGATGTTCAGATAGCCCGGGATCAGGTTCGACATCAGCCCGATGTCGGTCAGGCCCTGGATGTTGGAATGCCCGCGCAGCGCGTTCATGCCCCCACCGGGAACCCCGATATTGCCCAGGATCAGCTGCAGCATCGCCATGCCGCGGATGTTCTGCGACCCCTTGGAGTGCTGCGTCCACCCCAGCGCATACATCGAGGTCATGGTCTTGGTCGGCGACGAACATTCCCCGATCATCTCGGCGATCTTCAGGAAACGTTCCTTCGGCGTGCCGCAGACCCGCTCGACCATCTCGGGCGTATAGGCGTCGACATGCGCTTTCAGCAGGTTCCAGACGCAGCGCGGATGCTGAAGCGTCGGGTCGGTCAGCGCAAAACCATCCTCGCCCAGCTGGTATTCCCAGCTCGACCGGTCGTAGTCGCGCTTTTCCTCGTCATAGCCGGTGAACAGCCCGTCGGACCAGCCGAACTCTTCCTTGACCAGGAACGAGGCGTTGGTGAAGGCCTTGACGTAGGACCATTGCACCTTGTCGTTCTCGATCATCCACCGGATCATCCCCATCAGGAAGGTGATGTCCGTGCCGGGGCGGATCGGGGCATAGTAATCGGACACGCTGGCCGTGCGCGTGAACCTGGGGTCCACGACGATCAGCTTGGCGCCGCGATGGTGTTTCGCCTCGGTCACCCATTTGAAGCCGCACGGGTGCGCTTCGGCAGCATTGCCGCCCATGACGATCACGAGGTCGGTATTCTTGATGTCGGTCCAGGAGTTGGTCATCGCTCCACGGCCAAATGTCGGGCCCAAACTGGACACCGTGGGGCCGTGTCAGACGCGCGCCTGGTTGTCGAAACCTACAATACCCATCGACCGGACCACCTTGTAGGTCAGCCAAGCCGTTTCATTGGTGGTGGCCGACGCGGCCAGGAAACCGGCGGTGGACCAGCGGTTGACCGGCACCCCGGCCTCGTTCGCGGCCAGCAGGTTGGCGTCGCGGTCGTCCTTGAGCGCGCGGGCGATCTTGTCCAGCGCCTCGTCCCAGGAAATCGGCTCGAAACGGTCGGAACCGGCGCGGCGGATCATCGGCTCGGTCAGCCGCGTCTCGGCGTTGACGAAATCCTTCAGCGCCGAGCCCTTGGGGCACAACGTGCCGCGGTTCACCGGATGGTCGGCGTCGCCCTCGATATGGACCACGCGACGCTTGCCTGCCTCGTCGGCGCGGCCATAGATGATGACGCCGCAGGCGACGGAGCAATAGGGGCAGGTGTTGCGGGTCTCGGTCGTCTGGGTCAGCTTGAAGGCGCGCACATGCGCCAGTTCCGCTGCCTCTGCACCGCCGAAGCCCATGGCCCCCAGCGATGTCGCCGCGACTCCCGCACCCGCAAGCTTCAGGAAGCCGCGGCGTGAGAGGTCGATGTTCATTCGATCCTCCTGTGCCTGTCAAACGAAGATAGGTGGGATCAGTGTCAGGCGGAATCGCCTACAAGTCAACGATAGCGCGATATTGCAACGGGGACATATCGCTTTACGGGAGTTGCGCGGCCCGGACACCGCCCGGGCGGGCTTCTTGACTCTGCGCCGCTGCCGCCGCGATATCCGGGAGACCGCAACGGAGAACCTGCCATGACCGCCCCCCGGATCCGACTGTCCCAGCTGTCCCACGGCGGCGGCTGCGGCTGCAAGCTGGCCCCGGCGGTGCTGCGCGAGCTGCTGGCCGGGCAGCCGGTCGGGCAGATGTTCCCGCAGCTGCTGGTCGGGACCGAGACCTCGGACGACGCCGCGGTCTGGCAGGTGGACGACAAGACCGCGGTGATCGCGACCACCGATTTCTTCATGCCGATGGTGGACGACCCCCACGCCTTCGGCCGCATCGCCGCCACCAACGCGATTTCCGACATCTACGCAATGGGCGGGCGCCCGATCATGGCGCTGGCGATCCTGGGGATGCCGATCGACAAGCTGCCCGCCGAGATGATCCGCGAGATCCTCGAAGGCGGCCGCGCCATCTGCGCCGAGGCCGGGATCCCGGTCGCGGGCGGCCATTCCATCGATTCCCCGGAACCGATCTACGGGCTGGCGGTAATCGGGCTGGTCGATCCCGCGAAACTGCGCCGCAACGCCGATGCGCAGCCGGGCGACGTGCTGATCCTGACCAAGGGACTGGGGGTCGGCATCTATTCGGCGGCGATCAAGAAATCCGCGCTGGATGATGCCGGGATCGCGGAAATGATCGCCTCGACCACGCTTTTGAACCGCATCGGCCCCGAACTGGCCGAGGATCCGGCGGTCCACGCCATCACCGACGTCACCGGCTTCGGCATCCTCGGGCACGGGCTGGAAATGGCCCGCGGCTCGGACGTGCGGGTGGTGATCGAGCGCGCGGCCCTGCCGCTGCTGGCGCGCGCCGAGGAACTGGCGCAGGCCGGGCACGTTACCGGCGCCTCGACCCGCAACTGGGCCGCCTATGGCGCCGAGGTGACGCTGCCCGAGACCTGCCCCGACTGGCAGCGCGCGCTGCTCTGCGATCCGCAGACCTCGGGCGGGCTGCTGGTCGCCGTCGCCCCCGACGCCGCCGAGGGCTGGCTGCGCCGCCTGCACGACGCCGGCTATCCGCTGTCCGCCGTTGTCGGCCGGGTGGAGGAAGGGCAGGGGATCGCTGTCATCTGAACCGTCCCGCCCGACGGCGCGGCCGCATGGGTATTTGAACCAGAAAGAAGCCCCGAGGCCGGAATCACGGCCTCGGGGCTTTTTCGCCAATGTCTTCTTTCTGGTCCAAATACCCAAGCCACGGCGCAGCGAAGGCGGCGCCGCCAGGGTGGACGCGTCAGTCCTTGGCGCGTTCCACGTAGGAATTGTCCTCGGTGTTGATCACGATGCGGGTACCCGCGCCGATATGGGGCGGCACCATCACCCGCAGCCCGTTGTCCACCACCGCCGGCTTGTAGGACGACGAGGCGGTCTGGCCCTTGACCACCGGCTCGGTCTCGACCACCTCGACGGTGATCTTCTGCGGCAGTTCCATGGCGATCGGTGCGCCCTCGAACACCTGCAGGAACACCCGCATCCCTTCCTGCAGATAGGCTTTCTGGTCGCCGATCATCTCGGCCGGCGCGACGACCTGTTCGTAGGTTTCCGGCTCCATGAAGTGGAAGCCCTCGCCGTCCTCGTACAGATAGTCATAGGCGCGTTCGTCGACATGGGCGCGCTCGACCTGCTCGGTGGTGCGCCAGCGTTCGCTGACCTTGGTGCCGTCGGAAATGCGGCGCATGTCGACCTGGGTCACCGGGGTGCCCTTGCCGGGGTGGAAGTTCTGGGCGGTCAGCACGACATACAGTTTGCCGTCCAGCTCGACGACGTTGCCCTTGCGCAGGCTCGATGCGATGACTTTCACTGGCGTCTTTCTTGCGATCTGAGAATGTGGGAATTATTGCCGCGTTCCTTAGCGCAGTTCAGCGGAAATCTCCAGAGATGACGGAAACACCCTGGTGGGACCCGGCCCGCCACGCAGATCGGCGTCCGCTGCTGGCGGCGCGCGGGCGCATCCAGCGCGCCTTCCGCGGCTGGCTGGAGGCCGAGGGCTTCACCGAAGTCGATCCCGCCGCCTTGGCCGCCAGCCCGGGGAACGAGGCGCATCTGCACGGCTTCGCCACCGACGCCATCGGCAACGACGGGCAGGCGCGGCGGCTGTATCTGCATACCAGCCCCGAATTCGCGATGAAAAAGCTGCTGGCCGCGGGCGAGACCCGCATTGCCGCCTTTGCCCATGTCTGGCGCAACCGCGAGCGCGGCCCCCTGCACAGCCCCGAGTTCACCATGCTGGAATGGTATCGGGTGGGCGAGGGGTATGAGGTGCTGATGGAGGACTGCGCCGCGCTGCTGGCGCTGGCGGCGACGGCCTCCGGCGCGTCGGAGCTGCGGTTTCGCGACCACGTCTGCGATCCGTTCGCCGCCCCGGAACGGCTGTCGGTGGCCGAGGCGTTCCAGCGCCATGCCGGGGTCGACCTGCTGGCCACGGTGGGCGCGGATGGCGCGACCGACCGCGACGCTCTGGCCCGGCAGGCGCGCGCCGCGGGTTTGCGGGTGGCGGCGGATGACGGCTGGTCCGACATTCTGTCGCGCATCCTCGTCACCCATGTCGAGCCGCATCTGGGCCACGGCCGCGCCACCATCCTCGACCGCTATCCCGCCCCCGAGGCCGCGCTGGCCCGCCGCGCCCCCGACGACCCGCGCGTGGCCGAGCGGTTCGAGCTTTACGCCTGCGGGGTCGAGCTCGCCAACGGCTTCGGCGAGCTGACCGACCCTGCCGAGCAGCGCCGCCGGTTTCAGGCCGAGATGGCGGAGAAATCGCGGGTCTACGGCGAGACCTATCCGCTGGACGAGGATCTGCTGGCGGCGCTGGCGATCATGCCGCCCTCCAGCGGCATCGCGCTGGGCTTCGACCGGCTGGTGATGCTTTCCACCGCCGCGCCGCGGATCGACGACGTGATGTGGACCCCGGTCCCCTGACCGGCCGCGGGATTTTCCGTTGCGTTTTCCGCGCCGCTGTGGCCTGTCACCCGCGTCTGCGGGACAAAGGGGGCGATCATGGGTGAAATGCAGGTGGCGCGCAGCGTCGCGGATTTGCGCGGCCATGTCGCCGACTGGCGGGGTCGGGGTGAAACCGTGGCGGTGGTGCCGACGATGGGCGCGCTGCACGCGGGGCATCTGTCGCTGGTCGAGGCGGCGCGCGCTGCCTGCGACCGGGTGATCGTCACCCTGTTCGTGAACCCGCGGCAGTTCGACAATGCCGAGGATCTGGCCAACTACCCCCGCCACGAGGACAGCGACCGCGCCGTCCTTGGCCCGCGCGGCGTCGATCTGCTGTTCATGCCGCCGGTGGACGAGGTCTATCCCCAAGGTTTCGCCACCTCGGTCCGGGTCGAGGGGCTTTCCCGCGGCATGTGCGGCGATTTCCGGCCCGGGCATTTCGACGGGGTGGCGACGGTGGTAGCCAAGCTGCTGCTGATGACCGGCGCCGACCGGGCGTTCTTTGGCGAAAAGGACTGGCAGCAGTTGCAGATCGTGCGCCGCATGGTCGCCGACCTGAACATTCCCACAACAATCAGCGGCTGCCCGACCCTGCGCGAGGATGACGGGCTGGCGCTGTCCTCGCGCAATGCCCGGCTGTCGGCCGAGGACCGCGCCATCGCGCCGGCGCTGCATCGCGCCATGGCGGCGGCGGCGCTGCGGTTGCGGGCGGGCGAGGATGCGGCGCAGGTGCTGGCGCAGGCGCGGGACCAGATCACCGCCGCCGGGTTCCGGCAGGTCGAATATCTGGACCTGCGCGATCCAGAAACGCTGGTGCCGCTGGACCGGCTGAACCGCCCCGCGCGGCTGCTGGCCGCGGCCTGGCTGGGGCCGGTGCGGCTGATCGACAATATCGCGGTCTAGGCGTTACCGCTCGCGTTCCACCGCGTGGCGGATCAGCCCGGTCATGTTCGACACTCCCAGCTTGCGCTTCAGCGTTGAGGCGGCGTTGGCGACGGTCTTGTAGCTGACCCCCAGCCGGTCGGCGACCTGCTGCAGCGCCAGACCCTTGCCGATCAGGGTCAGCACCTCGTCCTCGCGCGCGGTCAGCGCGGCGGAACGGTCGGACCCTGCCTGCCGCGTCGCCAGGGCCAGTGCCATGCGGGGGGGCAGGTAGAACTCTCCCGACTCGAGCGCGCGGATGGCGGTGCCGAACTCTTCGGGCGGGGCGTTCTTGGACAGGAAGCCATGCGCGCCCTCGGCCAGCGCACGGGCGGCGAAACCGGGCTGGTCGTTCATGGAAAACATCAGGATCGCGCTGTCGGGCGAGCGTTCCAGGATCGGCGCGATCAGCGCCAGACCGCCGGTGCCGGGCAGCGAGATGTCCAGCACCACCACCTGCGGCTGATGCTGGCCCAGCAGCGCCAGCGCCTCGTCCCCCGACATGGCCTTGAGCACGCGCCCATATCCCAGATCGGCCAGCAGCCGCCCGCAGCCCAGATGGGTGATCGGGTGGTCGTCCACCACCATGGCGGTGCGGGCGGGTTGGGGGGCGGGTTCGGGATCGGGGGCGGTGTTGGTCATGGGTCGGTCTGGTCCGGCAATCTCGCGCAGAGTGTGACACCTCGCGCCCCGTCCTGCACGTCGAAACTGCCGCCCAGCAGGCCCACGCGTTCACGCATCCCCGACAGGCCGTTGCCCTCGGCCGCGCCGCGCAGGCCAAGGCCGTCGTCGGACAGGCGCACGGTCCAGCCTTGGGGAGTGTGGTCCACGGCGGCGCTGATGCGCGTGGCGCCGGCATGGCGCAGGGCATTGGTCGTGCCCTCTTGCAGGATGCGGTAGATCGTCAGGGCGGTGGCCTCGTCCGGCTCGGGCAGCTCGGGGGGCAGGGTTAGCGTCCAGCGGATGCTTTCGTGCCGCTGGGCGAGGTCGTCGAACAGGTCCGCCAGCACCGTGGCCAGCGGCAGCTGCCCCAGCGCCATCGGCCGCAGCCCTGACAGCAACGCGCTGTTCACCTGCCGGATCTGGTCGGCGATGGTCAGGATGTTTTCGGCATGGTCGCGGATGGCAGCGTCGGGGGCGGCATCGCGGATCGCCCCGGCCTCAACCCGCAGCGCGAACAGGCAGGGGCCGTATTCGTCATGCAGGTCGCGGGCGATGGCGGCGCGTTCCTGGTCGCCGCGCCCCACCACCTGCCGCGACAGCCGCGCGCGGTCGGCCTGCGCATCCGCCAGCGCCTGCGCCAGCCGGTCCACATCGGCGGCCAGCGGCGCCAGATCGGGGGTGCGCACCCGTCCCGCACGCGCCGACAGATCGCCCCCCGCCAGCCGGTCCAGCACCGTTGAGACCCGCGACAGCGGCCGCAGCCCGGCTCGCAGGATCGCCCAGATCAGCGCCAGCTGCGCCAGCCCGGCCAGCGCCAGCAGCCCGGAAAGCGTGCGCGCATCGTCCCAGACCTTGGCGATTTCCGCCGCCGGATCGCCCGAGATCATCGCCAGCCCGCGGATCGTGTGGTTTTCCACCACCTGCAGCTGCGTGGACTGGACCCGCGGCGCCAGCAGGCGGGTGAACCACTCGGGCGCCGGCTCGGGCCGCGGCGTGGCGTTGCGGGGCGAAGCCATGCGCCCGCTGGCGGCGTCATAGACCAGGATGCGGGCGTGGCGCGGCTCGATCACCCGCTCGGCCAGCGTCGCGGGCAGTTGCTCGCCCGGGACGGTGTCGATCAGCGCCGCGACCGTGGTCAGCACCAACTCGCGCGCCGAGCGCATCGAGGCCGCGACCTCGGCCGCCACCGCCTCGCGCGCATTGGCGGCCAAGAGCAGCCCCAGCGCCGCGACCAGCGCCAGCTGCACGGCCAGAACCAGCACCACGATGCGAGCGGTCAGCGACATGGCGGGACTGTGCCACGCAGGGGGCGGCGGCGGCAACAGGTGGGGCGGCCACAGGGCGGACGAGGAGGGCGCGGCGAACGCGCCGCAAGCCATGGGCGACAGCCGCGCGGCAGCGGGGGCGAGCGTCAGGCCAGCGCCTTCTGCCCCGCGTGGTCGGCCGCAAGCTCGGCCACGATCCCCGGCAGTTCCGCGAAATCGGCAAACAGCGCCACATGCGGCAGCGCCTCGGGGGCGGTCTTGCGATAGCCTTGGGTGTGCAGGATCAGCGCCACCCCGGCGGCGGCGGCGCAGGTGGCGTCGACCTCGCTGTCGCCGATGTAAAGTGCGGGCCCGCCGCCGCAGGCTGCGATCGCCAGATGCAGGGGTTCCGGGTCGGGCTTGCGCTGGGGGGCGCTGTCACCGCCGATGATCGCGGCGAAATGGTCCAGCAACCCCAGATGCCGCAGCACCGCCCGCGCCGGCGCCACCGGCTTGTTGGTGCAGATGCCCAGCACATGCCCCTGCGCCGCCAGCGCCGTCAGCGCCGCGGCCACGCCGTCATAGGGGCGGGTCAGCGCCACCGCATCTTCGTAACGCGCGCCAAAGGCGGCGATCAGCCGCGCCGTGCGCACGGGGTCCGCGATGCCATGCGCGCCCAGCAGCCGCTCGACCAGATGCGGCACGCCGCGGCCGATGAAGCTGCGCACCGTGGGCAGGTCCAGTGGCGCCAGCCCCTCGGCCGCCAGCACCTCGTTCGAGGTCTGGTGGATGTCGGGGGCGCTGTCGATCAGCGTGCCGTCCAGGTCGAAAATCAGGATCATGCCGGCTCCCTCAGCAGCATTTCCAGCGCCGCGGGCGTGGAGATATCGGTGAAATCCGCCACCAGCGGGCAGTCGTCCGGGAAGGCATCGCCCCGCGTATAGGTGGCGGGCGAGACCACGCAGCGCAGCCCCGCCGCCCGGGCCGACAGCAGCCCGTTCAGCGAATCCTCCAGCGCCACGGCGTGGGCGGCGGGCAGGCCCAGCCGCCGCAGCGCCAGCAGATACACGTCGGGGGCGGGTTTCTTTGCCGCCACCTCGTCGCCCGCGGCGATCACGTCGAACACCTCGGAGGCGTCGCGCCCCATGGTGGCGCGGATCAGCGCGTCGATATTCGGGCGGCTGGTGGTGGTGGCGATGGCTAGACGCAGGCCGCCCGCCCGGGCCGAGGCGATCAGCGCCGCGATCCCCGGGCGAAGCGCGATCTCGCCCCCCGCCATCAGCGCGGTATAGCGCTCGGTCTTGGCGCGGTGCAGCGCGGGGATGTCATGGGCGGCGGGGTCGATTCCGCGGTCGGCCAGGTCGTGGGCGATGCGTTCCTTGCCGCCGGTGACGCGCAGCAGCTCGCGATAGCGGTGCTGGTCCCAGTGCCAGCCCAGCCCCTGCGCGGCAAAGCAGTCGTTGAAGGCGCGGCGATGCAGCTCCTCGGTCTCGGCCAGGGTGCCGTCCACGTCGAAGATGATCGCCCGCAGCGTCATCCCAGCGCGCCTTCGGCCGCCGCCCTGATCGCGGCGATGTTCTCGCCATAGGGCGCGCTGTTCGACACCGATCCGCCCCGGAACACCGCCGAGCCCGCGACCAGCACATCCGCCCCGGCCCGCGCCAGAGCCGGCGCGGTGGTCGGATCGACGCCGCCGTCGATCTCGATATGCACGGGGCGGTCGCCGATCATCGCGCGCAGGCGGCGCACCTTGTCGGTCATGTCGATGAATTTTTGCCCGCCGAACCCCGGGTTCACCGTCATCACGCAGACCAGATCGGCCAGGTCCAGCAGATGTTCGACCGATTCCGCCGGAGTGCCCGGGTTCAGCGCCACGCCCGCGCGGGCGCCCGCGCCGCGGATCGCCTGCAGGGTGCGGTGGATATGCGGCCCGGCCTCGACATGGGCGGTGATGATGTCGGCGCCGGCCCTGGCAAAGGCGTCGATATAGGGATCGACCGGGGCGATCATCAGATGCACGTCCATCACCGTGCGCACATGCTTGCGGAACGCCGCCACCGCGGGCGGGCCAAAGGTAATGTTGGGGACGAAATGCCCGTCCATCACGTCCACATGCACCCAGTCGGCGCCCTGATCCTCGACCGCGCGGATCTCGCGGCCGAAATCGGCGAAATCGGCCGAGAGGATCGAGGGGGCGATCTTGATCGAGCGGTCAAAGTCCATGGGCATCGTCCTTGCTGCGGCCAGAGTCGGGGTCGAGCCCGCCGGAAAACACCCGGCTCGCCCTGAGGTCGGGGGCAGTGATAATGCACAGATCGTCCGCCGTCACGGGCCGATCCTGCGTGAACAGCCGGTTCGCCTGCCGCAGCCGCGCCCGGTCCAGCGCATTGCGGATCGACCGCGCATTGGCGAAATGCGGCTGCGCCCGGCGCAGGGTGACATATTCCGCCATCGCCGCCTGCGCGCCCGGATCCAGCCGATAGCCCTGCGCGTCCAGCATGGCGCCGGCGATGCGGCCCAGTTCGTCGTCGGTATAGTCGGGAAAGTCGATGTGATGGGCGATGCGCGAGCGGAACCCCGGGTTGGCGGAAAAGAACCGGTCCATGCGGTCGGCATAGCCGGCCATGATCACCACCAGGTCGTCGCGGTTATTTTCCATCACCTGCAGCAGGATCTCGATCGCCTCTTGCCCGTAATCGCGTTCGTTGTCGGGCTTGTAGAGATAATAGGCCTCGTCGATGAACAGCACGCCCCCCATGGCCTTTTTCAGCACCTCCTTGGTCTTGGGGGCGGTGTGGCCGATGTACTGGCCGACCAGATCGTCGCGGGTGACGCTGACCAGATGGCCCTTGCGCACATAGCCCAGCCGGTGCAGCAGCCCGGCCATCTTCTGCGCGACGGTGGTCTTGCCGGTGCCGGGGTTGCCGGTGAAGCTCATGTGCAGGGTGGGGGTGTCGTGGCTCAGCCCCAGCCGGGCGCGGGCGCGGTCCACCAGCAGCAGCGCCGCGGTCTCGCGGATGCGGCTCTTGACCGGGGCCAGCCCGATCAGCTCGCGGTCCAGCTCGTCCAGGACCTCGCGCACGCCGGATTCTTCATACTCGGCCCGCAGGTCGATGCTTACAGGCGCTACCTCGTCCATCGCTGGCTCCATCTTCATCATGAAAATATCCCGCGGGGGCCCGGGGGCGCGAAGCCCCCGGTGCGACCGCGCCGCCTAGCGCGCCACCTCATGGGTGTAGCGGATCGAGCGCCCGTCCACCTCGGTCCGGCGCATGATGATCCGCGGCTCGACCGCCGGGCGGTGGACGATGAAGCTCATCGTCACCGTTTCCAGCCCGCGGGCGTTGTCGAAGGCGTTCATGCGGATATAGCTGTCGGGGTTGGCCTTGCGGCAGTCCTCCAGCTCCATCATCACGCCCTTGGCGTCCTTCAGGTCGAACATGGGGTTGCCCCACATCTCCCAGAAGGTGTTCCGCGGGTGCGGCTCGTCGGTGTATTCGATGCCGATGGCCCAGTCGCGGGCAAGGCAGTATTCGACCTGGGCGCTGATCTCCTCATCGGTCAGGTCGGGCAGGAAGCTGAAGCAGCCCTGGGTGATGCGCATCTGATCCTCCTCACGAAACGCTGGCGGTGGGAACAAAGTCCGAGGTGTCGGTCGAGCTGTAGTTGAAGGTGATGTTGCCCCACACATCCAGCGCGGCCTCCAGCGGCTTGCACCATTTGGCGGCGCGGCGCAGGACTTCGGGGCCTTCGTTGGCGATGTCCACGCCCTCGTTGCGGGCCTTGACCATGGCTTCCAGCGCGACGCGGTTGGCGGTGGCGCCGGCCTGGATGCCCATCGGGTGGCCGATGGTGCCGCCGCCGAACTGCAGCACCACGTCGTCGCCGAACAGGTCCAGCAGCTGGTGCATCTGCCCGGCGTGGATCCCGCCCGAGGCGACCGGCATCACCTTTCTGATGTCGCCCCAGTCCTGGTCAAAGAACAGCCCGCGCGGCAGATCGACGGCGTTATGGGTCTCGCGGCAGACGTTGTAGAACCCCTGCACGGTCATCGGGTCGCCTTCCAGCTTGCCGACCGCGGTGCCGGCGTGGATATGGTCCACCCCCGCCAGCCGCATCCACTTGGCGATCACGCGGAAGCTGATGCCGTGGTTCTTCTGCCGCGTGTAGGTGCCGTGGCCGGCGCGGTGCAGGTGCAGGATCATGTCGTTCTGCCGGCACCATTCGGAAATCGACTGGATCGCGGTATAGCCGATGATCAGGTCCACCATCACGATCACGCTGCCCAGCGACTTGGCGAACTCGGCACGGCGATACATCTCCTCCATCGTGCCGGCGGTGATGTTCAGGTAATGGCCCTTGACCTCGCCGGTCTGGGCGGTGGCCAGGTTCACCGCCTCCATCACGTAAAGGAAGCGGTCGCGCCAGTGCATGAAGGGCTGCGAGTTGATGTTCTCGTCGTCCTTCATGAAGTCGAGCCCGCCCTTGAGCCCCTCATAGACGACGCGGCCGTAGTTCTTGCCCGACAGCCCCAGCTTGGGCTTGGTGGTGGCGCCCAAGAGCGGGCGGCCGAACTTGTCCAGCCGCTCGCGTTCCACCACGATGCCGGTGGGCGGGCCCTTGAAGGTCTTGCAGTAGGCCACCGGCAGCCGCATGTCTTCCAGCCGCGCCGCCAGCAGCGGCTTGAACGAAAACACGTTGCCGATGATGGATGCGGTCAGGTTGGCGATGGACCCTTCCTCGAACAGGATCAGGTCATAGGCGACATAGCAGAAATACTGCCCCGGCTGGCCCGGCACCGGTTCGACCTTGTAGGCTTTCGCCCGATACTGGTCGCAGGCGGTCAGCCGGTCGGTCCAGACCACGGTCCAGGTCGCGGTCGAGCTTTCGCCCGCCACCGCCGCCGCCGCCTCGATCGGGTCGACGCCATCCTGCGGGGTGATGCGGAACAGCGCCAGCAGGTCGGTGTCCTTGGGCTGGTAATCGCCGTCCCAATAGCCCATCTGCGCGTATTTCAGCACGCCGGCCTGATAGCGTTTCTTCTTGTCGGTGATTTCGGTGGTGCTCATCTCGTTCATGGGTGTTTCCTCCCCTGATGCGGCCTTGGCCGCGGTGATTGCTGGCCCTCAGGCGGCTTTCGCCGCCGCGTTGGCGGGGTTCAGCGTCCCCGCGGCATAGCGTTTCGCCATTTCGTCCATCGGGATGACCTTGATGCGGCTGGCGTGGCCGGCGGTGCCGAAGCGCTCGAAGCGGTCGCGGCACAGGGCGGTCAGCTCGTCCATCGCCGGGATCAGGAACTTGCGCGGGTCGAACTCGGCCGGGTTCTCGCGGGCGATGCGGCGGAACTGGCCGGTCATCGCCATGCGGCAGTCGGTGTCGATGTTGACCTTGCGCACGCCCATGCGGATGCCGCGCTCGATCTCTTCGACCGGGACGCCCCAGGTCTGGGGCATCTCGCCGCCGTTCTGGTTGATCAGATCCTGCAGATACTGCGGGACCGAGGATGAGCCGTGCATCACCAGATGCGTGCCGGGCAGGCGCTGGTGGATCGCCTCGATCACATGCATCGCCAGGATCTCGCCGTCAGGCTGGCGAGTGAACTTGTAGGCGCCGTGCGAGGTGCCGCAGGCAATCGCCAGCGCGTCGCATTTCGTCCGCATGACGAAATCCACCGCCTGATCGGGGTCGGTCAGCAGCTGGCTTTCGTCCAGCTTGCCCTCGGCGCCCGAGCCGTCCTCGGCCGCGGCTTCGCCGGTTTCGAGGCTGCCCAGCACCCCCAGCTCGCCCTCGACCGAGGCGCCGACGGCGTGGGCGGCCTCGGCCACCCGGGCGGTCACCGCGACGTTATAGTCATAGTCGGCGGGGGTCTTCATGTCCTCGTGCAGCGATCCGTCCATCATCACGCTGGTAAAGCCGTGGCGGATCGCGGACATGCAGGTGGCCAGGTTGTTGCCGTGGTCCTGATGCAGGCAGATCGGGACGGTCGGGTTCATCTCGGCCAGCGCCTGCACCATGTGGCGCAGCATGATGTCGCCGGCGTAGCTGCGCGCGCCGCGGCTGGCCTGCAGGATCACCGGCGCGTCGGTCTGGGCCGCCGCCTTCACGATGGCGAGCCCCTGTTCCATGTTGTTGATGTTGAAGGCGGGGACGCCGTAGCCATGTTCGGCGGCGTGGTCCAGCAGCTGTCGCAGCGTGATAAGGGCCATGGGTCACTCCGTGATGAGGTTGCGGGCGGCATCTGCCACGGCCTCGACCGTGATCCCGAAATGCCGGTAAAGATCGGGGGCGGGGGCCGAGGCGCCAAAGCCGGTCATGCCGACAAAGCCGTCGGTGGTGCGCAGGATCGCCCCGTCCCAGCCCTGCCGGATCGCGGCCTCAACGCCCACGCGCGGGGCATCGCCCAGCACCGCGGCGCGGTAATCCGCGGGCTGGGCCGCGAACAGCTCGAAGCTGGGGGCGCTGACCACGGCGGCGATGATGCCCTGTTCGGCCAGCAGATCGGCGGCGGCCAGCGCGATTTCCACCTCGGACCCGGTGGCGATCAGCGTGGCCTGACGGTCGCCGGGGTCGCGGAGACAATAGGCCCCAAGCGCCGTCAGGTTGCGGTCGGCCCGGTCGCGCAGCGTGGGCAGGTTCTGCCGCGACAGCGCCAGCAGCACCGGGCCATCGGTGGCTTCCATGGCGATTTCCCAGCTTTCCGCGGTTTCCACCGCATCGGCGGGGCGGATTACCGTCAGGTTCGGGATTGCCCGCAGCGAGGCGAGATGCTCGACCGGCTGGTGGGTCGGGCCATCCTCGCCCAGCCCGATGGAGTCGTGGGTCATCACATGGGTGACCGGCACCCCCATCAGCGCCGCCAGCCGGATCGCCGGACGCGAATAATCGGCAAAGGCCAGGAAGGTCCCGCCATAGGGGCGGAAGCCGCCATGCAGCGCGATGCCGTTCATCGCAGCGGCCATCCCGTGTTCGCGGATGCCGTAATGGATATAACGCCCACCGTAATCCGCCCGCGTCACTAGTCGCATCCCCGCGCTGCGCGTCAGGTTCGAGCCGGTCAGGTCGGCCGAGCCGCCCACCGTGTCGGGCAGCGCCGCGTTGACCACCGCCAGCGCCAGCTCCGACGCCTTGCGGGTGGCGATGCTGGGGCGGTCGGCCAGCAGCCGCGCCTTGTGCCGGGCCATGGCGGCGTCCAGCACCTCAAGCCCGCCGCGGGACTGCGCCTCGTCGAAGCCCTCCCGGTCGGGGTGGGCGGCGTGGCGCGCCTGCCATGCCGCGCGGGCCTGCGCACCGCGGCGCGCGATCGCCTGCCAGGCGTCGCGCACGGCGGGGTCGATCTCGAACGGCGCGTGCGGCCATTCAAGATGCGCGCGGGCGGCGGCGATTTCCTCGGCTCCCAGCGGCGCGCCGTGGCAATCGGGGCTGCCCTGCTTGTTCGGCGCCCCCCAGCCGATGACCGAGCGGCAGGCGACCAGCGACGGGCGCGGGTCCTCCTGCGCCGCCTGGATCGCCGCGGCGATGCCGCCCGGGTCGTGGGCGTCGCAGGCCACCGTATGCCAGCCCGCGGCCGCGAACCGCGCCATCTGGTCGGTCGAGGTGGACAGCTCGGTGCCGCCGTCGATGGTGATGCGGTTGTCGTCCCACAGCACCACCAGCCGGCCCAGCCCCAGATGCCCGGCCAGGTCGATGGCCTCGTGGCTGATCCCCTCCATCAGGCAGCCGTCGCCGGCGATGACCCAGGTCCGGTGATCGACCAGCGCGTCGCCCCAGCGGGCATTCGCCATGCGTTCCGCCAGCGCCATGCCGACGGCCGTGGCCAGCCCCTGGCCCAGCGGCCCGGTGGTGACCTCGACCCCCGCGGCATGGCCGTATTCGGGATGCCCGGCGGTGCGCGCGCCCAGCTGGCGGAAGCGCTTGAGCTCCTCGGCCGGCATGTCGGCATAGCCCAGCAGGTGGTTGACCGCGTAAAGCAGCATCGAGCCATGCCCCGCCGACAGCACGAAACGGTCGCGGTCGGGCCATTGCGGATCGGCGGGGTCCAGCGTCACGAAGCGCCGGAACAGCACTGCCGCCACATCCGCCATGCCCATCGGCATCCCCGGATGCCCCGAGTTCGCAGCCTGCACCGCGTCCATGGTCAGCGCCCGGATCGCGTTCGCCATCGCGCGGGTGGTGGCTTCGAAACTGGTGGGTGCGTTCATGGCTCAGGCCCTCCGCGCGGTTTCGACAAGGCGCTGGACCATCGGCGTCAGGATCAGCTGCATTGCCAGGTCCATCTTGGGCCCCGGAATGACGATCGAGTTCGCCCGGCTCATCCACGAGCCCTGGATCATCTGGGTCAGATAGGCGAAGTCGATCCCCCGCGGGTTTTTGAAGCGGATCACCACCAGGCTTTCGTCCGGGGTCGGGATCCAGCGCGCGATGAACGGGTTCGAGGTGTCGACCACCGGCACCCGCTGGAAATTGATGTCGGTCTGGGTGAACTGGGGTGTGATCACATGCACATAATCGTGCATCCGCCGCAGGATCACATCGGTCACCGCCTCGGTCGAATAGCCGCGGCTGGCCTTGTCGCGGTGGATCTTCTGGATCCATTCCAGGTTAATGACCGGCACCACCCCGATCTTCAGATCCGCGTGCCGGGCGATGTCGATGGCGGGGGTTTTCACCGCGCCGTGCAGCCCTTCGTAGAACAGCAGGTCGCTGCCGTCCTCGAAATCGGCCCAGGGCGTGAAGCTGCCGGGCGCCGCGCCCCAGCGTTCCGATTCGCGGTCGTCGTGGACATAGTGGCGGGTCTGGCCGCGGCCGGTTTCGCCGTAGATGCGGAAGATGTCCTCCAGCCTTTCCAGCTCGTTGGCGTCGATGGAAAAATGGCTGAAGGTGTTGTCCCCGGCGGCGGTGCGCCGCGCCAGCTCGTCCTTCATCGCGGCGCGGTCGTAGCGGTGGAAGGCGTCGCCCTCGATCGAGACGGCGCGGATGCCCTCGCGCCGGAAGATCTGGTCGAAGGTGGCCTTGACGGTGCTGGTGCCCGCGCCGGAACTGCCGGTGACCGAGATGATGGGATGCTTCTTGCTCATGGGATCCTACTGCCGGAAGAGGCCGCGTTGGCCGAAAAGGGCGGCGACTTCCTCGTGCGGAAGGTCGTGATAGGCGGCGACGCGATGCACCTTGACGGGGGTGCCGAAAACCAGCGGCGTGCGTTCGTGCAGCGCCTGCGGCACAAGGTCGAGGATCGGGTCGCAGCCGTCGGTGGCCGCACCCCCCGCCTGTTCCACCAGCAGCGCGATGGGCGCGCATTCATAGACATGGCGCAGCCGGCCGTGGTCGTAGCCGCGCCGCGCGTCGGCCGGATACAGGAAGATGCCGCCGCGGGTGATGATGCGATGGGTTTCCGCCACCAGCGAGGCCACCCAGCGCATGTTGAAGTTCTTGTCGCGCGGCCCGGTTTCTCCTGCCAGGCAGTCGTCGATATAGGCCCGCACCGGCGGCGCCCAGTGCCGATAGTTCGAGACGTTGATCGCGAATTCGTTCGACCGTTGCGGGATCGCCAGCGGCCCCGCCGGCTCGAACCGCCCGGTTTCCGGGTCCAGCACCCACAGCGCGGTGCCCCGGCCCAGCGTCAGCACCAGCGCGGTCTGCGGCCCGTAGATCACATAGCCCGCCGCCAGCTGCTCGCGCCCCGGGCGCAGGAACGAGGCCAGCGGATCGTCCTGCGCCGGCAGGATGGAAAAGATGGTGCCGATCGACATGTTGACGTCGATGTTCGAGGACCCGTCCAGCGGGTCGATCGCCAGCGCCAGCGGCGCGCCCGGGGTCAGGGGCACCACCTCGTCGCGTTCCTCGGAGGCATACCAGCGCACCGGCGCGCCCTGCAGCGCCGCGAACACCGCGCGGTCGGCGATCAGGTCCAGCGCCTTCTGGCTGTCGCCGTCGCTGTTTTCGCCGACGGTGGCGCCGTGGCGTTCCAGCGGGCCGCGGGCGATGCGGCGCGACAGCTCGCGGGCCACGCGGGCCAGGGTGCGGATCACCTCGGCCACCTCGGGCTGCGTGGCCAGATCGGCCAGACCGATATCCTCGGCTGCTGTCATCGTCCGCTCTCCTCCCCAGACCGACGTGATTTCTGGATTGATCATGCGGGCGGTGTAAGCATAGTTAAATTTAATAATGTAAAAGAATGGTTCCGAAAAATTGAATCCACGGTTGGAAGCCATCACCCTGCGGCAGCTGCGTGCGCTGGATGCGGTGGCGCAGGCGCGCTCGATCACCGGGGCGGCGCAGGCGCTGGGGCTGACCGCGCCGGCGGTGCACAGCCAGCTGCGGGTGCTCGAGGATGCGGTCGGGGCGGCGCTGGTGTTTCGCGACGGCGCCCACGCCTTCCAGCCCACCCCGGCGGGCGAGGCGCTGCTGCTGGGCGCGCGCCGCGCCGATGCGGCGCTGCGGGCGGCGCTGGGCGACATCGAGGCGCTGCAGCAGGGGCGCGCCGGGCGGGTGGTGCTGGCGGTGGTCTCGACCGCCAAGTATTTCGTTCCCGCGCTGGTGGCCGAGCTGGGCCGCAGCCTGCCGGGGATCGAGATCATCCTGCGGGTCGGCAACCGCGACTGGGTGGTGGCGGCGCTGCGCGACGGCACCGTGGACATGGCGATCACCGGCCGCCCCCCGCGCGAACCCCGCGTGACCGCCGCCGACATCGGCCCGCACCCGCATGTGCTGATCGCGCCCCCCGCGCATCCGCTGGCCGTCCTGCCCGAGGTGCCGGCGCAGGCGATTCTGGCCGAGCCGCTGATCCTGCGCGAGCCGGGGTCGGGCACGCGGCTGCTGGCGCAGCGCTTCCTCGACCGGCTGGGCGAGGGGCAGAGCTACGCCGCCATCGAGATGGATTCAAACGAAACGATCAAGCAGGCGGTCATGGCCGGGCTGGGAATCGCGCTGATTTCTGCCCACACCGTCGCCGACGAACTGAAGTCGCGGCGGCTGGTGGCGCTGCGCCGGCCCGACCTGCCGATCATCCGCCGCTGGTTCCTGCTGCACCGCGAGGACACACCGCCCACCGGCGCCGCGGGCACCGTCTGGCAGGATATCCTGTCGCGCGAGGGACGGTTCCTGCCGGCGGCGTGAGCGGGAAGACCGGGCAGGGCCCGGCCTGCCTTCGGCAGGGGTATTTGGGCCAGAAAGAAGTCCATGGCGGGGGCAGGGGCAGAGGTTGGGCCGGCGTGGGTGCGGAGGATAAGCGAGGCGGATGCGGGGAAGAGGGCCTTCTAGTGAATAGGTGTCGAGGGGACGCGGCGGGAAGGCGGTGGGGCGCAACGGGTCCGGGGCGGTGCGCAGCCGGGGTGCGGAGGGTGTCGGTGTCGGTGGCGTCGGCGCCGGGCGGCATTGCAGGGGTGCGGCGCCGGGTGAGGCAGTGGCGAGGTGCGCCGTGCCGGAGAAGGCGAAGAGGGCGCGCGGACGCGGACGCGGGCGAGCAGGTGCAGCGACAGCGGGTGGGCAGATTCGTGAGGCGAGCGCGGCTGGCGCAGGCGCGCGGATGCGGACGCGGCTGAGCTGGGATGCGAGAGGCGGGCCCCGGCGGATGGCCCCCTCAGCGCTCCGTGCCGCGTTTCAGCGGGTGGCCGGGGGCGTCGCTGCCGGGGGGCGGGCGGCCCTCGGCGCGGTCGCGGTGCAGGGCGGCGCGGCCCAGCACCATCAGCGTGACCGGCGCGGTCACCATCATCATGATGCCCAGGAACAGCTCGTGGATCACCGGGCGCGAGCCCAGCGTCGAATACATCAGCACCGATCCGACCAGGATTCCCGCCGTCCCCCAGCTGACCCCCAGCGTCGGCGCGTGCAGCCGTTCGTAGAAGCTGCCCAGCCGCAGCAGCCCGACGGTGCCCAGCAGCGTCAGCACCGTGCCGATCAGCACGAACAGCGCGATCAGCACCGCGATCAGCGGGTGGATCTGGTCGAGATGGCTCATTCGATCACCTCGCCGCGCATCAGGAACTTGCCCATCGCCGTGGTGGCGACGAAGCCCAGCGTGCCGATGACCAGCGCCGCCTCGAACTGATAGACGGTGCCGTGATACATTCCGGCGACCACCAGCAGCAGCATGGCGCAGACATAGGCGGAATCGAGCCCCAGCACGCGATCCTGTGCCCGTGGCCCGTAAAGCGCCCGGATCACCGCCAAGAGCAGCGCCACCGCCAGGCAGACCTGCGAAAACACCAGCACCGCCGAAAGCAGGGTCGCGCTCATTCGAAGATCTCCAGCAGCAGCGATTCGTATCGGGACTTGATGATATCCACCCAGTCGTCGGATTCGAGCAGGTCGAAGACATGCAGCAGCAGCCGCCCCTCGCGCGGGTCGTATTCGATCCAGGCGGTGCCGGGGGTGGCGGTGACGATCATGGCAAGGATCGCCAGCGCGTGCTGGTTGGTCAGCTCCAGCGGGATATGCACGAAGCCGGCGCGGCGGCGGTGGTCGCGGCCCTGGGTCACGATCAGCCGCGCCACCGCGATGTTCGAGCGGATGATGTCGCCGCCGACCCGCAGGAACAGCCGCAGGATCTGGCGCGGGCGGCGCACCCGGATCGGGTCCGGGGTCAGCCGCCGATAGGCCAGCCCCGCCAGCACCGCCACGATCGCTGCCAGCAGCAGCTGCCCGGCCGAGACCTCGGTCAGCACCAGCCACAGCAGCGCGATGACGGCAGACACCAGCGGATGTGGGAACAGCGTCATGGCTGCACCTCGCCCGGGGCGGGGGGCTCGGCCGTGTCGGAGTCGGGGGCGTCGGAGGCCAGCGCCTCGGGGCCGACCGGGGGGGCGGTCATCACGCCGCCGATATAGACGGCGTTTTCGGTCAGGGCGTTGGCGGTGCGGTCCAGATAGCGCAGCGCCGGTTCCGCCTGCACGGTCAGCAGCGCGACGGTGCCGACCAGCATCAGGATCGGCAGCGCCTCCATCACCGGCAGGGGCGGGTCCTCGCCATTGGCCCACAGGCTCTGGATCCCCCAGCGCATCAGCGCGATCAGCGTGCAGAGCCCCGACAGGATCAGCAGCACCACAAAGGCCCAGTGCCCCCACATCCCCGGCAGGGTCCAGGCGCGCTGCACCGCGCCCGACAGCATCCCGAACTTGCCCAGGAACCCGGCCAGCGGCGGCAGCCCGGCCACCACCAGCACGCAGACCAGGAACGCCATGCCCAGCAGCGCGGTGGCGCCGGGGATGGCGGTGCCCTCTTCCCGGGGCTCGTCATCGTCTTCCTCGGGGTCGAGGCCGTAGACCTCGGCGGTGACCGCCAGCAGCCCGGCGATGCCCTCTTCCTTGCGGCCGATGGGCTCGGCCAGCAGGAACAGCGCCGCCAGCCCCAGGGTCGAGGCGAACATGTAGTAGAGCGCCCCGGTCAGCATCGGCGCGTCGTCGTAGATCATCGCCAGCCCCGCCACCGCCAGCAGCGTCCCCGAGGACACCAGCACCAGATTGCCGGTCATCCGCCCCAGGTCCTGCGCCGCCAGCACCCCGAGCGAGCCATAGGCCATGGTGGCCATGCCCCCCATCGCCAGCACCTGCGCGCCGAAGCCCGCCGATTCGCCCGCCGCCGGGCCGAACAGCAGCAGGCCCAGCCGGATGATCACATAGGCGCCGACCTTGGTCAGCAGCGAAAACACCGCGCCCACCGGCGGGGCGGCGGCGCCATAGGCGTTGGGCAGCCAGAAGCACAGCGGCCACATCGCTGCCTTGATCAGGAACGCCCCCGACAGCAGCGCGGCGGCGGCGTGGATCATCGGGCGGTCGGCCTCGGACAGCCGCGGGATGCGGGTGGCCAGATCGGCCATGTTCAGCGTGCCGGTGGTGCCGTAGATCAGCGCCACCCCCAGCAGGAACAGCATCGCCGCCAGCAGGTTGACCGCGATGTAATGCAGCCCCGCCCCAACCCGGACGCGCCCCGAGCCGTGCAGCAGCAGCCCGTAGGAGGCCGCCAGCATCACCTCGAAGAACACGAACAGGTTGAACAGGTCGCCGGTCAGGAACGCCCCGTTCACCCCCATCAGCAGGAACTGGAACAGCGCGTTGAAATGCTGGCCGTTGCGGTGCCAGCCCGCGCCCGCATAGATCAGCGCCGGCAGCGCCACCACCGAGGTCAGCAGCAGCATCAGCGCCGACAGCCGGTCCAGCACCAGCACGATGCCATAGGGCGAGGGCCAGTCCCCCAGCAGATACAGGGTGACGATGTTGCGCCCCAGCTCGGACGAGCCGCCGGCCCGCAGGATCAGCGCGATCGCCACCCCCAGCTGCAGCACGCAGGAGATCAGCCCCAGCCCCAGCTTCAGCCGGCGCTGGCGTTCGTCGTACATCAGCATGATCGCACCCGCGATCAGCGGGATCAGGATCGGCAGCACGATGATGTGGGGCGGAGGCGTCACTGCTCGCGCTCCTTCCCGTCGACGTGGTCGGTGCCGGTCAGCCCGCGCGAGGCCATGATCACCACCAGAAACAGCGCCGTGGTGGCAAAGCCGATGACGATGGCGGTCAGCACCAGCGCCTGCGGCACCGGGTCGGCATAGCGGTCGGGGTTCACGAAGCCGCCCTTGGGCATGATCGGGGCGGCGCCGGTGACCAGCCGCCCCATGGCAAAGATGAACAGGTTGACGCCGTAGGACAGCAGGCACAGACCGACGATGACCTGGAAGGTCCGCGGCCGCAGCGCCAGCCAGACGCCGGATCCGACCAGCACCCCGATGCCCAGCGACAGGGTCAGTTCCATCACGCGCCCTCCTGCTGGTGCGCCTGTTCCTCGATGCGGTTCTCGCGTTCCTCGGCCGCGGCGACCGGGTCGGCGGCGTCGGCAGCTTCGCGCGCGCGCAGGCGGGCCGAGCGCAGCGACTGGTGGGCGATGGCGATCTGCATCAGCACGGTCGAGCCGACCACCACCGCGAACACCCCCAGGTCAAAGACCATGGCAGTCGCCGCCGGCACCGGGCCGATCAGCGGCAGCTCCACATATTGCGCGTGGGCGGTCAGGAACGGATAGCCGAACAGGAAGGCGCCCATGCCGGTGCCGGCGGCGATCATCAGCCCCAGCCCGATCCAGCGCACCGGCAGGATGGTGATGCGGCTTTCGATCCAGCGCACGTCGGTCGCCAGATATTGCAGCAGCAGCCCGATGGCGAAGGCGACGCCGGCGGCAAAGCCCCCGCCCGGCAGGTCGTGGCCGCGCAGGAACAGATAGGCCGCGATCGCCACCGACACCGGGAACATCCACTGCATGATGATCGCCGGGATCATCATCATCTGGTCGCGGCGGGTCGGCTCGGCCGCGGCCTCGCGCCCGGGGTCGAGGGGGGGCAGTTCGTTGAAGGTCTGCTGCGAGGGCTGGGCCACGCTTTCCGGGGCCGGGCGGAAGCGGCGCAGCAGCGCATAGCAGGTCAGCGCCACGATCCCCAGCACGGTGATCTCGCCCATAGTGTCGAAGGCGCGGAAATCCACCAGGATCACGTTGACCGCGTTGGTGCCGCCGCCCTCGGCATAGGCGTTGCGGCGGAACCAGTCGCCGATGGAGAGCCCCGGCGGCACGGTCATCACGGCGAATGCGATGGCCGCGACCCCGGCCCCACAGGCGGCCGCGATCACCAGGTCGATGGCGCGGCGGGTGCGGGCCGGCAGGCGCTTGTCGCCCTCGATCTCCTGCAGGCGCTTGGGCAGCCAGCGCAGCCCCAGCAGCAGCAGCACGGTGGTGATGATCTCGACCAGCAGCTGCGTCACCGCCAGGTCGGGGGCGGAAAACCAGGCAAAGGTCATCGCCGTGACCAGCCCCGCGCCCCCCAGCAGCGCCAGCGCCGCAAAGCGGTGATACTTGGCCAGCGCCGCCGCCCCGATGGCGCAGGCGATCCCGGCCAGCCACAGCAGCGCGAAGCCCGGGTCCATCCGGTCCCACAGCCCGCGCGGCACCAGCCGGCCCGCCCCCCACAGCGCCCAGGCCGCCGCGGACAGGCTGAGCAGCACCACCAGCCGCAGCTGCACCTGCAGCCGGTTGCTGCCGGTGACGCGCGACAGGAACACCGGCCATTTCCGCGTCACCACCAGCATCAGCCGGTCGAAGATCTGCTGCCCGCGCAGCAGGCTGAGGAAGCCCGGCGCCTCGTTCGCCTGCGACAGCCGTCTGGAGAACAGGAAATAGAACAGCGCCCCCAGCACCAGCGCGGTCAGGCTCATCTTCAGTGGGGTGTTGAAGCCGTGCCACAGCGCCAGGCTGTAGCGGGGCGCGGTATCGCCCAGCACCGCCAGCACCCCCGATTGCAGGATGGCGCCGATCAGTGCCTCGGGCCAGAAGCCGACCAGCAGCACGATGGCGACCAGCAGCTCGACCGGGCGGCGCATCCAGACCGGAGGCTCGTGCGGTTCCTTGGGCAGGTCGGTGGCCAGCGGGCCAAAGAACACCGCTGCGATGAAGCGCAGCGAATAGGCGACGCTGAACACGCTGGCAAAGGTGGCGATATAGGGCAGCCAGCGGTCCAGCCAGGTGCCGTTGTGCCAGTCGGCGGCCTCGGCAAAGAACATTTCCTTGGACAGGAAGCCGTTGAGCAGCGGCACCCCCGCCATGGCGGCGGCGGCGACGATCGCCAGCAGCGCCGTGCGCGGCATGGCGTGGCGCAGCCCGGACAGCTTGCGCAGGTCGCGGGTGCCGGTCTCATGGTCGATGATCCCCGCCCCCATGAACAGCGAGGCCTTGAAGACCGCGTGGTTCATGATGTGGAAGATCGCGGCGACGATGGCGGTGCCGCTGCCCATCCCGACCAGTGCGGTGATCAGCCCCAGATGGCTGATCGTGGAATAGGCGAGCAGCCCTTTCAGGTCGTTGCGCCAGGTCGCGATCACCGCGCCGATGACCAGCGTGACCATGCCGGTCCCGGCCACGACCCAGAACCACGCATCCGTCGCCCCCAGCACCGGCGAGAACCGCACCAGCAGGAACACCCCCGCCTTAACCATGGTGGCGGAGTGCAGATAGGCGCTGACCGGGGTCGGCGCGGCCATGGCGTTCGGCAGCCAGAAATGGAACGGGAACTGCGCCGACTTGGTGAAGGCGCCCAGCAGGAACAGCCCCAAGATCCACAGATACCACGGATGCCCGCGCACCAGATCGCCCGCGCGCAGCACGTCGTCCAGCTGGTAGCTGCCCACCGCCTGCCCCAGCAGGATCATGGCGGCCAGCAGCGCGATCCCGCCGGCGGCGGTGACCACCAGCGCGGTCCTGGCCCCGTCGCGGGCGCCGGCGTTCTGGTGCCAGTAGCCGATCAGCAGGAACGAAAACAGGCTGGTCAGTTCCCAGAACACCACCATCAGGATGATGTTGCCGGCGATCAGCACCCCCACCATCGACCCGGCAAAGGCCAGCAGGAAGCCGTAGAACCGCGGCACCGGGTCCGAGGGCGCCAGGTAATAGCGCGCATAGATCACCACCAGCAGCCCGATGCCGTAGACCAGCAGCAGCATCAGCCAGGAAAACCCGTCCAGCCGCAGCGTGACATCCAGCCCCAGCGAGGGCGCCCAGCTCAGGCTGCGCGACACCACCTGCCCCGCCGTGACATCCTGGAACAGCACCGCCAGCGCCAGCAGCCCGGCGACCATCACCGAACCCGCCAGCGCCACCTCGGCGTTGCGGGCCGAAACCGGCATGGTGACAGCCGAAACCGCCCCGATGAAGGGCAGCACCGCAAGCAGCAAGAGCAGGTTCTCGGCCAGCATATGTCCGGTCGGTCGCCTTTCGTCGTCACGGCGGCGCGGCGGGCGCGCGGGTCTGGGGGCGGCCCGGGGGCCGGGGGCGGGCGGGTGGGGCCGGCGGCCCCGGAATGCGGGACCGCGACCACCGGACGGCGCTGCGGGAACGCCGGAAACGGGCATGGCCCGGCGGGATCACCTGCCATCGTGCCGCGGCGGACGGCGCATGTGCGCAACGCTCTGCCGGGGTGCAGCTACAAGAGAATACCTGCCGGAAATCGCTTCGACATTCGAGCTACAAGCTGCCCGGCGGCCCGTCAATCAGTTGTCCCGCAGCTGCGGGTCACAAACCTGAAAGCCGGGCCGGAAAAGGGGTAAGGGGAGCGGCCCGGCGCAGCCCGCACCCGGCCCACGGCGCGGCGGGCGGATGCCCCGGCGGCTGCGATGCCCGTGATCTTGCGCGGCTTTTGCAGTCTGCGCGGCTTTGCCCGGCGCGCCGCCGTAGCGGGCCCTCAGCCCCGGGCGCGCGCCACGGCGCGGCGCAGCGCCGGGATGCTCATGGCGCCGCGATAGACGGCGGGCTGGGGTGTGGCGGTGTCCCCCGGCTGCGGCGTCGGGCCGATCGCAAAGCTGGGCGTGCCCTGCAGCCCCATCCGCGCCGCATGGGCCGCGCTGCGCGACAACAACCCGTCCCAGCGGCCGCGGTCGCGGCGGAACGCATCCTCGGCCGCGATGTGATCGACGCCCGCGCCGGCCAGCGCCCGGCGGATCTGGGGGGCGGCCAGCCGCCCCTCGGTCGCCATCAGCGCGCGGTGGGCGGGCGCATAGGCGCCCAGCGAGGCCGCCCCCAGCACCAGCTGCGCCGCCAGCACCGACGGCGCGCCGAACACCGGCCAGTCGCGCATCATCAGCCGGATGTTGCCGTCCTCGGCCACCAGCGCCAGCAAGTCCTCGTGCCCGCGCTTGCAGAACGGGCATTGGTAATCGAAGAACTCGACGATGGTCACGTCGCCCGCCGGATTGCCCAGCAGCGGGCTGTCGGGATCGGTCAGCACCTCGGTATCCGCCAGTTCGGCCGCGCGCCGGCGCAGCGCCATGCCGCCGCCGACGAACCCGGCCAGCACCAGCGCCCCGCCCGCGCCCAGCATCATCCGCCGCGTGTTGTCCATCTGCATCTCCGTCCGTCCGGCATGGCGGATGCCGCCGCTCCCGTCAGCCGCCCCCTTGTGATCACAGCCCGTCACGCACCCCAACATGCAGAAACCGCCGGCAGAATTATCCGCCGGCGGTTTCCGAAAGTCAGGTGGTGAGCCCGGTTGGGATCGAACCAACGACCCACTGATTAAAAGTCAGTTGCTCTACCACTGAGCTACGGGCCCCAACACAGGGCGTGTCCCTAAACACAGGTGCAAACGGGGTCAAGCGGAAAAGACCCGACCTCTGGCGGAATTGCGAGGGCAGGCGTATATCGCGGCGATGGACCAGCTTCAGCGCCCCTCGGGCGGCCTCGGCTTCATCAAGATGCACGGGGCCGGCAATGATTTCGTGGTGATCGATTCGCGCGCCGAACCGGCGCGGCGGATGACGCCGGCGCTGGCGCGGGCGCTGGGCGACCGCAACCGCGGCGTGGGTTTCGACCAGCTGGCCGAGATCCTGCCGCATCAGGACGCCGACTACCGGCTGGATTTCTGGAACGCCGACGGGTCTCAGGCCGGGGCCTGCGGCAATGCCTCGCGCTGCGTGGCCGACCTGATGCTGCGCGAGCTGGGCCGCGACCGGGTGCGTTTCGCCACGGGCCGCGGGATGCTGGAGGCGCGGCACGACGGCGGCGCGGTCCACGTCAACATGGGGCCGCCGCAGCTGGCGTGGGACCAGATACCGCTGGCGCAAGAGGTCGACACCGACGCCCTGCCGCTGGAGCTGACGCCCGCGGCCGTCGGCATGGGCAACCCGCATTGCGTGTTCTTTGTCGATGACGCCGAGGTGGTGCCGCTGGAAATCCTGGGCCCGCGGATCGAGAATCACCCGCTGTTTCCCCAGCGCACCAACGTGGAATTCGCCAGCCTGACCGGCCCCGACCACCTGCGGATGCGGGTGTGGGAACGCGGTGCGGGCGTGACGCTGGCCTGCGGCTCGGGCGCCTGCGCGGTGGCGGTGGCGGCGCATCGGCGCGGGCTGACCGGGCGGCGGGTGGTGCTGGATCTGGACGGCGGCACCCTGACGGTGGACTGGCGCGACGATGGCGTCTGGCTGTCCGGTCCGGTGGCGCGGGTCTTTGACGGGGTGCTGTCCCCCGACTGGCTGGCGGCGGTCGGATGAGCGCGGCCCCGATCCTCGCCACGCTGGGCTGCCGGCTGAACGCCTATGAATCCGAGGCGATGGCCGAGATGGCCGAGGCCGCCGGGCTGCAAGGCGCGGTGATCGTGAACACCTGCGCGGTCACGGCCGAGGCGGTGCGCAAGGCCCGCCAGGAAATCCGCCGGCTTGCCCGCGAAAACCCCGGCGCCCCGATCATCGTCACCGGCTGCGCCGCGCAGACCGAGCCCGAGACCTTCGCCGCCATGCCCGAGGTCGCCCGCGTCATCGGCAACCACGAAAAGATGCAGCCCGCCACCTGGTCGGCGCTGGCCGCCCCCGATTTCGGGACCGAGCGGGTGATGGTCGACGACATCATGTCGGTGCGCGAGACCGCCGGCCACCTGATCGACGGCTTCGGCCGGCATCGCGCCTATGTGCAGGTGCAGAACGGCTGCGACCACCGCTGCACCTTCTGCATCATCCCTTACGGTCGCGGCAATTCGCGCTCGGTCCCGGCCGGGGTGGTGGTCGAGCAGATCAAGCGCCTGCGCGACCGCGGCTTCAACGAGGTGGTGCTGACCGGGGTCGACCTGACCAGTTGGGGCGCTGACCTGCCGGCGGCGCCGCGGCTGGGCAATCTGGTGCGCCGGATCCTGAAGATGGTGCCGGACCTGCCGCGGCTGCGCATCTCCTCGATCGATTCGATCGAGGCCGACCCCGAGCTGGTCGAGGCGATCGCGACCGAGCCGCGGCTGATGCCGCATCTGCACCTGTCGCTGCAGCACGGCGACGACCTGATCCTGAAACGGATGAAGCGCCGCCACCTGCGCGACGACGCCATCCGCTTCTGCCAGGAAACCCGCTGCCTGCGCCCCGACATCGTGTTCGGCGCCGACATCATCGCGGGCTTCCCCACGGAAACCGAGGCGCATTTCCAGAACTCGCTGAAGCTGGTCGAGGATTGCGGGCTGACCTTCCTGCATGTGTTCCCCTACAGCCCGCGCAAGGGCACCCCGGCCGCACGGATGCCCGCCGTCCCCGGCCCGGCGATCCGCGAACGCGCCGCGCGGCTGCGGGCTGCGGGCGACGCGGCTCTGCGCGCGCATCTGGACGCGCAACTGGGCCGAACCCACCGCATCCTGACCGAAGGCCCCCACATCGGCCGCACCGAGCAGTTCACCGAGGTCGCGCTGACCCGCGACATGCCCGAAGGCGCGCTGCTGGATCTTGTGATCACAGGCCACGACGGGGCGCGGCTGACCGCCTGACCCGTTGCCCCCGCGTTGCGGCCGGATGGGTATTTATACCAGAAAGAAGCCCATCCGCAGCGCCAGTGACTTCTTTCTGGCCCAAATACCCATTGCCACGCCGCCACCGGCGCCGCGAGGCCCGGATAGGATTTGCGCACGCCGCCCGCTTGGCCTTAGCCTTGGCGCATGACGATCCTCTATACCCACCCAGCGTCCGAACGCCACGCCACGCCCCCCGGTCACCCCGAGCAGGTGGCGCGGCACCGCGCGGTGCTGGACGCGCTGGCGGACCTGCCGCTGGTGCACCGCGAGGCGCCGCTGGCCGATGATGCCGATGTGCTGCGCTGTCACCCCGAACGCTACCTGACCCGCTTACGCGCCGCGGTCCCGGCGCAGGGACAGGTGGCGCTGGACGGGGACACCTGGCTGTCGCCGGGCAGTCTCGATGCGGCGCTGCGGGCTGTGGGCGCGGGCTGCGCGGCCGTCGATGCGGCTCTGGCGGGCGAGGATCGCAGCGCCTTTGTCGCCATGCGCCCGCCGGGGCATCATGCCGAGCGTGAAACGCCGATGGGGTTCTGCATCCTCGGCACTGCTGCCATTGCGGCGAAACGGGCGCTGGACCATCACGGGCTGGACCGGGTGGCGGTGCTGGATTTCGATGTCCACCACGGCAACGGCACCCAGGACCTGCTGTGGACGGAAAAACGCGCGTTCTTTGCCTCGACCCACCAGATGCCGCTGTATCCGGGCACCGGGGCGGCCAGCGAACAGGGCGCGCATGGGCAGATGCTGAACCTGCCGCTGCGGCCCGGTTCCGGCGGGGCCGAGGCGCGGGCGGCGTGGACCACCATCGCCGCGCGGCTGCGGGACTGGGCGCCGGGGCTGGTGGTCGTCTCGGCCGGGTTCGATGCCCACGCGGCGGACCCGCTGGCCTCGCTGAACTGGGACGAATCCGATTTCGCCGCCATCACCGCGATGATCGTTGATGCTGCGGGCGCGGCGCCGGTGGTCTCGGTCCTCGAAGGGGGCTATGATCTGCCGGCGCTGGGCCGTTCGGTCCGGGCACATGTCACCACGCTTGGGGGAATTGCGGCATGACCGACGCCGAAATCGACAGCATGTCGTTCGAGGATGCGATGAAGGAGCTCGAATCCGTCGTCGGCAAGCTGGAACACGGCGACGCCACGCTGGAACAATCCATCGCGTTGTACGAACGCGGCGCCAGGCTGCGCGCCCATTGCGAACGCCGGCTGCGGCAGGCGGAGGAGCGGGTCGAAAAGATCATGCTGTCCGCCAGCGGCGAGCCCGCGGGG
Organism: Paracoccus solventivorans; assembly: GCF_900142875.1. Lineage (GTDB taxonomy): Bacteria > Pseudomonadota > Alphaproteobacteria > Rhodobacterales > Rhodobacteraceae > Paracoccus > Paracoccus solventivorans. The sequence continues at coordinate 44,335 of NZ_FRCK01000004.1, read as the reverse complement.
ACCACGCCGGTCGAAGGGCTGTAAGGGTGGACCGGCTGGACGGTTTGCGCGCCTCGGTCGAGGCGGCGGTGGCGGATGCCATCGGCGCGGCGCTGGCGGGGCTGCCGCCGGGCGATCTGGCGGATGCGATGCGCTATGCCAGCGCCGGCGGCAAGCGGGTGCGGGCGCTGCTGGTTCTGGAATCGGCGCGGCTGCACGGGGTTCCTCAGGCGCAGGCGATGCCGGTGGCGGTGGCGGTAGAGCTGGTCCACGCCTACAGCCTGGTCCACGACGACCTGCCCGCAATGGACGACGACGACCTGCGCCGGGGCCAGCCCACCTGCCATATCCGCTGGTCCGAGGCGACGGCAATTCTGGCGGGCGATGCCCTGCAGGCGCAGGCGTTTGCGGTGCTGGCTGATCCCGTGGTCGGCCCGGCCGAGACCCGGATCGCGCTGGTCGCGCGGCTGGCCGCGGCGGCGGGGGCGCAGGGCATGGTCTGGGGGCAGGCGCAGGATATCGCGGCCGGGACCGCCGGCACCGCGCTGGACCTGGCCGCGACCGAGGCGCTGCAGCAGGCCAAGACCGGGGCGCTGATCCGCTTTGCCGCCACGGCGGGTGCGGTGCTGGCCGGGGCCGATCCCGCGCCGCTGGAGGAATACGCCACCAATCTGGGGCTGGCGTTCCAGATCGCCGACGACATCCTCGACGTGACCGGCAGCGCCGAGCAGACCGGCAAGCGCACCGGCAAGGACCTGGCCGCCGGCAAGGCCACATTCGTGTCGCTGCTGGGGCTGGACGAGGCGCGCGCCCGCGCCGCCGCCATGGTCGCCCGCGCCGAAGCTGCGCTGGACCCGTTCGGGGATCACGAAGCCGCGGGAAACTTGCGGGCGCTGGCGCGTTTCGTTATCCACCGCCAGACCTGACCACGGCGAGCCGCGGGCGCCGACTGCCCGTGAAAAGGGGCCCCTCATGACCGAATTGCCGCCGCGACCCGACACGCCGATGCTGGACCGGGTGACCTCGCCCGCGGACCTCAAGGCGCTGAGCGACCGCCAGCTGCACCAGCTGGCCGCCGAGCTGCGCGCGGAAACCATCAGCGCGGTCAGCGTGACCGGCGGGCACCTGGGTGCCGGGCTGGGGGTGGTCGAGCTGACCGTGGCGCTGCACGCGGTGTTCGACAGCCCGCGCGACAAGATCATCTGGGACGTGGGCCACCAGTGCTACCCGCACAAGATCCTGACCGGGCGGCGCGACCGTATCCGCACCCTGCGGACCGAGGGCGGTCTGTCCGGTTTCACCAAGCGCAGCGAAAGCCCGCATGACCCGTTCGGGGCGGGGCACAGCTCGACCTCGATCTCGGCGGCGCTGGGGTTTGCGGCGGCGCGCGATCTGGGCGGCGATCCGGGCGATGCGGTGGCGGTGATCGGCGACGGGGCCATGTCGGGCGGCATGGCCTTCGAGGCGCTGAACAACGCCGGCCATCTGGGCACGCGTCTGTTCGTGATCCTGAACGACAACGAGATGTCGATCGCGCCGCCGACCGGGGCGCTGTCGTCCTATCTGACCCGGCTTTATACCCGCGGCCCGTTTCAGGAGCTGAAGGCCGCGGCCAAGGGTGCGGTCAGCCTGCTGCCCCCGCCGATGCAGGAAGGCGCCCGGCGCGCCAAGGAAATGCTGAAGGGCCTGACCATCGGCGGCACCATGTTCGAAGAGCTGGGGTTTTCCTATATCGGCCCGGTGGACGGGCATGACCTGGACCAGCTGTTGCCGCTGCTGCGCACGGTGCGGGCGCGGGCCACCGGGCCGGTGCTGATCCATGCGGTGACGAAAAAGGGCAAGGGCTATGCGCCCGCCGAAAATGCCAGCGACCGCGGCCACGCCACCGCGCGCTTCGACGTGGTGACCGGGGTGCAGGCCAAGGCGAAATCCAACGCCCCCAGCTATACCAGCGTCTTCGCGAAATCGCTGATCGCGCAGGCCGAGCGTGACGAAAAGATCGTGGCGATCACTGCCGCCATGCCCGACGGCACCGGGTTGAACCTGTTCGCCGAGCGCTTCCCGCGCCGCTGCTTCGACGTCGGCATCGCCGAACAGCACGCAGTGACGTTTTCCGCCGGGCTGGCCGCGGGCGGGATGCGCCCGTTCTGCGCGATCTATTCGACGTTCCTGCAGCGCGGCTATGATCAGGTGGTGCATGACGTGGCGATCCAGCGCCTGCCGGTGCGGTTCGCCATCGACCGCGCCGGGCTGGTGGGTGCCGACGGCGCCACCCATGCCGGTGCCTATGACGTGGCATATCTCGCCAACCTGCCCGGTTTCGTGGTCATGGCCGCGGCGGACGAGGCCGAGCTGGTCCACATGGTCGCCACCGCCGCGGCGCTGGACGACCGGCCCTCGGCCTTCCGCTTCCCGCGCGGCGAGGGCACCGGGGTCGAGCTGCCCGAACGCGGCGTCCCGCTGGAAATCGGCCGCGGCCGCATCGTGGCCGAGGGCGGGCGCGTCGCGATCCTGTCCTTTGGCGCGCGGCTGGCCGAGGTGCTGGCGGCGCGCGAATCGCTGGCCGCCCGCGGGTTGGCCCCGACCGTGGCCGATGCGCGTTTCGCCAAGCCGCTGGACCGCGAGCTGATCCTGCGGCTGGTGCGCGAACACGAGGCGCTGATCACCATCGAAGAGGGCGCCATCGGCGGTTTCGGCAGCCATGTCGCGCAGCTGCTGGCCGATGAGGGCGTGTTCGACCGCGGCTTCCGCTTCCGCAGCATGGTGCTGCCCGACACCTTCATCGACCACGCCAGCCCCGAGGCGATGTATCGCGCCGCCGCGATGAACGCCCCGCAGATCGAGGCGAAGGTGCTGGAGGTTCTGGGCGTGATGCAACTTTCCGGGAAAAGAGCATGAGCGCGCTCGAACTTCCACGCTTTGAAGAACTCATGCTCCCTGTTCTTGAGCTGATTGCGAACGGTCGCGAGACGGTCAAAGATTCTTTGCCGGAAATACAAGTCCGTTTTTCTTTGAGCGACGAACAGATGGAGATGCTTTTGCCAAGTGGAAAGCAGACTACCATCAGTAATCGTATGCATTGGGCGCGCAATTACATGAAGCACGCTGGTTTGGTCGAGCCTGTTGCATGGGGCCGCTATCGTATCACTGCGCTAGGCAAAGATCTTCTAAAGACAAACCCGGAGCGCATCGACAAAGTGGCCCTTGCCCAGTACCCACTTTATCAGACGTGGCAATCACAGCAAATTCCCGGGGCCATCAAGGAAAGCCTTCCCATAGAGGAAGGGAAGGCGGAAACACCGGAAGAACGAATAGAAGCCGCATATGTGCAGCTGGACCTGGGATTGGCCGAAGAATTGCTCGAACAAGTCATGTCCCTTACGGCCGCGCGGTTTGAGCAGCTTATCGTCGAGCTCTTGATTGCAATGGGCTATGGTGACGGCCGGGCCGAAATGGGGCAAGCTATTGGAAAGTCGGGTGATGGCGGGATTGACGGAGTAGTCAACGAAGACAAGCTTGGTCTCGATGCTGTTTATATTCAGGCAAAACGTTACGCGCTAGAAAATACTGTTGGCCGTCCCGCGCTACAGGCCTTTGTGGGGTCTATGACGGGTGAAAGCGCGACGAAAGGGGTTTTCGTCACCACTTCGACCTTTTCCAAGGAGGCAAGGGAGTATGTGCGACGAGTCCAGCAGCGTGTTGTGCTTATAGACGGGGCAAGACTGGCGCGGCTTATGATCGATCACGGCGTTGGCGTCGTAATAGAAAAGACTTATGTCTTGCGTTCAATAGATGCGAACTTCTTTGAATCCGTTTAAAAGTGACCCGCAACACCCACCCCTCCGCCCATCCCGACGATCCGCATTACATCAACCGTTCCAACTGGTTGCGGGCGGCGGTGCTGGGGGCGAACGACGGGATCGTGTCGATGTCGTCGCTGCTGGTGGGGGTGGCGGCGGCGGGGCCGGACCCGCAGGCGGTGGCGCTGGCCGGGGTGGCGGGGCTGACCGCGGGCGCGCTGTCGATGGCGGCGGGGGAATATGTCAGCGTCAGCTCGCAGGCCGATATCGAGGCCGCCGATATCCACCGCGAGCGCCAGGCCCTGCACCACGAGCCCGAGATCGAGTTGGAGGAGCTGGTCCAGATCTACATCGGCCGCGGGCTGGCCCCCGACACCGCGCTGCTGGTCGCCTGCGAGCTGACCGAGCATGACGCGCTGGGCGCGCATCTGCGCGACGAGCTGGGGCTGACCGACGAGCTTTCCGCCAACCCGATGCAGGCGGCGCTGGCCTCGGGCGTGACCTTCACCGTGGCGGGGGGGATCCCGGTACTGGCTTCGGTGCTGGCGCCGGCGGCGGTGATGGTGCCGGTGGTGCTGGTGGTCACGCTGCTGGCGCTGGCGGCGCTGGGGGTGCTGGGCGCGCGCGCGGGGGGGGCGCCGGTGCTGCCCGCTCTCGGACGTGTGTTGGTCTGGGGGGTTTTCGCCATGGCGATCACGGCAGCGATCGGCCATGTCTTCGGGGCTGTCATCTGATCCTGGGGGTTCCCATGCGCCTTGTTGCCCTGATCCTGTCGCTGTTCGCCGCGCTGCCCGCCGGCGCCCAGACCATGCTGCCGACGCTGTTCGACGTGACCGGGGTTGCGGCGAACGACCGGCTGAACGTGCGGGCGATGCCGGACGCCTCGTCCTCGATCCTGTCCGAGCTGGCGCCCGATGCGAAGGGGGTCGAGGTGGTTGCGGTCCGGTCGGGCTGGGGGCTGGTCAATACCCACGAGCGGTCCGGCTGGGTCAACATGCGCTATCTGAAGGAACGCGCGGATGTTTGGCAGGCGGGTCAGGTGCCGGCCACGCTGAACTGCCTGGGGACCGAGCCGTTCTGGTCGCTGCGGCAGGTCGGCGGCAATCTGGTCCATGAGACGCCCGAGGCATCGCGCCTGCTGCAGCGGCGCGCGGTGGTGGACAACCCCAGCCAGCACAGCCCGGCGCGCAGCATCGTGGCGGGGGATGAGGGCGGCCGGCTGACCGTGGTGCTGCACCCCGCGCCCTATCCGGCGCAATGCAGCGACGGGATGTCGGACCGGGCCTTTGGCCTGTCGGCGACGCTGCTGTTCGAGGGCGCGGGCCAGGCCTCGCGGATGGAAAACGGCTGCTGCCGGCTTACCCAGTAGCGGCTTCCGCGGCCAGCATCGCCGCCAGCCCGCTGCGATAGTCTGGGTGGATCAGCCGCACCCCCAGCTCGCGCTTGATGCGGTCGTTCGCAACGCGCTTGCTTTCGGCGTAGAAGCTGCGGGCCATCGGCGTCATCTCGGCGGTGGCGAAATCCTCGGGCGGGGGCGGGCGCAGGCCCAGCAGGGTGGCGGCGTGCTCCAGCACTTCCTCGGGCGGGGCGGGGTCGTCGTCGCAGACGTTGTAGATGGCGCCGGGGAAGGGCCGCGCGATCGAGGCCGCCAGCACCTGCGCGATGTCCTGCACATGGATGCGGGAAAATACCTGCCCCGGCTTGACGATGCGCCGCGCGGTGCCGGCGCGGACCTTGGCAAAGGGGCCGCGGCCGGGGCCGTAGATCCCGGCCAGGCGGAAGATATGCAGCGGCAGCCCATGCGCGGCGGCCAGCGCCTGCCACGCGGTTTCAGCCGCCACCCGGTCGTGGCCGCGCCTTGTGGCGGGGGTCAGCGGCGAATCCTCGTCCACCCAGCCGCCCTGCCGGTCGCCATAGACGCCGGTGGTGGACAGATACCCCAGCCAGCGCGCCGGGCTTGCCGCGATGGCGGCGGCGAAGTCGCGCAGCGCCGGGCATTCGCCCGCATCCGGGCCGGCGCTGACAAGGATCGCGTCGGCGCGGGCGATCCGTGTCCGCAGCGCGTCCTCATCCCCCGGCCAGCGCCGCGGCTGCGCGCCGGTGGCTTTGATGCGGGCGGGGTCGTCGCGGGTGGTGCCGGTGACGGTCCAGCCCTGCGCGACCAGCAGCGGAGTCAGGTAGCCGGCGGAATAGCCGTGGCCGAGGACGACCAGATGCGGCGCGGCGCTCATGCCCGCGACAGCCCCATCACCTCGGCCCCGATGGCGAAGGACCGCATCCGCGCGTCCGGGTCCCAGATATTGCCGGTCAGGATCAGCTCGTCGGGGCGGTAGCGCGCGACCAGCGCATCGAGCTGCGCCTTGACCGTTTCGGGCGCACCCACCGCGCTGATGCTGAGCACCCGGTCCACGCTGGACTGATATTGCGCCGGCACCACGGCGTCGAGATCGTCCACCGGCGCCGGCAGCAGCCCCGGGCTGCCGGTCCGCAGCCGGTAGAAGGAAATCTGCGAGCTGGTGCGCAGCTTGCGCGCGGCCGCGTCGGTGTCGGCGGCGATCAGGTTGGCGGCCAGCATGAAGCGGGGCGCATCGCCCCACGGCCCCGGCTGGAAGCGTTCGCGGTAAAGCGCCAGCGCCTGATCCAGCGCATCGGGAGCGAAATGCGAGGCGAACGCATAGGGCAGCCCCAGCGCCGCGGCGAGGCTGGCGCCGTAAAGCGACGACCCGAGGATCCACACCGGCACATTCGTGCCTTGTCCGGGATGCGCCGCCACCGCCGCCCCGGGGCGCGCGGGCCCCAGATAGGACAGCAGCTCCACCACGTCGTTGGGGAAATCCTCGTTGCGGGACTGGCCGCGGCGCAGCGCGTGCATCACCGCCCCGTCGCCGCCCGGCGCCCGCCCCAGCCCCAGGTCGATGCGCGGGCCGTGGATGGTGGCCAGCGTCCCGAACGCCTCGGCCACCGCCAGCGGCGCGTGGTTCGGCAGCATGATCCCGCCCGCGCCGACCCGGATCCTGCGCGTATGGTCGGCGATATGGCCGATCAGCACCGCGGTGGCGGCGCTGGCGATGCCCGGCATGTTGTGGTGTTCGGCCAGCCAGTAGCGGCGATAGCCCCAGCCCTCGGCCGCCTGTGCCAGCCCCACGCTGCTGGCGATGGCGGTGCGCGTGTCCGAGCCCTCGGGCACCGGCGCCAGATCCAGAATCGAGATGTCCATGACTTCCAGATAGTCGCGCGGCGGCGCGCTTGCCAGCGGTTGCTTGCCTCGGCGCGGGGCGCCTGCCACTGTCGCGCCGGAAACAGGAGCCAGAGAGCAGCCCCGGAAGGAGCCCTGCATGGACCAGCCCTCACGTCTCTTGCCGGTCGAGACCCCCGAGCCGGCCGAGCGCGAATATTTCACCGACCCCGCCGCCGCGGTCGCCCGGCTGGAGGAACTTTATACCCGCGCCACCGGCTGGCTGCTGGACCGCTTTCTGGGCACGCTGGACGGCGGAGTGCCGCAGGCGCGGTTCCGCGCCTTCTACCCCGAGCTGCGCCTGACCACCGCCAGCCATTCGCATGGGGATACGCGGCTGGCCTTTGGTCATGTGGCGTTGCCGGGCAGCTATGCCGCGACCATCACCCGCCCGGACCTGTTTCGCGACTATCTGACCCAGCAGATCGGGCTGCTGATCCGCAACCACGGGGTGCCGGTGGCGGTGGGCGACAGCGACACCCCGATTCCGGTGCATTTCGCGGTCTCGACCCGCTCGGACCTGAATGTGCCGCAGGAAGGGGTGCTGCGGTTTTCGCTGCGCGACGTGTTCGACGTGCCGGATCTGGAAACCACCAACGACGACATCGTGAACGGGGTGGCGCAGCCTGCGCATGACGGCACCCAGCCGCTGGCCCCCTTTACCGCGCAGCGGGTGGATTACTCGCTGGCGCGGCTGGCCCATTACACCGCCACCGCGCCCGAGCATTTCCAGAGCTTCGTCCTGTTCACCAACTACCAGTTCTATGTGGACGAGTTCGAGGCCTTCGCCCGGCAGGCGCTGGCCGATCCGGCGTCGGGCTATACCGCCTTTGTCGCGCCGGGCGATCAGGTGCTGGAACGCCCCGAGGACGTGATCGCCACCGGCGCGAAATCCCCGCAGATGCCGGCCTATCACCTGAAACGCGCCGACGGGCAGGGGATCACCCTGGTCAACATCGGGGTGGGGCCGTCGAACGCCAAGACCGCGACCGACCATATCGCGGTGCTGCGCCCGCATGCCTGGCTGATGGTCGGCCACTGCGCCGGGCTGCGCAACAGCCAGCGGCTGGGGGATTACGTGCTGGCCCACGCCTATCTGCGGCTGGACCATGTGCTGGACGACGACCTGCCGGTCTGGGTGCCGCTGCCGACGCTGGCCGAGGTGCAGGTGGCGCTGCAGGATGCGGTGGCCGACGTGACCCGGCTGGAGGGATTCGAGCTCAAGCGGATCATGCGCACCGGCACGGTGGCCACCATCGACAACCGCAACTGGGAATTGCGCGACACCCCGGTGCACCGGCTCAGCCTCAGCCGCGCCATCGCGCTGGACATGGAAAGCGCCACCATCGCCGCCAACGGTTTCCGCTTTCGCGTCCCCTACGGCACGCTGCTGTGCGTCAGCGACAAGCCCCTGCATGGGGAACTGAAGCTGCCCGGCATGGCCACCGAATTCTATCGCGGCCAGGTCGCCAGCCACCTGCGCATCGGCGTCCGCGCGATGGAGCTTTTGCGCCAGCAGCCGGTCGAGCGGCTGCACTCGCGCAAGCTGCGATCCTTCCACGAAACCGCGTTCCTGTGACGCAGCAGGCCCGCGACCGGCGGAATCAGGCCACACCGCCCGGGAATTTCTTGCGAACTCATGCCGGAAACCGGGCAAATCGCGTCGAAAGGGCTTGAAATGCGGGTTGAAACGGGCTGTAGCAGAAAAATGCCAGGAAGAACTGGCACTGGAAACGCCCGCACCCAACGCGCGCACCAACGAGGAGACAGTTTCCCATGGCGACAGCCCCCGCGAAGCCCATGACCAAGACGCAGCTGGTGGCTGCGATGGCCGAGGAAATGGGCAGCGACAAGAAAACCGCGACCGCTGCGCTGGACGCGATTCAGGCGATCGTCGCCCGGACCGTGGCCGAGGGCGGCGCCCTGACCCTGCCCGGTATCGGCAAGGTCGCCTGCCGCGCCCGCCCCGAGCGTCAGGTCCGCAATCCGCAGACCCAGGAAATGATGACCAAGCCCGCCGACAAGGTGGTCAAGGTCACCATCGCCAAGGCGCTGAAGGACAGCGTGAACGCCTGACCCTTTGTCCCGGCAGGGCAGGATCATCGGGGTCGCGCCGGGGCGCGGCCCCTTTTCGTTTTCTTTCAGGGATGAGCCCAGCATGAACATCACCGTCGACGACGCCCTGTCCGAGGCCGGGGCCGGCCGCTTCCAGCGCCGGCTGATGGCGATCTTCGGGCTGGTCTGGGCGGCCGATGCGATGCAGGTGGTGGCGGTGGGGTTCGCCGCGCCCTCGATCGCGGCGAGCTTCGGGCTCGACATGCGCACGGCGCTGCAAAGCGGGACGCTGTTCTTCCTGGGCATGTTCCTGGGGGCTGCGCTGTTCGGGCGGCTGGCCGACCGGGTGGGGCGGCGCAACGTGCTGATCGTGACGGTGGCCTGCGACGCGGTGTTCGGGCTGGCCTCGGCGTTCTCGCCCGATTTCCAGTGGCTGCTGGCGCTGCGCTTCCTGACCGGGGCGGCGGTGGGCGGCACGCTGCCGGTCGATTACGCGATGATGGCCGAGTTCCTGCCGCCGAAGAACCGCGGCCGCTGGCTGGTCTGGCTGGAGGGGTTCTGGGCGCTGGGCACGCTGATCGTGGCGCTGACCGCCTGGGCGGCGGCAACCTGGGCGCTGGGGGCGCCGTGGAAGCTGATCTACATCGTCGCGGCGCTGCCGGCCTGCATCGGGATCTTCCTGCGGCTGTGGGTGCCGGAATCGCCCATGTATCTGCTGCGCCGTGACCGCGAGCCGCAGGCCCGCGCGATCATCAACCGGGTGCGGGTGGCCAACGGCGCCCCCGCCCTGCCCGAGGGCGCGCGGCTGATCCTGCCGCCCACCGCGCCCACGCCGGCGGGCGGCATCCTTGCCCCCGGGCTTGCCCGCACCACGCTGGCGGTGCTGTCGGTGTGGTTCCTGGTGTCGCTCAGCTATTACGGCGTCTTCGTCTGGCTGCCCGGCAAGCTGGCGACCGAGGGCTTCGGCTTTGTCCGCGGCTATGGCTTCCTGGTGGTGCTCGCCTTGGCGCAGCTGCCCGGCTATGCGCTGGCGGCCTGGGGGGTGGACAATTGGGGGCGGCAGCGGACGCTGCGCATCTTCCTGATGCTGTCGGCGCTGGGCTGTCTTGCCTTCGTCACCGCCGGCTCGGCGCTGCTGGTCGCCGGGGCGCTGATGCTGATGAGCTTTGCGCTGCTGGGCACCTGGGGCGCGCTTTACGCCCTGACCCCCGAGGTCTATCCGACCACGCTGCGCGCCACCGGCATGGGCATGGCCGGGGCGATCGCGCGGCTGGGCGGGCTGGCCGCGCCCTCGGTGCTGGCGGTGCTGGCGACCAGCGACTTCAACGCGATGATCGGACTGTTCGCGGCGCTTCTGGTGCTGGCGGCGGTGCTGTCATTCGCCATCGGGCGCGAAACCCGCGGCGTCTCGATCGCCTGACCCGCCTGGCGTCGCCGCCGCATGGGTATTTGGACCAGAAAGAAGTCACCAAAGCGGCGGGCTTCTTTCTGGCTCAAATACCCGTTGCAACGGTAACGAGGGACGCAGGCCCGCAGGCTCAGGGCCGCACGAACACGCGCGAGGGGTGGACCTCGCCCCCCATGTAGCGGCCGATGGCGATGGCCCGGCCCTGGTGGCTGACCCAGACCTCGGCCCCGTAATCTTCATGGTCCAGCACCTGCCCCGGGTTGCCGTTGGCGATGCGGGCCGCGCCCTGGTCGGAGGCGCGCATCTGCGGCAGGTCGAGTGCCGCCTGGATCGGCAGCAGCGCCCCTTCCAGCTGTGCCTGCGCGGCGCGGTCGATCCGCTCGAACGGGATCGCCTCGGCCACGTCGAAGGGGCCCGACCAGACCCGGCGCAGGCTGTGGACATGGCCGAGGCACCCCAGCGCCCGGCCCAGATCGCGGGCGATGGCGCGGACATAGCCGCCCTTGCCGCAGACCAGCCGCAGATCGGCCTGATCGTCGCGGGCCCCGGTCAGCGTCAGTTCCTCGACCCACAGCGGCCGGGCGGCAAGGGTGAAATCCTCGCCCTCGCGCGCAAGGGTATAGGCGCGCGCCCCGTCCACCTTGACGGCGGACACCGCGGGCGGCACCTGCATGATCTGGCCGCGGAATGCGGGCAGCGCGTCCTGGATCGCCTGCGCCGAGGGGCGGGCATCCGAGCGGCGCAGCACCTCGCCCGCGGCGTCGTCGGTCGCGGTCTCCGCCCCCCAGTTCACCGTGAAATCATAGGCCTTCAGCGCCTCGGTCAGGTAAGGCACGGTCTTGGTCGCCTCGCCCAGCGCCACCGCCAGCAGCCCGGTTGCATCGGGGTCCAGCGTGCCGGCGTGGCCGGCCTTTTTCGCGTCCAGCGCCCAGCGCACGCGCCCGACCACATCGGTCGAGCCCACGCCTGCGGGCTTGTCCACCAGCAGCCAGCCGGAAATCTCGCGGCCCTTCTTTCGTGCCATCAGGGGGTGCTCACATAGCCGATGATCGGACCCATCCGCCGGCCCCAATCGGCCCGGCCCAGCGCGGGCGCGTAAAGCCGGCTGATCGAGCCGTCGAAATACAGCGCATTGCGCGCGCCCAGCCCGTCGCGGAAGAACCGCGCGAACTGGTGAAAGGTGACCGCCCGGTCCGAGATCGCGAACCACGCCGTTGCCATGTCGCGCGACACGCCGACGCCGTTGCGGATGTAACGGCTGTCGCTGTCGGGCAGGAAGCGCGGGTGCAGCTCGCCGTCGATCAGCAGCAGCGGGCCGGATTGGGTCGCCAGCCGGCACTGCGGCTGCACCCTGGCAAAGCGGCGGCTTTCGATCACCTGGAACGGGGCTTTCGCACCCACGCAGAACACCCCGTTCGGCAGCAGCCCGAAATTGCCGCCGCCGCCCGCGGTGACAACCTGGCCCCGTTCCGCCTCGTTCGAGCGGAACAGCCCGACCGGGGACAGGTCCGCATGATACATCCCCGCGTTCATGGCGAAATCCAGCACCTCGCCGGGGGCAAGACGCTGGCGCACGGCGCGGAACTCGCCCAGCGGGCGGCCGTCGGCGTCGTCCAGCCACAGCCGCAGCCGGTCCTGCCGGTCGCCGGTGACGGTGCAGACGGCGTAGCGCACGCCCTCGAACTCCTGCGTCTCGCAGATGTCGGCCAGTGCGGGCAGGGTCATCGCCACCAGCGCGCCCATCGCAAGCCCCAGCCGGCGCCTGAGATCAGCGATCATCGTCCTCGTCGTCCCCGTCATCCGCACGCTCGACATCGCGGCGCACGCGCTCGTCGGACAGGATGCGGCGGGTGTCGTCCATGCGGTCGAAGGTCTCGTCCAGCACGAAGCGCAGGCTGGGCGCGTATTTCAGCGTCAGGCCGCGGGCGACCAGATGGCGCAGTTCGCGCGCATTGCGGCGCAGCGCCTCGAGCGCCTCGTCCGCGCCATGCCCGCCCAGCGGCAGCACATAGGCCGTCGCCACCTTGAGGTCGGGCGAGGTCCGCACCTCGCCCACGGTGATTGAGTGGCGGTTCAGATCCGGGTCGTGCACGTCGCCGCGCGCCAGCACGTCGGACAGCGTGCGCCGGATCAGCTCGCCCACGCGCAGCTGGCGCTGCGAGGGGCCGTGACCGGACTGGAAGCGATTGTTTGCCATGAGCCCCCATCTAGGGGGTCGCAGGGTCCGCCGCAACGGGCTAGAGCTTTGCCAAAAGGGGGATGCGATGGATCAGATGCACAAGCCCGGGATCGTGGTGGCGGGCGTGTCGGGCCGCATGGGACGGATGCTGGCGCAGGCGGTGCTGGAATCGGACGCATGCCGGCTGGCGGGTGCGCTGGAACGCGCGGGGCATCCCTGGGTGGGGCAGGACCTGGGCACCGCCATGGGCGGCGCGGCGCTGGGGATCGCGGTCAGCGACGACGCGGTGGCGACCATCGCGCAGGCGCAGGCGCTGATCGATTTCACCTCTCCGGCCGCGACGGTGGCCTATGCGGAACTTACGGCGCAGGCGCGGGCGGTGCATGTGATCGGCACTACCGGGCTGGACGCGGACGACTTGCGCCGCATCGCCGCCGCCGCCCGCCATGCGCCGATCGTCCGGGCCGGGAACATGAGCCTGGGGGTGAACCTGCTGGTCGGGCTGACCCGGCGGGTGGCCGCGGCGCTGGGCGAGGACTGGGACATCGAGATCGTCGAGGCGCACCACCGCCATAAGGTCGACGCGCCCTCGGGCACCGCGCTGATGCTGGGCGAGGCCGCCGCCGAGGGCCGCCGCGCCCCGTTCGAGACGCTGCGGGTGCCCGCGCGCGAGGGGATCACCGGCGCGCGGGTGCCGGGCTCGATCGGGTTCTCGGCGATCCGCGGCGGCGATATCGTCGGCGAGCATGACGTGATCTTTGCCGCCGACGGCGAGCGGGTGGTGCTGCGCCACCTGGCCACCGACCGTGCCATCTTTGCCCGCGGCGCCCTGCGCGCGGCGCTGTGGGGACAGGACAAGGGGCCGGGGGAATACGACATGGCGGACGTGCTGGGTCTGTAACCGGCAAGGCTGCGCCTGTCTGCGCCGTCGCAGGGTATTTGAACCAGAAAGAAGCCCTGCCGCGGTCTTGCGGGGGCGAGTGACTTCTTTCTGGTCCAAATACCCATGCGGCCGCGGCGCGGCCGGGACCGCGCCCCGCGGGGGACGATTCGCGGCCCTGCTGCAATGCAGCGCAAGAGCGTTGCGTGGTTTTGCAGATATCTCGGAGGAACTTGCGCCTATTGCGCCAGATCCGGGCAATTCAGGCAGCACATTCCGCGTCGGTGGGACGATCTTCGGTGCAATATCCCGTGGGGAGGATTGCTGCCATGAAGATCATCATCCTGGGCGCCGGCGTGATCGGCGTCACCAGCGCCTGGTATCTCGCCCGTGCCGGGCACGAGGTGACGGTGGTGGACCGTCAGCCCGCCGCGGCGCTGGAGACCTCGTTCGCCAATGCCGGCGAGATCTCGCCGGGCTACTCGACCCCATGGGCGGCGCCGGGGATCCCGCAAAAGGCGCTGAAATGGCTGTTCCAGCGCCATGCGCCGCTGGTGCTGCACGCCTCGGCCGATCGGGCGCGGGCGCGCTGGATGCTGCAGATGCTGGGGAACTGCACTTCGGGCGCCTATGCCACCAACAAGTCGCGGATGATGCGGCTGGCGATGTATTCGCGCGAATGCCTGGGCGCGCTGCGGGCGGAGACCGGGATCCGCTACGACGAGCGTACCCAAGGCACGCTGCAGGTGTTCCGCGAGGACAAGCAGCTGCGCGCGGTGGCCAAGGACATCGAGGTGCTGCGCAGCGACGGCGTGGCGCATGAGGTTCTGGACGCCGCCGGCTGCGTCGCGGTCGAGCCGGGGCTGGCCCATGCCCGCCACCTGCTGAAGGGCGGGCTGCGCCTGCCGGGGGACGAGACCGGCGACTGCCTGATCTTTACCCAGTCGCTGGCGGCGATGGCCGCGGCCGAGGGGGTCCGCTTCCTTTACGACACCAGCATCCACGCACTGGAAGGCACGGCGTCGCGGATCGAGGCGGTGCAGACCTCGGCCGGGCGGCTGGTGGCGGACGGGTTCGTGGTGGCGCTGGGCAGCTATTCGCCGCCGCTGGTCGCGCCGCTGGGGCTGCGGCTGCCGGTGCATCCGGTCAAGGGCTATTCGCTGACCATCCCCATCGTCGACGAAAGCCGCGCCCCGGTCAGCACGGTGATGGACGAAACCTACAAGGTGGCGATCACCCGGCTGGGCGACCGCATCCGCGTGGGCGGGCTGGCGGAACTGGCCGGGTTCGACCTGTCGCTGTCGCCGCGGCGGCGGGCGACGCTGGCGAAATCGGTGGGCGAGCTGTTCGGCGGCGCCGGCGATCTGGACAAGGCCACGTTCTGGACCGGGCTGCGGCCGATGACGCCCGACGGGACCCCGATCGTGGGGGCGACCCCGGTCGGGAACCTGTGGCTGAACACCGGGCACGGCACGCTGGGCTGGACGATGGCGGCGGGCTCGGGGCGGCTGATCGCCGACCTGATCAGCGGCCGGCAGCCCGAGATCCGCGCCGACGACCTGGGGTATGCGCGCTATCTGCGCGGCGGTGCCGGGCGCGCCCGGCCGCTGTCGCAGACGGCGCCGGCCTGAGGCCCCGCGCCTAGAAGTCGACGGCGATTCCCTTGCGTTCGTAGTCGCCGTAGCGCACCGGCTCGGGGCCGTCGCGGCCGCCGAGTTCGGGGGCAAGCGCCAGCGGCGGCGCGGTGCGGCGGCGCTCCTCGGCCTCGGCCAGGGCGCGGCGGGCGGCGGGCGGCAGATGCGCCCATTCGGGGCGATCTTCCGGGGTCGGGGCGGCTTCGGTCTGCGTGGTCATGGAAAACCCTGCGCTGATTGCGTATCGGTTCAGGGTCTAGCTAGGGACCGCGGGGGCAATGGGCAAGCGAAACGACGATGAGCGCCGGGAAACGGCCGGTGGCGAGGCGCGGCCGAAGCGGCGCGCGGCGGTCGATCCGGCACGGCAGCCGGGGGCGCTGCCCCCGCCGCCTGCGGCGGCCCCCCCGGGATATTTGGATAATGGAGAAGCTGCCAAGCGTGTCGCTGCGGCGAAGAAGCCCGGGCGCAAGCCGCCGGGCGGCCGCAAGGACCCGGGCGAGGGCAGGGCGCAGCCCGCGCCCCATGCCGCGCGGCGCGGGGCGCTGCGGCTGCTGGCGGCGGTGCGCGAGGGCGCGACCCTGGCCGAAGGCGAGGAGGCGCTGGCCGAGCTGAGCCCGGCCGAGCGCGCCCGCGCCCGCAGGCTTGCCGCCATGACCTTGCGTCACCGCAGCCGATCCGAGGCGGTGCTGGCCGGGCTGATCGACCGCCGGCCGCGGCCCGAGGTGATGGACCTGTTGCAGCTGGCGGTGACCGAGATGCTGGCCGGGGCCGAGGCGCCGCATGGCGCGGTCAATGCCGCGGTGGCGCTGGCGCGGTCCGGCGGCGCCAAGGCCAAGGCCGCGGCGGGGATGGTGAACGCGGTGCTGCGCCGTGCCGCCGAGGGGCAGGCGGCGTGGGAGGAAGCCGCGCCGCCGCGCCTGCCCGACTGGCTGCGCCGCCCGGTGGTGACGGAATGGGGCGAGGAGATCGCCGCCGCCATCGAGGCCGCGCATGAGCGTGGCGCGGCGCTGGACCTGACCCCGCGCGCACCCGGCGCGCCGGTGTCGGGCGAGGCGCTGCCGACCGGCAGCCACCGCCTGCCCGCCGGCACGCAGGTCACGGCGCTGCCCGGTTACGCCGAGGGCGATTGGTGGGTGCAGGATGCCGCTGCGGCGCTGCCGGTGCGGCTGCTGGCGCCGCGTCCGGGCGAAACCGTCGCCGATCTATGTGCCGCGCCGGGCGGCAAGACCATGCAGCTGGCCGCTGCCGGGGCGCGTGTCACCGCCATCGACCTGTCACCGCAGCGGCTGGCGCGGCTGGCCGAGAACCTGTCCCGCGTCGGGCTGGAGGCCGAGACGGTGGCCGCCGATGCGCTGGACTGGGCCCCGCCCGCGGCGCTGGATGCGGTGCTGCTGGACGCGCCCTGTTCGGCCACCGGCACCATTCGCCGCCACCCCGAGCTGCCGCTGATCCGCGACGGCGCGATGATCCCCGACCTCGTGCGCCTGCAGGCGCAGCTGATCGACCACGCCGCCGGCTTGCTGAAACCGGGCGGGCGGCTGGTCTATGCGGTTTGTTCCCTGCACCCGGCCGAGGGCGAGCGCCAGCTGGAGGCCGCGCTGGCCCGCCATCCCGGGCTGGCGGTCGAGCCCCCGGACCCCGGTGACTGGCCGGCCGAATGGATCACCCCGCAGGGTGCGATCCGCACCCGGCCCGACCACTGGCCCGGGTTGGGGGGGCTGGACGGTTTCTTCATCGCCCGGTTGCGGACGCGCGGTTAAATCTGCGCCACTGCCTGCGGATGCTTGCCATCCAGGGGCCAGTTGGGTGAAGCTGCCCGTCACGGAAAACCAGAACGGGGAGAAGATTGATGTTCGGCAAAACCATCCTGGGCGCGGCGGCGGTCGCGGTCATGGCGCTGGCCGGGACGGCCTCGGCGCAAGAGATGTCGTTCTTCCGCATCGGCACCGGCGGCACCGCGGGCACCTATTATCCGATCGGCGGGCTCTTGGCGAACGTGATCTCGGCGCCTCCGGGGTCGCGGGCCTGCGAGGACGGCGGTGCGTGCGGCGTGCCGGGGCTGGTCGCCTCGGCGCTGGCGGCCAACGGCTCGGTCGCGAACGTCAACGCCATCCAGGGCGGCACGCTGGAATCGGGCTTCGTGCAGGGCGACGTGGCGGCCTGGGCCTATACCGGCACCGGCATCTGGGAAGGCCAGCCCCCCGCGGACAAGCTGCGCGCCATCGCCAACCTCTACCCGGAATCGATCCACCTGGTCGCCTCGGTTAAGTCGGGCATCACCTCGGTCGCCGATCTGGCCGGCAAGCGGGTGTCGCTGGACGAGCCCGGGTCCGGCACGCTGGTCGATGCCAAGCTGATCCTCGAGGCCGCCGGCCTGTCCGAGGGCGACATCAAGCCCGAATACCTCAAGCCCGACCAGGCTGCCGACCGCATGAAGGACGGCCAGATGGATGCGTTCTTCTTTGTCGGCGGCTATCCGGCCGGCGCCATCGCGGAACTGGCCAGCCAGCAGGACGTGGTGATCGTCCCGATCGAGGGCGAGGTCGCCGACAAGGTGCGCGAAAGCGAGTTCTTTGCCGCCGACACCATCCCCGCCGGCACCTATGACGGGCAGGAGGCCGACGTGAACACCATCGCGGTGGGCGCGCAGTGGATCACCTCGGCCGACCAGCCGGAAGAGCTGATCTACGGCATCACCAAGGCGCTGTGGAACGACGCCAGCCGCGCGCAGCTGGATGCGGGCCACGCCAAGGGCAAGATGATCGTCATGGACAACGCGCTGGCCGGGCTGGGCCTGCCGCTGCACCCGGGCGCCGAGCGGTTCTATCGCGAAGCCGGGCTGTTGAAATGACCTGACCCGACGGTCACCCATTGGCCGCAGGCGGCGTGACCCGCCTGCGGCCGTCCCCGAGCCATGCAGGATCCCCCCATGACCGACCCGCGCCCCGCCCATGACGACGCGCCCGCCGAGGAACCCGCCGCGCTGACCGCCGACGAGCTGCAGGCGCTCGAGGAGAAATACGACCCCGAGATGCGGTTCCGCGACATGCTGCGGCCGGTTGCGATCCTGTCCGGGGTGACCCTGTTCCTGCTGAGCTGCTATCACTATTATACCGCCGGTTTCGGCATCCCGCAGGCGACCGTCCACCGCGGCCTGCACATGGGCGTCACGGTGTTCGTGGTGTTCCTAGCGTTTTCCGCCTTCAGCAACCGCGCGCCGATGCGGGGGCCGCTGGCCTTCCTGGGCGTGCCGCTGGTCGACTGGGCCTTTGCCATCGCCGGGGCGGTGGCCTCGTTCTATGTGCCGTGGATCTATGCGGAACTGGCGATGCGGGTGGGCAACCCCAACACCACCGACGTGGTGATGGGCACCATCCTGATCGTCACCCTGCTGGAATCGGTGCGCCGCTCGATGGGCTGGCCGCTGCCGGTCATCGCCATCCTGTTCATGGCCTATGCCTATTTCGGCCGCTACATGCCCGGGGTGCTGGTCCATCCCGGCGCCAGCTGGACGAACATCGCCAACCACCTCTACCTGACCTCGCAGGGGATCTACGGCACCGCGCTGGGTGTGATCGCGACCTATGTGTTCCATTTCGTCCTGTTCGGGGTGATGGCGACGCGGATCGGGCTGGGGCAGCTGTTCATCGACGTGGCCTCGGCCGCGGCGGGGCGCTATGCGGGCGGGCCGGCCAAGGTCTCGGTGCTGTCCTCGGCGCTGCTGGGCTCGATCTCGGGGTCGTCCATCGCCAACACGGTCACCACCGGTTCGCTGACCATCCCGGCGATGATCCGCATCGGCTATCCCCGCCACTTCGCCGCGGCGGTCGAGGCCGCGGCCTCGACCGGCGGGCAGATCACCCCCCCGGTGATGGGGGCGGTGGCGTTCCTGATGATCGAATACCTGGGCCTGCCGCTGACCACGATCCTGACCGCGGCGCTGGTCCCGGCCTTCATGCATTTCTTCGGCGTGCTGGTGCAGGTCCATCTGGAGGCGAAGCGCCTGGGGATGCGCGGCCTGCACCCCAGCGAGCTGCCCAACGTGTGGAAGGTGCTGCGCGCGGGCTGGCTGACGGTGGTGCCGCTGATCGTGCTGATCGGGATCCTGCTGTCGGGCCGCACCCCCTTTGCCGCCGCCTTCTGGTCGATCACCGCCTGTATCGGGGTGCTGATCTGGCAGGAGCTTTCGACCAAGAGCCTGCTGGACGGCATCAAGGGCATCGCCCACGGCATCTACGAGGGCTTTGTGCTGGGCGCGCGGCAGTCGCTGGCGGTGACCGCCGCCGCGGCGCTGGTCGGCGTGGTGATCGGGGTGGTGACGCTGACCGGGGTCGGCTTCAAGATCGCCTTCATGGTCACCTCGATCGCGGCGGGCTGGGCGCAGGACGTCTCTGGCTGGCTGGCGGTGCTGCCGTTCGAGATCATGGGCGTGCAGACCCTGACGCTGCTGTTCACGCTGATGCTGACGGCGGTGGTCTGCGTGCTGATGGGCTGCGGCATCCCGACGACCGCGAACTACATCATCATGATCGCGGTGGCGGCCCCGGTGCTGGGGCTGCTGCAGGTCGAGCCCATCGTCGCGCATTTCTTCGTGTTCTATTACGGGGTGCTGGCGGATGTGACGCCGCCGGTGGCGATGGCGGCCTATGCCGGCGCCGGGATCGCGGGGGCCAACGCCTTCAAGGCCGGCAACACCGCGTTCCGGCTGTCGATGGGCAAGGCGCTGGTGCCGTTTGTCTTCGTGTTCCAGCCGGCGCTGCTGCTGGTGACGCAGGACTTTACCTGGACCAATTTCGGCCTGGCCTTCGGCGGCGCGGTGCTGGGGATCATCGCGCTGTCCTCGGCGATCACCGGCTGGATGTTCGCCTCGCTTTCGCTGGTCGAGCGGCTCTTGCTGACCTTTGCCTCGGTGCTGCTGGTGGCG
Source organism: Paracoccus solventivorans (assembly GCF_900142875.1). GTDB lineage: Bacteria > Pseudomonadota > Alphaproteobacteria > Rhodobacterales > Rhodobacteraceae > Paracoccus > Paracoccus solventivorans. The sequence goes on along the minus strand of NZ_FRCK01000004.1, from coordinate 24,241 downwards.
CCGGACTGGACCGCCACCGGGATCGGGCTGGTGATCTTCGTTCCGGTGGTGCTGCGGCAATGGGCCGTGCGCGACCGCGGCGAACCCGCCGCCGCGGCCTGACCCGCGGCGCCCCCGGCAAGGGCTTTCCCCTTGCCCCAAATATCGCGGGGTCTGGGGCAGAGCCCCGGCCCCTCAGCTCCAGCCGACCTCGGACAGGAAGATATAGCCCGCGCCGTAGATCGTCTTGATCAGCCGCGGATTCCTGGGATCCTCGCCCAGCTTGGTGCGCAGCCGCGATATCCGCACGTCCATGGCGCGGTCGAAGCTGTCGCCGGCGGTGCCGCCCAGCGATTCCAGCATCTGGGTGCGGCTGATCAGCCGGCGCGGGCTATCGAGGAACATGCGCAGCATTTCCGCCTCGGCATGGCTCAGCGGCGTTTCCGCGCCATCGGGGGCGGTCAGCACATAGCGGTCGAAATCGGCGCTCCACCCGGCAAAGCTGGCGGTCTGGCCGTTGCGCGAGGTCTCGCGCGCGGGCTTGCGCAGCCGGGCGCGGATGCGGGCCACCACCTCGGCGGGGTCGAAGGGCTTGATGACGTAATCATCGGCGCCAAGCTCAAGCCCCGTCACCCGGTCCTGCACCTGCGCGCGCCCCGAGATGATGATGATCGCGGCGCCCGATTGCGTGGCCAGCCGGTGGACCAGCGCCAGCCCGTCGCGGTCCGGCAGGCCCAGATCGATCAGACAGGCGTCGGGGGCCATGCGGCGCAGCGCCGCCTCGAACTCGGTCGCGCGGCCGAAGCTGGCGGTGCGGAACCCCGCATCTTCGAGCGTGTCGGCCAGCAGGCGGCGGATGTCGGGCTCGTCGTCGAGGATGGCGATCAGCGGCGGGTCCTGGGTCATCTTCCGTCGGCCTCGGGCAGGGTGGCGAACAGCGCCGACAGCGCGGCGGCGTCGAAGGGCTTGGTCAGCACCGGCCGGGTCAGCCCCGCGCGGGCGGGGTCGTCGGGCGGGCGGGCGGTCATCAGCAGCAGCGGCGGGCCGATCCCGTCCAGATCGGCACCCGAGCCGTCGCCCAGCTGCAGGTCCGACAGCACCACCGACAGCCCCGGCAGGTCGCAGAGCGAGCGCGCCTCGGCCAGCGAGCCGGCCTCGATCACCTGATGGCCCATGCCGGTCAGCATCTCGCGCAGGGTTTCGCGGATCACATCGTCGTCGTCAACCAGCAGCACCAGCCTGGGCGCGACGCGCTGATAGGGCAGGCGCAGCCGCACCCGGCCGCCGCCGCCGGGGACGTTGTCCAGCCGCAGCGTGCCGCCGGCCAGCTTGGTCTGGTCATAGACCATCGACAGCCCCAGCCCCGACCCCTGCCCGGGCTTGGTGGTGAAGAAGGGCTCGGTCGCGCGCTTCAGCGCCTCGGGGGAAAACCCCGGGCCGCTGTCGGTGACGGTCAGTTCCAGCCAGCGCCCGCGCACCCTTGCGGCGACGCGGATCGTGGCCTCGGGGGCGTCCACCCCCGAGCCGGAGCCGGCGGCGGCGGTGGCGTGGCGGGCGTTCAGGATCAGGTTCAGGATCGAATCCTGCAGCGATCCGGGGTCCAGCAGCAGCGCCCCGTCGGGCAGGTCGATGTCCAGCACCAGCCGCTGCCCCCGCCCCAGCGAGGGCCGCGCCATCGTCGCGATCTGGTCCAGCAGCGCCGGCAGATTCACCGGCTGCGGCGACAGCCGCCGCGGCCCGGTGATGGTGGCGATGCGGTCCAGAAGCACCGCGCCGCGCCGGGCCGCCGCCAGCGTGCCCTGCACCGCCTCGGCGGCCTCGGGCGGCAGCGTCAGCCGCGCCAGCCGCCCTTGCAGCCCCAGGATGATGGTCAGCAGGTTGCCGAAATCATGCGCCAGCCCCGAGGTCATCTGCGCCGCCAGTTCGCGGCGCGCGGCATGGGTCAGCGCCTCGCGGGTGTTCACCTCGGCGGTGACGTCGGTGGACAGCACATAGACGCCCTGTCCCTTGCGGTCGGGGCTCAGCGCCACGCGGATGCGGCGGCCCGATTCGGTGTGGGTGATCTCGACGACCTGCGGCTCTCCGGCCAGGGCGCGCTCGACCGCGGGGGAAAGCCGCCGCCCGGTGTCGCCCAGCACCTCGGGCGAGGTCCTGCCCAGGATGTCGCTGGGCGCGCCGGGAAACACCTGCCCCAGCTGGTTGTTGGAAAACACATAGCGCCCGCTGCTGTCGAGCTGGGCGATATGGGCGGGGACCATGGCGGTGACCTGGCGGGTGCGGGCCTCGGCCTCGGTCAGCACGCGCTTGGCTTCCTCCAGCGCGGCGTTGGTGGCGGCCAGCGCGCGGTTGGCGGCCGACAGCCGCTCGGCGTGGCGCAGCAGCTGGTCGGACAGCTCTTCGGAACGGCTGCGCAGCAGCGCCTCGGTGCGCTTGATCTCGGTGATGTCGGTATAGACGGCGACCCAGCCGCCCTGCGCGAGCGGCGCCCCCTCGACCGAGATGGTGCGGCCGTCGGGGCGCAGGCGTTCCATGTAGTGCGGCTGGAAGGTGCGCGCCTGCTCGACGCGGATGCGGATCGCCTCGGCCGGGTCGTCGGGCTGGCCGTATTCGCCGCGCGCGACCAGATAGGCGATGGTGTCCTCGAACCGCGCGCCGGGGCGGGTCAGTTGGTCGGGCAGGTCGAACATCTGCTGATATGGGCGATTGCACAGCGCCAGGCGCAGCTCGGCGTCGAAGATGGAAATCGCCTGCTGGATCAGGTTCAGGCCCGATCGCATCAGCTCGTCATGGCTGTCGGTGCGTCTCATTGCCCGTGGGTATCATCTGTCGGACCCGGGAGAAACCGACCATTCGCCGCCAGTCCGGGCCGCGCCCCGAGCGCCAGACCGATGCAAAATGTCGCGGGCCGCAGGACCGGGCCTTTGCCCGGCGGGACCACGCGCTGCTGCGCCACGGTCGCGATACAGCGAACAGCCTGCAAGGGATTGATCTTCAAGGGTGGCGCGGGTCGCGGGATGGCGAATATTCCGGCGGCACGGCGGGGGTGGCATCCCCTGCCGGCACCTGTGGACAGCGCAAATACATGGCGGAAATCCCGCCCGTGAAGGTGCATTATTTCATATATCCGAAAATAAGAATGTAAGTTCCGGCATCTCTGATTTATGAAGTCCGTGGGGGACGCGGGGACGGTGAGGCGTTCCGTGTCGCTGTCGTGCCCCATCGTTCCAGTGACCGGAAAAAAGGAGATTCCGATGAAACCGATCCGCCTTGCTGCCCCGCTGCTGGCCCTGACCATCGCCGGCGCTGCCGCAGCCGAGACGCCGAACCGGCTGGTCACCATCCTGACAGCACCCGAGCCGCAGACCCAGCTGATGACCATGGTTCTGACCATGAACGCCATCGCCGCAGGTGCCGAGGCCGAGATGCTGCTGTGCGGCCCGGCCGGCGACATCGCGTTGAAAGAGGCGCCCGAGACGGCCACCGCCGGGCAGCCGCCGCAAGGCGCCAGCCCGCAAGGGCTGATGAAAAAGATGATGGAGGAATCCGGCCTGAAGGTTCAGGTCTGCGCCATCTATCTGCCGGGCAAGGGCGCCGATGCCTCGATCCTGATGGACGGTGTTACGGCCGCCGCCCCGGATGCGATGGGAGCAACCATCGTCGCGCCCGGCACCACGGTTCTCAGTTTCTGAGCCGATCCCGGTATTGCCCCGCCCCGTCCCTTTCGGGGCGGGGTATCTTTTCGGATCCGGTACCGCCCGGCACGCCCGGTGGATAGCCGGTAACAATTCGTAAGATTCCCGAAAAACTCGGGCAAGAATCCTTCGCCAGACATGCCCGTGGAATGCGGGTTGTGAGGGGCCCGCCCGGCATCGGCCCCCGGGGGCCGGGAAGGGGAGAGAGGATGAAGGCAGTCGCTGCGCCCCAGGCGGGCCTGCGGTCGATTCCCGCGCTTCTGGCGCGGAACGCCACGCAGATGGGCAACCGGCCCGCTTACCGCGAGAAAGAGTTCGGGATCTGGCAGAGCTGGACCTGGGCCCAGGCGCAGGACGAGATCCGGGCGCTGGCGCTGGGGTTCCTGGCGCTGGGGCTGAACCGCGGCGATCACGTCGCCATCGTCGGGCGCAACCGGCCGGCGCATTACTGGGCCATGGTCGCCGCGCAGATGTGCGGCGCGGTGCCGGTGCCGCTGTACCAGGACGCCGTGGCGACCGAGATGGCCTATGTGCTGCGCCATTCGCAGGCGCGCTTCGTGGTCTGCGGCGACCAGGAGCAGGTCGACAAGATCATCGAGGCCGAGGAAGGCGACGATACGGTCGAGCAGATCATCTACACCGACAAGCGCGGCATGCGGAAATACGACCATTCCCGCATGAACTGGCTGTCCGACGTGCAGGCCGAGGGCCGCGCCGCCCACCAGCGCTTCGAGGATGAGCTGGACGCCCGCATCGCGGAACTGGACTACGACAGCACCTGCGTGATGCTGTATACATCGGGGACCACCGGCAAGCCCAAGGGCGTGGTGCTGTCCAACCGCAACGTGATCGAGACCGCGCGCGCCTCGTCCGAGTTCGACCGGCTGCAGCCGACCGAGGAAGTGCTGGCCTATCTGCCGATGGCCTGGGTCGGGGACTTCATCTTTTCGGTCGGGCAGGCCTATTGGACCGGGTTCTGCGTGAACTGCCCCGAGGGCCCGCATACGATGATGACCGACCTGCGCGAGATCGGGCCGACCTATTTCTTTGCGCCCCCGCGGGTGTTCGAGGGCCAGCTGACCAGCGTCATGATCCGCATGGAGGACGCCGGCCGCCTCAAGAAATGGCTGTTCGACCATTACATGAAACTGGCCCGCCGCGTCGGCGTGGCGCTGACCGACGGCAAGCCGGTGGGCGCGCTGGACCGGCTGCGCTACGGGCTGGGCAACCTGCTGGTGTTCGGCCCGCTGAAGAACACGCTGGGCTATTCGCGCATCCGCGTCGGCTATACCGCCGGCGAGGCGATCGGGCCGGAGATCTTCGATTTCTACCGCTCGCTGGGGATCAACCTGAAGCAGCTTTACGGGCAGACCGAGGCGACGGTGTTCATCACCCAGCAGCCCGACGGCGAGGTCCGCGCCGACACCGTGGGCGTGCCCTCGCCCGGGGTTGAGGTCCGCATCGCCGAGAATGGCGAGGTGTTCTATCGCTCGCCCGGCACCTTCGTCGAATATTACCAGAACCCGGAATCCACCGCCTCGACCAAGGATGCCGAGGGCTGGGTGGCGACCGGCGACGCCGGGTTCTTCGAGGAAGCCAGCGGGCATCTGCGCATCATCGACCGCGCCAAGGACGTGGGCCGGATGGCCGACGGCTCGATGTTCGCGCCGAAATATGTGGAAAACAAACTCAAGTTCTATCCCAACATCCTCGAGGCCGTGGTGCTGGGCAACGGCCGCGACTACTGCACCGCCTTCATCAACATCGACCTGACCGCGGTCGGCAACTGGGCGGAACGCAACAACATCGCCTATGCCTCGTATCAGGAGCTGGCCGGGCATCCGCGGGTCTATGAAATGATCCGCAGCCATATCGAAGAGGTGAACGAATCCGTCGCGCAGGACCCGATGCTGTCGGGCTGCCAGATCCACCGCTTCCTGGTGCTGCACAAGGAACTGGACGCCGACGACGGCGAGATGACCCGCACCCGCAAGGTCAAGCGCGGCGTCATCGCCGAGAAGTTCGCCGACCTGATCGAGGGGCTCTACGACGGTTCGGACAGTGTCTATACCGAAACCGAGGTCACCTATGAGGACGGCCGCAAGGGCGTGCTGAAAGCCACCGTGCGGATCGAGGACGCCCGCACCCTTGCAACCCCCGCGCAAAGGATGGCCGCCGAATGATGCCCCAGACCCAACAGGCCGCCACTGCTGCCGAGCCCTACATCACCCCCGATGGTCGCAAGATCGGCGGTGTGCTGATGGACCTGCGCAACATCACCCTGCGCTTTGGCGGGGTGACGGCGATCAAGGACATCAGCTTCAACATCCGCGAGGGCGAGATCCGCGCCATCATCGGCCCGAACGGCGCCGGCAAGTCCTCGATGATGAACGTGATGTCCGGCTTCTACATCCCGCAAGAGGGCGAGGTCTGGTTCCGCGGCGAAAAGCGCCCGCAGATGCGCCCCTACAAGGTCGCGCGGCTGGGGCTGGCCCGCACCTTTCAGAACATCGCGCTGTTCGACGGCATGTCGGTGCTGGACAACATCATGACCGGGCGGCTGACGATGATGAAATCGTCGCTGCTGGAACAGGCGCTGTGGTGGGGACGGGCCGAGGCCGAGGAAAACCGCCACCGCGAGCAGGTCGAGAAGATCATCGACTTCCTTGAAATCCAGAACATCCGCAAGACTCCGGTCGGGCGGCTGCCCTACGGGCTGAAGAAGCGGGTCGAGCTGGCGCGGGCGCTGGCGGCGGAGCCCAAGCTGCTGATGCTGGACGAGCCGATGGCCGGCATGAACGTCGAGGAAAAAGAGGACATGAGCCGCTTCATCCTCGACGTGAACGACGAGTTCGGCACCACCATCGCCCTGATCGAACACGACATGGGCGTGGTGATGGACCTGTCGGACCGGGTGGTGGTGATGGATTACGGCCGCAAGATCGGCGACGGCACCCCCGACGAGGTTCGCAACAACCAGGAGGTGATCGACGCCTATCTGGGGGTGGCCCATGACTGATTTCGCCCCTGATCTCTTCGACCTTTCCGCCCGCAGCCCCGCGAAGGAGACGCGCTGATGGAACAGCTGCTTTACGCATCCGAGGTCGTGGTGAACGGCCTGATGACCGGGGTCATGTATGCGCTGGTCGCGCTGGGCTTCGTGCTGATCTACAAGGCGTCCGGGGTGTTCAACTATGCGCAGGGCGTGCTGGCGCTGTTCGCGGCGCTGACCCTGATCGGCATCCAGCAGGGGCAGGTGCCCTTTGCGCATCTGATCAGCGCGGTGACCGGGATGCATCTGGACAGCTTCGGCTGGACCGTGCCCTCGCTGCTGGCGATCCTGCTGACGGCGCTGGTAATGGTCGGGCTGGCGATCCTGATCGAGGCGCTGGTGCTCAAGCATCTGGTCGGGCAGGAACCGATCATCCTGTTCATGGCCACCATCGGCCTGGCCTATTTCCTGGAAGGGCTGGGCGACCTGATGTGGGGCGCCAGCGTCAAGTCGCTGGAAGTGGGGCTGCCGCAGGGGCTTTCGGAAACCGTCGAGACGATGACCGACAGCCTGTTCGGATACGGATTCTTCATCGACCGGCTGGACATCTGGGCGACGATCATCGCCGCGGTGCTGGTCGCCTCGCTGGTCGCCTTCAGCCAGTATACCAAGCAGGGCCGCGCCATGCGGGCGGTCGCCGACGACCACCAGGCGGCGCTGTCGGTCGGGATCTCGCTGCGCTTCATCTGGGTGATGGTGTGGTCGATCGCGGGCTTCGTCGCGCTGGTCGCGGGGATCATGTGGGGCACCAAGTCGGGGGTGCAGTTCAGCCTGTCGCTGATCGCGCTCAAGGCGCTGCCGGTGCTGATGCTGGGCGGCTTCACCTCGATCCCCGGCGCCATCGTCGGCGGGCTGATCATCGGCGTCGGCGAAAAGCTGTTCGAGTTCTACATCGGCCCCATGGTCGGCGGCGCGACCGAGAACTGGTTCGCCTATGTGCTGGCGCTGCTGTTCCTTGTCTTCCGCCCGCAGGGCCTGTTCGGCGAACGGATCATCGAGCGTGTCTGACGCCGCCGCCCGTTCCGATCTTCTGTCCAGAAATATCCTCGGGGGTCCGGGGGCAGACAGCCCCCGGCGCGACCGCCACGAAAGGACCGACTGATGCTTTACCGTGAAGCCGGCGACTTCAAGACCAGCTACCGGGACGACAGCCAGACCTTCCCGCTGAAGCTGGACAGGTGGGGCTATTACGCGGCGCTGGCCGTGGCGTTCCTGGTGATCCCGTTCGTGATCACCGACTACTGGGCCAACTCGGTGCTGGTGCCGTTCCTGATCTATGCGATCGCGGCGCTGGGGCTGAACATCCTGACCGGATACGCCGGGCAGGTCAGCCTGGGCAGCGGCGGCTTCATGGCGGTGGGCGCCTATGCCAGCTACAAGCTGGCCACCGCATTCCCGGAAATCTCGATCCTGATCCACGTGCTGCTGGCCGGCGGCATCACCGCGGTGGTGGGCGTGCTGTTCGGCCTGCCCAGCCTGCGCATCAAGGGCTTCTACCTGGCGGTGGCGACGCTGGCGGCGCAGTTCTTCCTGGTGTGGCTGTTCAACAAGGTGCCGTGGTTCTACAACTATTCGGCCTCGGGGCAGATCACCGTGCCGGAACGCAGCTTCCTGGGCTGGATCATCACCGGGCCGCAGACCTCGGCCAGCGCCAAATACCTGGTCTGCCTTGGCTTTGCGGTGCTGCTGGCCTGGGTGGCGCGCAACCTGACCCGCGGCACGGTGGGGCGCACCTGGATGGCGATCCGCGACATGGACATTGCGGCCGAGATCATCGGGGTGAACCCGCTGACCGCCAAGATGACCGCATTCGCCGTGTCCTCGTTCTTCATCGGGGTGGCCGGGGCGCTGCTGTTCTCGGTCTATCTGGGTGCGGCCGAGGCCAGCGAGACCTTTGGCATCAACAAGTCGTTCCTGGTGCTGTTCATGGTGATCATCGGCGGCCTGGGCTCGATCTTCGGGTCCTTCGCCGGGGCGGCGTTCCTGGTGCTGCTGCCGGTGTTTCTCAAGAACGTGCTGGTCGGCTCGCTGGGCTGGCCCACCGACCTTGCCGCCCATCTCGAGCTGATGATCGTGGGCGCGCTGATCGTCTTTTTCCTGATCGTCGAGCCGCACGGGCTGGCCCAGCTGTGGCGGGTGACCAAGGAAAAACTGCGGCTCTGGCCGTTCCCGCACTGATTTCAAGGCCGGGGCAGCCCGGCCAGATCCGACATATCCTGGGAGGAGAATGGAAATGAAGAAACGCTCTGTCCGGCTGTTCGCGGCGCTTGCCACCGCCACGGCGCTGGCCGCGCCCGCCGCGTGGGCCGATCTGGTGGTGCCCAATTTCAGCTACCGCACCGGCCCCTATGCCGCCAACGGCGCCCCCTATGCCGACGGGTTCAACGACTACTTCACCCTGCTGAACGAGCGCGACGGCGGCATCGGCGGCCAGAAGATCGTGGTCCCCGAGTGCGAGACCTCGTACAACACCGAAAAGGGCGTTGAGTGCTATGAATCGCTCAAGGGCCAGAACCCGGTGGTGATCGCGCCGGTATCGACCGGCATTGCCTATCAGCTGATCCCCAAGGTCTCGGCCGACAAGATCCCGATGTACACCCCCGGCTTCGGCCGCACCTCGGCCCAGGACGGGCGGGTGTTCGAGTGGGTGTTCAACGCCCCCACCAACTATTGGGACGGCGCCTCGATCGCCATCAAGTACCTGCTGGACGAACACGGCGGCGACCTGAACGGCAAGACCATCGCGCTGCTCTATCACAACTCGGCCTTCGGCAAGGAGCCGATCCGCACCCTGCAGGAGCTGTCCAAGAAGCACGGCTTCAAGCTGACGGAAATCCCGGTCGATCCCGGCTCGTCGCAGGAACAGAAGTCGCAGTGGCTGCAGATCCGTCGCGAAAAGCCCGATCACGTCATCCTGTACGGCTGGGGCGTGATGAACCCGGCGGCGATTCAGGAGGCCGCGAACGTCCGCTATCCGATGGAGCAGATGATCGGCATCTGGTGGTCGGGGGCCGAGGTCGACGTGACCGCCGCGGGCGCCGCCGCCAACGGCTACAAGGCCATGGCCTTCCACGGCGCCGGGCAGAACTATCCGATCTATGACGATCTCAAGGCCCATGTCTTCGACAAGGGGCTGGCCAGTCAGGGCGGGCCGCATATCGGCACCGTGCTGTATTCCCGCGGGATGCATTCGGCCATGGTGACCGCCGAGGCGATCCGCAAGGCGCAGGAACTGGCCGGGACCGACGCGGTGACCGCCGCGCAGGTGCGCGACGGGTTCGAGGCGCTGGACATCAGCGAAGAGCGGCTGGCCGAGCTGGGGCTGACCGACTTCAGCCCGGCGATCAAGACCAGCTGCGAGGACCACGGCGGCTCCGGCATGGCCCGGGTGCAGCAGTGGGATGCGAGCGCCAAGGCGTGGAACCCGATCACCGACTTCTACGAGCCGGACAACGAGGTGATCGACCCGCTGATCCGCGCCGATTCGGAAGCGTTCGCCAAGGAAAACAACATCACCCTGCGCTGCAACTGATGCGCGCAGCCCCCGGCGGTCCGCCGCCGGGGGATCCGAACCCCGGAGAACGCCATGCTGGACACCGCAACCGCCCCCCGGTCCCCCGCTTCCGGCCCCGCCGCAGGCGAGACCATCCTCGAGGTGAACAACATCGAGGTGATCTACAACCACGTGATCCTGGTGCTGAAGGGCGTCAGCCTGTCGGTGCCCAAGGGCGGCATCACCGCGCTGCTGGGCGGCAATGGCGCCGGCAAGACCACCACGCTGAAGGCGATCTCGAACCTGCTGGAATCCGAGCGCGGCGAGGTGACCAAGGGCTCGATCACCTATCGCGGCGACGATGTCACCGATCTGGACCCGGCGCGGCTGGTCAAGCGCGGTGTGATCCAGGTGATGGAGGGCCGCCACTGTTTCGAGCACCTGACCATCGAGGAAAACCTGCTGACCGGCGCCTATACCCGCACCGACGGGGCCGCCGCGGTCAAGCGCGACCTGGAAATGGTCTATGAGTATTTCCCGCGGCTGAAGGAACGCCGCAAGAGCCAGGCCGGCTATACCTCGGGCGGGGAACAGCAGATGTGCGCCATGGGCCGCGCGCTGATGAGCCGCCCGGAAACCATCCTGCTGGACGAGCCCTCGATGGGGCTGGCGCCGCAGCTGGTCGAGCAGATCTTCGAGATCGTCAAGGCGGTAAACGAGGGCGAGGGCGTGACCTTCCTGCTGGCCGAGCAAAACACCAACGTCGCCTTGCGCTATGCCCATTACGGCTACATCCTGGAAAGCGGCCGCGTCGTCATGGACGGCGAGGCCAAGGCGCTGCGCGAGAACCCCGACGTCAAGGAGTTCTATCTGGGCATGTCGGACGAGGGCCGCAAATCCTTCCGCGACGTGCGCAGCTATCGCCGCCGCAAGCGCTGGCTGGCCTGAGCCCGCCCGACCTCCACCCACCACGTGATCAGAGAGCAGACCCGTGACCTATTACGACGAGCTGGAAACCCGCAGCGCAGATGAGCGCGAAGACAGCCTTGCCCGTGATCTGGCGCGGGCGATCGCCAATGCCCAGACCGCGCCGGCGCTGGCCCGCGCGCTGCGCGACGTGGACCCGGCCGAGATCCGCAGCCGCGCGGACCTGGCGCGGCTGCCGCTGATCCGCAAGGCCGAGCTGTCCGAGGCGCAGAAGAAGAAGCCGCCGTTCGGGGGCTACACCACCCGCCACCCGCATGAGTTCAACCATATCTTCCAGTCCCCCGGCCCGATCTACGAGCCCGGCCGGGTCGAGGGCGACTGGTTCCGGCTGGGGCGGTTCGCCTTTGCCGCCGGGCTGGGCAGCAGCGACATCCTGCACAACTGCTTCGGCTATCACCTGACCCCGGCGGGGATGATGTTCGAAAGCGCCGCCCGCGCCGTCGGCGCCGCGGTGTTGCCGGCGGGCACCGGCCAGACCGAGCTGCAGGTCCGCGCCGCGGCCGACATCGGCACCACCGCCTATGCGGGGACGCCGGATTACCTCAAGGTGATCCTCGACCGCGCCGACGAGATGGGGGTCGAGCTGTCGCTGGCCCGGGCGCTGGTGTCGGGGGGTGCGCTGTTTCCGTCGCTGCGCAAGACCTACATGGATCGCGGCATCAAGACGCTGCAGTGCTATGCCACCGCCGACGTGGGGCTGATCGCCTATGAATCCCCGGCGATGGAGGGGATGATCGTGGACGAGGGCGTGATCGTCGAGATCGTGCGCCCCGGCACCGGCGACCCCGTGCCCGAGGGCGAGGTGGGCGAGGTCGTGGTCACCACCCTGAACCCCGATTACCCGCTGATCCGCTTTGCCACCGGCGACATGTCGGCGGTGCTGCCGGGCGAAAGCCCCTGCGGGCGCACCAACATGCGCATCAAGGGCTGGATGGGCCGCGCCGACCAGACCGCCAAGATCAAGGGGATGTTCGTGCGCCCCGAACAGGTCGCCCAGCTGGTCGCCCGCCACCCCGAGGTGTCACGCGCCCGTGTCGTCGCCGATCGTGCCGATGAAATGGACGTGATGCTTGTGCAACTTGAGACCACCGGCCAGAACCCCGCTGTATATGAGGCATCGGTGCTCGATGCACTCAAGCTCAAGGGCCGGGTCGAGCTGGTCGCGCCTGGGTCGCTGCCCAATGACGGGCTGGTGATCGAGGACCGCCGCCAATACGACTGAAACCGGCCCCGTTCAAAGAGGGGACGATATGGTCGGAAACAGGGTTGGTGCGGCGCTGGCCGTGCTGTTGGCGGGGATCGCGCCTATCGGCGCCGCGGCGCAGCAGGTGATCACGCCGGAAGGGGTCGTCTCGACGGTCGAGGACGAGGCGCTGTGGCAGCTGACGCTGAGCCGCGCCACCGCCGACGCCTATCGCAACTACCTGTCCAGTTTCCCCAACGGCGCCCATGCGGCCGAGGCCCGCGCCCGGCTGAACGTGGTGCTGGGAACGCTGCCCTCGGCCCAGCCCCCGGCGGCGGGCACCCCGGTGCAGCCGGCGCCGGTGCAGCCGCCCGCGCCGGTGACCTCGACGCCCTTGCAGCCCCTGGGCACCACCACGCCCGCGGCTCCGGCGACGCCCGCGGTTGCCGTGGCCCCGGCAGGCGCGGCGCAGGCCGAATCGGCGCTGGCGCTGTCGCTGGACGACCGCCGCGCCATCCAGTGGCGGCTGAACGAACTGGGCCACGACACCCGCGGCGCCGACGGGATCTTCGGCTCCGGCACGCGGCGGGCGATCGGGGCGTGGCAGACCAGCCGCGGCTTTGCCTCGACCGGCTATCTGAACGCGGCGCAGGCGCAGGAGCTGCGCAACTCGGCCCCCAGCGCGCCGCCGCCCGGGGTCAGCCCGACCACCACCCCGGCGGTGACCGGCAGCCCCGCCGCGACGGTCGAGCCGGGCACGGGCGAGACCGCGATGGAGCTGACGCCCACGCAGAAACGCATCATCCAGTCGCGGCTGACGCAGCTGGGCCATGACACGGGCGGCATCGACGGGCAGTTCGGGTCGGGCACGCGGCGCGCGATCAGCGCCTGGCAGCGGGCGAACGGCGCCCCGGCCACCGGCTTCCTGTCGCAGGCCGAGGCCACCACCCTGCTGAGCGGCGGCAGCCTGCCCGGCGCCCCCCCGCCCGAGACCACCGACGCGGCGGCGCGGGCCGAGAACATGCTGAACCTGACGCGCGAGGACCGCATCGCCGTCCAGCAGGCGCTGGTCGCCGCCGGCTATGACACCCGGGGCGTGGACGGCACCTTCGGCTCCGGCAGCCGCCGCGCGATCCGCGACTGGCAGGCGGCGCGGGGGATGGCCGCGACCGGCTATCTGACTGCCGAGCAGCTGCGCACCCTGCGCAGCCTGGGGGCGGGTACCGCTGCAGGCGGGACCACGGGCACGAGCACGACCGCGGGCACCACCACGGCAGGCGCCACCCAGGCCGACGAGGCGCGGCTGGCGCTGGGCGAGATCGCCCGGGCCGAGGTGCAGGCGCGGCTGTCGGCGCTGGGCTACGACCCCAAGGGGGTGGACGGCAAGTTCGGCTCGGGCGTGCGTGCGGCGATCTCGCGCTGGCAGGGCGACAACGGGCTGGCCGCGACCGGCTATCTGAATGCCGAGCAGCTGGCGAGGCTGCGGGCGCAGCGGGTGCGGTAGGGTGACAGGGGCCGGGTTCCGGCCCCATCCGCCTGGGTAATCCGCAGAAGCGGCCGAGGCCGGGCTAGCAAGCATCGGTGCGCAGACCCGCACAACCGTCCCGAGTGGGAAGCTGCCGCCCGGAAACAGATTGAACGCCGAGCAGCTGGGGCGGCTGCGGGTGCGGTAGGGTGACGGGGGGCCGGGATTTCGGCCCCATCCGCCGGGCCGATCCGCAGAAGCGGAGCCCATGGCATGGGCCTGGGAAGCGGCGCACAGCCCGCTCATCGGCAAACCGCCGCCCGGAAACGCAGAACGCCCGCGGTGCTGCCGCGGGCGTTCGTGTTTTCCGATCTTGTGCCGGGCGATCAGCCTTGGCGCGCCTTGAAGCGGCGGTTGGTCTTGTTGATCACGTAGATGCGGCCCTTGCGGCGCACCACTTGGCAGTCCCGGTGACGCTCTTTCAGCGAACGCAGCGAGTTGCGAACCTTCATCGGTCTCTTCCTCTTCGCGGCGCTCGCATCGCGCCTTGAAACTGAAATGCCCCCGGAAAAGCCCCGGGGGCGGCGAAAATGGTGGGCGGTACTGGGATCGAACCAGTGGCCACTACGATGTCAACGTAGTGCTCTACCGCTGAGCTAACCGCCCGTGCCATGTGATTCCCGGCCCGAGAGCAGTGGAATCGCGTTGGTCCGCGTGTCTATATAGGCGACGCCAACACCCCGCAAGTGCCCTTTTACGGCCCGCCGCAGGGGTTATACTCAGGGGCAATGCCGACGACAGGCGAGACCAGAATGACCCCGAACCACGACCCTGCCGGCCCCGAGCCGCTTTTCGATCTGGTGCGGCCGGACTGCTGGGCGGGCGGCGTGATCTTTGCCTCGCCCCATTCCGGGCGGGATTACCCCGAATGGTTCCTGTCCGAATCGGTGCTGGACCCGCATGTGCTGCGCTCGTCCGAGGATGCGTTCATCGACCGGCTGATCGCGCCGGCGGTGGCGGCCGGGGCGGTGACGCTGGCGGCCAGGGTGCCGCGCTGCATCGTCGACCTGAACCGCGGCGCTGACGAGCTGGACCCGGCGGTGGTGCAGGGCGCCGGCGCCACCTCGCCCGACCCGCGCATCCGCTCGGGGCTGGGGGTGATTCCCCGGGTCGTGGCGCAGGGCCGGGCGATCCGGCGCGGCAAGCTGACCTCGGCCGAGGCGGCGCGGCGGATCGACCGTTTCTGGCGCCCCTATCATGCCGTCTTGGGCGCGCTGATGGACGAGGCTGTCGCCCGCCACGGCCGCGCCATCCTGATCGACGTGCATTCCATGCCGCGCGAGGCGCTGTCCCATCTGCAGGGGCCGCGCCCCGACATCGTGCTGGGCGACCGCAACGGCGCCTCGGCCGCGCCCGCGGTCAGCGACGGCGTGCACCGGGCGCTGGCGGCGGCGGGGTTTTCGGTGCGGCGCAACTCTCCGTTCGCGGGGGCGCATGTCGCGGCGGCCTATGGCCGCCCGCAGCGCGCCCGCCATGTGGTGCAGATCGAGATCGACCGTTCGCTTTACATGGACGAGGCGACGATCCGGCCGCATTCGGGCTATGCGGGGCTGGCCGCGCGGCTGGCGCGGGTGTTCGCGGCGCTGGCACGGATGCGGGACGCGGGCGACGGGCTGCCGATGGCGGCGGAATAGGGGGATGGTGATGGAAGAATTTCTGACGCAGAACGCCGCGTTGATCGTGCTGGCGGTGGTGATCCTGCTGGCGATCACCTCGGCCGTGCGGATCGTCCCGCAGTCGGAAAAATACGTGGTCGAGCGATTCGGGCGGCTGCGCGCGGTGCTCGGCCCGGGAATCAACTTCACCGTGCCGTTCCTGGACCGGGTGGCGCACCGGATTTCGGTGCTGGAGCGGCAGCTGCCCACCAACCGGCAGGACGCGATCACTGCCGACAACGTGCTGGTGCAGGTGGAAACTAGCGTGTTCTATCGGATTCTGGAACCGGAAAAGACCGTCTACCGCATTCGCGACGTGGATGCGGCCATCGCCACCACCGTCGCCGGGATCGTGCGCGCCGAGATCGGGATGATGGAGCTGGACCAGGTGCAGTCCAACCGCGCCCAGCTGATCGAGCGGGTGCGCGAGGCGGTGGCCAATGTGGTGGACGACTGGGGCATCGAGGTGACGCGGGCCGAGATCCTCGACGTGAATCTGGACGATGCCACCCGGGCGGCGATGCTGCAGCAGCTGAACGCCGAGCGCGCCCGCCGCGCGCTGGTGACCGAGGCCGAGGGCAAGCGCCGCGCGGTGGAGCTGGCCGCCGACGGCGAGCTTTACGCCGCCGAGCAGCAGGCCAAGGCCCGCCGCATCCTTGCCGATGCCGAGGCCTATGCGACCAACGCCCTGTCCGAGGCGATCGCTCAGAACGGGCTTGAGGCCGCGCGCTATCAGGTGGCGATGAAGCAGGTCGAGGCGCTGACCGAGGTCGCGCAGGGGCAGGGCAAGCAGACGGTGATCCTGCCCGCGGCGGCGCTGGACGCGTTCGGCGACGTGGCGCGGCTGCTGGGCGGGGACCGGGTGAAGGGGGGCGGGGCGTGATCGGCTGGGAAAACGGCTGGCTGTGGATCATCGCCGCGCTGCTGCTGGCGCTGGTCGAGCTGATCCTGCCCGGCTATGTTTTCATGGGCATGGCCGGGGCGGTGGCGGTGATGGGGCTGCTGCTGCTGGCCGGGATCTGGACCGGCGGGCTGCCGATGGCGCTGGTGCTGACCGCGGTGCTGTCGGGGGTAATCTGGCTGGTGCTGTCCCGGCTGCGCGGGGTGGACCGCAGCGCCACCCGCATCTGGCGCGACGACATCAACGACAACCCGCGCGACAAGGGCGGCCCTAAGCCGTGAGCGACCCGGCCGCCGCATTGCGCTGGAACGGTGCCAAGCTGGTGCTGACTTGTGGCGACGCGCTGCTGGTCCTGCGCCGCGACGATATTCCCACCATCAACTGGCCGGGCTGCTGGGACCTGCCCGGCGGCAAGCGCGAGGGCGATGAATCGCCCGCCGACTGCGCGCTGCGGGAATTGTTCGAGGAAACCGGTCTGCGGCTGGACCCCGCGCGCCTGCGCGGCCGTGCGCGCGAGCTGCCGCACCGGCCGGGCCGCGCGGGCTGGTATTTCCACGCCGAGATCACTGCCGCCGAGGCCGGGGCTGCGGTGCTGGGCGATGAGGGTGCCGAGCTGCGGCTGATGGCGCTGGCCGAGTTCGTCGTCCACCCCAAGGCCGTCCCGCATTTCCGCGACGTGGTGCGGGAGCTGCTGGGGATGGCGGCGCCTTAGGCGATGCCGCGGGCCCGCGCTGCGGCGTCAAGGCCGCGGCGGGGTTTGGGCGGGCGCAAGCTCACGCGCGCGGCAGCCTGCCTCAGCCGATTTCCGACAGGATCGCCTGCGCGGCGGCGCGCGGGTCCGCGGCCTGCCAGATCGGGCGGCCGACGACGATGTGGTCGGCGCCGGCGGCGATGGCGGCGGCGGGGGTCTCGACCCGCTTCTGGTCGCCGAGCGCCGCGCCCGCGGGCCGCACCCCGGGGGTCACGATCAGCCCCGCGCCGGGCAGGGCGCGGATCGCCGCCGCCTCGCGCGGGCTGGCGATGACGCCGTCGGCGCCGGCCTCGAATGCGCGGGCGGCGCGCTCCACCGTCAACGCGTGCAGGTCGCCGTCGCGGATCAGCCCCGCATCCAGATCGGCGCGGTCGAGCGAGGTCAGGATGGTCACCGCCAGGATCTTCAGCCCCGACCCCGCCGCCCCCTGTTTCGCGGCGCGCACCACATGCGGGTCGCCGTGGACGGTCAGGAAATCGATGTCGTATCGGGCAAGGCCGCGCACCGCGGCCTCGATGGTGGCGCCGATGTCGAACAGCTTCATGTCCAGGAAGATGCGCTTGCCGTGGTCCTGTTTCAGCTCATTCGCCAAGGCCAGCCCGCCGCCGGTCAGCATCCCCAGCCCGATCTTGTAGAACGACACGCTGTCGCCCAGCGTGCGGGCCAGCTCCAGCCCCGCCAGCGCGTCCGGCACGTCCAGCGCCACGATCAAACGGTCGTCCATCGCCCTGTCCTTTCGGCAAAATCGGCGGTTTATCCCATGGAACCCGGCGGCTTGAAAGCCCGTTCCACGACGCACATGTGGGTGATGAGACCCGCGGGGGCCGTGCCATGACGGGCGGCGCAAGCGCGGGGGCTGTAAGGGAGAACTGCCGATGGACATGGAAAAGTTCACGGAGCGTTCGCGCGGGTTCCTGCAGGCGGCGCAGACCATCGCGATCCGCGAGGAAAACCAGCGCGTGGTGCCGGAACATCTGCTCAAGGCGCTGATGGATGACGACCAGGGGCTGGCGGCCAATCTGATCACCCGCGCCGGGGGCGATGCGCAGGCGGTGCGCCGCGCCGTGGACGAGGCGGTGGCCAGGCTGCCCAAGGTCTCGGGTGGGGACGGGCAGGTCTATGTGGACAGCTCGCTGGTCCGGGTGATGGACGAGGCGCAGAAGATCGCCAAGCAGGCCGGCGACAGTTTCGTCCCGGTCGAACGCGTGCTGATGGCGCTGGCGATGGTGAACACCCGCGCGCGCGATGCGCTGTCGGCGGGGCAGGTGACCACCCAGGCGCTGAACGCCGCCATCAACGACATCCGTAAGGGCCGCACCGCCGATTCGGCCAGCGCCGAGGACACGTTCGAGGCGCTGTCGAAATACGCCCGCGACCTGACCGCGGATGCCGAGCAGGGCAGGATCGACCCGATCATCGGCCGGGATGAGGAAATCCGCCGCACCATGCAGGTGCTGAGCCGCCGCACCAAGAACAACCCGGTGCTGATCGGCGAGCCCGGCGTCGGCAAGACCGCCATCGCCGAGGGGCTGGCGCTGCGCATCGTCAACGGCGACGTGCCGGAATCGCTGGCCAACAAGAAGCTGATGGCGCTGGACATGGGCGCGCTGATCGCCGGGGCGAAATATCGCGGCGAGTTCGAGGAACGGCTGAAATCCGTGCTGAAAGAGGTCGAGACCGCGGCCGGCGAGATCATCCTGTTCATCGACGAGCTGCATGTGCTGGTCGGCGCCGGCAAGACCGATGGCGCCATGGACGCGGCCAACCTGATCAAGCCGGCGCTGGCGCGGGGCGAGCTGCACTGCGTGGGCGCCACGACGCTGGACGAATACCGCAAGTATATCGAAAAGGACGCGGCGCTGGCGCGGCGGTTCCAGCCGGTGATGGTGCAGGAACCCACGGTCGAGGACACGATTTCCATCCTGCGCGGCATCAAGGAGAAATACGAGCTGCACCACGGTGTGCGCATTTCCGACGCCGCGCTGGTGGCGGCCGCGACGCTGAGCCACCGCTACATCACCGACCGCTTCCTGCCCGACAAGGCCATCGACCTTGTGGACGAGGCGGCCAGTCGGCTGCGGATGGAGGTGGACAGCAAGCCCGAGGAACTCGACGCGCTGGACCGCCAGATCCTGCAGATGCAGATCGAGGCCGAGGCGCTGAAGAAAGAGGATGATGCCGCCAGCCGCGACCGGCTGGAGCGGCTGGAAAAGCAGCTGTCCGACCTGCAGCAGCAGTCGGCGGAACTGACCGCCCGCTGGCAGGCCGAGCGTGACAAGCTGGAAGGTTCGCGCAACGTCAAGGAGCAGCTGGACCGCGCCCGCGCCGAGCTGGAACAGGCCAAGCGCGAGGGCAATCTCGCCCGCGCGGGGGAACTGTCCTACGGCATCATTCCCTCGCTCGAACGCCAGATCGCCGAGACCGAGGGCGAGGGCGACGGCCCGCTGGTCGAGGAAGCAGTACGCCCCGAGCAGATCGCCGAGGTGGTCGAGCGCTGGACCGGCATCCCCACCAGCAAGCTGATGGAGGGCGAGCGCGACAAGCTGCTGAAGATGGAAGAGGTGCTGGGCCAGCGCGTCATCGGCCAGTCCGAGGCGGTGACCGCCGTCGCCAACGCCGTGCGCCGCGCCCGCGCCGGGCTGAACGACCCGCGCCGGCCGCTGGGCAGCTTCCTGTTCCTGGGGCCGACGGGCGTCGGCAAGACCGAGCTGACCAAGGCCATCGCCGAGTACATGTTCGACGACGACAGCGCCATGGTCCGCATCGACATGAGCGAATTCATGGAGAAACACTCGGTCAGCCGGCTGATCGGCGCCCCCCCGGGCTATGTCGGCTATGACGAGGGCGGCGTGCTGACCGAGGCCATCCGGCGCCGCCCCTATCAGGTGATCCTGTTCGACGAGGTGGAAAAGGCGCACCCGGACGTGTTCAACGTGCTGCTGCAGGTGCTGGACGACGGGCAACTGACCGACGGGCAGGGCCGCACGGTCGATTTCAAGAACACGCTGATCATCCTGACCTCGAACCTTGGGGCGCAGGCGCTGTCCTCGCTGCCCGAAGGGGCCGATTCGGGACAGGCGCGCAGCGAGGTGATGGCGGCGGTGCGGGCGCATTTCCGCCCCGAGTTCCTGAACCGGCTGGACGAGATCATCATCTTCCACCGTCTGAGCCGCGACAACATGGACGCGATCGTGCGCATCCAGCTGGCCGATCTGGAAAAGCGGCTGGCGGATCGCAAGATCACGCTGGACCTGGACGAGGCGGCGCAGACCTGGCTGGCGGACGAGGGCTACGACCCGGTGTTCGGCGCCCGCCCGCTCAAGCGGGTGATCCAGCGCAGCCTGCAGAACCCGCTGGCCGAGATGCTGCTGGGCGGCGAGGTGCTGGACGGGCAGACCGTGCATGTCAC
The DNA here is from genome assembly GCF_900142875.1 of Paracoccus solventivorans. Classification (GTDB taxonomy): domain Bacteria; phylum Pseudomonadota; class Alphaproteobacteria; order Rhodobacterales; family Rhodobacteraceae; genus Paracoccus; species Paracoccus solventivorans. The sequence goes on along the minus strand of NZ_FRCK01000004.1, from coordinate 3,614 downwards.
CGCAGGCGAGGGCGGGCTGGTGGTCGGCAACCGCGTCGGCACCAATGCGCCGCTGGGCGCGGCGGGCGACAAGCCGGCAGGCGCGCCGCTGCATTGAGCGGGCCGGAAACAGCAAAGGCCGCGGGGTGCGCCCCCGCGGCCTTTTTCATCCGGCACGGTTGCTGTTCCTGACTGGCCGGATGTCGCTTGGCTGGACCAACACGCTGAACGGTATCATCTTCACCAAGAACCTGTTACTGGCAGCGCGTTCGTCATTCTGGCTGCCTTCCGCGCCGGTGCCTGGACGGTCGATGTCAAGCGCAAAGGGTGAATTCTCATCGCCTGGCTCCACCGGACGATTTTTTCTTTCCTGAGCATCACACTTTCTATAAGCAATAGGAATTTTTCCAATGACGCATGCGATGCACCGCGACCCTGCAGCAGATCATCAGTGCCGCATCGGCAACAGCACCGTCGAATTCGGTCGCTTTACTTACGGCAGCGAGCGTGCCTCCGTTATCCAGTGGGGAGAAGGCAGCGCCCTGCGTATCGGCAGCTTCTGTTCGCTAGCGGCGGATATCACATTCATACTCGGCGGCAATCATCGATCAGACTGGGCTACAACCTATCCCTTCGGTCATATCCATATCGAACATCTCGGAGGACGCGAAATCAAAGGCCACCCCGCCACCAATGGTGATATCGTCATCGGCCATGATGTATGGATAGCGACCGGCGCCACCATCATGTCGGGCATCACGGTGGGCGATGGCGCGATCATAGCGGCAAATGCTCACGTGGTGAAAAACATTGGGCCTTACGAAATATGGGGAGGAAACCCCGCCCAGAAGATCCGGGACCGTTTCACACGGCCCGTCACGGAGAGGCTGCTTGCTCTGCAATGGTGGGCACTCCCGCAGGAACACATCCGCCGCATAGCACCAACTCTGTCGCAAGCACCGACGGTTGAGCTTCTGGATGCTCTCATCGCCGAATATGCAGCAGTGCCCCGCGATAAGCCCCCGTTGGAAATTACGCCAGAGGGCCGAAAGCGCCCCTTCTGGAAACGCCTTTTCCGCTTCCGGCGGAGCTAGGCAGAATATTCCGTTCAATCCCTGCCGTTTCCAACAAGCCACGTATAAGAGGGCGGCGCGCGCACCGCTGACACGATGCGCCCGACCGTTGTATTGCCCTCGTGTTCCGGCTTGCGGGGAATTAACGCCCGCGCCTAGTTCAGCGCGTTGTCGACGATGCCGGCGACCAGATCCTGCACCTCGGGCAGGTCCTCGGCCGCATAGTCGCGATGCCCGACGACGATCTTGCCGGGCGCGTCCGCCAGCTCATAGACGAAGATGCCATAGGGGCAGGACTGGATGTTGTGAGGATCGCGCTCCATCACCTTGCGCGACACCACGGCCGAGCAGAAGCTGAAGACGTCGGCCTCGGTATAGATGTCCTTTTCGCCGCCCACGTCCGCTTTCGTGCGGTTCAGCATCGCGCCGACATGGCTGGTGTTGTCGATCACCAGCCCGGCGTTGATGATCGCATCCTCGACCGCGCCGGCGATGTCGGCGAAATCGCCCTCGGTTTCATACAGGACGGGGCCTTGGGCCAGGCTCGCCGTCGCGCTGAGCATCAGCAGGGCGGCGGCGGTGCGGAACATGGACATCGGGCACTCCTTCAAGCAATCGTGTGGCAACTTTCATCGCAGGGTCGTCCCCTTTGCGCCATGATGTCAACAAACCCCGGATGGAGGGCGCGATGCGCCGCGATGCTTCCAGACTGACCTGGGCGGATGTGACGCCCGAGCCCCTGTTCCTGAACCGGCGGGCCTTCATCGCCGGGGCGGCGGCGCTGGCGGCCGGTCCCGCGCTGGGTGCATCGGGATTTTCCACCGACGAGGCCCCGAACAGCTTCCACGAGATCACCAACTACAACAATTTCTACGAATTCGGCTTCGGCAAGACCGACCCGGCGCGTTACGCAGGCGGGCTGACCACCGACCCCTGGTCGGTCGAGATCGGCGGGCTGGTCGACCGCCCCGGCAATTACTCCGTCGCCGATCTGGCCCCCGACAATGCCGTCGAAGAACGCATCTACCGTCTGCGCTGCGTCGAGGCCTGGAGCATGGTGATCCCTTGGCTGGGCGTGCCGCTGGCGCAGGTGCTGGAGCGGGTCGGCGTCCAGCCCGGCGCGAAATTCGTCGAGTTCGAAACCCTGCTGCGCCCCGAGGAAATGCCCGCGCAGCGCGGCCGCTCGCTGGACTGGCCCTATCGCGAGGGGCTGCGGCTGGACGAGGCAATGCACCCGCTGACCATCCTGGCCACCGGGCTTTACGGCAAGCCGCTGCCGAACCAGAACGGCGCCCCGATCCGGTTGGTGGTGCCGTGGAAATACGGGTTCAAGTCGATCAAGAGCATCGTGCGCATCACCCTGACCGACACCCAGCCGGTCAGCACCTGGCAGGCGATGCAGCCCGGCGAATACGGGTTCTATGCCAATGTGAACCCCAAGGTGGATCACCCGCGCTGGAGCCAGGCGACCGAGCGGCGCATCGGCGCCGGGCTGCTGGGCGGGCGCCAGGACACGCTGATGTTCAACGGCTACGGCGAACAGGTGGCCTCGCTTTACGCCGGCATGGATCTGGCGCGCGACTACTGATGCAGCTGCGCCGCCTGCCGACCGGGGTGGTCTGGGCGCTGGGGGCGCTGCCGCTGGCGCTGCTGGTCTGGGACACCCTGGCGGGCGTGCTGGGCATCGACCCGGTGCGCGACATCGAGCACCGGCTGGGGCGGACCGCAGTGTATTTCCTGGTCGCCTCGCTGTGCGTGACGCCGCTGCTGCGGCTGGCCCGGGTCAATCTGATGAAGTTCCGCCGCCCGCTGGGGCTGCTGGCGGCCAGCTATGCCGGGCTGCACCTGCTGGCCTGGGTGGTGCTGGACATGGGGCTGCGCTGGGAACAGGCGCTCAAGGACATCGCCCGCCGTCCCTATCTGACCATCGGCATGGCGGCGCTGGCGATTCTGCTGATTCTGGCCGCCACCTCGTCTAACGCGGCGATTCGGCGGCTGGGCGCGCACCGCTGGGGGGCGATTCACCGGCTGGTCTATCTGGCCGCGCCACTGGCGCTGTTCCACTGGCTGCTGGCGCACAAGATCTGGCCGGCAAAACCGCTGCTGATTCTGGGGGCGGTGGCGATTCTGCTGGCGCTGCGGCTGATCTGGGCGCTGTCGCGGCGGATGCGGGTTGCGACTTAATTGAGCTATTTCAATATGTTGTCAGAAACTTTCTGCGAATGCGAAGATTTCTTGAAGATTCTGCTTGCGCCCCGCAGCACCGCGGCCTAGATACCGCTTCACCGAACGGCGGGGACGCGGAACGGGACTGGGGCCGGGAGGTTCTGGTGGATCTGATCGGCGGGTTGCGCGAGTGGCCTTGACGAGTTGGGTTCGAGACATTATCTGGGATGGCCTGGCTGTTGTTCGCCAAGTAAGATTGGCGGCTGCGGTTGGTTTGTTCTCTCTGCTGTTTGACATTGCTAGATATCTGAAGGGATATGCGGGCGGTTTGGTCATTCGACCGAAGCAGCTTGTATATCGGCTCTCTAGGGGTGACCCGATGATGAGAGTGTCAGC
>NZ_FRCK01000017.1 GCF_900142875.1 Paracoccus solventivorans | reverse complement strand
ACCGTGATAATCTCCGACATGACCGCTCCCCTTTGTGGATCGTTGCAGACCCACCTTGGCACATCAGATGCCGTCGGGGGGCGGTCACATCATCAGAGCCCCTCCGAGGCTATCGGGGGGCACAGTGTGGGATGCTGGTTGTGGAGACGATTGCGAAGATCCGCCGGGCGTATTTCCAGGACAAGAAGTCGATCAAGCATATCTGCCGAGAGCTGCGGGTATCGCGGAACACGGTTCGGAAGGTGATCCGGTCCGGCGCAACGGAGATGACTTACGAGCGAACCGTCCAACCGCAGCCGAAGATCGGTCCCTGGAAAGGCAAGCTCGACGAGATGCTGGCGGCGAATGCGCGCAAGCCGAAGCGCGAGCGGCTGACCCGCATCCGGATTTTCGAAGAGCTCAGGGCCCTCGGATATGACGGCGGCTACGACGCGGTCCGACGCTATGCGGCTTCGTGGTCGCAGGCGGAGCAGGAAGCGTCAGCCGCCGCCTATGTGCCACTGAGCTTCGATCCGGGTGAAGCCTACCAGTTCGACTGGAGTCACGAGGTCGTTCTGATCGACGGCGTGACCACCACGGTGAAGGTGGCTCACGTCCGGCTTTGTCATAGCCGGATGCTGTTCGTCCGGGCCTACCCGCGAGAGACGCAGGAGATGGTGTTCGATGCCCATGACAAGGCCTTTGCCTTCTTCGGCGGCGCCTGTGCGCGTGGGATCTACGACAACATGAAGACGGCGGTGGACACGATCTTCGTCGGCCGCGACCGCGCGTATAATCGCCGGTTCCAGCAGATGTGCGGACACTACCTTGTCGATCCCGTCGCCTGCACCCCCGCGTCCGGCTGGGAGAAGGGACAAGTAGAGAACCAGGTTGGCGTTGTCCGGCGGCGGTTCTTCGTGCCGCGGCCGCGCTTCAAGAGCTACGCTGAACTCAACGCCTGGCTTCAGGATCGCTGTATTGCCTGGGCCAAGGCCCATCCGCACCAGGAATTGCGTGATCGGACAATCTGGGACGTGTTCCAGGATGAGCGGGCGAGCCTGGTGCCCTACGTCGGCCCTTTCGACGGATTCCATGCCGTGCCGGCCTCGGTGTCCAAGACCTGCCTCGTTAGGTTCGACAAGAACCGCTACTCGGTCGATGGTCGCGCCGTCGGCCGCCCGGTCGAGATCCGCGCCTATGCCGAGCGGGTCGAGGTCTGGCAGGACGGCAAGATCGTCGGCCAGCACGACCGCGCCTTCGGGCGCGACAAGGCCATCTATGACCCGCTGCACTACATCCCGGTGCTGGCCCGCAAGCCCGGCGCCCTTCGAAACGGCGCTCCCTTCAAGGAATGGGAACTGCCGCCGGCGATACGACGCGTCCAGCGTAAGCTGGGGCGCGTGCCGAACGGTGACCGTCAGATGGTCCAGATCCTGAGCATGATCCCAACGGATGGACTGGAAGCCGTCGAGGCTGCCTGCGTCGAGGCCCTGACCGAAGGCGCCCCGGCGGCATCGGTCGTTCTGAACATCCTGGCCCGACATCGCGAGCCACCACCTCCGTTGACCATCGCCACGCCGGACGCGTTGCGCCTGACCTGCGAGCCCGTGGCCGACTGCAAACGCTACGACAGCCTCAGGAGACCCCGCCATGGAAAGATCACAGGTGCTGGACGCGATGGGCCAGTTGAAGCTCCGGCATGAAGGCCGCCTACGATGAGATCATCGCCACGGCGGTGAAGCGACAGCACGAACCGCAGCAAATCGTGGGCGACCTGCTGAACGCCGAGATCAGCGAGAAACAAGCTCGCTCGATCAAATACCAGATGACCATCGCCAAGCTGCCCTTGGCCAAGGAAGTCGACGAGTTCAGCTTCGAAGACACGCCCGTGAACGAAACGCTGGTGCGCGATCTGGCCTCCGGAGAGTTCCTCGAGCATCAGCGTAACGTCGTCCTCATCGGCGGCACCGGGACCGGCAAATCCCACCTTGCCGTCAGCATCGCCCGGGCCTGCATCCGCCGTGGCAAGCGCGGCCGCTTCTTCAACGTCGTGGACCTGGTGAACAAGCTGGACGCCGAAGCCCGCGCCGACCGACAGGGACGCACTGCGGATCTCCTGTGCCGCCTCGACTTCCTGATCCTCGACGGGTTGGGATATCTGCCGTTCGCCCAGACGGGTGGCCAGCTCCTGTTCCACCTCATCAGTCGCCTTTACGAACGCACATCGATCATCGTGACGACGAACCTCGACTTCGGCGAATGGCCGACCGTCTTCGGGGACGCGAAGATGACAACGGCGCTCCTCGACCGACTGACCCATCACTGTGACATCGTCGAGACCGGCAACGAGAGCTGGCGCTTCAAGACGCGGGAATGACCGAGACGCCGCTGGCCCGATCCGGTTGCGCTGTATGGAGGCTACACCGCATCGGGCCAGCTACCCGTGCGCACCAAGCGGGGTCATTATTGATGGGGTGGATGCCCCCGCCCGACGGCATCGCGATGTGCCAAGATGGTGATGTTGAAGTCACCATAGGAAGAGGAGGCATCCATGAATGAGGTTAGCATCGTCGGCGTCGACCTGGCAAAGCAGGTCTTTCAAGTTCACGGAGCTGCGGCAGACGGGCGGGTCCTGTTCCGCAAGAAGTTGTCTCGTCCACAGTTTGCGAAGTTCATGACGGCCTTACCTCGGTGCGTCGTGGCAATGGAGGCTTGCGGGACCGCACATTACTGGGGCCGGGAGCTGGCCCGGCACGGCCATGACGTCCGGCTCATCCCACCGATCTACGTGAAGCCGTTCGTGAAGCGGCAGAAGAACGATGCGGCTGATGCGGAAGCTGTCGCCGAGGCCGCCCTGCGCCCGACGATGCGCAGCGTGGCGGTGAAGACGGCCGGACAGCAAGCACAGGCGATGCTCTTTCGCACCCGCGATTTGCTCGTCGGACAGCGCACCCAGTTGGTCAATGCGCTCCGGGGACATCTCGCTGAGCACGGCATCATCCTGGGCAAGGGCATTGGCAATATCGACCGTCTCGCCGCGCGCTTCGAAGAAGACGAAGACATTCCAGACCTGGTTCGCAACTTGGGGCGGCTCTACCTCGATCGGATCGCAGGGCTCAGCGCCGAAATCGGCGAACTGGACGGGCGCATTGCGGCGGCAGCGAAGGAAAGCGATGTCGCTCGCAAACTTCAGACGATGCCGGGGATCGGTCCGGTCTGTGCCATGGCAATCGGCACCTTCGCGCCCGATATGCGCGAATTCCGCCGAGCGCGCGACTTCTCGGCCTGGCTCGGGCTCGTTCCCCGGCAACATTCCAGCGGCGGAAAACAGAAGCTCGGCCGAACGTCCAAGATGGGGCAGCGCGACATTCGCCGCCTACTGATCGTGGGCGCGATGTCCGTCGTGCATTGGAGGGGTCGCGAGGGCGGCAAGCCCGGATCGTGGCTCTCCCGCATGCTGGCCCGGAAGCCGCGCATGCTGGTCGCTATCGCCTTGGCCAACAAGATGGCCCGGATGATTTGGGCCATGCTCTCGCGCGATGAGGATTACCGAGATCCGACCGGCGCGGTCTGCTGACCGCGGCCGCCGGAGCGTCGGCGATGTGAGGAGGACGACGACCAGCATGGGCAAATGATCGACAAGATCCGGAACGGGTGAGCCAGTGGCACCCAACGAGCTCAAGCTCGCAATTTTGATCAGGCCCCCGATCCGCGCATCACCATACCGGCCCGCGGCATGTCACGGTCGCACCTGAGAGGCCTGAAACATGACCGCACCCGATCACATGCTCAGAAGGTCAGAAAAATCCTTGCATCGAAGGGGGCATCCAAACATGGGCGCCGAAAGGGGGTCAAAGTTGCGTGCCGATTGACATGGCGGGGCGATGTGCAATCTCTATCGCATTACGACCAATCAGCAGGCGATCCGGGATTTCGTGGCCGCCACCCATGACAGTATCGGCAATCTGGAACCATCGATCGACGTCTATCCCGACCGGCCGGCGCATGTGGTGCGCAACACCGACGGCGGGCGGGAACTAGCTTCGCTGACCTGGGGCATGCCGACGCCCATCGAATATCTGAAATCCCGCGACGTGCCGGACACGGGCGTCACCAATATCCGCAACACGGGCAGCCCCCACTGGCGCAAATGGCTCGGGGTCGAGCATCGCTGCGTGGTTCCGGCCACCGCGTTCTCCGAATACGGGCAGAAGCCCGATCCGATCACAAAGCGCAAACCGCTGCACTGGTTCGCCCTCGACGAGACCCAGCCCCTGTTCTTCTTTGCGGGAATCTGGACGCCTTGGCGCGGAACCCGCGGATCGAACCGCACCCCGCGCCCGGGCGATCATCAGCTGTTCGCCTTCCTGACAACCGATGCCAACAGCGTGGTGAAGCCGATCCATCCGAAGGCCATGCCCGCCATCCTTACGAGCCGCGAAGAAGTCGAGATCTGGCTCGGGGCTGATTGGAAGGACGCCAAGGCGCTGCAACGGCCACTGCCCGATGATCGGTTGGTGACCGCGGAGACGCCAGCCAGCGCAGCTGCCACTGGCATGCTGCCGGGCATCTGAACAATGATCCGGAGGACGAAATGGGCCGGAAGGAAGATGAACAGTTAGCGGCCACGCTCGCCAAGGCGATGGCGATGATCTGCGTTCGCAACAGCATGCTGGAGGACCTGCATGCGGGGCCGGTCCCGGTCACGAAGACCGGCGACTATTCCGATGTCTTCGTCATCGACGCGGACGGCAATCGCATCTCCTGGGTAACCGTGTCGCGGATCGACGACGACGAGATGCGCGACCTGATGCGCCAGGTGGTCAACCGCCTCTACACGTTCCAGACCTGCTTCGCCGAGCCACAGTTTCAGGCCGTGATCGACAAATGGCTCGGTGTGGCGCGTAACTGGGACGAGCCGGTCCTCGATGAGCGTCTCGCAGGACGGTCTTCCCGACAATAGCCTTCCCATCAGCGAACGATTGGTGTCGCAACTCGACCGCTTGCTGAATGGGATGTAGGAACGCAGCAGAATGGCCGACCCTGAGCTGACTCATGGCAATCCGCAAATGAAAACCGCAGGAAGATTGGTTGCGCCGATATGGGCTGGCGGTGCAGGAAGCAAGACTTCGCTGAAGGCCTTTGAAAGGCCGCCAGTCAGGCCACCTTTTCCGACTGAGCGCTGCCGCACGCCACGCAAGCAGCGGCCGGCCAAGGTCGACCAACCGTACGCAACCCGGAGTCGATCTGCTCGTGGGCAGACAACCACGCCTCGCTCATGCGCCCACCGAGCTTCGCGATCCGATCGGGCGATGCGACAACTACCCGGCTGAACGATTGCGAAGGCGGATCCAGCAGGCAGTCCAACGCGAGCTCACCGACCATAGCGGTCACATAGCTGAGTTCAACCGGACCATAGGGCTGGTAGTGCGCGCCGCAAGCCGGTTCCTCTTGATTGGCGCCGCCACCGTCCGCCCACTCCACGACCTGGAAGGCGGGCTTTCCCGTGCGACCGATGTGGCATTGAAGGCACCCACCCTCACCCGCGATCACGACACCGTGCCCCGCACAGGCATGCGCTTCGGTCCAGGCATAGAGAACCGGCTTCTGTCGACCATGATCGACGTGCCAACGATTGAGGGCGTTCTCCGCGGCCCAGCTTCCCGTCGCCGCGATAATCAGATCAGTTGCCTCTAGGAGATTGGGGTCAGTCAGAAGGAGCTCATGTAGCCCGCATGGCCGGCCCTCGATCTGCAGATGGGGGTAATCGGTCTGCAGGCGCTCCGCCAATGCCTCGGCCTTGTTGCGGCCGACCGCAGTGGCACCCAATGGATGCCGGCCGACATTCGGCCAGCTCAGCGTGTCATGATCGAGAAGAATGATCCGCCCGACGCCGGCTTGCGCGAGGGCACAGGCCACTGGCGCGCCAACGGACCCGCATCCGATCAGGACGGCAGTCGCTGCGAGGAGCCGTGCGGCCCGGGGATCTCGGCCGCGACCATGTATCCAAGTCGCATCGGCTCGTTGAACGGAACTTCGAATGACAGGATTGGCGCCGAAGAACCTGTCGACCAGCACAGACTTCGGCGTGCGGCCCGGTCGGAAACCTTTGGACAGAGGCTCCAATGCCGAGCGGGGATGAGACTTGAGCCGCTTCGGGTTTAAAATCTTGACACCGATCAGCCCGGCGCCCCCGCGCCCCTCTGCCCCGATAACCGTGACGAGATGATCCGGTTCGCCGACAGCCGCTTGATCGAGAACTTGAACCGCATCGGTCCCGGTTGCGGCCGCCAGAGCGCGAAGGTCTGACGCGGTTTCGGGATACGCCGAAGGGAGCAACGGCTCGCCCAGCCAGATGAATGCCGCGTCCTCGATCTTGGTTTTGGCGCAGTCGCCAAAGCGGTTGCGGATCCAATCGAGCAGCGATTCCGCATCTTCACCCACAACCTCCAAACCCTCACCTCGCCAGACCCGAACGGCGCGCGACGGCGGCGCAGGGGTCAGCAGACTGAAAAGATGAGCGCCATCGGAATGCGCCTTGTAGGCCCAGTACGTCAGGAACTCTTCACGAAAATCCCTCTCGATGATTGACCCGTCGAGCAACTCCTCGATCAACCGCACCGACCGGTTGAGCAGATTGGCGGCCACATCCGACGGATCATCGGGGTCACACTCCGCCAAGTTCGGCAGAAGACACAGGACGCCATCGCTCTCGACGTGCGGCCAAGTCATGAATTCAGGATGGTCGACCAGCGCAGTCCGCACCGGGACGGTCGGAAACCCCGCCGTGACCACCACGTCGATGCGACGCATGACGCCGTCAGGAAAAGTTACGCTGATCCGCCAAGCGGCGACCCAGCGGCGCGTGGGGTAGCAACTCCTGATCGTCCCTTCATCCAAACGCTCGGGTGCCTGCCCCGTCACCTCGCGGAGTCTCGCTTCAAGTTGAAGTGCCGCCTGCCTCCAACAGAGAGGTAACGGCCTCTCAAGCATGGCGCCCGCCGCCGGCGCTGCTGACTGCCGCCGCTGCGGCCGCCGTCGAGCCCAACAGCGCTGCCGAACTGATGATTGCAGGCGCCGCTACCGCGGCACGCCGCTCCTCCTCTAGCCGCTCACTGAAGAACGTCGTGGCAAACACCTTGTCCCAGCATTTCAACGCGCGCTCGCGAGTGCAATCAACCTCGAAGAGCGGTTGCAACGTGTCGATCGCCTCCGTCAGCTTGTCGCGGAAGCTCCGAGCTCGAGCATCGTCATCGCCGCTCGTGATGTAGTCTCCCGGCGTGACGGGATGCGCAACTTGAAGGTTCCAGTTCAGCCGGTCGCGAATGGCGACCATCGTGTCGTAGAGGGCGCGATCTTCGCGTTCATTCTGCCGGTACCGCTCGGTCAACAGCACCGAGATGCCGAACCCGCTCAAGATACCGCCTCGCCAGCTATAGCGGCTCCGGGCGTATTTCTTCAGGTCGCGGTTGATGCGGCGAAGCTGCACACCGTCTGCTGATCGTGCCCGCTCGTCCTCGTACCAGTCGGACACGTCGCGAGCGTCGGACCGTTTCCAGCCACTGCTCGCCGCCAGTTCATAGTGAATCTCGTCGCCGAAGACGGTCGAGGTCACGACGCGCCGATAAACCGGCAAGTCAACGTGATATCCCTTCTCGTAAAAGACCCGCACGCAGTTGCGGCGAACCTCCGGCGCCCTCTTGAACTTGCCGTCGTCGACGGCGTCGCGCACCATCTGGCGCGCTTGGAGCGACGTCATCTCGGCACCGCGCTCGCCGACCAGTTCCTCTTTTCGGAAATAGACACCGTCGTCGATGTCGTAATCATTGTCCGGGTCGCGGACCATTGTCTTCATGGCGTAGCTGCCCTGCTTCACGAACTCGAGTGGCGCTGGCTTGCCTGCCGCCGCGAGGCCGTTCCGAAGGCGCGAACGGTTCGAGTTGCGGCGGTCGCGCATCGCATCCTGCTCTGTCTTGGGCAGGGTCACGTCTTGGTCATGGTAAGCCCGGATATCCTTAGCACAGTCGAACATTGCTCATCCTTTTCGATCACGGGGGGATACGCGGTCCCACACCGCGCCGGTGGCCGGCATCGCCGGCAGTTCATTCATGAGGGACCGGATCATGCGTCCGTCCTCGCTGTTGGGATCGTCGCAGACGCTCTTGGTCAGGTCGGCGTCGGTGTTGGCCTGGGCGATTAGGCGATCCATCGCCTCCCGCCGGGTGTCGTCGAGAGCTAGGTAAGGCATCATGCTGGCCGGGACAGGCTTGTTGGGAAACCGGACACGTCGGATCGGGCGACCGCAGTTGCTGATGGCGTTTGCGAGAAGCCGCGCCATGTGATCGAAGGCAAACTCCTGAGCCGAGATGCTCAGCGGCGCCACGTCAGCACCGAGCGACCAGTCGAGCATCGACCGATGGGCGGTCTCCGCGTCGAGGTGATCGCCGTCGGGCCGCGGGCACGTTCCCAGCGAAAAGATCTCAATGGGGCGGTCGGGCGCGGCGATAGTGAGCGCGTCAATCAGGCCGACCATAATCGGGTTGTTGGCCCATAGTCCGCCGTCGGCGAACACCTGCTTCGGGCCGCCCGGCGTGTTCGGGTCGTTGATCGCTGCGAGCGACCGATAGATCGGTGCCGCACTGGTCGCCATGCACACATCGACGAGCGGATACTTATCGTCGCGAACTCCGCTCCTCGGTGTTTTCTTGAAGACCCAGGCGCGATGCTCGCTCATCAACACGGACGGGATCGATAACGAGACGCCGCGACCGCTGTAGACGTCGAACATGGTGACGTCTCCGAGCACGTCCTCCAGCGCCGCGCGCAGGGCGTTGTCGCCCGCGCGAACAAAGCGATCACCCTGCGTGGCCCGATAGATCGCGCTCCGCTTGCCCTTGATCCTATGGGGGAAGATTTTGGGCCCATGCTCGCGATACAGCGCGACGACTTCCGGCATCGGCCGACCGACAGCGAGCGCACAGCCGACGATCGCGCCAGTGCTGGTCCCAGTGATCAGATCGAAGCCGCGGCCGAGATCCAACGCCGTCTCGCCCCTTATTCGAGCGAACTGGTTGGTCAGCCGAGCCAGGAAAGCTGCAGTGTAGATGCCCCGCATGCCTCCACCGTCGAGGCTGAGCACGCGGTAAGGACGTTCAGGCTGTTGATGTTCTTCGTCTGTTTCCATCTAGGCGCCCCCGTTTCGATCACGACGAGGTTGCCTTCGCGCCCGCGTCCGTCCATAAGATATGGCAACGGGGCAAACATACGTCAAGTTACTGGACGTGACAACTCGGCAAGAATCGTGTTTTTGGAGGTAATGACATGGTAGGAGATGGCGAACAGCTCCGGTGGGGTGTCCGCCGAAGGCTTGAATTCATTGACTTTCGCCTATTCTGGGACGGTCGCTTCAACCGCAGCGATATTGCGCAGACTTTCGGGATCTCCGCGCAGCAGGCGTCCGCTGACATCGCTCAATATGAGAAGCTCGCCCCACAAAACCTTCGCTATGACCGGGCCGAGAAGGCCTACAGACGCGCGAACACGTTCGCGCCGATCTTCATCGGAGAGACCATTGACCGCTACCTCCTTCAGCTGGTCGCGATCGAGAACCGATGGATGCGGCCCGAGGACACGTGGTTCGACGCGATCCCGCCTGTCGAGGTGCTAACGCTTGGACGACGGCCTACTGACCCAACGGTCTTGCTGCGCGTGCTCGACGCCGTCCGCAATCACCTCGAGATCGACATTGAGTATTCTTCGCTGACAGGTTCCGAGCAGCTCTCGCGGTCGATCGCGCCGCACGCTCTCTCCCACAGCGCGGGCCGTTGGTATGTCCGGTCTTGGTCACGCGAGCACAACGACTTCCGGGACTATAATCTTAACCGGATCGGTGCGGTTAAGGGTCAGCGCCTAGCATCGGTCGATCCTGAACTCGATTTCGAGTGGGTACACAAGATCAACCTTGTCATTGTGCCCAACGCGGCCTTGTCGGCTGAGCGGCAAGCGGCCGTGGCAGCGGAGCACGCGATGACCGATGGACGCCTCATTCGACCATGTCGATTGAGCCTAAGCTTCTATCTGATGAGTGAGTACAACCTAGACGTCGAACCGGGGGTGTTGAAGCCAGAGAAGCAGCAAATCGTCCTCGAAAATCGGGACGAGGTGACGCAAGCGCGCGTGCTCGCTCGCAAGATGTCGAAGGAAGCCTTGGATCGCGCCTCGCGGACTGGCTCGCCCGCATGATGAGCGCGCCGCCTACCGAGCAGTCGCGCCGACGCTGGCATGGTACTTCGTGATGTCGGTGGCAGCGACCTTGTTGTTCGGGAGTCTCGCGCGGAACGATCAGTCCGAAGGCTCTGACACGGATCTACTAATGATCAATTTGGACGACGAGACGCGTCACATCTCGATCGGCAAACTGTCGCTATTCCTCTATCCTTGGAGGCAGCTTGAACAGGACGCACGCGACGGTGACCTATTCGTTTGTCATCTCGTTCGTGAGGCCAAACCAATCGTAGATCCGGACAACTATTTGGACAAACTTCGAACCGCGTTTAAATTTCGATCGACCTACCAAGATGAAGTGAGCTGGGCGGTTGACTTGGGCTGGTACCTCGTCAGGTTCGGCGACGAGTTGAATTCCAATCTGCTGGGAAAGCGAGCGCTCTGGTGCATCCGCACGATCCTGATCGCCCGTGGCGCCGAACAGCGCGATCCGGTCTTTGCGCCTCATCGGCTCGCAGAGCAAACGCAATCGGCGTTAGCGCGCGACATTCTTTGCAACCGCCGCCGCCAACACGAGGACGCAGTCGTGCGAGAGTCGCTCCGACAGTTTCTCTGTAATGAAGCACCAAGTTGCCAGATGCTTGAGCTAAAAGATCGCGACGCCTTTATCAAAGGGTTCGCGGAAACATCCAACAAGGTCGCGCTACAAACGCTCCGCCAGAAAGAAAGAAGCGAAGCAAGCTATCTCGGCTAGGGAACGCTTGGCGTTGATCACGATGGGCTCACCATTGTTCATTGGTTCATATGCCTAGGTTGATCCATCCAGCCGCCTCTCCAGCCAAGATTTTACCCGCCGCTCTCACCGAGCGACGCCGCGATGTCGCTGATCGAGCGAAGCAGAACCAGGGGATCGTCCCTGGACGGTTCGAAGCCGCGCCGCCGCCAAAACTCGGCAGCATCTCCGTCAACGGCGTTGACCATCAACGCCCGCCCGCCGATCAGCGAAGCGGCCTGAACGCAGCGTTGGAGGGCATGCTTCACAAGGCCGGTCCCGATGCCCAACCCTGCCCATCCGGTGTCGGTCGCGAGCTGGCCGAGCAGCATGCACGGGACCGGATTCGGCGGCTGCCCCGTCCTGATCGAGCGCGGCAGAACCGAAGGCAACACACCGGTCGGCGCAAGGCCGTAGTAGCCGACCACGCGCCCGGCCTCATGAACGACGAGAACGGCAGTGAAGCCCTTCTGCTGATTGGAAAGGGCGCGCGTCTTCAGCCAGTGGGCAAGAGTCTGCTTGCCACAGGAGAACTCGGACACATCGTGAGCGGCGGTAAGCGGTTCGGGACCCGAAAGGAGCAAGGGCTTACCGCTTCGCCACGTAGCCGGGCTCCCACGGCGCGGGACGCTTCAGGACTTCGACCATCTCCGGAACGGGAGCGGCAGGACGCGCCAGCACATCCATGAACTCGGCGAAGCCTTCCGGGCTCATCCGGATCAGGCCTTGTTCCATGACGACCTCCTCGGCCGCGCGCACTGCGGCGTCGCGCACGAAGTCGGTGCGCGAGCGGCCGCGCAGGTTTGCGGCGCGATCGATCATTGCGACATCCGCCTCGGGCAGGCGCATCGAGATCGGGTATTCCTTGCGTTCGGCGGTCGTGGCCATGGCGAGTCTCCTTGGTCGACATATAGCGCCTTGTATCGCGAATTACAATACGATGAGGTTGCCTCAACAGTCAATGACCTCATGAGGACGAGCGACGAGGCCAATGATGACCGGGCCAACGTGGGATTCCGATAGGTTATTTTGCTACGCCATGGCTCGCCAGGACACGCTGGGCTACGCCACAGCCCGCACACCCGCGCCAATTGTCGCCGAATATTCGCCTTCAATTTCCGTTGCTTATGCTTCCCCTGCGGCGAATGCTGCAAGTTATGACCTTGCGAGCCCCAGGAAACCCGGCAAAGATGACAGGAGGAGAGCGCGAAGCGCTGCTCGAATCCTTGCTGCTGGACAAGCCGGAGCTGACGTTTACGCCACGCGGCAATCCCGACCCACGCCTTCTGCGACTGGTCGGCATCCTGGCGAGGCAGGCGGCGCAGGAGTGCTATGCAGAGGAAGTGAAGATGTCACGGCAAAGGAGGAAGCGCTCCTCCTGACACGGATGGGAGCCAAGTTTTGAAAGTCGCGATCTACGCCCGCTATTCTTCCGACAATCAACGCGACGCTTCCATCGCCGACCAGTTCCGCATGTGCCGCCTCCATGCCGAGAAGCAGGGCTGGCATATCGTCGAGGAGTATTCGGACCACGCGATCTCCGGCGCCTCGCTGATCCGGCCGGGCATTCAGGCGCTCATGGCCGACGCTATGGGCGGCCGCTTCGATCTGATCCTGGCCGAAGCGATGGACCGCCTCTCCCGCGACCAGGAAGACATCGCGGGCATCTTCAAGCGCATGTCCTATGCCGACGTGAAAATGTTCACCCTCTCGGAAGGCGAGGTGACGCATTTGCATGTTGGCCTCAAGGGCACGATGAATGCGCTCTTCCTGAAGGATCTGGCCGACAAGACTCGGCGCGGGCAGCGCGGCCGAGTCGAGGCGGGCAAATCGGGTGGCGGCAATGCCTATGGCTACGATGTGGTCAAGAAGTTCGATGCGAACGGCGAGCCGATCCGCGGCGATCGCACCATCAACGAATTCCAGGCCGAAGTCGTGCGCCGCATCTTCCGCGACTATGCCGCCGGCAAATCGGCCAAGACCATCGCCTTCGCCCTGAACAAGGAAGGCATTCCCGCTCCGTCAGGCGGAGACTGGGGTTTCAGCACGATCAACGGGAACCCGAAGCGCGGCAACGGCATCCTCAACAACGAGATGTATATCGGCAAGATCGTCTGGAACCGGCAGCGCTTCGTCAAGGATCCGAACACCGGCAAGCGGCAGGCCCGCCCCAATCCGGAAGAGGAATGGGTCATCCAGGAAGCGCCCGAGCTGCGCATCCTCGATGACGAACTCTGGAACGCGGTGAAGGCGCGACAGGAGAAGAACAAGCTCGCGCGGAAGGAGAACGGCGAGGCCGATCTCTCGCGGATCAATACCCGCCGCCGCCCCAAGTACCTCTTCTCGGGGCTGACCAAATGTTCCTGCTGTGGTGGCGGCTATTCCGCGATTTCGGCGACGCTGATTGGATGTGCGACGGCGCGCAATAAGGGGACCTGCGACAACCGGGTCAACATCCGCCGGGATGAACTGGAATCGCGTGTGCTGAACGCGCTGCGCAACAAACTCGTCGATCCGGAGCTCTTCGCCCATTTCTGTGAAGTCTTCACGCAGGAGATGAACCGGCTGCGCATGGAAGGCCGCGCCGAGATCGCGTCGGCCGAGGCAGAGATTGCGAGGATCGATCGGGAACTCGAGACCCTCCTCAATCTGATTCTGAAGGGTGGGGCCGCTGACGCGCTCAACGCAAAGATGGTGACGATTGAGAAACGCAAGAAGGAACTTGAACTGTTCCTGGCCGAAGCGGACGAGCCGCCACCCCTGCTGCACCCGAGTATGGCACTGCAATACCGCAAGCGGGTCCAACAGCTCTACGACGCCCTGCAGGACGAAGACGAGGGGAAACGGATCGAGGCCGCCGACACGCTGCGCTCGCTCGTTGACCAGATCGTGTTGACCCCGGTCGAGGGCAAGGTGGAGATCGACGTGCAGGGCGATCTTGCTGGAATCCTTACGATTTCCACGCAAAGCAAAAACCCCGCAGCGGGCGCTACGGGGTCGCAAGTAAAGATGGTTGCGGGGGTAGGATTTGAACCTACGACCTTCAGGTTATGAGCCTGACGAGCTACCGGGCTGCTCTACCCCGCGACTGTTGCTGCGTGTTGT
>NZ_FRCK01000023.1 GCF_900142875.1 Paracoccus solventivorans | reverse complement strand
AAGGCCGATGGTTCGGGGGTTGACCTCGCGAACGTGAAGATGTCGATGAACCCGTTCGACGAGATCGCGGTGGAAGAGGCGATCCGTCTGAAGGAAAAGGGGGCGGCGTCCGAGATCGTGGTGGTGTCGATCGGCGTCAAGCAGGCGGCCGAGACCATCCGCACCGCGCTCGCCATGGGCGCCGACCGCGGCATCCTGGTGGTGGCGGCCGACGACGTGCACCAGGACATCGAGCCGCTGGCGGTGGCGAAGATCCTGGCCAAGGTGGTCGCGGAAGAACAGCCCGGGCTGGTGATCGCCGGCAAGCAGGCGATCGACAACGACATGAACGCGACCGGGCAGATGCTGTCGGCGCTGCTCGGCTGGGGGCAGGCGACCTTTGCGTCCGAAGTGGCGATCGAGGGCGATGCCGCCAAGGTCACCCGCGAGGTCGACGGCGGGCTGCAGACCATCTCGGTCAGGCTGCCGGCGGTGGTCACCGCCGATCTGCGGCTGAACGAGCCGCGCTATGCCTCGCTGCCCAACATCATGAAGGCCAAGAAGAAGCCGCTCGAGGAAAAGACCGCCGCCGACTACGGCGTCGACGTCGCCCCGCGGCTGACGGTGGTGTCGGTGCGCGAGCCCGAGGGCCGCAAGGCCGGGATCAAGGTCGGCTCGGTCGACGAGCTGGTGGCGAAGCTGAAAGAAGCGGGGGTGGTGTGATGGCGGTTCTGCTGCTGGGCGAAGTGACGGATGGGCAACTGAACCGCGACGCCACCGCCAAGGCGGTCAAGGCCCTGGCGCCGCTGGGCGAGGTGACGGTGCTCTGCGCCGGGGCCTCGGCCGCGGGCGCGGCGCAGGACGCGGCGAAGATCGCCGGCGTCGCCAAGGTGCTGGTCGCCGAGGATGCGCGCTACGGCCACCGGCTGGCCGAGCCCACCGCGGCGCTGATCGTGGCGCTGGCGGGCGATTACAGCCACATCGCGGCGCCGGCCACCACCGACGCCAAGAACGTGATGCCGCGGGTGGCGGCGCTGCTGGACGTGATGGTGATCTCGGACGTGATGGAGGTGGTCGACGCCGACACCTTCGCCCGCCCGATCTATGCCGGCAACGCCATCCAGACGGTGAAATCCTCGGACCCGAAAAAGGTGCTGACCATCCGCACCGCCAGCTTCGACGCGGCGGCCGAGGGCGGCGCGGCCGCGGTTTCCGACGCGGCGCTGGCCGAGGACCCGGGCCTGTCGTCCTGGGTCGAGGACAAGGTGGCGGCCTCGGACCGCCCCGAACTGACCTCGGCCAAGCGCATCGTCTCGGGCGGGCGCGCGGTGGGGTCCAAGGAAAACTTCGCCCTGATCGAGGCGCTGGCCGACAAGCTGGGCGCCGCGGTCGGCGCCTCCCGCGCCGCGGTCGATTCGGGCTACGCCCCGAACGACTGGCAGGTCGGGCAGACCGGCAAGGTGGTGGCGCCCGAGCTCTACATCGCCGCCGGCATCTCGGGCGCGATCCAGCACCTGGCCGGCATGAAGGACAGCAAGGTCATCGTCGCCATCAACAAGGACGAGGAAGCCCCCATCTTCCAGATCGCAGA
>NZ_FRCK01000001.1 GCF_900142875.1 Paracoccus solventivorans | reverse complement strand
ACCCAGAAGATACCGTTCAGCACCCGCCGGTCATCCACCCGCGCCACCCCACGCGGCTTGTTCGGCAGAAGCGGGCGGATCAGTTCCCATTCAAAGTCCGTCAGATCGAAACGCGCCATCCTGAACCCTCCATAGGTTCAGTGAATCACGCCTGCTATCACAACGGAATCCCGTTTATGAGTTCACAGCCTAGGCGTTTGAACCCGGCCCGCCAGCGCCTATCTTGGGCGTCATGGCCGAGCTGAGCGTTTCCGTCCTGCCCCGCATCGATGCGGTGGATGCCGCCCTGTGGGATGACTGCGGGGCGGGCGGCGATCCTTTTACCAGCCATCGTTTCCTGTCGGCGCTGGAAGCCTCGGGGTCGGTGGGTGAGGGGACGGGCTGGCATCCCTCGCATCTGGTGGCGCGGGTGGCCGGTCAGGTGGTGGGGGTGGCGCCGGCCTATCTGAAGACCCACAGCCAGGGCGAATATATCTTTGATCACGGCTGGGCCGAGGCATGGCATCGCGCCGGAGGCCAGTATTACCCCAAGCTGCAATCCGCCGTGCCCTTTACCCCCGCCACCGGCCCGCGGCTGATCGCCCGCGACAGTAGGGTGCAGGCGGCGCTGCTGGCGGCGATGGCGCAGGTGGCGGGGCAGGCGGGGCTGTCCTCGGCCCATGTCACCTTCTGCACGGCAGACGAACGGGCTTTCGGCGAATCGCAGGGCTGGCTGGGGCGGACCACCACGCAATACCACTGGCTGAACGCGGGCTACGGCAGCTACGAGGATTTCCTGGCGGCGCTGTCCAGCCGCAAGCGCAAGGCGCTGCGCAAGGAGCGAGAGCGCGCCAACGCCTTTGGCGGCCGCATCCTGTCCCTGACCGGCGACGACCTGCGCCCGGAGCATTGGGACGCGATGTGGGCGTTCTATCAGGACACCGGCGGCCGCAAATGGGGGCGGCCCTATCTGACGCGGGCGTTCTTCGACCTGCTGCACCAGGTGATGCGCGACGATTGCCTGCTGGTGCTGGCGGAACGCGACGGCCGCCCGGTCGCCGGCGCGCTGAACCTGATCGGGCAGGAGGCGCTGTTCGGCCGCTATTGGGGCTGTATCGAGGACCACCCCTGCCTGCATTTCGAGCTGTGCTACCACCGCGCCATCGACTTTGCGATCGCGCAGGGGCTGTCGCGGGTCGAGGCCGGGGCGCAGGGCGAACACAAGCTCGCCCGCGGCTACATGCCCGCTGAAACGCACTCGCTGCATTGGATCGCCGATCCGGGGTTCCGCCGGGCGGTCGAGGATTACCTGCACCGCGAAACCCGGCTGGTCGGCGAGGACATGGCCGAGACCGCCGAGTTCGGCCCCTTCCGCCGCGGCTGATTAAAATCCAACGCAAAACTGCGGGCGACGGTCATCGCCTGTTAACCGGCGAAGGCGCAGTATCGGCCTGATTTTCCAGGGGCGGTGGGTGTCATGGCCAGTTTCCAGCATGTCGCGACGATCACGCAGGGCTATGTCGGCAACATCTCGGACCTGACGCTGGGGCAGGTCGGCGGACAGGTGGTGCTGGTCGGTGCCACCTATGCCGGCGGCGGGGTCTCGATCTGGGGGGTGGACGGCACCGGGCTGCTGCCGCGGCTGCTGGGCGATTATGAATACCACCGCAAGCTGACGCATCTGGGCGACCCGCAGGCGGTGCTGCTCGACCGGCCGGGCGGGGTGTCGCTGCTGGCCGCGGGGCTGAACCAGGCCGCGGGGCAGGTGCATGTGCTGACCGACGCAGGCCGCGGCGGCGCCGACCGCGGCTTTGTCGATTCCGCCCTGCCCGAGGATCTGCTGCATGCGGGCAGCTTCACCACCGCCAGCGGGCTGTCGCTGGTCTATGGCTCGACCCGCGGGCAGGCGCCGGTGACGCTGTGGCAGCAGCTACCGGACGGGCGGCTGGTGCAGGGCGACAGCACCACCCGCCCCACCGGCCTGCCGGCGGATGCGCAGATCGACGCGATCCTGCCGCTGCGGGTGGGCGGGCTCGACCTGCTGATCAGCGCCTCGACGCGCGGGAACTTCATCGCCTCGCACCGGGTCCGCCCCGACGGCACGCTGGAACCGGCCGAGCTGTTCGGCGCCGACAACGGCACCGGCTTCAACGGCCCGCGCGACATCGCCGCGGTCGAGGTCGCGGGGCGGCATTATCTGGTGGTCAGCTCGGCGCAAAGCTCGTCGCTGACCACGGTGCGGGTGCTGCCCGACGGCGCGCTGATCCCGGTCGATCACGTCATCGACGAGCTGGCCACGAGATTCCGCAACGCGACGGTGATGGAAACCGTCACCATCGACGGCCGCGCCTATGTGCTGGCCGGCGGCAGCGACGACGGGCTGAGCCTGTTCACCCTGACCCCCGACGGGCGGCTGATCCACCTGAGCAGCATCGCCGATTCGGCCGAAACCACGCTGCTGGACGTCTCGGCGCTGGCGGTGCGGGCGATCGGCGGCAAGATCGCGGTCTTTGCCGCCTCGCAGGTGGAACAGGGGGTCAGCCAGTTCGTGATCGACCCCGGCCCCGTCGGCCAGACCGTGCAGGTCGGCGCGGGGCTGCATGACGGCACCGCCGGCAACGACCTGATCCAGGGCGGCAACGGCACCACCAGGATCAACGGCCATGACGGCGACGACATCCTGATCGCCGGCAACCGCACGCTGTGGATGTATGGCGGCAACGGCGCCGACACCTTCATCCCGCTGCCGATCGCCGGGCAGGTGATGATCGGCGACTATGAACCCGGCATCGACCGCATCGACCTGTCGATGCTGGGGATGATCCGCTCGGTCCAGCAGCTGCGCTTTCAGCCGCTGCCCGACGGCATCAGCGTGCGCTTTGGCGAGACCATCATCGACATCCACACCCGCAACGGCCAGCGGCTGGACGCCAGCCATTTCACCGATGCGATGTTCTCGCTGACCCATTACCAGCCGCCGGACGTGCGCTCGACCATCCACGGCACCGCTGTCGGGGACGTGCTGACCGCCTCGCGCGGGGGCTCGACCGTCTATGGCTATGGCGGCGACGACACCATCTTTGGCAGCGCGCTGGACGATTTCATCCACGGCGGCATGGGCAGCGACAGCGTGCTGGCCGGGGACGGCAACGATACCGTCTGGGGCGGCGCAGGCAACGACCTGATCCGCGGCGGCGCCGGCGACGACCTGGTGCTGGCGGGCGAGGGGAACGACACCATCTGGGGCGAGGATGGCGACGACCTGATCGGGGCCGAGGGCGGCAACGACCGCATCTATGGCGACGCCGGCAACGACCGCATTAACGGCGGTGCCGGCGACGACCATCTCGAGGGCGGGGCGGGCAACGACCGGCTGTTCGGCATGGGGGGCAACGACACCATGATCGGCGGTGCGGGCGACGACCTGCTGCTGGACCTGAACGGCGACAACGTCTTCATCGACCTTGATGGCAACAGCATGATGTTCGGCGGCGCCGGGAACGACCGTTTCCACGCCGGCGACGGCGACGACACCATCCGCGGCGGCGCCGGCAACGACTGGATCGAGGCCGGCGGCGGCCGCGACAACATCCTGGGCGCAGCCGGACACGACACCATTTTCGGCGGGGCGGGCGACGACCTGATCCTGGGCGGCCCGGGCCGCGACGTGATCGAGGGCGGCGCCGGCAACGACCTGATCTTTGGCGGCGAGGATGAGGATCTGCTGTATGGCGATGACGGCGACGATTTCATCTATGGCGAGGGCGGCAACGACACCATCCATGGCGGCGCCGGCAACGACACGCTGCGCGGAAACGGTGGTGACGACCTGCTGCTGGGCGAGGCAGGCAACGACCGGCTGTTCGGCGGCACCGGCCACGACACGCTGCAGGGCGGCGACGGCGCCGACCTGATGCTGGGCGAGGGCGGCAACGACGTGCTGGACGGGGGCGATGGCAACGACACCCTGGACGGCGGCTGGAACGACGACCTGCTGCTGGGCGGGGCCGGCAACGACCGCCTGCTGGGCGGCCCGGGCAACGACACGCTGGTGGGCGGCACCGGCGCCGACCGGATGACCGGCGGCGACGGCGCCGATGTCTTCGTCTTCGAGCCGCCCGATTCGCCCCCGGGGGCCGAGGATGCGATCACCGATTTCACCCCCGGGGTGGACCGGATGCAGTTTGCCGGGTTGGGGCTGGCGCCAATCGGCGGCAACGCGTTTTCCGGCACCGCCGGAGAGCTGCGCTGGTCGTTGCGCGGCGGTCTGACGGTGGTCGAGGCCGACCTGGACGGCGACGGCATCGCCGACCTGTCCATCCTGCTCGAACAGGCCCCGATCCTGTCGGAGGCGGATTTCATCCTGTGACCCTCGGCCCGGGGGCGGGAAACCCGCCCCTTCGGCAATGCCGACACGCCCCGGCCCGAGTTCGCCGATCCCGGCACGGGCGGTCTGGACCTTGCGGCGCGCATTGCCTAGCGTCGCGCCACCTACAGGGATTCCCTTCCGCATGAGACTGCAGCGCATGGACCGAGACTTCGTCACCACCGCCCGAACCCTGTCCGAGGCGCTGCCCTACATGCAGCGCTATGCCGGCGCGGTCGTCGTCGTGAAGTTCGGCGGCAATGCGATGGGCGACGATGAGGCGATGGCCGAGTTCGCCCGCGACATCGTGCTGATGAAGCAGGTCGGCATCCACCCGGTGGTGGTCCACGGCGGCGGCCCGATGATCAACGAGCTGCTGGGCCGGCTGGGCATCGACAGCCATTTCGTCCGCGGCAAGCGGGTCACCACCAAGGAAACCGTGCAGGTGGTCGAAATGGTGCTGTCCGGCCTGGTCAACAAGCGCATCGTGCAGGCGATCAACGACGCCGGCGGCCGCGCCATCGGGATTTCCGGCAAGGACGACGACCTGATGGTGTGCGAGCCCGACGACCCCGAGCTGGGCTTCGTCGGCCGCCCGGTGGAAATGAACATCCAGATCATCCGCGACCTGTACGCCGCAGGGCTGATCCCGGTGATCGCCCCGGTCGCGACCGGCATGGCCGACAACGAGACCTTCAACGTCAACGGCGACACTGCCGCCGGGGCCATCGCCGGCGCGCTGCAGGCCGACCGTCTGCTGCTGTTGACCGACGTGGCGGGGGTCAAGGACGGCGCGGGGCAGGTGCTGACCCAGATCCACCCCGACCAGGTGCGCGCGATGATCGCCGACGGCACCATCGCCGGCGGCATGATCCCCAAGACCGAGACCGCGCTGGCAGCGCTGGAACAGGGGGTGCGCGCGGTGGTGATCCTGGACGGGCGCGTCCCCCATGCCGCGCTGCTCGAGCTGTTCACCGAACAGGGGGCGGGCAGCCTGATCCGCTCGACCGAGCCGCGGATCAAGCCGCACGGGCTGCGCCAGGGTGGAAGCGAACTTTGACGCCGACCCGGTGCGGTCCCGCTTGCGGGTCGCAGCATCGGGTGGCAGTCTGATTTACTGTCGGAACAACCGCAAGGGGACGGATCAGGATGACTTCACCGGGACATTGCCGCCTGATCCTGACCCGTCATGCCAAGTCGGACTGGGACGACCCGTCGGTCTCCGATCACGACCGGCCGCTGAACGCGCGTGGCCGCCGCTCGGCCCGCGCGCTGGGCGACTGGCTGGCCAGCCGCGGCTATGACCCGGAGGAGGTGCTGTGTTCCTCGTCGCGCCGTACCGCCGAGACCTGGGATTGCGCCGCCGACGCGGTGTTCGAGACCTTGCCGGTGCTGCGGATCGAACCGGCGCTGTATCACGCCGACCCCGCCACGATGCTGCGGGTGCTGCAAAGTGCGACGGCGCCGACGGTGATGATGATCGGCCACAATCCCGGCATCGCCGCCTTTGCCGCGATGCTGCCGGCGCAGCCGCCGCTGGACCCGCAGTTCCGCAGCTATCCCACCGCGGCGACGTTGGTGGTGGACTTCCAGGCCGAGGACTGGGCCGAGGTCCAGCCCGGCCAGGGCAGCGTGCGGGATTTCGTGCGGCTGGACGGGCGCTGACCGCCTCTGCGCCGGTGCGGGTCGTCGCCTGTGGCCGCGCCACCGCATCGTGCCGGGAATCCGGGCCGATGACAGGGGTTTGAGTTGATCTGCCCGGCGCCCGGACTATCTGCTGGATGCAGGTTTTCGAGCAACGCCCGCCAAGAGCCGGAAGCGCCGGGCAGAAGGCAGAAAGGAAGAATCCATGTCCGCGAACACCCCCTCTGACCCGGGCCGGCGCCGCTTTCTGGCAAGCTCGGTCGCGCTGGGTGCGGCAGGGCTGGCCGGGCCCGTGGCCGCGCAGGCGGTCGACCCGTGGACCGGCCAGATGCTGCGGCGCATCCTTCCGGCTGCGGCCGGGGCGACCCCGGATGCGGGGGTGGTCCAGGTCGATGCGGCGCAGGACAACCGCCGGAACGTCTCGAGCTTTCGGATGCACGACTGGCGGCCGTATTTCTCGACCCTGAAGAACGGCGCGATCCTGGTCGACCTGACCTCGCGCGCGCTCAGCTTCTGGTCCGAGGACGGCAACGATTTCCGCCTGTTCCCGACCTCGGTGCCGGTCAGCCCCGACCTGACCCGCACCGGCCGCACCGAGATCATCAAGAAGGTCGAGGGCCCCAGCTGGGCGCCCACCCCCGAAATGAAGAAGCGCAATCCCGAATGGCCCGATTTCGTTCCGCCCGGGCCGGACAACCCCATGGGCACCCATGCGCTGTGGCTGAGCTGGCAGTATTACCGCATCCACGGCACCCATGACACCCGCAAGATCGGGCGCAAATCCTCGAACGGCTGCATCGGGCTGTATAACGAGCATATCGTGCAGCTTTACAACCTGACCAAGGTGGGGACGCAGGTCCTGGTCATGTGACCCCCTCGGGCGGCGCGTCGCCCGCGCCCGGGTGCGGCAGCAGCGCCGCGCCCGGCAGATGCTCGATCAGCACGGCCGAGCGGTCGTCGGCGCGGTCCCCGCTGGCGAAGCTCGACACCGACCAGGACATCGATTCCAGCAGGGCATTGCCCGACAGCGGCGCGTTCAGCCGCAGGATCGCGCGCAATCCCTCGGAGCCCAGCATCTCGCCCCGCGGCCCGACCGCATCGGTGATCCCGTCCGAGACGATCAGCATCCGGTCGCCGGGGGACAGCGCGACTTCCAGCTCGTCATAGCGGGCGCCGGCGACCACCCCCACCGGCAGCCCGCCGTTGCCGATCTGCTCGATACTGCCGTCGGCGCGCTGGATCACCGGATGCGGGTGGCCGGCCTGCACCAGCCGCACCCGCTGCCGCGCCAGGTCGAGCCGCGCATAGACCATCGTCAGATAGGCGTCGGTCTGCGGCCCATCCAGCATCATGTCGTTCAGCGTGGTGACCAGCCCCGAGACAGAGGCGCGCAGGTCGTGGGTCATCGCCTCGATCTGCGCCGCCAGCCGCGCGGTCAGCAGCGCCGCTGCGACCCCGTGCCCCGAGACATCCACCGCGTGGATTCCCACCGCATTGTCATCAAGCTGATGAAATCCCACGAAATCCCCGCCGATCATTCCGGCCGGGCGCATCAGCAGCGTGATGCGGAAGGCGCCGAAGCGGCGCTGGTGCTCGCGGATCATCGCCTGCTGCAGCCGACGGGCCGCGCGCAGGTCGGCGTTCATCTGCTCCTGCGTCTGGCTCAACTGTTCCAGCGCCGATTTCAGCTCGCGGTTGGCGGCGGTCAGGTCGTCGTGCATGTCCAGCACCCGCTCGGCCGCGGCGATCCGCGCCAGAAGCTCGGCGTCGGAAACCGGCCGGGTCAGGAACTCATCCGCGCCTGCCTGCAGCGCCTCGGCCACGTCGATGCGGTTCGAGCCGGGGCCGAGCAGGATGAAATACCCGTAGCCTTGGCGCCGCAGCGCCCGATGCGCCCGGCACAGATCCAGCCCCGACAGCCGTTCCAGCATCAGATCCGCCAGGATCAGGTCGGGCGCCCGCTCGCAGCATATCTCCAGCGCCACCGCCCCGTCGGCAACCTCGAGCACCCGGTAGCCGCTGCGCTTCAGCCGGCTGGATAGCTGCCGCCGTTGGACATGGTCGCCATCGGCCAGCAGCACCAAGCGCCGGCGCGAATCGCGGCCCGGCGTGCGCAAAGAGGTGGAGGGAACCCGATTCGGCAGTTTCATGCGCCCTTGCTAGCAGGCGCTTGTGAACGCCCGGTTAACGCGGCCGTTCACGATTTCCTAAGGATTATGCGGCAATCAAGGCCGGAAAGGAGGACAGCAGATGATTCGCGGGGAATGGGCTCAGATCAGGAACTCTGACAGCACCGGGTCGCCGGTGATGTCGCGCCAGTCGAACCCCGCCGCGGCCAGCCGCTCGGACAGGGCCGACAGGTTGGCGGGGCTGCTGGTCTCGATCCCGATCAGCACCGAGCCGAAGTTGCGCGCCGATTTCTTGAGATATTCGAACCGCGCCACGTCGTCCTCGGGGCCCAGCAGGTTGAGGAACTCGCGCAGCGCCCCCGGCCGCTGCGGCAGGCGCAAGATGAAGTATTTCTTCAGTCCGGCCCAGCGTTGCGCCCGTTCGCGCACCTCGGGCAGGCGCTCGAAGTCGAAGTTCCCGCCCGAGCAGATGCAGACCACCCGCTTGCCCTCCAGCGCGCCCTCGGCGGCCAGGTCGCGTAGCGCGTCCACCGCCAGCGCGCCGGCGGGCTCCAGCACGATGCCCTCGACGTTCAGCAGCTCGATCATCGTCGCGCAGACCCGGTCCTCGGGCGCGACGATCACGTCGGCCGGGGAAAACCGCGACAATTGTTCGAAAGGAAGATCTCCGATTCGCGCCACCGCGGCGCCGTCCACGAAATTGTCGACCGCCGGCAGCTTGACCGGATGCCCGGCCTCGAGCGCGGCGCGCAGGCTGGCGCCGCCCCCAGGCTCGACGAACACATGCCGCGCCTCGGGGAAGGCGGCGCGGATCAGCGCGGTCACGCCCGCCGCCAGCCCGCCCCCGCCCACCGGCAGGATCACGATGTCCGGGCTGCCCTCGATCTGTTCCAGGATCTCGGCCGCCACCGTCGCTTGGCCCTCGATCACATGAGCATCGTCGAACGGCGACAGGAAGATCGCGCCCTGCTGGACGGTGAAATCCTGCGCGGCCTTGAGGGTCTGGTCGAAGTAATCCCCGGTCAGCACGATCTCGATCGCGCCGCCGCCGAACACCCGGGTCTTGTCGATCTTCTGCTTCGGCGTGGTCACCGGCATGAAGATGGTGCCCTCGGCCCCGAAATGGCGGCAGGCAAAGGCCACGCCCTGCGCATGGTTGCCGGCGCTGGCGCAGACGAAATGCGCCCCCGGCGCCGCCCCGGCCCGGCGCATGGCGTTGAAGGCGCCGCGCAGCTTGTAGCTGCGCACCGGGGTCAGATCTTCGCGCTTGAGCAGGACCTCGGCCCCGTAGCGGGCCGACAGGAAGTCGTTGCGTTGCAGCGGCGTCGGCTCGAACAGCGCGCGCAGCGCCGCACTGGCCTGTTGGACAGGGGTGTTCGGTTCGCTCATGGCCGAGCAATAGGCGCCCCCGCGCCGGATTGCCAGCGGCGCGACATCTGCGGCCTCCCCTTGCCGGACCCGGCAAAACCCCATAATCCGCGGGGAAAATCTGGTTGAAAGGGCCCGCTGATGACTGACGCGCCGAAAAAAGTGGTTCTCGCCTATTCGGGTGGGCTGGATACCTCGATCATCCTGAAATGGTTGCAGACCGAATACGGCTGCGAGGTGATCACCTTTACCGCCGATCTGGGCCAGGGCGAAGAGCTGGAGCCTGCGCGCGCCAAGGCCGAGATGCTGGGCATCCGCCCCGAGAACATCCACATCGAGGACCTGCGCGAAGAGTTCGTGCGCGACTATGTGTTCCCGATGTTCCGCGCCAATGCGCTGTATGAAGGCCAGTACCTGCTGGGCACCTCGATCGCGCGGCCGCTGATCTCCAAGCGGCTGGTGGAGCTGGCGCAGAGCCACGGCGCCGATGCGGTCGCCCACGGCGCGACCGGCAAGGGCAACGACCAGGTGCGGTTCGAGCTGTCGGCCTATGCGCTGGACCCCTCGATCAAGGTGATCGCGCCCTGGCGCGAGTGGGACCTGACCTCGCGCACCCGGCTGATCGAGTTCGCCGAGCAGAACCAGATTCCGATCGCCAAGGACAAGCGCGGCGAGGCGCCCTTCAGCGTCGACGCGAATCTGCTGCACACCTCCTCTGAGGGCAAGGCGCTGGAAAATCCCGCCGAAGAGGCGCCGGATTACGTCTATCAGCGCACTGTGAACCCCGAAGATGCGCCGGACACCCCCGAATACATCGAGGTCAGTTTTGAGCGCGGCGATGCGGTCGCGATCAACGGCCAGCCGATGTCGCCGGCCACGATCCTGGCCGCGCTGAACGACTACGGCCGCAAGCACGGCATCGGCCGGCTGGATTTCGTGGAAAACCGCTTTGTGGGCATGAAGTCGCGCGGCATCTACGAAACCCCCGGCGGCACCATCCTGCTGGAGGCGCATCGCGGCATCGAGCAGATCACGCTGGACAGTGGCTCGGGGCATCTCAAGGACAGCCTGATGCCGCGCTATGCCGAGCTGATCTACAACGGCTTCTGGTTCAGCCCGGAACGCGAGATGCTGCAGGCGCTGATCGACAAGTCGCAGGAATACGTGTCGGGGACGGTGCGGCTGAAGCTCTACAAGGGCTCGGTCCATTGCGTCGGGCGCTGGTCCGAGATGAGCCTGTATTCCGAGGCGCATGTGACCTTCGAGGACGACGCCGGCGCCTATGACCAGAAGGACGCGGCCGGGTTCATCCGCCTGAACGCCCTGCGCCTGAAGCTGATCGGCAACCGCAACGCCCGGGTGAAATAAGGGGACGCTGCTCCCGGCCCCTTGCAGGGGCCTCCGCCGGGGATACTTGGGGGCGTGCCGGGGTTGGCAGGCAGGTTGCGGAGACGGATCGCCGGCGCGAACGCGCGGCGGAACGTCGCAGTTGGCTGGCGATGCGGTGCATCGTTGATGCGCGCGACCCGTTTGACAGACGCTGCAAGGCGGAGCTCTCTGCCTGAAGATGATTGGCAACCACAATACCCGGTGAATAAGGGGGGTGCTGCCCGGCCCGTTGGGCCTCCCCCGGGATATTCGATCCGACCCCCTGAGCCGTCGCGATTGACGGACATTGCGGTGTGCGCGACCCAGTTGACAGGCGCTGCAAGGCAGGATTGCTCCGCCTCTCCGCCTCTCCGCCTCTCCGCCTCTCCGCCTCTCCGCCTCTCCGCCTCTCCGCCTCTCCGCCTCTCCGCCTCTCCGCCTCTCCGCCTCTCCGCCTCTCCGCCTCTCCGCCTCTCCGCCTCTCTGCCGGGCGCACGCGGAGGAGTGCGGGCGCGCGCGGAGGAGTGCGGAACGTCTTGCAGGGCGCGGCGGTTTCGCCTATCTCTCCTCGCACCTTGAGGCGGCGGGTTGGCGGAGAGGTTACGCAGCGGATTGCAAATCCGTGAAGACCGGTTCGATTCCGGTACCCGCCTCCATATTATGGCTGCGATTACAGTTGGTTATGTTTGCCTCTCTCCCATCAGTTTTCTTGTTCCGATTGCTGTTCCGAGGTTCCCGCTTCGGTCGCGGCCTGTTCTCCGGGCGCCATCGCCTGCCTTGCCCGCGTCGTCTGACGTGCCTTATGCAGGTGGATTCGCAGGTTTAAGATGGCCTGGTGGGGCTTGGTCTGCTCGTCGGTTGCGCCCGGCTCGGCCGGTTCCCTGCCGCAGGTGGTGCAGGGGGTGACTGTTAAAGTCTTACCTGCCGATCTTCCGTCGCATGGACCATGATCTCTCCTCGTCTACGACGCGATAACCGACGGGACCGCCATCGAGCGTTGCAAGTCGCCGGTCCAGCGTTCTGTCTGTCAGTATTGTTCGAGACCTTGGGCTTGACCGCTACACCGCGCAGGATGCCTCTTGCAGTGAGTTGATCAGGGGCAGCATCAGGCGCATGCTTGGTTTGGCGCTTTCGACCCGGATGGTTCTATCCTCGATATCGCCGGTGCTCGTTCTCAGCACATTGCCGATCCTCTGCGCGGTGCCCGGCACCAACTCGAAGGCAGCGCGCGCCTGTCTAGGGGCGTCTCAGGGGAAGCCCGCGCATAAAGGTCGATAATGGTCGCCACATGGTGAGCCCTCCACCCCCTCTGCGCCGCGATCTCCGTCAGCGTCAGGTCCGCGCTCAGCGGCCGGGTTGCGGCTGGGTTGTAAGGATTGTGCAAAGTCGGATTGTAGTTCGGGCCTTTGGGGCTGGTCCGGCCTTGTCCCGCTATGGACCCCAGAGTCTCGAATGCTCTGTGCTCTGTGCTCTGTGCTCTGTGCTCTGTGCTCTGTGCTCTGTCGACGAGCTGCCGCCTGCGTTGCTTCGAACCAGTAGCCCATCGCGTGATGCGGGCATCAAGGAGCGCCCCATTTCGGCGTTTCCGCAATCCCCGTCTGCTCGCGCTGGCTGCTCCGGGCCCGGATGCGTCGCCCGTTGCAGTCTCTAACTGCAATCAGGAACGTCGGATCCGCCCCCACCGCCCCAACAAACGAAAAAACCCCGGGCCCGCCTGCCGCCCGGGGTTTCGCCGCCGTGCTGCCGGGGCTCAGCGGCCCCGCAGCTGTCCGAGCAGGATCGAGGTCGCGTAGCCGTCGGGCGGGGCGCCGATCGAGCGTTGGAAGGCCGAGATCGCCTCCATCGTGCCGGTGCCGATCTTGCCGTCGATCTCGTCGCGGTAGAAGCCGCGGGCGGTCAGCAGGCGCTGGATCTCGACCCGCTCGGCCTGGGTCAGCGGCCGGTCGGAACGCGGCCAGCTGGCCTTGACGCCGGGACGGCCGGCGATGGCCTCGGCCAGGTAGCTGACCCCCAGCGCATAACTGTCGGCGTTGTTGTAGCGCAGGATCGCGCGGAAGTTGTCGAGGATCAGGAACGACGGTCCGTTCGCCCCGGCCGGGCGGATGATCGAACCGGTGCCCTCGGGCAGAGAGCCGCCGTTGATCGGGCGCACGCCCATCGCCGCCAGCTGCCGGGTGCTGGTTCGCGTGCCCTTGCCGACGGCGGTGAAGCCGGCGGGCAGCACCACCTCGGTCCCCCAGCGCTGGCCGCGCACCCAGCCGTTGCGGGCCAGATAGGCGGCGGTCGAGGCCAGCGAATCGGTGGGATCGTCCGACCAGATGTCGCGCCGCCCGTCGCCGGTGAAATCCACCGCATAGGACAGATACGAAGTCGGCATGAACTGCGTGTGTCCCATCGCGCCCGCCCAGGAGCCCAGCATGTGCTGGGGGTCGGTGTCGCCGGCCTGGATGATCTTCATCGCCGCGATCAGCTGGTTCTGGAACATCTCGGACCGCCGCCCGTCATAGGCCAGCGTCGCCAGCGCCGGGATGATCTGCATCCGCCCACGGTTGGCGCCGAAGTTCGATTCCATCCCCCAGACCGCCAGCACGATTTCGCGCGGCACCCCGTAGCGCGCCTCGATCGCGGCCAGGGTCGAGCCGTGGCGCGCGGCCATCTGCCGGCCGGTGGCGATGCGTTCCGGCGACACCGCGCTGTCGAGATAAAGCCAGATCGGGCGCGAGAACTCGGACTGGCGGCGGTCGAGGCGGATCACCTCGGGGTTGTAGCGGGCGATCCGCATCGAGCGGTCGTAGGTCGCGGCCGAGACCCCCGAGGAGATGGCGCGCGGGCGGAAATCCTGCACCCAGCGCTGGAAGCTGGCCTCGGTCCCGGCGTCGGCGGCCGGGATCGGGGCAGGGGTGACCGAGGAGCCGGTGCCGGCGCCGATGGCACCGAGGCCCGGGCCCATGCCGATCCCCATCCCGCAAGAGCCCAGGATGGTGACCGCGGCGGCGGACAGGGCGAGCCTGCCGATGGAAGATCTCATGTCACTGCCTCGTTGCTTGTCGTTTTCGTTGGGTGGAGTCTAGCCGCGCGCCCGGGAAACTGGCAACCCGTTCCCCGGGCGGGCCGGCCGGCGGCGGCTGATCCTTGCGCAGCGGGGGTTGGGGAAGCGGCGCTGAAAGCAGGGGGCGTTGCCCCCGTCCCTTTCGGGACTCCCCCGGGATATTTTTGCAAGGAAGAATGAGGGGCGCGGCCCGGGTCAGCTGTCGGGGAACAGCGGCTCGAACTGGGCGACGATGACGCTGTTTTCGGCCAGGGCGCGGTCCATCAGCGCGCGTTCCTCGGCGGGGATCTCGCCCTCCTGCGCCAGCCGGTCGGCGATGCTGCCGTAGCCCTGCACCTCGAGCGGGGCGAGATCGGCCTGTTTCAGCACCGCCACCGTCTCGCGCACCGCCTCGTCCTGGTCGGCACCCGAGGCATAGCAGACCAGCGCCGCGCCTGTCGCGCCCTCGGGCAGGCCGTCGCCGGGATTGCGGCCGACCTCGACCAGCAGCGTGTAGACCTGATGCGCCATTGCCAATTCCCTGTGCCGTTCCGTGCGGGGATGCGGCAAAGCCCCGGGCTTGGCAAGGGGCGGTGCCGGTTCAGCGCTGGTCGGCGTCGGCCGGGCGCGGGCAGCTGGCCAGCGTCCAGCCCTGTTCGCGGTGGCAGTCGGCGCAGGCGAGATCCTGCTGCGCTCTGTCCGCCCCGCGCCGCGCGCCGCAGTTCATGCAGCACACGTCGTCGCGTCCGGCAAAGTCGGCCAGCGGCGACGGCGGTTCGACCTCCATCGGGGGCACGATC
This sequence comes from Paracoccus solventivorans, assembly GCF_900142875.1. Lineage (GTDB taxonomy): Bacteria > Pseudomonadota > Alphaproteobacteria > Rhodobacterales > Rhodobacteraceae > Paracoccus > Paracoccus solventivorans. The sequence continues at coordinate 652,359 of NZ_FRCK01000001.1, read as the reverse complement.
GGCAGACCGGGGATCGCCTGCGCCCGGCGGAACACCGACAGCCCGCCCCCGGCCTCGAGATAGGCGACCTCGATCTGTCCCAGGTTCGAGATGCCCTGCACCCGCAGCATCGACTTGATCTCGAGCGGGCTGAGGTCGCGCTGCGCCAGCGCGTCGCACAGGATGCGGCTGTCGACCACCACCGGCAGGGTGCGCCCGTCGATGATCCGCTTGGCGACGTTGTAGCGTTCGATCAGCGTGTCGAGCAGCTTGTTCAGCCCCACGATCAGGGTGATGACCAGCATGGCGTGGAACAGCGGCACCTCGGGGTAGAAGGTCGCATCGCCCACGGCCGAGCCGAGCGCGATCACCAGCAGCAGGTCCACCATCGACAGCTGTGCGACCGAGCGCCCGCCGATCCAGCGGATCAGCGTCAGCGTATAGGCGTAGATGACGACGGTGCGGAACAGGATTTCGGCATAGAACAGCGCCGGATGATCGCCCAGGAACATCCGTTGCAGGTCGAAGGCGGTGATCGGATCGTCCATGGCTCCATCCCGAAGCGTGCGAGCAGATGACCGCGCGACATTGGGACAGGCCGCGGGCGCGGGCAAGCGGGGGTTGCGTGGGTGCCGCCGGAGCGGGGGAGAGCCCGCGGCCACTGCCGTGGCCTTCTCGCTGAAAACGGTCCGCCGGACCATCCGGCAGGAAAACAGCCTCGTGGACTGTTTCCGATCCGCCTCCTGTTCCGGGTGCTCGGAAGCTCCGGGATATTTGGGGCAAGATGAAAGCGCCGGGGGGTTTGGGCTGCCGGGCCCGTGGGGAGTGCGCGGCGGTCGGCCTTCTGGCCGTTCTCAGGTTATCGGGCGCTTGCGGCTTGCGGACCCTGATCCGGCCGGGGATGCGCGGCCCGGGCGCGGCAGGGTCAGCGGTCGGCCAGATGCGCGCGGAAGATGTCGAAGATCGCGTCGTAGACCTGGCGCTTGAACGGGACGATGCGGTCGCGGATCTCGGCGGCGGTCATCCAGGCCCAGGCGTCGAACTCGGGGTGCTCGGTGGCGATGTCGATCTGCGCGTCCGAGCCGTTGAAGCGGACGAGGAACCATTTCTGCACCTGCCCGCCGTAGCGCCCGCCCCAGATCCGGCCCAGCAGTTCCGGCGGCAGGTCATAGCGCAGCCAGCCCGGCGTCTCGGCCAGGATCTCGCACAGCTCGGGGGCGATGCCGGTTTCCTCGTGCAGCTCGCGCAGGGCGGCGGCGCGGGGGTCCTCGCCGTCGTCCAGCCCGCCCTGCGGCATCTGCCAGGCGTCCGACGGGTTGTCGATGCGGTGGCCGGCAAAGACCCGGCCCGCGGCGTCGATCAGCACCACCCCGGCGCAGGGGCGATAGGGCAGGCCGCCGGGGCCCGGGGGCAGGTCGTCGGGCGAGGCGCTGTTCATCGGCTGCTCACTCCTCGGCCGGGGCGTCGTCGGCGGGGCGGTCCACCGGGCGATTGCCGTTGCCGGTCGCGCCTTCGCGGGCGCTTTCGCTGGTCGCGTCCTCGCCGGTGGCGGCCGGGGTGCTGGCCGCGGCCACGTCGCGGCTGGTGAAATCCACCGCCGCCAGCCCCTTGAGGATGTCGACCGCATAGGCCAGCTGGTAATCCTCTTGCCGCAGCTCGGCGGTCTGCTCGGCCTGCCGCGCCTCTTCCTCGATCTGGCGGCGTTCCTCGTCGCTGACCGAATCGTTGTTCAGCGCGCCGCGCAGGTCGCTTTCCGAGGTCGAGAAATTGGAGGCGCTGCGCGGGGATTTCTGCTCTTCGTCCTCGGCCGGGCGGGTGGGCGGCTGCTGGACGATGATGTCGGGGTTGATCCCCAGCGACTGGATCGACCGGCCCGAGGGCGTGTAATACCGCGCCGTGGTCAGCCGGATGGCGCTGTCCGAGGTCACCGGCATCACCGTCTGGACCGAGCCCTTGCCGAAGGACTTCGTGCCCACCACGATGGCGCGGCGGTGGTCCTGCAAGGCGCCGGTGACGATTTCCGAGGCGCTGGCCGAGCCGCCGTTGATCAGCACCACCATCGGCTTGCCTTGCGCCAGGTCGCCCGGCTCGGCGTTCCAGCGCCCGCTTTCCTCGGGCTTGCGACCGCGGGTGGACACGATCTCGCCCTTGTCGAGGAAGGCGTCGCTGACCCGGACCGCCTGGTCCAGCAGCCCGCCGGGGTTGTTGCGCAGGTCCAGCACGAAGCCGGTGATCGCGTCGATGCCGCCGGCTTCCTCGACCGCCTTGTCCAGCTCGGACTTCAGCGTGTCATAGGTCTCGTCGTTGAAGGTGGCGACGCGCAGCACCACGGCGTGGCCCTCGATCCTCGTGCGCACCACGGTCAGCTTGATGGTCTCGCGCGTCATCTTGACGTCGAAGGGCTCGGTCTCGCCCTCGCGCAGGATGGTGACGGTGACCTCGGACCCGACCGGGCCGCGCATCTTGTCCACCGCCTCGTCCAGCGACAGCCCCATCACCGATTCGCCGTTGACGTGGGAAATGAAGTCGCCCGGCTTGATCCCCGCCGCGTCCGCGGGGGTGCCGTCCATGGGCGAGATCACCTTGACCAGCCCGTCTTCCTGCCCGACCTCGATCCCCAGGCCGCCGAAGCTGCCGCGGGTCTGGGTCTGCATGTCCTGATAGTCGTTGGCCGACAGGAACGAGGAATGCGGGTCGAGCGAGGTCAGCATCCCGTTGATCGCGGCCTCGATCAGGGTCTTGGCGTCCACGTCCTCGACGTAATCCTGCCGCACCCGCTCGAACACGTTGCCGAACAGGTCCAGCTGTTCGTAGATCGAGGCGTTCCGTTCGGATTCCTGCGCGATCAGCGGCGCGGCCAGCTGGGTCGTCACCAGAATGCCGGCCAGCGCCCCGCCGATCCCGGCCATCAGATATTGCTTCATTCCGTCGTCCTGACCTGCTCTGCCTCTTCCCCGCCGTCGGGCGTGTCGGTGTCCGTGCCCGGGCTCATGACCGGATTCATCACGAACCACTCGGCGGGGTCCAGCGTTTCCTTGCCCTTGCGCAGCTCGACATACAGTTTCTGCGCGTTTTCCGGGCCGCTTCCGCCGGCCGCGGCCTCGACGAAGGCGGCGCCGAACTCGGCCGCGGGGCCTTCCTGTCCGCCCATCAGCCCCATGGGTTCCCCGGCGATCAGCACGTCGCCGGTTTCCCCGAATACCTGCGCCAGCCCCGCCACCACCAGCAGATACCCCCGCGCCGGCTCGACGATCATCACATTGCCGTAATCGAGCAGCGGGCCGCGATAGCGGATGGTCGCGGGCCATGGCGTGGTGACCAGCGCGCCCGGCTGGGTGGCGATGGTCAGCCCGGGGCGTCGGATGCCGTTTTCGTCGGGCTCGTCATGGCCGCGCAGCACCCGGCCCAGTGCCGGCAGTGCCAGGCTGCCCTGTGCGGCCTCGAAATCGGCCATGGGGGCGCCGATGTCCTTTTCCATCGTCACGATCCCGTCGGCGAACGCGTCCAGCGTGTCGGCCGAGGCCAGCAGCGCCGTCAGCTCCTTGGGGTCCTCGCCAAAGCGCACCGGCATGGACGAGCGGTCGGTGACGGCGGACGCCAGCAGCCGCCGCGCCTCCTGCACGTCGGCAAGGCCGCGGGCGAGCGAATCGGCGGCGGCCTGCTCGATGCGGCGCACGGTGGCGATTTCGTCAAGCGAGGCGCCCAGCCGGTCGGCCTCGGCCTGCAGGGCCGGGGTGACCGCGGACAGGATCATCCCCGATTGCGCGGTGCTGGTGGCCCCGGCTGGGTGCAGCAGCATCAGGGTTTCGGGTGATTGCTGCATCGCCACCATCACGCCGACGATGCGGGCCAGGCTTTCGCGCTGCGCCTCGAAATCGGCGCGCAGCTGCGATTCTCGCAGGGCGGCGCGGCGCAGGCTGTCGCGCAGCGCGGCCTGTCCCTGTTCATAGGCGCGGATCACCTCGGTCAGGGCGATCACCTGGTCGTCGGCGGTCAGCGCCTGGTCCAGCTTGCCGATCGCCTCGCGCAGCGATTGTGCGGCGGCGGCGGCGGCGCGGCCGGCGGCCTCGGCCGGGGTTTCCGCCTCGGCGATGTCGGTGGCGTCGCCGCTGATCGTGGTGACGGCGCCCAGCCCGTGCTCGGACACCACGGTCTGCGCCTGCGGCGCCGGGCCGGGCAGCGCCAGTCCCGCGGCCGTCAGCAGCGCCAGCGCCAGGGCGGGCAGGGGGGCGGTGCTGCGGCTCATGACACCAGCAGGCTGCGCCCGGTCATCTCTGGCGGCTGGTCCAGCCCCATCAGCGCCAGCACCGTCGGCGCCACATCGGCCAGCCGCCCGCCGGCGCGCAATGATGCGCCCGCAGGTCCGCCCCAGACGATCACCGGCACCGGGTTGGTGGTGTGGGCGGTGTGCGGCCCGCCGGTGGCGGGGTCGACCATGGTTTCGCAGTTGCCGTGGTCGGCGATGATCACCGCCGCGCCGCCGGCCTGTTCCAGCGCCGCCAGCATCGCGCCCAGCCCCCGATCCACCGCCTCGCAGGCGCGCACCGCGGCGGGCAGGCTGCCGGTATGGCCCACCATGTCGGGGTTGGCATAGTTCACCACGATCAGGTCGTAGCCCTCGCCGATGGCCTGCACCAGCCGGTCCGTCACCTCGGCCGCCGCCATTTCGGGCGCCAGGTCATAGGTCGCGACCTTGGGGCTCGAGGGCATGAAACGGTCCTCGCCCGGCTCGGGCGCTTCCTTGCCGCCGTTCAGGAAGAAGGTGACATGGGGGTATTTCTCGGTCTCGGCCAGCCGGAACTGCCGCAGCCCCTTGCCGGCGACCCAGGCGCCCAGCGTGTTCGGCACCTGCCGCTTGGGATAGGCGGCGGTCATGTATTCGTCGTGCAGCGCCGAATAATCCACCATCCCCAGCACCGCCGCCCATGCCGGCCGCCCTGTCACGTCAAAGGCGTCAAAGCCGGGCTGGGCGACGGCCGCCATGATCTCGCGCGCCCGGTCGGCGCGGAAATTGAGGCAGAAGAACCCGTCCCCATCCGCCGCGCCCGCATAGCCGGGCAGCACGGTGGGCTGGATGAACTCGTCGGTCTCGCCCCGCGCATAGGCGGCGGTCACGGCATGGGAGGCGTCCTCGGCGGCCAGCCCCCGGCCGCGCACGATGGCGTCCCAGGCGCGCTGCACCCGCTCCCAGCGGTTGTCGCGGTCCATGGCGAAATAACGCCCGCAGACGCTGCCGATGGTCACGCCCGCGGGCAGGTTCCCGGCCAGCTCGGTGACGAACCCCAGCGCCGATTGCGGCGGCACGTCGCGCCCGTCGGTGATGGCGTGCAGCACCACCTTCACCCCATGCTGCGCCACCGCCCGGCAGGCGGCGACCACATGGGCGATATGGCTGTGCACGCCGCCGTCCGACACCACGCCCATCAGATGCGCCGTGCCCCCGGACGCGCGCAGCCGCGCGATGAAATCGCCGATGCCGGGGTTCTGAAAGAAGCTGCCGTCCTCGATCGCCAGGTCGATCTGGCCCAGGTCCATCGCCACCACCCGGCCCGCGCCGATATTGGTGTGCCCGACCTCGGAATTGCCCATCTGCCCCGAGGGCAGCCCCACATCCGGCCCAAAGGTGATCAGCGTCGCATGGGGGCATTCCGCCAGCAGCCGGTCCATGTTGGGCGTCTGCGCCTGATCGGGGGCGCTGAACTCGGGACGGTCGGAAATCCCCCAGCCATCGAGGATGCAAAGGACAACGGGACGGGGAAAGCGCATGGAAAGCCTCTCGCGGCGGATCGGTGCCGGGTTTCTACGGGCCCCGACCCGCATCGGCAAGGCGCGAGCGCGTGACCGCACGCCCGCGCCGCGCCCGTCGCCCCGCGCCCGCCCCGTCTTTGGTGCAGAAATATCCCGGGGGAGCGCCCGGTACGGGCGCGGGGGCAGCGCCCCCATCTTTCCCGCCCGTCCCGCATCGCCAGCGCGTGACCTTGCCCCGGCGATGGCGTAAGCCTCGGGCGAAACCTGCCCGGCCGGACACAATGACCCCCAACCCCACCCCTCTGGTAGAGCTGAAGATCCTCGACCCCCGGCTGCGCGACTGGGGCCTGCCCGCTTATCAGACCTCGATGGCGGCGGCGCTGGACCTGTTCGCCTGTATCGACGCCGAGCTGACGCTGGACCCCGGCGCCCCGGCGCAGCTGATCCCTTCGGGCATCGCGCTGCACATGGCGGATGCGCATCTGGCGGCACTGGTGCTGCCGCGGTCCGGGCTGGGGCATCGCAAGGGGCTGGTGCTGGGCAATGCCGTCGGGCTGATCGATGCCGATTACACCGATCAGCTGCTGGTCAGCGCCTGGAACCGCAACCCGCCCGGCGGCCCCGCCATTGTGATCCAGCCCGGAGAGCGCATCGCCCAGCTGCTGTTCGTGCCGGTGGTGCGCCCGCAGCTGGCCGAGGTCGCGGCGTTTTCCCGCCCCAGCCAGCGGCAGGGCGGCTTCGGTTCCACCGGCAGCGGCGTGGAGGGCTAGGCGATGGTCTGGACCGTTGTGCTGATCCTGGCGGCGCTGGCGGTGGGCTGGCGCTTTGGCGCGGGCGTGCTGTCCGCGGTGCTGGCGGCGATCTGGATCGCGGGGCTGGCCGGGCTGTGGCACCGCCAGGCCGGCGGGCGGCCCTTCATGCCCTCGGACCTGTGGGTGCCGGCGGTGGGGGTGGCGGCGCTGGTGCTGGGCTATACCGCGGCCCTCGGCCGGCTGCGGCGACGCTCGGCGCCGCTGGCGGGCGAGGGGGGCGGGACGTTGATCCCGCGCGCCGTGCCCGCGCCCGCCGAGCCCGCCGCGGACGGGTGGGAAGGGGGGCGCTGCACGCTGCTGACCCAGCCCGAGCGCGAGGCCGCGCCTACCGCAGCCGCAGCTGCCGTCGCGCCCGCCCAGATCAATCCCGCCGCAGTCGTTGCCCCTGCAACCAGCGCGGCACCCCCTGCCGCCACCCCCGCCGACCCCGATTCCCCGCTGTCGGATGACGAGCTCGACCGCTACGCCCGCCATATCGTCCTGCGCGAACTGGGCGGGCGCGGGCAGCGGCGGCTGCGGCAGGCGCGGGTGCTGGTCGCCGGCGCCGGGGCGCTGGGGTCGCCGGTGCTGCTGTATCTGGCCGCGGCCGGGGTGGGGCGGATCACCGTGGCCGACGACGACACCGTGGGGCTGTCCAACCTGCAACGGCAGGTGATCTTCGCCACCGCCGACGTCGGCCGTCCCAAGGTCGAGGCCGCGGCCGAGGCGTTGGCCCGGCTGAACCCGCATGTGGGGGTGACGCCGCTGTTCCGCCGCATCCGCGAGGACGACGCGGCGCTGGTGGGGGCGCATGACCTGGTGATCGACGGCACCGACAGCTTTGCCTCGCGCCGGGCGATCAATGTGGCCTGCGTGGCGGCCGGGGTGCCGCTGCTCGCCGGCTCGATCGCGCAATGGGAAGGGCAGGTCGCGCTGTACGACCCCGCCCGCGGCGGCCCCTGCCTGAGCTGCCTGTTCCCGCAGCCGCCCGCGCCCGGGCTGGCGCTGTCCTGCGCCGAATCCGGGGTGGTGGGGGCGCTGCCCGGGGTGATCGGCAGCATGCTCGCGCTTGAGGCGATCAAGCAGCTTGCCGGCATCGCCGACAGCGGCGCGGGGGCCGGCCTGCGCGGGCAGATGCTGATTCTCGACGGGCTGTGGGGCGAGACCCGCCGCATCACCCTCTCTGCCCGCCCCGGTTGCGAAATCTGCGGCGGCGGCGGCGCGCAGCCGGGCTCCTGACGCGGTTTTCCCGGGGATCGGAGTTTTCCGCGCAGCTGCGCAAAATTAATTGCTTTTTAACCCGGATTGCGCAAATGTTTTTGCATGGCCGGGTGGACACCGCCCGCCGACTGGGAGGAAGTCAGATGAAGAAACTGCTCGCGCTGGCGGCTGCCGCCAGCTTTGCCTTTGGCATCGGGGCCGCGCAGGCCAAGGACCTGATCGTCGCCACCGACACCGCCTTTGTCCCCTTCGAGTTCAAAGAGGGCGACAAATACGTCGGCTTCGACATCGACATGTGGGATGCGATCGCGCAGGACATTGGCGTGTCCTACGAGCTGCGCCCGATGGATTTCGCCGGCATCATCCCGGCGCTGCAGACCGGACAGGTGGACGTGGCGCTGGCCGGGATCACCATCAACGACGAACGCCGCAAGGCCATCGACTTTTCCGACGGCTATTACGACAGCGGCCTGATGCTGATGGTCCCCGCCGACAGCGACATCGCCGGCACCGCCGACCTTGCGGGCAAGAAACTGTCGGTCAAGACCGGCACCTCGGCCTCGGACTATGCCGAAGAGCATTTCAAGGACACCGAGCTGCGCAAGTTCCCCAACATCGACAACGCCTATCTCGAGGTCCGCACCGGCGGCGTCGATGCCGCCATGCACGACACCCCGAACGTGCTCTACTACATCGCCACTGCCGGCAACGGCCAGGTCAAGGCGGTGGGCGAACAGATGATGGCGCATGAATACGGCATCGCCTTCCCCAAGGGCAGCGAGCTGGTGACAAGCGTCAACGAGGCGCTGGCCAAGATGAAGGCGGACGGCCGCTACGACGCGATCTACGAGAAATGGTTCGGCACCAAGCCGCCGACCAGCTGATCGCGTCGGGTGGGGGCGGCGCGCCCGCCCCCAAGGCCCACCCTCAAAGCCCGTCTCGTGCCGTCCTGAACGGAGGTTCCCTTGGAAATCGACTGGTCCGTCGTCCCCGGCTTTCTGCCGCAGCTTGCCGCGGGCGCCCGCGTCACCATCCTGATCGCGCTGGCGGGGCTGGTGGGGGGCACCATCCTCGGCCTGATCGCCGGGCTGATGCGCGCCTATGGCGGGCGCGTGCTGAACGCCATCGCATTCGTCTATATCGAGCTGATCCGCGGCACCCCGATCGTGGTGCAGGTGATGTTCCTTTACTTCGCCATGCCGGTGCTGACCGGGCTGCGGGTGGACCCGATGACCGCCGCCATCCTGGCGATCGTGGTCAACGCGGGCGCCTATATCGCGGAAATCGTGCGCGGCGCCTTCCTGTCGATCCCGCGCGGGCTGACCGAGGCCGGGCTGGCCATGGGGCTGCCGCACTGGAAGGTGCTGGCCCATATCGTCGGGCCACTGGCCTTCCGCCGCCTGATCCCGCCGCTGGGCAACCAGTTCATCGTCAGCCTCAAGGACACCTCGCTGTTCATCGTGATCGGGGTGGGCGAGCTGACCCGGACCGGGCAGGAGATCATGGCCTCGAACTTCCGCGCGGTGGAAATCTGGACCGCCGTCGCCGTCATCTACCTGATCATGACCGGCACCCTGACCGCCATCCTTCGGCTGATCGAAAACCGCATGAGGATCCTGTGAGCATCATCGAGTTTCGCAAGACCTCCAAGCACTTCGGCGATCTCAAGGTGCTGGACCAGGTCGATCTGTCCATCGAGCAGGGCGAGGTGGTGGTGCTGATCGGCCCCTCGGGGTCGGGGAAATCCACGCTGCTGCGCTGCATCAACGGGCTGGAGCAGATCACCGGCGGCGACCTGATCGTGGACGGTATCTCCGTGCGCGAAGGCGGCCGCCAGCTGCGCCGGATCCGGCAAGAGGCCGGGATGGTGTTCCAGCAGTTCAACCTGTTCCCGCAGATGACCGCGCTGCAGAACGTGGCCTTCGGCCCGCGCAAGGTCCGCGGCCTTGGCCGGGCCGAGGCCGAGGCGCAGGCGCTGGAACTGCTGGACAAGGTCGGCCTGAAGGAACGCGCCCATCATGTGCCCTCGGCACTGTCGGGCGGCCAGCAGCAGCGCGTCGCCATCGCCCGGGCGCTGGCGGTGCGGCCCAAGGTGATGCTGTTCGACGAACCGACCAGCGCCCTGGACCCCGAACTCAAGCAAGAGGTTCTGACCGTCATGCGCCAGCTGGCGCAAGAGGGCATGACCATGGTCGTGGTCACCCATGAGATGAGCTTCGCCCGCCAGGTCGGCACGCGGCTGATCTTCATGGAGCACGGCAAGATCTCGGTCGACGGCAACCCGGTCGAGGTGATCACCAACCCGCCCAGCGAGCGGCTGAAGGATTTTCTGCAACATGTCGAATGAGTCGCCCGAACTGGGCTGGCAAACCCTGTCGGGACCGGCGCGAGAGATCGGGCTGGCCCTGGGACGCGCGGGGCGCGCGGCGGTGCTGCGGCACCTGCCGGGCCATCCGCTGTGGCAGGAGCTGGTCTCGGACCGCCACGCCGCGCGGGTGGCGCGGATGGCGCAGGCGACCCGCGCCGGTTTCCCCGCGATCTGGGCGGAAATCGAGGGGCTGGCCGAGGGGCTGGGCCTGCCGGTGGAACAGGTGTTCGCCTGGAACTGCCGGGGCGATCTGCTGGCCTCGGTCCCCGACGGCTGCACCACGGTGCTGGTCCCGGGCGACACGCCCACGCTGGCCCATAACGAGGACGGGCTGCCGTTCTTTCGCGGCGCCTGCTTCATCGCCGATGTCGCGCCGCAGGGGCAGCCGGGGTTTCGCAGCTTCTGCTATCCCGGCTCGATCCCCGGCCATACCTTTGCCTTTACCGATGCCGGGCTGGTGCAGACCGTCAACAACATCCGCCTGACCGGGGTCGAGGCCGAGATCCCGCGCATGGTGCTGGGCCGGGCGGTGCTGGCGGCGGGGACGCTGGCCGAGGCGCTGGGGATCCTGCAGGACGCGCCCTCGGGCGCGTTCCATTTCGGGCTGATGCAGCGCGGCGACGGTCGCATCCTGTCGGTGGAATACGGCGGCGGCGAGTGTTCGGTGCGCGAAATCACCGCCCCTGCGCTGCACGCCAACCACGCGCTGTACCTGCCGCGCGGGCTGGCCGGGCAGATCGTCACCGACTCCTCGCGCGACCGTCAGGCCTGGGGCGACCGGCTGCTGGCCGAGGGCCGCGCGCCGCTGGAAATCCTGCGCGACCGCTCTGGCCCCGGCCTGCCGATCCGGCGCGACGACGCCGACGACCCGGACGAAGAAAACACCCTTGGCACCGCCGTCTTTACCCTGAACGGCGCGGGCCTTGACTGGAGCATCCATGACCGCGCAGCCGGCCCCCCACGCTATAGCGGCACCGCCTGAGACGCTGGCCGAGCTGCGCGCGCTGGCGCAGGACATTGCGCAGGGCGATGCGCGGGTGGCGCTGGGGGCAAGGGCGCGGGCGACGCTGGCGAGGATGCTGGATCTGGCCGGCGATCCGGCGCTGCTGTCGATCACCCGGCTGGCGGAACGGCTGTCGGTCAGCCCCTCGACGCTGACCCGGCTGGCGCGCTCGCTGGGCTATCCGGGGTTTCCGGCGCTGCAACAGGTGCTGCTGTCGACCTCGCTGCAGGGCACGGGGGCGTTCTATTCGCAGCGCGCCCGGGCGGCACTGGAAGGCGGCGGCTCGCTGGCCGCGGGTGCCGTGCGGCTGTGCCGGGAAAACCAGGACAACATCGGCCGCTTTGCCGACACGCTGGACGAGGCGGCGCTGGCTGCGGCGGTGGAACTGATCGTCGCCGCCCCGCGCATCGCGGTGCACGGCATCCGCCAGTTCCACGCGGTGGCCTCGTTCCTGGTCTACGGGCTGCGCATGATCCGCTCGGACGTGTCGCTGCTGGACGGCAGCGGACTGGGCGTGGCCGAGGGGCTGGCGCTGCTGGGGCCCGAGGGGCTGCTGATCTCGACCAGCTGCGCGCCCTATTCGGCGCAGGTGGTGGCGGTGGCGGCCGAGGCGCGGCGGATGGGGCTGGCGACCATCGCGCTGACCGACCGCGCCAATTCGAAACTGGCGACCGGGGCGCGGGCGGCGCTGCTGGTCCCGCACGAGACCAGCTTTCTGTCGAACAGCATCGGCGGTTTCATCGTGGCGGTGGAATGTCTGGTCAACGCCTGCGCCGCCGCCAACCCCGACACCGCCCGCCGCGCCTTGCACCAGCGCGACCTGATGATTGCGCGGCTGGGGATCGAGCAGCCCTGACGCCGGGATTACGACCCTGGCAGTCCCGCCGGTGCGCCGCAAAAGCCGCCCACCGGCGCAGCGCCGGACCCCAGCGCCAGCACGGCCGGCGCGTTGTAGGGGTTGGGGGGCGAGGCGCGCAGGTCCAGCGCCAGCATCGCGGCCAGCAACCCACAGGCGGCGAACATGATGTGGCGGCGGGTCATCGCTTGCCCTCCATCCCGGCCCAGGGCCGCAGCCGCAATCCAAAGGCCGAGCCGGCAAACGCCGCCGCGAACCACACCCAGCCGTGCAGGCTGCCGGTGGCGATGCCGGAATACAGCGCGCCCACGTTGCAGCCGAAGGCGAGGCGCGAGGAATAGCCCAGCACCAGCCCCGACAGCGCTGCCGCCACCCAGCCGCGCAGCGGCAGCCGCGGGGCGGGCTGGTCCAGCGAGCCGGCGCGGTGGCTGGCGATCCAGGCCGCGCCGAGGATCATCCCGATATTGGTCAGCGAGGTATAATCGGTCAGGATGCTGCCATGTAGCGTCGCGGCATTGACCGGCGCCGCCCAGAAGCCGGAACCCGACAGGTCCGCCCCCAGCGCCGCAGCGCCCTTGGCCGCCCACAGCCCCAGCCCGTAGACCACGCCCCATGGCTGGCCCGCCACCACCAGATTGCCGATGGCCAGCCCCGCCAGCAGCACCGCCGCCAGCAGGTGGTGGCGCTGGATGCGCCGCGTGCCGGGCGCGGCAAGCGCCACCACCAGCACCGCCACCGCCGCCAGCGCCACCAGCGTCAGCGCCAGCCCGGCGCCGCCCGACAGCACGATGGGCGGCAATGCCCCCAGTTCCGTCCACCAGCCCAGATGGATACTGCCCAGCAGGCTGCCCACGCAGAACAGCGGCAGCGCCACCAGCGCCACGGCATTGCCCGAGCCCGCGTTCACCAGCGTCCCCGAGCCGCAGCCCAGCACGATCTGCATCGCCGCGCCAAAGACGAAGGCGCCGCCGACCATCGCCCAGCCGATGCGGCCCTGCGCGCCGACCAGCTCATCGGGATAGGTCGCCAGCAGCGGCAGCGCCACCGCCGCCACCAGCGCAATGGACAAAAGCTGCGCCAGGATGCCGCCGGGGTCGCGGCGCTCGATCATCGCGCGCCACGGCCCGGCAAAGCCGAAGCGCAGCCCTTCGAGCACAAGGCCGAAGCCCAGCCCCAGCGCCAGCACCAGCCCGAAGCGGGCGCCCGCGAACAGCGCGGTTCCGGCCAGCCCGGCCAGCAGCAGCAGGGTCAGCGGCAGGGCGCCAAGCCGGCGCCTTGCCTCGGTTGCAGGAATTGCGACGGTGCTGCTCATCTCAGTCCCCGAAGATCTGGCGGGTCAGGTTGCTCAGCAGCGTGGGGGTGTTCTCCATCGGCTGCTTCGCCTGCGACCATTCCACCATCGAGCCGGGGTAAAGCTTCACGTCCTCGATCCCGGCCAGTTCCGACAGCGCGAACCATTCGGTCGCCGCCCAGTGGCCGGTGTTGCAGAAGGCCACGACCTCGCGCCCCGGCGCGGCGTCCAGCCCCAGCGCCTGCCGCAGCGGCCCCGCGTCCAGTTCCGGCGCGATCACCGGGCTGCCGGCCTGAAAGAACTGCCCATGCGGCAGGTTGCGGGCGCCGGGCAGGGTGCCGGGCTTGACGGCCAGGTCGTGCTTGCTGCGCCCGGTAAAGAAATCCTCGGGGCGGGCGTCGACCAGCACCGCCTCATGGCTGCCCGCGACGGTCGCCGCCACCGTCTCGGCCGAGGCGAGCCATCGGTCCGAAAAGCTCAGATCGAGATCCGAGGCCAGCAGGTTGTTGGTCGTGGTCTCGACCGGGAACCCCGCGGCCGACCACGCCTGCGTGCCGCCGTTCAGGATCGCGAGATCGGTGAAGCCGGTGGATTTCAGGGTCCAGTAGACGCGGGCGGCGGCGCCGAAATCGGTGTCGCTGCGGCCTTCGGGGACGATCACGATGGGCTGGTCCTGTTCCAGCCCGAACTGCTCGAACGCCGCTTCCAGCTTGGCCACGTCCGGCACCGCGCCGGGGTTGTCCGAGGGGCCGCGAAAGGTCGCGTAGGGGGTCCAGATCGCCCCCGGCACATGGCCGTCCTCATAGCCGGTGTCGCGGATGTCGAGGATGATCGGCTGCTCTTCCGTCTGTGCGGCCAGCGCCGAAGGGGTCAGCAGCGGCCCGGCGCTTGCGGCGCCTGCCATGCCGCCCAGTGCAACAGCCGCCAGCGTGGCGAAAACGATGCGGGTCATCGGGGCCTCCTTGCCGTTCATGCGCGATGCGCGGCGCGGGGCTTGCCTCGACGCCGTTTCCGGCGATCTAGGGTAGCGGGTACGCTCCGGCCAGAGCGGGGGGCTGCCCGCCCCCGCCGCGGCCCGCCGCAGCTTTCCCGCCCGCGGCAGGGTGGCGCGACCGCCCGTCCCGCGGGCTGCGGCGCGTCAGTGAAACCGTTCCCGCAACCCGCCGGCAGGGCGACGATATTTCTTATTTCACGCCGTGGACCGTAGCGGGGGCGGGCGGGCATGGCCGGTCTTGCAACCCTCGGGGCCGGGGACCAAAGTCCCCGCGGGCGGGCCGGCGGCCGGCCGGGGGAGTGGGGCGGATTCGCGGCATGATACGGAATTACGAACGCTATACGATCTTTGCGCTGATCTTGCTGGCGGCGCTGCTGGCGCTGGCGGGGGCGGTGCTGTTCAGCCCCTGGCTGTGGCTGGCGGCGGCGCTGTTCCTGCCGCTGTCGGCGCTGGGGGTGCGCGACCTGATCCAGCGCCGCCACGCCATCCTGCGCAACTATCCGGTGATCGGCCATATCCGCTTTCTGGCGGAAAACTTCCGCCCCGAGATCCGGCAATACATGTTCGAGGGCGACCAGGACGAACTGCCCTTCAGCCGGCAGGCCCGGGCGCTGGTCTATCAGCGCGCCAAGGGGGTCGAGGACAAGCGCCCCTTCGGCACCATCGAGAACGTCTATGGCTCGGGCTATTCCTGGCTGACCCATTCGGCCACCCCCGTGCACAACGCCGATTCCGATTTCCGGGTGACCATCGGCGGCAGCGCCTGCCGCCAGCCCTACAGCGCCAGCCTGTACAACATCTCGGCGATGAGCTTCGGCGCGCTGTCGGGCAATGCCATCCTGACGCTGAACAAGGGCGCGCGGAAGGGCGGTTTTGCCCATGATACCGGCGAGGGCGGGATCAGCCGCTATCACCGGCAGGGCGGCGGCGATCTGGTCTTCCAGATTGCCTCGGGATATTTCGGCTGCCGCAACCCCGACGGCAGCTTCTCGCGCGAACGTTTCGCGGAACTCTCCGCCGACCCGCAGATCAAGATGATCGAGATCAAGCTGAGCCAGGGCGCCAAGCCCGGCCACGGCGGGATGCTGCCGGCGTCGAAAATCTCGGCCGAGATCGCCGAGGCGCGCGGTATCCCGATGGGCATCGACTGTATTTCCCCGCCCGCGCACAGTACGTTTTCTACCCCCGTCGGGCTGATGGAGTTCGTGGGCGAGCTGCGCGCGCTGTCGCAGGGCAAGCCGGTCGGCTTCAAGCTGTGCATCGGGCACCGGCGCGAGTTTCTCAGCATGATCAAGGCGATGCTCAAGACCGGAATCCTGCCGGATTTCATCGTGATCGACGGGGCCGAGGGCGGCACCGGCGCCGCCCCGGTCGAGTTCGCCAACCGCGTGGGGATGCCTATGCTGGAAGGACTGACCTTCGTGCATAACGCGCTGCGCGGGGCGGGGCTGCGGGATGAGATCCGGCTGGGCGCGGCGGGCAAGATCATCTCGGCCTATGACATCGCCCGGGCGCTGGCGCTGGGCGCCGACTGGTGCAATTCCGGCCGCGGCTTCATGTTCGCGATCGGCTGCATCCAGGCGCAGGCCTGCCACACCAACAAATGCCCGGTCGGCATCGCCACTCAGGACCCGGTGCGCCAGCGCGCGGTGGATGTGGGCGACAAGAGCGACCGGGTGGCGCGGTTCCACCGCAACACCATGCACGCGCTGGGCGAAATCGCGGGCGCGGCGGGGCTGGCCGATCCCAGCGACTTCATGCCCTATCACTTCATGTTCCGGCAAACGACCGGGTTTCGCGACGGCAACGAGGTCTATCCCTATCTGCCGCGCGGCTTCCTGCTGGCGGATGAGGAAATCCCGGGGCTCGAGGATTGGTACGACCGCTGGGAACGCGCCACGCCCGACAGTTTCGCACCGCCGGAAATCCCCTTTGGCCCGTTCGCCTCGCGCCGCAAGCGTCGGGCCTAGAAGCCGGCACGGCTGCGGGCGGCGCTTTCGGCGGCACGGAAGCCGGCGTCGATCAGCAGCGCCAGCGTCGCGATCACCGCGCCGCCCTGCACCACGAAGGCCGCGTTCGAGGACAGCAGCCCGGCGATGATCACCTCGCCCAGCGTATGGGCGGCGACGGTGGAACCGATGGCCGCGGTGGACAGCGCGATCACCGCCGACAGCCGCACCCCGGACAGGATCACCGGCAGCGCCAGCGGCAGTTCGACCCGCCACAGGCGCTGTGCGGGCGTCATGCCCATGCCGCGCGCGGCCTCGACCACCTGCGGCGGCAGGGTGGTCAGCCCGGCGAGGGTGTTTTCAAAGATCGGCAGCAGCCCGTACAGAAACAGCGCCAGCAGCGTCGGCCAGTCGCCGAACCCCAGCACCGGCACCGCCAGCGCCAGCACCGCCACCGGCGGAAACGTCTGCCCGACCGCGGTCACCATCCGCGCCAGCGGCAGGAAATCGCGCCCCGAATCGCGGGTGACCAGCACCCCCAGCCCGACCGCGATCACCGCCGAGGCCGCAATCGCCCCCGCCACCAGCGCCAGATGCGACACGGTCAGCGACCACAGGCTGGTCTGGGTATAGACCGCAGGCGCGCCGCGCCGGGTCAGCGGCTCGAGCAGCGGCGCGAAGCTGTCGGGCGAGATCAGGAACGCGGCCAGCAGCAGTGCCGCCGCGGCCAATGCGGCACGGCCGATCATTGCGGCGCCGGCGGCGATGCGGGCGGGGAAGGGACGCCTGCCTTGACCGATGCTCCGGCGCCGGTTCGGCCTGTTTCCCCGGACGCCGCCTGCCGCAGCGCCGCCAGCGTCACCACCCCGCCGCCGGCGACGGGCAGGGCGTCGCGCCCGCTCCACAGGCATTGCGCCAGCGCGTCGCGCAGGGATGTCTCGGGCGCAAGCGGCGGCCCCTCGGCGGTTCCGGGCTGCGCGAGATCGGCGACCTGCGACAGCGACAGCAGGTGGAACGGCCGCGCCTGTTCCCCCGCCAGCGCCTGCACCAGCGGGGATGCGGGGCGGGTCAGGATGTCACGCGCGGGGGCGCATTGCAGCAGCCTGCCGTCATCCATCACCGCGATGCGATGCGCGAGGAACATCGCCTCGGTCATGTCGTGGGTGACCAGCAGCAGCGTGGTGCCCAGCTCGCGCTGGATGCGGCGCAGGTCCTGCTGCGCCTGCGCCCGTATCACCGGGTCGAGCGCGCCGAAGGGTTCGTCCATCAGCAGCAGTTCCGGGCGGGCGGCGAGCGCGCGGGCCACGCCCACGCGCTGCTGCTGGCCGCCGGACAGCTCCTGCGGGCGGCGGTCGCGAAACTCCTCGGGCGGCAGCTGGAACAGGTCCAGCAGCTCGTCCACCCGCGCGTCGATACGGGCGCGGTCCCAGCCCAGCAGCCGCGGCACGGTGGCGATGTTCTGCGCCACGCTGCGGTGGGGAAACAGCCCATGCCCCTGGATCGCATAGCCGATCCGCCGCCGCAGCTGGTGCGGCGGCAGGGTGGCGGTGTCGGTGCCGGCGATGCGCACCCGGCCGGAACTCGGTTCCACCAGCCGGTTGATCATCCGCAAAAGCGTGGTCTTGCCCGAGCCCGAGGTGCCGACCAGCGCCACGATCTCGCTCCGCTGGACGGTCAGGGACACGTCGTTGACGACGGCGCGGGGGCCATAGCGGCGGGTCAGATGCTCGATCTCGATCATGCGGGGGCGGTCCTTTCCAATGGTGCGCCACCGGCCTGCGCGGTCAGCAGCCCCAGCGCCACGCCGGCGACCAGCGCCAGCGCGATGGTCGGCAGCGCCCCCAGCAGCACCAGGTCCATGGCGGTCTGGTTCAGTCCCTGAAAGACGAATGCGCCAAAGCCGCCGCCGCCGATCAGCCCGGCGATCACCGTCAGCCCGATGTTCTGCACCAGCACGATGCGCACCGCCGCCAGCACCACCGGCAGCGCCAGCGGCAGTTCCACCCGCCACAGGCGCTGCGCGCGCGTCATGCCCAGCCCGGCGGCGGCCTCGGCCACCGGCGGGGGGACCGAGGCCAGCCCCACCGCCATGTTCGACACCACCGGCAGCAGCGAATACAGAAACAGCGCCACCAGCGCCGGAAAGGCGCCGATGCCTGCGACACCCGCCGCCGCGGCGCCCGGCACCGTCGCGGCGATCCAGCCGAACAGCGGGATCATGATGCCGAACATCGCCAGCGAGGGCACGGTCTGCACCGCGTTCAGCGCCCCCAGCACCGCGCCGCGCAACCGCGGCACCTGATGGACCAGCACCCCCAGCGGCAGCCCCGTCGCCAGCGCCAGCCCCAGCGAGCCGAAGGCCAGCAGCAGATGCCGCCCGGCCTCGCGCCAGAACACGTCGTGCCGCGACTGGTATTCCCGCATCACCGAGATGTCGCCCAGCACGCCCGAGGACAGGATCGCCGCCCCCGCCAGCACCGTGCCCAGCAGCAAGCCCCAGCGCCACGCCACCGGCGGCGCTAGCCGCGCCAGCGCATCGGCGGCGGCCAGCGCAAACGCCAGCAGCAGCAGCCAGAACCCGGCGGCGGGCGACACTCGCGCCAGCGGCGCATCGGGGGCGATCAGCGCAGTTGCGGCCCAGCCGAGCGCCAGCACCGACAGCAGCGCGCCCGTCAGCCCCAGCGCCAGCCCGGCCCATGGCGGCAGCCGCGCGGGCAGCAGCGCCAGCAGCGCCGCGGCCAGCGGCACGGCCAGCGCCCAGCCCGGCCACCCCAGCGAAGCGGGCAGCGACAGCGGCTCTCCGGGGACGATGCGGTTGGGGCGCAGCTGCACCAGCGGCAGCGCCAGCCCCGCCAGCCCGATCAGGGCGAACAGCAGCCCCTGCCGGCTGATCCGAGGGGCCGCGCTCACCGAAACGCCGTCACTCGATCAGCCCCTGCCGGGTCAGCCAGTCCTGCGCCACGGCCCCCGCCGGCTCGCCCCCCACCTGGATGCGGGCGTTGAGCTCCTGCAGCGTTTCCAGGTCGAGCTGCCGGAAGATCGGATCCAGTACCTCGGGGATCTGCGGATATTCCTGCAACACCTCGGCGCGCACCAGCGGCGCGGGCTGATAATAGGGCTGCACGGACTTGTCGTCCTCCATCACCACCAGCCCCGCCGGCTCGATGCCGCCGTCGGTGCCATAGACCATCGCCGCATTCACCCCCGAGGTCTGCTGCGCCGCCGCCGCGATGGTTGCCGCCGTGTCGCCGCCGGCCAGCTGCACCAGCTGCTCGGGGCGCAGCGTGAACCCATAGGCGGCCTGAAACGCCGGCAGCGCCGCGGGCGAGGTCACGAACTCGGTCGAGGCCGCCAGCTTGACCGCGCCGCCCCCCGCCACATGGCGGCCGAAATCGGACATGGTTGCCAGCCCCTCGACCTCGGCCAGGTCGCGGCGCAGCGCGATGGCCCAGGTGTTGTTGGCGGGCGCGGCCTCCAGCCAGACGATGCCCTGCGGCGCGTCCAGTTCCGCCGCGCGGGCGCGCGACTGCGCCGCGTCCTTCCACACCGGGCTGTCGGCCTCGTTGTGGAAGAAGGCGGCGTTGCCGGTGTATTCGGGATAAAGGTCGATCTGCCCCGACAGGATCGCGTCGCGCACGATGGGGGTGCCGCCCAGCTGCAGGCGGTTTTCGACCGGCAGCCCTGCGTCCTGCAGCGCCAGCAGGATGACGTTGCCAAGCAGCGCGCCCTCGGTGTCGATCTTGGACGACAGCACGATGTCGCGCGCCGCCGCGGGGGCGGCCAGCCCCGTCAGCACGGCGAGCGCGATTGCGGTGATCCTGCGCATGGGTATTCCTCCGTCGGGTCCGGTGGTCCGGGTCAGTATGGGGCAGCGCGGGCGGCGCGGGAACCTTGTCCGCGCGCCCGGCACGGATTTTCCCAACGCCGTCGCCGGGTCCCGGTTCAGCTGAGCGTCACCTTGGAGACCAGATCGGCGGTGTTGCGGGCGTTGACCTTGCGCATGACGGCGGCGCGGTGGGCCTCGACCGTGCGGTGGGAAATGCCCAGCAGCTGCCCGATTTCCTTGCAGCTGCGCCCGTTCACGATGTGGTTGGCGATCTCGCGTTCGCGCTGGGTCAGGCGGTCCACCCGGCTGCGGGCGCCGGCGGATTCCACGAACACCCAGGCGATCAGCGCGAACGGGTCATGCGGGGTCAGGGTCCGGCCATGGGCGTGGACCATGAAGATTTCCCCGTCGCGGCGCTGCATGAAGCGCTGGTCCTCGTGGTCGGCGTGGCTGCGCAGCCACGCCTCGGCCCGCGCGCCGATCGCCTCGTAATCGCTGATCGTGGGATAGAGCATCCGCACCGAGCGGTCCTGCATCGCCTCGCGCCCATAGCCGAACATCGCCATGAAGGCGTCGTTGAACTCGACCATCACGCGGTGGCTGGTCAGCAGCAGCGCCACCGGGGCGGCGAGAAAGGCTTGCTCGATATACGACATGGCTTTGGCCCCGCTACGTAGTCCACTAGGTAGTACTACGAATAGATGCAGTTGCCCGCCAGCGGCATGATCGCCCCCCATGGAGGAGCGGACAGCATGACGCAGAACATCTTTATCACCGGCAGCGGGCATACGCGCTTTGGCCGGCTGGCCGACAATCTGGAAACCCTGATCGTCGATGCCGCGCGCGAGGCGATGGCGGATGCGGGCGTGGGCGGGGCCGATGTCGATGCCGTGTTCCTGGGGCATTTCAATTCCGGGCTGGTGCCGGACGGGTTCGCGTCCTCGCTGGTGCATCAGGCCGATCCGGGCCTGCGCTACAAGCCGGCGACGCGCTGTGAAAACGCCTGCGCCTCGGGGGCGGCGGCGATCTTTGCGGGGATGAACGCAATCCTTGCCGGCAAGGCCGACACCGTGCTGGTGGTGGGCGCGGAGAAGATGACCTCGAACTCGACCGAGCAGGTCACGCGGGCGCTGGCCGGCGCCGGCTATCAGAACGACCCGGCCGAGGCCGCGCTGAGCTTTCCGCAGCTGTTCGGCATCGCCGCACAGCAGTATCGCGACCGCTACGGCGACCCGCTGCCGGCGATGGCGCGGATCGCGTCCAAGAACCACGGCAACGCCATGGCGAACCCGCTGGCCCAGATGCACCGCCCGATGAGCGTCGAGGATTGCGCCACCGTGTCCGAGCGCAACCCCGAGATCGCGCCGCCGCTGCGGCTGACCGACTGTTCGCTGATCACCGACGGCGCCGCGGCCATCGTGCTGCAATCGGCCCGCGCCGCCGCGGACGCTTCGCGGCGGGTGCGCTTTGCGGGGACCGCCCATGTCAGCGACATCATGCCGATGTCGAAGCGCGACTTCCTGTCCTTCGACGGCCCACGCCGCGCCATTTCGGCGGCCTATGCCGAGGCCGGGATCACGGTTTCCGATCTGGACTTCGCCGAGGTCCACGACTGCTTCACCATCGCCGAGCTGCTGATCTATGAGGCGATGGGCCTGGCCCCTGCCGGTCAGGGCGAACGGGCGCTGGACGAAGGCATCGTGTTCGCGGACGGCCGCACCCCGGTGAACCTGTCGGGCGGGCTCAAGGCCAAGGGCCACCCGGTCGGCGCGACCGGCGTGTCCATGCACGCGCTGGCCTTCCGCCAGCTGACCGGGCAGGCCGGCGACATGCAGCGCAAGGGCGCGGAACACGGGCTGGTGTTCAACATGGGCGGCGCGGCGGTGGCCAACTTCGCCTCGGTCCTTGCCGCGGATCGCACCTGATGAACATCGCGCACTGGCTTTACCAGACCGCGCGGGCGCGCCCCCGGGCCGCCGCCGTCAAGCTGGGCGGTACGCTGGTCTGCGACTATGCCACGCTGGCGCGCCGCGCGCAGGCGCTGTCGCGGCAGCTGGGCGCGCGCGGCGTGGGTGCGGGCGACCGGGTGGCGCTGTTCGCGGCGAACTGCCCGGAGTATCTGGAAATCATCCACGCCTGCTGGTGGCTGGGCGCCACGGTGGTGCCGATCAACTACAAGCTGCACCCGCGCGAGGCCGCCTGGATCATCGAGGATTGCGGCGCGCGGCTGGTGCTGACCCGTGCGGGCGAGATGAACGGCGCCGGCCTGCTGCCCGCGGGCTGCGAGGAAATCGCCATCGACTCGGACCTCTATCGTCACGCGGCGGCACCGGGGGAGGATCTGTCCGCCCCGCCGGCGCTGGAGGCGGGGGCGGTCGCGTGGCTGTTCTACACCTCGGGGACCACCGGCCGGCCCAAGGGGGTAATGCTGTCGCACGGCAACCTGCTGGCGATGGCGATGGCCTATACGATGGACGTGGACCACATCGCCCCCGGTGACCACAGTCTTTACGCGGCGCCGATGTCGCACGGCGCCGGGCTTTACGCGCTGCCCTTCATCCGGGCGGGCGCGGCGCATGTGATCCCGGCATCGGGCGGCTTCGACCCGGCAGAGATCATCGCGCTGGCCGGCGAGCTGGGCGGGCTGTGCTTCTTTGCGGCGCCGACGATGATCAAGCGGCTGGTAACGGCGGCGAAGGCCTGTGGCTATCGGGGCGAGGGCATCCGCACCATCGTCTATGGCGGCGGCCCGATGTACGGCGCCGACATCAACGAAGCGCTGGCCCAGTTCGGC
The DNA here is from genome assembly GCF_900142875.1 of Paracoccus solventivorans. Classification (GTDB taxonomy): domain Bacteria; phylum Pseudomonadota; class Alphaproteobacteria; order Rhodobacterales; family Rhodobacteraceae; genus Paracoccus; species Paracoccus solventivorans. Next base: position 629,539 of record NZ_FRCK01000001.1, on the reverse strand, counting down.
CCGCGCTTCGTCCAGATCTACGGGCAGGGCGAGACGCCGATGACCATCACCGCGCTGCCGCGCGATCTGGTCGCCGACGACAGCCACCCCGACTGGCGCGCCCGCCGCGATTCCGTGGGTTTCGCGCAAGCCCCGGTCGAGGTCAGGATCCTTGCCGACGACGGCGCGCCCCTGCCCGCGGGCGAAACCGGAGAGATCGCCGTCCGCGGCGCCACCGTCATGCTGGGCTACTGGAACCGCCCCGAAGCCACCGCGGAAACCGTCGTCGACGGCTGGCTGCGCACCGGCGACCTGGGGCGGCTGGATGCGGACGGGTTCCTGACGCTGACCGACCGCTCCAAGGACGTGATCATCTCGGGCGGGACCAACATCTATCCGCGCGAGGTCGAAGAGGCGCTGCTGCTGCACCCCTCGGTCCACGAGGTGTCGGTGATCGGCACCCCGGACCCCGAATGGGGCGAAATCGTCGTGGCCTTTGTCGTGGCCGCACCGGGCACGGCCTGCGACCAGCCGACGCTGGACGGCTGGTGCCGCAGCCATATCGCCGCCTTCAAGCGCCCCAAGCGCTATGTCTTTGCCGACGCCCTGCCCAAGAACAGCTACGGCAAGGTGCTCAAGACCGAGCTGCGCCAGCAGCTTGCCCCGGGGCGGTAAGCGCCCGGGGACCATGTAATCGAAAGGGAGGAAACCACATGAAACGTCGCGAATTCATCGCCGCCGGTGCCGGTCTTGCCGCCAGCGGGCTGCTTATGTCGCGGGGGCGTCCGGCATTCGCCGCCACATCGCTGAAATTCGACAGCTACATTTCCGAAACCGCCGGCCCGTCCTGGACCGACCGCTGGTTCCTGGAAGAGCTGGAAAAGCGCACCAACGGCGAGGTCTCGGTCCGCAGCTACTGGTCGAGCAGCCTCAACAAGGTGGGCGAGCATCTGGCCGCCGTCCGCGACGGCACCTCGGAAATCACCCTGATCTCGCCCGGTTACTATCAGGCCGAGGTGCCGGTGACCCGCGGGCTGGAGTGGTATTTCCGCATGAACCGTTCCGACGCGCTGCAGCTGGTGTGCCGTGATGTCTACGAACAGTTCCAGCCGCTGCGCGACGAATGGGAACAGCGCCACCGTTCGCAGATGCTGTACTGGACGACCTGGAACTATGCGCCGCTGGTCATGCGCGAACCGATCACCTCGCTGGAACAGATCAAGGGCAAGCGCATCCGCGGCTACGGCGTTGCCACCGACGTGATCGAGCGTCTGGGCGGCATCCCGGTGCCGATGGCCGCGCCCGAGGTCTATCAGTCGCTGGAACGCGGCGTGCTGGACGGGGTCTACGGCTTTGATTTCATTACTGCAATCGCCTATAAGCTGCACGAGGTCGCGCCGAATTTCTATGATATCGGCGACGGCCCGCATGGTCCCGCGGCGGTGGTGATGAACAAGCGCGTCTACGACGGCCTGTCCGACGACGTGCGCAAGGTCCTGGGTGATCTCGCCGACGAGCTTTACGCCGGCAAGTTCGTCGAGATCTACAACGAGGCGCTGGCCAGATATGTCGTCACCGCCAAGGAAGAAGGCGTGAATTTCGCCACCTTCCCCGCCGACGAGCTGGCGGCCGCCCGCGCCAAGGTCCAGCCGGCCGAGGTTCAGGCCTGGATCGACGGGGTTGCCACCCCCGCGGGCATCGACGGGGCCGAGATGCAGCGCCTGATCGACGAGGCGATCGCGAAGCACGATCCGAACGGCAAGATGCTGCGCCCCTCGGAAATCGCCGCGGGCGCCTGAGCGCGGATAGCGGCGGCGGCCCTGACCCGGGCCGCCGCCCTGCAACCGCAAAGGAGACGAGATGGATATCCTCAATGCCACCGTCCGCCGTGTTTCAGACGTGCTGGGCTGGGTCGCCATGGTCTTCATGGCCATCCTGATGTTCGGGGTCACGGCGGATGTCGCCGCCCGCGCCATTTACGGCCAAAGCGTGCCGGGCCTGTTCGAGATGTCCGAACTGAGCATGGTCATGGTCGTGTTCCTCGGGCTGGGCTGGACCCTGCGCGACGACGCCCATATCCGCGTGACGATGCTGACCGACCGGCTGGCGCCGCGGCCGCGGCGGCTGGCCGGGGGACTGGCGTGGCTGTGCGCGGCGCTGGTGTTCCTGCTGCTGGCCTGGCCCTCGACGCAAGAGGCCGCCTATTCCTTTTCGATCCGCGAGTTCCGGTGGGGCGTCGTGCAGATCCCGATCTGGTGGACCAAGATCGCGCTGGCCGCCGGGCTGTGGTTCGCTGCGGTTCAGGCCGTGGTCAAGGCGGTGCTGGTCGCGACCGACCGCGATCTGCCCGAATCCCATCCCGCCCCCGTAGAATACTGAGGCACCCATGGACCCGATTATTGCGGCCTCGGTCGCCGTTGCGCTGATCTTTGTCCTGCTGGCCCTGGGCACCCCGGTGTTCGCGGCGCTGGCCCTGTCCGGCGCGGCCGGAATCGTCATGGTCGAGAACCTGGCGTTCCTGCTGAACCGGCTGAAATCCTTCAGCTACTCGACCACGGCGACCTCGACCCTGACGGTCATTCCGCTGTTCATCCTGATGGGGGCCTTCGCCCATCATGCCCAGATCGGGCGGCGGCTGTTCGAGGTCGCGAACAGATGGGTCGGGCACATGCCGGGCGGGCTGGCCATGGCCGGGATCCTGACCAGCGCCGGTTTCGCGGCGACCTCGGGGTCGTCGGTGGCGACGGCGGCCACCGTGGGTTCGGTCGCGCTGCCGGAAATGCGGCGTGCGGGCTATGATCCGGCGCTGGCTGCGGGCAGCGTCGCCGCGGGGGGCGTGCTGGGGGTGCTGATCCCGCCCAGCGTGCTGCTGATCTTTTACGCCGCCCTGACCGAGGTGTCCGCCGGCAAGATGCTGGTCGCGGGTTTCGTGCCCGGCATCCTGACCACCATCGTGTTCATGCTGGGGATCCGGGTGATCGCCGGGCGCCTGATGCCGCGCGCCACGCTGGCGCCGCGGTCCAGCTGGGCCGAGCGGCTGTCGGCCACCACCCGCGCCTGGCAGGTGGTGGTGCTGTTCCTGGTGGTGCTGGGCGGCATCTACCTGGGGCTGATGACGCCGACCGAGGCCGCCGCCGTGGGCGCGGTCGCCGCGCTGCTGATGCTGCTGGCAGAACTGCGGCTGGGGGTAATGCCGGCCATCGTGGAAAGCTTCCGCTCGACCATCACCACCACGGTGATGATCCTGTTCACCATGCTGGGCGCGGGCATCTTCAGCTATTTCCTGACGCTGGTGCAGCTGCCCCAGCAGATTGCCGGGGCCATCGGCGAATCCGGCATCCCGCCTCATGCGGTCGTGGCGCTGCTGCTGCTGGCCTATATCCCGCTGGGGATGTTCCTCGATGCGTTCTCGATGATGGTCATCACCCTGCCGATCATGTTCCCGACCGTGCAGCACCTGGGGTTCGATCCGATCTGGTTCGGCATCCTCTGCGTCAAGATGTGCGAGATCGGGCTGATGACGCCCCCCGTAGGGTTGAACTGCTTCGTCATCGCGGGGATCGACCGCCAGACCCCGCTGACGCAGGTGTTCCGCGGTGCCAGCTGGTTCGTCCTGATGGAGATGGTCACCGTCACGCTGCTGTTCGCCTTTCCGCAGATCACCACCTTCCTGCCCGACATGATGCTGGGCCGATGACAGCGCAACGTGAGGGGAGCGCCGCGATGAACGGACGTGTGCAGGACAGGACCGCACTGGTGATGGGGGCGGGCTCGATCGGGCCGGGCTGGGGCAATGGCAAGGCCATCGCCGTGACCCTGGCGCGGCAGGGCGCGCAGGTGATGTGCGTGGACCGCGACCCCGCCGCGGCTGAGGAAACCGCCGCGCTGATCGCGGCCGAGGGCGGCACGGCAGTGGCCCATGTCGCCGATGCCACCAGCTCGGATCAGGTGGCAGCGGTGCGCGACGCCTGCGTGGACCGTTTCGGCAGCATCGACATCCTGGTGAACAACATCGGCATCGCCCCGGTGGGCGGCGTGGTCGAGCTGTCGGTCGAGGACTGGGACCGCGCCTTCGACATCAACCTCAAGACCTGCTTCCTGGGGATGAAACACGTCATTCCGCAGATGCTGGCACAGGGGCGGGGGGCCATCGTCAACATCTCGTCGGTGGCGTCGCTGCGCTGGTCGGGGGTGGCCTATGCAGGGTATTATTCCACCAAGGCGGCGATGAACCACCTGACCCGCACCACCGCGGTGGAATATGCCGCCCGCGGCATCCGCATCAATGCGGTGCTGCCGGGGCTGATGCGCACTCCGATGGTGGAAAATTCGGGCGCGCTGGCGCAGGACTATGGCGCCGGCGACATCGAAGCGATGTGGCGCAAGCGCGATGCGCAGGTGCCGATGGGGCACATGGGCGATGCCTGGGACGTGGCGAATGCAACGCTGTTCCTGGCCTCGGACGAGGCGCGCTACATCACGGGGATCGAGCTGGTGGTCGATGGCGGCATCACCCTGAAGTTCGCCTGACGCCCGCGCGCGACCCGCTGCCCTGTCGGGGGACGGCGGAAGTGATGTCATACACGTTGCCACCTGAACCACACCGCATCCGTGAAGCCACCGAGGCCTGTCAGGCGTTCCAATGCGCCGGGACGGAGATCAACCGGCTGGACGGCAAGACGCCCGGCGAGATCCGGCGCCTCGCCACCGAAAGGCAAGGAAGCCGCCCGAGGCCCATGTCTCGAGGCTCAGCTTTCCCGAGGATCATCCGGAAGTGCGTGATGCCTCGGCGCCGTTCAACCTGCGCCGAACCCCGGATCGGGCGGATCTGAAAAATCCGCAGCTGCGCCGGAAAGGGCGAGGATGGGCGCACCCCTTACCCCAGCCAGCGGTCCAGCCAGGCGATGATCGCGGGGGCGACGCCGGTCTGGAACGCCTCGCCTCCGAACAGCGCCAGGTGGTTGCAGCCCTCGATCCGCAGCGCCAGGTGGCGCTCGGGGGGCAGCCGGGGGCACAGCGCATGGGCGGCGGCGGTCTGGCCGGGGGCGATGATACGGTCCTCCATCCCCTCGACCGTCAGCAGCGCGCAGTCGCGGATCGCGCCGGGGTCCACCGTGATCCCGTCGTGGATCAGCCCGCCGGTGACCAGCGCCCGGCGGCGGAACACCGCGTCGATGTTTTCCAGGAAATGCCGCGCATCGACATCGACCATGATGCTGCACAGGTCCGACAGCGGCACCTGCCGGTCGATCTCTCCCATGTCGGGAAACGGCGTCCAGCTGAGCCAGCCGGGCATGAAGGCGCGGCGGAATCGTGCCGTGGCATGGACCGATTCCTGCGTATCGGCGGAATAGACCAGCCGCCCCACCCCCGGATAGCCGTGGCGCACCGGAGTGATCGCCAGGCTTTGCAGGTGATAGGGGCGCGAGCCCGCCAGATGCCGCGACAGGCTGGTGGGGTTCGCCCTGGGGTCGATCGGGCTGCCCAGCAGCGCCAGCGCCGCCGGGGCGGCCGGATCGCCCTGCGCCGCCATCACCGCGGCGGCGGCCAGCGAGGGCGCGCCGGACTGGCACAGCGCCACCAGCCCCGCCCCCGGCCCCGCCGCACGCAGCGCCCCGATGATCGCGGCGATATTGGCGTCCAGCCCGAAACTGCCCTCGCGCAGGGGAATGAAGCGGGGGTTGATCCAGTCCGGCACCAGCACCCGGTACCGGGGCAGCAGCGCCAGCACCGTCTCGCGCATGATCCGGGACACGACACCGGACAGCGGCGGCGGCAGCACCACGGTGCCGCGCGCCTCGCGCCCGGGGCAGTCGAATTCAAGCAGCACATGAAAGGCCGAGACCGCCAGTTCCCGCTCGCGCACCTCCAGCGCGGGATCGTCGATCCGGGAAATCTCGAACCCCACCCGCGCCACATACCGCCCGTGGCGGCCGGCCGGGATGGCCGGGCCGGTGGACGAAAACGATGTGCGTGATTCCCCCATGACGGCCTCCGATGCAGGCGGACAGGCGACTTCGCCCCAGTCTAACCCATTTCCCGGCCGGGGGCGGCAGTTTCTTCTTTCTGGTTCAAATACCCTCTTTCGACAGCGCCGCCGGGAACCAACGCCGGGGCAGGGGCGGGGTTCATTCAGCCGGCGGCAGCGCGCGGAACCCGGCGCGGGCGGATCGTCCCTCGGCGTCGATGACGGCCAGCGCGGAAAACCCCGGCTCGGCGGGCAGCTCGGCCACCGGCAGCGGCTGCCCGACCGCGACCGGCGCCCCGTTCAGCAGCCAGCTGTAGGGGGGCGTGCCGCCGCGGGCGCGCACGGTCAGCGCAGGGCCAGAGAGTTCCACCACCGCGCCGTCGGGGGGGAACTGCACGCTCAGCGCCTCGGGGGGGCGCTGGCCGGGGCCGGGGGCCTGCAGGGCGCCGCGGGGGGCAAAGCGGCGCAGCGGCCGCGGCAGCGCGGCGTTGGGGACCGTCAGCGCCGAAGGGGGCGGCGGCGGTAGCGCCACCGCCCGCGGCCCCAGCGCATCGAACAGGTCGAACAGCACTGGCGCCGCATATTCGCCGCCGAAAGCGCCCGGCACCGGGGTGCCGTCGGGGCGGCCCATCCAGACGCCGGCGACGAAACCGCCGTCGAACCCCACCGCCAAGGCATCGCGGTGCCCGTAGCTGGTCCCGGTCTTGTAGGCGACGCGGCCGGCGGCACGCCCGCCGGGGGGCGCGATCCCGGCCAGCACATGGGCCACCTGCCACGCCGCCGCCCGGCCGAACACCGGCGCCGCTGCGGCCTCGGCCCCCGACTCCGGCCGGTCGTGCAGCCGCAGCGCCCGGCCGCCGCGGGCCAGCGCGCCGTAGCCCTGCACCAGGTCGCGCAGGCTGACGCCGGCACCGCCCAGCACCACCGCCAGCCCCGGCTGGTCGCCCTGCTGCGAAAGCGCCATCCCCGCCTGCCGCAGGCTGGCCATGATCCGCGCGGGCCCCAGCGCCTCGGCCAGCCGCACCACCGGGATGTTCAGCGATTCCACCAGCGCCTGCCGCACCGTCACCGTGCCGCGAAACCGGTTGTCGAAGTTCTGCGGCTGCCAGCGGCCGAAGGCGGCGGGCCGGTCCTCGATCAGCGTCTCGGGGTGGATGAGCCCCTCGTCCATCCCCAGCGCATAGACCAGCGGCTTCAGCGTCGAGCCGGGAGAGCGCAGCGCCCGCGTCATGTCCACGAACCCGCCCGAGGCGCTGTCGGCGAATTGCGCCGCCCCGACCTCGGCCAGGATCTCGCCGCTGCGGTGGTCGGCCAGCAGGATCGCGGCCGAGACCTGCGCCGCCTGTCCCGCCACGGCACGGGCGGCCAGCCGTTCGGCGGCGGCCTGCAGGCGGGCGTCGATGGTGGTCTCGATCCGCGGCGCGCCGGGGTTTTCACGGCGCAGCCGGTCGGCCAGCAGCGCGGCGCGGGCCGGAAAGGCGCGGCGGCGGTCGGGCAGGGGGGCGGCACGAGCGGTCGTCGTCGCCTCGGCGTCAATGATCCCCAGCGCGTGGGCGCGGTCGATGACCCGGTTGCGGGCGGCCAGCGCCGCCGGGCGGGCCGCGGGCAGATCGGGGCGGCGCGATTCCGGCGCCTGCGGCAGCGCCACCAGCAGGGCCGATTCCGCGGGGGTCAGGCGGCGCGGTTCCTTGCCGAACCACATCAGGCTGGCGGCGCGCACCCCTTCGGTATTGCCGCCATAGGGCGCGAGCCGCAGATAGAGGTCGAGGATGCGCTCCTTGCCCAGCCGCCGTTCCAGCGCCAGCGCGACGCGGGCCTGCCGCAGCTTGGCGCGCCAGTCGCCGGTGGGGCCGCGTTCCAGCAGCCGCGCGGTCTGCATCGACAGCGTCGAGGCGCCCGAGACCACCCGCCCGTGCCGCAGCGTCTGCCACGCGGCGCGCAGGATCGCGCGGCGGTCCACGCCGTCGTGGCTGTAGAAGCGCCGGTCCTCCCACCCGACCAGCATCGACAGGAAGCGCGGGTCCACCCCCGACTGCGGTGGCGCCAGCCGCCACAGCCCGTCGCCGACCGGGAATGCGCGCAGCAGGGTGCCGTCGCGGGCCAGCACCTCGGTCCCGACCGGGACGGTCAGGGCGGGCAGTTCGGTCGCGTTGATCCAGCGGTCCCAGGCGGCGCGCGCCCGGTCGGCGCCATGCGCCAGCAGCCCGGCCGCCAGCGCCAGCGCCAGCAGCCGCCGTCCCATGCGCCGGTCCAGCGGCGCGTGGCCGTCAGGGCGTGATCGCGGTCCGGCCACTGTCGGTCCAGCCCCGGCGATCCGGGCGATACATGTCCGAGACCACCGCCGCCGGATGCGCGAACTCGCCCGCCGTCACCGCCCGCAGCCGGTAGGCCAGCCGGATCGGCTGGTCGCCATTGCTGGTGACGGCGGCGGCGAAACGGTCCTGCCGGAACTCGACCATGTCGGTCCAGTCGGTCAGCTCCAGCCAGTCGAGCCCGGTGAGTTCGCCCTGCGAGATCAGGTTGGGGTTGTCGATCTCGAACCCCGCGGGCAGCGGGTCGGTCAGGATCAGCCGCCCGCCCGCGACGTCGAACGGCCGGATCTCGATCACCGCCACCAGCCGCGTTCCCAGCGCGACCTGCGCGGGGTCGGCGGGTTCCCCGTCCGGGGTGTAATAGCTGCGGGTGACGGCGAATGCGGTGCCGCCGGCCTGCAACGGCTCGACCGGCACCGCGGTGGCGCTGAGCGTGACCGGCAGCGCCGCCGCGCTATCGTTGCGCAGCGTGGTCGCGGGGACTGCGCCCGCGTCGCCCAGATCGGCGGTGGGGGCCGACAGCGCCGCGCCGTTCAGCGCCAGCCCGCCGCCCGCGCCCGGGCCGGTGGACAGCGCCTGCCCGGCCAGCACGATCCACGCGGCCTCTTGCGTGGACAGCCAGCCGCCGCGCGCGTCCAGCCCGGCCGAGATCGCGGCCACCGTCCCTTCGCGGTCCACCGCCTGGCTGCCGGATTCGGCGGCCAGCGCCAGCATCGCGGCGCGGTCGCGCAGGATGGTGCCATAGTCGCCGCGGAACCCGCTGCTGGGCTCCTTGCCTTCGGTGGCAAGCGCCTGCGCGCGGCGGAACATCATGTCCGCGCGGCTCTGGTCCCCGACTGCCGCCAGCGCCGCGCCCAGCTGGGCGGCGGCCATGGGGGTGGCGAAACCCTCGGCCCCGGTGTCGGCGTAATAGCGCAGATCGCTGACCACCGCGGCGCGTTCGCGCGCCAGCACATAGGCGGCATAGGCCGTGGCGGCGTTTTCGTCGGCATCGGCATATTGCGGATCGGCGGCGGCATTCAGCCCGTTCTGCAGGGCGGACAGCGCATTGCGGAACGCCTGATCGGGGACCGCGAACCCGGCCTCGCGCGCGCGGGACAGGAAGTCGGCGATATAGGCGTCCAGCCAGCGGTCGCCGGAGTCCGCGCTCCACAGGCCGAAACCGCCCTCGGGCGTCTGGCGGGTGAGGATCTGGGCGATGGCCTTGTCCACCGCTTCGCGGTCGCCCGTGCGCGGGGGCGCGCCCTCGGGGGCCAAGCTCTGCGCGTGGATCAGCGGGATCGCGGCCGAGGCGAGCTGTTCGCTGCACCCATAGGCCCAGTTCGACAGCTGCGCGATCGCCGCCGGCACGTCCAGCGCGGCAAAGGCGCCGCTGGACAGCATCAGCCGCCCGGTGCCGGGGCGGAAATTGCCCAGGGAGGACAGGTCGAGCGCCTGTTCCTGCCCCGGCGCCAGCGTCAGCCGCAGGGCGCGGGTGACGGGCGGGTCCAGCCGCTCGACCGGGATCGACAGGTCCTTGGTGACCTGGCGTCCGTCGGGCAGTTCCGCGGTCAGCCGCAGCTGCGCCAGCCCCTGCTCGTCGGGGGCCGACAGCGACAGCGGCAGGGTCACGGACTGGCCCTCGGCCAGTGCGGTTTCAGCCGCGATGTCGGTGGTCAGCGCCACCGCGTCGTCGGCCTCGGCCTCGGCGATGTTTTCCAGCGCCAGCCGCACGGTGCCGGCAGGGCCGGTGGCGTGGGTCAGGCGCAGTTCGGCCTGCGCCCGGTCGCCGGGGGCGAGGAATGCGGGGACGGTCGCCACCATCACCACCGGGTCGCGCACCAGCATGGTGGTGTCGGCCTGCCCCAGCGCGGTGTCCGTCCACGCCAGCGCCATCACCCGCACCTCGCCGTTGAAATCGGGCAGCGGTACCTCGACCGTGGCGCGGCCCTGATCGTCCAGCGTCAGCGGGCCGGAAAACCACGCCATCAGCTTTTCCGTGGGCGGAGGCGCCTGCGTCTGCGCGGCGCCCGCATCGCCGCCCGTGCGCAGCGCCCCGTCGGCCGCGCCCGAGGGCAGGATCAGCCGCCCGTAAAGATCGCGCAGCCCCACGCCCAGCCGGCGCTGGCCGAAGTAATGGTCGGTGGCCGAGGGCGGCTGATAGCCGGTCAGGTTCAGGATGCCCTGATCGACGGCCCAGATGGTGGCGTGGACGCTCTGCCCCGGCTGCGCGCCCTCGACCGCCAGTGTCACCTGCGCCGCGCCGCGCGGGTCGGTGGATTCGGGTGCGGTCAGCGTCGCGGACAGCACCCGGTCGCCGGGATCGACGGCGGCAGGCGCGATCCCCAGCGTGCGCACCGGCGCGTGGCCGGCCTGCGCGTCCAGCGGCCGTATGGCGCTGGCGGCGACATAGACGCCGGCGTCCCAGTCGTCGGTCACCGGCAGTTCGACCGTGTTGCGCCCGGCCGTGACCGGCACCGATTGCAGCGAGATCAGCCGGTTCGACATGACCGAGACCAGCGCCACCCCGTCGGCCGCGGCCTCCATCGTCAGGGTGGCGGTGTCGCCGGGGCGATAGGCGGGGCGGTCCAGCGTCACCCGCATCCGGTCGGGGGTATCGCTGCCCGAGGACGCCGCCCCCCAGCCCGCGTCGAAGGTGAGGGAGCTTTCCGCGCCGTCCGCCGCGGCCACCACCAGCTCGTAGCTGCCCCAGTCCACCGGCACCGCCAGCGGCGCGGGGCCGTCGGCGGCAAGCTCCAGCTGGCCCGAGGAGACGCGGCTGCGGCGGGTCACCGGCTCCCAGCTCCATTCGCCGTCAAGGGCGAACCACTGGTAATCGGTCTGCACCCGGTTCAGCACCCAGTCCACCGTCGCGGCGGCGGGTTGCAGGTCGGCACCCAGCGCGACGATGCGGAAGCCGGCGTCGGATCCCTCGGCAACGCTGCCGCCCTCGAAATCGGGGCGCAGGCCGATGGCGGTGCGGGCGGGGGCGATGGTGCGGGTCACGCGGCGCTCGACCGGGCGGCCGGCGCCTTCGCGCACCGACATCGCCAGCGTCGCCTGCCACGGGCGGGCGGCGGCCTGCAGGGCGGGCGGCAACTCGGCGCTGGCGGCGAAATGCCCGGCGGCATCGGTCTGGCCCGAGGGCATCGCCACCACATCCGGGTCCGAGGCATCGTCGTGGCGGCCGAACACATAGCCGTCCCAGCCCGGCAGGCTGCTGGCGGGGATCAGGCGCAGCTCGCCGTCCACCGGCAGGTCGGCCGCGGGGGCGCCGAACAGCCAGCGCGCGTCAAAGGCGACCTGAACCGGTGCGGCGGCGGGCAGCGCGCCCTCGGGCAGGGTCAGGGCAAAGTCGATGCGCTCGGGGCGGAAATCCTCGACCAGCAGCCGGGCCGAGGCCAGCGCGGGGCCGTCCTCTTCCACCCGCAGGTCGATGCGCCAGGCGCCGCGCGGGGCGTTGCCGGGGATCGGGAAATCCAGCACCGCGCCGCCCGCGCCCGCCGGCTGCGGCACCAGCCGCGCGTGCTCGACGCCATCGGGGCGGATCACGCGGGCGTTCAGCGGCAGGGCGTCCAGCGCCTGCGCGCGGCCGTCGCGGGCCAGGATCGTTGCATGGGCAACCTCTCCGGCGCGATAGGCGCCGCGGTCCAGCGCCAGGAACAGGTCGATCGGCGGGGCAGGGGGCGCACCCTCGACCCCGCGGTCGGACAGGTCGAATTCCGGGTCGATCAGCGACAGGAAGGCCAGGTCGGTGATCCGCTCACCATCGCTTGCCGTCGCGGTCACGATGCCGGGGGCAGAGGCACCGGTGCCGCGCACCAGCCCGGCGTCGAAATGCGCGATCCCGTCCCCGTCCGTCACCGCCCGGCCCAGCACCGCGTTCCCGCGCGAGACCAGCTGCAGTTCCACCCCCGCGCGTGCGCTCGCGTCGCCCAAACCCCGCACCGCCACGGTCAGCCCGTCCGCGCCCTGAAACGCGCTGAGCCCCAGATCCGAAATCATGAACCATTGCGAGGCGCGCGGGCTGCGGTCGGTCGACTGCCCCGGCACGGTCGCGTTCAGCACATAGACGCCGGGCGCAAGCGTCAGCCCCGCCTGCCGCAGGTCGATGCGCGAGGCGACCTCGGCGTTCAGGGGATGCTCGCCGCCGCCCTCGGGCGGGGCCACGTCCAGCTGGCCGCGCCAGATCTCGTCGCCGATCCGGTCCTCGAACCGGCCGATCTGCCAGTCCTCCAGCGGCGCGGCGAACAGGTTGTCGCGCAGCGCCGCGACAAGGTTGCGGTCCGACATGCGATAAAGCACCAGCTCGGCCGCGTCGGTGTTGACGGTGTTCAGGGTCAGCCCCTGATCGCCGGTCGCGGGCAGCACATAGGCGCGGCCGGAAAACCGCACCAAGGGCGCGCGGTCGCGGACATAGACCGACTGTTCCACCGTGCGGCGCAGCGTGTCGCCGTTTTCGGCCGGCAGCCCGGCGCGCAAGGCAAAGCGCAGCGCCTGCCCGCGCGGGGCGCCGGTGATGCAGATCTCATACCCCTGCGCCTCGACCCCCAGCGCCGGGTCGGGCAGCTGCACAAAGGGCCGCATGTCCACGCCCGAGGCCACGGGTTCGGAAAACCCGACGCAGACGCGCGGTTCCGGGCCGTCGCTGTCGGCGCGGCTGTCGGCGACGCGGAAGCCGTGGCGCGCCTCGAGCTCTTCCAGGCGGGCGGCAAGCTCGGGGTTGCCGGGCTCGGCCGCAGCCGCCTGCCGGATCGCGGCCAGCGCGTCGCGGCCGCGCCCGCTTTCCTCGGCCAGCCGCGACCACAGCTGCAGCATCGCGCTGCCGGGGCCGGGGTCGCGCAGCCAGGAGTTGAGCGCGGCCAGAGCCGCCTGCCGCCGCATCCGGTCGTCGCGGGGGCCGTCGGGGGCGCCCGCGGCCTCATCCAGCGCCGCGGCCAGCGCCGCCCAGTCCGGCGCCGTGTCGGTCAACGCGGCCAGCGCGCCCAGCCAGTGCACCCGGTCCTCGGGCGTCGTCGCGTCCTGCGCGTGCTGGCGCAGCCCCGCGGCATCGCTGCCGTCGCCCGGCCAGTTGCCCGAGAGGCGCCGCGCCTGTTCGGCCAGCTCGCGCCGGTCGCTGTCGCTGACCCAGCCCGAGGCCGCCAGCCGCGCCGCGGCAAGGGCGATCACCTCGGGCGCGGTCTCTGTCACGATCCCGGAATGGGCGCCGACATAGGGTGCCCCCGCCCCGGCGCCGGTCTTGAGAAAACAGGCCCGTGCCCGTGCGTTCCAGGTCAGGGCCCGGCAGGCGTCGGTCGCGAGACAAGCCGCGACGCAGGCGTCCTGCCCCAGCTGGCGGATCATCGACAGGTCGTTGCCCGGCAGGTCGAGATCGCTTTGCAGCACCACCCGGGCCTGGGGCACCACATCTTCGGGGCGGGTCTGGGCCTGCGCCGCGGGTGCCAGCGCCAGCAGCGCCAGCGCGATCCCGAATGCCGCCCGCGCCGCGCGCCGCCCCTGCCGTTTCACCTGCGCCATGATCATCCCCCGGTTGTGATCCGCGCGGCGCCCGCCGCTGTCACGCCATCCTGCCACAAGTGAAATCCCCGCGCCAATCGGTGGTTTCAGGATGTTTGTCTAGCAACAGATCATCAGTATCATTCTGATTAATCCTGATTTATTTTTTCAGATTGACGGTATCTTTCGTTCATGGGCATGGTGGCGGCAAGGGTATGTCCCATCGATTCGCCGTCTGACGCCGGTTGCAGTCTGTATCCAGAATGTCCCCTCGACCCGCGGTTCCGGCGGGCGATGCAGCCTGTTCTCGTCAGCCCGTGTCGCAGGACCTCTGCCCATCGTTCTTGGGGCCGAGGAGTTTTCAGATGGCTGTGAATACCTATACCGTGCTCTATCTCGGCAAGCTGTCGGATATGGACACGAACGAGCGCAATTACTCTGCCGAAAATGCGGACGGGGTGCTGAGGAACCAGACTTTCGGCGCGGCAGGCGACCCGCTGTTTGCCAACAGCCTTCAGATGACGTTGCATGATGTCGGTGGTGGCTCCGGCGTCCAGTTCGATCATCATGGCACGAACGACTATCTTTCCTACAAGCTGAACGGGGTCGAATATCAGCTCAAGGCGGACTCGGGGGTCATCGTCTCGAACGTCCAGGTGACGCAGAGGCTGGACGACGGTTCGACGCGGACCATCACCGCCACGGTTCGGATCGTGCAGGATGTGGAGGGTAACACTTTCGTGTTGCCGCCGGTGGCCCAAGGGGCAGGGTTCGGCGAACGCGAGCTGACCAAATACCTGATCGTCAGCATGAAAATGCCGTCGGGCAGCTCGAACTATACCGAAAGCGCATTCGCCAGCATCGACAACAGCCGCGTCCCCCTGCCGTTCCGCGACGGCTATGTCGACGGCACCGATGGCAATGACCGGATCGACGCGAATTATGTCGACAAGGACGGCGACCGCGTGGATCGCGGCGATGCGATCCTGCCCGGCCATAGCGGCAACATGGACCATATCCGCGCCGGGCGCGGCAATGACACCGTCTATGCCGGGGCCGGTGACGATACCGTCGAGGGCGGCGAGGGCAACGACGTCATCCATGGCGAGGCGGGCAACGACAAGCTGTATGGCGATGCCGGCAACGACCAGATCCATGGCGGCGAGGGCAACGACAGCCTCTATGGCGGCGACGGCAACGACACGCTGCGGGGCGATGGCGGCAACGACCTGCTGGAGGGCGGGGCCGGAAACGATGAGCTTCGCGGCGGAAAGGACGACGACACCCTGCGCGGGGGGGACGGCGACGACCGGCTGTTCGGCGATGAGGGCAACGACAGGCTGGATGGTGGCAAGGGCAACGATTCGCTGGATGGTGGGGCCGGGGCCGACACGCTGACCGGGGGCGAGGGGTTCGATACCTTCGTCGGCGGCAGCGGCGACCTGATCACCGATTTCAATGCCGGGATCGACCCTGCGGCCTATGACGACGGCAACGATGCCAACAACGATGTCGTGGACCTGTCGGGCTACTACAACCACGACAACCTCGCCATTATCAACGCGCAGCGCGAGGCCGCGGGCGAACAGCCCTACCGCACCCCACTGCAGTGGATGCGCGCCGACCAGGCGGATGGGATCCTGAACGACATCAACTCTGCCAATGGTTTCGGACAGGATTTCACCCTGACCATCCAGAACGGCGGCGCGGCGGTGGGTGGCGAGGCGCTGACCCATGAGACCACGCGGGTGGTCTGCTTCGGCGCCGACGCGCTGATCGAGACCGACCGCGGCCCGGTCGCTGCCGGCAGGCTGGCGGTGGGCGATCTGGTGCGCACCCGCGACGCCGGGCTGCAACCGATCCGCTGGATCGGCAGTAGCCGCCTGGATGCCGCGCAGCTGGCCGCGAACCCGCGGCTGCGCCCGATCCGCATCCGCGCGGGCGCGCTGGGGGACGGGCTGCCCTCGACCGATCTGGTGGTGTCGCCGCAGCACCGGGTGCTGGTGCGCTCGCGCATCGCGCAGAAGATGTTCGGCACCGATGAGGTCCTGGTCGCCGCCAAGCAGCTGTGCCAGCTGGGCGGGATCGACATTGCCGAGGATCTGGACGGCGTGACCTATGTCCACTTCCTGTTCGACGACCACCAGATCGTGTTCTCGAACGGTGCGGAAACGGAATCGCTGTTCACCGGCGACGTGGCGCTGAACTCGGTCGGCCCGGCGGCGCTGGAGGAGATCCTGACGCTGTTCCCGCAGCTGCGCAGCGGCGCGGCGCCGGTGCCGGCGCGGGTGCTGGCATCGGGGCGGATGGGGCGCAAGATGGCGACCCGCCACCTGCAGAACCGGCGGGCGCTGGTCAGCTGACCGGCCTGCGGTGGACCCGGCCCGGCCGGGTCCGTCACCGCGCGGGGGCGCTGCCGGGGCCGCGCGAGGGGATGTAGCCGCCGAAATCGCGGACCCGGCGCTCATGCTCGGCCACCCGCCGCGCCGCCTCGGGCGAGCGGGACGCCATCACCGCCAGCAGCGCCTCCAGCGCCGACAGCGCCGCGGTCAGTGAGGGCATGATATGCGGCCCGTCCATCGGCAGGAACAGCGCCTCGGCCGCGCCGCGGGCGATGGGCGAGGACGGCCTGTCGGTCAGCGCGATGAAGGGCACGCCGCGGTCGCGGGCGATGTCGCAGGCCAGCACCACCTCGGACGAATAATGCTCATAGGCGATGGCGACCACCACGTCGTCGGCCGCGGCGGTGGCCATCTGGTCGACCAGCATCCCCGGCAGCGACGGCGGCGGGCTGAAATTGCCAAAGGCAATGCCGCCCAGATAGGCGAAGTGATGCGCGATGCCGAAACAGCTGCGCGCGCCGACCGTATGAACGCAGCGCGCCGCCAGCAGCCGCGTGGCGCAGCGGTCCAGCACCTCGACCGCCTGCGGCTGGTAAAGCGCGGCGATATTGTCCAGATCGGCGCGCGCGGCGAGATCCCACAGCGCGGCGCCGGGGTGCTGGCGAAGCTCGCGGGTCCGCTCGGCATAGATGTCGGTGGTGCTGCGCAGGTCGAGCCGCAGCGATTCGCGCAGCTCGCCATAGCCGCCGAACCCCAGCGCCTGCGCCAGCCGCATCACCGTGTTCGGGCTGGCCCCTGCCGCGTCGGCCAGCTGCCGCACCGAGCTGAAGGCGACCAGCGGCAGATTATCCTGCAACCACAAGGCCAGTTGCCGCAGCGCTGGCGGCGCAGTCAGCGCGATTTCGGCCAGTTGCTGGCGAATCTGCGCGGTGGCGGTGGCCTGCGTCTGGGGTGGGTGTGTCATGCTGGACCTTCCTTGGCGGCTGCCCGGATCTGGCGATAATACATCTGTAATATAAAATGACAAAGCTGGTTCGTTTGTGCTATCGCTGGGCCAACCGGCGATGGCGCCGGCCTTGCGCAGGACAGGCACATGACAGGACATATCTTCGGTCGCTCGACCCGAATCTCGCCGCCCGTCGCGGTGGCGGGGGAGGGCTGCTATCTGATCGACGCGGGTGGCAAGCGCTATCTGGATGGCTCTGGCGGCGCGGCGGTGTCGTGCCTCGGTCACTCCAACCAGCGCCTGCGTCAGGCGCTGCACGCGCAGCTGGACCGGCTGGCCTATGCGCATACCGGCTTCTTCACCTCGGAACCGGCCGAGACCCTGGCCGACCGGCTGATCGCGAAAGCGCCCGAGGGGCTGGAGCGGGTGTATCTCGTCTCTGGCGGGTCCGAGGCGGTCGAGGCCGCGATCAAGCTGGCGCGGCAGTATTTCGTGGAAATCGGCCAGAGCCAGCGCCACCGGGTGATCGCACGGCGGCAAAGCTATCACGGCAACACGCTGGGCGCGCTGGCTGCCGGCGGCAACGAATGGCGCCGGGTGCAGTTCGGTCCGCTGCTGGTGGAAACCAGCCACATCGCCCCCTGCTACGAATACCGCGACCGGCAAGAGGGCGAGAGCCTTGAGGCTTACGGCCGGCGCGTCGCCGACGAGCTGGAAACCGAGCTGCAGCGACTGGGGCCGGACAGCGTCATGGCCTTTATCTGCGAACCCGTGGTCGGCGCGACCTCGGGCGCGGTGCCGGCTGTGCCGGGCTATCTGCGGCGCATCCGCGAGATCTGCGACCGCCACGGCGTGCTGCTGATCTTTGACGAGGTGATGTGCGGCATGGGCCGCACCGGCCATCTGTTCGCCTGCGACGAGGACAGGGTGGCGCCCGACATGCTGACCATCGCCAAGGGGCTGGGCGCGGGCTACCAGCCCATCGGGGCGCTGCTGGTCTCGGGCGCGATCTACGACGCCATCGCGCAGGGCAGCGGCTTCTTCCAGCACGGCCACACCTATATGGGTCATCCCATGGCCGCCGCCGCTGCCAATGCGGTGCTGTCCGAGATCGAGGAGCGTGACCTGCTGGCCGCTGTGCGGCGGCAGGGCGAGCTGCTGGACCGCAGCCTGCGCGAGCGGCTGGGCCAGCATCCCCATGTCGGTGACATCCGCGGCCGCGGGCTGTTCCGGGGCGTCGAGTTGGTCGAGGATCGCGGCACCAAGCGCCCCTTCGATCCCGCGCTGCGGCTGCACGCGCGCATCAAGGCGCTGGCGTTCGACGCCGGGCTGATCTGCTATCCGATGGGCGGCACCATCGACGGGCGGCTGGGGGACCACGTGCTGCTGGCGCCGCCCTTCATCATCTCGGACGCCGAGATCGCCGAGCTGGTCGACAAGCTCGCCGGCGCCATCGACGGCGCCATCGCCGGGGCGCAGGCGGCATGACCGCGCTGCCCCGCATCATGCTGGCCCCGAACGGGGCGCGGCGGACCACCGCCGACCATCCCGCGCTGCCGGTGACGATCCCGCAGGTGGTGCAGGCGGCGCTGGACGCGCAGGCGGCCGGCGCGGACGGGCTGCACGCCCATGTCCGCGATGCCGAACAGCGCCACGTGCTGGACGCCGGGCTTTACGCCGAGCTGCTGGCGGAACTGGCCGCAAAAGCGCCCGGGCTTTACGTGCAGGTCACCACCGAGGCCGTAGGCCGGTATACCCCGGCCGAGCAGCGGGCGCTGGTGGAGACCCTGCGCCCCGCCGCCGTCTCGATCGCGCTGCGCGAGATCATGGCGGGGGGAGAGGACGATCTGAACCGCCGCTTCTTTGCCGGCTGCGCCGAGGCGGGCTGCCATGTGCAGCATATCCTTTACGATGTCGCCGACATCCGCAGGCTGGCCGAGCTGGTCGCCTCGGGCGTGATCCCGCGCGAAGAGCTGGCGGCGCTGATCGTGCTGGGCCGCTATGCCGAGGGGCAGCGGTCGTCGCCCCTCGACCTGCAGGAGCCGGCGCGGCTGCTGCTGGAGCTGCTGCCCGGCGTGGACTGGGCGGTCTGCGCCTTTGGCCCGGCCGAGACCGACTGCCTGGTCGCGGCGCGGCGGCTGGGCGGCAAGGCCCGCATCGGGTTCGAGAACAACCGCCTGAACCGCGACGGCCGCCCCGCCAGCGACAATGCCGAGCGCGTGGCCGAGCTGGTGGCCGAACTGGCGCGGCTGGGGCTGTAGCGCCGCACGAGGCCAAGGGCCGGGCTTTCGGGCCCGCCCCGGCCCATCCCCGCGGGTCGCCACGATTTTTTGGTCACTTTCCCGTTGCAGCAGCGCACGCGGCTGACTACGTTCCCGGGCCATGGCCGATTTGCTGCGATGCGGCAAGACGCACCACGCATATGGACCGGAGGAGGCCAAGTGCTGGATGTGACAGCGATGCGCGACGAGCTGCGCGCCCATTACGACCTTGCCCCGTCGATGGAGCTGGCCCGGGCGATGGCCGACACCCATGCGCGGATGGACCGGGTCGTCACCATGCTCGACTGGGCGGTCCACGCCCCCTATGTCGCCGCGATCAACCGGCTGAAGCGCGAACGCAACGCGGTGGTGCTGGCGCATAACTACATGCCGCCGCAGATCTATCACGGCATCGCCGATTTCGTCGGCGACAGCCTGCAACTGGCCATCCGCGCGACCGAGGTCGAGGCGCAGGTGATCGTGCAATGCGGCGTGCATTTCATGGCCGAGACCTCCAAGATCCTCAATCCGGCGAAAACCGTGCTGATGCCCGACATGGGCGCCGGCTGCTCGCTGGCCGAAAGCATCACCGCCGAAGGCATCGCGGAAATGCGCGCCCGCTACCCCGGGGCGCCGGTGGTCAGCTACGTCAACACCACCGCCGAGGTGAAGGCGGCCTCCGACATCTGCTGCACCTCGGCCAATGCCGCGCAGATCGTGGCGGCGATGGAGGGCGGCACCGTCATCATGACGCCCGACAAATGGCTGGCGCAGAACGTGGCCAAGCAGGTGCCGCAGAAGCGCGTGGTCTGGTGGGACGGCGCCTGCATCGTGCACGAGCAGTTCACCCCGCAGGACCTGCGCGATTTCCGCAGCTGGCACCCGGGGCTGAAGATCATCGCCCACCCGGAATGTCCGCCCGCCGTGGTGGCCGAGGCGGATTTCTCGGGCTCGACCAGCGGTATTCAGGCGTGGGTGGAACGCGAGCGCCCGGAACAGGTGATGCTGGTGACGGAATGCTCGATGGCCTCGAACATCTCGGATTCGCTGCCCGAGGTCGAGTTCCTGGGGCCGTGCAACATGTGCCCCTATATGCAGATGATCACCCTGGAAAAGGTGCTGTGGTCGCTGCACACCATGACCGGCGCGGTCGAGGTCGACCCGGCGGTGGCCGAGCCCGCGCGCCGCGCGGTGCAGCGGATGATCGACCTGTCGCGGCAGCTGGCGGCCTGAGGCGGATGCAGCGGGCAGCAGGCGGTGAGCGTCGGGCTTTTGGCGCTGCCGGAGCGGGGGCTGCGCGCCCTCGCGCCACTGCCGTGGCCTCGCTCGCTGAAAGCGGTCCACCGGACCGTTTTCCGGGTGCTCGCAAGCCCGTGGGATATTTGGACAAGGAAGAAACAGTGCGCGAGCTGGAAACCGGCCGCGTCGTCATCGTGGGCGCGGGGTTGGCGGCGCTGACGGCGGCGCTGCGGCTGGCGCCGCGGCCGGTGCTGATGATCTCGCCCGAGGCCCTGGGCAGCGGCGCCAGTTCCGCCTGGGCGCAGGGCGGCATCGCCGCGGCGATGGACCCGGCGGATGCGGCGGAAAATCACGCCGCCGACACCATCCGCGCCGGGGCCGGGCTGGTCGACGCCGCGGTGGCGGATTTCGTGACCGCGCAGGCACCGGGACAGATCCGCGCCCTGACCGGGATCGGCGCCCCCTTCGACCGCACGGCCGAGGGCGGCTATGTGCTGTCGCGCGAGGCGGCGCACGGGTTTGCCCGGGTGGTGCGGGTGCGCGGCGACCAGGCCGGGGCCGAGATCACCCGCACGCTGATCGCGGCGGTGCGGGCCATGCCCTCGGTCCAGGTGCTGGAGGGGGTGATCGCCACCGGACTGGCCGTCGAGGACGGGCGCGTCACCGGGGTGCGGCTGATGGCGGCCGGGGGCTCGGCGCCCGTGCTGCTGCGCGCGCCGGCGGTGCTGCTGGCGGCGGGCGGCGCGGCGGGTCTCTATGCGCGCACCACCAACCCCGCGCGCATCTGCGGGCAGGCGCTGGGGATGGCGGCGCGGGCGGGGGCGGTGGTCGCGGATGCCGAGTTCGTGCAGTTCCACCCCACCGCCATCGACTGCGCCGAGGACCCCGCGCCGCTGGCGACCGAGGCGCTGCGGGGTGAGGGCGCGTGGCTGGTCAACCGGCTGGGCGAACGCTTCATGCCGGGGCTGCATCCGGACGCCGAGCTGGCGCCCCGCGACGTGGTGGCGCGCGCGATCTACGCGCAGACGCAGGCGGGGCTGCGCCCGGCGCTGGATACGCGCAGGGCGCTGGGGGCGCGGATTCTGACCGATTTCCCCGCCGTGGCCGGCGCCTGCCGCCGCAACTCCATCGACCCGCTGCACGAGCCGATCCCGGTGGTGGCGGCGGCGCATTACCACATGGGCGGCATTGCCTGCGACCGGCAGGGGCGCAGCTCGCTGCCCGGGCTGTGGGTGGCCGGAGAGGCGGCCTCGACCGGGCTGCACGGGGCGAACCGGCTGGCCTCGAACGGGCTGCTGGAAGCCGTGGTGTTCGGGACGGCGGCGGCGGAGTCGATTGCCGCTGCGGTGAACCTGCCGCAGGAAGCCCCGCTGGTGGAACTGCCGATCAAGGGCACCGGCGAACTGCCCGACCCGCAGCTGGTCGCCCGGCTGCGCGCTGCGATGACCGCCGGCGCGGGGGTGATCCGCGACGCCGAGGGGCTGGCACGCACCCTGCGCGAGATTGCCGCCGTGGAATCCGCGCAGCCCGGTTGCGAGCCGCTGTTGAACATGACCGCCACCGCCACGCTGATCGCCGCCGCGGCGCTGGCCCGGCGCGAAAGCCGGGGCGCGCATTGCCGCCGCGATTTTCCCGACACCGACGGCGCCACCGGCCGCCGCAGCCGCATGACGCTGGCCGAGGCGCTGGCCCTGCGCCCCCAGCCCAAGGAGAGATGATGACCACCGACCACCCCGCCCGGATGCCGCCCCTGCCCGACATGGTGATCGAGCCGCTGGTCCGCGCCGCGCTGGCCGAGGATCTGGGCACCTATGGCGACATCACCACCCGCACGGTGATCCCCGCCGGCACGGGCTATCAGGCCCGCATCCGGGCGCGCGAGGCGGGGGTGGCCTCGGGGATGCAGCTGGCGGCCATCGCCTTCCGGCTGATCGACCCCGACCTGCGGTTCCGCGTGCTGATCCCTGACGGCAGCGCCTTTGCCCAGGGCGACGTGCTGGCCGAGATCGAGGGCGAGGCGGCCTCGATCCTGTCGGCCGAGCGGGTGGCGCTGAACTTTGCCGGGCGGCTGTCGGGGATTGCGACCCAGACCGCGGCTTTCGTCGCCGAAACCCGCGGCACCAGCACAAGGATCACCTGCACCCGCAAGACCACCCCCGGGCTGCGCATCGTGGAAAAACAGGCGGTGCTGCATGGCGGCGGCTTCAACCACCGCTTCAGCCTGTCCGACGCGATCCTGATCAAGGACAACCACATCGCTGCGGCGGGCGGGATCCGCGCGGTGCTGCGGGCGGTCAAGGCGCGCGCCTCGCACATGATCCGCACCGAGATCGAGGTCGACCGGCTTGACCAGTTGGCCGAAGTGCTGGACGAAGGCGGCGCCGATGTCGTGCTGCTGGACAACATGACCACGCCCATGCTGCGCGATGCCGTCGCCATGGCCTCGGGGCGCATCGTGCTGGAAGCCTCGGGGACCATGCGGCTGGACCGCATCGCCGAGGTGGCCGCGACCGGGGTCGACTATATCTCGGTCGGCGCGCTGACCCATTCCAGCCGGACGCTGGACCTCGGCCTTGATTTCTGACTGTTGGAGGAAAGTGACATGAGCGCCACGCCCGACCGCAAGCCCCGGCTGACCCCCGCCGACATCCGCGCCCGCAAGGGGGGCGAGCCGGTGGTCTGCCTGACCGCCTATACCACCCCGGTGGCCGAGCTGGTCGACCGCCACTGCGACCTGGTGCTGGTCGGTGACAGCGTCGGAATGGTGCTGCACGGGCTGGAGTCGACGCTGGGCGTCACCATGGAGATGATGATCCTGCACGGGCAGGCGGTGGGGCGCGGGCTGAAGCACGCCTGCATGGTGGTGGACCTGCCCTTCGGCGCCTTCGAGGAAAGCCCCGAACAGGCGTTCCGCAATGCAGCAAGGCTGATGGCCGCGACCGGCTGCCAGGCCGTCAAGCTGGAAGGCGGCCGCCATATCGCCGACACCGTGCGCTTCCTGGTCGCCCGCGGCATCCCGGTGATGGCCCATGTCGGGCTGACGCCGCAGTCGGTCAACGCGCTGGGCGGCTACAAGGTGCAGGGCCGCGGTGCCGAGGGCGAGCAGGTGCTGGCCGACGCCAAGGCCGTGGCCGATGCCGGCGCCTTTGCGGTGGTGCTGGAAAAACTGCCCGCCGAGCTGGGGGCCCGGATCTCGGGCGAGATCGCGGTGCCGACCATCGGCATCGGCGCGGGCCCCGATTGCGACGGGCAGGTGCTGGTCATCGATGACATGCTGGGCATGTTCACCGCCTTCCGCCCCAAGTTCGTCAAGCGCTACGCCGAGCTGGGGCAGGACGCGGACAAGGCGATCGAGGCCTACGCCGCCGAGGTCCGCACCCGCAGCTTCCCCGGCCCGGAACACTCCTTCGCCGCCGAGGTGAAGAAGGGCTGAGTTGGGGGACGCTCGCTGAGGCCGAGGACAGGTTGCGCCTCGGCCCCGGCCAGCGCCTCGGGGGCGCCACCAACACCGGTTGGGCCTCCTCGGTCGCCCCGCTCAAGCCGGCTTCGGGCGGCGGTCGAGGATGGGTTGTGCCTCGGCCCCGGCCAGCGTCTCGGGGGTCACCCAGCGCAATTCGCAGCCCAGCCGGGTGACGTCGCGCACCCGGGCCAGCAGCAGCGCGCCCAGCTGGTCCGAGGGCGCGGCGGCGATTTCCAGGGTCAGCCGGTCGCGCTCGGCCGTGCGGTCGATGACGAAGCGGGCGGGTGGGCGGGTGGGCAGGTCGGGGGGCAGGGCGGCCAGGACCTCGGCCAGCATGGCGGGGCGCAGGAACATCCCCTTGACCTTGACCGCATCGTCGGCGCGGCCCAGCCAGCCGCGCAGGCGACGGTTGCTGTGGCCGCTGGCGGCCTGGCCCGGCGCGAACCCCGACAGGTCGCCGGTGCCGAAGCGGATCAGCGGATAGTCCTGCCGCAGCGGCGTTGCCACCAGCTCGCCCACCTCGCCCTCGGGCAGCGGCTCGCCGGAACCGGGGGCGACGATCTCGACCCACAGTGATTCGGCCAGCACCATGCCGTCATGCGAATCGGTCTCATAGGCGATGATGCCCAGCTCGGCGGTGCCGTATTGCTCGAACACCGCGATGCCGCGGGCGGCAAAACCGGCGCGCAGGCTGGCGGGCAGCGCCGCCGCCGACAGCAGCGCCAGCTGGAACGGCTGCGGCTGGCCCGCGGCCTCGGCGGCCTCGATCAGGATGTTCAGGTAATCGGGGGTGCCGACATAGACTCGCGGCGCATAGGCGGCCATCGCCTGCAGGATCGGCCCGGTACTGCCGCCGCCGGCCGGGATCACCGCCGCACCCAGGCTGCGCGCCGCATCGTCGAACATCAGCCCGGCCGGGGTCAGGTGATAGCCGAAGCAGTTCAGCACCACGTCGCCCGCCCGGACGCCGGCCGCGCGCATCGCCTGCACCGCGCCGCCGTCCACCGCGCCGCCCGGCTCGCAGTTCGGGCCGGGGGACAGGAACAGCCGCCCGAACGCGCCCGCGGCCCGGGAGGTGATCCCCCCAAAGGGCGGCAGCGCCGCCTGCATCGCCGGAAGATCGCCCTTGCGCAGGATCGGCATCGCGGCCAGCATCGACTCGGTGACCGGACCCGCGCCGGGGTCGGGCAGGCGCGCGGCCCAGAACGGCACCTGCCGCGCCGCGCGGATCGTGTCGCCCAGCGCCGCCAGCCCGGCGCGGCGCCGGTCCTCGGGCAAGCGGAACTCAAGTGGCGGCGGGATGGGCGCGGAACGCGTCATCTACGGTCCTTTCTGCTTGCATGGACGCAGGACCCCCGTGTCCATGCCCCGTTCATGAAGCGGTTTCATCTGTCTGTCCCGCACAATGAACCGCCAATGACCCTGCGTCGCAAGCAGAATTTTTCGCGATTTCGGCCCCGCTGAAAATGGGTGCTTGACATGAGTAAATGAACTGACCTTTCATAGCAGGGCAACCACGAACTTCAGGGGAGGGAGAGCGTGGCCGGAACCAATTTTCAGACCGCGGGGCCCGTGACGACAGCGGCCGCCGCCTCGGCAGGGGCGCGGCCGGTCATCCTGCGCTGCACCGGGATCGAACGGTCCTTCGGCGGGCTCAAGGCGCTGAAGGGCGTCGACGTCGAGGTGCATGAGGGCGAGATCTTCGGCCTGGTCGGGCCCAACGGCTCGGGCAAGACCACCATGGTCAACGTGATGACCGGATTTTATCCGCCGAACGCCGGTCGGGTCGAGCTGTTCGGCCGCGACATCACCGGCACCGCGCCGCATCGGGTGGCGAAACAGGGCGTCGCCCGCACCTTCCAGAACCTTGCGCTGTTCAAGGGGATGAGCGTGCTGGACAACATCCTGGTCGGGCGCCACACCCATATGCACCCGTCCTCGCTGGCGACGCTGTTCTACTGGGTCTGGGCGCAGCGCGAGGAGCTCGCCCACCGCCGCGTGGTCGAGGAGATCATCGACTTCATGCAGCTGCAGGACATCCGCGACGAACCCGTCGATGTGATCCCGATGGGGCTGCAAAAGCGGGTGGAACTGGCGCGGGCGCTGGTGGCCGAGCCGCGGTTCCTGATCCTGGACGAGCCGATGGCCGGCATGAACCAGGAGGAAAAGGAATATATCGCCCGCTTCATCCTTGATGCGCGGGACGAACGCGGCGTGACCATCCTGCTGATCGAGCATCACATGGATGTGGTGACGGCGCTGTGCGACCGGGTGGCGGTGCTGTCCTATGGCGAGGTCATCGCCGAGGGCGAGCCGCACGCCACCATCGCCGACCCGGCGGTGGTCACCGCCTATCTGGGCGCCCGCGCCGCCGCCCGCCACGCCGGGATCGCCGTGCAGCAGCAGGCAGGTCAGCACACGGGGGCAGGGGCATGAGCATCCAGGGCAAGATCACCGGCTGGCCCGTCACCGACAGCGGCGCCCCCGCGACGCTGGTTGCGGCACTGGCCGCAAACGCCGCACAGCCCGGTGGCCGCCCGGGGTTCCGCGAACGCGACTTCGGCATCTGGCGGGAATGGAGCTGGGCGCAGGTTCTGGACGAGGTGCTGGCCATCGCCGCCGGGCTGGAAACGCTGGGCCTTGGTCCCGGCCGGGCGCTGACCGTGGTCGGCGACAACCGCGCGACCATCTATTTCACCATGCTGGCGGCGAATGCGCTGCGGGCGTTCCCCTCGCCGGTCTATCCCGATGTGCCGGTCGAGGAATTCAAGACCTTCGTGCGCTTCGGCGAACCCGACATCGCGCTGGCCGAGGATCAGGAACAGGTCGACAAGCTGCTGGACCTGCGTTCGCGCATCGGCCGCCCCTCGACCATTGTCTATGACGACCCGCGCGGGCTGGCCGCCTATACCGAGCCGGGCCTGATTGCCCTGTCCGAGGTCGCGGCCCGCGGGCGCGAGCGGCTGGCGGCGGAACCGGGGCTGGCCGCCGATCTGGTGGCGCGGGCGCGGCCTGACGATCCGGCGGTGCTGCTGTATTCCTCGGGGACCACGGGCACGCCCAAGGGCATCCCGCTGCTGCATTCCAACATCGTCGGCGGCATCACCAACGCCGAGGCCGGCGGATATTTCCAGCGCGGCGAGACCCTGTTTGCCTATCTGCCCACCGCGTGGGTGGGGGATTTCGTCTTTACGCTGGGCGCGGGCGTGCTGTTGCAGGCCACGATCAACATCCCCGAACGGGCGGAAACCGCGCTGCATGATTTGCGAGAGGTCGCGCCGACGTTTTACCTGGCGGCGC
This sequence comes from Paracoccus solventivorans, assembly GCF_900142875.1. GTDB lineage: Bacteria > Pseudomonadota > Alphaproteobacteria > Rhodobacterales > Rhodobacteraceae > Paracoccus > Paracoccus solventivorans. The sequence continues at coordinate 602,257 of NZ_FRCK01000001.1, read as the reverse complement.
CGCGGGCGTGGGATGCGATGCTGACCCGGATTCAGGTCGGCATGGCGGATTCCACCCCGCTGAAACGCCGGCTTTACGACTGGTTCATCCCCCGCGCCATCGAACTGGAGCGCAAGCGGCTTAAGGGTTATCGCCCCAACGCGCTGGAACGGCTGCGCGAAGCCGTGGGCGGTTTCGTGATGTACGGGCCGCTCAAGGATTATCTGGGCCTGTCGCGGGCCGAGCGTGCCTTTACCGGCGGTGAGGCAATGGGCGAGGACACGTTCCTGTTCTTTCGCGCGCTGGGCATCAGGCTCAAGCAGTTCTACGGCCAGACCGAGACCTGCGCCCTGTCGGCCGCGCAGGTCGAGGGCAGCGTGCGCATCGACACCGTGGGCCGCGCCATGCCGGGGGTCGAGGTGCGCATCGACGATAGCGGAGAGATCCTGATCCGCTCGGCCTCGGTGTTTCACGGCTATGCCGACAACCCCGAGGCCACGGCCGAGGCGCTGACGCCGGAGGGTTTTCTGCGCACGGGCGACGCGGGCCACATCCAGGACAGCGGCGATCTGGTGGTGCTGGGCCGGGTCAGCGAACTGGTGGAAACCGCGCAGGGGCAGCGCTTCATCCCTACCTTCATCGAGAACCGGCTGAAATTCTCGCCCTATATCCGCAACGTCGCCATTCTTGGCGCCGGGCTGGAGGAACTGACCGCCATCGTCTGCATCGACTATGAGGCGGCAGGGCACTGGGCGGAACAGCGCTCGATTTCCTATTCCTCTTACGCCGATCTGTCGCAAGGGCCCGAGATGCTGGACCTGATCGCCGGCGAGATCGCCCGGACGAACGAATTGCAGCCCGACGGGCTGAAGATCCGCCGCTTCGTCAACCTGCACAAGGATTTCGATGCCGACGACGGCGAAATCACCCGCACCCGCAAGCTGCGCCGCAATGTGATCGAACAGACCTATGCGCCGCTGGTCGCCGCGCTTTACGACGGGTCGGACGAGGTCATCTTCGACGCGAAAATCACCTATGAGGACGGGCGCGAGGGCACGCTGCGCCGCAACCTCGTGATCCGGAGGGTCTGAAGATGGACATGATCCTGCTGCTGGAACTGGCCATGAACGGCGTGTTCGTCGGGCTGATGTATGCGCTGCTCTCTGCGGGCATCGTGCTGATCTACAAGACCTCGGGCATCGCCAACCTCGCGCAGGGCGCGATGGCGATGATGGGGGCCTATGCGGTCGTCGTGCTGGCGGGCGGTTTCGGCCTGTCGATGTGGGTGGCGATCCCGCTGGCGCTGGCGGTGATGTTCGCCTTTGGCGTGGCGCTGGAACGGGTGGCGTTGCGGCGGATGATCGGGCAGCCGGTGATCATGGTCATCATGCTGACCATCGGCCTGGAAATCTTTCTGCGCGGCGTGATCCCCGGTTTTTTCGGCGCGGCGGTCAAGCGGCTGGACCTGGGCATCTCGAACACGCCGATCTTCGTGGGCGAACTGCTGCTGAACCGGGCCATCCTGATCGGTGGAGGCGTGTCGCTGGGCCTGATCCTGCTGTCGATCCTGTTCTTCAATTCCCGCTTCGGCATCATCATGCGCGCGGTCAGCGACAACCAGACCGCCAGCTGGTCGGTGGGCATCCGGGTCGAACGCGCCATTGCGGTTGCCTGGGGGCTGTCGGCCTGCATGGCCACCACCTCGGGTGTGCTGTGGGGCGCGACGCAGGGGGTGGACTGGTCGCTGTCGCTCTTGCTGATCAAGGCGCTGGCCATCGCCATCCTTGGCGGGCTGGATTCCATCGTCGGCGTGCTGATCGCCGGCGTCATCGTCGGGCTGGCTGAAAGCCTTGCCACCGGCATCCTCGACCCGATCGTCGGCGGAGGCACCCGCGATGTCGTCGCCTCGGTCATCATCCTGCTGACACTGCTGTTCCGCCCGCACGGGCTGTTCGGCCGCGAACATATCGAGAGGGTCTGAGCGATGATCTACAGACGCGCCGGCATCAGCTTTACCCGCTATCAGGACGAGCGGCAGCTGTGGAAACTGCCGACCGACCGCTGGGCGGTGATCGTGATCTTTGCCCTGCTGCTGGTGGCGCCGTTCCTGGTCGACCGGCTGTTCGTGGTGGGCTACCTGCTGCCGCTGATCATCTGGTCCATGGCCGCGATGGGCCTGAACCTGCTGATGGGGGGCGCGGGACAGATCCATCTGGGCTATGGCGCGGTGATCGGGATCGGCGCCTATGCCTCGGTCCACGCCATGCGGGCCGGGTTGCCGTTCGAGCTGGCGATGATCGTCGGCGGGCTGGCCTCGGCCGTGATCGGGGTGGTGTTCGGCGCGGCTGCCCTGCGGGTCAAGGGGCTGTATCTGGCGATGGCGACGCTGGCGATGCAGTATATCGTCGATTTCGTCATCGTGCAGGTGCCGGCGATTTCCGGCGGTACCCAGGCGGCGCTGTCGGTGCCGCGCACCAGCTTTCTGGGCATCGCCATCCAGGGCGACCGCGCGCCCTATTACGTCGCGCTGGCGCTGTGTGCAGTGCTGACCCTGTTCATGCTGAACGTGCGGCGCACCTCGTTCGGGCGCGCGCTGGCGGCGGTGCGGGAAAAGGACTACGCCGCCTCGATCATCGGGGTGGACCCGTTCCGCTACAAGCTGCTGGCGTTCTGGGTGTCGTCGTTCATCGGGGGCATGACCGGGGCGGTGCTGGCGGTCTGCTACTATCGCACCATCTCGCCCGACCAGTTCCATCTGGACCTGTCGATCCAGCTGGTCGCCATGGTGATCGTGGGGGGGCTCGGCTCGGTGCTGGGCGGGTTCCTGGGGGTGGGGCTGATCCTGTTTGCGCCCATCGTGCTGAACCAGCTGATCGGGCTGGCCGCGGACCAGTTCGGCGTCGCCATCCCCACCGACCTGCGCGCCCATCTGCCGCTGATGCTTTATGGCGGGCTGATCATGGGGTTCCTGCTGCTGGAGCCGCTGGGGCTGGCGAAAATCTACAGCAATATCCGCAATTACCTGCTGGTCTGGCCGTTCCGCCATGCCCGGCAGTGACAAGACGACAACCAGGGGAGGAAGAACCAGATGAGCCTGACACGTCGGAATATCCTGACCGGAGCGGCGGTCGCCGCGCTGGCCTCGCAACTGCCGGTGCGGGTGGCGCTGGCGCAGGGTGGGGACAAGGTGGTGCGCATCGCGATGCCGATGGACTTCACCAAGGTCTACACCTTTGTGACCGCCGAATATAACCAGGGCCAGCGCGACTACATCACCATGATGAACCAGCGCGGCGGCATGGGCGGCTATACCATCGCCATCGACATCAGCGACCACGCCAACGACCAGCCCCGCGCGATCGAGGCGTATGAGCGCGCCAAGTCGCAAGGCGCGGTGCTGGTCGATCCGCTGTCCACCCCGGTCGCGCGGGCGCTGACCCCGCGGGCGCTGGAGGACAAGATCAACATGGTGACGGCGTTTTCCGGGCGCTCGGACGCGGCGGACGGGACGGTGTTTCCTTATGTGTTCCCGCTGTCGCCGAACTACTGGACGCAGGCCGGGCTGCTGATCGAGTATTTCAAGCAGCAGGACGGCGGCTCGCTGGACGGCAAGACCATCTGCTTTGTCCATATCGACACGCCCTTTGGCAAGGAACCGCTGCCGGTGCTTGAGGCGCTTGCCGCCAAGGAAGGTTTCAAGCTGCAGGCCTTTCCCTACACCCCGCCGGGCAACGACCAGTCGGCGATCTGGCCGCAGGTGCGCCGCGCGCGTCCGGACTGGACGATGTTCTGGGGCGCGGGCGTCGGCCAGACCGTGGCGCTGACCGAGGCGGCGCGCAACGGGCTGGACATGGGCCGGGTGTGCAGCAGCGTCTGGCTGTCGGAATCCGACATGGACGTGGTTGGCCGCGACCAGACCGTGGGCGTGCTGAAATTCGAGCCTTGCGTGTCCGGGCGCGAGCCGCAGGTGATCCAGGAAATCCTGACCGAGGTCGTCGGCGCCGGCAAGGGCGCCGGCCCCGAGGACAAGGTCGGCACCGCCTATTACAACTATGGCGTGATGCTGGCCGCGCTGATGCTGGAAGGCGTGCGCCGCGCCGCCGAGATCGCCCCCGACGGGCCGGTCAACGGTGAATGGCTGAACGCCGGGCTGCACTCGATCACCGAGTTCACCGCCGAGGGGCTGATCCCCCCCACCACCATCACCCCCGAGGACCATCAGGGCGGCGGCATGGGCCGGGTGGCGCGCTGGAATGGCGAGGCGTTCGAGCCGATGACCGACTGGTTCAGCGCCAACCAGGACGTGGTGTGGGAAGAGGTGCGCAAGTATTCCTCGGAATTCGCCAAGTCCGGGCAGTGATGCCTTGCCCCTGTCCCGCGCGCTGCGGGGCGGGGGCGTCAAACATGAAGGGATGACCGCATGGCCCTGCTATCCGTCAACAGTGTCGAGGTCGTGTACGACCAGGTGTCGCTGGCCGTCAAAGGCGCCTCGCTCGAGGTGCCGCAGGCCGGGCTGGTCGCGCTGCTGGGCGCCAATGGCGCGGGCAAGAGCACCATCCTGAAATCCATCAGCGGGCTGCTGGCCCCCGAACGCGGCGCCGTCACCCGGGGCACCATCACCTTCGAGGGCGAGGATATCCTGGCGCTGGACCCGCCCAGCCGGGTGCGGCGCGGCATCGTCCACGTGCTGGAAGGCCGCAAGGTGTTCGAGCATCTGACGCCGCTGGAAAACCTGCTGGCCGCGACCACGATGTATTCCGACCGGGCCAAGATCGACGAAATGGCCGAACAGATGTTCGAGCTGTTCCCCCGGCTCAAGACCCGCGCCAAGGCCAAGGCGGGGTATCTGTCGGGCGGCGAACAGCAGATGCTGGCCATCGCCCGCGCGCTGATGACGCGGCCCAAGCTGCTAATGATGGACGAACCCAGTCTCGGCCTCGCGCCGCTTTTGGTGGACGAGATCTTCGACATCATCACCCGCATCAACCGCGAGGAAGGGGTGGCGGTGCTGCTGGTCGAACAGAACGCCGTGGCGGCGCTGGACGTGGTGAGCCACGCCTATCTGATCGAGCAGGGCCGCATCGTGATGAGCGGGCCGGCCGAGGTGCTGCGCGAAAACCCCGACATCAAGGAAGCCTATCTGGGCAGCGGCGCCGTCGCCGTCGATTACCACGCGGTCAAGCATTACCGCCGGCGCAAGCGGTGGCTGGCATGAACGTTGCACCTGAAGCCATCGCCCCCGCCCCTGACGCGCGCGAGATCGCGGCGGCGCTGGAGCGGCTGCTGAAACTGCGCAGCCTGCCCTTCGGGATGAAGCTGTTTGCCGACCGCGCCGAGATGCAGGCGATTCCCCGCATCCGCCGCCCGCAGCATATCCACACGCTGGATCAGATCGTCGCGCAGGCGGCGCGGCTGGGCTGGACCGTGGGCGTCACCGCCGAGGATCTGGCCGGCGCGCAGTGTCGCGCCGTGGTGGGGCTGGGCAACGCCAAGACCCCCGACTGGGCCGCCGGCAACCGCATGGACGGGGTGTGGTTCCAGGACCAGCCCGGCGCCGCCGCCCATCAGGCCGCCATGCACTGCGTCCCGGACGGGCAATATGACGCGCTGGTGGTGTCACCGCTGGCCTCTGGGCGGCTGGACCCGCCCGATATCGCGCTGTTCTATGCCACCCCGGGCGCGATGATGTATTTCATCAACGGCCTGCAATGGCAGGGCTACAAGCGCTTCGACTGGTCGGTGGTGGGCGAAAGCTCCTGCGCGGACAGCTGGGGCAGGGCGCTGGTGAAACGCGAGCCCTCGCTCTCGATCCCCTGTTTCGCCGAGCGCCGCTATGGCGGCGTGCTGGACGACGAGATGCTGATGGCTGCCCCGCTCGAGGACATGGCCCGCGCTGTCCTGGGGATGGAGGCGCTGTCGAAGAACGGTTTCCGCTATCCCTTCCCGCAATACGGCATCCAGCAGGATGTGCGCGCCGGTCTGGGCTTCAGCTACGGCAACGGGTAAGCCCGCATCCGTCCAGTGGGGTGATCGTCATGGCGCAGCGCGCAACCAAACGTCAGGTGAACCGGCTGCCGCCCGAGCAGCGCATCGCCGACATCATGCGGTCGGCGCGCGAGGTGTTCACCGAAAAGGGCTATTCCGAATCGCTGATCTCGGACATCGCCGAACGCGCCGGGGTGGTCGAAGGCACGATCTACCGCTTTTTCGAGAACAAGCGCGACCTGCTGCAACGCGTGGCCGAAGCCTGGTATGTCGAGATGATGGAGGCGTCCGAGCCCGGCTTTGGCGCGGTGCAGGGCGAATGGAACCGCATCCACTATGTCGTCTACAGCCATCTCGAGGCGTTGCAGCGCGACCCCGGGCTGGCGCGGCTGGTGTTCCATGAGCTGCGCCCCGACCCGCATTACCGCTCGACCCGCCTGTTCGAGCTGAACCGGGCCTATACCCGCCGTATCGCCGACATCGTGCGCGAGGGGGCGGCGCGCGGGGTGTTCCGCGCCGATGTGTCGCCCTCGCTGGTGCGTGACATGGTTTATGGGACCATCGAGCATCGCACCTGGGCGTTCCTGCGCAACGAGGGCGCCTTTGACCTTGAGGCCACGGCGCGCGAGATCACTAACATCGTCTATGGCGGGCTGCTGCCCCGCGCCCCCGGGGGGGCGCCGCGCGACGAGATCCTGGCGCGGCTGGACCTGCTGACCGAGCGGGTGGATGCGGTGGCGCAGCAGCTGGGCAGCTGAGCTGAGCCGCGTTTTTCCAGCGCCGCGCCGTGCCGCTGTTCGCGGTTGATTCGGCCGGCCTATTCGGGTTTCATCGGCAGTGAACGACATTCATCAGCGGGGCAGGGACATGGACAGCGCAACCGGTTGGGAAGACGTGCGGCTGGAGCTTTCGGGCGGCGTCGCCCGCATCACCCTGTGCCGCGCCGCCAAGCGCAACGCCATGCGCAACCGCTCGGCCGACGAGCTGCTGGCGGCGCTGCGCGCGGCCGAGACCGGCGGCGCAAGCGCGGTGCTGCTGACCGGCGAGGGGGCGGCCTTCGGCGCAGGTTACGATCTTTCGACGCTGGACCCGGGCAGCGTGCCGGATCTGGCGCAGGTGCTGGAGGATCATTTTAATCCGCTGATCCGCGCCCTGCGGGAATCGCCGCTGCCGATCGTCGCGGCGGTGAACGGGGCCTGCGCGGGCGCCTCGGTCGGGGTGGCGCTGGCGGCGGATATCGTGATCGCCGGCCGCTCGGCGTTCTTCTATGAGCCCTTCGTCGGCATCGCGCTGGTGCCGGACGCCGGCAACACCCTGTTCCTGCCGCGGATGGCGGGGCGCATCCGCGCCTCGGCCGCGATGCTGCTGGGCGACCGCATCCCGGCGGCCGAGGCTGAGCGCTGGGGGCTGGTCTGGCGCGTGGTCGAGGATGACGCGCTGCTGCCCGAGGCCGAGGCGATCTGCGCGCGCCTGGCCGAACGCCCCGCCGCGGCGCTGGCGATGACCAAGCGGCTGATCGCGCGCGCCGCCGATCCCGACCTTGACGCCATGCTGGACATGGAGCGCGACCTGCAGGGCGAGGCCGGGCGCGGCCCGGAAATGCGCGCGGCCATCGACGCCTTCTTCGCGTCGCGCAAGGGGGCGCGCTGATGACCGACCTCAGCCTGGCGCCGACCCGCTTTATCGACAGCGACCACCCCGACATCACCGCCTTTGCCGCGCGCCATGCGGGCGACGGCGATGCGCGGTCCCGGGCGGTGGCGCTGGCCGCGGCGGTGCGCGACGCGGTGCCCTATAGCGTCTACGCCTTCGGGATCGAGCCGGAGATGCTGACCGCATCAAAGGTGCTGCGGGCCGAGAAATCCTTCTGCGTGCCCAAGGCGGTGCTGCTGGCAGCGGTAGCGCGGGCGGCGGGGATTCCGTCGCGGATCGGGTTTGCGGATGTGCGCAACCACCTGGCCCCGGCGCGGTTCGAGCAGCTGATGGACACGCCCGATTTCCGCTGGCACGCCTATACGGCGCTGCTGATCGACGGGCGCTGGCTCAAGGCCACCCCGGCCTTTGACGCGGCCCTGTGCGCCCGCAACGGGGTCGAGCCGCTGGCGTTTGACGGCACGCAGGATTCGATCTTCCAGCCCTACGACGCGCAGGGCCGCCGCGCCATGGAGTATCTGCAGTTCCACGGCGAGTTCGACGACCTGCCCTATGCGCGGTTTTCGGCGGAAATGCAGCGCATCTATCCGCGGCTGCTGGCGACGCTGGCGGCCGAGCGGCAGGCCCGCGCCGCCGAGACGCCTAGAACCTGAACACCCCAAACCCCGGTTCGGCCAGCGGCGCGTTCAGCGCCGCTGAAATCGCGATGCCCAGCGCGTTGCGGGTGTCCGCCGGGTCGATGATCCCGTCGTCCCAGATTTCCGAGGTGGCGTGCCAGGCCGACAGCTGGTCCTCATACGCCAGCCGGGTTTCCTGCCACAGCGCCTTGATTTCCGCCTCGTCCACGGTGCCGCCGTTGCGGCGCATCTGGTTGGCCTTGACCTCGGCCAGGGTGTTGGCGGCTTGATCGCCGCCCATCACCCCGATCTGGTGGTTCGGCCAGGTGAACATGAACCGCCCGTCAAAGGCGCGCCCGCACATGCCGTAATTCCCCGCCCCGAACGAGCCGTTGCACATCACGGTGAACTTGGGGACATGCGAACAGCTGAGCGCCATGATCATCTTGGCGCCGTCCTTGGTGATGCCGCGACGTTCGTATTCCTGCCCGATCATGTAGCCGGTGATGTTCTGCAGGAACACCAGTGGCGTGTTGTTCTGGTTGCACAGCTCGATGAAATGCCCGCCCTTGAGGCTCGAGTCGTTGAACAGCACCCCGTTGTTGGCCAGAATCCCGACCTTGAACCCCCAGATATTGGCGAAGCCGCAGACCAGCGTCTGCCCATAGTTCGGCTGATATTCGTGAAAGCGCGAGCCGTCGACGATGCGGGCGATCACCTCGCGCATGTCGAAGGATTTCTTGATGTCGTCGGGGATGATCCCGTAAAGCTCGGCCGGGTCATAGGCCGGGGGCTCGGGGGTTTCCTGCTGCGCCGGCCATTTCCGCGGGCGGTCCCACTGCGCCACGATCTCGCGACCGATGCGGATGGCGTCCGGCTCGTCATTGGCCGGATAGTCGCAGGTACCGGACACCGAGGTGTGCATCTCGGCCCCGCCCAGATCCTCGACGCTGACCTCTTCCCCCGTCGCGGCCTTGACCAGCGGCGGGCCGCCCAGGAACACCGCGCCGGTGCCGCGCACGATCACCGAATAATCCGACAGCGCCGGGATATAGGCGCCGCCCGCCGTGCAATGGCCGAACACCAGCGCCAGCTGCTTGACGCCCAGTTTCGACAGCAGCGATTGGTTGCGGAAGATACGACCGGCCATGTGCCTGTCGGGAAACAGCTCGGACTGCAACTGCAGGTTGCCGCCGGCGGAATCGCACAGGTGAATCATCGGCAGGCGGTTTTCCAGCGCGATGTCCATGGCGCGGACGATCTTCTTCACCGTCAGCGGATACCAGGCGCCGCCCTTGACGCTGGGGTCGTCGGCGCGGATCAGCACCTCGCGCCCCGACACCACCCCGATGCCGACGATCGAGCTGGCCGAGGGGCTTTCCCCGCCATAGGCGCGGTTCGCCGCCAGCGAGGACAGTTCCAGGAACGGGGTGCCGGGGTCCAGCAGCCGCTCGATCCGCTGGCGGGGGAGCATCTTGCCCTGCCGTTCCAGCCGGTCGAGGTCGCGCTGCGGGCGGGCATGGCGCGCCTGTTCCTGACGCTCGCGGAACGCCTGCACCAGCGCGCGGTTATGGGCGGCGTTGTGGCGGAACTCGGGGCCCGAGGTGTTCAGGCGGGACTGGATCTTACGCATCGCTTTCGTCCTCGGGGGTCAGCCGGGCAAGGACCTGGTCCTTGCCGAAGGTTTCGTCCTGCGCCACCGCGATTTCCGCCACGGTGCCGTCGCGCGGCGCGCTCAGCACGGTTTGCAGCTTCATGCTTTCGATGGTCAGCAGCGGATCGCCGCGGGCGACGCGCTGGCCGGGGGCCGCGTGGATTTCGATCACCGCGCCGGGCATGGGCGCGCGCAGTTCGGACAGGCCGCCGTCCGCGCCGGCACCGCCGCCGTCGTCGGCCAGCTGCACGACATGGGTGCGGCCGTCGCAGCGCAGGCTCTGGGTATCATCGCCCGCCGCGCGCAGGACGGTGATGCGGCGGCCGTCGATGGTCAGCGCCAGCGCGCCGTCGCCCTCGGGGCCGGGGTCTTGTACCGTATAGTCGCGCCCGTCGATGCGCAGCAGCAGGTGCGGGCGGCGGCGGATGATCTCGATTTCGTGGCGCGTGCCGTTCAGCAGCAGGGCAAAGGACATCTCAGTTCCTCCATGAGCCGATGGCGGCGTGCAGTTCCGGCACGTCGAACACCGCCTGCCGGAACTCGCGGAACCCCAGCGCGGCGGCGACCAGCACCGGGGCCAGCGCGTCATCCGTCATGGGGGCGGGGGCCAGCGCCTGCGCGTGCTGCGCGACAAAGCCGGTGTGCAGATCGCCGGCGCGGAAGGCTTGGCTGTCGATCACCCGTGCCAGATAGTCGATGTTCGTGGTCACCCCCAGCAGGGTCAGCCCGCGCAGCGCCTCCAGCGTGCGCTCGATCGCCTGTTGGCGGCTGGTGCCGTGCACCACCAGCTTGGCCAGCATCGGGTCGAAATCGCTGGTCACCGCCTCGCCCTCGGTCAGGCCGGATTCAAAGCGCAGCCACGGCGCCTGCGGCACCCGCAGCAGGCGGATGCGGCCGGTTTCGGGCATGAAGTCGCGTTCCGGGTCCTCGGCGCAGATGCGGCATTCGATGGCGTGGCCGTCGCGGCGCAGCTGGTCCTGCCGGATCGGCAGGCCGCGGCCGGCGGCGATGTTGACCTGCGCCGCGACCAGATCCAGCCCGGAAATCATTTCCGTAACCGGGTGTTCGACCTGCAACCGCGTGTTCATTTCCAGGAAATAGAACCGCCCGTCCGGGGCGAGGATGAATTCGACCGTGCCGGCGTTGCGATAGCTGGCGGCTTGGGCCAGCCGCACCGCGGCGGCGCAGATCTCGGCCGCCAGTTCCGGCGGCAGCGCGGCCGAGGGCGCCTCTTCCACGATCTTCTGGAAGCGGCGCTGGATCGAGCATTCGCGTTCATGCAGGTGGATGGCGCCGTTTTCGCCGTCGCCGAGGATCTGCACCTCGATATGGCGCGGGCGCTCGACGTAAAGCTCGGCATAGATGCGGCCGTCGTTGAAATAGCGCTGCGCCTCGCTGGCGGCCAGCCGGGCGGCCGGGATCAGCCCGTCCGCGTCGCGCACGATGCTCATCCCCTTGCCGCCGCCGCCGGCCGAAGCCTTGATCAGCAGCGGAAACCCGATCTGCGCGGCCTGTCGCGCGAATTCGTCCAGATCGTCGGTGGGCATCACCGAGGGCGCGACCGGCACCCCATGCGCCTGCGCGAACTCACGCGAGGAGATCTTGTCGCCCATCAGCCCAATGCTGTCGGCCGAGGGGCCGATGAAGATCAGCCCCGCATCCGCGACCGCGCGGGCGAAATCGGCGTTTTCCGACAGGAAGCCGTAGCCGGGGTGGATGGCGTCGGCGCCGGTGGTCGTTGCCGCGGCAATGATCTGGGCGGCGTCCAGATGCGCGGCGACGGGGGTGTCGCCGAACAGCTCGACCGCCTGATCGGCCATGCGGACATGCAGCGCGCCGGCCTCGGCCGCGTGGTGGACGGCGACCGAGCCAAGCCCCATCGCCCGCAGGCTGCGGATGACGCGGCAGGCGATCTCGCCCCGGTTGGCGATCAGCACCTTGCGGATGGGGAAGTCGGGATCAACGATCATGGGGTCTGCCTTCGGTCGCGAAATCTTCCAGCCTGCCGCCGGGGGCGGTCCAGTCGGCGGGAACGGGCACCGGCAGGTCCAGCAGGATCTGCGCCAGCGCCTTGCCCTGCGCGTCATGGCGCAGCGAGGCGGTGCCGCCACCCCCCAGCGCCCGGTCCAGCACGAAGTTGAAGCCGTCGAGCCCCGGCCAGTCGTAGCGCCGCACCTCTCCGCGCACGAAATGCGCCAGCCAATGGGCCACCGCGTCCGGCGTCACCACCGCGGCGATCCACGGCAGGAACGCGGGGTCGCGGGACAGCACCCCGATATTGGCGCGGTCGCCCTTGTCGCCGCTGCGGGCGCGGGCCAGCGCGATCAACGGCACGGTGCGCAGCGGGCCGTCATGCGCCGGCGCCGGGGGACGGGTTTCGGGGCGGGCAGTGGGCTGTGCGCCGGGTTCGGCATGGGGCAGTTCGTGGCTGCGCCCCTCGAACGAGACGCGCATCGGCACCAGCGCCTTGGGGACCAGACAGGAAAACAGCCGCACCACCGGCTGCGGCGCCGGGCGGCCGCCGGCGAACCCGGTCAGCCCCTGCGCCATGGCGGTGGCGGCGTGGTAGAGCTCGCGCCCGAGGATTTCCAGCGCGGCACGGTCGCGGTGGCTGGCGGCAAGCTTCAGCACCACCTCGCGCGTCCCCTGCGCCCGGGCCTGCGCGCCGTAATTGCTTTCCGCGCCCAAGAGCTCGATCAGCGTGTCGGTAAAGGGGGCGAGCCCGTCCCGCGCCAGCAGCCGCGCGACGCGGGCCAGGATCGCCTCGCCGCTGGCCTGCGCCTTGGCGGCGGCCTCGCGCCCGGCGACCATCATCGTGGCGGCGATGCGCCAGCCGTCGGCCCAGGTGGCGCTGACCTTGAGGCTGCCGGTCGGCGCATGGCCGCGGGCGCCGGTGACGCGCACAAGGTCGGGGCCGGTCTGTTCCAGCTGCACCTGCGACCAGTCGCATGTCACGTCGGGCAGCAGATAGGCGGCGGGGTCGCCGACCTCGTAGCACAGCTGCTCAGAGACCGTTGCGGCTGAAACCAGCCCGCCGGTGCCCTCGGGCTTGGTGATCTCGAAACTGCCGTCGGGGTGGCAGATGGCGATGGGAAAGCCCATGTCGTCCCAGCCGGCGACGGTGTCGCGCCAGTCGGTGAAGATGCCGCCGGTCACCTGCGTGCCGCATTCCAGCAGATGCCCGGCCAGGCTGCCGGCAGAGAGCAGGTCGTGGTCGCCCTCGAACCAGCCGAACTCGTGGATCAGCGGTCCCAGCACCAGCGCGGAATCGACCACGCGCCCGGTCAGCACCACATCCGCCCCCATCCCCAGCGCCCGGGCGATGCCGAAGGCGCCCAGATAGGCGTTGATGCTGAGCAGGCGGTCCGGCATCGGCGCGCCGGTGAACATCTCGGTGGTGCCGCTTGCGCGCAACTCATCCGCGATGGGCGAGAGGTCGTCGCCCTCGACCACCGCCACCCGCAAGGGCAGCCCCTGTTCGGCGAACAGCGCCTGCAGCGCGTCGCGGCAGGCGTGCAGGTTCACGCCGCCCGCGTTCACCACCACCCGGATGCGCCGCGCCGCGATCTCGGCCGCCAGCGGGCGCATCACCTGGGTGATGAAATCGCCCGCGAAACCGGCGTCGGGGACGCGGGATTTCATCCTGGACAGGATCGCCATGGTGACCTCGGCCAGATAGTCCATCACCAGGTAATCGACGTTGCCCTGCCGGACGATCTGGGCCGCGCCCTCGGGGCTGTCGCCCCAGAAGGCGCCGCCGCAGCCGATGCGGATCGCCTCGCGCATGTTCAGCGCCCCGTCCAGTTAGGCGGGCGCTTTTCGGCGAATGCGGCAAAGCCTTCGCGGGCGTCCTCGGTCCGGGCCATGTTGGCCAGCATGAAGGGGGCGTATTCCAGCGCCGCGTCCAGCGACATCTCGCGGATCTTGGCCAGCCCTTGCTTGCCCAGCCTGATGCCGGTGGGGGTCTTGTCGGTGATGCGCGACAGCAGCCAGCCCAGTTTTGCGTCCAGTTCCGCGGCGGGCACGGCGTGGTTGACGATGCCATGCGCCTTTGCCTCGGCCGCGGTGATCGGCTCGCCGGTCAGGCACATCTCCATCAGCACGCGGTTGGGGGTGTTGCGCAGCAGGAACGGCAGGATCATCATGGGAAACAGCCCGACCTTGACCTCGGTCACGCCCAGCAGCGCATCCTCGCGCGCCACCACCAGATCGCAGGCGCAGACGAGGCCGAAGCCCCCGGCCAGCGCGTGCCCGTTCACCCGCGCGATCAGGGGCAGGCGGCAGTCGTTCATCCGTCGCAGCAGGGCGGCCACGTAGTGGCGGGGGTCGGCGGCGTCGATGCTGAACGGCGCGCCGTCCGCCGCCGGCTGCAGGTCGCCGCCCGCGCAAAAGGCGCGGTCGCCGGCGCCGGTCAGCACCACGGCGCGGATGCCGCCGTCCGATTCGGCGCGGTCCAGCGCCGCCATGATCGCCGCCGCCACATCGGCATTCAGCGCATTGCGCCGCGATTCGCGCGTGATGGTGATGGTCAGCGTCGCGTCGTCGCGGGTGATCGTGACCGGATCGGACATGGCGCTGATCCTCCTTCAGCCTGTATCCCGTAATTAATGAGGCTGCTTCATCGGCTGTGTCAATCATGATCTTTGGGTGAATCAAAACTCTTGACCCGTTCGACGGAAGTAGTGATGAATATTGTTCATCAACAGGCGCCGACGCGCCCCCGGCCAAGGAGCTGTGCCCGATGACCTCCAACCACCCGGACCTGTTCGAGCTGGACCCCGACCGCGCCGCGGTCCTCGACCACGCCGACCGTTTCGCGCGCGGCGAGCTTTACCCGCTGTCCGAGCGGATGGACGCCGAGGAATGGTGGCCCGAGAACGGGATGCGCCTGGTGGGCGAGGCCGGTTTCCTGGGCGCCACCATCCCCGAGGAATACGGCGGCGCCGGCATGGACCTGCTGTCGGCCGGGCTGGTGATGCAGGCGTTTTCGCGCTGGAACCACGCCATGGCGCTGGCGGTGGTGGCGCATGACAACCTGTGCGCCAACAATATCTGGCGCAACGGCAGTGACGCGCAGCGCCGCAAATACCTGCCCGACCTGTGCTCGGGCAAAAAGATCGGGGCGCTGGGGCTGACCGAGCCGGGGGCGGGCTCGGACGCGCTGGGGTCGATGCGCACCACCGCGCGGCGCGACGGCGATCATTACGTGCTGAACGGGTCCAAGATCTTCATCACCAACGGGCCGGTGGCCGATGTGGTGCTGGTCTATGCCAAGACCGCGCCCGACCAGGGCACGCGCGGCATTTCCGCCTTCATCGTGGAAACCGACACCCCCGGCTTCAAGGTCGCGCAGAAGCTGGTCAAGATGGGCTATCGCGGCAGCCAGACGGCCGAGCTGGTGTTCGACGACTGCCGGGTGCCGGCGGAAAACCTGGTCGGCGCGGAAAACCGCGGCGTCGGCATCGTGATGAGCGGGCTTGACCTGGAACGCGCCATGGTCGCGCCGCTGTGCCTGGGGATCGCGGAACGGGCGCTCGATCTGTCGCTGGATTATGCCAAGACCCGTCGCCAGTTCGGCAAGCCCATCGGCAGCTTCCAGATGGTGCAGTCGATGCTGGCCGAGATGTATGTCCAGACCGAGGCCATGCGCACGCTGGTCTGGCGCGTGCTGGCCGCGGCCTCGCATGTCGAGGCGGGCGAGGGCGGGCGCGGCGATATCCACCGGCTGACCGCGGCCTCGGTGATGTTCGCGGCCAATGCGGTGAACAAGGTGCTGGACCTTGCGGTGCAGATCCACGGCGGCTCGGGCTATATCTGGGAATCGGAAATCAACCGGCTGTATCGTTCCACCAAGCTGCTGGAAATCGGCGCCGGCACCACCGAGGTGCGCAAGCTGATCATCGCCGGCGACCTGCTCAAGGACATGCCCCGTGACTGAAGACGTGACTGAACCGGCCTCCTTTGGCCTGACCGATGCCCAGCTGGCCACGCAGCGCACGGTGTTCGCGCCGGATGCGCTGGCGGGGCAGGTGGCGGTGGTCTCGGGTGGTGCGGGCGGCATCGGGCGGGCGGTGGCGTGGCTTTACGCGCGCATGGGGGCCGAGGTCATCGTCACCGGCCGCAAGCAGGACAAGATCGACGCGCTGGTCGCGGCGCTGCGCGACGCCGGCCACCGCGCCAGCGGCGACGTGCTGAACGTGCGCGACCGCGAATCGGTCGAGGCGTTCTGGGACCGGATCTGGGCCGGGCGCCCCGTGGATATCCTGGTCAACAGCGCCGGCGGCCAGTTCCCGCAGGCGGCCATCGACATCAGCCCCGGCGGCTGGAACGCGGTGATCGACACCAACCTGAACGGCAGCTGGCACATGATGCAGGCAGCGGCGCAGAAATGGCGTGACGCCGGGCGCCCCGGCAACATCATCAACATCGTGGTGGTGACCACCGGCGGGCTGCACGGCATCGCCCATTCCATCGCCGCGCGGTCGGGGGTGATCGGGCTGACCCGCGCGGTGGCGGTGGAATGGGCGCAATACGGGCTGCGGGTGAACTGCGTCGCCCCCGGCGCGGTCGAGACCGACGGCTGGAACGTCTACACCCCCGAGGTCCGCGCCACCTACGCCCGCTCGAACCCGATGATGCGGGTCGGCACCGCCTGGGACATCGCCGAGGCCTGCGCCTATCTGGGCGGCCCGTCCGGCAACTTCGTCACCGGCGAGGTGCTGACCGTGGACGGCGGCGGCCAGCACTGGGGCGAGACCTGGACCACCGGCAAGCCGGATTACTTCAAGGGCTGAAGCCTGTACCGCCCGGATCGGCTCCATCCCGTTCGGGCGGTTGATAAATATCCTCGGGGCTTGTGAGCGCCCGGAAAACAGTCCGGCGGACCGTTTTCAGCGAACAAGGCCGCGGCAGCGGCCCGGGGGCAGACAGCCCTCGGTCCGGCCGCGCAACCAAAGCTCAGCCCGCCAGCCCCACCCGCTCGCGCATCCGCGCCAGCATCTGCATCTGCTCGGCGCTGAGTTCGATGCCCTCGGCCTCGGCCCGGGCGCGGGCGGCAAAGCGGCGCTGTGAGGGCAGGCGCGCGCCCTGGCCGACGATGGCCTCCAGCAGCGTCTCGGCCCGGGCGAAGGGATCGGCGCGGCCGGCGGCGAAACGCTCGGGGCAGAAGGCCAGCAGCAGCTCGCCATGTTTCGGGGCCAGGGTGGTGGTGCCCAGGTAGTCCAGCGCCTCGGCACTGGTCATGTCGCCGATCATCGCCCCCGCCAGCAGCTCGATCATGGTCGAGATGGCCGAGCCCTTGTGCCCGCCAAAGGGCAGCATCGCGCCTTCCAGCGCCGCCTGCGGGTCGGTGGTGGGGTTGCCGTCGCGGTCCACCGCGCAGCCCTCGGGCAGGGGCTTGCCGGCGATGCGGTGCAGCTCCACGTCGCCGCGCGCCATGAACGAAGTCGCGAAATCGAACACATAGGGCCGCCCGCCCGGGCGCGGCCAGCCGAAGGCAAGCGGGTTGGTGCCCAGCAGCGGCTTGGATCCGCCTGCGGGCGCCACCGTCGCATAGCTGGGGCACATGGCGATGCCCGCCAGCCCCAGCGCGGTGATCTGTTCCACCTCGGGCCACAGCGCCGAGAAATGCGTGCAGTCGTTGATGACCAGCGCCGCCAGCCCCAGCTGGCGCGCGCGTTCGGCCAGCGCCGGCAGCCCGACCGCCAGCCCGGCCACCGAATAGGCGCCGTTCGCGCGCACCCGGATCACCGCGCTGCCGTCGTCGTCCAGCTCCGGCGTGGCGGTCACGTCGACCTTGCCGGCCTCGATGGTGCGCAGGCAGCCCTCGATCCGGTAGATCCCGTGCGAGGCGCAGCCGTCGCGCTCGCCCGCGACGATCACCTCGGCCACGGTGCGCGCCTGCAACTCGGACGCGCCCGCGGCCCGAAAGATCCGCTCGACCTCGGCGGTCAGCTGGTCGATGGTCATGGTGCCGGTCATCTTGTCCCCCAGGTTGGCTGCATCTGTCGTTGTGCCGAATGCATACATTATGTATGCAATGCCGACAACGCGCATGACCAGGAGACCCCGCCCGAATGTCCGCGAACCCGCATTTCACCCCGCATGGAAAACACCTGATCGCCGGCGAATGGATCGGCGCCGAGCCGCGCTTCCGTTCGGACCCGGCGCATGGGCCGGCGCATGAGTTCAGCAGCGGCAACCCCGATCTGGTGGATCGCGCCTGCCAGGCGGCCGAGGCGGCGTTCTGGGACTATGGTTATTCCTCGCGCGAGGACCGCGCCCGCTTCCTCGACGCCATCGCCGAGGAGATCGAGGCCCGCGCCGACGCGATCACCGAAATCGCCACGCAGGAATCCGGCCTGCCCGAGGCGCGGCTGCAGGGCGAGCGCGGCCGCACCACCGGCCAGCTGCGGCTGTTCGCCGAGCATATCCGCAAGGGCGATTACCTGGACCGCCGCCACGACCCGGCGCTGCCCGACCGCCAGCCGCTGCCGCGTCCCGACATCCGCCTGATGCAGCGCCCGATCGGGCCGGTGGCGGTGTTCGGGGCCTCGAACTTTCCGCTGGCGTTCTCGGTCGCGGGCGGGGACACCGCGGCGGCGCTGGCCGCGGGCTGCCCGGTGGTGGTCAAGGGCCACCCCGCCCACCCCGGCACCAGCGAGATCGTGGCCGAGGCGGTTGACGCCGCCCGCCGGCGGCTGGGGCTGCACCCGGGCGTGTTCAGCATGGTCCACGATGGCGGGCTCGAAGTCGGGCGGGCGCTGGTCCAGCACCCGCTGATCCGCGCCGTGGGCTTCACCGGCAGCCTCGCCGGGGGCCGGGCGCTGTTCGACCTGTGTGCGCAGCGTCCCGACCCGATCCCGTTCTTCGGCGAGCTGGGCAGCGTGAACCCGATGTTCCTGCTGCCGCAGGCAGTGGCCGCGCGTGGCGACGAGATTGCCCGCGGCTGGGCCGGCAGCCTGACCATGGGCGCCGGGCAGTTCTGCACCAACCCCGGCATCGCCGTGGTGCTGCAAGACCAGGCCGACACCATCCTTGCCCCGATGCGCGAGGCGCTGGCCCAGGTCGGCGCACAGGTGATGCTGACCCAGGGCATCGCCGCCGCCTATCGCCGCGGCCGCGAGCGCATCGCCGCCAGCCAGGGCGTGCGCGAGGCGCTGACCTCGATGTGCGACCAGCGCAACGCCACCCCGAACCTGTTCGTGGTCTCGGGCGAGGACTGGCTGGGCAACCACGACCTGGGCGAAGAGGTGTTCGGCCCGCTGGGCCTGCTGGTCACCGCCCGGGACGAGGACGAGATGCTGCGCATCGCCCGCAGCCTGAACGGGCAGCTGACCGCGACCCTGCACATGGACGCAGGCGACGCCGGGCTGGCGCGGCAGCTGCTGCCGGTGCTGGAGCGCAAGGCCGGGCGGGTGCTGGCCAACGGTTTCCCGACCGGGGTCGAGGTCTGCGACGCCATGGTCCACGGCGGCCCCTATCCGGCCTCGACCAACTTCGGCGCGACCTCGGTCGGCACCATGTCGATCCGCCGCTTCCTGCGCCCGGTCAGCTACCAGAACCTGCCCGAGGCGATCCTGCCCGAAGACCTGGTCTGAGCCACGCTGCACCCGTTTCTGCGGCCGCGACCCTGCGTCGCGGCCGCATGGGTATTTGGACCAGAAAGAATTCCCGCGCCGGTTCGGGGCGAAGGGGCTTCTTTCTGGCGGAAATACCCATGCGACGCTGCCGCAGCCGCGGCGCTGCCCATGGGGGCGCTGGCAGCGACTCTGCGACGGTTTTGCATACAGCTTGTATTTATCATTGATTTGTGGCCGGCGAGGGGCAATAAAAACCCATGGATTCGGCCGATGGAGAACCGGATCTGGTAAGGGAGTGGAGAACGACATGAAATTCGCCTCGATCATTGCGGCCGCGGTCGCCACCGCCTCGATGGCCGCGCCGGCGCTGGCCGACAAGCTCGACGACATCATCGCCTCGGGCAAGCTGCGCTGCGCGGTGGTGCTGGACTTCCCGCCGATGGGGTCGCGCGACGCCAACAACCAGCCGATCGGCTTCGACGTGGACTACTGCAATGACCTGGCCGCGGCGCTGGGGGTCCAGGCCGAGATCGTCGAGACCACCTTCCCCGAGCGCATCCCCGCGCTGGTGTCGGGGCAGGTGGACATCGGCGTCGCCTCGACCTCGGACACGCTCGAGCGGGCCAAGACCGTCGGCTTCTCGATCCCCTATTACGCCTTTGAAAACGCCGTGGTCGCCAACGACAAGGTCGAGATGGCCGACTGGGAAGGCATGAAGGGCAAGACCGTGGGCGCCACTGCCGGCACCTATGAGGCGATCTGGCTGGAAGGCCAGGTCAAGGAATGGGGCGAGGGCCAGTTCCGTCCCTATCAGAACCAGGCCGACGTGTTCCTGGCGCTGAGCCAGGGGCAGCTGGACGCCACCGTCTCGACCGTCGAGGTGGCCGAGGCCAACGTGAAATCCGGCAACTTCCCCGGCATCCGCATCGTGGACAAGGCGCCGATGGTGCCCGACTACGTGGCGCTGATCGCGCTGCGCAGCGAACACGGGCTGATCGACTATCTGAACCTGTTCATCAACCAGCAGGTCCGCACCGGCCGCTATGCCGAGCTTTACGCCAAGTGGGTGGGCGAGGGCGAGCCGGCCGACCTGACCATCAAGGGCGTCTACCGCTGACGCCTTCCGCCTGATCCGGCGGCGCGGCCGCGGTCGCGCCGCCGAACCCTCATCCAAGGCAAGGCGGTCATGTTCAACTATACCTTCCAGTGGAAGCAGGCGCTGGCCCGGCTTCCGCAGATGCTCGACGGCGCGGTGGTCACCATGCAGGTGGCGCTGCTGTCGATGGCGATCGGGATCGCGCTGGCGGTGGTGCTGACGCTGTTTCGGCTGTCGGGCAGCCGCATCCTGTCGGGCATCGCCACAAGCTGGGTGGAAATCGCCCGCAACACCCCGGCGCTGTTCCAGATCTACATGGCGCATTTCGGCGTCGCGAGCTTCGGCATCCATTTCAGTCCCTGGACCTCGCTGCTGCTGGGGATCACCTTCAACAACGCCGGCTATCTGGCGGAAAACTTCCGCGGTGCGCTGAAGGCCATCCCGGACACCCAGGCGCGAGCCGGGCGTTCGCTGGGGCTGTCCGAGCTGCAGGCGTTCCGCTTCATCGTGATGCCGCAGATGCTGCGGATTTCCTTCCTGCCGATGACCAACCAGATGGTCTGGGCGATCCTGATGACCTCGCTGGGGGTCACCGTCGGCATGAACACCGATCTTTACGGGGTCACGCAGGACCTGAACGCGCTGACCTTCCGCACCTTCGAGCTGTTCGCCGTCGCCGCCGTGATCTTTTACCTGATCACCAAGGTCATCCAGCTTGGCGCGCGGCTGCTCGCGCGCCGCATGTTCCGTTATTGAGAGGGGGCAGGGATGTTCGATACCGCATTGTCGGCCAACGACCTGATCTTTCTCGCCAAGGGGGCGGGGATGACGATCTTCGTCACCCTGATCGCCGTGTTCTTCGGAACGGTGCTGGGGATCGTCTTCGGCATCTTCCGCTATCAGGTCGGGCCGGTGATCGCCGCGCCGCTGACCTTCGTGCTGGACGTGTTCCGCTCGATCCCGCTGCTGATCCAGCTGGTGCTGGCCAACGCCTTTCTGGGGATGGTGCTGCGGCTGGGGCTGTCGGGGCTGACCGTCGCCTGCATCGTGCTGACGCTGTATACCTCGGCCTATTGCGCGGAAATCGTGCGGGGCGCCATCGAATCGGTGCCGCAGCCGGTGCGCCGCGCCGCGCGCTCGCTGGGGCTGAGCTGGCGGCAGGACATGACCAACATCGTGCTGCCGCTGGCGATAAGGGTGGGGCTGCCGTCCTGGATCGGGCTGTCGCTGGGAGTGATGAAGGATTCGGCGCTGGTCTATGTCGTGCAGGTGACCGAGCTGCTGAAATCCACCCAGATCCTGATCACCCGGCTGCAGGAACCGCTGCTGCTGCTGATGATCTGCGGCGCCTTCTATTTCCTTATCAGCTTCCCCGTCGCGCGGCTGGGCGGATACCTTGAAAAACGGTGGACCCATGATTGAGATCCAGAATGTCCGCAAATCCTTCGGCGCGCTCGAGGTGCTCAAGGGCATCGACCTGACCGTGCAGAACGGTGAGGTGCTGACCATCATCGGCGGCTCGGGGTCGGGCAAATCCACGCTGCTGACCTGCATCAACGGGCTGGAGCCGATCGATTCCGGCCGCATCCTGGTGGACGGGACCGAGGTTCACGCCCGCAGCACCGACCTGAACGAGCTGCGCCAGAAGATCGGCATCGTGTTTCAGCAATGGAACGCGTTTCCGCATCTGACGGTGCTGGAAAACGTCATGCTCGCCCCCCGCAAGGTCAAGGGGATGAGCAAGCCCGAGGCCGAGGCGATGGCCGTCAAGCAGCTGGAACACGTGGGCTTGGGCGACAAGCTGTCGGTCTATCCCTCGCGGCTGTCGGGCGGCCAGCAGCAGCGCATGGCGATCGCCCGGGCGCTGGCGATGTCGCCCAAATACATGCTGTTCGACGAGGTGACCTCGGCGCTGGACCCGATGCTGGTGGGCGAGGTGCTGGACACGCTGCGGCTGCTCGCCTCGGAGGGGATGACGATGATCTGCGTCACGCACGAGATGAAGTTCGCGCGCGAGGTGTCCGACCGGGTGGCGTTCTTCCATCAGGGGGTGATGGCGGAAATCGCCCCGCCGGCCGAGCTGTTCGGCGCCCCGAAAAGCCCGGACCTGCAGAAATTCCTGGCGGCGACGGCGTAAGATGGCGCAGCCGGATGTGATCGTCGTCGGCGCCGGCGTCGTGGGGCTGTCCGCGGCGCTGGCCCTGCAGATGCGGGGGCTGGACGTGGTGGTGCTGGACCGCGAGGGACCGGCGGCGGGCGCATCGGCCGGCAATGCCGGGGCGTTCGCGTTCACCGACATCCTGCCGCTGGCCTCGCCCGGGATCCTGCGGAAAGCGCCGCGCTGGCTCCTGGACCCGCTGGGGCCGCTGACCGTGAAGCCGGCCTATGCGCTGAAGATCGCGCCGTGGATGTTCCGCTTCTGGCGGGCCTGTTCGCCGGCGCGGGTCGAGGGCTCGACCGTGGCGCAGACGGCGCTGATGGACCTGTCCAAGGCCGAGCTGGAGCCGTTCCTTGCGGCCACCGGCACAATGCCGATGCTGCGCCGCGACGGCAACTTGCAGGTTTATGAATCCGAGGCCGAGTTCCGCGCCTCGCTGCCCGGCTGGGAGGCGCGCACCCGCCACGGCATCGCCTTTCGCCACATGGACGCGGAAGAAATGGCCGAGCTGCAACCGGGCCTGTCGCCGCGCTTCGTCAAGGGCAGCTTCACGCCCGGGTGGTATTCGATCAGCGATCCCCGCGACTATGTGCTGGCGCTGGCGGATCGTTTCCGCGCCGGCGGCGGAAGGATCGAGCGGGCCGAGGTCACGGCGCTGTCCCCCGGCGCCGATGGCGTCGCGCTGGACCACGGCTGGCGCGCCGGCCATGTGGTGCTGGCGGCGGGCGCGCATTCCCACCGCATCGCGCGGTCCTTGGGTGAGAAGATCCCGCTGGAAACCGAGCGCGGCTATAACACCACGCTGCCGCCGGGCGCGTTCGACCTGCGCACGCAGGTGACCTTTGGCGGCCATGGCTTCGTGGTGTCGCGCCTGTCCAGCGGCATCCGCGTCGGCGGCGCGGTCGAGCTGGGCGGGCTGGAGCTGGCGCCCAATTTCCGCCGGGCCGAGGCGATGCTGAAAAAGGCGCAAGCGTTCCTGCCCGGGCTGGACCCGCAGGGCGGCGTGCAATGGATGGGCTTCCGCCCCTCGCTGCCCGACAGCCTGCCGGTGATCGGCCACTCGCGCGCCAGTCCGCGCGTCACCTATGCCTTTGGCCACGGCCATCTGGGGCTGACGCAATCGCCCGGCACCGCGCGGCTGGTCGCCGATCTGGTGACCGGCGCCGCCCCGCCGATCCCGCTGGCACCGTTTTCCTCGACAAGGTTCTGACCATGGCAAACCATACGTTTTCCTGCATCGACGGGCATACCTGTGGCAATCCGGTGCGGCTGGTTTCCGGCGGCGGGCCGCGGCTGATCGGCGCGGACATGCTGGAAAAGCGGGCGCATTTCCTGCGCGAGTTCGACTGGATCCGCACCGGGCTGATGTACGAGCCGCGCGGCCATGACATGATGTCGGGTTCCATCCTCTATCCGCCGACGCGCCCCGATTGCGACGTGGCGGTGCTGTTCATCGAGACCTCGGGCTGCCTGCCGATGTGCGGCCACGGCACCATCGGCACCATCACCATGGGGATCGAGAACGGGTTGATCACCCCACGCGAGCCCGGGCGGCTGTCGATCGAGACGCCCGCCGGCAAGGTCGACATCAGCTATGTCCAGCAGGGCCGCTTCGTCGAGGAGGTGCGGCTGACCAACGTCCCCGGCTTCCTCCATGCTGAGGGGCTGACCGCCGAGGTCCCCGGCCTGGGCGAGATCGTGGTGGACGTGGCCTATGGCGGCAATTTCTATGCCATCGTCGACCCGCAGAAGAACTTCCGCGACATCGCCGACCATACCGCAGGCCAACTGGTCGGCTGGTCACCGCTGCTGCGCGCGGCGCTGAATGCGAAATACGAGTTCACCCATCCCGAGGATGCCCGCATCAACGGGCTGTCGCATATCCTGTGGACCGGCGCGCCGACGCAGCCCGGCGCGCACGCCCGCAACGCGGTGTTCTATGGCGAAAAGGCCATCGACCGCAGCCCCTGCGGCACCGGCACCTCGGCCCGCATGGCGCAATGGGCGGCCAAGGGCAAATTGGCGGTCGGGGACGAGTTCTGGCACGAATCCATCATCGGCTCGATCTTCAAGGGCCGGGTCGAGGCAGCGGTGACAGTGGCGGGGCGCCCGGCGATCATCCCCTCGATCGGGGGCTGGGCGCGGCAGACCGGCATCAACACCATCTTCATCGACGACCGCGACCCTTACGCGCACGGGTTCGTGGTGAAATGACCGCGACCCGCATCCTGCCGGGGCTGGCCTTGGGCCCGGTGCTGGCCATGGACCAGGGGCTCAGCTTCTGGGGTGGGGTCGATCCGGCCACCGCGCGCGTGATCGACGCGCATCACTCGGCGCATGGGGCGGATCTGGCGGGGGCGGTGGTGCTGATGCCGACCAGCCGGGGATCGTGTTCGGGCTCCGGGGTAATGCTGGACCTGATGCTGAACGGGCGCGCCCCGGCGGCGCTGATCTTTTCGGAGCCCGAGGATATCCTGACCCTTGGCGCGCTGATCGGGGCCGAGATGTTCGGGCGGTCTTTGCCGGTACTGCGGGTCTCGGCTGCCGACTTCGCCCGCCTTGCCGCCCAGCCCCGCCTGCGGATCGGGGATGACGCGATCACCGGCGACGGGCTGCGCATCCCCATCACGGACCCGCCCGAGCACGCGCTGGCGCTGACCGAGGGTGACCGCGCCATCCTTGCCGGTCGCGACGGCGCGGCGGCGGCGCTGGCGATGCGGATCATCTGCGCCATGGCCCGCCAGCAGGGGGCGGCGGCGCTGACCGACATCAGCCGCGGCCATATCGACGGCTGCATCCTCGCCCACCCGGCGAACCTGATCTTTGCCGAGAAGATGGGGGACCTCGGCGCGCAGGTGCGGGTGCCGACCACCATCAACGCGATTTCCGTGGACCGCGAACACTGGCAAGCGCAGGGGGTGGACCCGAATTTCGGCGCCCGCGCCACGCGCCTCGCGGATGCCTATGTGCGCATGGGTTGCCGGCCCAGCTTCACCTGCGCGCCCTATCTGCTGACCGACCGCCCGCAGGCGGGCGAGGATATCGCCTGGGCGGAATCGAACGCGGTGGTCTATGCCAATTCGGTGCTGGGGGCGCGGACCCCGAAACACCCCGATTATCTGGATCTGTGCATGGCGGTGACCGGCCGTGCGCCGCTGGCCGGGGTCTATCTGGACGAGGCCCGTCGCCCGGAACTGGTGCTGGAGGTCGAGCCACCCGCGGACCCAGACGATTCCTTCTGGCCGCTGCTGGGCCATGTGGCGGGATCGGCCGCGCCCGCCGCGATCCCGCTGATCCGGGGCGTCGGGGGGCTGAACCCCTCGCCCGACGACCTCAAGGCGCTCTGCGCCGCTTTCGGCACCACCTCGGCCGCGCCGATGCTGCATGTCGAGGGCGTGACCCCCGAGGCCACGCGCCCGCCGCTGCCCCACGTCGTCCGTCGCCGCATCACCACCGCCGACCTTGCCGCCGCATGGGACGAGCTCAACCAGCAATTTCTTCATCATGAAAATATCCCGGAGCCCGAGGCAGAGCCTCGGTCCCGCGCCGCCACCGGCACCCCGGTCGATCTGGTCGCCATCGGCAGCCCCCATATCTCGCCCGCCGAGGGCCGCAAGCTGGCGGCGCTGCTCGACAGCCGCCCCGTCGTCATTCCGCTGATCGTCACCGCCGGGCGGGCGGTGATCGCGGAACTGAACGGCGACGGCACTCTGGCGCGGCTCAAGGAAAGCGGGGTGCAGGCGATCCCCGATCTCTGCTGGTGCTCGATCACCGAGCCGGTGTTCCCGCCGCAGGCGACCGCGGTGATGACCAATTCCGGCAAATACGCCCATTACGGCCCCGGCCTGTCCGGCCGCCCGCTGCGTTTCGGCAGCATGGGCGATTGCGTCGCCGCGGCGCTGACCGGGCACGCCCCCGGCAGACCCCATTGGCTAGGATAGACCCATGCGCAGCACCCGCACCATCCACGTGATTTCCGCTCATGCCGAGGGCGAGGTCGGCGATGTCATCGTCGGCGGGGTGCTGCCGCCCCCCGGCGACACGATCTGGGACCAGTCCCGCTGGATCGCCCGCGACGGCAGCTTGCGCAATTTTGTCCTGAACGAACCCCGGGGCGGGGTATTTCGGCACGTCAACCTGCTGGTGCCGCCCAAACACCCCGACGCCGATGCCGCCTTCATCATCATGGAGCCCGAGGACACGCCGCCGATGTCGGGGTCGAACTCGATCTGCGTGGCGACGGTGCTGCTGGACGGCGGGCTGGTGGAGATGCAGGAGCCCGAAACCCGGCTGGTGCTGGAGGCGCCCGGCGGCCTCGTCCGGGTCCGCGCCGAATGCCGGGACGGCAAGGCGGAACGCATCTTCGTACAGAACCTGCCCAGTTTCGCGGGTGAACTGGACCGCAGCCTCGAGGTCGAGGGGCTGGGCACGCTGACCGTCGATACCGCATTCGGCGGCGACAGTTTCGTGGTGGTGGACGCTGCCGCCATGGGCCTGCGGCTGGACGCGTCCGAGGCGCATGACATCGCCCGCATGGGCGTGCGCGTCACCAATGCCGCCAATGCGGCGATGCAGTTCCGCCACCCGACGCTGCCCGACTGGCGGCATTTCTCCTTCTGCCTGTTCGCCGGGCCGGTCACCCGCGACGAAAACGGGCTGCGGGCCGGGGCGGCGGTGGCGATCCAGCCGGGCAAGGTGGACCGCTCGCCCACCGGCACGGCGCTGTCGGCGCGCATGGCGCTGCTGCACGCGCGCGGGCAGATGGGGCTGGAGGACCGGCTGACCACGGTGTCGCTGATCGGCTCGACCTTCACCGGGCGGATCCTCGGCACCACCGATCTGGCCGGGACCCCCGCGATCCTGCCCGAAATCTCGGGGCGCGGCTGGATCACCGGCATCCACCAGCACATGCTGGACCCTTCGGACCCGTGGCCGCAGGGTTACCGGCTGACCGACAGCTGGGGCGCAAGATAGGCGGCAAGATGGCAAAGGACACCACAGTGAGGACCGAGCGCAAACGCGGCGAGGGCGTGCAGTTCGTCTATCAGGTGCTGCGCGACGACATCCTCAACCTGGCGCTGCCGCCGGGCAGCCCGATCGACGAGAACCAGCTGGCCGAGCGGCTGTCGATGTCGCGCACCCCGATCCGCGAGGCGCTGGTGCGGCTGGCGGGCGAGGGGCTGGTGACGACGCTGCCCAACCGCTCGACCGTGGTGTCCAACATCGACTTTCTGGACCTGCCCAGCTATTTCGACGCGCTGACGCTGATGTACCGGGTGACCACGCGGCTGGCGGCGGAAAACCGCACCCCGCAGGACCTGGGCCGGATCCGCGCGCTGCAGGGTGATTTCGCCCGCGCGGTGGCGGCGCAGGATGCGGCGGCGATGATCTCGGTCAACCGCGACTTCCATGCCGCCATCGCCGCGGCCGGGCGCAACAGCTATTACACCGGCATGTTCAGCCGTCTGCTGGACGAAGGGCGGCGGCTGCTGCGCATCTATTATTCCTCGTTCAACGACCAGCTGCCGCGCCGCTATGTCGAAGAGCACGAGGACATCATCGCCGCCGTTGAGGCGCGCGACATCGCCCGCGCCGACCAGCTGGCGACGCAGCACGCCGACCAGATCGTGCAGAAGCTGCAGCGGCTGATCGCGCAGGACCGGCGCCGGCATATCGAGCTGTAGGGGCAAGCTGTAGGGCCGGCCGGATTCTGTCGACAAATAAAATACAAACTGTATAACCAAAGCCAACGTCCAGCGATTCGCGCCCGTCCTCATCCGTCCAGCCCAGGAGTCCACGATGAACGCCCAGATCTTCGCAGGTTGCATCCCCGCGCTGATGACCCCCTGCACCAGCGACCGCACCCCCGATTACGATGCGCTGGTGCGCACCGGGCGGCGGCTGATCGACGCCGGCATGTCGGCGGTGGTCTATTGCGGCTCGATGGGCGACTGGCCGCTGCTGACCGACGAGCAGCGGATGGAGGGCGTGGCCCGGCTGGTCGCGGCCGGGGTGCCGGTCGTGGTCGGCACCGGCGCGGTGAACACCGCCACCGCGGTGGCCCACGCCGCCCATGCGCAAAAGGTGGGCGCGCACGGGCTGATGGTGATCCCGCGGCTGCTGTCGCGCAGCACCGCGGTCGACGCGCAGCGCAACCATTTCAAGGCGATCCTCGCGGCCGCGCCGGACCTGCCGGCGGTGATCTACAACAGCCCGTGGTACGGCTATTCCACCGGGGCCGAGCTGTTCTTTGCGCTGCGCCGGGAACACCCGAACCTGGTCGGCTTCAAGGAGTTCGGCGGTGCTGCGGCGATGGATTACGCCGCCGAGCACATCACCAGCCGCGACGACGACGCCATGCTGGTGGTGGGTGTCGATACCTGCACCTTCCACGGCTTCCTCCGTTGCGGCGCCGCGGGGGCGATCACCGGCATCGGCTGCGTCCTGCCCGAGGCCTCGCTGCATCTGGTGCGGCTGTGCAAGCAGGCCGCTGCCGGCGACGTGGTGGCCCGCCGCCGCGCGCAGGAACTGGACGAGGCGATGAAGGTGCTGTCGCGCTTTGACGAGGGCGCCGATCTGGTGCTGTTCTACAAATACCTGATGGTGCTCAAGGGGCATCCCGAGTTCGAGCTGCATTTCAACGAAACCGACGCGCTGTCCGACAGCCAGAAGGGCTTCGCCAAGGCGCAGCTGGAGCTGTTCGAGAAATGGTACGAGGGCTGGTCGCGCGAGGCGTGAGTTCTTCCACCCCGTAACCGCGTCTCGCCGTGCATCTTCCGCGCGGTGCGATACTGCCCAAGGCACGCCCTCGGGCTCAATCCACGCGAGGTCAGGCAAGGCCCGAACCGGGGGGGGGGGAAGCCCCCGGATCCCCGGGATATTTGGGGCAAGATGAAAGAGCCTCGCCCTGCACCGCGGCGCTCTCGGTGCTTCTTCCTTGCGCAAATATCCCGGGGTCCGGGGCAGCGCCCCGCCGTTCACTGCGGCTGCGACCCGAGGTCGAGGGGAGGGAGCGGGTGATCGGCCCGCTTCCCGAACAAGCGGGCCGAAGCGGCTGCCACGGGGGCACGCTGCCCCCGCCGCGGATCAGTCGCGCAGCAGCTCGTTGATCGAGGTCTTGGACCGGGTCTTGGCGTCCACCCGCTTGACGATCACCGCGCAATACAGATGCACGCCGTTCTTCGACGGCATCGAGCCGGCGACGACGACGGACCCGGCGGGCACCTCGCCATACATCACCTGACCGGTCTCGCGGTCGAGGATCTTGGTGGACTGGCCGATGAACACGCCCATGCCCAGCACGGAACCCTCGCGCACGATCACGCCCTCGACCACCTCGCTGCGGGCGCCGATGAAGCAGTCGTCCTCGATGATGGTGGGGCCGGCCTGCATCGGTTCCAGCACGCCGCCGATGCCGACGCCGCCCGACAGATGCACGCGCTTGCCGATCTGCGCGCAGGACCCGACGGTGGCCCAGGTGTCGACCATGGTGCCCTCGTCCACATAGGCGCCGAGGTTGACGAAGGACGGCATCAGCACCACGCCGCGCCCGATATAGGCCGAGCGGCGCACCACGCAGTTCGGCACCGCCCGGAACCCGGCCTGCGTCCAGCGGGCAGCGTCCCAGCCGGCGAACTTGCTGTCCACCTTGTCCCACCAGCCGCCGCCCTGCGGGCCGCCGGACTGGAACTCCATGTCCTTCAGCCGAAAGCCCAGCAGCACCGCCTTTTTCGCCCACTGGTTCACGTGCCAGTCGGCGCCGCGCTTTTCGGCCACCCGCAGCTCGCCCCGGTCCAGTGCCTCCAGCGTGGCCTCGATCGCGTCGCGGGTCTCGCCGGTGGTGGCGGGAGAAATCGAATCGCGCGCGTCCCAGGCGGCCTCGATGGCGGTCTCTAATGCTGCATAGGACATGGCGGCTCCTTCATCCCTCGGGTGGAAACTGTCAGCTTCGGGCTATAAGCGGGGGGGCAAGGGGGCGCAATCTTGACGCGCCGGGTGATGAGGGTCCGATGACGCCAGAAGACGATCGCAGCCACGCGTTCCGCGACAGCTACCAGGACGTGCGGGTCACGCGCCGCACCCCGGATACGCCGCAGACCCGCGCGCCGGCCTATCGGCTGGCGTTCACCGATACCGAGTTCCTGCTGCGCGAGGAACTGCGCCCGGTGCGGCTGCAGCTGGAACTGCTCAAGCCGCAGATGGTGCTGGACGAGCGCGGCGTGCAGTCGACGGTGGTGATGTTCGGCGGCGCCCGCATCCCGGCCCCCGAACAGGCCGAGACTGCTGCCACGCCGCGGCTGGGCGCGCTGTCGTGCTATTATACCGAGGCCGAGCGTTTCGCCGGCCTGATGACCCAGCGCAGCCTGGCCACCTATGGGCGGGAATGGGTGATCTGCACCGGCGGCGGCCCCGGCGTGATGGAGGCCGGCAACAAGGGCGCGCACGAGGCGGGCGGCCATTCCATCGGCCTGTCCATCGTGCTGCCCCACGAACAGGCGCCGAACAGCTTCGTGACGCCGGATTTGTGCTTCAACTTCCACTATTTCGCCATCCGGAAGATGCATTTCCTGATGCGGGCAAAGGTGATCACCATCTTCCCCGGCGGCTTCGGCACGATGGACGAGATGTTCGAGGCGCTGACCCTGATCCAGACCGGGCGGATGCGGCGGGTGCCGTTCCTGCTGTTCGGCGGCGCGTTCTGGCAAGAGATCATCAACTGGCAGGCGCTGGCCGCGGCCGGGACCATCAGCCCCGAGGACCTGGAGCTGATCCATTTCGTCGAAACCGCCGACGAGGCGGTCGAGATCATCGACGGGTTCGATTTTTCCGAGTGCTGAACGTGCGTCAGGCGCGGTGATAGGGAGCGCCGGCGAGGATGGTGGCGGCGCGGTAAAGCTGTTCGGCCAGCATCACCCGCACCAGCATATGCGGCCAGACCATCGCGCCGAAGGACAGGCTGTGCGCGGCGCGGTCGCGCAGTTCGGGGTCCAGCCCGTCGGCGCCGCCGATCAGGAACACCGCGTCGGCCTGGCCGTCGTCGCGCAGACGCGCCAGCAGGGCGGCGAAATCGGGAGAGCTCAGCTGCCGGCCGCGTTCGTCCAGCGCGATCACCGCCGCGCCCGCAGGGATCTGGCGCGCCAGCAGCGCGGCCTCGGCCGGTTTGCCGCCGCCGCGCCGGTCCTCGACCTCGGCGATCTCGGCCGGGCCCAGCCCCAGCGGGCGGCCGGTCTGGGCGAATCGGGACAGGTAATCCGCGATCAGCGGCGATTCGGGGGCGCGGGCGGGCAGGCGGCCCACCGCCGCGATACGGACCCGCAGCATCGCCGGCGCTTATTGCGCCAGCGTGCGGCCCGCCCCGTCGCGCCCGGCGTCATCGCGGGCGGCGTCGGCGCGCAGGCTGGCCAGCGCATCGGCCGGCATCCACATCTTTTCCAGCTGATAGAACTCGCGCACTTCCGGGCGGAAGACGTGGACGATCACCTCGTCGGTGTCGATCAGCACCCAGTCGCCGGTATCCTTGCCCTCGATCCGGGCGCCGCGGCCGGTCTGGGCCTTCAGCCGCTCGACCAGCTTGTCGGCGATGGAGGCCACCTGCCGCGAGTTGCGGCCCGAGGCGATGACCATATGGTCCGCCATCGCGGAACGCCCGCGCAGGTCGATGGTGACGATATCCTCGGCCTTGTCATCCTCGAGCGAGGCGATGATGCGGGCCAGCAGCTGGTCGCTGCCTTCCGAGGCGGTCGCGGCCGGCGTGTCGGCCGGCGGGACGGTGGTGGACAGGGGACTTCCTCCGGTCAGCGCGCCGCAAGACCCCGGCGCCGGGATGGGACAAAGATAGCACGAGAGCGCCCGTTCTCAACCACCGCGACGCAGATTCCTGCGAGGGGCGGCGGAAATTGCCGGGCAGGGCGGGCCTGGCCTGCCCCGATGGGGCCCTGCGCATGGGCCAACCCCTTGCAGGACGGGGCGTCAAGGGGGTATCTAGACGGAATGATCCGGTTTTTCGACATATCCGATCGCGCCCGCCTGCCCGGCCGGTTCTACGGCCTTTGCCGGACGGTGACCGCGCGACTGTGAACGGCCGTGCCTGCGCGCCGCCTGCTGCGGCGCCTCAAGACGTGTTTTCCGTGTTCCCGCGCCTTATGCCATCTTTCCGAAAGAGACAGCCATGACCGGCACCCCGACCCAAAGCGGCCCCCGCACGCTTTACGACAAGATCTTCGACGCTCATGTCGTCGACCGCCAGCCCGACGGCACCTGCCTGCTGTATATCGACCGCCACCTCGTGCACGAGGTCACTAGCCCGCAGGCGTTCGAGGGGCTGCGCATGACCGGCCGCAAGGTGCGCGCGCCGGAAAAGACCATCGCCGTGCCTGACCACAACGTGCCCACCACCGCCGACCGCGTGGACGGGATCGAGAACCCCGAGGGCCGCGCCCAGGTCGCCGAGCTGGACAAGAACGCCCGCGAGTTCGGGGTGAACTACTATCCGATGAACGACATCCGTCAGGGGATCGTCCATATCGTCGGCCCGGAACAGGGCTGGACCCTGCCCGGGATGACCGTGGTCTGCGGCGACAGCCACACCGCCACCCATGGCGCCTTCGGCGCGCTGGCGCACGGCATCGGCACCTCGGAAGTGGAGCACGTGCTGGCCACCCAGACGCTGATCCAGAAGAAGTCGAAAAACATGAAGGTGGAAATCACCGGGCGCCTGCGCCCCGGCGTGACCGCCAAGGACATCACGCTCGCGGTGATCGGCAAGACCGGCACCGCCGGCGGCACCGGCCATGTCATCGAATACTGCGGCGAGGCGATCCGCGAGCTGTCGATGGAAGGCCGCATGACCGTCTGCAACATGGCGATCGAGGGCGGCGCCCGCGCCGGTCTGATCGCGCCCGACGAAAAGACCTTTGAATACGTCAAGGGCCGCCCGCACGCGCCCAAAGGCGCCGCGTGGGAAGCGGCGCTGTCCTGGTGGAAGACCCTGTTTTCCGACGAGGGCGCGCATTGGGACAAGGTGGTCACCATCCGCGGCGAGGATATCGAGCCGGTGGTGACCTGGGGCACCTCGCCCGAGGACGTGCTGCCGATCGGCGGCACCGTCCCCGCCCCCGAGGATTTCGAGGGCGGCAAGGTCGAGGCCGCGCGCCGGTCGCTGGACTACATGGGGCTGACCCCGGGCATGAAGCTGACCGACATCAAGGTCGACGCGGTGTTCATCGGATCCTGCACCAACGGCCGCATCGAGGACCTGCGCGCCGCCGCCGGGGTGCTGCGCGGCAAGCATCTGGCGCCGGGCGTGCGCGGGATGGTGGTCCCCGGCTCGGGTCTGGTGCGGATGCAGGCCGAGGAAGAGGGGCTGGACCGCGTGTTCATCGACGCCGGCTTCGACTGGCGGCTGGCCGGCTGTTCCATGTGCCTGGGGATGAACCCCGACCAGCTGGCGCCGGGCGAACGCTGCGCCGCCACCTCGAACCGCAACTTCGAGGGCCGGATGGGCCGCGGCGGGCGCACGCATCTGATGTCGCCGGTCATGGCCGCCGCCGCAGGCATCGCCGGGCATCTGGTCGATGTGCGCGAGGTGCTGGCCGAGGCCCCGGCCACCGCATAAGCCTTTGTCCCCGCCCGCGCGGCCACGGGGCCGCCGGGCCCCAACCCGAAAGGATGGCGCAATGAAAGGCAGCACGGCACTGATCATCGCGGGCGTCGTAGCCCTGATCGGGGGCATCATCGCCCTGGCATTCCCGCTGCCGGCCTCGCTGGCGGTAGCGATCTTCGTCGGCTGGGCCTTCGTGGTCAGCGGCGCGCTGGGTCTGTGGGCGGCGTTTTCCGACGGCAGCCTGCCCAACCGCGGCTGGTTCGGGCTGCTCAGCCTGCTGAACCTGGTGCTGGGGGTCTGGATGCTGGCCCGCCCGCTGGAGGGGATGATCTCGCTGACCATCGTGGTGGGGGCGCTGTTCCTCGTCTCGGGGGCGTCGCGGCTGTATCTGGCGGCGACCGAGTATCGCGGCAGCCAGATGATGTGGACCATGGTGCTGTCGGCGCTGATCTCGCTGGGGCTGGGGCTCTACATCCTGTTCCGCCTGCCCGAGGCCAGCGCCGTGGCGCTGGGGGTGCTGCTGGCGGTCGAGCTGATCGTGGTCGGCACCGCGCTGCTGATGGCGGGGGTGGCGATGCGCCGCATCGGGCGGCCCTGACGGCCGCCACGACCGAAACACCGGCCCGCGGCCCCGCCGCCGGCCAACCTGTCGCGCGGCACGCCGCGGCAGTCGATTTTCCCGGAGCGAAGACATGGACAAGTTCACCACCCTGACTGGCATCGCGGCGCCCATGCCGCTGGTCAACATCGACACCGACATGATCATTCCCAAGCAGTTCCTGAAGACGATCCATCGTTCCGGGCTGGGGAAGAACCTGTTCGACGAGATGCGCTATTTCCCCGACGGCACCGAGAACCCCGATTTCGTGCTGAACAAGCCGGCGTGGCGCGACTCGCAGATCATCGTCGCAGGCGACAATTTCGGCTGCGGCTCGTCGCGCGAACATGCGCCCTGGGCGCTGCTGGACTATGGGATCCGGGCGGTGATCTCGACCAGCTTCGCGGACATCTTTTATAACAACTGCTTCAAGAACGGCATTCTGCCCATCGTGCTGCCGGCCGAGGCGGTCGAGGCGCTGATGAAGGACGCGGAAAACGGCGCCAATGCGCGGCTGACCGTCGATCTGGAATCGCAGACCGTGACCGGCGCCGATGGCACCGCCTATCACTTCGACATCGACCCGCACCGCAAGCACTGCCTGCTGAACGGGCTGGACGATATCGGGCTGACCATGGAGAAAGCCCCCGCGATCGAGGCGTATGAGACCCGCATCGCGCAATCGCAGCCCTGGGTCTAGGCTTGCGCCTTTGGGCTGCGCTGGCCCTGTGGCTGGCGCTGGCCGCCGGGCCGGCGCTGGCCGAGCGGCTGCGCATCGCGACGTTTTCCCCCGACCTCTCGCGCGAGGGGCCGGGGCTTTTGTTGCGCGACATCTCCTCGGGCAAGGATGCGCAGGTCGCCGCCGCGGTGCAGGTGATCGCCGCGGTCGCGCCCGATGTGCTGCTGCTGACCGGTTTCGACTGGGACCACGAGGGGCAGGCGCTGGCCGCCTTTGCCGCGCTGCTGGCGGATGCGGGGGTGGACTATCCCCACCGCCACGCCAGCCGCCCCAACCGCGGCATGGCGACCTTGCTGGACCTGGACGGCGACGGCCGGCTGGGCAGTCCCGACGATGCGCAGGGCTTCGGGCAGTTTTCGGGGCAGAAGGGCATGGCGCTGCTGTCGCGGCTGCCGCTGGGCGAGGTTGTCGACCATTCGGCGCTGCTGTGGCGCGACCTGCCGGGCAACCTGATGCCTCCGGCCCCGGCAGAGGTCGCGGCGGTGCAGCGTCTGTCCACCACCGCGCATTGGCAGGTGCCGGTGCTGATGGGCGAGCGGCCGCTGACGCTGCTGGCCTGGGCGGCGACGCCGCCGGTGTTCGGCCGCGGCGACCGCAACGCCCGGCGCAACCACGACGAGGCCGCGTTCTGGCTGGACCATCTGCCAAAGGGGCGGTTCGTGCTGATCGGAAATACCAACCTCGACCCCGTGGACGGCGAGGGGCGGCGTCAGGCGATGGCGGCGCTGCTGACCCGCGTGCAGGACCCGCGCCCCGCCAGCGAGGGCGGGCGGCTGGCGCCCCAGACCGGCGCCAATGCCGCGCAGCGGGGCGATTCGGCGCTGGACACCGCCGAATGGGGCGTTGAGCCCGGCCGGCCGGGCAACATGCGGGTGGATGTGGTGCTGCCCTCGCCCGATCTCACCGTGCTGGACGCGGGGGTGTTCTGGCCTGCGCCGGGGGACCCCATGGCCGAGGCCGCCCGCACCGCGTCCCGTCACCGGCTGGTCTGGGTCGATCTGGCGGTTGAGTGAACGGCTGCGGCTGGCATCGCCATGGCGCGAGCGGTCGCAGTGACGACGCCCGGATTGCCGAACCTGTGGTTTACTGCGGGTGGTCGGTCGGCGTGGTGCCGCCGCCCATCTGCTTCAGCCGCGCGATCAGCGGCCCCGCGGTCGGGCCGATGCGGTCGCAGGCGCCGGGATCGTCCAGCAGCTGGAAGGCCGGGCCGTAATATTCGCGGTCGTAGTCCTGCGCGCTCAGCCCCAGCTGCGCGGCCAGCTGGTCGCCGGTGGCGGTGATCAGCGTCCATTCCGCGTCCGAGATCGCATGGTCGGGGCAGTTCGAGGTGATCACGTTCACCTGCGCCAGCTCGGCGATCAGCGCGCGCGCCTGCGCCTGCGACAGGCTGGATGTGTCGGGCAGCGGCACCGTCATTCCCCGTTCGGCCAGTCCGGCCCCCGCGGCGGCGATCCAGACGGCTGCGGCAGCCATGGCCAGCATGGGTTTCATCGTCCGA
Organism: Paracoccus solventivorans; assembly: GCF_900142875.1. Classification (GTDB taxonomy): domain Bacteria; phylum Pseudomonadota; class Alphaproteobacteria; order Rhodobacterales; family Rhodobacteraceae; genus Paracoccus; species Paracoccus solventivorans. The sequence continues at coordinate 565,097 of NZ_FRCK01000001.1, read as the reverse complement.
CTCCTTCATTCCTGCGCTCCGCTGCGGGCGGCGGGACCAACCCACCGGAGCGGCGGCCGGACTGCAAGCCAAATGCCCGTGAACTTGACGCCTCGGCAGGGCAGGGCTACGCGGAAACCATCCGCGAAACCCGAAACGCAAAGGCGCAAGATGACCGACAGCTATTCCCTTCTGATCCTGCCGGGCGACGGCATCGGCCCCGAAGTCATGGCCGAGGTCCGCAAGGTCATCGACTGGTTCCAGGCCAACCGCGGCATGCGTTTCGATGTGTCCGAAGGGCTGGTCGGCGGCTGCGCCTATGACGCCCACGGCACGCCGCTGTCGGACGAGACCATGGCGCAGGCGCAGGCGGTGGATGCGGTGCTGCTGGGCGCGGTCGGCGGCCCCAAATACGACAACCTCGATTTCAGCGTGAAGCCGGAGCGGGGGCTGCTGCGCCTGCGCAAGGAAATGGACCTGTTCGCCAACCTGCGCCCGGCGCAGTGCTTCGACGCGCTGGCGGATTTTTCCAGCCTCAAGCGCGAGGTGGTCGCGGGCCTCGACATCCTGATCGTGCGCGAGCTGACCTCGGGCGTCTATTTCGGCGAGCCGCGCGGCATCTTCACCGAAGGCAATGAGCGTGTGGGCATCAACACCCAGCGCTATACGGAATCGGAGATCGCCCGCGTCGCCCGCGCGGCGTTCGAGCTGGCGCGCAAGCGGCAGGGTCGCCTGTGCTCGATGGAAAAGGCCAATGTGATGGAATCGGGGATCCTGTGGCGCGAGGTCGTTCAGAAGGTCCACGACGAGGAATACCCCGACGTCGAGTTGTCGCATATGTACGCCGACAACGGCGCCATGCAGCTGGTGCGCAACCCGCGCCAGTTCGACGTGATCGTGACCGACAATCTGTTCGGTGACATCCTGTCGGATGCGGCGGCGATGCTGACCGGCAGCCTCGGGATGCTGCCCTCGGCCAGCCTGGGCGCCCCGGCTGCCAACGGCCGCCCCAAGGCACTGTACGAGCCGGTGCACGGCTCGGCCCCCGACATCGCCGGGCAGGGCAAGGCCAACCCGATCGCCTGCATCCTCAGCTTTGCCATGGCGCTGCGCTATTCCTTTGGCGAGGGCCAGGCCGCCGACGATCTGGAAGCCGCGGTAGAAAAGGTGCTGGCCGAGGGCGCCCGCACCGCCGATCTGATGGGGCCGGAAGGCGGCACCCCGATCTCGACCTCGGCCATGGGCGACCGCATCGTCGCTGCGCTGGCCGGCTGATCCCCGTTGGCGCGGCCGCCGTGTGGCCGGCCGCGCCGCAACCGCAAGTTTGCGCGCCATCCCCCCTTGCATTCGCCCGCGCCACAGGATACCTGCCCCGTCACGGTCGGAGCGTAGCGCAGCCTGGTAGCGCACCTGCTTCGGGAGCAGGGGGTCGGAGGTTCGAATCCTCTCGCTCCGACCAGTTGCAGTGTATGTCGTTTCAGAGAGTCTTGCCTTTTGTGTCAAAAGGCGACCCTCTGGTGAGGTCGAGAGCTTCGCGGCTGAGTTCGCCGGGTCGGACCGCTTGCATGCACTTTGCCGTGTAACCCTAGAGGCGATCGTCGGTCACGGCCCAGAACCGCTCGTCGGACGCCCCCCATGCTGCATGGCCGCATTCTCCGAATGCTGCCGCTCGACTGGCGCCACGGCGAAATCCCGACCAGAATCGCTGCTCCAAGGGACGGAACGGGCCTTCGATGGCTGGTCTTTTGCAAGCCTTTCATCCGCGCCCGGCATCTGCCTGCTGTCATTCAGCGTGATGGTGTCGTAGTGATGGCAAAACGATTCAGGTCAGGCAATGCGAACTCATTTTGCTGCTCTTCTCGCTCTCATGATCGTCACCGGATGCGCGGTCGGTTCTGGTGCAGTGGTAAAGGGCGTCGGGCCAGGTGATCTCCTGAAGCTGCGCGAAGGCCCTGGCCTCAACCACAACATCATCATCGGCCTGCCTGACGGAACGCGCCTCACCCGCCAGAACTGCGTCACGAACAACGGCAAGGTCTGGTGCAGGGTCTCGCTCGCCGACAGGCCCGGTATCTCGGGTTACGTTTCGGCGGACTATCTGGCGCATCGCTGACAGCAACATGGTCGGCCCTTTGCAGACGTTGGCGCGACGATCTGATGCTACGTCGCGGCTTCACCACTGCGGACATTCGGGGTGCCTGCAGCAATCTTCCTGTCCGAGCTTGAAGCAGGCTTCGCGCGGATTGCGGGTTGGCGTCGCGCAGAGTAAAAAATTCCGAGCAACACCGGGAGGTATTTATGGACCAGTCCGATCAGGAACTCGAGCGTCTCAGCGCGCTGTTGCATGCGCTGCCCATCGAGAACATGCCCATGACGCTCAGTGAACTTGATGGCTATGTAGTCGGTGTTCTTGCCTGCCCGGATATGATCCCGCCCTCGGAATGGATGTCCCATGTCTGGGGAGAGACAGGTGAGGCAAATTTTCCCGATCAGAAAACCGCCGAAGCCACGGTCGGTGCGGTCATGGCTCACTACAACTCGGTTGCGGAGGCGATGACCCGCTCACCTTGGATCGAACCCATCTACGAGGTTGACCCCAACAGTGATGAGGTGATGTGGGAGCCTTGGATCGATGGCTTCACTCGCGCTATGGGGCTAAGACCGGATGCTTGGGATCGACTGCTCGCTCAGGCCGACGAAGAGACGCGGACGACGATGATCTTCTTGATGGCGCTTCAGGAAATATACACTGGCCACAGCAAGTTCACGGATGAGGAGATCGACGAAATCGACCTTGAAGCACCCAATCTGATCCCGAACTGCGTTGCGACGATACTCTATCAGTCTCGTCCCGAGCTTTCCCGCATGGAGCCCGCAAATCGTTCCGAGATGCCGTTCAACGCCGGTCCCCGGCCCGGGCGGAACGACCCATGCTCCTGTGGGTCGGGCCGCAAATACAAGCAATGTTGCGGTCGGAACTGACCGATCGCCCAAGTCTCTCACGGCCCAAAGCTGCCGGTCGACCTCGACAAATTCTGCATAGCCGCATTCCTTGAAGCGGCAGTTCGTATTGCTCCGCAGCAGACACCGGGCCAGGATGGCAGCGACGCCGGACAAAGCAGCCGATCACTATCACGGTTAAAATTCTATGGACACTACCTGGTGCCCGCTGTGCTACTACTCCAAGTAGTCAGTTGACCGCAGTCTTCTCATGTCCAAGCTATTGGATTTGCTGAAGATGCCCAGAACACTGCTTTCCGATTTCGCTCGCTCCCAATCATGCTTAAGTAGTCTGGAAATTTGCGCCAGAAATTTAGCTTCCAATATGCTATTTGGGCCATTCATGCTCGCCCTGAGAGAGATTAAGATATCTTTGTCATCCCTGTCATCCGGGTTGAGGCGAATTTGAAATTCAGAGACAATATCCATAAATCTCTGTGATTTAGTCTCGTTAAGTTGCATCAATCGGACGGCCTCAACCGCCATTTTTCTGATTTGATCACGCCATTCTTTACGTTCCCCTGTCACGTCTTTTGAGTAGCTTGTTAGCTTGGCAGTCGCATAGGAAACGACGATTGACGTAATAACAGTAATGATAGAAGCCATGGGCGTAGGCGCTGCTCTTCCGAAGCAGGGGTGGATCTGTTGCGTGTTAACAGTAAGCGACGTGCAGAAGCCTTAACAGATACCGACGTTCGGGCTCATCAAGAAATTTCGATGACCGCAATGGTCTCCAAGTAAGATGCTTGCACCACAGCAACTGGCAGGTTCGGCACCCTAGCCGCTCCGCTCACCGTGGCAGGCGAGCTCGGCCCTTTGCGGTCATGCACGATGCCACAGGGTTCTGAAACGCAGGGTTTTCGAAAGCGGACATTGGTCATTCGGCATTTTTGCGGGTTTGATGCCATGCAGACCACGCGGTACGTTCGCAATAGGCAATTGCCAACTCGTCCTGCGTCATCCTCGCAAGTTCGTCGAAATCTCCCGCCCCGGCCATGAATTCCAGAAGCCGTTCTTTGTTCGTTTCTTTGTAGGATCGGTAAAGGAACTCGGCCAACTCCAACCAGTTTTTTGGTTCCGCGCGCTTTTCCTCGAGTATCCCGAAGAAAGTTTCTGGATGTCGCCGCCATGCGGCCCATTCCCGCTCTGTTAGTTCATGCGAGACCATGACGCGCCGACCGTCTTGCAGGCAATACACGCCTTGAGCGTTTCCCCACGATTCCATGACGATGGCCTGTTCCAACACGCCGGGAACCAGGTCACCCCTTTCATCCGGAATCATATACTCGTGCCCAGTTCGCAGTCTTGGGTACTCATCGTCTTCACTAAACGCAAATTCTGGAATCTCCCCGTCAAACGTGATTGGGATATGGCTGTGCTCTTTCAGTGAATCGAACAAGACAAGGATTTCTTTGTGGCGCTCAAGAGTTTCTAGGTAATCCTTGAAACGGCTGACCTGAGCACCAATGCCAAAGTCCGCGATGCGGTATCCGTCTACAACTGCCTGCAAACCGATGCCTGCCGCTTCCAAATTGTTGTGGTAGGCATGATTTGTCACAACGACATAGGCCGGGGGATAGTGCTTCCCATCGCTATCAAGGTAATCCTCTGCTACTTTTATTTGTTCAAGAGCGGACTCGACCCACGTTCCCGAATAGTCTTCTCCGACGACATCAGGAACATTGACCTCGATAAAGACAATTCTCTCATGGTCCGCGCGCTTGCGAAGCGCCTTCGCCAGCTTTTGCCCGACACGCAGGCGCTTGGCGTCATCGATCGGCCCGTCCATGCCGATAGTTCTATTTCGAGCTTTCACCTCAACTGCAAACTGACGCCCGGTTTGTGGATGCGTTGCAATGAATTCCACATGGCTGTCGCTTCCATCCCTTTCGTTCTCGTACTCAATCTCAAACCCGGCCTTTAGTATTGCCGCCGAGGCATACGTTTCAAAGAGCTTTCCGATGAAGTCGTCGGTCCTTGCGCTCTTGAGACGATGGACAAAGCTTTGAAGGATCGCTTCGGCCTTCCCCGGCTCCGAATGATGCGCAATGAGATACAAGTTATACGCAAGGTTCAGGAACGCCCGTTGCGCCCCAGTCATGGGGCCAGAAAAAAATCCATTCTTATCTACGGCCATCTTTCGCGCGTCGCCCATAGCCTGATCAAACCAGCGCACGATTTGATGGCGCTCTATAGGTGGCTTTGTCCGCTGCTTTTCAATCCAGTCTCTCCCGAGCAACATGAAGATATACTCACGTAGAAAGTCGTGAAAGGTTCTCCAGCTGGGCGAGTAGTAGACCCGGTTCCCCACGGCGACGATGCGTTGTCCCTGAAACTCGGTTGAGATAATTGGTTTGCCGAGCCCTTGTTGCTTTTGGCGTTGGGAATTCTCGGCCTCAAGCTCCTTCAGTTTCGCTTCGAAGGCATCATCGGCACCGGGATGAAACGCGTTGCCAGCGAGTCGCCCGTGGCAGTGCTTGTACTTCTTGCCGCTGCCGCATGGGCAGGGATGGTTGCGCCCGATTTTTGCCAACGTGAAGGCCCTGATGGTGTGTCCTGTAGGTCCGTTTGAATACTACCGAGCGACATGATACGCCGGCATGAACATCGTGGGAACAACTTTCCTGAGTGCTAGTGTGCCCGCACGTTCGCCGTCAATGGCCTAGGAACTCCCAACTTCATTTTGTATTTCTGGCTCAACCCTGCCCAATGCCTGCTTCGAAGCTATTCCCGTATCACAGGTGCATTTGCGGCGAATTTACGCTTTCCGCCCGCAGCGGTCAGCTCGGCGATTCGAGCTGACCGTCAACTTTCCGCCCCTCTCTGTAACCGTTCCCGTTAATGCCACCCATCATCAATTGCATAATGATCTCATATCTATAACTCTCCGGCCAATAGCCGCTGGTCGATGCACCTGTAGACGCGAGGTAGAAGATCCCTAACTTCAACACTGGTCGAGTGTTGCGGCAGAACCATCGCCAACATGGCAGACATACATCATCATCTCAGTCCACTTAAGAATGCCGGATTTAGGGCAAACTCAAGGTTATTGCCTCTCGATCTCCGCTCAGCTTCTAGTCGCCTTATGTCGTAAGCTCGATCGTAAATAAATACCTTGGATCCATTGGCAGCGATAATTCCCAGAAAGCCATACCAGAGCAGCAGATCCACGACTTCTGACTGAGGAATTCCGATATCGAGCTGAGACAAGATGGTATCTAAATCGCTCGGTTTAATCTTCTCAGGAGAGCCAATGAACAGGTAGAATATGTCATCTGGCGTACCTGCGACATCTCGTATTTCATACCCAAAATCCGACACAAGATACAGAGACATCTGCTCAACAGCGCTATCTACATCACTCTCCTCAACAACCTCATGCCCACGATTAATAGCGAACGAAAGAGTTCGTTCGCAAAGATCAATCAGAAACCTTGGTCGCATTAGCGATGACCCGATCAGCCTTCGTATTGCGCCACCCCCTGGCATCGGTGCATTAAGAGCCTCCCATGCGTGATACTCCTCGTCTGGTTCAACTGAAGTCGCTACTCTTGTCAAAATTAGATTTTCGAGCTGAAGGGGATCCGACCAGTCAACGTTGATCACATTATACTTTCCGCGGTCCGATGTAAGCTCGACAAGCCGCTCGTATATGTCCCGTCTAAGAAACAGCAGATGTTGTAGTTCAATGTCCCTCTTTGCAAGCTCCCTACGGATCTTTTGAAGGGTCTCGATAAGGTGCTTAACTATAAGAACATCTTGTTCCTCGACGCGCTTCGCTGGCCACCCCTTATCGAGATCGTCTATGAGGATATGGATGCTGTCGAAATGCTGCTTTAGTTCAACAATCGCATCTCGAAGTGCCGGAATCGGGCTCTCGAACATGAAGTTCGTAAGCTCACTGCGAAGAGTCTCAGGATTTTTTGAGTTTGCTGCTGCCAGGATGACTTTGTCGACCGCACTTTTTAGTCGCGAGGTGAAGTCACCGGAAACCACTTGGTTACTAAGGGAAAATTTGTCTTCGAGACCGGCCAACGTCTTCTGTAGCTCAAAATTAACCTTTGATTTCGGAAGGGCCATCTCCCTGAGTTTTAGTATGATCTCGAAGTATATAATATACTGCCAAAATGCAGCAACTGTATGATCAAATACCCCGGCACTCATAACGCTAAGAAGGGCCTCACGCATTTCACTTAAATCGTGAGACGCTGGCCTCAGGTCGACGACACATCGTTTTGGGCCGCTTTCCCGATGACTTTCTAACACCTGAAGGTATATTGCGGATTTCCCGGAACCCTTTCTTCCTGTAACAATGGCGCCTTCGGCACGGAGCGCGCGAGAAAACTCCGCTGTCTCAACAAAATACTGATCTAGGTAACTTGCTTCATTCTCAGCCGACGACGAGCCTAGGTCAATCTTATTTAGTATACTATTCTTTTGTCCGTGATGTCTCGCCTGGGGCCGCTGGTTTCGGACAAGCGTTTCTTGGCAGTATTCCGATACGTGTCGAAGAGTCTCGATGCGACTTGTTGAGTTTCTAACAAAATCTCGGTAGTCGAGAGGGGCAGGCCCATTTTCATACTGAATTACCAGAGTGTCGATATTGAAGCCATGAGCTATACCCAGTATAAAACCGGCTCTTAGATTATGCAGATCGGCATCGACAAGATCGCTTGAGATCAGTGGTATCACGACTCCCGCGGAAGCAGAAACTTCCGTAATCGCCTGTGATGCAGTCAGTCGCGGAACTTCTGCGGGATCAAATGAGCGGAAATTAAGTTCAGACTCGCTAATTGCGTGAAATATCCAGTTCCTAAAATCTGTCTTCTTGAGCGTGTCCAAAATGAAAAGTGGTTGGGAAAAATCTCTCCTAACAGCCTGTAGATTTAACCAAGAGGACTTCTCCCACGATGATAAAGTCCGGGACAGTTCATCGGCATTATTGTAGGTTGCGTATCCTGTTGTGTCGAAAATCCCAAGCCGCCTAATGGATTCCACTGCATCTTTTATTGCGGAGTTCACCGTCGGGAGGACAGGCTTTCCCCGTGCCATAGCATACCCCATCTCATAAAATACATTATGATTTGGGTATGTTATGTCGCCAGCGAGAAAGTCGGCCGAATCGATATTCTCTCGAACTAAGTTGTCGAGCTTGAAGCCAAGAACGTTCATCTCCTCCCAAGGTTTAATAGAAACACTATCTGACGTGAGCGCCTGAGATGCTCCCCTGATGGCATCCCTCACGAGAGGGAAGGCCTGTGGATAGGCAAAAAATGCTGTTTTCGTGTTCATGCTGCTTCGCTGCCCCCCGTGCCTAGCCTCAGTCAAGAGTTTCCATGGAGATGTGTGGCAGATCAAGATCATTCTTTAGGTCTGTAGATCGCTAAGTGTCTAAGTCGAGTATGTGGCCCTCTAAGGCTAATCACGGATGGACTCTTTCATTCACAAAGTTAATGCGTTATCATAGCCCCAAAGTCTATGCGTCCATTATGGCAAGATCCGGCCTGTCGCAGGCCTGATTTCGGCCTCTTGGCCGATGCGCCTGACTTTTCGCTGCAACTCGGGCGAATAGTAGTTTCTCCGAATTACTACTTCTGCAACACCGCGCTACCGTCTTGCCTCCGAGGACCAGCATGAACCGACCGTGCGGCGCGCTTCCTGAATGACCGGTTTCTCAGTCTCGCTGCGTCTGCCATGCCGCACTGCCGACAGGCCGCTTTCCGCCCCACGGGGCGGAATCGACTGTGATCTCGCGGCGGTTCGCCCGAACGACTGCTCCTAAGACTTGCTGCGGTAGCAATGCCGCAGTCCCGTCAGGCGGCTCTCCGCCCCTTACGTCATAGTTGGTCGAGTGACCTCGAACTGCTCTGTTAGGAAATCCACTGTCGCTTCATCCCGTAGCTTGCAGACAATGTTCTGGTTCGCAAATGCTCCTTTGAAGCGCTTGGCCTGGGACGGATCAACCGTTTTGCGCCATTCGATGCCGACGGCGTGCTCTGCGTTTTCTTGCGGCTCGCCAAGGCGCTTCATTCGGGGTTCGGACAGCGGTTGGTCGAAGAGTAGCCCGTCAGCTGTCATAAACTCGGCCGCAGGCCGGGCCTCGGTTGTCACGACTCCATAGCCGATGTAGCCATTGCCCTTGTCATAGACGAAAACCTCGTCACCCACGCCCAACTGATATAGCCGTTTCGAGTAGAACTCGCCACCTCCAGCCGAGATGAACCCATATCGCTTCATGTCTGCCCAGGAACGATGTTCGCCCAGACCGGCATTGACGAAGTAATAGCCTGACCATGGGGCGCGGACCTTGCGTTCCGAGCGCTCTTCCACCGCTTCCTGGTCCAGCAGGAAGTCGGTCGTCAGCCATTCCTGGCCATCGACCTCGAAGACGTTGAAGAAGACGGTATTGATCGCGACGCCATGTTCTTCAGACAGGTATTCCACGATCCGGCGAGAAGCGTGGTCGAGTTCGCTGGCGACGATCAGCATGGAGTGGCTGGCGTTTAGCCGTTCCGGAATCGCCTCGCCAAAACGGTCGAGGAAAGCAGTGGCCAGGCGTGTTCCCAAGTATTTCTCGGCCCGGTCATAGATTTCGGGCGTCGTCAGGGTTCTGACCCATGAGGCGTAATCCAGTACCTGCGCGACGATTCCGCGCGGGGTGCGGTCCTTTTTCAACTCGATGATGACCAGCCCGCCGGTGGCGTCCATGGCCAGAAGGTCGATGAACTTGCCATGGTCGGTCGGTACCTGTCGGCCAATGATCATGGCGTCGATGCCGACAAGGCCGGGATTCGCGGCGACCCAGCCTTCGATAATCTCTTCCTTCGACAGCGCGCGGCGGGTGGCGGGGCGCAACTGGCCGTCCCGGATCTGATACAGTGAGGTCATGCGCGGGTCTTTCTGCCACGCCGGGCCTTGGGCGTGGCGGCACGAGCTTCGCGGATGCGGGCGAGGAGGGCTTCGGCGGGTTCGTCGGTGGGGTCTTGCGGGACAAGCTCGCCTACGAAGGCTTTGGCCAGAATACGTTGATCGAGGCGGCCGAGCAGTTTCAGGGCCTTTGCGGCCTCGGTGGCGAGGCGGTCGATCTTGGCGAAGGCGGTTTCGATCCGGCGGACGATTTCACGTTGTTCGTCGAGGGGAGCGAGTTTGATGTGGAATGCCCTGATCTCGGGGAAATAAATCGTCGTATGTGTCGATCCCTCGCCAAATTTCTTGATGTCCTCGCCTTCCGATAGCAGAGCATACATCAGGTATTCAGGCAGAAGGGCGTCGGTGCAGGTCCATGTCGCAAAGTCTTGGCTGGTCGCCATTTCTCGACCCATGATGCAGATGTAACCGACTGACGCTGTCCGCGACAGCACAACAGTTCCTGCCGGAAGCAAGCGCGCTGAGGAATTGGCCAGGCCCTGTTCGTTTGTCTTCTGGATCGTATCGGAGATGACCCGTCCATGGTGAAGATTCGCGTCGGGAATACTCATCCAGCACACATCTCCACCCCACCAATCGTCACGGGAGCGGCTTGGCGTGTGGCCCGTTTCTTGCCGGGCGATGCGGAGCAGAGAAACCCACTCCCATTTTTCGGGCAGGTTAACATCGGGGATGTTGACCGAGATGCCACCTTGTCCTGCCTTCACCTCGGTCGTTGCTTGCCTGCCACCGCGCCCTTGCTGCGGAGGTGGTGTTCGTTTGAGCAAGGCTGAAACAGGTTCAAGAACACTATCTTCCCGAAAATCGGCTGTGAGATTGCCCGCGTAAGCTGATCTGAGCACGGCCAGCTTATACCGCTCCACCAGCTTTTCGATGGCGGTGAGGTGGGTGCGGGCGGTGGTGGTGCGGGCGCTGAGGGTGTCGAGCTTGCGCACAATCCGCCGCTGCTCGGGGAGCGAGGGCAGAGGGATGGGGGTTGCTTGAAGGGTTCGTGACGATAGATGCTTAACCGTTACTGATGGCGTGTAGTCATTAATCAGCTTCAGGTAACCGGGTAAGATGAACGAAAGAAATTCTATATCCAGAAATCTCCTATCCGCCATGATTTTGCACACCCGTTGGTTGAGCAAGCCCCGCTTGCCGCTCCACCTTCGAGCGTTAAAATCACCGTCCATTCCGATGACATAGTCTCCCTCTTCGATCCAATATCCTTCAGGAATATCTCCGGAAAATTTTGTATCGGTCTTTCCAGATGTCACATCTCGAATCCGAATCAACGGCACCCCGTGTTCACTGCTGAAGTGCTGTGAGGGAAAAGGATAACCGTTGAGGATTTCGGATACGTGCCCAAGCGGAACCCTATACCACCAACTTGCCTTCTGAACCAATGCGCTGTCTGTCCTTTCAACAAGCGCCGCGATATCTTCACCGAAGCTCATTCCGCCGCCTCCACCATCGGCGTGGCATCCAGTTCCTCGGTCAATCCCTCGATCTCTTCCAGCGCGGCGCGCAGGTGGTCGATGATCGCGGCGGCGATCTCGTCCGGCTCGGTCATTTCATCCTCGGGATCGCTGCTTTCATCGCGCAGCCAAGTCCAGTCGAGGTTGTCGCCGCGCGCGGCGATTTGCTCTCGCGTCAGCTTGCGCCAGCGACTGGCCTCGCCGCCCTCTTCCCGCGTGGAACCGCCAAGGGGATCGGGGCCGAACAGCGCTTCGAATTCCTTGAAATGCGCGGCGGTCAGGGCGTTGGTCTTGCCGAAGGACGGCATGTTACCGCGCAGGTCGTAGAACCAGACCGCCTCGGTCGCCTGTGTCGCGTGATCGGCCGGATAGATTTTGTCCGTGACGCGGGTGAAGAACAGCACGTTGGTCTTGACACCCTGGGCATAGAAAATGCCGGTCGGCAGGCGCAGGATGGTATGCAGGTTGCAGTTCACCATCAGGAAGCGGCGCAGCGCGGTGCCGGTGCCGTCGCCGAACAGGATGTTGTCGGGCATGACGATGGCGCAGCGCCCGCCCGGCTTCAGCATACGGATAGCATGTTCAAGGAAGGGCATTGGGCCGACGCGCTCGCCCGCCGTCAGGGTGAAATCCGGTCGGTTGACGTTCGACGGCATCTTGTTGAAGGGCGGGTTCGTCAGGATCACATCGGCGCGGCCAAGGGCTTCGCCCTGCGGGGCGCAGCTATCCTCGCAGCCGACAAGGCTTTCGATGCCGTGCAGCAGCATATTCATCACGCAAAGGCGGTGGGTGTCGGGCACCCATTCGTGCCCGCGAAAGGCCTGCCGACGCTGGAAGCGACCCTGGTCTTCGGACAGCGTGAACAGGTCGTCGGTCGCGTCCTTGACGTAGCGGTCGGCGGCGATCAGGAAACCGGCGGTGCCGGCGGCGGGGTCCTGGACGATCTCACCCGGCTGCGGTTGGATCAGGCGGATGATGCTGTCGATCAGCGCGCGCGGGGTGAAATACTGGCCCGCCTTCGACTTGCTGTCGGACATGACCTTTTGCATCAGGCCTTCATACATGTCGCCAAGGCCGTCCTCGCGCGCGCTGAACCAGTCGATCCTGTCGATATTGGTGGTCAGCGTCTTGAGGTCCTTGGGCTCGCGCAGATGGGTGACGGCATCGGTGAAGATCGCCAGAACCATCGGGTTGTGGACGATTTCGGGGTCACCAAGATCAAGCAGAAGCTTCTTGTAGTAGCGAAGCTGATCACCGCCTTCGGCCCTGGCCAGTTCGGACCAGCTATAGGCGGCGGGGATGAGCGTGGCTTGCCCGGTCTCCTCGAGCATCTTGAGAAAGAGCAGGTAGGTCAGTTCGTTGACATAGTGCAGGATCGAGATGCCGGCGCCTTGCAGCGTTTTCGCCTCGCGCCACAGTTTGGCAACGATGTCATTGGTGTTCGGGCTCATGCGCTGACTTTCCAGAGTTCTTCGTTGAAATCGTGCAGGATGGATTCCAACTGACCGTTAAAGACCTTGTTGAGGCGATTGAAGCCCCCATGGGCGGCGAAGTTGCCCTGGTCGATGCTGTCGCGGTCAAGCACGATTTCGCGCGTGATCTGCTCGGCGATCCGGCGCAGCCATTGCTTTTGTGGTTCGGTCCATCGCCCTTTGGCGAGGATCGTGCGGGTTGCGGACTGGACGCGGGTTTCGAACGGGACCAGCGGGTCGCCGAGTGCTGCCTGCCGGACGAAGCCGATGATCGAGGCGGCGATGTCCTCGTTCGAGGCGTCGTTCCAGGCCCGGCGCAGGCTGGTTTCGGAAAAGCCCATCCTGTCGAGTTCGAGGCGCAGGCTGCGCAACTCGGCGCGCGTCAAGTCGCGCGGGCGCTGAACGACGACCGAGAGCGCGGCAATCCGGTTTTGGTTGTTCTTCACGAAGGAGGTGAAGGTATCGAGGAAGTCTTCGGGCTTCTCGTATTCGCCATAGCCCGTGGTGACCGCGTGCATGCTGTCTTCGTGATGCGATATCGGAATCCATATCGGCCCTGTGCCATCCGGGTTCCAGTCGAGGATCTTGCCAAGATCGGCGAATTTCCGGACATGGGCGGCGGCCTCTGCCGGGGGGCCTTGCTTGAGGCGTTCGCAGAGCTGCTCGACCGTCTCGCCGGTCAGATCCTCGACAGCCTGTGCCACCTTGGTGGGCAGCTTCCGCAGCCTGCGGTGCAGTTTGGCCAGCGCCTGATCGCGAACAAGTTCGCGCTGGTCATCCTCAGTGACGGTCGCCAACTCGTCGAAAAGCTGTTCGAAGGTCAGTTTCGGATTGCTGGCGACAGGCTTCATCTGCGTCAGGTCCTGCAGCGTGGCGTAAAGATCCACCGCGTCGAAGATCCGAAATACCTCCTTGCCGATCTCATCGCAGCGGCGTGTCGCCCGGCCGAGCATCTGTTCGTAGAGGATACGGCTGTTCACGCGGCGGATGAACACGAGGTTTGTGATCTTGGGCACGTCGATGCCCGTGGTCAGCAGGTCAACTGTCACGGCAATCTGCGGGAAGGCATCGTTGCGGAACGACCGGATCAAGGTGCCCACCTTGTCCACGCTGCCGGTAATCTTGCGGATCGCAGCATCCTCGATCGAACCATATTGCGCGGCAAAAGCCTTTTTCAGTTCGTTCACGATGATATCGGCATGGGCATCCGTTGCCGCAAAGACCAGCGTCTTGCCCTCGAGGCTTGGGTCGATATGCTTTGCCAGCTCTTCAGCGATGACCTGGTTGAAAGGCTGGGTAATGACCTTGCGATTGAAATCCTCTACCTTGAAGTTCAATTCGTCAGGGGCGACTGTATTCTGCACCTCGCCCGTCTGGCTGTCCAATACCTCGACAGCATCGCCCACGTCGAAGGTGATTCCGGCCTTGGCCAGCGCGGTCTGGAAGCGGATCGGTGGCTCGTGGTCAATCAGCCAGCCGTCCACCACTGCCTCACGGTAGGTATAGGTATAGATCGGATCACCAAAAATCTGCGCAGTATGCAACGCAGGCGTGGCCGTCAAGCCGATCTTGACCGCGTCGAAATACTCCAAAACCCGACGATACTTGGAGATATAATCATCCTGCCCCCGAAAGCTCAGCTCTGCGTCCGACATTTCCCGGTCGAGCAGATACCCGCGGTGGCATTCGTCGATCACCATCAGGTCATACTGGCCAATCGGGGGCACATCGGCAGGATCGGCGTTATAGAGAACCCGTTTCACCAGCCCCTGGATTGTGCAAATATGCACGCGGGTTTCGGGATCGGGCTTTACATCTTCAAGCCCTTTGATCCCGAACAACTGGCCGAAGGCCTTCGGCCCTTCGATCGCCGTACTCATGAACTCGTCGCTGGTCTGGGTGCCAAGCGCCGAGCGATCCACCACGAAACAGATGCGGCGGAAACGCTTGGTAGCCAGCAGCCGATAAAGCATGGCAATGGCCAGTTTGGTCTTCCCTGTGCCTGTGGCCATCGCCACCAGCATCTCCCGCCTTTCGGAGGCAAGCGTGGTCTCGACGGCCTCAATTGCAGCCTTCTGGTATGGGCGCAACTGGAAGCCGAAATCGAAAGAGCGTGCGTGCAGGGCTGCCTGTGCCTTCTCCTTTTCGACTTCAAGCATCGACAGCAGTTCCTCCGGGCGGAACCAACCCATCAACGCACGCCGCAGATTGTTAGCCAGACGGACATCACGGAACCAAATGCCGCTTTCGGTCTCCACCTGCTTCAAATAGGGACGCCCGTTGGTAGCGAATACGAACGGCACCACAAACCCATCAACCCAGCTGTAGGCATTGGCAGCCCAGACAAAACCCTTTGAATACCGCTCGGCCTGATCTACCGCAGCAGAAACGTTCTTGCGGTACCGTTTGGCCTCGACAATTCCGAGGCAGGTTTCCCCTACGAACAGGGCGTAATCGGCCGGGCCTGATGCCGTGGGCCATTCGGCGATCGCCATGTTCCGCCCTTTGACGGGGCGGGTTCCCTTACCGTAGCGCAGATCGACGCTGTCCGTCTCCCATCCGCGGTCCCGCAGTTGCTGATCGATCAGCGCGCGGGTCGCTTGCTCATCAAGGTCGATGGCACCTGCGGCCTCGTTGGCAGCTTGGACGAAGGACGCCATGGTAGCCGGCGCCTGCTGTTTCGCCTCGGCGATGAATTCCTGAAGCTGGCGATCGGCATCCTGTGCCAGTGCTTCCCAGGTTTTTCGCTCCTCGACCTCGCGCTGATGGCGTTCCTTCGCGCTCTCGGCATCCCGCATGGCCTGCTGTCGCGCTTCCTCTGCCTTCTGCGCAACTGTCAGCGCTGCATCTTTTTCCGATCGCAGCCGCGACAACTCATCCCGCAATTCCTCAGTGGGGTTCGACGGCGGCTGTGGCGGGATGAAGACGCCTGCGGAGAAACCCCGATCCGCCGTGCTTGTTCGGATATGCCAAACCCCCAGTTGCACTGACATCTTGAGGCAGGCAAGTGCTTCGCGGTGATCGCCCCTGCTCTCGTGAACCGCCGTATTCCCGAGCTTGCGGATATGGTGCAGGACATCGAGCACACGCTCCGGCACTGCCCGCTCATACTTCAGACGTCGCAAAATATCAGATTGCGTGTCGTCCGGCTGAAGGTCAACGCCAACAAGCGCTGCGTGGCGGCGTGTCAGGCGCTCGGCAAACTGCCGCAGCTTGATCAGGCTCGTGCTTGGGTCGTCCTGAAAATAGCTTTCGGCCAATCGCCCCAGATTGGCCAGTTCACCATCCAGGCACCCCAGAAAATCAAAGTTGCTCACAGACTGTCCCATGACACATGTTCTGCGATCATCGTCTTGCAAAAGCAATGGGATATCCACCCAGTCCAGCAGATGGCGCTATGACAGCGCGCCAGCTCCTGGGCCGCGAAGCACGTATGAGTAGCCACCGCCTTGTCGCTCACCGTTTGGCTTGACGATGAGCAGCGGCAACCCAGACAATCGGCCGGCACTAGCATTTACGGAGCTGCCGTCTATGCACCCACACAAAGTTAGAGGCTCGGACCAAGGATCGTGCTTCGTCAAGGGCAGTTTTTCCTTGTGCTTCTCTGCCATTCTGCTTCATTCGCAACATGGTCAAACTGGTTCTCTTGCATAAGGCAGAGTCGATCTACGAGGATGAGCTGGACACCTCCTACGATTTTCCACGTCGCTATCTCAACGCGATGAAGGAAGGGGTGGGTGATTGGGTGGTCTACTATGAGCCGGTCAAGGCCGGTCCGCGTGGATACTTCGCCGTAGCGAAAATTGTAGACGTCATTCCTAAGCCCGGCGCAGAAGGCCGATACCTCGCGTTGATCGAGCCGGGCAGTTACTTGCCGTTCGATCGTAATGTGCCGCGGCTGCTGAACGGGTAGCCACTGGAAACGGCACTGAAATCATGCTCGGGTGCGCCGCTGTCGGGCGGCGCGGTCCAGTTGGCGGTGCGACGACTTCCGGAGGGCGATTTTGCCAGAATCGTAAATCTCGGGCTCCCGCATGACCTCGAACAGATCGAAGCGACAAGGTACAACAAGCAGCCTGTAGGCCTTCAGGAAGAGGCGCTAGTATTTCAGCGCCCGGTGACCGAACGGTTGACACGCCGCAAATATCGCGAGGTTGCCTTCAGCCGGAAGGTGCGTGAGGCTTATGGTTATCGCTGTGCAATCTCGGGGCTGCAACTGCGCAACGGCGGCGGACGACCGGAGGTCCAGGCCGCACATATCCGTCCCGTTGAGCGAGACGGTAGCGATTCTATCCGCAACGGACTCGCCCTGTCAGGGACGCTGCATTGGATGTTCGATCGTGGCCTGATCTCGGTCGCAGAAGATAGCGAAACAATCCTTGTTTCAAGGAACAAGGTGCCTGGCGATGTGATCAACCGCCTCATAAGGCCGGGTGGTAAACTGTTGAAACCCGCCGACCCACATAATCATCCTCATCCCGAGAACCTGCGCTGGCATCGTGAGAACGTATTCGGACAGATTATTACAGGCGTACCACCACTGTGGGAGTAAGAGCCCGAAGTAGGCCCTATCAACTCAAGCCATCCCGACGGAGCGATTCTCTCAGTACGGCCTGTAGCGAAATCTTCTCCTGTATACTGCGCAGCTGCATCTTGGACAATGCTGACATCGAGACCTTGACCTCTAGAACACATTCAGCGTCGTCAGTGGGATTGTCGCGAAGATGGGTTAGCATGCTTTGAAGGTTTTCCGCATCGTGGGCCGCCAGCTGCTCATCGCTAGGTTCGGTGAAAACATCGTCTCCGTCCATCCGGATCGCCCTCCTCACAGCTTCATATCCGAAGGCGCCGCTGTCGCACTCAGTTTCTCGTCCACCTGAGAGTTCGCGGCTTCCCGATCCTGATCGACCAGCTTATAATCCGTCAGCCGGAAATTGAGCGTGACCGTGGTAGCGCTTGTGCGATGACTGACACCGAATGTCGCGCCGCAATTGTTTGGCCCCCCAGTCGGAAACGGCACCTCGTAGCTGTATCGCCCATTGTCCGGCAGGCCGCGAGCACAGGCATAGCGTGGTTCCGGACCGCCACCGACAAAGGGGATGGCGCTGTAATCCATATCTGTTGCCCAAAGCCAGGAGTTCGTACCCGGGGATACCTTGGTCTCGGAGGGCTCGCCATACAGGTCCTCCAGCTGAGCGAGCAGGCTGGCACCGTCAGGACCATCGCTAGCGCTCAGCCTGACCTCTCTGCGCACGGCAGTGACCACGGAGCCTGATGCCGGCGTCGAGACGTCAAGTTCCACGCTGTCAAAGGGCTGATCATCCTGATTGCGCAGGAAGAAGGTGATACCCGGTGTTTCGTAGCCTAGGCGCAGTTCCGTACGGAATGTGCGCCCATCCGGACTGCTGATCTGCAGCGTGCCATCCAGTGGCGACAGTTCCTTGCCAAGATGTTCCTCGATCAGGCGCACGGCCTCATCGATCGGCATGCCGGGTTTCACGCCAAGGATCTCAAATTCATAAGGGCGCGGTTCAACGGCGACAACATGCTGGAATGCATCATATCCGGGCTGTTGCGGGAGGGACTGTGCGCCGGCAGCGGCGGCGGCAAGGAACGTGAGCAGCGCGATGGCAGGGATGCAATGGGACGGCAGCAAAGGGCTTCTCCATAAATTCACTGTTTTCTTCATAATTCATAGAATACTTCATAGAATCAAGTCCTGTCTGGACGTCTGCATCCGGCATGCCCGACGCAGACGACACCCTTCTGGAAGCCTTTGCAAAAATCCTGCGAAAGCAGCGGACTGCGGCTGGCCTATCCCAGGAGGAGCTTGCGCATAGGGCCGGGGTCAGCATGCGATATGTCTCACTTCTGGAAAGCCGCCGACATCAACCCAGCTTGGCGACCATTCATGGCCTGTGCCAAGGTCTGGGGCTTTCCATGGTTGAGCTTATCGGTGCGGTCGAGGCTGAGTTCAGCGAAAGGGGCCAGCACTGAGGTCGCCGGAATCGTGGCTGCTGTGAGGTTGTGAGGGAAACGGCGGCAGCGATGAAGGTGCTAGCTTTGGCTCGGCTGCATGATTTGGCGCCATTTGGTTGCTGCCTTCGCGCTTTGTTACCTCGAAGGCAATGGCAACGCAGAAGCGCTTGTTCTCGACCCACGCGCCCACATCGGGTATTAAAGGGCTATGGCCATCACATCTGCACAACCACATCCTGACGCTGCATCCATTCGAGACTGGGCACTGTACGGGCCGCGCGACCCGGCCATTGCGACGCTCGTCGAGCGCCTGGCTTACGAACGCCAGATGCGGCTGAACGAAGTTGAGCAGTTGATCGTCGATGTCCTGACAACCGCACTTAATACAGAGCGCAAGCCGTCAAGCTAAGCGTACGACTGGGCTTCCCCGATCTAACAAAAAACAATCTGTAAAAAATTAGATTAGTAAAATCAAAGCGCTAGCTAATTTTTTAGCTGGGAAAACGATTCGTTCTCTGCCATAATCCGTTTGGGCTAGATGTGCTGGTCACTCACTGACACGGTATAGGTGCAGGGATGGACGATGAATTTTGCCACGAGATGATCCGGGCACGCTTGCGGCTGGCCGGAACCAGCTTCAGCGACATTGCTCGCGAACTGGGCAAAACTCCTGCTTCGGTAAGCCTTGTGTCGCAAGGGCATCGGCGGTCTCAGAAAATCCAACGTGCGATAGCGGAAAAGCTTGATACCACCCCCGAAAATATCTGGCCTGATCGCTACGAACAGGAGGGCACCATGAAGAACTAAAAGCGAAAGGCTCCGAAAGCGGCAACTTTCAGAGCCCTGCTTAGGTTTACCGAATCTCACGGAACCGGTGAACTAAGCATCCCCAAAATCGCACGCAAAGTCAATGACCGGCGCCATCCGTTTCGGTCGATGGCTGCGCTGTGCTTGCATCCGCCGTGATCGCCCGTTCTCGCGGGCGGTCATCTGACAAACTATTGCCAGGGATGTGACATGAACCCCTTCTTCCGTTTTCCCGTGCTGGCACCCGCCAGCCGGACCATTCCGGCGCGCTCGAAAGCGAGCGCCCGCGTGCAGGTCGTCGATGTTCGGTCTTTCTTGCCGTGTCCCGTCATCAGCCGGCTCGAATCCGGGCTGGAAGCCCATTGCTGGGACCAGCTAATTGCGAACCCCGAGTTCCGTGAAGTTCAGGCGCAGCCGCCCGTCATCCGGTACCGCGACGCACGGGGCAGGCCCGCCGTCCATCACTTCGACTTTCGCGCCCTCCTGACCGACGGCAATGCGATTGCCGTCGCCGTGCGCCCACTGGCCCGCGTCCGCAAATACCGCTTCGAGGACACGTTGAGGCTTATCGCCTCGCAACTGCCCAGATCCTTCGCGACACGGGTCTTGCTGTTCACCGATGCAGACATCCCCCAGCCGGAGGTCGTGCCGCACGCCCCGACGACGCGCCTGATCGAGCGCGCCAGGGAACTCGGCGCGCCGATGATCCCAGCCTTTACCCATATGATCCTAGCTTGAGAGGGTGCCATGAAACACAGCAATTTCAAGCTTCTCGATCTCGTCATCCTTGATGGCGTGGAATATCGGCTTGCGTCGCATGAACCTGAAGGGATCGTGCTGATCGGAATAGCGCCGCCGTACCTAGCCCGCAGCATCAGCCACGGCGAGCTGGAGGAGCTGCTTCGCAGCTCGCGGTTTCGCTACATTCCGCAGGGGGCGGCACGCACAGCCGCCGAGCGCAACCTTGACGGACTCCCCGAGTATTTTCGGGATCTTCCCGAGGGCAAGCAAGAGACCGCGCTGTGGCGACTATTGTTCGTCGAGGAGCTGCTGCGCTGCATCAAGGCCGGGCTGGCCAGGCGAAGCGAGGCCTCGGTCAACACCATTCTGCCAGCAGTTATCGCTGCCGTAGAAAGTCATATCCGTAAGCGCTTTCGCAAACGGTTCAAGCGCGCGGGGCGTATGGAAACCTTTCGAACGCCGCCTTGCGCCAAGTCGTTGCTGACCTGGGCGCGAGCCTATGAAAGAAGCGGCTTCAACATCATGGCCCTGGTGCCTCAAACGCATCGATGCGGGGGCAGACGCCGGATGCTGCCCGGAGAGCTTGCGGCATTTGATGCGCTGATCGCGGAATACGCCTCGCCGCTGCGCCCGACCATCGATCAGATCCACGAGCGCGCGACCAACCTTTACGCGGATTTCAGCCGGGACCGTGCTGAGCAGGGGTTGCCCGAACTCCGGCCGCCATCCCGCTCCACCGTCTATCGCGCAATCAAGCGGATGGACCCCTACGAGACCTACCTGCAACGGTGGGGTGTCGATGCCGCCAACAAGAAATTCGCGATCATCGAATACGGCGTGCAGGTCCTGCGGCCCATGGAACGGGTCGAGATCGACGAATGGGATGTCGACCTCATGACATGGGTTTCCAATGCCGGTCTTTCCGACCGGCTGACGACGCAGCAGATTGCCGCCCTCGAAGTGATACGCCTTGTCATCTGCGTCGCCATCGACTGCGCCACGCGTTGCGTCGTCGGTCTCACCCTGTCCAGATCGACCAGTTCGGAAGCGGCAATCCGCACGCTGGAAACGGTGACGATCGACAAGACGGCTATCGCGGTTGGCCTTGGCTGTCGTCACGGTTGGCACCAGGGTGGGCGGTCCGAGACCGTCGCAGCCGACATGGGCTCAGCCTTCGTCAGCGATGATTTCAAGATCACCTGCGCCGGGTTGCTTGCCCGCCTGGTCAATCCACCCGGCGGTGTGGCCAAGCTCCGGTCTCGCATCGAACGCCTGTTTGGGACATTTGCGACGCATTTCGTCAGCCGGTTTCGTGGCCGGACGTTCTCGAACCCCGAGCAGCGGGGCGATTATGATGCGGAGGCGGAAGCCTCGCTCACCGATCAGGATCTGTTGGCGGCGCTCGTGACCTATATCGTGGACGTCTATCACCAGCGCCCTCACGCCGGGCTTCAGGGTGAGACCCCTGCCGATTGCTGGGACCGGCTGGTGGCCAAATATGGCCTTCCGGCCCCGGTCGATGCGATGGATCGCCGGGCGATCTTCGGCATTGAGCTGGAACGCAGCATTTCCGGTCGCGGCGTGCGGGTGTTCGGCGCGGATTTCGCCTGCGAACAGCTGCGCGATGCCCGCAAGCACAGCCATCAGCACAAGGCCCGGCTGCGGTTCGATCCGCTGGACCTTGGCTGGATCGCGGTCGAGGTAGGCGGAACCTGGTATCCCGCCCATGACCTGTCCGGGGCGCTCTCGGGCGTCTCCTTCTACCAGTGGTCGGCATTCGCCAGGACCGTCATGGATCATAACCGCGAACGCGCGGCAATCTCCGCCGAAATCTTCCATGACGGGCTGCGCCGGCTCGACCTGCTTTCGACCGAGGCGGCCAACGCGGCGCAGCTTGGACGGATGACGTTCACCGCCGAGGAGATCGACAGGGCGGAACAGACACTCGGCCTTGGCCTGCACCTGCTGCCCGCTGCGTCGGCCGGTCAGGTCCAGGCCGGCTCGGATTGGCTGCAGGGCGGGTTCGAGGTCGGAGGCAGTGAGGCGGATGATGCTGATGCACCGCCCGCGCCGGAGGACCCTCCTGTGGATGACACGCCGCCGACGCGCAAGGGCTGGAGGTTCGAAGATGACGAGTGAGCATCACACGTCGCCTGATCAGGTCGCGCGGATTGCCGTGTCCCTGCGCAAGCATTTCGTGGCCCATCCGGGCTACGAAACCGTGCGGCGGCTTTTCCGCGAGATCATGGACAAACGCCAGGCCGAACTGGATCTTGGACAGTCTGCCGAGGGACGCGGGATCGCGGTCATCGGGGAATCCGGCAGCGGCAAGACCACTGCCATCCAGCGGATCCTGCGCCGGATTGATGCTGCGGACGCCGAATCTGGCGAGTTCCGCTGGATCTCCATTCGGGTGCCGACGCCTGCCACCCAGAAAGACCTCGCACGCGCGATCCTGCATGCCCTGGCTTTCCAGATCCAGAGCAACACCACGGCGTCGCGCATGTGGGAACTGGTCAATTTTCACCTGCACCTGCGGAAATGCTGGCTGATCCACCTCGATGAAGGCCAGGAATTGGGTGGCCGAGGCTCGGAGGTCGAGAAGGCGGGCGTGATCAATGCCCTGAAGAGCCTCATGCAGATCCCGGACTGGCCGACCAACCTGGTCGTCAGCGGGACACCGGAACTGCATGATCTGCTGACCCAGGATCCACAACTGTCCCGCCGCTTCTTCATCACCCGCTTTCTTCCGGTGACCGAGTTCGATGCCTGCGACGATGTTGCAGAACTGGTCGCCCGCTACGCCGGGCTTGCGGATCTGCCGCTGGCGCCGGATCTGGCGGATATGGAGTTCGTGCCCCGGCTTCTCCATGCCGGGCGCGAACAGTTCGGAATCGTGGTCGAACTGATCATCGGCGCGATCACCCGCGCCCTGGCGGATGGAACGCCCGCATTGGGCGTGAAGGATTTCGCACTGTTTTATGCCGAGCGCACCGGGGAGGTCGCTGGTCGGAACCCGTTCCTGGTGCCGGATTTCCGGAGCCTGAACACAGGGCGATCACCGATCGAGCCCGATCCCCCGATGGGTCCCAAGGGGCGGTCGCGAAAACAAAGGGGAAGGCGGTAAGATGATCTTTCCCGCCCCGCATGCCCGTGAGACCATTGCCTCCTACGGATACCGCATTGCCCGGCTGTCCGGGCTGACATCCTTGCCAGAGCTGGTCCACCTCTTCGATCTGGACCTTCGAGCCCTGCTGATGGGCGACAGGCACAGCGTCGAAAACCTTGCCAGATATACGGGCTGTGATCCGCAGGCGCTTGTTCGTGGCGCCCTGGATGCCAGCAATCCGCGGCGTCTGCAACTCGGCGCCGATCCACGCAACAAGGTTCAGTGCGCCCCGGATCGTTATCGGTTCTGCCCGGCCTGTCTGGGGGGATTGGCCGATGGCGATCTTCGATCTGCCTGCCTGGGCCGGACGGATTGGCTGATCGACGCGAACCATGTCTGCGCCGAGCACGGTCTCCGTCTCATGACGGTCCTGCCCCGCAAGGCGGCACGGATGCAGCATGACCTGTCGCCTCTGATCCCGAAGCTGATCGCAGCTCGGGCGGCACCCTGGCAACCAGGTCGACCGACCACGCTGGAGCACTATATCACTGAGAGGCTGGACGGCGTGCACTCCGGGCGCTGGATCGATGATGTGCAACTCGATGTCGCGATCCACACCGCCGAAGTCTTCGGGGCCATGGCCATGCGTGGTCCCCAAGGCGACTGGAAAGGCATATCTGTCGATGAGCGTCGCGAGCATGCGCATCTCGGGGCCGAGGTGCTGATCAAAGGACCGGCAGCGATCAAGGACTTCCTGCGCACGCATATCGGTCATGGCCGGCGGGGCAACGATTACCACAACGCCTTTGGCCGCGCGTTCAACGAATTCTATTTCCGAAAGGATCAGCCCGCTTACAGGCCCATCTGTGCGGTGCTGGCAGCATATGTTGGGGAAACCTTCCGTTTCACGGGGCAGGAGAAGGTGTTCGGCATCCGCACACGCGGGGTCGAACCCAAAACATTGCGTTCGCTCTGCAACTGTCACGGAATCGGGCTGAAGATCACCGTGCAGGTGCTGAAGGCCCAATACGGCCTCAGGGTCGGGATCGGGGCCAGTTCCGAGGTCGATCCCGACCTGATTGCCGATCTCGCACCAAAGCTGAAGGACCTGCTTAACGCCCAGGATGCCGCGCGCCAGCTCGGCGTCAGCGTCGATGTGGTGCGGGGGCTGATCGGCGACGGGCTGCTGGTCCCCGACCACCGCTTCAACGACAGGATGGTCGGGTTTTCGGCAGCAACACTCGAATCCTTTCTCGATGACTGGTGCAGCGCAGGCAAGCCGCCATCAGGTGGACAGGCAATTCGCACCCCCATCCAGACCGTCGCTCGTGCGAACAGGGTCAGGGTTTCGCGGCTGCTGATCGCGGCTCGGGCCGTTGGGGGCGCGCTGTATCGCGACCGGCGAAAGCGAGGATTGACCGGGGTCACTGTCAGTCATTCTTGCATGGCGGCACTGGTTGAGCGGGCAAAAGCCCATGTGGATAGTTGCCCATCCGGCCACAGCGATCCATCCTGTCTGCGATGACATGGTGGGCAGGATATGTCGCGCGAGGGGTTTGCTTGATGAATGCCGGCAGCATAACGGCGGAAATCTCGCGTGTTCGGGACCGATTGTCCCGCCTTGAGGCCGAGCGAATTGCGTTGCAGGGCGAGTTGGAAGCGCTCGAGCGGCAACTGGATGCTGTTGAGCAAACTCGGACGGAACAGGTGACGCTTGAGGGTGCAGCTGTGGTGAATAGCTCATCCTCGCAGGAAAAGATCGATCTGTTTCGGTCTCTTTTTGCGGGGCGCAGCGATGTATTCCCGTTACGATGGGAGAACAGAAAAACTGGTCGATCCGGCTACTCACCCGCCTGCTTCAATGAGTGGGTAAGAGGGGTATGCGGAAAGCCGGCGGTGAAATGCAGTGATTGCCCCAACCAGAGCTTCATCCCACCCGATGATGCGATCATCGAAAAACACCTGCGCGGCGATGGTGCCCGAAACGGAGATTTTGTCGCCGGTGTCTATCCGCTCCTGCCAGCGGATACATGCTGGTTCCTGGCGGCGGATTTTGACAAGGCATCATGGGCGGAAGATGCCATTGCGTTGCTCGAAACCTGCCGGGCAAAGGGAGTCCCCGCAGCGCTGGAACGATCGAGGTCAGGGAACGGCGGTCATATCTGGATATTCTTCTCCGAACCGATACCTGCTCGTCTGGCACGTCAACTCGGATCGGTCCTGATCACCGAAACGATGGAAAGACGGCCGGAAATCGGCTTCGCATCCTATGATCGACTGTTTCCAAACCAGGATACCAAGCCACTTGGCGGCTTTGGCAACCTGATCGCGCTGCCGCTCCAGAGCGGGGCGCGCAAGGCGGGCAACAGCGTCTTTGTCGACTCAGACATGCGGCCATATGGGGATCAGTGGGCCCATTTGTCGTCTTTGCCGAGAATGTCCCTGGCGGCGGTGACCGAGCACGTCGAAGCGGCAGAGCTCTCCGGGCGGGTGCTGGGTGTGCGAATGCCGGTGGATGACGAGCAGGCGGACGAGCCTTGGAAGATGCCCCCGTCGCGCCGCAGCACGCCACGACGCCTCGGTGTGGCCCTTCCGCAAACCATCAAGGTGACGATCGCCGATCAGATCTATATCGACCGGTCGGATCTGCCGACCGCTATGATCGCTCAGTTGGTGCGATTGGCGGCGTTCCAGAACCCGGAATTCTATCGCGCGCAAGCAATGCGGCTACCGACATTTGGCAAGCCGCGAATTGTATCCTGTGCCGAACTGCACCCCCGACACGTCGCCCTGCCGCGCGGCTGCCTTGATGAAGTGATCGGGCTCCTTTCCGATCACGGAGCGACAGCCGATCTGGACGATTTGCGCGAAGATGGAACTTCTTTGCCCGAGACGGTTCGCTTCCGTGGCGAACTTCGCCAGCAGCAATCGCGCGCGTTTGATGCATTGGCCAAGCACGATACAGGCGTGCTCGCCGCCACGACCGCATTCGGAAAGACCGTCGTGGCCTCGGCGCTGATCGCGCATCGCGCTCGCAATACATTGGTTCTGGTCCATCGCCGTGAACTCCTCAGCCAGTGGGTCGAGCGCCTTGGGTCCTTTCTACAGATCGACCCGAAGCAGATCGGCACCATCGGTGCCGGAAAGCGCAAACCTACCGGTGTGATCGACGTGGCGCTGATCCAGAGCCTGGTTCGCAAGGGTGAAGTTGACGATATCGTTGGCAAATATGGCCATCTTGTCGTCGATGAGTGCCATCACCTGTCCGCTGCAAGCTTCGAGCTTGTCGCCCGCAGATCGAAGGCGCGCTACGTCACCGGATTGTCGGCAACCGTCGCCCGAAAAGACGGGCATCACCCGATCATCTTCATGCAATGCGGTCCGGTGCGCCATCAGGTGAGTGCCAAATTACAGGCTGTCGAAAGCGGCATTCACCATCGGGCCCGTGAGCGTCATACAGGATTTCGATTGCCAGAGGCTCTCGCCATGGCCGAGCGCCCGTCAATTCCCACGATCTATGCCGCTTTGGCGGAAGACGAGGCTCGAAATGATCTGATCTTTGACGATGTGCTGAAATCGCTAGAGGCCAAGCGGTCGCCGATCGTACTGACCGAGCGGAAGGATCACCTCGATTACCTTCAGCGGCGGTTCGCCCGGTTCGCCAAGAATATCGTTGTCCTTCGTGGCGGCATGTCCGCAAGGGACCGGAAGGCCGCGCATTCCGCGTTGAATGTTGCCGATGAGGACGAGCGTTTGATTCTCGCCACGGGGCGTTACATCGGCGAAGGTTTCGATGACAAGCGTCTTGATACCCTGTTCCTGACGATGCCGATCGCATGGAAAGGCACGCTGGCGCAGTATGTCGGCAGGCTACATCGGCAGCATGAAGGGAAGAAGGACGTATTGGTCGTCGACTACGTCGACAGTGCTGTCCCGGTCCTCGCGAGGATGGCCGCCAAGCGGCGAACGGGCTACCGTGCGCTCGGATATGCCATGGAATAGTATCTGTCAGAAGTGGCATGGAGAGTAGCAATGTCCAATGAAACTTCGCCCATTCCGACACTGCGCCCAAGACAGTTTTCGTTCATCGGCTACCTGATCCAGTTTTCAACCCGCAGGCCGCGAACGCGGGAAAACTCGCCCGTGTTGTCAGTCACGACGATTGCGCCTGCGGCGCAGGCATGAGCTGCGATCAACAGATCGTTCGGACCAATGGGCTTGCCAGCGGCCTCAAGCTCGGCACGAATGCCGCCATACTCCGCGTCAGCAGGCACATCGAACGCCAGAACCTGCACACTTTCCAGTATCGCCTCGACATGCGCCAGGAGTTTCGCAGACCCTTTCCTGGCGCACCCATATCGCAGCTCTGCGGCTGTGATGATGCTCACGCAGATCGCATCCGGGCCGACCTCGGCAATGCGCTTTGCCGCGCTGCCGTCAGGATGTCGCAGCAGATCGGAGACGATATTGGTGTCGAGCATGTAAAGGGTCAAAGGTCGATTTCCTTGGCCGGGAGAAGCGTCTCGTCCACATCAGGAAACTGATCCTCTGGCCCGAGCGGGTCTAGTCCGGCCAGCACTTCAAGCAGGTTCTTGCGGCGCACCGGCTCGATGATAAGCCGGTTCCCATCACGATAGATGTTCACCCGATCCCCCGGCATCTCGAAGTCTGCGGGAATGCGGACAGCCTGGCTCTTGTTGTTACGGAAGAGCTTGGCTTCACGAGGCTCTGAAGATGGCTGCGGATGCGGCATGATCGCCCCTCCTGTTCATGTGTATATGCAGAAACATATACATCATACTGCGGAGATTTTCAACCTGCGCCGTCGTCAGCCCCGTCCCTACAACCCATTTTGTGGAGAGCGGGCCGGGGCTCGCTCATCTCATCAACCCAAAACGCCGGAGCTGAAATGCAACCAAAACCGATGCGGGCAAGGTTGGACTCGGCTGACGCGCTAGACCGTGTTCTTGCTGATGCCGAGATGCACGACGATTTCTTCTACGGAAACCCAGCGGTCGG
This sequence comes from Paracoccus solventivorans, assembly GCF_900142875.1. Lineage (GTDB taxonomy): Bacteria > Pseudomonadota > Alphaproteobacteria > Rhodobacterales > Rhodobacteraceae > Paracoccus > Paracoccus solventivorans. The sequence continues at coordinate 536,604 of NZ_FRCK01000001.1, read as the reverse complement.
ACATGATGCGGCCCTGGGAGAGCAGCCTTCTCCATCGTTCTCGCGATCTCGTCCGATCCGGTCGGAGCGAACGGGCTTGAGGCGGGTTTTGTCCGCCGTGGTGGTATTCGGCCTTGCCTGGCGGAAACGATCACGTTGGAGCCAGACGCTTGGGCGTGCCGGGATTCATCAATGCTCGACCGGCACGCCCATTCCGCGTCGTGACCGGCGTCATGCCAGCCACGCGGCCAGCGAAAACTCGAGCCGGCCTGGTGGGCTCCGGGCGGGTTCGCCGCCATCCCCACCACCGCGCTCGATCCGCCCCACAGTGCGGCGTCTCCCGCGGTCCCCGCGCTTGATCTGGGTCCGGGTCCCCATGGTCGTCGCGATCAGGTCAGGCTGCTGCCTCTGGTGGCAGTGTGGAGATCATGTCCGCAATCGCCTGGAACTCGGCAAGGAATTCGGGCCGATGCTGCATGAGGTAGCGGACCACCCGGGCGTTGCCGAGCAGCTTCGCCAGGTAGCCCTTGACGACAGTCAGATGCAGGTGGTCCTGACCGTAGGTCTCCTGAATGGAGGTGATCGACTCCTGAAGGCGCGCCAGTTCACTCTCCATCCGGGCCATTGCTTCGGGGGTGATGCCCTTGATGCGCTTGGGCTTCGTACCTTCCGCGAGTTGCCTCTGCGGGGTACCGGCCAGGATCGCAGAGGCATAGGCGACCGAGTAGTTGTTGGCGTTGACCAGCAGCTCGGCGGCCTCGACCTGGCGCAGCGGCTTCATTTTGCGGAGGATCTCGAACACCGCCATCGGGCAGGGCTTGTCCTTGAGGATGGCGATACTCTCATCACAGATCCCGTCCAGCATGCGAACCTTGCGACGGACGCTTTGCGGATTGATGTCCAGCGCCTTGGCAATCTTTTCTTCCGGAACGCCGCGCTCGATGGCGCGACGGATCATCTTGTGCTCCTGGACTGGCGACAACCGGCTGATCCGCTTGTTGTAGGTGAAGGCTTCGTCGTCGGTGGAGACCAGGCATTCGATCTGCTCGATGCCGAGGTCTTTTAATACCTCGACGCGAACATGCCCGTCCAACAGAAGGAAGGTACCCGGATTTGAAGGGTCGCGGGCGACCACGGGCGGCTCAACAAGACCGACCTCGCGGATCGAGGCGGTGATCTGCTGGTATTTCCTGCTGGATTTCGTGGCCGTTCGGAGCATTCGCACTGGAAGAAGAGCGTCCACGGCCAGGGTCACACAGTCAACTTCAAAGCCATGGACGACGGGATCGGAGCGGTGGCGATCTTTCCGCGTCATGGGTTCGTCCTCGCGTGTTCCTCCAGATAGGTGGGCATCACTTCGAGATTTTCGGCGCGCAGCAGCGTAACGAAGTTCTCGTCGCTCCGGAGCGCACGGAATGCTTCCGTGACGAACAGAAGCCGGCCTTGGGTCAACTCCGCCTTCTTGATCATCAGCTTCTGACGATCTGCTTCCTGACGATAGGCCCGCACGAGCGCATCACTGGTCAGAGGGCGCTCGCTGCGGTTCACCTTGCGGCCCAATGGTGTTTCATCGACGCGCCTCCCACGGCGTTGGCGTCGTTCGAGCAGACGCCGCACGGCTGCAAACTTCTTCCCCCGCAGCTTCTTTTCCGTATAGGCATCCATGAGCGCGCGCTGAGCCCCCTCGTCGTCCGTTTTGGAAATGTCGATTGCGAGATTCAGCGGCATGAGGCCGGTCTCGACCGCCGATACAAGGCGCTGCTCGCCGCGCTCGAGCAGCCCCGCGATCATGTTGACGTATTCGGAGCTGAGCCCGATTTTGCATGCGATCTCACGGTCGTTGTAGCCGCGCTTTCGGAGAGCGCTGATCTCCTGTATCAGGTCGATTGCACGATGCTGGCGCCTCGCACAGTTCTCGACCAGGCTCATGACGAGGCAGTCACTCTCATCGGCATCGATCACGATGGCGGGAATGGCGTCCTGCTTCAGTTCGATGAAGGCCTCGAGCCGCCCCTGGCCGCAGACGAGATCGTATTCCTCCGGGTCCGTGACCGCGCGCCGGGTCACGGTGATCGGGCGCTTGAGGCCGATGCGCGCAATGCTCTCGACCATTTCCTCGAATGTTCGCCGGTTGCGCACACGCGGATTGAGGATCCGGATCCTGTCGGTCGGGATGAGGGTCACATGCTTGTGGTCATCGGTCGGGATGTCTTCGGGCATCAGGCCACCTCCGAGAATCTGGCCCTGCCGGCCATTGAGAAGAAGAAATCGAGCGTGTCGAAGCGATAGGCATCGAGAGACAGGCCGTTCTGCTCGGCGAGCCGAAGCCGATCCGCGGTCATGTCGATGCTCGGAAGGACGTAGTAATCGCGGGGCGCCGCGTTCAGCTCGTCCATGCGTATGGCGATGGTGATGTCCGGCAAGAGCCCCGTGTCGAGGCGGATGCGCCAGCGCAGCGAGCCTCCTGCGGTCTCGAAGCATCGCGACAGCACGACCGATACCGTGAATTCGCCGTTGACGGCCAGAAGCTCGGTCCGGGGGTCCTGAACGGCACTGCCACCGGCGTTTTCGATCCCAGCGACGACGCCCGCGACGATCTGCGGATGGGCCTCGCGGAGCTTCCGGTTGATCTCAATGTATCGGTAGTCCCGATCGGGCTGATATCCGACCATCTCATAGGCGCGCAGCAGGCTGCCGAACCGGGACCGGAACGCGCTCGATGATGGCGTGTCCTCGTGCTCGTCGATGACCAGTCCGGAAAGGAAGCCCTTGCTGGCAAGCAGCGCCCGGAGTGCGTCCAGCAGGTCCTGGTCGGAAAGATGGCGGCTGCGTGCATCGACGATTTCCCGGGCGCGCAGGAACAGCGCCTCATCGACGATGGCCGGATAGGCGCCCTCGGACCGGATCCACATCTCACGCGGGTTCACCACCCGGCGCTGCTTCAGCTTGAAGGAGATCTTGTTGAAAACGTTGTTGCCGATGTATTTCTCGTTGGTCAGCACCTGATGGACTGTCGCTCGCGTCCATGGCCGGTCGAGGTCGGTGCGCAGTCCGTCAGCGTTCAGGGCATCCGCGATCCCCCGCTCGGATCGGCCGTCCTCCACGAACATGCGATACATACGCCGGACGACATCCTGTTCGTGCTCGGGGCCGGGGACGAGAATGACCCTGTCGGTCTGAAGGCTCTTCTGCTCGCCGCGCGACAGCTCGCCCTTGGGATTGCCGTGCTCGTCGATCAGCACCCGGCGCAACCCGTATCCGGGCGCGCCGCCCTGGCGGAAACCGAGTTCGACCAGGCGACACTGGCCCGCGAAGACCTTCACGGAGAGCTCGCGGCTATATTCGCCAGCCATGACCCGCTTCACGGTCTTCAGCAGGTTCGAGCCGATGCTGCCGTCATTCTCGAACTGCTCGCCGCAGTAGTGGACGCGGATCCCGGCGCGCGAGCAGACATGCTCATGGTAGGCGCCTTCGTCGGCATCCTGAAACCGGCCCCACCGGCTGACGTCATAGACGAGGATCGCCTTGAAGTCGGCTTGCCCGGACTCGACCTCTGCCATCAGGCTCTGCAGCGCCTCGCGGCCGTCGAGGCGTAGCCCGCTCCGACCGGAATCCTCGAAGACGCGCAGGATCTCAAGACCGCGATCCGATGCATATTTGCGGATGACGTCGAGCTGGTTCTCGGTCGAGTATTTCTGATGATCGGTCGACATCCGGACATAGGCGACCGCAGGCACGTCCATCTCGGGCGGCCCGTCGCTCCTGTCTGAATTGGTCGTCCATCGACCGCCCACGCACGCATCTCCTCATCATTCCGGGCAAATTCGCCCAGTCCGCGCGGAGCTGCGGCTGAATCCCCGTGTCCATGTAACGCGAGGGAGGCTGGAATGTCGTTTCCGAAAAAGGGCAAGTTCTTTCCGAAAGAAAACGGGTATACTGGGAATGGTCGGCACGAGCCGGACAACTGGTTCGCCGCTGAGATCGCATCGACGCTGAAGCGATCGCTCGGAGACAGTCGAGCGGGGGCGAAGATCGTTGCCTCCTGGACCGGCGCCAACGAGAAGACGGTGAAGAACTGGTTCGCCGGCAGATACGGCCCGAGCGGAGAGCACCTGGTCGCTCTGGCGCGACACTCCGACGAGGTGCTGGGGATGTTCCTCGCAATGGCCGGGCGTGAGGAGCTGATGGTGGCCATGAAGCTCGCGGCCGCAGAGCAGGCGATCGAAGAGCTACTGGCGGCAGTCCGCCGGCTGACGGTCGAAGATTGACCTGACGATACCGAGGCGCCGCCTGACGGACAGGTTTTACCTTCCGCCAGTGACGCGCAGGATTTCGCGACGCTCAAGGCCCGAAAGCGGGCGGAGTATGAGAGCAGATGAAGGCTCTTGTCTTCCCGCCTGCGGCAGAAGCCGGCATTGATGGTGTCTGTACTTCTTACCACCCCACTTCTTGCAAAAAGTAACCCGATGGGCTACATGTAGGCATGCAGACAGTAGCAGAAACCCCTATCTTCACCCGGCAGACCGAAAAGCTGTTCAATGAAGACGAGAAGAGGGAGCTGATCGATTTTCTGGCCGAGAACCCCATGGCCGGTGATGAGATCCCAGGCACGGGCGGGGTGCGCAAGGTCCGGTTCGCGGCCTCAGGTCGAGGCAAACGGGGCGGTGCCCGGGTGATCTACTACTATCTGGATGAAACCATGCCGCTTTACGCGCTGCTGGCCTATGCCAAAAACGTGAGAAGCGACATGACTCCGGATGAAAAGCGCACGGTGGCCGCGCTGGCCACGGCACTGAAGGCTGCATGGAAGGAAAGGAAATGAGTACGTTCGGCGAAGATCTGATCCAGGCCATGGGCGAGGCACTGGCCCACGCCAAGGGAGAAGGCCCCGCAATCCTGCACGAGCCGGTCGATCCGCGCGAGGTCAGGATGCGGGCGAAGCTGACGCAGGCGCAAATGGCCCCGTTGATGGGGATGAGCCTTTCGGGGTATCGAAAGTGGGAACAGGGTCAGCGTCGCGTCTCTGGTCCTGCTGCCACGCTGCTGCGGGTGATCGAGAAAGAGCCCGGTGCGGTGCAGCGTGCCTTGGCGGGTTGACCTGAGTGCGTCGAGTAGATGGAAGCCGACTGGAAATCACTCCCCCCGCATGGTTGGATGTATGCCGACCAGCATTTCCAGGGGCTCCCAATAATGCTGGCAGGAACACAATGAGCACTCTGAATATCCATCTGGACACGGGGGCCAATCTTCGCGCAGGCTTCACCGAAGCAGGCGAACTGGCCGTTGCAGCCAAGGTCCGCGAAGCGGTCCCCGCACTGTATTTTCGCAGCTACGAGGATCTGCATCGGATTCTCACACCTTCTCGTCTTAGGGTTGTCATGGCGCTTGCCGGGCAAGGGGTCATGTCCATTGACGAGCTTGCGTACCGGGTCGGGCGCGATGCGCCAGCCGTGCATCAGGACGTAATCACGCTCGCAGATGCGGGGGTTATCGACCATACTGAAAAAGGCGCCGAATTTCCCCATCGCGGCATCCACCTCGATTTTTGGTTAGATTTATCGGATGGGAACATGCAACGGCATGAGCAATAAGCAATATCGGGAGAGCGCTTCATACACTACGGCGCGGCCGATCACCTCAAGGCCTGCAAGATCACGAACCAACCTCGAAGCAGTTGTGAACCTCCCGAGCTTTGCCAGCCCCAACACGGCAACCCGCGTGCGAAGTGAAATAAAAGGCAGTCAGCGAAAAACGCGCTAGCCAAAGCCACTGGATTCGTTCAAGATTCGGATGGAGAACAGAGCAAGACTCTCTGAAATTTCACAAGTCGCTTGTTCCCGCACCGCTTTCCCCTTCCCCCCACATCCACGCGACATTCCCGGCAACGGATGCTACAATCGCCTTTGTGTTGTCCGGCACGGGGGCCTGCCATGCGATCCATCCTGATCCTGTCCGCGCCGGCGCTGCTGGCGGGGTGCGCCGGGCAGACTGCCCCGGCCGCGGATGATCTGCGCGCGCGGCAAGAGGCCGCCTGCACCGCAACCATTGCCGCCCATATCCGCCAGCCTGCGGCGGCGGTCGCCTCGCGCTGGCTGTCCGAAACCGGCGGGGTGGCCAGGGTCGAGGCGGTGGACGGCAATCGCCGGCATCTCTGCGATGTCGATGGCCGCGGGCGGGTGCTGGGCTATTCGCACCCCGACGCCTGAGGGCAGCGATTTGACCGCAGCGCCGCAGGGCGTATGACGGGCGGGAACCCCTTGCCCCGGACCGCCGCCCATGACCCCGACCCCGATCCCGCCCGAACCGTTACCCGAACTGCCGCTGGTCGTTTCCGTTCAAAGCCAGGTGGCCTTTGGCCATGTCGGCAATTCCGCCGCCGCCTTTCCGATGCGCGCCAGCGGCGTCGAGGTGGTCGAGGTGCCGACGGCGCTGCTGTCGAACCACCCGCATTACCCCACCATGCACGGCACGCTGCTGGACCCGGAACTGGTCGGCGGGCTGCTGACCGGGATTGCAGAGCGCGGGGTGGCGGCGCGGGCCTCGGTGCTGCTGTCGGGGTTTCTGGGGCGGGCGGGGACGGCCTCGGCGCTGGCCGCGTTCCTGGTGCGGGCCAAGGCGGAAAACCCGGGGCTGCTCTATCTGTGCGATCCGGTGATGGGCGACGCCGACCTGGGGCATTTCGCCGATGCCGAGCTGCGCCGCGCCTTTGCGGCAAAGCTGGTGCCGCTGGCCGACGTGATCCTGCCCAATGCCTTCGAGCTGGAAAACCTTTCCGGCGTCCCCATCGCCGGCCCTGACGACGTGGTGCGGGCGCGCGAGGCTTTGGGCGGCCCGGCGGTGGTCGCGACCTCGGTGCCGGTGCCCGGGCGGCCGGGGCTGCTGGCGACGGTGGTGGCGACGGGCGAGACCTGCCGCAGCTTCGAGGTTCCGCGGCTGCCGGTGCGCCCGGCCGGGACCGGTGACCTGCTGGGCGGGCTGACCGCGGCGCGCTTGGCACAGGGGCTGGCGCTGCCTGATGCGGTGGGCCGCGCGGTGGCCGGGGTGGCGCAGGCGCTGCGGCGCACCGCAAGCACGCCCTGGGCCGAGATGCCCATCGCCGCCGTCATCGACTCGATCCTGGCGGCCGAGTGGAACGGGGCCGCGGCAGAAGCCCTTACCAAGCCCCGCTGAGCTGCTAAGCTGCCCGTGCGCGGCGACAGGTCCGGCAGGGGCCGGGCCGCGGGCGCGCGGGCTTGATGCGAAAGGACAGACGATGGCCGAGTGGCTGCCCACCCTGATCACCCAGACCCCCGAGCAAGGCTTCGAGCTTGCGATCAAGATGTCGCGCATGGCGGTCAAGGCGACCCAGCCCGACGCTGCGGTGCGCGACCGCCTGCGCGGCGTCTATGCCGAGGATGCCGATGCGCTGATCGCGGTCAGCCAGGTCGCGGCGCAGTGGTTCGCCACCATCGCGGCGGCCAACGATTACTGGCGATCGGCCTCATGACCGGGATCGAGCGCGCGGGCCCGGATTTTTCCGTCGATGCCGCGCTGCTGGCCGAGGCCTTCGGGGTCACCCAGGCGCAGGTCCAGCAGGACATGCGCGCCGGCGCCATCACCTCGCGTTGCGAGGCGGGGGTGGACGAGGACGCGGGCCGCTGGCGGCTGACCTTTCACCGCGGCGACCGGGCGGTGCGGTTCATCGTCGACGACGCGGGGCAGGTGCTGACCCGCGCCAGCTTCCCGATCCGCACCGGCTGAGCCGCAGGCGCCCCTCAGGCCGAGCCGCTACGGCGCGGCACGCGGTCGGCGACGGCGACCAGCCGGATGGTGGCGTCGCTGACCCGGTCGGAGTCGCAGCCCTGGGTTTCCAGCTCCGCCAGATCGTCGGCCAGCGACAGGCAGCGCGCGGACAGCGCCGGGCGCGGCGCGCCGCCCTCGGGGCGTTCGCTGCGGCCTTCGCCGCGTTCCAGCGCCTCGCGCCCGGTCAGGGCGCCGGGGGCGCCGACGGGGCGCAAGCCCATGGCGGTCCCGAACCCGCCCAGGGCCTCGGCCAGCTTGGGGATGGTGATGCGGCCCCGCAACTGCCGGTGGGCGTCGAAGCCGCGTGCCCCGGCGGCATAGGAATAGCGCGTGACCAGCGCCTCGCCGGCCTCGGCCCCGTAGTCGGACAGCTGGCCGATCACCTCGGGCGGCATGTCCAGGTTCATGCCGCCTTCGGTCGCGTCGTCCAGCCGCACCGTCACCACCCGCTCGGCATAGCCGGGCAGCATCCCCTGCAAGGTGTCCTGCCAGTCCTTGGCGGTGTTCAGGATCGCCATCAGGAAACCGCTCAGCCGGGTGATCGGCTGCACCGGCAGGTTCGAGCTGACGGGGTTGCGCCGCGGCAGATGCACGCGGTCCTCCCGATGGCGGGCGGGGTCCCAGCTGGCCAGCGCGATGCCGAAGGTCGGGCGCGAGGGCAGCAGCGAATCGAAGAAATGGATCGGGAAGTTCGACGAGATCCCGCCGTCCGAGAACAGGCAGCGCGCCAGCCGCCCCACCGTCCTGCCCTCGGGGCCCGGCAGGCGGATCTGTTCGTCATGGCGCCACAGCGGGATCGCCTCGATCAGCCCGGGAAAGCTCAGCGACATGCGGGCAACCAGCAGCACCGGGAAATCGTCGGCGACCGGCAGCTGGTAAAGATCGGCGGGGGCGTGGTCCTGCCCATGCGCCAGCGGTGTGCGCCCGGCGATCAGGGCGTCAAGGAAGGGCGCGGGGAACAGGTGGCGCCATTCGGCAAGGCTGAAATAATGGATCCTGGTGGACAGGGGCAGCTGATAGGGGCGCTGGGTGGACAGATCGGTGGTCATCGCGGCGATCTGGATGCCGTGGTGCGCCAGATCGCCCGCCAGCAGCGGCGCCTCGGGCGGCTTGCCCGAGATCCGCTGAAGATGTGCGTGCATCCAGTCGGTCAGGCCGGGGCCGTCGTGGCCCGGCTGGGTCAGTCCCGGGCACAGGCCGAAGTTCGCCGCCGGCAGGTCGCGGGTAACCAGCCGCAGCAGCGGCAGCGTGATCCACAGCACCAGCCCCAGCGGCACCGCCAGCAGCGCGGTGACCCCGGCCCAGAAATTACCCGCCAGCCACGCCCATTCCAGCAACAGCACCAGCAGCGCGGCCGCCACCACCATCGGCACCCGCCAGATGCGCCGCACCGCGCCCCAGGCGTTGCCCGACACCGCCCCCATCAGCAGCGCAAACAGCGGCGCCAGCCGGGGGCGCGGCTGGAACAGGCTGCGCAGGTTTTCCGCCAGGTCGGCGGATAGCGCCGAGACCTCGTGGAACCCCGCCATGTCGTCGCCGCCGCCCGACTGGCGCCGGTATTCCGCCGCGGCGGCGAAGCAGGCGGCGATTGCCCCCGCGGACGAGCCGCCGATGCTGCGCAGCCGGTAATCGTGCGCGATGCGGACCACCGCCTGCGGATAGACCACCCCCGAGGTGATCCCGCCCTTCATGATCAGGTCGCATTCCTCAAGCGGAACCCGGGGCGGTGTCTCCAGAGGAACGGTGTCGGAAGGGGCAGCGGTCGGGGCGGTCGCGGTCGGGGGGGCGGGGTCCGGCATGGCTCCTCCTGCGGGGGCTGCGCGATTCTCCTTTTGATTGTATCACGAAACCTGTGGCTTGCATCAATTGCCCGGTGTCGCAGGCGGCAGGGCGGGGGCGCGGGCGCGCGCAGGAACGCCAGCCGGAACTGGGCGCTGTCCCGGCGCTGCTGCGCCAGTTTGCCGCAGGGGCGCGCGCGGCGCCGGCGGGATTCCCTGCGCCCCCGCCCCTATCTGTGCTAGGATGCCCCGTCAGGAGGGAGGAGCCCGGAAATGGATTTCATCACGCTGCTCGATACCGTCGGCGAGGGGCGGGTGGCCGCCCTGATGGGACTGTTGTGCGGGATGGTCTTCGGCGTGGCCGCGCAGCGCTCGGCCTTTTGCCTGCGGGCGGCGGCGGTGGAGTTCGGGCGCGGCGCCATGGGGCCGCGGGTGGCGGTGTGGCTTTTGTGCTTTTCCACCGCGATGGTCTGGGTGCAGTCCGCGCAGCTGCTGGGGCTGTTCCACGGCAGCGAGGCGCGGATGATGGCAGTGCCCGGCTCGTGGTCGGGGGCGATCATCGGCGGGCTGATGTTCGGCGCCGGCATGGTGCTGGCGCGCGGCTGTTCGGGGCGGATGCTGGTGCTGGCGGCGACCGGCAACCTGCGCTCGGTCATGGCGGGGCTGATCTTTGCGGTGGTGGCGCAGATGTCGCTGCACGGCTGGCTGGCGCCGCTGCGCCAGAACCTTGCCGCGCTGTGGGTGACGCCGGGCGGGGCCAACGTGGACCTGCTGGAAAACCTGCGGCTGCCGGACTGGACCGGGCTGGCGCTGGGGCTGGGCTTTGCCGCCACCGCGCTGGTGGTCGCCCGGCGCAACCGGATCAGCGCCCGCAAGCTGGTCTTCGCCTCGGGCGTGGGGTTCGCGGTGGCGATGGGCTGGGTGCTGACGGCCCAGATCGCGCGCGTGGCGTTCGAGCCGGTGTCGGTCACCTCGATGACATTCTCGGGCCCCTCGGCCACCACGCTGATGTTCTTTCTGGAACCGGCGCCCGCACTGGGGTTCGACGTGGGGCTGGTGCCGGGGGTGTTCCTGGGCGCGTTCCTGGCCGCCGCCTGGGCCCGAGAGTTCAGGTTCCAGGGATTCGAGGGCGAACGCCAGATGCGGCGCTCGATGCTGGGGGCGGGGCTGATGGGGTTCGGCGCCATGCTGGCGGGCGGCTGCGCCATCGGGGCGGGGGTCACCGGCACCTCGATCTTTGTCGGCACCGCGTGGCTGGCGCTGCTGTGCATGTGGATCGGGGCGATGCTGACCGATTTCCTGGTCGACCGGAATCCGCGCCCGGCGCTGGCCGCGGCCTGAGCCGGGCCGCCGTCGCGCCCTGAAAGCAGTTACGCCATGAAAAAGGCCCGGCGCGGACGCCGGGCCTTTCCCGCTCGTCCGGGACGGGGGATCAGACCGGAACGAAACGGAAGCCGTCACCATCGCGCTCGGCGCGGCCGATGCCGCCGTCCGACAGGTGGAAGCCGATCAGGGGCGTGCCGCTGTCGGCCAGTTCCGCCAGCAGCGCCTGCCGGGTTTCGGCGCCCAGCGGCGGATCCTCGTCCGAGGGGCTGTCCCAGCCGGGCCGCGCAAAGGCCACGTGCGAATTGGCGATGGCGTCGCCCACCACCAGCAGCTGCTGGCCGCCGGCGTCGATGGCAAAGGACATATGCCCCGCGGTATGGCCGGGGGTCAGCCGCGCGGTGACGCCGGGCAGGGGGGAATCGCCGTCCTCGATCAGCGCCAGCGCGTCCCCCAGCGCCTCGATCCGGCGCGAGGCGCCCGCGACGAAGCTCTGCCGGTCCTCGCGGATGCTGCCCAGCGTGGCGGGGTCGGTCCAGTATTCGGCCTCGACCCGGCCCATGACATGAGCGGCGTTGGGAAACAGCGGTTCGTCGAACTCGTCCAGCACGCCCCACAGGTGATCGGGGTGGCCGTGGGTGAACAGCAGGTGGGTGACATCCTCGGGGGTCAGGTCCAGCGCCGCCAGCGCCTCGATCACCTTGCCGGCGGTGGGCATGAAATCCGGGCCGCTGCCGGCGTCGAACAGCACCGTGTTGGCGCCGTCGCGCAGCAGGGTGATGTTGCAGGGCGACTGGATCATGTCGCCCGACACCCCGGCCTGTTGCAGGATCGGGTCCAGCTGGTCGCGGGGCAGCCCGGCAAAGCTGAAATCGAAGGGCAGTTCCAGATGCCCGTCCGACAGCGTGTCCACCCGCACGCCCCCGCCCAGGTCGAGCGTGGTTCCCGCCCAGACGCGGAACGGCATTCCGGCCAGCACGGCGCCGGCGGCGGCAGACATCAGAAACAGGCGGCGCGAGATCATGGGGGCCTCCATCGGTTTATCCGAACATTTCGGCGGTGATCGTGTGATACCACGAGAACGCCTCGTCATAGGTGGCGCGGCGGGTGGCGGCGTCCTCGGCGGGCTGGCTGATGCTGGTGGCGGTCTGTTCGATCCGCCCGTCATGCGGGGCAAAGCTGGAGGCGAGCTTCACGCTGTCGCCCTTGGCAAGGCAGGACCAGCAGGCGCTTTCATAGAAGGGCGGGTGCGGGGCGGTGCCGGCCAGATCGGCCAGGATCGCATCCACCGCCACATAGGCCTGGGCATGGGCGGCGAAGGCGCCCTTGGGCATGGCGCCGGCGTCGGCCGCGTCGCCCAGTACCCAGATCGCGGGATCGGCCTGGGCCTGCATCGACTCTGCCCGGACCGGCACCCAACCGTCGGCGGCGGTCAGCCCGGCAAGCTGCGCCAGCACGCCGGCCCGCTGCGCCGGGATGACGTTGCAGACATCGACGCGCTGCACCTCGCCCTCGACCAGCAGCTCCATGCGGTCGGGACGAAGCTCGACGGCGGCGCCGCCGAACTCGGGGCCGATCCAGTCGATCATGCCGTCGGCGTGACGGCCCCAGCCTTCCTCAAACAGCACTTGCTTGGTAAAATGGTCCTTGGGGTCGAGGATCAGGATCTTGGCGGTCGGGTTCACCCGCCGCAGCGTCCGTGCGATCATCGCCGCGCGCTCATAGGGCGCGGGCGGGCAGCGATAGGGGGCGGGGGGCGTCACGATGGCGACGGTGCCGCCCTGCGGCATCGCCTGCACCTGCTGCATCAGCAGCGCCACCTGGTCGCCGCTTTTGTAGGAATGGGGCATCAGCGCCGCGTCGGATTCGGACCAGCCGGGGACCGAGCCGGGGACGAAGTCGATGCCGGGCGACAGCACCAGCCGGTCGTAATCCAGCATCTCGCCGCCCGCCAGCACCACCCGCCGCGCGTCGCGGTCGATGGCGGTGGCGCGGTCGTGGACCAGCCGCAGCCCCGGGGTGGCGGCCAGCCGGTCGTGGCCGTGGCGCAGATGCTCCAGCGGGACCAGCCCGCCCAGGTAGAGGTTGGAGAAGAAACAGGTGATGGTGTCGGCATTCGCCTCGACCAGCGTCACCCGCGGCGCGCCCGCCGCCCGGGCCAGCGCCCGCGCCGCGGTCGCCCCGCCGGGGCCGGCGCCGATCACCACCACATGCGGCAGCGCCCGCTGTGCCAGTGCGGGTGCAGCCAGCAGCGCGCCGCCAGCCGCAATCCCGCCCAGCACCGCCCGCCGCGACAGCGGCAGGGGGGCGGGGGCAGGGGCGGGCAGGCGGGTCATGCCTAGCCCGCGTCGGCTGCCGCGCTGATCACCGGCAGGGTGCCGGCGGGCGTGCCGTCCTCTTCCGTGGGGGTCACCTTCAGCTCGGCGGCGCGCTTGGTGATTTCCGGCGCGCCCGGGATGCAGTCGGTCATGCAGGGCTCGGTCGAGAACTGCACATACTCGGTTTCCGGGCGGTCGTCGGGATAGAACCCTTCGGCGTTCGGCATGGCGATGTCGGTGAAGTTCTCGTGCGTCAGCACGAAGTCGTCCTCGACCAGCCCGTTGGAATACAGCAGGAACGCGGTGATCGCATAGGTGTCGTCCACCGACAGCACCTGCGCATTGCCGAAGGGCATCGAGCGGTGCACGTAGTCGTAGACCGTCGAGAGATAGGGCCAGTAGCTGCCGATGGTCTTGACCGGGCGCGGATCGTTCAGCGAGCCCGCGCCCCCCGCAAGCGACGGCCAGCTGTCCAGCCCCTCGGCAAAGTCGCCGTGGCAGGACGCGCAGTGTTCGGCGAACAGCTCGTCCCCGGTTTCCACGTCGCCCGAGCCTTCGCGCAGCCCGGTGCCGTCGGGCAGCACCGCCACGTCCCAGGCGGCGATTTCCTCGGGCAGGGCCTCGCGGCCGATGCCCAGCGGCTCGGCCAGCGCGGGGCCGGCGACCAGCCCGGCGGCCAGCAGCGCGGCAAATGCAGAGTTACGCGATTTCGACATTTTCCACCTCGCCGTCCGCTTTGACCCACCAGGTCTGGATGCCGTTGTTGTGATAGACGTTGTTCAGGCCGCGGATCTCGCGCAGCGCCTGCTTGGTCGGCTGGACATAGCCGGTGTCGTCGATGGCGCGGGATTGCAGAAACAGCTCGCTGCCGTCCCAGTCGATGTCCAGGTGGAACCGGGTCAGCGCCTTGGGCCGGGCGTCGCCGGTGATGCGCGCTTCCTGCCAGTTGCGGCCGCCGTCCAGCGACACGTCCACGCGGTCGATCTTGCCGTTGCCGGACCAGGCCAGCCCGGTGATCACCAGCGGCCCCTTGCCGTGGCGGATCGGCGCCTGCGGGCTGGGCGAGGTGATGACGGATTTCGCGTCCATCACCCAGGTCCATTTCCGCGCCCGCCCGTCCGGCATCAGGTCGGTGTATTTCGAGGTCTCCTCGCGGCTTTCGACGGCCTGGTCGTAGACCCCGATCCGGCGCAGCCACTTGATCCACATGTTGCCTTCCCAGCCCGGTACCACCAGCCGGACGGGATAGCCGTGTTCCTTGCGCAGCGCCTCGCCGTTGGCGAAGAAGGCGACCATCACGTCGTCCATCGCCTTTTCCAGCGGGATCGAGCGCCCGTTCGAGCTGGCGTCGTGGCCCTCGACATAGATCCACTTGCCCTCGGGCTTGACCCCGGACTCGGACAGCAGGTCGCGCAGCATCACCCCGGTGTATTCCATGTTGTGGATCATGCCCTGGGTGAACTGCACGCCCTCGAGCTGGGCGCCGCCCCATTCCATGCCGCCATTGGCCGCGCATTCGCAGAATGCGGTGGTCATGGCGCGGGGAAAGCGCAGAAGGTCCTCGAAGGTGAAGACCAGCGGCCGGTCCACCAGCCCGTTGATCATCAGCCGGTAATCGGGCTTGGACAGCTCGATCGCGCCCGAGTGGTGGCGCTCGAAGGCGACGCCCTGCGGGGTGATCGTGCCTTCCAGCGCGTGGATCGGGGTGAAGTTGATCGAAGAGGCGGTGCTTTCCGTCAGCCATTCCACGTTGCGGCGGACGACATGTTCCTCGAAATGGATCGGCATCCCGTAGGGCGTGGCGTCCACGGGGTCGCCGAAGACGCTGGCCCAGTCCTGGACCTCGGTGATCAGCGGGTCGGGGGCGGCGGCGCTTGCCGCGCCTGCGCCTGCGATCAGCCCGGCGCCCGCCATGGCGCTGCTTTGCAGAAAGCGCCTGCGGCTGGGGTTGCGGGTTTCGTCGTTGTTGTCGGTGCTCATGGGGCCTCCGTTCGTCTTCAGATGCCGGTCACGGTGACCGAGGTGTTTTCGGGCAGGTTGACGGTGCCCAGCTTGCGGACATGCGCTTCCAGCACGTCCCAGATCTGCGGGCCCTCGGTGCCCTCGTTGACGCTGGCCCAGCCGCCGACCGTATAGGTCTTGGCGGGGTCGAGCGCCTCGCCGGTGTCGGTCAGCACCATGTCGGTGATCCGCTGGCCGATGGGTTTCGACACGTCGATGGCGTAGCCGAGCCCGCCGACGCGGACCATGTCGCCGCCCTGCTGGTAATAGGGATCGGGGTTGAAGATGTTGTCGGCGACGTCTTCCAGGATGGTCTTGAGCGTCTCGCCGGTCATTTCCGACCGATAGACCTGCCCGTAGGTCATCGAGGTGGCGTTGTGGATGTCCTCGCGCGTAATCGGGTCGCCCGGCAGCAGCGACGGTCCCCAGCGCACGCCCGGCGACAGCGCGATCTGCACGTCGCGTTCCGAACGCACCGCGTCGCAGATCAGGTCGTCCCACGTGCCGTTGAAGTTGCCGCGGCGGTAGAGGACCATTTCGGTGGTGCCGATCTGTTCCTCAAGCTCGGCCTTGAATGGCTCGCGCTCGGCGTCGATCAGGGCGGCCATTTCCGCGTCGGGGGTGATGACATCCGAGAAAATCGGGATCAGCTTGTGGCGGAACCCGGCCATGCGGCCGTTCTGCACGTCCAGATCGACGCGGCTGACGAACTTGCCGTTCGAGCCGGTGGCGATGATGATGGTGTCGCCGACCAGAACGGGTTCCGGGATCGCGTCATGGGTGTGGCCCGACAGGATCACGTCGATGCCCTTGACCCGGCTGGCCATCTTGTGGTCGACGTCGAAGCCGTTGTGCGACAGGCAGACCACCAGGTCCACGTTCTTGCCGCGCAGCTCGTCCACCATCGCCTGCATCCGTTCCTCGCGGATGCCGAAGCTGTATTCGGGGAACATCCAGGACGGGTTGGCGATCGGCATATAGGGGAAGGCCTGGCCAATCACCCCGATGGCAAGCCCGCCCTTTTCGTAGATGTGATAGGGCTCGAACGCCGGCTCGTCCCATTCCACGTCGAAGATGTTGGCGCCCAGGAACGGGAAGGGCAGGGATTCGACGATCTCGTTCACCCGCTCGGTGCCGTAGGTCCATTCCCAGTGGCTGGTCATGCCGTCCACGCCCAGCAGGTTCATCGCGTTGACCATGTCCTGCCCGCGGGTCTTGAGCGAGGTCATCGAGCCGTGCCAGGTGTCGCCGCCGTCCAGCAGGATGCTGTCGGGGCGCGCGGCGCGGATCGCCTTGACCACGGTCGCCATGCGGTCCAGCCCGCCCATGCGCCCGTAGGCCCGGCCGAGCGCGTCGAAGTCGGGATAGGTCAGCGCATAGGCCTCGGGCGATTTCGGCGCGATGCCGAACATCTGCTGGAACTCGGTGCCGGTGACATGGGGAACGCGGCCCTTGGCCTCGCCCACGCCGATGTTGATTTCCGGCTCGCGGAACCAGATCGGCTTCAGCTGCGCGTGGATGTCGGTGACGTGGATCAGCGTGACATTGCCGAAATCGTCGAATTGCAGCAGCTGGTCCTGGGTCAGCGCCTGCTGGGCGGCCAGCCGGGACCAGTTGCCCAGACCCGAGCCGACGATGGCCGAGGTGGCCATCGCGGCCTGCAGGAAATGGCGCCGGGTGATCATGGCATCTCCTTGGTGAATCAAGGCATCAGCCGGCCGGTCCGCCGGGACGGCGGGGCCAGTGGTGCCTGTCGATGGGTTCGTGGAATGCGGGGCCGGCGCCGGGCCGGCCCGCGTCTGTCGTCAGTGCCGGACCGACACGCCCTCGACGGCGAGCCCGTTCCCGCGCGAAGCGACGTAAAGCTCGATCGCCTTGAACTCGTCCGAGCCGGCGGCGAAGGTCTCGGCCCGCGTGTCGCGGACGCAGCCGACAAAGCGCTGCTGCGCCGACACCATCCCCGCGTCCTTGAGCCGGTAGGTCGGGAAGCCGTTGATCTGCCCCTGGCTCAGATGGTCCGCGCGGATCATCATGCCCTGGTTGTCCTCGTGGCAGTTGGCGCAGGCCATCTCGAGCTGGCCGAAGCGGGTGTAGTAGAGTTCCTTGCCCTTTTCCCAGAAGGGCTGGGCGGGGCCGTCGATGGCCACGTTCACGATCTCGCCGCGCGACTGCATCGAGATCAGGGCCAGCATGTCCTTCATCTCGTCGCCGGTGACCTTCCAGGGCTCAAGCCCCATGCGCTCGGTCACGCAGGACTGGATGTAATCCTCCATGATCATCAGCTTGCCGGTCTTTTCATCGACCCGCGGCATGACGGCGCGCAGCCCCTTGAAGGTTTCCGGCCCCTGGTGGCACGAGGCGCAGGATTCGCCATTGGCGCCGATCTCGGCATTCCAGCGGTCCAGCCCGCGGTCGGCGAACACCATGGCGGGGTTGTCGAAATCGTCGCGCTGCAGGTCGCGGGTCTCGTCCTCGCGGTAGTGCCAGCCCGACCAGATCGTGTCCATCACGTCCTTGAGATGGTCGGGCGCGGGGGCCTTGGTCACGATCTCGAGCTCGCCGTCATCGGTGTCGATGACCAGCGTGTCTTCGACCGGGTCCGCCCACGCCGCCCCGGCAAGGATGAGGCCCAGTGCAGTTGCGGCCAGTTGAGTAGTGATCGTCCGGCGCATACCGGGTCTCCTCCCTTGCTCGGATCGTCTTCAGGCGATCTCGATGGACTGCGTGTCCTCGTAGACATCGCCATCGTCGTCATACCAGGTGAACTTGAACTCGCCCGCCGCGTCGACCTTGGCGTCGAACTCGAAATAGGGGTTGGTCGAAACCGCCGGGTCGATGGCCACGTCGACCACGTTCTGCCCGTTCAGGTCGCAGGTGAAGCGGTTGATGATCGAGCGGGGGATCAGGTTGCCGTCGGCATCCTTGCGCTGGCCCGATTCCATCTTGTGGCTGATCAGCGCCTTGATGGTGACGACCTCGCCGGCGCTGGCCGACTTGGGAACCTTGACCCGGGGTTTGGAGTCGCTTGCCATGTCCTTTGTATCCTTCTTAGCCGCCGCAGCCGCCGATGGTGACCTTGACGTTGTTGCTGGCCTGGCGGATCGAGCCGTCCGCCATCTTGGCGATCGCGATCACGTCCTGGGTCTGCGCCAGGCGGATGCGGGTGGCGCCGCGCTGTGCGCCGGCCGCCGGGCCAAAGGTGAAGGTCGCGACCGCGGGTTCGGGGTTGCCGGACGCCAGCAGCATGACGGCCACGGCGCCGGGGGCGTTGAACTCGACCGGAACGGTGTTGCCGTTCTCGGCGATCTCGGGGGTGGTCAGGGTCAGCTCGCCCTCGGTGGCGGCGGTGCCGCCGGTGAACTCGGCCGTCAGCTCGTCGACCGTGGCGGCAAGGGTGGCGCCGGGCAGAAGCGTCGCCGCCACGCCGCCGAGGCCGATCAGCAGAGTGTCCCGTCTGCTCAGCATCATCGTTTCTCCTGTCGTCTTTGAATTCAGTCTTTGAGGGTCAGCAGATAGGCGACCACATCCTCGACCTGCTCTGCGGTGAGGATCGGGGGCGGCTCGCCCTCGGACGCCTTGCCGGTGTAGCCGTTGCCCGGGCGGATGAAGCCCGAGGTCTTGTACATTCCCGGCATGAAGCTGTCGGGGAAGGTGTGCTTGGCGTCGATGACGATGCCGCGCAGCTGCGCTTCGGAATAGCGGTCGGCGGCGCCGTCCAGTGCCGGGGCGATGTCGCCCGGGAACTCGACCTCGGGCATCGCGGCGATCTGGTGGCAGGCCACGCAGTTGCCCAGCGCGTTGGTGGTCATCACCTTGGCGCCGGCGACCGGGTCGCCGGGGGTGCCGGTCAGCGATGCCTCGACGGCTCCGTCGGCGAAAACCACGTCGTTCGGCGCGATTTCAGCAAGCGCCGGCGCGGCGCAAACAAGGGCGGCAGCCAAGGCAGGCAGCCATGCGCGTCGGGTCATGCGGTCTCTCCCTGATCTTGTTCCTTTGACCGTAGCAAGGCGGCATGATGTCGCGCAAGCCCTAATATAGCGACACATGAATATTCATATGTTCTGCATTGCAGCGTCGGGCAGTGGTCGGGGAGAATGCAATTTATCCCGTTGAAATTGCATGGAAACAATAATCGGCGGTTCGTTATTCCCGGCTGGATATAGCGAATGCATTCCGTTCCCGAATCACCTCGTTTCGGCCCCGCCATTTCCCGCGGCTGGATCAGGTCAGCACCCGCGACCAGTCGAAATTGCGCAGCATCCAGTCGGCGATCAGGTTGACGCTGTTCGTCGCGATCAGCAGGCCGAACAGGATCAGCAGCGCCCCCATCGCGCGCTCGACATGCCGCATCAGCCCGCGGTTGCGCGCGATCCAGCGCAGGAACGGCCCGGCGAACAGCGCCGCGGCCACAAACGGCAGCGTCATCGCCAGCCCGTAGATCAGCAGCAGCAGCCCGCCCCGCCACGGCTCGCCCATCCCGCCCGCAATCATCAGGATCGCGGCCAGCGCCGGGCCGACGCAGGGCGTCCAGCCAAAGCCGAAGGCCAGCCCCATCACATAGGCCCCGGCGGCCGAAGCGGGGCGGCCGCCCGCCTGCACCCGCGCCTCGCGATACAGCAGCGGGATGCGCAGGACGCCCAGGAAATGCAGCCCGAACAGGATCAGCACGGCGGCGGCGATCCAGCCCAGCCACTGCCGCCACTCGGCGACCACCCGCCCCAGCGAGGTGGCGCCGAAGCCCAGCAGGACGAAGATCGTGGTCACCCCCAGCGCGAAAGCGGCGGCGCGTAGCAGCAGCTGCCCCTGCACCCCCGGCGGCAGGGCGCCGTCCTCGCGCAGCTCGGTGACCGAGGTGCCGGCCATATAGGCCAGGTAGAACGGCACCATCGGCAGGATGCAGGGCGAAAAGAACGACAGAAGCCCCGCCAGCGCGGCACCTCCGATCGACAGGTCCAGCATGGGGGTGGCTCCTTCCCGCCTGTGGGCTGCGGTATCCGGTCGCGGCCCGATTGCCGGGATTGTGCAACCGGGCCGCGCATATTAGATTATTGCTATGTAAGATCACGAGGTGTCAACTTGGCGCGCATCGCGGAACGGCTGCTTGGAGGCTGCGCCCTTGCCCTGGGGTTTGCGGCCGTAGGCCCGGCGCCCGCTGCGGCGGCCGAGTTGTCGATGCTGATGGTCGAGCAGCCGGGCTGCCATTACTGCGCCCGCTTCGACGACGAGATCGCGCCGAAATGGCCCAAGACCGACGAGGGCCGCGCCGCCCCCCTGCAACGGATGCGCCTGGGGGCCGAGCCGCCCGCGGGCGTCACCCTGGATGCCCCGCCGCCGCTGACACCCACCTTTGTCGTGCTTGTCGACGGGACCGAGCACGGGCGATTGGTCGGCTATCCCGGAGAGGATTTCTTCTGGCCGATGATCGCGCAGCTGATCGAACGCGCCGGGACGGACCTGACCACCGATCAGACAGAAGCAACGCCATGAGCATTTTCGGGACCAGCGACGCGGCAGCGGGAACGGGGATTTTCGGACCGGCCGGAACCATGACAGGCGACACAGCGGAAGTATCGGCCCCCGAGCCCGTTGCGGCGATGCAACCGCTGATCGAACAGACCGATTCCATCGCCTCGCTGTTCAAGGCGATGGGGCATGACGGGCGGCTGACGATCCTGTGCCACCTGCGCAGCGGTGAAAAGAACGTGTCCGAGCTCGAGGCGCTGCTGTCCTCGCGCCAGGCCATCGTCAGCCAGCAGCTGGCCCGCCTGCGGATGGAGGGGCTGGTGGTGGCGCGGCGCGAGGGGCAGACGATCCATTACCGGCTGGCCGATGCGCGGGTTCCCGCTATTCTGGACCTGCTGGCCCGCCATGCGCGGGCCGCGATGCAGGGGTCGGAGGGGGCTGGCGATTGACGGAATATCTTGCCGGGCATCTGTCCTGGGGCGCGGTCGCGGCACTGGTGGGGCTGATCGCCGGCACCGTGCTGGGGCTGGCCGCCCGGCTGGGTGATTTCTGCACGCTGGGCGCGCTGGAATCGGCGCTTTACGGCGGCGACCAGCGGCGGCTGCGGCTATGGGGGGTGGTGCTGGCGGTGGCGATCCTGGCCACCCAGGCCGGCGCCGCGGCCGGCTGGATCGACCTGGGAGAGACCTATTATCACCGGGTGGCGTGGCTGCCGGTGGCCTCGATCGTCGGCGGGCTGACCTTTGGCTATGGCATGGCGCTGGCCGGGAACTGCGGTTTCGGGGCGCTGGTGCGGCTGGGCAGCGGCGACCTGCGCGCCATGGTCATCGTCTTCATCCTGGCGATCAGCGGCTTCGTGGCGCTGTCGGGACCGCTGGCGCCGATCCGCGACCGGCTGTTCCCGCAGGTCGACACCGACAGCCCGCAAAGCTTCGAGGCCTCGTTCCAGCGGCTGGACCTGCCGTTTTCCGCATTCGTGGCGCTGGTCGTGGTGGGGCTGCTGGTCTGGGCGCTGTCGCACCCGGGGCTGCGCGCCAGCCGCCGCTCGGTCCTGTGGGGGGCGGCGGCGGGGCTGGCGGTGGCGTTTTCATTCGCCGGGACCAGCTGGGTCGCCCGTGAAAGCCTGGGCGCGGTGGTGGTCGAGGGGCCGTCCTTCGTCGCCGCGGTGGGCCGCGCGCTGCTGTGGCTGATGACCGCCAGCGGCGGGGGGCTGGGCTATACCGTCGGCGCGGTCTTCGGGATCACGCTGGGCTCGTTCATCGGCTCGGTCTGGCGCGGGCTGTTCCGCTGGGAAGCCTGCGAGGACCCGCGCGAGCTGGGCCGGCAGATCGGCGGCGCCGCGCTGATGGGAATCGGCGGGGTCGTCGCCATGGGCTGCTCGATCGGGCAGGGGGTCTCGGCCGTCGCTGCGCTGGCCTGGTCGGGGCCGGTGACGCTGGCCGCGATCGCGCTTGGCGCCTGGTTCGGGCTGCGCCAGCTGATCGAAAGTTTCCAGCCGGAATAGGCCGCAACTCCCTGCATCCGCCGGGTTTCGCCGCAGCGATTCCAGTGCGGTTCAGGGAATTGTGACCCCAAAGGTTGCTTTCCGGCGGTTTGTCGCCCATATTGTTCTGCATCCGATGACCCGTGACGCCCGCCCGGAGCGTCTTTTCGGCCCCTCTTCAGGGGGCCGTAGCTGCGCAATGCGCGGGGGTCTCCTTTTCACGCGATGTCGGCTCCTGTCGGCGTGCAGACTGGGCAAGCAAGGAGTCTCATGCGACCTAAACTCACGGTCCGGAACCTCTACAAGATTTTCGGCAAGAACACCCAGGCAGCGCTGGAACGGCTGCGCCGGGGCGAGGACAAGGCCGAAATCCTGGCGCAGACCGGCGCCACCGTCGGCGTCCAGGACGCCAGCTTCGACGTCGAGGAAGGCGAAATCTTCGTCGTCATGGGCCTGTCCGGCTCGGGCAAGTCCACGCTGGTGCGGACGCTGAACGGGCTGATCGAGCCCACCTCGGGGCAGATTCTGATCGACGGCGAGGATGTGGCGCGCGCTGATGCCGCCAGCCTGCGCCGCATCCGCCGCGACAAGATCGCGATGGTGTTCCAGCATTTCGCGCTGTTCCCGCACTGGACCATCGCGGAAAACGTGGCCTACGGGCTGAAGATCCGCGGCATTTCCAAGGACGCCCGGCGCGCCCGCGCGCTGGAGGTGCTGGAGCAGGTGGGGCTGGCCCCCTGGGCCGACAGCCTGCCCGCCGACCTGTCGGGGGGGATGCAGCAGCGCGTCGGGCTGGCCCGCGGGCTGGCCGCCGACCCCGACATCCTGCTGATGGACGAGCCCTTCGGCGCCCTTGACCCGCTGATCCGCCGCGACATGCAGGCGGAACTGCTGACCCTGCAGAAGACGCTGAAAAAGACCATCGTCTTCATCACCCACGACCTGAACGAGGCGCTGTTGCTGGGCAACCGCATCGCCATCATGAAGGACGGGCGCATCGTGCAGACCGGCACCGCGCAGGAAATCGTCACCACCCCGGCCGACGACTACGTGGCGGCCTTTGTCGCCGACATCGACCGCGGGCGGGTGTTCACCGCCGACGACGTGGCCTCGGACGCGATCACCATCCAGCTGCGCGACACCCCCGTGCGCGAGGCGCTGCGCCTGATGGAGAAACACGGCAGCCACGCGCTTTACGTCATGGACGGCAAGCGGGTGGCGGGGGTGGTCACCTATCGCGACCTCGCGGCCTGCGAGATGGACACCTCCACCCCCAGCCCGACCATCCGCGGCAGCATGATCACCGATTATCCCACCGCCGCCTGCGACACCCAGCTGCACGAGCTTTACGGCCCGGCCGGGCAGGGACTGCCCATCGCGGTCACCGACGACGCCGACCGGCTGGTGGCGGTGATCGAGCCGGGCGACGTGCTGGCGCATCTGTCGGGCGATGCCACCGCCAACGGTGCTGACGCAAACGGAAAGGAGGCTGCCCATGTTCAGCCCGGCTGATATTGCGACCCTGCCGTTCGACGACTGGGTGAACGGGTTCGTGCGGGGCTGGCTGGTCCCGAACTTCCGCCCCGCCTTCCGCGCCGCGCAGGTGCCGATCAGTGCCGTGCTGGCCTGGACCGAGGCGTTCTTCCTGTTTGTGCCAATGCTGGTGACCACCGCCGCCTTTGCGCTGGCCAGCTGGCTGACCGCCGGGCGCGGCATGGCGATCTTCACCCTTGTCGGCTTTGCCTTCATCGACATGATCGGGCTGTGGCCGCAGACCATGACCACGTTGGCGATGATCGTCACCTCGGTGCTGTTCTGCGCGCTGGTGGGCATCCCCACCGGGATCCTCGCCGCGCGCTCGGACCGGGCCTGGGCGGTGATCCGCCCGGTGCTGGACGTGATGCAGACCATTCCCAGCTTTGTCTATCTGGTGCCCATCGTGATGCTGTTCGGCGTCGGCATGGCGCCGGGGATCATCGCCACCTTCATCTTTGCGCTGCCGCCGATCGTGCGGCTGACCAACCTGGGCATCCGCAACGTCCGCGCCGACCTGATCGAGGCGGCCGAGGCCTTCGGCTCGACCCGCTGGCAGATGCTGTGGGACGTGCAGCTGCCGCTGGCGATGCGCACGATCATGGCCGGGCTGAACCAGACGCTGATGCTGGCGCTGTCGATGGTGGTGATCGCGGCGCTGATCGGCGCCGGCGGGCTTGGCCTTGTGGTCAACACCGGGCTGGGCCGCATGGATGTTGGCGGCGCCACCGCCGGCGGCGTCGGCATCGTGATCCTGGCCATCGTGCTGGACCGGATCACCCAGGGGCTGGCCGAGCGTTCCGATGTCCGCGGCATCTCGCTGCGGCAGGCGTTGGCCAACCTGTTCCGGCTGCGGGGCACCGCCCCCGCGGCGGAAACCCAGCGGGCGGCCTGATACCGGCGGCCCCGTTCGCATGGCGGGCCCGCTGCGGGCCCGTCCATCTGGAGACTGAAAACGCAAAGGAGACTCGAACCCATGTTCCGTCTCGGAAAGACCCTGACTGCAATCGGCGCACTGGCGCTGGCCCTTGCTGCGCCCGCCATGGCGCAGGACCGCCCCGGCGAGGGCGTCAAGATCACCATGGCCCAGCCCACCTGGGACACCGGCTGGTTCCAGACCGCCATCTACAGCCAGATGCTGCGCGAGCTTGGCTATGACGTGACCGAGCCGATGACGCTGGACAACCCGGCCTTCTACCAGTCGGTGGCCTTCGGCGACGTGACGATGTGGGTGGACGGCTGGTTCCCGCTGCACAACACCTATCGGGACACCTTCGAGCAGGGCGCCGAGATCGTCGGCGCCATCGCCAAGGGTGGCGCGTTGCAGGGCTATCTGGTCGACAAGGCTGCGGTCGAGAAGTTCGACATCAAGACGCTCGAGGACTTCAAGCGCGACGACGTGAAGGAAGCCTTCGACCGCGACGGCGACGGCAAGGCCGACCTGGTGGCATGCCCTCCGGGCTGGGGTTGTGAGGAAGCGATCGAGCACCACCTGGATGCCTATGAACTGCGCGACCACGTCAACCCGATCAAGGCGAACTATTCCGCGGCGATGGCCGATGCGGTTGCCGCGCGCGAGGCGGGCGAGCCGATTTTCTACTATACCTGGACGCCGAACTGGACCGTCAACGAACTGAAGCCCGGCGAGGATGTGCTGTGGATCGAGGTGCCGTTCGTCGATCTGGTGGAAACCGAAAAGGGCCTTGAAGATGCGGCAACTGTGGCCGGCGTCGAAGGCTGCGTGTCCGACCCCTGCCGGCTGGGCTATGTCGGCAACGACATCGTGCCGGTGGTCAACAGCGAGTTCCTGGCCGCCAACCCGGCGGTGAAGGCGCTGTTCGAGGCGGCCGAGATCCCGCTGCCCGACATCTACGCCCAGAACGCGCAGATGAACGCGGGCGACGAGAATGTCGCGGCCCATGCCGAGGCCTGGATCGCCGAAAACCGCGAACAGGTGGACGGCTGGCTGGCCACCGCCCGCGAAGCAGCGACCAACTGATCGGCGCTGCCCGAAATGGCTGCGCGCCTGTCCAGACCGGCGCGCAGTTGTGGTTCTGACCGGGGCGCCGGATCGGATAAGCCGGGAAACCGGCCGACGATCCGGCATCCCGCTGCGGCAGGGACGTGTTCCCGCGGCAGAATCCCGGCAGGCGGCCCGGCGGCCGCCCATTCGCATGGCGGACCTCGTGCCCTTCGGACGGGCCCGTCCATCAGAAGACTGCAAAATCAAGGAAGACTCGAACCCATGTTCCGTCTTGCAAAAACTCTGCCCGCTCTCGGCGCTGTGACGCTGGCGCTGGCCATTGCCGCCCCCGTCACCGCGCAGGACCGCCCCGGCGAGGGCGTCCAGATCACCATGGCCCAGCCCAACTGGGACACCGGCTGGTTCCAGACCGCCATCTACAGCCAGATGCTGGAAGAACTTGGTTATGACGTGTCCGAGCCGATGACGCTGGACAACGCGGCCTTTTTCCAGGCTGTTGCACTTGGTGATGTGACCATGTGGAT
Source organism: Paracoccus solventivorans (assembly GCF_900142875.1). GTDB lineage: Bacteria > Pseudomonadota > Alphaproteobacteria > Rhodobacterales > Rhodobacteraceae > Paracoccus > Paracoccus solventivorans. The sequence continues at coordinate 510,436 of NZ_FRCK01000001.1, read as the reverse complement.
CGACGGCTGGTTCCCGCAGCACAATGCCTATCGCGACACTTTCGAAAGCGGGGCGGAGATCGTCGGCGCCGTCGCGCGGGGCGGTGCGTTGCAGGGCTATATGGTCGACAAGGCCTCGGCGGACAGGTTCGACATCAAGACGCTGGACGATTTCAAGCGCGACAAAGTCAAGGCGGCCTTCGATCGAGACGGCGACGGCAAGGCCGATCTGGTCAGCTGTCCCGTTGGCTGGGCCTGCGAAGAGATCATCCAGCACCATCTGGAGGCTTATGGGCTGGTCGACCATGTGAACAAGACCACCGCCAATTACGCGGCGGCAATGGCCGATGCGGTGGCGGCCCATGAAAACGGCGAGCCGATCCTGTTCTACGCATGGACTCCGAACTGGACCGCCGACGAACTGAAGCCGGGCGTTGATGCGGTGTGGATCGAGGTGCCGTTCATCTCGCTGTTCGGAAGTGACAAGGGGCTTGAGGAGTCCGCCATCTGGCCCGGGGTCGAGGGCTGCGTGGCCGACCCGTGCCGGTTGGGCTATATCGCCAACGACATCGTGCCGGTGGTGAACAGCGAGTTCCTGGCCGAAAACCCGGCCGTGCGGGCGTTGTTCGAGGCCGCCTCGGTGCCGCTGTCGGATGTGTTCGCGCAGAACGCGCGGATGAAGGATGGCGATAGCGATATCGCGGGCCACGCGGCCCAGTGGATCGCCGAGCACCGTGAGCAGGTGGACGGCTGGCTGGCCACTGCCCGCGAAGCCGCCGCCGACTGATCCGGCGGCCGCCGCGCCGCCAGCACCTGCTGCCGTGCGCGGGAAAGAGACTGCTGCGCGCCCGACCCTTTGGATGGGCGCGCAGATTTGCGTTCCGGCCGGCGCTTCGGACTCGCAGGTCCCCGGGGCGTGCTGGACCCGCGGGTGCGGGTGTTCTAGCTGGGCCTTGGCGTCGTTGCGGCAGCGAGGGGACATGATCTTCACCATCGTCGGCCCTTCCGGGGCCGGAAAGGACACGCTGATCGCCCATGCACGGCGGCTGCGCCCGGGGCTGCGTTTCGTCCGCCGCGTCATCACCAAGCCGGCCGGCACCTCGGGCGAGGATTTCGAAAGCGTCACTCCGCAGGAGTTCAGCCGCCGCAAGGCGGCCGGAGAGTTCGCGCTGGACTGGCGGGCCTATGGGGTGGATTACGGGATCCCCCGCGCGCAAGTGCAGGATCTCGACGGCGACGTGATCTTCAACGGCAGCCGCGCGGCGCTGCCCCGCGCGCTGCTGGCGTTGCCGGGGCTGCGGGTGATCCTGGTCACCGCCCCGCCCGAGCAACTGGCTGCGCGCCTGTCCGCCCGCGGCCGCGAGCCCGCCCCCGAAATCGCGCAGCGGCTGCTGCGGGCCGGCCATGGGTTGCCCCCGGGGGTGGAACCCTTGACCGTGATGAACGATTCGACCCCCGACGAGGGCGCGCGGCGGCTGCTGGCGGCGCTGGATCAGGGCCGCGCGCCGCGGCCGCACACCCGGATACAGGACGGCGGACGATGACCGAGACCATTCTTGCCAATGCGACGCTGGTGCTGCCGGCCGAGGTCCTGCGCGGACAGATCCGGCTGCGGGATGGGATCGTCGCCGACATCACGGCGGGGCAGGGGCTGCCCGCCGGCGCCATCGACTGCGGCGGCGATCTGGTGCTGCCGGGGCTGATCGAGCTGCACACCGACAATCTGGAACGCCACCTGCAACCGCGCCCGCGCGCCTATTGGCCGCATCAGGCGGCGATCATCGCCCATGATGCGGAGCTGGCCGCCATGGGGATCACCACGGTGTTCGACGCGCTGCGGGTCGGCTCGATCGTGTCGGACCCCGAGGCGAATTACGGGGAATACGCGCGCGAGCTTGCCTCCGAGATCATGGGGCTGCGGGCGCAGGGGGCGCTGCGGATCAGCCATTTCTTGCATCTGCGCGCCGAGATCTGTTCGGAAACCCTGGTCGACGAGATGGCGCGTTTCGGTCCCGACGACCGGGTCGGCATCGTCAGCCTGATGGACCACACGCCCGGAGAGCGGCAGTTCCGCGACCTGTCCAAGCTGCGCGACTATTACACCGGCCGCTTCGCGATGACCGACGCGATGTTCGAGACCCATGTCGCGCAGATGACCGCGCTGCGCGACCGGCTGGGCGAGCGCCACGAACGCACCGCCGTGGCCGAGGCTCGCCGCTATGGCGCGACGCTGGCCAGCCACGACGACACCACCGCCGCGCAGGTGGCGGTCAGCGCCGCCCATGGCGTGCATTTCGCCGAGTTTCCCACCACCGAGGAAGCCGCCCGCGCCTGCCGCAACCACGGCATCCTGGTGATGATGGGGGCGCCCAACCTGGTGCGCGGCGGCTCGCACAGCGGCAATGTCGCGGCCGCGGCGCTGGCGGACGAAGGGCTGCTGGACATCCTGTCCTCGGACTACGTGCCCTCGTCGCTGCTGACCGGGGCGCTGATGCTGGGCGACCAGTGGGGCGATCTGGCCCGCGGCGTGGCGACGGTGACGCAGGCGCCGGCGCAGGCGACCGGGCTTGCCGACCGCGGGCGGCTGCAGGTTGGCGCGCGGGCCGACGTGATCCGGGTCGCGCGCATCGGCGCGGCGGCGGCGGTGCGCGGCACCTGGGTGCAGGGGCGGCGGGTCTGACGGCTGCCTGACGCGCAGACGGCCGCGCAGGGGACTGCGCGGCCGCTGCCGGGTGAACGATGACTCGTTAAAATGCGCGGGCGGCGGATGGCCGCGCCGCTGGACCGGGGGCCAGCCCCCGGACCCCCGGGATATTTGGGCACCAAAGACGGGATGCCCGTGTCGCGGGGGATGGGGATCAGGCGCGCAAGCGGGTTGCGCGGTCTGGGAGTTTCGTATGGGGCCGAGCGGAAAGGTCCGGGGGACCTTCCCGGTATCCGCGATCAGCCCTCGCCCATGCCCTGCGCGGGTTCCGAGGCGCTGCCGGTGCGGATTTTTTCCTCGATCCGGCGGCCGACATCGGCGTCGATGCTCTTCCAGTAGTCGAGGGCGCGGCCCAACACCGGCTCGCGCACCCCGCCCAGCAGGCTGCCGGCGACCTGATCGACCAGCGCCTGGCGCTGCGCGTCGTCCATCACCTCACGCACCAGCGTGCCGGGCTGGGTGAAATCGTCGTCGTCGGCGCGCAGCCGATAGGCTTGGCGCACCATGTCGCCGTCGGTTTCCCAGCCGTCCTCGACCGGGCCGGTGTCGTCCGCCCACGGCCGGCCGCCGCTGTTGGGGGCATGGACCGGGGCCGCGCCGGTGTGGTGATAGTTCATCGGGCCGTCGATCATGTAGGTGTTCACCGGCACCTTGGGCTGGTTCACCGGCAGCTGGTGGAAATTCGCGCCGATGCGGTTGCGCTGCGCGTCGTTATAGGCGAACGCCCGGCCCAGCAGCATCTTGTCTGGCGACAGCCCGATGCCCGGCACCACGTTCCCGGGCGAGAACGCCGCCTGCTCGATCTGGGCGAAGAAGTTTTCCGGGTTGCGGTTCAGCGTCATCACGCCCACCCGGATCAGCGGATAATCCGCGTGCGGCCAGGTCTTGGTCAGGTCGAAGGGGTTGATGCGGTAGGTCTTGGCCTCTTCATAGGGCATGACCTGCACCGACAGCACCCATTTCGGATGCTCGCCACGCTCGATCGCCTCGAACAGGTCGCGGCGATGGGCGTCGGCATCGGCGCCGGCCATGTTCGCGGCCTCGTCGTTGCTGTAGAACGCCATCCCCTGCTGGGTGTGGAAGTGGTATTTCACCCAGAACCGCTCTCCGGCCGCGTTGATCCACATATAGGTGTGCGAGCCATAGCCGTTCATGTTGCGCCAGCTGCGCGGCAGGCCGCGCTGGCCCATCAGATAGGTGACCTGATGCGCAGATTCCGGGTTCGAGGTCCAGAAATCCCACTGCATGTGGTTGTCGCGCAGGCCGCTGTCGGGCAGGCGCTTCTGGCTGCGGATGAAATGCGGGAACTTCATCGGGTCGCGCACGAAGAAGATCGGGGTGTTGTTCCCCACCAGATCGTAGTTGCCCTCGGTGGTGTAGAACTTGAGGCTGAAGCCGCGCACGTCCCGCCAAGTGTCGGGGCTGCCCTGCTCGCCGGCGACGGTCGAGAACCGGGCCAGCATCTCGGTCTTGGCGCCCTGCTGGAACAGCGCCGCCTTGGTATAGCGCGACACGTCCTCGGTGGTCTCGAACTCGCCGAAGGCGCCGCCGCCCTTGGCGTGGGGCTGGCGCTCGATCACCTTTTCGCGGTTGAAATGCGCCATCTGTTCCAGGAAATGCACGTCATGCAGCAGGATCGGCCCGTCGGAGCCGATGGTCAGCGAGTTGCGGTCGCTGGGCGCGGGCGCGCCGGTGGTCATGGTCGAGCGTCCCATGGCGGAATAGTCGGGTCGGTTCCTGTCGGTCATGTTGTTCTCTCCGTTGATTTCGGTTGATCTCGTCGCTCAGCCCAGCGTGTCCAGCGCCACCGCTGCCGCGGCCTCCATCCGTTCGACGCTGCGGATGCGGGCCATGATCTGCAGCCCGTGGTGCAGCGTGTTGAGAAACCGGGCGTGGCGGTCGGCATCCAGCGCCGGCGCGACCGAGCCGTCGGCCTGACCGCGCCGGATCGCTTCGGCAAAGACGGCTTCCATCGCGTCGATGTCGCGGGCCACGACGCGCTGGACCTCGGCGTCGTGGGTTTCCATCTGCGCGGCCTCGTTGCAGCTGAGACAACCGAACGGGTGGTCCGCTTGCCGGGCCTGTTCGACGGTCAGCGCAAAGAACGCCGCGATCGCATCGCGGCCGGTCGCGCGGCTTTGCAGCAGTTCCTGCATCATCTGCGTCCGTTGGTCGCAGTAGCTGGACAATGCGGCCAGAAACAGGTCGCGCTTGCTGCCGAAGGTCTCGTACAGGCTGCTCTTGCTCAGCCCGGTCGCCGCCAGCAGATCGGCCATGGTGGTGGCGTCATAGCCCTTGGCCCAGAACACCCGCGTGGCCTGCACCAGCGCATCCTGCGTATCGAATTCCCTGGGCCGTCCCATGTGCTTTCCCCGTTTCCGGCATGTGTGTAGCAGTTATGGACTGCACAGTCCAGAACGATGTCACCGGTCCCCCACCGGTGGGGAACCGCCGGTCGCGGGCGACAATGTGGCGGATTTGGACCAATATGTCTGGAAGGGCGAATCGAAGTGTTCCGCATCGACCCGAACACTGATAACAGTGCAATAATGAAACTGTCGTCATTTAAAATCAGTGGTCTACACGTAATGTCCCGCAGAAGCCTTGCAGATGCCGTATTCGACCGCCTGGAAGTCGCCATCAAGTCCGGCGCCTATCAGGACGACGACAGGCTGCCGTCCGAACATGAGATGGCGGCCGAGTTCGACGTGTCCCGCCCCGTGGTGCGCGAGGCGCTGCGGCGGCTGCGCGAAAAGGGGCTGATCTATTCGCGGCAGGGGGCGGGCAGTTTCGTGCGCACGCGCGGGGTGCGCAGCCCGCTGGGCTTCGCGCCGCTGGAAAACGTCGCGGATCTGATGGATTTCTACGAGTTCCGCCTGACGATCGAGCCTGCGGCGGCCGCGCTTGCGGCCGAGCGCCACGACCTTGCGCTGCTGGACGGGATCGCCTCGGCGATGGGGATCATGCGCTATGCCGCCTCGCGCCAGGCGCATCGCGAGGATGCGGATTTCCAGTTCCACATGGCGGTCGCGGCAGCCTCGGGGAACGGCTATTTCTCGACCGCGGTCGCGGCGCTGCGCGAGCATATCGCCGCCGGGGTCCGGTTCCACAACAGCTCGCCCCGGCGCGAGGTCGAGGACACCGGCCGCGACATGGAAGAGCACGAGCAGATCTTCCAGGCGATTCGCGACCGCGAGCCCGAGCGTGCGCGCGAGGCGATGCAGGCCCATCTGCTGAGCCTGCGCGACCGCATGTTCGAGCGCCGCCGCAGCGACCTGCACACGGTATGAGCGACCGCCCGGACCGCCGGACCGGCTCAGCCGTCCTGTTCAATCCCCTGCGCCGACAGGGCGCAATGGACTGCCGGGACGGCATCGGGCGCCGGATCGCAGCTGTCGTCCGCCGCCAGCGGCTCGATGATCGCGCCGGTTTCCGGCAGGGTCACCCGCCAGCGGTGGATGTGCGATCCGCTTTGCGCGCTGTGGCTGTAGGGGGTGAAGTTCAGCGCGGTCTCGGCGCAGCGGGCCTCGATCACCTGCAGCCCGGCGCCTTCCAGCACCTGGGTGACCACATCGGCCTTGGCCAGGCATTCCTCGGCATCTTCGGCCGAGGTCAGCGCCAGGTGCGTACCGCCCCCTTGCGCCAGGGTCAGGACCACGAGAACCGGTTTGAGCATCTGCCTCTCCTGTGCATCCGGGTTGGCGGCAAGCATAGCGCCGCCGGTCGGGAAAGCCGATGGGCGGCGCGCGCGGTTGCGCGATTCCCCGCAGCAGCGCCGGGCGACAGTTCGTCGCGGCCCATGGCGCCGGGCGGGGCGGCGGGCAGGACGGCGGGCGCAAGGATCAGACCCCGGGCACGGCGGCCCGGACAGCGGAGCGGCAGATGACAGAGCAAGCCCAGCCTCAACCGGCGGCCGAGAAGCCCGCCGCCGTTCCCCTGCACCGGATCCCGGTGGTGATCGTCACCCGGTTTTCCTTTTTCGGGAAATCCGGCTGGAAAAGCGATGCCTCGCGCGACCGGGCGCTGCTGTTCCAGCCCGAGCGGCTGCAACACCGCCTGCGGCTGTTTTCGCAGATCACCCTGCCGTCGCTGGCCGCGCAGAGCCGACAGGATTTCCACCACTTCATCCTGACCAGCCGCGACCTGCCCGATCCCACCGCTGCCGCGCTGGCCGAGGCCTGCGCCCGCAGCCATGGCGACGCCGGGCGCTATTCCATCGTGGCCGCGCGCCCGATGCCCGCCCGCGCGGCGCTGCGCCGCTTTCTCGACCGGCGCTTCCCCGGGCAGGTCGTGGCGCAGGTGGCGCTGGACGACGACGACGGGCTGGCCGCCGATTTCGTTCAGGATCTGAGGCGGCAATTCGGGCTGATCGAGGAAGAGACCCCCGACATCAGCCAGAAACTGCCGCATTTCGTGTCCTATTCCCGCGGCTTCGGCCTGATGCTGCGCGACGCCGCCGGGGGCGCCCCGGCACTGTTCCGCATCCGCTACCCCTATATCAACCTGGGCCTGACCATGATCGCCGGGGACCATGCCAAGAACATCCTGGCGATCCAGCACAAGAAGGCCCCCCGCAGGTTCGGCGCCCGACTGATCGGCGACACCCCGATGTACGTGCGCGGCATCCACGACTTCAACGATTCCCGGGTCGAGCAGTCCGAGCGCTGGGTGCCACAGGAGGGCGATGCCCAACTGAAGGCGCGATTCCCGTTCCTGTTTGCGGCTGATGGCGTCGCTGGTTGGGCGAGGTGAGCGTGACCGCATCGCCGATGAATCTCGGCGATGACCTGGGGATTTGCTTCTGTCTCAGCTTGGCACGCGTCAATTTCTGGCAGGGAGGCCGGGCTTTTCCGCCATCGCCTGCACTCTGCATCACGGGCTTGGCATCTTGCCAGCCGCTCTGGCCCTCGCGTCGCTAGCGGTGCTGGCTCCGCCTGCTGGCGGATGGACTCCTTATCTGGGACCGACGTCCTGCTTCATCGTGGCGACGTCTCTGCGGACCCGCGCAGAAACACCAGCGACCCGCTGTCCGCCGCGGGGCTTTCGGCAAAGCCGAGCTGCGCCAGCGCGCTGGCGTAATCGGTGCGGAGCGCTTCGGCATCCGCTTCCGCGTCCAGCGGGATGACCAGGCGGCGCAGCGTGTCCAGCGGCATGGCGGCAAGGGTGGCGGGGCCGATCGCGTGGGGGCGCGACAGGCGCAGCGTGTCGGGGCGGAAGTCGTTCAGGCAGGCGGCGAGGCCACGGGCCTCGTCGGGGCCGTCGGCGCCCAGCCGCAGCGGGCCGCCGACCACCCGCAGCCGCGAGCTGTCGCCCATCCGGTTGCGGCGATGGACCAGTTTCGCGGCATCGGCCAGACCGGGACGGTCGTCCTGCAGCATCACCACCAGCCGCGGATTCGCGCGCAGCGCCTTCATCGCCACCAGCCCGACGCCGCCGCCGACATCCAGCAGCCGCACCGCATCGCCCAGCGTCGCCGCGATGTTGCGGGCGTGGCGGCGGTCGAACTTGCCGGCGCGGACCGCGGCCAGCGCGGTTTCGGAAAACACCCCGGGCTCCGCGGGCAGCTCGATCTCCTGATTGCGCACCCATTCGGTGTCCGCCCCCTCGGACAGGCTGACAACCGGAGGATAGGGATCAAACGGGGCAGGCGCCTCGGGCGCAGGGCGGCCCTCGGCACGCTCGCCCGAAACGCGGATCATCAGCTCGGCGATGCGGGTGGGGTCGCGCAGCTTCGGCGGCTTGGCCTCGACATTGGCGATCGGCACCCGGCCGGCGGCGATCAGGCTGTCGCGCAGCGCGCGATATTCATCGGTTTCGCGGAAACCGGCCAGCCGCGCCTCGGCCCTTGCCAGCGCCTGCTCGTGCAGCCTTGCCAGCACCGGGTCGCGCAGCAGCTCGGCCATGATCTCGGCCCGGCGCGGAGCGTGGCGCAGGATGCGGGTGTCCGTGACCTCGTTGCGGTCCTGCAGCGCCCAGTAATCGGCGTTGTACTTGTCAGTCTTGTTGTTCACGTTGCCGCGGAACTTGCGCAGCGCGTAGGACTCGACCGACTTGACCGCGTAGTGGTTCATCTGCGCCCAGTCATAGCCGATCGAGCGCCGGATCGAGCGCCAGCCGTGAAAGCGGAAGTAATCCGGCATCTCCCGCCCCGAGCCGTTCAGCCAGCGCACGCTGTCGGCAAAGCCGCTTTCCAGATGCTTGTTGCGGATCGAGGGGCGGTGGATGCCCAGCTTCCAGTATTCCGGGTCGAACCTGAACAGTGTCTTGACGCCCCAGCCCTTGTTCCAGTCGGGCGGCGCGGCGCGGGTGTATTGTTCCGTCACCGGCGCGCGCGACCAGTCCACCACCCCGTTCGAGCCGAAGATGCGCCAGGTGATGACGATGCCGTTCGCGCCCTGCGCCACCGCGTCGTCCAGCATCCCGTCCACGGTTCCCGAGGGGTGGTTGACCGACAGGAACTCATCGGCGTCGAACACCAGCACCCAGTCGGCACCCTGCACCAGCGGCTCTTCCTGCGCGTGGCTCAGCGCCGAGGGCTGCGGCTTGACGCCCGGGGCGATCACGTTGGGGCGGTGGTGGCCCAGCCCCAGTTCCTCCAGCCGCTGCAGCATCTCGACCGTGCCGTCGCTGCAGTCGTTGGTATAGACGAGGATATCGGTGAAGCCGACGGCAAGATGATGGGCGAACCATTCCAGCAGGAACGGCGCCTCGTCCTTCATCATCGACACGGCCATGACGGTGCCGTGCGGGCTGATGGGTTTCTTGAGGTTCACGGCGTGGCTCCGTACAGGAAGCGGGAACTTTTCACTTTCGGGCTGATGGATGCCCGTATTGCTCGTTATTTCCGGGGACGAACTTCGATCTGGAGCGCGCGCCGGATATCGGGATGGTCGGGATCGACACCTAAATCCTTCAGTCGATGTACGCGCGCGCGGCGAATATCCTCCGTCGACGCAGGGTGGAGTTCATATATCTTGAGGTAGTTATTTGCGCGAGCCTTGCGCTCTCCGACATTTCTGGATGTCGGTCCAGAGGGCTGGATATGCCAGTTTGCCGATGCAATCGGTACATGTTGGAATTCTGCCCGCTTTCGCAGTTTTAGCAGAAATTCCCAATCCTCGCTCATTGTGAGGTTGTGATCGAATTGCAGGTCGCGGATAATCTTGCGAGGCGCAAAAAATGCGTGAACCGGGATGAAATTGCGCACCTCGAGTTCTGCAAGCGGTTTCCGGGCAGTGCTTTTTTCCTTGGTGCGAATGGTGGAAATCAACCCATCGGGGCCGGTTTCTTCAAAGATTTTGCGATAATCGGTGAAGTGGACCACGTGGTCGGTCAGCCTGTCCAGTAGCCCGGATATATTGGCAGCGTCGAGCGTATCGTCATCGTCGAGGAATGAAATATGGCGACCGGATGCAAATTGCAGGCCCGCGTTGCGCGTGTCTGCTGGTCCACGATTGCCCGGAAGGGACAGGAACAGATCGGTATTGCGCAGATGCTCAAGGGCGACACGACGAGTTTCATCGCTGCCTTCGTCGGCACAAAGAACGATCTGGATTCCTTCGCCCAGCGCCTTTACCGATTCCAGGGCGCGCCGCAGAAGCCTGGGCCGGTGATGAGTCGTGACGACGACTGACAGGCGGGGCGTTTCCACTTGGCATCCTCTGGATTTTTCCTGGATAACAAATCGGCGGGGAATAGCCTTGGGCGGCAAGACCGATAAGCCACATTTCATTATGGTTGCGGTCTGGCTTGGCGCCGCGCCGGATTGTCGAAGTAGGAATAATGGCTTCGCTTGAGCGTGCGCCTCGTCACCCGGCCATGCTCATCCCTCCAGCGCCGCCGCCGGCTCGATCCCCACCTGCCCGCACATCCGCGCGACGTAGGAGTTCGGCAGCGGCGGGTTCTTGCGCCACCAGGGCTTGGTGCCGTTGGTGTAGAGATGGACGGAAACGGTGGCGTCGGTGAAATGTCCCTCGACCCGGCCGTGGGGGTCAAAGAACACGTCGTTCAGCTGGAAGGGGACCGGGTAGAGCACGTCCGGGGTCATGGCGCGGTCGATGTCGCCGGTCTGCTGCGCGAACCAGGTGAACGCCTGCGGGCCGAAGGCGGTGCGCTCGGTCTTGTAGATGGCGGCGGCGTGGGACAGCCCGCCCTTTTCGGTCAGCTTGTCCATCTGCTTGCGCTGCTTCTTGCCTCACCAAGCCGGGTAGTCGGGCAGGTTGTCGTAGTAGTCCAGCAGCCGGTCCATCAGTTCGCATTCGCGCGGCAGCCCGACCACGCCGCAGTTCAGCGCCCCCCGCATCCCGTGGCCGGCGAAGATGTAATCCCATTCGTCTGGGAACGGCTGGTGGCAGAAGGCGTCGCAGTCGATCCACAGCGCCCCGGTCTGCCGGATCATCTTGTAGCGGAACACGTTCGACAGGAACGAGGCCGAGGTCTCCTCGACCAGCGCCATGTCCAGAGCCATGATCTCGGACGCGGGGCGGATCTCGACGCCCTCGGGGGCGTTATCCACCGCGTCGGTGCAGTAAAGCGTGACGGGATGGCCGTGCAGCAGATGCGATTTCAGGCACAGCTGGTTGAGGTAATGCAGCCGGTCGCCGATCCACAGCGAGGCAACGGGGCGGCGGTTCAGGCTCATCGGGCAACCTTCCAGACACAGGAATGGCTGTTTCTACCGCGTGAGTGTCATATGTTCCAGCGGGTTGAGCGAAAATGATCGCACGTCGCGCAGGCTCAGCGCCCGGAGGCCGCGCCGCGGTCCGCGCCCGACTGTTCCGCCTGCACCCGGGCACGCAGCCGCAACAGCTGCCGTTGCAGTTCCATCGGCAGCACCGGGGTCGAGGGCGCCTGCGCCAGCCGCGTGAACAGCAGCGAGCGGCGCTCGTCCAGCAGCGCCTCGGCAATGCGGGCGCGGCGCCAGGCGATGCCGGCCTCGTGCAGCCGCGCCAGCTTCGGGTCGGACAGGAACTCCGCCACCCCCTGCCGCACCGCGCCCAGATGCCGCAGGATGCGGCGGTCCTCGGTGCAGGCGAAATTGCGCTCGATCCAATAGCCGAGGTCGATGGATTCGTCCTCGCGGTTGGGGGTGGCGCGCATGGTCTTGACCAGGAAGCTTTCGGCAGAACCCAGCGCATAGTGGTTGATCTGCGCCAGCCCGTATTTCGCCACCTCGGACAGCATGAAGCTGCTGGAGGGGCGGAAGCGCTGGCCGTTGCCGTCCAACCAAACACCGGCGGGCGGGCCGCCGCCCTGCGCGCGCGGGCGGTGGACGCCGAATCTTGCATGGTGGGGGGCGTTGCGGAACAGGCTCTTGTATTGGCTGGCGCGCAGCGGCCACAGCAGCGCCTCGGGGCCGCAGCGGGTGAACTGCTCGATCACCAGCCCCGGCTGGAACCGCAGCTGGCCGCCGCTGCCGAACATCCGCCACGGCACCGCAAACCCGTCTGCCTGCGGCGCGGCCGCGAACAGGTCGTCCAGCCGCCCGGCGCCCGGATGAATCAGCAGGAACTCGTCCACGTCGGCCACCATGATCCAGTCGGCCCGCTGCGCCAGCGGATGCGCGCGCGCCCGGGTCAGCGCCTGCCATTGCACGGCCTTTTGTCCCTGCCGCGGGTTGGGCAGGTGGGTGATGATCCCCAGCATTGCCAGCCGGTCCAGCATCGCATCGGTGCCGTCGGCGCAGTCGTTGGAAAAGATCAGGAAATCGGTGAAGCCGATGGCGCGGTGATAGGCGATCCATTCCAGCAGGAACGGCGCCTCGTCGCGCATGGTGGTGATCATCAGCCGCATCAGGGGGCCCCGCCTGCCTTGCATCGGGCAGACGCGCCCGGACGATAACCCGTAGAATACAGGGCCTGATCTGGTAAGAGAACGGCTATCACGAGTCGTGGAGTATGCAGGATGAAGATCGCGGTTGCCGGGCTGGGCTATGTCGGGCTGTCCCTTGCCGTGCTGCTGGCGCAGGCGGATAGCGTGCTGGCGCTGGATGTCAGCCCGGGGCGGGTCGATCTGGTGAACCAGCGCCGCTCGCCCATCGAGGACCCGGATATCGCCGCGTTCCTGGCCGGGCGCAGGCTGGACCTGACCGCGACGCTGGACCCGGTGCAGGCGTTCTCGGGCGCCGAATATGTCATCGTGGCCACGCCCACCAACTACGACCCGCGCACCAACCGCTTCGACACCTCCAGCGTCGAGCTGGTGATCGCGCAGGTCCGCCGCATCGCGCCAGAGGCGACCATCGTGGTGAAATCCACCGTCCCCGTCGGTTTCACCCAGCGGATGCGCGACGAACACGGCTGGGACAACATCCTGTTTTCACCCGAGTTCCTGCGCGAGGGGCGGGCGCTGCACGACAACCTGCACCCCTCGCGCATCGTGGTCGGCGACACCACCCCGCAGGCGCGGCGCTTTGCCGATCTGCTGATCGCAGGCGCCCTGGACAAAAAGGTGCCGGTGCAGTTCACCGGCCCGACCGAGGCCGAGGCGATCAAGCTGTTTTCCAACACCTTCCTGGCGATGCGGGTGGCGTTCTTCAACGAGCTGGACAGTTTCGCGCTGAACAACGGGCTGGACGCGCGCCAGATCATCGAGGGCATGTGCCTCGACCCGCGGATCGGGGCGCATTACAACAACCCCAGCTTTGGCTATGGCGGCTATTGCCTGCCCAAGGACACCAAGCAGCTGCTGGCGAATTATGCCACCGTGCCGCAGAACCTGATTGCGGCGGTGGTGGAATCGAACCGCACCCGCAAGGACGTGATCGCCGAGCAGATCGTCGCGCGGGCGCCCAGGACCGTCGGCGTCTACCGGCTGGTGATGAAAGCGGGGTCGGACAATTTCCGCGACAGCTCGGTGCAGGGGATCATGAAGCGGATCAAGGCCAAGGGCATCCCGGTGGTGGTGTACGAGCCGGTGCTGGACGAGCCGCATTTCTTCAACTCGCCGGTCATCCCCGACCTGGCCGAGTTCAAGAGCCGCGCCGACCTGATCATCGCCAACCGCCTGACCGAGGATCTGGCCGACGTCGCCGACCGCGTGTTCACCCGCGACCTGTTCGGGAACGACTGATGCGCACCGCCCTTGTCACCGGCGCGGCCGGGTTCATCGGCTTCCACCTGTCGCGGCTGCTCTTGGCCGAGGGCTGGCGCGTGGTCGGGGTCGACAACCACAACGACTATTACGACCCCGCGCTGAAAGCCGCGCGCGAGGCGCTGCTGCTGGCCGACCCCAACTACCGCGCGATACGCGGCGCGGTCGAGGAGCCCGGGTTGCTGATGGGGATTTTCGCCGAGGAGCGCCCCGAGGCGGTGGTCCATCTGGCCGCGCAGGCCGGGGTCCGCTATTCGATCGAGAACCCGCGCGCCTATGTGCAGGCGAACCTTCTGGGCACGTTCGAGCTGCTGGAAGCCGCGCGCGCCCATCCGCCGCGGCACATGCTGCTGGCCTCGACCAGCAGCGTTTACGGCGCCAACACGGAAATGCCCTATCGCGAGACTGACAGGGCCGACAGCCAGATGTCGTTCTATGCGGCGACCAAGAAATCGAACGAGGCGATGGCGCATTCCTATGCGCATCTGTTCGCGCTGCCGGTGACGATGTTCCGCTTTTTCACCGTCTACGGACCCTGGGGGCGACCCGACATGGCGCCCTATCTGTTCACCAGCGCGATCTTTGACGGCCGCCCGATCAAGGTGTTCAACCACGGCGGCATGCGGCGCGACTTTACCTTTGTCAGCGACCTGGTGCGCGCGATCCGGCTGCTGGTCGATGCGGTGCCGGGGACCGAGCGGGCAGGGGAGTTCGACAGCCTCTCCCCGGTCGCGCCCTTCCGCGTGGTCAATATCGGCAATGGCGCCCCGGTGCCGCTGCTGGATTTCATCGCCGCGATCGAGTCCGCCGCCGGCCGCAAGGCGCAGCGCCAGATGCTGCCCATGCAGCCGGGCGACGTGCCCGCCACCTGGGCGGACACCACCCTGCTGCGGGCGCTGTCGGGCTATGCGCCGCAGACTGCGGTGGACGAGGGGGTCGCGGCCTATGTGGCGTGGTTCCGCGACTATTACGGCGTCGGCGCTTAGCCTGCGCTGCCGGAGCGGGGGTTTTCCACCCCCGCAGCCGCTGCCTTCCTCGCTGAAAACAGGCGCTCGGAAGCCCCGAGGATATTCTGGGCAAGATGAAAGAGCCGGGGGCGGTCAGCGGTGGGCGCGGCCGACGTCGGCGGGGGCGTGCGAGACCGACTTGACCACCGCGGTCAGCGCCTCGCCCGGGGCGACGCCCAGCTGCGCGGCCGAGCGGCGGGTGATGCGCGACAGCACTGGTCCGGCGGGCGTGGACAGCCGCACCAGCACCTGGCCGCCCTGTTCGGTCAGCGATTCCACCGTGCCGGGCAGGATGTTCAGCGCCGAGATTTCCGTGGGCCGGCCGCGCGCCAGCATCACGTCGGGCGCGGCGATCCGCAGCCGCAGCCTTGCGCCCGGCGCAGCGCCGATTGTGGGCAGGAACAGTGGCAGGCCGCCCGCGGCAAGCTCGGTCACGCCGTCGTCGTGGTGGCGGATGACCTGCGCCTCGATCACCGCGCCGGCCTCGCGCCCGGGGCCTGCGGTCGCCGGGTCGGCCAGCACCTCGGCGGCGGGGCCGATGCGGGTGATGCGGCCGGCGTCCAGCATCACCACCGTGGTGGCGATGCGGGCGACCTCGGCCGGGGAATGGCTGACATAGAGCATCGGCACCCCCCATTCGTCGCGCAGCCGCTCCAGATAGGGCAGGATCTCGCCCTTGCGGTCGTCGTCCAGCGCCGACAGCGGCTCGTCGGCAAGGATCAGCCGCGGATCGGCCAGAAGCGCGCGGCCGATGGCGACGCGCTGGCGTTCGCCCCCCGACAGCGTGGCCGGGGCGCGGTCGAGCAGCGCGCCGATGCCCAGCATCTCGACCACCGCGGATTCGGGGGTGCGCCGGGCGCTGGCGGGGGAAAACCAGCGGCCATAGCGCAGGTTCTGGCGCACGCTCAGATGCGGAAACAGCCGCCCGTCCTGGAAGATCACCCCCAGCCGGCGGCGGTGGGGCGGCACGAACAGGCGCTGCGCGGTGTCGGTCAGCACCGTGCCCCCGACCGCGACCTTGCCCGCGTCGGGACGCAGCAGCCCGGCGACCGCGTTCAGCACCGTGGACTTGCCCGAGCCCGAGGGCCCGAACAGCACCGTCACCCCGCTGGGCGCGTCGAAGGCCACGTCCAGCGTGAAATCCGCCAGCCGGTGACGCAGGGAAATCGAAACGCTCATCGTCCATGCACCCTGCGCGCGGCACGCCGGGCCAGGAACTCGGAGGCGACCAGCGCCGTCATCGCCACCGCCACGGACACCAGCGCCAGCCGTGCCGCCGCGCCCTCACCCCCCGGCACCTGCAGGAAGCTGTAGATGGCCGAGGGCAGGGTCTGGGTTTCCCCGGGGATGTTGGACACAAAGGTGATGGTGGCGCCGAACTCTCCCATCGCCTTGGCGAAGGCGAGGATGGCGCCCGCGATCACCCCGGGCAGGATCAACGGCAGCGTGACCGTGGCCCAGACCCAGGGACGCGAGGCGCCCAGAGAGCCCGCCGCCTGCTCCAGCTTCGGGTCCACCGCCTCGACCGACAGGCGGATCGCGCGGACCATCAGCGGAAACGCCATCACCGCCGCCGCGACCACCGCCCCGGTCCAGCGAAAGGCAAAGACGATGCCGAACCACTGGTCCAGATACTGCCCGACGAAGCCGCGCCGACCCAGCGTCAGCAGCAGCACATAGCCGGTGACCACCGGCGGCAGCACCAGCGGCAGATGCACCAGCCCGTTCAGCAGCCCGTGTCCGGGAAACCGCCAGCGGGCCAGCGCATGGGCGACCAGCAGCGCCGGCGGCAGGCTGACCAGCGTCGCCCAGAACGCGACGCGCAGCGACAGGCGCAGCGCGTCCCATTCGGCGGGCGACAGCCAGTCCGGCATCAATCCAGGACCGTGAAGCCTTGGGCCGCAAAGGCCGCATCGGCCTCGGGGGTGTCCAGCGCCTGAAGGAAGGCGCGGTCGGCCTCGTCCGAGGCGTTCTTCAGCAGCGCGACGGGGTAGACGATGGGTTCATGTGTGTCGGCGGGGAAGGTGCCCACGACATGGACCTGGGGTTCCGCGGCGGCGTCGGTGGCATAGACAATGCCATAGGGGGCCTCGCCCGTCGCGACCAGCGCCAGTGCCGCCCGCACGTTGTCGGCCTGCGCGACCGAGGGGGCCACTGCGTCCCACACCCCCAGCGCGGCCAGTGCCTCTTTGCCGTATTGCCCGGCGGGGACCGAATCGACCAGCGCCATGGCCAGCTTGCCGCCGTCCAGCAGCCCGGCCAGGTCGAAACCCGGCGCCGGGGTCACCTGCGGCGCATCCTCGTCATGGGCGACCAGCACCAGCGTGTTGCCCAGCAGGTCGGCGCGTGTGCCCTCGGCCACCTCGTCGCCCTTTTCGACCTCGTCCATCCACTGCACCGAGGCCGAGATGAAGATGTCGGCCGGCGCCCCGTCCAGGATCTGCTTGGCCAGCGCGTTCGAGCCGGCGTAGCTGATCACCACGCTGTGGCCGGTTTCGGCCTGGAACGCCTCGGCAAGCGGGTCGAGCGCGGTCTTCATCGAGGCGGCGGCGAACACCACCACCTCGTCGGCGGCCGCGGGCAGGGCCAGCGCGGCGGCCAGCAGCGGCGCGGCCAGGATACCGGAAAGGGCAGGGGTCAGGCGAGGCATGGCTGTCTCCTAGGGTTATATTCCGGGGAACATAACCAACGCGGCGCCGGGCTCAACCGTTATTTCCGGGCGGAGCGTCCGCCAGCATCTCGCGCAGCGCCGCCAGCCGCTCGGTGTTGACCTCGGCCGCGGCGGCCTCGATTTCCCGAAACAGCGCCAGCACCTGCCGGCCGGTGTCGGTCAGCGTGGCGCCGCCGCCGCCCGCGCCGCCGCGCGCGCTTTCCACCAGCGGCGCGCGGAACATGCCGTTCAGCGTCTCGACCAGCATCCAGGCGCGCTTGTAACTCATCCCCATCTCGCGCCCCGCGGCCGAGATCGAGCCGCTGCGCGCGATCCCTTCCAGCAGCGCGACCTTGCCGGGGCCGATCATGTCCTGTTCCGAAAAGAACAGGCGGATAAAGAACTCGGGGCGGTGGCGCGGGGGTCTGGTCATGGCCACGGATTTCCGACATCGCGCGCGCGGGGGCAAGCCCGCGCGGGCCGCGCCGTTCAGGTTTCGTGCAGGCTCAGCCGCGTGCCCCACGGATCGCGCAGGGTGATCGCGCCGCCCGCGGCCTCGGGCCCGAGCCGGTCGGCAAGCGCCCGAAGCTCGGGGGCGTCGACGGTCAGGGCGACCTCGGCCAGCCCGGTGGTGCCCTCGCGCCGCGGGCCGGCGCCGCGGCTGTTCCAGATATTCGCGGCCAGATGGTGATGATACCCGTCCGCGCCGAAGAACAGCGCGCCCGGATAGCGGGTCATCACCGCCAGCCCCAGCGTGCCGGCATAGAACGCCTCGGCCTGGTCCAGATCGCCGACCCGCAGATGCACATGGCCGATGCTGCTGTCCGCGGGCAGCCCCGTGAAACGGGCGCGGCCGGCCTCGGCCGCCAGCGCGCGCAGATCCAGCGGCAGCGTCGCCATCGAGACGCTGCCGTCCGCCGCCAGCGGCCATTCGCCGCGTTCGCGGTCGCGGTAGATCTCGATGCCGTTGCCCTCGGGGTCGGTCAGATACAGCGCCTCGCTGACCAGATGGTCCGAGGCCCCGTCCAGCGCCACCCCCATCGCCAGCGCGTGCACCATCCAGTCCGCCAGCGCCGCGCGCGACGGCAGCAGGAAGGCGGTGTGGAACAGCCCGGCCTCGGAGCGGCTCGGGGGTTCGGCCCCGGGATCGTGACGCAGCTCCAGCAGCAGCCGGTCGCCGCAGCCCAGCAGGTGGCGCCGGCCGTTTTCGCCGTCCTCGTCGGCCAGCAGCCGCAGCCCGATCACGTCCTGGTAATAGCGGCTGAGCGTGTGCAGGTCGCGCACGGTCAGCGCGACCGCACCGATCCGCAGCGAGGCCGTGGCCGGCGCAGCGGCGGCGGGGTTCATCTCGGCCACGATACGCTCCTGAACTCGGACATTTTTCCTGCCCCTAAAGCTAGGTAGCCGCCCTGCGGGGTGCAAGGATTCCCCGTGCAGCCCGGCCATGCGCCCTGCCGCCGAGGAAGGGGAGTTTACTTTCCCGCCCGCAACGGCTGTTCTGCGCGGCGTTCCAATCTGCCGGGTGGGGCGATGATCTACCGACTTGCCACGGGTCTTGCCGGTCCCGCGCTGCGTGCGGTCGCGCCGCTGGCCGGCGGCGTGCTGCGCGAGCGGCTGGCGCTGGACGTGGCCGCGCAGCCGCCGGGCGCGATCTGGGTCCATGCCGCCAGCGTGGGAGAGCTGAACTCGGCCCGTGCCATCATCACGGCGCTGGCCGCGCATCATCCGGTGGTGGTGACGACGAACTCGACCACCGGGCGGGCGGTGGCGCGGGATTGGGGCCTGCAAGCGCATTTGGCGCCGCTGGACGTGCCGGGGGCGGTGCGCCGCTTTCTGGATGCGGCGCGGCCGGCGCTGATGGTGACGGTGGAAAACGAGATCTGGCCCAACCGCGCCGCCGAGGCCCGCCGCCGCGCCATCCCGCAGGCGGTGATCGGGGCGCGGATGTCGGAACGATCTGCCCGCGGCTGGGGGCGGGCGCGGGGGCTGATCGGGCCGGTGCTGGCCGGGCTCGACCTGCTGTCGGCGCAGGATGCGGGGACGGAAACGCGGCTGCGGGCGCTGGGGCTGCCGCAGGCGGCGCTGGCCGGGCGGCTGAACCTCAAGCTGCTGGGGCCGGCGGCGATCCGGCCGGGGCCGGAAAGCGCCTCGCGCGATCGGCTGTGGCTGGCGGCCTCGACCCATCCCGGGGAAGAAGAGGCGGTGCTGGCCGCCCATGCCGCGCTGGCGGCACGCATCCCGGGGCTGCGGCTGATCCTCGCCCCCCGCCACCCGCGCCGCGCAGACGAGGTGGCGGCGCTGGCGATCGCCGCCGGCTTCGCGCCCGAACGGCTGGGCGCGCGCGAGGTGGCGGCGGCCGGCGCCCCGCCCCTGCTGCTGATCGACCGGCTGGGGGCGCTGGGCGGCGCCTATGCCGCGGCCGGGGTCTGCCTGACCGGCGGCTCGCTGGCCGATCACGGCGGCCACACCCCTTGGGAACCCGCGGCCTGGCGCTGCGCGCTGCTGCACGGGCCGCATGTGGCCAATTTCCGCGCCGATTACGCGCTGCTGGATGCCGAGGGCGCGGCGCGGCTGGTGGCGCCGGGGACGCTGGCCGAGCGGCTGGGCGCGATCCTCGCCGACCCCGGCCGCCGCCGCGCCATGGGGCAGGCGGCGCGACGGGCGCTGGACGCCGCCGCCCCCGACCCGGGCCCGCTGGTCGCGCGGCTGCTGGCGCTGGCCGGGGGCGCGCGCGGGGACGCCGGCGCGGCCCCGGCCCGGCATCCGCAGGGGCCGAACAAGCTTGCGCGGCGCGGCCGCAATTCCGATATTCATGGTCCGGCAGGAGACCACGAATGATCCGTTACGCGCTGCGCTGCGACAAGGGGCATGATTTCGACAGCTGGTTCCGCTCGGCTGCGGCCTATGACGCGCTGAGCGGCGCCGGCCAGGTCAGCTGCGCCGTCTGCGGCAGCGTATCGGTGCAAAAGGCGCCGATGGCCCCCGCGGTGCCCGCCCGCGACGACCCGCGGGGCGCTGTTCCCGACAGCGGCGCAGAGGCTGCGCGCCCGCTGGAGCGGCCCGGATCGGCGGCCGAGGCGGCGCTGCAGGCGCTGCGCCGCCATGTCGAGGAGAACTCGGCCTATGTCGGCAGCGACTTCGCGACCACCGCGCGCGCCATGCACGCGGGCGACATCCCCGAACGCTCGATCCACGGCGAGGCGCGGCTGGACGAGGCCCGCAAGCTGATCGAGGACGGCGTCCCCGTCATGCCGCTGCCGTTCCGCACCACCCGCAAGCTGTCCTGAGGGGCGCCGGACCGGAGCTCTGCCCCGAGACCCGGGATGTTTCCGGCAAGATGAAGAGGGCCCGGCGGCTGCCGATTTGCCGCCGATGCCACTTGCCCCTGCGCCTGCGCTGCCCTATCAGCCCCCCGTTCCACCCGGCGACTGGAGGCTTTGGATGCCGCTTCTGGTGATGAAATTCGGCGGCACCTCGGTGGCCGATCTGGACCGCATCGCGAATGCGGCCAAGAAGGTCCAGCGCGAGGTCGAGCGCGGCTATGACGTGATCGTCATCGTCAGCGCCATGGCCGGCAGGACCAACGAGCTGGTCGGCTGGGTCGAGGGCACCTCGCGGCTGTACGACGCGCGCGAATACGACGCCGTGGTCGCGAGCGGAGAGAACGTCACCGCCGGGCTGATGGCGCTGCGCCTGCAGGAAATGGGCATCCCGGCGCGCAGCTGGCAGGGCTGGCAGGTGCCGATCAACACCACCGACCAGCACGGCTCTGCGCGGTTCGTGTCGATCCCGCGCCACAATATCGACCAGAAATTCGCCGAAGGGATGCGCGTGGCCGTGGTCGCCGGCTTCCAGGGGATCGCGCCGGACGGGCGCATCACCACGCTGGGCCGGGGCGGTTCGGACACCACCGCCGTCGCCTTTGCCGCCGCCTTCGGCGCCGAGCGCTGCGATACCTACACCGATGTCGACGGGGTCTACACCACCGACCCGCGGATCAGCGCCAAGGCCCGCAAGCTCGACCGCATCGCCTTTGAGGAGATGCTGGAGCTGGCCTCGCTGGGGGCCAAGGTGCTGCAGACCCGCTCGGTCGAGCTGGCGATGCGCTTCAAGGTGCCGCTGCGGGTGCTGTCGTCCTTTGACGAAACCGATGAGACCAGCGGCACGCTGGTGTGCGATGAGGATCAGATCATGGAAGCCAAGGTCGTCACAGGCATCGCCTATTCGCGGGACGAGGCCAAGATCACCCTGATTACCGTCGAGGACCGGCCCGGCATCTCGGCCGCCATCTTCGAGCCGCTGGCCGCGGCCGGGGTGAACGTGGACATGATCGTCCAGAACATCTCGGAAAAGAACTACGAGGATCACCCGGGCGCGGTGACCGACATGACCTTCTCGGTCCCGGTTGCGCAGGTGGAACACGCCCGCCGCGCGATGGAGGCCGCCCGCGCCGAGGGCAAGATCGCCTATGACGAGCTGAGCGTGGACACCGAGGTCGCCAAGGTCTCGGTCGTCGGCATCGGGATGCGCAGCCACGCCGGCGTCGCCGCGCGCATGTTCCGGGCGCTGGCGGACGAGAACATCAACATCAAGGTCATCTCGACCAGCGAGATCAAGATTTCGGTGCTGATCGACCGCAAGTATATGGAACTGGCCGTGCAGGCGCTGCATGATGCCTTTGAACTGGAAAAGGCCTGACGCCTGCCCGTCGGGCGGTTCCGGCCCGACACCGTAAGCAGAAGGCGCGCCGCAGATGCAGGATCGCACGGAAAGCGAATCGCGAAGGCTGCTGCGGCGGCTGCGCGACACGCTGGCCGCGCCGGGCGACGGCCAGGCGCGCCTGAACTCGATCACCCACCACATCGCCGATTCGATGCGGACGCAGGTGTGCTCGATCTACCTGTTCCGCGACCCCGACACGCTGGAACTGTGCGCGACCGAGGGGCTGCGCGCGCAGGCCGTCCACAAGACCCGGCTGCGGCTGGGCGAGGGGCTGGTGGGCCGCGTCGCCCGCACCGGCCAGCCGGTGAACACCGCCAACGCCCCGGCCCAGCCCGGTTTCCGCTACATGCCCGAGACCGGGGAAGAGGTGTTCCCCTCGTTCCTGGGGGTCCCGATCCAGCGCGTCGGTGAAAAGCTTGGGGTGCTGGTCGTCCAGTCCCGCGAGGCGCGGGAGTTTTCCGAGGACGAGGTCTACGGGCTGGAAGTCGCCGCCATGGTGCTGGCCGAGATGGCCGAGCTGGGGGCGTTCCTGGGCCATGGCGCCCGCCCCGAGCATCGGCTGGCGGCGGTGTTCCGCGGCGTCCCCGCGCAGGAGGGCGCGGCCGAGGGGCAGGTCTGGCTGCACGAGCCCCGCGTCGTCATCACCAACCCGGTCGGCGACGATCCCGAAAAGGAACGCGCCCGCCTGGCCGAGGCCGTCGCCATGCTGCGCCAGACCGTGGACGAGATGGTCAGCTCGGCCGATCTGGCCAGCGACGAGGGCCGCGGGGTGCTGGAGACCTATCGCATGTTCACCCGCTCGCGCAGCTGGCTGCGCCGGATGGAGGAGGACATCGACCTGGGGCTGTCGGCCGAGGCGGCGGTGGACAAGGAACAGTCCCATGCCCGCGCGCGGCTGGAAAGCACCGCCGACCCCTATCTGCGCGAGCGGCTGCACGACCTGGACGATCTGTGGAACCGGCTGCTGCGCATCCTCACCGGGCAGGGCCGCGACACCGGCATCCCGATGCCCGACAACCCGATCCTGGTCGCGCGCAACATCGGCCCGGCCGAGCTGCTGGAATACGGCCGGCGGCTGCGCGGGGTGGTGCTCGAGGACGGCTCGGTCGGCAGCCATGCGGCGATCGTGGCGCGGACGCTGGCGATTCCGCTGGTGGTCCACGCCGGGCGCATCACCGCCGAGGCGCTCAGCGGCGACACCATCCTGGTCGACGGCGACAGCGGCGTGGTGCATCTGCGCCCCGAGGACTCGGTGGCGGCGGCGTTCCGCGAACGCATCGCCATGCAGGCCAAGGCGATGCAGCGCTATGCCGGGCTGCGCGACCTGCCGGCGACGACCAAATGCGGCACCACCCTGCGGCTGTGCATGAATGCCGGGCTGATGGCGGACCTGCCCAGCCTGATCAGCTCGGGCGCCGAGGGGGTGGGGCTGTTCCGCACCGAGCTGCAGTTCCTGATCCGCACCCGCGTGCCGCAGCGGGCGGAGCTGGCGGCCTCGTACCGGCGGGTGATGGACAATGCCCGCGGCCGGCCGGTGGTGTTCCGCACGCTCGACATCGGCTCGGACAAGATCCTGCCCTATATGAAGCGGATCGAGGAACCCAACCCCGCCATGGGCTGGCGGGCGATCCGGGTCGGGCTGGACAAGCGCGGCGTGCTCAAGATGCAGCTGCAGGCGCTGATCCGCGCCGCCGCCGGGCGCGAGCTGAATGTGATGTTCCCGTTCATCGCCGACGGCGACGAGTTCGCCTGCGCCCGGGGGATGCTGACCGAGCAGTTGGAGCGCGAAGCGGCGCTGGGCCACCAGATGCCGACCGCCGTCAAGGTCGGCGCGATGCTGGAAACGCCGTCGCTGGCCTTTGCCTCGGACGGGTTCTTCCGCAGCTGCGACTTCATCTCGATCGGGGGCAACGACCTCAAGCAGTTCTTCTTTGCCGCCGACCGCGAGAACGAGCGGGTGCGGCGGCGCTATGACACGCTGTCGCTGCCCTATCTGGGGTTCATCGAGATGATCGTCCACCGCTGCGCCGAACATGGCGTGCCGCTGAGCTTCTGCGGCGAGGATGCCGGCCGCCCGCCCGAGGCCGCGGTGCTGGCGGCGCTGGGGCTGCGCACGCTGTCGATGCGTCCGGCCTCGATCGGGCCGGTCAAGGCGCTGCTGCGCAGCATCGACCTGACCGCCCTGCGCGAGGTGATCGAAGAGGGGCGCGCCCTGGGCGTGACCTGCCTGCGCCCGGCGGTCACGCGCTTCCTGGCCGACGCAGGCTAGTCCGCCGCACAGCCCGCCAACGCCGCCCCGATCGAGCGGATCAGCGCCGGATACATCTGCGGCCCCGGCGGGATCTGCGCGCCGATCGGGTCCAGCACCGCGGTCGCCACGTCGCGCCCCTGGAACACCGTGGCGATCAGGTCGGGGTCGAACTGCGGCTCGGTCAGGGCGCAGGTCACCCCCATCTCGGCGGTGCGCTCGCGCAGCTCGGCGATGCGGGCGGGGCCGGGGGCCGAGGCGTCGCTGATCGCGATGGCGCCGCTCGCGGGCAGGCCGAAGCGGTTTTCGAAATACTGATAGGCGTCATGAAAGACGACATAGCGCAGCCCGTCGAGCGGCGCGACCTCGGCGCTTGTGTCGGCGGTGGCCGCGTCGATTTCCGCGGCGGCCCCGGCGGCGTTGGCGCGGTAGAGCGCGGCGTTGCCCGGATCGGCCTCGGCCAGCGCGGCAGCGATGGTGTCCAGCCAGAGCTTGCCGTTCTCGGGGTCCAGCCAGGCGTGGGGGTCGGTGGCGCCGTGGTCGTGGCTGCCCCCGTCGTCATGCCCATCGTGATCATGATCATGATCCTGGTCATGGTCGTGATCGTGGTCGCTATGATCGTCGTGATCGTCCGGCGCGGCGTGGTCGTCGTGCGAATGCGCCTCGAACAGGGCGCTGCTGCGGGTGGGCAGAACGGTGGTGCCGGGGCTGTGCAGCAGGTCGATGCGGGTGGCCGTGCCGGCCAGCGTCGCCAGCGGTCGGTCCAGCCAGGGCGCCAGCTCCGGCCCCACCGTCACCACGATCTGCGCCGCTTGCAGCGACTGCGCATCCGACGGCCGCAGCGCGTGGAAATGCGGCGAGGCGCCGGGCGGGACCAGCAGCGCCGGCTCGCCCACCCCCTGCATCACCCGCGCCACCAGCGAATGCACCGGGGCGATATCGGCCACCACGCGCGGTGGTTCGGCCGCGGCGGGGGCGGCCAGGGCGGCAAGGACAAGGGCTAAAAGGGGACGTGACATTTCGCGGGCTCCGCATTAGATTGCCTGGATGAGTTATATTATAACAGAACACCCGTCAACGCGGCGTTCCCCGGCGACCGGAGGGCCGGACCATGCATGACCACGACAGCTGCATCCGCGCAGCCCTTTCCCATGCCGAAAGCCATTGCGCGCGCGAAGGGGTGCAGCTGACCCCGGTGCGGCGTCGCGTGCTGGAAATCCTGCTGGAAGAACACCGCGCGCTGGGCGCCTATGAGATCCTCGACCGCCTGCGGGACGAAGGTCTGGGCGGGCAGCCGCCGGTGGTCTATCGGGCGCTGGATTTTCTGATCCGCGCCGGGCTGGTGCACCGGATCGAGACGCTGAACGCATTCGCCGCCTGCGCCCATGCCGGCGAGGGCCATGTGCCGGTGTTCCTGATCTGCCGCCAGTGCCGCCACGTGATCGAGACCCCGGCCCCCGCCGGCGGCCAGCTGGAACGCGCCGCCGAGGGCGCGGGATTCGCCATCGAGACCACCGTGCGCGAGGCCGAGGGGCTCTGCGCCGATTGCCGGACCGCGGCATGAGCGGGGGGGCGGCGCCTCTGGTCACGCTGTCCGGCGTGGCGGTCGAGCTGGGCGGGCAGGAAATCCTGCGCGACATCGACCTGAGCATCCGGCGGGGCGAGATCGTGACCGTGGTCGGGCCGAACGGCTCGGGCAAGACCACCTTGATGCGGACCATCATCGGCGCCGTCGCGCCTTCGCGCGGGCAGGTGACCCGGGCGCCGGGGCTGCGGCTGAGCTATGTGCCGCAGCGG
Source organism: Paracoccus solventivorans (assembly GCF_900142875.1). Lineage (GTDB taxonomy): Bacteria > Pseudomonadota > Alphaproteobacteria > Rhodobacterales > Rhodobacteraceae > Paracoccus > Paracoccus solventivorans. The sequence continues at coordinate 484,238 of NZ_FRCK01000001.1, read as the reverse complement.
CTGGCGGTCGATCCCACCATGCCGATGACGCTGGGCCGGTTCATGAACCTGCCGCGCCGGCGCGATGCCGCCACCATTGCCGCGGCGCTGGACCGCGCCGGGCTGGCCGGGCTGGAGCGGCGGCCGGTCACCGGGCTGTCGGGCGGGCAGATGCAGCGGGCGCTGCTGGCGCGGGCGCTGCTGAACGACCCCGAGCTGCTGATCCTGGACGAGGGCACCGCCGGGCTGGACCAGCCCGGGGTCGCGTCCTTTTATGCGCGGATCGAGCAGGTGAACGCCGACACCGGCTGCGCGGTGCTGATGGTCAGCCATGATCTGCAGATCGTGATGCGGGCCTCGGACCACGTGGTCTGCCTGAACCGGCATATCTGCTGCGAGGGCACCCCGGAAACCGTGTCGCTGTCGCCTGCCTATCGCGGGCTGTTCGGGGCGGCCGGGGCCGGGTCGGTGGCGCTGTATCGCCACCATCATGACCACAGCCACGACGACGGCCTGCCCTGCGCCGGTCATGACGAGGATGCCGCCTGATGCTGGATGATTTCATGGTCCGCGCCGCGCTGGCGGCGGTCGGGCTGGCGGTTGCCTGCGCGCCGCTGGGCTGTTTCGTGGTCTGGCGGCGGATGGCCTATTTCGGCGACGCCACCGCCCACGCAGCGCTGCTGGGGGTGGCGCTGTCGCTGGCGTGGTCGCTGCCGCTGTTCGGGGCGGTGATCGTGGTGGCGCTGGCGATGGCGGCGCTGGTGGCGGGGCTGTCCGGGCGGCAGTCGGTCGACACCGCGCTGGGGGTGCTGTCGCATGGCGCGCTGGCCGCGGGGCTGGTCGCGGTCAGCTTCGTGCAGGGGGTGCGGACCGACCTCAACGCCTATCTGTTCGGCGACATCCTGTCGGTGACTCGCGCCGATCTGGCGCTGATCTGGGCGGGCGCGGCGGCGGTGGTGGCGCTGGTCGCCTGGCGCTGGTCGGCGCTGCTTTTGTCCACGCTGTCGCCCGAGATGGCGGTCGCCGACGGCATCCGCCCGCGGGCCGAGCAATGGGTGCTGAACATCGCGCTGGCGCTGGTGGTGGCGGCCGGGATCCGCATCGTCGGGGCGCTGCTGGTCAGCGCCTTCCTGATCATCCCCGCCGCCGCGGCGCGGCCGCTGTCGCGCTCGCCCGAGGCGATGGCCGTCGCCACCGCCCTGATCGGGGCGGCCGCAGGTCTGGGGGGCTTGGGTGCGGCGTTCCGGCTGGACACGCCGACCGGCCCGACCATCGTCTGCGCCGCCGCTGCGATCTTTGCGCTGGCGGTGCTGTTTGCCGGGGGGCGGCGCCGGGCCGGGGCCTGAGCGTTGCCGCTGCGCGTGTTTGGCACCTCTGGCGCTGGCTTCGCTGCCGGAGCCTCCGGCGGGGATATTTGCGGACAGAAGATTTCCCGGTTGCGGCTATACTGCGCGCAGGGAGTGGCCGAATCATGCACACACGCCATCACGCCGACCGCGTGATCGAGCGGACGCGCGCGTCCGACGACCTGACGCCCCTGACCGCGAGTTGGCGGCGTTCCGCCCTGCGCCACGGGCTGGATCCGGCGGTGGCGCTGCGGGCGCCGCGGCTGACCGGTGCCGAGCTGGCGCATCGCCGCGAGGCGCTGGAGCGGCTCTTGCACGTTGCCGCCGCCCCCATCGACGAGCTGTTCCGGCTGGTCGGCAGGTCCGGCTGCGCCGTGGTGCTGACCGATGCGCAGGGGATCGTTCTGGACCGCCGCGCCGCGCCCGGGGACGCGCTGGATTTCGACGGCTGGGCGCTGGCCCCGGGGGCCGACTGGTCCGAGGCCGCGCAGGGCACCAACGGCATCGGCACCTGTCTGGTCGAGGGGCGCGGCGTGGTCATCCACCGGGACGAGCATTTCCTGTCCTCGAACATCGCGCTCAGCTGCATCGACGCGCCGATCCACGGGCCGGACGGGCAGTTGCTGGCGGCGCTGGACGTGTCGAGCGCGCGCGACGATGCCTCGCGCGAGATCACCGCGCTGATCGCCGCCACCGTCGGGCAATATGCGCGGCGGATCGAGGCGGCATGGTTCCGCGCCGCCTTTCCCGGCACCCGCACCGTGGTAGCGGGCGAGGGAATCGAGGCGCTGGTGGCCGTCGATCGCGACGATCTTGCCGTGGGCGCCACCCGCGCGGCGCGCCGCGCGCTGGGGCTGCCCAAGACCGGCGCCCTGCACCCGCAGCCGCTGTCGGACCTGCTGGCCCGCGCGCAGGGGCAGGACGCCGAGCCGGGGGGGCTGGTCCGCGCCGAGCGTGCGGCGGTGGTGCGGGCCCTGGCGCGGTCGGGCGGCAATGTCACCGCCGCCGCCCGTGCGCTGGGGGTGGGGCGGGCCACGCTGTACCGGCGGATGCGGCGGCTGGGGATCGAATCCCCGACGCAATCCCCCCTCCAGTCCCGGGATTGAGACAGTCCCGCCGCCGAAATCCCGCGCCCCTGTTGACCGGGCGCGCCCCCATCCCGCAGCATGATGGCGCCCGGATGCGAGGAGCCGGGCCGTATTCGCTTTCAGGGGAGGAGCAGACATGCCCAACGACCAGGCGCATGAGTTCAAGGGCGTCGGGGTGATGCCGTTCGCCAGCCGCTACGACAATTATATCGGCGGCAAATGGGTGGCGCCGAACGCCGGCCGCTACTTTGAAAACACCACGCCGATCACCGGCGCCAAGATGGGCGACATCGCCCGTTCCGACGCATCCGACGTGAACGCCGCGCTGGATGCGGCCCATGCCGCCGCCGACCGCTGGGGCCGGACCAGCCCGCAGGAGCGGTCGCAGATCCTGCTGAAGATCGCCGACCGGATGGAGCAGAACCTGGAACTGCTGGCCACCGCCGAGACCTGGGACAACGGCAAGCCGATCCGCGAGACCATGGCCGCCGACGTGCCGCTGGCCATCGACCATTTCCGTTATTTCGCCGGCGTTCTGCGCGCGCAGGAAGGCACGCTGTCGCAGATCGACGACAACACCGTCGCCTATCACTTCCACGAGCCGCTGGGCGTCGTCGGCCAGATCATCCCGTGGAACTTTCCGCTGCTGATGGCCTGCTGGAAACTGGCGCCGGCGCTGGCGGCGGGCAACTGCGTGGTGCTGAAGCCGGCGGAACAGACCCCGGCCTCGATCATGGTGTGGATCGAGACGGTGGGCGACCTGCTACCGCCCGGGGTGCTGAACATCGTCAACGGGTTCGGGCTGGAAGCCGGCAAGCCGCTGGCCTCGTCGAACCGCATCGCCAAGATCGCGTTTACCGGCGAGACCTCGACCGGGCGGCTGATCATGCAATACGCGGCCGAGAACCTGATCCCGGTCACGCTGGAACTGGGCGGCAAGTCGCCCAACGTGTTCTTTGCCGACGTGGCGCGCGAGGATGACGAGTTCTTCGACAAGGCGCTGGAAGGTTTCGCGATGTTCGCGCTGAACCAGGGCGAGGTCTGCACCTGCCCCTCGCGCGTGCTGATCCAGGAATCGATCTATGACCGCTTCATGGAAAAGGCGGTGGCGCGGGTGCAGGCGATCAAGCAGGGCGACCCGCGGCAGGCCGACACCATGATCGGCGCGCAGGCCAGCAAGGAACAGCACGACAAGATCCTGTCCTATCTGGACATCGGCCGCGCCGAGGGCGCCGAGGTGGTGACCGGGGGCGAGGCGGCGGACCTTGGGGGCGAGCTGTCCCAGGGCTACTACGTCAAGCCGACGATCTTCCGCGGCAACAACAAGATGCGGATATTCCAGGAGGAAATCTTCGGCCCCGTGGTGTCCGTCACCACCTTCAAGGACGAGGCCGAGGCGCTCGAGATCGCCAATGACACGCTCTATGGGCTGGGCTCGGGGGTGTGGAGCCGCGACATGAACACCTGCTATCGCATGGGTCGCGGGATCAAGGCCGGCCGGGTCTGGGTGAACAACTATCACGCCTATCCGGCGCATTCCGCCTTTGGCGGCTACAAGCAGTCGGGCATCGGGCGTGAGACCCACAAGATGATGCTGGACCACTATCAGCAGACCAAGAACATGCTGGTCAGCTACTCGCCCTCGAAGCTGGGCTTCTTCTGATGCGATTTGCGCCGCGGGGTCCGTCCCTGCGGCGCAGCCCGTTCAGCGCAGCCCGTGCAGCGCGATGCCGCGCGTCGCGGTCGGGGCCAGGCGCCGGCGCAGGTCGGCGCTAACCGCGTCGGGCAGATACAGGTAGTCCCAGGAATACTGGCCCATGCGGAACAGCCCGGCGAAATCGCCGACCTCGACCGCGCCGTCCATGAAATTGCAGATCCCTTCGGCCCGCAGCTCGCCGATCATGCGGTTGGCGTGGACCGGGGTCATCCCGCAGGCCTCGCCCAGGTCGCTTTGCGTCAGCGGCAGCTCGAAACGATCGGTGGCGCACAGGCCGCGGACATATTGCCGCACCAGCATCTCGCAGAAGAAATTGGCGATCCGCGCCAGCCCCGGCAGCCGCCCGATGCGGAAGATCCAGTAGCGGCTGATCGCCGAATCCAGCAGGGTCAGCTGCCACAGCCGGCACAGAAGCTCGGGCGAGGTGGCTTCGAGCGTGCCCAGCTGGTCATGGCTGATCGACTGCAGCCGCACGCTGTTGATCGAATCGATGTCGTGGTCCAGCCGCCCCAGCGCAAAGCTGCTGAGCCCGGCGAAATCGCCCGGGATCAGCACCCCGATGAACTGCCGCCGCCCCGAGCGGTCCAGCCGATAGCGCGCCGCAAAACCGCGCTGAATGTAAAGCGCGCCGGTTCGGGCGACATTGGCCCGCAGGATCCGCTGTCGCGGGTTCAGCTGCCGCGGCGCGCCCATCACTGCGGCAAGCTGCGCCCCGGCCTCTTGGTCGAACAACCCGGGATAGGCCAGGTGAAGTTCCATGGTCAGACCGCCTTCTCGAAAACCGAATACCATTATGACAAGAACAGTTCATGACAGGGACGGCATGTCAAATTCGCCGGTCATGAGATTGCCAATATGCAGATCGCGCCGCGCCGGTTCAATGCGGCGGCAACGAAATCCGGCCGGTTTCGTCCAAAAATCTTCAGAACCTGCCGGTGGACCAGTCCCCCGCGCCGGTGCCGGGAAACGCACCGTCCGCGGACTCGAACCCGGGTTCGGGGCCCAGGCTGGCCATCGGCACCGCCAGCATGATGCGCAGCCCGCGCGGGGTGAAATCCCATTCAGCGCGGCCATCCAGCTGATATGCCAACAGGTTTTCCATCACCGTCACCCCGAAGCCGCGCCGGTGCGGCGGCGGCAGCTGGCCACGTTCGGTCCAGTCGATGCGCAGTTCGGGACCGCCGGCCGCGTCCTCGTCGATCTGCCAGCCGATATGCAGCTGCCCGCCGTCCTCGCTGCCCAGCACCCCGTGCTGGAACGAGTTGGCGACCATTTCCTGGATCACCAGCCCCAGCGTCTGCGCGGCGGTGGCGGGCAGGATGATGCGGGGGCCGCTGATCAGCCGCGCGCCGCCGCCGTGATAGGCGCCCTGCGCCTCGAGCTCGTCCTCGATCAGCCCGCGCAGGGTAAAGGTCTGGTCGGGGTCGCGCACCAGCGCGCCGATGACGCGGTGGATGCTGTCCAGCCGGGTTTCCAGATGCAGCACGTAGTCTTCCAGGCTCTCGGCGGTCTCGGCCGAGCGGCGGACCACCGAGCGCACCAGCAGCATCGAGTTGGTGATCTGGTGCATCAGCCGGTGCAGCAGCGCCTGCGCGTCGCGGTCGGCCGGGATGGGGTTGCCGATATGCGGGCCCAGCCCGGGATTCCGGTCGGCAAGGGGCGGTCCGGACGACGGCTGGAACGGTTGCATCGGGGTTCTCCTTCGGAAAGCCAGCCTTGCGCGGAAGCGGGGCGGCTTCAACCATGACCCGGTAGAATCACGGCAAAGTCAGGCGGATTTGCACTGTAATTTGTAGGATCCGACGCAAGGTCATTTCCGGTCAGCGGTTTTCGGCCCGGCTGAGCGCCCGCTGGTGGTCGCGTTCGCGCCGGGGCCAGGTGCTTTTGATATAGGACAGGATCGCGTCGATCTGGGCGTCGTCCAGCTGGTCGCCGAAACCGGGCATGTCGGTTTCGTAGCCGCCGCCTACCACCGCGGCGGTGCCTTCCTTCACGATGCGGTGCAGCAGGGAATCGGGGTGGTGCCAGCTGTGGCCGCTGGCGTCGTGCGGCGGCGCCGGCAGCCGCCCCGAGGGCAGCGGCAGCTTCCAGTCCGGCTGGCCTTCCAGATCGGCGCCATGGCAGCTGGCGCAATGCATTGCGTAAAGCTCTTGCCCCAGCGCCAGGGTCGCGCGCGAGGGGCGGTCGCGGCCGGCGGAAACCCAGGCCACCGTTGCCACCACCGCCGCCAGCCCAAGCGCCGCCGCGACCATACCCATCCGTCCTGCCACGCCCGCCATCCGTTGCCGCCCGCGCCAGATTGTCATGTTTCCGGGTTTGGGAGATGCGGGTAAAGGGGGTTATTGGTGGAACGACGTGACAACGGGATGTGGACGAGATGGCAAATGACCTTGATCGCCGCGCGGTGCTGATGGCGATGGCGGCGCTGCCGGTGCTGCTGGCGGCAACGCGAATCCACGCCGGCACCGCGCCGCTGGTTTTGGTCCACAAGGACCCCGGCTGCGGCTGCTGCGGCGGCTGGATCGAGCATCTGCGCGCCAACGGCTTTGCGGTGCGCGCCAACGACAGCGACCAGATGGGCTTGATCAAGCAGCGGCTGGGCGTCCCCGAGGCGCTGGCCAGCTGCCACACCGCCGAGGTGGACGGCTATGTGATCGAGGGCCACGTCCCCGCCGAGGCTATCCGCCGCCTGTTGGCCGAACGCCCCGCGGCGACCGGGCTGGCGGTGCCGGGGATGCCGGCGGGATCGCCCGGGATGGACTATCCCGGCACCACGCCCGAGCTGTATGACGTGGCGCTGTTCGGTCCCGCGGGGCAGCAGAGCTTCGCGCGCTTCCGCGGCGGCAGGGAAATCTGAGCCCTCAGCCCTCGGCGGTGCCGCGCCAGACCGCCGGCATCAGCCCGCGCAGGGCATTGCCGACCCACAGCCGCACCGTGGGCAGATCGTCCGCGGGCAGGATCTCCTCGCGGCAGGCGCCGCTTTCCAGCAATTCCGCCCGCAGCACCCCCGGCAGCAGCCCGCAGGACAGCGGCGGCGTGCGCAGCCCCGCGCCGCGGTCAAAGAACAGCGTGGTGATGGTGCCGTCGCAGAGCTCGTCGCGCTCGTTCAGGAACAGCAGCTCGTCCAGCCCCGCGGGCATCGTCGCGCGGGCGGAGTCGTAGACCGCGCGGCGGGTGGTCTTGAGCCGCAGCCACGGGTCGGCCGAATCCAGCCGCGCCGCCGCCAGCCCCAGCCGCCATTCGGCGGGCGAGGGCGGCAGCGGCGCGCGCGTCACCTCGATGATGCCCGCCCGATCCAGCGTCAGCCGCAGCCGCGCCGCTGCGCCCAGCGGGGCCACCAGCGCGGTCGCCGCGGCCCCGGCATCGCAGGGCCAGCCCAGCGCTGCCGCCCCCGCCTGCAACCGCGCCAGATGCAGCCGCAGCCGCGGGCAGGCGGTGCCGTCCCACAGCACCGTCTCGATCAGCCGCAGCCCGGGCTCGTCAGCACCTGCGCAAAGCGGGTTTTCCACAGCGCTTCCTCCCATTCCGCGTCGGCGGTCGAATCCTGCACCACGCCGCCGCCTACGTTCAGCGTCACCCGCCCGTCCGGCCAGACCGACAGCGTGCGGATGGTGACCGAGAAACACGCCGCCCCGTCCGGCGCCATCCACCCCAGCGCGCCGCAATAGACGCCGCGGGGAAAGCGCTCGACCTCGCGGATGATCTCCATCGCGCGGATCTTGGGGGCGCCGGTGATCGAGCCGCAGGGGAACAGCGCCCGCATCAGTCCCGGCAGATCGGGGGGCGCCGCCAGCTGCCCGGTCACGCGCGAGCTCATCTGGTGCACGGTGGCAAAGCTGTCGACGGCGAACAGCTCGGGCACGCGGACGCTGCCGGGGCGGGAGATCCGGCCGATGTCGTTGCGCAGCAGGTCGACGATCATCAGGTTCTCGGCCTGGTTCTTTTCGGATGCCGCCAGCGCCCGGGCCAGTGCCGCGTCGCGTTCGGGGTCGGGATCGCGCGGTGCGGTGCCCTTCATCGGCCGCGCCTCGATCACGCCGGCGGCGTCGAGCCGAAAGAACAGCTCGGGCGAGCGTGACAGCACCACCGGCCCGCCCAGATCGGCGAAAGCGCCGAATCCGACCGGCTGGCGCGCCCGCAGCGCCGCGTAAAGCCCGGCGGCCGAGCCCCGCCGCAGCCGCGATTCCAGCGGGAAGGTCAGGTTGATCTGGTAACAATCGCCGGCGCCGATGCGGTCCTGCACCCGCCGGAACGCGGCCCCGTAATCCTCGCGCGAGACCAGCGGGCGGAAGGGGGTCAGCTGGACGTCCTCGTCCGGCAGCGGGAAGTCACCGGCGGGGCAGGGGGCGTCGTGGATGCCAAGCGCCAGCAGCGGCCCCTGCGTCGAGGGGGCGAGCGGGTGCAGCCGCTCCTCGAACGCATAGCCGGCCTCGTAGCTGATCCAGCCCGCGACCCATTTCCCCGCCTGCCGCGCCGTCTCGGCCCGCGCCAGAGCGGGAAGAACCTCGTCGAGCCGATGGGCAACAACCACCTGCTGCGCGTCGCGAAACAGGACCGCCCGCCCGCCGGGACCGAATTCGCACAGGATCACAAGCGCCTCCGCGGACTGGCCCGCAAGGGGGCCGCCTCAGCCCGCCGGAATAAAGCGGCGGGCCCGCGGTGTATAGGCTGCGAGTCGGGCTTTGCTGTCACGGGGCTTGCAGACGGTCCGCCATGAAATCGGCGCGCCCTTCGATCCCCAGCAGCGGAAGCTCGACAATCCGATAGCCAAGCCTTCTGTAGGTTTCCGCCATGACCCTGCCGGTGGCCTCGGCCTCTGGCCGGTCCTGCCTGCGCTCGGCGTCCTGCGTGAAGATGGCGTCCCAATACGGGGCAAGGAACACCTGCCTGTTATAGCGATGAACCCTCGCCGCCGCCTCGACATGAGCCGGAACCGGCAGGCCGCAAAGCGTGAGATAGCCGATGACATCGGGGATCCCGCGATCCATCAGGACAGGCCCCACGCCTGCGGCGGCCTCGTGCCAGGAACGCAGCTCCCAGCCCAGCATGAGCTCTGCAAACAGCGCCCGGTCCGCCCAGGGCAGGCCCGATCCGCCGATCCCGACCTGATCCCGGATGATCGCCCGCCCGGCCTCGGGCATCGTTCGGACGCCGCGCCGGGCCATCGCGCCGATCAGGCTGCTTTTGCCGGAACCGGGACCGCCGGTCACGACGAACATATGGTCACACATGAACCACCACGAACTGCTTCATAAGGGGAAATGCGCTGGCCGCCGATGGGCGGGCGACCGCAACCGCCGCGCGTCCATATTTGCCGCGCCGGCCGGGCCGGAAATCTGGCGCAGGCAGTATAAAGAGGGAAATGGCGGACCCGGAGCGATTCGAACGCCCGACCCCCAGATTCGTAGTCTGGTGCTCTATCCAGCTGAGCTACGGGTCCGTCGTAGGGCGGGTAGGTAGGCCGAGCGTCCGGGGGATGCAAGGGGTAAAACGCGCCCCGGGGTGATTTTGCGCCTTGCGCAGCAGCGGCCGAGGATCAGGCCAGCGAGATCTCTCGCGGCAGGGTGATGCGGAACTCGGATCCGGTGCTGTCGCTGCGGATCAGCTCCAGCCGGCCGCCGTGGCCGCGGATCAGGTCGGCGGCGATGGCCAGCCCCAGCCCGGTGCCGCCCTTGCGGATGCCGCCGGTGAAGGGCTGGAACAGGTTGTCACGGGCCTTTTGCGGCAGGCCGGGGCCGCTGTCGCCGACGCGCAGCCACCAGGCCGATTCGTCCTCACCGGCCGCGATCTCGATGGTGCCGGGCTTGCGGGTGGCCTCGATCGCCTGGCGGGCGTTGCGGGCCAGATTCGCCAGCACCCGGTACAGCTGGTCGCGGTCGGCCCGGATGCGCAGCCCGGCGGGGATGTCGGTGACGAAATCGACCTCGGCGCCGGGGGCGGGCTCGGCGGCAAGCTCCTCGGCCTCGACCACCTCGGCGACCAGCGGGCGCAGGTGGAACAGCGACAGCGAGGGCTGCGGTTCCTCGGCCTTGCCGAAGGCCAGGGTGGTTTCGCACAGCGTCACCGCGCGCGAAATCGCGCCGACCAGCTTGGGCGCGGTGCTCCGCACCGCCGGGTCCGCGCTTTCCTCGAGCCGGTCGGCCAGGATCTGGCCGGTGGTCAGGATATTGCGCAGGTCGTGGCTGATCTTGGCCACCGCCTGCCCCAGCTGCGCCAGCCGCTCGCGCTGCTTGAGCGAGGCGGTGACCGTGTGCTGCATCGCCGCCAGCGCCGATTCGGCGGCGCGCACCTCGCCCATGCTGGCCGAGGGGGTGATGATGGTGCGGCTGTCGTCGGGCGAGGCGGCATAGGCGGTCATGTGCCCGATCACCCGCCGGATCGGCCCCACGATCAGCCGCTGCGCCGCCAGGTTCAGCAGCAGCGCCGTCAGCACCGAAAACGCGGCCGAGACCGCCAGCAGCCGCACGGCGAACTCGATCATCGCGGTGCGCATCGGCGCGGTATTCATGGTGATCTCGATCAGCTGCCCGGCATCGCGCACCGGCTCGCCGATCACGCGGATGGTCTGGGGGCGCGGGTTCAGCAGCCGGTGCAGCGTGTCGCGGACGCTGGCGCCGAAATTATGGTCGCGCAGGTCGTAGGTGGCCGAGATCGGCTCCGGCAGCGGCGAGGACAGCACCAGTTGGCGGATGTCGTCGCGCCGCAGCACCACGTTGTAGACGCCGGCGTTCTCCAGCAGCTCGCTTTCCAGGTCGGCGGCGATGGATTCGTCGGTCGCCAGCAGCGCCAGGCTGGCGATCTGCGCCCGTTCCAGCCGCGTTTCCAGATAGTCGCGGCGGAAATTGGTCACGCTGGGCACGAGGATGAGGATTTCGGCCAACAGCACGAACACGATCGTCAGCAGTGCAAAGCGGCCGGTAATACTGTTGAAGCTCATGTCGTCCTGTATCGTCGCACTGCGCATCCGCCGGCAATTGCCCGGGCGCGTGGCGAGCCTGCGCATCAAACATATGTGATCGGCGCGCGGTTCCCAAGATGGACGCCGCGGCGGAAGATGGGTGGCGGAAATATGGCGAAAGCTCGCCGATGTGGTTGACTTGGGCGCGGGCTGGCCCTATTTGGCGGGCTTCGCATTCCCGGCGTGTTTGCGTGGGCCATTGGCCCATACCCTGCGCGCCCCAGCTGTTGGAGCTACGACGATGAAACGCACCTTCCAGCCGTCGAACCTGGTTCGCGCGCGCCGGCACGGTTTCCGCGCCCGCATGGCCACCAAGGGCGGCCGTCGGGTTCTGAACGCCCGCCGCGCCAAGGGCCGCAAGGTCCTGTCGGCCTGACACGGCCGATGGCCGAGGCGCTGACCGCGGACGCCCCCGGCGGCGATGCGGCCCGTGTTCCGGCCATGACCACCTTGACCCGCCGCGCCGATTTTCTGCGCGCGGCCTCGGCCCGCCGTCAGGGAACGGCGGGTTTTCTGCTGCAGGCCCGCCGCCGCGATCCGGCCGAGCCGGTCGCCCCGCAGGCGATCCGGGTCGGCTATACCTGTTCCAAGAAACTGGGCAATGCCGTCGCCCGCAACCGCGCCAAGCGCCGGCTGCGGGAATTGGCGCGGCAGGTGATTCCCGCGCGGGGGCAGGGGGGCTGGGACTATGTGCTGGTCGGCCGCCCCGACGCCACCGCGACCCGCGATTTCGCCGCCATGCTGTCCGATCTGGAAACCGCGCTGTCGCGGGTTCACGCGGCGCCGCCGCCGCGCCATGCCGATGCGGCGCGCCCCGATCCGGCCCCCCGCCGCCGCGGCAAGGGTCCCTCGGGAGGCAAGCCATGACCCCGCTGGCCCATCTCGTCGCGCTGCCGGTGCGCGCTTATCGGCTGCTGCTCAGCCCCTGGGTGGGGCATGGCTGCCGCTATCAGCCCACCTGCTCGGCCTATGCGCTCGAGGCGCTGGAACGTCACGGCGCCGTTCGCGGCAGCTGGCTGACGCTGCGGCGAATCGGGCGCTGTCACCCGCTGGGCGGGTCGGGCTACGACCCGGTGCCGCCGCCGCGCGACAAGTGCCGATGACCCCTGACCCCAACCGCCCGAGGGCCGCCTGATGCTGGACGACGCCGCCGACACGCCCGATTCCGCGGACGAGACCGAGATCCACCCGCTGTTCCGCGGCGCGCCCTCGTCGACCGAGTTCCGCAAACTGCGCAAGCGGCTGGTGCGCGAAACCCGCGCCGCGATCGAGACCTATCACATGGTCACCCCCGGCGACCGCTGGCTGGTCTGCCTGTCGGGCGGCAAGGACAGCTATACGCTGCTGGCCGTGCTGCATGAACTGAAATGGCGCGGGCTGCTGCCGGTCGAGCTGCTGGCCTGCAACCTCGATCAGGGCCAGCCGGGCTTCCCCGCCACGGTGCTGCCCGAGTTTCTGGCGGACCGGGGCGTGCCGCACCGGATCGAGTATCAGGACACCTATTCGGTGGTGAAGGCCAAGGTCCCCGAGGGGCGGACCTATTGCAGCCTGTGTTCGCGGCTGCGGCGCGGCAATCTGTATCGCATCGCGCGCGAGGAAGGATGCAGCGCCGTGGTGCTGGGGCATCACCGCGACGACATTCTGGAAACTTTTTTCATGAACCTGTTCCACGGCGGCAGGCTGGCCTCGATGCCGCCCAAGCTGCTGAACGAAGAGGGCGATCTGAACGTGCTGCGGCCGCTGGCCTTCGTGGCCGAGGCCGATTGCGAGCGCTTTGCCCGGGCGATGAATTATCCGGTGATTCCCTGTGACCTCTGCGGCAGCCAGGACGGGTTGCAGCGGATGCAGGTGAAGAAGCTGCTGGACGAATGGGAAGCGCGCAGCCCCGGCCGCCGCCAGGTGATGTTCCGGGCGCTGACCAATGTGCGCCCCTCGCATCTGCCGGATCCGGCGCTGTTCGATTTCTCGGCGCTGGCGCCGGGGACAGCGGCGCCGAAAGATACGCCCGACGCCCCGCCGCGACTGCGTTAATCCAGCGGCGAGGCCGCGCTTTCCGGCCAGTGCAGCCACGGCAGCACCTGCCCGCGCTGCCGGCTTTCGGCGATGCGGTCCAGGTCGATTTCCGCCTTGACCCAGCCGGGCCGGTCCATCGCGCCCTCGGCCACCACCCCGGTTTCGGGCCACATCCCGTCCGGGGGCGCATAGATCGCGGCGCGGCCGCGGTTTTCGTCGATGGCCGGGTTCCAGGCGCAGTCGCCCACCGTCGGCGCCTGCACCACCACGCATTGGTTTTCCAGCGCCCGCGCCATGCAGCCGATGCGCACCCGCATGAACCCCGCCACGCTGTCGGTGCAGCTGGGGGTCAGGATGATCTCGGCCCCCGCCTCGGCCAGCCGGCGGGCGAGCAAGGGGAACTCGCTGTCGTAGCAGATGGTGATGCCGATGCGGCCGACGGGCGTGTCGAACACCCGCAGCCCCGGCGCGGCGGCCACGCCCCAGGATTCGCGCTCGAACCGCGTCATGATCTGCTTGTCCTGATGCCCGATCCGCCCCTGCGGCCCGAACAGCACCGCCCGGTTCACCGGCCTAGTCCCCGGCTGCGGAAATGCCGGCCCCGAGGCGGCGAGGATATGGCAGCGATGTTCGGCCGCCAGCCGCGCGTGCAGGGCATCGCGGGCGGCGTGATGGCGGGCGACCTCATGCAGGCTGGATTCGAGATCGCAGGCGATCTCGGGCCCGCCAAGGCTCGCCAGCTCCATCGCGCCGTATTCGGGAAACACCAGCAGGTCGCAGTCGGCGGCCTTGGCGACCCAGGCCGAAATCTTGGCCTCGTAGGCGGCGAGATCGTCGAACCAGTCGAACGGATAAGCCGCGGCGGCGATGCGGACGGGACGGCTCATAGCGGCTTGATCCAGAATTGCAGGGGCTTGGCGGTTTCCTCGGCCTCGCCCAGGTCGCGCCAGCGGAATTGCGCGGTGACGCCCGGCAGCGGCGCATAGCCGCGCTTGCGCCAGAACCCGTCCAGCGGGCGGTAACCGGCAGGCCGGGCGGGGTGGTCGTCGGGCCGGACCACCGAGCAGAACGCCGACCAGCGCCGCCCCAGCGCGCGGCCCTGCGCCTCGCGCCCGTCGAAGAACGCATGGCCCAGCCCATGGCCGCGATATTCCGGCAGCAGCACCGATTCGGCGCAATAGAAGATATCTTCCAGCGCCTCGGGGCGCCCGGCGAATGCGGCGGCGAAATCGCCGGCGTGGTGTTCCATCGGGGCGCCGGTGGCGGCGCCGACCATGCGGTCGCCGTCCATCGCGGCCACCACCACGGCGCCGGGGGCCGCATAGGCGCGCAGATATTCGCGCTCATACGCCTCGTCGCCGTCATAGAGATAGGGCCAGTCGCGGAACACCGCGATCCGCAGCCGCGCCAGTTCCCCCAGCGCGGCGGTCAGCCCGTCCCCGGTCAGGATCCGTGTCGTGATCACGAGATCTGCCGGATCCAGTCGGCGAGGTTGTAATAGGTGGTCACCCGCGCGATCTGCCCGTCCCTGATCGCGAAGAACGCCCCCGCCGGCAGCCGGTAGCTTTGCCCGCGCGCCTCGGGCAGGCCGGGGTCGGTTTTCAGATAGGTTCCGTTCACCACGAACTCGGCCGCGCCGCGGCTGCCGTCGTCGCTGGCCATCACCACCATTTCGGTCAGGGTCTCGCGATAGGTCTCGCTCATGTGGCGGTTGAACGCGGCAAAGCCCTGCTTGCCGCGCCGCACCCCGCCTTCGTTGACGTGATGTTCGAAATCCTCGTGCAGCATCGCCTCCATCGCGTCGGTGTCGCCGCGGTTGAAGGCGTCGTAATAGGCGGCGATCAGGGCTTTGGTCTGGGCGGTCATGGCGGTTCCGGCAGTTGTTTGCCCAGCACTAGCGCGGGTGCACGCCAAGGTCAGCCCCGGCCAAAGTCGGACGGCTTGCGCCTTGCGCCGCGCTTGGGCAGTTTCGCCGCAACCGGACCCGGAGGCCGCCATGACCATGCGCAAGATCACCTGCTTCAAGGCCTATGACCTGCGCGGCAGGCTGGGCGAGGATCTGGACGAGGATGTCGCCTGGCGCGTCGGCCGCGCCTTTGCCGCCCGACGGGGCACGCGGCGGGTGGTGGTCGGCCGCGACGGGCGCGCCAGCTCGCCCGCGCTGGCGGCGGCGCTGATCCGCGGGCTGGTCGAGGGCGGGGTCGAGGTTCTGGACATCGGGCTGGCCGGCACCGAAGAGATGTATTTCGCCACCGACCACCTGGGCGCCGATGGCGGGATCGAGGTCACCGCCTCGCACAATCCCATTGATTACAACGGGATGAAGCTGGTCGGCCGCTGGGCCGCGCCGCTGGACCCGGTGACCGAGCTGGCCGAGCTGCAGGCGCTGGCCGAGAGGGGCGAGTTCCCGGAAGCCGCGCCCGGCTGGGTGACGGATGCCACTGCGGTGCGCAAGGATTATGCTCGCAAGGTCTGCGATTTCGTCGACGCGGCACGGCTGGGGCCGCTGAAGCTGCTGGTGAATGCCGGCAATGGCGTCGCCGGCCCGGCCTTCGACGCCATCGTCGCGGAGTTGGAACGCCGCGGGGCACGGCTCGAGGTGGTGCGGCTGCACCATGCCCCCGATCCGAGCTTTCCGCACGGCATCCCCAACCCGCTGCTGCCGGAAAACCAGCCGCAGACCGGCGATGCGGTGGTGGCGCATGGCGCCGATCTGGGCGTCGCCTGGGACGGCGATTTCGACCGCTGCTTCCTGTTCGACGAGACCGGCCGCTTCGTGCCCGGCGAATATGTGGTGGGGCTGCTCGCCGCCGCGTTCCTGGAAGGCCACCCCGGCGAAAAGATCGTCCATGACCCCCGCGTGGTGCTGAACACGCGCGAGGTGATCGTGCAGGCCGGGGGCCGCGCGGTGCAATCCCGCACCGGCCACGCCTTCGTCAAGCAGGTGATGCGCGAATCGGGCGCAATCTATGGCGGCGAGATGTCGGCGCATCATTATTTCCGCGACTTCGCCCATGCCGACAGCGGCATGATCCCCTGGCTGCTGGTCGCCGGGCTAATGAGCCGCAAGCGCCAGCCGCTGTCGCAGCTGGTGGGCGAGCGGATGGCGGCCTATCCCTCGTCGGGAGAGATCAATTTCCGCCTGTCGGACCCCGACGCGGCGCTGGCGCGGGTACTGGCGGCGATGGAGGGCGCGGCGCTGTCGCGCGACGACACCGACGGGATCAGCCTGGAATTTCCACAGTGGCGCTTCAACCTGCGCCGCTCGAACACAGAGCCGGTGGTGCGGCTGAACGTCGAAAGCCGCGGCGATGCGGGGCTGGTGGCGGCAAAGGTGGCCGAGATCTCGGCACTGCTGACGGGGTAAGGGCGCTAGTCCCCCACGTTGTCGGGCGTGCCCATCAGATATTCATGGCAGGCGATGGCGTCCTCGATCCGGTCGAACACCAGCAGCCGGCCCCGGTCCAGCACGGCGCCCATGTTGCACAGCCGCCGGACCAGCGGCATCGAGTGGCTGACCACGACCGAGGATGCCCGCTGCATCCGCTCGGCAAAGACGCGCTGCGATGTCTCGCGGAACTCGGCATCGCCGACGCTGGTCACCTCGTCCACCAGATAGATGTCGAAGTCGATGCCCATGCTGCATCCCATCGCCAGCCGCGACCGCATCCCCGAGGAATAGCTGCCGAAGGGCAGGTGATAGCTGTCGCCCAACTGCGCGAAATCCGCGACATAGGCGACCAGCGCGTCGGTATCGACGCCGTAGATGCGGGCGACGAAGCGGACATTCTGCGCCCCGGTCAGGTCGGGGTGGAAGCTGCCGGCGAACCCCACCGACCACGAGATCGTGCCATCTGCAACGATTCGCCCTGAATCAGGTCGCGCGGTACCGGCGATCATCCGCAGCAGCGTGGATTTTCCCGCGCCGTTGCGGCCCAGCAATGCGACCGAGGCGCCGGTGGGAAACACCGCGCTCACCCGGTCGAGGATCGGCCGGCGCCGCCCTCCGCCTGCATAGGACTTGCTGAGCTCCTCCAGCCGGATCATGGCGCTATCGCCGGTCGCGGAGGCTGTAATAGGCAAGCGCAAGAATCGACCACAGCCCGAACAGGACCCCGGTTCCCAGCGCCAGCAACCATGGCCGCGACGGCAGCAACGACCGCTCGGCCAGCGTCGGCAGGATATGGGCAGCCAGATAGCGGCTTTGCCGCTGCGCGGTCTGCAGCGCGGCCTCATGCGCGGTACGCGCCGACTGATAGGCGCTTTCGGCGAACTCGAGGTCGACCTTCAGCTGCTCGTAATCGGCAATCAGCTGGGCGTAGCCATCGCCCTGGGTGCCGATGCCCGTGGACCTGCCGCGTTCCTGTTCGATCTGGTGGCGCAGGGAGTCGATCCGCAGTTCCGCCTGGGTGATGCGGTGGTCGCCGGGGCGGGCGTTCCGGCGCAGCGTGTCCAGCGCGACCCGGGCCTCGGCCAGCTGGGCCTGCAGCGCGGTGGTGACGGTCGCCTGCGCCTCCAGCTCGGCGGTGGGGTCCACGATGCCGGTGCGGATGCGGAAGCCGGTCATCGCCTGCCGCGCCCCGGCCAGCAGGGTGCGGGTCTTTTCCAGCTCGGCGCTGGCGTGGCGGGTCGCGTCGTCGCGGGCCTGTTCGGACAGCGCGTTCACCACCCGCTCGCTTTCGGCGAAAACCGCTTCGGCGATGGCCTTGGCGTCCTGCGGGGTGAAGGCGCTGACCCGCAGGGTGATGATGCCCGCCGAATCGTCGTAATGGACCCGCACCTGCCGCCGCCAGTAGCCGGTCAGGTCCTCGATCGTGCCCGAGGGGTCGAAGGCAAAGGCGAAATCCTGCGGCCAGTTGCGGGAAAACTTCGCGCGGATGTCCAGCTGGCGGTCGATCCGCAGCACCAGATCGGGCGAGCGGATGAATTCATACAGGATATCGGTGTCCGAGGCGGTGCCCGAGAACCTGCCGCCCAGCATGCCGCCGAACACGTCCATGGTGGGCGGCGCTTCCTCGCGCCGGACCGAGAAGCCAATGGTCGAGGTGAACTGGTCGCTGGCGCGGATCCACAGATAGCCGGCCCAGAGCGCGGCGGGGACGACCACCAGCAGCAGCAGGCTGGCCAGCAGGGCCCAGTGGCGACCGCGTGGCCGGGCCGAGGGCGCCGGCGGCGCGACCGGCGGGGCAAGGATGTGGGCAGGAAAAGCGGCCGGCTGCGCGGCGGTAAACGCCTGCACCCGCCCTGTGCCTGCTGGAACCAGCCGGGGCTGCGGGGCCGGCCGCGCAGGAGTTTGCGCTGCCTCCGACCTTGCCAAGGCAGCGGCATCAGCCTGCGCGGGCGTCGCGCCGTCGGCCGCAATGCCCCGGCCCGCCGTTGCAATTACGGCCATGGATGCGGCGGAAGAGCGATCACTGGCCATTCTTGCTTTCGTTGCTGATGAATTACAGGCAGTTGTAGGCACGGTGCTGCCCGCAACTCCAGATGGCCGATAAAATGCCCGACAGTTTCCCGGATCCCCCGCGTCTTCCGCCCGTGCCCCAGCGGCGCAGGCCCGCGAACGGGCTGCTGCGGATGCTGCGCACCATCGTGGCGCTGATCCTGCGCGAGATCGCCACCACCCACGGCCGGTCCTTCGGGGGGTATCTCTGGGCGCTGGCCGACCCGGTTCTGGGCATCGCGCTGCTGACGCTGATCTTTCAGGGGGTGATGGGACGAAGCTCGCCCCCGCTCGGCAGCAATTTTCCGCTGTTCTACGCAACCGGCTACATCGTGTTCCAAATGTACAACGACCTGGCCGGAAAGATCGCGGCAAGCCTGCGCTATTCCCGGCCGCTGCTGGCCTATCCGGCCGTTACCCTTGTCGATGCGCTGCTGGCGCGGTGGATCCTGAATACCATGCTGCATGTCGCGGTCTTCACGCTGGTCGTCGCGGGGATCGCTGCGGGTTTCGGGCTGGCGCTGGTCATGGATGCGGCGGTGGTGGTGCAGGCGCTGGCGCTGACCGCGCTGCTGGGGCTGGGCGTCGGCACGATGAACTGTTTCCTCACCATGCGCTTTCCGGTGTGGGAGCGGGCCTGGTCGATCCTCAGCCGGCCGCTGTTCCTGATGTCGGGGGTGTTCTTCACCTACGACGTGATGCCCCGCGCTGCGCAGGAGCTGCTGTGGTGGAACCCGGTGCTGCATCTGGTCGGGCTGATGCGGCGCGGCGTCTACGGCATCTATCCGGCCGATTACGTCAGCACCGGCTATGTGGCGGCGCTGTCGCTGGGGCTGCTGTTGCTGGGGCTTTTGCTGCTGCGAGGGCGCTATCGCGACCTGCTGGAGCTCTAGTCCCGCGTCAGCGCGTCGATCACCGCGCGCAGGGTCTCGATCCCGTGGCCCTTTTCTGCCGAGGTCACGATCAGCTCGGGGAAGGCGGCGGGGTGTTTCTGCAGCTCGGCCTCAATCTGGGCCAGGGTGCGGTCCAGCGCGCCGGGGCCGATCTTGTCGGCCTTGGTCACCACCACCTGGAACGGCACCGCCGAGCGGTCCAGCAGGGTCATGGTTTCATGGTCCACCGGCTTGATGCCGTGGCGCGCGTCGATCAGCGCGAACACCCGCCGCAGGTTCGGACGCCCGGCCAGATAGCGTTTCTGCAGGGCCTGCCATTTCGCCACCACCGCCACCGGCGCCTTGGCGAACCCATAGCCCGGCAGGTCCACCAGATAGGCGCGGTCCCCCAGCGCAAAGAAGTTCAGTTCCTGCGTGCGCCCCGGGGTGTTCGAGGCCCGCGCGATGCCCTTGCGCCCGGTCAGCGCGTTGATGAGACTGGATTTCCCGACGTTCGAGCGGCCGGCAAAGCAGATCTCGGGGCGGTCGGGGTCGGGCAGCCCCTCCATCGCGACCACGCCCTTGATGAAATCGACCGGGCCCGCGAACAGCAGCCGGCCGGATTCGGCGGCCTCGGGCGAAGGGGCGGGGGCAAGGGGGAAGGCGACTTTCACAGCACCGTCACCTCATCGCCTTGGCGGATGGTGCCGCCGACGGCCACGCGGGCATAGATGCCGAAATCCCGGTGCCAGAAGCGCTTTTCCAGCGCCGCCGGCAGGTCCACGTCGAACCGCCCCGTCGCGGTGTCGATGCAGGTCGCGGCGCAGCGGCCGATGCGCCGGGTCAGCGCCAGCTCGACCGTGTCGCCGATGCGGATGCGATGCAGCTGCATGTCATGCTCGGCAAAGGGCTCCCAGCCGCCGATCCACAGATTGGCGCGGAAGCGGTGGGTGCCGAGGGGCTGGCCGACCATCTCCTCGAGCGCGCGCAGCGAGGACAGCGACAGTACCGAGAGCCAGGGCTCGGACACGTCGGTCAGCGCCTGCACCCCCTCGACCAGCCGCGCGGGCGCGGCCTTGCCCGAATCCGCCCACAGCGGCGCCAGCCAGTCGAGCACCGCCGCCTGATCGCGCAGCGGGTCAAAGGCCAGGTCGGGCAGGTCGGGATGCGACAGCACCAGCAGCCCGTCGCGCCAGCCGCCGGTAATCGCCTGCAGCGACCCCGCCGCCGCGCCGCGCAGGAACGCCGCCTTGGGCAGCCAGCGCTGCGGCGCCTCGCCGTCCAGATGGTGCAGCGCATCCCCGTGCAGCACCGCGAAACGGCGGTCGCCGGGCAGGGGCTGGTCCGGGGTCAGCGCGACCCGGTCCAGCGATTCGCCGCCGGCCGACTTGACCGGATAGCGGAAGATATGGCCCAGCCGCGCGCTCACG
Organism: Paracoccus solventivorans; assembly: GCF_900142875.1. Taxonomy (GTDB): domain Bacteria; phylum Pseudomonadota; class Alphaproteobacteria; order Rhodobacterales; family Rhodobacteraceae; genus Paracoccus; species Paracoccus solventivorans. The sequence continues at coordinate 463,395 of NZ_FRCK01000001.1, read as the reverse complement.
AACGGGGCGTCACTTGCGGCGCTTGGGCAGGCCGGCGCGGATGTTGCCGAACAGGTTCGGCGGGTGCCCGTGCATCGACATGATCGCGTATTGCTGGAAGATCGTGATCACGTTGTTGGTGATCCAGTACAGCACCAGCCCCGAGGCGAAGCCGCCCAGCATGAACATGAAGATCCACGGCATCCACGCAAAGATCATCTTCTGCGCCGGATCGGTGGGGGCGGGGTTCAGCTTCTGCTGGAACCACATGGAAATCCCCAGCACGATCGCCAGCAGCGGCAGCGACAGGCTGTGCAGCGCGGTGCCCTGCGCAGGCGCGGCATAGGGCAGCAGCCCGAACAGGTTCAGCAGCGACGACGGATCGGGCGCCGACAGGTCGCGGATCCAGCCGACCCAGGGGGCGTGGCGCAGTTCCAGCGTGACGAAGATCACCTTGTACAGCGCAAAGAAGATCGGGATCTGCAGCAGCAGCGGCAGGCAGCCCGCGGCCGGGTTCACCTTGGCGTCGCGGTAAAGCGCCATCACCTCTTGCTGGTATTTGGCGCGGTCGTCGCCGGTGCGCTCCTTGATCGCCTCCATCTGCGGCTGCAGCTCGCGCATCCGGGCCATCGAGATGTAGGATTTGCGCGCCAGCGGGAACACCAGCGCCTTGAGGATGAAGGTCAGCGCGATGATCGACCAGCCCATGTTGCCGATCACCCCGTGCAGCCAGTGCAGCAGGCGGAAGATCGGCTTGGTCAGGAAATAGAACCAGCCCCAGTCGATCGAATCGACGAAGCGGTCGATATGCAGGCTGTTCTGATAGGCGTTGATGGTTTCCCATTCCTTGGCGCCCGCGAACAGGAAGCTCGAGGACGACAGCTGTGTGCCCGGCGCCACGGTCTGCATCGGCAGCCGCGCCTCGGCCTGGTAGATGTCGGCGCCCGGCGCGTATTTCACCACCGAGGTGAAGGGCTGCCCCGGCTGCGGGATCAGCGTGGTCATCCAGTATTTGTCGGTGAACCCGACCCAGCCGTTCTCGGCCACCTCGGTGACGATGGCCGGGCCTTCGTTGCCCACCGGGTCCAGCTTCACCATGTCCTTGTACTTCTGCTCCAGCAGCTTGCCGTCGCTCATGCCGACGGCGCCCTCGTGCAGGATGAAGAAGTTCTGGGTGTCGGGCTGGCCGTGCCGGGCCAGAATGCCGTAGGGGGCGGCGGCAAATGCGGCGGGGCCGGCGTTCTCGATGCTCTGGGTGACCGTGAACATGTAGCGGTCGTCCAGCTCGAAGCTGCGGCGGAAGATCTGGCCGGCGCCGTTGTCCCAGACCAGCGTCACCGGCTGGCCGGGGGCAAGGGTGGTGCCGCTTTCCACCGACCACACCGTCGCCGGGTTCGGCACCAGCGCCGGGTCGACGCCGGGGCCGGGCATCCAGCCATAGACCGCGTAATAGGGTTTCTGCACCACCAGCGACGGCATGGCGTCGGGCGCCGCCGGGGTGCTGATGGTGCCCAGGCCCGCCTGCGCGGTCGGGGACAGCAGCCGCAGGAACGGCGAGTTGGGGTCCAGCGTCTCGCGATAGCCGCTCAGCAGCAGATCGTCGATCCGCCCCCCGGCCAGCGAGATCGAGCCCTGCAGCGCGGGCGATTCGATCTCGATCCGCCCGGCGCTCAGCACCGGGTCCTGCGGGGTCGAGGGGGCCAGCGACGGCGTCTCGCCCGGCACGGCCTCGGCCTGCGGGGCCAGCGCGATGCCGGTCGCCGGGTCCACCGCCTGCGCGTTGGGATCGGCGGTCTGCACGGTCACCGCGGGATCGGCCGGTTCCGGCGAGGGCGGCGCGAAGAAGGCATACCACCCGATCATGACCAGTGCCGACAGCACCATGGCAAGGATCAGGTTGCGGTTGTTGTCGTCCATCCTCGGACCCCGGAGCTTTCAGGAAATACGCGCCCGCTTCAACCGGACCCCCTAGCAAAGGTCAAGCCGATAGCTGCCCCGTGCCCCGGTCCCGGGCTGTCTGGGGACTTCTTTCTGGCCGAAATACCCCGGGGGTCCGGGGGCTGGCCCCCGGTTCTTCAGATCGGCGTGACCACGCGTTCCTGATACAGCCGCATCACGTCGTCGGGGCGGCACAGCCCGGTCCCGGGCATCATGCAGGTGGCCGAGGCGCAGGCCGCGCCCAGCCCCAGCGCCTCGGCGACGCCGCGGCCGCGGGCGATGGCCAGCGCATAGCCGGCCACGAAACTGTCGCCGGCGCCGATCTTGCTGACGATGGGCACGCGGTGGGCCTCGACATGCCAGCGGCCATCCGGCCCCGCGGCGATATTGCCGTCAGCGCCGCGGGCGATGACGACCGTCTGCGCCGCCCCGGCCGCAACCAGCGCGCTGGCGAAATCGGCGGTGTCGCGGCGCTCGGGCAGCTTGCGGCCGGCCAGCCCCTCGGCCTCGGCGTCGTCCATGCGCAGCACCGCCAGCCGCACCTTGCCCCGCGCCGCCAGCGCCAGCGCCGCGCCCGAGCTGTCCATCAGCAGCCGCACCGGCCGCCCGCGCAGCCGCGCGCACAGGCGCAGGACGAAATCATCCGGCACGCCGGGCGGGTTCGAGCCCGACAGCACCACGATGCTGCCCGGCACCGCGGCCGCGGCCACCGCATCCAGCGCGTCGGCCACATCCGCGGCCGCCCATTCCGGCCCCGGCAGCACAAAGCGGAACTGCTTTTCCGTCGTGCGGTCGGTGACCGACAGGGATTGCCGCGTGTCGCCGGGGGCGTTGATGCGCAGCACCGGCAGCCCGGCCTCGTTCAGCAGCCGCCCCAGCTGGGTGCCGGTGCCGCCCCCCAGCGCCACCAGCGCCGTCGAGCGCCCGCCGATGCGCGAGATCGCCCGGCTGACGTTGATGCCGCCGCCGCCGGGATCGACCGCCGGGGCCTCGCAGCGCAGCTTGATGTCGGGCACCACCTGCTCGGCGCTGGTCGACAGGTCCAGCGCCGGGTTCAGCGTCACGGTCAGGATGGGGGCCTGGTCCGCCCCCGTGATGCCCGCCCCCGCAGCCATGTCATTCCCACCAGCGGTCGATCCGGGCGATGTCGTCGTCCGACCAGCCGAAGTGATGGGCAAACTCGTGGATCACCACGTTGCGGACCAGATCCCCCAGCGAGGCGTCGCCGCGTTCCGCCCATTCGTCCAGGATGGCGCGGCGGAACAGCCAGACGGTATCGGGGAAATGCTGCGGGTCGCTGGCGGATTTTTCCGTCCGCGGGATGCCGTCGTAAAGCCCGGTCAGCTCCAGCGGGTCGTCGATTTCCAGCTCGTCCAGCACGTCCTCGCCGGCGAAATCCTCGACCCGCAGGATCACCTCCTGCGCGTGGCCGGCGAACTCGACCGGCAGCTGGGCCAGCACGTCGCGGGCCAGCGCCTCGATCTCGGCGGCAGAGGGGGCCTTGGCCTCGCTCCAGTCGGTCATGGTGTGTTCCCCCTGCGGCTGTCGGTCGGTCAGCGCCCGATATGGACAAGAATCGCCCGTTATGAAAGAGCGGGAGGATCAAGGAGACGACGATGACCACCACCCGTTTCGCGCCCTCGCCGACCGGCCATATCCACGTCGGCAACCTGCGCACCGCGCTGATGAACTATCTGATCGCGCGCAAGGCGGGGGGAACCTTCATCCTGCGGCTGGACGACACCGACCGCGAACGCTCGAAACAGGAATACGCCGACGGCATCCAGCGCGACCTGGAATGGCTGGGGCTGCACTGGGACCGGATCGAGCGGCAGTCCGACCGGCTGGACCGCTATGCCGAGGCCGCGGACAGCCTGCGCGCCTCGGGCCGGCTTTACGAGGTGTTCGAGACCCCGACCGAGCTGGACCTCAAGCGCAAGAAGCAGCTGAACATGGGCCGGCCGCCGGTCTATGACCGCGCCGGGCTGGGGCTGAGCGACGAGCAGAAAGCCGCGCTGCGCGCCGAGGGTCGCGAGGGCTACTGGCGGTTCCGGCTGGACCATGAACGCATCGAATGGCCGGACGGCATCATCGGCGACGTGTCGATCGACGCGGCCTCGGTCAGCGATCCGGTGCTGATCCGCGCCGACGGGCAGGTGCTGTACACCTTTGCGTCCTCGGTCGACGATGTGGACATGGGCGTCACCGACATCGTGCGCGGCGCCGACCACGTGACCAACACCGCCACGCAGATCCAGATCATCCGGGCGCTGGGCGGGCAGCCGCCGCGCTTTGCCCACCACAGCCTGCTGACCGGCCCGCAGGGCGAAGAGCTGTCCAAGCGGCTGGGCACCCTGTCCCTGCGCGACCTGCGCGAACAGGGCGTCGCCCCCGAAGCGCTGCTGTCGCTGATGGCTCGGCTTGGATCAAACCAGCCGGTGGCGCTGCGCATGAGCCTGGACGAGCTGGCCGAGGGGTTCGAGCTGTCGCAGTTCGGCGCCTCGCCCACCAAGTTCGACGCCGAGGATCTGTGGCCGCTGACCCGCGAACGCAACCAGCATCTGCCGTATGAGGCGGTGCGCGACCGCATCGCCGCGATGGGGGTGCCGGATGAGATCGCGCCGCGATTCTGGGCGGTGGCGCGGCAGAACATCACCCGGCTGGACGACCTGTCCGAGTGGTGGACGCTGATGCGCGACGGCGCCGCGCCCGCGATCGCGCCCGAGGACGCCGAATTCGTGGCCCAGGCACTGGCGCTGCTGCCGCCGCGGCCGTGGACCGATGCGACCTGGGGCGAATGGACCGCTGCGGTCAAGGCCGCCACCGGGCGCAAGGGCAAGGGGTTGTTCATGCCGCTGCGCAAGGCGCTGACCGGCATGGACCACGGCCCCGAGATGGCCGAGCTGATGCCGCTGCTGCAACAGGTCCGCGCTGCCTGACCGTGCTTTGCGGTGATTCCCGCCATCTTGGGGGCGGCGCGTGGTACCCCATGCGCCGCCCCTTTTGCGCAGGTTTCTGCGCGTTTCCCTGCCGATCAAAGCATTTTTGTCAGAAATGAATTGACAGCCGGAGTTGTCGACATAAAAGGTTGGGTATCTGGACCAACCCTCGACCAACCCCGGAGGCTCTGATGAACGACCTCACCTTTGACATGACCCAACGCGTCGCCGTTCCGCTGCTGCGGGTGCCGCTGCACGATGCCACCGACCTGACCGCCGGCGGCCATCTGGCGCAGATCGCCCTTGCCGACCAAGTCTACACCCTGCGGATCACCCGCGCCGGCAAGCTGATCCTGACGAAATAAGGCTGGCGCCGCACCCTGACCCGGCACGAAGCCCAGACCGACAAGGCCCTGACATCATGCACCACCCTGTGCCCCGCAACCCCGGGGAAACGCGATGATCGTCTGTCATTGCACGGGCGTCACCGATCACGAGATCCGCGCCGCTGTCGGCTGGATGCGCGCCTCGGATGCTGATACCATCATCACGCCCGGCAAGATCTACCGCGCTTTGGGTAAGCGCGCGGATTGCGGCGGGTGCATGAGGCTGTTCGTGACGACGATGCGATCCTCGGAAGGATTCGCCGTCGATGCGGACCCGCGCCCGGTCCCCGCAGAGCTGCGCGGGCTGCGGCGGCTCGTGGCAGGCTGAACAGGGCTGAACAGGTCAGGGAGACGCTGAAATGAAGGGTGATCCGAAGGTCATCGAATATCTGAACGCCGCGCTGCGGTCGGAACTGACCGCGGTCAGCCAGTACTGGCTGCATTACCGGCTGCAGGAAGACTGGGGCTATGGCCGGATCGCCGACAAGTCGCGCGCCGAATCGATCGAAGAGATGAATCACGCCGACAAGCTGATTCAGCGCATCATCTTTCTGGAAGGCCACCCGAACCTGCAAAAGCTCGACCCGCTGCGCATCGGGCAGAGCATCCGCGAGACGCTCGAGGCCGATCTGGCTGGCGAACACGACGCCCGCAACCTGTATCTCGAGGCGCGGCAGTATTGCGCGCAGGTCAACGACCAGGTGTCCAAGGCGATCTTCGACGACCTGATCGAGGACGAGGAAGGGCATATCGACTTCCTCGAAACCCAGCTGCAGCTGATGGACGAGATCGGCGCGCAGAATTACGGCATGCTGAACGCCAAGCCCGCCGACGAAGCGGAATAAGACCCAAGGTCCAGACGACCCGACGCGCCGCCCCCAGGGGCGGCGTTGTTCATTGCGTCGCCGGCATGGCGGGCGGCGCGGCCAGATGCGGCTCGGGTGGGATAATGCGCACGAAGCCCGCTTCCAGCGATTCGGCCAGCAGTTCGGGCGGCATCACCGCCATGCGCAGGTAAAGCCGGTCGAGCCCGTCCTCGCCCTCGCGCGCCAGCGTCTCGGCGATCAGCTGCTGCTGCCGGGCCCGGAACTTTCCCGCCTGCGGGACCAGCACCTTGCCCGTGATCCGGCGCAGGTGCTTGTCCTTCCACTGCGCGAGCGACAGCGTGTCGTAGTGGCGCAGGACCAGCCGGTCGTCGTGGTGGCGCATCTTCAGCCCGGCGATCTCGTCGGGTTTCTTGCCGTGCAGCGGCATCTTTCCGACCGGCGCCGCCGCGCGGATGAAGGACTTGCCCAGGATATGGCCCCAGAATCCGTATTTCGTGGCCTCCCACAGCGCGCCATAGACCCGCTGCGAGATGTCGCGATAGGCGCGGGGACGGCCGGCGGGGCTGAAGAAGCGCTTGAAATGGGGGGTGTGGAAGATGGTGCCTTCGTCGGGTGGCGCGGCATAGACCGCCTCGACCGGGCGGACGAGGATGCCGCCCACGTCCGGGGGGACCGACGCCAGCACCTCGGCGATGGGGCTGTCCGACCAGATCAGCTCGTCGATGTCGCAATGCAGGATCCAGTCGGTGCCGCACCAGCCCTTGGCGCGGGTGGCGTTATGGAGCTGCCGCTGCTCGAGCGCCTCTGGCCGGCCGCGCCGCCACCAGCCGCCGTCGCAGATCGTGCTGGTGACGCCGGGCAGCGCGATGTCGCATGCCATTTCGGGGTCGTCGTGGAACAGGAACACCCGCGAGGCGCCGCGGGCCAGCTGGTGGCGGGCGAATGTCTGGCACAGCGCCCGGCTGGCGCGGACGGTGGCGGCGACGCTCCAGCTGCCGGGTGCGGGGGTGGGTGCGACCATGTGAATGCCTGCGCCGATAAATGCCCGCGCAGGCAAAAGCAGCTTCCGCGCGGCAAGACAAGATGCCGCGCGGAATTGTCGTATGGAATTGGAATATGCGGAAAATCAGAAGCGGTAAGAGGCGCTCAGCCCGAGGGTGTCGAAGTCGACTTTCCCATTTGTCGTCGTGAATTCATGGGTCATCCATTCCCCGCCCAGCATAAAGTGCTCAGTGGCCAGGAATTTGACTCCGGCACCATAGCCGAATGCAGTATCGTGACCGCTTTCAGGGTTGTCATCAACGTCCACAAAATCAAGCGAGGCTCGTGCAACCCCTATCGTGGCATAGGGCAAAAATCTGCCGGCATCATATCCAGCCAATAGCTTGCCGCGGAGTATGTGGCCCTTTGCATCCCGCAAATCTCCCTCCCAGAAATCAATATCATTCACTTCGAGCCTGTCGAAGGAAAGTTCTGCGCCGCCAACCATCCTGCCGAAGTCGTGCAGATATCCAAGATGCGCCCCATACTGCTTCCCCGTTCCTTCGAGTTCGCAAAAGGGTGGCAGCTTACCCAGATTGTTTTTTGGTTTCGCGAACCGGTCGCATCCCGGCTGGCCTTCAACCTCTACCCGACCGAATTGCAGACCCGCGTAAAACCCGGTCCAATCCCGTGCAGGTTGAAGAATGGGTGCGGCCGCAACCGGCTCGACCGCGATGATGGGGGCGGCATAACCCCCAGCCGTCGCCGCCGTGGTCGCCAGGACGGCGGCCACGGCAGTTGGGACCAGAACAATGTTCATCGTTACAACTCCTACCGGTAAACACTCGACTCGTTGTGGCTACAAGTTGCGACAAAATGTTGCAGAAGGGATGTTGTATTTTTGGATAGGTCTTGTTTGCCCAGCCTTCCCCGGCATTTGCAGCGCGTTATGAGAAGCCCTGAGGTTGTCAAGACAACTGCGGAAGCAACGTCACGTAACGTCGCAACGTCGGCTCCATTCCCGCGACAGGACAGTTGACGGAAAACGCCTCGCCCGACAGTTGAACTGTCCGCAATCGGATGATGCTGGAATGAGATGCCGCCGGCAATAATCGCTGCATTTGGTAGCGGAGGTGCGTCTCAGCGGCAACCCACACCTCCCAGAACCCCTGTTTTTCCTGCGATCCTGCGCCTAGGCGCCTCCCCCGCCGCGCTAGAACTTGGGATAGTTCCCCGGCGGCTCATCCGCCGGATCCCTTGCCGCCAGCGTGTCCTTGGCTCCCTTGCGACCGCACTTAGTGCATCGCGCCCGGGGCAGGATCCAGTCGCGCAGGCGATATGGTCCCCATGGCAAGCACACCTTCGCCCAGTGCCCGCAGTAGCACTCCAACCAGACCCATTGCGGATATCCATGGTCCGGCTTGTCATCCATCGGCCAGCTCTACGATTCGCAGCGCGCCGTCGGGCAGCGGCCGCTGCATCTGCCGCGCCTGATCCCACGGCGCGGTCAACCACGCCTGCCATTCCGCCGGCGTCCGCAAGATCACCGGCATCGCCTTGGGATGGATAGCCGCGACCTCGGCGTTGGGCGGGCAGGTCAGAAATGCATACAGGTCATCGGTGGTCGGACCATCCTTGACCTTGCGCACCGACGTCCAGCCGCGGGTTTCGATCCCTGCGAAAAACATCGGCTGGCCGTCGATCGCCTCGAACCACACCGGCTGCCGGTCCGGGCCCGGCTCGGCAAACGCCACGAGCGGCACCAGGCAACGGCTGTCCGGGCCCAGCCAGCGACGCCAGTGCGGCGAGCTGGTGTTGCGGACTTTGGTCACCCCCGGGTCGCGCTGCGTGCGCAGGTGCTGCGGGGGTGTCGGCATGCCCCAACGCGCCTGGGCAACCTCGAGGCCGTCGGCGCCATTGCGGATGATCGGCGCTAAGCGGTCGGGATAGACATCGACCTCCCAAGGGTGGTTGCCGGTGCGATCCATGGTGCGCACGAGGGCAGTGAGCTCGGCCGCGCTGGGGAGCGTACGATAAAGATTGCACATGAGATGCCATCCGATTCCGGCGCCGGCGATCATCCGACCGATCCCGGAACATATCGCCTCGACCTAGATTAAGCAGCCCCACAATCGCTGAAAGGGGGCGCGATGCGACGAAGAGCTACCATCAGGCCGGTCAGCTTTGAAGAAAGAATCGGTACCTTCAGAGTTGTCACGGATGCGAAGGGCATGGGTGCCGCGCTACTGACACACTGTGAACCAAGTGACCCATACTTCCAGAAAGCGGCTGTTGCGTGCCTAGCCCTTGAAAGCGGCGACACGGAACCTGAGCAGGCGCGGGCGGATTTTGTAGCAGCGTTGAAGGCCGCAGGGGTCTTTGTTCGGGATCCATAAAGCGAGGTCCCGCGCAGAACGCGGGACCTTTCGTCACTCCGCCGTACGCTGCGGTTTTATGAGCGCTTGTGCATCGAGAACCGCCACGAGCGCGTCGAACTTTGCGTCGACCTCCTCGTCCGTCAAGCGGGGGGTAACTTGTCCCTCAGGCATCCGCACCGGATCTTGTAATTCCGGGACGATATTCTGGCCCATCCTTACCTCCTGATCACCTAGGCTTCGGACTGTAACCGATATTGGGTGTCAGAGGAATGGCTTCTTACATATTGAGCATAAATCCGCTGGCCCATCCGCCCGCCCCTGCCGCCGCGCTCCTGCTAGGCGTCTTCGGGGACTGTTCTGCAACTGAGGCATATGGTGATGCACGACGCGACGCTTGGGCGCCGGTTGCACAGCGAGCTTGATGGAGGGCAAAGCCAAGTGATGCTCGTGGACTGCGCTGCGCTCTTGGCATTGAAGCCTTCTATTCACCCCGGCCCGACAATTGTTGCGGGCAATGTCCGCGGGTTGTGAGGTAGTTCGGCGGCAGGGGATGTAACCCGACTGGCCGACCCCCACCTAGATGAGGACCGGGTAGTATCTTCTACGCGGTGTTATGGAGGACCCGAGCATGGGTACCGACAAGATGCCTGGCAACGGCCAGCAACCGAACAAACCTTCTGACCCACCCGACGACAAGCTGCGCAGTGATGAAGCTGGGAAGCCGCAGCACGGGAAGGACCAGGCTGCCCCCGGTCCCGAAGGAAAGAACCGTCCGGCCGCTGCCAACCGCCGCTGACTCTATCTTCCACCCTAATGGCATCCTCGCCGGGCGCCGAAACAAGGTCCGGACAAAGTTGTCGCTGGCTGGTATCCGGTGCCTGACTGGTGAGGGCGAAGCGGCGGGGGTAAAATCCCGCCGCTTCTGCATGGCCACCGCTCGATCCACACCGCAGCGGGGGTTCCATTCGGGAGCCGTGATGCCGCTGCGCCCTGTCGTCGCAGGCCGAGAAACCCCCTCATATAATCGGACGAGTCAGGACAAGATGGCGACGACGGCGCGGCGCCCGGGCGCGGGTTGGCAGCGCCGTCACCTCGCACGCGCCCCGTGCCGGTCCATGCAAAATAATCCACGGGAACGTCCATTTTCTTCTTACGGTAGTGCATCTAATGCACTATCTAGGATCTATCAGCAGGACGCTGACGCCGCGCCTCGGGACATATCAGGGGCAGAGACAAGACCATGGCTGCTATCCGCATGATCGCCGATACCGAGGTCGGCAAAGTCGAGGAAACCGTCGTTGGCCACGCGTTCATGGCCACGCTTTACGCCGCTGTGACCCTGGAAATCTCTGACGATGGTGCTGTCCAAGAGATCAGCCGCGATGCCCCGCGGAAAACGGCGAACCCCGCCCTTTACTTCCACCTGACCGAAACGCCGGCCGAGGCACCGACCGAAGCGCAGCGAGCCATTCTGGGCCGGCGCTGGATCAAGGGCAAGGCGTGCGAGATCATCCCCGCTAGCCTTGGGGCGGACGTTTGCCGGTGGGCTTTCGGCGGCATGACGCCGCAGGAGTTGTCTAACCGCTACGGGGACGGGGCCAAGGTCTACCTCGCCTGACACTGATCTGCGGCGCGAGCAATCGCCTGCGACGAGGCGCGCCGCAGCGATCTTTTCGAGATGGCCAACCCTTGGAGCAACTTATGATGAGCACGCGTGATCGGATCGAGCTGAGCGGCCCCTATGCCACGGCGCCGGAATGGCGCTGGCCGGGTGAACCTGAGAATGCGAAGTTGGCGAAGTATTCAGCGTGGTCCTACGGGGCTATGTCTGAGCGGATCGTCGCGACCACCCCGCATTGGGAGCCTGTCGCAAAAATCCATATGGGCGGCGTGCTGGTCCGCAACCGCGCAACCGGCAGGTTGATGGAGCACTGCGGCGACCGGTTGTGCGGGGTCAACGAGCGCAAGGCGCTCGCGGCCTTAAGCAAGCTCGCCCGGGCAGAAAGTGCATGAACTGCGCGCCGATCGATGACGCCCGCCCCTTTGCCGAGGTTCTGCGCGACTGGATGGCCCGAAACGCGCTGACCTATGACCAAGCCCACAAGCGCCTCGATCTTGCCCGCAGGTCGATCGCCAACGCCTTGGCAGGCCAACCGGTCCGGCAGGAGCGGGCGTTGCGCGCGCTTATGACGCTGGTGGACGAGGGGAGGGCTTGAGCTCGCCGACCGTATCGAGCTCCAGTTGCGGGCGGTAACGGGTTGGTCGCGGCCTCGGAGCACCGGGCTTCAGCCTGCCCTTCGCTTCGGCCCGCACAACGCCGCCGGCACGGAACACCACCGACATCCCCTCAAGGTCGATGTCGACGCGCTCGACATATTTGCGCAGCCGCTCTTGGGTTTCGCGCTTGGTGAGATCTGACAGATCATAGCCGGTCATCCTGTGCACGACCTCAAGGACCGCCCCTTCAAGGTCCCCAGCTCGGAAGCGCATATAAGGATCCGACCCCTTGCCATAGCCGCGGCGCGATTCTTGCTGGGCGATATAGTATCGATATGCATGCCCTTTGGACCAAAGGAATGTGTAGACCAGGATCCCGCCCGTCCGGTCGTACAACAAGCCCTTGAGGAGACCTGGCGAGATTCTGCTGCGGCCTGACCTGCGGCGTAGCGATGCATCCGCCAGGACCTCATTGGCTTTTTTCCAGAGCGCAGCGGAGACCAGGGGCGTGTGAATCCCTGGCATCGCCTGTTTCCGGTGAACGATCTTGCCTAGGTAAATCGGATGCCGAATCAGGTGCCGCACCATGCCGCCGGTAAACGGCTGGCCCTTTGCGCCCCTGACACCGCGCCGGTACATTTCATCGGCGACCCGCTCCGCTGATCGAAGAGCAATGTAGCGCTGAAACATCCAGCGCACGTGCGGCGCCTCGGTCTCGTGCGGGACCAGCTGGTTTGATCCCGGCAGCTTTGCATATCCGAACGGCCTTTGAGGAACCCACAGTCCACGTTCCCGGGCACCGGCGAACCAGTCCGTTAGTCGCTCGCTGGTGAGCTCCCGCTCGAATTGACCGAAGCTCAGCAGCACGTTCAGGGTCAGGCGCCCCATGGCCGTGGCGGTATCCAGAGCCTGGGTGACCGCCACGAAATTGACACCAACCTCTTCGAACTCGGCCACCAGGTTGCAAAAATCCTTCAACGACCGGGACAGGCGATCGATCTTGTAGACGACTACCGTATCCACTTTGCCGGCTTTGATATCGGCCCGCAGGCGCTTCAGCGACGGGCGCCGCAGCGTCCCGCCGGAAATGCCCTCATCATCGTAACGGTCCGGGAGCTCCTGCCAACCTTGCCCGCCTTGGCTGGCGATATACGCCGAGCAATAGGACCGCTGGTTCTCAAGTGACCCGAATTCAGTCCCAGCCCGCTCGTCGGCCGACTTGCGTGTGTAAATCGCGCAGCGCAAAGCGCCCCCCGTGAGGTGTCAAATTGTTCGAATTTTGACCCACGCCGGAACGGCGACGAGGCGTACATATCGCCGCGCGAGGCGACGTCAAGCAGTTACCACCGCCAGCGGACGGGCGCAGCTTCTGGCTACTGCCTGCTCGGCGAGCTGGCGATATCATTTCTTATAGCCCCTGCGCCGTTCAACAAAGGCGATGTCGCCCTCTGACCTGACGTTGACCAAAGAGCTACGAACCCAAATGCGCCTTCCATCCGACATGATGCGCTCATGTGCTCGCCTGATATGCGGGAGCGGGCTGGCATGATGCCCACCATTGGCCGCACTTTCAGTACTGTATTTTAATGCAGCAAGATACTCTTGAGCATTAACATCATAGTGCTGCGGAATCATTGGCTTGTGGGCGCGCTTGCGTTTTTCGTTAAGAATTGAGGGCGCGCGCTTTAGATCGATGTTGCAGCCGCGGGTGTTTAGCATTGCGATGGCTATCGGGTATGATTGAGTATGGTCGCGGATTTGGTCAGGTGTCATGCCGGGGATATAAACATTTGTGCCATCCGGGCCGTGCTCGTAGTAGACTTTGGATAGTCTACGCATTCGAGAACCGATCAGTAGGAACTCACTACAGGCAATCTGGCGAGCTGAATGAGGTTCGACTATTCCCAGGAAGCGTAATGGAACAACTTGCCCATCCTGTTCGAGTGTTGATAGTTCGAATGTGAAAGCCCATGGGTGCAAATCAAAAGGCTGTCCAACGTGATCTTTTAACCCTTGAACGATATCGAGAACGCGGCCATGAGTGGCTTCATTGTTTTCGATAAGCCCCAGCGAAAAAATTCGGCCTTCAGCAGATATCCCCCGCGGGATCATCTCTTGCTCAGCCATAAGAGAAATCTTGGTCAGAACCTGCTGAAGTTGCATCTGATGCTCGTTTCGGTTTACACAGCTCGACCCCAGCGGGGTCGAGACTGCATCTAGTTGCGGCCCGCCGAGGCGCCAACCACTAATCTACCTGTCCGCACCCCGCCCGCATCTGGTCCAGCACAAGCAGCCCGGCGCGCTGCGCCCGTGGGCCGCTGTCGGTCAGCAGCGCCGCGGCGGGGCTGCGGGTGCGACTGGCTACTGTGCGGGATTTCCGTCGGGGCGCGAATTATTTTAGCCGGGATGTATTTCAGGGGTTGCAATGCTTGCGCTGCGCTAGTATGACAATGGGGCTGAACTGGCGGCAGTGGTAACGTGATCTGCAGGCGTTACGACGTCACCGCCTCCAGCCCCAGCCGCCGCAGCTCCTCGGCCAGACGATCCCGCCCCAGTGCCGCGTCCAGCCGCTCCTGCAGTCGGGCGCGGATCATGTCCTCGATGGCGGCCTGCGTCGGTGCCAAGCGTCGGACCACCCCGGGCATCTTGTCCAACACCCCGCGCGCTGCGGCCGAGATAGCTGCATCGGTGACGGCGGCCGCAGGGTTGCGGCGGACAGCGGCAAACAGCAGCGTCGCCACGGTATCGACGGCATGATAGACCGCCTGCCGGTCCACCGCCTCGACGCGGCGGCGCAGGAAGCCGGGCAGGCCGGAGGCGATGACGCCCATCAGCGCCACCACGCCATAGGTCAGCAGGTCCACGATGATCGGCTGGATGATGTGTTGGATAGCGGACAGCATGTCGATCAACCTTTCAGGGATTCGAGGCACAGTTTCTGCTCGGCGGCGCGCCGGTTGGTCAGGCCGCGCACCACCTTGCCGCCGGCCTTGTCCCACCGCGGCAACTGGTTGCAGGCGCCGCGCCAGTCGCCGGCGTTGGCCAGCCTGGCCAGCGTCGAGCTGCAGGCGGCGGTGGGGCCGACGTTGTAGGTCCAGCTGGTCAGCGCGACCTGCACGCCTTGCGGCTGGTCGGGCAGGGCGGGGATGCAGCGCGCCAGAGGGGCGTGATAGTCGGCCAGCGCCGCGATCAGCATCTGCTGGCACTGCTGGCTGGTATAGCGGTCCCCGGGTTTGACGCCGCGCGTTTCGCCATAGCACACCGTCCACACCGGCGGGCTGGCGATGCGGTCCAGATACGCCTCGGTGCGCTCGCCCTCCCAGGGTCCGACGAAGGCTGCAGCCGCGGCCAGGACCGCCGCCGTGCCGGTGGTTGCTGCCGCCTTCTGCGGCGTCGCGAACAGGGATTTGATCCGCTCCCAGAGGGTCGCGAAGGGGTTTATCATGCTGATTTTCCCATGAAAAAAGCCCCGCGCGAGGCGGGGCGAATGTTAGACGGATGTTAGACGGGGGCTCAGCGGCGCCAGTATTTCCAGAGATCGATGGCCTGCTTGGGATCGTCCACCGCCAGCAACAGCCAGCGCATCACGCCCTCGGCGGTCAGCGTGACGATGGCAGCGGCGACGGGCACCGGGACGCCCAGGGTCTGCGCGGTCCAGTCCGTCATCGTCCAGGCGGCGGCGATGGCCACGGCGACAGTCGTTGCGACGCGCAGGGGGCCAAAGCGAGCTGTCGTCTTGACCTTGACGATTAGCGCCGCCGCGACCGCGAGCCAGAATTCGATGGGCTGCAGGTCGTTATTCATCAGCCCAGGTCCTCGCTGATCTGCACCAGCAGGTATCCGGCGTTCGGCCAGGTCTCGATCGCGCCGTCCGAATAGGTCACCTCGAATTCCGCGCGGTGCAGCCCGCTGCGATCAGTGTCGCCCGGCTGCCAGTCGTATTGCACCACCGCCGGTCTTGCCTCGATCACGTGCGCGGGCTGGCGGCCGAGGCCATCCATGACAAAGGCCACGCTGGCGCCGGACAGGTCGACGGTCTCGGGCAGCAGCGCATAGCGCAGGGCTGGGGCTGTATCGCCCCGCTTGATGTAAAATGTCGCCATGTCAGGGCCTCGTGATAGTGCCGGATCGGATGGATGGTGTCAGCACGCCGCCGCGCGCCGAGGGGCCGACGACACCGCCCTGCGGATCGCCAGGATAGGCGTAGCGCGAGGACTGCGACCACAGCCGCATGATGATGCGGGCCATGTCGGGCGCGTCCGCCGCGTCGAGCACGGCGCCGATGCGGACGGCGACCGACAGACGCGCGCTGTCCGGGGCGTCACCCGCGGCAAGCCGGGCGCTGATCGGCACCGCGGCACGGATCGCGGCGCGGTCGGGTGCATCCGATGCAGCCACGCGCGCCATGATCGCGGGCCAGCCGGTGCCGGCAATGATCCGGGCGAGGTCCGGCGCATCGGCAGCCGCCAGCGCACCCCGGATCGCCACCGCCACCACCACCGCCGCCCGGTCGGGGGCGTCCCGCGCGGCAAGCCGGGCACTGATCGCAGGCCAGCCGGTGCCGGCGCGGATTGCCGCGGTGTCGGGCGGGTCGGTGGCCGCCAGCGCGGCGCGGATCGGCACGGCAATCGACACGGCAGCGGTATCGGGCGCATCCGCGGCAGCAAGGCAGGCCATGATGGCCGGCCATCCGACGGTTGCACGGATCGCCGCGCTGTCCGGTGCATCTGCCGCTGCCACGGTGGCGGTAATCGTCGGCCAGCGGACCGAGGCGATGATGCGCGCGGTGTCGGGGGCGTCCGACGCGGCCAACGTCGCGGTGATCAGCGGCGCGCCCTGCGATTGCACCCATTCGACCAGTTGCGCCCGCTCGGCGGCTGAGGGGATGCGATCGTAGATCGCCATCCGGCGGATCGTGCCGGCGCCGCGCCAGGCCGGATTGGCGTCCTGGGGCTTGTAGCCGATAAACAGATGCGACGTGGCGACCGGGTTGTGATCTGGGATCGGGTCCATATACCAGCCGGGCGTCAGATAGCTGACCATGTTCGAGCCGGCGCTGGCCGCCCAGAACTCGCCGACGAAATCGGACGGTGGCGCTGGCAGTTCGACCATCATTCCGCGCCCGGGGGTCGTGGCAATGCCGATTCCGGTCCCCCAGTTTCGGAACGCGTGGAAGTGGCTGGCGGTATAGAGGTTGTCGGATGGGCTGCCGACATAGAATATCGTCGGCTCGTCCTCGCTGGGGGTCACCGCCTGCGAATAAGAGATGATCACATACAGCGGCCCCGCCGCCCGAGCCACCGGAATGGCGGGCACGGCGGGGCCGGACGTTGCGAACTCAATCGCGACATCCGTGGACCACAGCAACCCGGATGTGATCGGCGGCGGCATCGGATCAGCCGTCCGTCAGGGTGGCGCTGGAGATGATGATGTCCTGACCGGCGTTGATGCTGGTGTTTTGCAGCTCGACATCGGCGCCGCTGTCGGTCAGCCCCACGGTCAACCCGGTCGCCACGTCGGCATCGCTGCTGTTGCGGATGCGCGCGGCCGTCGCGGTGCCGGTGCCGGATGCGGCGGCGGTCGCATTGGCAAAGGCCAGCGTCCAGTCGCCATCGGCCACGGTGCCGCCGGTCGGGGACAGGGTATGGCTGGACAGCACGTTGCCGCCGGAATCGAGCAGCTGTAGCGCGCCGCCCGCGCAGGCGTCACGGGTGGCGGTCATGCGGGTGGTGCGCAGCGCGCTGGTGTAGATCACGGCCATGATGGGTCTCCATGTGGCAAAACCCGGCGCGGTGGCCGGGCGGGATAATGATGTGTCGGAAGGATCAGCTCTGCGCGTAGGTCAGGAAGAACGCGTCCAGCTCGGCGTCGGTCTTACCCTCGGCCAGCGCCAGCCCGATGACCAGCGGGTCGAGGCGCTGCGCCTCAATCAGGCGTTTTGCGCGGGCGCGGGCCGGGAATTGCTCGGCTTCGGGCAGGGTCGCGATCAGCGCCAGCACCGGAGCGGGCAGCGTGCCGTCCAGCCATGCGTCGCCCTCGGCCTCGGTGATCCAGCCCTCGGTCACCAGCCCGATCATCAACTGCGCAAAGGTCAGGGCCATGGCGGTGCGGTTCGGCTCCGGCGGGTCAGGTTCGGGCGGCGGTGCAAATCCTTCGCCGTCCCACAGCCAGCCCGGCCCGGCCTCGGCCGCCTCGGGCCAGTCGGCAGCCCAGTCCGGCACTGCCGCCGGGTCCGCCTCGATCACGTTGACGACGATGCCGCCGTCGATCTGCGCCAGTCTCATATCCAGATCCTCACCTCGCCGCGGGCACCCGCGCCGCTTCTTCCACCCCCACCGCCCGGCGCTGTTCCGGGTTGACCGCTGGTTCCGCCGTCGCCTCCAAAAAGACTGGTGCCTGCTGCATTTCCAGCCCCCGCAGCGCCTCCTCCGCCACCATATACCGCTTTCCCGCCACCACCGCCGCTGCCGCCACCGCCACCGCCACCGCCATAGATCGTTAAGGCATAGCCCCCTTCATTCCCGGTGCCGTTACCGCCTCCAATAGCGCCGCCGTCGCCGCCGCTAGCGCCGCCGGAGGTGCCAGAGGCCAATTCGCCCCCACCGCCACCGCCGCGAGAGGTGGAAGGGCCAGAGCCGCCGCCGCCAAACGCGCGGCCGAGACTCCCAAAAGTTGTCTGCCCGCCTACTCCGCCAGGGTTACCGCTCGCCCCGCCTGCCCCGATTGTGATCGGGACGTTGGACGGTAGATCGGTCGCCCGAAAATGGCAGCGCACGTATCCGCCACCACCGCCGCTGCCGCCACCGCCACCGCCACCGCCGCCACCCCACATCTCGACGGTGACATTGGCGTTGTCAGGCAGCCCCGCAGGTTTGGTCCACGTCCCCGATGCGGTAAACTGCCAGTAATACCGCGCCGAACCGCCCGAGCCAGCCCCGCCCGACAACACGCGAAACGCCCCGCCGACATATTCCAGCAGCGCCCGACCGCCGAAGACTGCCAAGCCCGGATCGGCAACAGCCCCGTCCGCGCTCAGCACCGGCACCGCCGCAGCCGACCCGACCTTGAGCGTCATCGGTCCGCTGTTCGCCGCTGCCCAGGTGATCCCGAATTTCATGCCGTCGCGCAGCCCACCCGGGGGGAGGCTGGGATCGACAGTCGCGGTCACGTTGTCGCCCGTCCCGCCGACAGACGACAGCGGCAGCGCCGACGCGTCATACAGCGTCGTGATGTGCCGGGCATACTGGTTGCCAAAGCCCTCGGGGGTCTCGGCGGTGTCCTGCCACGGCACATTGGTGGACGCGCCGTTAAATGTTGACCTGTCAGCCATGCAACATGCTCCAAATCTGCGGGGCCTCATCCACCGCGGTGATGCGGGCGGTCAGATCGTCGCCCGGCTCGATGTCCATGATCCGCACCCGCCGGTAGACGTGGCCCGATGCCCCGACGACGACCAGCGCGCCGGTGATGTCGCCCGGGGCTGGCGGGTCCAGGTCGATCCAGTCGCCGTCCTGCGTGGCGTCGTGGATGGCCACATTGCCGCCGGCACGGATTGCCAGCCCCATGCGCAGCCCCAGCAGGTCCAGCCGATCCTCGGCCGCGAGGTTGGGCACCTGGTCCATGTAGGGGCGCTGGCTGATGGTCAGCGGCGTGTCGGGCAGGATCGCGACGGTGTCGCCGTTGCCGTCCAGCTGCACCGCCGCGACCCGGGCGGACCCGGCCCATTCCGACAGCGCCTGATGCTGGATCCCGACCAGATCGCCCCGGCGGCTCAGCAGGTATTCGGCCGGGGCCGTCAGGTTGTAAAAGGTCGAGCGGTAGATCGCCTGCGCCTGGTCATAGAGCGCGCGCCGGTGCACCGCGTCGTAATCGACCAGCCCCGGGTAATCGACCTGCTCGACCCGGCCGTTGTCATTGGACAGGCCAGGGCGAAACACGCTGATCTGGCGCGGCTCATAGTCCCGGACCTGCTCGGCAAAATTGACCCGCAGCCCGTCCGGCATCCGCGCGAACCCCTTGGACCAGCCAAAGCCCTGACTGTTGCGGCCCGTGAACACCTGCACCGGCGCCTCGGCAGAGGTGTCCCGATCATAGACCACGCCCCACTGGTCGCTCATGTAGGGCTCGGCATAGCCGCAGGACGCGACCAGCCGCGCCACGTCATCGACCGAGCGATCCTCGATGATCGCATCGACGGTATAGCCCTCGGCCGCGCAATGCGCCCGCCACTCCAGCAGCCGGTCGTGCCAGATCAACCCGTCCGGCACCGGATCGACGTTGAGCATCCCGGTCCAGACGTCGACCAGATGCGGGGCCGGGTTGCTGGTGGTGGTCCAGTCGCGCCAGCCGGTGCCGTCCCAATCCCGCACCCAGCCCGAGGCCAGCACCGACAGTCGGTCTGCGGCGCGGTTGCGGGCGCGGATGGCGATCACCGCCAGGTCGCGCGAGGGCAGCGGGTGCTCGTCCCAGATCGACACCGAGCGCAGCAGATAGAGCGAGTCCACCACGTTGTCGCGGCTCATCACGATCTGGCCCGGCGTGCCGCGGCGGCCGAAGAAATCCCAGACGCTGCCGCCATACTGATAGCTGCCGGCGTTGTAATCCGAAGTTTTGAACGCCGCGCCGCGGACGATCTCGAACTCATAGCGCCCGGGCGGCCACTCGGCGCGGTCCAGCAGCAGGGTGGCGGTCCAGCGGTCCATCTGGACATGCTGCACCCCGGTGGTGCCGGTGTTGCCAGCATCGAGGTAATCCGGCCCGGACGTTCCGAAATACGGGTCCGCGGCCCAATCCTCCGCCGCAGGCAGCGCGGTCTGGCCGGGTGCAAACCGCCGCGCCTCGACCCACCCCGACCCCGATGCAGCCGCAGGCGCCCCCGAGGGATCGTCGGTCCAGGCAAATCGGATCGTCGCCCGGATCTGGCCCAGCTGGCGCTGCTGGAAATGCAGCTCGGGCAGGTTGCGCCAGCCAACATCCCCGACGCGGCGGGCGCGGATGCGCAGCGGCACCCGGATCGCCACGCCGCTTTCGCCGGTGGCCAGCTGCAAACCCTGCGGAAACGAGATTTGCAGCTGGTGTTCGTCCGGCGCCTCGCGCGTGGCGAACACTTGCGGCTGCGGCAGCGCGGTCAGGATGTCGCCCGCAGGGCTCTCGATGGTGCGGTTGTCGTCACCCACCACGTGAGCGCGCAGCTCGGAGTTGATCGCCTCGGTGCGGCCCTGTCGGGACAGCAGATAGACCGGGGCCTCGCCCAGCCAGCCCTCGCGGGTTTCGACCTCGACGTCTGCCATGGACGCCACCGGCGCGGGGCCGATGCGGATATCCTCGAGCTGGTGCGGCCCGGCCAGCACATAGGCGGCCTCGACGATCTCGTCCGGGCCCTGGAAATAGGTCAGCGGCTCCATCGCCATCGGCGGATAGACCTTGCGGGTGCCGATCACCCGCGGGATGGCGGCGTTGGGCTCCAGCACGTTGCCAGAGGCCGAGGCCGCGCCCCGGTCCTGCCGGCGCGGATCATCGTTGCCGCCCATCCACGTCGGCGGCTTGACCAGTGACGACAGCGCCAGAGACCCGACCAGCGATACGCCCGCGGCCAGCGCAACGGATGCGACGGTTGCCTGCCCGGCAGCAGCGGCGCCGGTCAGTCCCCCCAGCAGCTTGCCGCTGGCGATATTACCGGTGACCACCGTCAGCGCGATGGCCGCAATGGTGGCCAGCGGATTTTTCTTGCCGCCCCCGCCGCCCATGGGGGCCGCATGAAACGTGATCTCGGTCACAGCGCCCTTGGGTCGCACCGCGTGCCACAGCGCCCGGGGCACCGGATGGCCGTCGATGCAGATCACCCCCCGCTGGTCGAAATCCTCGGGCAGGCCCGGCATCCGCGCGCGCATCGCGGCCAGCGTCTCGCCAGCCGGAAGCCTGCGGACAACCGGCTGAAACGAGAATGGCTCACGATAGACGGCAAGAAGCATGGCGACGATACCCCAGGATGCGTCCCGCGACGCTGTAATGACTGACCGGCACCACGCCGCTGCCCATGCCCGCCTCGGCGTGCAGCATCAGCTGTGTGGTGACCATGATCCCGACATGCACCGTGGCGCGGCTGCCCCGGCCTGACCGCATCATCACCACGTCATAGGGCTGCGGCTCATCGACCGGCGCCCAGCCGTCCTCGATGCCGGACCCCGAGGCGATGGCGCGCGCGATGCGCAGCAGGTCCGCGGCCGATATCTCGCCGTAGCTGGGCAGCTCGATCCCCAGCCGCTCGCGGTAGATGAGGGTGCACAAGCCCCAACAGTCTACAGCGTGCAGGCCCCGTCCGCCGTCCACATAGGGCAGGCCGACATACCGGCCCCACCATGGCGCGGTCACCGGAACAGCGCCGGGCATCGCCCCTCCGTCGCACGCGTCGAGGGCCAGGGCTCCTGCGCATAATCCCGCAGCGACAGCGTGCCGGACAACTCCAGCATGTCGGCCTCGACATCGGTCAGCTCGAAATGCGCAAAGCTGTAGATCGGCGCCCGCACCGCCAGTTCGACCCGCGGCGACTGCGACAGGTCGAAATCCGCCGTTGAGCGCACCGCCAGCGACACCTGCGCCCGCACTGAGGATTCGCGGATCGCCTCGCCGATCAGCGGCGTGACGTTGGGCACCCGCATCTGCGTCACCGGCTCGCGGTCGCTGTCGGTCGGCGGGCGGATCTCGAAGGGCAGGCCGCGATAGAGATGCGTCTGCCCGTCCTCAGTCACCAGATAATCAAACGGGTCCGCCACCGCCCGGATCGGCTCCGTCAGGTTTGGGTGCCGGATGGTGACAAAGGCCAGCAGCGCGTGCGGGCTGGCCTCGGATTGCAAGTCCAGAGCGTCGGCCGGGGTGATGTGGCGCGGCATCAGGGCACCGGCACGGGTAGCGGCATCGACTGGATGCCAAACGATACCGAGATCCCGCGCACGTCCGCGCTGCGCATCGCCAGCACCTTGCTGACCTGATACGGTGGATCGCCCTTGACGATGCGCCACACGGTCGGCTCGCGCGTGATCGGGTGATCCATGACAAACGGCAGCGTGCCATAGGCCAGCGGGCCGCGGAACCACGACTGGAACGCCTGGAACATCGCCCGGTCCATTGGCACCATGGTGACCTGATACAACTCGGGCGCCCAGCTGGTGCGCGGGCGCTCGACGGGCGTCACGGCATCGTCCGTCTCGAATGACAGCCGATTGTCACGCAGACCGCCCTGCGGCGACATTTGCCTGACGCAGGACGGCACGCCGGAGGGCCAAGGGATGATTGTGGTCACCGGATGCGCCTTTGCGGCTTGGCGCCGTATCGGCCGCCCATCGTCTTGTCGTAGCGACCGCGGGCCAGGTCGTCGGCCACGATCATCCGCACGATCTCGCGTCCGTCGGGACCGCGCGTGGTCTCGGTCTCCACCGGCGGGGCACTGGCGCTGCGCTGGTCGATAATCTGGATGCTGGTTCCACCACCGCCCCCTCTTAGGGCCGCTTGTGCCTGCGGCACGCTCAGGATGCGGCCGCTAACAGCCGGGACAAATGGCTCCGGCCCACGCTCGCCCACCATGTAGGGCTGCCCAGCCATTACCGTGCCGCCACTGGCCCGCCCAGGCAGGAGCGGAATGATCCCGCCGCTGCCGAACGTCCCTGGGAAGGACCGCACCAGCTGCATCTGCAACGCCAGCATGGCCAGCTGCTTGGCGAGGTCCTTGAGCGCCTCTTTCGGATCGTCAAATACACCTTGGAACGCGTTCTGTAGCGACGATCGCACGCTGTCCGACACCGCCTGCAGGTGCTGCTGCTGCTGGGTCAGCTCGCCCAGCTTCTGCGCCTCCGCCTCGATCTTGCCCCGCAACTCATCGCTGACCGCGATGCCGCGCTTCTTGGCCTCGTCGAGCATTGCCCATTCGGCGCGCGCCTTGGCGACTTCGGCCGCGGACTTGCCGATCAGGGTAATCTCGCGCTCGAGGTTCAGTTTTTCGCGCTCGATGCTTTCGAACAGGCCGGGTTCGGTGCGGCTACCACGACCGCCGCCGCTGGATTTGCGGCCACCGCCGGCCGAACGCTTCGCGGCCTCCCGCTCGGTTTTTCGCGCTGCCTCCAGTCGAGCCAGATATGCGTCTTCCTCGGCCCACTGCTGTTCCAACTCCTGGATCTCCAGATCCTGCGCCCAGGACGGCATATAGCCGTCGGCCGTGGATGCCCGCTGGCGCAGCGCGGCCTTTTCAGCCTCCCGGCGCCTGGCCAGTTCCGCGGCCGCAGCGGTGCCGCCGGCATCGAGGATCGCTTCGCCGGCCGCATAGCCCGCTCGCGCGACCATGCCGCCCCCGATGCTGGACAGCACCGATGCGATCGAGGCGATTTCCGCGCGCACCGCGGCCATAGCTGCGGCCCAGCCGTCCGTGTCGGCAAGCGCATCCTGGATCGCCGCAATTATGCGGTCCATGTCGGCGACCTGCTCGGCGTTCCCCGCCCTCAACGCATCCGCACGGGCCGCCTCGGCGTCGGCCAGGTCCTGTACGAGCTGCTTTTGCTGACGCATCGCGCGGTCGTAGGTATCGTACAGTCGAGCAACCGCCTTTTCCTGCT
This sequence comes from Paracoccus solventivorans, assembly GCF_900142875.1. GTDB lineage: Bacteria > Pseudomonadota > Alphaproteobacteria > Rhodobacterales > Rhodobacteraceae > Paracoccus > Paracoccus solventivorans. Next base: position 439,148 of record NZ_FRCK01000001.1, on the reverse strand, counting down.
CGGAGAGACCATCGGCCACCAAAGACTTGGAGGCCTCAATGACGGCGGCGATTTCAGATGCCATGCTTTCGATGGCAGCCTGTTGCGCCTTGGTGGTCGGCTCGATTTCCGCGAGGATCGAAAGCAGCGCCTCTCCGTCGGCCAATACGTCTGCAATGTTTCCACTGCGACCAATATTGCCAATGGCTACCGCGAGCCGTTCCGCTTGCTCCGCGGTGGCGCCGGCCGTTTCCCCGAGACGCTGGATTGCCTGCTCGACGAGCTTTTCCCGCGCGCTCTCATATCCGGGCATCACGTTGCCGGCCGGGTCGAGATATGCACCCATGTTCGGCAGGCTCAGCCGGTCCCGGAAATCACCGCCCAAGCGGCGAGCCGCGTCGAATGCAGCCTGTTCGGCACTGGCGCTGGTGATGATCGCCATCGCCTGTGCGGCACGGTGTACCTCGTCGGCCAGATCGCCATATTTGGCGCTGAGTTGCTCGACCGGCACGGCAGCGGCCTCGGCAGCACTCGCCGCAGCTGCCGTGGTCTTTTCCAGGTCGCTCAGCTCCTCTTCGAGCGTCCTGGCCTTTGCCGATGTGCCAAGCAGGGACGCTGCCAGCGGCACCAGCACGGCGGCAACCGTGCCCACAGCAACACCCCAAACCCCGAACGCACTGGCCAGCTGCGGAAATTGCTGGGCGAAAGCACGGCTGGCATCGGTCCCGCTGGCGACCTGGACCGCGAAGTCCTGGACCTGATAACCCACATTCTGGAACTGGTGGCCGGCGATGCGGCTGCCGGTTGCCGCCTGCTGCACCGCCCCCGAAACCCGGCCAAGCTCGACCTGCGCGCGTTTGACCTCGGCGGTGTATTTCGCCTGATCGATCGCTCCAAGCTCAAGGGCACGGTCGAGCCGCTTGACCGCTGCTTCGTACTTCTGCGCGGCGGTGTAGACAGGATCATAGGCGCGTTGCAGGCGGTCCAGCTCGCGCAGATGGGCGCGCAGGGCCTGGTTGTCCGCAACCGAACCGGACGCATCGCGGAACGCCTTTTCGGCGGCTTCTCCCATCTGCTTGTACTTCTGGAGTACTTTCTGGGTTTCAGCCGCCAGCTTCGCGTCTGAGAACCCGGCCTCGATGATCAGATCCGGTTCAGCCATCTGTAAACCCTTCGATGCCCAGCTCGCGAAGCTTTTCGATGCTCATTGGCTCCACCGGATCCTTGAGCCCCCAGTGCGCCCGTCCATGGCCCTCGATGGCAGCCATGAAATGCCACAGGCTCATCTCGCCGATCTCTTGCGGCGAGAACCCTGCCGCGGCTCCGATTCCGTAGAAGGTGCTGAACCGCCAGCGTCCTCGCTCTCGGCGCTCGGCGTTGTCTCGCCCGCCAGCGAGGGCTTTCCCACGGGGTCATCTGCCGGCCCGAAAAGCCCGGACATCAGCACCGACATTGCCGGCACCTTGAACGCGATCATCGGGTGCCGATCAAAGGAATCTCCGACGGCCTTCTTCGCCGCGCCCGCATCCATGCCGCCGCCGATCAGCCCCCAGCGAAGAACCTCGAACAGCTCGGTGGCAAGCCACTGACCGGAGCGAAGCTTCATCAGCAGCAATTCGGGGCCACAGTCGGTTGCCTTCTGCAGCCCTTCGAGCTGCGCGAGCGCCAGGCGGAAAGGATGCTCTCCGCCGGGCCACACGATCAGATCCGCGTTCATCAGGTGGCGTCCGTGAACTCGGGCGCTTCCTTGAAGCGGCCGTTCAGCGTCAGCGTCACCGCGGCGCGATCGACGTTGCCGATGTTGTCGATCGACAGCGACGGCAGGATCAGCGGTCCGTCGATATATTCGACCTCACCCGTCTGCGCCCCAACGATGTGCACCCGGATGGGCAGGACCACCTGATCCTTGGCAGCCCGCAGAATCTTGTCACGGTTGGCGGCCGCCAGTGTTGCGTTGATCCTGATCGACCACGACTGGGCGCCGTACTCTGCCACCTTTTGGGGCGGCAGGGTCCAGTCGTCACAATCGCCGACCGTTTCTTCCTGGACCTCGTTGTCCACGTTCAGTGACACGCTGGTCGCGCCGCAGAAATTGGTCCAGGTCGCGCCGACCCCGCCGGTCGCGGACCAATCGACCATGACGACGATATCGCCACGGTAATGACGTTCAGGCAGTGCCATCTTTTACCTCACTGGATTTTGCGCGACGCGCCGGCTTTGTTTGCTCGCGCGTCGCCGCGCCAGCCTGGACGGCGCGATCAATGATCCACGCCGGGAAGGTCTGGGGTCCGTCGGTGGGCTCGATGCGGACCGAGATGCCCCGTTTCGTATCGGTCGCATCGAAGCGCCGATGGAATGTCGCCTTAGCCATTGTCCCATGCCTCTCTGATGGCGCGCCGAACGCTCTCCCGGACCCGGCGCCGGAACTCGGCGCGCCTGGCCTTCCAAACGGGGAAAAAGAACGGCTGCGCGGGTCCGCCGGTCTTGGTGCCGAACTCGACAAACCGGGCGTAGAAAGCATCCTTGCTACCTGCGTAAATCCTGATCCGCAGGGTAGCGTACTGGTCGCCCTTGTTCTTGCCGCTGCGAATTTCGTCGATGACAAAGCTGCCGGCTGGCACGTCACCCCATGTCCATCCGATGCTGTCTCGCAGCGCTCCTGCAGACCGGCGCTTGTCTGGCGTCCGCAGCACCGGCGCGAGGCGCTTCATTTCGTCCACGATTTCCTGCGCGACTTCCTCCATGGCCCGGGCTGCAGCTTCTCGGGCAATATCGGGCACCTGGGCTAGACGCGCGCGCAGACGTGGGGATAATTGAGCCATCGCTGCCACCGGAAACGGAAGATATTGAAATGGAGCTTCGCCTTTTCCTTTTCGGTCTCGTGCTGCTGGCATGGCCTGTGTCAGCACAAGAGACCGCCGAGGAGCGTGACCGGATGCTGGAGTCTATTGCTCGGTCTGAGGCGCTAATGCACAAGATCTTGGAAAAGGGTGAGCCCTTCCGGCAGCAGGAGGAGGAGGTTCAGAGCCGCCTCACGACTGCTTGCAGCAACCTCTATCGCCGCGATGCGGATGCGACGATCGCCAATCCTCTGTGCTACGAGGTGTTTCTGAACCACGGGCTGCCGGACTAGGTTTCTACGACCGCCTCGACCTGCACCACCCCATGCACCACGCCCGGCTGCGGATCGTCCATAACCCGCACCAGCGCTACGCGGAGCGGATGCATGGTCAGTGCGTCCTGATCCGCCCAGTCGTCGAGGGCGGCGGCGACGGCATCGCTCACATCCTTCGCCACCCGCTTGTCGGGCCGGTTGCTGGCCCAGACATCCACCTGGACCGTTTCGCGCCGCGCGCGGATGCACTCTGCGCTGTCGTCGCTCCAGTAGGACGGCCCGATGCTGATATACGGCATCACCGCATCCTCGGCCGGGTTGTCATAGACCCGGCCATCCACCGCCGGCACCTCGGCCTTGAGCCGGGCGACGATGAGCCGCTGCAGATCGCTGCTGGTGCCCACGATCAGCCCTCCACCAGCATTTCGAGGTAGGCGCCCCGCTCGATCGGGCGGGGATCCTCGCGCAGCTCGTACACCTTGCGGATGCCGGTGCGGTCGCGCAGTTCGACCTGCCACTCGCTGGTGATGCGGCGCGCCTGCGTGCTATTGCGGATCGTCAATATCACCGGGTTGCGGCTGGCCAGCCGGGCCTGCATGACGGCCTCGCCGCCCCGCAAATGCTTGACGGCAGCCCAAACCACGAACTGGGTAACCCATTGGTCCAGCGTGCCGCCCATGTCGGTTTCGACGTGCTCGCGCCGCGAAAACGTCGCACGGCTGTCCAGGTTACCCGTCTGCATCGCGGGTCGCCTCCCAGAAGAAAACGCGGTGCCCGGCGAGCAACGCGCGGACCGTCGTGGGCGGCACCGCATCCTCGGCGCCGCCGCCCTCGCCTCCGCGGGCGGCGAACATCCGGTCCGCCAGCATCTTGATGGCGACCTTGATCCGCTCGTCCGCGACGATCTGCGAGGGATGGTAGTCTTCCGCGCCGGGCGAGGGCAGATGGTCCTCGCTGGCGTAGAGCGGCCGGCCGATCCAGTCGCGCACCTGCCCCTCGGCTGCCAGGCTGATGGATCTGATCACTGCATCCTCGTCGTCGCCGTCAATGTGAAGATGCTGGCGCAACTCCTCCGGCGGGACGATCATTTCGCGGCCTTCTCCGACTTGGCAGCGGCAGCCTTTCCCTTGGCCTCCGCTTCCGCCTGGGCCTTGGCCTCAAGCTCGGCCATGGCGATACGCTCGGGGTCCGCGCCACCCGCGGCGCCACCAGGCAGCGGCACAAAACCGGCGCCCAGCCCGGGGATCGCCGTCGCCAGTGTCGCCTGCTGCGCTGCCTGTGCGGCCTCGATGTCGGCCTCCGAGGCGCGGACGAACCTGCCGGTCTTGACCAGTTTTTCGGCCATGGTCTCGTCGACGTCCACGATGCCGCCCGCGGTGACGCGGCCATAGGTGCCGACAGCGCCACGAAGCGATTTGAGCTTTGCCATATCCGGAATCCTTCTGAGCGATGGGGATGCACTGGCGCGACGGCCGCGCCAGTGCTGGGGGCAGGATCAGGATCAGCCGCCAGGCGCAGTGTAGTAGCACAGCGCCAGGGGCCGCTTGACCGCGACGACGCCGCGTTTTTCACCGCGGACCGTCAACATGTTCTTGTCGAAGTTGTCGCGGTTTTCCGACGACAGCAGGATCTCGATGCCCTGCCGCTCGTAATAGGTCGCCGCCAGCTTGAAGGCCCCGGTCAGGAAATCCCCTTCCGGCATGTCCTCGGTGTCGACCACCCTGCGGCCCCACAAACGGGGGGTCGGGGTCTCCATGAACGGGTTGCCGAAGATATACCGACCGGTGGTATCCTTCAGCATTTCAGCCGCGGCCCAGTCCCAGATATTGAGGACATGCGCATCGACGACATAGCCCGCTGCGGTAACCTGCAGCATGGCCAGCCGCATCCGGTCCAGGATGGTGGCGCCCGCGGGCTCACGCGCGGTCTGCGCATAGGCCGTGGCGTTCGTGATCAGCCCCGAGAAATTCTCGCCGGTGCCGTCACCGGCGAGGATCTGCGCATTTTCGACCTTGTTGACTTCGTAGGTCAGGGTGGTGTCGATGTCGCTGCGCAGCGCCGGGATGTCATCCAGCATGTGCTTGTGGATTTCCATCCGGCCCGCGATCGTCTTGACCGAGGCCTCGACAGCATCCCAGACCTTGTCGATCAGCGGCTTCACGGTCACGCCGTCATCCGGCACGATGCCAGCAGCGCCCGACCGCGAAACCTCGCGGAAATACTTGATCAGCGGCTGGCCGGTTTCGCCGACGGTGATCAGATCCTTGATCACCAGCTTCTTGTCGGGCTCGGCGACGATCTCGGATTCGCGGCGCTCGGGCAGCAGCGCGCCCCCCGACCCCGGCGCGGACGTGATCGCATTGAACACGCCCAGGCTGTGGTTGCCGTTGACGCCGGATTTCGCAAGCGCCTGGATCGCCTCGGTCGCCTCATCGACCACCAGCTGGCCCAGGGACTTTGCGCCACCCGCGCCGCCCCGGCGGCCGCTGGCAAACCGCTGCTCGAGCTCGCGCGCCGAGGCCTGCATCTCGTCGATGCGGGTCTTCAGCTCGCCCTGCTCGGCCAGCGCCTTGTCCACCGCGGCCTTGGTCTCGTCGGTCAGCCCGCCGAGACGCTTGTTCTCGGCCAGGACGTTCTGCACGCCCTCGTTCAGCTTGGCGGTGACCTTCTCGAAGTTGTCCTTCAGGTCGCCAAGCGCCATTTCCATGTCAAAGGCCATGTCCAGTCTCCATCTTGGCCAGTGTGGTTTCGACCGACCCCATCAGGGCGGCCATGCTCTTGGCAGCGCTCGGCATGCCGTCATCAGCAGCGCTCGGCGTGCTGGTCAGATCCTTGATCAGGCTGCGGCGCTCGCTGCGGGCCATCCCGCCCCGAGCCAGTGCAGCATCCACCTTCGCCAGGTTCTTCAGGCGCGGCGCTTCGGCCCGCGCCTGCGGGTCTGCCTCGACCTGATCGGCGGTTAGCAGCTGGTCAGCAAATTTCCGCTCCACCGCGGCGCGTCCGGAAACCCAGGTCTCGCGGTCCATCATCTGCCCGATCTCGGCGGCGTCGATCCCTGTGCGCACCGCGTAGAGATCGGCCAGGACCTCGTCAAAAGCGCCAAGCTGGCCTGCGACGGTCGTCAGATCGTGACGGTCCCCGACCGCGAACACCCAGGTGTTGTGGATCATCAAGAACCCGGCCCGGGCGATCTCGATCCTGTCGCCGCCCATAGCGATGACCGAGGCCGCCGAGGCCGCCAGCCCGACGATCCGCACCGTCACGTCGCCGGCGTGACCCCGCAGCAGGTTGTAGATCGCCAGCCCCTCGAAGACATCGCCGCCGGGGCTGTTGATGTTGACCACCACCTCGCGCTCGCCGGAATTGCGCAGTAGCGCCCCGACCTTGCGCGCGGTAATGCCATAGCCGTCCCAGGTGTCGCCGATCACGTCCATCACGTCGATCACCAGCGGAGCGTCATCGGACGAGGCCTCCGCGCGGGCGCGCAGCTCGGGGTGCCAGCGGTCGATGGCCTTGGGCGGCGCGCAGTCGGCGCGTACGTCGTCGGGCCGCACACCGAAATGCGCGACCGGCATGTGGTTCTTGGCCATGTCAGCCCATCCTTTCGTTCAGCAGGTCGATGGGCGACATGGCCGTCTGCACCATCAGATCGTCCGCCACGCCGCCGCGGCGCTCGAGGTTCAGCTTGTCGCGGGCCTCGTCGCGCGACATGATCCCGTTCGTGGTCATCGCCCGCAGGAATTCGGACTTGGCCTTGCTGTCCATCTGCAGCAAGCCCTCGCGGTTGAATTCCGCATACACCTCGCGCTGCTCGCGCAGCGGGATCAGCTGCTTGCGGATGCGCTGCTCGATCTTGTGCAGGACCGGGTTGATGCCGAGCTGCATCCACGACAGGAATATCTGCTCGACCCCGGTCCCCCACATAGTCTGCCCCTCGGCCGAATGGCCGATCACGATGGGCGGCACCCCGAACCAGCGGCAGACCTCCTCGATCGAAAATCGCCGGGTCTCCAACATCTGCGCGTCATCCGGGTTCAGCGACAGCTGCTGGAACTCCATTCCGGCTTCCAGCACCATGATTTTGCCGGCGCGGCTCGAGCCGCTGTAGCTCTCCAGCAGCTTCTGGATCTCCGGGCGCTGGCGTTCGTTGACGCGCTGGTTCGTCTTCAGGATGCCGGATGCCTGCATGCCTGCCCCGAACATGCTGCCGGACGCCTCGTCCGCTGCCATCGCGGCACCGATTGACTGCGTGCCCCAGCGGATGGGCGACATCCCCTCGTCACCCCCGAAGCCCCAGCCGCGCAGGTGCAGGACCTGCTTTTGCTTGAGCACCCGCGGCCGGCTCATGCCAGGCTCGCGGACTTCATACATCAATTCCCGGGTGACCGGGTTGCGGATCGGTTTCACAAGGACCGACGGCAACGGCAGCAGGGCGACCGGGCGGCCGTTGATCTCGTCGATCTCGGCATAGGCATTGCCCGTGGCCAGCAGCCACGACAGCATCCCCTCCCAGAACTCAACCGGGGTCTGGTCGGCATTCGGCGACAGGCCGATCAGATCATCGACCGGACCCGATATCTTCTTCCGCCCGGTCGAGGTCTTGCGATAGACGTCCAGGGGCAGCGCGGCCATCACCTGGGCGCTGCGCGCAATGCAGGCCCAGACCGCCGACACGGTCAGCGCCGACGACAGCGTTACCGTCTTGCCGCTGGCGTTGGTGGCAACGTAATAGCCCAGGTCGCCGCCGGCCAGCGTCAGCCGCTGTTCCTTGGTCAGGTCGCTGACCGCCGCCAACGGGCGACCGAAGCGATCCAGCACGGCCAGGGGCTTGTCCATCACACCACCATGATCGGGCTGGACAGGAAATCGTCGATCGACGCCGGGGCTTCCGGATTTCCGAACATGAGCATCGCGGCGTTGAAGGTCGCCATCAGGGCGTCGATCTTCGCGCTTCCGGCCACCTGCTTGGTCACGATGTAGTTGCTCCCCTTGAGTTCGGTTTTGGCGTTGCCGACGTTCCACGCCATCATTTCGCTGGCGCCGTGTATCAACTTGCGATCCTTCAGCCGCCGCGGCAGCGTCAGCACCGCCTGCTGCAGCTTCCAGCCTTGGCCGACGCTGACCCAGCGGTCTTCGCCAATGCCCACGGCGTCCAACTCGTCCAGCAGTTCCGCGATCCCAGCGGCATCCAGGCCGATGGCCGGGCTGTCGATCGGCAGCAGCCCGGCCTCTTCCAACTGCAGGATCACCTCAACAGCTCCGCGCACATCATCTCCAACCGCCTCGCAGATGGTCAGATCGCCGTCGCGCTCGAAATCATGCAGCCTGGGCGCGATCTCCTTGCGATAGGCCAGTACGTCCGGGAACGCCCAAGCGTGGGCCCAGTGCAGCCAGTTGCGCGTGCCGGTTTCGCGCCCGATCACCGACATCGCGAACAGGTCATCCAGCCCGCCGCCATCGATGCCGACCGCGCAGACCTTGGACCGCGCCATCAGCTCCTTCAGCGTCAGGGCCTTGTCCCCGCAAGGTTCCCAGTGCAGCGCCCCCGGCCAGCGGTCGGCGCGCAGCCCCATGCCGATCTGGACGTTGAAGTGCTGGCTGGCCAGCAGGATCAACGCCTCGATGCCGTCCGCCTCGGCCGCCACCAGCTCGTCAGCCAGGAATTCCGGCTGGACCGAGGCGCCCAGGGCCGGGTTGACCAGCGGCCAGGTCTTGGGGTCTTTCCATCCCCCGTCCTTCGACTCCGACAGCGGCAGTTCATACAGCACCGGCAGCAGGGGCAGGGCGATGGCGCCATCCCGAACCGCCCGCGCTTTCTCCAGCTCCGACCGGAACACGCCGGCAGGCGGCTTCTTCGATTGGGTGGTGATCGTCAGCAAGAAACCGTCCGGCCGCGCCGCCAGCCCGCCCTTGATCTCGCGCATCACCGCCGCGGCCCGCGACATCTCCGCGAACTCGTGCAGCTCGTCGATCAGCACATAGGCGGCCTTGGTGCCCGTCACCACCTTGGGGTCGGCCGACTTGATCATCAGGATGGCGCCCGTGATCCGGTGCGTGATCGTCTTCAGGTGCGGCTGCAGGTGCAGCAGTTTGCCCAGCTCTTCGTCCAGTGCGATGATCCCAAGGGCCTGATCGTAGCTGATGGCTGCGACCGCGATTGTCGGGGCGATCAGCAGCAGCTCGCAGAGCGGACGCTCGTTGAGGATCAGCGCCGTGACCATGATCGCCGCAGCGATCGAGGATTTCCCGTTCTTCTTCGGCACCAGTAAGAAGAACTCCCGGATCATCCGGCGCTTGGTGTCCGGATCGTAGCTGCCGAAGACGGCGCGCACGAACTCGAACACCCAGTCCCCGCAAACCTCGCCATAGGTCGGGGTGCCGATGATGTCCGGCACCCGTAGCCGTTTGAAGATGCGCAGCGCCTTTTCGGCCACCGCGTCGTAGAGCGGCAGATCGGGCACAAGGGACCGCTGCCCCATAATCCGATCCTCCCAATCCGGCACGGCCGTGGACCAGGCATCGGGACGGTTCGGAGCGGTCATGTCAGTTCGGGCGCCCGAAGCCCGGTGTCAGGTCCTCGCCCCACAACGACCCCTCGCCCCCCGCAGTTTCCGCCGCGAGTTGCGCCGCTTCTTTCTTCCCGAGCGGCTTGGCGGCCTTGGTCTGCTCTTGGCCGCGCCGCTGCGCATCATCGAATCGCTGGCCGGCCAGGACGCTGTCATTGCGTTCCAGCATCCGCCCCAATTCCTTGATCGCGCCGACATTGCCCTTGTTGGCCTCGGCCATGATCAGCTCGAAACGCCGCAACTCCATCTGGTCGCGCGCCATGGTCCGCTCGGCCAGCTCGGCTCTAAAATACCGCTTCAGGGTCGCCGGCGAACAAGCAATCGCATTGGCGATGCGGTCATTTGACCAGCCGAGCGCCAAGCCGAGCCTGATTTTATTGGACTTTTCCGGCGTCACCTCGAACGGCGGGCGGCCGCGCTTGCCGTGACCGTCCCGAACCGGGTTCCCGAACAGGTCGAAATTCACGCTCACCAGAAAAAAATCTCCGCTTGAGGGGGGCGCGGGTCCCGGCCCGGCAGGCCCCCAGACTTTGACCCACCCCCCCTTTCGGCACTTCGGGCAGGGGCGGCCGTCGATTGGCGCGCAGGCCGCACGCTACGGCTGGCCGCGGCGCTCCTCGCGCTGCTTGGCGCCATCGTGGCAGGGCTTGCACAGGCATTGCAGGTTCGCGCGGTCGTAGAACAGATCGCGGTCCCCGCGATGCGGGGTGATGTGGTCGGCCACCAGATCGGGGCCGGTGCCGATGTGGCCGCAGCGGCGGCAGGTGAACAGCGCGTCGACCAGCACGGACCAGCGAAGCTGGCGCCATTCGGCCGTCTTATACCAGCCGCGCCAGCGGTCGACCCGGTCGCGCATCCGCGGTGCCGCCTCGCGCGCACCGCCGCGCAGCACCAGCTGATGCCCTCGCGGTGCGAGCTGCCGAAGTCGAGCCATGCTGTCCCTTGGGTTGCGCAGCCGAGACAGGCCGCAACGAGAAGCGCCCGCAAGGGGATGATCCCTGCGGGCGCAATTCCAGATATTAATGATTCCCTTGCCATGGGCGGGTATAAGGGTCAAGAAGTTTTTTTGCCCCGATAACCGATCATGCGGTCCAGCGCCCCGCTCAGCGCCTCTGTGAGGGCAGCGCGATGGCGACCATCTACCTGCCATCCATGCCCCCGCAGCACCTCGGACAGGGTGCGGTCGCCCAGGCAGACCATGTCCACCAGCGCGCGGTCGAGGATGGCGCGCCGGGCCGGGCCGCCGCGGGTTGAGGGGCGGATGCGGCGGACAGCCAGCGATGCGCCACCACCGATCCGGCGGCGGATCGCCTCGATCTCGCGGCCCTCGGCCAGATAGGCGTCCATGAAGTCCCGGCCGGTCCCGTCCCCGGTGGCGCGGTCGAGGTCGCTGCAGCGGATGCCGCCCGCGTCATGGCGCTCGACCAGGTCGCGGTAGCGCCGGGCAACCGCGATCTGCCCGGGGGTCAACGGGGCAGGGCGGCGCCCGCGCCTGGCGGCCAGCACCATCCGGTCGAACACGTCCATCTGGCGGACGCTGGCGCGGTGACCGTAGCCGGTGGCTGCCGGGACCCACTTCTGTTCGCCGCGGGCGTCGGTGCCGCTCGGCGCCATCGCGATGTGCGGGACCAGCACGCAGCGGCCGCGGGCCGGCGCCGGTACGATGTCCGGGCCGCACTCGGTCGGCGGCGTGGCTGCAGCGATGATCGCGGCCAGCCGCTGGCGCTCAGCATCCAGATCACGGCCCGCTTGGCCCGGCTTCCCGGGGGTTGGCTTCAAGATATTGCGCTCCGCTTTCACTGTCATACCACCTGTTGTTTTTCGTTGTTCATGGAAAGGGAGAATAGGGAGGATTGAAGATGGACAGGGAGGATTGAGGGAAGATCACAAGCCGCATATTCGGCAATGAAACCAACAGGGTGGACGGGGCAGGGAGTGCAGGGAGGCAAAAGCCACGCTACGCATAAGAGCAATCGCCATCCCGGACCCTTGGATTATACGCGCGCGTGTGAAGGGGTGAAATCGCCTCCCTGCACTCCCTGAACCCCCGAACCCCTTGAGAAGGCGCAGAAAAGCCGGGGATGCTCGACAGTCCCCAGCCTCCCCGAGGGACGCAGATGTTCCCTGCTGGCGTGACCAAAAGGGGGTGCGGGGGTCAGAAATCATCGCTGAAATCCCGCACATGCGAGCGGTCAGCGACGTCCTGGTCGTCCGAAGACCTGCCCGCAAGCGGGCGCCCGTGGTTGTCGCGAGGTGCAGACCTAAAGCGCGGCCCGAACACGTCGTTGAAGCGGATGCCGTCATAGCGCATGACGCCGTTGGACTTGCGCGGGGTGAATTTCTTGCCCGTACTGGGGCTGACCCATCGTCGCATCTTGTCTTTCAGCTGGCGCTGGATCGTGCCCGGCTGCCAGACGGCGCCGCCCTGCTCGTCCTGCCAGAACTGGAACGCCTGGACGAGGTCGCGGACGAACTCGCTGTCTTCGGGCTGGCCGCTGACCACACACGCATTTTCCAGGAAATGCCCGAGCGGGTCGCTTTCCTCGCGATACTCCTGGGTGGCCGTGGCGACCGCCTCGGGCTCGCGCAGGCCGCCATCGAGATAGGACAGCAGCCCCTCGATCAGCCAGTTGAGGATCCCCGACCGCTCCTCGAACAGCTTGGCGCCCAGATCGGGGTCGCGCTCGGCCGGGGGAATCGTCACATCGAACGGCACCAGCAGAAACCTTCGCCAGATGCCGTCATCGCGGCCCCTGATCTCGGGCTTGTGGTTGCCGCTGATCGTCAACTTGAATACCGGCAGCACGGTGATGAACTCGCCGTAGTTGGGGCGGACGTTGATCGGCTCGCCCCCTGTCAGCTCCTTGATCAGGGCCTCGCGAAACCGCTCGCCCTCCTCGGGCTCGGCCGCGCGCACCGACCTGGCCCCCATCAGCGGAATCAGGTCCGGGGTAGCCGCCGCGCCGTCGCGCTTGCCCTGACCGGTCAAGGTCTCGATCTTGGCTGTGGCGGAATAGTCGCCGAGGATCTTGGCGAGCACGTCGACCAGCACCGACTTACCGTTGGCGCCCATCCCGTGCAGGAACACCAGCTTTTGCTCGCCGGTCAGCGCGGTCATCGACAGGCCGAACCAGCGCTGGATGAATTCGCGGATCTCCTGATCCGGAAGCACACGCCGAAGGAACGCGTCGAATCGTGGCGCGGTGGCCGCGGGGTCATAGACCACGGGCATCTGCTTGGTGATCAGCTGGGCTCGATCGTGCGGCACCAGCTGGAGGGAGGCGCCGGCACCGATATAGCCGGCTGCGGGATCGTCGCGATCCACCGCAAAGCGCAGCACCCCGTTGAGGCAGGCCACATCGAGCGGCGCGGCATCCAGCTGGTCATGTGCGCGGGCGATGCGAGGCGAGGCCTCTTTCAGCATTGCGTCGATCCGCCCGCTGTTGCCGCTGGTTTTCGCCCAGCCGTGATGATCCTTGCGGACGCTGTTCATCAACTTTTCGATCCCGGCCAGGCGGGCCAGCTGCCCGTCCAGTCGCGCCAGCTCGTCCCGGGCAGCATCCGCATCGGCGCCGCCGCCCTCGGCCGCCCGCTCGAGTTCCCGCGCGCGGCGTTTCAAGGCCTGGCCTTCGGTCAGGACCTTCATCTGCCATTCTTCGAGCGCCAGATGCGGGATCTCCTGTTCGATCTTTTCGCCCAGGTCCTGCGCCAGCTTTCGGACCTCGATTTCGTCTGGGTCCCGGCGCCAGACCGAGCCGGTCCAGACATAAAATCCCATGCGTGGGACCTGCATCACGTCCTGGCCGTGGTGGCGCACGAATCGGCGACCGTTGCCGTAGTCGTTGAGCTGATAGCCAGCGCAGTCCCGGAACGGGTCATCCCCTGAATCGGGGGCCGCGGGGGGCGCATCGCCGCCAGGATAATCGTCGTCATAGCTGTCCAGCGGCGGCAGATCGGCCGGGGGCGGAGCGTCGGCGTCGGCATCCGTGGTCAGGCCCTCGGGCAGCTCGACGGGCTCGGGCTGGGCGATGATCTCTCGTGCCCGTTCGGCCGGGGTTTGCTCGGTCATGGCGCGGAGACCACGCGCAAAGTCGCGGCCTCGATCTCGCCGCCGCAGGCAAAATACCCGCAACCATCGATCCATGAATCCATGTGGTCAGGCGCGGCCGAGGCGCGCACCGCCTTGAACACCGCGAATTTCAGCGCCACGTCGCGGCCGTCATGCGCCCGGTCGCCTCGCGCCATGTCCAGCGCGTCCCAGGCCAGCGAGATCGCCGCAAACAGCGCCGCGGGCTCGCCATAGGTGTTGTTGCGGTCGCGGGTGACGATGCGCTTGGCCTCGTCCAGGATTTCAGATCGGGACTGCAAATTAATCACCCCTCAATACATCGTTCAGATCGCGCCCCGGTCCCGGGAATACGATCGAGCCTTGCAGGCCGGGACGCCGCGCCATGGCCCTGCGCAGCCCGGATTCGAGCATGGCGCGCGTCAGGCGCGGGTCGCTGTCGCCGTCCTGGATAAAGATCAGCCGTGCGATCTGGGGCGGGGGCACGAAGGCCTCGGCATCATCCAGATCAGGCAGGCCGGCATATTTCAGGCCGGGGCCAAGCTTGCGGCGGCCGGCCATGTTGCCCAGGTCCACGCCGGCCCAGAAAGCGGCGCCGGGGTGGACGCTCTCGCCGGCCAGCCCGGACAGCGTCGTCTCGATGCCCTCGCCCATGATTATGGTGGTGGCGCCGGCCGGGCTGCGCAGGCGGATCGCGCCGCCCTTTTTCGACCCCAGCACCTTCTTGGCGGGCAGATCGCTGCGCCGCCCCAGCGGATCGACGATCACCGCCTTGCCCGAGGGCTGATCCAGATCCAGCCAGGTGCGATGCACGGCGGTCAGGCGGCGGTCAGGGGCCTGCACCGCTGCGATCATCGCCGGGCCGCGGTGGATCACCCGCCATTTGCCGCGCTGATCCTCGTCCGGGACGGTATAGGGGCAATCGGCCATGTAGCGCAGACATCCGGGCATGACCGGCAGCAGCTGCGGTGTAATCGCTCGCAGGGTAAGGTAGTCGCGCACCGGCGTGCCCTCGGCCGAGACTGACCGGGACCAGATGTCGCGCGCGGCGGCGATAGCCTGCTCGCGCTGACGTGCCTCGGCCTCGGCGCGACGGCGGCGGTTTCGCTCGGCGCGCTGCTCGATCTCGCGCCGCTGCGCCGGGGTAAGTTCCTCGCGCGGCCCCACCAGCCATTCCAGGGCTTGGGGAAAGCTCATGTCCAGAACAAACCGGACGAGTGATACCTGGTCGCCGCGGCTGTTGGCGCCGCAATCCTTTCGGCACTGAAACACCCCCGAGGTCAGGTTGAGCCCAAACCGATCCTTACCGCCGCAGCGGGGACATGGGCCGACCAGCTCGCCGCCGGCCCGCTGCAGCCCTGCGATGCCCAGCCGGTCAGCGACCTCGGCGATCGGGATCGCATGTGCCTGCTGCAGGCGGATATCGTCTGCGGCGGACACAGGATCAGCCCTCGACCTCGGCCGCCCGCTGCGCAACCGCGGCGCGCAACTCGTCCCAGCCCTTTTCGGTGACGATGCCGCCGGCGTGCTTGACGCCGCATTTCAGGATCTCGCGCCACCGCGCCTTGGCGGTGGCCTCGTCGCAGCCCAGCTCGGCGGCGATATCGGCAAATCCGACCCCGAGATAGCGCTGGCGCACCAGCAGCTCGTCATCGGCCGGCTCGAAATTGTCATCCAGCTCGGCCAAGCAGTCCACCAGATGGGCCACACCGTCCGGGACCGCGGGCGCGGCCGCCGTTTGTGGGGGCTTGGCCTTGCGGGGCTTCACCCGCCGGCGCTTTGCGGTCTCAGTTGATGCAGCGACCGCGCTGCCCTTGACTGCGGGGGTCGCGCGCGGATCCGTCCTTGCCAGCCGGTGCCGCCGGACATCCACCGCACGGACCGTGCGCCCGACCGCTTCGGCGATCTCGCCCAACCGCGCGCCTGACTGATACATCGCCAGCAGGGTCTCGTCCTCGGCCTCGGTCCAGGGCCGTGCCCGCTGCGGGATATTGGCGCGCGGATCGGTCGGCAACAGCCGCTGCCGGCGCGTATTCACGCCGATCTCGGTGCGGCCCAGGGCTTCGGCGATATCCCCCAGCTTCGCGCCGCTGGCGAACATAGATAGCAGGGTTTCATCTTCCGCTGGCGTCCATGGGCGCGCCGCTGCGGGCTCCTGGGCTTCTGCCCTCAGTGCAGGTGCGGGCTCCGTCTCGGCAGGCTCCGGGGGCTCAGGCGCGTCATCCTCGATGACCTCGAAATCCCCGATTACGCGCGCGGCGAAACAATCGCCACCGATCAGGTCGCAGCCCGCCTTGACCTCAGCCAGCTCAACCGCCCATTGCGCGACCTCGGCCACCATCCGGGGCGGGGTCGCCTCGGGCAGCAGCCCGGCCAGTTGGTGCAGATCGCCCAGGCGGATCGTCAAATCGGTCATCTCGAGCCCTCGTTGATATGCTCCCACGCGGCGGCCAGGCGCAGCCGGTGCCAGGCGTGGCAGGCGTGACGGATGTTGGGATACAGGCAGGCAATATCGCCGCGGACGCTCAGCATCTGCTCGGACAATGCCACCATCGGCGCCAAGGCCGGATTGCCGCGGCTGACCCCGGGCAGCACGTCGCGCAGGATGGACAACACCATGTCGATGTGCCCCTCGCGCTCGTCCCACGGGGCGCTGATCAGATAATGCAGCGCGTGGATCAGCGCATGATCATGCACGGTCAGCTTCATGGGGCGGGGTCCGTCATCAATGTCCAGTCTTTTTGTCGCTGCGGGACCGCCCCGAGGGAGGATCTGGGGTTGCCACCGGCGGCCCCGCAGCTGCCCGGCCCGGTTCGGCCGGGCGCGGGATCTCCTAAAATGCGCGGCGGGACGGCAGAGCCCCGCCGCGCCAGTCAGCCGGGGGCGGGCAGGCAGTCACCCGCATCCGGCGTAATTTGCCCCGCTGCCATGGGGCAGCTCTCGGCCGGGCCAGCCGCAGGTTCCACAGTCCCGGTTCGTGCCCGCCTCGGAGCGGCCGGAACCGTGGCGGGGTTTCGGCCAGGGACTGCGCCCCCACCGTCTCCTCCGCCCCGAGGACCCTGATCACCCGCCTAGGCGGGATCGCGACAATCACTCCTCCCCCATGATCCGGGCGAAATCCGGCAGGGTCAGCCAGGCCTGTGTCACCACGTCGCCGTAAGGGCGGTTGCAGCCCTCGATCCAGTTGCGCGCGGTCTGGGTGGTCTGGTCGGCCCACAGGGCGCAGGCCTCGGGGCTGGCAAAACTGACCATGATCAACCGCGACCAGCGCTGCGTGAATTCATCGCGCCGCCGGCCCGGATCGGCCGCCCAGACATGCGCACGCCGGGCCGAGCTGCGGCTGCGGCCCCGCCCGCCCTGCGGTGCGAAATCGTTGATACGAGAGGTTTGGGCGCGAGCCGGGATACCCCGGTCACGCAGCGTCGTCGGGAGAGGTGTCATGGTTGGGCTCGTTGTTGGAGGCCGCGGATGCGGCGGGTTGAGGGGCATCCATGCCCACATGTGTCTTTTCGACACCGGCGAAGCTGAACAGATGGCGAGGGCAGGCAATGCCCGCATCCGCGCAAAGCTTCTCGATCGCGTCGAACCATCGTGCTGGGAATTGCCCGCACGACACAGCATTGCTGACCGAGGTCAGTCGAACGCCAATGACATCGGCGATTTTCTTGCGGCCGAGCGCGTCGCAGATCGAAGAGACAGAGTGGGCATAGATGCGTTCCATGCAGCCAATCTGGTTCAGATAAACTGGACTGTCAATGTCCAGATGATGGATTGTTCAAAATATCTGGACCGCAGGCGATAGTTGCCTCATGGACTTGGAGCACAAAACCAGACTGGCCCGCGTGAACGACATGGGGCTTGAGGCGGCAGCCATAAGGCTGCGCGCGGCCTTCATTGTTACCGGGCTGAAGCAACATCTCGACTTGGCCAAGGCGACAGGCGTGTCGAAGACAGTCCTGAGCAACGCCATGTCCGGGTCGACATATCCAAATCGAGACATCCTGAAATATCTCTATCGAGCGCATCGTATCGACTTCAACTTCATGATGAATGGCGACTTTTCGCAGTTGCCCGGCGATGTGCAGGAACGGCTTTTCCCAGCGCTTGAAGCCGCGACCGATGAATGGGATCGAAAAGAAAGTTCAGGTCGATCCCGAGCCGCACCGCGAGGGCAGCAACTGCAAACATGATCCTCGACACTGCGCCCCTCCGCCTTTCTGGAACGTTAAGCGAACATCCGCCGACGGATCAACCCCGAAGGTCGCGCCGCGGCAAGCTGGCGCAGACTGTCTGGCGCGAGACCGGCAGAGAGTGAGGGGACTGTTTTGGGCGACATTGCCTTTGGGTCGTTTTCCTATGATGGTCTGATGGCCACGATGCACCGGCTTCCCGCGCGCGACCTCAGCCCTGCGTTGATGGGCCTGGATCGCATCGTTTCATCGCTCTACGGCGCGCTGGAAACGGGCATCGTCCAGAAAAAAGCGCCGCGTTCAAGCTCACTGGTGATGACCGTTGGTGAGCCGCGTGCGGGCAGCTTCGAGCTTGCGTGGATCACGCAAACAGCACCGGGTTTGCTCCCCTTGCTCCCTGACTTCACCGGGGCTATCCAGTCCAACCTGATAGAACATTTCATAAACTATGTTATGCTCTGGTTCGGCGGACGGCGCCGAGAGGCGGACAAAATTATGGACAAAATGCTTGATCTGCTGGCGGCGGAGCGGGAGCGCGCCCATGAGGATCGACAACGCGAGCGTGACGCCGTCTATGCGGACATGCGGCATCAGCGAGAGCATATGCGCCAGCTTCTTCATGACCAAGCGCTCGCACTTCATGGCGCAGCAAAGCTGGCAGTCGCACCGATTGGTAAATCGGCATCGACGTTCGCGGCGCGCGCCAGGGGCGATAGCCCCGTGGTCGATGAAGCGACGGCAGATGCAATCCGTGCCAAGGAAGATCTAGAGGTCAGCGACATCTTGGACATGACGTTTCGCATCGAGGGCATCCGAGACCAGCGGCGTGTGCTGTTTGTGTTCGACCCCGAAGACGCTGAGGGTGAGCGCATCCTTCCTGCCATCATCGGAGACCCTGAGTTTGAACGACCGGGAAATGTTTACAAGCGCGCTTACGCGGAGAGCCTGCCCATCACTCTCACAGGGAAGACTACGCGCATAATCGACGGACCGATAAAGACGTTCCATGCCATCAGCGCGCAGATTGTGACTGGCACACCCGAAGCATAGCTGGCCGGCTCTGGCAGGCCGCAACTTAGTGCACGATCAGAGTTTTACCCAAAAGCCTGCCCTCACCGGCGGGCTTTTTCATGTGTCGCCGCCCGGCGTTGGCATGGTTCCTGATCGCCCGGCCGAATCATGAAGTCCAGAAAATATGAACAATACATGTTGACAGTCCATATTATCTGAACCACCTTGACCTTACCCGGCGCGAAGACGCATCCGCTGATCCGCCGGGCATCGCAACCCGATGGAGGTCAGGATGGACAGCGACGACAAGGACCAGGCCAGCGCCCACGAGCGGATCGGGGTGCTTTTCAAAAGCGGCGAGAGGCAGGAATTTGCTGTGAGCGCCGGCGCGCTCGCCCGGACAATCCAAAGCGCCAAGCGCATCGGGTTTCACGGCCTCGCATCTAACGAAGACACCCTGATAAACCTTGAGGAAGTCGCCGCGATTTATCGTGTCGACCCTTCGCCGGTCCGGGAAGAGCTGTTCTGGCCGCTGCCTCTCAACCGGATGCCGACACCCGTCCAGATCAAACGCGCGCGTCGGCACCTTGGGCTTTCCGAGGTCGACTGGATGCATGCAGAAATCACGCCCGGAGGCACCCTGATCGCGCGGGCGGTGTTCGGAGATTTCCAGATCATCCCGGACGATCGCCCAATCGAGGGGGATCAGGGATGACGAAAGTACACCCGACCCCACGCGTCCAGCGCCTCGCGACCATCCTGCGGCCCGCCGAGGTTCGCGCGGTCCAGTCTGGCGTGCGCATCCGAGAGAGAGCGCATCAGGTGCTCGAGCCACAGCACGAGATCGGCCTGCGTGAAGTCCTTACCGCCCGGCGCGGTCCACACACCGCCCTGCCGCGCCGCAATTTCCAGACTTTCAAGCCGCTGCTCCACCTGTTCCAGACGGTGAAGAATCTCGTCCATCGTGGTGTCCATGCCGTCGCACTCCTGTTCCTGTCGCGCCGCTCGGCGACCGGGGGCAAGGATAGCGCGACGGGATCGGCGGTGCCCAGCTTCGACTGGCGCGATCCAGAGCGGATTGCAGCCGCAAATGCGGTTGCCCGGACCGAACCGCAGACAATCGCCCGGGCGCGCGCCCTGGTGGCTAACCCTCCCGCGGCGCTGGCCGAAGGCTCTGACGAACGTCATGCCGCCTGGCTGGTCGCCTTGGCCGACCTGCGCCACCGCCGCACCGCCGCGGCCGCGACCGGGGGCACCGCAGCATGACCGTGCAGATCACCGACCGCGCCACCCTGCTGCGGGCCGCAATCGCCGACATCGAGCCGCGCCACGCCGCGCTGCCGCGGATCGGCGCGGACGCCAATGGCAGCTGGATCGCCAGCCATGACCGGCACCGCGCCGCGGCCGAGGAGTTGCTGCGCCACATCCGACGCCAGCACGGCGCCAAGGCCCGAGTCGGACTGACCGATCCCAGCCGCCTGCAGCTGCACGGCATCACTGTCACCAGCGTCCGCGGCTTGGCCGTGCTGATCGACGCCTGGCTGGCCAAGGCGCGTGACCAGCTCAAGCGCCTGGAGCCGGCGCGACTCCGATGATTGCAGCCCGTTGCGCCTCGGACCGCGGGGCGCAGCCAGATGCAATCTCACGCAGACGGAGACCCCATGCGTATCCTGACCACCGCAGCCCTGCTGCTGACCAGCCCCGCCTTCGCCGGCGGCTACGTCGCCCCGATCACCGACGCCCCGCCTGTGGCTCGCCCGGCGGCCGCCGCCCACAACTGGACCGGCGCCTATGCCGGCCTGTCCTACGGCACCCAGCGGACCAAGAGCACCCGCGCGAGCTACGAAGATCGCGAGCTGACCGAGACGCACCGCGAGACCCGGCCCTACACCAAGGCCGACCTGCACCGCGACCTGTCGGCCAGCGGCTGCGCGGACCCGGATCGGGTCTATGCGATCAGTTATCCGGGGTTTGCGTATCAGACCACCTGCGCCAACCTGCTGGCCCACACGCCGGACGCCGGCTGGGCGACCGCCACGGTGGACGGCGCGCCGCCGGTGATCGTGCGCGAATGGACCGAGACGACGGGCGCAGAGACTGTGCAGACTGGCACCGAAACGATCCGCAGCAGCGACAGCACCGCCGGCGTGTTTGCGGGCTACAGGCGCCAGCTGGCGGCTGGTGCGGTGATCGGAGTCGAGGCGAGCTATGCCCGTGTCGGCGGCGAGGACAGCACCCTTGCTGATGGCGCAGGGCGGCTACAGCCTCGGCCGCGTGCTGCCGTATCTCACGGCGGGCTTCGACCTGGCGCAGGACGCCCCGGTCTACGGCGCCGGCATCGACGTGGCGCTGACCCGGCAGCTGCTGGGCGGCCTGGCTTACACCAAGGCCGACGATGCCGAGCGCATAGAAGCGCGACTGGGGTGGAGGTTCTGATGGCCGATCCCATCCAGGCGGAGTACCGCCGCAACATGAACGCGCTCGCGGCTGGGATCGACGAAATCCTGAACGGAGACCGAAAGCCCGGCAAGAAGCCGAAAATCGGATTCATCTTGCTCGTGGCGGAATTTGGCAAGATCGAAGGTGGTCGCGTCAACTACATCAGTAACGGCCAGCGCGAGGACATGATCGCGATGCTCCGCGAATATCTCGCGCGGGTCGAGGGTCGATATCATGAACCGACGGCGAGGGAGGTCCCGCAATGACCACCGATCGCCACCACGCACCTCGCCCCGCGCTGATCCTGTGGCTGCTGGCCATGGCAATGCTCGCCCTGCCGGGCTGGATCTGGCTGGGGCTCACCCTGTTCGGGTGGTGGGCGGGGCCGTGACCATGCTGCAGCAGTTTCTCGATCTGCGCCCGGCCGGCGGGTTCGGCCTGATCATGGCCGATCGCCTGCGGGTCGCAGCCGCAGTCGGCGGGCATTTGACCTTTCAGGGCGATCCCGACGATCTGCGGCGGCTGGCCCGGGCGATCGACTACTGCAACACAGCTTGGGCGGCGGCTGAGTCCCACGCGCAGAGCCGGGCCGCAAAGCGGCTCGAGCGTGATCTGGATCGTGCGCGCAAGCTCGCCGCCTGGCGCGACGTGCTGATGTGCATGGCGGCGCAGGTAGCCGCTGACTTGGCACTGGCGGCGCTATGCGGGTCCTGATCGCCTGCGAGACCAGCGGCATCGCGCGGCGCGCCTTTGCCGCGCTGGGGCATGATGTCTGGTCCTGCGACCTCGATCCGGCCGAGGACGGCAGCAATCGCCATATCATCTGCGACGTGCGAGACGGCATCCTGACCGAGGGCTGGGACCTGCTGGCCGTCATGCACCCGCCCTGCACAAGACTGTGCCGGTCCGGCCGCCGCTGGATGTCCGGTCCCGGCAAATGGACGCCGCCCAAGCAACTGCCGCGCGGTCGCAGCTGGGCCGACATGCGAGCCGAGTTCGAGCTGGGTGTGCATGTTTTTTTGACGTGCTGGGAGGCGCCCATCCTCCGGGTCGCGATCGAGAACCCCGAGATGAACGATCTCGCGCGGGACCGGATGCCTGCCGACCTGCCGACGCCGCAGATGGTGCAGCCACATTGGTTCGGCGAGCCAGCATACAAGGCGACGGGGTGGTATCTGCGCGGCCTGCCGCCGCTGCGGCCGACCAACCGCCTGCCCGAACCCGAGCGCGGGTCCGCCGAATGGAAGCTCTGGAACCGTGTGCACCGGATGCCGCCAGGGCCGGAGCGCGCTCGCCTGCGCAGCAGGTCGTTCCCCGGGATGATGCGCGCCGCGGCCGAGCAATGGGGCGGGCATGCGCTGCAGGAGGCCGCAGCATGACGCATCCAGTCTCGGCCAACCCTATTGTGCGAGCCGCCACCGGCCAGACCGAGCCTGACGATTTCGGGGCTATTGATAAGGCGGCCCGCGACCTTATCATCCAGCTCGCCCGCAGACGGGCTTGGCAAGACCACATGGCTTCGCTGGAGGCCGGGAGGCAGTAACATGGCCATCATAAGGGCCGTCGGCTACAGCCGATATTCTACCGACCTGCAAAACGAGCTTTCGATCGAGGATCAGCAGGCCCTTATCACCCGCTATGCGCTCGCCAACGGGATGGCCATCCAGCAATTTTACTCGGACGCTGCCCAATCCGGCGCCTCGATTTTCCGGAGAGACGGGCTGCTGCAGCTCCTCGCGGATGCGAGAGAGGGGCTGTTCGATGCCGTGATCGTCGAGGAGCTAGACCGCCTCGCACGCGACATGGAGGATCTCGCCGGCATCCATAAGCGGCTGTCCTTCGCCGGGATCGAGATCCGCGCGGTGCATGAGGGCGTGGCCAACACCGTGACAGTTGGCCTGCGCGGCTTGGTCGGGCAGCTGTTTCGCGAGGACAACGCCCGCAAGATCCGCCGCGGGATGACCGGCAATATAAGCCGGGGTCGCACTGCCGGGGGGCGGGCCTTTGGATATCGGCCGCACCCGACGGAAAGGGGCGAGCTGGTGATCGTGCCCGAGGAGGCCGAAATCATCAGGCGCATCTTTCAGGAATTTGCCGATGGGCGATCAGCTGTTGAGATCGCTCACGGGCTGACAAAGGACAAATGCCCGATGCCCCGCGGCGCCCGCGCCTGGCAGGCCAGCACGATCTACGGCTGGGCCGAGCGCCGATCCGGCATCCTCCGCAATGATCTGTATGTGGGGCGCATCGTCTGGAACAAGACCCGTTTTGTGACGGATCCCGAGACCGGCCGGCGGGTGTCTCGCTCGAATCCTGCCGAAAACTGGCTGCATCACGACGCCCCGCACCTGCGAATCATCGACGATGCGGTATGGGATCAGGTGCAGGCAATGATCACGCCCGACCGCACGACATCGCATTCCGACCGCGCCAAGATGCGCCGCCCCACGCGGCCGCTGTCCGGTCTCCTGCGGTGCGGCGCCTGTGGCGGCGGGATGTCGGTTAAAGGCAAGGACCGCAGCGGTCGGGTGCGAATCGGCTGCACCCGGCATGTGCAAAGCCGCACCTGCCCCAAGCCGCGCACGTGGTATCTGGACGTGGTCGAGGAACAGGTCATCGGCCTGCTGCGCGGCGAGCTGCAAAAGCCGGCGATGCTCGACCTCTATGTCAGCGAGTACAACAAGGCGCGTGCCGAATATGCGGCCGGGATGCTGCGCCGGCGCTCCAAGCTCGAGAGCCGTATCAAGCAGCTCGACGCGGAGGTTAGCCGCCTGATCGACTTTGTCGCACGCGGCATCGGCAATACCGACCGGTTGGCGGCCGATTACGAGGCCCGCTGTGAGGAGCTCGCGTCAGCCAAGGCCGAGCTGGAGGATGAGCCGCCGGCGATCACGCCGGTGATGCTGCACCCGGCGGCCCTGGTCGGCTATCGCTTGGACCTTGCTAAGCTGGCCCAAATCATGGGCACCGACAACAGCTCCGAGACCACGCGCTATGCGGAGATCCTGCGGGGACTGATCGAAACCGTGACGATCTCGGAAACTGCCAAAGGGCAGATGGAGATCACGGTGGCAGGCAAGTTGCGCGCCCTGATCGATGCGCCGACCCTGAAACGACGGCTGTCGGGGGGTGCTGTGGTAGCGGAGGAGGGACTCGAACCCCCGACACGCGGATTATGATTCCGCTGCTCTAACCAGCTGAGCTACTCCGCCCCGATGCGTCGCGAACCATGGGCCCGCGAGGGGTGCGGGGGATGTAGGGCGTGCGCGCGCCTGCGTCAAGCGGATTTCTGGCGCGGCCCCTGCCAGCTGGCCGCGGGGCGCGGGGTGCTTGCCTAACCGGGTCCGGCCGGGCAGGAAATCCACAGGAAACCGGGCGCGCCCGCAGGGCGTTGCAGCAGTGAGAGCAAGGGGTTGGGAATGGCGGATGATCCGTATGCCGCGCTGGGGGTGTCCCGCACGGCCACTGACGCCGAAATCAAGAAGGCATATCGCAAGATCGCCCGGACGGATCACCCCGATCTGACCGACGATCCGGCGGCGCATGAACGCTTCAAGGCCGCCTCGGCCGCCTATGACCTGCTGCGCGACCCCGAGCAGCGCGCCCGATTCGACCGCGGAGAGATCGACGCGCAGGGACAGGAACGCCCGCAGCGCCGCTACTATCGCGACTTTTCCGAATCGCCCGACAACCCCTATCGCGGGCAGGCGGATTTCGGCGACTTCTCGGACGTGTTCGCCGATCTGTTCGGCGAGGGCGGGCGCGGCGGCTTCCGCGCCGGTGCGCGGCCGGGCGCGGGCGGCCGCAGCTTCGACATGCGCGGGCAGGATTATCGCTACACGCTCGAGGTCGATTTCCTGACCGCGGCCCGCGGCGGCACCACCCGCATCACCCTGCCGGAGGGGCAGGTGCTGGACGTGAACATCCCCGCCGGCACCCGCGACGGCCAGACCATCCGCTTGCGCGGCAAGGGCGGCCCCGGCATGGGCGAGGCGCCCCCCGGCGATGCGCTGCTGACCCTGAGCGTGCGCGAGGACCCCGACTGGCGGCCCGAGGGCGACGACGTGACCACCGTGCTGCCGATCTCGCTGGACGAGGCGGTGCTCGGCGGCCGGGTCGAGGTGCAGACCATCGACGGCCCGGTGATGCTGACCATCCCCCGCGGCGCGTCGAGCGGGCAGAAGCTACGGCTGCGCGGGCGCGGGCTGCAGGGTGCGGGGGGTAAGCGCGGCGACCAGCATGTCGAGCTGCGGGTGGTGATGCCGCCCAAGGTCGACGACGAGCTGGCCCGCTTCATCGAGACCTGGCGCAAGGATCACGCCTACGACCCGCGCGCCACCCGGAGGAGGGGAGGACGATGACCAGCCGCTCGATGAGCCGGGACGAGATCCTGGCGCTGATCCCCGAGCTGTCGGACGCGGCGCTGGATGCGCTGACCGATGCGGGGATCGTGCAGCCGGTGCTTGAAGAGGGCGCGCCGCGGTTCCGCGACATCGACGCGGCGCGGGTGCAACTGGCGCTGGAGTTGGAGGACGCGTTCCAGCTGGACGCCGATGCGCTGGCGCTGGTGCTGTCGCTGATCGACCAGCTGCACGGGCTGAAAGGCGAGATGCGCGCGGTGCTGGGCGCGCTGGCCGCCGAGCCGCCAGAGACCCGCGCCCGGCTGCGCGGCGTCATCCGCCAGACCCGGGTGCTGCGCATCCGCCGCCGCTAGTGCCCTACAGCGCGGCGAACAATGCCGCCAGCCGCGCGGCCTCGTCCTCCAGCCCATAGGGCGGGTTGATGACGAACACCCCCGACCCCACCATCCCGTGTCCCGCCCGCGCCGGTGGAAACCGCACTTCCGAGCGCAGCGCGCCGGGATGCGCCGCGGCCAGCGAGTCGGCCATCGCCCGGTGTCGCGCGTCGGACAGGATCGGATACCACAGCGCGATCACCCCCACGTTCCACTTGCGCGCCATGCGGGCGATCCAGCCGGGGATGCGGTCGTAGTCGGCCTTGATCTCATAGCTGGGGTCGATCAGCAGCATCCCGCGCCGCGGGGTGGGCGGGATCAGCGCATTCCCCATGGCGAAACCGTCCTGCGCGTACAGCCGGGCAAATCCCGCCACCTGCGCCAGCGCCGCGTGCTCGGCCGGGTGCAGTTCCGCCAGATGCGCCGAATCGCCCGGGCGCAGGAAATGCGCGGCGATCAGCGGCGATCCGGGATAGCAATCGGCGCCGAAGCGGGTGCGGACCGCGGCCAGCGCCGCGTTCAGCGGGTGCTGCGGGGGCAGCCAGCCCGACGATTCGGCGCGGGCGATGCCATGGGCGGCCTCGCCGGTCTTCAGCGCCTCGGTCCCCGACAGGTCGTATAGCCCGCGCCCGGTGTGGGTCTCGATATAGCTCAGGGGCTTCGGCTTTTCGGTCAGCCGCGCCAAGGCCGTCGCCAGCAGCGCGTGCTTGTGCACGTCGGCCAGGTTCCCGGCATGATAGGCGTGCTGATAGGACAACATGCGCCGTGCCTAGCGATGGTGCGGGGGGAAGGGAAGCGGCGGGGGGTTAAAGCGGCGACCCCGGGGAGGAGGAGAGGGGCCGCCGCCGACAACGCGCCCAGGGAGGAGGAGAGGGCGGCGTTGCATCTGGATCGATCGCCGGGGAGGAGGTCGGCTGCGATCCATGGGCACAATATGGCCGAGATGCTGCGGATGCACAATGCCACTTAACGCTGACCTGCCATGCATCCTGCGCATGGATTCGGGGCGCCTCGTTAACAAAGATTTAACCAACCGTGATTGGACTTGGCGAGAATCGCCCGCGTGCACACTCTGGTTGCATAACCTATGCGTGCGACGCAACGTCACCCGGTGCAAACCCCTTGCATTGCTGCGGTGCGGCGTCATGCCGCTGCCCATGGTGGAGGGGCGTGCGGCTGGCTGCCCGGGTCCGCTCGCCCTATATCGCCAGTGACCATCAATGCAGACAAGGGGGCGGATGTCATGGCGGGGAATCGCGACAGGGTTTTGCAGGAGCTTTCGGGCATCGCGGTTCCAGGCGGTGGCAATCTGGTCGATTCGGACCTGATCCGCGCGCTCAACGTCAGCGACGACGAGGTGAGTTTCGTCATCGAGGCCGCCGATCCCATGCTGGCCCGCGCCCTGCAGAGCGCCGAGAAAGAGGCCGAATCGCGGCTGCGCGCGCTGGGGTTCCAGCGGGTGCGCATCGTGACCACGGCCCCGGCCGGGCGTGCGCCCTCGGTCGCGGCCAGCTCGGGCGGGGCGGGGACGCCGCCGCCCAGTCTCAAGCTGGGCCGCCATCCCACCCCGCAGGCCGGGCCGCAGGCGATCCCCGGGGTGCAGCGCATCGTCGCCATCGGCTCGGGCAAGGGCGGGGTCGGGAAATCGACGCTGACCACCAACCTCGCGGTGGCGCTGGCCCGGGCCGGGCGCCGCGTCGGCGTGCTGGACGCCGATATCTATGGCCCCAGCCAGCCGCGGATGCTGGGCGTCACCGAACGCCCGCGCAGCGAAAACGACCGCATCATCCCGGTCCATGCCTACGGCGTCACCATGATGTCGCTGGGGCTGATGATGAAAGAGGGCGAGGCGGTGGTCTGGCGCGGCCCGATGCTGATGGGCGCGCTGCAGCAGATGCTCAACCAGGTCGCCTGGGGCGAGCTCGACGTGCTGCTGGTGGACCTGCCGCCCGGCACCGGCGACGTGCAGCTGAGCCTGTGCCAGAAGGCGCCGGTCACCGGCGCGGTGATCGTGTCGACCCCGCAGGACGTGGCGCTGATCGATGCGCGCCGGGCGATCGACATGTTCGACAAGCTCAGGACCCCGGTGCTGGGGCTGGTCGAGAACATGTCGTCCTATGTCTGCCCCAATTGCGGGCACGAAGCGCATCTGTTCGGCCATGGCGGCGTCGCGGCCGAAGCGGCGTCGCGCGGCCTGCCGTTCCTGGGCGAGGTGCCGCTGGACCTGTCGGTGCGGCTGGCCGGCGATTCGGGACGCCCCGTGGCTGCGGGCGAGGGGCCGGTGGCCGAGGCCTATGCGCGGCTGGCGCGCCGCCTGATCGAGGACGGAATGGCGTGACCCACCCCCTCCGCCATGGCGACGGACCGCCCGGTTCCGGGAAATCATGGGAACCGGCCGTGGCGCCGGGAAAGCATGGGACAGCCCGCCGCCGCTGCGTTGCAAGGTCGAATCGCGGCGCCGTGAACACCCGTGATTCCCGGCGTTTTCCCCGGCTTGTGCGGGGTGCTTTGCCCGCCCTGCGCGAGTTGCCTGTGGATAACTCCAATACTGAGCCTATTCTGCCACAGTCGCTGCGCCACTATATCTAGTCGTAGTTCGGGGCTGCTTTACCTATATCTGCAAATCTGCTTGCGCGGCCGCGTCGGTGTTCCCGTCGCGTTCCCGTGATGGGTTTCGGCGGAGTTCCGTCGCTCCCATCACAAGCCCATTGCTTCCCATGATTTCCCATGGCATCCCTGTCCCTACGGAAGACGGGCAGTGAAGGGGCGACAAGACCCCAGCCAGAGGCAGGCTTCATACAGGCTCCCGCCATCCGCAAAAACGACTCGGCCGCCGTGCGAGCAGCACCTTCCCCCAAAGGTGGCGCGGCGGACCGGGCGATCCCCCGAAACTTCGGGGCCCAGTGATGGGACGAGGGCGGCGGATCGGGCAGTGGCAGCAGCCCGATCCGCCCTTTCCCGTTTCCGGGGCCCGTTTTCGGGGAATGGACAGTGGGAAGGTGGCGGGCTTGGCACGCAGGTTCAGAGGCTCGGAAGAGGTCAAGGTCGACGCCAAGGGGCGCGTCTCGATCCCCGCCCGGTTTCGCCGCGTCTTCGAATCCGCCGATCCCGATTTCCAAAGCCGCAACCGCGCCCAGCTGGTGGTCGTCTACGGTTTCGCCGACTGGACGCATCTGCGGCTTTACACCATGGAAGCCATCGACGAGATCGACGAGGGCATCAGCCGGATGCCCCGCGGCTCGGCCGAGCGCAGCTATCTGGAAACCCTGATGAACGGCCTGTCGGAAGAGGCCGAGATCGACGCCGACGGCCGGCTGGTGCTGCCGCAGCGGCTGCGCGAAAAGATCGGGCTGGAAGATCGCGTGTTCTTCATGGCGCAGGGCGATTACCTGAAGGTCTCGACCCCCGAGACGCACGAGGCCGACCTGGCCGCCATCCAGGCCGACATGCCAGCGCTGGAACCCGGCGCCGACCCGCTGTCGCTGCTGCCGCCCGCGCCGGCGGCCGAAAGCTGATGGACGCCCCGCATGTTCCCGTGCTGCTGGACCCGCTGCTGGCGGCGGTTGCCCCCGTCCGCGGCACGTGGGTGGACGGCACCTTCGGCGCGGGCGGCTATGCGCGCGGGCTGCTGGCGGCGGGCGCCGAGCTTGTGATCGGCATCGACCGCGACCCGGCGGTGTTCGCGATGGCGGCCGAGTGGGCCGGGGACTACGGCGACCGGCTGCGGCTGGTGCAGGGCACGTTTTCGGAACTGGACGTGCTGGCCGGGGAGCCGGTGGACGGGGTGGTGCTGGACCTTGGCGTCAGCTCGATGCAGCTCGACCAGCCGGAGCGCGGGTTTTCCTTTCTGCGCGACGGGCCGCTGGACATGCGCATGGGGCAGGCGGGGCCCTCGGCCGCCGACCTGCTGAACACCGCGGACGAATCGCGCATCGCCGATGTGCTGCATTATTATGGCGAGGAACGCGCCGCCCGCCGCATCGCCCGCGCCATCGTCGCCGCGCGGCCGCTGGCAACCACCGCGCAGCTGGCCGAGGTGGTGCAATCCTGCCTGCCGCGCCCGAAACCGGGGCAAAGCCACCCCGCCACCCGCAGCTTTCAGGCGATCCGCATCTGGGTGAACGACGAATTCGGCCAGCTGCTGGCGGGGCTCGAGGCAGCCGAGCGGGCGTTGAAGCCCGGCGGGCATCTGGCGGTGGTCAGCTTTCATTCGCTGGAAGATCGCGTGGTCAAGCGCTTCATGCAGGCGCGCGCCAATGCCGCCGGCGGCGGCAGCCGCCATGCGCCGGTGGCGCAGCTGGACCCGCCCGCCTTCACCTTGCCGTTCCGCCGCGCCATCGGCGCCGATGCGGCCGAGCTGGCGGCGAACCCCCGCGCGCGTTCCGCCTTTCTGCGCGTCGCCGTGCGCACCGACGCCCCCGCCGGCCGCGCCGATCCGGCGCGTCTGGGGCTGCCGCGGCTGCCCGGGGGTGTGTGATGCGGCCGCTGCTTTACCTTGCCGCGGCGCTGGTGGTGATGGCGCTGGCGTTCTGGGCCTATCGCGAAAACTACCGCACCCAGGCGCAGGTCGACCAGATGCAGTCCGTCCAGCGCGAGATCGCCGGGCTGCGCGAGACGCTGGGCGTGCTGCGGGCGGAATGGGCCTATCTCAACCGCCCCGAGCGGCTGCGCCAGCTGGTCGACATGAACTTCGAGCGGCTGCGGCTGGCGCCGGTGCAGTCGAACCAGTTCGGTGGCCCGCGCAACATCGACTATCCGCCGCCCGACCTGCCTGCCCCGCCCGAGGACGACGACTGGGTGGCGCCCCTGCCGTCCAACAACCACGGCGCGCCGCCGCCGCGCCCGTTCCGCCCCGGCTTTGCCGTCCCCTCTGTCGCTGACCGTTCCCCGCAGGAGTGATTGCCATGATCCGCACCCCCTTGCGCCCGCTGGCCCGCATCCTCAGCGCCCGACAGGCCGGTCAGGACCCCGACGAGATCGAGGCCGAGCTGCGCGCCCGTCGCCACGCCGAAATCCAGGACCGCGCCCGCCGCCGGGCCGAGGGGCGGATCAAGTGGATGGTGCTGGGCTTCATGCTGGCCTTTGGCACGGTGGGGCTGCGGATGGGGACGCTGGCGTCCAGCCAGCCCAGCGAGCCGCGCACCCATGCCTCGGGCGCGCAGATCATCTCGCAGCGGGCCGACATCGTGGACCGGCGCGGGCGGGTGCTGGCGACGAACCTGTCCACCCATGCGCTTTACGCGCATCCGCAGGATCTGGTGGACCCCGCCACCGCGGCGGCGAAGCTGGCGAAGATCTTTCCCGACCTCGACGCCGAACGGCTGAAGCGCGACCTGACCGGAGAGCGCAAGTTCGTCTGGATCAAGAAGAAGCTTTCGCCCGAACAGATGCAGGCCGTCCACGACATCGGCGAGCCCGGACTGGTGTTCGGCCCGCGCGAGATGCGGCTTTATCCCAACGGCAACCTGGCCAGCCACATCCTCGGCGGTTCGCAATTCGGGGCCGAGGGCGTGAGTTCCGCCGAGGTGCTGGGCATGGCCGGGGTCGAGAAAGCCTTTGACGGCTGGCTGCGCGACCCGGCCAATGCGGGCGCGCCGCTGCAACTCTCCATCGACCTGACCGCGCAGGCCGCGATGGAGGAGGTGCTGGCCAACGGCATGAAGGTGATGAACGCCAAGGGCGCCACCGGCATCCTCATGGAGGTGGCCTCGGGCGAGATCGTGGCCATGGCCAGCCTGCCCGATTTCGATCCCAACGACCGGCCCAAGCCCCTGCTCAAGGGCGATCCCTCGGACAGCCCGCTGTTCAACCGCGCGGTGCAGGGGCAGTATGAGCTCGGCTCGACCTTCAAGATCTTCCCGGTGGCGCAGGCCATCGACGAGGGGCTGATCAACGTCAACACGATGATCAACGCCAGCTCTCCGATGAAGATCGGGAAATACCTGATCCATGATTTCCACAACTATGGCCGCGACCTGTCGGTCAAGGACGTGATCGGCAAATCCTCGAACGTCGCCACGGTGCGGATCGCGCAGATGCTGGGGCCGGAACGCCAGCAGCAGTTCCTCAAGGAGCTGGGGTTCTTCGAGCCGACCCCGATCGAGATGACCGAGGCGCCGACCGGCAAGCCCATCGTGCCGCGGCGCTGGCCGGCGGTGACCGCGGCCACGGTGTCCTTTGGCCACGGGCTGGCGGCCAGCCCCCTGCACCTGGCCGCGGCCTATGCCACCATCGCCAACGACGGCCGCCGGGTGCGCCCGACGCTGGTCCACCGCAAGGAACCGGTGCAGGGCGAACAGGTGCTGTCGCCGCGCGCCGCCGCCGCCGCGCGCGACCTGCTGCGCTATGTGGTGACCAAGGGCACCGCGCGTCAGGCCGAGGTTCCCGGTTATCAGGTCGGCGGCAAGACCGGTACCGCCGACAAGCCCCGCCCCGGCGGCGGCTATTACAAGAACCGCAACGTCTCGACCTTTGCGGCGATCTATCCTGCGGACCGGCCGGTCTATGTGCTGGTGGTGACGCTGGACGAACCCAAGGTCTCGGTCGCGGGCGGGGGCGAGCTGCGCACCGCCGGCGCCACCGCCGCCCCGGTCGCCGCCGCGCTGGTCGAGCGGCTGTCGCCGATGCTGGGGCTGCGTCCCGATGACGTGAAACTGCCCGTCATTGAACCTCGTCCGGCCGATGCCGTAAGGATTTCGGCAAGATAAGGACAAGGGTTGATGGCGGATAAAACCGGAAAGAAACTGTCCCTGCTGGGGCTGAGGGCAGCGGACGGGCGCGACCCGCAGATCACCGGCCTTGCCGTCGATTCGCGGCAGGTGCGCGACGGATATCTGTTCGCGGCGCTGCCCGGCTCGGCCGTCCACGGGGCCGAATTCATCCGCTATGCGCTGCGCCAGGGCGCGGCGGCGGTGCTGACCGACCGGCAGGGCGCGGCAATGGCGGCGGACGTGCTTGCGGACAGCCCGGCGGCGCTGGTGGTGGCGGAGGACCCGCGCGCGGCGCTGGCCGGGGCCGCGGCGCTGTGGTTCGAGGCGCAGCCCGAGACCGTGGTGGCGGTGACGGGAACCTCGGGCAAGACCTCGGTCACCAACTTCACCCGCCAGATCTGGCAGGCGCTGGGGCTGCGCGCGATCAGCCTGGGCACCATGGGGGTCGAGGGCGATTATTCCGCGCGTCTGGCCCATACCACGCCCGAGCCGATCACCCTGCACCGGGTGCTGTCCGAGGCCGCTTCCGCCGGCGTCACCCATGCCGCGATGGAGGCGTCCAGCCACGGGCTCGACCAGCGGCGGCTGGACGGGGTGCGGGTGGCGGCGGGCGCGTTCACCAACTTCAGCCAGGACCATCTGGATTATCATCAGGATTTCGACAGCTATTTCGCTGCCAAGGCGCTGCTGTTCGACCATATCCTCGAACCCGGCGCCGCGGCGGTGATCTGCACCGATGACGAGCGCGGCCGGCAGGCGGCGGGGATCGCGCGGGCCCGCGGGCTGGCGGTGACTACCTACGGCCGCGGCGAGGGCTGCGACCTGCGCATCCTCGGCCAGCGCTACGACGCCACCGGGCAAGAGCTGCGGTTTTCCGCCCACGGCCGTACGCATCTGGTCCGGCTGGAGCTGATCGGCGGCTTCCAGGCGGAAAACGTGCTCTGTGCCGCCGGGCTGTGCATGGCGACCGGCGCCGACCCGGATCGCGTCTTTGCGGCGCTGCCGGGGCTGGAAACCGTGCGCGGCCGGATGCAGCTGGCCGCCCGCCGCGCCAACGGCGCCGCGGTGTTCGTCGACTACGCCCACAAGCCCGGCGCGGTGATCGCGGCGCTGCAATCGCTGCGCCCACATGTGATGGGCCGCATCGTCGCGGTGATCGGCGCCGGCGGCGACCGCGACCGCGCCAAGCGCCCGCTGATGGGCGCCGCCGCGCGCGAATACGCCGATGTGGTCTATGTCACCGACGACAACCCAAGGACCGAGGATCCCGCCGCCATCCGCGCCGCGGTGCTAGAAGGCGCCGGCCCCGAGGCGACCGAGGTCGGCGACCGGGCCGAGGCGATCCTGCGCGCCGTCGACGTGCTGGAGCCGGGCGATGCGCTGCTGATCGCCGGCAAGGGCCATGAAACCGGGCAGATCATCGGCTCGGACGTGTTTCCCTTTGACGATGCGGAACAGGCCTCGGTGGCCGTGGCCGCGCTGGATGGCATGATATGACGCTGTGGACCGCGCAGGACGCCGCCACGGCCACCGGCGGGCGCGCGACCGCCGACTGGGCGGCCGAGGGCATCTCCATCGACACCCGCACCCTGCGGCCGGGCGATCTGTTCGTGGCGCTGAAGGACGCGCGCGACGGCCATGATTTCGTGGCGCAGGCGCTGGAAAAAGGCGCTGCCGCCGCGTTGGTCAGCCGCATCCCCGAGGGCGTTCCCCCCGATGCGCCGCTGCTGCTGGTGCCGGACGTGGTGCCGGCGCTGGAAGCGTTGGGCCGCGCCGCCCGCGCCCGGACCCGCGCGCGGGTGCTGGCGATCACCGGCTCGGTCGGCAAGACCTCGACCAAGGACATGGCCGCCGCGGCGCTGGCGCCCTTGGGCCGGGTGCACGCGGCCGAGGCCAGCCTGAACAACCACTGGGGCGTGCCGCTGACCCTGGCGCGGATGCCCGCGGACACCGATTTCGCCATCCTTGAACTTGGCATGAACCACCCCGGCGAGATCGCGCCGCTGTCGCGCATGGCCCGCCCGCATGTCGCCATGATCACCACCGTCGCCCCCGCGCATATGGAGGCCTTCGGCTCGCTTGACGGCATCGCCGCCGAGAAGGCCTCGATTTTCGAGGGGCTGGAGTCCGGCGGCCACGCCATCATCCCGCAGGGGCTGGACGTCACCCCGATCCTGCTCGCCGCCGCGCAGGCGGCCGGTGCCGCCGTCACCCGCTTCGGCGCTGATGCCGAGGCGCAAACCCTGTCGGCGCAGGTCGCGGACGGAAGGACCAGCGTCCGCGCGCAGATCGGGGGCAGGGCGGTCGATTTCACCCTCGCCACCACCGGCGCGCATTTCACCGGCAACGCGGTCGGCGTGCTGGCAGCCGTCGCGGCGCTGGGGGCCGATCCCGCGGCCGCGGCGCGCGGCCTGTCCGATTGGCGCCCCTACAAGGGCCGCGGTGGGGTCGAACAGATCGGCGGGATCACGCTGATCGACGACAGCTATAACGCCAACCCGACCAGCCTTGCCGCCGGGCTGGCGACGCTGGCCGCAATGCCCGCGGGCCGGCGGGTCGCGATCCTTGGCGACATGCTGGAACTGGGCGAGGACGAGTTCGCCCTGCACCGCGCCGTCGCGGATTTCCCGCAGATGCAACAGGTTGCGCTGGTCCACGCCTGCGGCCCGAGGATGCGCCATCTGTTCGAGGCGCTGCCGGAAACCCGCCGCGGGCTCTGGGCCGAGGATGCCGCCGAGCTTTGCGCCCGCGCGGCCGAGCTGGTGCAGGACGGCGATGTCGTGTTCGTGAAAGGCTCCAAGGGCTCGCGCGTCGCCAGCGTGGTTGACGCGATCCGCAAGGCGCGCCAGACGCCGCCAACAAGTAACGAGGGCTGAAAATCATGCTGTATTGGCTGGCGGACCTGTCCGACGATGGCGGCCTGTTCAACCTGTTTCGCTATATCACCTTCCGATCGGGGGCGGCGTTCTTTACCGCGCTGCTGTTCGGCTTCGTCTTCGGGCGGCCGATCATCGACTGGCTGCGGGTCAAGCAGAAAAAGGGCCAGCCGCTGCGCGAGATCGGTCCCGACCATTTCGCCAAGGCGGGCACGCCGACCATGGGCGGCATCCTGATCCTGTCGGCGCTGTTCATCTCGACCCTGCTCTGGGCGCGGCTGGACAATGCCTATGTCTGGATCGTGCTACTGGTGACGGCGGCATTCGCCGCCATCGGCTTTGCCGACGACTTCGCCAAGGTGACCAAGCACCACCACGACGGCGTGTCGGGACGCATCCGCATGGGGCTGGGGCTGCTGGTCGGCGCGCTGGCGGGGCTGGCGGTGATGTGGCTGCAGACGCCGGCGCTGTCGGGGCAGCTGGCGCTGCCGTTCCTCAAGAACGTGCTGATCAACCTTGGGATCTTCTATGTCCCCTTCGCGATGATCGTCATCGTCGGCGCCGCCAATGCGGTGAACCTGACCGACGGGCTGGACGGGCTGGCCATCGGCCCGGTTATGGTTGCCGCTGCAACCTTCGGCATCATCGCCTATCTGGTCGGCCACGCCAATTTCGCCAACTACCTGGGCGTGCATTTCGTCCCCGGCACGGGCGAGATCGCGGTCTTCGTCGCCGCGCTGATCGGCGGCGGGCTGGGGTTCCTGTGGTACAACGCCCCCCCCGCGGCGGTGTTCATGGGCGACACCGGCAGCCTGGCGCTGGGCGGCGCGCTGGGCGCCATCGCGGTCTGCATCAAGCATGAAATCGTGCTGGCCATCGTCGGCGGGCTGTTCGTGGTCGAGGCGCTGTCGGTGATCATCCAGGTCGCCTATTTCAAGCGCACCGGCCGCCGCGTGTTCCTGATGGCCCCGATCCACCACCATTTCGAGAAAAAGGGCTGGGCCGAGCCGCAGATCGTCATCCGCTTCTGGATCATTGCGGTGATCCTGGCGCTGATCGGGCTGAGTACGCTGAAGCTGCGCTGATCTTCTGTCCTCAAATATCCCGGGCTTGCGAGCGCCCGAAAAACAATCCAGTGGATTGTTTTCAGCGAACAAGGCCACGGTAGTGGCCCGGGGCTGGCCCCCGGTCCATCCCAACCCGCAAGGACCCAACCGATGATCCCCGTCCAGGGCGTTGCCAACCAGACCATCGCCGTTCTCGGCCTCGGCCGTTCGGGGCGGGCCACCGCGGCGGCACTGCGCGACGGCGGCGCCCGCGTCATCGCCTGGGACGACAGCGCCGAGACCCGCGCCCAGGCCGAGGCCCAGGGGCTGGCGCTGGCCGACCTGACCCGCGACGCGGGCTGGCGCGATCCGGTGGATGCGCTGATCACCTCGCCCGGGATCCCGCATCTTTATCCGCAGCCGCATCCAGCGATCGCGCAGGCGCTGCGCCGCGGGGTGCCGGTCGACAACGACATCGGCCTGTTCTTCCGCAGCTTCGGCGCGGCCGACTGGGCGGCGTTCGACACGCCCCCGCGGGTGATCTGCGTCACCGGCTCGAACGGGAAATCCACCACCACGGCGCTGATCCACCACATCCTGCGCGAATCGGGCCGTCCGACCCAGATGGGCGGCAATATCGGCACCGGGGTGCTGGCGCTGGACCCGCCCGTCGATGCCGAGGTGCTGGTGTTGGAGTTGTCCTCGTACCAGACCGATCTTGCCCGGGCGCTGACCCCGGACGTGGCCGTGTTCACCAACCTGTCGCCCGACCACATGGACCGCCATTCCGGCATGGGCGGCTATTTCGCCGCCAAGCGCCGACTGTTCGCCGAGGGCGGCCCCGACCGCTGCATCATCGGCGTGGACGAGGACGAGGGCCGCTATCTGGCCAACCAGATGGGGCAGTCGCCGCAGGACGACCGGGTGATCCGTATCTCGGTCGAGCAGAAGCTGGATGGGTTCGGCTGGTCGGTCTCTTCCCGCAAGGGGTTCCTGGCGGAATGGCGCAAGGGGCGGCAGATCGCCTCGGTCGACCTGCGCGCCATCACTGGCCTGCCGGGGGCGCATAACCACCAGAACGCCTGCGCCGCCTGGGCCGCCTGCCGCAGCGTCGGGTTGGCCCCGCGCGACATCGAGGCCGGTTTCCACAGCTTTGCCGGGCTGCCGCATCGCAGCCAGACCGTGGCCGAGATCGGCGGCGTGCGCTGGGTCAACGATTCCAAGGCGACCAACCTCGATTCGGCGCAAAAGGCGCTGGGAGCGTTCGAGAATATCCGCTGGATTGCCGGCGGCATGGGGAAAGAGGGCGGCATCGCCGCGCTCGCGCCGCTGTTCCCGCGCATCCGCAAGGCCTATCTGATCGGCCACTCGGCCCGCGATTTTGCCCTGCAATTGTCCGACACCCCGCACGAGGTCGTCGGCACGATGGAGGAAGCCGTCGCCCGCGCCAGCGCCGAGGCCGAGCCGGGCGATACGGTGCTGCTGGCCCCCGCCTCGGCCAGCTTCGACCAATACCCGAACTTCGAGAAGCGCGGCGAGCATTTCACCGCGCTGGTGCAGGCGCTGGCAACGGGCGAAGACACGCCGGGCTGATCCGGC
This sequence comes from Paracoccus solventivorans, assembly GCF_900142875.1. Lineage (GTDB taxonomy): Bacteria > Pseudomonadota > Alphaproteobacteria > Rhodobacterales > Rhodobacteraceae > Paracoccus > Paracoccus solventivorans. The sequence goes on along the minus strand of NZ_FRCK01000001.1, from coordinate 400,816 downwards.
AATGGGGGCGCTGCCCCCGGCACTTCGTGCCTCCCCCGGGATATTTGGGACCGCCCGAAGAGCAAGCGGCGGCCGGCCTCGTCTTTGGTGTGAAAATATCCCGGGGGTGCGGGGGCTGGCCCCCGCTGCGGCAGCGACGTTACGAGACCGCGGCGCAGGACGGCAGCGCCTCACGCAATCATTCCTAGCGCCATCCGCCCATCCGCGCTATCCTGCCGCCCAGACCCGGGCCGAACCGGGCGCAGAGCAGAGGCAGTGACAGCGGTGAACCCATGACCGAGATGGTCTTTGGCGCCACGCCCGTGCGGGTGGGCGATCCGATTCTTCCGCGCTGGTGGCGCACGGTGGACAAATGGTCGCTGGGCTGCGTGGTGGCGCTGTTCGCGCTGGGGCTGCTTCTGGGGCTCGCCGCCTCGGTGCCGTTGGCGGAACGCAACAACCTGCCCTCGTTCTATTATGTCACCCGGCAGGCGGTGTTCGGCGGCGTGGCGCTGGCGGTGATGCTGGTGATTTCCATGCTGTCGCCGCAGATGGTGCGCCGGCTGGGGGTGTTGCTGTTCGCCGGCGCGTTCCTGGCGGTGCTGGCGCTGCCGGTCATCGGCACCGATTTCGGCAAGGGGGCGACGCGCTGGCTCAGCCTTGGCTTCGCCTCGGTGCAGCCGTCCGAGTTCCTCAAGCCCGGGTTCATCGCGCTGTGTGCCTGGTTCATGGCCTCGTCGCAGGCGGTGGGCGGGCCGCCGGGGCGGCTGTATTCCTTTTTCGTCGCCGCGGTGGTGATCGGGCTCTTGGCGATGCAGCCCGACTTTGGCCAGGCCTCGCTGGTGCTGTTCGCCTGGCTGGTGATGTTCTTTGTCGCCGGCGCGCCGGTGGTGCTGATTTCCGGCACCATCGGGCTGGCGGGCCTCGGCGGCATGTTCGCCTATGCCAACAGTGAGCATTTCGCCCGCCGCATCAACGGCTTCCTGTCGGCCGAGGTCGATCCCCGCACCCAGATCGGCTATGCCACAAACGCCATTCAAGAAGGCGGGTTCTTCGGCGTCGGCGTGGGTGAGGGCACGGTGAAATGGTCGCTGCCCGATGCCCATACCGATTTCATCATCGCCGTCGCCGCCGAAGAGTTCGGCTTTGTCATGGTGATGGCGATCATCGCGCTCTACGGGGCGATCGTGGTGCGCTCGCTGTTGCGGCTGGTCGGCGAACGCGATCCCTTTGCCCGCATCGCCGGGGTGGGGCTGGCCTGCGCATTCGGCGTGCAGGCGCTGATCAACATGGGCGTGGCGGTGCGGCTGCTGCCGGCCAAGGGGATGACGCTGCCCTTCGTCAGCTATGGCGGCTCGTCGGTGATCGCCTCGGGGATCACGCTGGGGGTGCTGCTGGCGCTGACCCGCTCGCGCCCGCAAAGCGTGCTGTCCGACGTGCTGGGACGGGCCGGACGATGAGCGCTGCACACGACCCGGCGCAACGGGGGCGGCTGGCGCTGATCGCGGCCGGCGGCACCGGTGGCCATATGTTCCCCGCGCAAGCGCTGGCCGAACGGCTGCTGGCCGAGGGCTGGCGCGTCAAGCTGTCCACCGACGACCGCGGCGCCCGCTATGCATCCGGTTTTCCCCCGCAGGTGGTGCGCGAGATCGTGCGCTCGGCCACGCCCGCGCGGGGCGGCGCGCTCGGCAAGCTGGCCGCACCCTTCCGTATCGGGCAGGGGCTGGCGTCGGCCGTCCGGGCCATGCGCCGCGACCGCCCCGCGGTGGTGGTGGGGTTCGGCGGCTACCCCTCGATCCCGGCGCTGGGCGCGGCCTCGCTGCTGGGGGTGCCGCGGATGATCCACGAACAGAACGGCATCATGGGGCGGGTGAACCGCATCTTTGCCCGCCGCGTGAACCGGGTGGCCTGCGGCATCTGGCCCACCGAACTGCCCGAGGGGATCAGCGGCACCCATGTCGGCAACCCGGTGCGCCAGGCGGTGCTGGACCATGCCGCCGCGCCCTATGAGCCGCCGGGCGACGGCCCGCTGCATCTGCTGGTGATCGGCGGCAGCCAGGGCGCGCGCCGCCTGTCCGATGTCGTCCCCGCCGCCGTCGCCGCCCTGCCGCAGGAATTGCGCGCGCGGCTGCAGGTCAGCCATCAGGCCCGGGCCGAGGACGCGGATCGCGTCACCCGCGCCTATGCCGATGCCGGCATCGCGGCCGAGGTGCAGCCGTTCTTTGCCGACGTCCCCGAACGCATGGCGCGCGCGCAGCTGGTGGTCAGCCGCGCCGGCGCCTCGTCGCTTGCCGACCTGACGGTGATCGGGCGGCCCGCGATCCTCATTCCCTATCCCTCGGCTGCGGGGGACCACCAGTCGGCCAACGCCCGCGCATTGGCGGAATCCGGCGCAGCGGTGCTTTTGCCGGAATCGGTGCTGGACACCGAAAGCCTGGCGCGCGATCTGCGGGCGATCCTGACGGACGGCCAGCGCGCCCGCACCATGGCCCAAGCCGCGCTTTCGCTGGGCCGCCCCGATGCGGCGGCCCGCCTGCATGACCTTGTGACGGAACTGAGCCCATGAACGCAGCCACCAAACTTCCGGGCGAACTCGGCCCGATCCATTTCGTCGGCATCGGCGGCATCGGCATGTCCGGCATCGCCGAGGTGCTGCTGACCTTGGGCTACAGCGTGCAGGGTTCGGACGCGAAACGTTCCAAGATCACCGACCGGCTGGAGCGGCTGGGCGCCACCGTGTTCGAGGGCCAGCGCCCCGAGAATCTGGGCGAGGCCGAGGTGGTGGTGATCTCGACCGCCATCAAGAAGGGCAACCCCGAGCTGGAAGAGGCCCGCCGCCGCGGCCTGCCGGTCGTACGCCGGGCCGAGATGCTGGCCGAGCTGATGCGGCTGAAATCGAACATCGCCATCGCCGGCACCCACGGCAAGACCACCACCACCACCATGGTGGCGACGCTGCTGGATGCGGGCGGGCTGGACCCGACGGTCATCAACGGCGGCGTCATCCACGCCTACGGCTCGAACGCGCGCGCCGGCGCGGGCGAATGGATGGTGGTCGAGGCCGACGAATCCGACGGCAGCTTCAACCGCCTGCCCGCCGATATCGCCATCGTGACCAACATCGACCCCGAGCATATGGAGCATTGGGGCAATTTCGACGCGCTGCGCAGGGGCTTCACCGATTTCGTGTCGAACATCCCCTTCTATGGACTGGCGGTGTGCTGCACCGACCACCCCGAGGTGCAGGGGCTGGTCGGCCGCGTCACCGACCGCCGCGTCGTCACCTTCGGCTTCAACGCGCAGGCCGACGTGCGTGCGATCAACCTGCGCTATGAGGACGGCATCGCGCATTTCGACGTGGCGCTGCAGGGCGAGCGCGGCGAGGACGGCGAGATCCCGGTGATCGAGGGCTGCACCCTGCCGATGCCGGGCGACCACAACGTCTCGAACGCGCTGGCCGCCATCGCCGTGGCCCGGCATCTGGGGATGAAACAGGCCCAGATCCGCGAGGCGCTGGCGGGTTTCGCCGGCGTCGGGCGCCGCTTCACCAAGGTGGGCGAGGTGAACGGGATCACCATCATCGACGATTACGGCCACCACCCGGTGGAAATCGCTGCCGTGCTGAAGGCCGCGCGGCAGGCGACCAAGGGCCGGGTGATCGCCGTCCACCAGCCGCACCGCTATTCGCGGCTCGCCTCGCTCTTCGACGATTTCTGCACCTGCTTCAACGAGGCCGACGTGGTCGCCATCGCCGAGGTCTATGGTGCGGGCGAGGACCCGATCCCCGGCGCCGAACGCGACGATCTGGTGGCCGGGCTGATCGCGCACGGCCACCGCCACGCCCGCGCGGTGATGGACGAGGGCGATCTGGAGCGGCTGGTGCGCGAACAGGCGCGGCCGGGCGACATGGTGGTCTGCCTTGGCGCGGGCACGATCTCGGTCTGGGCCAATGCCCTGCCCGAGCGGCTGACGGCGAGGGCGGCCTGAGATGCCGGGGGAATACGCACTGATCGCGGCGCTGGCCGCCACCCTTCCCGGGCTGGCCGCCTGGCTTGCCGGGCGCCGCTTCGGGCTGTCGGGGCTGCTGGCGGCGCTGGCGGTGGTCGCGGTGATCGCCGTTTCCGGCTGGATCGTCACCCGCGAGGTGCTGACCGGCGATTCGCAGATCCGCCGCGCCGGGATGATCTTTTTCGTGATCGTGCCCGGGCTGGTCTCGCTGATCCTCGGCGCCGTCTTCGGCTTCTGGGAGGCGAACCGCCGCCGCCCCCACTGACGCGGGCGCTGGCAAGCCGGCCACGCCCCGCCGCCCTGGCTTTCATCTTGCCATAAATATCCTCCGGGCGTCCGAGCGCCCGGAATAGGAGGCGGATCAGAAAACAGCCCCCGAGGCTGTTTTCCCGCCGGATGGTCCGATGGACCGTTTTCAGCGAGGAAGGCCACGGCAGAGCCCGGGGGGGGAAAACCCCCGGCCGCAGCAGTGCCATCTGGTCCGCCGCCGCCGATACGTGCAAAAGACAGGCCATGAACACGATTCCCGACCTGCGCGGCACCCTGACGCAATCCCGGCCGCTGGCTGACCTGACCTGGCTGCGGGTGGGCGGTCCGGCGGACTGGCTGTATCAACCCGCCGATCCCGACGATCTGGCGCTGTTCCTGCGCGAACTCGACCCGGCGGTGCCGGTGTTCCCGATGGGCGTCGGCTCGAACCTGATCGTGCGCGACGGCGGCATTCGCGGGGTGGTGATCCGGCTGGGCCGCGGCTTCAACAGCATCGAATGCGACGGCGACCGGGTGATCGCGGGGGCCGCGGCGCTGGATGCCCATGTCGCGCGCCGCGCGGCCGACGCCGGGCTGGACCTGACCTTCTTGCGCACCATCCCCGGCAGCATCGGCGGCGCCGTGCGCATGAACGCGGGCTGCTATGGCACCTATGTCGCCGACCGTCTGGTCGAGGTTCAGGCCATCACCCGCGACGGCCGCGCCGTCACCCTGCCTGCGGCCGAACTGCAGCTGGGCTATCGCTCGTCCACCCTGCCGCCGGGCTGGGTGCTGACCCGCGCCGTCTTCCGCGCCGATGCCGGCGACCCGCAGGCGCTGGCCGCGCGGATGGAAGAGCAGCTTGCCCGCCGCGACGCCACCCAGCCCACCCGCGACCGCAGCGCCGGATCGACCTTCCGCAACCCGGCCGGGTTCAGCTCGACCGGGCGCGAGGACGACAGCCACGAGCTCAAGGCCTGGAAGCTGATCGAGGAGGCCGGGTTGCGCGGCCACCGCCTTGGCGGCGCGCAGATGAGCGAGAAACACCCCAATTTCCTGATCAACACCGGCAGCGCTACCGCCGCCGATCTGGAATCGCTGGGCGAGCTGGTGCGCGCCAGGGTGCGCGAGACCTCGGGCCTTGATCTGCTGTGGGAGGTTGTGCGCATCGGCGACCCGCTGCCGGACCCGTAACACGCCGCGCCTCGCCGCAGGGTTGCGGGTAACGTCGCAGAAACCCCCTTCACGCCCCGCCGCTTTGCCCGTATGATTCCCGGCAAGGCGCCGCAAAGGTGCCGCAACTAGGGCGTGAACACGCGCCCACGAACACAGCCCGGCCAACCGGGCGAAAGGCAGATGTGGCGGGCAGGTCGAGCAGGACAGCCCACACCGTAGCGGTCCTGATGGGCGGCCCCTCGGCAGAGCACGAGGTGTCGTTGTCGTCGGGGCGCGGATGCGCGGATGCGCTGCGGGTGGCGGGGTATCGGGTGGTCGAGATCGCTCTTGGCCGGGACGAATCGGCGTCGCTGCCGGCGCGGCTGGCCGAGGCGCGCCCGGATGTCGTGTTCAACGCCCTGCACGGAAGGATGGGCGAGGACGGCCGCGTCCAGGGCCTGCTGGAATGGCTGGGCTACCGCTATACCCATTCGGGGGTGCTGTCCTCGGCCCTGGCGATGGACAAGACCCGCGCCAAGCAGGTCTATCGCGAATCCGGGCTGCCGGTGGTCGACAGCGTGATCGCGCCCCGCGACGAGGTGCGTGCGCGCCACGTGCTGCCGCCGCCCTATGTGGTCAAGCCCAATGACGAGGGCTCGTCGGTGGGCGTCTATATCGTGCATCAGGGCGATGCGCCGCCCGCGCTTTCGGACGAGATGCCCGCGCAGGTGATGGTGGAATCCTACGCCCCGGGGCGCGAGCTGACCGTTTCGGTCATGGGCGACCGGGCGCTGGCGGTGACCGAGATCGTCACCGACGGCTGGTATGATTATGCCGCGAAATACAGCGCCGGCGGCTCGCGCCACGTGGTCCCCGCCCAGATCCCGGACGAGATTACCGCCGCCTGCCTCGATTATGCGCTGCGCGCGCATCGGGCGCTGGGCTGCGCCGGGCTGTCGCGCACCGATTTCCGCTGGGACGAAGCGCGCGGCCCGGCCGGGCTGGTGCTGCTGGAAACCAACACCCAGCCCGGGATGACGCCGACCTCGCTGTCGCCGGAGCAGGCGGCGCATGTGGGCATCAGCTTCCCCGAGCTCTGCCGCTGGATCGTGGAGGACGCGCTGTGTCGGGACTGAAGCATCTGACCGCCGCCTTCAGCGCCTCGGCCCCGCCGGCGCCCGCGCGCCGTGTGGGTGCCCGCCCGCAGCCCGCCGCCCGCGCGGCGCGGCGCGAGCCGGGCCCGTCGCGGCTGGCCTATCGGCTGAACCGCCTGTGGCTGACGCCGCTTTACCGGCGGCTGGTCGGGGTAGGGCTGCCGCTGCTGCTGGTCGCGGCCATCGCCGGGCTGTGGCTGTCGGACGAAACCCGCCGCGCCAATCTGACCGGGGGCGTGGCGGCGCTGGTGGACAACATCCAGTCACGCGAGGCCTTCATGGTCCGCACCATGGAAATCGAGGGTGCGTCGCCTGCGGTGGACAAGGCGCTGCGCGCCATGCTGCCGGTGACGCTGCCGGCCTCGAGCTTCGACATTGAGCTGCGCGACCTGCGTGAGGCGGTCGAGCGGCTGGACGCGATCGAGAAGGTGGAGTTCCGCATCCGCCCCGGCGGCATCCTGTCGGCGGTGGTGGTCGAGCGTAAGCCTGCGATCCTGTGGCGCCACGCCCGCGGGCTGGACCTGCTGGACGCGCAGGGCCACCGCGTCGCCTCGGTCACCTCGCGCGATGTGCGCCGCGACCTGCCGCTGATCGCGGGCGAGGGCGCGGCCCCCCACACCGCCGAGGCGCTGGCCCTGATCGACGCGGCCGGGCCGATCCTGCCGCGGCTGCGCGGGCTGGTGCGGGTGGGCGAGCGGCGCTGGGACCTGGTGCTGGACCGCGGCCAGCGGATCATGCTGCCGACCGAGCGCCCGCTGCCGGCGCTGCGGCAGGCGCTGGCGATGGATGCCCGGGACGGGCTGCTGGCGCGCGACGTGACGGTGGTCGATCTGCGCGACCCCTCGCGGCCGGTGCTGCGCATGGGGCTGACCGCGCAGAACACCCTGCGCCGCGCCGCCGGGCTGCCGGAAATCGACGCCGAGGGAAATCTGATCGACCCGGAGGAAGGCGGCGCCAAGCCCGCCGTCACCGCCAGCGCTGGGCGCCGGGACGGCTGAGGGGACAGGAACGGGCAGGCGAGGGGACAGGCGATGCGTGATCTTTACGAAGCTCAGCGGGCGATGCGGCAGGCGCGCCGCGCCGCGATGGCGCGGGGGGTGCTGGCGGTGCTGGACATCGGCACCTCGAAGGTGACCTGCATCATCCTGCAATTCGACGGCCCCGGGCAGTTCCGCGAATCCGACGGGGTGGGGCCGATGGCCGGGCAGTCCTCGTTCCGGGTGATCGGCCAGTTCACCACCCAGTCCCGCGGCGTCCGCTATGGCGAGATCGAGATCATGGCCGAGACCGAGCGCTGCGTGCGCCACGCGGTGCAGGGCGCGCAGAAACAGGCCGGGGTCCGCGTCGATCACGTCATCGCCACGATTTCCGGGGCGCGCCCGGCCTCCTACGGGTTGGCGGGGGAAATCGCGCTGCGCTCCGGCAAGGTCACGGAAGAGGACGTGGCCGCGGTGCTAGCCGCCTGCGAGGTGCCCGATTTCGGGCGCAACCGCGACGTGCTGCACGCGCAGCCGGTCAATTTCGCGGTCGATGCGCGATCCGGCCTGTCTGACCCGCGCGACATCGTCGGCGACCGGCTGGCGGTGGACATGCATGTGCTGACCATCGACGGGTTCGCGGCCTCGAACCTGGTGCAATGCGTGCAGCGCTGCGACCTTGAGCTGGCAGGCGTCGGCTCGGCCGCCTATGCGGCGGGTCGGGCGGCGCTGGTCGAGGACGAACAGGAACTGGGCGCGGCCTGCGTCGACATGGGCGGCGGCGTCACCGGGGTGTCGCTGTTCCTGAAAAAACACATGCTGTTCGCCGACGCGGTGCGGATGGGCGGCGATCTGGTGACCCGCGACATCAGCGCCGGGCTGCGGGTGCCGCTGGCGACCGCCGAATGGCTCAAGACCCGGCACGGCGGGCTGGAAGCGACCAGCCGCGACGACCGCGAGATGATCGACGTCACCCCCGAGCAGCGCGACGAGCACTGGGACGGCGAGCGCCGCACCGTCAGCCGCGCCGACCTGATCGGGATCATGCGCCCGCGGGTCGAGGAGATCCTCGACGGGGTGCGCGAGGTGCTCGAGGTGGCGGGCTTCGACCAGATGCCCTCGCGGCAGGTGGTGCTGACCGGCGGCGCCAGCCAGATTCCCGGGCTGGACGTGCTGGCCGCGCGGATCCTGGGGCAGAACGTGCGCATCGGCCGGCCGCTACGCATCCACGGGCTGGCGCAGCAGCACACCGCCCCCTGCCACGCGGCGACGGTCGGGCTGGCGCTGCACGCGGCCAACCCGCAGGACGAATGGTGGGACTTCGAGATGCCGGTCGAGCGGGCGGGGGTGGTGGGCCTGCGCCGCGCGTATCGGTGGTTCCGCAACAACTGGTGAACATGTTCGCGCAGCTGCCCACCACTGCTTGCGCGATCGGCGACATACCGCCAGAAGGCGCGTTCGATGGCCCATATCTTGTGGATATGTGCTGATTCGGAAGTGACGACCGGGCGGAATCTGTTACCCTGCGCAGGCAGCACAGGGGAATCGACCGGGCGCCCACGACCCGGCAGGCAACACGAAAAGGGCAGGCGGCGATGAATCTCAACCTGATGATGAACGACGACGAGGAACTGCGCCCGCGGATCACCGTCTTTGGCGTCGGCGGCGCGGGCGGCAACGCCGTCAACAACATGATCGAAAAGCAGCTGGACGGCGTGACCTTTGTCGTCGCCAATACCGACGCGCAGGCGCTGGCGCAGAGCCGCGCCGAAAGCCGCGTCCAGCTGGGCCCGAAAGTGACCGAGGGGCTGGGGGCCGGTGCCAAGCCCGCGATCGGCGCGCAGGCGGCCGAGGAAACCATCGAGGATATCGTCGACCACCTGATGGGCGCGCATATGTGCTTCATCACCGCCGGCATGGGCGGCGGCACCGGCACCGGCGCCGCCCCGATCATCGCGCAGGCTGCGCGCGAGATGGGGATCCTGACCGTCGGCGTGGTGACCAAGCCCTTCCAGTTCGAAGGCACCAAGCGGATGCGGCAGGCCGAATCCGGCGTCGAAGAGCTGCAGAAGGTCGTCGACACGCTGATCATCATCCCGAACCAGAACCTGTTCCGCATCGCCAACGAAAAGACCACCTTCACCGAAGCCTTCGCCATGGCCGACGACGTTCTGTATCAGGGCGTCAAGGGCGTGACCGACCTGATGGTGCGCCCGGGGCTGATCAACCTCGACTTTGCCGACGTGCGCGCGGTGATGGACGAAATGGGCAAGGCGATGATGGGCACGGGCGAGGCCACCGGCGACAACCGCGCCGTCGAGGCCGCCGAAAAGGCCATCGCCAACCCGCTGCTGGACGAAATCAGCCTGCACGGCGCCAAGGGCGTCCTGATCAACATCACCGGCGGCGACGACCTGACCCTGTTCGAGATGGACGAGGCGGCCGAGAAGATCCGCGAGAAGGTCGACCCCGACGCCAACATCATCGTCGGCTCGACGCTGGATCCCAAGATGGAAGGCGCGGTGCGCGTCTCGGTCGTGGCCACTGGCATCGATTCGGCGGTGGCGGCCGAAGCCCCGGCCCCGCGCCGCGGCATGAAAGAGCCGCTGACCCAGAACCCGACCATGGGCCGCGCCCCCGCGCCCGAGGCTGCGCCGGCCGAGGAACTGGCGGTGCCGCCGCGCCGCACCCCGGTCATGGAAAGCCCGGCTGCGCGCCCGGCGCCGGTGGCCGAAGAGCTGCCCGCCCCGGCCTATCGCCCCGCGGCAGAGCGCGCGCCTGAGCCGGTGGCCGAGCGTCAGCCCGCCCGCCCGGCGCTGGATACGCGCAGCATCGACCAGCGGCTGAGCGACCCGGCCAGCGAGTTCACCGCCCCGACCCGCCCGCAGGCCCCGCGCGGCGAGCCCACCCAGGCGGTGCGCGAACGGCTGGAGCGCGCGATCAACCGCGAGCCCGCACGCGAGGGGCTGTCCGCCCCGCGCCGCCCGGCGGCCTCCGCCGAGGCCCCGCCCGCGCACGGCCGCATGTCGGGTCTGGGCCGGATGCTGAACCGTGTCGCCGGCGCCTCGGCCGAGGCCGAGCGGCCGCGCCCGGAAACCATTGCCGAGCGCGTCAGCGATCGCATGGCCCGCCGCCAGGCCGAGACCGATTTCGACGATCTCGCCTCGCCCGACGCGGCGCAGGACAACGTGGAAATCCCCGCCTTCCTGCGCCGGCAGGCGAACTGAGGGCTGCCATCTGCCGTCACGTCCGCGTGACGGCGATCACGACGCAAAGGGGCCGCAATCGCGGCCTCTTTTCGTTTCAGGGCGGCAGGTTAGGGGTAAAAACTTCCACATCCCCGCCAGCCCCCCGGTGGATGTTTCAATGAGTCACAAATCGTTAATTGAGGGTCCGGGGGCGGGTGCCTAACTGAGGGTCATCGGGATGCAGACCGCTGTTCCCGTTGAAGGAATGGACGAATACCATGCAAGCCACTCTTGCCACCTCGGCCCGGTTCACGGGCGTCGGACTCCACTCGGGGAAACCCGCGCGGCTGGTGATCCACCCGGCTCCGGCCGGGCATGGCATCGTGTTCCGCCGCACCGACCTGGGCGAGGGTGAAGGCGTGCGCATCCCGGCGCTATGGGATCACGTCGAGCCCTCGGCGCTGTGCACCCTGCTGCGCGGCAAGGACGGCGCCAGCGTCTCGACCGTCGAACACGTCATGGCGGCGCTGGCCGGTACCGGCGTGCATAATGCGCTGATCGACATCGACGGCCCCGAGGTTCCGATCCTCGACGGCTCGTCTGCGCCTTTCGTGCAGGGGATCCTGCAGGCCGGGCTGCGCTGCACGCCCGAGCCGCTGCGCGCGATCCGCGTGCTGCGCCCGGTCGAGGTGCATCAGGGTGCCGGTTTCGCGCGGCTGTCGCCCGCCGACCGCCTGCAGATGGAGTTCGTGATCGACTTTGCCGACGCCGCCATCGGCCATCAGGAAAAGCGGCTGGAGCTGGCGAACGGCGCCTTTGTCCGCGAGCTGATGGATTCGCGCACCTTCTGCCGGCAGGCCGATGTCGATTCGATGCAGGCCAGCGGGCTGGCGCTGGGCGGCACCTATTTCAACGCCGTGGTGGTGGATGGCGAGCGGGTGCTGTCGCCCGGCGGGCTGCGCCACCGCGACGAACCCGTGCGCCACAAGATGCTGGATGCGGTCGGCGACCTTGCGCTGGCCGGCGCGCCGCTGCTGGCGCGCTATACCGGCAACCGCGCCGGCCATGCGATGACCAACCGCCTGCTGCGCACGCTGTTCGCGACCGAGGGCGCTTGGGAATGGACCGAGCTGTCGCCCGAGGCACAGCAGCGGATGCTGGGCGCCGGCGTGCTCGGGCTGTGCCCGCCGGCCGCTGACACTGCGCCCGCCACCGCCGCCAAATCCGCCGCGCGCGCCCGCGCGGTCGCCTGAAACCGCGGCTCCGGCCGCGCGCCGGACCGCTGCCGGCGCGCGCCAATCTCTGCGACTTGCCCTTTTGCGCGCCCCCATGTTGTGTGATACGAGGGCCTGTCCCCGGTTTCGCGCCGGCGACAGGGCCGCATCTCGACGGGACGGACAGAACGAACATGGCATTCAGCAAGACGCGCCTCGTGCTCATGGCAGTCGCGGTGTCCCTTTCGCTTGCGGCCTGCGGCGGGGGCAACACCCCGGCCAGCAAGGGCGAGGCGCTGGACAATTTCACCGCCGAAGAGATCTACAAGCGCGGCGAATACGCGCTGGAAAACGAGCGCAAGCCCAAGGACGCGGTGCATTATTTCAGCGAGGTCGAGCGGCTTTACCCCTATTCCGAATGGGCCAAGCGCGCATTGATCATGCAGGCTTATTCCCACCACCGCGCCCGCCAGTACGAAGAGGCGCGGGGCGCCGCGCAGCGTTTCATCGACAACTATCCCGGCGACGAGGATGCGGCCTATGCCAAATACCTGCTCGCCCTGTCTTATTACGACCAGATCGACGACATCGGCCGCGACCAGGGGCTGACCTTCCAGGCGCTGCAGGGGCTGCGCGAGGTGATCGAGCAATACCCCGACACCGAATACGCCCGCTCGGCGGTGCTTAAGTTCGACCTCGCCTTCGACCATCTGGCGGCGAAGGAGATGGAGATCGGGCGCTACTACCTCAAGCGCGGCCATTACACCGCCGCGATCAACCGCTTCCGCGTCGTGGTGGAGGAGTTCCAGACCACCACCCACACCCCCGAGGCGCTGATGCGACTGACCGAGGCCTATCTGGCGCTGGGGCTGACCGACGAGGCGCAGACCGCCGGGGCGATCCTGGGTCACAACTTCCGGTCCTCGCCGTTCTACCAGGACGCCTATGCGCAGCTGCGCGGACGCGGGCTGGAGGCGGCGCCCAAGGGCGACAGCTGGCTGACGCAGGTCTATCGGCAGGTCATCCAGGGCAAGTGGCTGTAGTCGCGGGCCGGGCCTGACGGGCGCGAGGGGGCGGATGCTTCGCACGCTGGACATACGCGACATGCTGCTGATCGAGCGGCTGTCGCTGGATTTCGCGCCGGGGCTGAACGTGCTGACCGGGGAAACCGGCGCCGGCAAGTCGATCCTGCTGGACTGCCTGGGCTTCGTGCTGGGCTGGCGCGGCCGGGCCGAGCTGGTTCGCGCCGGCGCCGCGCAGGGCGAGGTGACGGCGGTGTTCGACCTGCCCGCCGATCACCCCGCCCGCGCCGTTCTGGCTGACGCCGGGATCGAGGCCGAGGATGAGCTGATCCTGCGCCGCGTGAACGCCGCCGACGGCCGCAAGACCGGCTGGGTCAATGACCGCCGCGTCTCGGGCGAAGTGCTGCGGGCGCTGTCGGATGCCTTGGTGGAACTGCACGGCCAGCACGACGACCGCGGGCTGCTGAACCCGCGCGGGCACCGGCAGTTGCTGGACGCGTCCGGCGGGCTGGATCCTGCCCCGGTGCGCGCCGCCTGGAACCGGCGCCGGCAGGCCGCGGCGGCACTGGCCGAGGCCGAGGCCGCGCTCGAGGCCGCCCGCAAGGAGGAAGACTTCCTGCGCCACGCCGTGGCCGAGCTGGAAAAGCTGGACCCGCAGCCCGGCGAGGAAGAAACCCTCGACATCGCGCGGCGCGGGATGCAGGCGGCCGAGCGGGTGCGCGGCGACGTGGCCCGCGCCTTGCAGATGCTGGCGGGGGAACCCTCGCAGCCCGGCGCCGAGAGGCTGATTGTCGAGGCCGCGCGCTGGCTGGAAGGCGCTGCCGACAAGTCCGCTGAGGGACTGGACGAGCCGCTGGCGGCGCTGTCGCGCGCCTCGATCGAGCTGGGCGAGGCCACGCGTGCCATCGAGGATGCGCTGGCGGCGATGGAGTTCGACCCCGCCACGTTGGAGGCCACCGAGGAGCGGCTGTTCGCCCTGCGCGCGCTGGCCCGCAAGCATGACGTGCTGCCCGACGATCTGGCCACGCTGGCCGGCGAGCTGTCGGCGCGGCTGTCGGCGCTGGACGCGGGCGAGGCGCGGCTGGGCGACCTGCAGCGCGCCGTGGCCGAGGCGGACGCCGCCTATGCCGCGGCGGCGGACGCGCTGGGCGCAGCCCGGCGCGCGGCGGCCAAGCGGCTCGACGCCGCGATGGCGGCCGAGCTGGCGCCGCTGAAGATGGAGCGCGCGGTGTTCCAGACCCGCATCGGCGACGGCGAGCCCGGCCCCGAGGGGCGCGATATGGTCAGTTTCACCGTCGCGACCAATCCCGGCGCGCCGGCCGGGCCGCTCGACCGCATCGCCTCGGGCGGCGAGCTGTCGCGGTTCCTGCTGGCGCTCAAGGTCTGTCTGGCGCGCGGAGGCGAGCCGCTGGTGATGATCTTCGACGAAATCGACCGCGGTGTCGGCGGCGCCACCGCCGATGCCGTGGGCCGGCGGCTGGCGCGGCTGGCCGAGGGCGCGCAGGTGCTGGTCGTCACCCATTCGCCGCAGGTCGCGGCGCTGGGCCAGCAGCATTTCCGCGTCGCCAAATCGGTGGCGGACGGGATGACCACCTCGCGCGTGACCGCGCTGGATGCGGGCGAGCGGGTCGAGGAGCTCGCCCGGATGCTGGCGGGGGAAGAGATCACCCCGGCCGCGCGCGCGGCGGCCGAGGCGCTGCTGGCGGCCGGGCGGCAGGGCTAGCGCCAGCCTGCACGCCGCGGGTCAGTCGAGGATCGCCTCGACCGCGCGGATCACCGCCAGCACCTTGGCGGTGCCAGAATCGACCCGCACCAGCTGCCCATCCACGATTGCATAGCGCTGCCCGTCGGGCGCGCCGGCCAGCCCGTAAAGCCCCGGCCGCCGCACCAGATGGGCGCGGTTCCAGTCCAGCACGCTGCCGACCCGCAGCCGCTTTGCCTGCCCGGGCGGGATGCACGAAGGGGATTTCTTCGCCAGCCCCGGCGGGCAATGCATCACCGTTGCCGGGGCGCGCCGCCAGTCGTCGTCCCGCTTGTCGTGGCGGTGGTCGTGCTGCCGGTCGTCGCGGTCGTCGTGGCGGCGGTGAGGGCGGCGGTCCTCGTCGCGGTCCCGGTGGTCGTGGCGCGCCACGCGCTCGCCCCCGTCGCGCAGCACATAGGCCGGCGTGCGCTTGCCGGCGTGATCGGGACGGTCGGCCGCGGCGATGCCCGGCAGGCTCAGCGCCACCGAGGCGGCGGCAAGGAATGCGGCCAGTTTCATCCTGAACCCTTTCTGCTGTGCCGGGTCAACGCCGCCGCCGCGCCGCGGTTGCGTCAGGCGCTGCCGGGGCCGCGGCCACGGGCGGAAAGCCGCGGCAGCATGGCCGAGAAGTCGCGGCCGCGCCCGTCCTCGTCCTCGACAAAGGCGGTGTAAAGCGCGGTGGCGAGCTGCCCCATCGGGGTGTCGGCATCGGCGCTTTCGGCGGCCTGCTGCGACAGCCGCAGGTCCTTCAGCATCAGCTCGGCCGCGAAACCGGGCTTGTAATCGTTGTCGGCGGGCGAGGTCGGCCCCACGCCCGGCGCGGGGCAATAGGCGTTCAGCGACCAGCTGTAGCCCGACGAGGTGGACACCACGTCGAACATCTTTTGCCGGTCCAGCCCCAGCTTGTCGGCCAGCGCAAACGCCTCGCAGGTGGCGATCATGGTCACGCCCAGGATCATGTTGTTGCAGATCTTCGCCGCCTGTCCCGCGCCGGATTCGCCGCAATG
The DNA here is from genome assembly GCF_900142875.1 of Paracoccus solventivorans. Classification (GTDB taxonomy): domain Bacteria; phylum Pseudomonadota; class Alphaproteobacteria; order Rhodobacterales; family Rhodobacteraceae; genus Paracoccus; species Paracoccus solventivorans. The sequence goes on along the minus strand of NZ_FRCK01000001.1, from coordinate 385,122 downwards.
GACCGCCTTCTGCCCCATGATGTCGAACAGCGGGCTGACCGTGGCGAAGGCCGCGTCCGAGCCGCCGACCATAAAGGTCAGCGTGCCCGCCGCCGCGCCGCCGACCCCGCCCGAGACCGGCGCATCCAGCGCCCCCAACCCGGCCGCGACCGCCTGTTCGGCGACCGCACGGGCGCTGTCCACGTCGACGGTCGAGCAGTCGCAGAACACCGCGCCCGGCGCCATCGCCGGGATCACCTCGGCCGCGACGGCGCGCAGGATCTGCCCGTTGGGCAGCATGGTGATGATGACCTCGGCGCCTGCTGCGGCCTCGGCGGCGGTGGCGGCCGGGGTCACGCCCTCGATCACCGGGGCGGCCAGGTCGAAGCCTGCGACCTGATGCCCGGCGGCGGCCAGGTTGCGGGCCATCGGGCCGCCCATGTTGCCCAGGCCGATAAATCCGATCTTCATGTTCAGTTCTCCCACGTCAGGTCTTGGGGGCCGAGATCGGCCAGCATGGCGGTGACCGCTTCCGGGTCCGCGGGGGCGGACCAGTTCGGGTTGCGGTCCTTGTCGATGATCTGGGCGCGCACGCCCTCAAGGAAATCGCTCGATTCGGTGGCGCGATGGGTAAAGCGGTATTCGCGGCTGAGCGAGTCCTGGATGCGGCCGTCCTTGCGGGCGGCGCGGACCATCGCCAGCGTCGCGGCCATCGACAGGGGCGAGTTGCGGCGGATGGGCTTCAGCGAATCCTCGTCGCCCGCCGCCTCCAGCGCGGCCGTAATCTCGGCCACCGTGTCGGCCTCATAGGCCGACAGGTCGCGGGTGGCGAGCGGCGCGGGCGGAGGGGTCTGCCCTTGCAGCACCGCTACGTCGCCGGTTTCGGCTAGGCGGTCCTTGGCGGCTTCCCATTCCGCCTCAGGCAGGTAGAGATCGGCGAAACGCGCGTGGATCGCGTCGCCCGCGCCCATGCGGGCGCCGGTCAGCCCCAGATATTCGCCGATCCGCCCCGGCGCGCGGCCCAGCAGCCAGGTGCCGCCCACGTCGGGGATCAGCCCGATGCCGGATTCCGGCATCGCCACTTGGGTCGTGTCGCCGACCACCCGGTGGCTGGCATGGCCGCCCAAGCCCACGCCGCCACCCATGACGAAGCCCTGCATGAAGGCGACGATGGGTTTCGGGTAATCGGCGATGGCCGCGTTCATCCGGTATTCGTCGGAAAAGAACCGCTGCCCGACGCCGTGGTCGCCGGCGCGGCCGCCATGGTAGACCGCGGCGATGTCGCCGCCGGCGCAGAAGGCGCGCTCGCCCTCGCCGTCCAGGATGACCAGCTTGACCGCGGGGTCGTCGCGCCATTCGTCCAGCGCCGCGTGGACCGCGTTCGCCATGTCATGGGTCAGCGCGTTCAGCGCCTTCGGGCGGGTCAGGGTGATGCGGCCGGCGTTGCGGTCGCGGCGGATATGCAGGTCGTTCATCAGCCCCTCTCGGCCAGCATGGCGCGGCTGACGATCAGCCGCATGATTTCGTTGGTGCCTTCCAGGATCTGGTGGACCCGCAGGTCGCGGACGATCTTTTCCACCCCGTAGTCGGCCAGATAGCCATAGCCGCCATGCAGCTGCAGGCACTGGTTCGCCACCTCGAAGGCGCGGTCGGTGACATAGAGCTTCGCCATGGCGCAGAACTTGGTGGCGTCGGGCGCGCCCTGGTCCAGCTTCCACGCCGCCTGCCGCAGGAAGGTCCGCGAGGATTGCAGCGCGACCTCCATCTCCGCCAGGCGGAATTGCAAGGCCTGGAACTGGTCGAGGGTTTTGCCGAAGGCCTTGCGCTCGCCCATATAGGTGAGGGTGCGATCCAGCGCGGCCTGCGCGCCGCCCAGGGCGCCGGCGGCGATGTTCAGCCGCCCGCCGTCCAGCCCGGCCATGGCGTAGGAGAAGCCGCGGCCCTCGTCGCCCAGCAGGTTGTCGGCCGGGATCACGCAGTCGTCGAACTGCACCAGGCTGGTCGGCTGCGCCTGCCAGCCCATCTTGCGTTCCAGCGCGCCGAAGGACAGGCCCGGGGTGCCGTCCTCGATCACCACGGCCGAGATGCCCTTGGGCCCGTCCTCGCCGGTGCGGACCATGGTGACATAGACGTCCGAATAGCTGCCGCCGGAAATGAACGCCTTGGACCCGTTCAGGCGCCAGCCCTCGTTCGTGCGCTCGGCCCGCGTGCGCAGCGCCGCGGCGTCCGAGCCGCTGCCGGGTTCGGTCAGGCAGTAGGAGAACACCTTTTCCATGCTGCACAGCGCCGGCAGCCAGCGTTCCTTGTCCTCGGGCTTGCCGAACTTGTCGATCATGCCGCCGCACATGTTATGGATCGACAGGAACGAACCCACCGCGGGGTCGGCCATGGCCAGCGCCTCGAACACCAGCGTCGCGTCCAGCCGCGACAGGCCCGAGCCGCCGTATTCCTCGGACACATACAGCCCGCCGAAGCCCAGCTCGGCGATCCGGGGCCAGAGGTCTTTCGGGATGGTGCCGGCGGCTTCCCATTCGGACGAATGGGGCGCGATATGTTCGGCCCCGAAATCGCGCGCCATGTCGAAGATGGCCTGCTGTTCCTCGGTCAGTGCGAAATCCATACGAGCTCCCCTTTCGCGTGTCGTCTTGTGTGATGCGGCTGGGTTATTGCCGCAGTGTTGCAGAATGATTGCAGGGCGTTGGCGGCTATCTGCGGGGCGGGGTCCAGCCCGCGGGCGGCAGGCCGCGGCGGTTCATGCGGACCAGCAGCCCGGCGATGACGCCCGCGGCGATGGCGATGGTCAGGTCGGTGAACACGGTCAGCGCCAGCGTAAGCAGCAGCACCGCGCGGTCGCCGCGGCGGGCGTGCAGATGTTCGCCCCAGCGGCCCGGCTCGGCCATGTTCCAGGCGGTCAGCACCAGCACCGCGGCCAGCGCCGGCATCGCCAGATAGCCGGCCAGCGGGGCGGCCAGCAGCATCACCAGCAGGATGGTCAGCGCATGGACCACCCCCGCGACCGGGGTGCGCCCGCCCGCGCGCACATTGGTGGCGGTGCGGGCGATGGCGCCGGTCGCCGGCAGCCCGCCGAAGAAGACGGAACCGATATTGGCGATGCCCTGCGCCATGATCTCGGCATTCGGGCGGTGCTGGCCGCCGACCAGCCGGTCCGCGACCATGGCCGACAGCAGCGATTCGATGCCGGCGAGGAAGGCGATGGTCAGCGCCGACGGCAGCAGCTCGCCCATCCGCGCCAGTGTGATGCCCGAGGGCAGGGCAGGGGCGGGCAGGGTGCGCGGCAGCTCGCCAAAGCGCGAGCCCAGCGTCTCCACCGGCAGGCCGAAGATCGCGACAAGCAGCGAGCCCGCGGCGATGGCCACGATCAGCCCCGGCAGCCGCGGCGCGGCGCGGCGCAGCACCACGATCAGCGCCAGCGTGAACAGGCCGACGCCGACATCCGCCCAGCCGGCCGAGCCGCGCGCCTGCCACAGCACCGGGATCTTTTCCAGCATGGCGGCGGGCACGGCCCCGGTGTCCAGCCCGAAGAAATCGGCGATCTGGCTGGCGCCGATGATGACCGCGATGCCGATGGTGAAGCCGCTGATGACGGGTTCGGGGATCAGGCGGATCAGCCCGCCGACCCGCAGCAGCGCCGCCAGCACCAGCAGCGCCCCGGCCATCAGCGTGGCGATCAGCAGCCCATCCAGCCCGTGGTTCTGGATCACGCTGTAGACGACGACGATGAAGGCGCCGGTCGGCCCGCCGATCTGCACCCGGCTGCCGCCGAAGATGGAAATCAGCAGCCCCGCCACGATCGCGGTCACCGGCCCCGTCGCCGGCGGCGCCCCCGAGGCGATGGCGATCGCCAGGCTCAGCGGCAGCGCCACCATCGCCACGGTGATCCCGGCAAGGACATCGGCGCGCAGCGTCGGCGCGTCGTAATCCTTGAGCATGGTGACGATCTTGGGGGTCAGCATGGCAAAAAGCCCGGGATTGGAAAACGCCCCGCAACATGAAAGCTGCGGGGCGCGGGGTCAATCGGCGCGGATCAGTCCATCGCCTTGAAGTTGAAGGCGGCGCCTTCCTTGATGCCGCTGGGCCAGCGGCTGGTGACCGTCTTGGTGCGGGTGTAGAAGCGGAAGGCATCCGGCCCGTGCTGGTTCAGGTCGCCGAAGCCCGACTTTTTCCACCCGCCAAAGGTGAAATAGGCCAGCGGCACCGGGATCGGCACGTTGATCCCCACCATGCCGATGTTGCAGCGGCTGGCGAAGTCGCGGGCAGTGTCGCCGTCGCGGGTAAAGATCGCGGTGCCGTTGCCGTATTCGTGGTCCATCGCCAGCTTCAGCGCCTCGTCATAGGTCTTGGCGCGGATGGTGGTCAGCACGGGGCCGAAGATCTCGGTCTTGTAGATGTCCATGTCGGGGGTGGCATGGTCGAACAGCGACGGCCCGACGAAGAACCCGTCCTCATACCCCTGCAGGCTGAAGTCGCGGCCGTCCACCACCAGCTTGGCGCCCTGCTCGACGCCGGTTTCCACCAGCCGCAGGATGTTCTTCTTGGCGGCGGCGGTCACCACCGGCCCGAAGTCCACGTCGTCGCCGGCGGTATAGGGGCCGACCTTCAGCTTTTCGATGCGCGGCACCAGCTTTTCGATCAGGCGGTCGGCGGTTTCCTCGCCCACCGGAACCGCGACCGACAGCGCCATGCAGCGTTCGCCCGCGGCGCCATAGGCCGCGCCGACCAGCGCGTCGGCCGCCTGGTCCAGATCGGCGTCGGGCATGATGATGGCGTGGTTCTTGGCCCCGCCGAAGCACTGGGCGCGCTTGCCGGTCGCCGCGGCGCGTTCATAGATATATTGCGCGATCGGGGTCGAGCCGACGAAGCCCACCGCCTGGATCACTTCGGAATCGAGGATCGCATCCACCGCTTCCTTGTCGCCGTGGACGACCTGCAGCACCCCGTCGGGCAACCCGGCTTCCTTGAACAGCGCCGCGATCATGTTCGGCACGGTGGGGTCACGCTCGGACGGCTTCAGGATCACCGCGTTGCCCGAGGCCAGCGCCGGCCCCAGTTTCCACAGCGGGATCATGGCGGGGAAGTTGAACGGGGTAATCGCCGCGACCACGCCCAGCGGCTGGCGCATCGAATACATGTCGATGCCGGGGCCGGCGCCGTCGATGAACTCGCCCTTGAGCAGCTGCGGCGCGCCGATCGAATACTCGATCACCTCGAGCCCGCGCTGGATGTCGCCCTTGGCGTCGGGGAAGGTCTTGCCGTGCTCGGACGACAGCACCTCGGCCATCTTGTCCATGTCGCGGTTCAGCAGGTCGACCATCTTCATCATCACCCGCGCGCGGCGCTGCGGGTTGGTGGCGCCCCAGCCGACCTGCGCCTCGGCGGCGCGGGCGATGGCGGCGTCCATCTCGGCCTTGCTGGCCAGGTCGACCTTGGCCTGAACCTCGCCGGTGGCCGGGTTGTAGACATCGGCGGTGCGGCCGGATTTGCCGGGCGCTTCCTTGCCGTCGATCCAGTGGTGAACGGAACGCATGACGGATCTCCCCTGATTGCGGGCGCAGATTACCCTTGCGCAAACGCAGGCGTAAAGCGACGATCCGGCCAAACGGTTTTGCGGTTTTGCAACGGGTGGCGCGGATGGACTGGGACGATTTGCGCATCTTCCTGGCCGTCGCGCGCGAGGAATCGCTGTCGCGGGCCGGGCGGCGGCTGGGGATGGACGCCTCGACCATGGGGCGGCGGGTGGCGCGGCTGGAAACCGCGCTGGGCCGGGCGCTGTTCGCCAAGACCCCGCAGGGCTATGCGCTGACCCCCGAGGGCACCGCCCTGATTCCCCACGCCGAGGCCGCCGAAGCCGCCGCCCATGCCGCCGGCGAGGCGCTGACCCGCGCCGGGCTGACCGGGCAGCTGCGCATCGGTGCCCCCGACGGCTGCGCCAACTATCTGCTACCGCAGCTGGCGGCGCGGATGATGCGCGACCACCCGGGGCTGGAAATCCAGATCGTCGCCCTGCCGCGCGTCTTCAACCTGTCCCGGCGCGAGGCCGACATGGCCATCGCCGTCAGCCGCCCCCGCACCGGCCGCGCCACCGTGCAGAAGATCGCCGACTATCACCTGCACCTGGCCGGGCATCAGGACTATCTGCACCGCCACCCGCCGATTCGCAGCCGCGCCGACCTGCGCGGGCACAGCATGATCGGCTATATCCCCGACATGATCTTTGACCGCGAGCTCGACTATCTGGCCGAGACCGGCGCCGACCATGCGGCGCTGACCTCGAACTCGGTCAGCGTGCAGCTGCAGGCGATCCGGGCGGGGGCGGGGCTGGGCATCGTCCATGACTTCGCCATCCCCTTTGCCCCGGGGGTGCGGCGGGTGCTGGCCGACGACATTTCGCTGCGCCGGTCGTTCTGGCTGCTGCGGCCGGGGGACGACCTGCGCTCGGGCCGGTTGGCGCGGCTGGCCGAAGAGGTTGCCGCCGGGCTGCGGCGCGAGGTTGCGCGGCTGGAAGCGCAGGTGCAGGCGCAAGACGATGCGCACCCTTGACGAAACGACGCGCCGCAGCAACGCTGGATGGTGAAACGACCGCAGAAGGGGTGCGCCATGATCGTGAAGCAGATCCTTGCCATGAAAGCCGGGCCGGACGAGATCGTGATGATCGCGCCCGACACCCCCGTGGCCGAGGCGACCCGGCTGCTGTCCGAGCGCCGGATCGGGGCGGTGCTGGTCTCGTCGGACGGCAAGACCCCCGACGGGATCCTGTCGGAACGCGACATCGTGCGCGAACTGGGCCGCGACGGCGGCGTGGTGCTGAACCGCAAGGCCAGCGAGCTGATGACCCGCAACCTCAGCACCTGCGTCTGCGGCGACGATGCGCTGACCGTGCTGGAACGGATGACCAAGGGCCGGTTCCGGCACGTGCCGGTGGTCGACGACCACGGCAAGATGCTGGGGGTGATCTCGATCGGCGACGTGGTGTTCGCGCGGCTCAAGGAGCTGGCGGCGGAACAAGAGGCGCTGACCGGGATGATCATGGGCAACTGATTGCAGATTGCTGCGCCGCGGCGCTTGCAAAATGCGGTTGCTTACGATTTTGCAGGATGACGCAACCGTGAAACGGAGCAATCCCATGCGCATCGGCCTTTATCCCGGCACCTTCGACCCGATCACGCTTGGCCATGTCGATATCATTCAGCGGGCGACGACGCTGGTGGACCGGCTGGTGATCGGGGTGGCGATCAACCGCGACAAGGGGCCGCTGTTCACGCTGGAACAGCGCGTCGCCATGGTCGAGGCCGAATGCGCCGAGATCACCCGCGCCTGCGGGGTCGAGATCGTCGTCCATCCGTTCGAGAACCTGCTGATCGACTGCGCCCGCGACGTGGGCGCAAGGGTGATCGTGCGCGGCCTGCGGGCGGTGACCGACTTCGAGTACGAGTTCCAGATGGTCGGCATGAACCGGGCGCTGGATGCCAGCGTGGAAACCGTGTTCCTGATGGCCGACGCGCGGCGGCAGGCGATCGCGTCCAAGCTGGTCAAGGAAATCGCCCGGCTGGGCGGCGACGTGTCCAAGTTCGTGACCCCCCCGGTCCGCGCCGCGCTCGAGGGCAAGTTCCCCAACGGCAATGGAGTGAAACCCGGATGAGCGATCTCCCGGACCCGCGGCCGATTCCCGACCCCACGCGCCCGCCGCTGCCCGACCCGGCACCGGACCCCGCGCCGGGCATCCCCGAACGGCCCTATCGCCCCGCCGCGGTCCGGCAGGACATCACCCCCGACCCGATCCCCGACCCCGCGCTGATCGGGCTTGACGCCATCACCGGTTCGCTGCGGGCCGGCTGGCGGGATTTCCGCACCGCCCCGGCCTTCGGTCTGTTCTTTTCGCTGTTCTACGTGCTGGGCGGGCTGGTGCTGGCCGCGGTGGCGCTGGCCATGGGGCAGGAATGGTGGCTGATTCCCTTTGTCGTCGGCTTTCCGCTGATCGCCCCCTTTGCCGCCGTCGGCCTTTACGAGGTCAGCCGCCGCATCGAATCGGGGCTGCCGCTGGACTGGCCCGGGGTGCTGGGTGCGGTCTTTGCCCAGAAGGACCGGCAGGTGCCCTCGATGGCGATGGTGATCCTGCTGATGTTCATGTTCTGGGTCTTCGTCGCCCACACCATCTTTGCCATGTTCATGGGGGTGCAGTCGCTGACCAACATCACCAGCTCTCCCGAGCTGCTGTTGCAGGGGCGCGGGCTGGTGATGCTGGCGGTGGGCACCGCCATCGGCGCCGGTTTCGCGGCGGCGCTGTTTGCGATGACCGTTGCCGGCCTGCCGCTGCTGCTCGACCGCGAGGTGGATTTCATCTCGGCGATCATCGCCAGCATTGGGGCGGTGACCGCCAACCCGCTGGTGGCCGGCCTGTGGGCGCTGGTGATCGCGGCGATCCTGTTCGCGGGAATCCTGCCGCTGTTCCTGGGGCTGTTCGTGGCGCTGCCGGTGCTGGGCCATGCCAGCTGGCATATGTACCGCCACCTGCTGCCCGACGAGGATGAGACCGAGGCCGCCGCCGACCCGGGCTGGCTGAGCTGACTGGTTGAACTGAAAACGGGCGCCACCAAGGCGCCCGTCCGTGACTGCCGCGGTCGCCCGGATCAGGCGTCCACGTCGACCTTGGATGCGGCCGGCGGCGCCAGCTTCGGGGTCACGCCATTGCCCAGCGGGTCTTCCTGACGCTGGACCGAGCCCTCGAAATGCGCACCCGATTCGATGGCGATGGTCTTGTGGACGATGTCGCCCTCGACCCGCGCGGTGGCCGACAGGCGCACCTTGAGCCCGCGGACCCGGCCGACCACGCGGCCGTTGACGATGATCTCGTCGGCGACGATCTCGCCCCGGATGGTGGCGCTGTCGCCCACGGTCAGCTGGTGGGCGCGGATGTCGCCCTCGACCGTGCCCTCGATCTGCACGTCGCCCTGGGTGGTGATATTGCCCTTGACCGTCAGGTCGCTGGACAGGACCGACGGACCCGAGCGGGTGCGCACCGGCGGCGGCGCGTAATCCGACGGCGTGTCGATGACGGGGCGGCCCAGCTCTGCCTCCGGGGTCTGGGCGCGGGGTCCGGGTTCAGTGACGCGAGTCTTAGAAAACATTCTGTGCGGCCTTGATAAAGCTCATGGGGTTCACGGCCTTCCCGTCCACACGCACTTCGTAGTGCAGATGCGGACCGGTCGATCGGCCGGTATTGCCAATATCACCGATAAGCGTGTTGCGCGAGACTCTCTGGCCCTGTTTCACGCGGATTTTCGAAAGATGCGCGTAACGGGTCTCGGTGCCCAGCTCATGCTTGATCTTGATGAGGTTGCCGTAGCCGCGCTGCCAGCCGGCAAACACCACCACCCCGTCGCCGGTGGCAAAGACCGGGGTGCCGACCGGCGCGGCCATGTCGATGCCCTGATGCTGCCGCCCCCAGCGGGCGCCGTAATGCGAGCTGAAGCGGAAGGCCGATTTCACCGGCATCGCCAGCGGCAGCTTGCTGACCGCGATGCGGTAGTTGTCGAACTTGCCCAGCGAGACCATGACCTCTTGCGCGCGGGCCTCGTTCTCGGTGATCGCGGCGTTGCCGCGGGTCGAATAGCCCATGGGGGTCAGCGGCCCGCCGGTGCCGCCGTAGCCCTTGCGGACCGTAGCCAGCAGCCGGTCGCTGTCGACGCCGACCTTCTTGATCATGTCGTCCAGCGGCTTGACCGACTGTTCGACCGCGGCCTCGAGCTGGGCAAAGATTTCCTCGTTGCGGCGCAGGATCTCGTCACGCTCCAGCTCCAGCGCCTCGGCGGTGCGGACGGCCTCGGTCGCGCGCTGGTCGGCCTCGGCGCTGCGGGCGGCGATGGTTTCCAGCTCGCCCGACAGGATGTCCAGCGCCACCGACAGATCCTCGTCCGAACCCGGCGCCTGGGTGTCCGCCGCGGCCAGCCGGCGGTCGGCGTCCGCGTTGCGGGCCAGCGCATCATGCAGCGAGGCCTGGATCGCGCCGATGCCGCTTTCCAGTTCGCGGCGCTTTTCCTCTGAGGTAAGCAGCTGCGTCTGCATCGCGGAAAGCTGGTCCAGCGCGGCGGTAAAGCGGCTTTGCGCCGAGGCGGCCTCGGCCGCGCGGGCGTCGCGCTGGGCGATCAGCTCAGCCAGCTGCTGCTGGGTGGCGGTGGTCGCCGCGGCCTGCGGCCCGGCCCCCGAAACCCCCAGCGCATCCAGCGCCAGGATCGAGGTCGCCGCCATCGCCCAGCCCGTCACCACCACCATGCCGAACCGGCGCAACAAGGGGCGGAAGCCTGCCTGACCTGCGGTTGCGGCGGTGCTTGGCTGATCTGGTCCGGTCATGCAGGGCGATCCAATCTCGTTATCCAAGGGCAGCGCCCCGCAGCTGGCGTTTTCGTAGAGGAAACCGTGACAACGATGCAACGGTCGAAATTTTCGTGAGGGGGCGTAGGCGGAAATGCGCCAAAACTGCTCGCCGGATGGAACCGAATCGCGCGGAAACCCGCCGCTGCGGAAAAACCGTCTTGCGGCTCAGGCGATGGCGTAGGGCAGGGGGCCGGCGCGGTCGGCGGGAATCGTCACCTCGCGGTCGATCGGCGGGACTGATCGCTGGTGGCAATCCTGCCGCGGACAGATGCGGCAGCTGACCCCGATCTGCTCGTAGCCGGCCGGGTTCGACACATCCATGTCGTCGGCATAGGTCAGCGCGCGGGCGTGGGTGATCTCGCAGCCCAGGCAGATGGCAAAGCGGCGCACCGGCGCGCGGAATGAGCCGCCGGGCTTGGCCACCTCGCGCGACAGGCACAGGTAGCGCACCCCGTCCGGGGTCTGCGCCAGCTGCCGCAGGAACTGGCCCGGGGTTTCAAAGGCGCGATGCACGTTCCACAGCGGGCAGGCGCCGCCGAAGCGGGCGAATTGCAGCCGGGTGGCGGAGTGGCGCTTGGTGATGGTGCCGGCCTGGTCGACGCGCACGAAAAAGAACGGGATGCCGCGGTCGCCCGAGCGTTGCAGCGTCGACAGCCGATGCGCCACCTGTTCCAGCGAGGCGCCGAACAGATGCGCCAGCCGTTCCAGATCGTGGCGCTCGGCCCGGGCGGCGGCCAGAAAGGCGCGATAGGGCAGCAGCGCGGCGCCGGCGAAATAATTGGCCAGCCCCAGCCGGGCGATGTCGCGGGCGGCCTCGCTGCGGAACCGCGCCAGGTCCAGCGTCGCCTCCAGCAGGTCGGCGCGGGTCTCGCGCGCCACCAGGTTGAACAGCTGGAACACCTGCGTCGAGCGGTCGGTCAGCGTGTTCAGCGTCACCACATTGCCGTCGCGCAGGAACACCGAGCCGGGCGGCAGTTCGGCCGACTGCACGGTGATGCCGCGGGTGGCCAGCGCCGTCAGCGCCCGCGCCATCGGCTCGGCGCGCTTGCCCTCGGGGCAGGCGAAACGCTCGGCCGCGCGGTCCACGGCGTCGATGTAGTTGTCGCAGTAGTGGAAGAAGTCGCGCACCTCTTCCCAGGGCGAGCAGGCGGCGTTCTGGCCGGTGGCGCCAAAGGCCTCGTCCAGCGCCGCCAGCCGGTCCTGTCCGGCGCGATGGGCGCGGTAAAGATCGAGGAACGAGCGCACCAACCCCGGCGTGTTCGAGGCCGCCAGCCGCAGATCGGCCAGCGAGGGCGTGCCGTCGAACAACGGATCGGCCAGCGCCTCGGCCAGGTCCACCACCATGCGGTCGGCGTCCCCCGCCGCCATCGCGCCCACGTCCACCGCGAACTCGGATGCCAGCTTCAGCAGCACCCCGGCCGAGACCGGGCGGTGGTTGTTCTCCATCTGGCTGAGATAGGGCAGCGACACCCCCAGCCGGTCGGCGAACACCCGCTGGGTCAGCCCGTGGCGGTTGCGGGTCTCGCGCAGCGAGGCGCCGGCGTAGATCTTGTGGCTGGCCATCGGTTCCTCCTCCGGTTCGCTTGCAAACCCTGCATAGGCTTTGCAAACCCGAGTTTGGCAAGCCCGCCATACGCAGGGCAGCCATGCGCTTGCTGCATTGCAGCAATGCGGGCGGGGGGAGGCGATTGCCGGGAAAGCCCGGCGCAATGGTTCGTGGGAACCACGCACCCTACCGGGCGCGGGCGAGGTAGGGTGCGTGCTCTGCACGCACCACTTACCCCCAGTCGTGGAACACGAACCAGGCGCCGGCGCAGATCAGGGCAAAGCCGACGCTATGCTGCCAGCCCAGTTTCTCGCCCAGATACAGCCACGAGAATCCGGCAAAGACAGTCAGGCTGATGACCTCCTGAATGGTCTTCAGTTGCGCGGCGGAAAAATGCCCGTGGCCGATGCGGTTTGCAGGAATTTGCAAAACATACTCGAAGAACGCGATGCCCCAGCTGATCAGAATGACGCTCAGCAAGGGCGCGGTCTTGAACTTCAGATGCCCGTACCAGGCCAGGGTCATGAACAGGTTCGACGCCAGCAGCAGCCCGATGGTCACCACGGGGACGGGAAGGTTCAGCCCCATTGCTGGACGTGGTGCCGTTCAAGGTTGCCAAAGCGGGTGAAGCGGCCCTCGAAGCTGAGCTCGACGGTGCCGATCGGGCCGTGGCGCTGCTTGCCGATGATGACCTCGGCCTTGCCGTGCACCTGCTCCATCAGCTGCTGCCAGGTGGCCATCTTGTCCAGATCGTGGTCCGAGGGCTTTTCGCGCTCGCGGTAATATTCCTCGCGGAACACGAACATCACGATGTCGGCGTCCTGTTCGATACTGCCCGATTCGCGCAGGTCGGACAGCTGCGGGCGCTTGTCCTCGCGGCTTTCCACCTGTCGCGACAGCTGGCTGAGCGCGATGACGGGGATGTTCAGCTCCTTGGCGACGGCCTTGAGCCCTTGGGTGATCTCGCTGACCTCGTTGACGCGGCTGTCCTTGGCGGTGGCGGCGCGCAGCAGCTGCAGATAGTCGACGATCAGCAGGTCCAGCCCCACGGTGCGCTTGAGCTTGCGGGCCCGCGCGGCCAGCTGGTTGATCGGCAGCGCCGGGGTGTCGTCGATGTAAAGCGGGCAGTTCTGCAGCGCGTTCGCGGCCTCGACAAAGCGGCGGAACTCGTCTTCGGTCAGCTCGCCGCGGCGGATCATCTCGCTGGGGACCTCGGCGGCCTCGGACAGGATCCGCGCGGCCAGCTGGTCGGCGGACATTTCCAGCGAAAAGAACCCGACGATGCCGCCTTCGACCGTGCCGCGGCTGCCGTCGGGCAGCTCGCCCATCTTGTGCGCCTTGGCGACGTTGAAGGCGATGTTGGTCGCCAGCGAGGTCTTGCCCATCGAGGGGCGCCCGGCCAGAATCAGCAGGTCCGACTTGTTCAGCCCGCCCAGCTTGTGGTCCAGGTCCGACAGGCCGGTGGAAATCCCCGACAGCTTGCCGCCGCGCTGATAGGCGGCGTTGGCGTTGTCGACCGCCCCGGTCACCGCCTGCAGGAAGGACTGGAAGCCGCGCTCGGCCACCCCCTGCTCGGCCAGCTTGTACAGCGTCTGCTCGGCGGTCTTGATCTGCTCTTCGGCGTCGTCCTCCACGGTCATGGTGGCGGCGCGGGCGGCGATCTCGTGGCCCAGCCCGATCAGCTCGCGCCGCAGGGCGAACTCGCGGATCATCCTTGCGTAATCGCGCGCCGCAAAGGCCGACACCGCCGCCCCCGCCAGCCGCGCCAGATAGGCGGGCCCGCCCAGATCGCGCAGCCCGGCGTCATGTTCCATGAACGCCTTGATCGTCACCGGGCTGGCCAGCGCGTTGCGCACGATGCGCTCGGCGCACAGCTCGAAGATGCGGCGGTGCACCGGGTCGTAGAAATGGTCCGGCTTGATCAGCCGCGAGATCGAATCATAGACGTCGTTGTTGGTCAGCAGCGCGCCCAGCAGCTGCTGCTCGGCCTCGATGGAAAACGGCACGGCGGGCGTATCGGAATCCTCGGCCGACGCCATGCGGCGTGGTTCGAGCGCGCGAAGCTCGGTCATCTCATGTCCCCGATTCGAATGAGCCCATCTTATCCCACGACTGCGCGCGGCGGTCTACGGCTGCACAACCCTGTGGATAAGCTGTGGGCAGGCTGTGGAAGGCCCGCGCCTTCGGGCGGTTTCAAGTATCCTCGGGGGAAGCGGCCAAGGGCCGCGCGGGGGCAGACAGCCCCCGTCCGACCGGGCCGCTGCCGCCGCCGGTCCTACGGATGCGCTGCCTGCCAGCCGCGGGGATCGTGCAGGAACGCCTCGACCTCGGCGATGGTGGCCGCGTCGAACGAGCCTTGCGCCTTGGCCTCGGCCAGAACGTCCCACCAGGTGCACAGGTGATGCAGGGCGACGCCGTGATCGGCCAGCCGCTGCGTGGTTCCCGGGAAGATTCCGTAGTAGAAGATCACCGCCGTGTGGGCGCAGCTCGCCCCGGTCTCGCGGATCGCATCGACAAAGGACAGTTTCGAGCCGCCGTCGGTGGTCAGGTCCTCGACCAGCAGCACCCGCTGCCCCTCGCGCATCTCGCCCTCGATCCGGGCGTTGCGGCCGTAGCCCTTGGGCTTCTTGCGCACATAGCTCATCGGCAGGCCCAGCCGCTCGGCCACCATGGCGGCAAAGGGGATGCCCGCGGTCTCGCCCCCGGCGATGTTGTCGAACGCCTCGAACCCGGCATTGCGGCAGACGGTCGCGGCCATGAAATCCATCAGCGTGCCGCGGATGCGCGGGTGCGAGATCAGCTTGCGGCAGTCGATATAGGTCGGCCCCTTCTGCCCCGAAGCATAGGTGAAGGGCTCGGCCGAGAAATGCACCGCCTTGATTTCCAGCAGCATCCGCGCGGACAGCCGCGCCATCTCCTCGGCGGTGGGAAAGCTCAGGCTCATGCGTCGTCCTCGATATGCCAGTGGACCGGGAAGCCGGGGTCGAACACGGTGACGGTCTCGCCGCCGGCGGTGATGCGCTCGGGCCAGCGCGCCGGTTCGTCGCGGCGGACCAGGCTGATGTGATCCGGGTTCGGGTCCAGCCCGTAGAACGCGGCGCCGTGCAGGCTGGTGAACCCCTCCAGCCGGTCCAGCGCGCCCGCCTGCTCGAATACATGCGCGCAGATCTGCAGCCAGTTCGGCGCGGTGAAGCAGCCGGCGCAGCCGCAGGCGCTTTCCTTGGCGCGGTCGGGGTGCGGCGCGCTGTCGGTGCCGGTGAAGAAGCGGGGATCGCCCGAGGTCGCGGCCTCGACCAGCGCCAGCCGGTGGCTTTCGCGCTTGGCGACCGGCAGGCAGTAGTAATGCGGCCGGATGCCGCCGACGAGGATATGGTTGCGGTTGATCACCAGGTGATGGGTGGTGATCGTCGCGCCGATATTGTCGCCCGACCGCACATAGGCGACGCCGTCGGCGGTGGTCACATGCTCCATCACCACCCGCAGCCCGGGGGTGGCGCGGCGGATCGGTTCCAGCACGCGGTCGATGAACACCGCCTCGCGGTCAAAGATGTCGACCGCCGGGTCGGTGACCTCGCCATGCACGCACAGCGGAATCCCGGCCCCGGCCATTGCCTCGAGCACCGGGCGCACGCGGTCGAAATCGCGCACCCCGCTGGCCGAGTTGGTGGTGGCGCCCGCCGGATACAGCTTGACCGCGGCGATGATTCCCTGCGCGTGGGCCGCCAGCACGTCGGCCGGATCGGTGGCCTCGGTCAGATACAGCGTCATCAAGGGACGCAACGTCACATTTTCCGGCAACGCCGCCAGGATGCGGTCGCGATAGGCTGCCGCCTCGGCCCCGGTCACCACCGGCGGCACCAGGTTCGGCATGATGATCGCGCGGCCCAGCCCGGCGGACCACGGTGCCACCGCGGCCAGCATTTCCCGGTCGCGAAGATGCAGATGCCAGTCGTCGGGGCGGCGGATGCGCAGCTTTGTGTTCATGGCCCCGGGTCTATACCGAAGCGCGCGGCGTTATCCAGTGGGGACGCGATGTCGGAACCCCCCTCAGCAGCGGGGTAGCCGGAAATATGTCTGGCATTTTTCCGCCGTCGGGCGCAGCAATACCGGCAGTGATCGCAGAGTCTGCGAAAAGGAATGAGAAGATGAACGGCTTTCAGTTTCCACCTGCCCTGCCGCTGCGGCTGATGGGCGATCTGTGTCGCATGGGAATCGAGGCGCAGTTCGTGATCACCATGCGCACCGCGGGGCTGCTGGGAATGGTGCCGCATCGGCCCAGCGAGAATCTGCGGATGGTGACGGAAAAGACCGACGCCTATCGCGAATCCCTGTCGGCGGCGTTCCGCTCGGCGGCCAAGGGGCGGCGGGCGGACCAGATCCTCAGCGCGGCGCTGCGGCCCTATGGGCAGCGCACCAGGGCCAATGCGCGGCGGCTGTCCTCGTCGGGCAAGTGAAACCCTGCGCGTGAAACGAAAAGGCCCGGCACGCGCCGGGCCTTTCGTCATTCAGGGCCTGGGGCGCTCAGATCAGCTTGCCCATCGCCACCGCGGTGTCCGACATGCGGTTCGAGAAGCCCCATTCGTTGTCGTACCAGGTCAGGATGCGGACCAGCCGGCCTTCCATCACCTTGGTCTGGTCCATGTGGAAGACCGAGGAATGCGGGTCGTGGTTGAAGTCGATCGAGACCAGCGGCTGGTCGGTATAACCGAGGATGCCCCTGAGCGGGCCGTCGGCCGCCGCGCGGATCGCGTTGTTGATTTCCTCGACCGAGGTATCGCGCGCGGCCTCGAAGGTCAGGTCCACGACCGAGACGTTCGGCGTCGGCACCCGGATCGCCACCCCGTCCAGCTTGCCCTTGAGTTCGGGCAGCACCAGCCCCACCGCCTTGGCAGCGCCGGTCGAGGTCGGGATCATCGACAGCGCCGCGGCGCGGGCGCGATACAGGTCCTTGTGCATCGTGTCCAGCGTCGGCTGGTCGCCGGTATAGCTGTGGATGGTGGTCATGAAGCCGCGGGTGATCCCCACGGTGTCGTTCAGCACCTTGGCGACCGGCGACAGGCAGTTCGTGGTGCAGGATGCGTTCGAGACGATGACATCCTCGGCGGTCAGCGTGTCATGGTTGACGCCATAGACGATGGTCTTGTCGGAATTGTCGCCGGGGGCCGAGATCAGCACCCGCTTGGCGCCGTTCTGCAGATGCGCCTGCGCCTTGTCGCGGCTGGTGAAGATGCCGGTGCATTCCATCACCACGTCGACATGGCCCCAGGGCAGGTCGGCCGGGTTGCGTTCGGCCGAGACCTTGATCGGGCCGCGGCCCACGTCGATGGTGTCGCCCGCAACCTTGACCTCGGCCGGGAAGCGCCCATGCACCGAATCGTAGCGCAGCAGATGCGCGTTGGTTTCCACCGGGCCAAGATCGTTGATCGCCACGACCTCGATGTCGGTCCGGCCTGATTCGATGATCGCCCGGAGAACGTTGCGCCCGATCCGGCCAAAGCCGTTGATAGCTACCTTGACAGCCATGTTAGTCCTCTCCAACCGCAGGTCTCCGCGCGCAAGGCAATGCCCAATATGGCGGGGGATTGCAATCAGCCGCGCGAAATGCCGCCGAAAGGGGGCCTCTGCCGGAGGATGGGGCCCGGCTGGCGGGCGAGGGGCTGGCGGGTCCTGCTGCCGGGGGCGGTGCGGGGCCGGGTGGGGATTCGACTGTATGGTTGCCGCAGTAGGGGCGCACCAGCGGGTAGCTGTGTCGGGTGGCAGGGCGTCGGTCCATCCGTCGGGGCGGTGCGGGACCGGGTGAGGATTCGGTCGCATGGTTGCCGCAGTAGGGGCGCACCAGCGGGTAGCTGTGTCCGGTGGCAGGGCGTTGGTCCATCCGTCGGGGCGGTGCGGGACCGGGTGAGGATTCGGTTGCGTGGTTGCCGCAGCAGGGGCGCACCAACGGGGAGCTGTGTCGGGTGGCGGGTTGGCCCATGGGCCGGGGGCTTGATCGGCACCGGCTCGTTGATGATCGCGGCGACGCGGGCGGGGTCGATGTCAGCCTTGAACCGCTTGTCCAGCGCGGCCAGCGCGCCGTCTTGGCTGACGCCGTGCAGTTCGTTGAGGACCAGCGCGATCCGGTCGGGCGAGCCGTGGGACTCCAACAGCCGGCGGCTTTCTCGGTCTGCGGTGCGATATGGGCGCACGGGTGGGCAGAGCGGTTGCGGCAGCACGGCAAGGCCCGCGATGCTGCGGCTCAGCGCCAGAAGCTGACCCATTCGATGAAGACCAGCATCTGCCGGCCCAGGAATAGCGGCAGGTTCCAGTGCAGCACCAGCGCGCCCAGTGCGAACAGCCCCAGGATCATCAGCGCCAGCACGGCCGCGATCATGTTGGTCATTTGGGACGGCCCCGGTTCCTGAAAACATGCCTGGAATGCGGTCCTGAATAGTCGCCCGCCGCCGCGGCTGGCAAGTGGTCCGCCGCCGTGGCTGGCAAGTGATCCCACCGCTGCGGTGGAGGTGCCGCCCGTCGCTGAGGCTGGCAAGTGATCCCACCGCTGCGGTGGAGGTGGCACCCGCCGCTGCGGCTGGCAAGTGATCCCACCGCCGTGGCTGGCCAATACCGCCTGCCGCTGAGGCTGCCCCGCATGACCGGGCCCTTCTCGGGCAGGGGGAGGCCGCCAGGTGATCCCACCCTTTGTGCTGGCCCCTTGTCGGCAAAACCCGGGCCTGCCCGCTCGGACTCGGGCGGCCGACGGGTCTCGTGCCCGGCACTGCGAGACACATCGGCCATCTTCACACCAACGGCGGCCCTCCACACCCCAAACGGCGGTCATCTTCAGGCCAACGGCGACCATTCTCACCCAAACCCCAGCCCTCCATACGCCAAACGGCGCCCATCCTCACCCCTCGGGTGCAGCGGCTGGCGGCGCGGTCGCATCTTCCTCCTCCTCGGCCTCGGTCAGCAGCACCAGCTCGCCCGCCTGTTCCATCTCGCGGATCGCGGCGACCACTGTGGTCATTGCAGCCTCGGCGTCGCGGGCCGAGACCTTGCCCACCGCCTCGATCTCCTCGCGCATCGAATCGGCCAGGCGAGAGCCGAGCCCGCCCAGCAGGAACTCGACCGTGGGCGCATCGTCGCCGGTGGCCCCGGCCATCGCCTTGGCGATGGTGGCGGCGTCGACCTCGCGCATGACGCGGGGAATGTCGCGGGGGTCGAGCCGGCGCGGGATATTCGCCCAGGTAAAGATGGTCCGGCGCACCTGCACCGCAAAGGCGGCGTCGTCCTGGTCGAGCCCGGCCAGCACCGTGTCGCGGGTCTGCGCGGGCGCCAGGTTCAGCAGCGCGCCCAGCTTTTCCACCAGCTGCGCGTCGATCGCCGGCTTCGGCAGCGATTCCACCGCCCGCATCAGCGCCAGTCCGATCCGCCGCAACGCCGGCGCCTCGATCCCCGCGGTCAGCGACATCGCATAGGCAATCCGCCGCGCCAGCCCGGCGTCGAGCAGCCCGAACACCTGCGTCGCCCGCGCCACCGGCAGGCGCGAGAACATCACCGCCGCGACCTCGACCGCCTCGGTCCGGGCCAGCTCGGCCAGCTGCGCGGGGGCCAGGGCGGCGATCCGGTCCCAAGGGTCGGCGGCGCCATTCAGCGCCGCCAGCTTCTGCAGCCGCAGGGTGGTGTCGGGCGACAGATGCGCGCCCAGGAAATCCAGCGTGCCGTCGATCGAGCCGGGAAAGGTCACCCCCACCGCCTCGATCATGTCGCAGAACTCGGTCAGGATCTGGTCGCAGGTCTCGCGGTCGACCAGCTCCATCACCGACATTTCCTGCGCCAGCAGCGCCTGCAACTCGGGCGGCAGCTGCGAGAGGCCCAGCCCCTCGCCGTCGGCCAGCACCACCCGGACCACCACCGCCGCCTTTTGCCGGGGCGTCAGCCCCGGCGTCGCCCTGATCATGCCCGCCCCCGTCGAATCACCGTCAGGGCAATCTGGCACGCGGACCCTTAAGCTTCGGTGAACGGGCTCAGGCCTCGCCGAACACCCGGCGGAAGATCGTGTCGACGTGCTTGGTGTGATAGCCGAGGTCGAACTTCTCTTCGATCTCGGAGGGCGACAGTGCCGCGGTCACTTCCGGGTCGGCCAGCAGTTCCTCGCGGAAATCGGCACCCTGTTCCCAGACCTTCATGGCGTTGCGCTGCACCAGACGATAGGCGTCCTCGCGCGACACCCCGGCCTGGGTCAGCGCCAGCAGCACCCGCTGCGACATCACCAGCCCGCGGAACTTGTTCATGTTGGCCAGCATGTTGTCGGGATAGATCACCAGCTTCTCGATCACCCCGGCCAGCCGGTTCAGCGCGAAATCCAGCGTGATCGTCGCGTCCGGTCCGATGGCGCGCTCGACCGAGGAATGGCTGATGTCGCGCTCGTGCCACAGCGCTACGTTTTCCATCGCCGGCACCACCGCCATGCGCACCAGCCGCGCCAGCCCGGTCAGGTTTTCGGTCAGCACCGGGTTGCGCTTGTGCGGCATCGCCGAGCTGCCCTTCTGGCCGGGGCTGAAATATTCCTCGGCCTCGAGCACCTCCGTGCGCTGCATGTGGCGGATCTCGATGGCGATGTTTTCCATGCTCGAGGCGATCACCCCCAGCGTGGCAAAGAACATCGCGTGGCGATCGCGCGGGATCACCTGCGTGCTGATCGGTTCCGGGCGCAGCCCCATCATCTCGCAGACATGGTCCTCGACCGCCGGGTCGATGTTGGCGAAGGTGCCGACCGCGCCGGAAATCGCGCCGGTCGCGACTTCCTCGCGGGCGCGCTCCAGCCGCTCGCGGCCCCGGGCCATCTCGGCGTAGAAGCGGGCGAAGGTCAGGCCCATGGTGGTGGGCTCGGCATGGATGCCGTGGCTGCGGCCGATGCGCACCGTGTCCTTGTGTTCAAAGGCACGTTTTTTCAGCGCCGCCAGCACCCGGTCCATGTCGGCCAGCAGGATGTCGGCGGCGCGCACCAGCTGCACGTTCAGCGTGGTGTCCAGCACGTCCGAGCTGGTCATCCCCTGGTGAACGAAGCGCGCCTGCTCACTGCCCACATGCTCGGCCAGATGGGTCAGAAAGGCGATCACGTCGTGCTTGGTCACCGCCTCGATCTCGTCGATGCGGGCCACGTCGAAGGTGACATCCTTCGCTTTCCACACCGCTTCGGCGTTCTCGCGCGGGATCACGCCCAGATCGGCCTGCGCGTCGCAGGCATGGGCCTCGATCTCGTACCAGATGCGGAACTTGGTGTCCGGCGACCAGATGGCCACCATCTCGGGGCGGGAATAGCGCGGGATCATGGCCTTCACCTTCTCGAAAACTGTCGCCGCCCGCTTACCCCCTTGGCGGCCTCAGAGGCAACCGGGGGGGCAGGGGTTCGGGCGGTTTCAAATATCCTCCGGGGGTCCGGGGGTGGAAAACCCCCGGTCCGGCGGTGCCGCCGAAACAGCGTCAGCAGCTGTAATACATCGCGTATTCGATCGGATGCGGGGTCTGCTCGAAGGCTTCGACCTCGCCGCGCTTCAGCCGGATATAGGCGCCCAGCTGGTCGCGGGTGAACACGTCGCCGGCCAGCAGGAAATCCATGTCCTTTTCCAGCTCGTCCAGCGCCTCGCGCAGGCTGCCGCAGACCGTGGGGATGCCTGCCAGCTCTTCGGGCGGCAGGTCGTACAGGTCCTTGTCCGAGGCCGGGCCCGGGTCGATCTTGTTGCGGATCCCGTCCAGCCCCGCCATCAGCAGCGCCGCAAAGGCCAGGTAGGGGTTGGCCGAGGGATCGGGGAACCGCGCCTCGACCCGCTTGGCCTTGGGGCTTTCGGTCCACGGAATCCGCACCGCGCCCGAGCGGTTGCGCGCCGAATAGGCCCGCAGCACCGGCGCCTCGAACCCCGGGATCAGCCGCTTGTAGCTGTTGGTCGAGGGGTTGGTCAGTGCGTTCAGCGCCTTGGCGTGGCGCAGGATGCCGCCGATGAACCACAGCGCCTCTTGCGACAGGTCCGCATATTTGTCGCCGGAAAACAGCGGCTTGCCGTCCCTCCAGATCGACATGTTCACATGCATCCCCGAGCCGTTGTCGCCCTTCATCGGCTTGGGCATGAAGGTCGCGGTCTTGCCATAGGCATGGGCGACGTTGTGGATGACGTATTTCTGCTTTTGCAGGTTGTCGGCCTGTTCCACCAGCCCGCCGAAGACGGTGCCCAGCTCGTGCTGGCAGGTGGCGACCTCGTGGTGGTGCTTGTCCACCTTGATGCCGATACGCTTGAGCGTGGACAGCATCTCGCTGCGGATATCCTGGCCGTCGTCGATCGGGTTCACCGGCACATAGCCGCCCTTGAGCGGGGCGCGATGCGCCTGGTTGCCCATCTCGTATTCACTGTCGGTGTTCCAGGCGGCCGACACCGCGTCGATCTGGTAGCCGACCTTCTGCGGGGTGACCGAAAACCGCACGTCGTCAAAGATGAAGAACTCGGCCTCGGGGCCGAACCAGGCCACGTCGCCGATGCCGGTCGACTTCAGATAGGCCTCGGCCTTGACGGCGGTGCCGCGGGGGTCGCGGGAATAGGGCTCTCCGGTGTCGGGCTCGGCCACGGTGCAATGCAGGCACAGGGTCTTTTCGGCGTAGAACGGGTCCAGATAGGCGGTGGCCGGGTCGGGCATCAGCTTCATGTCGGACTGGTCGACCGATTTCCATCCGGCGACCGAGCTGCCGTCGAACATCAGCCCGTCCTCAAAGAAATCCTCGTTGACCAGATCCACGTCCAGCGTGACGTGATGCAGCCGGCCGCGGGGGTCGGTGAAGCGGACATCGACATAGGCCACTTCTTCGGAAGCCAGAAGTTCCAGCACTTCGGCGACGGTTTTCATGTGTGTCGTCTCCTTTGCCGCGGGTTCGCGGCGGGTTCGGTTGGCTTACAGCGCGTCGTCGCCGGTCTCGCCGGTGCGGATGCGGATCGCCTGTTCGACGGGCGAGACGAAGATCTTGCCGTCGCCGATCTTGTCGGTGCGGGCGGCGCCGATGATCGCCTCGACCGCCGCATCCACCATGTCGTCGGGCAGCACCATCTCCAGCTTCACCTTGGGCAGGAAGTCCACGACATATTCGGCGCCGCGATACAGTTCGGTGTGGCCCTTCTGGCGGCCGAACCCCTTGACCTCGATCACCGACAACCCCTGGACCCCGGCGTCCTGCAGCGCCTCCTTCACGTCGTCCAGCTTGAAGGGCTTGATGATCGCCTCGATCTTTTTCATCCGGCGGCTCCATGGTTGCGGTTGCATCAGGGCCGTGGTGGCTGGTTTGATGGCCGGGGTAAATGCGCCGATGCCCGAATGGTCCCGCGGCAGTGCAATCCGGCGGAGAGGTGCACATAGATGCGGCAATCTGCACAGAAAACAGGCAGCCTGCGGATGGGCTGGGCCGAGGTGCTGACCACCGCCCGGATGCGCGCGATCGAGGCCGCCGCCATGGCCAGCGGCGCGGTCAGCGGCGCCGAGCTGATGGAGCGCGCGGGCGCCGCCGTCGCCGGGGCGATCCGGCTGCGCTGGCCGCGTCCGGGGCGGGCGCTGGTGTTGTGCGGCCCGGGCAACAACGGCGGCGACGGCTATGTGGTGGCACGGCATCTGGCGCAGGCGGGCTGGCGGCTGCGGGTGCTGGGGATGGACAACACCCCCGGCCCGGATGCGGCGCTGATGAAGCAGCGCTGGGCCGCAATCGGGGCCATCGCCCCCCTGACGCTGGATCAGCTGCGCCGCAAGCCTGCCGATCTCTGCGTGGATGCGATCTTCGGCACCGGCCTGACCCGCGCGCCAAAGGGCGAGATCGCCGCCATCCTTGCCCATCTGGGGCAGGACAGGGCGACCGAGCTGGTGGCGGTGGACTGCCCCAGCGGGCTCTGCCTCGACAGCGGCGGGTTCCTGGGCCGGCCGCGGGAAGCGGCCACGGATGAGCTGCGTGCCCGGCTGACCGTCGCCTTCGACAGCCCCAAGCCCGGGCACCTGCTGGAGCGCGGCCCCGACTGCTGCGGCGAACTGGTTATCGCCGACATCGGGCTGCGCCGCTGGCGCGAGGCCGCCGTCGCCCCGATGATCGGCGTCGCCCCCAGCTTCGACATTCCCGACAGCCGCCGCCCCGCCCACGGCACCGCCGCGCTGGACAAGGCCCGCGCCGGCGGCGGCCACAAGTTCACCCATGGCCACGCGCTGGTGCTGGCGGGCGGCTTCGGCCACGGCGGCGCCGCCCGGCTGGCGGCGCGGGCGGCGCTGCGGGCGGGGGCGGGGCTGGTGACGCTGGGCCCGCCCCGCGCGGCGCTGATCGAACACTCCGGCCCGCCCGACGCCCTGATGCGGCGCGGGGTGGACGATGCCGATGCGCTGGCGGCGCTGCTGGCCGATGCGCGCATCTCCGCCGTCGTGCTGGGACCGGGCTGCGGTGTCGAGCGCGCGGCCGCGCTGCTCGACCCGCTGCTGGCGGCGGAACGCCCCTGCGTGCTCGATGCCGACGCGGTGACCGCGCTGGCGGCGCGCGGCCCGGGCGGGCTGCACCCGGCCTGCGTCCTGACCCCGCACCAGGGTGAGTTCGCGCGGGTCTTCCCCGACCTCGCCGCGAAACTGGCCGAAACCTCGCCCCACGGCCCGTTCTATTCCCGCATCGACGCCGCGCGCGAAGCTGCTGCCCGGTCAGGCGCCACGCTGCTGCTGAAAGGCCCCGACACGGTGATCGCCGCCCCCGACGGACAGCTGCGCATCCATTCGGCCTTCGACGTGCCCTGGCTGGCCACGGCGGGGGCGGGCGACGTGCTGTCGGGGATCATCGCCGGGCTGCTGGCCCGCGGCCTCGCGCCGCTCGACGCCGCCGCGACCGGCGCCCTCCTCCACGCTGCCGCTGCCCGCCGCTTCGGCCCCGGGCTGATCGCCGACGACCTGCCCGATATGCTGCCCGCGGTCCTGCGCGATCTGGGCGCCTGACATCTTCTGTCCGCAAATATCCCGGGGTCCGGGGCAGCGCCCCGGTCCGGCGCCCGACGCAAGAATCCCCTCGCGTGCGGCGGCGGGCTTTGCTAAGACGCCCCGGATTTCCGGCGGACCCCTCGGCCCGTCCGGGCAGGAATTGCGGGTGTGGCGGAACTGGCAGACGCACCAGATTTAGGTTCTGGCGCCGCAAGGCGTGGGGGTTCAAGTCCCTCCACCCGCACCAGGATGGAAACGAAGGAACGGATATGCAGGTCACGGAAACCCTGAACCAAGGTCTCAAGCGCGGCTACCGCTTCACCCTGCCGGCGGCCGAGCTTGCCGCCGAGGTGGACCGCCAGCTTGCCGAGGCCCAGCCCCAGATCGAGATGAAGGGGTTCCGCAAGGGCAAGGTGCCGATGGCGCTGCTGAAAAAGACCTATGGCCAGCGGGTCATGGGCGACGCGATGCAGAAATCCATCGACGACGCGATCAACGCCCATATGGCCGAGGGCAACGTCCGCCCCGCCACCCAGCCCAAGGTCGAGATGGAAAACGGGGAAGGCTGGACCGAGGGTGACGACGTGGTCGTCAACGTCTCCTACGAGCTGCTGCCCGAGATCCCCGAGACCGACCTGTCCGGCGTCGAGCTGGAGCGCCTGACCGTCGAGCCCGAGGAATCCGCCGTCACCGAGGCGCTGGAGAACCTGGCCAAGAACGCGCAGGACTTCGAGGACCGCGCCGAGGGCGAGGCCGCGCAGTCGGGCGATCAGGTCACCATCGACTTCAAGGGCATGGTCGACGGCGAGGCGTTCGAGGGCGGCACCGCCGAGGGCTATCCGCTGGTGCTGGGCTCGGGCTCGTTCATCCCCGGCTTCGAGGAGCAGCTGATCGGCGCCAAGGCCGGCGACGAGATCAACGTCAACGTCACCTTCCCCGAGGATTACGGCGCGCCCCATCTCAAGGGCAAGGCCGCGGTGTTTGAAACCAAGGTCCACGCCGTCAAGTCGCCGAAAGCCGCTGAAATCGACGACGAGCTGGCCAAGCGCTTCGGCGCCGAAAGCCTCGAGGCGCTGAAGACCCAGATCTCGGACCGGCTCGGCGCCGAATACAAGGGCGCGGCGCGGGCGCTGGTCAAGCGCGCGCTGCTCGACCGCCTGGACGAGCTGGTCAGCTTCGAACTGCCGGAATCGCTGGTCGAGGCCGAGGCGGCGCAGATCGCCCACCAGCTGTGGCACGAGGAACACCCCGAAGAGCACGGCCACAACCACGGCGCCATCGAGCCGACCGAGGAACACAAGAAACTGGCCGAGCGCCGGGTGCGTCTGGGCCTGCTCTTGGCCGATGTCGGGCAAAAGGCCGAGATCACCGTCAGCGATCAGGAAATGACCCAGGCGGTGCTGAACCAGGCCCGCAACTTCCCCGGCCAGGAGCGCGCCTTCTTCGAGTTCATCCAGCAGAACGAGGCCGCCCGCCAGCAGCTGCGCGCCCCGATCTTCGAGGACAAGGTGGTGGACCACATCGTCGCCGGCGCCAAGGTGACCGAACGCGCCGTCTCCAAGGAAGAGCTGGAAAAGGCTCTGGAATCGCTGGACGAGATCTGAGTCTCGCCCACGCCGGATCGGATAGGGCCGCCCCCCGGGGCGGCCCTTTTCACGTCTTGCGCAGGTCCTCGTCGCCCTTGGGCGGCACCCCGTTCTCGATCTTGATCTGCCGCTCGACCTCGGAGTTCAGCTCGGCCCCGACCAGCACCACGATCGCCGCGATCCACAGCCACATCATGGTGACCACCGCCGCCCCCAGCGAGCCGTAGGTCTCGTTGTAATTGGCAAAGTTCGACACGTAGAAGGAAAACAGCGCCGAGGCTACCAGCAGCCCGGCGGTGGCCAGCAGCGCCCCGGGCGAGATCCACTGCCAGACCGCATCCTCCTTGCTGGGGCCGAAACGGTACAGCACCGCCAGTCCAAAGATCAGCAGCCCCACCAGCAGCGGCCAGCGCAGCAGCCCCATGACGGTTTCGCCCCAGCCGCCGGCCAACACCGTGTTCAGCAGGATCGGCAGCACCGCCACCATCGCCAGCATAACGACGATGCTGAGGATCGCGCCCAGGGTCATCGCCATCGACACCAGGTTCAGCCGGATGAAGCCGCGCTTTTCGGTTTCGAACCAGGCGATGTTCATTGCCTCGATCAGCGCCTTCATCCCGCCGTTCGCGGTCCACAGCGCCACCAGGATCGCCACGATCCCCGCGATCGACAGCGAGGTGCTGGAGGCCGAGGCGATGGCGGTGACCTGTCCTTCGATCAGCTCGATGGCGCTTTCCGGCAGCATCCGGTCCAGCATCTCGAGGTTGCCGGCAATGGTCGAGGGGTCGGCCAGCAGCCCATAGATCGAGACCAGCGCCGTGATCGCCGGGAACAGCGCCAGCAGCCCGAAGAAGGTGACGCCGCCCGCAACCGAGGTCACCCGGTCGCTGCCGAACTCGTGGATCAGCCGCTTGCCGATGGCCAGCCAGCTTTCGCGGCTCAGCTCCCACGGGGTCTGCGGGGCGCCGGGGATGCGGGGCGGCGGCGCGCGGTTCGCCGCGGCGGTCTTGGCGGCGGTTTCTGGGGCGGTGTCCGCGTCCGGCAGCGGCGGCAGCCCCTTGCGGCTGCGCCAGTCCGCCGGCAGCGGTCCCATGAAGGCGCCGATGATGTCGTCGCGGGCACTCATTGCGGCCGGGCCCTCGTCACAGCCGGTGAACGCGGGGGTCGTCCTGCGCGTCGTCGTCCCCGCGGTCCGGGGTGCGGCGAAAGGGCGCGCCCGGAGCGGGCTTCCGGGCATCGCCGCCAGCGTGGCCGCGCTCGAAAAAGCTGCGCAGCTGGTCGGCTGCGCCTCCGAACTCGCGCATCAGGCCGTCGGCCTGCCCGGCGACCGAGCGGAAGCCAGCCACCGCCGCCCCTACGGCGCCGACCACATCGTCGATGGTGCGGGTCACGCGGCGGGCATTGCTTTCGATCTCGTCCAGCAGTCCCTGGCGGGGTGGCGCCGGGCGGCGGGGCCGGGTCTTGCCGGGCGCCTCCGAGGCGGCGCGGGCCTGCTCGCGCAGGCGGTTGCGGGCCGCGGCATCCTCGCGCATCCGGGTGCGGGCGCGGGTGCGCATCTCCTCGCGCTCGGGGTCGGGCATGATGGCAAAGCGGGGGGCGTGGCCAGAGCTGCCGCCGCGGGCGGCGCTGTAGACCTGCTGGCGTGCCCGCTCGGCTGCGCGTTCGGCGGCGCGGTCAGCCTCGCGGTCCAGCGCCTCGTTGCCCGACACCAGATCCGCCACCTTGCGCACCGCCAGCACCCCGGCCGCGGTCGCCGCCGCCGCTGCCAGCGCCGTGCCGCCATAGACCAGCACCTTGGCGGTCATCGACGGGCGCGGCCAGATCCGGTCGCCCTTGGGCGAGACATCGCCATGCGGCGGGATCCGGCGCGAGTCCATCCGTGCGGCGCCGGCGCCGGGGTCGGCGGGAATATGGGTGTTCTGCGGCAGATGATCGTTGTCGGCCATGGGGAAATCCTTGCTGGGGCCACGGTTGCGGCCGGTCCTTGCCCCTTCAACCCGCGGCTGCCCGGGATCGTTCCCGCCCGCGAACCGCCCCGCGCATGGCCCGCGCCACAAAAGAAAACCGCGCCGGAATCCGGCGCGGTCGCATTGATAGGGCATGGGCGGCGCTTATTCGCCGCGCGGGCCTTCGTCGTCCTCGCGGCCGGCCGAACCGATGTCATCGAACAGCTCGGCGATCTCGAACTCGGCGGCGGCGTCTTCCTCGGCCGCCAGCTCTTGGATCGACTTGCCCGAGGCCTGCAGCTCGGCCTCTTCGGGCGAGCGGGCGACGTTCAGCGTCACCTTGACCTCGACCTCGGGGTGCAGGTGGATGGTCACCTCGTGCAGCCCCAGATCCTTGATCGGCGCGGCCAGCACCACGGCGCGGCGCTCGACGGCAAAGCCCTCGGCCCCGGCGGCATCGGCCACGTCGCGCGGCGTCACCGAGCCATACAGCGCCCCGGCGTCCGAGGCCGAGCGGATGATGACGAAGCTCTTGCCGTCCAGCGTCTCGGCGATCTTCTGCGCCTCGGCGCGGGATTCGTCGTTGCGGCTGGCCAGTTCGGCCTTGCGGGCCTCAAAGGCGGCGATGTTGGCGTCCGAGGCACGCAGCGCCTTGCCCTGCGGCAGCAGGTAGTTGCGGGCGAAACCCTCCTTGACCTTCACCACCTCGCCCATCTGGCCTAGCTTGGCCACGCGTTCCAGCAGAATGACTTGCATGGGTCAGGTCCTCACTTCACGGCGTAAGGCAGCAGCGCAAGGAAGCGCGCGCGCTTGATCGCCTGCGCCAGCTTGCGCTGGTTCTTGGCCGAGACCGCAGTGATGCGCGACGGCACGATCTTGCCGCGTTCGCTGATGTAGCGCTGCAGCAGGCGGGTGTCCTTGTAGTCGATCGCCGGGGCGTTGTCGCCCCCGAACGGATCGACCTTCCGGCGGCGGAAAAACGGTTTGGTCGCCATGGTGTCGTTCCTTTCTTAGCGGTCGCTGCGGGGGGCGCGGTCACGGTCGCCGCGATCACCGCGGTCGCCACGGTCACCGCGGTCGCCACGGTCGTCGCCGCGCGATTCCCGGCGGTCGCCGCGATCTCCACGGTCGCCACGGTCACCGCGATCGCCACGGTCGCGGTCGTCGCGGCGCTGCATCTGCACCGAGGGGCCGTCCTTGTGCTCGTCGACGCGGATGGTCAGCACGCGCATCACGTCGTCATGCAGCCGGGCCAGGCGCTCCATCTCCTGCACGGCGGCCGAGGGCGCGTCCGAGCGCAGGAAGGCGTAATGCCCCTTGCGGTTCTTGTTGATCTTGTAGGCGAGCGTGCGCACGCCCCAGTATTCGCTGTCCTTGACGGTGCCGCCGTTGTCGGCCAGCACGGTCGAGAAATGTTCGATCAGCCCTTCGGCCTGCGCATTCGACAGGTCCTGGCGGGCGATCAGCACATGCTCGTAAAGCGGCATGGCATCCCTTTCGTCTCGGGCGGGCTTCATAGGCGGGTCAGCCTTTCCGCGCCCCGCCACGAGAGGCTTCGCCGGTTTCGCAAAAAACTGCGGAAAGGAATGGGGCCTTATAAGGTCTGGGCCGCGTGGCGCAAGGTGATTCGGGCGCAGGTGCGGGAACGCCGGGGCCGCACGCGGTGTTGTCGCCCTGCCGGCCCCTTTTCATCCACGGGGCCATGAGAGGGAGATGGATATGAGACTACGGCTTTCCGTCCTGGCCCTGGCCGCGCTGCTGGCAGGACCGGGGCTTGCCCAGAATGCCGCTGCCCCCGCCGATGGCGCGGCGGCCCCCGATGCCGCGGCGCAGCCGGGCGATATCGGCGGCACCTATGAGTTCGACCCCGAGCACAGCCAGATCGTGTTTTCCTATGAGCACATGGGGTTCTCGACCAGCCACGGCTTCGTCAACGGGCTTGAGGGCAGCATTACCCTGGACGCCGAGACTCCCGCGAACTCGACCGTCGAGGCGCGTTTCCCGATGAGCGCGATCCGCACCATCGCCCCGGCGCTGGACAAGGATATCTACGGCGAGGGGCTGGTCACTGCCGCTACCCCCGACAGCGTCGTAACCTTCCGCTCGACCCGCGTCGAGGTCCGGGACGAGGACGAGGCCGATGTCTTCGGCGAGTTGACGCTGAACGGGGTGACGCGCGAGGTGAAGCTGGAGGTCGAGCTGAACAAGGCCGGCGTGAACCCGATGAGCAACCTGCCCGCGGTCGGCTTCGACATCGAGGGCAGCATCCTGCGCAGCGACTTCAACATGGGCGGCTTTGCCCCGGCGGTCTCTGACGAGCTGAAGATCAATATTGCGGTCGAGGCGCGGAAGGGCTGAGCCTGCTGGCGGGGCGGTTGGGGCGGTTGTGTGGGGCGGTTGTGCGGCGTTAATGATTTTTGATGCTGATGCTGCCTGCAACTGAACGGGGTCAGTCTTCAGACTCTCGCCGCCGCACGTGTAGGCTCTATAGAACCTGCGCCTGACGCCATCCCTGCGCCGCGCAGCTCCATGCATCCGCGCCCTTAACTGAACCGGTCGGTCGTCAGACCTTCTCCGCTGCGCATGTGGGCCCGAAAGACCTGCGCCTGCCAGCATCCCGGGCGCCGCGCAGGTCATGCGCTCGCGCAGGTCACCCAAATCCGCCGGTCTTCCGACCCTCGCCGCCGTGTGCTCCGCAACGGCCATCGGGACCGCCTGACGGCGGCCCCCCGGGGTGCGTTCTCGCACCACCTCCCTGCAAGGGTGTGCGGCGTGGGGGGGCGGGGCCGGTTTCCCGGCCCCGCCTTGCTGCCTTATTCCGCCGGGGCGTTGGCCGGCAGGCTGATCGGCTGCGGGCGGGGGGTGGTCTCGCCCCGGACTGGCAGGATCGGGTGCACGATCTGCGGCTGCTCGCCGGTCAGCGTGCCCAGGAACGCCGTGATGTCCGTGGCCTGCTCGTCCGTCAGCTCGGTCCCCAGCTGCGCCGAGGACATGATGCGCACCGCATCCTCCAGCTCCCAGATCACGCCCGAGTGGAAATAGGGCGGGGTCATCGCCACGTTGCGTAGCGGCGCGGCGCGGAACACATACTGGTCGTCCTCGGTCTGGGTGACCTGATAGCGGCCGACGTCGCCTTCCGGGCGGACGGACGCGTCGGGCGCCTCGATCAGGCCGAAGGGATAGTATTCCTGACCGCCGAAGTTCACCCCCGCGTGGCAGCTTTGGCAACCGGCGTCCATATAGGCGCGCAGCCCGCGCTTTTCCTGCTCGTTCATGGCGCCGTCGATACCCATCAGCCATTGGTCGAAGGCCGAGTTGGGGGTGATCAGCGTCGCCTCGAACGCCTCGATCGCCAAGGCGAAGTTGTCGAAGGTGATCGGCTGCTCTTCACCCGGGAAGGCGGCCTGGAACAGCTCGACATAGCCCGGCATGGACTGCAGCGTCTCGATCAGGTTGTCGGGGGTGTTGTTCATCTCCACCCCGGCTTGGACCGGGCCCTTGGCCTGTTCGGCCATGTCCTCGGCGCGGCCGTCCCAGAACTGGGCGGCGTTGAACACCGCGTTCAGCATGGTGGGCGAGTTGCGCGGCCCCTGCTGCCAGCCGTGGCCGACCGAGGTTTCCAGCATGTCGGTGCCGCCCAGGCCGACGTTGTGGCAGGACTGGCACGAGAACACGCCCGACAGCGACATGCGCGGGTCGAAGAACAGGGTCTTGCCCAGTTCGATGCGCGGCTGCGTCATCGGGCGCCCGCTGGGCAACTCGGCGGCGCGGGGGATCGGCTGGAACCACTCTGCGGCCTCGGCGCGCAGCTCCGCATCGGGAGAGCCGGGGGCTTCGGCCACCGCCGCCTCGGGGGTGGCCGTGGGATCCGCCGCTTCCTGCGCGAATGCGGCCGGCGCTGCAAATGCGAGGGCCGTGGAGAGTAAGAAGACGGAACGAGGACTCATGTTGCTTCCCTTTGCTTTGGGTCGGTACCGCTTATCAGGCAACAGTATCCAAACACTTAACGCGGCTGTCACTGATGTGGATCAAATTGGTCGGGCTTGCCGCGGCGCCGCGTGGCGATTATTTGCCGCTCATGTTTCCCGCCGACCGCCTGGCCCAGATCGTGAACCGCTTCGAGTATCTCGAGGCGCGGCTGAATGCCGGCCCGGCCGCCGATGAGATCGCGCGCGTCAGCCGCGAATATGCCGAGCTTGGCCCGGTCGTCGCCCAGATCAACGAATTTCACGCCGCAACCGAGGGGCTGGCCGAGGCGCAGGCGATGCTGTCCGACCCCGACATGCGCGAGCTGGCCGAGGACGAGATCGCCCGGCTGCGCGCCCGCCTGCCCGAGCTGGAACAGGCGCTGCGGCTGGCGCTGCTGCCCCGCGACGCCGCCGACGCCCGCCCGGCGATCCTGGAAATCCGCCCCGGCACCGGCGGAGACGAGGCGGCGCTGTTCGCCGGCGACCTGCTGCGCATGTATCAGCGCCACGCCGAGCAGCAGGGCTGGGATTTCCGGCTGCTGGAACTGGCGCCCTCGGAACTGGGCGGGGTCAAGGAAGCCGTCGCCCATATCGCCGGCGAGGGCGTGTTCGCGCGGCTGAAATACGAATCGGGCGTGCACCGGGTGCAGCGGGTGCCCGACACCGAATCCGGCGGGCGCATCCACACCAGCGCCGCCACCGTCGCGGTGCTGCCCGAGGCGGCCGAGGTCGACATCGACATCCCCGCCAGCGACATCCGCATCGACACCATGCGGTCATCCGGCGCGGGCGGGCAGCATGTGAACACCACCGATTCCGCGGTGCGGATCACCCATTTGCCCACCGGCATCGTGGTGACCAGCAGCGAGAAATCGCAGCACCAGAACCGCGCCAACGCCATGGCGGTGCTGCGCGCGCGGCTTTACGACGCGGAGCGCAACCGCGCCGATGCCGAACGCGCCGCCGACCGCAAGTCGCAGGTCGGCAGCGGCGACCGCAGCGAACGCATCCGCACCTACAATTTCCCGCAGGGCAGGGTGACCGACCACCGCATCAACCTGACGCTTTACGCGCTGGACCGGGTGCTGGAAGGGGACTTGTCCGAGATCATCGACGCGCTGGTCGCCCATGACCAGGCCACGCGGCTGGCCGAGGCCGAGGGGTGAGCCAGACCGGCCACCAGGCGCTGGCCGAGGCGGTGCGGCGTCTGGCCGCGGCCGGGGTGCCGGATGCGGCGGGCGACGCGCTGGCGCTGCTGGGTTTTGCGCTAGGGGTGCCGCGCCATTCGGTGCGCGGTGAATTGTCGCAGTCGCTGCCGGCGCCCGCGCAGACCGCCTTTGCCGCGGCGATCGAGGCGCGCGCCGCGCGGCAGCCGGTCAGCCAGATCCTGGGCTGGCGCGAGTTCTGGAAGCACCGCTTCCGCGTCACCACCGACACGCTGGACCCGCGCCCGGAAACCGAAACCCTGGTGGTGGCGGCGCTGGATCTGCCGTGGGATTCCGTGCTGGACCTGGGCGCCGGCACCGGCGCGATCCTGCTGTCGCTGCTGGCCGAACGGCCGGGTGCGCGCGGCCTGGGCGTGGACCTGTCCGGGGCTGCGCTGGAGGTCGCGCGGGATAACGCGCAGGCGCTTGGAATTGCGGCTGATTTCCAGTGCTCGGACTGGTTCTTGGGGGTCGAGGGACGCTTCGGCCTGATCGTCTCGAACCCGCCCTATATCGCCCTGGACGAGATGGCGGCGCTGTCGCCCGAGGTGCGCGAGTGGGAGCCGCGGGCGGCGCTGACCGACGAGGGCGACGGGCTGGGTGCCTATCGCGCCATCGTCGCGGGTGCCGGGGCGCATCTGCTGCCGGGGGGCTGGCTGGCGGTCGAGATCGGGCCGACGCAGGGCGCGGCGGTCGCGGCGCTGATGGCGGCGGCGGGTTTCGGCGAAATCGCGCTGCGGCAGGATCTGGACGGCCGCGATCGGGTGGTGATGGGGCAATTCTTGCCCTGACGGCCGCTTTTCATGCGGATCATGTCGAAAATCTGCACGATTTTGCTTGCCTTGGCCCGGCTGGCATGATTAGCAGGCCGCGTGATGTGGGCATGACGCCCCTCACGGGTCATCCGCACAGCTTGCTGCAGGAACGTTCCGCGAAATCCCGGGCCGGTTTTCAGGCCCTTCCCTTTGCAGGATGGTGACCCCAACCGCATCCAGGCGCGTGGCGCCGGACCAGAACATTGGCACGATGAGATCTTCCAAATCCCGTTCGCGCAACAAGTCCCGCAACCCGCGGTCGCTGGGCAATATCATCAACCGCGTCTTCGACAGCTCGGGCCCCGAGGGCAAGGTGCGCGGCACCCCGCAGCAGATCATCGAGAAATACCTGGCGCTTGCGCGCGATGCGCAGCTGTCGAACGACCGCGTGGCCGAGCAGAGCTTCCTGCAGCACGCCGAGCATTACACCCGCCTGCTGGGCGAGGCGCAGCGCGAGCAGGCCGAGCGGCAGGCGCAGTTCGGCGGCCCGCAGGGCGGCCAGGGCGGCGATACCCGCGAGGATCGCGGCGACGGGCGTGGTGAATCGCGCAACGAGGGCCGCGGCGAAGGCCGCAATGAAAGCCGCCGCGACGACCGCGGCGACCGGCAGGACCGCCGCGACGACCGTGGCGAGGGGCGCAACGAAAGCCGCGGTGAGCGCCGCGACGAGCGTCCGCGCGGCGGTGCAGATGACGCAGCCCAGCCCGGCCATGGGCAGGTGAACGGCGCCGAGCCCTCGGAACTCGAGGAGCTGCCGCGCTTCGTGCGCCCGGCTGCCCCGGCCTCAACCGCGCTGCCCGAGGCGCGCCCCCCGGCCGGCGAATCCGACCGGATCGCGACGCCCGAAACCGAAGCTCAGGCAGAAGACGCGGCGCCCCCGGCCGCGGTACCGGACAGCGCCGAGGCCGCTCCGGCGGAAAAACCCGCCGCCGCGCCGCCTCGCCCCCGCAAGCCGCGCGCGTCCAGCACCGCCGCGACCGCGCCCAAGCGCGCCGCGCCGCGCCGCCGCCGCAGCGCCGACGAGGCCGAGGGCAGCGACGAGGCGGTCGGGCAGACCACCCCCGCCGTCAAGGCCGAGGACTGAGATCGGGGGCGCGGGCAGCCGCGCCCCTTCGATCTTGCGGAACCGCCGGCAGGTTGATTGCAGCCGCGCCGGCCGGACCGGCGCCGCCGCGTCAACGAGGCCGAAGACCAAGACCGGGGGTGCGGGCAACCGCGCCCCTTTTGTCTTGTGGAACCTTCAACAGGTG
The DNA here is from genome assembly GCF_900142875.1 of Paracoccus solventivorans. Taxonomy (GTDB): domain Bacteria; phylum Pseudomonadota; class Alphaproteobacteria; order Rhodobacterales; family Rhodobacteraceae; genus Paracoccus; species Paracoccus solventivorans. The sequence continues at coordinate 349,487 of NZ_FRCK01000001.1, read as the reverse complement.
GATTGCAGCCGCGCCGGCCGGAGCCAGCGCCGCGGCTTCGCCCCATTCAGCCCGGCGGTATTCCGGCCGGTGCTCGCCGCGCCGCCGCCAGCGCGCGGGCCAGCCCGCAATAGCGTTCCAGGTCGATTTCCTCGGCCCGCGCGGTCGGCGCAATCCCCGATGCCTCCAGCAGCGATTCGATCGCCGGGTGCAGCCCGCGCAGCGAGGCGCGCAGCATCTTGCGGCGCTGGTTGAAGGCGGCGCGGGTGATTTCCTCCAGCACGCGCGCGTCGGCGGGAAACCGCGGCGCGGGTAGGGCGGTCAGATGCACCACCGCCGATTCGACCTTGGGCGCGGGCACGAAGGCCTGCGGCGGCAGGGTCAGCACGATCCTTGCCTCGCAGCGCCACTGCGCGAGCAGCGCCAGCCGCCCGTAATCCTTGCCCCCCGGCTTCGCCACGATCCGCTGGGCGACCTCTTTCTGGAACATCAGCGTCAGCGACTGCCAGAAGGGAGGCCATTCCGGCGGCGTCAGCCAGCCGACCAGCAGTTCGGTCCCGATGTTGTAGGGCAGGTTCGCGGCAATGCGGATCGGCGGCGTTACATGCGCCAGCGGGTCGATCTGCAGCGCGTCGCCCTGAATCACGGTCAGCCGCCCGGGGTAATGCGCGGCGATTTCCTGCAGCGCCGGGATGGCGCGGGCGTCCTTTTCGATGGCGAGCACATGGCGCGCGCCCTCGGCCAGCAGCCCGCGGGTCAGCCCGCCGGGGCCGGGGCCGACCTCGATCACGTCGCATTGCGTCAGATCGCCGGCGGCGCGGGCAATGCGGGCGGTCAGGTTCAGGTCCAGCAGGAAGTTCTGGCCCAGCTGCTTTTTCGCGCGCAGGTCGTGGCGGGCGATGACCTCGCGCAGCGGTGGCAGGCCGTCGATCGCACTCATCCTGTCGCAACCGGGGGCTTCGCGCCCCCGGACCCCCGCGGGATATTTGCGTGATGAAGAAAGCTCATGCGCCGGCCCTTTTGCACGCCATGTCCCAGGCCAGGCGCAGCGCGGCGATGGTGCTGGACGGGTCCGCCGCGCCGGTGCCGGCGATGTCGAAGGCGGTGCCGTGGTCGGGCGAGGTCCGCACGAAGGGCAGGCCCAGCGTGACGTTGACCCCGCCGGCAAAGTCCAGCGTCTTGATCGGGATCAGCGCCTGGTCGTGGTAGCAGGCGACGGCCGCGTCCCAGCGGGCGCGGGCGGGGGCGTGAAACATGGTGTCGGCGGGGTGGGGGCCCGAGACGTCCAGCCCTTCGGCCCGCAGGCGGGTGCAGAGGGGGGCGATCCAGTCGGCTTCCTGCCGGCCCATGGTGCCGCCCTCGCCCGCGTGGGGGTTGAGCCCGGCCACCGCGATCCGTGGCGCGGCGATGCCGAAGTCGCGGATCAGCCCGGCGTGGGTGATGCGGATCGTGCGTTCCAGCAGATCGGGCGTCAGCGTGCGGGGCACATCCTCCAGCGGGATGTGGATGGTGGCCGGGACCACCCGGCAGGGCGGGGTGACGCTGGTCGAGGCCAGCATCATCACCACATCCGCCCCGCCGGCCAGATCGGCGAGATATTCGGTATGGCCCGGAAAGGCGAAGCCCGCGCCCTGCTTCAGCGCCTGCTTGCTGATCGGCAGGGTGCAGATGCCGCCCGCCTGGCCCGCCATCGCCATGGCGGCGGCGCGCGCGATCACTTCGGCCACCGCCTGCGCATTGGCGGGGTCGGGGCGGCCCGGGGTGGCGGGGGCGGGAAAGTCGTGGCGCAGGACCGGCAGCGCGCCCGCGGGGGCGGGGTCAGCGGGAGTGCTGACCTCGGCCCAGTTGGTGCCTGCGGGCAGGTGGCGGGGATCGCCCATCCAGACGAAGGGTACCCCGGCGGCCAGTGCCCGGGGGGCAAGTTCCGGGCCGATGCCGGCGGGCTCGCCGCAGGTCAGGATCAGCGGCGGCGGAGAGGGCCGGAGGGGGGCGCTCACGGGCGGCGCATCAGCGCGTCGGCGCGCAGTTCGGCCAGATAGGCATCGGCGGCCGCGTTCACCTTGCGGTTGAAGATCGCGGCCCGCACCTCGTCGCGGGACCGCAGCGGCGGCTCTCCCGTCGACAGCCCGGCGGCGGCGGCCGCATCGCTGGCGGCGTTTTCGGCGCTGGGGGCGTCGGCGGCCGAGGGCGGCGGCTGCACAGCCTCGCGCCGCGCGGGCGTGGGCAGGCCGGGCAGAGTGGTCGCGATGTCGGGCTCGTCGATCAGCGTCGGCGTGCGCTTGCACAGCATCACCAGCCGCGCACCGCGACCATAGTCGATCACCGTGCCCTCATCGGGGTCGAGCGAGGCGAGGCGCTGCGCCACATCCAGCGGCACCGCGGACAGCGGCAGGCTGTGGCGTTGGATCACGTCGCCGGCAAAGCGGTTCGCCTGCACATAGACCTGGTCGCAGCTGTCGGCGACCGACAGGATCTGCGCGCCCTCGGCGGCCGAGGGCAGCGCCAGTTCCACATAGTCCACGGTCTGGTCGCTTGCGCCCGCGCGCAGCCGCCCGCGGGTGTCGCGCAGATAGAACAGCACCACCGCGCCCTGCACGCTCAGCGGTGCGCTGATCGAATCCTCGGGGATGCGCAGCAGGATCTCGCGCAGCCCGGGGGCGAGGTTGTCGATCGAGGTCCAGGGCAGGCGCCCGCCCTCGGGCGCGGTGGGCACGGCGGAATACTGGCGGGCGGCGGCGGCGAATTGCGCTTCGCTGCGCACGGTTTCCGACAGGCGCTGCGCGATGGCCTGGGCCTGCGCCTCTTGCCCGGGGGGGGCGGGGATCACCAGTTCCGACAGCAGCACCTGGGTGATGATCGGGGTCTGGATTTCCTGCTTCAGCTCCTGCTCGATCTCGCGGTCGCTGACGCTGATGCCGGGGACGACGCGCTGGCGGATCACCTCGCGCCAGGCCACGCTTACGCGGACGAAATCGCGCCAAGCCTGGCGTTCCACCCCCTCCGAGGCCAGCGCGGCGGCAAAACCGGCGGTATCCAGCCCGGCGCGGCCGGCGAACTCGGCCAGACCGGCCTCGAGCCCCTCGTCGGTGACGCGGATGTCCATCTGCTCGGCCGCCTGCATCTTCAGCCGGTCGTCGATCAGCGCCTGCAGGGCTGCGTCGGGGTTGGCATCAGGCGCGCGCAGGATCTGCATGAAGCGGACGCGCTGCGCCACCTCATAGCGGGTGACGGCCGAGTTGTTGACATAGGCAACCGGGGCCAGCGGCCCCTGCTGGGCCAGCGCCGGCAGCGCCGCCGTGCCCAGAAACACCGCCATCATCGTCGCGTGAGCTATCCGCCGCATCGTTGCCTCATTCCTCGTTGGCGCCAATCTAGCGCAGACAGCTGCGCCGCGCCACAGTTGCCGCGCCGCCGTCCCGCTGGCGCCCGAAACCGCCCAGCCGCACCGACAGCCCCACGTCGGTATCGGCGCGCACCGTGTCCGACGAGGTGAAGCGGCGCGACACCGACAGATCCACGGTCACGCATTCGTTGCGGTATTCCAGCCCCAGCTCGGCCTTTTGCGCGCGGTCGATGGCAAAGTCGTAGCGGCCCTCCGCGGTCATCCGCCAGCCGGGCGCCAACTGCACGCCGGTGGTGGCGGTCAGTTCCGACACGTCCTCCAGCCGGTCGGGCTCGGTATCGGCGTCGATCCACAGATAGCCGGCGGACAGCTGCAGTCCCGGCCGCAGCCAGCCCACCCGCAATTCGTTGCGATGCAGGGTCAGGTCGTCGTCGAACAGCGCCCGGTTGGCCATCGCCAGCCCGTTCGGCCCCGAATAGGTGGCCGCCAGCAGCCAGTCCGAGCGCCGGCCCGACAGCATGTCCCCGTCCTGGTCAAAGGCCGGGTCGGGGCGCGAGCGCAGCACCCGCCCGGCCGTCAGCCCCAGCGACCAGCCCGCCGGGTCGATGCGGGTCCAGCCCAGCCCCAGATTGGCGCGGAACCCGCCCTCGACCACATCGCGCCCGGGCAGGCGGTCGATGGAAAACAGATTGCCCTCGTCGAACTCGACCAGGGTGGAATCCTCGTTGGGGATGGGGTCGTCCTCGGAGGCGCGGGGCGACCAGACGAACTGCGCCACCGGCTCGAGCACATGGGTGACGCCGCCGCCCTGCGAGATCAGCGGCCAGCGGAACTCGACCGCCGCGATCGGGGTGAGCCGCGCCTGCGAGGAATCAAAGCTGGCATCGTCGCGGATGCGGTAGAGATCGGCGTCGATGCGGGTCTGCACGCTGCCCACCACGCCCCCGGGCAGGATCTCGACCCGCTGCCAGTCCAGCCGGGCCGAGCCGCGCATCATGTCGCGCCCGTCGCCATCCGCGTCCGAGCTGCGCCGGTGCCCGTGGACGGAAAACTGCAGCCCGGCCTCGCCGCCCAGCAGCCCGGGGCGCAAGCGGCGTTCCCACAGCGCGTCGGCGACCAGCCCGGGCGAGGTGGCGCTGTCCTCGCCCTCGCGGAAGGTCTCGTAGCGGCCGATGCGGGCGGCGACCAGCCGGTCGCTGGCCACGCGGTCCAGGGTGACCCCGCTCCACAGCCGGTCGGCGTCGGTGACGTCATAGTCCAGCAGATAGGGGCGGTCGCTGACCGATTGCAGCTGCAACCCCAGCCAGTAGTCGTGCGGCAGGCGAAAGCGGGCGGCGCCGAACAGATATCCGCGGCTGCCGTCCTCGAGGTCGTCGTGGCTTAGCGCGCCTTCCAGCTGCAGGGCGCCGTCGGTGAAGGCCTGGCGATAGCGCAGCTCCAGCGTGGTGGTGCGGCTGGCGGCCAGATAGGGGGTCAGCGTCAGGTCGGCGCTGTCGCCCAGGGTGATGAAATAGGGCAGCTTGACCCCCACCCCCAGCCCCGAGGTGGTCCGCATCTCGGGCGTCAGGAAGCCGGTCATCCGGTCCACCGTCGGGTCGGGGGCGGAAAACCACGGCAGCATGGCGACGGGCAGGCCAAACGCGCGGAACTGCGCGCGCTCGAAATGCAGGCGTCGGGTTTCGGCGTCGTGGGTGATGCGACGGGCGCGGATTTCCCACAGGGGCGTCGGGTCCTCGGCGCAGACCTGGCAGGACGAGGCGACAACATGCGACAAGGTGGTCATCCGCCCCTCGCCGCTGCGCCGCACCTCGGCCGCGGCCAGCTGCAATTCGCGCGCCAGCACCAGCCGCGCCCCGGTCAGCAGCCCGTCGCGCATTCCTTCGTCCAGCTGGGCGGCATCGGCGATCAGCACGGTTTCGTCGTCGCTGCCGGCCTTGCCGGGCTCGGACAGGTGGATCGGCCCCTCGATCCGCATGGTGCCGGCGGCGCCGTCATAGACCACCCGCTCGGCGATCAGCCTGGTGCCGCGATACCACGCCACCACCCCGCCCGAGGCGGTCAGCACCCGGTCGCCCGACAGCTCGATCCGGTCGGCAAGCAGCGTGGCGGGGCTGTCGGGTTCGGCATCGTCCGCCGCGGCCTGCGCGGGGCGCGACGGCGCCACCACCACCGGCAGGCGCAGCAGGCTGGTGCCGTCGGCCAGCATCCCCGACAGCCCGGTGGACTCGGTCGGGGCCAGCGCCGCGCCCTGCCGGCCGCTGGCATCGGGGACAAAGGTCTGCGCCAGCGCGGGCGCGCCCGCCAGCACCAGCAGCGCCGCGCCGCAGGCCAGCGCGCGGCGGGTCCGGCCAGGGCGGGACGCCGCCGGCGCCGCGGTCCCGGGGCCGGGGCAGTGGGGGGCGGGACAGAAGAGCAGGGGTGCAGCGGTCATCCGTCCTCCAGCCCCAGCAGGGCGGCCAGCGCCAGCATCGCCGCCACCAGCGGCGGCACGAAAGCGGCAAGCAGCGGCGGGATCTCGCCGGTCTCGCCCAGCACCTGCGTCAGGTTGCGCAGGAAGAACAGCCCCACCCCGGCGATGAAGGCGCTGAGCACCAGCACCCCAGCCTTGCGCCCGCGCATCGGCCGCATGGTGAACACGGCCGCGACCATGACCATGGCGCCCATCAGCAGCGGGCGCGCCAGCTCCATCATCAGCCAGACCCGGTGGCGCAACGCGGTAAATCCGGCGCTTTCGAGCCCCGAGATGAACTCGGGCAGCTGCCAGATCGCCACCGCCTCGGGGGCGCCGAAGCCGTCGCGGATGCGGGCAGCGGTCAGCTCGGTCGGCAGGGTCAGGCCGGGCAGCGTCACGGCGGAAAGTTCCGGGTTCGGCTTGCGCAGCGGCCATTCCTTGACCCCCGCCAGCGCCCAGGAGCCTGATGCCAGCCGCGCCGACTGCGCCACGATGCGCCGCACCGGCCCGTCCACCGCGTCCAGCACGATGAAGGTGGCGTCGTAGAGCGTGGTGGCGTCGGGGCTGGCGCGGCCCGCACGGATCACGATCTGCCCGCCCCGGTCGCCGGTGCCGGCGGCGCCCGGCGCCACCGCCTGCCGCAGCCAGACCGCGCCGCGCCCCAGCGAAATGGTCTGCACCGCATTGCCCTTGGCCGCCGCCGCCGCCTGGTCGTAGCGTTTGCTGGTGGCCGCAACCATCGGGTTCATCACGCTGACCAGCACCGCCCCCAGTAGGATCGCGGTGACCGTGGGCGCGGCCAGAATGCGCAGCCCCGACCGCCCCGCCGCCCGCATCGCCACCAGCTCGGACGAGCGCGACAGCCCAAGAAACAGCGCGATCCCCGCCAGCAGGGTGATCAGCGGCAGGATCGTATAGACGCTGGCGGTGATGTTCAGCGCCGCCAGTCCCGCCAGCCCCGCCAGCCCGATCTCGGCATTGCTGCCGAAGCGGCGGATCTGCTCGATGATGTCGATCAGGAACAGGATCGCGACGAAGACCGCCGTGACCAGCAGGAACTGGCGCAGGAAGCGCCGGGCGACATAGCGTTGCAGGATCACGGCGCGGCCCCGCGGGCGGGGGCGGGCGCGGCGGCGGGGGCGCGGACCCGGCGCGGGCGGGCGGCCAGCCACAGCGCCGCGGTCACCATCGCCGCCCCCACCACGGCGGGCAGGTAGAGCAGCGGCCAGCGCCCGGGCGCCTGCGCCGCCTGCGCGGCGGCGGTGGTGGACAGCATGTGCACGAACAGCAGCGCGACGATGGCCCAGATCACCTGCCGCCAGACCCCGAAGCGCGAATACCCGCCCAGCAGCAGCATCGCGAAGCCCAGCAGCGCCCCCACCGGCGCCAGCAGCGGCTGGGCCAGCCGCTCATGCGCCTCGGCCCGGGCGCGGGGTGGGGTGGCGCCGGTCGCCTCCAGCAGCGCGGGGTCGGGGTTCAGCAGCCGCCAGGTGGAATAGTCGCGCAGGTCGCGTCCCGGCGTGTTACGTACCGACAGCATCGAGCCGATGTCATAGGTCAGGTCCGCGAACCGGGTGGTGGACAGGCGCGGCACCTCTCCGGCCACGGTTTCCAGCGTCTGCACCATGCCGCGCAGCATCACCAGCCGCGGGCCGCTGTCGGTGCGCAGCAGCATTGATTCTTCGGCGGTATAGGTGATCTGGCGGGCCGGGCTGCGCGCGTCTTCCAGAAACAGGTCCAGCAGCCGCCCGTCCGGCGCGATACTGCCGATGAACAGGGTGACGCCCTCGCCCGGATACTGGAACGATCCCGCGCGCAGGAAGCTGGCGGTGACGTTCTCGGCGATGTCGGCCTGGCGGTCGGCCAGCCGCGCCCGTGCCGCCGGCACCAGCCCATGCGCCAGCGCCGCCACCATCAGCGCCACGATCAGCCCGAACACCAGCGGCGCCCGCGCCAGCCGCCAGGGCGACAGCCCCACCGCCTGCATCACCGTCAGCTCGGATTCCGAGGCGAATCGGTTGGTGCCGTAGACCGTCGCCGCAAAGGCCGCGACCGGCAGCACCAGCGAGATCACCAGCGGCAGGGTCAGGGCCGTGAATTCCAGCACCACCAGCGCGGTCTGTCCGTCCTGGATCAGCTGCTCGAACAGGCGCACGGCGCGGTTGATCCAGTAGACCGATACCAGCACCAGCGCAAAGAACCCGAACTGCGTCAGGAACTGCAACAGCATGTATCGGTCGATGCGGGTCATGGGCGTCCTGTCCGGCTCTGCCCCTGATTAGCCGCTGTGCCCTGCGGGCGGAAGCCCGCGGGTCGCCGGTCGGCGGTGCTCTGGTCAAGCGCGGGGGGCGCCGCTACGGTCGGGCTGTTTTCCACCGACGAAGGCCAGCCCGCGATGAACCACCCCGTCGAAATCCGTTTCATGCCCGAGGCCGATGCCGATCTGGCCGCCTGCGAGGGCCGCCTGGTCCTGCTGATTGGCGAGCGTGACCAGCTGCCCAAGGGCCTGCCGCCCGCGGCCCGCAAGAGCCTGGCCCGCGCGCTCGGCTCGAAGCAATGGGGCGAGGTCAAGCCCGGCGGCGCGCTAGAGATCGCCTTTCCGGCGGGGCTGGCGGCGGATGCGGTGCAGCTGCTGCGCCTGCCGCGCCGCGCCGACGTGGCGACGGCGCGCAAGGCCGGGGCCGCGGTCGGTGCCCGCATGGGCAAGGCCGAGGTGACGGTGCTCTGCAGCGGACATCCGCGCATCGCCGAGCTGACGTTGGGCATCGCGCTGCGCGGCTATGATTTCTCGACCTACAAGACCTCGCCCGCGGGCGAAGGCGAGGCGGAAGCCGGCGGCGATGTCCCGGCCGCGCCGCCGCAGGCGGTGACCCATGGAGCGGCGCCCGATGCGCGGCTGAACGACGCCTCGGGCCAGCCGGCAGAGCCTGCGGCGGTTGGGCAGGCCGCCGTGGCCGCGCAGCCCGGCAAGGCCCGCGTCACCGTGCTGTGCAGCGACCCCGAATCGGCCGCCCGCGCCGCCCAGGACGGCGCCGCGTTGGCCGAGGGGGTGTTCTTCACCCGCGACCTGATCAACGAGCCCGCCAACGTGCTGACCACCAGCGACTTTGCCGACCGGCTGCTGGCGATGCGCGAGCTGGGGCTCGAGGTCGAGGTGCTGGACGAGGACGAGCTTTCCCGGCTGGGTATGCGGGCGCTGCTGGCGGTGGGGCAGGGCTCGGACAGCCCCTCCAAGGTGGTGGTGATGCGCTGGCAGGGCGGGGGCGACGCCGCGCCGCTGGCGCTGGTCGGCAAGGGCGTGGTCTTCGACACCGGCGGCATCTCCATCAAGCCCGCGCAGGGCATGGAAGAGATGACCATGGACATGGGCGGCGCGGGCGTCGTCGCCGGCGTCATGCGCACGCTGGCGCTGCGCCGGGCGCGCGCCAATGTCGTCGGCGTGGTCGGGCTGGTCGAGAACATGCCCGACGCCCGCGCGCAGCGGCCGGGCGACATCGTGCGCTCGATGAAGGGCGACATGATCGAGGTGGTGAACACCGACGCCGAGGGGCGGATGGTGCTGGCCGACATCCTCTGGTACGCGCAGGAGCGTTTCCAGCCCGCGGCGGTGGTCAACCTCGCCACGCTGACCGGCGCCATCATCGTGGCGCTGGGCCATGAAAAGGCCGGGCTGTTCTGCAACGACGATGCGCTGGCGGGCGAGCTGGCCAAGGCCGCCGAGGCCGAGGGCGAGGGGATCTGGCGGATGCCGCTCGCCCCCGCCTATGACGAGCTGATCAAGTCGCGGCTGGCCGACATCAAGAACTCGGGCGGCCGCCCGGCGGGCTCGATCACCGCGGCGCAGTTCCTGCAGCGTTTCATCCGCAACGGCACGCCCTGGGCGCATATCGACATCGCCGGCGTGGCGCTGCCGCCCAAGGAAACCACGCTGGCCCCCAAGGGCGCGACCGGCTGGGGGGTGCTGACGCTGGACCGGCTGGTGCGCGACCGCTTCGAAGCCTGAGGACCGCCGCGCCGTGGGCAATGCGCTGTTCTATCACCTGACCCGCTCGCCCGCGGCGCGGCTGGTGCCCTTGCTGCTGGGCAAGTCGCTGCAGGCCGGCTGGCGGGTGGAACTGCGCGGCAGCGACCGCGCCCGCATGGCGCGGCTCGACGACGAGCTGTGGCTGGCCGAGGGGTTCCTGCCCCACGGCATGGCAGGCGGGCCGCATGACGCGGCGCAGCCGGTGCTGCTGACCATGGCGGGTGAGGGCCATGGCGCGGCGGCGGCCGAGTGCCTGATCGCGCTGGATGGCGCAGCAGTGGCGCCCGAGGAATGCGCCGCCGCGCAGCGCGTCTGCATCGTCTTCGACGGCAACGACCCGCCCGCGCTGGAACGCGCCCGCGACCAGTGGCGGGCGCTGACCGGCGCCGGCGTCGGCGCCGAATACTGGTCCGAAGCCGGGGGTCGCTGGGAACGCAAGCGCTGAACCGGCCGCGTTGCGATTGCGTCGCCGCCGGTCCGGGGGCCAGCCCCCGGGCTACTACCGTGCCCTTGTTCGCGGAATACAATCCACTGGATTGTATTCCGGGCGCTCGCAAGCCCGGGGATATTGGGACCAGATGAAAGCCTCACGCCGTGGGCGGCCAGTCTCTTCTTTCTGGCGAAAATACCCCGGGGTCCGGGGCAGCGCCCCGGTCCGGCAGTGCGGCGCGCTCAGCGTTCCAGGATCATCGAATCGCCCTCGAAGCTGACCCGGGCAAAGCGGCGCAGATAGTCCATGCCCATCAGCGAGCGGTCGATGTCGGCCTGGATCACCATGGCAGGCACGTTCTCGTCGAGGATGTCGCCGATCGCCACGCGGTCCAGCCGCACCGTTGCGGTCGGCACGATGCCGTTGGCGGTGCGGGCCTGCCCGGCATAGACCAATCGTTCCAGGTCGATCCCGGCGCGGCGGGCATCGCGCGGCGACAGCGCCAGCGCCGAGGCGCCGGTGTCCACGATGAACCGCACCGGCGCCCCGTTCAGCTCGGCCGTCAGATGGAAATGCCCGTCGGGGCCCAGCGGCACCTCGATTCGCGTCGGGTCCAGCATCGCCTGCCGGGGCATGACGTCGCGGCTGATGTCCTGCCACAGCCCCGCCGCGCCGATCGCCGCCAGGAAGATCAGCCCCCAGGCCAGCACCGCCCGCAGGGTCGAGCCGGCGTCGCGGCGGAACTCGACCACCACGAACGCCCCCAGTGCCAGCAGCAGCAGGGTCAGATAGGCCAGTCTTGCAGGGTCGATGCTCATGCGCGCTCCTTGCGGTTTCCCTGCATTTGGGGATTGCCGCGCCCCGCTGCCAGTCGCTGCACCCGCCTGCTGCGGGTGTCGTGATCGTGAAAGGACTTTCGGACCCGCGCGCATATCCTTATATGCGAGAGGCGGCCGTTCGCCGCGCGGGTCAAAACGCCCGACTACGGAGAAAGACGATGCACGCACCTTCACCCATGGCGCTTCTGTTGATCGCCATCGTCGTCCTGGTTCTGTTCGGCCGGGGCAAGGTCTCGTCCCTGATGGGCGAGGTCGGCAAGGGGATCACCGCCTTCAAGAAAGGCGTTCGCGAGGGCGCCGACGAGGTCGAGCGCACCGCCGATGCCGCCACCGACCGCGCCGCCATCGCGGCCGAGCGCACTGCCGACGACCTGGACGCCGCCGCCGCCCGTGCCCGGGCCGAGGCCGACCGCATCCAGGCCGAGGCCGAGGCGGCGAAGGCTGCCCGGACCGAGGCGATGCGCGACGTGACTCCGACCGACGGCAACCGCCCGTAATGCGGGCGCGCGCACGGCGCGCGGAAGGGGTTGAAATATGCTGGATGTCGGCTGGACCGAGCTTCTGCTGATCGGGGTGGTCGCGCTGATCGTCATCGGCCCCAAGGATCTGCCGGTGATGTTCCATTCGCTGGGCCGGATCATGGCCCGCGCCCGCGGCATGGCACGCGAGTTCACCTCGGCGATGGAGGATGCCGCCAAGGCCTCGGGGCTGGATGAGGCCACCAAGGACCTGCGCGACATCAAGAACCTGACCAGCCCGCGCTCGATGGGCGTCGATGCCTTGGGCCGCGCGGCCGAGAAGTTCGAGAAATGGGATCCGATGCAACCGGTGCGCAACGGGGGCAAGGCGCAGCCCGACCCTGCCGCGCCGCGACCCCCGGCAGGCGCGATCCCCGCCGCAAGCGCTGCCGCCAGTGCGGCGCCGGCCAGCCCGACCCCTGCATCTACGTCCGCGCCGGCAGAGACCGCCGCCGCCCCGTCGCCTGCGCCCGCCGCGCCTGCACCTGTTCACGATACCCCCGAACCGGGGACCCGCCGGCTGCACGCCGTGCGCCGCAGCGACCGGAGCTGAGGCTTGTCCAAACGCCCTGACGACATCGACGAATCCTCGGCCCCGCTGATCGAGCATCTGGCCGAGCTGCGCTCGCGGCTGATCTGGTCGGTGCTGGCCTTCGTTGCCGCCGCGATCCTGTGCTATTTCGTCTGGCAGCCGGTCTTCAACGTGCTGACCCATCCGATCTGCGGCGCGCTGGCGCGGCGCGGGCAGGAATGCGGGCTGATCATGCTCAAGGTGCAGGAAGGCTTCTTCCTGGCCATGCATATCGCCATGTTCGGCGGCTTCATCCTCGCCTTTCCGGTGATCGCCTATCAGCTGTGGCGCTTCATCGCGCCGGGGCTCTACCGGTCGGAAAAACAGGCGTTCCTGCCGTTCCTGATCGCCTCGCCCGTGATGTTCATTATGGGCGCCAGCTTTGCCTATTTCATCATCCTGCCCTGGGCCTTCGACTTCTTCCTGGGCTTCCAGAGCGGGCCGCTGGTCCTGCCCGACGACCCCGCCACCCCGGTGGTGACCGAGCCGAAGATGGCGGGCATCGTGTTCCAGGGCTCGATCGCGGAATATCTGTCGCTGACCACCAAGTTCATCCTTGCCTTCGGGGTGTCGTTCCAGCTGCCGGTGGCGCTGACCCTGATGGGCAAGGCCGGGCTGGTGTCCGCGGCCGGGCTGGCCTCGATGCGGCGCTATGCGGTCGTGCTGATCCTGGTGCTGGCCGCGATGGTCACCCCCCCCGACGTGATCAGCCAGATCGTGCTGTTCACGGTGATCTATTCGCTTTACGAGATCGCCATCCAGCTGGTGAAACGGATCGAGACGAAGCGCGAGGCCGAGCTGCGCGCCGAGGGACTTTGGGTTGACGATGACTGATGCCGCGCTGACGCGCATTGCCGATGCGCTGGACCGGCTGTCGCCGCCGCCCGCGCCCGCGCCGAGCTTTGCCGAGGCCGAGGCCTATGTCTGGCACACCGCCCCCGACCGGCTGGAGCCTGTCCGCCGCGTCGCCCGGGTGCCGCTGGACCAGCTGGTCGGCATCGACCGCGCCCGCGACACCTTGCTGGCCAATACGCTGCAGTTCGCGCGCGGTCATGCCGCGAACAACGCGCTGCTGTGGGGCGCGCGGGGGATGGGGAAATCCAGCCTCGTCAAGGCCGTGCACGCCGAGTCCGTGGCCCGCGGCCTGCCGCTGGTGCTGGTCGAGATCTCTCGCGACGACCTCGATTCCGTCGGTCGGCTGCTGGCGATCCTGGGCGACAGCGACCGCCGCTTCGTGCTGTTCGCCGACGACCTGTCGTTTTCCAGCGACGACGCGCAGTACAAATCGCTCAAGGCGGTGCTGGACGGCGGGCTGGCGGGGCGGCCGCCGAATGTCGTGCTGTATGCGACCTCGAACCGCCGTCACCTGATGCCCCGCGACATGATCGACAACGAGCGCGCCACCGCCATCCACCCGGGCGAGGCGATCGAGGAAAAGGTCTCGCTCTCCGACCGATTCGGGCTGTGGCTGGGGTTCCACGCCTGCGGGCAGGACGAATATCTGGCGATGATCGACGGCTATTGCGCCGCCTATGGGCTCGAGATCGACCCCGACCGCCTGCGGGCCGAGGCGATCGAGTGGCAGGCCACCCGCGGCGCCCGCTCGGGCCGCGTCGCCTGGCAGTTCTTTACCGATCTTGCCGGCCGCGAAGGGCTGGCGGTCTGAGCCCGGTAACCGGGGCTTAAGGGTTTTCTGCAATTCTCGCCGGACGTAACCAGTGATTCGGACAGGGAATGCAGGGCGCAACACAGACTGAAGACGGGGTGCCAGCCGGCGGCTCGGTGCTGTGGCGCCATGTCGTGGCGGCCACGGCGCGGCGCCGGGGCGGGCTTGCGGCCCCGCCGGGCGCATCGCCGGCGCGGGGCGCGCAGGCGCGCTCGCCGGAACGGGCCGTCGCCGGGGCCATCGGCCGGGCCGCCGACCGGGTCCACCGGCTACCGCTGTTCTTCGATCGTATCGAGTGGAGCCAGGCGGCACTGGCCGAGCTGGGCGAGCTTCTGCCCGAAGGCGCGCTGGTCTCGCTGATCGAGGGGCCGGGCGATTCGCTGGGGGTGGTGGCGCTCTGCCCCGAGCTGCTGGCCGCGGGCACCGAGATGCAGACGGCCGGACGCGTCTCTTCGCGCCCGGCGCCGCCACGGCGCCCGACCCGAACCGACGGTAGTATCTGCACCGATTTCATCAATGCGACCCTGGCCGAGCTTGGCGCCGAGCCCGGATTTCCCCCCGGCCGCGACCGTCTGCGGGGCTATCGCTACGCCAGCCATCTGGACGATCTGCGGACGCTGGACCTGCTGCTCGAGGAAGGGGCGTTCCATCTGCTGACGGTCGGGCTGCGCGCCGGCGAAGCGGGGCAAAGAAGCGGCCGGCTGGTGATTGCCTGGCCCTCGGACCCCGCGCAACCGGGCTGCGACGGCGGTGATCCCCCGGCGCAGGGCGACTGCACCGACGCGCCGTCGCTGGCCGAGGCGATCCACAGCGCCCCGATCGAGCTGCTGGGGGTGCTCTGCCGCCGCCGGATCTCGCTGCGGGAGCTGGCAGCGCTGTCGCCCGGCGACGTGATCACACTGCCCCCCGACGTCCTTGGCGCAGCCACGCTGGAGACCGCCATCGGCCAGGTGCTGTTTCGCGGAAAACTGGGCGAAATGGCCGGCCGCCACGCGCTGCGCCTGCTGCCAGCCCCCGATGCGCCCCCCGAATCCCCGCGCGCCACCGCCGGACCGCCCGCTGGCCCGCTGCCAGACGGCCTGCCCCTGAGCGACCTTGACACCCCGGACCCGTTCCGGCCGGTGTCGCTGGACATCGCTGTCACACCGGGCAGCACCCAGCCCCCGGCGGAATCCGCGTGATGGGGGTGAGAGATAGAGGGAGGGGCGGCGATCCGTGGCCGAGGCGGAAAGCGGAGCCGGGGAAAAAAGAGGTCTGCATGGCCATATAGGCCGACCTTGATCCGTGGCGGAGGATGCTATCTCGGGTGCAGCTCATGCTGTCGGTGCCGCAGCACAGCGGGGAATCCGTGGCGGCGGTGCCCTTTCCCGGCTGGAACGTCGATCAGGCCAGGGCGATCCGGCCGCCGGGCAGGCGGGTGATGGTGCCGTCGAGTTCGAGGTCGAGCAGCGTCGGCGCGAGCCGGGCCGGGGCGATGCCGAGGTCGCGGATCAGGCTGTCCTCGTCGGTGGGCGAGGGGCCGAGCAGGTGCAGCAGCCGCCTGCGCAGTTCGGTCGCGGTCGGGGTGGAATCCGGGCTGGCGTCAGCTGCCAGTGACGATACGGGCGATGCGGCGGCGGAACGCGCGGGCGGGTGCGGATCTGGCCCGCTTGAACCTTGGCCGGAGCCTGCGGGTGCAGATGCCTCCGGTCCACATCCCGACGGCACCGCTTGAGCATTTTGCACGGCGGCAGGGGCGTCGTTTTGCCCCCCGCGGTGCGGCTTAGGGTCGTCTACGCGCCGGGTAGAAGGCTGTCGATCACCCGCAGCGGCTGGTTCTTCATCTGCCGCAGCGGTGGCAGATCGCGGCGTCGCTGTTCTGGAAGCGCGCGCGGGCAGGGTGCTCTCGCCCCCCGAATCCGCCGCGAACCCGTCGAGCCCCGGCAGCGACAGCGGCCGAATCAGCGCCAGCACGTCCTCGGCATTGCGCACCAGCGTGGCGCCGTCGCGGATCAGGGCGTTGCAGCCCGAGGCGCGGGCGTCCAGCGGGTGGCCGGGCACCGCCATCACCTCGCGCCCCTGCTCGCCGGCCAGCCGCGCGGTGATCAGGCTGCCCGAGCGGCAGGCGGCCTCGATCACCACCACCGCTGCGGAAATCCCCGACACGATGCGGTTGCGCGCCGGGAAATGCCGCGCCACCGGCTCGACCCCCGGCGGCTGCTCGGTCAGCAGGCAGCCCGAGTCGCAGATGCGGTCGGCCAGCGCCCGGTTTTCCGCCGGATAGATCACGTCGATGCCGCCGGCCATCACCGCGATGGTGCCCCGGGCGCAGCTCGACTGATGCGCGGCGGTATCGATGCCGCGCGCCAGCCCGGCCGCGACCACCAGCCCGGCTTCGGCCAGCCCCGCCGCCAGATGCCGCGCCATCCGCAGCCCCAGGGAGGAGGCGTTGCGCGCCCCCACCACCGCGACCGCGGGACGGTGCAGCGCCTCGACCCGGCCGCGTAGCCACAACACCGGCGGGGCGTCGGAGATCGTCGCCAGCAGCGGCGGGTAATCGGCGTCGCCGATCCGAATCAGCCGCGCGCCCACGCGCGCGCCCGCCGCCAGCTCGGCGCGGGCCACCCCGGGCGGACAGGGCTCGTATCCCTTGGTCCCGGCCGCGGCGGCGATGCCCGGCAGCGCGTCCAGCGCCGCTGCGGCGCTGCCATGTTCCGCGATCAGCCGGTGGAAGGTCGCCGGCCCCACGCGGCGAGAGCGGATGAGGCGAAGCACCGTCAGGTCGTCTTCCCTCGGGGTAGGGTGGGGGTGGGGGGTGTCGAAAGAAAACGTGCCTGGGTTCACTGCCGGTCCCTGCCTCATCCGCAGGGACTTCATGCCACGGTAATGGTTAATTAGTGGTTACCGCGGCCCCGGAAAGTCAGGCGGCCGAACCGCCCACGGTCAGCCCGCCGATCAGCAGCGTCGGCTGGCCCACCCCCACCGGCACCCACTGCCCCTGCTTGCCGCAGTTGCCGACGCCGGGGTCCAGCGCCAGGTCGTTGCCGACCGCGCGGATCTGGCGCAGCGCGGTGGCACCGTCGCCGATCAGCGTGGCGCCGCGAATCGACTCGCCCACCTCGCCGTTCTTCACGCGATAGGCTTCGGTGCAGGAAAACACGAACTTGCCGTTGGTGATGTCCACCTGCCCGCCGCCGAAGCCGACCGCATAGATGCCGTCCTTGAGCCCCGAAAGGATTGCGGCCGGATCGTCCTGCCCCGGGTCCATCATGGTGTTGGTCATCCGCGGCATCGGCGCATGGGCAAAGCTTTGCCGGCGGCCGTTGCCGGTGGGGGCCACGCCCATCAGCCGGGCGTTCTGGCGGTCCTGCAGATAGCCGACCAGGATCCCGTCCTCGATCAGCACGTTGCGGGCGGGCGGCGTGCCCTCGTCATCGACCGAGATCGAGCCGCGACGGTCTTGCAGGGTGCCGTCATCCACCACCGTCACCCCGGGCGCGGCGATGCGCTGTCCCATCAGCCCGGAAAAGGCCGAGGCCTTCTTGCGGTTGAAGTCTCCTTCAAGCCCGTGGCCCACCGCCTCGTGCAGCAGGATGCCGGGCCAGCCGGGGCCCAGCACCACGTCCATCACCCCGGCGGGGGCCGGGACCGAGCGCAGGTTGACATGGGCGATGCGCAGCGCCTCGCGCACCAGCCCCTGCCAGTGGTCGGGCTGCATCAGCGCCGACAGGCCAAAGCGGCCGCCGCCGCCGGCGGTGCCGGTTTCACGCCTTGCGTTCGATTCCACGATCACCGACACGTTCAGCCGCACCATCGGGCGGATGTCGGTGAAGATGCCGCCCTCGGGGCGCAGGATCGCCACCTCTTGCAGGGACGACGCCATCGAGGCGGTGACCTGCACCACCCGCGGGTCCAGGTCGCGCGCAAAGCTGTCAATGTCGCGCAAGGTCGCGATGCGGGCGCCAAAGCCGATACCCTCGACCGGATCCTCGCCGCGATAAAGCTGCGCGCCCGGTCCGGCGGGGGCCGCGGCCATGACGCCGCCGCCATTGCCCACCGCCAGCCGCGCCATTGCCGCCGCCTCGCGCAGGCTGGTTTCGCTGATGTCGGTGGAATGGCCGTAGCCGGTGACCTCGCCGCGCACGGCGCGCAGGCCAAAGCCCTGCGCGGCCTCGAACCCCGCGTTTCGCAGCCTGCCGTCGTCGAAAACCAGGCTTTCGCCGCGGACCCGTTCCAGGAAGATCTCGCCGTCCTCGGCGCCGGCGGTGGCCTCGCGCAGGATGGAAAGGGCGCGAGCGGGGTCGATCAGCTGTGCGAAGGGCGCGAAACGATCAGTCATGGATCCAGCGAAGTAAGCCCATTTCGCCCCCGAGTCGATACCGAGGGAGGTGCTGTTGCGGTAGAGGCTTGTCCTGTTGCGGTATATGTGGTTGTGACAATATGTCTCGACAGACAATGGCGTGCGTCAGCTTTTTCATGAGTCGGGGCACGAGGGGCGACAGGAACGGGATTCGACGAATGGCGAACGGGGCAAGGGGCCGCATGGCGGCGGGGCTGGCAGCAGCGGGGTTGGTCGGCATGACTCTGGCCACCGCCGGGTCTGCCATGGCGCAGGACGTGCTGGGCGATCTGCCGGTGATCGGCAAGCCCGAACCGGGCGGCATCGGGTTCCAGCCGGCGTCGAGCCCGCTGGCGGTCGACCAGCAGTGGCTGGACCAGTTCGTGCTGTACATCATCACCTTCGTGACGGTGCTGGTCTGCCTGCTGCTGCTGTTCTGCATCGTCCGCTTCAACCGCCGCGCGAACCCGGTCCCGGCCCGCTTCACCCACAACACCCCGGTCGAGGTGGTGTGGACGGTGGTGCCGGTGCTGATCCTGCTGACCATCGGGATCTTTTCGTTGCCGGCGCTGTTCCGGTCGCAGGAAATGCCCTCGGACCCGGATCTGGTGATCAAGGCGATCGGCCGGCAGTGGTACTGGTCCTATGAATACCCCAACGACGGCGTCGCCTTTGACGCGCTGATGCTGGCGCGCGAGGAACTGGCCGACAACGGCTATGCCGACGACGAATATCTGCTGGCCACCGACAATGCCGTGGTGGTGCCGGTCGGCGCGACGGTGCTGGTGCAGGTCACCGCCTCGGACGTGATCCACAGCTGGACGGTTCCGGCCTTTGCCGTGAAACAGGACGCCGTTCCGGGCCGCATCGCGCAGCTGTGGTTCTCGGTCGACAAGGAGGGCGTGTATTTCGGCCAGTGCTCGGAACTGTGCGGGATCAACCACGCCTATATGCCGATCGTGGTCAAGGCGGTCAGCCAGGAGAAATACGACGCCTGGATGGCAGGCGCCAAGACCGAGTTCGCGGCCGACGCCTCGGATTACCTGCCCGCCGCGCCGGTGCGGCTGGCCCAGGCGGAATAAGGCGGCGTGGCGGACATCCACTCATATGACCGGGCCGCCCAGGGGCTGGGCGGCGAGGCCGGGTTCGGCGACTATGTGGCGCTGCTCAAGCCGCGGGTCATGTCGCTGGTTGTCTTTACCGCCTTTGTCGGGCTGTATGTGGCGCCGGTGCCGGTCAACCCCTTCGTCGGCTTCTGTGCGATCCTGTTCATTGCGCTGGGGGGCGGTGCCTCGGGCGCGCTGAACATGTGGTACGACGCCGACATCGACCGGGTGATGACCCGGACCGCCAAGCGTCCGATCCCCGCCGGCCGGTTGACCGAGGGCGACGCGCTGGGGCTGGGGCTGTTCCTGTCCGGCCTTGCGGTGCTGATGCTGGGGCTGACCGCCAACTGGTTCGCCGCGGCGTTCCTTGCGTTCACCATCTTCTTCTATGCCGTCGTCTATACGATGTGGCTCAAGCGCCTGACGCCGCAGAACATCGTGATCGGTGGCGCCGCCGGGGCGTTCCCGCCGATGATCGGCTGGGCCTGCGCCACGGGCGGCATCTCGGTCGAATCGCTGCTGATGTTCTCGCTGACCTTCTTCTGGACGCCGCCGCATTTCTGGGCGCTGGCGCTGTTCATGAAGGAGGACTACCACAACGCCGGCGTGCCGATGCTGACCGTGACCCACGGCCGGCGCGCCACCCGCAAGCACATCTTTGCCTATACGCTGGTGCTGGCGCCGTTTGCGGTGGCGCTGGGGCTGACCTCGATCGGCGGGCCGCTGTATCTGGCGGTGGCGCTGGTGTTCAACGCCCTGTTCATCCTGGGCGGCTGGCGGATCCTGCGCCGGACCGAGGAGCAGGCACAGGAAGATTCCTACGCGGTCGAGAAATCCTTCTTCCGCCTGTCGCTGTACTACCTGGCCGCGCATTTCGCCGCGCTGGCGGTGCAGGCCACGATCGGAGGCTGGGCGTGATGGCACTGCACCCGGAACATGAGCTGCACCGCCGCCGCAGCGGCCGCAACATCGGGCTGGCGCTGGTGCTGGCGCTGTTCGTGGCGCTGGTGTTCGGCCTGTCGGTGGTCAAGATCAAGCAGGGCGACCTGATGCAGGGCTTCGACCACCGCCCGGCCTCGCTGCCGCCGGCCGCCGCGGTCGCGCCGTCGGCCAACCCGGTGGCGGCGCCCGGCACCCCGGCCTCGGCGCTGCCGCAGGCGCGCTCGACCCCGGCCGCCCCCGCCGCAGAGGGGGGGCAGCCATGAGCAATACGCGCGACAACGCCAATGCCCGCGTCGTCTGGCGGCTGATTGCGGTGGTGGTGTTCATGGGCGCCGCCGCCTGGGCCGCGGTGCCGTTCTACCGCTGGTTCTGCCAGGTGACCGGCTTTGCCGGCACCACCCAGATCGCCACTCAGGAATCCGACCGGGTGCTGGACCAGACCATCCGCGTGCGCTTCGACGCCAACGTGATGCCGGACCTGGACTGGAGCTTCCGCCCCATGCAGACCGAAATGACCGTGCGGCTGGGCGAAACCGCCATGGCCTATTACGAGGCGGTCAACAACTCGGACCAGACGCTGGTCGGGCGCTCGACCTACAACGTCTCGCCCTCGGACGCCGGGTATTTCTTCGAAAAGATCGACTGCTTCTGCTTTACCGAGCAGGAGCTGGCCCCCGGCGAGCGGATCGAGATGCCGCTGACCTTCTTCGTCAACCCCGACATGCTGGACGACCGCGACGCCGGCCGTATCCGCGACATCACGTTGAGCTATACCTTCTTCCATATGGACACGCAGAAATCGGCGCGGGCCGACACCGGCGCGTCCGCAGCCACCGCCCTGAACTGATCCAGTCGACGCGAGAGAGACCATGGCCCACGCCAAGAACCACGATTATCACATTCTTCCGCCGTCCATCTGGCCGTTCATCGGGGCCATCGGCGCGTTCGTCATGTTCGTCGGCGGCGTCTTCTGGATGCACAAGATGTCGGTGCTTGGCCTGCCGAACTGGGCGCTGTTCGCGCTGGGCGTGCTGACCGTGTTCTACACCATGTTCGGCTGGTGGAACGACGTCGCCAACGAGGGCAACACCGGCGACCACACCCCGGTGGTGCAGATCGGCCTGCGCTACGGCATCATCCTGTTCATCATTTCCGAGGTGATGTTCTTCGTCGCGTGGTTCTGGGCATTCTTCAAGAACGCGCTCTATCCCATGGGCGAGATGAGCCCGATCGTCGACGGCGTCTGGCCGCCCGAGGGGATCGTGACCTTCGACCCCTGGCACCTGCCGCTGATCAACACCCTGATCCTGCTGCTGTCGGGCGTCGCCGTCACCTGGGCGCACCACGCGATCGCGCATGACAACGACCGCAAGACCGCGATCCGCGGGCTGGCCGTCGCGGTGTTCCTGGGCGTCGCCTTTACCATCCTGCAGGCTTACGAATACAGCCATGCGGCCTTCGGCCTGGACGATACCGTCTATGGCGGCGTGTTCTTCATGGCGACCGGCTTCCACGGCTTCCACGTCATCATCGGGACGATCTTCCTGTTCGTCTGTCTGGTGCGGATGATCCGCGGCCACATGACCCAGACCCAGCATGTCGGGTTCGAGGCCGCGGCCTGGTACTGGCACTTCGTCGATGTGGTCTGGCTGTTCCTGTTCGCCGCGATCTACGTCTGGGGCCGCTGATCGCCCCTCCATCCGATGAAACGCGCGGGCAGGTCCCGCGCGTTTTTCCTGTTTCGGGGGCCTCTGCCCCGCTGGTCGAAAGGACGCGCTGATGCTGCGTCGGCTGCTGCCGCTGCTGGTTGCCGGGCTGGTCGTGACCGCGATCCTCGCCTCGCTGGGGTTCTGGCAGCTGCGGCGGATGGAGTGGAAGGCGGGTGAGCTTGCCGCCATCCAGCGCGGGATCGAGCAGCCTCCGGTGGCGCTGCCCGCAGCCATCGACCTGTCGATGAAATATCTGCCGGTGGTGGTGTCGGGCCGGACCACCGGCGACGAAATCCTGGTGCTGTCGGGCAGCCATGATCTGGGCGGCGGCTACAACGTGATCTCGGCGTTTCAGACCGAGGACGGGCGCCGGATCATGGTGGACCGCGGCTTCATCACGCAGGACGACCGCCGGGCGCCGCGCCCGCCGGAGGCGCTGACCGTCGCCGGCAACCTGCACTGGCCCGAGGAAAAGGGCAGCAAGACGCCCGAGCCCGACCTGTCCGCCGGCATCTGGTTCGCGCGCGAGGTGCCGCGCATGGCCGCGCATCTGGGGACCGAACCGGTGCTGGTCGTGGCCGCCGCCGTCCAGGGCGACGCGCAGGGGGTGATGGCGCTGCCGCTGGACATCTCGCATATCCCCAACAACCACCTCTCCTATGCGATCCAGTGGTTTTCCTTTGCGATCATCTGCATGCTGATGACAATCGCGTTGGCGTGGCGTATCCGGCAGCAGACGAACTGAGGGGAAGGCGATGCGCTATATCTCGACCCGCGGGCAGGCGCCCGTTCTGCCCTTTGCCGAGGCGATGATGACGGGCCTCGCCCGCGACGGCGGGCTGTATGTCCCGGAAACCATCCCGCAGCTGTCCCACGCCGAGATCGCTGCGCTGGAAGGGGTCAGCTTCGAGGAAGCCGCCTTTCGCATCACCCAGCCCTTCGTCGCGGAAAGCTTTTCCGAAGCCGAGCTGCGCGAGGCGATCCGCCGCGCCTATCAGGGCTTCGGCCACGCCGCCCGTGCGCCGCTGGTGCAACTGGCGCCGGGGCATTTCCTGCTGGAGCTGTTCCACGGCCCGACCCTCGCCTTCAAGGATTTCGCGATGCAGCTGATCGGGCAGCTGTTCCAGATCGCGCTGTCGCGCGAGGGGCGGCGCATCACCATCCTGGGCGCGACCTCGGGCGATACCGGCTCGGCCGCGATCGAGGCGTTCCGCGGCCTGCCCAATGTCGACGTGTTCATCCTCTACCCGCACGGCCGGGTCAGCGAGGTGCAGCGCCGGCAGATGACCACCCCGGACGACGCCAATGTGCACGCGCTGGCCATCGACGGCACCTTCGACGACGCGCAGGCGCGGCTGAAGGACCTGTTCAACGACCACGCCTTCCGCGATCAGGTGGGGCTGGCGGGCGTGAACTCGATCAACTGGGCGCGGGTGCTGGCGCAGGTGGTGTATTACTTCACCAGCGCCGTGTCGCTGGGCGCGCCGCATCGCCCGGTCAGCTTCACCGTGCCGACCGGCAATTTCGGCGACATCTTTGCTGGCTCCATCGCGCGGGCGATGGGGCTGCCGGTCGAGCGGCTGGTGATCGCGACCAACCAGAACGACATTCTGGACCGCGCGCTGCGGACCGGCGATTACCGCGTCGGCCGGGTCGAGCCCTCGATCTCGCCCAGCATGGATATTCAGGTCAGCTCGAACTTTGAACGCGCGCTGTTTTTTGCCTATGGCGGCGACGGGGCGGCGGTCTCGGCGCTGATGGAAGAGCTGAAATCCGGCGGTTTCACCATCAGCCAGGGCGCGTTGCAGCACCTGCGCGAGATCTACGACTCCGGCCGGGTGTCGGAATCCGAAACGCTGGCCACCATCGCCCGCACCCGCGCCGAAACCGGGCAGGTCGTCTGCCCGCACAGCGCCGTCGGCATCAAGGTCGCGGACGAACATCGCCGCCCCGGCGTGCCGATGATCACGCTGGCGACCGCGCATCCCGCCAAGTTCCCCGATGCGGTGGAACAGGCCGTGGGCCTGCGCCCGGACCTGCCGCCGCATATGGCGCGGCTGTTCGACCTGCCCGAGCGGCTGTCCCGGGTTGAAAACGACAACGCGGCGCTTAAGTCCCTGATCCTTGAACGGAGAACGGCTTGAGCGATATCCAGATCACCACCTTCCCCAACGGGCTGCGGGTCGCCTCGCGCCACATGCCGGGGCTGCATTCGGCCTCGGTCGGCGTCTGGGTGAACGCCGGCGGCCGGGACGAGCGCCCCGAACAGAACGGCATTGCGCATTTCCTGGAACACATGGCCTTCAAGGGCACCGCGCGCCGCAGCGCCCTGCAGATCGCCGAGGCAATCGAGGATGTGGGCGGCTATATCAACGCCTATACCTCGCGCGACGTGACCGCCTATTACGCGCGGGTGCTGTCGGGGGACGTGGCGCTGGCGCTGGACGTGATCGGCGACATCGTGCTGAACCCGGTCTTCGACCAGCGCGAGATCGAGGTCGAGCGCGGGGTGATCCTGCAGGAAATCGGGCAGGCGCTTGACACGCCCGATGACGTGATCTTCGACTGGCTGCAAGAGGCCGCCTATCCCGACCAGCCCCTGGGCCGCACCATCCTGGGCCCGGCCGAGCGGGTTTCCGGGTTCTCGCGCGATGACCTGTCGCGCTTTGTCGCGGAACATTACGGCCCCGGGCAGATGATCGTGGCCGCCGCCGGCGCGGTCGATCACGACGCGCTGGTGCGCCAGGCCGAACAGATCTTCGGCCATCTGCCGGCGCTGGCGGGCGTGGCCCGGCAGGGTGCGGTCTGGCAAGGGGCCGAGGCCCGCCGCGTCAAGCGGCTGGAGCAGGCGCATTTCGCGCTGGCCTTCGAGGGGCCGGGCTATCTGGACCCGGATTTCTACGCCGCGCAGATCTGGACCGCGGCGCTGGGGGGCGGCATGTCCTCGCGCCTGTTCCAGAAGATCCGCGAGGAACGCGGGCTGTGCTATTCGATCTTTGCGCAATCGGGGTTCCACGACGACACCGGCATGGTGACGATCTACGCCGGCACCTCGGGCGAGCAGCTGGCCGAGCTGTCGCATCTGACCATCGACGAGATCCGCCGTTCCGCCGAGGATCTGGCGGAATCCGAGGTCGCGCGCGCCAAGGCGCAGCTCAAGGCCGGGCTGCTGATGGGGCTGGAAAGCCCCTCGGGGCAGGCCGAGCGCATGGCGCGGGCGCTGACCATCTGGGGCCGTGTGCCCGATGCCGCCGAGGTTGCGGCCCGCATCGACGCGGTGACCGCCGCCGATGTGCGCGACCACGCGCAGCGCATCATCGCGCGCGCCCGCCCGGCGTTGGCGCTTTACGGCCCCGTCAAGGCCGCGCCCGCGCGCGAGGATCTGGCAAGGCGGCTGGCGGCGTGATGTTCTGGCGCCGCCATGCGCCCCGGCTGGAAACCGAACGCATGGTGCTGCGCCTGCCCGCGCACGCGGATTTCACCGCCTGGACCAGCCTGCGCGCCGAAAGCCGCGCATTCCTGACCCCGTGGGAACCGATCTGGCACGCCGACCACCTGACCCGGCGCTCGTTCAGCAACCGGGTCTATTGGGCGGCCCGGTCCAGCCGCAACGGCACCTCGCTGCCGCTGTTCCTGATCCGCCGCGACGGGGTGCTGCTGGGGGCGATCACGCTGGACGGCATCCGCCGCGGCCCGGCGCAGGTCGGCACGCTGGGCTACTGGATCGGCGCCCCCTTTGCCCGCCAGGGCTATATGCGCGAAGCGATCGGCGCCGTCGTCGCCCATGCCTTCGGCCCCATGGACCTGTCGCGGATCGAGGCCGCCTGCCTGCCCGAAAACGCCGCCAGCCGCGGGGTGCTGGAAAAATCCGGCTTCAAGTACGAGGGCGTGGCGCAGGCCTATCTGCAGATCAATGGCCGCTGGCGCAATCATGTGCTGTATTCCAATCTGCGCCACGACCGGCGCGGGCGGACCGGGGCGGGTTAGGGCGGTCACGTGGCGCTGTGGACCGGGGCGCTGCCCCGGACCCCGGGATATTTGGGTGATGAAGAAAGGCATGTGGCTTGGCGTTGAACCCCGCGGACGATCGACTGGCCGCGCTGCTGCCCGAAGGGGTGCTGCGCCCGCTCGAGCCGCGGCATCTGGACGAGCCGCGTGGCTATCACGCGGGGCAGGGCGGGCTGCTGGCCGCGCCGCGTTCCGTCGAGGAGGTGGCGGCGGTGGTGCGGGCCTGCACGGCGGCGCGGGTGGGAATCGTGCCGCGCGGGGGCGGCACCGGGCTGGTGGCGGGCTCGGTCATGCCCTTGGGGCCGCTGCCGCTGGTGCTGTCGCTGGAACGCATGGCGGGCATCCGCGGCGCCTGGCCTGAAGAGGACGTGCTGATCGCCGATTCCGGTGCCACGCTGTCGCAGGTGCAGGATGCCGCGCGCGCGGTTGGCCGCCAGTTCCCGCTGTCGCTGGCCAGCCAGGGCACCGCGCAGCTGGGCGGGATCCTGTCCACAAACGCTGGCGGCACCGCCGTTCTGCGCTGGGGCAATGCGCGGGCGCTGTGCCTGGGGGTCGAGGCGGTGCTGCCCGACGGCTCGGTCCTGCGCGACCTGCGGCGGCTGCGCAAGGACAACACCGGCTATGCGATCAGCGACCTGCTGGTCGGGGCCGAGGGCACGCTGGGCATCATCACCGCGGCCAGCCTGCGGCTGGCGCCGCTGCCGCAAGCGGTGGCGACGGCGATGCTGGCCGTGCCCGACCCGGCGGCGGCGCTGCGGCTCTTGGCGCTGGTGCAGGGGGAAATGGCCGGTTGCGTTACCGCGTTCGAGCTGATCTCAGGGCAGGGGCTGGCATTCCTGTCCGAAACCCTGCCCGAAATCCGCCAGCCCCTGCCCGGCGCGCCGTGGTCGGTGCTGCTGGAGCTGTCGCTGCCCCGCGGCTGCGACCCCGCCGCCATGGCCGAGGCGCTGCTGGTCCGCGCGCTGGAGCAGGGGCTGGCCAGCGACGCGATTCTCGCACAATCGGGCGCGCAGGCGGGCGAGTTCTGGTCGCTGCGCGAGCATCTGCCGGTGGCGAACCGCCGGATCGGAGCGATTTCCTCACACGACATCAGCCTGCCGCTGTCGGAAATCCCGCGCTTCATCGCTGATGCCGGGGCGATGCTGGCGGCGATGGGGGACATGCGGGTGAACTGCTTCGGCCATCTGGGCGACGGCAACCTGCATTACAACGTCTTTCCCGCCCCGGGCCGCGACCGCGCCGAATACGCCGCCCTGCGCCCGCGCGTGCAAGAGGCGGTGCACGAGATGGTCGTCGCCCGCGGCGGCTCGTTTTCCGCCGAGCACGGGGTCGGGCGGCTCAAGGCCGCGGATCTGGCGCGCTGGGGCGACCCGGCGCGGCTGGCCGCGATGCGGGCGATCAAGGCGGCGCTGGACCCGCTGGGGATCATGAACCCCGGTGCGGTGCTGGCCTTGCCCGAACCGGGCGGCGGGCCTATATCCGGAGGCTGAAGGACGACCTTCACCCAGATCGGGGCAGCATCCGGGGCGGCCCGCAGACAACGGAGCCCCTGATGCGCAACACCCTTGACCGTATCCGCCACGCCATCCTGTTCGAGCTGTTCGGGCTGATCTTCCTGATCGGCGGCGGCGCGATCCTGACCGGCTTCGACCCCGCGGCGCTGGGGGTGGTGGGGGTGGTGTCCTCGCTGATCGCGACCGGCTGGAACTTCGTCTTCAACCTGATCTTTGACCGCGCCATACTGCGGTGGCGCGGCAGCATCATCAAGACCCACCGCATCCGCGCCCTCCACGCGCTGCTGTTCGAGGCCGGGCTGCTGGTGATCCTGCTGCCCTTCGTCGCCTGGGTCTTGGGGCTGACGCTGTGGCAGGCGTTCCTGTTCGATGCCGCGATCGCGGTGTTCTATGTGGTCTACGGCTATGCCTATAACTGGGCCTATGACCGCATCTTCCCGCCGCCCGAGGCGCGGGCGCGGGCCGTCCAGGCGGCCCGCTGAGGTCACCGCGGGGGGATCAGTTCCCCGAACGCTCCAGCGTCATCCAGCCCAGCGGGCTCTTGAGCTTGAGCACGCCGCCGGTCCATTCGGCCTCGGACGCCTGGGTCAGCGCCTCGAAGAACCGCGCCTCGAAGCCCTTGTGGCCGCAGGGGTTGTCGGTCCAGTTCATCTGCGAGACGTGGATCTGCGGCAGCGGCAGGGTGTTGATCGCGGTGAAGCTGTTGCACGGGCCCTGGCCGGTGATCTGGCCCGGCGTCAGCCGCACATGCCCGTCGCGGGTCGGCACGGCTTCCTGGCCAAAGCCGACGATGGTGTAGGTGCCAAAGGGCACGCCGCCTTCAAAGCCGGTGCCGTCGTGGGGCAGCCCCGGTTGGGTGGGCGCGCAGGCGGCCAGTCCGGCAAGGGCGGCAGCAGCGGCGGCGGCGCGGAAAGCGGACGTCATGAAGGGATGCCTCCCTGAAAAATATTCGGTTGCGATCATCGGCATCGACTGCCACCGCTGCCGCTCAAAGTCCATGCACCGACGTGTGAGCACGGGCGGCGGTGCAGCGCCCGTGCCTTTCGCGCAACGCCCCCGGGCAGGGGGCTCGCGCCTCAGCCCAGCAGCCGGCGCGCGATCACCTGCGCCTGGATTTCGGCCGCGCCCTCGAAGATGTTGAGGATGCGCGCGTCGCACAGCACCCGGCTGATCGCGTATTCCAGCGCAAAGCCGTTGCCGCCGTGGATCTGCAGCGCGTTGTCGGCCGCGGCCCAGGCGACGCGGGCGCCCAGCAGCTTGGCCATCCCGGCTTCCAGATCGCAGCGCTTGTCGTGGTCCTTCTGCCAGGCCGAGTGATAGGTCAGCTGCCGCGCGATCATGATCTCGACCGCGGTCAGCGCCAGCTTGTCGGCGACGCGCGGAAAGGCGATCAGGGGCTTGCCGAACTGCTTGCGGTCCAGCGCGTATTGCAGCCCCAGCTCCAGCGCGGCCTGCGCCACGCCGATCGCCCGCGCCGCGGTCTGGATGCGGGCGGATTCAAAGGTCTGCATCAGCTGCTTGAACCCCTGCCCGGGCTGGCCGCCCAGCAGGTTCTCGGCCCGGACCTTGAAGCCGTCGAAGCCGAGCTCGTATTCCTTCATCCCGCGATAGCCCAGTACCTCGATCTCGCCGCCGGTCATGCCCGGGGTGGGGAAGGGGTCTTCGTCGGTGCCGGGGGTCTTTTCGGCCAGGAACATCGACAGCCCGCGCCAGTCGGTGGTGTCGGGGTCGGTGCGGGCCAGCAGCGTCATCACATGGGTGCGCGCGGCATGGGTGATCCAGGTCTTGTTGCCGGTGATCTCCCACCCCTCGTCGGTGCGCACGGCGCGAGTGCGCAGCGAGCCCAGGTCCGAGCCGGTGTTGGGTTCGGTGAATACCGCCGTGGGCAGGATCTCGCCGCTGGCGATCTTGGGCAGCCACTGCGCCTTTTGTTCCGGGGTGCCGCCGACCAGGATCAGCTCGGCCGCGATCTCGCTGCGGGTGCCAAGGGAACCCACGCCGATATAGCCGCGCGACAGTTCTTCGCTGACCACCACCATCGAGGCTTTCGAGAGCCCGAGGCCCCCGAACTCCTCGGGGATGGTCAGGCCGAACACGCCCAGCTCGGCCAGTTCGGAAATGATCTCCATCGGGATCAGCTCGTCGCGCAGGTGCCAGCCGTGCGCCTCGGGGATCACCCGCTCGTCGGCATAGCGGCGGAACTGGTCGCGGATCATCTCCAGATCCTCGTCCAGCCCGGTGACGCCCAGGGTGGCGCGGCCGTGGTTGTCCTGCATCAGCGCGGCCAGCCGGCGGCGGGCGGCGGGGGTGTTGCCGCCCATCGCGGCGCGGGCGGCGTCCGAGGGCTGCCAGTCCACGCCCAGATCGGACAGCCGGGCGAACTCGGTCTGGCTCATCGGGATGCCGCCGGCAATCTGGGTCAGGTATTCGCCGAACCCGATCTGCAGGATCAGCGCCTCGACCTCGCCGAAGGCGGGGCCCAGCCGCTCGGCCCAGGCCGACAGCTGCCGCAGCGATTCGACATAAGTCGCCAGCCAGGACAGCGCGTGTGCCGCGTGCTGGTCGTCCTCCAGCGCGGCCGAATCGATCTTGCCGCCGCCGACCCGCGCCCGCAGCGCCTCGGTCGCGCGGGCAAGCAGCGCGTCAAGCTCGGGCAGGATGGCGCCTGCGGCTTCGGCGGTCAGGGCTGGGTCGCGAGTGTCAAGCATGATGGGATTCCCGGGGATCGAGGCACTGCCCCGGGCTTAGACCTTTCGCAGTTGCAGCGCAACTATGCTGCGCGACCATGCGCCACGGCGCAGTTTCATTGCGCGCCCTCCTTCGGCTCTTTCATCGTGACTCAAATATCCCGGGGGTGCGGGGGCAGGCCCCCGCTTCGACTGCGCCACCGCGCTTGCCCTTCGGCTTGCGGCCCACTGCCGTTCTGGCACAGTCCGCCCCTGCCTCCCGTGGATTCGAGACCGCCATGACCGACCCTGCCGAACTGACCGCCCGCCTGATCCGCTGCCCCTCGGTGACCCCCGACGATGCCGGCACGCTGGACCTGCTGACCGCGCTACTGGAACCGGCGGGCTTCACCTGCACCCGCGTGGATCGCAATGGCACCCCCAACCTGTTCGCGCGCTGGGGGGCAAGGGGCGCTACCCGCAGTTTCGGCTTCAACGGCCATGTCGACGTGGTGCCGCCCGGCGACCCCACCGCTTGGATGCAGCCGCCGTTTTCCGGCGCGCTGCTGGACGGGGTGCTCTGGGGCCGGGGCGCCACCGACATGAAATCCGGCGTCGCGGCCTTTGTCGCCGCCGCCATCGACTTCGTCACCGAAACCCCGCCC
The DNA here is from genome assembly GCF_900142875.1 of Paracoccus solventivorans. Lineage (GTDB taxonomy): Bacteria > Pseudomonadota > Alphaproteobacteria > Rhodobacterales > Rhodobacteraceae > Paracoccus > Paracoccus solventivorans. The sequence goes on along the minus strand of NZ_FRCK01000001.1, from coordinate 318,737 downwards.
GATGGCGCGGTGATCCTGACCATCACCGGCGACGAGGAAGGCCCCGCCCGCGACGGCACCACCGCCATCCTCGACTGGATGCGCGAGGCAGGCGAGCGGATGGGGGTCTGCATCGTCGGCGAGCCCTCGAACCCCGAGCATATGGGCGAGATGATCAAGATCGGCCGCCGCGGCAGCCTGACCGCGCGGATCACCGCCCACGGCAAGCAGGGTCATGTCGCCTATCCGCACCGGGCGCTGAACCCGCTGCATGCGCTGATCGGGCTGCTCGACGGGCTGGCGGCGCAGCCGCTGGATCAGGGGACCGCGCATTTCGACCCCTCGGGGCTGCAGGTGACGACCATCGACTGCGGCAACCCGGCCACGAACGTGATTCCTTCACGGGCCAGCGCGACGCTGAACATCCGCTTCAACGACCTGCACACGGGCGAAAGCCTGTCCGCCATGCTGCGCGAGCGCGCGGCGGCCGCGCAGGCGGACAGCGGCGTGCGCTTCGATCTCGACATCGACATCAGCGGCGAATCGTTTCTGACCCAGCCCGGTCCCTTCGTCGATCTGGTCGCCGGCGTGGTGGCGGAACAGACCGGGCGCACCCCGGTGCTGTCGACCTCGGGCGGCACGTCGGACGCCCGCTTCATCAAGGACCACTGCCCGGTGGTCGAATTCGGACTGGTCGGCGCCTTCATGCATCAGGTGGATGAACGGGTGCCGGTGGCGCAGATCCACCAGTTGAAATCCATCTACCAGACCATCCTGACCCGGTATTTCGCATGAAAATTGTCGTCACCACCGATTTCGCCGCCTGCCTGGCGATCCGCCGCAAGGTGTTCGTCGAGGAGCAATCCGTCCCCGAGGATCTGGAATGCGACGCCGCCGACGCCACCGCCGTGCATCTGCTGGCGACGCTCGACGGCCACCCGGTCGGCACCGCCCGGCTGCTGATCGACGGGGCCGAGGGCAAGATCGGCCGCGTCGCGATCCTGTCCGACTGCCGCGGCACCGGCGCGGGCGCCGCCCTGATGCGCGCGGCGCTGGATGAGCTGCGCGCCCGCGGCGTCACCACCGCCCGGCTGGGCGCCCAGACCCATGCGCTGGGGTTCTACGAAAAGCTGGGCTTCACCGCCTATGGCCCGATCTACGACGACGCCGGCATCCCCCACCGCGACATGAGCCGGCCTCTGTGACCCGTCCCTTCATCCGCCCCGCGCTTGCCGCCCGGCTGCGCCCGTGGCGCGAGCTGGCGGCGGCGGCGCTGACCTTTGCGGCGGGCGGCTGGCTGTTATCACTGGGCGGGCTGCTGTTCCGGCCGCTGGGGGCCGGGGTGATGCTGGCCGCGGCGCTGTGGGCCCTGGGCGCCTGGCGCCGGCGGCGCTTTGCGGCCGAGATCGCCGCCCCGGGGCTGGTCGAGATCGAAGAGGGCGCGATCCGCTATTTCGGTGCCCGCGCCCTGGGCGGGGAAATCGCCCTGCGCGACCTTGACCAGATCCGCCTGCTGCGGCTGGACGGGCAGGCGCATTGGCGGTTGCGCAGCCGCACGGGCGAGGCGCTGCTGATCCCGGTGCAGGCCGCCGGTGCTGCCAATCTCGCCGACGCCTTCGCGGCGTTGCCCGGCTTCGACCTCGGCCGCGCCGCCGCGGCGCTGGCCGCAGACCAGGCTTTCCAGACCGTCTGGGAACGCCGCCCCTGATGGCTAAAGGGCCGGGAAACCCCCGACCCCCTCGCTGCTTCTTTCTGGTGAAAATACCCCGGGGGTGCGGGGGCAGAGCCCCCGCTTTCCCAAGCGCACTCAGTTCCGCGCCAGCAGATCCGTGATCCGACGCACCGAGGCGCGGCGGTTTTCGCGGATGTCGCCCTCGCGCGGCACTTTCAGGAACTGCTCGCCATAGCCCTGCACCACCATGTTTTCCGGCGGCACGCCGAAGAACTGGGTCAGCGCCAGCGCCACCGATTCCGCGCGGCGGTCCGACAGTGCCAGGTTCATCGCGTCGGCGCCCACCGTGTCGGTGTGGCCCTCGATCAGATAGATCTCGCGCGGGTTCTGCCGGATCGATTCCGCGATCACCCGCCCCAGCGCCGACAGCGCCTGCGCCTGGTCCGACTTGATCGCGGCCGAGCCGGTGTCAAAGGTGATCGCCTGGATGTCCACCGGCGCGACCAGCGCCCGCACCTCGGGGATGTTGCGGATCTGGCCCAGGGTGAAGCTGCGGTTGACCTGGGTTTCACGCCGCAGCGCCTCGCGCAGCGCCTCCTCGGACATCTGCTGGCCGGGGGCGAGGGTGATCGGCCGCGCCGGCGGCGGCAGCGCCGCCACGTCCACCGGCTGCACCGCCACGGTGTCGTCCAGCAGATCGACTGTGGTGCCGTCCGCCCGCACCAGCGAGCGGCGCAGCACCCGCAGGTTGGCGTCGCGGATCGTCACCACCTGGCTGCCGTCGTCGCGGGTGACGATGGTGCGGGTCGAGCCGTCGGCATATTCCTGCGTCTGCACGGTCGAGCCGGGGCGCAGCAGCAGCGCATTGTCGTCCTTGATGATCTCCTGGCTGCCGTCGGGGCGCGTCACCACCACCCGGTCGCCGGTGTTCAGCGAGACCTGGCGGTTGTTCGACAGCATCTGCCCGACCACCAGCCCGGCCAGCGCCGGCAGCACCGCCTGACGCAGGGTCTTTTCCAGGTTGCTGCGGTCGTCGTCGTCATCGGCCTCTTGCGTGGCGGCGGCGGTCGCTGCGGCGCCGGTCGTGGTCGCCACGCCGCTGTCGCGGACGATGCCGCTGAGGTCGGTCAGGAAATCCTCGGTCGCGCTGCGCGAGGTTTCCTCGGTCACCGTCTGCGTGTCGGTGGTGGCGACGGGGGGCGCATCGGCCAGCGCCGCCGCATCCGGGGCGGTGTCGGCGGCGGCCGCCTCGCGCGCGGCGTCGGTGGTGGGGGCCTCGACTTCGGGCACCTCGACCACCTCGGCCAGCGCGGCCTCAACGTCCTCGGTGGTGGGAAGGCCATCCCCCGGCGCCGCGGTGGTTGCGCCGGCGTCCGTGGTGGCGTCCGTGGTGCTGGTGGTGTCCGCGGTCGCGTCGGTTGTGGCGTCCGTTTCGGTCCCGGCATCCGTTGTCGTCGCGGTGGTGGCGTCCGTGCCCGTCGCCGTATCCGCCGCGGTCGATTCCTCCGCGTCGCCAGTGCCGGTTCCGGCCGTGGCCGCGTCATCCGCAGGCGCCGCGGTGGCGTCCGTGGCCTCGGTGTCCTGCGGTTCTGCCGGGGCGGCGACCGGAGGTTGTGGCGGGGTTTCCCCGGCGCCGGTCGCGGCGGCTTCCGTCCCGCTATCCGCATCGGCAGCCGCGGCCGCTTCCTCTTGCTCGGCAAGGGTGCGGGCCAGCGCCTCTGCATCCGGGTCGGCCTCGGCCGCAGGCGCCTCGGTCGCGGCAGAGCCGGCTGCTGCCTCGGGCTCCGCGGCGGTTTCAGAGGCAGGTTCCGCCGCAGGCTCGGCGGCAGTCTCGGTCGTGGCCTCGGCCGCGGGCGCTTCGGCGGCGGGTTCCGCCGCCGGCGCAGCCTCCGGCTCGGGCGCAGCCTCAGCCGCCGGCGCGGCCTCCGGTTCCGGCTCGGCCGCCGGTTCCGGCTCGGCCGCGGGCTCGGCCTCCGGCGCTGTCTCGTCCTCGGCCTGTGCCTCGGTCTGTTCCTCGGGCGGCGGGACCAGGATCACCTCGGCCCCGGCCTGCGCCACCTCGTCGGCGGCGGCAAGGATGATCCTGCCGTCATCCATCGGCTGCGCGGCCGCGATCTGCGGCAGCGCCACGCCGATGCACAATGCGACAGAGGTGGTGTTGCGAAGAAATTTTCGGGTCATTCCGGCTCCGATACAATCCTGGACCATGGCGTGGACCATGGGACGCGGCGGATGCGGCCGCGCACGCTTTGCCCCCGCAACGGAGGCTTGCCGGAAGTGAACCACCGAACCGCCCATGCGTTCCACCCCAAGATGCCCGGGCCACCCGCTTGTGTCCGGCCGTGAGCGTGGCGTGCCCCCTTGAAAACCGCGGCATTTGGCGGCATATGGCAGCGGTCCGCGCCGGGCGGACTTTGACAGGAGAGAACATGGCCAAGGAAGAGATGCTCGAGTTCCCAGGCGTTGTTAAGGAGCTGCTGCCCAACGCGACGTTCCGGGTCGAGCTCGAAAACGGCCATGAGATCATCGCGCATATGGCAGGCAAGATGCGCAAGAACCGCATCCGGGTGCTGGCCGGTGACCGCGTGCAGGTCGAGATGAACACCTATGACCTGACGAAGGGGCGGATCAATTACCGCTTCAAGTGAGGGCGCCTTGACTGACGGGCCGCGGCTGGTGCTGGCCTCGGCCAGCCCGCGCCGCCTGGAGCTTCTGGCGCAGATCGGCATCGCCCCCGATGCGATCAGCCCCGCCGACATCGACGAGACCCCCCGCAAGGATGAAACCCCGCGCGCCTATGTGGCGCGGATGGCGGCCGAAAAGGCCGCCTGCGTGGCATTGGCGGAACCGGGCGTGGTGCTGGCCGCCGACACCACGGTGGTCGCGGGCCGCCGCATCCTTGGCAAACCCGAAGACGGGGCCGAGGCCGCGGCATTCCTGCGCCTGCTGTCGGGACGGCGCCACCGCGTGCTGACCGCCGTCACCGTGCAGTCGGGCGCGCGCGCCCGCCACCGGCTGGTGGAAACCACGCTGCGTTTCCGCCCGCTGTCCGCCGCCGAGATCGCCGCCTATGTCGCCAGCGGCGAATGGCGCGGCAAGGCGGGCGGCTATGGGATCCAGGGGCGCGCCGCGGCTTTTGCGCCGTGGATGCAGGGCTCGTTCACCGCGGTGGTCGGGCTGCCGCTGGCGGAAACCGCGGTGCTGCTGGAATCGTTCGGGATTCGCGCGCCGCATGGAACAGGGGAAAGCGGCACATGAAGGGACGCCAGATCGTTCTGGGCCGGTATTGGGGCCGCGAGGCTGCGGCGCTGATGGTCGATGGGCGGGTCGAGGACCTGCTGTTCGACCTGTCGGCGCTGACCACGCTGCCGCCGGGCGCGATCTGCCGCGCGGTGGTGGACCGGCTGGTCAAGGGGCAGGGCGGGGTCTTCGTACGCCTGCCCGAGGGCGAGCGCGGCTTCCTGCGCGGCGCCCACGGCTTGTCCGAGGGGCAGTCGCTGATCGTGCAGGTCACCGGCGCGGCCGAGGACGGCAAGGCGATTCCGGTCAGCCAGCGGGTGCTGTTCCGCGGCCAGACGGTGATCGCCACGCCCGGCGCCCCCGGCGTCAACGTGTCGCGCCGCATCCGCGACGAGGACACCCGCACCCGGCTGGTGGCGCTGGGACAGGCCGCGCTTGAGGACGCGCCAGAGGATCTGGGGCTGGTCATGCGCAGCGCCGCCGCCCTGGCCGAGGACGATGTGATCGCCGACGAGGCAGAGGGCCTGGTGTCGCTGGCCATCGCCGTGATGGGCGACGCGCAGGGCCGCCCCGAACTGCTGGTCGATGCCGAGCTGCCCTGGCGCGCGGCGTGGATCGACTGGGCCGACCCGCCCCCCGACGACGTGGACCAGGGCGAGGGCGCCTTTGACGCCCATGGCGTCGGCGCGGTGATCGACCGGCTGCTCGACCCGGAACTGGACCTGCCCGGCGGCGGTTTCGCGGTAATCGAGGCCACCCGCGCGCTGGTTGCGGTGGACGTGAACACCGGCCGCGACACCTCGCCCGCCGCGGCGCTCAAGGCCAATATCGCGCTGGCCCGCGACCTGCCGCGGCAGCTGCGGCTGCGCGGCTTTGGCGGGCAGGTGGTGATCGACTTCGCCCCCATGCCCAAGCGCGACCGTGGCACGCTGGAACAGGTGCTGCGCGCCGCCTTCAAGGCTGACGGGGCCGAGGCGACGCTGGTCGGCTGGACCGCGATGGGGCTTTATGAGCTGAACCGCAAGCGCGACCGGGTGCCGCTGGCCGCCGTCGCGCTGGCCGAGGCCGCGATGGTGGAGGATGAGCCGTGAGCTGCCCGATCTGCGGCAAGCCGCCGGCCGAGGAGTACCGTCCGTTCTGCTCGCGCCGCTGCGCGGATCTGGACCTGGCGCGCTGGCTGCGCGGCGACTATCGCATCCCCGGCGAACCCGCCGGGGGCACCCACGACGCCGCCTTCCCCGAGCCCCGCGACCCCGACGAGGACGACAGGTGATTTTGGCTCTGGACAGCCGCGCCCGGCTTGTCTAGGAACGCCCCACCCACGGGTTGCCACACAAGGCGCCCCCTTGGGCCCGGATAGCTCAGTTGGTAGAGCAGCGGATTGAAAATCCGCGTGTCGGTGGTTCGAATCCGCCTCCGGGCACCACACCATCCCCTTGGGATGGTGAGCGTTTTCCGGCTGATCATCTGATAGCGCCGTTCTCCGCTCTCCCTTGTTTCCCACACTGTTTCCCACTTTCACGATTCGGCTTCCGTTTGTTCCGGGGCCTTTTTCCTAGGCCCGCGCCCGCCGATCCGTCCGGCAGCCGCCTCGTGCGCTCAGCCGCTGGGCCGGATGATCGCCGGGTCCGCGCGGTTGCCGCGCGGACCCGGCATCAGTATTTTCCCGCGCCTACAGGCCAAGGAACTGGAATGGTTCGGCCTCCTTGAACGCGTCATTCGCCATGCCCGCAAAGCTGTTGCTCTGGTTCGGGCCCAGGTCCAGCTTCATGACCTTGGCGCCTTGCGAGAAATCCAGCCCGTTCAGGTCGACCCAGAAGACGTTCGGCGCCAGCGCGGATTCAAAGAAATACAGCTTGCGCTTGTGATCCGCGACCGTGCGCCAGCGGGTCGACGAGATATTGGGCTGGTCCAGGGTGGTGATCCCGTACGGCACCGAAGTGTTGCGGATCACCCCGAAGACGCTGGCAAGCGTTTCGGCCGCGTTGTCGGTCTTGGGGATCGCATTGACGTAGAATGAGGCACGGGCAAAGCGGTCCGCGGCGCGGTTCGTGCCCGGAAGCATCACCGTGCCGCCGATCTGCTTCCAGTATTCGTTCAGGGCCAGCTGCTCTTCGAAGGTCGGAGAGTTGGTCATCACCTGGTAATCGCGGCTGTGGTGGATCACCTGCTTGCCGCCGATGTATTCGACGATGGCGCTGTCGCCAGTGGCGTCGGAAATCGACAGATGCAGCGTCGCCAGCCGCTCTTCGCCCGGGACGCTGTCGGTCACCAGGGTAAAGGGCTCGGCCGCAAGCGCGGTCACCGCCTCTTCCACCGTTGCGAAGTTGTCCAGCACGTATTGCGCCCAGAGCGAGATCGACAGGCCCGGGGTGGTACCGTCGTATTCGGGGTATTCCGACTCGACCAGCCACAGGACGTTGGCGACCAGGCCGGCCTCGTTCATGCCGTCGGTGGTGGCGACGTCATAGCCGGTGGCGACCACGCTGCCGTATTTCGCCGTCCACTCGGCCGAGTTCGGCCCGGCCTCGCCGTTACGGGCGATGCCGCGGGGCAATACCCAGAGGTTGGTGCCCACGTCCAGCTTCCAGTCCATCGAGCGGGCGGTGACGACCTGTCCGTTCTCGCCCAGATAAACCAGCCTTGTGCAGGCGTCGGCGACACTGGCGGCAACAAGGCTGCCGCACAGCAGCGTCATTGCGAACAGGGCGGGCAGGGGGCGCTGTGACAACATTCGGGGCTCTTTCACAAGTGAATTGTAGGAGGAGTCCATGGGTTCTGCAGGCGATGCTGGCAGGCGGTCTGAGCTTGCAGCCGAACAATCCGATTGAACAAGGTCACTATGCCGGTAGGATGTCGCTGGAGCAAGCGCCTGATTTGACTGCAAGAGGACGTCATGAAAACTGCGAGTCTGTCCATTCTGGCGCTGGTCGTCGCGCAGGCCGCCCTTGCCGGGCAGACCGCTGCCCAAACCGACGGCCCCGACCAGGTGGTTCAGGTTTCGCCCTATCTCTGGGCCACGGGGATCAAGGGGCAGGTGTCGCCGTTCCGGCGCGGCCCGACCATCGGGATCGAGAAAGGCTTTTCGGACGTGATGGAGGAGCTGGAGCTTGGCGGTTTCCTGAATATCTGGGCGCGCAAGGACAGGTTCGTGTTTTCGGGCGACCTGATGTTCGTGAATACGACCGACGTCAGGACGAGTGTCCTGCCCGTGCTGCCGCCGCTGGAGGTGCCGGTCCGCGGCGAGGTGGACAGCAAGCAGCTCATGCTGACCCTGCAGGCGGGCTATCGCCTGTACGACGCACCCGGGCTGACGCTGGATGGGCTGGGGGGCGTGCGCTACTGGCATATCTCGAACGAGCTGACGGCAAGCGCGGCTGGCCAGACCCGGACCGCCAAGGAAAGCTTTGACTGGTTCGACCCGCTGGTGGGCCTGCGCGGCTTTGCCCGGATCAACAAGGACTGGTCCCTTCAGGCGCAGGCGGATATCGGCGGCTTCAGCGCGGGATCCGACCTGACCTGGTCGGTGCTGTCGACGGCGAATTACATCGTCACCGACAGCGCCTCGATCTCGTTCGGCTATCGGGTGCTGGATGTGGATTACGACCACGACGGCCATGTTTTCGACACGCGGATGCAGGGCCCGGTGATCGGCGCGACCTGGCGGTTCTGATCGGCGCCAAGGGCGGGGCGTCGCCAGCAGCGCGGAGGTTTCGCGTGCGGGTGCTTGCGTCGCCGTTCCAGTCGGGCCGGGGTCAGATCGCCGGGGGCGCGGCCTTCCCACCCGCCGGCTGACCGGCGGGTGGTGTGCGATGGTCCTTTCCACCGTGCGGTAGCTGCCCCTATGCCTTCTTCGGCATGTCCCGACGCCTTTCGCCTCAGGCGGTCTCGCTGAAATCCGCGCCGCAGGGGCCGGTCAGGAAGCCGTTCGACAGCCGCCCAAGGGGGGCGGAGTCGCGCAGGGTGTCGGCCAGGGCGGCCGGGGTGGTCTGGCCGGCGATCAGGGCGGCGTAGCCCGCCACCACCTCGGGGAAATCGCGGCTTTGTGGGGACAGGCGCAGGGACGAGACCCCGGCCTCGCGCAGGGCCTCGATGTGCCAGGCGGCGGTGGCGGTGGACTGGCTGAGCGTCTGGATCCCGTTCACCGCCAGGAACGGCTCTCCGTCCAGGGTCTCCACGTCGCGGCCGTCGGGGTCCTCGCCGCAGACGAACTGGCAGCTGTCCTTGGCGCGGTCGTGCAGCCTTGCGTGGTAGCAGCGCCCCGACACCGCCAGCGGCAGGCGGCCGTGGCCCCAGACCTCGACCGCCACGCCGCAGTCGCGCCCCGCCTGCGCCAGCACCGCCACCGATTCCAGCGGCAGCTCGGGCGGCAGGCAGATGCGGGTGGCGCCGCGGCGGGCCAGGAACTGCACCGTGCCGGTGTTGTAGACATTGACCAGCGGCCCGGCCCAGAACTCGCGCCCCTCGGGCAGCAGCTGCAGGGCCGACAGGTCGTTGATCTCGACCGGCAGGCCAAGCTCGATCAGCTCGGCGGTCAGCTTGCGCTCGCGTTTCAGGGTGATCAGCGCCAGCGTGGTCAGGGCGACCTGCTTGCCGGCGGCCTGCAGGGCCTCGATGGCGACGGGGATCTCGTTTTCCCAGAAGGGCAGGCGCTTGGAACAGACCAGCTCGCCCAGCACCACGCGGGCGGCCGGGGCCTGCGCCATGCGGGCGTAGAAATCGCGCACGGTCTCGGCGGACCAGAAGAACTGGTTGGGTCCGATCGTCAGGTCCATCGCCTTACCTCCAGGTCTTGGCATAGGCGCCGGTGGTGCCGGCCTGACCCTCGGCCAGCCGCGCCAGCGCACCCTGCGGCAGGGGCAGGCCGGCCGCCTGCGCCTCGACCGCGGCGCGGAAGCTGCGCACCACCTCGGCCACATAGGCGCGCGACCGCTGGCGGCCCTCGATCTTCAGCGCGGTGACGCCCGCTTTCGCCAGCGCCGGGATCAGCTGGGTGGCGTCCAGGCTGACCGGATCCTCGAACACATGGCCGGTCTGCTCGCCCGAGGTGAAGCAGCCCTTGCACAGCGTCGGATAGGGGGCGGGCTGGCCCTTGGGCGTGCGGTGGATGGTGAAATCGCCCAGCCGCGCGCGCAGCCCGTCGGTTTCTTCCGAATAGACCACGTGGCTGGCGGGCGAGCACACCCCGTTCATGTTGGGCGAGCGCCCGGTGGCGTAGGACGACAGCGAACAGCGCCCCTCGGCCATGACGCAGAGGCCGCCGAACACGAAAACCTCGGTTTCCACGTCGATCTCGCGGTTGATGGCGCGGATCTCGTCCACGGTCAGCACCCGCGGCAGCACCACCCGGCGCACCCCGAAGGTGGCGGCATAGAAATTGATCGCGTCGGGGTTGGCGGCGGCGGCCTGCACCGACAGGTGCCGGCGCAGGTTGGGGTGATGGGTGGCGGCGTAGTCGAGCAAGCCCAGATCGGCCAGGATCACCGCATCGGCGCCGGCGCTTTCCGCATTGGCCAGCGCCCGGTGCCACAGCACCTCGCCCCCCGCGCGGGGGAAGGTGTTCAGCGCCACCAGCACCTTGGCGCCGCGGTCATGGGCATAGGCGATGCCCTCGGCCAGTTCCTCGGGGGAAAAGTTCAGCCCCGGAAAGTTGCGGGCGTTGGTTTCGTCGTTGAAGCCGCAGTAGACCGCATGGGCACCGGCATCGACCGCGGCGCGCAGCGAGGCGGGGGTGCCCGCGGGGCAGACGAGTTCCATCATGCGAAGCCTCCGTTCCGGTCGTCGCGATGCAGGGGCAGGCCGCTGACCCGCTCGACCCCGGCCAAGAGCCGCCGCAGCAGCGCGCCCGCCGGGCCGGACAGGCGGATCAGTTCCTCGGACAGGTCCAGTTCGGCGTCATCCAGCGCATTGCGCAGGGCCAGCACGGCCTCGGTATCGCCCTCGATGGTCAGGTCGCGCGAAAAGAACAGCGCGTCGCCGTCGAAACGCCCGTGCAGCATCCCGATCAGCGCCGCGACCGGCCCGGCGATGCGGGCGTCGGCCGCAGGCGCGCGGTGGCGGCGGTGGGCGCTGATGCGGGGTCCGGCCTCGGGGTCCAGCCAGAAGGCAAAGGGCAGGTCGGTCGGGTCGATCAGCACCGTGCGCTGGGCATAGGGGCCCAGCCGGCGCAGCAGCCCGGGGTGGCTGTCGGTCACCCGGCGCGCGAATTGCGTCAGCGCCACGCCCAGCACCGGCAGCGGCAGCGGACGCATGGCCAGCGCAATGGCGCGCGGACAGCGCGGCAGCTCGGTTCCATCAAGGGTCATGTCGGTCCTTTCCAGTCCGGTGCAGGCTATAACGTCGCGGGCAGGGGGTGCTTGATCTAAGCCAAGCCGCCAAAGGCGGAACGGTGCTAGCCGGGGACGAGCCACGACCGGATGCAAAGCTGTGAGAACCCTGCCCCCCTTTGCCGATCTGCGCGCGTTTCTTGAGTGGAATCGCCAGCAGGGACAGCTTTTGCCGATTTCCGAGCCGGTGTCGGTGCGCCATGAAATGACCGCGGTGCAGCTGGCGGCGCTGCGCGCAGGCGGGCCGGTGCTTCGATTTGACGCAGCCACGCTGGGCGACGGGCGGCCCGCCGGAATGCCGGTTGTCAGCAATTTGTTCGCGACTCCGGCGCGGGTGGCCGCCGGCATGGGGCTGACGCTGGATCAGGTGCCCGAGTTCGGCGCTTTCCTGGCCGAATTGCGCAACCCGACCCCGCCCGAGGGGATGCGCGACGGGCTGTCGCGCTGGCCGATGCTCAAGGCGGCGCTGTCCACCCGGGCGCGGGTCCTGCGCGCCGGGCCGGTGCAGGCGCGGGTGGACGAGCGCCCCGACCTGACGGCGCTGCCGGTGCAGGTGCCCTGGCCCGAGGATGGCGGGCCGCTGATCACCTGGCCGGTGGTGGTGACGCGGCCCCATGACAGCGCCGCGCAGGATGTGGGGCGTTATAACCTGGGCGTCTATCGCGCGCAGGTGCTGGGGCCGGACCGGCTGATCATGCGCTGGCTGGCGCATCGCGGCGGCGCGGCCCATGCCCGCAGCTGGGAACGCGCCGGCGCGCCGATGCCGGTGGCGGTCGTGCTGGGCGCCGATCCGGCGACGCTGCTGGCCGCGGCGCTGCCCTTGCCGGAAACCGTGTCCGAAATGACGTTTTCCGGCGTCCTGCGCGGTGCGCGGACCGAACTTGTGCCCGCGCGCACCGTGCCGCTGCTGGTCCCCGCCCGCGCCGAGATGGTGATCGAGGGCTGGATCCACCCCGGAGAGACAGCGCCCGAGGGGCCGTTCGGCGACCACACCGGCTATTACAACGCCGTCGAGCCGTTTCCGGTGATGCGTGTCTCGGCCGTGACCGGGCGCGAGGATCCGCTGTATCTGTCCACCGTCACCGGCCGTCCGCCGGACGAGCCCTCGGTCATCGGCGAGGTGTTCAACGACCTTGCCCTGCCGGTGATCCGCCAGCAGATCCCGGAAATCCGCGACCTGTGGCTGCCGCCCGCCGCCTGTTCCTATCGCATCGGGGTGATCGCCATCGACAAGCGCTATCCGGGGCAGGCGCGGCGGGTGATGATGGCGGTCTGGGGGATGCTGGCGCAGTTCAGCTATACCAAGCTGCTGATCGTGGTCGATTCCGACATCGACGCGCGCAATTGGGACGACATCGCCTGGGCGCTGTCCACCCGCATGGACCCCGGCCGCGACCTGGTGGTGCTGGACCGCACGCCGATGGATTACCTGGACTTCGCCTCGCCGCTGGAGGGGCTGGCGGGCAAGCTGGGGATCGACGCCACCACCAAGATCGGGCCGGAGGCCTCGCGCGAATGGGGGCGGGTGATGCGGCTGGACCCCGCGCATGAGGCGGCGGCCGCCGACATCCTTACCCGGGCCGGAATGGCCGCGCAGGACGCCGCGGGGCAGGGGGGTGCGCCGCGCCGCACCCGCCCGGCCTTGCCCCGGCCGGGGATGATCCGGTGACGGTGGTGCTGGGGCTGTCGGGGGCCTCCGGCGCCACACTGGCGCTGGCCTGCGCGCGGCATCTGCGGGCCGCGGGCGCGGCGGTCGAACTGGTGGTGTCCCCGATGGGCAAGCGCACCCTGCGCGAGGAAATGGGGCCGGGCGCGCTTGATGAGCTGGCGGCGCTGGTCGATCACGTGCACCCGGCGGGGGATGTGGGGGCCACGCTCGCCTCGGGGTCGTTCCCGACGCGGGGGATGATCGTCGCCCCCTGTTCGATGCGCAGCCTTGCCGCCATCGCCCACGGGCTGGACGACAACCTGCTGATCCGCGCCGCCAGCGTGCACCTGAAGGAACGCCGGCCGCTGGTGCTGCTGGCGCGCGAGGCGCCGCTGACGCTGGCGCATCTTCGCAACATGACGGCGGTGACGGAAATGGGGGCGGTGGTGATGCCGCCGGTCCCGGCCTTCTACCTGCGCCCGCAAAGCGTGGCCGAGATCACCGACCAGATCGCCGCGCGGGCGGTCGATCTGCTGCACCTGTCGCCGCCCCGCGCCGCGGCGTGGACCGGGCAGGCCCCGCCGGGCTGAACGCCGCGGCGGCCCTGGTCCAGGGCAAACCCGCCCGCATCGCGCGGGGCGGGGCGGATCTGCTGTCGCCTGCGCCATTGCCCTTGAAGGATGCAAATATTCGCATTATTGAATGAACGCGGCGCGCGCCCGGCAGCGGCGTCGGACAGACACGGACAGGAACCGCAGGAGCAGACCCCGATGACCCAAGCCCCTGAAGTGACCGGGTTTTACGAAAAGCGCACCGGCTCGGTGCAATATGTCGTGGCCGACCCGGCGACCGGAAAATGCGCCATCATCGACCCGGTGCTGGACTATGACGAGAAATCCGGCGCGACCGCGACGATTCAGGCCGACCGCATCCTGAAGTTCATCGCCGACAAGGGCTATGAGGTGCAGTGGATCCTCGACACCCACCCCCATGCCGACCATTTCACCGCCGCCGATTACCTCAAGCGCAAGACGGGCGCGCCGACCGCCATCGGCGAAAAGGTGGTCGAGGTGCAGAAGCTGTGGAAAGGGTTCTACAACTGGCCCGACTTCCCCGCCGACGGCTCGCAATGGGACAGGCTGTTCGCCGAGGGCGAGAGCTTCAGCGTCGGCAACATCCCCGCGCGGGTGATGCTGTCGCCCGGCCATACGCTCGCCTCGATCACCTATGTGATCGGCGACGCGGCCTTCGTGCATGACACGCTGTTCATGCCCGACAGCGGCACCGCCCGCGCCGATTTCCCCGGCGGCGATGCGCATGTGCTGTGGCGGTCGATCCAGGACATCCTCGCCCTGCCGGACGAGACCCGCATCTTCACCGGCCACGACTATTGCCAGGGCGGGCGCGCGCCGAAGTGGGAATCCACCGTGGCCGAGCAGAAGGCCAGCAACTGCCACATGTCGAAATACCTGACCGAGGCCGATTTCGTCGCCGCCCGCGAGGCGCGCGACAAGACCCTGCCGATGCCCAAGCTGATCCTGCACGCGCTGCAGATCAACACCAATGCCGGGCGACTGCCCGAACCCGAATCCAACGGGCGGCGTTACTTGAAAATTCCGCTCGACCTGCTCGAAGCGGCTTGGGACTAGGAAAGCGACCGGGGAAAGGAGACTGGAAATGCAGGCGAATATTGGAAATGCCGAACGGATCGCCCGGCTGATCGCCGGCGTGGTGCTGGTGCTGCTGCCGTTCCTGTTCAGCTTCACCACCGCATGGACCTGGGTATCGGTGATCGTCGGGCTGGTGCTGATCGGCACCGCCGCGATCCGCTTTTGCCCGGTGTGGAAGCTGCTGGGCATCTGCACCATCGAGGGGCGGAAATGACCGACTTCACCCCGCTGCTGTCCTTGCTGGGGGGTGCGCTGATCGGCGTTGCGGCGGTGGCGCTGATGGCGCTGCACGGCCGCATCGCCGGCATGACCGGGATTCTGGGCGGGCTGCTGCCGGTCGCCGGGGACTGGGGCTGGCGCGCGGCGTTCCTGCTGGGCGCCATCGCCGCGCCGGCGCTGATGATCCGGGCGGGCGGCGTCGCGATCTCGTTCGAATCGCCGGTGCCGATGGTGTGGACGGTGGTCAGCGGGCTGCTGGTCGGGGTCGGCGTCGTCTATGGCGCCGGCTGCACCTCGGGGCACGGGATCTGCGGCAACGCCCGGCTGTCGCCGCGTTCGCTGGTCGCTACCGTGACCTTCATGCTGGCGTCCTTCGCGACGGTGTTCGTCATCCGCCACCTGATCGGAGGGTTCTGAATTGGTGGTGATCTCTGCCCTGCTGATTGGACTGGTGTTCGGTGCCGGCATCGCGCTGTCGGGCATGGCGAACCCGGCCAAGGTACTGAACTTCTTCGACCTCGCCGGAAGCTGGGACCCGTCGCTGATCTTCGTGATGGGCGGCGCGCTGGCGGTGACCTTTGCCGGATACCGGCTGGTGCTGAAACGGCCCGGCCCGCTGCTGGGCGGGCGCTTCCACCTGCCGGCAAGGCGCGACATCGACCCGGGGCTGGTGCTGGGCTCGGCCGTCTTCGGCGTCGGCTGGGGCATCTCGGGGTTCTGCCCGGGCGGTGTCATCCCCGCGCTGGGGCTGATGCGATTCGAGCCGGTGGTGTTCGTCGCCGCCATGGTCACGGGCATCCTGCTGGCCCGCATCCTCAAGCGGCAGGACCTGTCCGCCGCCCCCGGCCGCCAGGGCGTCTGAGCACCCCTCGCCGGCCATCTGCCCCCGCGCCGCCTAGGGCCCCGCGCGGGGTTTTCCAAGGAGCGGACCCGTGAAACGACTCGAGCGCTGGATGCCCATCCTCGGCTGGGGGCGGGGTTACGATGCCGGCACCCTGTCGGCCGATCTGCTGGCGGCGGTCATCGTCACGATCATGCTGATCCCGCAAAGCCTGGCCTATGCCATGCTGGCGGGGCTGCCGCCCGAGACGGGGCTTTACGCCTCGGTGCTGCCGCTGGTGGCGTTCGCGCTGTTCGGGTCGTCGCGGACGCTGGCGGTCGGGCCGGTGGCGGTAGTGTCGCTGATGACCGCCTCGGCCGTGGCGCCGGTGGTGGCGGCGGGCATCGCGGATGCGGTGACAGCGGCGGTGACGCTGGCGGCGCTGTCGGGGGTGATGCTGGTCGCCATGGGGCTGCTGCGGCTGGGGTTCCTGGCCAATTTCCTCAGCCATCCGGTGATTTCGGGGTTCATCACCGCCTCGGGGCTGCTGATCGCGGCCGGGCAGCTGCGCCATATCCTGGGCGTGCCGGGCGGCGGCGCGACGCTGCCCGCGATCCTTGCCGGGCTGGCGCGGCAGCTGGGGCAGGTGAACCCGTGGACGCTGGCGGTGGGGGCGGGGGCGCTTGGGTTCCTGTATCTGGCGCGCCGCAGCGCCAAGCGCTGGCTGATCGCCGCCGGGTTGAACGCGCGGTCCGCCGACATGATCGCGCGCGCGGCCCCGATCCTGGCGATTGCCGCCACCATCCTGATCGCCCGGGCGCTGGACCTTGGCGCCCGCGGCGTGGCGCTGGTGGGGGAGATCCCCAGCGGCCTGCCGGTGCCGCGGCTGCCGGATCTGTCGCCCGAGCTGGTCGCGGCGCTGGCGCCGGCGGCGTTCCTGATCTCGATCGTCGGTTTCGTCGAATCGGTGTCGGTGGCGCAGACGCTGGCCGCGCGGCGGCGCGAACGGATCGTCCCGGATCAGGAACTGATCGGGCTGGGCGCGGCCAATCTCGCCGCTGCGGTGTCGTCGGGCTATCCGGTGACGGGGGGCTTCGCGCGCTCGGTGGTGAACTTCGACGCGGGCGCGCGGACGCAGGCGGCGGGGGTGTTCACCGCGCTGGGCATCGCGCTGGCGGCGCTGTTCCTGACGCCGCTGCTGTCGCACTTGCCACAGGCGACGCTGGCCGCCACCATCATCCTGGCGGTGCTGTCGCTGGTCGATTTCCCCGCCATCGCGCGGACCTGGCGCTATTCGCGCCCCGATTTCGCGGCGATGCTGGGCACGATCCTGGTGACGCTGGCGGTCGGGGTCGAGCAGGGGGTGACCACCGGCGTGGCGTTGTCGCTGGGGCTGCATCTGTGGCGCAGCAGCCGTCCCCATTCCGCCATTGTTGGGCAGGTGCCGGGGACCGAGCATTACCGCAACATCGACCGGCACGAGGTCATCACCCACCCGGAAATCCTGTCCCTGCGCGTCGATGAAAGCCTGTATTTCGCCAATGCCCGCTTCCTCGAGGACCGCATCGCCGAGCTGGTGGCCGAGCGTCCGGGCCTGCGCCACGTGGTGCTGATGTGCCCCGCCATCAACGACATCGACGCCAGCGCCCTGGAAAGCCTGCAGGAGATCAACCGCCGCCTGGCCGACGCCGGCATCCGCTTTCACCTGTCCGAGGTAAAGGGGCCGGTGATGGACCGCCTGCAGCGCAGTGATTTCCTGGACCACCTGACCGGGCGGGTGTTCCTGTCCCAGCACGCGGCGGATTGCGCGCTGCGCGCCGCGGTGGAGCCATGCGCCGAGGATCAGCCCGCGGCGCAGAAATTGCCGTAAAGCACCTCCATCATCTGCCGAGCGGCGTCACTTTCGATCCGGTACCAGATCGTCTGCCCGTCGCGGCGCCCCGCCACGATGCGTTCGCGCCGCAGCAGCGACAGGTGCTGCGAGACCGTCGAATCGCGCACCTGCAGGAACTCGGCCAGCTGTCCCACCGATTTTTCCCCCTGCACCAGCTGGCACAGGATCAGCAGCCGATGGCGGTTGCCCAATGACTTGAGGAACTCGCTCGCCTCGTCGGCGGCGGCGCGCATGGCCTCGGGGTCGATGGCGACCGGGGCCGCGTCGTCAGAAGCGTGGCTGTCCATGCCCCCAACCTACAGGGTTTCGAATATACGGTCCAGATGGAACAGGATCGCCCGGCAAGGCTCCGCCGCCCCCGGCGATGGGGGCGGCGGCGGCGGCCTAGCGCTGGAACACGTATTCCCCCGGCGCGTCGCCCAGAACCGGATAGCCGCGGTCCGGCGCCCCTATCGGCGGCGGCGCCACGGGTGCGCCGGAATGCTGCGCCAGCCAGCCGGTCAGCGCCGGCCACCACGACCCCAGATGCGGCTCGGCCGCCTCGGTCCAGCTGTCGGGGTCGAGGCAAAGCCCGTTTTCCTCGCGCAGCGCGATGCGGTAGCGGCGGCGCGGGCGGCCCGGCTCGCTGACGATGCCGGCATTGTGGCCGCCGCTGGTCAGCACGAAGGTCACCGCGCTGCTGCTGAGGTAGTGGATCTTGTAGACCGACCGCCACGGCGCCACGTGGTCGCGTTCGGTGCCGACCACGAACATCGGCACCCGGATGTTCTGGATCGCCGCCGGCCGGCCCTCGACCATGAAGCGCCCGGCCGCCAGCTCGTTGTCCAGATACAGCCGTTGCAGATATTCCGAATGCATCCGCCACGGCATCCGGGTGGAATCGGCGTTCCACGCCATCAGGTCGATCATCGGCCGCCGCTCGCCCATCAGATAGTCGTGGACCATCCGCGACCAGATCAGGTCGTTGCTGCGCAAAAGCTGGAACGCCCCCGCCATCTGGTCCGAGGACAGGTAGCCCCGGCTCCACATCATGCTTTCAAGGACGTGCAGCTGGCTGGGGTCGATGAACAGCGCCAGCTCTCCGGGTTCGCTGAAGTCGGTCTGCGCAGCCAGCAGCGTCATGCTGGCCAGCCGCCGGTCGCCGCGGTGCGCCATTTCGGCGGCGGCGATGGTCAGCAGCGTGCCGCCCAGGCAATAGCCGACCCCGTGGGTGCGCCGCTCGGGCAGGATCGCCCCGATCGCCTCCAGTGCCGCCATCACCCCCAGCCGGCGATAGTCGTCCAGGCTCAGATCGCGGTCCTCGGCGGTCGGGTTGCGCCACGAGATGCAGAACACCGTATGCCCCTGCGCCACCAGATAGCGGATCAGCGAGTTCTGCGGCGACAGGTCGAGGATGTAGTATTTCATGATCCAGGCCGGCACGATCAGCACCGGCTCGGGGTGGACGGTCCCGGTCGTGGGCGCGTACTGGATCAGCTCGATCAGGTGGTTGCGCCAGACCACCTTGCCCGGCGTCACCGCGACATCGCGGCCGACCACGAAATCCTCGGCCCCTGCGGGCGGCTGGCCCGCCGCCTGCCGCGCCATGTCCTGCCACCAGTTCAGCGTCCCCTGCATCAGGTTCATCCCCCCGGTCTGCACGGTGCGGGCGATCACCTCGGGGTTTGTCAGGGGCGAGTTCGAGGGCGAGAACACGTCCAGCGCCTGCCGCGCCATGAAGGACACCAGCCGCTGGTGATGGGGGTGCACGCCGGGCACCTCGTTGGTGGCGTTGTGCCACCATTGCTGCTGCAACAGGAACGCCTGCGCCCAGATGCTGAAGGGCGGCTTGCGCCAGCGGTCGTCGGCAAAGCGGTAATCGCCGGACAGCGGCTCGATACAGGCGGGGGCGTCGCTTTTCGCCGCCACCTCGGCCAGGTGGCACAGCAGCCGCGCCGCCTTGCGGTTGGCCTTGTCGGCCAGCTCCATCCGCTTGCCGGGGGCGGCGGCCAGATGCATGGCCCAGTCGTGCATGGCCAGGCTGGCGGCCGCAGGCGACAGCCCGCCGGTCAGCTGCGCCGACCAGGCCGCGCGCATCCGGTCGAAGATGCGATAGCCCTCGCGGCCCAGGGTTTCCTCGCGCGCGACCGGGGGCAGCTGGGGGCGTGCCGCAGCGGGTGGTTCCGGCGAGGGCAGGGGGGCGGGGAGGGAGGGCCCGGCGGTAGCCGGTGCAGCCACGGAAAGCGCGGGTGCGGAAGCGGCGGGTGCGGCCGTGGCAAGAGGGGGCGCAGCGTTGGCGGCCCTTTGTGCAGTGGGCGCCGGTGCGGGCGCGGTATCCGGCGGCGGCGCGGCTGCAGCTTCCACAGGTTCGGGTGTAGTGGGCACAGCTGCCGACGAGGTTCCAGCGGGCGCGACTGCTGCGGCGTCCACCGGCGCGGCGTCCAACGGCGCAGCAGAGTCTTTGCGCGCTGCGGGGCGGGACGTGCTGCGGCGGGGTCGGCGGGGGCTGCGCTGGCCGGGCGGGGTCGGCGGGGTCATCATCCTCTCTCCTGCGGTGCGGGATGTTCGGGGGCATTCTACGCTGCAATCCGGGCGCGGATCAAAGCGGCAGATCGTACCGCCCCCGCGTCACCACCCCGCCGCGCGGGCACTGGACGGCGCGCCCCCGAATCGGGATAGCTGGTCCCGCGGCCCCCGGCCCGCCACCCCGTTTTGCAAAAGGAGCCCCCATGCCGCTGGTCCGCATCGAGCTGTTCCCCGGCCGCAGCCACGCCCAGAAGATGGAGATCGCCGACGCCATCACCCGCGTGCTCGAGGAAAAGGCGGGGATCTCTCCCACCGCGACGACGGTAATGTTCTCCGAGGTGGCGCCCAGCGACTGGGTGGTCGCGGGCAAGCCGCTGGGGATGCCGAGGGACTGACCCGCTCTCGGGCGGGGAATGGCACGCAGGGCTTGACAGGAATCGGTACCCCGCCTTTCCTCAAGCCATGGACCTGACTGCATTTCCCTGAACGATTCCGGCCCGCCCGGAGAAGAGCGGAGCCCGTCCCATGACCCGCCGGATCGCTGCCCCCGCCGACGATGTGGATGCGCTGGTCGACGGTTTCCGGGCCGCCGCGCTGTCGGCGCTGCTGGGCGAGACCGGCTGGGCCGACTGCCTGTCGCTGCTGGCGCAGGGCCTGCCCGGTGGCAATGTCTCGATGTTCGTGCAGACGGACCGCAACCAGCCGCTGCCCTGCTATTTCGTCACCGAGGGCTTTGACGAGATCATGCAGCTTTACCTGCGCGACTTCAGCGCCATCAACCCGCTGTGGCCCGGCGACCCCTATGCCGAGGAAGGCCGCGCCACCGCCGACATCGAGACGCTTCCCCGCGACCAGCTTGAGCGGACCCCGTATTACCAGGAGTTCGCGCGCCATTATCCGCTACGGGCCACCGCCGGCATGGTGATCGCGCCCCGCCCCGAGGAATCGGCCGCGATCACCCTGAACATGGCCAGCACCGACCCCGGCGACGTGCTGCGTGCGCGCGAGCGGCTGGCCCGGGCGTGGCCGGTGCTGCGGCAGGTGGTGCGCCATTATCGGCTGCTGGGCGAGCGTGCCTGGACCGCGCAGGGGCTGGCCGCGCAGCTCGAGGCGGCGGGGTGCGAGCTGCTGGTGGTCGGGCAGGGGCGCGCGCTGCGCTTTCGCGCCGGCCCCGACCACGGCGCGGCGCTGCACCGCTGCGACCCGCTGTCGGGGGCGCTGCGGCTGGCCGATCCCCGCGCGGATGCCGCGCTGGGCGAGCTGCTGCGCAGCGACCATGCCGGCCGCGACACGGTGCAGCTTGAGGATGCGCGCGCGCAGCTGACGCTGGTGCGCCACCAAGGCGATGCCGAGACGCGGCTGTTCTGCGGGCCGACCGTTTCGGTGCTGATCGACCCGCGCCGGGGGCTGTCGGGGCGGCAGCGCATGAACATGATGGTGCGCCGCTTCGGCCTGACCCACGCCGAGCGCCGCGCGCTCGAAGGCATCGTCGCCGGGCACGGCATCGACGAGATGGCGCGGCTGCACGGGCTGTCCCCCGAAACCATCCGCAGCCAGGTGAAAAGCCTGCTGGCGCGGACCGAGACGGGATCGCAGCTGGAGTTGCTGCGGCTTTACGACCGCTCGACGCGCTGAAACCCGCCGATTTTCACCCGCGCGGGTGAAGACAGAATGTCGCGCCGTGGACTGTAATCGGACCCGGGCCGTTGCCCGTAGCGATTACGATCCATGGAGAGAATATCATGTTGTTAACCAGAGCCGACGGCCCCGCCCTTACCGTCGTCGCCGCCATCCTGCTGTCGGGCTGCATGGGCAGCAGCGGCGGGTCCAGCAGCAGCCCGCCGGGCGGCGGCGGTGGAGGGGTGCCGCCCGGACAAACATTTGACGCTCATGACCCGGCCGCGGTTGCGATGGAGTCTCGCATCGACGCGATGTCCGAAACCCAGGCCCGGCCTACCTCCGGCCGGGCCAATTACGACGGCTATGCCTTCATCGAGATGAACATGACCGGCCAGAATGTCCGGCCGGGCGACCAGGGATACGAGGCCGTGTTGGGCCAGATGGCGCTGAGCGCCGATTTCGCCGGCGGCGGCGTGACCGGCCGCATCCACAATATCGGCGTGGAGGAGGGGCCCACGCTGGGCGGCCAATTGGACATCAGCGAGGGCCGGCTGACCGGCAACGGGCTGACCGGCAAGGTTTCGGGGACGCTGACCGGCAGCGCCATGGGCGACGTGACCGCCGATCTCGACATGGACGGGAGGTTCCGGGGCAATGATGCCGATGCCGTGGTGGGCGGCTTTACCGGCGGCGTGATGTTCGGGAACGGTCAGAACCGCGTCGTCGGCGGCGACAGCGGCTTCGTCGCCGAGCAGATCGCCCCCTGACCCCGGAATGCGCCGCATTCGCGCCATCGGCTGGCGGGGGATCGCCCTCGCCGGCCTGCTGCTGCTGCCGGGCCTGCCGGCCGTGGCCGAGCCGCCCGACCGGGTGCAGGCGGCGCTGCTGTCGGGCTCGTCCCGGCTGGCGGGTTTCGCGCTGATGCGCGACCGCCCGGCGGGCGGGGCGCCGCTGCTCGCCCGGCTCATGCACGCCGAGGGGATGCTGCGCGACGGGCGCGACGGGCCGGTGCTGCTATGGCGCGGCGGCTCGGTGCGGCCGGTGCTGCGCTGGGACGACAACATCAACGGCGGGATTCCGGGAGACACGGTCTCGGTCGGCGGGCTCGACCTGACGGTCGACGCGGCGAGCCGCGCCCGCAGCGGGCTGGTCCTGGGCGGCGCCGCCTCGGCCGGGGCGCGGTACCGCCTGGCCCCCGGGCGGGTGCTGCGGCTGTCGGCGCAGGCAATGGCGGTGCATTCCCCGCGCCACGACCTTTCGCGCGGCGAGGCGGCGGCCGAGGCTTGCATCGCGCAGGCGCTGCCGGGCTGGCGCTTTCTGGACGCCTGCGCCGGGCATTCGCTGGCCCGCAGCGATCTTTCCGATGCAAACCTGTCCTGGGCGGCGCTGCGCGGCACCGGGCATTTCGAGGCGGCGGGCGGGCTGCACGCGCTGTCGCTGGGCCTGCGCCAGACCTGGCGCAGCGACTATGCCCAAGGGTTCCTGGACCTGTCGCTGGACAGCGCCCTGCCGCGGATCGGTGCGCTGGGGCTGCAGCTGTCGGTCGGCGAATCCGTCGCCGGGCATAACGCCATCCGCTATCGCGCCGGGGCGTCCTTGACCCGGCGGGTGGCCGGGCGGCGGGTGTCGCTGGGCCTCGACTGGCAGCGGGAAGAGGGCTCGGCCGTCTTCGGGACCCCGCGCCGGGATGCGCTGCACACGCTGGGGGTCGAGGTCGAGCTGTCGCCCCGGCTGACGCTGCGGCTGGCCGGGCAGCGCCGGTCCTCGACGATCTCCATGTATGACGAGAACCGCCTGATCCTGGATGTCGGCTGGCGCCCGCGACGATAGGCGGCAATGATCGCGTGCGCCGCCCCCGGGGAACTGCCGCCCCCTAGGCCCGTTTCCGTCAGGTAACCGCAATGGAGGATCGCGATGACCGATGCCGGCGCCCCGGGTCCCGTCATGCACGGCAGGCTGCCCGCCGACCGCCCCGCTTGCGCCCGGATGCGCCGCCAGCCGTGAGCATCCGCCCCGAGGATATCCTCTGCCCGACCGAGGCCGGGCTCTACTGCCCGCCGGGCGGGTTTCACATCGATCCGCTGCGCCCGGTTTCCCATGCGCTGATCACCCACGGCCATTCCGACCACGCCCGCCCCGGCCATGGGGCGGTGCTGGCGACGCGGCAGACGCTGGACATCATGGCGATCCGCTATGGCGAGGATTTCGCCGCCAGCCGGCAGGCGGCGGATGGCCCGCTGCGTATCGGCAATGTTACCGTCAGCTTTCACCCGGCCGGGCATGTACTGGGCTCGGCGCAGATCCTCATCACCCCCGACACGGGCCCGCGCATCCTGGTCTCGGGCGATTATTGCCGCACCCCCAACCCGGTCTGCCTGCCGTGGGAGCCGATCCCCTGCGACATCTTCATCACCGAGGCGACCTTTGGCCTGCCGATCTTCCGCCATCCCGACCCGCTGGCCGAGGCGGGACGGCTGCTGGCCAGCATGGCCGAGTTTACCGAGCGCCCGCATCTGGTCGGCGTCTATGCGCTGGGCAAGGCGCAGCGGATGATCGCGCTGGCCCGCCTGTCCGGCCATGACGCCCCCATCGCCATCCACGGCGCCCTGCAGCGGCTGTGCGACTATCACGTCGCGCAAGGGATCGACCTCGGGCCGCTGGTCCCGGCGAGCGAACCGGGCGAGGCGCGGCTGGTCCTTGCCCCGCCCTCGGCCTTTGCCACCCCCTGGGTGCAGCGGTTCCGCGACCCGGTGCTGGCCTATGCCTCGGGGTGGATGACGGTGCGCGCCTGGGCCCGCCAGCGCGGGATCGAGCTGCCGCTGGTCATCAGCGACCACGTCGACTGGCCGCAGCTGACCGCCACCATCCGCGAACTCGCCCCGCAAGAGGTCTGGATCACCCATGGCGCCGAGGACGGGCTGCTGCGCTGGTGCGAGCTGAACGCCATCCCCGCCCGGCCGCTGCGGCTGGTCGGCTACGAGGACGAGCCGGAATGAAAGCCTTTGCCCGCCTGCTGGAACGGCTGGCCTTCACGCCGGGACGGAATGCCAAGCTGACCCTGATGTCGCATTACTTTCGCGACACGCCCGACCCGGACCGGGGCTGGGCGCTGGCGGCGCTGACCGGCACGCTGCAGTTGCGGCAGGCCTCGCCCAGCCTGCTGCGGCGGCTGGCAGGTGAGCGGGTGGACGAGCAGCTGTTCGCGCTGTCCTATGATTTCGTCGGCGATCTGGCTGAAACCATCGCGCTGATCTGGCCCGAGCCTGCCGCCGAAGGCGCCGAGATCCCGCTGGCGCAGGCGGTGACCACGCTACGCGAAACCGGCAAGCTGGCGCTGCCCGCTGCCATCGCCGACATGCTCGACCGCCTGTCGGCACCCGAGCGGCTGGCGCTGCTGAAACTGGCCACCGGCAATCTGCGGGTGGGGGTCTCGGCGCGGCTGGCGCATGTGGCGCTGGCGCAGGCGGGGCCGCGCAGTGCCGACGAAATCGCCGAGGTCCTGCACGGCCTGACCCCGCCCTATCTGCCGCTGTTCGCCTGGCTTGCCGGCGGGCCGCGCCCCGAACTCGCCTCGGCGGCGCCGTTCCGGCCGGTGATGCTCTCCACCCCGGTCACGCCCGAGGATCTGGCGGCGCTGGACCCGGCCGAGCATGTGGCGGAATGGAAATGGGACGGCATCCGCGTGCAGGCGGTGTCCGAGGGCGGGCTGCGGCGGCTTTATTCCCGCACCGGCGAGGAGATCGGCGCCGCCTTTCCCGACCTGCTCGAGGCGATGGAGTTCCAGGGCGCGGTGGACGGCGAGCTGCTGATCCGCCGCGGCGAGGATGTGGCGCCCTTTGCCGATCTGCAGAAGCGCCTGAACCGCAAGACCGTCAGCCGTGCCATGCTGCACAGCCACCCGGCGGTGCTGCGGCTTTACGACATCCTCAGCTGGGAGGGCGAGGACCTGCGCCCGCTGCCGCTGGCGGAACGCCGCGCCGCCCTTGAATCCGCGCATTTCCCCAGCCCGCGCATCGACCTGTCGCCGCTGCTGCCCTTCACCTCGTGGGACGACCTTGCCGCCCTGCGCGCCGCGCCCCATGCGGCGGTGATCGAGGGGGTGATGATCAAGCGCCTCGACGCGCCCTATCTGGCCGGGCGCCCGCGCGGCCCGTGGTTCAAGTGGAAGCGCGACCCGATGGTGGTCGACGCGGTGCTGATCTATGCGCAAAGCGGGCATGGCAAGCGCTCGGGCTTTTACAGCGATTTCACCTTTGGCCTGTGGGATGGGGGCGAGCTGGTGCCGGTGGGCAAGGCGTATTTCGGGTTCACTGATGAGGAACTGCGCGAACTCGACCGTTTCGTGCGCCGCCATACGGTGCAGCGTTTCGGCCCGGTGCGGCAGCTGGAGCCGCGTCTGGTGGTCGAGGTGGCGTTCGAGGGGCTGAATGTCTCGACCCGCCACCGCTCGGGCCTTGCCATGCGGTTTCCCCGCATCTCGCGCATCCGCTGGGACAAGCCCGCGGCCGAGGCCGACCGGCTGGACACGCTGCGGGCGATGTTGTGAGCAGCCTGCCGCCGCTTTTCGCCGACTGGTTCGCCCGCAACGGCTGGCAGCCGCACCCGCACCAACTGGCGCTGCTGGCGGCGCAGGGGGATGTGCTGCTGATCGCGCCGACCGGCGGCGGCAAGACGCTGGCGGGGTTCCTGCCCTCGCTGGTCGACCTCTATCTGACCGGGGCGCAGGGGCTGCACACGCTCTATGTCTCGCCGCTGAAGGCGCTGACCGCGGATGTGGCCAGGAACCTCGCGCGCCCGATCGAAGGCATGGGGCTGGCGATCAGCGTCGGCGACCGCACCGGCGACACCCCCGAAAGCCAGCGCCGCCGCCAGCGGGCCGAGCCGCCGCAGATCCTGCTGACCACGCCGGAATCGCTGGCGCTGATGCTGTCCTGGCCCGAGGCGCCGCGGCTGTTTGCCGGGCTGCGCCGGGTGGTGCTGGACGAATTGCACGCGCTGGCGGAATCCAAGCGCGGCGACCAGCTGATGCTGGGGCTGGCGCGGCTGCGCAACCTGGCGCCGGGGCTGGCCGTCACGGGCCTGTCGGCGACGGTCGAGGACCCGCAGGCGCTGGCCCGCTTCATGGGCGGCGCGCGGGTGATCGAGGCCGACCCCGGCCCCGTCCCCGACATCGCGATGCTGCCGACAAGCCGGCCGCCGCCCTGGGCCGGGGGCGGCGGGCGCTATGCGGTGCGCGACGTGCTGGACGCGGTGGCGCAGGCGCGCACCACCATCATCTTTCTGAACACCCGCGCGCAGGCGGAACTGTTCCTGCAGGCGATCTGGGCCGCCAATGACGACAACCTGCCCATCGGCCTGCATCACGGCGCGCTGGCGCGCGAGGCGCGGCAGCGGGTGGAGGCCGCCATGGCCAGCGGGGAGCTGCGCGCGGTGGTGGCGACGGCGAGCCTCGATCTCGGCATCGACTGGGGCGATGTGGATCTGGTGATCCAGGTCGGGGCGCCGCGCAACATCAAGCGGCTGGTGCAGCGGATCGGGCGCGCGAACCACCGCTACAACGCGCCGTCCCGCGCCCGCATCGTCGCCGCCAACCGCTTCGAGGTGATCGAATGCGTGGCCGCGCTGGAGGCGGTGCGCGAGGGCGATCTGGACGGCGAGCCGCGCGGGCCCGGTCCGCTGGATGTGCTGATCCAGCATATCCTGCTGACCGCCTGCGCCGGCCCCTTCGATGCCGAGGCGCTTTATGCCGAGGTGCGGAGCGCCGGCCCCTATGCCGGGCTGTCCCGCGCCGATTTCGACGCCTGCCTCGATTTCGCGGCGACCGGCGGCTATGCGTTGCGCGCCTATGACCGCTGGCAGCGGCTGCTGCTGCGGGACGGGCTGTGGCAGCTGCGCGACCCCCGCGCCGCCCGCGCGCTGCGCATGAACATCGGCACCATCGTCGAGGCCGAAAAGCTCAAGGTCCGCCGCAGCGGCCGCGGCGGCGCCACGCTGGGCGAGGTCGAGGAAAGCTTTGCCGCCACGCTAGCCCCCGGCGACACCTTTCTGCTGGGCGGGCAGGTGCTGCGCTATGACCGGCTGCGCGAGCTGGTGGTCGAGGTCACCCCCCAGCCGCGGCGAGAGCCGCGCATCGTGGTCTATTCCGGGCTGAAATTCGCCACCTCGACCGAGCTGTCGGCGCGGATGCTGGCGGTCATCGCCGACCCCGACCGCCACCGCGAGCTGCCCCCGGACATCCGCGCCTGGCTGGATCTGCAGGCCGAGGTCAGCGGTATTCCCCGCCCCGGCACGCTGCTGTGCGAGAGCTTCCCCCGCGCCGACCGCTGGCATCTGGTGATCTACGGCTTTGCCGGGCGCAACGCGCACCAGACGCTGGGCCTGCTGGTCACGAGGCAGATGGAGGATGCCGGGCTGGCGCCGCTGGGGTTCCTCGCCATGGACCACGCGCTGCTGATCACCTCGCTGCTGCCGGTCGAGGATGTGGCGCCGCTGCTGCGCCGCCCGACGCTGGAACAGGGGCTCGAGGACTGGCTGGCCGACAGCTCGGTGATGAAGCGCAGCTTCCGGGCGGTGGCGACCATCGCCGGGCTGATCCAGCGCAACCTGCCCGGCACCCGCCAGACCGGGCGGCAGGCGACGTTTTCCAGCGACATCATTTATGCGACGCTGCGCCGCCACGACCCCGACCATATCCTGCTGCGCGCCACGCGGGACGAGGCGCGGCGAGGCTTTGTCGATTTCGACCGCATCGGTGACATGCTGTCGCGCAATGCCCATATCGAGCTGCGCCGGCTGGACCGGGTCTCGCCGCTGGCTGCGCCCTTGCTGCTGGAAATGGGGCGGGTCCGGCTGGGCGGCAGCGGGCACGAGCGGTTGGCGGAAAAGATGGCGCAGGAGCTGATGGTAAGCGCCGGGCTGGACCGGCTGGAACCGGGCTGACGACCCGTGCGGGAATGCGGGTGGCAGGTGTCGCGGGCTGGCGTTATTCCTGCCCCGCCGAATAGGGATCGTCGTGTCGCCGTCGGCCCGCAGGCAAGGAAAAGGCAGGACGGATGACGGGCAGGAAACCGGACAGGCGGGTGCATGGCTGAGCTGCGCTTTGGCGGTGCGACGCTGATCGCCCGGCGCTCGGGGGCGCTGTGGTGGCCCGAGCGGCGGATGCTGGTGGTCGCCGACCTGCATCTGGGCCGGGCCGAGCGTTATGCCCGCCGCGGCGGGCCGCTGCTGCCGCCCTGGGACGTCACCGACACGCTGCACCGGCTGGCGGCGGAAATCGCGGCGCTGGACCCGGCGCAGCTGGTCTCGCTCGGCGATGG
Source organism: Paracoccus solventivorans (assembly GCF_900142875.1). Taxonomy (GTDB): domain Bacteria; phylum Pseudomonadota; class Alphaproteobacteria; order Rhodobacterales; family Rhodobacteraceae; genus Paracoccus; species Paracoccus solventivorans. The sequence continues at coordinate 289,828 of NZ_FRCK01000001.1, read as the reverse complement.
TTTCGACGACGATCTGGCGGCCGAGGCGCTGGACCCGGCGGCGCGGCAGCTTCTGTGGCAGCTGGCGCAGGGGCGCGACTGGCTGTGGCTGGCCGGCAACCACGACCGCCGTCCGCTGTCGGACGACCTGCCCGGCCGCTGGGCGCCCGAGCTGCCCGGCCCCATCGCCTTCCGGCACGAGGCCGGGCCGGGGCCGGACGTCTCGGGGCACATGCATCCGGTGGTGTCGCTGGCCGGGCAGCGCTGGCGCTGTTTCGTGCTGGGGGCGGATCACCTGATCCTGCCGGCGTTCGGCAGCTATACCGGCGGGCTGGACATCCGTGACCCGGCATTCCGCCGGCTGGTCCCGCAGGGCCGGGCGATCTGCTGTTCGCAGGCGATGTTCACCGTGCCGCTGCCTGCCGCGACCGCCGCGAGGGCCGGGGTGCGGCCGCCGGTCCCCGGCTGAGCGCCGGAGGCTGCGCCCTCAGACCGCCTCGACGTGATGCGTGCACAGTGCATGATTGCCCAGCGACTCGATCACCCGGCAGTCCGAAACCCTCCCCGAGGCGCATTGCGCCAGCATCCGCTCCAGCTCGGCCTCCAGCGCGCGCAGCCGGGCGATGCGGGCGCGCGTGGCTTCCAGCTGGGCGCGGGCGATGTCGTCCACCGCCTCGCAGGGGTGGTCGGGGCGGTCCGACAGGCTCAGCAGGTCGCGGATCGCCTCGAGCGGGAAGCCCAGTTCGCGGGCGTGGCGGATGAAGGACAGCCGCTCGAGCGCTGCCCGCGGGTAAAGCCGCTGGTTGCCGGCGCTGCGGTCGGGCGGGGGCAACAGGCCGATCTGTTCGTAATAGCGGATCGTCGGCACCTTGACCCCGGCCGCCTGTCCCAGCTTTCCGATCGACAGCATGATTTCCCTCTTGAAGCTCTAGTTGCTATAGAGATTAAGTTTCCGAATCGAAGGCGGCAAGGGCCGCGCGATGAAGGGCCGGACAATGGCGGATACGGATACTCTGTGCGAATGGTCGATCTCGGGCATGGACTGCGGGTCCTGCGCGGGAAAGATCCGGGATGCGGTCGGCGGGCTGCCCGGTGTGTCGGAGGTCAGCGTGACCACGATGAACGAACGCCTGCGGCTGCGGCTGGATGAGACGCAGACCGGGCGCGAGCGGGTCGAGGCGGTGGTCCGCGCGCTGGGCTTCGGCATCACCGAGCGGGACAAAGCGCCGGGCGCCGCTGCGGGGGTGCAGCCCGCCGTGCCGGCCCTGGCGCCGCGCTGGTTCCAGACCGCCAAGGGGCGGCTGGTGATCCTGACCGGGCTACTGCTGGCCGCCGCCTGGGCGTTGAAGCTGCTGGTCCCCGGGCCGCTGGGTGGCTGGGGCTTCGTCGTCGCCTGCGTGCTGGGGGTGGCGCCGGTTGCGCAGCGGGCCTGGGCGGCGCTGCGGCTGGGCCAGCCCTTCACCATCGAAAGCCTGATGACCCTGGCCGCCGCCGGCGCGCTGCTGATCGGCGCGGCCGAAGAGGCCGCACTGGTGGTGTTCCTGTTCGCGGTGGGCGAGCTGCTGGAAGGCGTCGCCGCCGACCGCGCCCGCAACGGCATCCGCGCGCTGAGCGATCTGGTCCCCCGCACCGCGCTGCTGGAAACCCCCGCCGGCACCCGCGAGGTTGCGGCCGAGACGCTGGCGATCGGCCAGGTGGTGCTGGTCCGCCCCGGCGACCGCATCCCCGCGGATGGCGAGATTGCCGAGGGCACCGGCGGCATCGACGAAAGCCCGGTGACCGGGGAAAGCCTGCCGGTGACCCGCGGCCCGGGTGACAGCGTGTTCGCCGGCGCGATCAACGCCGAATCCGTGCTGCGCATCCGCGTCACCCGCGAGGCGAGCGACAACACCATCGCCCGCATCATCCGGCTGGTGGAAGAGGCCGAAGAGGCGCGCGCCCCCACCGAACGCTTCATCGACCGCTTCAGCCGCTGGTACATGCCGCTGGTGGTGGCATTGGCGGTGCTGGTGATGGTGGTGCCGCCGCTGGCCACGGGTGCGCCCTGGGACGAATGGATCTATCGCGGGCTGGCGCTGCTGCTGATCGGCTGCCCCTGCGCGCTGGTGATCTCGGTCCCGGCGGCAGTGGCCTCGGCGCTGGCGGCGGGGACGCGGCGCGGGCTGCTGATCAAGGGCGGCGCGGTGATCGAGGCGGCGGCCGGGCTGCGCAGCGTCGCCTTTGACAAGACCGGCACCCTGACCCGCGGCCGCCCCGAGGTCACCGACGTGGTGGCGCTGGCCGCGCTGGACGAGCCCGGGGTGCTGCGGCTGGCCGCGGCGGTCGAGGCGGGGTCGAGCCACCCGCTGGCGCAGGCGGTGCTGCGCCGGGCCGAGGGGATGGCGCTGCCCGAGGTTGCCGAGGCCCGCAGCATCCCCGGCAAGGGCGTGTCCGCCACTGTCGAGGGCCGGCGGCTGACGGTGGCGAACCCGCGCCACGCCGCCGCGGCGGGCGCGCTGCCCCCGGACGCCGCCGAGGCCGCGGCGACGCTCGAGGCCGCGGGCAAGACCGTCGCCGTACTGTTCGACACCGACGCGGCCCTGGGGCTGATCGCCTTTCGCGACGAGCCCCGCGCCGACGCTGCTGCCGCCATCGCTCAGGTCCGCGCGCTGGGGCTGGCGCCGGTGATCCTGACCGGCGACAACCAGCGCACCGCCGCCGCCATCGTGGGGGCGCTGGGTGCCGACTACCGCGCCGAGCTGCTGCCCGAGGACAAGCTGGCCGCGATCCGCGAGTTGGCGGCGGGCGGGGGCGTGATGATGGTCGGCGACGGCATCAACGACGCCCCGGCGCTGAAACAGGCCGACGTGGGGGTGGCGATGGGCTCGGGCACCGACGTGGCGCTGGAAACCGCCGACGCCGCGATCCTGCGCGACCGCGCCGCGGATGTGGCGGCGCTGATCCGCCTGTCCCGCGCCGCGATGCGCAACATCCGCCAGAACGTCGCCATCGCGCTGGGGCTCAAGGCGGTGTTCCTGGTGACCACGGTGCTGGGCATCACCGGCCTGTGGATCGCCATCCTCGCCGACACGGGCGCCACGGTGCTGGTGACGCTGAACGCGCTGCGCCTGCTGGGGTTCGGGGGAGGGCGCGAGGGGTAGGGGGAGTGGGCCGTCAGTTTGATGAGCCTGTCTCAGTTGCCCCCGACGCGGCAGTTCCGGCCGCACGGAGCTGGCGCCGCTCGCTGACGGCGGCGGTGCGGTTCTGCTCAGGATGTTGTCGCCCGGAAGGGCCCGATCGCATGATGAATGGAGCGTAGAGGGCTGAAAGCTTTCTGCAGGCTTCGCGTCCGTAAAGACCGCAGTTATGGGGCGCTCGAATCATCGAAATTGCAGATTTTGAATGGCGGCGCGCATGTTCAAGGTGCGGTCGGCGCGTCGCTTTTGCGCGGGACAGCGGGAAGCGGACACATGGCGGCGAAGCGATCACCTCAGGTGACGCCTTGGCCGTGGAATGACGAGCGTTCGGAGTAAGGACCGCGCCCATGCCCGCCAAGCGGTTCGCTTGACAGCCTGTGAAGGCCAGTCCGCTTACGGTTCGTTTTCATCTGAAGGTGTCTTGGAAGCCATGCGCCAGTGTTCCTTTCCGCAGGGATTCTTATATGTCATCAATAATAAAGCGATATTTACAGCCATCGCTGGCTTCTCTCCCCGCCTAAAATTAACCGTTGACGAGATGAGCAAGACTCATCAATATTGCTAAGGAAGTGAACTATACGCTAGCAGGTAACCTAGAGGTTACAGGGACAATATCGGGATCGAGCGAGGAGGAACTGCCCGGAACGCGTTTCCGGCGGGCTCGTGTAAGATGATCTGCTCTGCGAGCGCAGGTCACCAAACACCCGGTTGGACCACGCCTGCGACGGCTAAGGGGGCAGGGGAATGATGACAGAAGCCGACGACGGCCGCCACCCGGCCTTTGCGCTTCGCGGCAGCAACGCGGTCATTGGCGGCGGGACTTCCGGCGTCGGGCTGGAGACCGCACGGCTGCTGCTGCGCGAGGGTGCGGCGCAGGTGGTGCTGATCGGCCGCAACCCGCACAAGGGTGCCGCGGCCGTCGCGCAGCTGAATGGCGAGGGCCACGCCGGGGTGTCCAGCTTCCAGCCGGCGGAGCTGTGCGATCCGGGTGCCGTTGCCCCTGCGATCGCTGCGATCGAGGCCCGGATCGGCCCGATCGACATCGCGATCAGCGCCGCGAACTCCGGGGCCGTGCCGAGGTTGTTCCATCTGCTCGATCCTGGTGAAATCCCTGCGCAACTGAACGAGCAGGCCCTGCCCGCGCTGCTGCTTTCCGCGGCGGTACTGCCGGGAATGCGGGAACGGCGGCGCGGTGCGATCATTCTCGTCGCTTCGGACGCGGCCCGCGTGCCGACCCCGGGCGAGGCGGTGATCGGCGCCGGCATGGCCGCAATCACCCGCTTTGCCACCACCCTGGCGATGGAGGCCAAGCGCGACGGAATCCGGGTGAACGCGGTCACCCCGTCGCTGATCGCGGACACGCAATCCTATGACCGCATCATGGACGATCCCTTTGCGGCCAAGCTGTTCCAGCGCGCCGAAAAGGCCGCCGCGTTGGGGCTGACCCGGCCCGAAGACATCGCCCCCACGCTGGTGTTCCTGGCCAGCCCTGCCGCCGCGCGGCTGACCGGCCAGGTGATTTCGGTGAACGGAGGCATCTCGGCCGCCTGAGACCGGCGCCACCCCGCACCGCGGGAGGAGAACACAGAGGTTCCAGTGCTTTTGGGAGGAGGCAACATGGACATGTCGATGCGCAACGCCAGCCAGGCCGCGGTTCTGCCCTGGCTGCCCGGGTATGCGCCGCTGCCGGGGCGGGTTGCGCGCGCCCGCTGCCTGACCGACTCGGACCGCACGGAAATCGCGCGCTGGCCCATCGAGGCGCTTGTCCCCGCGACGACCGTTCTGGGATGCCTGCGCGCCACGGCGGCGGCGCAACCCGATAAACCCGCGATCATCCAGTTGCATCGTGGCGTTCCCGGCGGCCCGCGCAGCACCCTTTCCTATGCCGAGATGCTGGACCGGATCGAGCGTGCCGGCCGGCTGTTCCAGTCACATGCCGGACCCGGGCAGCGGCCGGTTGTGGCGGTGGTCCTGCCGATGGTCGCCGAGGGGCTGGTCGCCTCGTGGGCGGCGATGGCGGTGGGCACGCTGCTGCCGGTCAACCCCTATCTGGAAGTCGAGGCGCTGGCAGGGATCCTGCGCTCGGGCCAGGTGACGACACTGGTGACCACCACCACGGCCGCCGGCGGCGACGGGGTGTGGCGCGACCTGGACCGGTTGCGGGAGATCATGCCCGAGTTGCGGCATATCCTGCTGGTCGGAGAGACCGACCCCGCGCGTGGATTTGACGACGCGCTGGCGGGTGTCGGAACGGAGGCCCCGCTGGCGGGGCTGACCGGGCCCGAGGATGTCGTGGTGACGATGCCCACCGGCGGCACCACCGGACTGCCCAAGCTGGTCCGCATGTCGCAGCGCCGGTTGCTGATCGTGTCCTGGAACACCGGCACCCTGATGGGCCCCGAGCCCGAGACGGTGGTTGCCAACGGGATGCCGAACTTTCACTGTGGCGGGCTGATCCCGCTGGGAACCCGCAGCCTGCTGTTCGGCCAGACCCTGCTGACGCTGACCTCGCGCGGGTTCCGGGACCGCGAGGTGGTCGCGAATTTCTGGCCGTTGATGGAGGAGTTCGGCGTCACCTCGGTCCTTTCCACGCCGACGACGGCGGCGGCGATACTGCAAGCCAGCCCGGAAGGCCGGGTCCACCATCGGATCACCGATTTCCATTGCGGCGGCGCGACGATCCCCGTCGACCTGATGGAGCGGTTCCACCAGCGCTTCGGGATCTGGCTGCGCGAGAACTGGGGCCTGACCGAGACGCATGGCACCATCACCGGCCATCCCGATCCCTCCACCCGCCCGCGGGTCGGGTCCGTCGGGCGGGCCTTGCCCGGCTATACCTTGCGGGTCGTCGAGATCGACGGCCACAGCCGCATTGACCGTGACCTCCCCCCGGACAGTTGCGGGGTCGTGGTTGCGCAGGGGCCAAGCTTGATGCTTGGCTACAATCTGCCTGACCGCGACCCCGAATTTTTCGTCACTGACCCGCGCGACGGCTCGGTCTGGGGCAATTCCGGCGACATCGGGCGGCTGGATGGCGACGGTTACCTGTGGCTTTCGGGGCGCGCCAAGGACCTGATCATCCGCGGCGGCCACAATATCGACCCCCGCCTAATCGAGGATGTGCTGGACGCCCATCCGGCGGTGCGCCTGTGCGCCGCCGTGGCCGAGCCTGACGCCGACAAGGGCGAGATGCCCGTCGCCTATGTCGAGCTGATGGAGGGGGCCGTCACCAGCGGCACCGCCCTGCGCGACTGGTGCGCCGGACGGATTGCCGAACGCGCCGCCTTGCCCCGGGAAATCCATATCCTGGACGCGCTGCCGCTGACGCCGGTGGGCAAGATCTCCAAGGTCGCGCTGCGCTTCGACGCCAAGCGGCGGGCATTGCAGCGGGCGCTGTCGGACCGGTTCGGCGCCGGCGCCCCCGGCTTTGAGCTGACCACCGGCCCGCGGGGGGATCGAGCAGTGTTCGCCGCCCCTCTTGCAGCCGAGGCCGCGGCCGAGATCACCGAAATCGCCTCTCGCCTGCACTGCCAGACATCGATCCAGCAAACCGACCCGGAGGTCACACGATGAAAGCCCTGTTCCCACTCGTCACGTCCGCCCTGCTGGCGGCAGCCGGCCAAGCCGCGGCGCAGGACGTCACCTTGCGCGTCCATCACTTCCTGCCGTCAACGGCGTTTCCGGCGACGGACATGGTCGAACACTGGTGCGAGACCATCAAGACCCGCTCGGACGGGCGGATGGCCTGCCAGATCTACCCCGCGATGCAGCTGGGCGGCACGCCTGCGCAACTGATCGACCAGGCGCGGGACGGCATCGTCGATGCGGTCTTCACCGTGCCCTCGTACCAGCCCGGCGGCTATCTGCGCAGCGAGGTCTTTGAGCTGCCCTTCATCGCGGGAACCGAGCCGGTCACCGCCATGGCGATGTATGAATATGTCACCGAGCACGTGCCTGACGAGTATAGCGGCGTGCGTCCCCTGTGGGTGGCGGTCGGCGACCCGTCGGTCCTGCATTTCAAGGCCGAGGCGCTGCAGACCATGGACGAGATGCGCGGGCTCAAGATCCGCTCGCCCGGCCGCTATGGCGCCATTGCGCTGGAGCAGGTCGGTGCCTTGCCTGTGCAGCTGCCGGCCAATGCGATCACTGAATCGCTGTCGCGCGGCGTGATCGACGGGGTGATGATCCCGTGGAGTGCGGTCCGCATGCTCAACATGCAGGAAGAAACCAGCGCCCACACCGTCTTCGCAGATGGCAGCCGTCCGTTTACCAACTCGATCGCCATGTTCGTGATCGGCGAGCGCGCCTACGACCGCCTGCCGGCGGATCTGCAGGCGGTGATCGACGAGGCATCCGGGGTCGAGGCCTCGCGCCAGATGAGCGAGATCTACCGGCGAAAGGGCGTCGAGGACCGCGAGGCGGCGATGGAGCGCGGCGCCAGGGTCCACGTCATCGACGATGCGCAATATGCCGAGTGGGTGAAGCGGATGGAGGTGGTCCGCCAGCGCTGGATCGAAGAGGTCGACCGGAGCGGGGCCGATGGAGCCGCGCTTTACGAGACCGCCACGGCGCTGATCGCCAAATACGAAAACCAGTAAGCGCCGCCCGGTCCGCCACGACCGCGGGCCGGGGACCTTCCGCTTCGTTCATCATCTCGCTTCCGAGGACAGGATGGCAGACATGACAGCAAGGACCGGCCGCATGGCCGGCAACACCGCACAAGGGGGTCTGCGTCCGTGGCTGGGCGCGGCACGCATTCTGCACGGTTCGGCGCTGGTGGCCGCCGCCGCCGGAGGGTTGATGTTCTGCGGACTGGCGACTCTGCTGACGATTTCGATCGTGGCGCGCAAGACCATGGGCTGGCAGGTGCGGGGCGATGTCGAGATCGTCCAGATGGGCGGGGCTGTTGCCGCCTCGCTGCTGTTTGCTTGGTGCCAGGTCCGGCATGGCAATGTCGCCGTCGATTTCGCCACCAGGTCGCTGCCGCGCGCGGTGCAGCAGGTGCTGAACCGGATCGGGTATCTCAGCCTCGGCTGTCTGGGTCTGCTGCTGGCGGCGCGCACGGCGGCGTTGGGCCTGGGCAGCCTTGAAAGCCACGCGATCTCGACCTTGCTCGCCTGGCGCGAGGGCTACTGGCAGCTGGCAATGGCGCCGGGTCTGGGCCTGTTCGGCGTGGTCGGCCTGTTTCAGGCCGTCGCACCACAGCAGGTGACCGACAGGATGGCCCAGACATTTCGACTCGGGAGGATCTGAGCGATGGAACCGATGACCCTGGGGCTGCTGATCCTCGGCCTGACGGTGCTGCTGATCCTGCTGCGGATGCCGGTGGGCACGGCGATGTTTCTCTGCGGTGCGGCGGGCTTTGTCTATGTGGTCGGCTCGGTCGAGGTCCTGCTGGCCTGGACCAAGAACGTCACCTATGCCCGGCTGTCCAATTTCGACCTGATCGTCATCCCGATGTTCATCATGATGGGGCAGTTCGCCACCCATGGCGGATTATCACGGGCGCTGTTCCGGTTCGTGAATGCGGTGCTCGGGCGGTTCCGCGGCGGCGTCGCGGTGGCCACCATCGGCGCCTGCGCCGGTTTCGCCTCGGTCTGCGGCAGTTCGCTGGCCACCGCAGCGACCATGGGTCAGGTGGCGCTGCCGGAAATGCGCCAGCGCGGCTATTCGCCGGGGCTGGCCACCGGGGCGGTGGCCGCGGGCGGCACCCTGGGGATCCTGATCCCGCCTTCGGTCCCGCTGGTGATCTATGCGATCCTGACCGGGGAATCGATTGGCAAGCTGTTCATCGCCGCCATCGTGCCTGCGATCATCGCCGTGATCGGTTACATGCTGGTGGTGATGCTGGTGGTTTCCCGCAACCCACAGGCCGGGCCGGCCGGCGTTCCCGCCGCGCTGGTCGAGATCCTGCGCTCGTTCATCGGGGTGCTGCCGGTGGCCGTCGTCTTTCTGGTCGTCATCCTGAGCATCTATCGCGGCTGGGCCAGCCCGACCGAGGCCTCGGCCGTAGAGGTGTTCGCCTGCGGGCTGATCGCGGCGCTGTCGGGGGAACTGAAGCCCGCCGGCTTCCTGCAATGCCTGCTGGGCACTGCCGAGGCGACGGTGATGATCTTCGTCATCCTGCTGGGCGCGGACATGCTGAACGCGGCGCTGGCCTTAACCAACATGACCCATCAGATCGCGGATATCATCGTCAGCAGCGGCGTCACCCCGATCATGATCATCCTGGGGATGCTGCTCATCTACATCGTCCTGGGCTGCGTGATGGAATCCATGGCGATCATCATGCTGACCGTGCCGCTGTTCTTTCCCATCGTGGTGCAGCTTGATCTGTTCGGCCTGTCGCCGCAGGAAAAATCGCTGTGGTTCGGCATCCTTGCGCTTACGGTGGTGGAAATCGGCCTGATCACGCCCCCGGTGGGAATGAACGTGTTCGTCGTCAACAAGATGGCCCGGGATGTCAGCCTGATGGAAACCTATCGCGGCGTGCTGCCCTTCCTGATTTCCGACCTGCTGCGGATCGCGCTGCTGGTGGCGGTGCCAGCGCTTTCGCTGATCCTGGTCAAGACCATGTAAGCCGGAAAGGGACAGGACCTTGACCCAAGATCAGAGCGTTGCCACCGATCTGCCCCGGCGCAAGTCGCGGATGCCGCAAAAGCAGCGGGTGTCGATGATCCTGTCCGTCGCCCGGCGGATGCTTGCGGAACGCGACTACAATGCGGTCTCCGTCGCCGAGATCGCTGCGGAATGCGGCATCGTGGAAGGCACGATCTATCGCTTCTTCAAGTCCAAGCGCGACCTGATGCTGCGGGTGGCGGAAGACTGGATGGAACAGGAATACCGCATCGGTGCCGCCTATGCGCATGTGACCGGGACGCGCGAGCGGATCTATTATCTTATCCATTCGGCGCTGCGGACGACCTATGACTTTCCCGGCCTGTCCCGTTTCCTGCTGACCGAGGTGCGACCGGATCCCAATTATCGCCAGATGCGGATCTACAAGCTGAACCGCACCTATACCTCGGCGATCCGCGAGGTCTGCCAGGAAGCCATCGCGTCGGGCGAGTTCCACGACAGGATCTCGACCCGGCTCATCCGCTCGGTCGTCTTCGGCGCGATGGAGCACGAGACCTGGGGGCATCTGCGCGGCGAGGGGCGGATCGTCGTGACGGATGTCGCACGCGAACTGACCGACCTGATCTATGAGGGCATGCGCAACCGCAACGCGCCGCCCGAGGGGACTTTGCCGCTGCCCGAGCGGGTCGAGCGGATCGAGGCGCGGCTGGCGCGGCTGGAGGCTGCGCTGACCAGGGATCACGACCAGAAAATCTAGGCCGCCTCGGGTCGACACAATATCGGAAGGATAAATCATGGGGCCGCTCTCCGGTCTGAAAGTCATCGAAATGGCGGGGCTTGGCCCGGCTCCGTTCTGCGGCATGTTGCTGGCCGATCTTGGCGCCGAGGTGCTTAGCATCCAGCGGGTGACCAGCGCCGACCTGGGTTTCGACGTCCCGACCCGCTATGACCTGCTGAACCGCAACAAGCAGGCGCTGGCCGTCGATCTGAAATCCCCCGAGGGGGTAAGGCTGGTGCTGGAGCTGATCCGCGACAGCGACCTGCTGATCGAGGGTTTCCGCCCCGGCGTGATGGAGCGTCTGGGCCTTGGCCCCGAGCCCTGCATGGCAGCCAACCCCGGCCTGATCTACGGCCGCATGACCGGATGGGGGCAGACCGGCCCGCTGGCCGCCCGTGCCGGTCACGACATCAACTATATCGCGATGAGCGGGGCGCTGGCGGCCATCGGACCGTCGCCAGACGCGCCGCCGGTGGTCCCGCTCAATTATATCGGCGATTTCGGCGGAGGGGCGCTTTATCTGGCACTGGGGCTGCTAGCGGCGCTGCGCGAGCGTCAGCAGTCCGGGCAGGGTCAGGTGGTCGATGCGGCGATGGTGGATGGCGTCGGCTCGTTGATGACCATGCATTACGGATATTGGCAGGCCGGCCAGTGGGACCTTCAGCGCGGCAGCAACACCGCCGACGGCGGCTCGCCCTGGTATACGACCTATCGGACCAGCGACGGCGGCTATATGGCGGTGGGGGCGGTCGAAAAGCGCTTCTATGCCGAACTGCTTGCGGTGCTGGGGCTGGCGGATGCCGATCTGCCGGACCAGAACGATCGCGCGGGCTGGCCGCGGCTGCGTACCGCCTTTGCCGAGGTGTTTGCGACCCGCACCCGCGATGAGTGGGAGTCCGCGTTCGACGGAATCGACGCCTGCGTCACCCCGGTCCTCGACATGGCCGAGGCCCCGGCGCACGAGCTGGCACAGGCGCGCGGCAGCTTCTTGCGCGGCAATGGCGTGATCGAGCCGGCGCCTGCGCCGCGTTTCAGCCGCTCGACCCCGGGCGACGTTCGCCCGCCGCCGGTTGCGGCGCAGACCGGTGTTTCCGCGCTGCGGCAGCGCGGCATCGGCGAGGGCCGGATCGCCGATCTGATCCGCCAGGGGGTTGTTGCAGGCCAGATCGCCGTGCAGGAGGCATGACCGGCGTTGCGGCGGTTTCCGCCGCCGGCGCAAGTGCAATGACCTGTAACTTACGAACGCCAGATTCCCTGCCCTCGATAACGGAGCTTCCAGATGTCCGATGACGCACCGGTAAGGATCGCCTCGACCATGATGCTGGTGCGCGAAGCGCCGGCGGTCGAGGTGTTGATGGTCAAGCGTAACCAGGCCATCGACCATTTCTCGGGCGCGATGCTGTTTCCCGGCGGCAAGGTCGAGCCCTCGGATCTCGATCCTGCCTGGAGGGCGCAGGTCGAGGGCTGGGACGACATCCCCGAAAGCGAACGCGGCCCCCGCATCAGCGCCATCCGGGAAACCTTCGAGGAATGTGGTATCCTGCCCGCGGTTCAGGGCTATCGGACGAGCCCCGGCGATACCAGGGCCCTGCGCGCCGCCATGGATCGGGGCGAGGCCAGCTTTCTGGCCCATCTTCAGCAGCAGGGGCTGCGGCCCGACCTGCGCTCACTGTCGCTGTTTGCGCGCTGGCGCACCCCGCCGGTGGTGGCCAAGCGCTTCGATACGTATTTCTATCTCGTCCAGGCCCCGGCCGAGCAGGTGGCGCGGGCCGACGGGCGAGAGACGATCATGGTCGAATGGATCACCGCCCCCGCCGCGCTGGACATGGCCGCGAGAGGCGAGCGGACCATCGTCTTTCCCACCCGGATGAACCTGTCGCTGCTGGCCCGGGCTGGCAGCGTCGCCGATGCGATCGCGGCCGCGGCGGGGCGGCCGGCGCGGGTCGTGGAACCGGTGGTCGAGCTGCATGGCGACAAGCGGTTCCTGCGCCTGCAGGCCGAGGACGGATATGGTCCCGCGCTGGAGCCGCTGCTTTTCTGAGCGAAGGGCAATTCGCCCCTTCAATTCACCGTTGTGACAATGATGGTAACCAGCTCGACGTAGCTCTTCCCCAGGTAATAGCCAAACCCCAGCGCAAACAGCGCCGGCAGGATCGCGAGGGCGCCGAGCAGCGGGTAAAGCAGCAGCGCGGTGGCGGCGGCGGCGATCAGGCCGCAGCACAGCGCCCACCAGCGGCCGAGCTTGAGGATCAGGCGCAGGGCGGGAAAGTTCTGCATGGTCACAGATGCGACTGGATGCGCTTCCACAGCGCCGCGGCGTTGCCGCGCGGCGCCGTCGCGGGCGGGGGTGCCAGTTCCGGCACGCCCCGGCAGCCCGGCACGCAGGCCTTGTCCAGCGCCATCTGCGCCTCGAGCGCGTCGTCGCCTTCCAGTTCCTCGCGGTGCTCGCGGCGGTAATCGTCCAGCCCGATCAGCGCCGCCCCCAGCGCCCCGGCGATCTGCGGGGCCTCGGGCAGGATCAGCGCCTCGCCCAGGGCCTTCTCGATGTAATGCACCGCCGCCGGGTTGCGCGCCACACCCCCGGTCATCACGATCGGACCCTTGCGCCCGACCCGCCCCACCAGCCCCACCGTGCGGGTGGCGACCGCGGCATGGACCCCGCCCAGGATATCGGCCTTGGACCGGCCCTCGGCCAGCAGCGAGATCACCTCGGTCTCGGCGAAGGTCGCGCACATGCTGGAGATCTTCAGCGATTGTTGCGCCTGCAACGCCAGCGCGCCCATGTCCTCGAGCTCGATCTCCATGGCGCGGGCCAGCACCTCGAAGAACTTGCCGGTGCCGGCGGCGCAGCGGTCGTTCATGGTGAACTGCATTACCAGCCCCTGGGCATCGACCGCGATCACCTTGCTGTCCTGGCCGCCGATGTCGATCACCACCCGCGCCTGCGGCACCATGGCGACGGCGCCGCGGGCGTGGCAGGTGATCTCGGTATAGTTCCTGTCGGCGATGTCGAGCATGCGGCGGCCGTAGCCGGTGGCGACGGTGCGCCCGATATCCGCCTGCGCCAGCCCGGCGGCGTCGAGCGCCCCGGCAATCGCCGCCGCCACCCCTTCGCCGCTGACCGCCCCCATATGCGCGACCTGCGAGGCCAGCATCCGCCCCCCGAGATCGAGGATCACCGCCTTGGCGGTGGTGGAGCCGAAGTCGATCCCCATCACACAGGACTTCATGTCACTCTCCCTCCAAGGTGGCAGGTTGATGGTGGTGAGTATAACTCACTTGAAGGCGGCGTCAATGTTTCCGGGAGTTTTCCCGGCGGTCGGGGCAGTGGCGGGAGCGTCGGGCAAGGGGTTGGAGCGTCACAAAACTGGGAACAATGTTTCTGAAGTACGCTGCAGTCATGGATTTCCCCCGTTCCGGCGAGCCTGAGTCCTTGTCGCCTCCGCCCCCTCGTTCCCGATCATTGCGCCGGGGCGAATCGAATGGCTTAAAGTAGCGCTCACGTGTGCTCGGCGCTCCACCTTTCCTCAGGACAAGCGGGTGCGCTGCACGTCGATGGTTTCCAGCATCGCCTCCAGCCGGCTTTGCAGGATCTCGTCCTTGTAGAAGCTTTCGTCCGCGACATCGCCCTCGAAGAACATGGTCTGCAGCCCCCGCTGCTGTGCCATCTTGGCAAGCACCAGCTGCCCGTTGGTGGCCGAGCGGCAGGTCCGGGTGGCGTGGAACACGATCCCCTCGATCCCGTAGGTCTCGCAATCGCCCAGCACCTGTTCGGCCAGATTCTGCGCGCTGTGATTGAACGGGCACAGCAGGTAATGCTGCGCCATGCCCAGGATCGGGTCGTCCTCGTCGATCAGTTGCGGTTCGTGCCAGAAGCTGTTGTGGGTGTAGCGCCCGCAGACCACGGCGGCGTCATGTTCGGCGAACTTGTTGGCCAGCCAGCCCACCTTGTTCCAGTTCATGATCCCGTCGAAGGCCAGGCGGTAGCGTTCGTTCGGCAGCGCGCTGACCCCCTGTTCCAGCCGCTGCTCGATCTCGGTCTTCACGCCCTGGAAGTAATCGACCAGCGCCTGATTGCCGGGCAGGAAATTGATCGGCGCGATGCTGGCGACCCAGTCCCAGAACACCGCCGGGGTGGGCCTGGCCTTGCACAGTTCCAGCGCATCCAGCCGCAGCTGCGCGGCGCGCTTGATGTAATGCATCGACTCGCGCAGGCCTTCCCAGTCGAACTTGTTGCCGGTCTGGTGTTCAAGGAACTCGATCAGGTTATAGAGCTGGCCCGCCACATATTTTGAGGCATTGTCCCATTCCTCGCCCCGCAGATAGCCGGCATCGGGCTTGTTGCCCCACAGCAGCGGGTAGGAAACCTTGAAGAACGGCAGCTGCTTGTCGAAGAGGCGATAGGAAATCTCGTCCCATTGCTGGCCGGTGCTGCAACCCGCGTAAGCATTCACGAACAGATCCGGCGGCGGCAGGCGGGCGGCCAGGACCTCCTTGTCGGGCACGCCCGGGGCCTGGTCGACCTCGACCCTGCGCGACGCCTCTTTCCTGGTCAGCAGCGCGCACCCCAGCGTGGTGCGCGCATAGGAACATAGCTCATTGATATAGCCATAGGCCTCGCCCTCTTGCTGGGCGGGCTCTTCCAGATGCATCGCGGCCAGCCGCGCGCCGAACGCCTCGCCGTGGCACCATTCGACGCCGGCGGCCTGCAGGATCGGGTTGATCGCGGCGCCGTTGTACCAGACCACCGTGGCGCCGCGTTCGCGTGCGGTGAACAGGTTGTCCCAGTAGTTCCTGACCATTTCCCCGCCGGCGCGGGTGCTGACCAGCCGGTTGGCGCGCGGAGCGGGACGGGGGGCGCCGGGGCCGTGATTTGCGGATTCCGTGGTGACAGACATTTCGTGCTCCTCCGAATCGGTTGGCTCAGGCGGGTTCCCGAATGACGGCGGGACGGCGGATGACCTCGACCAGGGCCTCGACCCGCGTCTTGAGCATTTCGAGGGCCAGCCCCTCGTGCTCGGTCTCGATCAGCAGGTGAGGGATGCCCCGTCTGTGGAACTCCTTCCGCAGCTCGGGGTAGTAGAGCATGTGCGGCTCGCAGAACTTGGGAACCAGGACGATGACGCCCTGCGCGCCGGTGTTTTCCAGGGCCTGCCCCAGATAGCTTTCCCAATCGACGGTCTTCTGGGCGCGGGTGGAACAGGGCACATTGTTGTTGCGGGCGAAATACCATCCCGTCAGCGCCTCGACCGGATCGGCATGGTCCGGCACATCCGTCGAGATGAAGCGGTATCCGGTATAGATATCGTCATCGACCACGGTGACGTCGCAGCTTTCGATCATGTCGAACAGCTCGGGCCTGGGCGCATGGCAGAAATGACCGGAGAGATGCAGCTTCACCTTTGCCGACGGGGCTGGGGGCTGCGCCTCCAGCAGCGACAGGAGCCGCGCCATCCGGGCGCTGTGTTCCTCGACATCCATCACCATGGCGGATTTCACCAGTGCCTGCATCTGGCGACCGCTCAGGGCAATGCGGCCAGCACGGCGCATCTCGTACACGCGACGCAGCAGGCCGCGGTTGCGGTTATAGGCGGCGATGCTGCGGTGGATCGCGTCGTCCGTGATCGGTTCGCCGCAAAGCTCCTCCAGCCGCTGGCGCAGCTCGCCGATCCGCCCCGCGATCTGCGGGCGGGTCGTGGTTTCGTCCATCGAGGCGGTGAACTGCGCAAGGAAGACCGGCGTGTCGGGAAGCTCGAAGCGGATGGCGTCCACCGCCCCCAACAGCGCCACGCAGTGATCGACCAGGAAGATCCCGTCATAGCATGCCAGCTTCCCCGTCGCCGCCTGATCGACCAGGCTGCGGGTGTAGCCGCAGTAGAATTCATGCAGCAGGCTGCGCCCATAGGAGATCGCGGCGTCGTCCTCTTGGACAATCACCGGCAGCGCCCCTGCGGCATGCACGATTTCAGCGGGAAAGTTCATCGGCAGGATGCCGACGACCTTGCCGCCGGTGCGGCTCTCCCAGTCGGCGGCATAGTCGGAGGGGCATTCCGCTATCCGGGCCAGAGATCCGATGATCTCTTCAATTTCGGCTGCCTGCTCCATTTATCTCCTCCGGCTTGGCTGAGCTTCACTTTCCCGGTCGGCACGGCTTCGCCTCCTCCGCGGCGCCGGGACATGAGAAGTTAGCTTATCGTTATCTTGATAACATCATCGGCGAATCTGATGGTGTCAACCGATATTTCCTCGGTTGCAACGTGACCCTGCCGATATCTGTCCTTCGGCGCTTACGGCACCCCCTTGGTGCGGGCCCCTAGCTTTGTTGGATGGTGTGCGGATATCGAGAAAGGCTGCGCAACTTCCGATTGCGACTTCGAGCCGCCATCCGGTCGGGCATCATCATCACAGCAGATCCCCCGTGGGCGCCAATGCAACCACCCGCACAAGGTCATTGACGCGCGTGTGTAAAGTCATCTAGCGTATTATCAGATGTGAGTAATAAGCCGCAGGCAGATGCGGCAGGGCTGACATGGGAGGGGAGATGGACTTTGGAAAAGGCACGTATGGCTGAGCTATCGGTCATCAACGCGCAGATATTCTACGATAGGACCGTCGAGGCCATCCGGGACGTTTCCCTTACCGTTGCGCCCGGCGAGATCGTCTGTCTGCTCGGAGCGAACGGGGCGGGAAAGAGCACCCTGCTGAAGGCCATCTCTGGGATCATGGGACCAGAGCGCGGCCTGCTGACCAAGGGAAGCCTCAACTTCGGCGGCGTCTCGTTGGCCGG
This sequence comes from Paracoccus solventivorans, assembly GCF_900142875.1. Classification (GTDB taxonomy): domain Bacteria; phylum Pseudomonadota; class Alphaproteobacteria; order Rhodobacterales; family Rhodobacteraceae; genus Paracoccus; species Paracoccus solventivorans. The sequence continues at coordinate 272,529 of NZ_FRCK01000001.1, read as the reverse complement.
GATGGCCTCCGAGCAGATCGTGCGGGCGGGAATCAGTCAGGTGCCCGAGGGCCGGCGCCTGTTCGTCGACCTTACTGTCGAAGAAAATATCCTGATGGGGGGATTCACCTTGCCCGCGGCCGAGCGGGGGCAGAGGTTGGCGGAAATCTATCAGATCTTTCCGGATCTGGTTCCGCATCGCACCCGCGTTGCCGGGTATCTTTCCGGCGGCCAGCAACAGATGGTCGCGATTGGCCGCGCGTTGATGGCGCGGCCCAAACTGCTGATGCTGGATGAGCCGTCACTGGGCCTGGCGCCAAAGATCGTCGCGACGATCTTTGAAACGATCGCCGTGCTGCGCAAAGCCGAGGGCCTGTCGATCCTTCTGGTAGAACAGAATGCGCGCATCGCCCTCGAAGTGTCCGACAAGGGCTATGTGCTGGAACGCGGCCGTGTCGTGTTCGACGGCGACGCCCGCACCTTGCTGGATAGCCCCGAGATCCAGGAGTTCTATCTGGGAATGGACCGCTCCGACGACCGCAAGTCCTTTCGGGATCTGAAGCATTACCGGCGCCGCAAAAGGTGGCTGTCATGATCGAAGCGCCGAAAATTCTGGAAATTCGGAACCTGTCGAAGAAGTTCGGCGGTTTGCAGGCGCTTTCTGACGTATCCATCCGGGTGCGCCAGGGCGAGATCGCCAGCTTCATCGGGCCGAACGGGGCCGGCAAGACCACCTTGTTCAACATGATCTGCCGGCTCTACCAGCCGAGTTCGGGGGAAATAAGGTTCGAGGACAAGAACCTGCTCGACTTCCGCCCTCATCACCTTGCCCGTCTGGGAATCGGCCGGACCTTCCAGAACCTGGCATTGTTCCGGCATGGCACGGTGATCGAAAACCTGCTGGTGGGGATGCACGCCCATCTTCAGGCGGGTGTGCTTGCGGGTGTCTTCAGGTTTGGTCGCGCAGCTGCAGAAGAACGGCGCGCCCGCGAAGAGGTCGAGCGCATTGTCGAGTTCCTCGAGATCGAGGAAATCCGGAATTCGCCCGTATCGGTCCTGCCTTACGGGTTGCAAAAGCGTGTCGAAATGGGCCGCGCCCTCGCGACCCGCCCCAGGTTGCTGCTGCTGGATGAAATGGTGTCGGGCATGAACCAGGAAGAGACAGAGGATATTGCCCGTTTCGTCCTGGATCTGCGCGACGAACTGGGTCTGACGGTGATCATGATCGAGCATGACATGAACGTGGTCATGGATATTTCCGACATGGTGCATGTGCTGAACTTTGGCGTGCCAATTGCCTCGGGGCCGCCAGCGGCCGTTGCCGCCGATCCTGCCGTGATCGACGCCTATCTGGGCAGGGGAGGGAGCTGATGCGCCAGTCCAACCGTATAGCGGCAGCGGCAGCCACATTGCCGCATCTGCTTTCGCAACGGGCGCAAGAGATGCCCAACCGGGTGGCGATCCGCGAAAAGGTTCTCGGCATCTGGAAAGGCACCAGCTGGGCCGAATACGAACGCAAGGTAAGGGATTTCGCACTGGTGCTGAAGTCGCTGGGCTTTCAGCGCGGCGATCGCCTGGCAATCGCAAGCGACGACACCCCTGAGTGGCTGATTGCCGATATCGCGATCCAGTCGCTTGGCGGCGTCACAGTGGGCGTCTATCCGACCAACCCCTGGCTCGAGCTGCAATATATCCTGCAGCATTCGCGTTGCCGTTTCGTGATTTGCGGCGATCAGGAACAGACCGACAAGGTTCTGGACGCCAGCCGCAACGGTGACGGATTGCCCGAGGTGGAAAAGATCATTGTCGTGGATCCGAGAGGGGTACGGCAGTATGACGATCCGCGCCTGCTGTTCTGGGAGGATCTGGTTGCGCAGGTGGATCGGGATCAGGCCGATCGGCTTTGGTCGAAAAACCTTGCGACCATTGGCCCTGGCGATATCGGGGTGATCGTCTATACTTCGGGCACCACGGGCAAGCCCAAGGGGGCGCAGCTATCGCATCGAAACCTGCTGCATTCGGCCGCCGCACTGGTGCGAGTCTATGGGCTGAACGCGGATAATTACTCTGTGCTGTGCTATCTGCCCTTATGCCATGTGGCCGAACGGATATGCTCGATAAACCTGCACTGCCTGACCGGCGGCACGGTGAATTTCGCCGAATCGATAGATACGGTCGATACCAATATCCGCGAGATCGGTCCGACGGTCTTCCTGGGAATGCCGCGTGTCTGGGAAAAGCACCGGCTGAGGGCGCTGATCGGATTGAACGAGGGCAAGCGCTTTCAGAAATGGCTGTTTGAGCGCGTGTTCGCGCGTATTCGCCAGCGGGTGGAGCGGCAGTTGCGCGATGGACACACGACATGGCCGGAAACCCTAGGCGAGCGGCTCGAGATGCTGCTGGCCGATGCGCTGATCTTCCGCGCGATGAAACGTCACATGGGGCTCGACCACTCGCTGGTGCGCATCTGCGGCGGGGCGCCGGTTTCGCCCGAAACGTTGCTGTTCTTTGCCGTGCTTGGTCTGCCGGTATTTCAGGTGTACGGCCTGACGGAAAGCGGCGGTATCACCTTTGTACAGCATCGCGGCGCGATGCGGGCGGGGGCGGCTGGTGCGCCAATTGACGGGGTGGAATACCGACTAGCCGAGGATGACGAGATCGAGATCCGCAGTCCGACGGTGTTTCACGGCTATCTGTTCGATCCGGATGCGACCGCCAAGGTGCTTTCATCCGATGGCTGGCTGTCGACGGGCGATATTGCCGAGCGTACCGAGGACGGGAAAGAGATCCGCATCGTCGACCGCAAGAAAGAGATTATCATCACCTCGGGCGGTAAAAACATTGCCCCGTCCGAGCTTGAAAATGCTCTGAAGGAATCGGTCTATATCCGCGAGGCCATCATCCTGGGAGATCAGCGCCACTTCGTCGCGGCACTGATCCAGATCAACATGGATTCCGTTGGCAAATGGGCTCAGGATCGCGGGTTGGCCTATACGAACTATCGCTCGCTGTCACAATTGCCAGAAGTCCACGAGCTGGTTTCGGGCGAAGTGGAGCGTGCGAACAGCAGCCTTGCAAGGGTCGAGAGTATCCGGAAGTTCGTCATCCTCTCCAAGGAACTTGATCACGACGATGGCGAGCTGACCGCGACCCAAAAGGTCAAGCGCGCCTTCGTTGAAAAGAAATATGCCACCGAGATTGCGCGTATCTACGGGAAGGAACCGGCATGAGTTATTTTCTCAACCTCGTCTTTGCCGGGCTTGCCGTAGGGGCGCTCTACGGCTTGCTGGCCATGGGCTACGCGATCATTTTCAAGGTCAGCCGGGTGGTGAACTTTGCCCAGGGCGAAATCATGATGCTGATCGCCTATATGGCTTACAGCGTTGCGCTGCGTACTGATGGCTCAGCTCTGCTGGTCGTACTTGCGGTTCTGGTTTCCTCTGTCGCCGTAGGGTTCCTGATTGAGCGCTTTGTGGTTCGGCCGATGCTGGGGCAGCCGGTATTTTCGCTCGTGATGATGACGATTGCGCTAGCAATCCTGATCCGCTCGGTCGCGGCCCTGATCTGGGGAAACTATCCCTATCGTTTTCCGGGGGCAGAGACCGTCCAGCCCTTTGTCATTGCAGGTGTCTATATCCAGCCTTTGCAAATGGTGCTGCTGGCTGTCTATGGCGCGATCTGCGTCGCGGTGTGGGCCTTTCTGCGCTTCAATATCGTGGGGATCGCGATGCGGGCGACGGCTTCAGACGCCACCGTGTCCATGCTGATGGGGGTGTCGGTGACGCGCCTTTATCGCACGGCCTGGGTGGTTTCGGCGCTGATTGCGGGTATTGCCGGCATCCTGTTCGCCAACATCAATCATATCGGCCCTGACATGGCTCATATCGGCATCCGCGCCTTTCCGGCGACGATCCTGGGCGGGCTCGATTCCGTTATCGGATCGGCGGTCGCCGGATTGATCATTGGCGTCGTGGAAAGCCTTACTGGCGGCTATGTGGCCGCGACCTACAAGGAAATTGCGGGCTTCGTCGTGATCCTTTTCGTCCTGATGATCCGGCCTTACGGCCTGTTCGGCCAGCGTAACATCGAGAGGGTGTGATGCGGACCAGAACCTACAAGGAAACCTATAGCCAGCTGAGCAGCCTGTTTCCCTATGCTGATACCTGGGCCTGGTACGGCGTGCTTATGGCGATCGTATTGGCTTTGCCCTGGTTGGTGCCGACCTATATTTTCGCTTATGTCACGCTGGTGCTGATAGCGGTGATCGGCGCGGTGGGGCTGAACATCGTCACGGGGACGGCGGGATTGATCTCGCTGGGGCAGGCGGGGTTCCTGGCGATCGGCGCCTATACGACCGGGATCCTGACGACGAGCTACGGCTGGGGACTGGCTTCGGCCATGCTGGCCTCCGGAGTGGCCTCCGCGGCGGCGAGCCTGCTGGTCGGCATTCCTTCGCTTCGACTCAAGGGGTTGTACCTGGCGATCACCACGCTGGCGTTCTCGATCATCGTGGTCCACCTCATCAACGATGCGGACAGCTTGACCGGGGGGTCTTCGGGACTGCCGGTGCGGCGGCCCGACCTGTTCGGCGTGGTCCCGATGCGATCGCAGATGGCGATGTATTTCCTGTCGCTGGCCGTGGCGGTTCTTGTCATTCTTGCGACGCTCAACCTTTTGCGCTGCCGGGTCGGTCGCGCATGGGCCGCGCTGCACGATTATGACATTGCGGCGACGCTGATGGGTATCAACCTTGTGCGCTACAAGCTGCTGGCGTTCGCTGTCAGCGCCTTCATCGTCGGGCTGGCGGGTTCGCTGATGGCCCTGAACATCCGCTACCTGAATACCGACAGTTTCGGCCTGATCCTCAGCATCGAGGCAATCGCCATGATTATCGTCGGTGGCCTGGGCAGCGTTCGGGGCGCTGTATTGGGCGCGATCCTGATCACCCTGCTGCCGGATCTGAGCCGCTGGGTGCTCGGGCAATTCGGGTCGTTCACCGGATCCCTTGCCAGCGGCAGCGCTGCCGAGATCAAGGGCATCATCTATGCGCTCGTCATCATGTTCTTTCTGCGGATGGAGCCCGAAGGGCTCAATCATCAGTGGAAGCGCATCAAACGGTTCTGGTCCGAATGGCCTTACAGCCATTGAACCGAACGTTTAACCAGGGAGGAAGAAAAATGAGAAAAACAGGTTGGTTCGCCATGGCTTGCGTCGCGCTCTTCGCGAGTGTGGCGGCGGCGGAGCACGGGGTCACCGATACCGAGATCGTGGTCGGCGGGGTCTCGCCCTTTACCGGGGGTCCTGGGCTGCTCGGCTATGCCGGCACGCTTGGCACCCGGCTGGCGGCGGCAGAGATCAATGCTGCAGGTGGCATCAACGGCCGCCAGATTCGCGTTGTCGTCGAGGACGACGAGTATATTCCAGCCAAATCGGTGCAGGCCCTGCAAAAGCTGATCGACGTGAACGACATCTTTTCGCTCAACATCATTTCGGGGGGCTCGCACGGGCTCGCGATGATGCCGTTGATCGAGGACGGCAATATTCCTACGATGAACCCGCTGGTCACCACCAATGCGCATTACGAGCCGGTGCGCCCGTCGGTCTTTGGCGTCGGAATGAGCTACCAACAGGGCGCGGCTGAAATCGCCCGGTACATCGAGGAAAAACATGGGCCGCAAGTGTGGGGTGCCATCGTGCAGGACGATGAATCCGGCGCGGCGCGGGAAGAGGGGCTGATTGAGCAGCTGAAGGCCGATGGCAAGGACGCCCCCAAACTCATGCTGCGCTTCAAACGGGATCAAACCGATTTCGCGTCAGAGGTCATCCGTGCACGCGAGGCCGGGGTGACAGCCATTATCTTGGGCGGATTGCCGACATCGCACGCCTCGATTCTCAAGGAAGCGGCAGGTATCGGCTACAAGCCGCATTTCGCCGCCGCGTGGGTGGACCATATCCCGCCAACCATCGGGCTGTTCGGCGCCGAGGGCGACGGCGTCTATATCTATGACTTCGTGCCCTCGATGTCCGATCCGCAGCTTGCGCCCTTCCTGGAACTGGCCGCCACCCATTTGCCCGCCGACGATGTATCCAAGCTCAACCGCTATTCGGTGATCGCCTATATCGCACTGCGTATCCAGGCGGCCGCGATGGAAGCCTGCGGCCGCGACCTGACCCGAGATTGCGTCAATGAGCGCATTGCCGAAACCTCGGATTTCGATCTCGGCGTCATGTCTCCGGTCAGCTTCACCCCCGAGGCACATCTGTCGCGCCTGACCGGCCGGATGCTGAAGGTCGATGCGGCCGCAGGAGCCTTCGTCCCGGCCAACTGAGGATCAGCGCCGCTGTGCGCGGGGATGGGCAAGCCGACACGTGCTGGCGTGCCCGTCCCTTTTTCATTTCGAGATGATGTTCCAAGGGAGGGTGGGGTGAGTTTGGATGCCCTCGTCGGTGTAACCGTCGGGCGTAGAGATGTCAGCGAGCTTGCCCGGGGCTAGCTGGATCGCCGCACCACCCCAGCCCGCTGCGATTGACGAGTGCTTCTACCCGGCACCCGTGGGTCGTCGACGCGGAACTTGCCCTGGTGCCGATGACAGAGGGGTTGCAGCCGGTCGCTCCGCTTCTTGTGCTCCCCCTGAGCTCAACAGCGGGAACAGCGCCAGCAAGATAATCAACGGGTTCTGCCCCCGCTTTCCACTAAAGACCCCCCGCTCCCCGCACCTACCGCCGCCTCGCCGGCCGGAAAACTTGCTGCAGTTGCAAAGGCGGCCGTGCAGAATCTTCGCCGCTCCCGCGGTTTTTTGTTGCGGCGCAGCATCGCAAACCCTCATGCTGATTTCCCGCGTTCGCGCGATTCGCCAGATCGAGGCAAGGCCATGGCCCAGCAACGGATGCTCCAGTTCGTCACCCGTCCGCGCGAGATGCCGGAAAAGCGAACTCCCGAACACCGACGCACCGACTTTGCCGAGATCTATCGCGAATACGCCGGTGACAAGGCGCGCGAACAGGCGTCGCGGTGCAGCCAGTGCGGCGTGCCCTATTGCCAGGTGCATTGCCCGTTGCAGAACAACATCCCCGACTGGCTGATGCTGACCGCGCAGGGCCGGCTGCGGGACGCCTACGACCTCAGCCAGTCCACCAATACGTTCCCGGAAATCTGTGGCCGCATCTGCCCGCAGGATCGGCTGTGCGAGGGCAGCTGCGTCATCGAACAGGCCGGCCACGGCACCGTCACCATCGGCGCGATCGAGAAGTTCCTGACCGACACCGCCTGGGACGAGGGCTGGGTGCAGCCGATCCGCCCCGCGGCCGAGCGGCCTGAGTCGGTGGGCATCATCGGTGCCGGCCCGGGCGGACTGGCGGCGGCCGAGGCGCTGCGCCGGGCAGGCGTGCAGGTCACCGTCTATGACCGCTACGACCGCGCCGGGGGCCTGCTGACCTATGGCATCCCCGGCTTCAAGCTGGAAAAGCCGGTGGTCATGCGCCGCATCAGCCATCTGGAGGACGGCGGCGTGCAGTTCGTGCTGAATTGCACCGTGGGCGTGGATATCAGCTTTCAGGCCATCCGCGGCCGGCACGACGCGGTGCTGATCGCCACCGGCGTCTATCGGGCGCGGGAGTTGGAGGGCGGCGACAGCCTGCCCGGCATCGTGGCGGCGCTGGACTATCTGACCGCCTCGAACCGGAAAAGTTTCGACGACGCGGTGCCGGAGTTCGATTCCGGGGTGCTGAATGCCCAGGGCAAGCGCGTGGTGGTGATCGGCGGCGGCGATACGGCGATGGATTGCGTGCGCACCGCGATCCGGCAGGGGGCGGCCTCGGTCAAGCTGCTCTACCGCCGCGACCGCGAGAACATGCCCGGCAGCCAGCGCGAGGTGCTGAATGCCGAGGAAGAGGGCGTCGAATTCGTCTGGCTGGCCGCGCCGGCGGGCTTTGGCGGCGATACCCGCGTGGAATCGGTCCGCGTCCAGCGCATGCGGCTGGGTGCACCCGACGCCAGCGGCCGGCGCAGCCCGGAACTGATCGAGGGCGCTGATTACGACGAGCCCGCCGATCTGGTGATCAAGGCGCTGGGGTTCGAGCCCGAGGAGCTGCCGATGCTGTGGGACGAGCCGGCGCTGACCGTGACCCGCTGGGGCACCATCAGGACCGACGCGACCCACGCCACCAGCCTGCCCGGCACCTATGCGGTGGGCGACATCGTGCGCGGGGCTTCGCTGGTGGTCTGGGCGATCCGCGACGGGCGCGAGGCCGCGGAGGCCATCCTCGCCGAACTGGCCCAGCCCGCCATGGTGGCCGCGCAATGACCCGAGCCGAGGACAGAGACATGAACCACGATCAGGCCTGGGTCGCCCATGAGGAAGCCCGCCGCCAATACATGAACGAAAACAGCCTCTACCGGGCCGAGGACGAGCATTCCTCTTGTGGCGTCGGGCTGGTGGTGGCCATCGACGGCAAGCCCTCGCGGCAGGTCGTCGTTAACGGCATCGACGCGCTGAAGGCGGTCTGGCACCGCGGCGCGGTCGACGCCGATGGCAAGACCGGCGACGGCGCCGGCATCCATGTGCAGATTCCGGTGCCGTTCTTTCACGACCAGATCCGCCGCACCGGACACGAGCCGGACCCGGACGCGCTGATCGCCGTCGGCCAGGTCTTCCTGCCGCGCACCGATTTCGGTGCGCAGGAACGCTGCCGCACCATCGTCGAGACCGAGGTGCTGCGCATGGGCCATGCCATCTATGGCTGGCGGCATGTGCCGGTGGATATTTCCGTTCTGGGCGAAAAGGCCAATGCCACGCGGCCGGAGATCGAGCAGATCCTGATCCGCAACGCCAAGGGCAGCGATTTCGAGACCTTCGAGCGCGAACTTTACGTCATCCGCCGCCGCATCGAAAAGGCGGCCATCGCCGCACAGGTGACGGGGCTTTACCTGTGCAGCCTGTCCTGCCGGTCGATCATCTACAAGGGGATGATGCTGGCCGAGCAGGTGGCCACCTTCTACCCCGACCTGATGGACGAGCGCTTCGTTTCCGCCTTCGCCATCTATCACCAGCGCTATTCCACCAACACCTTCCCGCAGTGGTGGCTGGCCCAGCCCTTCCGCATGCTGGCCCATAACGGCGAGATCAACACGCTGAAGGGCAACTCGAACTGGATGCGCAGCCATGAAATCCGCATGGCCTCTTCGGCCTTCGGCGACATGGCGGACGAGATCAAGCCGATCATCCCGGCCGGGGCGTCGGACAGTGGCGCGCTGGATGCGGTGTTCGAGGTGCTGGTGCGCGGCGGGCGTTCGGCGCCGATGGCCAAGACCATGCTGGTGCCCGAGGCCTGGTCGAAATCCACCATCGAACTGCCGCAGGCCTGGCAGGACATGTATGCCTATTGCAACTCGGTGATGGAGCCTTGGGACGGGCCGGCGGCGCTGGCGATGACCGACGGCCGCTGGGTCTGCGGCGGGCTGGACCGCAACGGTCTGCGGCCGATGCGCTATGTCGTCACCGGCGACGGGCTGCTGATCGCGGGGTCCGAGGCCGGGATGGTGCCGGTGGACGAGGCCAGCGTGCGCGAAAAGGGCGCCCTTGGTCCCGGCCAGATGATCGCCGTGGACATGGCCGAAGGGCGGCTTTACCGCGACGCCGCGCTGAAGGACAGGCTGGCCGCCGCCCAGCCCTATGGCGACTGGATCGAGAAGGTGGTCGAGCTGACCCCGACCCTCGAACGCCTGCCGGAAATCCCGCTGTTCACCGGCGAGGACCTGCGCCGCCGCCAGCTTGCCGCCGGCTATACGCTGGAAGAGATCGAGCAGGTGCTGGCGCCCATGGCCGAGGACGGCAAGGAGATGATCGCCTCGATGGGCGACGACACCCCGCCCGCGGTGCTGTCGAAGATCTACCGGCCCCTGAGCCATTATTTCCGGCAGAATTTCAGTCAGGTGACCAACCCGCCTATCGACAGCCTTCGCGAAAGCCGGGTGATGTCGCTGAAGACCCGGTTCGGCAACCTGACCAACGTGCTGGACGAAAGCTCGGCCCAGACCGAGATTCTGGTGCTGGAAACCCCCTTCCTCGCCAACGAGGAATTCCGGGTGATGACCGAGGAGCTGGGCGCCTCGGTAACCCTCATCGACTGCACCTTTACGCCCGGCGAGGACGCGCTGCGGCTGGGCCTCGAACGCATCCGCGCCGAGGCCGAGGCGGCGGTCAAGGGCGGTGCCGGCCATCTGGTGCTGACCGACCAGCATCAGGGCGAGGGGCGGCCGGCGATGCCGATGATCCTGGCCACCTCGGCCGTGCATGGCTGGCTGACCCGCAAGGGGCTGCGCACCTTCACCAGCCTGAACGTGCGCTGCGCCGAATGCATCGACCCGCATTATTTCGCGGTGCTGATCGGCTGCGGCGCCACCACCGTGAACCCCTGGCTGGCGCAGGATACCGTCGCCGACCGCATCGCGCGCGGGCTGCTGGACCTTGATCTGGCCGAGGCCATGCGGCGTTACCGTGACGCGGTGGACGCGGGCTTGCTGAAGATCATGTCCAAGATGGGGATTTCGGTGATCTCCTCCTATCGCGGCGGGCTGAACTTCGAGGCCGTGGGCCTCAGCCGCGCGATGGTGGCCGAATATTTCCCCGGCATGCAGAGCCGGATTTCCGGCATCGGCCTGTCCGGCATCCAGATGAAGCTGGAGGAGGTGCACGCGCGCGGCTTTGGCCCTGCGCTGGCGCCGCTGCCGGTGGGCGGCTTCTTCAAGGCGCGGGCTTCGGGCGAAAAGCACGCCTGGGAAGCCACCACCATGCACCTGCTGCAAACCGCCTGCGACCGCGCCAGCTATGACCTGTGGAAGAAATATTCCGCGGCGATGCGGGCGAACCCGCCCATCCACATCCGCGACCTGCTGGATTTCAAGCCGATGGGCCGCCCGGTGCCGCTGGAGGAGGTGGAATCGATCACCGCCATCCGCAAGCGTTTCGTCACGCCGGGCATGAGCCTCGGCGCGCTGTCGCCCGAGGCTCACAAGGCCCTGAACGTCGCCATGAACCGCATCGGCGCCAAATCCGACAGCGGCGAGGGCGGCGAGGACCCGGCGCATTTCCTGCCCGAGCCGAACGGCGACAACCCGTCCGCGAAGATCAAGCAGGTGGCCTCGGGCCGTTTCGGCGTCACGGCGGAATACCTCAACGCCTGCGAGGAGCTGGAGATCAAGGTCGCCCAGGGCGCCAAGCCCGGCGAGGGCGGCCAGCTGCCGGGGATGAAGGTCACCGGCCTGATCGCCCGGCTGCGCCACGCCACGCCGGGGGTGACGCTGATCTCGCCGCCGCCGCATCACGACATCTATTCCATCGAGGATCTGGCGCAGCTGATCTACGACCTGAAACAGATCAACCCGCGCGCCAAGGTGACGGTGAAGCTGGTGGCCTCCTCGGGCGTCGGCACCATCGCGGCGGGTGTGGCCAAGGCCAAGGCGGATGTGATCCTCGTCTCTGGCCATAACGGCGGCACCGGCGCCAGCCCGGGCACCAGCATCAAATATGCCGGCCTGCCGTGGGAGATGGGCCTGACCGAGGCGCATCAGGTGCTGGCGATGAACAAGCTGCGCGAGCGGGTGACTCTGCGCACCGATGGCGGTCTGCGCACCGGGCGCGATATCGTCATCGCCGCCATGCTGGGGGCCGAGGAATACGGCATCGGTACCGCCGCGCTGATCGCCATGGGCTGCATCATGGTCCGGCAATGCCAGTCGAATACCTGTCCGGTCGGCGTCTGCACCCAGGACGAGGCCCTGCGCGCCCGCTTTACCGGCAGCGCCGACAAGGTGGTGAACCTGATCACCTTCTACGCGCAGGAGGTGCGGGAGATTCTGGCGCAACTCGGGGCCCGTTCGATCAATGAGGTGATCGGTCGCGCCGACCTGCTCACCCAGGTCAGCCGGGGCGCGAAGGAGCTGGACGACCTCGACCTCAACCCGCTGCTGATCACCGTCGATGACGCCCATGCCATCCGCTACGACCGCGAAAAGCCCCGCAACCCGGTGCCCGACACGCTGGATCAGGAGATCATCCGCGACGCTGCCCGCTTCTTCGACGAGGGCGAAAAGATGCAGCTGTCCTATGCGGTGCGGAACACCCACCGTACCGTGGGCACCCGCGCCTCGCACCATATCGTGCGCCGGTTCGGCATGAACAACAGCCTGCAACCCGACCACCTGACCATCCGCCTGACCGGATCGGCCGGGCAGTCGCTGGGCGCCTTTGCCGTGCGGGGCCTGAAGATCGAGGTGCAGGGCGATGCCAACGATTATGTCGGCAAGGGGCTGTCGGGCGGGCTGATCGTGGTGCGGCCGCGGATGGAGTCGCCGCTGGTCGCGCACGAAAACACCATCATCGGCAACACCGTGCTGTATGGCGCCACGGGTGGCCAGCTGTTCGCCGCCGGCCGCGCCGGCGAACGCTTCGCGGTGCGCAATTCCGGCGCCGAGGTGGTGGTCGAGGGCTGCGGCACCAATGGCTGCGAATACATGACCGGGGGCGTGGCGGTGATCCTCGGCGCCATCGGCGCCAATTTCGGCGCCGGGATGTCGGGCGGGATGGCCTATCTCTATGACCCCGAGGGGCTGGCGGCGCAGCTGCTGAACATGGACAGCCTGGTCACCTGCCCGGTGACCGTCCCGCATTGGGAGACGCAGCTGCGTGGGCTGATCGCGCGCCATGCCGAAGAAACCGGCAGCCAGCGCGCCACCGATATCCTGAGCCGCTGGGATGTCGAGCGCGCGGCCTTCCTGCAGGTCTGCCCGCGCGAGATGCTGCGCCACCTGCCGCAGCCGCTGGTCGAGGAAGCCACGGCGCTGCCCGCGGAATGATGCCGCGGCCCGGCTTTGCCCCGGGCCGCGACCGCCGCTTACATGTGATAGGCGGCTTCGCCCTGCGAGGTGAGGTCGAGCCCCCGGCGCTCGGCCTCGGCGGTGACGCGCAGCCCGACCAGCGCGTCCACCAGCCGGTAGAGCGCAAAGGACAGCACGCCGCACCAGACGATGGTGACCAGCACCGCCTTGACCTGCACCCAAAGCTGGGCGGCCATGCTCACCCCCTCGGCATAGCCCGTGCCGCCCAGCGACGGCGCGGCAAGGATGCCGGTGCCAAGCGCGCCGACGATGCCCGCGACGCCGTGGATGCCGAACACGTCGAGGCTGTCGTCATAGCCCAGCCGGTGCTTGATCACGGTCACGAAAAGATAGGCCGCTGCCGAACCGGCCGCCCCCAGCCCGATCGCGGCGACCGGCCCCACGAACCCCGCCGCCGGGGTGACGGCGACCAGGCCGGAAATTATCCCCGAGATCACCCCGAGGGCCGAGGCCTTGCCGCGCAGCAGCGCCTCGATCGCCACCCAGGCCAGCGCGGCGCCCGCCGTCGCGGTAAAGGTGTTCAGCATCGCCAGCGCCGCGCTGCCGCCCGCCGACAGTGCCGAGCCGGCATTGAAGCCGAACCAGCCCACGAACAGGATCGCGGCGCCGATGAAGCTCAGCGGCAGCGAATGCGGCGCCATCAGCTCTCGCCCCAGCCCGATGCGGGGGCCGATCACCCAGGCACCGACCAGCGCCGCGATGCCGGCATTGATATGCACCACCGTGCCGCCGGCGAAATCCATCGCCCCCCAGCCGGCGAACAGGCCGGCGGGGGCCCAGGCCATGTGGGCGACGGGGAAATAAACCAGCGTCACCCAAAGCGCGGCAAACACCACCGCACCCGACAGCCGCACCCGCTCGGCAAAGCCGCCGATGATCAGCACCGGGGTCAGCGCCGCGAAGGTCATCTGGAAGGCGACGAAGACATATTCGGGAATGCTGCCCGACAGCGTGTCCGGCCCGATCCCGGCCAGGAACAGCCGGTCGAACCCGCCCCACCACCGGCTTTCGGCGCCGCCGAAGGCCATCGAGTAGCCGTAAACCACCCAGATCACCATCACCACCGCGGCGATGATGGCGGTCTGGGTCAGGATGGAAAGCGCGTTCTTGGCCCGCACCAGCCCGCCATAGAACAGCGCGATGCCCGGCAGGATCATGAAGGCGACGAGCGCGGTGGCAACCAGCATCCAGGCGGTGTCGCCGCTGTCCGGCCCGGCCGCCACGGTCTCGGCCGCGCCCTGGGCCAGGGCGGTCGCCGGTATCGGCACCATGGCTGCCACGGCCGGGAGGAACTTGGTGATCTTCATGCCAGTCTACCTTTCTGCGCGAGGGGCGAGGGCGTCGGCGCCCCCGATCGGCGGGCGCTGCGGCCCCCGGCATCCAGCAACGCGCCCCGTCCCCGGCCGCGCAAGAATGCCGCCCCGATCCGCAGCAGGTGCGGCCGGGCGCAGGCCCGTTCTGTGCACAACTTGGCAAGCCTGCCTAAAAATCAGGCAGTCTGAGAGGCCGAATCATGGGAATATCGGTCGTCGGTGGCCGGCTGGCGCCGCTATGCAGCGGCTGCCCATGCCGGTCAGCCCTAGTCCGGGCATCCGGGGAAACCATCAAAATCTGGAAACTGGCTGTGCTGTCAGACGAATACGAACTCGTCTCAGTGTTCGCTAGGAGGCAGCTTTCAGGCTGCGGTGAATCGCCCCGGGTCCGTCGGAGACCTAAAGCTTCATTTCATGCGACCATATCGAGCACGTCGCCCTGTGCATAGAAGTTCTCTTCGGCCTCGGCTGGCGGGATATTTCCGATGGGACCAAGCAGGCGGCGGTTGTTGAACCAATCGACCCATCCGAGGGTAGCCATTTCCAGATCCTGCATGTTGCGCCACGGCCCTTGGCGATGGACCAGTTCGGTTTTGTAGAGGCCGTTGATCGTCTCAGCGAGGGCGTTGTCATACGAGTCGCCGACACTGCCGACCGACGGCTCGATCCCGGCTTCAGTCAAGCGCTCGGTGTATCGAATGGACAAATATTGCCCGCCGCGGTCCGAATGGTGGATCAAGCCGGCTTTCTGAACGGGCCGTCGATCATGCAGGGCTTGCTCCAAAGCATCGAGGACAAAGTCTGTCTTGGCAGACCGCGAGACCCGCCAGCCGACGATGCGGTCGGCAAACGTATCGATCACAAAGGCTACGTAAACAAAGCCTTGCCACGTGGACACATAGGTAAAATCGCTGACCCATAGCAGATTCGGTGCTGGGGCCCGGAACACGCGGTTCACCTTGTCGCGCGGACAGGGCGCTGACGTGTCAGGGATCGTTGTCTTGACTACCTTTCCACGCACGGCACCACGGATGCCGATCTGTTTCATCAAGCGCTCCACCGTGCAGCGCGCCAGATCAAAGCCCTCGCGCTTGAGCTGATGCCACGCCTTGCGGACGCCATAGACCTGGTAATTCTCATCCCAGACCCGTTTGATTTCAGGGCGTAGCTCCGTATCCCGCTGATGGCGCAGCGACGCTTTGGAAGGATCAGCGAGGCACGCCAGGCGGTGGTAATATGTCGACGGCGCGATCGGCAAAACCCTGCAGATCGACTCGACGCCGTAGACAAAGCGCTGATCATCAATGAACGTGATCATCGCTTCAGTGGGCGGTCGAGTTCCGCCTGCGCAAAATAAGCTGATGCCTTGCGGAGGATCTCGTTCGCCTGACGCAGCTCACGGTTCTCCCGCTCAAGCGCCTTGATGCGATCCCGCTCCTCGGTCGTCACACCGTCGCGCATCCCGCTGTCTTTCTCGGCCTGCTTGACCCAATCGCGCAAGGTCTGCGGAATACAGCCGATCTTCGGTGCAATGGCCGCAATCGCGCCCGCCTGCGTTTCGTAAGAGCCTTGATGCTCGAACACCATCCGGACCGCACGAGCGCGGACCTCAGGCGAGTAGCGATTTGCCATTTTGCTTTTCGTCATAACCATCATCCTTACTTAAGTTGATGGTCTCCGACAGACCCGGGGCGATTCAGTCGGCCGCTGTCACAAATTCCGATCTCGAATTCGTTATCGGCGATATCATGATCCGTGCCGGCGCTGGTGCCGATGAGGCTCAGCTGACGCGGGCGATCCGTGCGGCACGGGCTGGTGTCTCGACAATATCTTCATCGAACGCCTCTGGCGATCCCTGAAGTATGAGTGCGTCTATCTGCACGCTTGGGAGACCGGCTCGCAGACGAAGGCCGGGGTTGGCCGGTGGATCACCTTCTACAACCACCAGCGGCCCCACGCCGCCCATGGCGGACAGCCGCCCGCCGTGGTCTACTTCAACCAGATCGAAACCGACCAGCAGGGGCAGAGAGTAGCTTAAATCAACCCGGAAAATGTCTAAGCGATGGGGAGTAGCTCAGGTCTCTAGCGTACCGGAAGGGCTTTCCCGGGTTGTCTTCTGGTAGCGGGTAGGCCAGCGACTGGAGACAGGCCGAGCTGGGGGTTTCGCTCTGAGCGCCTCGACCGCAGTTTTAAATGAGAGAGCAGTGATCATGCTGCAGATGAGGGACCATGGCTTCAAGATCGATACTCGCCCTTGGGCTGTCGCTAGTGGTGGCAGCGGTGATCGCGTTCCTGACGCTGACGCCGATTTCGGCACCTCAGCTCCAGTCCTTCCAGGAGGGCGACAAGATTTATCACGCGATTGCCTTTGCCGGGCTAGTGTTGCCAGTGGCACTGTTCCGCCCCGATCGGCTGCTTGTGGCAATCCCGGTCCATGCAGCCTTCGGCGGGCTCATCGAGATAATCCAGCCATTCGTGGGGCGGGAGCGCAGCTTCCATGACTGGATTGCCGACCTGGTCGGCATCGGGATCGGGATTGGCGTTGGTCTGGCCCTGGCAGTCATCCTACGCAATGCGCCGGCAGGGCGATCGTCCAGGCCCAGCTCCAGTTCATGGGTTTCAACGCGAGGCCGGTAGTGACCTGCCACGGGATTTTTCCTCAACCAGCGACTAGAATCCGCCTCAAGAAAGGGGCCGACTATGAAGCGAACCTGAAAGCTGCCGCCTGACATGAAGCCCACGCTAGAGGTTAGCAGAGCGGCAAACTGGTCCGAATTCCCGGACCCTCTCTCCCCTCTGGACACACATGGGTAGTGTGGGATAGCTTTCTGCTTTGTTTGCAGAGTGATAGGCCAGATGCCAGTTCTTTCCTTTTTCGATTTCCAGGCATCTTCTCCACCGGATTTTGACCTCGTCATCGTTGGCTCAGGTCCGGCCGGATTGGCCAGTGCCCATGTGACCTGGCGGCGCGGCAAGGCCGACGCGCTGCTGCACCACTCGGACCAAGGATCGCAATATGACCTGCGAGCAGTTTCAGGGCGTTTTCGCCGCTGGTGCGCGGGGTCGAGAAGGCCTTCGCCTCGACCGTGGAGCCTGAATGCACTCCCTACGTAGTGTTCAGGGCATCTAGGCCCGGAAGCGCTGGCCGTTGGCGAACTGGTCATGGACGAAATCCAGCGACCAGCGTGCATTGGGCCGCGCCTCGACCAGAATCGGGGCACGTGTCCCGACGGCCTTGCGACGCGCCCTTCGCCTGCGCACCGTCAGCCCTTCCTCGCGGTAGAGCCGATAGATACGGTTGATCCCCGAGGGCTCGCCCTCGCGGCGCAGTAAAACGAACAGGCGCCGGTAACCGAATCGCCGGCGCTCGTTGGCCAGGTCCCGCAACCGACCGCGCAGAACCGTGTCTGGCTCACGGTGAGATCGATATCGGATCATCGTTCGATCCGCGCCGACGATGTGGCAGGCCCGCCGTTCCGACAGGCCATGCTCGACCCGAAGATACGCAACGGCTTCGCGCTTCACGGCGGGCCCTACCACTTTTTTGAAAGCAGATCCTTCATCGCAGCCAGATCCAGCATCTGCTCAGCCAGAAGCTTTTTCAGCTTCGCGTTCTCATCCTCGAGCGCCTTCAACCGCTTCGCCTCCGACACCGTCATGCCGCCGAACTTGGCCTTCCAGTTGTAGAAGGTGCCTTCCGACATGCCGTGCTTGCGGCACAGGTCCGCGCACTTCGCGCCTGCCTCGTGCTCGGCCAAGACGCCGATGATCTGCTCGTCCGTGAATCTCGTTCGCTTCATTGTCCGTCCTCAAGTTGGGGCGGACTCTAATCGACGGTGGAGGAAAAATCCCGTAGCAGGTCAGAGGTTAGGTGTTGAGGGCCATGACAATGAAGCCGTAAGCATTTATCCGCACTATCGGCGGCAGAACAGACACCTATGCGCGCTTGATGAAGCCTGGAAGACCTTTCCCGATACGGGCCAGCTTACGAGGGATTTTCGCTACTCTGGTAACACCGCCGAATCTCCTTCTTCCAAGCGTATCGCGTCTTTCGGAGGAGTTATGTTGTATATCCCATTCAGCAAGTGCGCTGGCTCGATTCCCTTCTAACTTTGCGGCGTTCCAGAATGCGCCAAAATCCTCATTTATGCTCTCAAGGCGCACGATGGCCTTATGCGGCTTGTCTTTGAGAAACTGCGTGATATTAGCATTAACCGTCTGGCACATGTCGCGGACTACATCCAAGGGTTCCGCGGATTTGTCCAAACCCAATATAATCGAGCTGCGGTAGCCAAAAACGATGCTTGACCTATTCTCCCAGCGTTTGAGGTAGCTCTTGGCCACCGAGTCCTCGTTGCGCATCAGGTGAACATAGAAAGCATTCTTGCCGTAGGCTTCGTCCAGCCTCCCCAGAAGCCAGCTGAGCCGATTATCCACTTCGATATGATTTTTCGGGTAGCACAGGCGCCTCTCCCCTATCAAATTAGCGCGCGATTCATGTGCAGTACTGAAATTACTGACATGCTTGCAAGCCTGCATAAAAGTTGTGGTGCCGCAGCGCCCGGTGCCAAGAACAAATATATTCATCGCAAAACTCTTTGCCTTGCTTTTGATGGGTGCAAACTCAACACTTATTTTACCCTGCATTCCCCAAGTGGCGTGTCGTTTGAGGTGAAGATCGCCTGTATCCGAGCGCTAGACAAGGATTTTCTGCCGCAAGCGGCACCTGCGGTCGCGCAGACTGCTGGATCTGGACGGATCAGACCGCGAAGCCGCTGTTTCCTTGCCCAGGGGCGGCGTTTTTCAGCGCAGCGGACAGATCTGTCCAGCCGCTTTCGTTCAGTTTGAGCGTGGATCGCGATCATGCGCATAGCGGTGGCGCTCGCAATCGGCGGATAGCGGCGAGGATGGCGCGTACCATCGTGCCGGTGACAGCGACCTCGGCCAGCTGGAAGGTGATGGTGCGGGCGTGACGGACCACACGTGCCCCGATCTTGATCAGCTTCAGTTGCAGGCTGGTCAACGACCAGTCGGCCATGGCCTCGGGCAGCTCGATGCAGCGCAAGAAGGTGGCCAGGTTGTACGCCAGGGCGTGCAGTTGCAGCCGCACCTCATTGTCGCGGAACTTCCGGCACGACAGCCGCGTCCAGCGAAAGGCGTATTTGCCCTCTTTGATGTGCTGCTCGGCGGTGCCGCGCTGGTTGTAGAACCGCACCACCCAGTCCGGCTCCATCGGCAGGTTGGTGACGATGAAGCCGACACGCGGGAACAGTTCGCCCGGATGCCATTCGATCTTGGCGATCACCCGGCGTTCCTTGTCCCAGGACGCCGCCTAATACTCGAATTCCTCGAAGAACCGCTTGACCTTGGTCAGTGACGGCCGCCCGACAGGGCGCGTTAGCCGATGCGCGATCTTGTCCTTGAGGACCGCGTTTGCGGGCAGCCGGATGGCGTAGAAGAACCGCGCTTCTTCCAATCGCTCATAGATCGCCGGGATCGCGTAGGCAGCATCGGCCCGGAAGAACCTGCCACCAAGGTCGCGCTCCGCGTAGCGCGCAATGACGGGGTCGAGAACATCACGCCAGCCATCGGCGCTGTGGACGTTGCCATGGCGCAGGGCGCAGCGTTCCAGCATCCCGAACTGGTTGAACAGAAAGTTGGGGTGATAGCAGCTACAGTCGAAATGGCCATTCCAGGCGGACCCTTCCTGGTCGCCATGGGTCGGGCTGACCGAGCTGTCCATGTCCAGAACGATGTACTTCAGCCCGTTACGGTCATGGAACCGGTCGATCCATTGCCCGTTCAGGTCGGCCAGCGCGGCACGGTTCCCGGCCAGAGCCAGCGTCTCGGTCTCGAACCGTCCCATCTGCGATGCCGAGGCCGCTTGTGCATCGACCGCTCTGCCGCCGACAACTTGGCGCATGACCGGATCGCAGGCGAGACGGTTGGCGTCGTTGACATCCTCGTATCCGGCCAGCCGCCCAAAGACTGATTGCCGGAACAGGCCGTCGAGCCGATGGACCGTGTTCTTGCCAGAGCGAGTATCGCGCAGCGCCGCTGACGCCAAATCGGACAACCCGAGCGCGTCATCAAGCTCGCGCATCACCAGAAGGCCGCCGTCGGAACTGAGCTGCGTGCCGCGAAATTCCAGCCGCACGCGAGGGTCGAAATCCACCCGATCTGCCCGTTGCAAGCCCGCACCCTCTGGGTGATCCATGAAACGCGCCCCTCGCAGCCTTCAACACCATGTTTTATATAGGAAATATAATGGTCAGGACAGCGAAATCAGCGCCTTACTTGGGAAATGTGGGTTCAGCGCCTTCTGGCCGATAACGGCATCACCTGCTCAATGAGCCGGGCCGGAAACGTCTGGGACAATTCAGCGATGGAGAGCTTCTTCTCGTCGCTGAAGACCGAACGCACCGCGCGCAAGGTTCATCGCACTCGAGATGAAGCCCGGGCCGACGTCTTCGACTACATCGAGCGCTTCTACAACCCGCGCCGGCGGCATTCGAAACTGGGCTATCTCAGCCCATGGAGTTCAAGGCCCGCGCTGTGCTAGCTTAACCTGCTGTCCACGAAACCGGCAGCAGGCCAAGCGGCGGGATCGAGCCGACCCGGACCGCCGAAGCGCTGAACAAGATCGTCAGTATCGGCGAACGGCGCGCTGATCCGGAACTGGTGCGGCGGCGGGGCCCAGACTGCGCATACGGCGATGGCTTACAGGTTTGCGTCCGTTCGGGGCGCGGACAGCCCGGATGAAGGGCCCATGGAACGCCCGTTTCTCGTTCGACATCAGGTCTCGTGCCAAGCTGGTCACCATCGCAGATGCCAGCTTGAATCTCCATCCGCGCGCACCGTAAACCCTTTTTATTAACAAGGACTAATGGGTGGTTTGCGACATCCGACGTCACTTGCCACTGGTCATCAATTGCTGGTGATGATACGAGGCGTAAAAAATAGCATTTTATCTAGTTATAAGCGATTACCATGGCTGAGACCTTTGTACTAGCAGCACTCATGTCCGCTGCCCTGTCCCTAGGAATTAATCGCGCCGTGGTAAGGGCGTCGGATCGGACGCCACTCTGGGCTCAGCGCAATGACCTCGGTGCGGTTCAGGCCGCACATAGCAGACCGACATCGCGACTTGGCGGTCTGGGTGTGTTCACGGGGTTTGGCGCTGGATCACTGCTCCTGAGCCATGTCACCGGAAGCCTGCTGCCGATCTTGCTGCTGATCTCGGCGCTGCCGATTTTTCTGGCCGGGCTCCTCGAGGACCTGGGCAACGGGCAAAGCCCCCGGCGGCGATTACTGGCAGCAGCCATCTCTGCCGTCCTCGCGATTGGTCTCAGCCAGACCTGGGTCAGGGAGACCGGGCTGTATGGGCTCGACCACTTGCTGGCGATCACCCCCATTGGCTTGGGCCTGACGGTTCTCTGGTCCGCGGGGGTGTGCAACGCATTCAACCTGATCGACGGGGTCAATGGCCTGGCCGGTTTTCTGGCATCAGTGATCTCCATGGCGCTTGGCTATGTTGCCTGGACGGCAGACGATATCCTGATGACCCAGATCGCCATTGTCCTAGCGGTCGCCATTGCTGGATTTCTCATCTTCAACTGGCCGTGGGGGAAGGTTTTTCTGGGCGATGGTGGGGCCTATACCACCGGGCATTTGCTGGTCTGGATCTCGGTGTTGATTTGCTGGCGAAATCCGGAAACTTCCTATACCGCTCTCAGCCTGCTGTTCTTCTGGCCGGTGGCAGACACCTTCTTGGCGATGTGGAGGCGCTCCCGGCGCAGCCGGAAGATGATGCATCCCGATTATCTCCATGTGCATCAATTTGTCATGCGGGCGATCCAACTGCGCTGGAAACTGCCGCTGGTGCAGGCTAATCCCGCAACCACCCTTGTTCTTGCACCCTTTTTCATGACCCCGGTGCTCACTGCCGTCTGTCTTGTGAGCCAGGCGTCACTAGCATTCATAGCGTGGTTGCTGTTTGCTATCCTGTTCACCGCGTCTTATCAGGTCGGCATCAAACAGGTGCGGCGGCAGGGCTGGCGCAGGTCGAGCAAGCAAGGCGGATGACTCGTCCAGCCAACCGAGTAAGCCGGAGTCGAGAGCAATCGGATGATCAAGACCATCCTAGTGGTATGTATTGGCAATATTTGCCGATCCGCAGTCGGCGAACGGCTTCTCGCGGCCGCACTCAGCGGCAATCAGCCCCCTATCGGAGTTTCCTCGGCCGGGCTGGCGGCCGTCACAGGCCATCCCGCTGATCCCACAGCCACTGATGTTGCCGCGGCCCATGGGGTTTCGCTCGAGGGGCACGTTGCGCGGCAATTCAATCCCGTATTGGGTCGCAACAGTGATCTGATCCTGGTCATGGAGCCCGCTCACAAGGCGCGGATCGCCTCCATGTCCGCCGAATTGACAGGAAAGCTGATGCTTTTTGACCAGTGGAGCGGTGCTACCGGGATTCAGGATCCATACCGACGCTCTAGGGCATTTCACGAACAAACCTATCTGAAGCTGGAGGCTGCTGCAGCGTCTTGGGCAGAAAAACTGGTGCCGGGAGTCTCCAGAGCGTGACCGCAAGCCATCAAGAAAGTCCGCGCGGCAATGCGGATGACATCGACCTCATCACACTGCTGTCGTTATTCTGGCGCAGGAAGGGGGTCATTACCTCCTGCGTCATTCTGTTTGCGGCGCTGGGAACCTATAAGCTCGCCAGCACCTACCCGGTCTACCAGGCAGACACGCTGATCCAGCTCGAGCAGCGTAAATCTGTTCCGATCATCTTCCAGACTGTCAGCGGCTTCGGTGGAGAAGAAGCGACAGCCTCGACGGAAGTCGAGATCATTTCCTCCCGCATGGTGCTGGGCCAGGCTGTGGCCCAGAACGACCTGGACTGGCGAGTGGTCGCGAGCAAGGCGCCGATGATCGGGAATATCCTCGCCCGCTACAACCTGCCGATCCCGGAATGGGACTTCCTTCTTCCTTATGCCCGCCACGGTGAGCGGCTGGTTCTCAGTAATCTGCAGGTGCACCCGGAGTGGGTGGGGCGGGACATCACCGTGACCACCACCGAGGGAGGCTACCGTCTCTTGCTGCCTGACGGCAGCATTCACGATGGCCAGGCCGGAATTGATTTGACGCTTGATGGCCTCGGGTTCTCGATCAAGGTCGCCGAGCATCCAACGACGGCTGGACGCGAGTTCGCCGTGACTCAACTTTCTGAACAGCAGGCCATCCGATCGCTTCACAACCGCCTCTCGATTGCCGAACAGGGCCGGGGATCAGGAATCCTCGAGCTGCGCCTCAGCGGCACTGATCCGCGCGAGGTGGAACAGAGCCTTGCTGCGATCGCAGATGCCTATGTCCAGCAGAATATCAAGAGAAGCGTGGCTGAAGCCGAAGGCGGGCTGGAGTTCATCCAGCAGCAGCTCCCCGATGCCGAGCGCAAGCTGAGTGCGGCGCAGGCTGCACTCAACAACTTCCGGGAGTTGGCCAGTGACCGGGCTCGGGCGGGGGATTGGGCCGAGAGCGATGACGAGCAGAGTTTTGAGGCCCAGGCACTGCTCAACCAGATCACCCGGGTCGAGAGTGATCTGAGGCGCAAGGAGCTCGAGGTCGCGGAGAGCCGCCAGAGCTATGATGAGAATCACCCGGTGGTGCGCAAGAGCCTGAGCGATCATGGAGAACTCGAGGCGGCACTGGCGGCGCTCCTGTCCCAGGTGGACGCACTCCCCGAAGTGCAGCGGGAGGTCGTCAATCTCACCCGAGAGGTGGAGCTGGCGCAACAAATCTATTTCGACCTGCAGACCCGCTTCCAGGAGATGCAAGTGCTTCAGGCAAGCGCTGTAGGCAGCGTCAGGATTGTCGATCCGGCCGTCACCGCACATCTTCCCATTGCTCCCCGCAAGCCCCTCATCATGGCCGCCTATGTCCTTGCGGGGCTGGTGGTCGGGATCCTCCTGGCGCTGCTCTTGCACTGGACCAGGCGCGGGGTTCGGGGCTCGCAGGAGCTGGAGCAGATCGGCCTGCCGGTTTTTGCGACCATCCCACAGTCTTCCCTGATCAATGCCGGTTCGCGCACGAGCGCGATCCTGGCGCTCGAGCAGCCACATGATCTTGCGGTGGAATCCCTGCGGTCGCTTCGGACCAGCCTGCATTTCGGGATGCTGGGGTCTGCGACCAAGGCCGTGGCCCTGACTTCTGCAGCCCCCGGCTCGGGCAAGACCACCACCGCGGTGAACCTGGCGGTGATCGCCGCCCAAGCCGGTCAGAAAGTGGTCCTCATTGATGCCGATCTCCGGCGTGGCCAGGTCCGCAAGTTCTTCGGGCTGCCGCGTCAGGCGCCCGGCTTGTCCGAGGTCCTGGCAAGGCAGGTTCCTATCGAGACCGCGCTCGTGGAGACAGAGGTTGCCGGGCTCTTTGTCCTGCCGGCCGGACTCTATCCGCCCAATCCGTCGGAGCTGCTGATGCGGGAGGAAATGTCGGATCTCCTCGCGCAGCTGGACAAGCGCTTCGACCTGATCATCGTCGATACCCCTCCGACCCTCGCGGTCACCGATCCGGTGGTGGTGGCGCGCCTGACCGGGACCACCATCCTGGTCGTGCGGCACGGGATTACTCCGCTGAGAGAAGTCGAGGCCGTTAAGAAGGTGTTCCAGTCCTCGGGCATGAGAATCGCGGGGGCGGTCCTGAACGGGTTCGACCCACGCAAGGCGGATCGGGCAGAGGCGTGGTCGGGCTATGATTACCAGTATAGCTACAAGTCGAAGGGTGATCCATGATGCACATCATGCTCACCGCGAATGCGGCTTGGAACATCCTCAATTTTCGTAAACCCCTAGTTCAGGGGTTGCTCTCTGACGGGCATCACCTGACAGTGCTGGCTCCACCGGATCATTCCGTCGGAGCACTGGAACAGCTTGGCTGCAAATTCCTGCCCCTCTCGATGGATGCCAAGGGCCTCAACCCGTTCAGCGGTCCGGCCCTTGCGCGGCAGATGCGCGCGGTCTTCCGGCAGGAACGCCCTGATGTCATTCTTGGGTTCACCATCAAGAACAATATTTTCGGCTCAAGGGCCGCGGGGGATATCCCCTTTATCCCCAATGTCACCGGATTGGGGACCGCCTTTCTCTCGGGAGGCATTCTGCGGTTCGTGGCGGAAAATCTCTACCGGCGGGCCTTTGCAAGGCATGAGGTGGTCTTCTTTCAGAACGAGGAGGACCGGGGGCTATTCCTGTCGCACCACCTTGTGCGCAGCGATCAGGCCCGGCTGCTCCCCGGATCCGGCATCGATCTTGAGTATTTCGCGCCCATGCCTCCAGCAGAGAATGGCGATGCTCCGGTCTTTCTGATGATCGCCCGTCTCCTGCGCGACAAGGGGGTTCTGGAGTTCGTGGACGCCGCCCGCGCGGTTCACACCCGCTTACCCACGGCCCGCTTTCAGCTTCTGGGAGAACTGGGAGCCAGCAACCGAAGTGCCATTCATACCACCACCCTGGCGGAGTGGCAGCAGGAAGGCGTCATTGAATATCTTGGGGTTGCTCCTGATGTGCGCCCCGTCATCGCAGCGGCTGACTGCGTGGTGCTCCCCTCCTATCGCGAGGGTGCCCCCCGGACCTTGATCGAAGCCGGTGCGATGGCCCGGCCGGTGATCGCGACCGATGTTCCGGGCTGTCGCTCGGTGGTGGCGGCAGAGATCACCGGGTTGCTTTGCCCTCCGCGCGATGCGCAGGGGCTCGAAGCGGCCTTACTCCGCTTCCTAGCCATGCCTCCTGAGCGCAGGGTGGCGATGGGCAGGGCTGGTCGCGCCCGCATGGAAGACCTCTATGATCAGTCCATCGTGGTCGAGGCCTACCGTGCAGCGATTGCAAAGGTGCAAATGCTGCCGGGCGCCCATCGAAATACTTCACAGAACCGAGAGGCGAATTTTTCTTGAAACGCGTTCTCATCACCGGCACCGCCGGGTTCATCGGCTTCCACTTAGCCAAGCTGCTCCTCGCCGAGAACTTCCGCGTGCAGGGTTACGACGGGATGACCGACTATTATGATGTCACCCTCAAGCAGCGCCGCCATGCGATGCTGCTCCAGAGCCCGAATTTCAGCGCGATGGAGGGGATGCTCGAGGACCAGGCCCGCTTCGATGCGCTGGTCGAAGAGTTCCAGCCGGAGGTGATCGTCCATCTCGCCGCACAGGCCGGGGTCCGTTACAGCCTTGAAAACCCGCGCGCCTATCTCGACGCCAATGTCATTGGCACCTTCAACGTCATGGAGGCAGCGCGCCGGCTTGAGGTGAAGCATCTGCTGATGGCTTCGACCTCGTCAGTCTATGGCGCAAACGAGGAGATGCCGTTCCAGGAAACCGAGAAGGCTGATACCCAACTCACCATTTATGCTGCAACCAAAAAGGCCACCGAGAGCATGGGGCACGCCTATGCACATCTGTGGGGCCTGCCCACCACGATGTTTCGCTTCTTCACGGTCTATGGTCCTTGGGGACGGCCGGACATGGCGCTGTTCAAGTTCGTCGATGCGATCCTCGACGGTCAACCGATCGACATATACAACCACGGCGTTATGTATCGCGACTTCACCTATGTCGACGATCTGGTGCGGGCCATCCGGCTGCTGATCGATGCCGCGCCCGAGCGACCGGCCGACGGACTGGTCCCCGAGGGCGATAGCCTTTCGCCGGTCGCACCCTTCCGCATCGTCAACATCGGCAACTCGGACAAGGTCCGGCTATTGGACTTTATCGAGGCAATCGAGGATTGCCTCGGCCAGAAGGCCGTGCGCAACTACATGGAGATGCAGAAGGGAGACGTCCCCGCAACATGGGCGGATGCTTCTCTTCTTCAGAAGCTAACCGGTTACCGGCCAGAGACTGACTTCCACGAGGGCGTGTCCCGGTTTGTAAGCTGGTTCAGGGAACATTACGGGAAGTGAAACTGGCCGGGCAGTTCACGGTTGGGGGCACCTCCCGGCCGTAGCAGTTCCCCATGAATGATCGAGACAAGCGCGGAATGAAAATGAACGACAAGACACTTGCCGTAATCGGCTTGGGCTATGTCGGCCTGCCTCTGGCTGTCGAATTCGGCAAGCACCGGAAGGTCATCGGGTTCGACATCAACAAGGGCCGGATCGAAGAGCTTACTGCGGGAACGGATCGCACGCTCGAGGTTCCGACCCAGGAACTCGCCGAGGCGGTACAACTGAGCTTCACCTCTGATCCAGCGGTGCTCCGTCAGGCCCAGATCTTCATCGTCACCGTCCCCACCCCGATCGACGCGCATAAGCGACCCGACCTGACGCCGCTGCTGCGCGCCTCGGAAACCGTGGGGAAGGCCCTGAAGCCAAGTGACATCATCATTTACGAGTCCACCGTCTATCCCGGCGCAACCGAGGAGGACTGCGTTCCCGTCCTGGAACGGGAGTCCGGCCTGCGTTTCAACGTCGATTTTTTCTGCGGCTACAGCCCGGAACGTATCAACCCCGGTGATCGCACCCATCGGCTCACGACGATCCGCAAGGTGACCGCCGGCTCTACCCCCGAGGCCGCAGCCGAGATCGACGCACTTTACGCCTCGATCATCACCGCCGGCACCTACCGGGCGGAATCGATCCGGGTGGCCGAGGCGGCGAAGGTGATCGAAAATACCCAACGCGACCTGAATATCGCGCTGGTCAACGAGCTTGCGATCATCTTCAACCGCATTGGGATCGACACCGAGGCGGTCCTGCGTGCGGCTGGCACCAAGTGGAACTTTCTGCCCTTTCGTCCGGGACTGGTCGGCGGCCACTGTATCGGGGTGGATCCCTATTACCTGACCCACAAGGCCGAGGCGCTTGGCTATCACCCGCACGTGATCCTGGCCGGGCGGCGGATCAACGACGGGATGGGCGCATATGTCGCGGGCCAGATGGTCAAGGCGATGCTGAAGCGCAGGATCCATGTCGATGGCGCGCGTGTTCTGGTCCTGGGGCTCACCTTCAAGGAGAACTGTCCGGACTTGCGCAATACCCGAGTGATAGACGTGGTGAGAGAGTTGCAGGACTATGGTGTGACCGTAGATGTCCACGACCCTTGGGCGGATGCGGCCGAGGCGAAGCGGGAATACGGGCTGGAGCTGGTGGCGGAGCCCGGGGCGGCGTCTTATGACGGGATCATTCTGGCGCTCGCGCATGACGAGTACCGCCAACAGGGGGCTGCGGCCTTACGCCGCTATGGGAGCCCCGGACATGTGTTTCACGATCTGAAAAGTGTGTTCCGCATAGATGAAAGCGATTTGCGACTGTGACTTCCATGGCCCGGCAGACATTACGCGGCAACGAAGGCCAGTATCCTGATCTGTCCTTGGTTCAGCTGTTGCGCCGTCTCCTGGCCCATCTGGGACGACGGCGCCAGCGGCAACTGGTGGCGGTCTTCGGTCTGACGTTGCTGGGCGCCATTGCGGAGGTGATGGCGATTGGTGCGATCCTGCCGTTTCTGTCGCTGATGGCCAGTCCTGAGGGGGCAGCAGGATTGCCCTTGATCGGCGGATGGATTGCCGGTCTTGGGCTGGCGGGGCGGGATCTGCTGCTCTTTGCCGCTGCCGCTTTCGCCGGTGCCGCGCTGGTGGCAGGGGCGGTGCGGCTGTTGCAGGCCTGGGCCAGCCAGAAGTTCATTCTGCGCCTCGGCCATGACATTGGCGTGGCGATCTTTCAGCGCGTGCTGCACCAGCCGTATCTTTATCATGTTTCACGAAACTCCAGCCGGTTCCTGGCGGATATGGAGCGGGTGACTATCGTGACCATGGCGGTCATGCTGCCCCTGATGATGGCGGCATCTTCTCTGGTGATGACCGTGTTCATCCTGGCGGCGCTGATGGCGATCGACCCCTTGGTGACCCTGTTGGCGATCCTCGGATTTGGTGCGCTTTATCTGCTGATGTCGCGTCTTACCCGACATCGGTTGCGGGCCAACAGCCGGCTTATCGCCGCCGCCCAGACCGAGCGGACGCGCACGATCCAGGAAGCCAGCGGGGCGATCCGCGATATCCTGCTCGACCACGCTCAGCCCGCCTACATCCGCCGCTTCACCGAGGTCGACCTGCCCTATCGCGATGCGTGGGCGGCCAATGCCTTCATGGGCGCGGCGCCGCGCTACATCATCGAGGGGCTGGGGATGGTGCTTTTCGCAGGGGTTGCGGTAATCCTCTCCGGGCGGCCAGGGGGAATTGCCAGCGCCCTGCCGATCATGGGGGCGCTGGCGATCGGTGCGGTGCGGCTGTTGCCGATGCTGCAGCTGATCTACAACGGTTGGGCCCAGATAGCCGGTAACCGGCAAAGCCTTGCCGAGGTGGTCGCCGCCCTTGACCTGCCAATGCCTCCCGCTTCTGCGCCGGCGGCCCCGCTGGCCTTTGCCGATCGCATCGAACTGCAGGATATCCATTTCCACTATCCCAGCGGAGCGGGACCGGTGCTTGCCGGGGTCAGCCTGACCGTGCCAAAGGGCGCCCGCGTCGGCATCGTCGGCAAGACCGGCAGCGGCAAGTCGACCCTGATGGACCTGCTGCTGGGCCTGCTGGAGCCTGATCAGGGCCGAATTCTGATCGACGGCATCGCCCTTGGTCCCAAAACCCGTGCCGCCTGGCAGGCTCGGGTGGCGCATGTGCCGCAGGCAATCTATCTTGCCGATTGCTCGCTGGCCGAGAATATCGCCTTTGCCGTCCCTCGCGACCAGATCGACATGGCCCGCGTCCGCCGCGCGGCAGAACAGGCGGCGCTGGCCGATTTCGTCGCCACCCTGCCCGATGGTTACCACAGCTTCGTGGGCGAGCGCGGCGTGCGCCTGTCCGGTGGTCAGCGCCAGCGCATCGCCATCGCCCGCGCGCTTTACCGCAATGCCGATGTGCTGGTGTTCGACGAAGCCACCAGCGCCCTCGACAGCGCGACCGAGGCCGAAGTCATGGCCGCCGTCGACGGGCTGAGCCGCGACCTGACCATTTTCCTGATCGCGCACCGGACTTCGACGCTGGAGGGGTGTGATATGATGGTGGAGTTGGGGGCGGCGAAGTGATCTATATAGCTCCTTTCTACCCCGATTTCTTGATCAATAGATGGCGTCATCAGGCAGATAGCTACCGGCTGCATGATGTAACGTTGAGGGACTGAGTATGGCGCCGATCCTTTCTGTCATCATCCCGGTCTATAACGCCGAGCGCACCTTGCGCACGGCAATTGATTCGGTGATCATGCAGCGTTGTCACGATGTAGAAATTGTCGTCGTCGATGATGGCTCGACCGATGGTTCGTGGGGAATCATCGAGAGCTATGGCGACAGAATAGTTGCACTGCGGCAGGAGAATGCGGGAGCAAGTGCCGCACGAAACCACGGTGCGCGAGTCGGCCGGGGGCGGTTCCTAAAATTTCTGGACTCCGATGATTTCCTGTTCCCCGAGGCTTTGGAGAAGCAGATCGAACATGCGAAGGGGTTGCCGGAGGGCGCGATTTCGTTTGGAGAGGAAGTGTCGTGGAGCGAAGAATTGGGCCGGGTGAGTTCGGCAGGCCGAACAATAATGTTTCCTCCGGGCAGCGCGCGAATTGATCGCTTCTTAACGGCACTTCCAACCATATCAGCGTGGATATACCCTAAGCAACTATTCGAAAAAATCGGCGGTTTTGACGTAAAACTTGCATTTCAGCAGGATTTTGATTTTTGCTGTCGCGCCATTCTTGCAGGTTGCGTACCATACGCTACTCCAACACTCATATTCGCATATCGGCAGCACGAGACACCGGGCCGGATTTCAAGGAGGAAATCACCAGAGGACTTTGCGTCGATCATGTCCATGTATCGTGCTTTTGCTCGCAGGCTGGAGACAAGCGAACTGCAATACTCAAAAGATGCCGTCGCCAAGGGTCTCGCAAAACATTGCTGGGTTAATGCCCGTAGGGCACATCGTCATGGCTGCGAGGATATCGCGCGCGAGATGTTCGATATTGCTCGAAACCTCCATGGGGATGGCGTCGTCGGCTCCCCCCTTTATCGCGCAATCGAAAAAATCTTCGGGCCGATCCGTGCCGAGTCCATAGGCACGAGCCTGAAGTCCGTTGTGGCAGGCACTCGGGGCGTCTTATGACCATCTCCCTCCTCCTCCCCGACCTCCGTGGTGGTGGGGCGGAGCGGATCAGTCTTGATCTGGCGCGGGAGTTTGTTCGGTTCGGACATCCCGTCGAATTTGTCCTGATGCGGGCGGATGGTGATTTTCTGGGAGAGGCGCAAGCAGAGTTTTCCGTGGTCGATCTTCAGGCTCCGCGAGCGCGGCAGGTTGTGCCGGCGCTTGCCCGTTATTTGCATCAGGCTCGACCGAAGGCTCTGCTGGCCGCGATGTGGCCACTTACCGTCATCGCCCCCGTCGCTGCCCGGCTGGCGGGGCATCGTGGTTCGGTGACAGTCAGTGAACACGGCATCATTTCTGCGCAATACCGTGACTGGGGACTGCTGCACCGCCTCGCCCTGCGATCCAGCACTTTCGTGGGCTACCGGCTTGCCTCAGGTCGGGTCGGCGTGTCGCAAGGAGTCGCTGCCGATATGGCAAGCTTGTCGTTCATGACTCCCAGCCGGATGACCACGATTCATAACCCTGTACGCGTGCTGCCTTCGCCTGCTGCTGATGCCTTGGATCAGGCAGATGCGCTGTGGGGCGTGCCACCCGGCCGCCGCATTCTGACCGTGGGTAACCTCAAAGAGGTGAAGAACCACCCGCTGCTGCTTCGCTCCTTCGCGCAGATAGGCGATGCCCAAGCGCGGCTGATGATCCTGGGCCAAGGAGGCAATGAGGGGAAGTTGCGCGCACTTGCGGAGGAACTGGGCATTATTGGACGGGTCATCTTCGCCGGATTCCACGCGGACCCTGCGCCTTTCTACGCCTCTGCGGATCTCTTCGTTCTTTCCTCGGATTACGAGGGTTTCGGCAATGTCATCGTCGAGGCCCTGTCCTTCGGCCTGCCGGTGGTTTCGACCGATTGCCCCTCGGGGCCGGCCGAAATCCTGGACGGCGGCCGGTTTGGCCGTCTGGTGCCGGTCGGCGACGCAGCGGCGCTGGCGCGGGCGATGGCTGCTGCATTGGCTGAACCTGCCGACCAAGTTTTGCTCAAGCGCCGCGCCGCTGATTTTTCACCCGAGATCGCCGCGAGAAGCTATCTTTCCGCGCTTGGATTGACATGACTCCCACCCTCTATCTCACCCGCAACGGCCTGCTGGAACCGCTGGGGCAGAGCCAGGTCATGGCTTATCTGCGGGGGCTGTCGCGGGATCATGCGATCACGCTGATCACCTATGAAAAGGACGAGGATCGCGCCGACAGCGCCCGGATGGCGGCCGCACGGGCGGAATGTGAGGCATTGGGCATCCGCTGGCTGCCTCAACGCTTCCAGCCACAGCCCAAGGTGATCGCGCCGGCGCTGTCGATGCTACGGATGGTCTGGCTGGTGCGCCGCGAGGTGCGGGCTCGACGCGTGCGGCTGATCCACGCGCGATCATACATTCCCGCAGCGGTGGCCATGGCCGTATCGCGGATGACGGGGGTGCCCTTCATCTTCGACATGCGGGCGCTCTGGCCTGAAGAGCTGATCACGGCTGGCAGGCTGCGCCGCGGGTCGTTCCTGCATCGCCGGATCGTTGCGGCCGAGCGGATCTGCCTTCGCCGGGCGGCCGGGGTGGTGTCGCTGACCCATGCAGCGGCAGAGCATTTGCGGCGGATCTATCCAGAAGAGCTGAAGGATCAGCGGCTGGTCGTCATCCCGACCTGCGCCGATCTGGATCGCTTCGGTCCCGCGGCCTCGCCCCCGCCGCGCCGGGTGATCGGCTGCCTCGGCACCATGCTCAGCGGCTGGTTCCGGGTCGACTGGCTGCGGGCGTTTCTTGAAGCCGGGCTGCGCCGCGATCCGACCTTGGAAATCGAGCTGACCACGCGGGATGATCCCGGGCGATTACGCGAGGTCCTCGGACCGGAACTGGCCGAGCGGCTGGTCATCGCACCGGCTCGACCTGATGAGGTGCCCTCGGTTCTGCAAGACCAGTTTGCGTCGGTGATGTTCTTTACCGACGGCCTCGGTAAAGTCGGAAGCTCACCCACCCGCATGGGTGAAATCCTGGGCTGCGGCCTGCCCGTTGTCGCCAATGAGGGCGTAGGTGATGTCGCCCGCATCATCCGCGAGTACCGCGTGGGGATCTTGGTCCGCAGCGCCGCCCCGCAGGACATGGAAACGGCTTGGGTTGAGCTCGAGGCACTGCTGACCGATCCCGATCTTGCTGCACGTTGCCGCAGCGCGGCCGAGGCGGTGTTTTCGTTGTCGGCCGGAACTGACAGCTATCGGCGGCTCTACGCGGATATCCTGGGTGGTAAGCCCGGTAATGTTGCAGAGGATCACCAAGAATGTGCGGACTGACGGGCCTTCTCGATGCCGATGGAAGCACATTTGGCGATATCCGGGGCCGGATTGCGGCGATGACTGGCCCGCTTTCTCATCGTGGCCCGGATGCAGAGGGCATCTGGATCGGCGAAGGGGTCGCCTTGGGTCACCGCCGCCTGGCCATTCTTGATCTTTCTGCGGCAGGCGCCCAGCCCATGATCTCGGCCTGTGGACGCTGGATCATCGTCATCAACGGCGAGATCTACAATCACCTCGACCTGCGCCGGGAACTCGAGGCAGCTGGCGCGGTGCTGACATGGCGGGGTCATTCCGATACGGAAACGCTTTTGGCGGGTATCGCGCACTGGGGCCTTGACGAAACCCTGCGCCGCGCAACCGGGATGTTCGCGCTGGCTCTCTGGGATCGCCGTGAACGGCGGCTTTCGCTCGCTCGTGATCGGATGGGCGAAAAGCCGCTTTATTGGGGCTGGGCCGGCAGAAGCATCGTTTTCGGTTCCGAGCTGAAGGCGTTGCGTGGCCATCCGGGCTTTCCCTGCGGGATCTGTCGAGCGGCG
Source organism: Paracoccus solventivorans (assembly GCF_900142875.1). Lineage (GTDB taxonomy): Bacteria > Pseudomonadota > Alphaproteobacteria > Rhodobacterales > Rhodobacteraceae > Paracoccus > Paracoccus solventivorans. The sequence continues at coordinate 238,360 of NZ_FRCK01000001.1, read as the reverse complement.
CTCGCCCAGTATCTGCGATTTACCTATGTCCCGGCACCCCGCAGTATTCATCCCGGGATCTTCAAGCTTGAACCCGGTACAGTGCTGGAGGTTGCCGGCCATGCTCCTGCTACAGTCCCGTCGGAACCTCTGCGCCCAGGTGAGCAGCACGGCAGCTTGTCGATCCGGCGCTACTGGTCGCTGAATGATGTGATAGAAATGGGGTGCCGCACGCTTCTGACTGATGAAGAGGAGGCGATTGGTGCTCTGGAGCATACGCTCAGGACCGCGATCGGACGGCAGATGGTGGCGGATGTTCCGCTGGGCGCGTTCCTGTCCGGAGGAATCGACAGCTCTCTCGTCACCGCCCTGATGCAGGAGCAATCGCCGGGACCGGTCAAGACCTTCACCATCGGGTTCGAGAACCCGGCCTTTAACGAAGCTCCTCATGCCGCCGCCGTGGCTCGCCATCTGGGCACGGATCACAGCGAGATGACCGTGACAGAGCAGGACGCCCGGGAGGTCATCCCCCATTTACCTGACCTGTATGATGAGCCATTTGCGGATTCTTCCCAGATACCCACCTTCCTTCTTTGCCGTGCGGCGCGCGCGAATGTCACTGTAGCGCTGTCGGGCGACGCCGGGGACGAGTTGTTTGGGGGCTATAATCGTTATTTCTGGGGACCACGGATCTGGCAGCGCTTGAGTTGGATGCCACCGGCTCTGCGCCGCGGGGTTGGGGCTGGTACTCGCGCAATACCAATTCCGGCATGGGACCGAATGGGGCACATGCTGGGGCGCGTGGGCGGGCCGCGCATCATGTGGCCGGGCGACAAGGCCCATCGGCTCGCCAGACGCCTGCGGGAGGTTAATAACCTCGACGGTCTTTATCGCAGCCTCGTTTCAGAGTGGGACGGCGCTGCGCTGGTACGCGGATTGCAAAAAGAGCCGCGGTCTCTGCTTGATGATTCCTTGCCGGCTTGCCTTGACGGTGATCCGGTTGCGCGAATGATGGCGCAGGATATGCGAAGCTATCTTCCCGATGATATTCTGTGCAAGGTCGATCGCGCGGCGATGGGGGTCAGCCTTGAAACGCGGGTACCCTTCCTTGATCCTGCGGTCATTGCGTTTTCGATGCGCTTGCCAGCGCGCATGAGGATTCGCGATAACCAAGGGAAATGGGCGCTGCGCCAGATTCTTTATCGTCGCGTCCCGCGGGAATTGATCGAACGGCCAAAGGCGGGATTTGCTATTCCGATAGGAGATTGGCTGCGTGGGCCTCTGCGTCCCTGGGCCGAAGATCTGCTCACCCCGGCCCGGCTGGAGCAGGACGGGTTCCTCGACCCTAGGCCGATCAGAAAAATCTGGATGGAGCACCAGTCCGGCCGGCCAGACGGGACCCCCCGGTTATGGGCGGTATTGATGTTTCAGGCTTGGCTTGAGAGGTGGCGCAATGTTTAGTCACGCAAATGACGCTATGGCCGGTGTCGGTGGCACCGGACATGCCCGCTCAGTCTTTGTGACAAATGACGCGCTTTCCGGTCATATCGGGACGGCGCAGATTCTGCCTTATCTCGAAGGGCTGGCGGCACGCGGGCATATCCTAGAAAGCCTCTCCGTCGAGACACGCGTGAATGACTGGGACAGGGAGGGCGCATGGAGAAAGCGGCTTGAGGTCGCAGCGATCCGCTACTACCCGCTGAGGCGCAGTGCTGGGCCACTTTACAAACTGGAACGGTTTCTCCTGCCGTCGCGGCTGGCGCGTGCTCTGGAGCGGAGCATTGCAGGGGCGCGGCCTGATCTGATCCATTGCCGCAGTTACATGCCGCTGAAGGCCGTGCTGGAGGCCAGCGCTCGGCACCGGATCCCTTTCCTGTTCGACATGCGTGGGTTCTGGATTGACCAGCGTATCGAGGGAGGTTTCTGGAATATGGACCGTCTGATTTGGCAACAGGTTGTAAAGTGGCTGCGCGCAACAGAATCCCGGGCCATTTCCGAAGCAAGTGCGATCGTGACGCTGACGGCGGATGCCCGCGATATTGTCTCTTCCCGTCCGGACTATAATGGTGCTCCGATCAGCGTCATTCCGTGTTCGGTGCGGGGCGATATTTTTCGGCCCCTCTCTGGCAAGCCGGATCGCCGCAGCCGACTGGGTATTCCCGCTCAAAGCAGGGTCATTGCCTATCTCGGGTCAGCAGGGGGGCTCTACCGGCTCGACGTGCTTTATCGTCTCTGGCAGAGCATGACGGAACGGGGAGTCCAGACTTCGCTTCTGTTCATCGGAGATCATCAGTTCGCGTCTCATGCCGAAGCAGCCGCCCAGGTCGGTGTTGTGCTGGATCCGAGGCTTTGTTTCTTCGTCAGATGCGCCCATCATGAAGTGCCGGGAATGCTGGCCACCGCAGATGTCGGGATCTCGCCCATTATCCAGAATTTTTCTAGCCTTGGAGTGTCGGCCACCAAGGTAGGGGAATACCTGTCCTGTGGCCTGCCAGTGGTCACGAATGCCGGCGTAGGGGACGCGCGCCGGATCATCACAGATGGCGAGAACGGATTTGTCTTGCCCGATTTTGGCGATGACGCAATCGCGCAATGCACCGCAGCGGTGATTGCGGGGCTTGACGGAGGATTTCTGCCACCTCAGGAAATCAGCCGCCGTGCCGGAACCTATTTCAGAATGGATCACGCCATCAGCGCCTATGATGCCATCTACCGCAATTTTGTGTCCGAGTCCCGGACATGAAGCGCGCACAGCGAAGGGTCTTGGCGGTTGATGTCTGCGGCACGTTGTATGACGCAAATACGACCGCAGAATTCTGCCTGTATCACCACCGGCAGGCTGACAATAAGAAGCGCTATTTACTGTTGCGTGCAATTTCTCGGCGTGGCTCGGTCGCGTGGGTGGCGCTGGCCGGGCTGGACCGGATATTGCGGATCGACCTTCACCGCTGGTTGACCATTCGTAGTCTGCGCGGCGAAAGCCGGGGCGCACTGGAGCGTTCAGTGGTTCGCTATGTCGATACCCTGGCGGAGCGCGCTGTGCGTCCGGTCGATGAACTCTTGATCCACCTGAGACAGAAAAATCCCGAGACGGTTCTGATCTCGAACGGTCTCGATATCGTCATTGGCGAGATCGCAGGACGGAGAGGGCTTCCTTGGCTTGCCTCGAAGCTGGCCTTTCGGCGCGGACGCTGCCAGGGTCGGCTGGAGGTAGATCTGATGGGACGCAAGCGCGAAGCGCTAGAGCGCTGGCTTGGCTGCCGGCTGGACGGGGTCGGCCTCGAGGTTGTGACAGACAACCGAAGCGATGCCGATATCATCGCGGTCGCGGCCCGCGCGCATATTGTTCACAAGGGCCCTATAAAACCTTGGATGAGGGCATTTGATGCACAGTTCATCGGGCATTAAACCTTACCTGGCGCTGGTTCCTTATCTCTACAGCGTCCATACCCGGATGCATGGTCTGCGTGACCATCTGGCCAATGCTGTCACGGCTTGGGTCCCAGGCATGATCCTGTTGATTTTCTTAAGGGATCTCGGCTTTGCCAGTGCGGTTTTCCATTACTTCGTCGGGTTTGCGGCTTTCATCAGCCTGTATGAAATCGGCTATCTGATGAATGACACCATGGGGCTGCGCCGCGATGTCGTGGCGCGGGATCGGTTGGGCTACAGGGTCAAGCGCGGTTATATCTTTCTGTTCGCCGTGATCCGTATCGCGCTTTTCCTAGCAATCGTGATCACCACCGGCCTTGGCGAGCATCCCGGCTATCTGGTCGCCTGCGCCGCACTTGCCGCCGTGATTTTGGCACATAATACGGTGCCGCAGGTCGAGCTGAAATTCGCCAGCTTCCTGCAAATGTCGGTGCTTCGGTTTTTCTTGCCGATCTATCCGGGCTTGTTACTAGGAGGATCTGGAAGTGCCGCCTTGGTTGTTTTGGCGACGGGCGTTTTTTGCTTCTCCTATCCCCGACTTCTGACCTATCAGGAATCGAAGGACCGGCTTTCCCTGCCAGAGCGGCGCAAGCCCTGGTTCCATTTCCAGTCGATGGCGTTAACCCTGCCCGCCGTTCTGACGATTGTCGGACTTTCCTCTCAGATTGCTCCGCTGATCGTCTGGGCCTGGCTTTGTTTTGTAGGATTGGCTGCCGCGAAGCAGCCCTGATTTATGGCGCCTCTTTAATGAACGGCCACCTGAGTCCTGTCGCTGTGCTGATGATGCTGCAAATTACCGCTGCGCTTGCCCTAGGGTTGCCAGAACGCGTGGCGGGAAGTTTTTCGGGGAAAGCGCTGCGCACATGATCTATATCGGGATGACACTTAGCCTGTTCCTGCTGCGCTACGCTGTTCTGGGGCAGCCGCGGCTGAACCGGCAGCTGTATCCGATAGTCCTTGCGATTCTGTTCCTGTTTTCGGGGTTCAGATTCGAGGTCGGCTGCGACTGGGGCGGCTATCTGAACCAGTACGAACTCGCTCGCAGCATGACCCGGGACCAGGCCCTGCAGAATGTAGAGCCGGTCTGGTGGTCCCTGCTGCGGCTGCAGCACATGCTCGGGCTGCCCTATCCGTGGATCAACGTCCTGTCGTCGCTGGTCTGTTTTGCGGGCATTCATGTCCTGGCGCGCCGACAGCCGGATCCTCTGGGTTTCCTGGTTCTCCTGTTTCCCGTTCTGCTGATCAACATGCCGATGTCGGGCATCCGGCAAGGCGCGGCCATCGGGTTGATCTGTGTTGCCATGACGCGCTTCATGGATGGGCGGCTGCTTGGTTTCTTGTTCTGGGTGGTTCTGGCGGCCAGCTTCCACAGCAGCGCCGCGATCTTCCTTCTGCTCGCCCCCCTGGTCTCGCGCAAGATCACCGGCGTTCGCATCCTGGGCGCTGTCATGCTCGCGCTGCCCGGAGTCGTCCTGCTGATGGCAGGAGAGGCGGGGCAAATAGCAACTCAGCGATACATCGACACCGGAAGGGATGCTTTCGGCGGCCCGCTGAGGATCGCGCTTCTGTCGTTGAGCAGCATGTTCTTCTTCCTGTTCCTGCGGAAAGCCTGGAAGCGAGAGTTCCCTCAGGACTACCAGTTCGTTACCCTCGGCGCGGTCGGGATGATGCTGATCGCCGCCCTGCTGCCGGTATCGACCATCATCGCGGATCGCCTCGGCTATTACTTCATCCCGTTGCAGGCCCTGATCTTCGCCCGCATTCCCTGGATGCAGTCGCTGCCGTCCCGCCCCATTCTCGCGGCGGCACCGTATCTTGGCCTTCTGGTGTTCTTCGTGGTCTGGACCATGAGCTCGGGGCATTTCCAGTCATGTTACATCCCTTACCAAAGCTGGATCCTGGGGGCTCCCTGACCCCAAGCCCGTGCCAGTTGCTCGGTCCCTCCGGCGTGTCCAGTGGCGCCGTAAAACCTAGACGCGAGTTGGTGGCAGGTGCAGAAATGTAACAGGTAGGGTTGCGCGGATACCCGCCTTGGAACTGATCCACCTGACAGGCGTAGGGAAATATGCCATAAGTCCAACCAAGCCCTTTGAAAAAATATGCTAGCTGATCGAAGGGCTGAAAAATCGGAGCATGCTCATGACCAAGTTCACTACCTTTGCCCTTGCCCTCGGCTTTTCGGCTTCGTCCGCACTGGCCGGCGGCTATGTCGCCCCGGTTGTCGAAGTTGAGCCGGTGGTCGTCGACACCCGCCCGGCCTCGACCAATGCTGGTCTGGTGATTCCGGCCCTGCTGCTGCTGGGTGTTATTGCAGCCGTTGCCTCGGATGACGACGACGACGCCTCGGACACCTGATTTCACTTCATGAAAAATTGGAAAGGGCCGGTCTTCAGACTGGCCCTCTCTTTTTTTGACGCCTTCTATACGTTCGGCACCCGGCCGCCCGTGCCGGCGCTCTGGTCAGCCTGGGGCTCCGCCAGCGCGGTGATTCGCTGAACATTAGCGCTGGCGCCGCCGGGCCTCGACGGCTCAGGCCGCCGCTGGTCGATTGACCGCTCAGCGCCAGAACCTTCCCCAGCCGCTGTAGAGATTGGTAGAGTGGCTATCGCGGACGACATCATACAGCCGCCCGTCGACCCGGAGCTTGCGCCCACCATCGCGGTTGAGCGACTGGACGGTGCCTCCGACCGTGCGCTTGGAGGGTGTGCCCAGTGCCCAGGCCATCGGGATGCGGACCGAGATTCCCTTGTCGAAGGATCCCTCGCCGTATTCCTCGGAACTCAAGTCGGTCTTGGTGGCCCATGCTCCGACTTTCCAGCCATTGGCGAATTCGCGGGTCAGGGTGACCGTGGCGCCATCGTCCCCGGCGAGGTAACGGCCGATGTCGAGCTGGCCGACGAAGCCTCCTCCGAACTCGTAATAGGCGGAAACATGGCCGGTGGTGACCTCATAGTCGAGGAACTCGAAGGCGTTTTCGTAGTCGCGCTTGCGGACCTGGTTGATCTCGGCCCCCAGTGCCAGGCGCGAATTCACCGGCTTCCACAGGATCTCGGTCGAAATCCCGCCATACATGTTTTCCAGAAGCCCGACCGTGACGCGGCTATAGAGGGTTTCGGTCGGCTTGGCGTTCCAGTTGATGGTGAGCTGGGGAATGCGCGGCTTGTCGTTGCCCGAATACATCCGGCCGTCCGAACGGACGCGATAGACCCCGTTGTTGCCTGCCGCGATCTCGTCGTCGGACAACTCCAGATAATCTGCCACGGACAGACCGCCGGGCGCTTCCTGCTCTGCATTGCCGAAGGCTCTCTGCCTGACGGTACCATTCAATGTCAGGCCGGGCAGCAGCTCATAACTGGCGCTGAGTTCGGCCCCGACCTCGTAGCGGATGGGCTCCTCGGGGTCCCAAAGCCCGGTCGACAGATATGGCCCCAGCGTCCACCGGAAGCGCGGCGTGACACCGGGGCTTTGCACCAGCCCGGCGGCCCGCGGATCGGCATCGCTCAGCACCGCAGCATTGGCGATATGGCTGACCTCGGTATTCTCCAGCCGCTCGACATCGGAACGTCGGAAGGTCAACGAAGACGTCGGCATTCCTTCCTCGACCGAGGTCACCACCAATGTCTCGACCGAGGGGGGCAGGGCGCGGGTCATCAGCCGCACGGTGCGGCCGATTGCTTCTGCCTGCTGCATGTAGCGGTGGTTGCGGATGCGGACCTCTGCCCGGTTCGCGGTCAGCGCCATGGATTCCAGCCTCTGGCCTTCCTTGGCAAGCGCCTCGCCGAGCGCCTTCTGGATCGCCGGTTGCGCCGTCGGATCGGCGGCCCAGGTGCCGGCCCAGCCCTCCGGGTCGGCGGAAACCGCCGGGCGCGGACGGACCGGCGCCGGGCCCTTTTCAAACCCGGAGGGGTAGGGGCCCCGCCGCGGGTTCAACGACATGCTGGCCTGAACGCCGACCTGCTTGCCACCCAGAAGATGAGCCCCGATCTGGTAATTCGGACCCGCCTGATAGCTGAAGCCCAGGTTGATGTTGCTGGACAGTTCTTCCTTGTCATTCAGCCAGGACCCGCGCGCGCATTTCCCGGACTGGCCGGTCTCGCAAGCGTAATCGTCGCCGGAATATTCGGCCAGCAAAGTCAGCTTGTCGGTTGCCTGCCAAGCGATATTGACAAAGGGCGCCATCTCGCCCCGGAACCATTGATCGGGATGAAGGGTCCCGCCCTCTCCCACATCAGCTTCGTCTCGGCCGCCGAACGGCGATCCGATGCCGCCGTCGTTGGCCATGCGGCCCCAGCCCAGACCTCCCGACACCCGCAGGCGGGGGGTGATGGTCTTGGTTGCGACGATATATTCCGCCGCGTAGAATCCGGTTCCAATGGCATCCTGAAGCCCCAGTGCAACGGCGGGGCGCCAGCCATTCGGATCCTCTCCCATCAGCTGCAGCCGGAAGTCGAAGGAGCGGTCGCGAATATATCCCAGACCTCCGTCGGTATCAAACTTGCCGTAGCGCAGAATGGCGGTAACCCGGGGCAGGACCTGAAAGCTGAGCCCCACGGCGTTGCCCAGATCGGAATAGCTCAGCGATGCGCCCAGGACGCCATCCGGCATCATCTCGGCCGAGGGCGTATCGATCGCACCCGGCAACCCGTAGCGGTTGATGACAGAGCCGGTCGTGGGACCAGCCAGACCGGGACTGGCCGGAAGCAGTGCCATTGCTACAGGCAGTGCAACAGCCAGGAAACGGTGCATCATGAGTTCGCACTCGACACTGTGGGCGCGGTTTGGGGCTACCTGTATCGGTGCGAGAACACTCCTCACTATTCGCTCCTTGGCAGCTGGAGCCATGCGGGCGAAACCTCTCGTCATGACAGCTACTTCAGTTTTCAAAGCTGCATCCTTCCTCGCATGGTCAAACTGGCCTTCACAAGGCTGGCGTGGCCCCCTGAAGACTGCTTCAAGTGGATCTCCCTATAGCGCCGTCAGACAGAGGTCCCGGCATCGGGGAGCAAGTATCAGAAATACCTCATTTCTCCGAAAGATGCGGCCGCGGCCGAACTGGTAACCAGCAGGCCGGCCTCTCTGCAGGCGGAATATTGCTACTTTACGAGTGTGCTTAAAATGCCACATTTTTTTGACTCCCTGAAGGCATTCTGCACCAAATTCCGCAGCGGTACAGATCGGCCAAAGACGGGTGCACCGCCGAAACTCCCAAAGCTCGTCAGGATGCAGGCTGACAGCAGCATGCCCTATTCAAGCGGCCAACAGTCAAAAATCGTTTGTAACGCTCTGGGGTACCTTGCGCTGCTTACCGCTCATACACGAACATTCTGAACGAGGGCGATCTGTGGAACATGTCGACGAAGGTTTCGGTGGAGATAGCGACGGAGGTAACGTCGGATTCGGCGATCCCGTCGGCATTGTATTCTTCCACCTCGAGGGTGCTGCCTACGGCAAGGACGCTGGGCGCGCCGGACCCAAGGAGGAAGGCCTGGATCGTTCTGCCATCCTCCGGCGGACGCTGAACCCGGATCTGGCCGGACAGGATGAAAAAAATCCGATGGACCGCATCGCCAGGCGCAAACACGCGTTCTCCGGCCGGGGTGGTGACGATTGTGCTCGCAGCCTCGAGACAGGCCCGGTCATCCGGCGGCAAACCACGCAGCAGCGAGAACTGGTCGATCCATGATGGTTCGATCGCCGACACAGCCTCCCCGTGGTCCGAAGGCGCGGTGGCTTGATGCGCCGAAGACACCTCCACCCCGGCGCCACTCAGCCGAGTTTGCTGCCGTTCGAAGGCCTCCTGCGCGGCCGGCTTGCCCGGGCGCCGTAACGGCGGCATACCCGACTTGCGCCAACGCTCCTGTATGGCGATGGCATCGTGGTAGTTTTCTCCGCAACGCAACGCTTGCAGTTGCTTCGCGCTCAGCCCCCGCCTGATGTTCGCGGGTGGCTCCGGCCACCGACCTTCCTGAAGGCGCTGTTCCAGCTCCTGTTGCTCGAAGCCGTCATCGGTCACCTGCCAGGCCTCGATCGAGAACACGGACATCAGCTTCATAGCGTAGAACATCACGAAGTATTCGTGTTCTCGGATGGCGTTGATCAGGTAGGCTCGCTCATCCGCGTGCCGTGGACGAAGCCGGGCAAGCTTCTTCCGCGCCTGCTCCAGCTCCCACTTGAAACACCCGAATGCTCCCCACATCCGTTCCCACTCGACCTTCTGCTGAAGATCTGCGGGGCCGCGGATGACCATTCGCCCGGTGGCGCGGTCCATGACGATGTGATCCGGATCCGGAACCAGGTCTTCGTCGATCCCGCGTTCAATGTTGCGCCGGCGACGTGCGAGCTGATGTTCTTTAAGCGCCCTCAGCGCGCGATCACGCGCGTCTAGTTCCGCTGCATCCCTCGCGTCGATCTCACGCTGCAGTTTGATCAGCTGCTCCTGTGCCCGAACATTGCCCTTCATCGCCTGTACGCTCAGAGAGCGGGCAGCGGCTTCAAGGATCGACAAGGTTTCGGGCCCATCCACCCCTCGGATCTCGACGGTGCGCGCGAGCTCCCGTTTCAGGACGTCGTCGATCTTGCCGCCGGTGATCTTCAGCTTGTTCTTCGCCCCCTTGGGGCGCCCGGCGGGGTTGCCGGACTTTCCCTTGCGGAACTGGCCCCACTTCGGGGGCCGCCCATAGCCGACCGCGTAGGCGTTTCCGTCTGACTGAGAGGGTGATCCGGTCATCCCAGCATCCTTCGGATCGCGACTTCGTCCAGGGGCGGCGTTTCGGCGCCAGGCGGATCGTCGTTAACGGGCGCCGCATCGGTGGCTTGTACCGCCGTCCCGGCTTTGCGTGGGCGCTCGACCAGCACCGCCTCATCCTTCGCCCAAGCTTCGTAGCGGGCGAGGATGATATCGCAGTAGAGCGGGTCGATCTCGCAGAGCCGGGCTCGGCGACCGGTCTTTTCGGCGGCGATCAGCGTCGAGCCAGATCCGCCGAACAGATCGAGGACGATCTCGCCGCGCGCGGATACATCTCGGATCGCGTCGGCGATCATCTGCACCGGCTTGACGGTCGGATGTAGCTTCAGTTCTTCGAAACTGGCACCGCGGTATTCCCAGACATTCGTCCGGTAGCGTCCATGCTGGCCAAGCTCGAAGCTGTTGGTGTGGGGCGCTGTCCCCAGCTTCCAGGCAAAGATCAGCTCGTGGCGGGAGCGGTAGAAAGTCCCCATGCCGCCGCTGTCCTTGACCCAGGCGATCAGGTTCTTGAGCTCGCTGTAGACACCCTCGGCCGCCGCCATCACCTCGGCGATGTGGCGCCAGTCCATGCAAACGAAGTGGATCGAGCCATCGAGCGCATGGGCTGATAAGTTCTCGAAGGCACTGCGGAGGAATGCAGTGAACTCGCCCACCGACATCTCGCCGGACGCCATCGCGAACTCGCGGTGCTTCAGCTTACCCGAACCGCCGACGTGTCCGTCGACCGGGACGTTATACGGCGGGTCGGTGAAGACCATCCGGGCCGTCTCGCCCGCCATCAACCGGTCGACCGTGGCGCGGTCGAGGCTGTCCCCGCAGATCAGCCGGTGGGAGCCGAGCTGCCAGATATCCCCAGGCTGCCCTCGGGCAGGCGCATTGGCGGGAATGACATCGTCCCGCGGGTCTCGGTCATCCTCTGGCTTGTTGATCGAAAGCAGGCTGTCGACCTCGGCGATGTTAAAACCGGTGATGCCCAAATCGAAGCCGGCGTCGATGCTGGCCAGCGCCGCCAGCTCTTCGGCCAGCAGGTCCTCGTCCCAAGTGGCGTTGAGGGCAAGCTTGTTGTCGGCGAGGACATAGGCGCGCTTTTGCGCCTCGGTCATGTGCTCGATCCGCACGCAAGGCACAGTGGTCATCCCGATCAGCTTCGCCGCCTCGACGCGGCCGTGGCCGGCGAGGATGGTGTGGGCCTCGTCGATCAGCACCGGGTTGGTAAAGCCGAACTCGCGGATGCTGTCGGCGATCTGGCGCAGCTGCTTCTTCGAGTGCTTGCGGGCATTCTTGGCCCAGGGCCTCAGGTCCACTGGCGCAATCTGGTCAATTTGGGGCAGTTTCGTGGTCATCGACCAGCCCTCCTTCACAGTTCCAGGCCTCGATGGCGCGCTGGTCGAGGAGCCGCGCGCACAGAAACAGCAGGTCTCCCGTCGATCGCCCTGTCGCTCGGACCGGTCCCTCCGACCGTGATTCCCGGGCGGGATCATCCCCCGCGCCCGGCGACGGCCCCCCGTTTTCGAAGCAGTCTTGCGTAAGGCGGGCAAGCGAAGCGGACAGACGGTCGGTTGCCCCTGCCACCAGGTCCGCGCGAACCTCGTTGAGAAGGCTGCGCCAGGAACGCCAGGTTTCCGCTTGGTTCGTGATCCGGTCGACATCGGTGATCACGAGGTTGAAGCAGTTCCGGACCCGGGCGGTGTCCGAGGAGCCGGCTTCGGCGAGCAGGGCGTCCCCGATCTCCCGCCAGCGTCCCCGGAGGCGCGCCAGGTCCTTGTCTTGGACCACGTCATGATCGCGCAGGAAGGCGGTGAGGTTGGCGACATCCTGATGGACCAGAGCGACGGCCGCTTGCCTGAGCAGGGCTTCGTCAGCTGCGCGGAACGGTGCAGCGCCCCGGGGACGACCTAGCCGCCGCTTCAACATCGTGTGGGTTGTGACTTGCGTAACCATAGATGCTGTATAGCACGGATTCGCAGGCGGGGTGCGAATTAATATTCGCGGACAAAAATTATCTTTGACCGGGAGACGTGTTTCGGTCCGAGAAAGGGGAACTTCCGACTGGACTGCGCTGCACGATCGAGCGTGAGTGTCGGTGAGCCCGGTCCAAGCATCGGGCTTTCCAGGGTAGCAGGCGGCGTGTGGCCGTCGCGAGCCGGAGCAGATCATGGCAAGAACATCCAAGACACGTTCAGCAGCACCCGGTGGCAAAGCTGCGCCCGATGCAGCAACCGCGTCCCCCGCGCTTTCCGTCGCCGAGGTTTTCGATTTCGACCGTGCGGACCTCGTTACCGCCTGGACTGAGTTGCATGGCTCGGCGCCGCCGCGGTCAATCAGCCAGCCGTTGCTGCGCCGGATCCTCGCCTTCGATCTGCAGTTTGGTGCCGCGGGCGGCTGGCCGGAGGGGCTGGAGGCGCAACTGGCAAAGGCGGGCACAAACGGCGCACGTGCCAAGGCTGCTGAGCCCGCCGCGGGCGGTCGACTGCTGCGCGAGTGGAACGGCACCACCCATGTCGTCGAGATCACCGAAGGGGGCTATCAGTGGAACGGCCGCACCTGGCGGTCGCTGTCGGTGATCGCCCGTGAGATCACCGGCGCCCACTGGTCGGGACCGCGGTTCTTCGGGCTGAAGGAAGACGGCAAGGCCGTCAAGAAACATGCTAGGCGAGAGGGCAGGAATAGATCAGCGGCCTCGGTCCCGACAAAGTCGGCCGCGCATACCAATACAGTGCGCCGCAAGGCGGTTCAGCAATGACCTCAACCGTCCGCTGCGCGATCTATACCCGCAAGTCGAGCGAGGAGGGGCTGGAACAGGGCTTCAACACACTCGACGCCCAGTACGAAGCCTGCGCCGCCTATGTGGCCAGCCAGAAGCACGAGGGCTGGAGGCTGGTAAAAGACCGCTACGACGATGGCGGCTTTTCGGGCGGCAACACCGACCGCCCGGCCCTGCAGCGGCTGCTGGCCGAGGTGGATGCCGGGCGGGTGTCGATGATCGTGGTCTACAAGATCGATCGCCTGACCCGCTCGCTCGCTGACTTCGCCCGCATGGTCGAGCGGCTGGAGGCAAAGGGATGCTCCTTCGTCTCGGTCACCCAGGCGTTCAACACCTCGACCTCGATGGGCCGCCTGACGCTGAACGTTCTGCTCAGCTTTGCTCAGTTCGAACGTGAGGTCGCGGGAGAGCGGATCCGCGACAAGATCGCAGCGTCGAAAAAGCGGGGCCTGTGGATGGGCGGCACCTTGCCGCTTGGCTATGACCGCCACCCCGATCCGCGTGAGCAGGTGCTGGTGGTCAACGAGATCGAATCGGCAACTATCCGGCTGATCTTCGATCTCTACGAACAGACCGGATGTCTGAGGGCACTGGCGGAGGAGGTGCAACGCCGCGACCTGCGCTCGAAGTCCCGGAAGGGCCGGGACGGTCGCGAGATCGGCAACCGGCCGTTCGGACGCGGCCAGCTACATTACCTGCTGACCAACCCAGTGTATCGCGGCCGCACAAGGCACGGCGGGACCGACCATGTCGGACAGCACCCGGCTATCATCGACGAGGCCCAGTGGCGCCGGGTGCAAGCGCTGCTGCAGCAAAAGGCGGGCAGGGGGCGCGGCGATCGAAGCGACGAGACCGACGCTGCCCCGCTCACCGGCAAGCTGGTTGACGAGAGTGGCGATCGGCTGACCCCGACCCATACCGTGAAGGGCACGCGGCGGTATCGCTACTATGTCTCCAACCGCATGATCTCGGGCCCCCCGGATCCGCAAGGCTGGCGGCTGCCTGCGGCTACCTTGGAGCTGCAGATCGCTGGCGCATTGCGCGGACACCTGGCGCGGGCCTTGGATGGCCACTACCTTCTGGCCACACCCGACCTGTCACGGCACGACCAGCTGACGGGCAAGCTGGAGGACCTGGTCGCGCCCGATGCGCCCAACGATATCGGGCGCCAACGCAAGCTCCTCGACCTCGTCGAACAGGGCACCATAAGGCGCGAGACGACCACGCTTCAGTTTGACCCGCACCGCCTCGCCACCATCCTCGGCGTCGCGCCAGCCGAGATTGCCGCCTCCGTGCTGACCGTCACGGCTCCGATCTCGATCCGGCGACGCGGGGTCGAGGCGAGGCTGGTGATCGGCGAGCGTCCCCGCCAGCCGGATGCGAAGTTGGTCGCCGCTTTAGCCCGGGCACACCGCTGGTTGCAGGCGATTCGGTCCGGTCGCGACATTGCCAGTCTCGCCAAGGCCGACGGAATCGCAGAAGGCACCCTTCGCGTGCACCTGCAGCTGGCCCTGCTCGCGCCTGCGATCCAACAGGTGATCCTCGATGGCACCCAGCCCGAAGGCCTCACCCTGCATCGCTTGACCCGGCCCGAGATGCCGGCCGATTGGCAGGCGCAGTGTCGGCGCACCGGGATCGACCCAGCCTGAGCTGCTTCAACTTTCCTTGTTCCTGAAGACCATCTTCCCTGTTCGGGGCTTCCTCATTCCCTGTTCCTGCGAGCAGGGAATTGGGCATTCAGACGGCAGGAACCCCTTGCAAAACATGGGGGATGGCAAACGCTGAACCAGCGGTGGGACACGGACTCGCGGACATATCCCCTGTAAATTCCCTGTAACTGGTCGGAAACAGGGAAACTGGCCTCGAAACCGCACGACAAAAAACGCCCGCTGAGACGCGGGCGCAAAAATCGCAAAAACAGGGAAGAGAAGTCAGTCTCAGATAGGGTACGAGCACCGCAAACGACCGAAAACGCGGGATTATCCGCGGTCAGTCAGTGTGAGATGAATGTCAGGAAAACGACTGGCTGGGGCGGTAGGATTCGAACCTACGGTGCGCGGTACCAAAAACCGGTGCCTTACCACTTGGCTACGCCCCAGCAGTGCGGCGCTATCTAGCCAAGGGGCCGGGGGGGTGCAAGAGGGTTCGGGCAAAAACTTGTGCGATCGCGGCGGTGGGGTTAACGCGCATCCGGCAGGCGCAAGGAACGGGGCAGGGCATGGAGCGGGCGGATGTGGTCATCCTCGGCGCGGGGGGCGCCGGGCTGTTCTGTGCGGGCAGCCTGGCCGGGCGCGGGCTGCGGGTGGTGGTGCTGGACCATGCGCGCGCGCCGGGCGAAAAGATCCGCATCTCGGGTGGGGGGCGGTGCAATTTCACCAATCTCGGCACCACGCACGAAACCTTCCTGTCGCAGGTGCCGCGGTTCTGCGCCTCGGCGCTGGCCGGGTTCCGGCCCGAGGATTTCGTGGCGCTGGTCGACCGCGCCGGCATCGCCTGGCACGAAAAGACGCAAGGGCAGCTGTTCTGCGACGGGCGCGCCAACCAGATCGTGCAGATGCTGGTTGACCGCATGGGCGGGGCCGCGCTGCGGCTGGGGGTGGCAGTCACAGGGGTGACGCCGGGCGCAGACGGGTTGCGGGTGGAGACCTCGGCAGGGCCGCTGCTGGCCGCGCATGTGGTGGTGGCGACCGGGGGCAAGTCGATCCCCAAGATGGGCGCGACCGGCATCGGCTATGACATTGCCCACGCGACCGGCCACCGCGTCACCGATACAAGGCCGGGGCTGGTGCCGCTGACCTTCGCCGAACAGGACCTCGGCCTGTCCGCGCCGCTGTCGGGGATCGGGATCGAGGCGCGGGCGGCGCTGCCCAAGGCCGCCGGCCGCCGCGCCATCGCCTTTCAGGACCGGCTGCTGTTCACCCACCGCGGCCTCTCGGGCCCGGTGATCCTGCAGATTTCCAGCTACTGGCGGCCGGGGGAGCCGCTGGCGCTGGATCTCGCCCCCGGCCACGACATCGCGGCGCTGCTGAAACAGGCGCGGGCCGAGGGGGGGCGGGCGCAGACTGCCACGCTGCTGGCGCGCCTGCTGCCGGACCGGCTCGCTGGCGCCGTCGCGGCGGAACTGGGCATGACCGGCGCGCCGCTGGCCGCGCAGTCCGACGCGCGGCTGGAGGCGCTTTCCCGCCGCATCCACGATTGGCGCATCCGCCCCGTCGGGACCGAGGGCTACCGCACCGCCGAGGTCACCGTCGGCGGCGTCGACTGCCGCGATCTCGATGCGCGCAGCCTGCGCTCGCGCCACGTGCCGGGGCTGTATTTCGTGGGCGAGGTGGTGGACGTGACCGGCTGGCTCGGCGGCTACAATTTCCAATGGGCCTGGGCCTCGGGCCACGCCGCCGCGCAGGCGATCCTGGCCAGCTAGGCGCGCTGCTTCTTTCGGGCCCAAATACCCTGGGGGGAGCCGGCCCCGGCCGGCGGGGGGCAACGCCCCCCTTTCAGACGACTACACCCGCAGCGGGTCCGCCTTGGCCAGCGCGTCGAACCGCATCAGGCTGGCGATCAGCGCCGGCATCTGGTCCAGCGGCACCATGTTCGGCCCGTCCGAGGGCGCGCGGTCGGGGTCCTCATGCGTTTCGATGAAGACGCCGGCGATGCCCAGCGACACCGCGGCCCGTGCCATCACCGGCGCGAATTCGCGCTGCCCGCCCGAGGACCCGCCCTGTCCGCCCGGCTGCTGCACCGAATGGGTGGCGTCCATGATCACCGGCCAGCCGGTCCGCGCCATGATCGGCAGCGACCGCATGTCCGCCACCAGCGTGTTGTAGCCGAAGCTGACCCCGCGTTCGGTCAGCAGGATGCGGTCGCTGCCGGTCGAGGCCACCTTGTCGGCCACGTTCGCCATGTCCCAGGGGGCCAGGAACTGCCCCTTCTTGATGTTCACCACAGCGCCGGAACGCCCCGCCGCCAGCAGCAGGTCGGTCTGCCGCGACAGGAAGGCGGGGATCTGGATGATGTCCACCACCTCGGCCGCGCGCAGCGCCTGCGCTTCGTCATGCACGTCGGTCAGCACCGGGCAGCCGATGCGCTCGCGCACCGTCGCCAGCATCGCCAGCCCCTCGTCGATGCCGATGCCGCGGCGGCCGGACAGAGAGGTGCGGTTGGCCTTGTCGTAGCTGGCCTTGAACACGAACCCCGCGCCGGCCTCGGCGCAGGCGCGCGCCAGCGGTTCCGCGATCGACAGCGCGTGGTCCAGGGTTTCCAGCTGGCAGGGCCCGGCGATCACCGCCAGCGGCAGGTCGTTGCCGAAGGTCACGTTGCCCACGGCGACGCGGGCCTGCGCCACTTGCGCGGCGGTCACGACGACACCTGTTCGCGCAGGATCGAAACGGTCAGCGACAGCATCAGATATATTCCCCCAAAGATCAGAAAGGCGACCAGCGTGTTCTGGAACGCCTTGGGATAGGTTGCCTCGTCCGGCGGGACCGGAGGCATCGAGAGCGACAGATAGCGCACCTGCTTGTTGGCTTCGACCCTTGCCGCCTCCATCTGCTGGGCGGCGCTGGCCAGCAGCTGCTGGCGGGTCGCCAGGTCGCTTTCGGCGATGCGCAGCTGCCCGGTGATCGCGGCCAACGAGCCGCGGGCGGTGGAATCGGTGGTCAACTGGGCGCGGGTCTCGGCGATCATCTGTTCCAGGCGGCTGATATCGCCCTGAACGCCCAGGACCCGGCTCTGGTTCGGGCGCAGGTTCGATTGCAGCTGCCCTAGCTCCAGCCGCTTGTCGGCCAGCTGCGATTCCAGCGCGCTGATCCGCCCCATCACCGCGCCGCTTTCCGCCGCCGGGTCCAGCACGCCCAGCTGCTCCTGCAGCTCCTGGATGCGGGCCTGCGATTCCAGCACCTTGCGTTCGGCGTCGGCGTAATTCTCCATCGCGCCCTTCATCTGGTCGTCGCGCAGCCGCGCGCTCATCTGGTCGACCTGCCCCTCGGCATAGGAAATCAGCGCCAGCGAGAACTGTTCCGACAGCGCCGGGTCGGGGGCGATCACCTCCATGTTGATGACGCCCTCGGTCGGGTCGTAGCCGATCTTCACCGAGCGTTCATAAAGCCCGTAGGCCTGTTCGTTCGTCGCATCCGGGGGCAGGCGCAGCAGCGCATCCACCGCCGGGTCCTGAAAGGCGCGGGTAAACCCCAGGTCGTTGTCCAGCCGCAGCATCGCCGCGCGCGAGGTCAGGTAGCTTTGCACCGACACGCTGTCGGGGTTGGTGGCCATGGGCGAGGCGCTCAGCAGCCCGCCGCCCTCTCCGGAAAATCCGCCGTCGGCCTGCTGGATCAGGAACTGCGAATGGGTGGCGTAAAGCGGCGTCGCCTGGGTGTGGTAATACCAGCCCGCGATCAGCGTCGGCAGCCCGACGAAGAACGCCAGCCGCAGCAGCAGGAACCCCGGCCGCTTGCGGCGGCGCCGGGCGATGTCGCGCTGGATGCGATAGATCTCGGCGGCGCGGCGTTCCTCGGTCAGCGCCTCGCGCGAGGGCAGGCCGGGGTGGCCGTCGCCGGGGGCGGGCAGGGGCTCGATCTCGCGCCGGCGGGTGCGGGTGGGCAGGCCGGGGCTGGGAAGGGGCACCGGCGCCTGGGGCGAGGGTGCGGCCCCCGCCCTGTCGCCCGCCTCGGACAGGATGCGCCCCAGCGCGCTGCGGTGGAAGGGGTCGATGCCGCGCTGGCGCAGCCGCAGCACCGCCTCGTATTCGGACGTGGCCTCGATCTGGTGCATGGCGGCGATGCGCATGGCCATGCGCAGCTGGCGCGAGGTCAGGTTCTCGGCCCGGATCGCGGCCAGCGCCTGGGCCTGCGCGTCGGCGGTGTCCGGCGCGTCCAGCGGCACCCCCTCTGCCTCGGCCTGCGCCGGGCCGCGGTCGGCATTGGCAGGGTCGGGCAGGGCGTCGGGGTCCGCGGCCGCGGCAGGCTCGGCGCCCGGAAAGCGGCGGTCGCCGAAACCGTCGTCGGCCGCATCAAAGGGCCCGGCGGCTGCGGCGGCGCCCCGGCGCAGCTCGACCCGGACCGCGGGCTGCGGCGCGGCGGCTTCGGCCGCGGTCTCGGCCGGGGCGGCACCGCCCCAGGCGGCGCTGCGCGCGGCGGCGACGGGGGATTCGGAGGCGCTCAGGTGAAAGCGGCGGACCTTAGGAGGTGTAATCATAATACTGCTTCGCCTCATCCAGGCTGTCGAACATGTAAAGCCGCCCGTCGCGCAACACGCCCGCGCGACGGCAAAAACGTTCCAGGGTGGCCGGCTGGTGCGACACCACCACCACGGTCGAGGTCTTCAGCCGGTCGTAAAGCACGCTGCCGGCCTTGCGGTTGAACTCGACATCCGTGGTCGAGGGCATCCCCTCGTCGATCAGGTAGATGTCGAACTCCAGCGCCAGCAGCAGCGCGAAGGTCAGCCGCGAGCGCATCCCCGAGCTGTAGACCCCGACCGGCTGGTCGAAATATTCGTCGATGTCGCACAGCCAGCGGCAAAAGGCCGACACGTAATCCGGGTCCAGCCCGTAGATGCGCGCGATGTAGCGCGAGTTCTCGTTCCCCGACAGCCGCGGGATCACCCCGCCCATGAAGCCCAGCGGAAAGGACACCCGGCAGGTGGCGCGGATATGGCCCTCGTCGGGCTTTTCCAGCCCGCACATCATGTTGATGATGGTGGTCTTGCCGGTGCCGTTCGGGGCCAGGATGCCCAGCGATTCCCCAAGCTCGACCCGGAAGGACGCCTGGTCGAGGATGACCTTGCGCTGGGTGCCGGTCCAGAAGGACTTCGAGACATTGTCGAATTCCAGCATGGTCGCAGTGGGTATCCCGCCTAGGCCCGCAATCGGCAAGGGTTCGTGCGGCCGACAGATCGCCCGCGTTGCGGCGCCGAACATAGGCGCGCACCGCGGTTCTGTCCATTGCGCCGCGACGTATCCAGAGAATGCAATCTGTTATGGCGAACCCGGCGTAACTATGTGAGGGGGCATGAGCGACGATTCCCAGCGATTTCCCGCCCGCCCAGGCGCCGATCCGGCCGCCGGCCTGCCCGAGCTGCCGGTCGCGGCCGAGCTGCGCGCCTGCCGCCTTTGCGTCCAGCGTTTCGCCGCCACCGCGACCGCCCACGAACCCCGCCCGGTGGTGTGGTTCGCCCGCGGCGCGCGGGTGCTGGTGGCCAGCCAGGCGCCGGGGATGCGGGTGCACCAGTCGGGGCGGCCGTTCACCGACGCCTCGGGGCAGCGGCTGCGCGACTGGATGGGGGTGGACGAGGCGACGTTTTACGACCGCTCGCGGGTGGCGATCGTGCCGATGGGATTCTGCTTTCCCGGCTATGATGCCAAGGGCGCCGACCTGCCGCCGCCGCCGATCTGCGCCCGGACCTGGCGGGCGCGGATCATGCACGATCTCGACCCGCAGGTGACGCTGCTGATCGGCGGCCACGCGATCCGCTGGCATCTGGGGCTGCGCGACGTGACCGCGGCGGTGGCGGGCTGGCGCGACCATGCGCCCCGGGTGTTCCCCTTGCCTCATCCCTCGTGGCGCAATACCGCTTGGCTGAAACGCAACCCGTGGTTTCAGGCCGAGCTGGTCCCGGAACTGCGCAAGACGCTTGCCGAGGTGCTGTGACCCCGCCCGATCCCGCCCCCGATTCCGCCCCCGACTCAGACCGCACCGAACTCGACCGGCTTTGCGCTGCGGTGCCGTTCCACGACGCCGACCCGGTGCAGCGCGCGGCGGTGCTGCGGCGGCTGGCCGACACCGAACTGCACGTCGCCCTGACGGCGGACCCGGTGGGCGACCGCGCCGATCTGCGCATGTTCGAGCTGCCGGGCGGCGAGGTCGCGCTGGCCTCGGACGACGCGGCGGCGCTGGCGGGGTTCCTGGGCGGGCCGGTCGCGCATCTGTCGCTGCCCGGGCGGGTGCTGACGCGCGAACTGGCGCAGGCCGGGCGCGGGCTGCTGGTCAACCCCGGCCGCCCGTCCGAGATGCTGCTGGACGCCGCCGCGCTGTCCTGGCTGATCGCCGCGCTGGCCGAGGCGCCCCCGGCCGCCGAGGTGATCCCGCGCCGCCTCTCCGCCCCCTCGCCGCAAGCCGTCGCGGTGCTGGCCGAGCCGCTGGCCACGCGGCTTTCCGACATGGCCGGCATGGTCGCGGGCGCGGCACTGGTGGGGGTGGAGTGGCAGGACGGCCGGCAGGGCCACCTGATCGCCGTGATGGGCGCCGCCCCCGAAGCCGCCGGCGACGACGCCAGCCGCCGCGCCGTCGCCAAGGCCCTGTCCGAACTGGTGGCCTTCCTCCCCCCGCTCGAAGGCGGCGTCGACATCACCTTCCAGCCGCTGCCGCTGCCCCCTGGCGCCGTGCGGATCGAGGCCACCGCCCCACCCGCCCCGCCCCCCGCCAAGCGCCGCGACCCGGACGCCCCGCCCCGCCTGCGCTGAACCTGTCCCACGGATGGGCTGTGCGGGTCCAACACGGGGTTGCGCGACGGCCATTCTGCCGGGACCGACGTGGTGCCTGCGTTCTGGCATCCTCGCGCCGGGGCCGAGATGGCCTCTCTCTGGAGAGCGGAGTGCCGGGAACTGCGGATATTCCTCGGCAACAGGACCCGCCAGCGCAATCCTGCCCGCTTCGTCCTTGCTCGAATATTCCGGGGCTAGTGAGCACCCGGAACAGGAGACGGATCAGAGAACGGCTGGATGGTTCGGTGACTGTTTTCGGCGGACAAGGCTGCAGCAGCGTCCTGCAACGCAAGGCAGCGTCCTCTGCAACGCCTCTCTGAGTCTCCTCGCGCGGTCGAGCAGATGCAGCAGCGGCCGTGGCCCAAGCGGTTGTTGTTCAACCCGGCCAGCAGCGCGTCGTCGTCCAGCACCGTGCGGCCGGGGTTCAGCGGCAGCGCCCCGCCGCCCCGGACAGCGCCGCCGCCTCCCTCAATACCCCCGCGCGGGGTCGACCAGATGCAGCAGCGGCCGGCCGTCCATGGCGCGGCGCAGGTTTTCTGCGGCGACGGGGGCGGCCGAGGCGGGGCGGGTCTCGGCGGCGATATGCGGGGTCACGGTCACGCGCTGGTGGCGCCAGAACGGGTGTGCGGGCGGCAGCGGTTCGATGCGGAACACGTCCAGCACCGCGTGGCCCAGCCGGTTGCTGTTCAGCTCGGCCAGCAGCGCGTCGTCGTCCAGCACCGTGCCGCGGCCGGGGTTCAGCAGTACCGCCCCGCGCGGTAGCAGCGCCAGCCGCCGCGCGTCCAGCAGCCCGCGGGTCTGCGGCGTGTCGGGCAGCAGCGAGATCAGCACCTCGGCCCGGGCCAGCGCCTCGGGCAGCGCCGCGGCGCCCAGCACCCGTACCCCCGGCACCGGTTTGCCCGAGGCCGACCAGCCGGTCACGTCGAAGCCCACGCCGCGCAGCATCGCGGCCACCGCCCGGCCCAGTTCGCCCATGCCCAGGATCGTCACCTTGCGCGCGCAGGCCAGTGGCGGCACCACCGAGTTGCGCCAGATCCCGTCCTGCGGATAGCGGTCCATCCCCAGGTGAAAGCGCATGGTCCAGCCCAGGCACCATTCCGCCATCCCCTGCGCCAGCCCGGGATCGACCATCCGGCACAGCGGCTGGGTCAGCGTGGGGTTGCCGACGATCCGCTCGACCCCGGCCCACAGGCTCTGCACCAGCCGGGCGCGGGTAAAGGGGCTGAAATCCATCTCGCGCCCCGCGGCGGGATAGCCGGGCGCATAGATCACCGCGTCGAAACTGGCGGGGTCGCCGTCGCGGCACAGCTCCATCTCGGGGCAGGCGGCGCGCAGGGCGGGGGCCCAGCGGTCCCACATGGCGGCAGGCGCGGCAAAGAACACCCGCATCAGCGCGGCCTGTTCACATGCGCGGATTGCACGATGCCGAACGCCATCAGCAGGATCATCAGCTGCGTCCCCCCATAGCTGACCAGCGGCAGCGGTGCGCCCACCACCGGCATCAGCCCCATCACCATCCCCATGTTCACCGCGAAATACAGGAAGAACGTCCCCGCGATGCCCAGCGTCAGCAAGCTGGCGAAACGGTCGCGGTTGGTCAACGCCGAATACAGGCAGAACGCCAGGATCAGCGTGTAAAGCGACAGCAGCGTGATCGAGCCGACAAAGCCGAACTCTTCAGCCAACGAGGTGAAGATGAAGTCGGTATGCTTCTCGGGCAGAAAGTTCAGCCGGCTTTGCGTGCCCTGCATGAAGCCGCGCCCCGACCAGCCGCCCGAGCCCAGGGCGATCTGCGCCTGGGTGATGTTGTAGCCCGCGCCCAGCGGGTCGCTGCCGGGGTCCAGAAAGGTGTCGATGCGGCGGTACTGGTAGTCGTGGATCAGCTG
The DNA here is from genome assembly GCF_900142875.1 of Paracoccus solventivorans. Classification (GTDB taxonomy): domain Bacteria; phylum Pseudomonadota; class Alphaproteobacteria; order Rhodobacterales; family Rhodobacteraceae; genus Paracoccus; species Paracoccus solventivorans. The sequence goes on along the minus strand of NZ_FRCK01000001.1, from coordinate 215,081 downwards.
CCAGTCGGTGCCGCGGCTTTTCAGCACCGCGAACACCAGCCCGGCCCCGCCGCCGATCACCGCCGCGAAATACCACAGGCTGACGCCGGCCGCGAACATCATCAGCCCGCCGCCCGCCACCAGCATGACCGAGGTGCCCAGGTCGGGCTGCGCCAGCACCAGCCCGGTCGGGATCAGGATCAGCAGCACCGGGATCAGCACCCACAGCGGCCGCGACACCCGGTTCAGGTCCAGCCAGTCGTAATAGGCGGCCAGCACCAGCACCAGCGCGATCTTGGTGATCTCCGAGGGCTGCAGCTTGACCGGCCCCACGTCCAGCCAGCGCTGCGCCCCCATAGCGTGGTGGCCGAACACGTCCACCGCCACCAGCAGCAGCACGCAGACCACATAGGCCGCGACCGAGATCGAGCGCCAGAACCACACCGGCACGAAGGCCAGCGCGATCATCGCCACCATGCCGACGGCGAACCGCTCCATCTGCGGCTCGGCCCAGACTTCGGCCCGGCCGCCGGCGATGGAATACAGCATCAGGAACCCGGTCGCCGCGACCGCGACCAGCAGGAACACCAGCGGCCAGCTGAGATACAGGATCTTGCGCCAGCCGATCGGGGTCTGTTCGGATTTGTAGTCGAGATAGCCGCTCATCGTACCGCCCGTTCCGCACCTGCCCGGATGCCGCCGCCCGCCGCCGTCATGCCCGCGCCCGCCCGTTGGCCTGCGGGGCGGGGGGCGGGGTCAGGTTCATCCGCGCCCGCATCTCCTCGATGCCGCCGCGCTGGCCCGGCGGATAGGCGTCCAGCGGCGGCAGCCCGCCGGCCAGCGCGAACAGCAGGATGTCGCGGCCGATGGGGGCGGCCACCGAGCCGCCGCCGCCGCCATGCTCGACCACCACCGACACCGCATAGCGCGGCGCGTCCACCGGAGCGTAGCAGACGAACAGCGCATGGTCGCGGCGATTCCACGGCAGCTGGTCGTTGCTGATCACCCCGCGGGCGCGTTCGGCCGCGGTGATGTTGCGCACCTGGCTGGTGCCGGTCTTGCCCGCCATGCGCCATTCCGGCGTCAGGATGCGCGAGCGCAGGGCGGTGCCGTGATTGCCGTTCATCACCGCGTCCATCCCGGCGCGGGCGATGCGCAGATGCGCCTCGTTCAGGCCCAGCTCGGGGAACGCCGTTTCCGGCACCGCCACGCCGTTCACCGCCCGCACCAGCCGCGGCGCGATCTCGCGCCCGGTGGCCACCCGCGCGGTCATCACCGCCAGCTGCAGGGGCGAGGCCAGCACGTAGCCTTGTCCGATCGAGGCGTTGATGCTGTCGCCCACCTGCCATTCCTGGTCGTGGCGGGCGCGTTTCCAGGCGCGGTCGGGGGCGATGCCCTCGGCGATCGCCGACATCGGCAGGTCATGGCGCACGCCGATCCCCAGGCGGCGGGCCATCTCGGCCATACGGTCGGCGCCGACCTTCTGCGCCAGCTCATAATAATACACGTCGCAGGACCGCTCGAGGCTGGCCACCGCGGTCACCGAGCCGTGGCCGCCCCTGCTCCAGCAGTGGAAGCGGCGGCCGGCGACGGTGACGTGGCCGGGGCAGTAGAACCGCGTGCCCGCATCGATTAGCCCGGAATCGAGCCCGGCCAGCAGCGGCACCATCTTGAAGGTCGAGCCGGGCGGATACACCCCCTGCACGGTCTTGTCGGCCAGCGGCCGGTGGTCGTGTTCCATCAGCGCGCGGTAATCCGGCCCGGAAATCCCCCGCACGAACAGGTTCGGATCGAAGGTCGGGGCCGAGGCGCTGGCCAGGATGTCGCCGTTCTGCACGTCGATCACCACGGCGGCGGCGCTTTCCTCGCCCAGCCGCTGCACGGCAAAGTTCTGCAGGGCCGCGTCGATGGTGATCTGCACGGTGTCGCCCTGCTGGCCCTCGACCCGTTCCAGCTCGCGCATCTCGCGCCCGGCGCTGTTGACCTCGACCCGGCGGGTGCCGGCCTTGCCGCGCAGGCGTTCCTCCAGCCGCGCCTCGACCCCCAGCTTGCCCAGCTGGAACTCGGGCAGCATCAGCACCGGGTCGGGGTCCTCGATCCGCGACAGGTCATAGTCCGAGACCGGGCCGACATAGCCCAGCACATGGGCGAAATCGCCGCGGCGCGGATAGCTGCGCGACAGGCCCGATTCGGGGGTGACGCCGGGCAGCGCCGGCGCGTTCACCGCGATCGAGGCGAATTGTTCCCAGCTCAGCCGGTCGGCCACCACCACCGGGGTGATGGCGCTGCGCTTGCCGATCTCGGTCAGCACCGCCTCGACCGCGGTGTCGGTCATCGGGATCAGCTGGCGCAGGCGGGCCAGCACCAGCTCGGGGTCGCCGGCCTCTTCGCGGGTGATGGTGGCGCGATAGTTCGCCTCGTTCCCCGCCAGCAGCACGCCGTTGCGGTCGTGGATCAGCCCGCGCGCCGGCGGCAGCAGCCGCAGCTTGATCGAGTTGCCGTCCGAGAGCATGCGGAACTCGTCGGCGCGGTCCAGCTGCATGGTCTTGAGCCGCCAGCCCAGCGTCGCCACCACCGCCGCCTGAATGGCACCCAGCATCAGCGCGCGACGGTTGATCGCGCGGTTGCTGTCGGTGATGTCGCGGGCGGATTTCTTCATCGCGTCAGAGTTGCCGTTCGGGTTTCAGCGTGCGGGTTTCAGCGTTCTGGCCAGTTCAGTTCCAGGGGCGAGGGGCGGCGCAGCCCCAGCGGATGCAGCACCGCCACCACCAGCGGATAGGCGCCGACGGTGGCGATCAGGCGCAGGATATCCTGCCCCAGCGGCGGCAGCGGCGCCAGTGTCGGCGGGATCAGGAACAGCGTGCGCAGCGTCCGCTCGGCCAGCACCATCAGCGCCATCAGCGCCGCCGCGCGCAGCCACTCGACGATGAACCCCTGCGTGCGGCCGCGATGGGCACTGCGGCGCAGGGTCTCGGCCGCGACCACGGTGATCGCGGCGCCCAGCCCCGGCGGGCGGAACAGCAGGATATCGGCCAGCAGCGCCACCGCGCCGATGGTCGGCGCCGGCACCTGCGCCGGGCGGCGCACCACCCAGGCCAGCGTCATCGCGGTCAGCAGGTCGGGGCCGGGCACCCCGATCCGCCCCGGCGCCAGGGGCAGCAGCGCCGCGACGATCAGCGCCAGCGCCAGCGCCACATACAGCGACTGGCCGGCAAGCTGGCGCTGACGGGCGGGGGACAGCACCGCTCACTCCGCCTGCGCGCCGGCGGCGGTGTCGGCGGGCTGCGACGGCAGCACCGGGCCGATGAAGCCCGGCGGCGGCGGGCGGATCAGCAGCCCGCTGTCGGCGATCTGTTCGGCCGGGTGGCTGCGCAGCACGCGCAGAAACTCGAGCCGCCCGTAATCGGCCGCCAGCCGCACCCGCATCCGGCGGTCCGAGGTCTGCACCGCCTGCCCGACCAGCAGCCCCGGCGGGAACAGCCCGCCGTCGCCGGATGTGATCACACGGTCGCCGGGCCGCACGTTTTCCGGGCTTTCCATGAAATCCAGATAGGGCAGGGCGGTGTTGTCGCCGGTCAGCAGCGCCTTTTGCCCCGAGGGCTGGATCGTCACCGGCAGCCGCGACGACGGATCGGTCAGCAGCATCACCCGGCTGGTGGTCTCGCCCACGCCCGAGATGCGCCCGACCAGCCCCAGCCCGTCCATGGTGGCCCAGCCGTCCAGGATCCCGTCGCGCGCGCCGCGGTTCAGCAGCACCGACTGGCGGAACGCGGTGCCGCTGTCGGTCAGCACCACCCCCGAGACGCTGGTCAGCGCCGGGTCCAGCCGGACGTTGTTCTGCGCCAGCAGCTTGGCGTTTTCCTGTTCCAGCTGCACCGCGGCCTCTTTCCAGGCGCTCATCCGCTGCAATTCGCGGCGCAGCTCCTGGTTCTGGGCGTAAAGCCGCTGATAGGACTGAAAGCCGGAAATCATCCGGCTGGCCGCGGTCACCGGCGCCATCGCCCAGTCCAGCGAGGGCACGAAACGGTCGACAAAGGCTGCGCGCATCCGTTCCGCCCGCGGGCTGTCGATGCGCCAGAACACGAACACCGCCAGCAGCGACAGCACCAGCAGCGCCACCAGCACCCGCCGGACCGGAGTCGCATAGTCATAGCTGCGGCGCGCCATTCAGGCCGCCTCAGCTGTCGTAGTCGATGACGTGGCGCAGCTGTTTTTCGTATTCCAGCGCCTTGCCGGTGCCCAGGGCGACGCAGTTCATGGGCTGGTCGGCCAGGCTGATCATCAGACCGGTCTGCTCGCGCAGCGCCAGGTCCATCTCGCCCAGCATGGCGCCGCCGCCCGACAGCATCACGCCGCGGTCCACGATGTCGGCGGCCAGATCCGGGGGCGTCGCCTCAAGCGCGATCATCACCGCCTCGCAGATCTGCTGCACGGGCTCGGCCAGCGCCTCGGCGACCATGGCCTGGGTGATCTCGACCTCTTTCGGGACCCCGTTCAGAAGGTCGCGGCCGCGCACCTGCATGGTGGCGCCGCGGCCGTCGTCGGGCATCCGCGCGGTGCCGATCGAGGTCTTGACGCGTTCCGCCGTCTGGTCGCCGATCAGCAGGTTATGGTGGCGGCGCAGATAGTTGACGATGGCCTCGTCCATGCGGTCGCCGCCGACGCGGACGCTGCGGGCATAGACCACATCGCCCAGCGACAGCACCGCAACCTCGGTGGTGCCGCCGCCGATGTCGACGACCATGCTACCGGTCGGCTCGGTGATCGGCATCCCCGCGCCGATGGCGGCGGCGATCGGTTCGGCGATCAGCCCGGCCTTGCGGGCGCCCGCCGACAGCACCGACTGCCGGATCGCGCGCATTTCCACCGGGGTGGCGCCGTGCGGCACGCAGACGATGACTTTCGGCTTGGAAAACGAGGTGCGCTTGAACACTTTCTTCATGAAGTGCTTGATCATCACCTCGGCGCTGTCGAAATCGGCGATGACCCCTTCGCGCATCGGGCGGATCGCCTCGATCGAGCCGGGGGTGCGGCCCAGCATCAGCTTGGCGTCCTCGCCCACGGCCAGCACCTGTTTCTTGCCGTCCTTGACGTGATAGGCCACGACCGAGGGCTCGTTCAGGATCACGCCCTTGCCCTTGACGTAGATCAGCGTGTTCGCGGTGCCCAGGTCGATCGCGATATCGGTCGAGAAAAGACCGAAGAATGCCATGTCAAATCCCTTCCGTGCCTGCCCGACACCGCTTGTGATTATGCCCGGCAGCCCTGCCGGCCGGGCCGATTGCGGCTGCGCCCCCATATAGGCCCGGCACCCCTTGGGGAAAAGCCGATTCTGCGGCCGCGGCACGGGGGGCAGGCCCGCGGACGGGCGATCTTTCGCCGATGGGCGGCAGGAAAAAGGGACGCCACCGCGGGCGCCCCTTTCCGGTCCTAGACCGTGTACATGCTGATCGCCCTGGTATCGGCGTCGGGCGCGGTGCGTTCGCGGCGCACCTTCAGCCGGTTCAGCGCGCCCACATAGGCCTTGGCGCTGGCGAGGATGGTGTCCACGTCCGACGCCTGCCCGGTGGCGATGCGCCCGTCCTCTTCCATCCGCACGCTGACGGTGGCCTGCGCGTCGGTGCCCTCGGTCACGGCATGGACCTGATAGAGCTGCAGCGTGGCGTGGTGCTCGAACATCGCATCGACCGCGTTGAAGGTCGCGTCCACCGGGCCGTCGCCCTGCGCGGTTTCGGTCCGTTCGGCGTCGCCCACCACCATGGTCAGCGTGGCCATTGCCGGCTCGCCGCCACCGCAGACCACCCGCAGCTTCTTCACCTGCAGATAGTCGCTGTCGGTGTTGGCGGCGCTGTCCTGCATCAGCGCGACCAGATCGTCGTCGTAGATTTCCTTCTTGCGGTCGGCGAGTTCCTTGAACCGCACGAAGATATCCTTGAGCTGGTTGTCCCCCACCTCATAACCCAGATCGGCCAGCTTGGCGCGCAGCGCGGCGCGACCGGAATGCTTGCCCATGGCGATATTGGCCTCGTTCAGGCCGATGTCGGCGGGGCGCATGATCTCGAAGGTCTCGACGTTCTTCAGCACCCCGTCCTGGTGGATGCCGGATTCGTGCAGGAAGGCGTTCTTGCCGACGATGGCCTTGTTGAACTGCACCGGGAAGCCCGAGACCTGGCTGACCCGACGGGAAATCCCGATGATCTTTTTCGTGTCGATGCCGGTGGTCCAGGGCATGATGTCGTGGCGCACCTTCAGCGCCATCACCACCTCTTCCAGCGCGGCGTTGCCGGCACGCTCGCCCAGGCCGTTGATGGTGCATTCGATCTGGCGGGCGCCCGCCTCGACCGCGGCAAGGCTGTTGGCGGTCGCCATGCCCAGGTCGTTGTGGCAGTGGGTGGAAAACACCACCTTGTCGGCGCCCGGCACCCGCTCGATCAGCATGCGGATCAGCGCCGCCGATTCGCGGGGCGCGGTGTAGCCCACGGTGTCGGGGATGTTGATGGTCGAGGCCCCGGCCTTGATGGCGATTTCCACCACCCGGCACAGATAGTCATGTTCGGTCCGGGTCGCGTCCATCGCCGACCACTGCACGTTGTCGCACAGGTTGCGGGCGTGGGTGACGGTCTGGTGGATGCGGTCCGCCATCTGGTCCATGTCCAGATTCGGAATCGCCCGGTGCAGCGGCGAGGTGCCGATGAAGGTGTGGATGCGCGGGCGGCGGGCGTGTTTCACCGCTTCCCAGCAGCGGTCGATGTCGGGGATCTGGGCGCGGGCGAGGCCGCAGATCACCGCGTTCTGCGCCTGTTTCGCGATCTCGGTCACGGCGGCGAAATCGCCCTCGGAGGCGATGGGGAAGCCGGCCTCGATGATGTCCACGCCCATCTCGTCGAGCATCTGGGCGATTTCCAGCTTTTCGGCGTGGGACATGGTGGCGCCGGGGGATTGTTCCCCGTCGCGCAGCGTGGTGTCGAAGATCAGCACCCGGTCGGGATCGCTGAGCGGGCCGGGGGTGGTGGTTGCGCTGGCGGTTGCTGTGGTCATGTCGCGTCTCTTGTGGCTGTCGCTTCTGGGGATGGCCGGGCGCTGTGCCAGACTGAGCGGCGGCCCGGCGGACCCGCTCAGCGCAGCGTAAGAAGCAGCAGACCGCGGAGATTCACGACAGCGCGCGCGCCCGGCTGATCGCCGGCGGCAAGCGTCGTGGCATGGTGCATGATCCGCGTCATGGGCGCGACTATACCCCGCCCGCCGCGCTTGAAAAGAGGGGCGGATGCATTTCCGCCCCGGTTTTCATCCTTTTGCCGCAGTCGTGGGACTGCTGCGGCAGGCTCAGCGGGCCGGGCCGGTGGCGCCGACACGGGGAAACTCGACCTTGGGGCAGCGGTTCTGCACCACGGTCTTGCCCGCGGCGCGGGCCTTTTCCGCCGCGCCTTCGTGCATCACCCCCATCTGCATCCAGATGGTCTTCAGCCCCGGCAGCGCCGCCAGCGCCTCGTCCACCAACTCGGGCACCGATTCGGAGCGGCGGAAGATATCCACCATGTCAACCTCGGTCCCCGCGGGGATGTCGGAAAGCGCGGCATAGGTGGTCTCGCCCAGGATGCTCTCGCCGGCGTGACCGGGGTTGATGGGGATGATTCGATAGCCCAGCTTCTGCAGATAATGCGCGACCTCGTGGCTGGGACGGTCGGGCTTGGGCGACAGCCCCACCACGGCGATGCTGCGGGTTTCCGCGGCGATGCGGGCGATATCGGGCTGGGTCATGCTGGTCTCCTCGTTGGCGGTTCAGGCATAAAAAAGCGCCCGGTCAGGGACCGGGCGCAAGTCGCGGAACGAGGGACAGTGATCTGAACAAGACCGTTCCGTGGCCCTGCTCATGATGTAAATGTGCATCACTGTCGCAAAGTTCCATGTGCAAACACGGGAATGTGAGAATATTTCCGGCCCCGCCCATTCCGCCCCCAGCCGTCACCGCGACTGTTTCTTCCACGCGCGGGCGGCAAGGTCGAGGATCGCGGGTTCGCGGCGCAGCCGTTCGCGCGCGGAAGCCGAGCCGGCCAGATAGACGGTGCCGTTCAGCACCACGAAATACTGCGGCTCGCCCGGGTGACGCTGGCCATCGGCCAGCGCGACCGGGCAGTTGCCGCCGAAACCCGGGGCATAGGCGCCGGGGTTGGCCTCGAACGCGGCGCGGTTGGCGTCGTTGGAAAACCGCCACTCGTGCCCCTTCCAGTGGGTCGAGATCGCGGCGTCGCCTCCCACCGGGCGGCCCGCGTCGCGCAGGCTGACCGGATCCATCCCGCCCAGAGCCTGCGCCAACGCCGGCCCCGACAGCAGCCCCCACAGCGCCAGCGCCGCCAGCGCCTGCCGCCCCGCCGCCGGGCGGGCCCGGAAACTGCGGGCCGGGCGGGCGGCCGAAAGACCGGCAAAAGAAACCTGTCGAATCATCGAGGCATGGGGCTGAAAGGGGGCAGCGGACATCATGCCGTCCTGTCTCGCATCACCACCGCTTTCGTGCAACGGCCGGCGGCGCAGATCGCCCCAAAGTGACCGCGCGTGCAGCCGCCCTGCCACAGCGCATTCAGCCGCTTCACGCCTGGGTCGCCGCATAGAGCGCCACCGCCGCCGCGTTCGAGACGTTCAGCGACCCGAAATCCGCCGCGAACGGGATCCGCACCACCCGGTCGCAGGTCTCGCGCGTGCGCTCGCGCAGCCCTGGCCCCTCGGCGCCCAGCACCAGGCAGATGGCGCGGCCGGGCAGCTCCGCCAGCGCCTCGGGCAGGGTGGCGTCGCCCTCGCCGTCGAGCCCCAGCACCACATAGCCCATCGCCTTGAGCTCGATCAGCGCATCGGCCAGGTTCACCACCCGCAGATAGGGCTGGCGTTCCAGCGCCCCCGAGGCGGTCTTGGCCAGCGCCCCGGTTTCCGGCGCGGCATGGCGGGCGGTGGCGACGACCGCGCGGGCGCCGAACACCTCGGCCGAGCGCAGGATCGCGCCGACGTTATGCGGATCGGTCACCCGGTCCAGCGCCACGATCAGCGGCCGCGAGCCTTCACCGCCCGTGGCGGCGACATCGGCCAGCCGGCCCCAGTCCAGCGGTCTGACCTCGACCGCGGCGCCCTGATGGACGGAGTCCGGCGCCAGCGGCACCTCGCGGTCAAAGACGCGGGCATCGACGATCTCGGGCTCCATCCCCGAGGCCGCGATGGCGTCCCCCAGCCGGTCGGCGGCGTTTTTCGTCACCACCAGCCGCAGCCGGCTGCGGGCCGGGTTGGCCAGCGCATCGCGGACCGCATGCAGGCCGAACAGCCACACGGTTTCGGCCGCGCTCGCACGGCGCGCGCGTTCCTTGTCGATCACCCATGCGGGCTTGCGGGTCTTTTTGGGCGGGACGGTCATCGGCTCTCCTGTCGCCTGCCTGATTGCGCCGGGGCGGCGCGGGGCGCAAGGGGGCGCGAGGGGCGGCGCGGGAAAGCGCTTGACCCTGCGATTGCGCAAGGATAATCACCCCGGACGTCGGGCGACGTGCTGCAAGGTGCGGCAGCGGACTGTAACTCCGCCGGGGAGACCCATGCCTGGTTCGATTCCAGGGTCGCCCACCATCCTCTCTCGCAAGATCGATGGTGTTCGCCGCACAAGCGCAGGACGGCCGAGGAGCGACGCGCTGCAAATCCTCCCTCCGACCCGGGGCCAGACGGAACGCGCGGCCCGCAAGGCGCAGCGCATGGCCGAGCGGCAGGCGCGCAGATCCGCGCACGACCCCGTCCGCCCCCCCGAGTTCGACGTCCTGATCGTCGCGCAGGGCGGCGGCATCGACCGCGAGGCGGCGATGCTTGCCGCCAGCCTGCGGCTCAATGCGCCAGGTTTCCGCGGCCGGCTGATCGTGGCGGAACCCCAGCCCGGCGGCGCTTGGGACGGCACCGACCCGCGCATCTCGCCCCCCGCGCGCGCGGCGCTGGCCGCGTTGGGGGCCGAGATCCGGCCGTTGCACGCCCGCAGCTTTGGCCGCAGCTACCCGCATGGCAACAAGATCGAGGCGCTGGCGCTGCTCGACCCCTCGCGCCCGTTCCTGTTTCTGGACAGCGACACGCTGGTCACCGGCGATCTGGACGCGGTGGCCTTCGATTTCGCCCGCCCCTCGGCCTCGATGCGGCGCGAGGGGACCTGGCCCGAGCCGCCGCCTTACCATCACGATTACGATTCGATCTGGCGCTCGCTTTACGACCGCTTCGGGCTGGACATGGACGGCTCGCTCGACCTGTCGCAGCCCGAGGGTCACTGGGAACGCTTTCTCTATTTCAACGCCGGCTGGTTCTTCGGCCCCGACGCGGCCGAGTTCCACCGCCGCTTCCACGATTGGGCGGTGGCGGTGCGCGACGACCCGGGCGAGGCGCTGGCCTGCCAGCCGCTGGACCCGTGGCTGGATCAGGTGGTGCTGCCGCTGGTGGTCCACAGCCTCGGCGGCGGCCGCCCGGGGCCGGAGCTGGCCGGGCTCGATGGCGAGATCACCTGGCACTGGCGCAACCTGCCGCTGCTTTACGCGCTCGCGCCCGATCCCGCGCTGGCGACCTTGGAAGCCATCGCCGCCCTTCCGGAAATCGCCCCTCTGCTGGCCGGCTGGGAACCGGCCGAGCGGCTGCTTGCCGGCGGCGAGGGGCGCCGCCTCATCCGCCCCCTCGGCGCCGCCCACCCACCGCGCGCCCCGGAACGCGCGCTGCGCAAGCGCCTGAAACGCGCCGGGCTGTGGCTGACCTGAGGATTCAGGCGGTCCCAAATATCCCGGGGAGGGGCCAAAGGCCCCGGGGCAGAGCCCCACCCACACCCGCGCCGTTGCGCCCGCGCCGCCATTCGCGCTAAGCGGGGCCGTTCCCAGCGAATGAGGCGCCCATGTCCGACACCGCCACCCTTTCCGCCCGCCGCGCCCGGGTCGCGCGCCAGACTGCCGAGACCGACATTCAGGCGGCGGTGGACCTGGACGGCTCGGGCCGTTCGGACAGCCAGACCGGGGTCGGGTTCTTCGACCACATGATCGACCAGCTGGCCCGGCACTCGCTGATCGACATCGAGCTGAAAGCCACCGGCGACCTGCATATCGACGACCACCACACGGTCGAGGATTGCGGCATCGCGCTGGGGCAGGCGCTGGCCCGGGCGCTGGGGGACAAGCGCGGCATCCGCCGCTATGGCAGCTTCCACCTGGCGATGGACGACGCGCAGGTCCGCGCGGTGCTGGACCTGTCCGGGCGGCCGTTCCTGGTCTGGAACGTGCCGTTCCCGGCGCAGAAGATCGGCAGCTTCGACACCGAGCTGGTGCGCGAGTTCTTCCAGGCGCTGTCCACCCATGGCGGCATCACCCTGCATGTCGACCTGATCCACGGCTTCAACGCCCATCACATCGCCGAGGCGGCCTTCAAGGCGGTGGCGCGGGCGCTGCGCGAGGCGGTCGAGCCCGACCCGCGCATCGGCGACGCCCTGCCCTCGACCAAGGGGGCGCTCTAGCCGATGCGGGTGGCGCTGATCGACTATGGCAGCGGCAACCTGCATTCGGCGGCCAAGGCGGTGGCGCTGGCCGGGCGCGACTGGGACGCCAGCGTCGCGGTGACCGCCGACCCTGCCGAGGTCGCGGGCGCCGACCGCATCGTGCTGCCGGGGGACGGGGCGTTTCCCGCCTGCCGCGCGGCCTTCGACGCGGTGCCGGGGATGGCCGAGGCGCTGGAGGACGCGGTGATCCGCCGCGGCGTGCCGTTCCTGGGCATCTGCGTGGGCATGCAGATGCTGGCCGACGAGGGGCTGGAATACCGCCCCACCCCCGGCTTCGGCTGGATCCATGGCCGGGTCGAGCGCATCGCCCCCGCCGACCCGGCGCTGAAGGTGCCGCATATGGGCTGGAACGAGCTGCGGGTTCACCGGCCGCACCCGGTGCTGGCGGGGGTGGCGCAGGGGGCGCACGCCTATTTCGTCCATAGCTGGCAGTTCAACGTCGCGCGGGCGGAAGATCTGGTGGCCTCGGTCGATCACGGCGGGCCGGTCACGGCAGTGGTGGCGCGCGACAATATCGTCGGGTTGCAGTTCCACCCCGAGAAATCCGGGGCGCTGGGGCTGCGGATCCTGCGCAATTTCCTGGGCTGGGCGGGATAAAGAGGGGGCTTTGCCGCCGGCCTGCGGCCACTGCCGTGGCCTTGCTTGCTGAGAACAGTCCACCGGACTGTTTTCCGGGCGCTCGCAAGCCCCCAGAATACTTCTGGACAGCAGATGGGACGCACCGAGGATCGGGCGCCGCCCGGCGCGTCACGGGTGGGGAAGCTGGTCCTGCGGCAGGGCGCGGCGCACGGTCTCGATGCCGTCGGGCTCGGTCGGGGGGCCGAAGCGGTCGAGCATCCGGCGCAGGATCTGGTTGCGCGACTGCCGGTAGAGCGCCAGCTTTTCCGCCCGCACCTCGGTCAGCCCGGCCGGGTCCATGATCGGCCAGTATTCCACCTCCAGGTGGTAATGCCGGGTCAGCTCCAGCGCCTGGTGCTTGCTGGCCGGCGACAGCGCCACCACCAGATCGAACTGGCCCAGGTCGTCGCCCCAGTCGCGCATCTCGTCGAAGCTGCGGGCGCGGTGGCGCGACAGCTCGATCCCCAGCTCGTGGCAGACGGCGATGGTGAAGCCGTCGATTTCCATGTCGCTGTGCACGCCCGCCGACTGCACATAGGCGCTGCGCCCGTAAAGCTTCTTCATCAGCCCCTCGGCCATGGGCGAGCGGATGGCGTTGTGATCGCAGCAGAACAGCACCGACCCGGGAAAGCCGGCCGGAATCCCCTTGCCGGGCAGCATCGAGGTCAGTCCGACACCAGCGCGCAGATCAGGGTGAAAAGCCGGCGCGAGGTGTCGATGTCGATCTCGGCCTTGCCTTCCAGCCGTTCCTGCAACGTCCTTGCGCCCTCGTTGTGGATGCCGCGCCGCGCCATGTCGATCGCCTCGATCTGGGCGGGGGGCAGGCGCTTCACTGCATCGAAATAGCTTTGACAGATCTGGAAGTAGTCCTTGACCACCTGCCGGAACGGTCCCATCGACAGGTGGAACTCGGCCACCCGCTCGCCCAGTTCGGAACTGAGGTCGAACACCAGCCGCCGGTCGCGCACCGCCAGTTGCAGCGCATAGGGGCCGGAGGGCGCGTCCTGGCCGGCGCGGCCGGGCAGGGTCAGGCTGTTGTCCTCGAGCAGGTCGAAGATGGCGACGCGACGCTCCTGCTCCATCTCGGGGGTGGCCGGGGGCAGGGCGGAATCGTCGATCTCGACCCGGACAAGGCGATCGGTGGACATCTCGGCTGTTCCTGTTCTGGCCGGCACGGGCCGGCGCCGCCACGATTCCCGCAAGCGGGCAAGGTTTCAAGCGCGAAAACCGTCAGCTGCCGCGGTTGAGCGTTTCCAGCCGCGCCTCGATCGAGCGGGCATGGGCCGACAGCCCCTCGGACAGCGCCAGCCGCACTGCGGCCGGGCCGATGGCGGAAAGCGCGCCGGGCGACAGCTGCGAGACGGTGCTGCGCTTGACGAAATCCATCACCGACAGCCCCGACGAAAACCGCGCCGAGCGCGCCGTGGGCAGCACGTGGTTGGGTCCCGAGACGTAATCCCCCGCGGCCTCGGGCGTCCAGGCGCCCAGGAAGATCGCGCCGGCGTGGCGGACTTGGGCGGCCAGCGCCTGCGGGTCGTCCACGCACAGCTCCAGATGTTCGGGCGCGATGCGGTCGGACAGCGCCGCGGCCTCGGAAAGGTCGCGGGTCAGGATGATGGTGCCGTGGTCGCGCCAGCTGGCGCCGGCGATTGCGGCGCGGGGCAGGGTGGGCAGGATGCGTTCGACCGCCGCGGCCACCGCCTGCGCCAGCGCCTGGTCCGGGGTGATCAGGATCGCCTGCGCGTCGGCGTCGTGTTCGGCCTGCGCCAGCAGGTCCAGCGCCAGCCAGTCGGGGTTCTGCGCGCCTGCGGCGATGATCAGCACCTCGGAGGGGCCGGCGATGCTGTCGATGCCGACGCGGCCGAACACCTGCCGCTTGGCCGCCGCCACATAGGCGTTGCCGGGGCCGGTGATCTTGTCCACCGGCCGGATGGATTCGGTGCCGTAGGCCAGCGCCGCGATGGCCTGCGCGCCGCCGATGCGCCAGATCTCGTCCACCCCGGCGATGCGGCAGGCCAGTAGCACCAGCGGATTGATCTCGCCCCCCGGGGTCGGCACGCAGACCGCCAGCCGTTCCACCCCGGCCGCGCGGGCCGGGATCGCATTCATCAGCACCGACGAGGGATAGCTCGCCTGTCCGCCCGGCACATACAGCCCCGCGGCCGAAACCGGGGTCCAGCGCCAGCCCAGCGTGGCGCCGGTCTCGTCGGTCCATTCTGCGTCCTGCGGCAGCTGGCGGTCGTGATAGGCGCGGATGCGGGCGGCGGCGAGTTCCAGCGCGGCGCGGTCCTCTGCCGGGACCTGCGCGCAGGCGGCGTCGATGTCCGCGGCGGAAAACCTCAGCCCGTCGGCGGAAAGGTCGTTACGGTCGAAACGGTTGGTCAGTTCCACCAGCGCCGCGTCGCCGCGGGCGCGGACATCGGCGATGATCGCGGCCACCGCCTGCCCGACATCGGCGGCATCCTCGCGCTTGGCGGACAGCATCGCGGCAAAGCCGCGCTCGAAATCCGGGTCGGCGGTGTTCAGCGTGACGGGCATGGCGCGGCTTTCCGAAAACTGGGCGGTTGGGCGCTGTTACCCCGCGCCCCCGCGCGGCTCAAGCGGCGAGACGGCGGGGCAGCTGCAGCGCCAGTTCCAGCTCGTCCAGCCCCAGCGGGTTGCGCAGGGGCAGGGTGGCGGTGGGCGCAAAGCCCAGACGGCGGTAAAAGCGCAGGGCGCGCTGGTTGGTCGCGACCACGTCCAGCTGGATATGGTGATGCCCCTGCGCCGCGGCCCGTGCGACCAGCTGGCGCACCAGCGCCGCGGCCAGCCCGGTGCCGCGTGCGGCGGGCAGCGCATAGACCCCCATCAGCGTCGCGGTGCCGGGGGACTCGAGCGCCTCCCACCGTCCGACGGCCAGCGGCTGGCCCTGCGCCCAGCCGGCGGCCCAGCAATCGGCGTGTTCCAGCACGGTGCGGAACTCATCCTGCGGGCGGTTGATCCATTCGGCCCAGTCGCTGGCGAACAGCCCCTGCAATTCCGCCAGCGCGCCTTGCATGATGCGCTGCCAGGGGTCGGCGTCGGCCGGGGTCAGCCGCCACAGCAGCGGCCTAGGGGTCATGCCGGGGCAGTTGTGCCGAGGCGGCGCGATGCGGCCGCGCCACGTCGCGCAGGTCGACCGACAGGCATTCGGCGTCGATCACCACCGCGCCGTCGCCGGCGAATGCCAGCACCAGCCGCCCGGTGCCGTCCTCGCCCGGCTGCCAGTCCAGCGTCAGCAGCGACAGCACCGTGCCAGGGTCGTTGCGGTCGATACCATCATGGCGCACCCGCAGCACGTCCGAGATCACCAGCAGCGCCCGCACCCGCTCATAAGGGCGCGATTCGCGGCGGGCAGAGTCGGCGTCCTCCCAGCGGAAACGGCTGAGCAGCAGGCTGAAGCGGCGCGATTTCGGGTCATAGCCCATGTCGCCGACGCTCAGCACCGCATCCTGCGCCAGCGCGGTCAGCACCCGCAGGTCATCGCCATCCTCGGCCCGGATCGCCAGCGCCGCATCGGGCCCGGCATCGGCAAAACGCGCGTCATTCGGCATGGGCAGGCCGCTCCTTGATCCGCTCGATATCCGCGCCGACACCGCGCAGCTTGCGCACGACTTTCTCATAGCCGCGGTCGAGATGGTAGACGCGGCTGACGATGGTTTCGCCCTCGGCCGCAAGCCCGGCAAGGATCAGGCTGACGCTGGCGCGCAGGTCGGTCGCCATCACCGGGGCGCCGCGCAGCTTTTCGACGCCGGTGACGCGGGCGTGGCCGCCGTGGACCTCGATCTGCGCGCCCATCCGCGCCAGTTCGGGGGCATGCATGAAGCGGTTCTCGAAAATGGTTTCCTCCAACTCGCTGGTGCCCTCGGCGGTGCAAAGCAGCGCCATCATCTGCGCCTGAAGGTCGGTGGGGAAACCGGGGAAGGGCTCGGTCACCACCTTCACCGCATTCACCCGACCGTTGCGGCGGGTCACGGTCAGCCCGCGTTCGGATTCGGTGACGCTGATCCCGGCCTCATCCAGTTTCTCGCAGAACGCCTCGACCAGCTCGATCCGTCCGCCCAGGCAGGTGACCTCGCCGCCGCAGATGGCGGGGGCGAGCATATAGGTGCCCAGCTCGATGCGGTCGGTGACGACAGGGTGGGTGGCGCCCGACAGCCGGTCGACGCCCTGGATGGTGATGGTATCGGTGCCCTCGCCCTCGATCTGCGCGCCCATGCGGCGCAGGCAGCGGGCGAGATCGACGATTTCCGGCTCGCGCGCGGCGTTCTTCAGCACGGTGGTGCCGCGGGCCAGCGTCGCGGCCAAGAGCGCGTTTTCCGTGGCCCCGACCGAGACCAGCGGAAACTCGATCACCGCGCCACGCAGCCCGCCCATCGGGGCTTTCGCGTGGACATAGCCGTCGCGCAGGTCCAGTTCCGCGCCCATCGCCTCCAGCGCCCGCAGGTGCAGGTCCACCGGCCGCGCCCCGATCGCGCAGCCCCCGGGCAGCGACACGATCGCCTGCCCGTCGCGCGCCAGCATCGGCCCCAGCACCAGGATCGAGGCCCGCATCTTGCGCACGATGTCGTAGTCGGCGCGGTGGCTGCTCAGCGCGTGGCTGGACAGCGCCAGCACCCGGCCGTCCTGCAGATCCGCGACCTCGGCCCCCAGCGAGCGCAGCAGCTCGGTCATGGTGCGGATGTCGGACAGCCGCGGGGCGTTGGTCAGGGTCAGGGGCTCGTCGGTCAGCAGGGTTGCGGGCATCAGGGTCAGGCAGGCGTTCTTTGCGCCCGCAATCTCGATCTCGCCATTCAGCGGACCGTTGCCGCGCACCAGAATCGTATCCATCAGTCCTCGCTATCGCCCCGGGTTTCGGTGGTCGGGGTCGTTATGTTGCTGCCCGCCGCGGCGCCGCCGCTGCCTGTGTCGCCGTCTTCGCCGCCGGCCATCCCGGCCCGGCTGCGCGCCTGCGCCTTGCGCCGCGCCAGATTTTCCCGCAGCGCGAGCGCCTGCCGCGCCGCGCGGTCGTCGGCGCCGGGGGTGCTACGCGTGCGGCCGGTCCTGCCGGGGTGACGGTCCTTGTCCATCCGGTCCAATTAATCGCCTCGCCCGCCCAGGTCCAGCGCCAGCGCACCGGACCGGCGGAGACGCCGCGCCCCCGCGGACAGAGAACCGGGATTTCCCCTCATACCCCCTTGCACCCCCGCGCCCTTGCGTCTAAATCGCCCCCCACGGTCCGATGGCGGACCAGCCGGCGCTGTGGTAGCTCAGTGGTAGAGCACTCCCTTGGTAAGGGAGAGGTCGAGAGTTCAATCCTCTCTCACAGCACCATAAAATCAACAACTTAGTCGTATGATAAGGTTTGCTCTCTGGTCTGCTGGACCTGAAGCTCCATTGTCGGCGGCCTTTCGGGGCACGAGGCGGATTCTGCTGCGTCGAGGAGCGCCTGCAACCTCGGTTCGCGCAAGATATCGTTCTCATGGCCGAGGATCTGCCCTGTCCGCCCGGATGGCACGTCCTTGCGCTGCCGCCGCACCGGGGCCAGATAGGGGGCATGAGCATCCCGCCCCGTTTTCCCGTCACCCCCGAGCAGATCGACCGCGTGGTCGCCGTGTTCTACGGCGCCGTGCGCCGGCACGAGGTGCTGGGGCCGGTGTTTGCCAATCACGTCAGCGACTGGCCCGAGCATGAGGCCAGGATCGCCGCCTTCTGGCGCAATGCGATCCTGTTCCAGCGGGTCTATGACGGCAATCCGATGCGGGTGCACCGGGCGGCGGGCGATGTCCGCCCCGAGCATTTCCGCGACTGGCTGGCGCTGTTCGACGCCACGCTGGCCCGGCTGCTGCCCGAGGAGACCGCGCAGGCGTGGTCGGCGCTGGCGCATCGGATCGGCGCCGGGCTGCGGATGGGGGTCGAGGATCTGCACGCGCCGGCGGGGCCGCCGGTTCTGCGGTAAGGGGCAGGGGCTCTGCCCCCGTCTCTGCGGGACTTCCCCGGGGTATTTGGGCAAGGAAGAACGGGTCAGGCCTGCGGGTTTTGCCAGCGCTGTTCCAGCGCCTCGATGGCGGCGATGCGGCGCTCGATCGGCGGGTGCGAGGCCAGCCAGGCGACCGGGGTGCCGCTGCTGCCGGTCAGCTGGCCCAGCCGCGCCAGCAGCGCCTTTTGCGGCGCGGTGCCGAAGCCGGACTTGACCATCAGCGCGGCGGCAAAGGCGTCGGCCTCGTATTCATCCTCGCGCGACAGCCTTGCGGCCAGCGCCGAGGCGACCAGCATCGCCAGCCACGGGCCAATGATGGGGATGAAGCGGCCGAAGGTCGTCGCCAGCACCGTGCGCACCAGGTTCTGCCCGGCGAAATCCATCATCCGCCGGCGGGCGTGGCCGTGGGTGACGTGGCCCAGTTCATGCGCGATGACCGAGGCGAGCTCGGCCTCGGTTACCTTGCCGGCGTCGAGCTGGTCCAGAAAGCCGCGGGTCAGGAACACCCTTCCGTCCGGCGCAGCCAGCCCGTTCACCGGCGCGATCTCATAGACATGCGCCCGGACCGGCCCCAGCCCCATCGCCCGCCCCAGCCGGTCCAGCGCCGAGGCCAGCCGCGGGTCGTTCAGCGGCGTCGAGTTCTGCGTCAGCTGCTGGCGCAGCCGCCACGCCGAAAACAGCCACATGGCCACGGCGTAGGCGACGATGAGGATAAGCGGCAGCAGCTTCATGCAGGCAATCTGGGCACTGGCCGGGGCGGGATCAACTGCGGATCAGCCCAGCACCCGCATCGCCTGCGTCAGCCCCTGCAGGGTCAGCGGCAGCATCCGGTTTTCGAAGATGCGGGCGATCATCCCGATCGACTGGGTGTGGCGCCAATGCTGCTGCGGCACCGGGTTCAGCCAGACGTGATCGGGCCAGGTCTCGGCCAGGCGGCGCAGCCACAGCTCTCCGGGTTCGGGGTTCCAGTGCTCGCTGGCGCCGCCGGGGGCCACGATCTCATAGGGCGACATCGAGGCGTCGCCGACCACGATCACCTTCCAGTCGCGGCCATAGCGGTGCATCAGGTCCCAGGTCGGGATGGTCTCGTCCCAGCGGCGGCGGTTGTCCTTCCACACGGCTTCATACAGGCAGTTGTGGAAGTAGTAATGTTCCAGATGCTTGAACTCGGCCCGCGCGGCGGAAAACAGCTCGTCCACCACGCGGATATGGTCGTCCATGCTGCCGCCCACATCCAGCAGCAGCAGCACCTTGACGGCATTGTGGCGTTCCGGCCGCGTCTGCACGTCGATATAGCCGTGGTCGGCGGTGGCGCGGATGGTGGCGGGCAGGTCCAGTTCCTCGGCCGCGCCGTGACGCGCCCATTGCCGCAGCCGCTTCAGCGCCACCTTGATGTTGCGGGTGCCCAACTCGACCGAATCGTCGAAGTCGCGAAACTCGCGCTTGTCCCAGACCTTGACCGCGCGGCGGTGGCGCGATTCAGCCTGGCCGATGCGCACGCCCTCGGGGTTGTAGCCATAGGCGCCAAAGGGCGAGGTGCCAGCGGTGCCGATCCATTTGTTGCCGCCCTGGTGGCGGCCCTGCTGCTCGGCCAACCGCTCGCGCAGCTTTTCCATCAGCGCCTCGAAACTGCCCGAACTCTCGATGGCGGCCATTTCCTCGGGCGTCAGCAGCTTTTCGGCCAGTTTCTCCAGCCATTCGCGGGGCAGGGCGGTTTCGCTGACCAGCGCTTCCAGCGGCACGGTTTCCAGCCCGGAAAAGCTTTCCGCGAAGGCGCGGTCATAGCGGTCGACGTGGCGTTCGTCCTTGACCAGGATGGCGCGGCCAAGGCCGTGGAACTCCTCGACCGACCAGCCGGCCAGCCCCGCGTCCATCGCCGCCATCAGGTCCAGCCATTCGCGCAAGCTAACCGGCACCCCGTGGCGGCGCAGCGAATCGAGGAACGGGCGGAACACCGCCCTACACCCGCAGCCAGCGGTCGATCAGGATGGTCGCGAACAGCCCCAGCACCGCAAAGGCGATCGCATGGGCTGCGGCATATTGCAGCCGGTCCTTGCCATTGCCGCCGGCCCGGCGCGCCCGCATGTCGCCCAGGATGGCGCCGAGGACGAAGGCTGCGATGACGATCATGGGCCATCCCCCGCTGGCTGTGAAAGGCGATCTGCCGCTGGCTTAGGCGAACCGGCGCGGGCTGACAAGCAAGGCGGTGGGCAAGGCGGCGGGCGGGACACAGGCGTGCGATGCGCCCTTGATCCGGTCCGGCCGCCCGATTAGGTTCAAGGCAACACGATTTCGGAGGGCGTTGCAGATGACGCCCAGGCGTCCCGCGGGTGCGGACGCAATCCCGGCCCCCAAGGCCCTGCCTGCCGACACCCGCAAGCCCGGCGACGGTGCGCTTTATGCCGCGCTCGACCTGGGAACGAACAGTTGCCGGATGCTGATTGCCCGCCCCTCGGGTGGTCAGTTCCAGGTGATCGACAGTTTCTCGAAGCCGGTCCAGCTGGGGCTTGGCCTCGAGGCGTCCGGCCGGCTTTCGCGGCAGTCGATGTCGCGGACGGTTCATGCCTTGCAGGTATGTCGGCGCAAGATCGAGCAGCACGGTGTGCGCCGGATGCGGCTGGTCGCGACCGAGGCCTGCCGCCGCGCCCGCAACAGCCGCGACTTCATGCGGATGATCCGGCGCGAGACCGGGCTGCCGGTGGAAATCATCGCCGCCGAGGAGGAAGCCCGGCTGGCGGTGATCTCTTGCGCACCGCTGGTCAACACGCAGACCGAGCAGCTGCTGGTCGTCGATATCGGCGGCGGCTCGACCGAGCTGGTCTGGATCGACCTGCGCGGGGTGGAACCGGCACTGCGGTCGCGCGCGATCATGCGGCTGACCGACGGTTTTCCCGATGGCGCGGCCGGAAATGCGCGGGTGGTGGACTGGATCAGCGTGCCGCTGGGCGTGGCCACGCTGCGCGACCAGTTCGTCGATGTCAGCGACGACCCGGCCCGATTCGCCCTGATGAGCTGGCAGTTCGAGCAGATGCTGGAGGATTTCGCGCCCTATATCACCGGGGTGCGCGCCGACGACGCCTTTCAGATCATCGGCACCTCGGGGACGGTCACCACCGTCGCGGCCAGCCATCTGGGGCTGAAACGATATGACCGGACCAAGGTGGACGGGCTGTCCATGACCTCGGTCGAGATCGACCGGGTGATCCACAACTACCTGGCGCTGGGCCCCGAGGGGCGGCGCGCCGACCCCCGCATCGGGCGCGAGCGTCACGCCCTGATCATGTCCGGCGCGGCGATCCTGCAGACGCTGATGCGGGTCTGGCCGACCAGCCGCCTGTCGGTGGCCGACCGCGGCCTGCGCGAGGGGCTGCTCTATTCGCAAATGGTGCGCGACGGGGTATTGGCCTCGGACGGGCTGATGGGAGTGGCATGATGGCGGCGGGTTCGGGTGGGACGGCAGGCGGGCGCGGCGGCGCCGGCAGCAGCCGCGCGGGCAAGGGCAGTTCCGGGCGCGGGCAGCGCGACCTGCGGGTGCGGGTCAAGACCGCCAAGGGGCGCAAGCTGTCCTCGACCCTGTGGCTGGAACGGCAGCTGAACGACCCCTATGTGGCGCGGGCGAAACGCGAGGGCTATCGCGGCCGCGCCGCCTACAAGATCATCGAGCTGGACGACAAGTACCGGTTCCTGAAACCCGGCGCCCGGGTGGTCGACCTGGGCTGCGCGCCCGGCGGCTGGTGCCAGGTGGCGGTGGCGCGGGTGAATGCGCTGGGCGAGGTGCGCGGCAAGCCGCAGGGGCGGGTGCTGGGGGTGGACCTGCAAGAGGTCGAGCCGATCGCCGGGGCCGAGCTCCACCAGCTCGACTTTCTTTCCGACGATGCGGACGAGCGGGTCAAGGAATGGCTGGGCGGCCGCGCCGACGTGGTGATGTCGGACATGGCGGCGGCCTCGTCCGGGCACAAGGGCACCGACCATCTGCGCATCGTGACGCTGGTCGAGGCCGCGGCCGAGTTCGCCTTTGACGTGCTGGAACCCGGCGGCAGCTTCATCGCCAAGGTGCTGGCCGGCGGCGCGGAACAGGGGCTGCAGGCAATCCTGAAGCGCAACTTCACCACGGTGGCGAACGTGAAGCCGCCGGCGAGCCGGTCCGATTCCTCGGAAAAATTCGTCGTGGCACTGGGGTTCCGGGGCAGGGCGGATGCCTCGGAGCAGGGAGAGAGCGGCGGCGACGAGGATTGAGCGGGGCTGGGGCGGTGGATTTGCGGCGCCGTTGTTGGGTTCCGTGCGACCGGGTGCTGCTGCACGGGGCGCTTACCATCGCTGCTGCGCCATGGGTCCTCACGCAATAACCGTGCAGGTTCTTCCGAGGCATTCGTCGCGGCGGCGGGATTCTGCGGCCTGGAGGAGCACGCCTCGGTGCAGGTCAAGGGAGACGGCGACGAAGATTGAACGAGGCTGCGGCGCTGCCGGCGTTCCTTCTCGCGTCGCTGTTCGGTCCCGTGCGGCGGTGGCACTTTATGCTGCGGCGCCCGCCATCCGGGCGCTGTGCAATGGACCATTACGCAAAGCCATGCCGGTCCTTCCGGGCATTCGTTGCGGCGATGGGACACTGCGACAGGAAGAGCACGCCTCGAAACAGTACGGAGGCACCCGCCGCGCCGCTGTCCGGTCCGGCGCGGCGGGTGCAATGCCGCACGGGGGATGTGCGCTGTCGCCGCTTCGCAATACGCTGTCACGCAATATTCATACTGTTTCCTCCGAGGAGTTCGCCATGGCGGTGCTGTTCTGCGGCCAGGAGGACGAAACCTCGAAGCAGGTTAAGGGCGACCGCGCCGCGGACTGAGCCAAGGTACCGGAGACCTCGCCGCGTCGCTCTCCCGGTCCCGTGCAACCAGTGCAGTGCTGCACTGCGGCGCACGCCATCGGCTGCTCCGCAAGGCGCCGCCCCACGGTGTTCGTGCCGCTGTCTCTCAGAAAGTCGTCGTGACGATGGGGCTTAGGGAACGAGGGGAAGCAGACCTCGGAGCAGGCTGAGGACGACCGTAGTGCGGATTGAGCCAGAGTGCGGCGCTGCCGGAGATTCTTGCCGTGTCGCTATCGGGGGCCCGCATGACGGGTGCAGTGCCGCACGGGAGCGCCGGCCATCGCGCCGGTGCGTAATGCGCTGTCACGCATTGTTCTCACCTTCGCTTGCATCGTTGTTTTCCCTTGGCCGGCCGCCCGCCCCGCTGTCCGCTTGCCGCGCCGGCATCTACTGCTGGACCACCGTTCCCTCCCGGCCGTCCCACCCGTATCGCAGCCGACACCACCCCCTTCGAGCGGTTCTTAAATATCCTCGGGGGAAGAGGCCGCAGGCCTCGCGGGGGCGGACAGCCCCCGTCCGGCGGGGCCGCACGGCGCTCGGCCTCAGCCCGCCGCAGAGCTTGCCCGCGCCATCTGCCGGTAGTTTTCCGGGGTGCGGCCGGTGGCGGTGATGAAGCTGCGGATCAGGTGGGCGGTGCCGGTGAAGCCCAGCTCGGCGGCGATCTCGGCCAGGGGGCGGTCGGTGCTGCGCAGGACCGTGGTCGCGCGTTCGAGCCGTAGCTCATAAAGCAGCGCCAGGGCCGAGCAGCCGCGGTGGCGGCGGCAGGCGGCGTCCAGCCCCGCGGCGCTGACCCCCAGCGCCTCGGCCAGGTCGGCAACGGTGCGGCCGCGACCTAGCTCGCGCCCCGCGAGTTCGCGGTAGGCGCCCACCAGCTGGCGGTCGTCGATGTCGGGCGGCGGCCGCCGCCCGGGCTTGGCCCCCGCCGGGACCATCCGGCGCAGCGAGCCGGCGATCAGCCCCAACCGCAGCCCGGCGGCGATCCCCTCGGGGTCGTCCAGCCGCTGCGCCAGCGCCCGCAGATCCGCCGACAGCGTATCGCCCGCCGCCGAATCCGCCAAGGTTGCGACGATGCGGTTCGGCAGCGGCAGGTCCAGCCGCTCGCCCAGGTCGCGCGGCATCAGCAGCACCTGCCCGCAGACGCCGGGCTGCGGCTCGGCGGCAAAGGCGGTGCCGGCGGGGATGAACACCACGCTGTCGGCGCCGTGATCGACCGGCCCGCGCGGCAGGGTGATCCGCAGCGTGCCCGCCGTCACCCGGATCAGGCAGTGATCGCCCCGTGTCCGGCCGCGCCGGGCCCGGGCCGGGCCGGCCGGTCCGCCCCAGGCGAAACTGTCCAGCGGCAGCAGCCGCAGCCCGTTTCCGGGCAGCAGCGGCCGCCCGGCATAGGGCCGCAGCGGCGCCGTCGGCCGCGGCAGGTTGGCCGGGTCCGGCAGTGCCACCCCCGCAGGCGCCGCCGCAGGATTTGCAGGCGGCTGGAGTTCCGGATCGGGACGGGGTGCCTGGGCGAACATCGACCTGCCTGCGTGACTGAAACTCGCCCTGTCATAAAAGACAAAACTCTAATAAATGTTTAACGCGCCTGGCAGGAAACGGAACCCGTCCTGCGCCGAAATCCTGCCAAGACCTGCAAAAATCCCCTCAGACGAGCAGATTAGTCCAGTCTCGCATCCGGTTGCGAAACCAGATGCGCTGCGACTTGGCATATTGCCGGGTCGCGATCACCGCGCGCTCGCGCGCCTCGGCCAGGGTCAGCTGGCCGGACAGATGCCCGGCCAGCTCGGCCGCGCCGATGGCGCGGGCCCATTGCGCGCGGGGGTCCCAACGGGGCAGCATGGCACGCACCTCGTCCAGCGCGCCCTCGTCCAGCATCGCGTCGAAGCGGCGGGCGATGCGCTCGGCCAGCAGATCGCGGTCCATCTGCAGCACGAAACGCTGCGCCTGTTCGGGCGGGACCAGCGGCGGCGGGGTGTCCGCCTGCCAGTCGGCAAGCCCGCGGCCGGTGGCGGCCAGAACCTCCCATGCGCGCTGGACGCGGGCGGGGTTGCGCAGGTCCAGCCCTGCGCGGGTGCGGGCATCCAGTGCGGCGATCATGCCGGCCAGACCGTCGTCGCGCGCCAGCCAGGCATCGCCCTGCGCCCGGATCTCGGGCGGCACCGGCGGGATCACCGCCAGACCCCGGGTCAGCGCCGACAGGTAAAGCCCGGTGCCGCCGGCGATCACCAGCCCGCGTCCGGTCCTTAGCAGTGCGTCCACTTCGGCCAGCCAGTCGCCCACCGAATAGCTGCGCCCCGGGGCGACATGGCCGTAAAGCAGATGCGGGGCCGCGGCCTCGTCCCGGGCCGAGGGGCGGGCGGTCAGCACCCGCCAGCACGACCAGACCTGCAGCGCATCGGCATTGACCACGGCGCGCCCGGTTTCCTGCGCGATCCGCAGCGCCAGCGCCGATTTCCCCGCCGCGGTCGGCCCCGCGATCAGCACCACGCGCGCAGGCTCGATCGCGGCCAGCAGCCGGTCCAGCCCGGCGGGCGTCGTTGCGTCGATGACATGGGGGCCAGTGTTGATCATGCGCTCTATCTGGGCCATTTTGCGCGCCAGCGAAACAGGGCGATGAAACCGGGGGAACACCACATGAACGACACGCCAAGCAAGACCCCCGACCAGCCCGCAGACCAGCCCGCCGCCAGCTACAAGCGGGTGATGCTGAAGATTTCGGGCGAGGCGCTGATGGGCGATCAGGGCTACGGGCTGCACCCGCCCACCGTCGCCCGCATCGCCGACGAGGTGGAATCGGTTCACAAGCTGGGGGTCGAGATCTGCATGGTGATCGGCGGCGGCAACATCTTCCGCGGGTTGCAGGGCAGCGCGCAGGGGATGGAGCGCGCGACCGCCGACTATATGGGGATGCTGGCCACGGTGATGAACGCGCTGGCGATGCAGGCCGCGCTGGAAGCCAAGGGCCTGCATTCGCGGGTGATTTCCGCCATCCGCATGGATGAGGTGGCCGAGCCCTATATCCGCCGCCGCGCCATCCGCCACCTAGAAAAAAAGCGCATCTGCATCTTTGCCGCCGGCACCGGCAACCCGTATTTCACCACCGACACCGCCGCCACGCTGCGCGCCAACGAGATGGGCTGTGAGGCGATCTTCAAGGGGACCAAGGTGGATGGGGTCTATGACAAGGACCCGGCCCGTTTCCCGGACGCGAAACGCTATGACGACGTGACCTATGACGAGGTGCTGCAGAAGCACCTGGGGGTGATGGATGCCTCGGCCATCGCGCTGGCGCGGGACAACAACCTGCCGATCATCGTGTTCTCGCTGGACGAGCCCGGCGGGTTCTGCGGCATCCTTGCCGGCAAGGGCACCTATACGCGGGTCCACGGCTGAGGACGCCCGAAAGTTCTTGTGGGGCGCGTAATCATTCTGAAAGGAATCCCGTGGTAGACGGGTGCGGAACTATACAAGCGCCCGTTGAAGAGGCTATAGCACCGGGAAACGATTGAAGAGGGAACCATGGCCGACGAGATCGAGATCGACACCGACGATCTGGAGCGCCGGATGAAGGGCGCGATGGAAAGCCTGCGGCACGAATTTTCCTCGCTGCGGACGGGACGCGCCTCGGCCAGCATGATCGACCCGATCATGGTCGACGCCTATGGCTCGCTGACCCCGATCAACCAGGTCGGCACCGTCAACGTCCCCGAGCCGCGGATGGTCACGATCAACGTCTGGGACAAGGCGATGGTCGGCAAGGTGGAAAAGGCGATCCGCGAAAGCGGGCTGGGCATCAACCCGCAGCTGAACGGCACCATCATCATGCTGCCGATCCCCGAGCTGAACGAGGAACGCCGCAAGGAGCTGACCAAGGTCGCCGCCGGCTATGCCGAAAGCGCCCGCGTCGCCATCCGCAACGTGCGCCGCGACGGCATGGACCAGATCAAGAAGGCCAAGGGCAAGGGCATGTCCGAGGACGACCAGAAGTTCTGGGAAACCTCGGTGCAGGAGCTGACCGACAAGATGATCGCCGAGGTCGACAAGGCGCTCGAAACGAAACAAGCCGAAATCATGCAGGTCTGATCCATGGCCGCCGAAGCCGCGACGGTCGGCGTGCCGGTTGCCGGGGGGACGATGGCGCGCCCGCGCCATGTCGCCATCATCATGGACGGCAACGGCCGCTGGGCGACGGAACGCGGCTGGCCGCGGCTGGTCGGCCACCGCCGCGGGGCCGAGCGGGTCAAGGAACTCGTCCGCGCCGCCCCCGATCTGGGGGTGAACTGGCTGACGCTCTATGCGTTCTCGACCGAGAACTGGAAGCGCTCGACCGAGGAAGTGCTGGGGCTGATGGGCATCTTTGCCCGCTATATCCGGCGCGAGGCCGACGCCATGGCGGCCGAAGGCGTGCGGCTGCGCTTTATCGGCGGGCGCGCCCGGCTGGACGACAAGCTGCAATCGCTGATGGCGGGGATCGAGGCGCGCACCGCCGGCAACACGCGGCTGAATCTGACCGTGGCGATCAACTATGGCGGCCGTGATGAACTCGCCCGCGCCGCCGCGCGCCTGGCCGCGCGCATCGCCAGCGGCGAGATCTCCCACCCGACCGAGGCGGACCTGGCCGCCTGTCTGGACACCGCCGGCCACCCCGATCCCGATCTGGTGATCCGCACCAGCGGAGAGACGCGCACCTCGAACTTTCTGCCCTTCCAAGCGGCCTATTCGGAATATGAGTTCACCCCGGTGCTGTGGCCCGATTTCTCGCCGGCGCATCTGGCCGAGATCCTCGAACGGACCAGCCAGCGCCAGCGCCGCTTCGGCGCGGCATGACCGCGCCCGGGGCTCAGGGGCGCTGGGGCGACCTGGCGGCGCGGATCGGCTCTGGCATCGTGATCCTGCTGGCCGGGGCGGCGCTGCTGCTGTTGCCGCTGCCGCTGGCCGGGGCCGGGATCGCGGCGCTGGTCGGCGGGCTGATCTGGGAACTGACCCGGCTTGCCGTCCCCGCCCCCGCGCCGCGGCTGGTGGCCGGGGTCGCGCTGGCGGCGGCGGCGGCGATGGCGGCGGCGCTGTATCTGGGCCCTGCGGCGGCGCTGTTGCTGCTGGTACCGCTGGCCGCCGGGACGGCCGCCGCCCGCCCTGGGCTGCGCGGCGCCTATGCGGGGATCGCGCTGGCGATGATGCTGGCGGCGTTCGGCGTGCTGTGGCTGCGCGCGATGGCGGGGCTGCCGGTGACGCTGTGGGTGGTCGCCATCGTGGTGCTGTCCGACGTACTGGGGTATTTCGTCGGCCGGACCCTCGGCGGCCCCAAGTTCTGGCCCGCCATCAGCCCGAAAAAGACCTGGAGCGGCACTGCCGCCGGCTGGATCGGCGCCGCGGTGCTGGGGCTTCTGCTTGTGATCACAGGCACCGCCCCCGCCAGCGTCATCGTGATCGGCCCGATTCTGGCCTTTGCCGGGCAGATGGGCGACATTGCCGAAAGCTGGATCAAGCGGCGGGTGGGTGTCAAGGACAGCTCGCAGCTGATCCCCGGCCACGGGGGGCTGATGGACCGTTTCGACGCCATGACCGGATCGCTGGGGCTGGCGACGCTGCTGTCGCTGGCGGGGCTGCTGCCGGCAATCGGGGGCTGAATGCGCAGCGTCTCGATCTTTGGCGCGACCGGCTCGATCGGGGAAAGCGCCTTTGATCTGCTGATCCGCTCGGGCGGGGCCGCGGCGTGGCGCACGGTGGCGCTGACCGGCGGCCGCAACGTCGCGCGGCTGGCCGAGATGGCGCTGGCGCTGCGGGCGGAAATCGCCGTGATCGCCGATGACACCCTGCTGCCCGAACTGCGCACGGCGCTGGCGGGCAGCGGCATTCAGGCCGCGGCCGGCGCACAGGCGCTTGCTGAGGCTGCGGACCGCCCGGCTGACTGGTCGCTGTCGGCCATCGTCGGCGCGGCGGGGCTGGCGCCCGGGCTGCGGGTGGTGGAACGCGGCGGCACGCTGGCGCTGGCGAACAAGGAAAGCCTGGTGACCGCCGGGCGGCTGCTGATGGGATGCGCGGCGCGGACCGGCGCCACCATCCTGCCGGTCGATTCCGAACATTCCGCGGTGTTCCAGTGCCTTGAGAATGAGAACCTCGACCGGATCGAGCTGGTGACCCTGACCGCCTCGGGCGGGGCCTTCCGCGACTGGCCGCTCGAGCGGCTGGCGGCGGCGACGGTGGCCGAGGCCTCGACCCACCCCAACTGGGCGATGGGGCAGCGCATCACCATCGACAGCGCCAGCATGTTCAACAAGGCGCTGGAGATCATCGAGGCGCATGAGTTCTTCGGCCTGCCGAGCGAGCGCATCGCGGTGCTGGTCCACCCCGAATCCATCGTGCACGCGCTGGTGTCCTATGCCGACGGCGGCACGCTGGCGCATCTGGGTCCGCCCGACATGCGCCACGCCATCGGCCACGCGCTGCACTGGCCCCGGCGGGAAAAACTGCCGCTGCCGCGGCTGGATCTGGCCCGGCAGGGCAGCCTGACCTTCCGCGAGCCCTGCGCCGCGCGCTGGCCGGCGCTGTCGCTGGCGCGGCAGGTGATCGCGCAGGGCGGTGCTGCCGGGGCGGTGCTGAACGCGGCCAAGGAACAGGCGCTGGACGATTTCATCGCCGGGCGCATCCGCTTTACCGACATGGCCGGCGCGGTGGCCCATGCGCTGGACCGCGCCGCCGGGCAGACGGGGTTCGGCCGCAGCCCCGCCAGCCTGGCCGAGGTGCTGGCCTGGGACGAGGCCGCGCGCCGCGCCGCCGCCGACTGGCGGGCCGCCGCATGATCGAGGCTGTGATCACACAGACCGGCGGACTCGCCTGGACAATCGTCGCCTTTGTGGTGGCGCTGTCGATCATCGTCGGCGTGCATGAATACGGCCATTACATCGTCGGCCGCTGGTGCGGGATCCGGGCCGAAGTGTTCTCGCTGGGGTTCGGACCAAAGCTGGTGGCCTGGCGCGACCGCCGCGGCACGGTCTGGCAGATCGCGGCGATCCCGCTGGGCGGCTATGTCCGGTTTCTGGGCGATGCCGATGTTGCCAGCGCGACGCGCGACGGCACCGTGGACCCGGCGCTTGCCCGGCAGACGCTGGGGGGTGCGCCGCTATGGGCGCGGTTCGCCACGGTGGCGGCGGGGCCGGTGTTCAACTTCATCCTCGCCGCGCTGGTCTTTGCGGGTGTGATCACATGGCAGGGGCTGGCGACCGAGCGGCTGGAGGTGGGCGAGATCCTGCAAGCACCGCCCGGCGTGGTGAACCAGCTGCAACCGGGGGACGAGATCCTCGCCATCGCCGGCCACCCTGTTCCCGACTGGCCTGCGCTGTTCGCCCTGCCCGAGACGCTGCCTGCTGCGCCCAGCCACGACTGGACCGTGCGCCGGAACGGGGCCGAGATCACCGTGACCGCCCCCGACCCGGCGCCGCCGCGCATCTCGGGGGTGTCGCCGCGCAGCGCGGCCTCGGCCGCCGATCTTCGCCCGGGCGACGTGGTGCTGGCGGTCGAGGGCCGCCCCATCGCCCGCTTCACCGAGCTGCGCCCCGCGGTCGAGGCCGCAGCGGGCCGCCCCGTGGCCCTGCGCGTCTGGCGCCCGGGCGTGGGCGAGGCCGATTTCGCGCTGATCCCGCGCGAACAGGACCTGCCCACGACAGGGGGCGGCTTTGAAAAGCGCTGGCTGATCGGCGTCACCGGCGGCGAGGGGTATTTCCGCCCAGCCACCCGCACCCCCGGCCCGGTCGAGGCGCTGGCCATCGGCGCCCGCCAGACCCGCGACGTGGTCTGGGGCTCGCTGACCGGCATCGTCGCCATGATCACCGGGCAGATCGGGCGCTGCAACCTGTCGGGCGCGATCTCGATCGCCGAGGTGGCGGGCGATGCCGCCAGCGCCGGGGCGGGCAATTTCTTCTGGCTGGTGGCGCTGTTGTCGGCAGGGATCGGGTTCCTGAACCTGCTGCCGATCCCGGTGCTGGATGGCGGCCATCTGCTATTCTACACATGGGAGGCCGTGGCCCGCCGTCCCCCGTCCGAGCGCGCGATGGACATCCTGACCCGCATCGGCATGGCGCTGGTGCTGACGCTGATGGTGTTCGGCCTGACCAACGATATCGTCTGCCGCTGACCCGCCGGGCCCGGATTGCCCCGTTTCTGCCGGGTTTGCTTTGACAGCTCCCCCCGTGCGGGGTTAATCCTGCCGCAAATGGCGAACGGAAAACCGGCGCCGGACGCTGACGCGAGGGGCAGGCAATGACGGATCGGATGAGGGGCGCGGCTTTGGCCCGCGCGCGCGCGGCGGGGACGATCCCGGCGATGGTGCTTGCCGCGGCGCTGGGCGTGGCCGGCGCGGCGAGTGCCGCGGTCTACGACCAGGTGCGGCTGGAGGGCGCGCAGACGGTCGATGCCGAGACCGCGCTGTCGCTGGCCAACCTGCGCCGCGGGGCCGATCTGTCGCTGGGCGATCTCAATGACGCCCAGCAGCGGCTGCAACAATCCGGGCTGTTCGAGACGGTCGAGATCGTCCCGCAGGGCCGCACGCTGGTCATCCGGGTCAGCGAATACCCGGTGATCAACATCGTCAATTTCGAGGGCAACCGCCGCATTAAGGACGACCAGCTGGCCGAGGTGGTGCAGTCGCGCTCGCGCCGGGTGTTCTCGCCCAGCATGGCGGAACAGGACGCGCAGGCCATCGCCGCGGCCTATGCGTCACAGGGGCGCTATGCCGCCCGCGTCGATCCGCGGGTGATCCGCCGCTCGGGCAACCGCGTTGACCTGGTGTTCGAGATCCGCGAGGGCAAGGTCACCGAGATCGAGCGCATCGGTTTCACTGGCAACCGTGCCTTTTCCGACCGCAAGCTGCGCGACGTGCTGTCCACCAAACAGGCCGGGCTGCTGCGCGCCTTCGTCCGCCGCGACACCTTCGCGCCGGAACGGATGCAGCTGGACGAAAAGCTGCTGACCGATTTCTACCGCTCGCGCGGCTATGCCGATTTCCGCGTGCAGGCGGTCGCCCCCGAGGTCGCGCGCGAACGCGACGCGTTCTTCGTGACCTACAACATCTACGAGGGCCCGCGCTATCACTTCGGCAATGTCGGGGTGGTCAGCGAGATCCCGGGACTGGATGTCGCGCCTTATCAGGCCCAGAACAAGGTCCGCCGCGGGCAGGTCTACAGCCCCTCGGCGGTGGAAAACACCATCCAGCGGATGGAGACGCTGGCCCTGCAGCAGGGGCTGAACTTCGTCAGCGTCGAGCCGCGGGTGACCCGCAACATGCGCAACCAGACGCTGGACCTGACGCTGGCGCTGGTGCGCGGCCCGCGCATCTTCGTCGAGCGCATCGACATCGAGGGCAACACCACCACGCTGGACGAGGTGATCCGCCGCCAGTTCCGCACCGTCGAGGGCGACCCCTTCAACCCGCGCGAAATCCGCGCCTCGGCCGAACGGATCCGGGCGCTGGGGTATTTCAGCGACGCGCAGGTGGAAACCCGGGCCGGGTCCACGCCGCAACAGGTCATCGTCGACGTGAACGTCGAGGAACAGCCCACCGGCACGCTGAGCTTTGGCGCCAGCTACGGCGCCGATGCGGGCGTCGGCTTCAACGCGGCGCTGTCGGAAAACAACTTCCTGGGCCGCGGCCAGACGGTGCAGCTGGGCTTTTCGACCGCCAGCGGCTCGCGCAGCTTCGATTTCAACTTTGTCGAGCCGTATTTCCTGGGGCGCGACCTGCGGGCGCGGTTCTCGGCCTGGTACCGGACCTCGGATTATTACAACGCGCGCTACAACACCCGCAGCATCGGCCTGTCCTCGGGGATCGAGTTCCCGGTCAGCGACAACGGCCGGCTGGAGCTGCGCTATCGGATCAGCAAGGACAAGCTGTTCGACGTGAGGCCGATTCCCGATTGCGACGTCGATCCCGATGACTGCAGCGGTACGCCGCCGACGCCGGACGTGGGCTCGTCCCCGATCCTGGTCGAGGAAGAGGGCGAGCGGCTCACCTCGTCGCTGGGCTACAGCTACAGCTATGACAGCCGCATCGTGGGGATCGACCCGCTGACTGCCTACAAGCTGCGCTTCAGCCAGGATTTCGCCGGGCTGGGCGGCGACGTGGAATCGGTGACGACGACGGTCCTGGCCGGGGTGGAAAGCCGCGCCTGGCGCGAAGAGGTCACCCTGCGCGCCGAGTTCGAGGCCGGCGCCCTGCACATGCTGGGCGACACCGACAGCCGCATCACCGACCGCTTCCGCGGCACCGGCCGCATCCGCGGCTTCGAGGCCAACGGTTTTGGTCCGCGCGACCTGAACGCGCCCTACGAGGATGCGCTGGGCGGCAACTATTTCTGGGCGCTGCGCACCGAGGCGCAATTTCCCATCGGCCTGCCCGAAGAATACGGTATCACCGGCGGGCTGTTCGCCGATGCAGGTTCGGTCTGGGGGTTGGACAACGTGGCGGGGGCGCCCGGGACCAGCCCGCCCGACGGCACGGTGGACGACGACATGAAGGTCCGCGCCTCGGTCGGGGCTTCGATCTTCTGGACCACCCCGATCGGGCCGCTGCGCTTCAACTTCGCCAAGGCGGTGAAGAAAGAGGACTACGACCGGGACCAGCCGTTCGACCTGTCCATCACGACCCGGTTCTGATGCGTAGGGCGGGGCTGCGGCGGGCCGGCGCGCCCCTGATCGCGGCGTTGCTGCTGGGTGCATTGCCGCTGGCCGCGCAGGAACCGGCCAGCCCGCGCCCGGTCCCCCGCGCTTCCGAGGCGCCGCCCGCTGCGGAAGCGCCGGGGCTGAGCGACGCGGCCAGCGACCTTGCCGGCCCCGCCGCGGCGCTGCCCGCGCCCGCTGCCCCGAATGGGGCCGCCGACGCACCGCTGCGGCTGGCGCCCTCGGCCGCGGCGGGGGCGGACCCGCGGGCGCTGGCGGTGGTGATCGTCGATCAGGAGGCGCTTTACCGGCAGTCGCGCTGGGGAATGCGCGCGCAGGCAGAGCTCGCCGCGCAGTCGCGCCAGGTCGCTGCCGACAACGACCGCGCCTTTGCCGATCTGGTCGCCGACGAGGATGCGCTGACCGCCGCCCGCGCCCGGCTGTCCCCCGAGGAGTTCCGCATCCGCGCCGCCGAGTTCGACGAGCGGGTGATGGCGATCCGCCGCGAACGCGACGAGGCGCGCGAGGCGCTGTCGGACACCGCCGAACGCGACCGCGCCATCTTCTTTCAGGCCGCGGCGCCGGTGCTGGGGCGGGTGATGGTGGCGCGGGGGGCGCTGGTGATGCTGGACCAGCGCATGGTGCTGATCGCCGACGACCGGGTGGACGTGACCGACGACGCCATCGCCGCGCTGAACGCCGAGCTGGGCGACGGCCGCGAGATCATCGCCGCCGCGCTGAAGGCGCAGGCCGAACAGGAACGCGCACAGGCCGAGGCCGAGAAGGACAAAGCGCCGGCGGGGTCCGAGACGGACCTCGATTCCGCCGCCGGCCGCGACACGGCGGCGGCGTCGGACGGGGCGGCCGCTGATCCCGGGTCCGCGACTGCGCCGGAGGATGCGGCGCCCGCGGCTGCGCTTGACGATGAATCGGCCGGACCGGCCTCCTCGGCGGGGTCGGGCGGAACGGCCGACCCGGCGGCCGCGGCTGCGACGGTGCCGGGGGATGCGGCTGTGCCTGTCGATGAAGCGTCCGGACCGACGCCCTCGGCCGTGCCCGCGCCGGGCGCTGCGGGCTCTGACGCCTCCGACCCGGCGCCCTCACCACCGGAAGATGCGGCCACCGATGCCGCGCCGGATTTGGATGCCAGTTCTGCCCCCGGCGCGGAGGCCGCGCCGGCTCCGCCGCCCGCCGGCTCCGGCCCCCCCTCCGGGCCCGGCGGGGCCGAGTGAGATGCGGGCCGGGACGGGCGACACGCTGATCGCCCTGCCGGGGCAGCGGATCGGGCTGCTGGGCGGCTCGTTCGATCCGCCGCACGCCGGGCATCTGCACATCACCGAAATGGCGCTGCGCCGGTTCCGGCTGGACCGGGTGTGGTGGCTGGTCAGCCCCGGCAACCCCTTGAAACCCCACGGTCCCGCGCCGCTGCCCGACCGCATCGCCGCCGCAAGGGCGCTGGTCCACGACCCCCGCATCCGCGTCACCGGGATCGAGGCGCAGCTGGGCACGCGCTGGACCGCCGACACCATCGCCGCGCTGCGGGCGCGCTGGCCGGGGGTGCGCTTCGTGTGGCTGATGGGCTCGGACAACCTGATCCAGTTCAGCCGCTGGGACCGCTGGCGCGGGATCGCCGCGCAGGTGCCGATCGGGGTGATCGCGCGTCCGGGCACCCGCACGCCGGCGCGGACCTCGCGGGCGGCGCGGATCCTGTGGCAGGCGCGGCTGCCCGAAGCCCGCGCGCCCCTGCTGGCCGAGGCGCCGGCGCCGGCCTGGGTGATGATCAACGGGCCGATGAGTCCGTTGTCGTCCTCGACCATCCGGGCCGCGCGGAACCCGGCCCCCGGGCGGCCCGGCTGACCGGGGCCAGCTTGCCAAGGCTCAAGCGCATTTGCTAGCACAACCAAAACATCCCGGAGTGACAGAATGGCCGAGCCAGAGCGCGCGCCCGCACCCTACACCACCGCCGACCTGGCCCTGATCAAGCGCATCATTCCGCATCGCTACCCGTTCCTGATGATCGACCGGGTGCAGGATATCGTGCCCTTCGAGGGTGGGGTGGGGATCAAATGCGTGACCTCGAACGAGCCGCATTTCCCCGGGCACTTCCCCGACCAGCCGGTGATGCCCGGCGTGCTGCTGGTCGAAGCGATGGCCCAGACCGCCGCGGTGGTGGTGGGCATCACCCGCAACTACATCGACGAGCGGCTGCTGACCTATTTCATGGGGGTCGACAACTGCAAGTTCCGCCGCATGGTCCAGCCCGGCGACGTGGCCGAGCTGCATGTCAAGGTCAAGCGCCCCGGCGGCAAGATCTGGAAGTTCACCGGCGAGGTGCAGGTGGACGGGCAGGTCTGCGCCAGCGCCGAGTTCACCGCGATGATGGCCGTGAGCGACGCGGCCGATGGCTGACACGCAGATTCACCCCTCGGCCATCGTCGAGCCGGGGGCGGAACTGGGGCAGGGGGCCCGCATCGGGCCCTTCTGCCATGTCGGGCCTCAGGT
This sequence comes from Paracoccus solventivorans, assembly GCF_900142875.1. GTDB lineage: Bacteria > Pseudomonadota > Alphaproteobacteria > Rhodobacterales > Rhodobacteraceae > Paracoccus > Paracoccus solventivorans. The sequence continues at coordinate 178,964 of NZ_FRCK01000001.1, read as the reverse complement.
GCGGCTGGGTGATCGGGTCGAGTTGAAATCCCATGTCGTCGTCGCCGGAGAGACCGAGATCGGCGAGGGGACGGTGATCTTTCCCTTTGCCTCGATCGGGCAGGCGCCGCAGGACCTGAAGTTCGGGGGCGAGCGCACGCGGCTGGTGATCGGCGCCCGCAACCGCATCCGCGAATATGTGACCATGAACCCCGGCACCGCCGGCGGCGGCGGGCTGACCCGGGTCGGCGACGACGGGCTGTTCATGTCCTCAAGCCACGTCGCGCATGACTGCCGGATCGGGAACCACGTGATCCTGGTCAACAGCGTCGCCATCGCCGGGCATTGCGTGCTCGAGGACGAGGTGATCGTCGGCGGGCTGTCGGGTGTCCACCAGTTCGTCCGCATCGGCCGCGGCGCGATGATCGGGGCGCTGAGCATGGTCACCGCCGACGTGCTGCCGCACGGGCTGGTGTCGGGGCCGCGCGGGCAGTTCGAAGGGTTGAATCTGGTCGGGCTCAAGCGCCGCGGCGCCAGCCGGGCCGAGATCGCGGCGCTGCGCGAGCTGCTGGCGGCGCTGGCGTCGGGATCGCTGCGCGAGACCGCGCAGCGGCGCGCCGGGGGCGAGGTCACCGCGATGGAGCGCGAGGTGCTGGACTTCATCCTCGGCCCCAGCGACCGCAGCTTTCTGCGCCCGCCCGCGAAATGACCGGCGCGGCAAAAACCGCGATCCTCGCCGGGGACGGGGTGCTGCCGGGGGTGGTGGCGCAGGCGCTGGGTGACGCCGGGACCCCGCCGCTGGTGCTGGCGCTGGAAGGATTTCCCCCCGCGTTGCCCCAGGGGATCGCCGCCGAAAGCTTCCGGCTTGAACGGCTGGTGCCGCTGCTCGACCGGCTGGTGGACGAGGGGTTTGCGCGGGTGGTCTTTGCCGGCGCGATCCGCCGCCCGCGGCTGGAACCCGAGATGTTCGACCCCCGCACCGCCGCGCTGGTCCCCCGCATCCTGACCGCGATGCAGCAGGGCGACGACGGCGCGCTGCGCGAGGTGATCGCGATCTTCGAGGACTGGGGGCTCGAGGTCGTGGGCGTCGACGCGATCTGCCCCGCGCTGGTGCCCGGTGAAGGGGTGCTGGCGGGCGAGCCCTCGGCTGCCGACCGCGCGGACGCCGCCCGCGCCGCCGCGATCCTGTCGATCACCGGCCCGCTGGACATCGGGCAAGGCTGCGTGGTGGTTCAGGGGCTGTGCCTCGCCTTTGAAACCCTGCCGGGGACCGAGGCGATGCTGGAGTTTGCCGCCCTGCACCAGGGGCTGCGTCCGCGCCCGGATGGCGCGCGCGGCGTGCTGTTCAAGGCGCCGAAGCCGGGGCAGGACCGCCGCATCGACCTGCCCGCCATCGGCCCCGACACGGTGGCGCAGGCCGCCCGCGCCGGGCTGGCCGGGATCGCATGGCAGGCCGGCGGCGTTCTGCTGCTGGACCGCGAGGCGACCATCGCCGCGGCCAAGGCGGCGGGGGTGTTCCTGTGGGCACGGGCGTGACGGGGTATTTGGGCCAGAAAGAAGCAGCCGGGCCCGCACGGGTGGCCGCATGAAGGCGTTCCTGATCGCGGGCGAGCCCTCGGGCGACCGGCTGGGCGGCGCGCTGATCGCGGGGCTGCGCGAGTTGGACCCGGGGCTGGAGATCGCGGGGATCGGCGGCGAGGCGATGGCGGCGCAGGGGCTGACCAGCCTGTTTCCCATGTCCGAGCTGTCGCTGATGGGGATCTGGGAGATCCTGCCGAAATACCGCGCGCTCAAGCGCCGCATCGCGCAGACTGCGCAGGCGGTGGTGGCGGCGGCGCCCGATGTGCTGATCACCATCGACAGCCCGGATTTCGGCCTGCGGGTGGCGAGGCTGGTGCGGGAGGCGGCGCCGGGGATCCGCACGGTGCATTACGTGGCGCCCTCGGTCTGGGCGTGGCGGCCGGGGCGGGCGGCGAAAATGGCCGAGGTGATCGACCATGTGCTGGCGATCCTGCCGTTCGAACCGCCGCTGATGCGCGCCGCCGGGATGAGCTGCGATTTCGTCGGCCATCCGGTGGTGGCGGAACCGATGGCGACCCCGGAAGAGGCCGCGGCCTTCCGCGCCCGCCACGACATCGCCGTCGATGCGCCGCTGGTGCTGTGCCTGCCCGGCTCGCGCCAGGGCGAGGTCGCCCGCCTCGGCCCCCGGTTCGACGAGGCGCTGATGCAGCTGCGCGACCGGGTGCCAGAGCTGCGGGTGGTGCTGCCCACCGTGCCCGGGGTGGCCGCGATGGTGGGGCAGATGGTCAAGCGCTGGCCGACCGCGCCGGTGGTGGTGCAGGACAGCGAGGACAAGCGCGCGGCTTTTGCGGCGGCGGATCTGGCGCTGGCGGCCTCGGGGACGGTCAGCCTGGAGCTGGCGGCGAATCAGGTGCCGATGGTGATCGGCTACGACATGGCGCCCCTGACAAGGGCGCTGCTGGGGATGCTGCTGAAAACCGACACGGTGACGCTGGTCAACCTTGTCACCGACACCCGAGCGGTGCCCGAGTTTCTGGGCAAGCGCTGCCAGCCCGGCCCCATGGCCGCGGCGCTGCTGCAGCTGCTGGACGACCCCGACGCCCGCGGCGAACAGCTGGCCGCGATGGAGCTGACCATGCAGCGGCTGGGCCGGGGCGGCGAGCCGCCCGGGCTGCGCGCCGCCCGCTCGGTGCTGGCGGCGGTCAGAGCGCCGCGGTGACGATCACCTCGACCCGGTAATCCGGGCTCGCCAGCCGCGATTCGCCGGTGGCACGGGCCGGGCAGTGGCCCTGCGGCACCCATGCGTCCCAGACAGCGTTCATTTCCGCGAAATCCGCCATGTCGGCCAGCCACACCTGGGCCGAAAGGATGCGGGTGCGGTCGGTCCCGGCCTCGGCTAGCAGCCGGTCGACCTCGGCCAGGGCGGTGCGGGTCTGCTCGGCCACGCTGTCGCCGGGGGTGCCGACCTGGCCTGCCAGCCAGACCACGCCGTTGTGGACGACGCCCATGCTCATCCTGGGGCCGCATTCGATCCGCTTGATCTCCGCCATGTTCATGCTCCGCTTGCCAGTCGCCAAAAGAATACCGCCGTCATGCCGAAGCCGACGACCGCGATCAACCCGCGCAGCACCGGCACCGGGATGCTGCGCGCCACCGGCGCACCCAGATAGCCGCCCAGGACGGTGCCGATCGCCACCGACAGCGCCGGTCCCCAGGCCACCTGCCCGCCGGCGGCGAAGATCGCGAAGCTGATGATCGACAGCGCGAAAGACAGCCAGTTCTTCAGCCCGTTCATCTCGATCAGGTCGGTCATCCCCCACAGCGCGAACAGCGCCAGCAGCACGATGCCCAGCCCGCCGTTGAAATATCCGCCATAGATCGCGACGGGAATCATGGTGCCGGCGCCAAAGGCGGTCACGCCCCCGCGATAGCGCGCGGCCCAGGCGCGCAGCCGCCCGCCGGCCATGAACACCAGCGTCGCCGCCAGCAGCAGGAACGGGACCAGCACCGCAAACGCCTCGTTCGAGGACAGCAGCAGCAGCGCCGAGCCCGCCGCGCCGCCTGCCATGGTCAGCAGGGTCAGCCGGTTGAAGATCGCGCGCGGCAACAGCGCGATTTCCCGCCGGAACCCCAGCGCCGCCGACAGATACCCCGGCAGCGCCGCCACCGTGCTGGTGGCATTGGCCGACACCACCGGCACCCCCACGAACACCAGCGCTGGAAAGGTGATGAAGGTGCCGCCCCCCGCCACCGCGTTGAGCACCCCGCCCAGCACCCCGGCGACGAGCAGCAGAAGGAAGTCGGTCACGGAAAGCTCCTGTCGTTTTGCAGCGCGGGCCACACTGGCCGCGCGGACCGAGGGGGGCAAGGGGCGCCACCCGGTGGTTCCCGGCAGGCGGAAACTTGCGGGGTGCGGGGAGCCTGGGGGGGGTGAATCGTGCTGCTTGGTTTCGGGTGAAGCGAAGAAGATGGGCCGCTGCTTTGGAAAAGCGTTCCAACTTAACGCATTTATTCACCGCATCGGCGAATGGAGGGATTGGAGAGAGTGATGGGAAGCGAGCTCTGGTCGTAAGCTTGAGAAGCTTCTGCTCTATCAATGAGCTACACCCGCGGCCTTGAAATGTCCGGGACTCATTGTTGGACTGTGGATGCGGTTGTGGACAGAAGCAATGTCCGCATCTTTTCCATATTGTCCGTAATGGTGAGATTGATCCGTTTTGCATTGGCTGCGGAGTGGCGACCGCCACTTACCAGCATGAAAGCCGGCGAGCCCCGCTATTCCCCGGCGGCGACGACATTCTGCTGTCGAACAATGCTGACGAGCCGTCCAGGGCTGAGAAATTCAGTTTTCTCGAAACAGGATCAACCCCGCAAAGGCATCCTCACCCCGTGCCGCCCGGCATTGGTCACGACTTCCCGGAATGAACAGGCGCTCCATCCGCCCCGGCCATCGGATCGGGCCGCACCGCTCGCACCCCCAGCACCCAGTCATAGACCTCGCGCACCTGTGCGGCCTTGCGCGTCCATGTGAACAGCCCTTCGACCCGGGCCCGTGCCGCCGCTGCCTTCTGCGCCACTTCGGCCGGGTGTTCCGCGCAGCGCAGCAAGGCCGCGCGCAGCCCGGCCACCACTTCGGCGCGGTCGCCGATCGGCACCGCATAGCCGGTGTCCGGCGTTACCAGCTCGGCCGGGCCCGCATAGTCGATCACCACCGGGCAAAGACCCAGCGCCATCGCCTCGAGCACCACCCCGCCGCCGAATTCGCGGATGGAGGGAAAGGTCAGAACCGTGCATTCCGCGGCGATATCCTGCACCTCCTCGTGTTTTTTCCAGCCGTGAAAGCGCACCGCGTCGCCGAGGTGCCGGGCCTGCTCTTTCAGCGCGGGCAGCACCGGACCGTCCCCGATGATGTCCAGCTCCATCCGCCCCGATTCCAGCAGCGGCTCTGCGGCCGCAATCAGCATGTCGACCCCCTTCAACGGCACCAGCCGGCCGATGAAACAGGCCCGCAGCGGCCCGCCGGCCAGCGCAGGCCCGTGATCGGCGCTGCGCCAGAACCGGGCAGGGTCGACGGCATTCTCGGGCAGATAGATCACCCGGTCCCGATGCCGGGCGGGGATATCGCGGATCATCTGCCGTGATCCGGCCAGAATGGCGTCCGCCCGCAGCGTGTTGCGCCGCCCGGGCAGCAGGCGCGACAGCCCGCGCAGCCGCGACAGCCATTCGTTTTCCTGCTTCATCTCGGCCTCGAATCCCTTGGGCCAAGGCACTCCGCCGTTGAGCGGCCCCAGCAGGAACGGCACCCCGGCACGGCGGCATTTCGCGGCAATCGGACTTTGCTGCACCGGCGACAGCGGCGTGATCCGATGCACCAGGTCGAATTGCCCGGCCCGGATCTGCGCCCCGAACCGCCGCCACACCAGATGTTCGAAATAGGGATAGCTGATCGTGTTCACCGCCTGCTGGATCGTCCAGCCCCGCCCCTCGCCACCCGAAAGCAGGCTGCCCAGCTTCCACAGGGGCCGGGCCAAGGCCTCGCTGTCGATGGCGGTGAAGTCGCGGCCCTCGACCAGCCCGGCGCGCAGGATCGCCTCTCGGTTGCGGATCTGGGTGACCAGATGCACATCGGCCACGTCGCGCAGCGCTTGCGCCAGGGACCAGCCGACCAACGGAACCGACACCCATTCGGGATTGGCTGCCTCGGCGATCAGCAGGACCCGTGGCCGCGTCGTTCCTGTGGTTTCCTGCGTCATGTTCCTGTCCCCGCCCATCCCGTCGCTTGTTGCAGCCGGCCTGCACCTGCCGATCGGTTTCGATTGCGTTGAAACAACCTTAGACCATGGCGGCGGCTTGCCTCCATGGGCAGGATGATCCGCCCTGATCGGCGTTGATGATCGCGGGCGGGCCGAATTGATGTCAATCCCAATCCCCCGCGAACTTGAGAAAACGCCTTATGGTTGCGTGATCAGTTGACAACAAGTTGGACCGAGGCCGATTTCGCCGGTGACCCGATCCGAAGCTTGTCTTCAAGGCCGGCTTCAAATAGCATGGCGTATGGGGAAATTATAGCCGGGGGCAATCGGAATTACCTGATGATCTGCAATAGGGCTGATTTTGTAAAGCATTATAATGATTTGATCCATGGCAGGGAATTTGTCGAATACGAGTCCTATTATGAAAACTCGGTGACCCGCTTCTGGAAGGCATTCGATCATATCCAGCGGCTTGATCTGCCGCCTTCGGCCAGGGTTCTTGATATTGGCGGCGGTATCATGGGGGTGCTGCTGGCGCGGATCCATGGCATGCAGGTCACCGTCGGCGACGTCAATCGCCGTGCGGCCGAGGATATAAATGGCTTCGGCATCCCCTTTGTCGAGCTGAACCTGATGTCGGATACGCAGCTTCCGCAAGAGCAGTTCGATCTGGTCATCCTGCAAGAAGTCATTGGACATATCCCGCAACCCCCCTATATCGTTTTCGGGCGGATTCAGGGGTTCCTGAAAAGCGGCGGTATCCTGTTCCTGACGACGCCGAATGGATCGCGTTTCCGCAATGTGCTGTATCTTCTGGCCGGAAAGCAGGTCCTGGATCATTTCCGCTACCCGGAGGGCACCGAATCCCTGGGGGCGCAACATGAATACACGCTCGGCCAGATGACATGGCAGTTGGAGCGGGCAGGGATGCAGATCCTGTTCGCCAAGCAGTATACCTGCGGCTGGGCGGGGGCGACGCTGTGGGCGCGGTTGGCGCACAGGCTGGTTGCACCGGCCGCCCTGATCCCGCATCTGCGCAACGGCCTGATGCTGGCGGCGCGGAAACCGGCGGACTGAGACCGCCGGGCCGGAAACGCCGGTTTCTTGAAAAAACTGATGTCTGTGTGGCTTCTGCCCGTTATAATCCTTTCGATCCGGTTCATCCTTCAGGAAAGGCCTTCATGACCGCCCTGACCTCCACGGATACGCCGCCCTCTCCGCCTTCCGGGTGCTTCGTCGTAATGGCGCATCCCGATGACGAGGTGCTTTGGGCCAGTTCCATCCTGAAAACCGCGGGCAGGGTGATCCTGTGTTACGGCGATTTTCCGGGCCAGCCGGTCTTTTCGGAGGGGCGCCGGCGGGCCGTTCGCGCCCTGCCGCTGAGCAATGTGGAAAGCCTGAATATTGTCGAGGCATCGGTATTCAATCACGCCACCTGGCCCATTCCCGAAGAAACGGCCGAGGGGCTGGCGCTTCGCCGGATGCCGTTCAATCTGCATGGCGCCACCTTGGCCGCCTATCGGGCCAATTTCGAAATGCTCTGCACCGCGCTGGAAGATCGCCTGAAAGGGGCGGCGGATGTGGTGACCCACAATCCGTGGGGCGAGTATGGGCACGAGGATCACGTGCAGGTCTTTCGCGCCGTCGAGGCAGTGCAGAAAAAACTGGGCTTTCGGATCTGGGTCACCTGCTATGTCAGCGACAAGGCGGTAATCCTGATGCAGCGCCATCTGTATCGACTGGGCCCGCCCTCGCCGCCGCTGGGGACGGACAAGGCGCTCGGGGATGAAATGCGCCGGGTCTATATGGAAAACAGCTGCTGGACCTGGCCCGATGAATATGTCTGGCCGGATCGCGAATGGTTCTATCCGCTGCTGCCGAATGCAGGGCAGGCTCCGCCGGTATCACCGTGCCAGGTGCAGCCGGTTCATCTGAACATGATCCGTTTTGACTGGGTGCCCATGCGCAGCAAGGCTTTCGTGAAAAACGGCCTGCGTCATGTGAAATTCCGGCTGGTGCGGCGTTTCCCGAGTTTCGGGCGGTTTCTGGAGGGAATCAGGAATCGGTAACCGATGAACGGGCCGGAATGCGTTATCAATCGCGGCCCAAGAACATTATCGGCTCTGTGGGGCACCGCACGGCACTGGCGATCTGGCCACGCACCCTGGACTGCGCCGGTCGCCACCCTCCGCATTCCCTCCGTTCCCGCGAATGGGACCGGTCGCAACGGCCCTGCTGACCACAGCAATCCGCCTCTCGGCCAACAAACATTCCTGGGGTGAGGAGGCCCGTTCCGGGCCGGGCAGCGCGCCGGTGCGAACACTGATTTCTGGAGCGGGTGAAGGGAATCGAACCCTCGTCGTAAGCTTGGGAAGCTTCTGCTCTACCATTGAGCTACACCCGCGGCCCGCCTGCGATATACAAAGCCGCCGGCCCGGTCAAGCGGGCAGTCGCCGGAATGCCGCCGCGCCCCGGCTTCTTCCTTGTGAAATATCCCCGCCGGAGGGCGTCAAAGCAGCCCCATCTCGGCCAGTTCGCGGACCAGCTCTGGCGGCAGCGGGTCCTCGCTGGCGCGGCCGGGGGGCAGGTCGGGGGGCGCGTCCGCGCCGGGCAGATAGCGCCAGCCCTGAAAGGGGCGGCGGGGCACGGCGGCCACCCGCACCAGCTGCGGGTCGAGCACCAGCGCGCAGCGGGTGATTCCATCGGCACCGACCCGGTCCTCGAACCCCATCAGCTGCTGCCGTGCCAGCATCACCCCCCGGAACACCCAGTAGATCGAGCCGCCGGCCAGCAGCTCTTCGGCGCGTTTCGGGCGCATCCTGGTGACGTGGAACGCGGGGCCGGCGCCGAAACGCTCTTGCTGCCATTCCTCGAGATCCTCGGGACGGTCGGCGCCGACGCAGAGTTTCATCATGTGCAGGGGCTCGCTCATGCCGCCGATATAAACCCCGGCGGCGCAGGTGAACAGGGCGGGTGAACAGGCGGGGGGAAACCGCCGCCCCCGGGCACGGCATGGTGAAAACCGATCCTCGCGCCGGGGTTGCGACCCCCGGTCGCAGAGCGTAGGGGATCATGGAAAGGACGCTCTCATGACTTCGCAAAACTCTGACACCGCTCGGGCGCGGCAGGGTGAACTGATTGCCATGCTGGCATTCCTGTTCGCCACGGTGGCATTTTCCATGGATGCGATGCTGCCGGCGCTGCCCCAGATCGCCGCCGAGCTGACCCCGACCGATGTCAACCGCGCGCAGCTGGTGCTGACCAGCTTCATGGCCGGGATGGGCATCGGCACGCTGTTCGCCGGGCCGATCTCGGACGCGCTGGGGCGCAAGCGGGCGATGGCGATCGGGATTACCATCTACCTGGTGTTCTCGATCGTGGCGATGTTCGCGGGGACGCTGGACGCGCTGCTGCTGGCGCGATTCGCGCAAGGGCTGGGGGCGGCCTCGCCGCGGATCGTCGGCACCGCGCTGGTGCGCGACCTTTACGCCGGGCGCGAGATGGCGCGGATCACCAGCTTCATCATGATGGTGTTCATGATCGTGCCGGCGATGGCGCCGCTGATCGGGCAGGGGTTCATCCATGTGCTGGGCTGGCGCGGGGTGTTCATCGGCTTCTTCCTGTTCGGCTCGCTGGGCTGGCTGTGGCTGGGGCTGCGGCAGGAAGAGACTCTGGCCCCGCAGGACCGCCGCCCGCTGCGGCTGCGCAGCCTGTGGGAGGGCACGCGCGAGGTGCTGTCCGACCGGCAGGTGGTGCTGAGCACGATCACCATGACGCTGGGCTTCGCGCAGATGTTCGCGCTGCTGTCCTCGGCCCAGCAGCTGTTCGGCGAGACCTACGGCCAAGGCGAGCGCTTTCCGCTGTGGTTTGCCGTCATGGCGCTGCTGGCAGCGACCGGTACGCTGATCAATTCGCGGCTGGTGATGCGGGTGGGGATGCGCAGGATCGCCCGCACCGCCTATCTGCTGCAGATCTTCGCCTCGGCGGCGTTCCTGCTGGCGCTCTGGGGCGGGCTGCCGCCGCTGCTGCGCTTTCCGGTGTTCTTCCTGTGGTCGGTGGGCATCTTCACCATGGCCGGGCTGACCTTCGGCAACCTCAACGCGCTGGCGATGCAGCGCATGGGGCATATCGCGGGGCTGACCGCCTCGGTCGTGGCGGCGCTGTCGACGCTGGGGGCAGTGCTGATCGCGGCGCCGGTGGGGCTGGCCTATGACGGCACCGCCATGCCGGTGGCGGTGGCCGCGCTGGTCTGTTCGGCGCTGGCCTGGGCGATCATGGGGCTGATGCGGGGCTGACGGCCCCATGGGGGGCGGTTGACTCTGCCCCCCGCGCGGCTATAAGCGCCGCTTCCATTGGTGTTGGTGGACCCCGCAAGGGGAAGCCTGTCGCCCCTGTGAAGGGGAGAGGACAACGCCCTTCTGCAACGAACGAAGGAGATCAGCGATGACCAAACGCACCGCTGCCAAGTACAAGATCGACCGCCGCATGGGCGAAAACATCTGGGGCCGTGCCAAATCCCCGGTGAACAAGCGCGAATACGGCCCCGGCCAGCACGGCCAGCGCCGCAAGAACAAGCTGTCGGACTTCGGCACCCAGCTGCGCGCCAAGCAGAAGCTCAAGGGCTATTACGGCGACCTGACCGAAAAGCAGTTCCGCCGCATCTACGCCGAGGCCGTGCGCCTGCGCGGCGACACCGGCGAGATGCTGATCGGCCTGCTCGAGCGGCGCCTGGACGCGGTGGTCTATCGCGCCAAGTTCGTGCCGACCATCTTCGCCTCGCGCCAGTTCATCAACCACGGCCATGTCACCGTGAACGGCAAGCGGGTGAACATCGCCTCCTATCGCGTCAAGGAAGGCGACGTGATCGCGGTGCGCGACCGTTCGCGCCAGCTGGCCATCGTGCTGGAAGCCGTCGGCCTGGCCGAGCGTGACGTGCCCGATTACCTGGACGTCGACCACAACAAGATGACCGCCACTTTCGTGCGCACCCCGGCGCTGGGCGACGTGCCCTATCCGGTGGTGATGGAGCCGAATCTGGTGGTCGAATTCTACTCGCGCTGATCTTTCGCGCGATTGGGTTTCAGGGGTCGTCCTTCGGGGCGGCCCTTTTCCATTGTGGCGGCGCCGGACCGGGGCTCTGCCCCGGGCCCCGGGATATTTGACGACAGAAGACATACGCCGGTTGACAGCGCGGGCGCCCGTTTCCATGGGTGGGGGATGAACCCGACGCCGGCCAATACCGACAGCATCCCGCGCCCCGACGAGGCGCTGATCGTCGATGTGCCCGGCTATGACGGGCCGCTGGACCTGCTGCTGACGCTGGCGCGCACGCAAAAGGTCGATCTGATGCAGATCAGCGTGCTGGCGCTGGCCGAGCAGTATCTGGGCTTCATCGAACGCGCGCGCAGCCTGCGCATCGAGCTGGCGGCGGATTACCTGGTGATGGCGGCATGGCTCGCCTATCTCAAGTCGCGGCTGCTGCTGCCGCCGGACCCGCAGGCCGAGGGTCCTTCGGCCGAGGATCTGGCCGCGCATCTGGCCTTTCAGCTGGAACGCCTGCAGGCGATGCGCGAGGCGGCGGCGCGGCTGATGGGGCGGCCGCTGCTGGGGCAGGACCGTTTCGCCCGCGGCGCGCCCGAGACGGTGGCGAAGCTGCGCGCCACGCGCTGGCAGGCCGGGCTGATCGAGCTGATGCAGGCCTATGCGCGGCTGCGCACCCGCGACGAGTTCCGCCCCTATGCTTACGACCGCCGCGACATCTGGTCGCTGGAAGATGCGTTGGAGCGGATGCGCCGGCTGATCGGCCATGCGGGCGACTGGACCGACCTGATGCGCTTTCTGCCCGATGGCTGGACGGCCACGCCGGCGCGGCGACGCTCGGCCACGGCGGCGACATTCGCGGCCTCGCTGGAACTGGCGCGGCAGGGGCGGGTCGAGCTGCGGCAAGAGGCGGTTTTCGCCCCCATCTCGGTGCGCCCGCGATGAGTGCGCCCCCCGAGGACCAGCAGGAACGGATGGTCGAGGCGCTGCTGTTCGCCTCGGCCCAGCCGCTGGGCCTGCAGGATCTGGCGCGGCGGATGCCGGCGGGATCGGACCCCGCCGAGGCGCTGCGCCGGCTGCGCACGCGCTATGCCGGGCGCGGGGTCGAACTGCTGCGCGTGGGCGACGCCTGGGCGTTCCGCACCGCCGCCGATCTTGGGTTTCTCATGCAGGAGGAGGTGGTCGAGACCCGCCGCCTGTCCCGCGCCGGGACCGAGACGCTGGCCATCGTCGCCTATCACCAGCCCGTCACCCGCGCCGAGATCGAGGAAATCCGCGGCGTCTCGGTCAGCCGTGGTACGCTGGACCAGCTGATCGAGATGGGCTGGGTCCGGCTGGGCCGCCGCCGCCAGACCCCCGGCCGCCCGGTGACCTTTGTCGTGACCGAGGCGTTTCTGGACCATTTCGGCCTTGCCAGCGCCAGTGATCTGCCGGGGCTGGCGGAGCTGCGGGCCTCGGGGCTGCTCGACAGCCGGCCGGGTGCGATGCCGGGGCTTGCGCCGGACGGGGACGGCGCCGATATGTCGTCGGATACGCCGGGGGACGATCTTTTCGGCGACTGAGCCGTCACGGGGACAGCTACGGGGAAAGCCATGAACCTGAACCGCCTGATCGCAATGCTGACCCGCCGCCTGACGAACTGGGGGGTGAACAAGGGCATCGACCTTTACAGCCGTCGCAGCGGCGGGGTGTCGGCGGACGGAAAACTGTCACCCGCGGCGCAGAAACAGGCAAAAACCGCGCGGCAGGCAGCCAAGCGCGCCCGGCAAGCGGCCCGGATCACCCGCAGGCTGCGCTAGGCGGCTTACGCCTGCCGGAACTGCTTGGACAGCTTGAGACCCTGCCCCTGATAATTCGAGGCGATTCCCGCGCCGTAAAGCCGGTCGGGCGGCGCCGCCATGCGCTCATAGACCAGCCGGCCGACGACCTGCCCGTGTTCCAGCGCGAAAGGAGCCTCGTGGCAGCGCACCTCAAGCACGCCACGCGCGCCCGCGCCGCCGGGACCGTGGCCGAAACCGGGGTCGAAGAACCCGGCGTAATGGACCCGGAATTCGCCCACCATCGCCAGATAGGGGGACATTTCAGCAGCATAGCCGGGCGGAATCGTGACCGATTCGCGGCTGACGAGGATATAGAACGCGCCGGGGTCCAGGATCAGCCGCCCCTCATCGGTGCGCAGCTCGTCCCAGAAATCCCGCGCCAGATAGCCGCCGATGCGGTCGAGGTCGATCACCCCGCTGTGGGGCCGTGCCCGATAGCCGACCAGATCGCCCGAGGCCGGCCTCAGATCGACCGAGAACCCCAGCCCCGCGTCGATCAGCGGCTCTCCATCGACCAGCGGCTGCGCGCCGTGCAGCGCCGCCAGCGCCGGGTCGTCCAGCATCGCCTGTCCGCGCCGAAGCCGCAGCTGGTTCAGCCGCATCCCCGGACGCACCAGCACCGAAAAGCTGCGCGGGCAGATCTCGGCGTAAAGCGGGCCGTCGTAGCCGGGGGGCAGGCGGTCGAACTCGGTCCCGTCGTCGGTGACCAGCCTTGTCAGCAGGTCCAGCCGCCCGGTCGAGGATTTGGCGTTCGCCACTGCCTCGACCCCCTGCGGCAGCGCCAGCCGTTCCTGCAGCGGCACCAGATAGACGCAGCCCTTTTCCAGCACCGCGCCGCCGGAAAGATCCATGCGGTGCATCTCGAAATCCGCCAGCCGCTCGGCCACGCTGCGCCCGCGCCCAGCGAGGAACGAAGCCCGCAGCCGCCAGGCAGTGGCGCCCAGGCGCAGGTCGAGGCTGGCTGGCTGGATCTGGTCCGGGGTGATCGGTGCGGCGGCGGTGATCGCGCCCTCGGCGATCAGGCGGCGCAGGGCGCTGTCGGGAAGGACACCGTTCACATCAACCCCCCAATCAAGCCCCGTTCATAAGCGAACGCCCACCCCGAAGGGTGGGCGTTTCGTGATGGTCGGGCCGGCGAGATTCGAACTCGCGGCCTTCCGCCCCCCAGACGGACGCGCTAACCAGACTGCGCCACGGCCCGACGCCGGCCATATAGAGCGAAGCGCGCCGGCTGCACAAGAGGGCGGGGCCTCGAAAACGGCTTTCCTGCCGAGGTTTTCGCCGGGGCCGGAAAAACCTGCGTCAAGGCTGAGTTACAGGCTGCCGCCGCGGGCACGGTGCAGGGCGCGGCCGAGGTCCTGGCGCAGCCGCGCCAGCTCGGGCGGCGGCGGGTCGGCATGACGGCGCAACGCCCCCGCCGTCGCGGTCAGCCGCGCGAGCCATGCGCCGCGGTCCTGCAAGAGCTGCGGGGCGGCGGCTGGGTTCTGTGGGGCGGCTGGTCTGGCGGCGGCGGCCGGGTCCAGCTCGGGAAACAGCGGCAGGGAAGGGCCGGCGCGTTCGGCAGGCGCGCCCTCCACGCTGCGCGGGGCCTTGCGGGCGGGCTTGCCGGGGGATGCGGGTTTCCGGGCGCGGGGCTCGGCCGCGGGTGTCGCGGTGTCCGGGCCGGCGGGATCCGCCATGGCCAGTCGTTCGCGCCCGCGGGCACGCAGCCCCTCGCCACGGTCCAGCGCGATCAGCCGGCGGGCGCCGCGAATGGTCAGCCCCTCTTCGCGCATGACGACGCACAGCCCGGCGGCCAGCTGCACATCCTCGGGGCGGTAATAGCGCCGCCCGTCGGGGCGCCGCACCGGGGCCAGGGCCGGGAACTGGGTTTCCCAGTAGCGCAGGACATGGGTCGCGACCCCGATCATCTGCGCGACCTCGCCGATACTGCGAAAGGCTTGCGGCGATTTCATGTCCTGGTTCCCGCTGTGGCGGTGCCTGCCGGTGGCGCTAGCGGTTGCCGGCGGCGATCCGTTCTTTCATCAGATGCGACGGGCGAAAGGACAGCACGCGCCGCGGGGTGATCGGGACTTCCTCGCCGGTCTTGGGGTTGCGGCCGATGCGCTCGTTCTTGTCGCGCACCGAGAACGTGCCGAAGGACGAGATCTTCACCTGCTCGCCGCGCACCAGCGCATCCGAGATATGCCCCAGCACGCTTTCCACCAGCTGGGCGCTTTCGTGCCGGGACAATCCGACCTCGCGGAAGACCGCCTCGGCCAGATCCATTCGGGTCAGTGTCTTGTCGCTCATTCGCCGGCCTTTCGTTTCTGACAGACTGTTGATCCTTAAGTGCAAAGTCAACCTGCGGCCATGGGGATCGTTCCGCGCCACCTGCAGTTTCATGTCCCGGCCCGGCTGCCGGCCCCTGAGGCGGCCCGGTCCGGCCCTTGCCCAGCACCGCGGAACGTCCCATTTTCATGGTCTGGACGCAGGATTTCCACCCGCAGCATCGCGGGCTGGCATCAGGGAGGTTGCGATGGCCGGGGGATGGGCCACCGATGGCGCGGTGAACGAGCAGATCGAGGTCAGCACCGAGGAGGCGCTGGCGCGGATGCGGCTGCGCAACCGCCGCGGCGGCGAGAGCCTGGCCGAATGCGCGGATTGCGGCGACCCCATCCCCGAGGCGCGGCGCCGCGCCGTGCCCGGCGTCACCCTGTGCGTCGCCTGCCAGAGCGAGGCCGACCGCCGCTTCGTCCCCGGCGCGGGGATCAACCGCCGCGGCTCCAAGGACAGCCAGCTGCGCTGACGCTCAGCCCTGGGCGGCGGCCAGCCGGTCCTGTACCAGCCCGCTGATCCGCGCGAGATCGGCGGCCAGGGCGCGGCCTGCGGAATGGTCGCGGGCCAGCGCGGCGGCGGCCTGTTCCAGCGGCTCGTCCCGGGCCGAGCGGGCGACCCCGGCGAGGAAGCGCGCGATATAGTCGATGGCCCCGGTATCGGAGGAACTCGCCAGGACCTCGGCCACATGCGCAAGATCGTCGTGCAGCGCGCCGGCATCGGGCTGCACCATGTCGCGGGGAACCACCCGCAGCCCGGGCGGCCGCGCCTCGGGCGGCAGGTTCGACAGGATCAGATGCTGGAACAGCGCCAGGCTTTCCACCGGCTTGGCCAGGAACCCGTCCGCGCCCGCCGCCATCGCCGCGGCCTCGGTCTCGGGGTCGCCGGACATCCCCAGCACCACCGGCACCACCCCCGCCAGCTGCGCGATCAGCTGCGCGCCGCTGCCGTCGGGCAGCCCCATGTCGACGATCGCCACCCCGGGCCGATAGGTCTGCAGATGCCGGGCCGCGGTGCGCAGGCAGTCGGCGCGGCGGATGCGCGCGCCCGAGCGCAGGCAGAGCAGGCGCACCGCTTCGGACGCGAGACGCGAATCCTCGACCACCAGCACGGTCAGCCCGGCCAGCGGCCGCCCCGGCGGCGCCACCGGCCACAGCGGCATCGGGGCGTCATGGGTGCAGATCTGGTTGGAGTTCATGGCAGCATCCCCTCGAATCATCCACAAGCCCAGATTAGCCGCCATTATCCTAACGCCCGGTTAAGCGCGGTTCCCCCGCAGGACTTTTCCTTGCCCTGCGTCCGGCCTATTGAGGGCCAAAGCTGAGGAGCCTCGCATGATCGGACGCCTGAACCACGTCGCCATCGCCGTGCCGGACCTGGCCGCGGCGGCCGACCAATACCGCAACACGCTGGGCGCCACCGTGCGCGCGCCGCAGGACGAGCCCGACCACGGCGTGACGGTCGTGTTCATCGAGTTGCCGAACACCAAGATCGAACTGCTGTATCCGCTGGGCGACAACAGCCCGATCAAGGGTTTCCTGGACAAGAACCCGTCGGGCGGCATCCACCACATGTGCTTCGAGGTCGAGGATATCCTCGCCGCCCGCGACACGCTGAAGGCGCAGGGCGCCCGCGTTCTTGGCGACGGAGAGCCGAAGATCGGCGCCCATGGCAAGCCGGTGCTGTTCCTGCATCCCAAGGACTTCAACGGCTGCCTGATCGAGCTGGAGCAGGTCTGATGACCATCACCGGCGGGCTGGTCATGTTCGCAAGCATCTGGTTTCTCGTGATGTTCCTGCTGCTGCCCTGGGGGCACCAAAGCCAGGAGGAATCCGGCCATGTGGTGCCGGGCACGCCCGCGGGCGCGCCGGTCAAGCCGGGGCTGGGCAAGAAGGCGCTGTGGGCGACGCTGATCGCGGTGCTGCTGGTGGGGGCGATCTGGGCGTTCCTGGCCTCGGGGATCGTCACCCGCGCCGACATGATGGAGTTCAACCGGCTGACGCCCTGAGCCGCGGCCCCGCCGAAGGGGCCGCGACATGCGGCGTTACAGGAATACCGTCCGCGCTGCCACGTCGGGGCGGGGACGGTCGGGAACCTCGTCGGGGCCGGTGCCGATATGGATCAGCCCGACCACCCGTTCGCCTTCGGCCACGCCCAGATGCACGCGGGCGAAATCGTCGCCGGCCGCGGGGCCGGTCAGCCAGGCCGCGCCCCAGCCCGCCGCCAGTGCCGCGTTCAGCAGCGACAGGCACACCGCCCCGGCCGACATCTGCTGTTCCCACAGCGGGATTTTCGCGCTGTCCACCGGCGAGGACACCACCGCCACGATCAGCGGGGAATCAAAGCCGCTGCGGGCTTTCTCGGCCGCGGCCTCGTCGCCGCCCATGGCGCGCACATGCTCGGCCAGCAGCGGCGCCAGCCGGTCCAGCGTCGCCCGCTCCAGCACCGCGAAGCGCCAGGGTTCCAGCTTGCCGTGGTCGGGCACCCGCGCGGCGACGGTCAGCAGCCGGGCCAGCGCCTCGCGGTCGGGGGCGGGGGCAGAGAGCAGCTTGGGCGGGCGCGAGCGGCGGCGGGCCAGGAAATCGAGCGCCTCGGGGGTGGCGGGCATGGCAGGTCCTCGGGTCGTGTCAGATCCCGGCCAAGGCTACAGCCCGCCCCCGCGGATGGAAAGCCGGGCTTGACGCGGACCCTTGCGCGCGCCACCCCCATGGAATGAGCAAGCCGCAAGACCTGTCCGAACTGGCTGTGCCTGGCGCCCGGATCGCGGTGCGGGTGACCCCGCGCGGCGGGCGCGAGGCGCTGACCCGCGACGATGCCGGCGCCATCCATATCCGCGTCACCGCCCCGCCCGAGGACGGCAAGGCCAACGAGGCGGTGCGCAAGCTGCTGGCAAAGGCGCTGCGGGTTGCGCCTTCGCGGTTGACGCTGGTGGGTGGCGCCACCGCGCGCGACAAGCTGTTCCGGGTCGAGCCCTAGGGGTCGCGCGGGACCACGCGGTAATTGCCCTCGGGCAGGTTCAGGGCCAGCCGCAGCTCGTTCAGCTGTTCCATGGTCAGCACGATGCGCGACACGCCGTCGCCGCCCGGCTCCATCTGCTCGATCACCACGCGGTCGTCGAAACCCAGGATCACCACGTCCTCGTTCAGCGGGCGGGCGCCGGGGGGTGCCTCGTCCACCAGCGTGATCACGGTGGCGTCGAAATCGTGCTCGATGGTGAACATGGCCGGGCCTTTGCGCAAACGATGTGGGGTGCGTGCAACATTCGCGTGAGCGGCGGCGGCCCGCAACCCCGGAGCTTTGCAGCCGCCCGGATTAGGCTGTAGCCTGCCGGCAGGAACAACGCGCGCGTGGGACGGGTGGACATGACGAGGACGGCGGCAACCGCGGCAGGCACCGCGGCGGAGGCCATGGCGGCGACCGGAGCCGGGATCAGGGCGGCCCGCCCCGCCCGCCCGGCCGGCCGGATCGGCCTGCGCGGGCTGGTGCTGGCTGCGGCCGCGGCGCTGGCCGGTTGCGGCGTGCCCGGCGACATCCCGATGCCGCCACCGGGGCTGCCGCCCGCCGATCCGGTGATCATCAAGACCACCTCGGGCGCGCCGGCCACGCCGCAGGCGGCGGCCTCGAACTTCACCGCGGTGATCCGCGCGATGGAGCCGGCGGTCGAGCGCGAATGCGCGCTGCGCCGTCGCCAGCCGATCAACTGCGATTTCCAGTTCGTGGTGGACGACCGCCCGGGGCTGGACATCAACGCCTTCCAGACGCTGGACGACAACGGCCGGCCGATCATCGGCTTTACGCTGGCCTTGATCGCGGCGGCGCGGAATGCCGATGAGCTGGCGTTCGTGGTCGGGCACGAGGCCTCGCACCATATCCTCAACCACCTCAACCAGCGCAGCGGCGCAGCCCGCGCAGGGGCGGTGATCATGTCGGGGATCGTCGCGGCCTCGGGCGCGGATCTGGCGACGATCCAGGCGGCCCAGCAGATGGGGGCGCAGGTCGGCGCGCGCTATTATTCCCGCGACTGGGAATTGCAGGCCGATTATCTGGGCGCGATCCTGACGCTGAATGCCGGGTTCGACCCGATCCGCGGGGCCGAGTTCTTTGCCCGCATCCCCGACCCCGGCGACCGGATTCTGGGCAGCCACCCGTCGAACGTGCAGCGGCAGGCTCAGGTCGCGCGGGCGGTTGCGGACGTAAGGGCGGGACGGGCGCGCTGAGCCCGGCAGAAGTGGCGCGATAAGGCTGCATCGCCGCGCCGGCGTCGCCGTTGCATGGGTATTTGGGCCAGAAAGAAGCCCCGCGGGCCGGGAGGCGCCGCGGGGCTTGTCGTTACGGGGGAAGGGGCGTCAGCGGCCGCGCGACAGCGCGGCCACGCCGGTGCGGGCGACCTCGGCCAAGCCCAGCGGGCGCATCAGCTCGGCAAAGGCGTCGAGTTTTTCCGGCGTGCCGGTGATCTCGAACACGAAGCTTTCCAGGGTGGAATCGACCACATTGGCGCGGAAGATGTCGCTGATCCGCAGCGCCTCGACGCGTTTCTCGCCGGTGCCGGCGACCTTGAACAGCCCCAGCTCGCGCTCGACCGAGGCGCCCTCGACCGTCAGGTCGTGGACCTCGTGCACCGGGATGATCCGGCTGAGCTGCGCCTTGATCTGCTCGATCACCGCCGGGGTGCCGCGGGTGACCAGGGTGATGCGCGAGGTGTGGCCGGTGTGGTCCACCTCGGCCACGGTCAGGCTGTCGATGTTGTATCCGCGCCCGGAAAACAGCCCGATGACCCGGGCCAGCACCCCGGCCTCGTTGTCGACGATAACCGCCAGGGTGTGCCGTTCCTCGCCCGCCGCGTGATAGTCGCGCAGGTCGTAGGCTGAATGGCTGGACGCGCCGCGTTCGATCTTGAGTGCAGACATGACCGGCCCCCTTACACCAGCACCGCGCCGTCGGACTTGATCGCGGTGCCGATGTCGTCGGCCGCGATCTCGTCGCCCAGCAGCATTTCGTTATGCGGCTTGCCCGACGGGATCATCGGGAAGCAGTTTTCGTGCTTTTCCACCAGCACGTCGAGGATGAAGGGGCAGTCGCTGTCGATCATCTCGCGGATGGCGTCGTCCAGATCGCCGGGTTCATGCACCTGCCGGCCCTTGCAGCCGAACGCCTCGGCCAGCTTGACGAAATCGGGCAGGCTTTCCGACCAGCTCTGGCTGTAGCGCTCGCCATGCAGCAGCTGCTGCCACTGGCGCACCATCCCCAGCCGTTCGTTGTTCAGGATGAACTGCTTGACCGGCGCGCGGAACTGCACGGCGGTGCCCATTTCCTGCATGTTCATCAGCCAGCTGGCATCGCCCGCGACGTTGATCACCAGCGCCTCGGGATGGGCGACCTGCACGCCGATCGAGGCCGGCAGCCCATAGCCCATGGTCCCCAGCCCGCCGCTGGTCATCCAGCGGTTCGGCCCCTCGAAGTGCAGGAACTGCGCCGCCCACATCTGGTGCTGGCCGACCTCAGTGGTGATGTAGCGGTCGCGGCCGGCGGTCAGCGCCTCGAGCCGTTCCAGCGCGTGCTGCGGCTTGATCAGCTTGTCCGAGCGTTTGTAGGCAAGGCAGTTGCGCGCCCGCCACTGCTCGATCTGCGCCCACCATTGCTGCAGCGCCGGGCTGGTCTTGCGGCCGCGGGCCTTCCAGATCTTCAGCAGATCCTCCAGCACGTGCCCCACGTCGCCGACGATCGGCACGTCGACCCGGATCACCTTGTTGATCGAGCTGGGGTCGATGTCGACATGCGCCTTGACCGAGCCGGGGCTGAAATCGGCCACCCGCCCGGTGATGCGGTCGTCGAAACGCGCGCCCAGGTTGATCATCAGGTCGCAGCCGTGCATGGCCATGTTGGCCTCATACAGGCCGTGCATCCCCAGCATCCCCAGCCAGTTCTTGCCGCTGGCCGGATAGGCGCCCAGCCCCATCAGCGTCGAGGTGACCGGGAAACCGGTGGCATCCACCAGCTCGGTCAGCAGCTGGCTGGCCGCGGGGCCCGAGTTGATGACGCCGCCGCCGGTGTAGAACACCGGACGCTCGGCGGTCTCCATCAGCTCGACCAGGCGGGTGATGGCGGCGGTGTCGCCCTTGCGCGGCGGCTGGTAGCGCGGCGGCGCGATCTGTTTCGGGCCGACATAGGTGCCGGTGGCGAACTGCACGTCCTTGGGGATGTCGATCAGCACCGGACCCGGCCGCCCCGAGGTGGCGACGTGAAAGGCACGGTGCAGCGTCTCGGCCAGGCTGTCGGTGTCGTTCACCAGCCAGTTGTGCTTGGTGCAGGGGCGGGTGATGCCGACGGTGTCGGCCTCTTGAAACCCGTCGGTGCCGATCATGAAGGTGGGAACCTGCCCGGTCAGCACCACCAGCGGGATCGAATCCATCAGCGCATCGGTCAGCCCGGTCACCGCATTGGTCGCGCCCGGCCCCGAGGTCACCAGCACCACCCCCGGCTTGCCGGTGGAACGCGCATAGCCCTCGGCCATGTGGACGGCACCCTGTTCGTGGCGGACCAGGATGTGCTTGATGTCGTTCTGCTGGAAGATCTCGTCGTAGATGGGCAGGACCGCGCCGCCGGGATAGCCGAATACGGTATCGACGCCCTGATCGCGCAGCGCCTCGACCACCATTCTTGCACCCGTCATGCTTCGGGACATCTCCGACCCCCTGTTCGCGAAAGATTTGCGGCAAAGCGGCAGGCTCTGCTGCGCCGCCGCAAGCTAGTCGCCGGCTCGGGTCGGGTCAATGCCGCGTTTTGGGAAAAATGCCGCAACCCCGGGGTCCCGCGCAAGAAAATTACAACCGCGAAGGGTGTGGCGCAAGCTGTGGCCGGGATTGTGCGCTCAGGGCAGGTGGATTCGCGCGACCTGCTCGACGATCGGGTCCACGGAGAGCGGGTGGGCCTCGTCCTCATGGTCCTCGGGGCGGCCGATGTCCTGCCAGACGCCGCCCTTGTGGATTTCCAGCGCCCCGAAGGCGGCCTTGTAGGCCATCTTGCGGCTGCCCGGAACCCAGTAGCCCAGATAGACATAAGGCAGCCCGGCCGCCCGCGCCATCTCGACATGGTCCAGCACCATCCAGGTGCCCAGGCTGTCGGCGCGGCGGTCGGGGTCGTAGAAGCTGTAGACGAGGCTCAGCCCGTCGTCGAGGATATCGGTCAGGCACACCGCAGCAAGGGGCGCAGCCTCGCCATTGCGGGCGGGCGGGCGGTATTCGAACACCCTCGTGCGGACCGGGGTCTCCTCGATCATCGCCGCGAATTCGAAGATATCCATGTCGGCCATGCCGCCGTCGGCGTGGCGGCGGTCGAGATAGCGGCGGAACAGCTCGAACTGTTCGTCGGTGGCCCAGGCGCTGGTGCCCAGCCGGATCAGCCCCGCATTGCGCTTCAGCACCCGGCGCTGGCTGCGCGAGGGGCGGAAATCCGCCACCCGGATCCGCGCCGACATGCAGGCGACGCAGCTTTCGCAGCTGGGCCGATAGACCACGTTCTGCGAGCGGCGAAAGCCCTGCCGCGACAGCGCATTATTCAATTCGCGCGCGCGGTCGCCGGTCAGGGCCGTGAAAAGCTTGCGCTCGGCCCGGCCATGCAGATACGGGCAGGGCTGCGGCCCGGTGACATAGAACTGCGGAGCATTGTGCCCGGAATGCCGCATCACGCGCCCCGCCCGGAAGGATCCGTGGCTGGTCTAAGTCCGGGGGGGCTGGCAGGGACGATGGACATGCGCAGGGGCCGGAAAATCGCATCATTCAGCGGGAATCAAGCGACGGTAGCAACTGCCGCGGCGCGGGACAAGCGCCGAAGCGAGGGCCTGCCCAGGCTGGGCAGGCTTGCGCGCACTGCAGGGGGCCGCGGCGCGATTGCCGCGGGTTTTCCCGGGGTTCGGGCGAGGGGCGGGGAGAGGCTGGCCACGGCAACAGCGGTGTTGCCGCGAAATCCGGGGGGCGGGAACGCAGTTGTGAACCTGCGGGGTGTCGCGGGGCTGTCCCCTGCGTCGCATCGGCGCAGCCGCGCGTGCAGACTGGCGCGGCCGGCCGGAAGCCGCCGCCGGGGGGGTGGGGCATGAGGCTTTCGACCAGCATCACCCGCCTGCCGCTGGCAGAGGACCCGGCCCGGGCCGAGGGCGCAGCTGCCAGCCTGCCCGCGGCCAGGGGGAAGTTGTCGGCACTGATTGCCGGGGCCGGGGGCTCGAGCCCGTATCTGGCCGGGCTGATCGCCGGCGAATCCGCCTGGCTGTCGGAGGCCGCCGACAGCGACCTTACCTCCGCCGCGCTGGTGGCGTCCGGGACGGCTGGGTTCGAGGCGCTGTCCTCGGCCGAACTCGGCCCGGCGCTGCGGCAGGCCAAGCGGCGGGTGGCGCTGTTTGCGGCGCTCGCCGATCTGGGCGGCGCCTGGTCGCTGGACGAGGTGACCGCGGCGCTGACCGCGCTGGCCGACCGCGCCACCGACCTGGCCCTGCGCGCCCACGTCGGGGACGAGCTGCGCCGCGGCCGCCTGCCTGCCCCGCACGCGGGGGCAAGCCCGGATGCGGCGGGAATCTTTGCGCTCGCCATGGGCAAGATGGGCGCGCATGAGCTCAATTTCTCCTCGGATATCGACCTGATCGTGCTTTACGAGGACGCGGCCTATGCGCCCGAGGACCAGCACGACGTTCGCGCCGCGCTGATCCGCGCCACCCGCAAGGCGGCGGCCACGCTGTCGGACCTGACCGCGCAGGGCTATGTGTTCCGCACCGACCTGCGGCTGCGCCCCGACCCTTCGGTGACGCCGGTCTGCATCTCGGCCTCGGCCGCGCTGGGGTATTATGAGGCCGAGGGCCGCAGCTGGGAACGCGCCGCCTATATCAAGGCACGGCCCTGCGCCGGTGATCTTGCAGCGGGGGCGCGGTTCCTGGCGGCGCTGCGGCCGTTCATCTGGCGCCGGCACCTCGACTTTGCGACCGTCGAGGACACGCATGAGATGCGGCGGCGGATTCGTGATCACAAGGGGCTGCATGGCGGCATCCAGGCGCCCGGCCACGATCTCAAGCTGGGGCGCGGCGGCATCCGCGAGATCGAGTTCTTTGCCCAGACCCGCCAGCTGATCGCCGGCGGCCGCGACCCCGACCTGCGGTCCCGCCGCACGGTCGAGGCGCTGGCGGCGCTGGCCGAAAAGGGCTGGATCCCCGCCGACGTCGCCGCCGAGCTGACCGCCCATTACCGCGAGCACCGCGAGATCGAGCATCGCATCCAGATGGTCAACGACGCCCAGACCCATGTGGTGCCCGCGACCGCCGCGGCGCTGGCGCCGGTGGTGGCGCTGTCGGGCGAAACTGACCCCGCCGCCTGGTGCGCGCGGCTGGAATCGCGGCTGCAGCGGGTCGAGGCGCTGACCGGCGATTTCTTTGCCCCCACCGCGGTGCAGGCCACCGCCCGCCCCGAGCTGACCGACGAACAGGCAGCGGTGGTCGAGGGCTGGCAGGGCTATCCGGCGCTGCGCTCGGCCCGGGCGCGGCATCTGTTCGGGCGGATCGAGCCGCAGGTGCTGGCCAGCCTGTTCCGCGCCGCCCGCCCGGACGAGGCGCTGGCGCGGTTCGACAGTTTCCTGCGCGGGCTGCCGGCGGGGGTGCAGCTGTTTTCCATGTTCGAATCGAACCCCTCGCTGATCGACCTGCTGGGCGACATCTGCGCGACCTCGCCGGCGCTGGCCGCCTATCTCGCCCGCCACCCCGAGGTGCTGGACGCGGTGATCGCGGGGCGGTTCTTTGCCCCCTGGCCGGGGCTGGCGGCGCTGCGCGCGGGGCTGGCCGGGCTGCTGGACGGCACCATGACCGCGGCCGAGGGCGGGTATGAGCGTGCGCTGGATGCGGCGCGGCGCTGGGCGCATGAATGGCAGTTCCGCGTGGGCGTGCACCACCTGCGCGGGCTGATCGAGGCCGAGCAGGCGGGCCAGCATTACGCCGACCTGGCCGAGGCGGCGCTGGCGGCGCTGGCGCCGCTGGTCACGGCCGAGTTCGCCCGCCGCCACGGCCCGGCCCCCGGGGTGGGGGCGGCGGTGCTGGGCATGGGCTCGCTGGGGGCGCGGCAGATGAATGCGCTGTCCGACCTCGACCTGCTGGTGATCTATGATGCCGACGGGGCCGAGGCGTCGGAGGGAGCCAAGCCCCTGGCCACGCGGGCCTATTATGCGCGGCTGACCCAAGCGCTGCTGGCGGCGCTGACCGCCCCCACCGCGGCGGGGCGGCTTTACCAGGTGGACATGCGGCTGCGCCCCTCGGGACGGCAGGGGCCGGTCGCGACCTCGATCGGCGCTTTCCGCGACTATCAGATGAACGAGGCCTGGACCTGGGAGCATCTGGCCCTGACCCGCGCGCGGGTGGTGGCGGTGATCCCCGGCGCCGCCGCGGGCGATGCCGCCGCCCCGCCGCTGTCCGCGCGCATCGAGACGCTGCGGCAGGAGATTCTGGCGCAGCGCGGCCGCGACCGGCGGGTGATGCCGGATTTCCAGCAGATGCGCGAACGGATCGCTGCTGCCGGGGGTGATGCCGCAGGCTGGGCGCCCCGCGCAGGCCGCGGCCGCCTGCAGGATATCGAGCTTTATGCGCAGGCGCTGGCGCTGCGGGCGGGCTCGGCCTCTCGGCGGGCGCCGATGCAGATCCGCGCCGGGCTCAAGGCCGGGCTGGTTGCGGCCGCGGATGCAGAGGTGCTGGTGCGGGCGCATGAGTTCCTGTGGCGGCTGCATTGCGGCGCGCGGCTGCTGAGCGAACGGCCGCTCGACCTTGCGACCATCGGGCAGGGCGGGCAGGAGTTCCTGCTGCGCGAGACCGGGGCCGAGGACGCCGCCGCGCTGTCGGCCCGGCTGGACGAGCTGACCGAGGCCGCTGGGCGCATCATCGA
Organism: Paracoccus solventivorans; assembly: GCF_900142875.1. Classification (GTDB taxonomy): domain Bacteria; phylum Pseudomonadota; class Alphaproteobacteria; order Rhodobacterales; family Rhodobacteraceae; genus Paracoccus; species Paracoccus solventivorans. Next base: position 153,134 of record NZ_FRCK01000001.1, on the reverse strand, counting down.
CGCGGCGGCGGGCTGAGGCGGCGCGGGCCATGGCGTCAGCGCACCGTGCCGACCAGCGGCACCGCCGCGGTCGCGGGGGCGCTTTCGGCCCCGTCCTTGGCCCCGTCCTCGGCGGCGTGGTCGAACACCCCGTGCAGGGTCTTGTCCCAGTAGAATGGCTTGGCCACGATCTCATAGGCCGCCTTCCATGCGGCCAGGCAGGCCAGGGGGAAATAGAAATACAGCGTCGGCGCCCACAGCCCCAGCCCGGGATGGGTGCGCCGCACCGCCCAAGCCGCAACCGCGATGTTCAGCGTCTCGGAAAGCAGGAACAGCGCGATCACCGCCGGCCCCAGCCAGGCGCCGCCGAAGCCGGTGAGCGGATGGGAAAACCCCAGCGAAAATAGCCAGAAGCTCCACAGCACCGGGGCGAGCAGGAATTGCTGGACGGTGGCGAACATCTGCAGATGGAACCCGACCGCCGGCCAGAAGCCGATCGCGCGCACCAACCCGCGCGGATCGCGCATATGCACCCCCCAGGTCATCGCAAAGCCCTTGAGCCAGCGCGAGCGCTGCTTGACCCAGGGAATCGGACGGCAGTTGGCCTCTTCATGGGTGGTGGTGGCGACGATTTCGGTGCGGTAGCCCAGCCGGGCCAGGCGCACGCCCAGATCGGCGTCCTCGGTGACGTTCCAGGCGTCCCAACCCCCGGCCTCGGCCAGCGCCGCGCGGCGGATGAAGAAGGTCGTGCCCCCCAGCGGCACCACCAGCCCCATGCGCGCGATCCCCGGCAGCACGCCGCGGAACCACGCCGAATATTCCAGGGTGAAGCAGCGGGCCAGCCAGTTGGTGCGCGGGTTGTAGAAGTCCAGCGCGCCCTGCACGCAGGCGACCTGCGCCGGGGCGAAATGCAGGTGGCGGGCGACGCGGTGCAGCTGGTCGGGCTCGGGGCGGTCCTCGGCGTCCCAGACCCCGATGATCTCGCCCCGGCAGAAGTTCAGCGCATAGTTCAGCGCCCGTGGCTTGGTGCGGATCGGGCCGTCGGGCACGGTCACCACCCGCATCCAGAAGGGCAGCTTCACCCCTTTTAGCGCCTGCCGCGTCACAAGGTCGGTTTCCTCGACCACCAGCAGCACGTCGGTCAGCTCGCGCGGGTAGCTGAGCCGGGCGAGGCGGCCGACCAGCCGGTCGGCGATGTCCTCCTCTCGGAACATGGGCACCATCACCGAGATCACCGGCCATTTGCCATCCATCTGCGCATCGGGCGGGGGCAGCGGCGGCTCGTGCGAAGCGCGCAGCGTGCGGCGGAAGGCCAGCGCCTTGAGCAGCGTCGTCGCCAGCAGCGTCAGGATGGTCAGCAGGCTGACCGCCGCCAGCACCAGCACCGGCGCCAGCCACAGCCCCAGCGCCAGCGCCCCCATCAGCGCCAGCAGGATCCGGCCCAGCCGCGCCTCATCCCTGGTGCGGCAGGAATATTCGGGCGCGACGCAGCTTTCTGCCTGCCGGATCAGCGCGGTGCGGCGGGTGGAAAGCAGCGCCCGGGTGGCGTCGTTTTCGGTGCAGAGTAGCATCCGCACCGGCCCGAGCCGGGATTCCAGCGTCGCCCGCGCCGCCTGAAAACGTTCGGGCCAGGCCGCGGCGACAAAGGTCACGCCGCCGGTGCGCCGCCAAGGCACGATTCCCTGCGTCAGGCACCAGTCCGCGCCGGCAAGGTCGATCAGCCGCGCATCCGGCGGCATCGCTGCCAGATCGACGCTGCTGGTCCGCCATTGCTTCGACAGCGCCCGGGTCAACGCCTGTGCCGTCACCCAGCCGCGGGCGAGCAGGATTTCCCCCAGCCGCGCCGATTCCGAGCGGCTGACCACCAGCGCCTTGAAAAGATTGCCCGGATCGACCGCGCCCGCATCCAGCAGCAGCTGCCCTAGCGTGCGTTCGTCGCGCCCCTCGGGCCGCGGCGCCGGGCGGTCGTCGGGCCGGGCCGCCCGCAGCCGGAAGGGCAGCGGCCCGCCGCCGGGCACGGCCGGGCCGGGCGCAGCAGCGGGCGGGGCAAGCTTGCGGAACGGCGTGACGGACATGGAGGGCACCCCGGTGCGAATGGAATCGCCCCTTGATGCCCGCAAATGTTTAAGCGGCCGTTAACGCCGGCCGAACGCCCTCAGGCCGGGCGGCGGTCCAGCATCGCCTGGCTGAAACGGGCGAACAGATGGTCGCTGTCGCGCGGGCCGGGGCTGGCCTCGGGGTGGTACTGCACGGAAAACACCGGACGGTCCGCGATGCGCAGCCCGCAGTTCGAGCCGTCGAACAGGCTGACATGGGTCTCGACCACGCCCTCGGGCAGGGTCTGGGAATCGACCGCGAAGCCGTGGTTCATCGAGGTGATCTCCACCCGCCCGGTCTCGAGGTCGCGCACCGGGTGATTCGCGCCGTGGTGGCCGTGGGGCATCTTGACCGTGTTCGCCCCCAGCGCCAGCGCCAGCAGCTGGTGGCCCAGGCACACGCCGAACACCGGCAGGTCGCGCTGGATCAGCTCGCGGATCATCGGCACCGCATATTCCCCGGTCGCAGCCGGATCGCCGGGGCCGTTCGACAGGAACACGCCCTCGGGGTTGTGGGACAGCACGTCCTCGGCGGTGGCGGTGGCGGGCAGCACGGTCACCTCGGCGCCCGATTGCGCCAGCGAGCGCAGGATGTTGCGCTTGGCGCCATAGTCGATGGCCACCACCCGCAGCGGGTGGTCCGGGCGCTTGTCGTTGAACCCGCCCGGCCAGGCCCAGTGGCCCTCGGACCAGCGGTAGCTTTGGGTGCAGCTGACCTCGCGCGCGAGGTCCATGCCGACCAGCCCCGGCCAGCCGCGGGCGCGGGCGACCATCGCCGCGGTGTCGAAATTGCCTTGCGGATCATGGGCCAGCACCACATGCGGCGCGCCCTGTTCGCGGATGGCGCGGGTCAGGCGCCGCGTGTCGATGCCGCCGATGCCGATGCGGCCGCGCCGTTCCATCCACGACACCAGATCGCCCGCGGCGCGCCAGTTCGAGGGCTCGGTCGGGTCCCATTTCACCACGATGCCCGCGGCGACCGCATCGGGGGATTCGTCGTCCTCGGGGGTGATGCCGGTGTTGCCGATATGGGGGAAGGTGAAGGTCACCACCTGCGCCGCATAGCTGGGGTCGGTCATGATCTCCTGATAGCCCGACATCGCCGTGTTGAAGACGAGCTCTGCCACGACCTCTCCGCTGGCGCCGAAGCCCCGGCCATAGAAGATCGTCCCGTCGGCCAGTGCCAGGCACGCGGTCGGTTTCTGTTCCATCTTGAACCCCCGGAAAATCGGGCGAGTGCTAAGGGAAGCCGCCGCCGCGGTCAAGGGCGCGATCGTCCGCGGGCCGGCAGACGGGCGGCGGGTTGACGGCGCGCGGGCGTGGGGGCAACCCTGACGGGTCAGACAACGAGGACCAAGATGGAACTGCGCGCGCGTATCCAGGACGCCACGAAAGCGGCGATGAAGGCCAGGGACCAGCTGCGGCTGTCGACGCTGCGGCTGATCGGCGCCGCGATCAAGGATCGCGAGATCGCTGCCCGCGGCGAACCCGGCGAAGGCCAGTTGACCGAGGATGACCTGGTCGCGCTGCTGTCGCGGATGGTCAAGCAGCGCCAGGAATCGGCGCGCGCCTATGAAGAGGGCGGCCGGCTGGAGCTGGCCGAGCGCGAACAGGCCGAGATCGGCATCATCCAGGAGTTCCTGCCCCGGCAGCTCGACCCCGCCGAGGTTGCGGCGGCGATCGATGCGGTGATCGCCGAGCTGGGCGCGACCGGGGTACGCGACATGGGGCGCGTGATGGGCGCGCTGCGCGAGCGCCATGCCGGGCAGATGGACTTCGGCGCCGCCGGGGCGCTGGTGAAGAAGCGGCTGATGGGGTGAGGGCGAGGCGGGGGCGCTGCCCCCGGGCCGCTGCCGCGGCCTTCCTTGCTGAAAACGGTCCACCGGACCGTTTCCCGGGCGCTCGGAAGCCCCGGGATATTTTTACAGGTACGAAGCGCAGGAGCGACGCTGGCGGCTGCGGCCTGATCTGTGGATATTTCAGAGGAAACGGCCGCAGGGACGGCGTGCGTCAGATCGCCAGCCGCTCCAGCCGTTTGCGCACCAGCGCGGCGGCGGCGGCGACGGCCTCGTCGATGCTCATCGCGGTGGTGTCGAGGATCACCGCGTCGGGGGCGGCGCGCAGCGGTGCGGTGTCGCGGGCGGCGTCGCGGGCGTCGCGTTCGCGCAGCTCTGCCAGCATCACTGCCGGGTCGGCGCCCAGTTCGGCCGCACGGCGGGCGGCGCGGGTCTCATCGGCGGCGATGACGTAAAGCTTCACCTCGGCGCCCGGGCAGATCACCGTGCCGATGTCGCGCCCGTCGAGGATCGCCCCCGGCTCCTGCCGCGAAAACCGGCGCTGGAAGTCGATCAGCGCCGCGCGCACCTCGGGGATGGCGGCCACGCGCGAGGCGGCCTGCCCGGCCTCGGCGCTGCGCAGCCCGGGGCGCAGCAGGTCCTCGGGGTCGAGCCCGCGGGCGGCGGTGGTCGGGTCGCCGCCGATGGCGCCCACCGCGCGATAGAGCAGCCCGGTGTCGAGATGCGGGAACCCGAATTCCTGCGCAAGCGCCCGCGCGATCGTGCCCTTGCCCGAGGCGGCGGGTCCGTCGATGGCGATGGTAAAGGGCATGGTGGTCTCCGATCCGCAGGGCGCAGGGGGGGTGATGCCATATCGGGGGGCGTTGGGAAAGCGGGCGGGACCGCTGTATCCGTTGGGATTTCCGGCGTTCCGGGGGCAGGGGAGTCAGACGATGGCGGCCTCGGCCAGCGGGCGTCCGTCCAGCACCCGTTGCATCCCCAGCGGCGACAGGTCCAGCGTCATCCAGTCGCCATGCACGATCTGTTCCGCGATGCCGCGCCCGACGGCCGGGGCCTGTTGCAGCCCGTGGCCGGAAAACCCGTTGGCGAGATAAAGGTTCGCCACCAGCGGATGCCGCCCGACAATCGCGTTCTGGTCCAGGGTGTTATAGGCGTAGTGCCCGGCCCATTCGCGGATCACCCGCGCGGCTGCGAAACCCTCGGCCCGGTCGTAGAGGGCGGGCCAGACGTGATCCTCCCACAGGGCGGATTGGGGGGTGAAATCCTCGGGGTCGCAGGGGCCGTCGGTGGCGGGGACGGTGGCGGCCAGCCATTGCCCGTGTTCGGGGCGCATCCAGATCCCCGAGGGATCGACGATCAGCGGCGCGTCCTTGTGCCGGGCCTGGGGCGCGTCGACCACGAAGATCGTGCGCTTGCGCGGCTCGACCGGCAGTTCCAGCCCGGCGCTGCGCATAAGTCCGGCCGCGCGCGGTCCGGCGCAGTTGACGAAGATGTCGGCGGGGCGGCGGCCTGCGGTTTCCAGCGTCGCGGCGGTGATGCGGTCGCCGTCGCGATCGAGCCCCAGCACCCGGTCGGTCAGCCACACCGCGCCCGCGGCGCGGGCCGCGTTCTTCAGCCCCGCCAGCAGCCCCATGTTGTCAAAGAACCCCTCGTCGCGGGGGCCGAAGGCGCCGGCCGCGATGTCGTCGAGCCGCATCCACGGAAAGCGGCGGGCCAGTACGGCCCGGTCCAGCACCTCGGTCGCCGCGCCCAGCCGGCGCTGCATGGCGGCAAGCGCCTCCAGCTGCGCGGCGCCCGCCTCGGTCCGGGTCAGGAACAGATAGCCGTTCTCGCGCAGCCCCAGGTCGGGGACGCCGCCCGCGGGGCCGGTGTGGCGGGCAAAGTCGCGGATGAACTCGATCCCGAAGCGGCTGATCGCCACGTTCACCTCGGTCGTGAACTGCGAGCGGATCCCGGCCGCCGACAGCGCGGTCGAGCAGGTGGCATAGCTCGGGTCCGGCTCGACCACGGTGACGCGCAGCGTGGGGTCCAGCCGGGTCAGCCAGAACGCGACCGAGGCCCCCCTCACCGCCCCGCCTGCAATCAGAACCTCGGCCATGCGCCGCCCCCATCCCCCAAAGCCGCGACAGGCTTGGCCGATGGCATAGGCGCGCGCAAGGGGTGCTTCAATTCAGCGCAAGCAGCGGGGATGCGGGGCGCAAGGCGCTGGACCTTGCGCTCCCGATGCGCGATATGGTGGGCCAGTCGCGCCAGAGCGGAGTTGCCCCATGTGGATCGTCGATCGCATTTTGACCTGGTGGAACGGCCAGACCCTGGGAACCCAGGTCTGGACCCGCCGTTTCGGCCGCAAGGTCGGCGAGGACCAGCAGGGCAACGTCTATTACCAGACCGCCGACGGCAAGCGCCGCTGGGTGATCTACAACGGCGAATCCGAGGCCAGCCGCGTGCCCCCCGAATGGCATGGCTGGCTGCACCACACCTGGGACCAGCCGCCGACGCAGGCGCCGCTGCCGCACAAGCCCTGGGAACGCCCGCATCTGCCGAACCTGACCGGGCTGCCGGGCGCCTATCGCCCCGCCGGCTCGCTGCTGCAGGCCGAGCCCGCGCGCCGGCGCGACTACGACGCCTGGCGGCCCGAGTAGGGAAGCGGTGTCCGCTGCCGCCGAAAGGGCCGAGCTGCTGGTCGGCGCCGCCGTGCTGGCGGTGGCCGCGGGGTTTCTGGCGTGGTCGGTGGGCGGCTGGGCCGAAACCGGGCGCGGCAGCTATCCGCTGATCGCCTCGTTCCCCAATGTCGCCGGCGTCGAAAAGGGCACCGAGGTGCGGCTGGCCGGGGTACGGGTGGGCCGCGTCTCCGACATCCGCCTGAACCCGCAGACCTACTACGCCGAGGCCGAGATGCGGCTGCCCGCCGACATCCTGCTGCCCACCGACAGCGCTGCGCTGATCCAGTCGGACGGGCTGCTGGGAGGTTCCTATATCGAGCTGCGCCCGGGCGGCGCGCTTGAGCTGCTGGGGCCGGGCGACGAGATCGAGGATGTGCAGGGCGCGGTCAGCCTGCTGACCCTGCTGATGAAATTCGCCGATTCGCAGGCGGATGACGGGGACGCCCCCGCATCCGTCCCGGCCGCAGCGGAACCGGCCGACCCCGAGGGCGGGCAATGATACGCGCCGCGCTGGTTGCGGCGGCGGCCATGGCCGCGGCGCCGTCCTGGGCGCAGGCGCCCCCGGTTCGGCCCAGCACCGACATCGCCCCCGGCACTCGCGCCGAATCGGTGATGCCGCTGGTGCAGGGTGAGGTCGCGCGCGCGCCGGCGGCGCTGCTGCGCGGGCTGGACAAGGTCTCGGGGCAAAGCACCGACTTGCCGCTGCTGGTGGGCGACAGCGTGGTCTTTGGCCGGCTCGAGGTGCGGCTGGGGGAATGCCGCTATCCGGCCGCCGATCCCGATTCGGACGCTTTTGCGCAGCTGACCATCACCGACACCCACAGCCGCCGTACCCTGTTCACCGGCTGGATGATCGCCTCATCCCCCGCGATTTCGGCGCTGGACGATGCGCGCTATGACGTCTGGGTGGTGACCTGCGACGATGGCAGCGGGCTGGCGCTGCCCGAACTGACCTATGAGCCCGACACCGCCGAGCCCGAGGGCGGCGAGGGCATGGGCCCGGACGGAGAGACCGCCCCGGTCGAGGATGAGGACGGGGCTGAGGCGGCAGAGTAGCCCCCTTGCGCCGCCAGTTCGGCGGCGCTGCGCAAGGGCAGCGCGTGGTAGTCGGCGGGCTGGCGCAGGGCGTGGGCCAGCCGGGCGCGATAATCCTCGCGCGTGATCTCGACCCCGCCCATGCTGGCCAGATGCGGGGTCAGATACTGCGTGTCGAACAGGGTGAAGCCGCAGCGGGACAGATGGTCCGACAGCCACACCAGCGCCATTTTCGAGCCGTCGGTGCGGGTGGAAAACATGCTTTCCCCAAAGAACGCCCCGCCCAGCGTCACCCCGAAGATCCCGCCCGCCAGCGCGCCGTCCTGATACACCGCCAGCGCCTGCGCGTGGCCGCTGTCATGCAGCCGGTGGTAAAGCTGCAGCAGCGGGGCGTTGATCCAGGTCTCGGGGCGGTCGGCGCAATGCCGCACGATGCGATCGAAATCGGGGTGGGCGTCGGCGGTCCAGCCGCCCCGCGCCAGGCTGCGCCGCAGCGAGCGCGACATATGCACGCCGCCCACCGGCAGGATGCCGCGGAACGGCGGGTTGAACCAGTAAAGCCGCGGATCGTCGGCGGCGCGGGCCATCGGAAAGATGCCCTGCGCATAGCCGGCAAGCAACTGCATCGGGCCGAGATGGGGCGGGTGATCCTGGCTCATCCCCCGAAGCTAACTGATTTCGTGGGGAAAGGGCAGGGTGGCCGCGCCGCCCGTGGGCGTGCGCGGCCATGGTCCTAGTCCTGCGCGGCGGCGCCGGTGATCGCGCGGGCAAAGGCCGAGCGATACAGCGCCGACAGTTCGGCCAGCGGCGCCGAATCGCCGCCCAGGGTGATGCGGGTGCCGTGGAAGCTGCCGACGCGGGCGACCGGCACCCCGGCGTTTGCGCCCAGCTCGATCAGGCTTTCGGCGTCGGCCGCGGGGGCGGCGACCAGATAGCGGGCCTGATCCTCGCCGAACAGCGTCGGGATGTCGGCGGGGTCGAGCTCGACCCCCAGCCCGGCGGCCTCGGCCATTTCAAAGGCAGCCAGCGCCAGCCCGCCGTCCGACAGGTCGCTGGCGGCGCGGATGTGGTTGCGGTGCGCCAGCAGGAACTCGCCGTTGCGCCGCTCGGCCGCCAGATCGACGGGCGGAGGCTCGCCCGCCTCGATCCCCCAGGCCTCGGCCGCCAGCGCCGACTGGCCCAGGTGGCCGGCGGTCGCGCCGATCACCAGCGCCACGTCGCCCGCATGGGGCAGCCCGCCGATCAGCTGGTCTAGATGCGCGACCAGCCCGACGCCGCCGATGGTGGGGGTGGGCAGGATCGCCTGCCCGTCGGTCTCGTTATAAAGGCTGACGTTGCCCGACACGATGGGGAAGTCGAGCGCCCGGCAGGCCTCTCCGATCCCCTTGATCGCTCCGACCAGCTGGCCCATGATCTCGGGCTTTTCGGGGTTGCCGAAGTTCAGGTTGTCGGTCGCGGCCAGCGGCCGCGCGCCGGCGGCGACCAGGTTGCGCCACGCCTCGGCCACCGCCTGCTTGCCGCCCTCGATCGGGTTCGCGCGGACATAGCGCGGCGTCACGTCGCTGGTGAACGCCAGCGCCTTGTCGGTGCCGTGGACGCGGACCACGCCCGCGCCGATGCCGGGGCGGCGGATGGTGTCGGCGCCGACCTGGGTGTCGTATTGTTCCCAGACCCAGCCCTTGTGCGCATGGTTGGGCGAACCGATCAGTGCCCGCAGCGCCGCGATGGGGGTGATCTCGGGCAGCGCCGGCAGCGGCTCGGGCGCCGCGGTTTCCACCCAGGGGCGGTCGTATTCGGGCGCCGAGGACGACAGTTTCGACAGCGGCAGGTCGGCCATGACCTCGTTGCCGTGCAGGATCAGGAAGCGGTCCTCGGCGATGGTCTCGCCCACGATGGCGAAGTCGAGGTCCCATTTCTCGAAAATCTCGCGGGCCTGTGCCTCTTTTTCCGGCTTCAGCACCATGAGCATGCGTTCCTGCGATTCGGACAGCATCATCTCATAGGCGGTCATGCCGGTTTCGCGCTGGGGGACGTGGTCCAGCATCAGCTTGATGCCCAGGCCGCCCTTGTCGCCCATTTCCACGGCCGAACAGGTCAGCCCCGCCGCGCCCATGTCCTGGATCGAGATCACCGCATCGGTGGCCATCAGCTCCAGACAGGCTTCCAGCAGGCATTTCTCGGTGAAGGGGTCGCCGGCCTGGACGGTGGGGCGCTTGTCCTCGATCGATTCGTCGAACTCGGCGCTGGCCATGGTGGCGCCGCCTACGCCGTCGCGGCCGGTCTTGGCGCCCAGATAGACCACCGGCATCCCCACGCCCGAGGCGGCGGAATAGAAGATGCGGTCCGATTGCGCGAGCCCCGCGGCAAAGGCGTTGACCAGGCAGTTGCCGTCATAGGCGCGGTGGAAACGCACCTCGCCGCCAACGTTCGGCACGCCGAAGGCGTTGCCATAGGCGCCGATCCCCTCGACCACGCCCTTGACCAGATGGGGCGTGCGCGGGTGTTCGGGGCGGCCAAAGGACAGCGCGTCCATCGCGGCGATGGGGCGCGCGCCCATGGTGAACACGTCGCGCAGGATGCCGCCGACGCCGGTGGCGGCGCCCTGATGCGGCTCGATGTAGCTGGGGTGGTTGTGGCTTTCCATCTTGAACACCACCGCCTGACCGTCGCCGATGTCGACCACGCCCGCATTCTCGCCCGGGCCGCAGATCACCTGCGGGCCGTCGGTCGGCAGGGTGCGCAGCCATTTCTTGGACGATTTGTAGGAGCAATGCTCGTTCCACATCGCCGAGAAGATTCCCAGCTCGGTGAATGTCGGCTCGCGGCCGATGATGTCCAGAATGCGCTGATACTCGTCGGGTTTCAGCCCATGCGAGGCAATCAGCTCGTCGGTGATCGCCGGTTCGTTCTGCATGTCCAACCCCCTTCACGGCCCTGGCCGCCTAATAGGCCGCGACGCCCGGCTTGGGAAGATGGCCCGTCGGCGCTGCAACGCAGAAAGTACGGCGTCGGCGCGAAAAAAAGAGCCGGGCACGATGGCCCGGCCAAGTCCAACAGGGAGGTTGAAGAAACGACAAGACATTGCGCTTCCTCAATATCCACATAAGCGCCTCGTGCCGGGGATTTCAAGGATTCCCGACGATTATTGCAGCATGACCGCCATGCAGGGCGTGCATGCCAGCGGTTTCCCGCCGGGGGATCAGCTTTCGGCAGGGTTGCGGCGCAGGGATTGAATCTCCTCTACCACGAAATCGCGGAATGCTGCGACGCGGCGCGAAGAGCGCAATTCCTCGGGAAAGGCGAGGAAAACCGGCACCTCGGCGGATTCCACATCCGGCAGGGCGCGGATCAGATGCGGGGCCTCGGACTCCATGTAGTCGGGCAGGATGCCGACGCCGACATGGCTCAGCACCCCCCGCAGGACGCCGAAATAGCTGTTGACCAGCAGGGTGGCGCTGACGTGGCGCGACAGCAGCGACTGCGACAGCACCGCCCCGGCCGAAACCTGCGGCGTGGTCGGGTTCTGGCAGATCAGCCGGTGCGACGACAGCTCTTCCAGCGTCTGCGGCACCCCGCGCTGAGCGGCGTATTCCGGCGACACGTAAAGCCGCATCCGGATGTTCAGCAGCCGCCGCCGGATCAGGTCGGCCTGGCTGGGTTCCTTCATGCGGATGGCGACGTCGGCCTCGCGCATCAGCAAGTCCAGCACGCGCTCTTCCAGCATCAGGTCGATCTTGAGATCGGGGTAGCGTTCGTAAAGCTTGCCCAGCCGCGGCACCAGCCACAGCGTGCCGAAACCGGTGGTGGTGGTGATCTTCAGCTCGCCTGCGACATGTTCTTCGCTGTCGCGGATGCGGGCGGTGGTGGTGTCCAGCTTGCGGCTCATCGCCTTGGTGGCGTCGAACAGCATCTCGCCCTGCTCGGTCAGAATCAGCCCGCGCGCGTGGCGGTGAAACAGGGTCGAGCCCAGCATTTCCTCAAGCGCGCGGACCTGCCGGCTGACTGCCGATTGCGACAGGTGCAGCACGTCGCCGGCATGGGTCAGGCTGCCCGCGTCGGCGACCGCATGAAAGATGCGCAACTTGTCCCAATCCACCATTCCTACCATCCCTGCTGGGTAAGACCTGCCATGCAATAAGTGCAATACATAGGGGCCGACCGGAATTTCACAAAGGGCTTTATCGGTCAGCGTTCCTGACCTATACTGAGGCCGGGTCATCGACGCCCCCGGGGAGGAAGCAAGATGAGCATACAGGATATTTCCCTTGCCGATCGTTTCGACATCACCAAACGCCATGTGCTGCTGAACGGCACGCAGGCGCTGGTGCGGCTGATGCTGATGCAGGCCGCCCGCGACCGAGAGGCCGGGCTGAACACGGGAGGGCTGGTGACGGGTTATCGCGGCAGCCCGCTGGGCGCGGTCGACCTGCAGATGATGAAGGCGGAAAAGCTGCTCGCCCCCGCCAATATCCGCTTTCAGCCCGGCCTGAACGAGGACCTGGCCGCCACCGCCATCTGGGGCAGCCAGCAGGCCGAGCTGCGGGGCGAGGGAAAATACGACGGCGTGTTCGCGCTGTGGTATGGCAAGGGGCCGGGGGTGGACCGCTCGGGCGACGTGATGCGCCACGCCAACATGGCGGGCTCGTCGCAACATGGCGGCGTGGTCATGGCGATGGGCGACGACCACACCGGCGAATCCTCGACGGTGCTGCATCAATCCGACTGGGCGATGGTCGATGCCTATATTCCGGTGCTGTCGCCGGCGGGGGTGCAGGAAATCCTCGACTATGGGCTCTACGGCTGGGCGCTGTCGCGTTTCGCCGGTGTCTGGACCGGGCTCAAGACCATGAAGGACACGGTCGAGGCGACCAGTGTCGTCGACGGCGACCCCTTCCGCATGAGCTTTGCCGTGCCGCTGGATTTCGCCATGCCCGAGGGCGGGCTGAACATCCGCCTGGGCGACAATCCGGTCGCGCAGGAAGCGCGGATGATCGATTACAAGCGCTTCGCGGCCGAGGCCTTTGCCCGCGCCAACCGTATCGACCGCCGCGTCTGGGGCAAGCCCGGCGCCAAGATCGGCATCGCCGCCGCCGGCAAGAACTGGCTGGACGTGGTGCACGCGCTGGGGCTGCTGGGCATCGACGCGGCCGAGGCCGAGCGGCTGGGCATCACCACCTACAAGATCGGCCAGACCTGGCCGCTGGACATGGTCAGCTTCCACGAATGGGCCGAGGGGCTGGAACTGATCATCGTGGTCGAGGAAAAGCGCAAGCTGATCGAGGTGCAGGTCAAAGAGGCGATCTTCGATGACCGCCGCGGCCGCCGCGTCTATGGCTGGCACAAGGGCGACACCTGGGAACACGGCCGCCGGCTGGAGCTGTTCCCGACCCGCTATGCGCTGGACCCGGTGCTGGTCGCCGAACGGCTGGGCGGCATCCTGATCGAGGAAGGCCGGCGCACCGACCGGCTGGACGCGGCGCTGTCCCGGCTGGCCGACACGAGGCGCAACGACAACGCCCCGGAAATCGCGGTGCGCACGCCGTGGTTCTGCTCGGGCTGCCCGCATAACACCTCGACCAAGGTGCCGGACGGCAGCCGCGCCTATGCCGGGATCGGCTGCCACTACATGGTGCAGTGGATGGACCGCGAGACCTCCGGCTTCACCCAGATGGGCGGCGAGGGCGCGAACTGGATCGGCGAGGCCCCGTTCTCCAAGCGCCCGCATGTGTTCCAGAACCTCGGCGACGGCACCTACAACCACTCTGGCTCGCTGGCGATCCGCGCGGCCAAGGCGGCGGGCACCAACATCACCTACAAGATCCTGTTCAACGACGCGGTGGCGATGACCGGCGGCCAGCCGAACGAGGGCGGGCTGACCGCGCCCCAGATCGTGCGCGATTTGCAGGCGCTGGATGTGCCGGTGGTGCTGGTCCACGACGAAAAAGAGGACGTTGACCCCAAGGCGTTTCCGAAGGGGCTGCGGATCGAGAAGCGTGAAAGCCTGATGGGCGTGCAGCGGGAACTGGCGCAGGTGCCGGGCGTGACCGCCATCGTCTATGTCCAGACCTGCGCCGCCGAAAAGCGCCGCCGCCGCAAGCGCGGCGCCTTCCCCGACCCCGACCGCCGCATCTGGATCAACCCCGAGGTCTGCGAGGGCTGCGGCGATTGCTCGGTGCAGTCGAACTGCGTCTCGGTCGTGCCCTTCGACACGAAACTGGGCCGCAAACGCGCCATCGACCAGTCCAGCTGCAACAAGGATTATTCCTGCGTCAACGGCTTCTGCCCCAGCTTCGTCAGCGTCCGGGGCGGCAAGCTGCGCCGCCCGGCTGCGCAGGCGCTGGAGCTGCCGGACCTGCCCGCGCCGGTGCTGCCCGCCATCGACGGCACCCACAACATCGTGATCACCGGCGTCGGCGGCACCGGCGTGGTGACCATCGGCGCGGTGCTGGCGCAGGCCGCGCAGCTGGACGGCAAGGGCGCCGGCATGATGGAGATGGCCGGCCTCGCGCAGAAGGGCGGCGCGGTCCATATCCACCTGCGGCTGGCCAACGCCCCCGAAGACATCAGCGCCATCCGCGTCGCGGTGGGCGAGGCCGACGCGGTGATCGGCGGCGATCTGGTGGTGACCGCGGGGGCCAGGACCGTGGGGCTGATGACCCATGGCCGCACCGGCGCGGTGGTCAACGACCACGAGATCATCACCGGTGAATTCACCCGCAACCGCGACTTCCACGTCCCCGGCGACCGGCTGAAACTGTCGCTGCAGGCGCGGCTGGGCGAGCGGGTCGGGTTCCTCGACGCCTCCAAGCTGGCCGAGCGTTACCTGGGCGATTCGATCTATTCCAACATGCTGATCACCGGCGCTGCCTGGCAGCAGGGGCTGATCCCGCTGACCGAAGCGGCGATCCTGCGCGCGATCGAGCTGAACGGTGCCAAGGCCGAGGAAAACCAGCGCGCCTTCCAGATCGGCCGCTGGGCGGTGCTGTTCCCGCAGCAGGCCGCACCCGTGCCCGAGGTGGCGCAGGCGCATGACCCGGTGGCCTATCGGGCAGACCGACTGGTCGGCTATCAGGGCCCGCGGCTCAAGCGCCGCTTCCTGCGGCTGGTCGAGATGGCGCCCCCGGAACTGCGCGAGACCGTGGCGGAAAGCTGGTATCGGCTGCTGGCGATCAAGGACGAATACGAGGTCGCCCGCCTGCATTTGACCACCGCCGAGGGCGTCGCCCGCAGCTTCGAGGGCGATCTGGACCTGACCTTCCACCTCGCCCCGCCCTTCCTGGGCGGCAAGACCCCCGAGGGCCGCCCGCGCAAGCGCGACTTCGGCCCGTGGATCCTGCCGGTATTCCGGGCGCTGTCGGCGCTGCGGGGCCTGCGCGGCACGCCGCTGGATTTGTTCGGCTGGCAGGGCGAGCGCCGGTTCGAGCGCGCCCTGGCCCGGCAATACGAACGCGACATGGAAGAGGTGCTGCCCAGGGTGACGCCCGAGACGCTCGAGATCGCCCGCGAGCTTGCCGCCCTGCCGCAGGACATCCGCGGCTACGGCTTCATCAAGCACGAGGCCGCCGAGAAAGCTGCCGCCCGGCGCGAGGAGCTGCTGGCCGCCTTCCGCGCCGGCGGCTGGCCCCGGCAGCCGGAACTGCGCATCGCGGCGGAATAGGGGGAAGCCCGGGCCTGCCTCCGGCGGGGATATTCGGGCAAGCAGGCAGCGGCTTCGTAGCAGGGCGTGCTTCTTCTGTCCGTAAATATCCCGGGGCTTCCGAGCGCCCGGGAAACGGTCCGGTGGACCGTTTTCAGCGAGGAAGGCCGCGGTAGCGGCCCGGGGCAGCGCCCCGGTCCGGCCGCG
The DNA here is from genome assembly GCF_900142875.1 of Paracoccus solventivorans. Taxonomy (GTDB): domain Bacteria; phylum Pseudomonadota; class Alphaproteobacteria; order Rhodobacterales; family Rhodobacteraceae; genus Paracoccus; species Paracoccus solventivorans. Next base: position 137,722 of record NZ_FRCK01000001.1, on the reverse strand, counting down.
ACAACATGACCAAGGTCATGGATTCCGCGCGCCGCTCGCCTTAGATGTGGTCGCAGCAACACGGAGGGGTGGATGGCTGTCGGCGTTTTCGATTCGGGGCTGGGCGGGCTGACCGTCCATCAGGCCATTGCCCGCCGCATGCCGGATCTGCCGCTGGTCTATCTGGGCGACAACGCCCATGCCCCCTATGGGGTGCGCACTGCGGACAATATCTATGAGCTGACCTGCCGCGCGGTCGAGCGGCTGTGGGACGAGGGCTGCGACCTGGTGATCCTGGCCTGCAACACCGCCAGCGCCGCCGCTCTGCGCCGGATGCAGGAAAACTGGCTGCCGCCGGGCAAGCGGGTGCTGGGGGTGTTCGTGCCGCTGATCGAGGCGATGACCGAACGGCAATGGGGCGACAACTCGCCCCCGCGCGAGGTCGCGGTCCGGCATGTGGCGCTGTTCGCCACCCCCGCCACCGTCGCCAGCCGCGCCTTTCAGCGCGAACTGGCGTTCCGCGCCATCGGCGTCGATGTCGAGGCGCAGCCCTGCGGCGGCGTCGTCGACGCGATCGAGGACGGCGACGAGATGCTGGCCGAGGCGCTGGTGCGTTCCCATGTCGAGGCCCTCAAGCGCCGGATGCCGCACCCCGAGGCCGCGATCCTCGGCTGCACCCATTACCCGCTGATGGAGCAGACCTTCCGCGAGGCGCTGGGCGAGGGGGTGCGGGTGTTCTCGCAGGCCGATCTGGTGGCCGAGAGCCTCGAGGATTATCTGCACCGCCGCCCCGAGTTCATCGGCCCCGGCACCAGCTCGCGCTTTCTGACCACCGGCGATCCCGCCCGGGTCACCGCCAAGGCGACGCAGTTTCTGCGCCAGTCCATCCAATTCGAATCTGCCTGAATAGACAGGGGAAATACCATGAAATCCCTCAAGAAGAAGCGCCGGGTCCAGGTCCTGATCGCGACCGCGGTGGCGCTGCTGATCGCCACCGTGCTGATCGGCTACGGCTTCCGCGACGGGATCAACCTCTATCGCTCGCCCAGCCAGCTGGCCGAGAATCCTCCGGCCGCGGGCGAGGTGTTCCGGCTGGGTGGCATGGTCGAGGAAGGCTCGCTGCTGCGAGGCGAAGGCACCACCGTCAGCTTTGCGGTCACCGATGGCGGCGACACGGTGCAGGTCAGCTTTACCGGCGTCCTGCCTGATCTTTTCGCCGAGAACTCGGGGATGATCGGCACCGGCCAGATGGTCGACGGGGTGTTCGTCGCCTCGGAGATCCTGGCCAAGCATGACGAGGATTACATGCCCCGCGAACTGGTCGATTCGCTGGAGCAGCATTCCTATCAGGCGCCGAACAGCTGACGCCGCGCCGCCAGCTGCCACCCCTGCAACGCTCGCATCGTTAAGAAAGCCTTAACCGGATCGGGCAACCCTGCCGCCCTTGGACGAAAGGGGGCAGGGATGCAGACAGTCGAACAGCTCGCGGCCGCGATCGTGGCGCGCGAGGGGGGGTATGTGAACGACCCCGACGACCCCGGCGGCGCCACCAATTTCGGGGTCACCATCGGGACCATGCACAGCCTGGGGCTGGACCTGGACGGCAACGGGCGCGTGGAAGCAGCGGATCTGCGCAAGCTGGACCGCGCCCGCGCCGCGCAGATCTATATCGAGCATTATTTCCGCAAGCCCGGGCTGGACCGGCTGCCGCAGGCGCTGCAGGCCAGCGTCTTCGACATGCAGGTGAACGCCGGCGCCAATGCGGTGAAGATCCTGCAGCGGCTGGTCGCGCGCATGGGGTTCGCCTGTGCCGACGACGGCATCGTCGGGCCCCGGACCGAGGCCGCCGCCCGCGCTGCCGCCGCGGCCGCGCCCGCCCATATCGCCGACGCCTACGGCATCGCCCGGCGCAATTATTACTACGCCCTTGCCGATGCCCGCCCCGCCAGCCGCAAATACGCCCGCCGCAAGGACGGCGGCAAGGGCGGCTGGATCACCCGCGCCGAGGAGTTCATCTCGGCCCGCTATCACCTGACCGACGCGCAGCACCGCGAAAGGACCGCGACATGGGCCTGATCGACCGACTGACCAGCCGCAGCCAGCAGATTTCCACCGCCGCCGGGGCTGCCGCCCGGGTGGCGCAGGCGCTGGCCGCGCGAAAAGTGGCACCCAGCCGCGACGCGGCCGAGGGTCTGGCCCGCATCGAGGCCGAGTTCGCCCGCGGCGGTTTCGACGGGCTGGTGAATGCGCTCAACCGCCTGCCGCGGCCGCTGCTGATGCTGGGCGCGGTGGCGGTCGGGGGCTACGCGATGCTGGACCCCGAGGGCTTTGCCGCGCGGGTCGAGGCGATGGCCGGGATGCCCGAGCCGCTGTGGTGGCTGTCGGGCGCAATGCTGGGGCTGCATTTCGTCGGGCGCGAGGGGCATTACTGGCGCAACCGCCTGCGCGGGAACCCGGAGGCACCGGCGGGGGCCGGGGCGGCCGTGGACGAGCCGACCGGGGCGGGGCTGACCGGGGGCGAGGATGCGCCGACAGAGCCTCGGGCTGTCCCGCCGGAGGGTGACGGTTTTGCCGACAATGCGGCCTTGCGGGACTGGGCAGGGGGTATCGCCGCCACGACGCAGCGTTGACGGGGCGCCGAGCCGTCCCGGCAGAACCGTGGCAGGGGGGCTGTCCGCCCCCCTGTTGCCTTCGGCAACTCCCCCCGAGGATATTTGCCAACCGCCCGAAGTCCGCCGGGACACTTCGGGTGAGCGGCGGCGTTGACGGGGCTGTGACACTCGGCCCCGCAGGCGGGGCTGGTCGCGCGGCCGCGCAGGGCTTACTGTAACCCCCGGTTCCTACGTTGGGGGTTTTTCCGTATGATTGCCGAAACCGGGCATTTCGCGCTGATCCTCGCGCTGGGAATCGCGCTGTTCCAGACTGTCGTGCCGATGCTGGGGGCCGCGCGCGGCCATGCCGCCTGGATGGACAGCGCCCGCCCCGCCGCGGTCGCGCAGTTCGGGCTGCTGGCCATCGCCTTTGCGGCGCTGACCTGGTCCTTCGTCACCTCGGATTTCAGCGTGGCGCTGGTCTATGAAAACAGCCACTCGGCCAAGCCGATGCTTTACAAGATCACCGGCGTCTGGGGGAACCACGAAGGCTCGATGCTGCTGTGGGTGCTGATCCTGGCGCTGTTCGGGGCCGCCGCGGCGGTGTTCGGCGAACATCTGCCGCCCGGGCTGCGGGCAAGGGTGCTGTCGGTGCAGGGCGCGATCGGGGCGGCGTTCCTGGCGTTCATCATCTTCACCTCGAACCCCTTCGTGCGGATGCCGCTGCCGGCCTTTGACGGGCGCGACCTGAACCCGCTGCTGCAGGACCCCGGGCTCGCCTTCCATCCGCCGTTCCTCTACCTCGGCTATGTCGGGCTTTCGATGTCCTTCAGCTTTGCGGTGGCCGCACTGATCGAGGGGCGGGTGGACGCCGCCTGGGCGCGCTGGGTGCGGCCGTGGACGCTGGCCGCCTGGGTGTTCCTGACCATCGGCATCGCGCTGGGGTCGTGGTGGGCCTATTACGAGCTGGGCTGGGGCGGGTTCTGGTTCTGGGATCCGGTGGAAAACGCCAGCTTCATGCCCTGGCTGTTCGCCGCGGCGCTGCTGCATTCCGCCATCGTCGTGGAAAAGCGCGAGACCCTGAAAAGCTGGACCATCCTGCTGGCCATCGTCGCATTCGGGTTTTCGCTGATCGGCACCTTCATCGTGCGTTCGGGGGTGATTACCTCGGTCCACAGCTTTGCCAGCGACCCGGCGCGCGGGGTGTTCATCCTGGCGATCCTGGCGCTGTTCGTGGGCGGTGCGCTGACGCTGTTTGCCGCCCGCGCCGGGGCGATGACCGCCAAGGGCGTGTTCTCGCCCGTCTCGCGCGAGGGGGCGCTGCTGCTGAACAACATGCTGCTGGCCGTGGCCTCGCTGGTGGTGTTCATCGGCACGATCTGGCCGCTGGTGGCCGAGATGTTCTGGGCCCGCAAGCTGTCGGTGGGGGCGCCGTTCTTCAACCAGGCCTTCACCCCCTTCATGGTGGTGCTGGCCATCGTGCTGCCGATCGGCGCCATCCTGCCGTGGAAACGCGGCAAGCTGGGCCGCGCCGTGCGCACACTGGTTCCGGCAGTGGTCTTGGCGGTGGCGGTGGCGGCGCTGACCTATGCGGTCTCAACCGGCAACAGCGGGCTGGCGGTGGTCGGCGCGGCGCTGGGGTCTTGGCTGATCGCGGGCGCCGCGGTCGACATCTGGCAGCGCGCCGGCGGACAGGCCGGGCGGCTGGCGCGGCTGCCGCGCGCCGACTGGGGCCGGGTGGTGGCCCATGCCGGGCTGGGGGTGACCTTCATCGGCATCAGCCTGCTGATGGCCTGGTCGGTCGAGGATATCCGCGTCGCGCGCGAGGGCGAAAGCTTCGAGGTCGCCGGCTATCACATCACCCTGGTCGACGTCTCCGAGATGCCCGGGCCGAACTACATCTCGACCACCGCCACCATGCGGGTCGAGCGGGGCGGGCGGCAGGTGGCGATGCTCTATCCCGAAAAGCGGGTCTATCCGGTGCAGTCGATGCCGACGACCGAGGCCTCGATCCGCACCTCGGTGTTCGGCGACATCTATCTGGTGATCGGCGACGCGCAGCAGGGCGGCGGCTGGGCGGTGCGCAGCTATATCAAGCCCTTTGCCTTCTGGCTGTGGCTGGGCTGCGGGCTGATGGCGCTGGGCGGGCTGATCAGCCTGACCGACCGGCGCTGGCGGGTGGCGGTGCCGGCCCGCCGGGCCGCACCCGTGCGCGCGGTGGCCGCGGAATGAGCGCGCGGCTGAGGGGCGCGCGGCTGGCGCTGGCGGTGCTGGCGCTGGGGATCGCGCAGGGCGCCTGGGCGGTGCAGCCCGACGAGGTGCTGGCCGACCCGGGGCTGGAACACCGCGCCCGCCAGATCGGGCAGGTGCTGCGCTGCCCGGTCTGCCAGGGCGAGAACATCGACGAATCGAATGCGCCGATCAGCCGCGACCTGCGGCTTTACGTGCGCGAGCGGCTGGTCGAGGGCGACAGCGACGCCGAGGTCATCCAGGCAGTGACCGAGCGCTATGGCGAATACGTGCTGTTCGAGCCGCGGCCCGAGGGCGCGAACCTGATCCTCTACTGGGCGGGGCCGCTGATGGCGCTGGTGGCGCTGCTGGCGGGGATCCTGTTCCTGCGCGGCCGCCGCCCCGAGACCGCGCCCGCCCCGCAGGCGCTGACGCCCGAGGAACGCGCCCGGCTCGACGCGCTGATGCGCGATCAGGACAGCTGAAGGAACCGCGTCTCGGCGTTGCGGTTGTCGAAGAACGGCACGCTGAGCGGCACCGACAGCGGCCCGGGCCCGGCCTCGGCCACCAGCTGCGCGATCTCGGCCAGCACCACCTCGGTGATGAAGGGCAGGTCCAGCGCGCGGGCCTCGGCCAGCGGCACCCAGTGCAGGTGGCTCAGCTCGTCGCAGGCGGCCGAGAAATCCTCGCGGTCGCCGACGATGTTGCGTGCGTCGATCAGGAAGAACCGCGCGTCGAAGCGGCGCGGCCGCCCGGGGGGCGTGATCGCGCGGAACACGAACAGCAGCGGATCGTCGGCGGTGGGGGCCAGCTGCAGGCCGGTTTCCTCGGCCATCTCGCGCATGGCGGCGCCGGCCAGCGCATCGGGGTCGATGGCGGCCGCTGTCACCGGATGCGCCGCCAGCCGGGCGCGGCAGGCGTCCGACAGCGCGTCGCGGCAGCCCTCGCCGTCGCCGGGATCGACCGCGCCGCCGGGAAACACGTATTTCGAGGGCATGAACGCCGCCCCCGCGCCGCGCATCCCCATCAGCACCGACGGCCCGTCCGCGCGGTCGCGGTCGACCAGGATCACCGTGGCGGCGTCGCGGATGCGGTCGGGGGCGGGTTTCGTGGCGGGGGTCGGGGCAGCGGGTGCCAGCCCGGCGTCGCCGGGGCTTCGGGGCAGCGGCGCCTCGGTCATGGTTCGGGGGCCCGGTCGGGCTGGCCGCCGAAGCCGTGCATCCGCTTGGCCCATTGCATCCCCACGAACCCGCCCTTGATGATCGGCAGCAGGATCAGCGAGGCGACCAGCGCGCCCCCCAGGAAGGTCGCCACCAGCAGCTCGGTCGAGGGGCGGTAGATCATGTAGATCGCCAGCAGCAGCGCGGTGGCGATATGCGAGACGATGAGGATGGTCAGATACGCCGGCCCGTCATCGGCGCGGTGGTGGTGCAGCGCCTCGCCGCAGCCGCTGCAATGGTCCTTGACCCGCAGATAGCCCGAAAACATCCGCGCGTCCCCGCAGGACGGGCAACGCCCCGAGGCGCCGCGCCGCATCGCTTCCCCGAGAGGCCGGTCGGGAAGCACCGGATCGCTGAGTGCAGTCATGTCATTCCTTCGGCATTGTTCGGAAGGAAAGATAGGCACTGCCCGCGCCGGACGCCACCGCCATCTGCAACATTTCGCCGCAGAAGGCGGGAAGGGGGGGCTTCTGCGCTGGACACGGTGCACCGAGTCATCTGGCGGGAACGCAGGTTTCGGGGCGATTTCTGGTGGCCGCCTAATCCGGCGTCGGAAGCCAGCGGGATATCTGCCAAGAGCGGCGGCTCCGGCGCCGCGGCCCGAGCGGGGCGTTGCCCCGGCCTTTCTCGCTGAAACAGTTCACCGGACCATCCGGCGAGAAAACAGCCGTGGGGCTGTTTTCTGATCCGCCTTCCATTGCGTGCACTCGGAAAGCCCGGGATATCTAGCAAGAGGGCAGAGTCGCGGACCCAGCGCCACGGCCGGACGGGGGCGGTGCCCCGGGTCGCTGCCGCAGCCTTCCTCGCTGAAAACGGTCCATGGGACCATCCGGTGGGAAAATAGCCTCGTGGGCTGTTTTCTGATCCGCCTCCTATTCCGGGCGCTCGGAAGCCCCGGGATATTTCTGCAAGGAAGAAGGAGCGGGGCCGCCGAGGGCGGAAGGTGGAGTTGGAGGGACGCGGCGGCGAATCGGTGCGGCCGGAGGAGGGGGCGACCGACGTGCGGTCACCCCCGTCGGGGCTCAGCCGCGCAGGATCGAGCGGCCGGCGTATTCGGCGGTGGCGCCCAGCATTTCCTCGATGCGGATCAGTTGGTTGTATTTCGCCAGCCGGTCCGAGCGGGCAAGGCTGCCGGTCTTGATCTGGCCGCAGTTGGTGGCGACGGCGAGGTCGGCGATGGTGGCGTCCTCGGTCTCGCCCGAGCGGTGCGACATCACCGAGGTGTAGCCCGCGCGGTCGGCCATCATCACCGCGTCCAGGGTCTCGGACAGGGTGCCGATCTGGTTGACCTTGACCAGCAGGCTGTTGCCGCAGCCCTTGGCGATGCCTTCGGCCAGCCGCGCCGGGTTGGTCACGAACAGGTCGTCGCCGACCAGCTGCACGCGATCGCCCAGCCGCTCGGTCAGCAGTTGCCAGCCGTCCCAGTCGTCCTCGGCGCAGCCGTCCTCGATCGACAGGATCGGATAATCGGCGCAGAGCGCGGCCAGGTAATCGACGTTCTCGGCCGAGGTCAGGGTCTTGCCCTCGCCCTTCATCTCATAGCGGCCGTTCTTGAAATATTCGGTCGAGGCGCAGTCCAGCGCCAGCATGATGTCGTCGCCGGGCTTGTAGCCCGCCTTTTCCACCGCCCGCAGGATGAAATCCAGCGCGTCGCGGGCCGAGGACAGGTTGGGGGCAAAGCCGCCCTCGTCGCCGATGCCGGTGGACAGGCCCGCGGCCGAGAGTTCCTTTTTCAGCGTGTGGAACACCTCGGCGCCCATGCGCACGGCCTCGCGGATATTGTCCGCGGAAACCGGCATGATCATGAACTCCTGGATGTCGATGGGGTTGTCGGCATGTTCGCCGCCGTTGATGATGTTCATCATCGGCACCGGCAGGATGCGCGCGCCGGTGCCGCCGACATAGCGGTAAAGCGGCTGCGCGGTCGCGTCGGCTGCCGCCTTGGCCACCGCCAGCGACACGCCCAGGATCGCATTCGCGCCCAGCCGGGACTTGTTGGGGGTTCCGTCCAGCTCGCACATCATCAGGTCGATGGCGCGCTGCTCGGTCGCGTCCTCGCCGATCAGGTTCTCGGCCAGCTCGCCGTTGACGGATGCCACGGCTTCCAGCACGCCCTTGCCCAGGTAGCGCGCCTTGTCGCCGTCGCGCTTTTCCACCGCCTCATGCGCGCCGGTCGACGCGCCCGAGGGCACGGCGGCGCGGCCCATGGTGCCGTCTTCCAGCGTCACGTCGACCTCGACCGTGGGGTTGCCGCGGCTGTCGAGGATCTCGCGCGCGAAGATGTCGATGATGGCGGTCATGGGGCAAGTCCTGTGCTGAGAGGCGGGATTTGCCCGCGTCTTAGCCGCTCGGCCCGCCCGGAGGAACCCCGTCCGCCGCTGTTTGCGCAACCAGCGCGCGGTTGTAGTCGGAAACATTGTCGGCCGCACGCAGCGGCCGGTCGTCGGGCAGCGCCGGGCGGGTGACATGCAGGTCGGCCCAGATCGGCAGGTGGTCCGAGGCCATGCGCGCGAGCGGCGTGTCCAGTACCCCGCTGGCCGCCACGGTGACGCCGGGCGACACCGCGATCCGGTCCAGCCGCAGCTGCGGCGCCAGCGCCGGCCAGCTGCGCCCCGGGGCGATCACGTCCAGATCGGTCAGCGCCTCGAGCCCGCGTTCGCCGTGCCATTCGTTGAAATCCCCGGTCAGCACCACCGAGCCGCCGTCCAGCCGCCCCGCCTTGGCCGCCAGCCGCGCCAGCTGCGCCCGCCGCGACGAGCGCATCAGCCCCAGATGCACCGCCATCACCGTCAGCCCCGGCAGATGCAGCGCCACCGCGCCGCGCGGCTCGATCCCCGGCAGCGCCACGGGGCGCGATCGCGCCACCGCCGCCAGCTCCGGGCGCAGCAGGATGGTCTGCCCGTGCCAGCCCAGCGACTGGTCCGAGGTGCGGCGGTGCTGCATCGGCACCAGCCCGGTGCGGGCCTGGATCAGCTGGCGGGGCAGGGCCTCGGGGCGGTCGCCCATGCGGAAATCGACCTCTTGCAGCGCTACGATATCGGCGCCCAGTTCGGCGATGACGTCGAGGTTGCGTTCGGGCGCAAAGGGGCCGAACGAGCCGCGGCATTTATGCAGGTTGTAGCTGGCAAGTCGAATGCGCATGGGTCTTTCCCGGTCGGTCAGGTGCCGCAATAGGTGACGCGGACTTCCTGTCCCGGCGCGGGCGGATCGGCCAGGTCGGCCCAGTCCGGGCGGTCGTCGAAGGGCTGGGTCACCGCCGCGACCAGCCGGTGGAAGGGCGCGAAATCGCCCTCAAACCCGGCGTCGATGGCTTGCTGGATGCGGTGGTTGCGGGGGATACGGACGGGGCTGGCCCCGGCTGCAAGCCCGAGATCGGGGCTGCGCGCCTGCCAGTCCTGCGCCCAGGCGTCGAAGGGGGCGGGGTCGCGGAACTCGTCGCGGGCGGCGCCGGTGGCCAGTCCACGGAACACCCGGGTGAAATCGGCCTGCTGCGCGGCCATCAGCGCCAGCAGCCGTTCGACCAGCGCCCGGTCCGCCTCGGTCGGCTGCGCCAGCCCCAGCTTGGCGCCGAAGCGTCTCAGCCAGGCGGCGTCGTAAAGCGCGGGAAAGCCGTGGACGATGCGGGTGGCCTGCGGCACCGCCGCATCGGCGTCGCCCATCAGCGGCAGCAGGCAGGAGGCGAGCTGCGCCAGATTCCACACCGCCACATGCGGCTGTTCCGACCAGGCATAGCGCCCGGCCCGGTCGATCGATGAAAACACGCGGTCCGGGTGGAACCCATCCATGAAGGCGCAGGGGCCGTAGTCGATGGTTTCACCTGAAACCGCCATGTTGTCGGTGTTCATCACCCCGTGGATGAACCCCAGCGCCATCCATTGCGCGATGGTCTCGGCCTGCGCCGCGACCACGCGCTCCAGCAGCTGCATGGGGGATTGCGCCTCGGGGTAGTGGCGGTCGATCACATGCTCGGCCAGCGCCCGCAGCCGGTCCACGTCGCCGCGAATGGCGAAGAACTCGAATGTGCCGACGCGGATGTGGCTGGATGCCACGCGGGTCAGCACCGCGCCGGGCAGGGGTGCCTCGCGCCACACGGTCTCGCCGGTCAGGGCGGCGGCCAGGGCGCGGGTGGTGGGGACGCCGGCGGCGGCCATGAACTCGCTGACCGCATATTCGCGCAGCACCGGACCCAGCCACGACCGCCCGTCGCCGCGGCGCGAAAACGGGGTCGGGCCGGAGCCTTTCAGCTGCAGGTCGAAGCGCGCCCCGTCCGGGGCCACCACCTCGCCCAGCAGCACCGCGCGCCCGTCGCCCAGCTGCGGCGACAGCCCGCCGAACTGGTGGCCGGCATAGGCCTGCGCGATGGGCTCGGCGCCCGGGGGGGCGGCGTTGCCCGCCACCATCGCCAGCCCCTGCGGGCCGCGCAGCCAGTCGGGGTCGATCCCCAGCCGCCGCGCCAGACCCTCGTTCACCGCGATCAGCGCCGGTCCCGGCACCGGGGTCGGCGCGGTCCGCGTATAGAAGCCGGGGCCGAGCCGGGCATAGGAATTGTCGAAGGCGATGGGCTGGGTCATTCCGACCATGTGGGTAAAGCGGCCGCGGATTGTAAGGGCGGGACGCGTCGGGTGGGGGCTCTGCCCCCGCGCTGCGCGCTCCCCCGGGATATTTAGGACCGCCCGAATCTGCCAGAGCCGCTGCTTGCGAACGGGGGGCGGCGCGCGTATCCCTGCAAGACCATGCCAGGGAAGCCGCGATGAAGTTCCTCGATCTAGCCAAGGTCTATATCCGCTCGGGCGGCGGCGGGGCGGGCTGCGTGTCCTTCCGGCGCGAGAAGTTCATCGAATACGGCGGCCCTGACGGCGGCGACGGCGGCCGCGGCGGTGATGTCTGGGCCGAGGCGGTGGACGGGCTGAACACGCTGATCGATTTCCGCTATCAGCAGCATTTCTTCGCCAAGTCCGGCCAGCACGGCATGGGCAGCCAGCGCACCGGCGCCAGCGGCGACGACATCGTGCTGAAGGTCCCGGCCGGGACCGAGATCCTCGACGAGGATCAGGAGACCGTCATCGCCGACCTGACCGAGCCGGGGCAGCGGGTGCTGCTGGCCAAGGGCGGCAACGGCGGCTTTGGCAACCTGCATTTCAAGACCTCGACCAACCGGGCGCCGCGCCGGGCCAACCCCGGCCTGCCGGGGGTGGAGCGCACGCTGTGGCTGCGGCTGAAGCTGATCGCCGATGCCGGGCTGGTGGGGCTGCCGAATGCGGGGAAATCGACGTTTCTGGCGGCGGTGTCGAACGCGCGCCCCAAGATCGCCGATTACCCCTTTACCACGCTGGTGCCGAATCTTGGCGTGGTGGGGATCGACGGGCATGAGTTCGTGATGGCCGACATCCCCGGGCTGATCGAGGGCGCCAGCGAAGGCCGGGGCCTCGGCGACCAGTTCCTGGGCCATGTGGAGCGTTCCAACGTGCTGCTGCATCTGGTCGACGGCACGTCCGAGGACGTGGCGGCGGACGCGCGCACCATCCTGACCGAGCTGGCCGCCTATTCCCCGGTGCTGGCGGAAAAGCCCCGCATCACCGTGCTGAACAAGATCGACGCGCTGGACGACGAGACAAGGGCCGAGCGTCTGGCCGCGCTGCAGGCCGAGATCGGCGGTCCGGTGATGACCATGTCCGGCGTGTCCCGCGAGGGGGTGACCGAGGTGCTGCGCGCGCTGTGGGCGCAGATCGAGCCGACCCGCGCCACCCGGGCCGACGATGCGGAGCCGTGGCGGCCATGAGCCTGGCGGCAGAGACGGCAGTGGCGACCCCCGATATCGCCCGGGTCCGGCGGCTGGTGGTCAAGATCGGCAGCGCGCTGCTGGTGGACGACGCCGGGCTGCGCGAGGGCTGGCTGCGCGGCTTGTGCGCGGATGTGGCCGAATGGCGCGCGCGCGGGGCCGATGTGGTGCTGGTCTCCTCGGGCTCGATCGCGCTGGGGCGGCGGGTGCTGGGCCTGCAGGCGGGGGCGCTGACGCTGGAACAAAGCCAGGCGGCGGCGGCGGTCGGGCAGATCCGCCTTGCCCGCGCCTATGAGGAGATGCTGGCCCCGCATGGCGTGATCACCGCGCAGATCCTGGTGACGCTGGAGGATACCGAGAATCGCCGCCGCTACCTCAACAGCCGCGCGACGGTGGAAACCCTGCTGGGCCTCGGCGTGGTGCCGATCGTGAACGAGAACGACACCGTCGCCACCGACGAGATCCGCTATGGCGACAACGACCGGCTGGCAGCGCAGATCGCGGTGACCTGCGGCGCCGACCAGCTGCTGCTGCTGTCCGACGTGGACGGGCTTTATACCGCGAACCCCAAGACCGACCCCAGCGCCCGGCATCTGCCGGTGGTGGCGCATCTGACCCCCGAGATCGAGGCGATGGGCGGCGACCCCGTCTCGGGGCTGTCCAAGGGCGGGATGAAGACCAAGCTGATGGCGGCGCGCACCGCCGTGTCCGGCGGCTGTGCCATGGCGATCGCCGAGGGCTCGGTGATCCGGCCGCTGTCGGCGGTGGCGCAGGGCGCGCGGGTAACCTGGTTCCTGCCCGAGGGCGACCCGCAGGCGGCCCGCAAGCGCTGGATCGCGGCGATGAAGCCGAGGGGAGAGCTGGTGGTGGATGCAGGCGCCGCAAGGGCGCTGGCGAACGGGCGTTCGCTGCTGCCGGCGGGCGTGCGGCAGGTCAGCGGCGTGTTTCACCGCGGCGATCCGGTGCTGATCCGCGGCCCCTCGGGCGCGGCGCTGGCGCAGGGGCTGGCGCGCTACGATTCCACCGACGCCGCCCGCATCGCCGGAAGGCGCAGCGAGGAAATCGCCGCGATCCTCGGCGGCAACATCCGCGCCGCGCTGGTTCACCGCGACGACATGGCGGTCAACCGCTGAACCGCCGCAGGGGGGCTGTCTGCCCCCCATCGCCTGACGGCGATTCCCCCCGAGGATATTTGCGGACAGAAGAGGTGCGCCGCGGGGGCGCTGTCTTTGGCGTGAAAATATCCCGGGGGATCGTCGTATACGACGATGGGGCTGGCCCCCGCTTGCTGCGGCTCAGGCGCGGCCGTAGGCCTCGGCCATGGCGATCTCGATCGCTTCTTGCGGCGAGGGCTGGCCCCAGCAGGCCAGCTGGAAGGCCGGGTAGAAACGTTCGCAGGATTCGATGGCGCCGCGGATCATGTGGTCGATCTGCTCGGTGCCGGCCAGCGCCTCGCCCGCCAGCACCAGCCCGTAGCGCCACACCATCAGCCGCTGCTGCGTCCAATAGGTGAAGCTGCCGTCCCAGACCTCGTCATTGGCCAGGTTCAGCACCTCGTAAAGCGCCGGCATCCGCGCCTGCGGCGGGTCGAGGTCGAAGCTGCAGATCAGCCGCAGCATCTCTTCGCGCGGCGACCAGGCGAGGGTCAGGGAATAGTTGCGCCACTGGCCCTCGACCGCCATGGCGATCTGGTCGTCGGCCAGCCGGTCGAAGTCCCAGGCGCGGCGGGCGGCGACGATCTCGGCGATGTCGATCGGGTGGATCTCGTCGCTGTGGATGAAGTGGTCCAGCTGGCCCATGTTGCGCTCGCCTCTGTATCGGACATCGGGGTTTATCCCCAACCTGTTGTCGCGCCCACAATACCGCGAGGTGCTGGGCCTGCCTCATACCATATATTGGTCTGGCAGAATGGGCGTGAAGTAAAGCGGTATTTCCGCCGCGCTGCGCGGGGACGGCGGATTTTTGCGGCCGTCGGGTGCCGGTTTCCGGGCCGGAAAGCCGCCGGCGCCTTGCATCATTCGCCCCCTCTTGCCACATCGGGGCGACGACAGGGGCAGGGACCACAGGCAGGAACGACCGGATGCAGAAGATCCCATTGGCCGAGCGGCCCGGCTGGCGCGAGCGTGCGGCCGAGCTTGGCTTCACCTTCGCCGACATGGGCGGCGAGCCCTATTGGGACGAGACCTCGGCCTATCGCTTCACCCTGTCCCAGATCGAGGACGACATCGAGGACCCGTCGACCGAGCTGCACGGGATGTGCCGCGAGGCGGTGGCCCATGCGGTGGGGTCCGAGGAATGGCTGACCCGGCTGGAGATTCCCCGCGCGCATTGGGATTTCGTCGAACGCGCCTGGAGCAATGGCGAGCCCGAGCTTTATGGCCGCTTCGACCTTGCCTATGACGGCAGCGGCCCGGCGAAGCTGTTGGAATACAACGCCGACACGCCGACCTCGCTGTACGAATCCGCGTCATTCCAGTGGCTGTGGTTCGAGGAAAGCCGCGATGCCGGCGCATTGGGCCCGGGCACCGACCAGTTCAACCGCATCCACGAGGCGCTGGCCGAACGCTGGGCCGCGATCTGCGCCCCCGGCGAGCATGTGCATTTCGCCGCCGACAAGGACAATCCCGAGGATTACGCCACCGTCGAGGCGCTGGCCTGGGCCGCGCGCGAGGCGGGGCTGGGCGCGCATTTCACCGCGCTGTCGGACATCGGCCTGACCGACGAGGGCCAGCTGGCCGACGACCAGGACCGGGTGATCGGCACGCTGTTCAAGCTGTATCCGTGGGAAGACATGCTGCGCGACGAGTTCGCGCCGAACCTGCAGCTCTCGCAGACCCGCTTCATCGAGCCGCCGTGGAAGGCGGTGCTGTCGAACAAGGGGCTGCTGCCGCTGCTGTGGCACCTGTTCCCCGACCACCCCAACCTGCTGCCCGCCTTCTTCCAGGCGGATATTGAGGCCGCGCGGCGGGGCGACGCGACGCCCTTTGCCGACGCCATCGCCGCGGCCGGGCCGGTGCTGGCGCGCGGCCATGTGGTCAAGCCGATCTTCTCGCGCGAGGGCGCGGGGGTGGTGATGGTCGAGGGCGGCCGGGAAACCGCCCGCGCCCCCGACGACAGCTATTCCCACCACCCGCAGGTGGTGCAGGCGCTGGCGCTGCTGCCCGCGTTCGACGGGTTCCACCCGGTGCTGGGCGCCTGGATCGTCGGCGAGGACTGCGTGGGGCTGGGGCTGCGTGAGGACCGCGCCCGCATCACCCACAACCTGTCCCGCTTCAAGCCGCATTTCATCGAAGGGTAAGGCCATGACCGCAACCTCCGACCTCGCCGAAACCGCCACCTCGCGCCGCAAGCGCTCGCGCCATGTCGCGCTGATGCTGGCGGGCGCCGCCGTGCTGACGCTGGCCGCCTGCGAAGAGGACAAGGTCGACGCGCAGGCCTTCCCCGACCTCGACAGCTGCCTGGCGGCGGCGCAGACGGACGGGCTGTGGTTCACGGCGGACGACTGCCGCAACCAGTTCGCCGCCGCGGCGCAGGAACACCTGGAAACCGCGCCGCGCTATGAATCGCGCGAGCTGTGCGAGCAGGAACACGGCGCCGGCGCCTGCGGGGCCGACCCGGCGGCGGGCGGCGAACAGGCCGCGCAGGGCGGGGGCGGCGGCTTCAGCTTCATGCCGCTGCTGGTGGGCTACATGATGGGTTCGATGCTGTCGCGGGGCGGCGGTGTCTTCAGCCAGCCGATGGTGCGCACCCCGACCGGCTATTCCACCCCCTCGGGCAACCAGAGCTTCGCCAGCAACTCGGGCGCGGGCAGGGTGCCGGCCACCACCTTCAACCGCGCGCCCTCGACCATCGGCAAGGCGCCGATGACCCGCGCCCAGGTCGCGCAGCGCGGCGGCTTCGGCGCCGCCGCCACCTCGCGCACCGCGACCGGAGGCGCCCGCAGCTCGGGCGGCTGAGCCCCTGCGGCTGTTTCATCTTGCCTCGGGTATCTCGGGCCTTCGAGCGCCCGGAATGGAAGGCAGATCGGAAAACAGCCCGCAAGGCTGTTTCCCAGCCGGATGGTCCGGTGGGCCGTTTTCAGCGAGGAAGACTGCGGCAGCCGGCGGGGGAGAGCTCCGGCCCAGGGCGGGAACAGGAGGTGGATCCGGGAACAGCCCCAAGGCTGCCCTCCGCACCCCCGCGCGCGTCCGCCCTTGCACCTTGCCGCCGATAGTCGCAGGGTCCGCCGGTATTTCGTCCGCAAGCAGGCCCGCCATGACTCCCGCCGAACAATCCGTCCGAATCCGCGAAATCTGTGCGCTGGCGCCGGTGATTCCGGTGCTGGTGATCGAGGACGCCGCCTGGGCGGTGCCGCTGGCGCAGGCGCTGGTCGCGGGCGGGCTGCCGGTGCTCGAGGTGACGCTGCGCACCCCCGACGCGCTTGCGGCGATCACCGCCATGGCCGCGGTGCCGGGCGCGGTGGTGGGGGCGGGGACGGTGCTGAACGCGCAGGACGCGCGCCGCGCCGCCGCGGCCGGGGCGCGGTTCGCGGTCTCGCCGGGGCTGACGCCCACGCTGGCCGCGGCCTGCACCGACTCGGCGCTGCCGCTGCTGCCCGGGGTCGCCACCGCGTCCGAGGCGATGGCGGCGCAAGAAGCCGGGTTCGACGCGCTCAAGTTCTTTCCGGCCGGGCCGGCGGGTGGCGCGGGTTATCTCAAGGCGCTGGCCGGGCCGCTGCCGGCGCTGGGTTTCTGCCCGACCGGCGGGGTCTCGGCGCAGAACGCCACCGCCTATCTCAGCCTGCCGAACGTGCTCTGCGTCGGCGGCAGCTGGGTCGCACCCGAGGCGATGATGTGCGCGGGCGACTGGGCGGGGATCGAGGCGCTGGCCCGCCAGGCGGCCGAGCTGGGCGCGGCCGAGCCGGGCGCCGGGGCGGGAAAATGACCGCCGCGGTCGCCGACACCCCCGAAAACCGGCGCCGCGCCTGGTCGAACCTGTGGGTGCTGACCACCGCGCAGGCGGTGATCGGGGCGCAGATGTCGATGGTGTTCATCACCGCCGGGCTTGCGGGGGCGATGATCGCGCCGAACCCGTGCTTCGCGACGCTGCCGGTGTCGATGACCATGCTCGGTTCGGCAGTATCGGCGCGGCTCTTGTCGGGGTTCATGGCAAGGCACGGGCGGCGGCTGGGGTTCACCCTGGCCTGCATGGTCGCGGCGCTGGGGGCGGGGGTGGCCTTTGCCGGGCTGCAGAAGGGCAGCTTCGTGCTGTTCACGCTCGGCTGCACCCTGATCGGCGCCTATATGTCGGCGCAGGGGTTCTTCCGCTTTGCCGCCGCCGATGTCGCGCCCGAGACGCTGCAGCCGCGCATGATCAGCCTGGTGCAGGCGGGGGGGCTGGTTTCGGCGCTGATCGGGCCGCAGCTGGCCAGCATCACGGCGGAAGCCTCGGCCGTGCCCTTCGCGACCACCTTTGCCGCCATCATCGGGCTGAACCTGCTGGGGCCGGTGATATTTTCGATGCTGCGCATCCCGGTACCCGAGCGGCGGGGCGCGAATGCCCCCGGCGCCGGCGGGCGCAGCACCGCGGAACTGCTGCGCACCCCGGAAATCGCCGTCGCGATCATCTGCGCGATGGTCTCCTATGCGCTGATGAACCTGGTGATGACCTCGACGCCGCTGGCGATCGTGGGCTGCGGCTTCGGCACCTCCGAGGCGGCGAACGTCACGGCGGCGCATATCATCGCCATGTTCGCCCCGGCCTTCTTCACCGGCAGCCTGATCACCCGCTTCGGCGCGGAACGGGTGGTCGCGACCGGGCTGGTGATCCTGGCGGCGGCGGGGGCGGTGGCGCTCAGCGGGGTGTCGCTGGACAAGTTCTACCTGGCGCTGATCCTGCTGGGGCTGGGCTGGAACTTCGGCTTCATCGGCGCGACCGCCATGGTCACCGCCGCCCACCGCCCCGAGGAACGCGGCCGCGTGCAGGGCATCAACGACACCATCGTGTTCGGCGGGGTGTTCCTGGCCTCGCTGTCCTCGGGGGCGCTGATGGGCTGCAGCGGCGGCACCGCCGAGCAGGGCTGGTCGGCGGTCAACATGGCGATGGTGCCGTTCCTGATCCTGGCCGGCGGGGCGCTGATCTGGCTGACCCTGCGCCCGCGCGAGATCGCGTGAAACCGGCATCGCCGCAAAGGATGGCGGCCGGAATCGGGTATTTGGGCCAGAAAGAAACCCCGTTTCCCTTCGGCGGCAGGGCTTCTTTCTGGTCCAAATACCCATGCAACCGCGACGCGGGCGCACGGATGCCGCCTTGGCGAGCGTCAGAACAGCGAGCCCTGGTCCGGTTTCGGGCGCTTGGCCCGTGCGGGGCGTGCGGGCGGGGGCTCGGCCGCGGGCCGCGCCGGAACCCGGCCGTCGTGGAACTCCAGCTCCAGCGCGGCGGCGCTGGCGGCGGTGGCGGCCGAGGTGATCAGCTGCCCCTCGGGGCCGCGCACGATGGCGAAGCCGCGCCTGAGCGTCTCGGCATGGCCCAGGGTCTGGCGCAGCCGGTCGAGGGAGTCCAGCGCCGCGCGGCGTTCCGCCGTCAGCCTTGGGGCCAGCGCATCGAGCCGCCGTCCAGCCTCGGCCAGCCGGGCGCTTGCGTCCAGCTGGCTGCGCCGCGTCCGGGTCTGCACTGCGTCCAGCCGCGCAGAGGCTGAGGCGAGCTGCCGCTGCGCCGCAATCTGCGCCACCCTGACCGCACCCGGGCGCAGCACCGGCAGCGCGGTCCGGCGGCGTTGCAGGTCGCGCGCGGGGGCCTGCGCCAGCGCCATCCCGGCGCGGGTCAGGGCCTCGCGGCGGCTGGCTATGAACTGGCGCAGCGCTGACAGCGGCAGATGCAGCGAATCGGCGCGGTGACGGCAGTCGCGCACGAAGCCGCGCAGTGCTGATTCCAGCCGTGGCCCGGTCAGGTCCAGCCGCTGCCGCGCCGGTTCCGTCAGCGCCTGCGGCCGCCCCAGCGCGCGACCCATGTCGCCCAGCCGCTGCGCGGGCAGCTCGATCCGCGCGCGCACGCTACGCAGCAGCCGCGCCTGCGTCTCGGTCAGCCGCGCGGCCAGGTCGGCCAGCACCGGCACCGCCATTTCCGCCGCCGCCGTCGGCGTGGGCGCGCGCAGGTCGGCGGCGTGGTCGATCAGCGTGGTGTCGGTTTCGTGGCCCACCGCGGAAATCAGCGGGATCGTCCCCGCCGCCACCGCGCGGATCACCGCTTCGTCGTTGAAGCCCCACAGATCCTCGACCGAGCCGCCGCCGCGCGCGACGATGATCAGGTCGGGGCGCGGCACCGGCCCGCCCGGCGCGATCGCGTTCAGCCGGGTGATCGCGTCGGCCACCTGCGGCGCACAGGCGCTGCCCTGCACCGCCACCGGCCAGATCAGCACCCGCGACGGAAAGCGGTCGCGCAGCCGGTGCAGGATGTCGCGGATCACCGCCCCCGAGGGCGAGGTCACCACCGCGATCACCCCCGGCAGGAACGGGATCACCCGCTTGCGGGCGGGGTCGAACAGCCCCTCGGCCGCCAGCGCCCGGCGGCGCTGTTCCAGCATCGCCATCAGCGCGCCCACGCCCGCGGGCTCGATCTGCTCGACGATCAGCTGGTATTTCGACTGGCCGGGATAGGTGGTCAGCCGGCCGGTGGCGATGATCTCCATTCCCTCTTCGGGGCGATGTGTCAGCCGCCCCGCCTGCGCCCGCCAGCAGATCGCGGCGATGCAGGCATTGTCGTCCTTGAGGTCGAAGTAGAGGTGCCCCGAGGCCGGGCGCGACACCCGCCCCACCTCTCCGCGCACGCGCACGCGGCCGAACTCGCCCTCGATCACGCGCTTCACCGCGCCGGAAAGCTCGGAAACGCTCAGCGCCGGGGCATTGCCGCCCCCTCCTCCGGGGGTATCGTCTTCGAACAGATCCATCCCCGCTAGATGGACCGGCGCGGCGCGCGGGGCAAGCCGGGGGGTCTGGACAGCGCGGCGCGGATCGTTACCCCTTGAGCCCTGAACAAGCTAGGAGGGGAAGGGCCGATGGAGCTGACGCATCTGAACCAGCGCGGGCTGGTGCTGGTCGGCTGCGGCCGCATGGGCGGCGCGCTGTTGCAAGGCTGGCTGGCGCGCGGGCTGGCGCCGGGGGCGGTGCATGTCGTCGACCCCAATGCCCCCGCCTGGGTGGCCGAACGCGGGGTTTCGGTCAACGGGGCGCTGCCTGCGGACCCGGAGGTGCTGGTGCTGGCGGTCAAGCCGCAGATGATGGGCGACGTGCTGGCGGGGCTTGGGGGCGCTGCCGGGACGCTGGTGATCTCGGTCGCTGCGGGGGTGACGCTGGCGGCTTACGGGCGCGCCTTTCCGGGGGCCGCGGTGGTGCGGGCGATGCCCAACACCCCGGCCGCGATCGGGCAGGGGATCACCGCCATCGTCGGCAATGCGCAGGCCGATGCCGCGGCGCTGGATCTGGCGCAGGCGCTGATGGAGGCCGTGGGCCGCGTGGTGCGGCTGGAGGACGAATCGCAGATGGATGCGGTGACGGCGGTTTCCGGCTCGGGCCCGGCCTATGTGTTCCACCTGATCGAGACGCTGGCCGCCGCCGGCCAGGCCGAGGGGCTGCCGGCGGAGCTGGCGCTGGACCTCGCCCGCGCCACCGTCGCCGGCGCCGGGGCGCTGGCCATGGCCGAGGGCGGCGATCCCGCGCGGCTGCGCGAGGCGGTGACCTCGCCCGCCGGGACCACCGCGGCGGGGCTTTCGCAGCTGATGGACCCGGAAACCGGGCTGGGGCCGCTGATGAGGCGCACCGTCGCCGCCGCCGCCGCCCGCGGGCGGGAGCTGGGGCAATGAGCGACGCTGCGGCCGCGACCCCGCAGATCGCCTGGGACGATTTCGCCCGCGTCGATATCCGCGTCGGCACCGTGGTCCGCGCCGAGCCCTACCCCGAGGCCCGGGTCCCCGCGATCAAGCTGTGGGTGGATTTCGGCGAGCTGGGCGAAAAGCGCAGCTCGGCGCAGATCACCCGCCATTACGACCCGGCCGAGCTGATCGGGCGGCAGGTGCTCGCCGTGGTCAATTTTCCGCCGCGCCAGATCGGCAAGGTCCGCTCCGAGGTGCTGGTGCTGGGCCTGCCCGATGCGGCGGGCGAGGTGGTTCTGATCGGCCCCGACCGGCCGGTCCCCGATGGGGGGAGGCTTTACTGATGCGGCTGCTGGTGACACGGCGGATGACCGAGCGCGCCGAGGCGGCAATTTCGGCCGAGTTCGACGCCGATTTCCGCGACGAGACCACCCCCCTGACCGAGGCCGAGGCGCTGGAAGCGCTGCGCGACTATGATGCGGTGCTGCCGACGCTGGGCGATTCGTTCAACACCTCGGTGTTGGGGGCAGGGGATTTGCGGGCAAGGATGCTGGCCAATTTCGGCGCCGGCTACAACCACATCGACGTCGAGGCCGCGCGCGCCGCCGGGATCGTGGTCAGCAACACCCCCGAAGTGGTGACGGAATCCACCGCTGATATTGCGCTGGCGCTGATCCTGATGGTGGCGCGCCGCGCGGGTGAGGGCGAGCGGCTGGTCCGCGCCGGCGGCTGGACCGGCTGGCACCCGACCCAGATGCTGGGCCGCCACGTTTCAGGTGCAACGGTGGGCATCGTCGGCATGGGCCGCATCGGCCAGGCCATCGCCCGGCGCTGCCATCACGGTTTCGGGATGCGGGTGGTGTTCCACAACCGCTCGGTGGTCTCGGGGCTGGAGTTCCCGGCGACGCAGCTGCCGCTGCCCGAGGTGCTGGCGCAGGCGGATTTCGTGGTGCTGGCGGTGCCCGGCGGCGGCGCCAGCCGGCATCTGATCGGCGCGCCCGAGCTGGCGGCGATGCAGCGGGACGCGTTCCTGATCAACATCGCCCGCGGCGACGTGGTGGACGAGGCGGCGCTGATCGCGGCCCTGCAAGAGGGCAGGATCGCCGGCGCCGGGCTGGACGTCTATGAGCGCGAGCCGCAGGTTCCCGCGGCGCTGGTCGCGCTGGAAAACGTGGTGCTGCTGCCGCATCTGGGCACCGCCGCCGAGGAGGTGCGCACCGCCATGGCGCTGCGGGCGCTGGACAACCTGCTGGCCTGGCGCGCGGGGCGGAAACCGGGGGACCTTGTGGCCTGAGCCCTCCGCCTTCGGAACCATCCCCGGAACGGAGACGTTCAATTCCCGCAAACGCAACCGCACAACGGAGACTGCGCAATGAATTGGGATGTCATCGAAGGCAAATGGGGTCAGCTCAAGGGTTCGGTCAAGGAACAATGGGGCGACCTGACCGATGACGAGCTGACCGAGATCGACGGCAAGCGCGACAAGCTGGCCGGCAAGCTGCAGGAACGCTATGGCTGGGCCAAGGACGAGGTCGAGACCCGGATGAACGATTTCTTCGGCCGCCACATGTGATCCGGGCCATGGCCGGATGAGGAGGAGGCGCCTTGCGGGGCGCCTCTTTTGCATTCATGCGCCTGCGGTGGCAGCGCGGTCGCTGGCGGGGGGCCACCCCCGGCCGCTGCCGCGGCCTTCCTCGCTGAAAACAGCCCACTGGACCATCCGGCGGGAAAACAGCCTTGCGGGCTGATTTCGGATCCGCCTCCTATTCCGGGCGCTCGGAAGCCCCTAGGATATTTGGGGCAAGATGAAAGGGCTTGGATGGCGGTGAGGGAAGCGGGCGTGACGGAATACCGGCGTTATGCGGTTTATGATCCAGGGCCGGCGGCGCTGGCGGCGTTCGGGGCGGAATGGCTGGGCTGGGACCCGCTGCGCGGGTGCGAGACCCGGGGTCTGGGCAGGGCGCTGGCCGCCACCCCGCGCCGCTACGGGTTTCACGCCACCATCAAGGCGCCGTTCCGGCTGGCGCCGGGCTGTTCGCCCGCGGCGCTGGTGGCAGGGTTTGAACGGCTCTGTGCCGGGCTGGCGCCGGTCGCGGCCGAGCCCGGGTTGCAGCTGCGGCGCATCGCCGGGGTGCTGGCGCTGCTGTTCAAGCCGCAGCCCGCCGCCGTTACCGCGCTGGCCGCCGAGGTGGTACGCGGGCTGGACGGCTTCCGGGCGCCCCTGACCCCCGAGGACCGCGCCCGCCGCCGCCCCGAACTGCTGACCGCGGCGCAGCGCGCGCTGCTGGACCGCTGGGGCTACCCTTGGGTGATGGAGGAGTTCCGCTATCACATGACCCTGACCGGCGCCCTGTCCGCGGCCGAGGAAGCCGAGGCGCGGCAGCGGTTGCAGCCGCTGCTGGCGGGTCTGCTGCCGCAACCGCATCCGATCACCGCGCTGGCGCTGATGGGCGAGGATGCAGAGGGGCGGTTCCACCTGCTGCACCAGGCCGAACTGCGCGGCTGAGGGGCTGCGGCCCGTAACGCCACCGGCCGGGCTGCGCGGTTGAGAGGGCAGGAAACCGGGTTGAGCAAGCGCCCGGCCCATGACGCCGCGGGGCCGGGTTGCGGGGCTGAGGGGTGCTCAGGCCGGGTTGCCGAACAGCGCCCGCGCCCGCCGCCAGGCCGGCACCAGCACCGCGTTGCTGAGCGGGATCAGCAGCAGCCCCAGCGCCAGCCCGAAGATCCCGTCCAGCACCGCCGTGACCAGCCAGCCGACCACCGCCGCCGCCTGTGGGACTGCGTGGCTCGCCAGCTCGGACCAGTGGCGGATCGTCTCGTAAGGCAGCGAAAAGCCCAGCACCTCCAGCCCGTGCAGCACGATATTGCCGCCGACCCACAGCATCGCCGCGGTGCCGATCACGGTCAGCGCCTGCATGAACCCGGGCATCGCCTTGACCAGCGCGCGCCCGGCGGCCCGCAGCCAGCCGCCGCGGGTGCGCACCAGCGCCAGCCCATAGTCGTCCGCCTTCACGATCAGCGCTACCGCGCCATAGACCGCCGCGGTGATCGACAGCGCCACCACCAGCAGCACCGCCGCGCGCATCGCCAGCCCCTGCCCGGGCGGGATCGCCGCCAGCGCGATGGTCATGATCTCGGCCGACAGGATGAAATCGGTCTTGATCGCGCCGGCGACCTTGGACTCTTCCAGATGGGTGGGGTCGTCGGGCTCGGTGGTTTCCGGCGATACGTGCTCGGCGTGCGGGACCAGCGCGTGCCAGACCTTTTCGGCGCCCTCGAAGCACAGATAGGCGCCGCCCAGCATCAGCAGCGGCGTGATCAGCCAGGGCGCGAACTGCGACAGGATCAGCGCCGCGGGCAGCAGGACCAGCACCTTGTTGAACACCGATCCCTTGGCGATGCGCCAGACGATCGGGATCTCGCGGCTGGCGTCGAAGCCGTGGACGTATTTCGGGGTGACCGCCGCGTCGTCGATGACCGCGCCGGCGGCTTTTGCGCCGGCCTTGGCCGACATTCCGGCCACGTCGTCCACCGACGCCGCCGCCACCTTGGCGATTCCCGCCACATCGTCGAGAAGTGCGATCAGTCCGCTCATTCCGCCTGCTTTCGCTGTCCCGGCCCGTCATCCCCCGCGATCTGCGCGCGTTCCCGGACCCACCGGCCAACGCGCGCAGCCCTCGCGGGGTTCAGCGCCCGTGCATCAGGTATCACGCCTTGCGCACGCGGCAAGGATGTTCCATCACCGGGCCTGAGGACTGAAAGGACGTGGAACGATGGCCGATCTGGATGTGAACGCGAAACCCACCGAAGAGATCGACCTTCGCGACGTCTTCGGCATCGACAGCGACATGAAGGTCAAGGGGTTCGCGCAGCGCACCGACCGGGTGCCGGACCTGGACCCGACCTACAAGTTCGACCCCGACACGACTTTGGCGATTCTGGCCGGCTTCGTCTATAACCGCCGGGTGATGATCCAAGGCTATCACGGCACCGGCAAATCCACCCATATCGAGCAGGTGGCGGCGCGGTTGAACTGGCCCTGCGTGCGGGTGAACCTGGACAGCCATGTCAGCCGCATCGACCTGATCGGCAAGGACGCAATCAAGCTGGTGGACGGCAAGCAGGTCACGGTGTTCCACGAGGGCATCCTGCCCTGGGCCCTGCGCAACCCCACCGCCATCGTGTTCGACGAATACGACGCCGGCCGCGCCGACGTGATGTTCGTGATCCAGCGCGTGCTGGAGGCCGACGGCAAGCTGACCCTGCTGGACCAGAACGAGGTCATCACGCCCAACCCGTATTTCCGCCTGTTCGCCACCGCGAACACCGTGGGCCTGGGCGACACCACCGGGCTTTACCACGGCACGCAGCAGATCAACCAGGGCCAGATGGACCGCTGGTCGCTGGTCTCGACCCTGAACTACCTGAGCCACGACGCCGAGGTCGCGATCGTGCTGTCCAAGAACCCGACCTACAACACCGAAAAGGGCCGTCGCACCATCAGCCAGATGGTGACGCTGGCCGACCTGACCCGCACCGCCTTCATGCAGGGCGACCTGTCCACGGTGATGTCGCCCCGCACGGTGATCGCCTGGGCGCAGAACGCCCGCATCTTCGGCAACAACATCGGCTATGCCTTCCGCCTGACCTTCCTGAACAAATGCGACGAGCTGGAGCGCCAGACGGTGGCCGAGTTCTACCAACGCCTGTTCGACGAGGAGCTGCCGGAAAGCGCCGTGGTCAAGGCGGGGTGATGAACGCGATAGACGCCACAACAGTGACCGGAGCCGCGGGGGAGCATCTGGTCATGTCGCGGCTTTTATCGCGGGGCTACATTGCAGCGCTGGCTCCGCAGGGCGTCCCAAACTTTGATATCGTTGTCACATCCGTGGAGGGCACCCAGCTATGCGCCTTTCAAGTCAAGACCCGATGGGCCAAGGGAAGTGATGGCGGCTGGCATATGCGGCAAAAGCACGAGGATCTGCAGAATCCCCGCATATTTTATTGCTTCGTGGACCTTGGCAAAGACGCTTCGGCCGTGCCGGTCGTGCATGTCATTCCTAGCCAGATCGTTGCCGAGGCCATTCGCAGCAGCCACCAGACCTGGCTCTCCAATCCCGGCGCGCATGGGCATGTTCGAAAAGATTCAAACGTTCGGCGCCTCTTGCCGGATTACACAAGATTGATGGGGCAAGATACGCCTTACAAGGCGGGTTGGCTCGACCGCTATCGCGAAAATTGGGATCAGATAGCTACCGTTACGCGACCGGTGCCTCAACTCGAAGAACAAGGATGAAAAAATCCGACAACCCCGCCGATCCGTTCAAGAAGATCCTGCCCGAGGCTACCCGCGCTGGGAGCCGCTAATGCCCGCCCTTGATCTCGTTCAGCGCGGCCATCGCCAGAAAGCCCATTCAGGCAAGATGAAAGCGCAAAAGGCGCCGCGCGCAAAGCGGCGCCTTTGCCGGCTTCAGCCCTCGCGCGCGGCCTTGGTCGCCTTGGTCCACCAGACCAGCTCGTCCAGCATCGCGTCCAGCGAGGGCTTCAGGATCCCCTCGATCTCGGTCAGCGGCGCGTTCTGGCCGCCGCTCCAGACCTTGAAGAAATCGCTGCCGCCGATGTGGACGGCGTTGCGCAGCGGCACCATCTGCACCTCGACCATCACGTTGCGCAGGTGCTCGAGCGAGCGGGCGCCGCCCATCGAGCCATAGGCCAGCGCGCCGCCGGGCTTGCGGTTCCAGCCCACGTAATCCTGGTCGAAGGCGTTCTTCAGCGCCGCCGGTATCGAGTGGTTGTATTCGGCCAGCACGAACAGATAGCCGTCGAACCCAGCCACCTTCTGCTGCCAGCGCTGCGCGCGTTCGTCCTGCGACGGCACCCAGAGGTTCGAGGCGGCCTCGTCGAAGAACGGCAGGTCATAGTCGCGCAGGTCCACCAGCTCGAAATCCAGCTCGGGGTGGTTCGCGACCTGCTCCATCAGCCAGGCGGCGGGCTTGTCGGCGAAGCGTGCCTTGCGGGTCGAGCTGATGATGACGGCGATTCTGGGCTTGGACATTGCGGTCTCCGTGATTAACTTGGTTTCCATAAGATACTTCGGGTCAGTTAGAGACCTGCGCCGGACCCCGCAAGAAGGCACCGCAATGATACCAACCGACACCCATGACACCGGCACCTGCCAGCGCATCAGCGAGCTTCTGTCCCGCATCGGCGACAAATGGACGCTGCTGATCGTGCGCGCGCTGGGGCAGGGGCCGAAACGGTTCTCGGCGCTCAAGCGCGAGCTGGGCAGCATCTCGCAGAAGATGCTGACGCGGACGCTGCGCAACCTGGAACGCGACGGCTTCGTGGATCGCAAGGTGACGCCGGTGACGCCGCCGCAGGTGGAATATGCGCTGACCCCGCTGGGGATGGACCTGTTCCGCCCGATCGCGGCGTTGGCGGAATGGACCTTTGCCCATGCCGATGCGATCGACGCGGCGCGCCATGCCTATGATGCGCGCCACCCCGACCCGGATCATCGGGCGGCGTAATCCATCAGCGCCCGGAACAGCTCGGGCGGCAGGTTCTGCGGGTCGGTGATGGTGATGGTGCTGCCCGGCGGCAGCGCCTCGGGCGCCGCGGGGGCGGCCGGGGCGATTCCCCCGCCGGGATGGCGCGCCAGCGGCGGCAGCGCCGGCATCCCGGTGGGCGCCGCCACCGGTCCCTGTGCGGCCAGCGCCTGCGCCTGCGCCTCGGCCAGCCGGGTATCCAGCGCCTCGGCGCGGTCCGCCTCGATCCGGGCCAACTGCGCATTCACCTGCGCCTGCACGTCGGCCTGGATCTGCGCGGTGACCGCCCCCATCTGCGCGTTCACCGCCTCGACCCCGGCCGAGAAACCCTCGCGCCAGGCCGCCTCGGCTGCCGCGCCGCACTCGGGCGACTCGGCCGCAAGCGGCAGGGGCAGCATCGCCGCCACCAGAACCAGCATCGCCCGCATCCCGCCTCCTTTCGTTCCTGCCAGCCGAACGCACCGCCCACGCGCAGGTTTCATCGCTTCTTTCTGGCGCAAATACCCCGGGGTCCGGGGCAGCGCCCCGGTCCGGCGGCAAAGCTTATGGACAGCCGCCGCCGAACGGCTCAAAACACCGGTATGAAAAGATCCGACAACCCCGCCGATCCGTTCAAGAAGGCCTTGGCCGAGGCGACGCGTGCGCTGGCCGACGAGCATGAGCTGACCGTCACCTTCACCGCCGATCCCTCGGGGGTGGCGGGCGACACCATGCGCCTGCCGCAGGTCAGCCGGCGGATGACCCGCGACGAAATCCTGCAGGCCCGCGGCACCGCCGATGCGCTGGCGATGAAGCTGCGCCACCACGATCCCGCCACCCATGCCCGCTACGCCCCCGCCGGCCCGATGGCGCGCGAGCTTTACGAGGCGATGGAGACCGCGCGCTGCGAGGCGCTGGGCGCGCGCGAGATGCCGGGCGCGCTGTCGAACATCGACGCGAAGATCGGGGCCGAGGCCAAGCGGCGCGGGTTTGCGCAGATCAAGTCGCCCTCGGACGCGCCGCTGGCGGCGGCGGCGGACTATATCCTGCGTCAGGCCGCCACCGGCCGGCCGCTGCCCCATGCGGCGCAGCATGTCGCCGATCTGTGGCGCCCCTTCGTCGAGCAGCAGGCGGCCGAGGCGCTGGCCGATGTCGATGCGGCGCTGCCCGACCAGGCGGCATTCGCCCGGCTGGCACGGCGGATGATCGCCGATCTCGGCTATGGCGACCAGCTGGGCGAGGACCCCGACCAGCCCGAACCCGACGCCCCCGACGAGGATGCCGAGCAGCAGCAGGAATCGGGCAGCGAGGAATCCGCCGAACAGGCCGACGCCGAGGATACCGAGGCCAGTCCCGAGCGCAGCCAGGACCGCACTCAGGACGAGCGCCAGGCGCAGGTCAGCCTGGACGACCAGTCCGACGACGAGCTGGTCGAGGACGCCGAGCAGCCCGACAGCGAGATGCCGCCCGAACTGCCGCCCCCGGTCAGCGAGGCCAGCCCCGACTACAAGGTCTATACCCAGGCTTTCGACGAGGAGATCCGGGCCGAGGACCTTGCGGACCCGGCAGAGCTCGAACGGCTGCGCGCCTATCTCGACAAGCAGCTGGAACCGCTGCGCGGCGCGGTCAGCCGCCTGGCCAACAAGCTGCAGCGCCGCCTGCAGGCCCAGCAGAACCGCAGCTGGGAGTTCGACAAGGAGGAAGGGGTTCTGGACGCCGGGCGTCTGGCCAGGGTGGTGGCGAACCCGACCACGCCGCTGTCCTTCAAGGTCGAGAAGGACACCGAGTTCCGCGACACCGTGGTCACCATCCTCATCGACAACTCGGGCTCGATGCGCGGCCGCCCGATCTCCATCGCCGCGATCTGCGCCGATGTGTTGGCGCGCACGCTGGAGCGCTGCTCGGTCAAGGTCGAGCTGCTGGGCTTCACCACCCGCGCCTGGAAGGGCGGGCAGAGCCGCGAGAAATGGCTCAAGGACGGGCGCCCGGCCGGGCCGGGGCGGCTGAACGACCTGCGCCACATCATCTACAAGGGCGCGGATGCGCCGTGGCGGCGGGTGCGGCCGAACCTCGGGCTGATGATGAAAGAGGGGCTGCTCAAGGAAAACATCGACGGCGAGGCGCTGGAATGGGCGCATCGGCGGCTGGTCCGGCGGGCCGATGCGCGGCGCATCCTGATGGTGATTTCCGACGGCGCGCCGGTGGACGATTCCACCCTGTCGGTGAACCCGGCGAATTATCTGGAAAAGCACCTGCGCGACGTGATCGCGATGATCGAGCGGCGGCGGCAGGTGGAGCTGATCGCCATCGGCATCGGCCACGACGTGACCCGCTATTACCAGCGCGCGGTGACCATCACCGATGTGGAACAGCTGGCCGGCGCCATGACCGAGCAGCTGGCGGCGCTGTTCGAGGCCGATCCCCGCAAGCGCGCCCGCGCCATGGCGGTCGGCGGCCGGCGGGGGTTCTGACAGCAGCGCCGGGGCGCGCTCGCCGGGGACAGGAGGTTTCGCGATGCTGAACACCCGTTTGCCGCGTCGTGCGGTGCTGGCGCTCGGGGCGCCCGCGGCGCTGTCGGCCTGCGGGCTGACCGCGGCGCGCTTTACCGCCGACCCGCCGCCCGAGGGGGTCGAGGCCGCGCCGCCCGGCTATCATGCGATCCGGGCCTGGGGCGATCTGTCCGGCTCGCCCGAGATTCTGGCGGACGACCCGGCGCATGATCTGCTGACCTCGGCCGCGCGGGTGGACATGCTGGCGCTGTCGGGGGGCAGCGACGGCGGCGCCTATGGGGCGGGGTTCCTCAAGGGTTGGACCGAGCGCGGCGACCGGCCGCAGTTCGATTACGTCACCGGGGTCTCGACCGGGGCGCTGATCGCGCCGCTGGCGTTTCTGGGGCCGGGCTACGACCCGCTGCTGGAACATTTCTATACCGAGACCCGGGGCGCCGACGTGCTGCTGCTGAAGCCGCTGCAGGTGCTGACGGGGGCGCCGGCGGTGGGCGACCCCACGCCCTTGCGCCGCCGCATCGCCGCCATCGTGACGCCGCGGATGGTCGAGGCCATCGCCGCCGAGCGCCTGCGCGGGCGGCTGCTGCTGGTCGGCACCACCAACCTGGACGCGCAGCGGCAGGTGATCTGGGACATCGGGCGCATCGCGGCCTCGGGGCAGCCGGACCGGGTCGAGCTGATCCGGCAGGTGCTGCTGGCCTCGGCCTCGATCCCCGGGGCGTTCCCGCCGGTGCCGATCGAGGTGGTGGCGGACGGGCAGCGCTATTCGGAACTGCATGTCGACGGCGGGGTGACCCACGGGATCTTCGCCTATCCGCCCTCGGTCCGGCTGCCGCGGCGGCGGGGGCAGCAGCGCAACCTGTGGGTGATCCGCAACTCCAAGCTGGCGCCCGAGCTGCGCGCCACCAAGGGCTCGGCCGTGGCGGTGGTGGAGCGCGGGCTTGACACGATGATCAAGTCGCAGGCCCACAGCGACATGGACACCATCGCCCGGCAGGCGCGCCGCGACGGGTTCCGGCTGCGGATGACCGCGGTGCCGCCGGATTTTCCCTATATCTCCAGCGTGCCGTTCGACCCGCTCTACATGCAGACGCTGTTCCGCACCGGATACGCCGCCGGGCGGTCGGGCCGCGCCTGGGCCGACGATATCGCGCCGCTGATGGGGGCGGTCGTGGCGCAGACGGCGGGCGAGGGATGACCATGTGGCAGGATTTCAGCAATGCCGCCGACCCTGCCGCTGCGGCGCCGCGGGTGGCGGCGCTGCGCCGGCTGATGGCGCGCGAGGGGCTGGACGCGGTGATCGTGCCGCGCGCCGATGCCTGGCAGGGCGAATACGTGGCCGATGCAGATGCGCGGCTGCGCTGGCTGACCGGGTTTTCCGGCAGCGCCGGTTTCGCCATCGTCACCGCGCTGCAGGCGGGGGTGTTCATCGACGGCCGCTACCGCGTGCAGGTGCGGGCCGAGACCGACCCTGCGATCTTCACCCCGGTGCCCTGGCCGGAAACCTCGGCCGCTTCCTGGCTGCGCGAGGCGCTGCCCCACGGCGGCGCGCTGGGGTTCGATGCGTGGCTGCACAGCCGTGCCGAGATCGAGGCGCTGTCCCGCGGGCTGGACGGCAGCGGCATCAGCCTGCGCGCGATCCCGAACCCGGTCGATGCGATCTGGCCGGACCGCCCGGCGCCGCCGCAGGGGGCCGCGCGGGTGCATGACCCGGCGCTGGCCGGCGCAAGCGCCGCCGCGCGGCGCGGAATCGTGGCGCAGGCGCTGCGCGCGGCCGGGCAGGGGGCGACGGTGCTGACCCTGCCCGATTCCATCGCCTGGCTGCTGAACATCCGCGGCGCCGATATCCCCCGCAACCCGGTGGTGCAGGCCTTTGCCACCGTGGACGCCGAAGGCCGGGTGGGGCTTTACGCCGACCCCGGCAAGTTCGACGCGCAGGTCCGTGCGCATCTGGGCAACGGCGTGACCATTGCCCCGCCCGAGCAGTTCGCCGCCGGGCTGGCGGCGCTGCCGGCCGTGGTGCGGCTGGACCCCGACAGCGCCCCCGAGGCGGTGTTCCGCGCCTTGGAAGCGGCGGGGCGAGAGATCGCCCGCGACCGCGACCCGGTGGCGCTGCCCAAGGCGCGCAAGACCCCGGCCGAACTGGCCGGAATGCGCGCCGCCCATCGCCGCGACGCGGTGGCGATGATCCGGGTGCTGGCCTGGATCGACGCGCAGGCGCCCGGCCGCTTCACCGAAATCGACGTGGTGCGCGCGCTGGAACGCTTCCGGGTCGAGGCCGGGGCCATCGACATCAGCTTCGACACCATCTGCGGGGCCGGGCCGAACGGCGCCATCGTGCATTACCGGGTGACCGAGGCCACCAACCGCACCATCCGCCCGGGCGATCTGCTGCTGCTCGATTCGGGCGGCCAATATCCCGACGGCACCACCGACATCACCCGTACCATCGCCACCGGCCCGGCGTCCGAGGTGGCGCGCGATGCCTATACCCGGGTGCTGCAGGGGATGATCGGGCTGAGCCGGCTGCGCTTTCCCCGCGGCATGGCCGGGCGCGACATCGAGGCGGTGGCGCGCGCGCCGCTGTGGACGGCGGGGCTGGATTTCGACCACGGCACCGGCCACGGCGTCGGCGCGGCGCTCTGCGTGCACGAGGGGCCGCTGCGGATCTCCCGCCGCTCGGAATTGCCGCTGGAGCCGGGGATGATCTTTTCCAACGAGCCCGGCTATTACCGCGAGGGCGAATGGGGCATCCGCATCGAGAACCTGATCGCGGTCGAGCCCGCCCCCAGCCCCGACGGCCGCGACATGCTGGGGTTCGAAACCCTGACCCTGGTTCCCATCGACCGCCGGCTGATCGAGCCGGGGATGCTGAGCCGGGCCGAGATCGCCTGGCTTGACGCCTATCACGCCAGGGTGCGCACCGAGATCGGGCCGCTGCTGCCCGAGGGGCTGCGGGGATGGCTGGAACAGGCGACGGCGCCGCTGTGAAGGTCGCGGGCGATGGGGGCGCTGCCCCGCCGTCTGCGGCCACTGCCGTGGCCTTGTTCGCTGAAAACAGTCCACAGGACTGTTTTCCGGGCGCTCACAAGCCCCCGGGATATTTGGGCCATGATGAAAGCGCCTGTTGCCGCAGGGGCGCGATCCGGTCTTGAGGGCGGCGGGGCGCGGTGGCAGATTTGCGCCGGCCTTGAGGAGTCCGAAAATGCCCATTTCCGAGAATGTCCTGTCCGAACTGCGCGCCGTCCTAGGCGAGCGGCTGTCGACCGGCGAATCCGAACGCGCGCTGCATGGAGCGTCCGAGACGTTCCACCGCGCGCCGCCCCCCGATGCGGTGGCGTTTCCGGTCGATACGGGCGAGGTCTCGGCGATCCTTAAGATCTGCAACGCCCATGGCGTGCCGGTGATCGGCTGGGGCACCGGCACCTCGCTGGAAGGGCACGCGCTGGCGATCCATGGCGGGCTGGTGGTGGACCTGATGCGGATGGACCGCGTGCTGGAGATCCGCCCCGAGGACATGCTGGCCGTGGTCCAGCCCGGCGTGACGCGCGCCGCGCTGAACACCGAACTGCGCGCCACCGGGCTGATGTTCCCGATCGACCCCGGCGCCAATGCCAGCCTGGGCGGCATGGCCGCGACCCGGGCCAGCGGCACCACCGCGGTGCGTTACGGCACCATGCGGCAGAACGTGCTGGCGCTCGAGGTGGTGCTGGCCGACGGGCGGGTGATCCGCACCGGCACGCGGGCGGCGAAATCCAGCGCCGGCTATGACCTGACCGCGCTGATGGTCGGTTCGGAAGGCACGCTGGGCATCATCACCGAGCTGACCCTGCGGCTTTACGGCCAGCCCGAGGATATCTCGGCTGCCGTCTGCGCCTTTCCCACCCTGACCGAGGCGGTGACCTGCGTGGCGCAGACCATGCAGATGGGCATCCCGATGGCGCGGATCGAGTTCATGAACCCGCTGGCGATGCGGGCGATCAACCTCGAGCTGGGGGTCGAGCGGTACCCCGAAAAGCCGCATCTGCTGGTCGAGTTCACCGGCTCGCCTGATTCGGTGCGCGCGGATGCCGAGGCGTTCGGCGCCGTGGTGGCCGAAAACCACGGCGAGGGGTTCGAGTGGGCCTCGGACCGCGACGATCGCAACCGGCTGTGGGCGGCGCGCCATGCCTCCTACACCGCCTCGCTGAAGCTGCGGCCGGGGGCGACCGGGGTGGTGACCGATATCTGCGTGCCGATGTCGGAACTGCCCGGCGCGGTGGCGGCGGCGGCCGCGGACATGGAGGAGGCCGGAATCTTCGGCAATATCGTCGGCCATGTCGGCGACGGCAATTTCCACACGCTGATGCTGGTCGAGCCGGGCAACGAGGCCGAGATCGCCGACGCCAAGCGCATCGCCCGCCGCATGGCCGAGCGGGCGCTGAAGGTCGGCGGCACCATCAGCGGCGAACACGGGGTGGGCATCGGCAAGCTGGACCTGATGCGCGACCAGCATGGCGAGGACGCCATCGCCGCGATGCAGGCGATCAAGCGGGCACTGGACCCCAACAACATCATGAACCCGGGCAAGCTGGTGCCGGGGGTGAACTGAAACCCGCGGCCCCGCCTGACGCGTTCGTGATCCTGTCCCGCGACCGCGCCGAAAATCCCGGCGTGGTCTTGGGCATTGGCCTGTGGAATAATCCCCGCCAAAGATACCAAGAAACTTCACGAGGCGGGACATGAGACATTGGATCAGGGCGGCTGCCTTGGTAGCGGTGGCGGCGCTGGCGGCCTGTGGCGGCGGCGGGCATCGCGGCATCGTCGGCGGCACCTATACGGGCGGCGCGGTGCCCGCGTTCGGCGATACCGCGCCCCATGTATGGAAGCACGGCCACCCCTATAACCTGCCAGTGCACGGGGTCGACGTCTCGCGCTATCAGGGCGACGTGGACTGGCATGCGGCGCGCCGGGCCGGGGTCAGCTTCGCCTTCATCAAGGCGACCGAGGGGGGCGACCACTCGGACCCGAACTTCCGCCGCTATTGGGCCCAGACGCGGGCGGCGGGGATCCCGCGCGGCGCCTATCACTTCTATTACTTCTGCCGCGGCGGGGCCGAGCAGGCGGCATGGTTCATCGCCAATGTCCCGCGCGAGCGCGGCGCGCTGCCGCCGGTGCTGGACCTGGAATGGAACCACGCCTCGCGCAACTGCCGCCACAAGCCTTCGGCCGCCGAGGTCCAGCGCGAGGTCTCGGCCTTCATCTCGGTCATCACCCAGTATTACGGGCAGCGGCCGATCATCTACACCACGGTCGATTTCTACCGCGACACCAATATCCGCCGCCTGAACGCCGATTTCTGGCTGCGCTCGGTCGCCGACCACCCGCGCGAGACCTATCCGGGCCAGCGCTGGACCTTCTGGCAATATACCGGAACCGGCACCGCGCCGGGGTTCCGGGGCAACGTCGACCTGAACGCCTTTGCCGGCAACCGGGCGCAGTGGAACATGTGGCTGGGCGCAAGGATGCAGCGATAACGGATGAGGCAGCGCGCCACCCTCTGGACCGAGTTCGTGGCGCTGTTCGTCGGCGCGCCGCTGGCCATCGCGCTGCTGCTGCCGCCCCGGCTGATGTTCGGGGCGCTGTTCGGGTTCACGCTGGCGGGGCTGGCACTGCTGTGGTGGACCGGCAATTTCGACTGGCGCAACCTGGTGCGGGGCTGGGGCCGGGTGCACTGGGGGGCCTCGGTCCTGTTCGGGCTGGCGGTGGCGGCGGTGGGGCTGGCGATCATGCGCTGGGGCAACCCCGGGTTCCTGCCGCATCTATCGCCCGAGCGGCTGCGGTTCCTGGCCCTGCTGTGGTGCCTCTACCCGCTGCTGTCGGCGCTGCCGCAAGAGCTGATCTTCCGCGCGCTGTTCTTTCACCGCTACGGGCGGCTGTTCCCGACCCCGGGCCGGGCGGCGCTGGCCAATGCGGCGCTGTTTTCGCTGGCGCATCTGATGTACTGGTCGTGGGTCGTGGCGGCGCTGACCTTTGCCGGCGGCTGGATCTTTGCGCAGACCTATCAGCGCCGCGGCTTTCCGGCGACCT
Organism: Paracoccus solventivorans; assembly: GCF_900142875.1. GTDB lineage: Bacteria > Pseudomonadota > Alphaproteobacteria > Rhodobacterales > Rhodobacteraceae > Paracoccus > Paracoccus solventivorans. The sequence continues at coordinate 101,976 of NZ_FRCK01000001.1, read as the reverse complement.
GGGTGCTGCACGCCATTGCCGGCAACGTGCTGTTCACCGTCGGCATGGGCCGGTATTTCTGGTCGGGCAACGTGGTGGCGCCGTTCTAGGCGTTGCTGCTGCTTGACTTGGCGCCGCTGGCGGCGTTGATGCGGGACCGAAAACAAAGGGGACGCGCCATGAACGCCTATCGCAGCCACACCTGCGGCCAGTTGACCGCCACCGACGCCGGGAACCCCGTGCGCCTGTCGGGCTGGGTGCACCGGGTGCGCGACCATGGCGGCGTGCTGTTCATCGACCTGCGCGACCATTACGGCATCACCCAGGTGATCGCCGACAGCGATTCCCCCGCATTCCCGGTGCTGGAACGGCTGCGCGCGGAAACCGTGATCCGCATCGACGGCCGGGTGAAGCTGCGCGACGCCAGCCTGATCAACCCCAAGCTGCCCACCGGCGAGATCGAGGTCTATGCGACCGGGGTCGAGGTGCTGGGCCCCGCGGACGAGTTGCCCCTGCCGGTGTTCGGCGACCACGACTACCCCGAGGAAACCCGGCTGGCCTATCGCTTCATCGACCTGCGCCGCGACAGCCTGCACAACAACATCATGCTGCGGTCGCGGGTGGTGAAATGGCTGCGCGACCGCATGTGGGACGCCGGTTTCACCGAGTTCCAGACCCCGATCATCACCGCCAGCAGTCCCGAGGGCGCGCGCGACTTCCTGGTGCCCTCGCGGCTGCATCCGGGCAAGTTCTATGCGCTGCCGCAGGCGCCGCAGCAGTTCAAGCAGCTGATCATGGTGGCGGGCTTCGACCGCTATTTCCAGATCGCGCCCTGTTTCCGCGACGAGGACCCGCGCGCCGACCGCTCGCCCACCGATTTCTACCAGCTCGACGTGGAAATGTCCTTTGTCGAGCAGGAGGACGTGTTCGCCGCCATCCAGCCGGTGATCCAGGGGCTGTTCGAGACCTTCGGCAACGGCCGCCGCGTCGATGCCGACTGGCCGCTGATCCCCTATGCGGAGTCGATGCTGAAATACGGCACCGACAAGCCCGACCTGCGCAACCCGATCGAGATGCAGGTGGTGTCCGACCACTTCCGCGGCTCGGGCTTCGGCATCTTCGCCAAGCTGCTGGAACAGGACGGCACCGAGATCCGTGCCATTCCCGCGCCCAAGGGCGGCTCGCGCAAGTTCGCCGACCGGATGAATGCGTTCGCCCAAGCGCAGGGCCTGCCGGGGATGGGGTATATCTTCTGGCGCAAGGCCGAGGACGGCGCAACCGAGGCCGCCGGCCCCATCGCCAAGGCCCTCGGCCATGAGCCGACCGAGGCGATCCGCACCCAGCTGGAGCTGGGCGAGGGCGATGCGGTGTTCTTCCTCGGCGGCAAGCCCGAGAGCTTCGAGGCGGTCGCCGGCCGCGCCCGCACCGAGATCGGCCGCGAGCTGGGGCTGATCGACGAGAACCAGTTCAAGTTCGCGTGGATCGTCGATTTCCCGATGTATGAAAAGACCGACGAGGGGAAGATCGACTTTTCGCACAACCCGTTCTCGATGCCGCAGGGGGGCTTGGACGCGCTCAATGGCGATCCGCTGGCGGTCAAGGGCTATCAGTACGACCTCGCCTGCAACGGCTATGAGCTGGTCAGTGGCGCGATCCGTAACCACAAGCCGGAAATCATGTTCAAGGCGTTCGAGCTGGCCGGCTATCCGGCCTCCGAGGTCGAAAAGCGCTTTGGCGGCATGGTCAAGGCGTTCCGCTATGGCGCGCCTCCGCACGGGGGCTGCGCGGCGGGGATCGACCGTATCGTCATGCTGCTGGCGGATGAGCAGAACATCCGCGAAGTCATCATGTTCCCGATGAACCAGCGCGCCGAGGACCTGATGATGGGCGCGCCCAGCGAGCCCACCAACGAGCAGCTGCGCGAGCTGCGGCTGCGGGTGCTGCCGAAGGACGCCTGAGCCCGGGCGGCGCGGGCGGGGGCGCTGCCCATGCCTTGCTGCTGGAAACGGGTGCACCGGACCGGCGGGAACGGCCTTGAGGGCGTTTCCTGATCCGCCTGCTGTTCCGGGTGCGCGGGAGTCCTGGATATTCAGGGCAAGATGAAAGAGGGGCGGCGGGACGCCGGCCGCAAAAGCATTGCGCCGCTGCGATGGGATCGCGGCGGCGCTTGGGTGTCAGGGGGAGAGGGTGGCGACGGCTCAGGCCGCCATCTCCATCGCCATGGTGACTTCGTGCCAGCCTTCCCAGATCATCCGCAGGGCGACGAACAGAATGAGCAGCAGACCGATCCAGGCGATCCTGATGAAAGAAGGTTTGCGACCGTGACGCGGCCGTGAATGCATTGCGCCGCTGCGATGGGATCGCGGCGGCGCTTGGGTGTCAGGGGGAGAGGGTGGCGGCAGCTCAGGCCGCCATCTCCATCGCCACGGCGACTTCGTGCCAGCCTTCCCAGATCATCCGCAGGGCGACGAACAGAATAATCAGCAGACCGATCCAGGCGATCCAGCGGAAGCGGTTGATCAGCCGCGCGATCCAGGTCGAGGCCAGCCCCATCAGCGCGATCGACAGCACCAGCCCGATCACCAGCACGTCCAGGTGATGGCGCGCCGCGCCGGCCACCGCCAGCACGTTGTCCAGCGACATCGACACGTCGGCGATGATGATCTGCGTCACCGCCTGTCCCAGCGTCTTGCGCTTGCCCTCGGCCGGACGCCCGGCGATGCTGACGTCGGCGTCGGCCAGCGCCTCCTGCGCGGCCACATGGTCATGGCCGGCGCCCGAGCGCAGCTCGCGCCACATCTTCCACGACACCCACAGCAGCAGGATGCCCCCCGCCAACAGCAGCCCGGTGATCGCCAGCAGCTGCGTGGTGATCAGCGCAAAGCCGATACGCATGACGGTGGCGGCGCCGATCCCGATCAGGATCGCCTTGTTGCGCTGGTCGCGCGGCAGGCCGGCGGCCGCCAGCCCGATGACGATGGCGTTGTCGCCCGCCAGCACGAGGTCGATTGCGATGACCTGGAACAGCGCCCCGATCCAGTCGCCGGTCAAGAAGTGCATGTCGTTCCTTTCCTGCTGCCTGGCCGGGCGCGGTGACGGCCGGCCCGGGCGTCGCTGCCCTGGTCTGTCGCGCCGCCCAGCCCGCCTGCGGTCGCGGTCCGATAAACCCTGCGCAAGCCGAGCGCAATGGGATCAGTCGCGCCCTGGGATGCGGCAAGCTGCGCGCCCCGGCGCCAGCCTGTCGGGGGACGGCGGTCGCGCGGCGCCTGCACGGAAAAGGCGGGGCCGGGGCCCCGCCTGTCGGATCGCTGCGGCCCCGGGCAGGCGGCGGGCGAGAGAGCACCCGCCCTCATCCCCTGCCGGGGGCCGTCGCCCGGCTCAGTTCGCCGGGGTTCCGGCATCGGGCGCCGCGGGCTGCGGCTGCGGGGCGGCAGGTGCTGGCTGCTCTGCCTGCGGGGCGGCCGCCGGTGCAGAGGGCGCAGCCAGGGCGGGGGCGACGGGCGCCGGGGCTGCGGCCGGAGGCTGCGGCGGCGTGCCGGCCCCGGTTCCCGGCACCGGCCCGGGCTGGCCCATGCCCGGCCCGCCGGGCGCCTGCGGGGGCATCCCGTGCATTCCGCCATGCATCCCGCCCGGCATCCCCATGGGACCACCCGGCATCCCCGGGGCGCCGCAGGCGGGCTGGGCGCCGGCGGGCAGCATCGTCCACACCCCGGTCACCGCCGCGGTGATGGTCAGCTGCCCGGCCTCGATCGGGGTGCTTTGCGCATCGGCGGCGCGGGCCATCATCATCTCCATCGGCCGCGGCCCGCCCGAGCGGGTGGCATCGGTCAGCGATTGCAGCGGCCCCAGCACCATGCCGGCAGCCTGGGCGATGACCTCGGCGCGGCGACGCGCCTCGACCACGGCGGCGGCGCGGGCCTCATCCTCGGCGGCGGCGGCATCCTCGCGGGTGAAGCTGATGCCGCGCACATCGGTGGCGCCGGCCTCGACCATCGCGTCCAGCAGCGCCCCCAGCTGCGGGATGTCGCGCACCCGGGCGGTCACGATGTTCTGCGCCTGGTAGCCGGTGATCCGCGGCGGCTGCCCCTCGCGCGAATAATCCTGCATCGGCGACAGGTTCAGCCCCTGGGTCTGCAGGTCCTCGGGGGCGATGCCCTGGGCGCGCAGCACCTCGATGATGGCGCTTTGCCTGGTGGCGTTGTCGGCCATGGCCTGGGCCGCGGTTTCGGCCTGGGTGGTCACCCCGATGGAAACCGTGGCGAGATCGGGGGCGACATTCGTGCGCCCCTCGCCCTGCACGTCGATCGTGGCCGGCCGCATCGGCGCGCCGGCGGCATGGCCCGGCCCCGCATGGCCCGGCCCGCAATGCCCCATCGGATGGGCCGCGGCCGGGGTCGCCGCCAGCATCGCCAGCGCCGCGGCGCCCGCCAGCAGCCCCGCCGACGCCCCGATCAGCCCCGCCGGTGCGCCCCCCGCCAGCCGCGCGGGCGCGCCCCGGGAAAGCGAAAACTTGCGTGAGACCAAAGCCATGTGCATTCCTTTCTTCCGACCCCGCGGCGGGGCCTTCCTGCCATTGCTTCGGCAACGCCGGCTTGGGACGCAAGGGTCCCTCACGATATGGTGTTTCTCTTTGCACGGACGTGCAACTGCGCTATCCATTGGGATGAGCAGTCAACGGACCGGATCGCGATCAACGACGACCGGCCAGAACAGAAAAGCACCGGCCATGAACACGCGGTCCGCGCCCGATTTTGCCCTGTCGTTCAGCAGCGATGCTGTGCATCTGATGGAACGGACGGCCGCGCCCGGCCAGTTCCCGCGCTGGACCGAGGTCTCGGTCGCGCCCTTCGATGCGCCGGATTTCCGGGCCGAGATGGCGAGGCTGCGCCGCCTGGCCGCCAACGGCCCCGAGGCGCTGGTGGCGCTGATCATCCCCGAGGACCAGATCCTCTATACCTCGCTGCCGGCGGCGGCGGGGGCGGACCTGGGCCCGGCGCTGGACGGGCTGACCCCGTATGCGGTGGACGAGCTGTCCTGGGACTGGCGCCCGGCCGGGGACGACCGCCTGCGCGTCGCCGCCGTCGCCCGCCAGACCCTGCGCGAGGCCGAGGATTTCGCCCGCAGCCACGGCTTCGCCGCCGCCGGCTTCCTCGGCGACCCGGCCGAGGGCCAGTTCCCCGCCGCCCCGCAGTTCCGCGATGCCGTCGAGGCCGAGGAGCTGCCGGCCCCGGCCGCGCAGGGCGATCTGGACCTGAGCGGGGATCTGCCCGAGCCGCCGGCTGAGGCCTCCGGGAGCGGAGCGCCGGAGGAGGGCGCCGCGGCGGTGCAGGCCGGGGACGGCGATGAGAGTGCCGTGGAGGCCGGGGCCGTGGAGGACGGGGCTGCGGCTGTGCGGGCGTCCGCTGTGGCCGAGCCCGCCGAGGCGGCTGCGGTCGGGACTCCTCATGCGGCTGCGGTCGGGGCCTATGATGAGGCTGCGGCCGAGTTTCCCGAGGCGGTGTCAACTGGGACCCCTCATGCGGCTGCGGCCGAGGTTTCTGCTATGGCCGAGGACTCTGCTATGGCCGAGGTCGGGACCGCTGATACAGCCGGGGCTGGGACCCCCGAGGCGGCGCCGGCCGGGACCCTTGGCGCAGCTGCGGCCGAGCGCCCTGCGGCGGTACCGGGCGGGACCTCTGATGCGGCTGCGGCCGAGCTCCCCGATGCGACTGCGGCCGAACTCGCCGATGCGGCTGGGGGCGAGTTTTCTGATACGGCCGTGGCCGTGGCCCCCGATACGGCCGTGGCTGGGGCCCCGGATACGGCTGTGGCTGGGACAACTGATACGGCCGGAGCGTCGGTTGCAGCCGACACGGCGGCCTCGCCTCTCGTGTCGGAGACATTGGAGGCGGAGACTCCGCACCCCGCGCCTGCCGACGATGCCGCGGGTGCTGCTGGGACGCAGTCTTCCCATCGCCGCGCGGTTATACCGGCGGCTGATGCGCCGGCCTCTCATGCATCCGCTGCCGGTGCGCCTGCTGCTCTTGCGCCTGCGGCCGCAGCATCTGCGCCCAATGCGACAGGCGCGGCCATGCCGTCGGCGGTGCCCGCCAGCGATATCGCGCCTGCTGCCGCTGCATCGGTTGCCCATGCGCTCACTGCCGGTGGGCCCGCTCCCGGTGCGTCTGCTGCTGCCCGGACCTCGCGCGCAGATGCGGGGGTGCCTGCGGATGCGTCGCCCGTCGCTGCGGCCGAGGATGCGGTGCCTGCTTCGAAGACCCCTTCTGACGCTGATGCATCGGGCGCCGCTGCGTCGGGACGCCATGCGCAGGCTGCCGAAACCCCTGCCTCCCTTCCACAGAATTTCCGCGCGCAGGCGGACCTTGCGCCCGCTGAGCTGTCGGCTTCTCATGCCGCTGCTACTGCTACGCCTGCTTCGCAGACTGCGGCCGACGCAGGCTCTGCCTCCGCTGCCCGTGCGCCCATAACCGCCGCGCCGGTCTCTGCCGCGGCGCGCTCCTCCCGTTCCGCGTCCGCTGCTGCGGCACCCGCGCTGCCTGAGGTCACCGCCTTTCTTCCCGATGAGCTTGCCGCCGCGCGGGTCGGGCCGGCCGGGCCGGTGCGCGCGGCGCCCCCGCCGCCGCCGTCGGATCTGATCGCCGAGCACGAGGCCCCCATTCAGCCGCGGGTTCCGGCCGAGCTGTCGCCGCGGGCGCGGGCGGTGCTGGACCGGGCCGCCGCGGCGCGGCTGGTACGGGGCGAGGCCCCGGCGCTGCCCGAACGCCATCCCGGCTCTCGCGGCGGGGTGGGGGCGCTGCTGGTGATGCTGGGGGCGCTGCTGCTGGGGCTGACGCTGATCTGGGCCTTTGCCACCCCCTCGACGCGCGGGCCGGACATGGCCTCGACCCCGGACACGGCGGGCAGCGCCGGTGTTGCCACGACGGCGGGCGGGACGGCAACGCAGGGCGGTGTGCCGGGGGGTGCGGCCGGCACCGCGGCCTCGCCGGCCTCGCCTGTTCCCGCCACCGGCACCGTCGTCGCACCCGCTTCGCGGGGGCCGGAGAGCGGGACCCCGGCCACCGATGCGCGGGCCGCGGCGCCGCTTTCCCCGACTGCGGGCACTTCCGCCGCCGGCGCTGCTGTTGTCGGGGCACCGGCTGCCGATACGCCGGCGGCCGGCACTCCGGCGGCAACGGCATCCTCTGCCACCGGCGGCGTGGCGGCCGGGTCGCCGGCCCCGGCAGCGCAGGGTAGCGCCGCTTCCGCAGCCGATTCGGCGGCGGGGCCGGGGACTGCCGCGACGGCGCCCGGAATCGGCGCGGCCGTCGAGACCGCGGCACCGGGAGCCACTGCAACCTCCCCCGCGTCCAGGGCTTCGACGCCCGACTCCACGTCGCCCGCCGCCACGGTCACCGGCGCCGATCCGGCGGCCACTGCCCCCGCAACCACCGCCGGAACCACGGCGGCGAGTGAAGGCGTAGCGTCCACCGGCACCGCGGCAGACGCCACGCAGCCCGCCGCCCCAACCCCCGCTGGAACCACCGCGGCCAGCGAGAGCGGCACCCCGGCAGACGCCACGGCGACCGCGCCGAGCGCCGCGACCGCCGCCACCGGCCGACCCGCGATCGCGCCGCGGCGGCCCGAGCCTGCGGCCGCGCCCCCTGCGGCGACGGCGGATCAACTGCCGGCGGTGGTGCCCGGGCGGCGGGCGCTGACCCGCTCTGAACGGCCGAGCAGCCGGCCGGCGGCAGTGCGGCAGCAGCAGGCGCCGGCGGCCACCCGCGCGCCCGCGGCCACGGCCCCGGCTGCGACCAGCCAGCCCGCGCGCCCGGCGCAGACCGCCGCCCCCACGGCCGCGCGCCCCGCCGCTGCGGCGCGGCCGCCCGCGCGCCGGGCGGCGCCTGCCGCCGCCGCCTCGACCCCGACCCCCGCTGCGGCCACGGCCCCGCGCCCGTCCAGCGCCCGCCCGGCGCCGCGCCCCGAGGAAGGCTCGGCCAACGAAGCCGCCACCGCGGCCGAGATGACTGCGGCCGAGGCGGTGGCCGCGGATGCGCTGCTGGCCGGTCTTTACGCCTTCAACCCGACGCTGCGGCGGCTGTCTGCACCCGCCGCCGACCGCGGGCCGGTCCTTGCGCAGGCCCGCCCGGCGCCGCGCCCGGGGCACGCGGCCTCTGCCGTCGATGCGGCGATTGCCGAGGCGGTGGCGGCCAAGCCCGCGCCTTCGCCCGCCGCGCAAGCCCCCGCCCGCGCCACGGTCGCCGGCAACCGCCCCAGCCCGCGGCCGGGGCGTGCGGGCGCGCCCTCTGAAACCGCGGTGGCCAGTGCCCTGGCCGAGGCGGTGGCCAGCGCCAACCCCGCTGCTGGCCGGCCGCTGGCCAGCGCCGGCGCGCCGCTGCGCAAGCCGGCCCGCGCCGCCACCGCGCTGGCCCCGGTCCGCGACGCCGAGGCCGAGGCGGTCGCCATCGCGGCGGCCGCTGCGATGCGCCCGGTGGCGCCGCTGCCCTCGCCCCGCCAGCAGGCGGCCCCCGAGGCCGCGCCCTCCGCTGCCCCGCCGGCGGACGATCTCGCCCAACGCGCCCGCGACGAAGAGCTGCAGCGCCAGGCCGAGGAACGCGCCCGCGCCCGCGCCCAGACCGACGCGCAGGCTGAGGCCCAGGCTCGTGCCGAGGCCGAGGCCCGCGCCCGCGCCCAGGCCGAGGCCGAGCGCCAGGCCGCCATCGCCTCGCAGGGCTCCTACCGCCCGCCGGAGGTGGATGACGAACCCGAGATCGCGCAGAAAGCCGCGCAGGGCACCACCGCCGGCGACGTGGCCCGCAACGCCACCCAGCGCGGGTTCGAGGCCGGCAAGACCCAGGTTATCGGGGTGATCGGCGCCGGCCGCGCCAGCCGCGGGCTGATCCGCCTGCGCAACGGCCGCATCGTCACCGTGCGCATCGGCGACAAGATCGACGGCGGCGCCATCAACAAGATCGGCGACGGCAAGATCACCTATGTCAAGGGCGGCCGCACCTACAACCTGCCGATCATGAACGGCAGGTAAGGCCCCTGGAACCGCGCGGCGCCACTTGCCGCGCGGGCCTTGCGGCAATAGAACCGGCGCAACCCTGCCGGAGGCCAGAATGCTCGACCATCTCACCTATACCGCACCCGAACCCAAGGTCATCGCCGGGGCCAAGGGCGACTGGGAACTGGTGATCGGGCTCGAGGTTCACGCGCAGGTCGCCTCGAACGCCAAGCTGTTTTCGGGGGCCTCGACCGCCTTCGGCGCGGAGCCGAACAGCAATGTCAGCTTCGTGGACGCGGCGATGCCGGGGATGCTGCCGGTGATCAACGAGTTCTGCGTGGAACAGGCGGTGCGCACCGGGCTGGGGCTGAACGCCGCGATCAACCTGTTTTCCGCCTTTGACCGCAAGAACTACTTCTACCCCGACCTGCCGCAGGGCTATCAGATCAGCCAGCTTTACCACCCGATCGTGGGCGAGGGCGAAATCATCGTCGACATGGCCCCCGGCATCGCCCGCCGGGTCAGGATCGAGCGCATCCACCTGGAACAGGACGCGGGCAAGTCGATCCACGACATGGACCCGAACCTGTCCTTCGTCGACCTGAACCGCACCGGCGTCGCGCTGATGGAGATCGTCAGCCGCCCCGATATCCGCGGCCCCGAGGAAGCGGCGGCCTATGTCGGCAAGCTGCGCCAGATCATGCGCTACCTGGGCACCTGCGACGGCAACATGCAGAACGGCAGCCTGCGCGCCGACGTGAACGTGTCGGTCTGCAAGCCGGGCGCCTACGAGCGTTTCCGCGAGACCGGCGACCATTCCGTGCTGGGCACGCGCTGCGAAATCAAGAACATGAACTCGATGCGCTTCATCCAGCAGGCGGTCGAGTATGAGGCCCGCCGCCAGATCGCCATCATTGAGGACGGCGGCGAGGTGGTGCAGGAAACCCGGCTCTACGACCCCGACAAGGGCGAAACCCGGTCGATGCGCTCGAAAGAGGACGCGCATGACTATCGCTATTTCCCCGACCCCGACCTGCTGCCGCTGGAGATCGAGCAGGGCTGGGTGGACGGAATCGCGGCTGCGATGCCGGAGCTGCCCGACGCCAAGAAGGCCCGCTTCGTGCGAGAGCTGGGGCTGTCGGAATACGACGCCGGCGTGCTGACCGCCGAGGTCGAGAACGCCGATTACTTCGAGGCGGTGGCCAGGGGCCGCGACGGCAAGCAGGCGGCGAACTGGGTCATCAACGAGCTGTTCGGCCGGCTGAACAAGCAGGGGCTGGCGATCGCCGACAGCCCGGTCAGCGCCGCGCAGCTGGGGGGCGTGATCGACCTGATCGCCTCGGGCGAGATCTCGGGCAAGATGGCCAAGGACCTGTTCGAGATCATCTGGACCGAGGGCGGCGACCCGGCCGAAATCGCCGCCGCGCGCGGCATGAAGCAGGTCACCGACCTGGGCGCCATCGAATCGGCGGTGGACGAGATCATCGCCGCCAACCCGGCGCAGGTCGAAAAGGCTCGCGCGAACCCCAAGCTGGCCGGCTGGTTCGTCGGGCAGGTGCTGAAGGCCACCGGCGGCAAGGCCAACCCCGCCGCGGTGAACGAGCTGGTGGCGAAGAAGCTGGGGCTGTAGCCGCCGCTGCGCCTTGCGGTGCCGGCGCTTATGTGGCGGCGTCGATTGCAGCATCATGCCGGCGCTGCGGCGGGCCTGCAGCCGGAAAGGGCTGACGCCCATGAGAGCGGCCGCCCGATCTAGCAGGGTAGCGGCGCCGGGACGACGCCGCTGCCCTGCCAGCGCGCTATTCCGTCACGCCGGCCAGGCGGAGCAGCTCGGCGAATTGTTCAGGGGTCAGGACGCTGCGCCAGTGATCCACGCAGGCCGAGCGCATCATTGCCATTTCGGTTTCCTTGGCACCGATCCGGGCGGCCAGCGCCTCGCGCTCGGCGACCGGCGCGCCTGCGGCGATCATCTGGCGCAATTCCGTCCGCATTGCCACGGTTTCGCGCTCGACGGCGATCCGTTTGGCCGGCATCTCGTCCATCCACGCCTTGACTGCCCCGCGCTGTTCGTCGGTCAGTTGCAGCGCATCGGCATTTTGCGCCAGCGCCATGGTGACGGCGATCACGGGCTGGGACAACCCGGCCTTTTGCGCGTCGAACGGTTCCTGGGCTGCGGCCGCCAGCGGCAGGACCATGGCCAGCGCGGCTGAAAACAGGAATCTTTTCATATCTCGCTTCCTCTGAATATTCGAATGATCAAATCATAGCTGGAATCCGTTGCCGGTGGCGTGCGGCAAAATGCGCATCGGCCACCGCCCCGTTTCGTGAACACGGGAATCCTGCGCGAGTCTGGCGGGGACAGGCGGGATGGATTAATCCTGACCTGCCCAAACCCAGCGGAGGCGCTCGTGCAGCAACATGAATACACGGTGATCCCGGCCCCGGCCCGCGGCGAAAAGACCCGCGGCGCGCGTACGGGCGCGGAACGCTTTGCCCATGCCCTGACCGTCGAGATCAACCGCATGGCCGCGGCGGGCTGGGAATATATCCGGGCGGAAACGCTGCCCTGCGAGGAACGCAGCGGGCTGACCAGCCGCACCACCGTCTACCACAACGTGCTGGTGTTCCGCCGCCGGCTACCCTCGCTTGCGACCGTGCCGGAGCCCGAGGCCGCGCCGCGCGCCACCCCGGCTGCGCCGCCGGCGCCCGTGGCCGAAAGTCCCGCTGCGGTGCCGGTGCCTGCTGCCGAAAGCCGCCCTGCACTGCACGCCGAACTCGACGACCCGGGCGCAGCCACAGCCACAGTCACAGCCGCGCCCGAGACGCCCGAGCCCGGCCCGGCCCCGGCCTTCGTCCAGCGCCCGCCGCTGGCGGCCCGCCCCGACGCCCAAGCGACCGAGCCGTCCAACGGCACCCGGCTGGGCCCCGCCTCTCGCTGACGGCCGCACCCGAGACACTGCGCCGGGGGGCGCGGCCGGAGCCTCCGGCGGGGATATTTGGGCAAGGAAGAACGGGCGCGGGCCGGTTCCCACCGGTGCCGCGCCCTTAGTTCATTCGTACTCGACCGGAGAGCCGTCCTCTTCCTCGAACAGCTGCTCGGCATTGGCGGCATCCGCCGACAGCCAGACCTTGCCGCCGTCCAGTGAGGCCACGGCGGCCAGCCGCACATAGTGATGATGGCTGCTGTCCTGCCCGTGCTCGGGGTCCTTGCGGGTCATCTTGATGCGGTCGCCGTCCATGTGATCGACCTTGCCGACATGCACCCCGTCGGCGCCGACGATTTCCATGTGTTCCCTGATGTCGCTGGCGTTGACCATGACGCTCCTCCTTTTATCCGGGTGACGCCGGTCAACGCGCGGCCGCCGGAATCGGTCCCGGCCGCCGCGTCTTTCATCGTGTCTCAAATATCCCGGGGGAGTCCCGCAGGGACGGGGGCAGCGCCCCCTTGCGGCGGCGACGCAAGCCCGGCCGTCCCGCGGTCAGTGCGGCTGCGCCAGCCCCAGATGCGCCAGCAGCGCCTGCATCGGCGCGGTGGCGGCGGCGCTGCGGTTGGCCAGCAGCGTCGCCTGGCTGGCATGGATCAGCGCATCGGGCAGGATCTTCAGGTGGTTGGCGCGCAGCGTCTCGCCCGAGCTGGTGATGTCGGCGATCGCCTCGGCGGTCAGGTTGGCCACCGTGCCCTCGGTCGCGCCCTGGCTGTCGACCAGCTGGTAATCGGCGACCTCGTGTTCGGACAGGAAGGCGCGCACCAGCCGGTGATATTTGGTGGCGATCCGCAGCCGGAACCCGTGGGCGGCGCGGAAATCGCGGGCGATGGCGGCGAAATCGTCCAGCCCCTCGCAGTCGCGCCAGCAGGACGGCACCGCCAGTACCAGATCGGCATGGCCAAAGCCCATCGGCGCCAGTTCCACCACGTCCGAGCGCCAGCCCGCCAGTTTCTCGCGCACCAGATCGGTGCCGGTCACCCCCAGCTGGATGCGGCCGGCGGCGAGTTCGCGCGGGATCTCGCCCGCCGACAGCAGCACCAGCGACAGCCCGTCGATCCCCTCGGCGCGGGCGGCGTATTCGCGGTCCGATCCCGCGCGCGACAGCCGGATGCCGCGGGCGCAGAACCACTCGAAGCTCTGCTCCATCAGGCGGCCCTTGGAGGGCAGGCCCAGCTTCAGCATTCCGCGCCCTCCAGTTCCGCGACCAGCCCGGGGCGGATGATGCCGCCGACGGCCGGAATCGCCGCGCCCGCGCCCAGCACCCGGGTCAGCGCGTCATAGCGCCCGCCCGAGGCGACCGGCGGCCAGCCCACACGCCCCTCGGCGGTAAAGCTGAAGGTCATGCCGTCGTAATATTCCATGGTCTGCCGCCCGTGGCTGGCGTCGAAACGCACCTGCGCCGGGTCGATGCCGCGCGCCGATAGCGCAGCCAGCCGCGCGGCCAGCCGCTCGACCGCGGGGGCGATGGCGGGCAGGTGGTCGGCCAGCACCCGCAATTCGTCCAGCGCAGCGGGGGCCGGGCCGGCGACGGAGAACAGCCGGTGCAGCCGCACCCGCCATTCCGGGGGCAGGGGCGGGCCTTCGGCCGCGGCTTCCAGCCGGGCGATGCGGGACAGCATCTCGGCCTCGGTCCGCAGCCCGGTCCAGGGGGCGCCGTTGATCGCAAAGCGGCGCGGGGTCTCGGGCGCGGAAAACCGTTCCAGCAGCCGCTCGAACCGCCGCGGCCGCCAGATGTGATGCGCCAGCATCGCGCGGCGCGGCTCGGACAGCGGCAGCCCGGCCACTGCGTCCAGCAGCAGCTGCATGTCGCCCATGGTGGCGGCCAGCCGGCAGGGGGCGAGGGTGGCGTGGAACAGCGCGAACACCTCGGCATCGGCGTCGGGGTCGCGGGAAAACAGCTCGAATCCGGCCTGCAGATATTCGTTGTCGCGGGGGTGGTCGGGGCGGGTGTCGCCGTGGTCCTGCTTGCGGAACACCTCGCCCAGATAGCAGTAGCGCGCGGGCTCGGCGCCGCCCGCCATGTGCATCCGCACCACCGGCACGGTGAAATCGGGGCGCAGCACCACCTCGCCCCGGATCGGGTCAGTGGTCAGATAGGCGCGGGCGCGGATATCCTCGCCATACAAGTCCAGCAGCGTGTCGGCGGGCAGCAGGATGTCGGGCGCGACCTCGACCGCCCCGGCGGCGCGGAACGCCTCGAGGATGCGCCGGCCGGCCGCGGCCTTGGCGGTGCGCGGGATCATTGCGCCCCCGTCTCGCGCGCCAGCATCTCGCGGACGGTGGCGACCAGATCGGCGCGGGGGACCTCGACCTGCGCGGGCTGGGATTTCCATTCCTCGACCGAGGCTTGCGCGGCGATCTTCGCGCCCAGGATCAGGTCCTTGACCTGCACCACGCCGCGCGCGGCCTCGTCCGTGCCCTGGATGATCGCGACCGGCGCCGCCCGCTTGTCGGCGTATTTCAGCTGGTTGCCGAAGTTCTTGGGGTTGCCCAGATAGACCTCGGCCCGGATGCCGGCGGCGCGCAGTTCCGCGGCCATGGCGTGGTAATCGCCCATCCGCTCGCGGTCCATGACGGTGACCACCACCGGGCCCTGCGCCTGCGCCCCGGCCAGTCCCTTTTCGCGCAGCGCCGCCAGCAGCCGGTCGACGCCGATGGAGACCCCGGTTGCCGGCACCTTCTGCCCGGTGAAGCGTTCCACCAGATCGTCATAGCGCCCGCCACCGGCGACCGAGCCGAACTGCCGCTTGCGGCCCTTGTCGTCGAGGATTTCAAAGGTCAGCTCGGCCTCGAACACCGGGCCGGTGTAATAGCCGAGGCCGCGCACCACCGAGGGGTCGATGACCACGCGGTCCGCGCCCATGCCGCCCGCGTCCAGCAGCGCGGCGATCTGGGCCAACTCGTCCACGCCTTCTATGCCGATAGACGAACTGCCTACGGCGGCACGAAGATTGTTTAGCGTTTCGGTGTTTGTCGAACCACGTGAACGCAGAAACGTGATCAGAGGATCAACTTGGCGGTCCTTAAGACCTAGTCCGGGAATGATTGCCCCGGATGCATCTTTGCGCCCGGTGGTCAGCAGTTCGCGTACCCCTGCCTCTCCGATCTTATCGAACTTATCGACCGTTCGGAGAACATCC
Organism: Paracoccus solventivorans; assembly: GCF_900142875.1. GTDB lineage: Bacteria > Pseudomonadota > Alphaproteobacteria > Rhodobacterales > Rhodobacteraceae > Paracoccus > Paracoccus solventivorans. The sequence goes on along the minus strand of NZ_FRCK01000001.1, from coordinate 86,890 downwards.
TCGCGCGAGAAAAGAGCATTATCATGCTCCTTCATGGAACTGTGTATCGTTCCTCCTACTTGTGGGCCATGCGGACTGTAATCGAACCACGGGCTATTTCCCATCTGTTCAAGTATACCATCGAGCACCTTGCGGTTGTTCACCCGCACAAGGTAATCGCCGCGTGCGATCCCCGCGGCTTCCAGCGCGTCGGCCAGCATGGCGATGATTTCCGCATCCGCCGCGACGCTGGCCGCGCCGACCGTATCGGCATCGCATTGATAGAACTGCCGGTAGCGCCCCGGCCCCGGCTTTTCGTTGCGCCAGACCGGGCCCATCGCATAGCGCCGATAGGGCGCCGGCAGGTCGTTGCGATACTGCGCCGCGACGCGGGCTAAGGGCGCGGTGAGGTCATAGCGCAGCGCCAGCCAGTCGCCGGAACCGCCCCCGGGCACCGCTTCCTCTTGCCAGGCGAACACGCCGGCGTTGGGACGGTCCACGTCGGGCAGGAACTTCCCCAGCGCCTCGACCGTCTCGATGCCGCTGGTTTCCAGCGCGTCGAAGCCGTGCAGATGATAGACCGCGGCGATCCGGTCCAGCATCTCCTTGCGTTCGGTGACGTCCGGCCCGAAGTAGTCGCGAAAGCCCTTGGGCGTTTCGGCGCGCGGGCGGCGCGGTTTGGGGTCCTTGGCCATGGGCATATTCCTGCTGTGCGGGGACCGATTAGCGGAAGGGGGCGGCATGGACAAGTTGCAGGCGCTGGAAGAGCGGATCGCGCATCTTCAGCGCATGGTCGAGGATCTGTCGGACGTGGTGGCGCGGCAGGACGCCACCCTGCGCGCCATGTCGCGCCGGGTCGGGCTGCTGATGGAGCGCGAGGCCGAGCGCGAGCTGGCCGAGGGGCAGGTCCCGCTGGCCGACCAGCGCCCCCCGCATTGGTAGGGCGCTAAAGCCCGACCAGCGCCCGGGCGAACTCGTCGGGGGCAAAGGCGTCCAGGTCGTCGATCTGCTCGCCCACCCCGATGGCGTGGATCGGCAGGCCATAGCTGTCGGCCAGCGCCACCAGCACGCCGCCGCGGGCGGTGCCGTCCAGCTTGGTCATCACCAGCCCCGATACATCGGCCATGCGGCGGAACGCCTCGACCTGGCTCAGCGCGTTCTGGCCGGTGGTGGCGTCCAGCACCAGCAGGGTGTTGTGGGGGGCGGTCTCGTCCTTCTTGCGGATGACGCGGACGATCTTGGCCAGCTCCTCCATCAGGTCGGCGCGGTTCTGCAGGCGGCCGGCGGTGTCGATCAGCAGCAGGTCGGCGCTCTCGGCCTCGGCCCGCACCATCGCGTCATAGGCGAGGCTCGCCGGGTCAGAGCCCTGCGGCGCCACCAGCACCGGCACGCCGGCGCGGCTGCCCCAGACCTGCAGCTGCTCGACCGCGGCGGCGCGGAAGGTGTCGCAGGCCGCGATCACCACGGTCTTGCCCGCCGCGCGCAGCTGGCTGGCCAGCTTTCCGATGGTGGTGGTCTTGCCCGAGCCGTTGACGCCGACCACCAGCACCACCTGCGGTTTCTTGGGATACAGCGGCAGCGGCCGGGCGACGGGGGCCATGATGCGGGTGATCTCATCCGCCAGCGCCTGTTTCAGCTCGGTCGCGCCGATGCGGCGGCCCATGCGGCCCTCGGCGATATTGGCGGTGACGCGCAGCGCGGTCTCGGTCCCCATGTCGGCGGCGATCAGCATGTCTTCGAGTTCCTCGAGCATGGCGTCGTCCAGCTCGCGCCGCGGCTCGGCCGGCGTCGTTTCGCGCCCCAGCAGCCGGCCCATCAGCCCCTGCCGCTCGGGTTCGGGCGCGGGGGCAGAGGGGGCCGACGGTTCTGCCGCCGCGGCTTCGGCGACGATATCATCCAGCCCGGCGCCGATCTTCGACGAGGATTTGGTCAGACGCTCGCGCAGCTTCGAGAAAAACGACATGGCCCCGCCCTTTCACCCGGATGTGGGATTGCCGGATAGCTAGCCATCCGGCGCGCAAAGGGAAACCCCGGCCGGGTGCTTCTTCCTTGCAGAAATATCCCGCAGCTTGTGAGCGCCCGGAACAGGAGGCGGATCAGAAAACAGCCACGAGGCTGCTTTCCCGCCAGAGTGGACTGTTTTCAGCGAACAAGGCCACGGCAGTGGCCGCAGCGCGGGGGGCAGAGCCCCCGTCTTCACCCGTTCAGCCGGCGCTGCCAGTCCTCGACGCGGTTGCTGTCCAGCCGCCGTGCGGCCAGTTGCCGCCAGCCCGGCGCCAGCGGCGGCAGCGCCGCCATTTCGGCCAGCGCCGCGCGGTCCAGCCGGTCGATATACAACAGGCGGTGCAGCCGGGTCAGCGTCCAGTCGGGTGCGCGCCGGTCCACCAGCGCCAGCGCGTCGCCGGGGGCGACCTCGCCGGGCTCCAGAACCCGGTAATACCAGCCGCTGCGGCCGGTCTGCTGCACCAGCCGGGCCATGTCCTTGCGGCCGAAGCGCAGGTTCAGCTTCCAGCAGGGCTGGCGGGCCTGGCTGACCTCGATCAGCGCCGAGCCCAGCCGGAACACGTCGCCGACCGCCACGTCGCCCTCGGACAGGCCTTGGGTGGACAGGTTCTCGCCAAAGCCGCCGGCTTGCAGCGCGGGCAGGTCGCCCAGCTCGGCGCGCCAGACCGGGTAATGGCCGGCGTCGTAATGGTGGACGGCCTTTTCGGGGCCGCCGTGGTGGCGGCGGTCGGCCTGTTCGTCGCCGGTGAAACCTTCGGGGCCCAGCCGCAGCTTGCGGTCGACCGGGTGCTTGCCGATGGCGCTGAGAACGCCGGGCGCGAGTTCGGCCGCGGGGCCGACATGCAGGGACAGGATCGGAATCATCGCGCGCAGCATGGCAAATGAAAACGGGCGGCGAAAGCCCCGCCGCCCGTCCGGTCCGATGAAATCGCGATCAGGCACGGCCGAGATAGATGTCGACCAGCTTGCCCAGCATGTCCAGCGCATCCTCGCGCGAGCGCTGGAAGCTGTTGCGCCCGATGATCGAGCCGTTGCCGCCGCCGTCGCGGATGGCGCGCGCGTCATCATAGACCGCATCTGCGCCCTTGGCGGCCCCGCCCGAGAACACCACCAGCCGCCGCCCGGCAAAGGCCGCGTCCATGCAGTGCTTCACCCGCGCGGCCTGGGTCGAGATGTCGATCCCCTGTTCCTCATAGACCTTTTTCGCGTCCTTGTTTTCCAGGTGGTCGGTGGACAGCTTGATCTTGATGACATGGGCGCCCAGCAGCGCGGCCATCTGCGCGGCATAGGCGGCGATGTCGATCGCGGTCTCGCCGTCCTTGGAAATCCCCTCACCGCGCGGATAGGACCAGATCACCGTCGGAATCCCGACCGAGGCCGCTTCGGCCCGCAGCGCCGAGATTTCCTCGAACATGTCCAGCGCCATGTCCGAGCCGGGATAGATGGTAAAGCCGATGGCCGCGCAGCCCAGCCGCAGCGCGTCCTGCACGGTCGCGGTCACCGCCTGGTTCTTGCCGGCGGTGTCCGACATCAGGCTGTTGGCGCTGTTGCATTTCAGGATGGTCGGGATCTGCCCGGCAAACGTGTCGGCGCCGGCTTCCAGCATCCCCAGCGGCGCGGCATAGGCGTTCAGCCCGGCGTCGATGGCCAGCTGATAGTGGTAATGCGGGTCATAGCCCGCCGGGTTCTTGGCAAAGCTGCGGGCGGGGCCGTGCTCGAACCCCTGGTCGACGGGCAGGATGATCATCTTGCCGGTGCCGGCCAGCTTGCCGGTCATCAGCATCCGGGCCAGGTTGCCCTTTACGCCGGGGTTCTCGCCCTCGTAGTTGGCGAGGATCTTCTTGACGGTATCGGTCATCTGCATCGGACTGGCTCCGCTGGTTCATGGATTGGCCGTGTCCATAGCAGACGGGCGCCAAAGCGAAAGGCCGGTTGCGCTAACGCCACCGGTGCGGGCCGGGCGCCGGGGGCGGTGGAACGCCCGGCGGGGGCGGGGCGTTTGATCGCAACCACTGCAACAAAGGACCGGCAGCCATGTCCTACAACGAAAACGACCCGACCCGTTCCGTGCGCAAGCACCGCCCCGCGATCTGGGGCATCATCATCGCCGTGGCGGTGGCGGTGCTGCTGGCGGTGGTGCTGCTGCCCCTGGGCGGCGGCGAGGATCCGCTGACGGGCGAGGTGGTGGCCCCTGGCGGCACCGCCGAGCCGGTCCCCGACACCGCCGTGCCCAACCCCACCGTGACCCCGCCCGGCGGCCAGCCCGCCGAGGACACCGCCCCCGCCGCCCCCGGCGGCGCGGTCACGCCCGCGCCCGCGGAGTAAGGGGACAAGGCGCAGCGGCGGGCGCCGGTCACGCAGGCGCGATCACGCCCGCGCCCGCGGAGTAAGGGGCAGGCCCCCGCTTCGCGGCGGGGGCCATTGCGTTCCGGCGGCGCGGCCTCGGGACGCAACACTGAGCCCCCGTCGTTGCGGCGGGGGTTGTGCTGTATTCAAGAGATGAGGGCGGGCAGGCCAAGAGCGTCGGGTGAAATAAAGCTGACCTTCAGCCACGCGCCGCACGCGTTTCGCACCGGTCGGTCAGGCACTACCGTGAACGCCGGCCCATGTCTTTAAGAACGCCATGGGCATTGCAATATCAGCACCCCTGCACAGGCCGTTGGGAGCCCGTGCCACCGGCAAGGGGTAGTGCAATCCACCGCATCGCTGCCCCTTGGTCCAACCTGTTCTTTACGCTTAGCGGACGGCATCGCCCCATCGGCTTCCGGTGTAGGCTTGGGGGCCGATGGGCAAGCGACGGCGCAAATCTGCCGCCCCCGCCCCGCCTAACGCTTCGAGGCGATCAGCGCGGCGACGCCGGGCAGGTCCTTGCCCTCCATCCACTCGAGGAACGCCCCGCCGGCGGTCGAGATGAAGGTGAAGTCGTCCGCGACACCCGCCTTGTTCAGCGCCGCCACCGTGTCGCCGCCCCCGGCGACCGAGACCAGCCGCCCCTCGCGCGTCAGCTCGGCGGCGGCGGCGGCGGCGGCGTTGGTGGCGGCGTCGAAGGGTTCGATCTCGAAGGCGCCCAGCGGGCCGTTCCAGATCAGCGTGCGGCACTGGCCGAAGACCTCGCGGATCTTCGCCACCGTCGCCGGGCCGGCGTCCAGGATCATCGCATCGACCGGGCAGGCATCGGCGGCGACCACCTCATGCGGGGCGTTCGCCGCGAACTCGCGCGCCACCACCACGTCGACCGGAAGGTGGATGGTGCAGCCCGCGCCCTTGGCGTCGGAAAGGATCTGCCGGGCGGTGTCGGCCATGTCGCGCTCGGCCAGGCTGCGGCCGACCTCGATCCCTTGGGCCACCAGGAAGGTGTTGGCCATGCCGCCGCCGATCACCAGGTGATCGACCTTGCGGATCAGGTTCGACAGCAGGTCGAGCTTGGTCGAGACCTTGGCGCCCCCCACCACCGCCACCACCGGCCGTTCCGGGTTCCCCAGCGCTGCGTCCAGCGCGTTCAGCTCGGCCTCCATCAGCAGACCGGCGGCCGAGGGCAGCAGCCGCGCCAGCCCCTCGGTCGAGGCGTGCGCCCGGTGGGCGGCGGAAAATGCGTCGTTGACGTAAACCTGCCCAAGCGCGGCCAGCGAGGCGGCGAAAACCTGCTCATTGGCTTCTTCGCCCGGATAGAAGCGGGTGTTTTCCAGCAACAGCACGTCACCGGGCTTGAGCGCCGCGACCGCGCGCTTGGCATCGCCCCCCACCGCCTCGGATGCGAAACCCACCGGCTGGCCCAGGGCGGCCTCAAGCGCGGGCAGGATCTGGCGCAGGCTCATCGAATCGACGCGCTGGCCCTTGGGGCGGTCGAAATGCGCCAGCAGCACCGGAATACCGCCCTTTTCCTGGATTTTCTTGACGGTCGGCACGATCTTTTCGATCCGCGTCGCATCGGTGACCTGGCCGTTTTCCACCGGGACGTTCACGTCCACCCGGGTCAGCACGACCTTGCCGTCCAGCTCCATGTCGTCCAGCGTGTTGAAGCGCGCCATCGGCATTTCTCCTGCAATGCGGGGTCGGCCCGCGTTCGTCACCCGCGTTGTCCGTCAAGCGGTCCAGCGCGTCAACTCTGCGTCAGGACGAGTTGATGATTCCGCGCGGCCCTGTGGCGGCTGGGGCGTTGCGCGGCGGCCGCGCGCGGCCTAGACCTTGCCCCGCACCCAACCAACGGGCACCCAACCAAAGGAAAGATCCGATGGCCGAGATCAAGGACCCCGAGAACACGATCATCATCGAGCTGAAGGACGGCCCGGTGGTGGTCGAGCTTCTGGCCGACGTCGCCCCCCAGCACGTCGCGCGGATGAAAGAGCTGGCGCGGGCCGGCAAATACGACAACGTCGCCTTTCACCGGGTGATCGACGGTTTCATGGCTCAGACCGGCGACGTGGAACACGCCAACATGGAACAGGGCTGGAACCCCGGGCGCGCGGGCACCGGCGGCTCGGAGCTGCCGGACCTGCCGGCCGAGTTCTCGCGCATCCCGCATGCGCGGGGCACGCTGGGGGCGGCGCGGTCGCAGAACCCCAACAGCGCCAACAGCCAGTTCTTCATCAACTTCAAGGACAATGACTTCCTGAACGGGCAATACACCGTCTACGGGCAGGTGATTTCCGGGATGGAGCATGTGGACAAGATCGCCCGGGGCGAGCCGCCGGCGAACCCGGACCGGATGATCTCGGTCAAGGTGGCTGCCGATGCGTAAGCTGCTGCTTTCCGTGGCGCTGGCGGCTGGCGCCGCCGGCATGACCGCCGCGCAGGACGTGGCGGCGCCGCCGTCCGAGGACGGCCCCGGCCCGAACATGGTGATCGAGGTCGCGGACGCCTCGGGCGCGGCCAAGGGCACCATCGTGCTGGACCTGAACCCGGAAAAGGCGCCCGGCCATGTCGCGCGGCTGACCGAGCTGGCGCGCGCCGGCGCCTATGACGGGGTGGTGTTCCACCGCGTGATCGAGGGGTTCATGGCCCAGACCGGCGACGTTCAGTTCGGCAAGCAGGGCGGCGATCTGTCCCGCGCTGGCATGGGTGGGTCCGAGCAGCCCGACCTCAAGGCCGAGTTCAGCGACCAGAACTTCCTGCCCGGCACCGTGGGCATGGCCCGCAGCCAAAGCCCCGACAGCGCCAACAGCCAGTTCTTTGTCAACTTTGCGGCGACGCCCTCGCTGGACGGGCAATATACCGTCGTCGGCCGGCTGATCGAGGGCTGGGACGTGCTGAACGCGATCAAGAAGGGCGATCCGCGCTTCAACGGCAAGGTGGACGAGCCCGACTACATGGCCAAGGTCACCATCGTCGAATAACGGCGGGGACCGTACCCGGGCCCCTGCCACGGCAAGGCCCGGGTGCAAGGAAAAACCGGCGCGGACACGGGTCCGGGCCGGTTTTATCATTTGGGTCGGCGGGTCTCAGCTGCGGCGGGCGGCCGAGCCCTCTAGCGGCTCGAAACGGATCGATTCGCCGCAGCCGCAGGCTTCGGTGACGTTCGGGTTCACGAAGCGGAAGCCGCTGTCCAGCAGCCCGCTTTCATAGTCGATGACGGTGCCGAACAGGAACATCTGCGCGGTGGGCGCGATCAGCACCCGCGCGCCCCCCTGTTCCACCACCTCGTCATTGGGGGCGGCGGCCTGGGCCAGCTCCATCGTGTATTCCATACCCGCGCAGCCGCCTTTCTTCAGGCCGATGCGCAGCCCTGCCGCGCCCTTGTCGGCCATGAGCCGGGCGATCCGCGCCTCGGCGGCGGGGGTGATGCTGACGGGCGGTTTGCCGGGAATCGAGAACATCGGGGACCTTTCAGGCTGACCCTTTCGGTCGGGTAGCCCTCTACATAGTCAGCCGTTGTCCCGCACTCAAGCAGGCCGCGGGCTTGGCCGGAACGCGAAAGGGCCGCAGCGCGGGGCTGCGGCCCCTGGGGGCAGGGCGGGGGCGTGCCGGTCAGCCGCGCCCGGCCAGCTCGGCCGCGCGGGCGGCGGCGGGGCCGCGGTTCAGCACCGCATAGGCCACGGCCGCGGCGACGAAGGTCACCGGCGCCGACAGGCTGGCCAGCGCGCCGGGGGCGAAATGCAGCACCAGCCCGGCGCCCGCGCCCAGCAGCCAGGCGCCCAGCCCGGCCGGGTTCACCGCCCTTGTGTCGCGCAGGCGGAAGCTGACCCGGTCCTGTTCGGCGCCGGCGCGGCCCTCGGTCAGGATATGGACCAGCGCAATGCCGACCCAGGCCACCACGAAGATGCCCTGATAGGCCAGCGCCTGCAGGATATAGGCGAACACATCGGCCAGCATCAGCACATAGCAGATCGCGCCCACCACGCAGGCCCAGAACACCTTGGGCAGCTTCAGCCGGAACACGGTCTGGGCAAAGCTCTCCATGTTGACGGCGGCGAGGTAGTAGTTGGCGGTATTGATCCGCGTCTGGCTGATCCAGACGAAGCCCAGCCCCGCCAGCCCCATCAGCTGGATCAGCGCCAGCACCACCGACACCTCGGTCACCCCGCCCTCGGTGGGCAGGCTGGCGGCAAGGAAGATGCCGACCAGCCCGTTGAGCAGGAACGCCACCAGATAGAAGGGGGCGCCGAAGTTGATCCGCGCGTGATAGTCCGCGTCCTCGGGGCGGCCGAAGCGGGCATAGTCATAGGTGAACATCATCAGGATCCAGACGCCCATGAAGGCGACGAAGCAATCCCACCAGCCGCCGGGCCTGGCGCCGCCCTCGGGGCCGAGGTTCAGCCAGGCATCCGAATAGCCGTATTCGGCCACCGCCAGCACCACCGCGGCCAGAAGCCCGATCAGGTAGAAGGGCAGCAGCACTCCGTTGAGCTTGTCCAGCCAGTTCTGGATCGAGCCGAAGATCAGCGCCACCGAATAGACCACCACGATCAGCGCCGCCAGCGGATAGCCGATCCCGGCATAGCTTTGCAGCGCCAGTGCGATGACCGAGCCCTCGAACACCGCGTAATAGATCGCGGTGGCAAAGAAGATCAGCGTGGCGATGGCCGCGCCGGTGCGCCCCAGCAGGATGCGCGAGAACAGCGACACCGACAGCCCGGTGCGGATCGCGTGGCGCACCAGCACCGCGTTGACCGCCGCATAGGCCGCGACCGACAGCACCAGCCCGATGATCGCGTTGACCGAGCCATAGGCCAGCGCCAGCGTCGCCGAGACCACCAGATAGAACATCGCCGAACAGACCGACCACCAGGCCATGGTCAGCGGCATCCGCCTCATGCGCTGGTCGGGCGGCACGGGGCGGTCGGAAAACTCAAGCTCGAGCGCCTCGTCGGGGGCGGCATCGGCGGGTGTGGACATTGTGGTTTCCTCCCTGAAAACAGACACATGCCGGGACAGCGCGGCCGGGCCGCACGGCCGGGTGCAGCACCCGCAACACGGGCGCGCCGGCAGCACGCAGGCCGCTGTGGTTCGATCTGTCGGTGATGCGCCCGCGATCTCCTCTTCGCGGCCGCCGCTCTCTCCCGGCTTCGGTGACGGGCATGGTGGGCAGGCGGGGCGGGGTCCGTCTTGCGCTTGCGCGTGCGATTTCTTGTCGCTGGGCGAAAGCCGGGGGGAAATGCGGGGCCGGTCCGGGCGACGCGGCCGGACGGGGGTTTCACACCCCCATGCCCCCGTGGGATATTTCTACAAGGAAGAACGAGCAGGGGACCGCGGCGCCACGAGGCGATCGGGCGGAAAGGCCGCGTGCTGCGGGCTCAGCCCGCGCTGCGGACGCGGCGGCGCCAGTCGGAGGGCGTCATCCCGAACTGCGCCTTGAACAGCCGCGAGAACTGCGCCTGGTCGGAAAACCCGTAGCGATAGGCGATCTCGGCCAGCGCCAGCCCCTGCGAGGCCGCGATCTCGTTGCGGGCCACGATCAGCCGCTCTTCGCGGATGAACTGCGCCACGGTCTTGTCGGTATCGCCGAACAGCTCGTGCAGGTAGCGTTTCGAGATCCCGCACTGCCCGGCCACGAACTCGGGCGACAGCGCCGGGTTGGACAGGTTCTGGCGGATCACCCGCTCGGCCCGGCGCAGATGGCCGGCGCGCACCGCCGACATCGCGCCCGCATCCTCGGGGCCGGAACGCTCGTCCAGCGCCAGCGCCAGCACCTCGACGATCTGGCGGCCCAGCACATTGGCGGCGTGGGATTCGGCCGCCGACAGCGCCTGCAGATGGCCCATCATGCTGACCAGCAGCGCCGACAGCCCGCTGCGCGCGTCGATCGCCTGCGCGCAGAACCGGTCCGGGTCGCGCAGCCGTTCCAGCAGCATCGGCCGCGAGACCTTGAGCACGCAGAGCTCGTTGGGCTGGGTGTAGGAAAACCGATAGGGCTCGTCCCCGCGTTCGAGAATCAGCCCGCCGGGGGCGCAGCGCACCTCGCGCCCCATCTGCGAGAAATCCACCGGCCCGCGCCGCGGCACGGTGACCAGATATTCCTCGGGGTTGTTGTGGGCGATGTCACGGGCGTGGCGCTCGTATTGCATCGGCGCGGTGGCCAGCCGCGACAGCGAGACCTGGCCCATCTGCCGCCGTTCCAGCTCGCCTGAGAAACCGCCCGGGTCGCGGTAGGTCAGCTGCAGGGGAAAATAGGTGTCCGCGATCACGCGGCTCCATTCCGCGGCGCGCTGCGCCGCCGCGGTCGACGCGGTGCTGTAGACTGCAATCTCCATGCGCCTTCCTCCTCGAAGCGCGTGACCGGCGTCGCGGCCTCCTCCTGACCGCACTGTGCCGGGCAGTCTAGCGCCGCGGGGGCCTGCGGTGCAACAAATCCCGGCGGCGACTGCACGCAGCGGCAAATCCTGATGCGCCCTGCGACAAGTCCCGCGGCGGCAGTTCCCGGATCGGCAAGAAAACACTCGCTGCGCTGCAAGAAATCGGGGTTTTCCCCGGTCAGTCTGGGCCGATGCCGGGCGGCTGCCCGCGGGGGCGCAAGCCCCGCCGCGCCGCCCACCCATCTGGGGAGGAGCCCAAGGACATGACAGGACGCAATGTTGACCCGATCACGCTTTCCGTGGTCCGCGGAGTGCTGGAGACCACCCAGCGCGAGATGACGCTGACGCTGGAACAGACCGCGCGCAGCTCGGTCTTCAACCTGGCGCATGATTATTCGACGGCGCTGTTCAACCACACGCCGGAAATGATCCTGCAGGGGCAGGACATCCCGATCCACCTAGGCTCGCTGATCCCGGCGATGAAGTCGGTGGCCGGGTTCTTCGAGGGCGACATCCACGAAGGCGACCTGATCCTGCACAACGACCCCGCCTATGGCGGCAGCCACATCATCGACACCTGCATGTACATGCCGGTGTTCTACGAAGGCGAGCTGGTGTTCTGGACGGTCTGCAAGGGCCATCTGACCGACATCGGCGGCCCGGTGCCCGCGGGCTACAACCCCAACGCCACCGAGATCTTTGCCGAAGGGCTGCGGATTCCCCCGGTCAAGATCTGGGACAAGGGCCGTCCGCGCCACGACGTGATGAACCTGCTGCTGACCAACATGCGCGCGCGGCGCGACCAGGAGGGCGACTTCAACGCCCTGATCGGCGCCTGCCAAGTCGGCGCCCGGGCGCTGATCCGCATGATGGACAAATACGGCAAGCAGGTGGTGCAGGACTGCATCGCGGAACTGCTGGACATGGCCGAGGCGCATATGCGCAAGCTGATCGCCGAGGTGCCGGACGGCACCTATTCCGGCACCGCCATTCTCGAGGATGCCGGCCACGGCTTCGGCGATTTCGAGATCACCGCCACGGTGACCATCACCGGCGACAACTGCCATATCGCGGTGAACTCGCCGCCGCAGGTGCCGTATTTCATCAACAGCTACGAAGGCAACAGCCACTCGGGCGTCTACCTGGGGCTGATGATGTTCGCGCAGCTGCCGCCCCCCTATAACGAGGGGCTCTATCGCTGCGTCAGCACCGACATGGGCCCCAAGGGCACGCTGTGCAACGCGAAATCCCCCGCGCCGCACATGAACTGCACCACCACGCCGATGGAGACGCTGACCGACGCGGTGCGGCTGGCGTTCGAGCAGGCGGCACCCGCCAAGGTCTCGGCCAGCTGGGGCCATGCCAACGGCTGCAACATCGCCGGCTGGGACAAGCGCCATGACGAGGAATACGTCACCATGGTGCTGGCCTCGATCATCTCGGGGGCGGGGGCCACGGCTTCCGGCGACGGCTGGCACGCCTGCGGGCCGGAATGCTGCTTCGGCGCGCTGACCTCGGGCGACATCGAGATGCTGGAGCATTCCTATCCGATCATCATCCACCGCTATTCGCTGATGGAGGATTCGGGCGGCGCCGGGCGCAACCGCGGCGGCTCCGGCACCTGCTGGGAGGTCGAGCCGATGGACGGTCCGATGACGCTGATCACCTTTGGCGAGGGGCGGCGGATCCCGGCGATGGGCGCGGCGGGCGCGAAATCCACCATGGTCGCGACCAAGGTCGGCCGGCTCGAGGTGACCCGCGGCGGCGAAACGAAAGTCATCACCGAAAACGTCATCGAGACTATCCACCCCGGCGAACGCGCCGCCAACAAGAACCCCGGCGGCGGCGGCTACGGCAACCCGTTCGAGCGCGAGATCGCCCGCGTGGTCGAGGATGTGCGCAACGGGCTGGTCAGCCTGGAAGGCGCGCGGCTGGATTACGGCGTGGTGATCGCCGACCGCGACACGCTGGCGGTCGACGAGGCCGCGACCGCAAGGCTGCGCGCCGCCGCCGCCTGATCTTCGTCTTCTGTCCCGAAATATCCTCGGGGGGAGGCCGCAGGCCGTGGGGGGCGGAAAGCCCCCCGCCGACCGCGCCGCACGCGATGCCGGCCCAAGCCTGCCCGGCGCCCCCCCACACCCGAAAGGATCGACCCATGCAGAACCAGTATCGTCTCGGCATCGACGCCGGCGGCACCTTCACCGACTTCATCCTGGCCGACCGCAAGGGGGGCGTGCGCATCTTCAAGGCGCTCTCCACCCCCGGTAACCCGACCGAGGCTATCCGCAACGGCCTGGCCACCATCCAGGAGGAAACCGGGCTGGCCCCGGAAACCATCGTCTCGAATGCCGATCTGTGCATCAACGGCACCACCGTCGGGCTGAACGCGCTGATCACCCACACCGGCGCCAAGACCGGGCTGATCGCCACGCTGGGCCACGAGGACAGCATCGAGATCCGCCTGGGCCACAAAGAGGACGGCTATCGCTACGACCCGGACTATCCCCCGGCCACCATGCTGGTGCCGCGCTACCTGCGCCGCGGCATCGCCGGGCGGGTGCTGTCGGACGGCAGCGTCCACACGCCCCTGGACGAGGAGGCGGTGCGCGATGCCTGCCGGCATTTCCTGCGCGAGGGCGTCGAATCGGTGGCGATCTCGTTCGTCTGGTCGGTGCTGCACCCCGAACATGAACGCCGCGCCGCCGAGATCGTGCGCGAGATGATGCCCGATGTGCATCTGACCGTCGGCAGCGATCTCTATCCGCAGGTGCGCGAATACACCCGCACCTCGACCGCGATCGTCAACGCCTATCTGGCCCCGATCCTGCAGCGCTATGTCCGGGCGGTGGACGGGTATTTCCAGTCGCTGGGCGCCCGGCACCCGGTGCGCTACTTCCAGTCGAACGGCGGGCTGGCGCTGGGCCGCACCGTCACCGAACAGTCGGTCTATGCGATCAACTCGGGTCCCGCCTCGGCGCCGCAGGCGGCGCTGTGGCTGGGCGAGCCCTGGGGGATGCGCGACATCATCACCGTGGACATGGGCGGCACCAGCTTCGACATCACCCTGACCCGCGACGGCCGCGCCAACGTCTCCAAGAACATCGACTTCCTGCGCTATCGCATCGGCATCCCGATGATCCAGGTGGAAACCCTGGGCGCGGGCGGCGGCTCGATCGGCTGGATCGATTCGATGGGGCTGATGCAGATGGGGCCGCAGTCGGCGGGCTCGGAACCCGGCCCGGCCTGCTACGGCAAGGGCGGCACCATGCCGACCACCACCGACGCCAACCTGGTGCTGGGCTATCTGAACCCGCAGGGGCTGGTCGGCGGGCGGCTGCCGCTGGACGTGGAAAAGGCGCGCGACGCGATCCGCCTCCATCTGGCCGAGCCGCTGGGGATCAGCGTCGAAAAGGCCGCCTACGGCATGTTCACCATCGTCAACAACAACATGGTGAACGGGATCCGGCGGGTCTCGGTCGAGCGCGGCTATGACCCGCGCGACTTCGTGCTGAACTGCGCGGGCGGCGCCACCGGCGCCCATATCACCGCGCTGGCGCGCGAGATGGGCATCCGCAAGGTGCTGGTGTCCAAGCTCGCCTCGGGGCTGTGTGCCTTTGGCCAGATCATCTCGGACGTGAAATACAACTACATGGCGCCGGCCCCGATCCGGCTGGAAGGAGCCGAGGCGGCGGCGCGGCTGGATGCGCTGTTCGCCGGGCTCGAGGCGCGCGGGCGCGAGGACCTGGCCGGCGACGGCTTTGCCGAGGACCGCGTCAGCATCGGGCGCAGCCTCGACATGCGCTATGTCGGGCAGGTCCATGAATGCACGGTGAACGTCGCGCCCTTCGAGATCACCGAGGCCTCGCTCGACCGGCTCAAGGCCGCCTTCCACGCCCGCCACGAAGAGCTTTACACCTATTCCGAGCCGAACAGCGCCGTCGAGGTGGTCAACGTCGAAAGTGCGATCACCGGCGGGGTGGACAAGCCCGGCCGGATGGAGCTGCCCGCCGGGCAGGGCGCGCGCGGGGCGCTGATCGGGACGCGGGCGATGATCTTCGACGCCTCGGGGATCCCGCACGACACCCCGGTCTATGACGGCGACCTTCTGGGCGCGGGCGACCGCATTTCCGGCCCGGCGGTGATCCAGGAGGTGACCACCACCATCATCATCGAACCCGGCTGGAGCGGCGAGCTGGACGCCTCGGGCGTCTATGTCCTGACCATGGGCACCGCCACCGCCGCCACCACTGCCGCCGAACGCGAGGCCGAGATGGCCTGAACGGGGCATCGCCGGACCGGGGCTCTGCCCCGGACCCCGGGATATTTAGGTGATGAAGAAAAGCGGGCCGGTCGGACCAGTAGAAGCAAGAAGGGCCGCCCCAAGGGCGGCCCTTTCATCGTTCAGGTGCGGGGCGATCAGGCCAGCGAGCTGTCGATGCCCTTGCAGGCCTCGACCAGGCCCTTCACCGCGTCGATGGATTTCTGCATCATCGCCTGTTCGTCGGCGTTCAGCTCGATGTCGATGATCTTTTCGATGCCGCCGGCGCCGATCACGGTCGGCACGCCGACATACATCCCGTTCAGCCCATAGGCGCCGTCCACATAGGCCGCGCAGGGCAGGACCCGCTTCTGGTCCTTCAGGTAGGCCTCGGCCATCTCGATGGCGCTGGTCGCGGGCGCATAGAAGGCGCTGCCGGTCTTCAGCAGGCCGACGATCTCGGCGCCGCCGTCGCGGGTGCGCTGCACGATGGCGTCCAGCTTGTCCTGCGTGGTCCAGCCCATCTTGACCAGATCGGGCAGCGGGATGCCGGCGACGGTGGAATAGCGCGCCAGCGGCACCATGGTGTCGCCATGCCCGCCCAGCACGAAGGCGGTGACGTCGCGCATCGACACGCCGAACTCGAGGCTCAGGAAATGCCGGAACCGCGCCGAATCGAGCACGCCGGCCATGCCGACCACCTTTTCATGCGGCAGGCCGGAAAATTCGCGCAGCGCCCAGACCATCGCGTCCAGCGGGTTGGTGATGCAGATGACGAAGGCGTTCGGCGCGTGCGCGGCAATGCCCTCGCCCACCGATTTCATCACCTTGAGGTTGATGCCCAGCAGGTCGTCGCGGCTCATCCCCGGCTTGCGCGGCACGCCGGCGGTCACGATGCACACATCGGCGCCCGCGATATCGGCATAGTCGTTGGTGCCCTTGAAGCTGCCGTCGAACCCCTCGGACGGGCCCGATTCGGCGATGTCCAGCGCCTTGCCCTGCGGCGTGCCCTCGGAGATGTCGAACAGCACGACATCCCCCAGTTCCTTGATGGCGGCGAGATGCGCCAGCGTTCCACCGATCTGACCGGCGCCGATAAGGGCGATCTTGGGACGGGCCATGGAGTTCCTCCGTTTGGCTGATGGATTTCCCGCCCGACTAGACCCTTGCCCCCGACCGCGCAAGGCGTAGGACGGGCCGTCGGGGCGGTGTTTGCGCTAAATCCGCCCGGGCGGGCGGCAACAGGCAAAAGGCGGGGCAAGGTGGAGCTGACGGGCGGGGCATGGGCGTTGCTGGCGCTGGCATCGGCGCTGGTGGGGCTGTCCAAGGGCGGGCTGTCGATGGTGTCGATGCTGGCGGTGCCGATCCTGTCGCTGGTGATGTCGCCGGTGCAGGCGGCGGCGGTGCTGCTGCCGGTATTCGTCGTATCCGACATGTTCGGGCTGATCGCCTATCGCCGCCACTGGGACCGCCGCGTGGTCGCCTGCCTGCTGCCGGGCGCGGTGGCGGGGGTGGCGCTGGGCTGGGCCACCGCCAGCCTGGTGGACGAGCGCTGGGTCGGCGGCATCGTCGGCGTGATCGGGCTGAGCTTCGCGCTGGTGACGCTGCTGCGCCGGGCGCCGGTCGAGGGGCCGCGGGGCCGGGCGGAATGGGGCAGGGGCAGCCTGTGGGGGCTGGCCGCGGGCTACACCAGCTTTGTCAGCCATTCCGGCGGGCCGCCCTATCAGGTCTATGTGCAGCCGCTGCGGCTGGGCAAGGAAAGCTATGCCGGCACCATCACGGTGTTCTTTGCGGTGGTGAATGCGGTCAAGCTGATTCCCTATGCGGCGCTGGGGCAGCTGGGCAGCGCCAATCTGGGCAAGGCGGCGGTGATGATGCCGGTCGCGGCCGCCAGCGTCGGGCTGGGGGTGTGGCTGGTGCGGGTGATCCCGCAGCGGGCCTTCTATCTGTTCATCACCTGGGCGCTGCTGGGGGTTTCGGTCATGCTGATCCGCGACGCGTTGGTCTGAACGAGTGATCCGCTGCATTGCAGCATGTTGGGGCTTGCCGTTTCTGGCGGAAACGGGCAGGCAGACGAACGATTCTTGCGCGTCCATTCGAAAGGTCCGGCCCCATGACCCGCCCCTATCGCTCGGTTCTTTATATCCCCGCCGCCAACCAGCGTGCCATGGACAAGGCGCGGACGCTGGCGGCCGATGCGATCATCTTTGACCTCGAGGACGCGGTGGCGCCGGCGGAAAAACCCGGCGCGCGCGAGCTGCTGCGCGCGGCGCTGGCGCAGGATTACGGCGGGCGGGCGCGGATCGTGCGCATCAACGGCTTCGACACCGAATGGGGGCGCGACGACGCCGCATTTGCTGCCGGTCTTGGCGACCGTGCCGACGCGGTGCTGGTCCCCAAGGTCAGCCGCCCCGAGGATCTGGATGCGGTCGCCGCCATCACCGGCGACAGGCCGCTGTGGGCGATGATGGAAACCGCGCTGGGGATGCTGAACGCTGCCGCCATCGCCGCGCATCCGCGCCTGCAGGGGATGGTCATGGGCACCAACGACCTGGCCAAGGAACTGGGCAGCCGCCACCGCCCCGACCGGCTGGGGATGCAGGCGGGGCTGGGGCTGTGCCTGCTGGCCGCGCGCGCCCATGGGCTGGTGATCGTGGACGGGGTGTTCAACGCTTTCAAGGACGAGGAGGGTTTGCGCGCCGAGTGTGAACAGGGCCGCGACATGGGTTTCGACGGCAAGACCCTGATCCACCCTGCGCAGCTCGACATCGCCAACGCCGCATTCGCCCCGACCGGGGCCGAGATCGACCTGTCGCGCCGCCAGATCGAGGCCTATGAGGCCGCCATCGCCGAGGGTAAGGCCGTGGCCGTGGTGGATGGTCGCATCGTGGAAAACCTGCACGTCGAAACCGCCCGCAAGACCCTTGCGCGCGCGGATGCGATTGCCGCGCTGGCCGGGTGATGGCAGGCTGAGCGCAGCCAGATAAGGGAGCCGCCGATGTTTCTGCTGATCGTGGGGGTCGCGCTGTGGTGGGGTGCGCATCTGTTCAAGCGGCTGGCGCCCGGAACGCGCCGGGGCCTTGGCCAGTCCGGCAAGGGCATGGTCGCGGCGGCGCTGATCCTGTCGGTGGTGCTGATGGTGATCGGCTACCGCTCGGCCGACGTGACGATGTGGTGGGCGGCGGGGCCCGCGCTCAAGGGCATCAACAATCTGCTGGTGCTGGTGGCGTTCTTCCTGTTCGCCTCGTCGGGGATCAGGAACCGCATCGGCACGCAGATGCGCCACCCGCAGCTGGTGGGGCTCTCGCTGTGGGCATTCGCGCATCTGCTGACCAACGGCGACCTGCCCTCGCTGGTGCTGTTCGGCGGGCTGCTGGCCTGGGCGCTGGTGGAAATCACCGTCATCAACCGCAGCCAGCCCGGCTGGCGCCCGCCGCCGCAGGAAACCTCGATCCGCAAGGAGGCCATCGCCGCCATCGCCGCGCTGGTGGTCTATGGTCTGGTCGCGGGCATCCATATCCTGCTGGGCGTCAACCCCTTCGGCGCCTGAGGAAAGGAACCGCCATGGCCACGATCTATCGCCTGCTGACCGAGGACGACACCTCGGCCTTCTGCCACAAGATCAGCCTGGCGCTGTCGAAGGGCTGGGCGCTGCACGGCTCGCCCAGCATCTCGTATGACGCCACGCGCGGGGTGATGCGCTGCGCACAGGCGGTGATCAAGGAAATCGACGGGGAATATCACCCCGACATGAAGCTGGGTGAGCAATGAGCAAGACCAATCCGGGCCGTTTCTTCGAGGATTACCGCGTCGGCGACGTGATCCGCCACGCCGTGCCGCGCACCGTGGCCGAGGGCGAGCGCGCGCTTTACCATGCGCTGTATCCGGCGCGGGGGGCGATCTATTCCTCGGATGATTTCGCCGCCAGCTGCGGGTTGGACGGCAGCCCGATGGACGACCTGATCGCCTTCCACACCGTCTTCGGCAAGACCGTGCCGGATGTGTCGCTGAACGCGGTGGCGAATCTTGGCTATGCCGAGGGGCGCTGGCTGAAACCGGTCTGGCCCGGTGACACGCTGCGCGCGGAATCGCAGGTGATCGGGGTCAAGCAGAACTCGAACGGCAAGTCCGGCACCGTCTATGTCCGCACCCGCGGCCTGAACCAGCAAGGCGAGGTGGTGCTGGAATATGTGCGCTGGGTGATGGTGCGCAAGCGCGACGCCGCCAGCCCCGCCCCCGAGCCGGTGGTGCCGGACCTGGCCCGCGTGGTCCCCGCCGCCGATCTGGTGGTCCCCGAGGGGCTGGATTTCAGCGACTACGACTTTGAACTGGCCGGAGAGCCGCACCGCTGGGGTGATTACGCGGTGGGCGAGATCATCGACCACGTGGACGCGGTGACCGTGGAAGAGGCCGAGCATATGCTCGCCACCCGGCTGTGGCAGAACACCGCCAAGGTGCATTTCGACGCCACCTTCCGCGAGGATGGGCGGCGGCTGATCTATGGCGGCCATGTCATCAGCCTGGCGCGCGCGCTGTCCTTCAACGGGCTGGCCAATGCGCAGATGATCGTGGCGCTGAACGGCGGCGCCCACGCGAACCCCTGTTTCGCCGGCGACACCGTGCGCGCCTGGTCCGAGGTGCTGGAGCTGGCCGAAACCGACGCCCCCGGCATCGGCGCGATCCGGCTGCGGCTGGTCGCCCACAAGGGCGCGCCCGGCGACACCACCCTGCGGGCCGAGGACGGGAAATACGCGCCGCATGTGCTGCTCGACCTCGACTACTGGGCGCTGATCCCGCGGTGAACCCGTGATCCTGCTGGCGATGGTGGTGCGGGACGAGGCTGACATCGTCGGCCTGAACCTCGAACACCATCTCGCCGCCGGGGTGGACCGGGTGGTGGTGCTGGACAACGGCTCGACCGACGGCACCGCCGATATCCTGGACCTCTATGTCCGCGCCGGGGTGGCCGAGGTCACCCGCGACGACCCCGCGGATTTCCAGCTGGCGGTGGCGCTGGACGCGCTGGTCCGCGATGCGGCCGCGCGGCTGCGGCCCGAATGGATCGCCGCCCCCGATGCCGACGAGTTCCTGGTCGCGCCCGGCGGCGATCTGCGCGCGGCGCTGGCCGCGCATGGCGCGGACCGCGTGCTGCGCTGCGAACGCGACAACATGATCGGCAGTCTCGAGGCGCTGGAGGAGGCGGGCTGGCAGCAGGCGCTGGTGCATCTGTGCACGCGGGCGCTGCTGCCGCCCGGCGGCCACGCCGATCCCGCGGTGCCGCTGGCGCTGCCGTGGTTCGCCTTTCGCCTGCCGCCCAAGGTGATCTTCCGCCCGCAGGGGCTGCGGGGGCTGGCCGCCGGCAGCCACGCGGTCGCGCTGGACCCCGCCGCCGAGCCGATGCCGACCGCGATCAGGATGCGGCATTTCCCCATGCGCTCGGCGGCCGAGTTCCTGCGCTCGGTCCGTCGCTATGCCGCGATCCTGTCGCCGGACCTTCCGGGGCGGCCGCAGCCCTCGGGGAAATACCGGCGCTGGCGGGCGATGCTGGCGCAGGGCGCGCCCGAGTCGGCGGTGCTGGCCGAGGCGCTTCCCGATGCGGCTGCGCTGGCCAAGGGCTTGGCGGATGGCAGTTATCTGGCCGCGGGGGCCGGAATCGACTGGCCGCGGCTGGCGGCATCTGCTGCGTCGCGGCACGGCGGCCCGCCGCTGCGCAGCACGAAACCGCAGGTTTGTGATCACTGAGCCGGGGCTTGTGATCACGAATTGCGCTAACATGGGGCAAAGCGTCGCCGGGGTTGATCTGGACCGTGACAGCGCTCAAAGGATGGCTAGACAGACTTACGAACTCAAGCCAGCCCGCGCGCCAGCTTGGCCCGCGCTTTTTCGGACAGGAGCGCCCATGGGAGACATCCCTCGCGGAAACCGCCCGCTTTCGCCGCATCTCAGCGTCTACAGGCTGCCGATCGCTGCGATCACATCCATCATGACCCGGATCACCGGGCAGGCGCTGGTCGCCGGGCTGCTGCTGGTGGTCTGGTGGCTGGTCGCCGCCGCGACCGGGCCGCGCGCCTTTGCCACCGCCGACTGGGTGCTGCGCAGCTGGATCGGCTATCTGGTGCTGCTCGGCTCGGTCTGGGCGCTGTGGTACCACTTCCTCGCCGGGATCCGGCATTTCTTCTATGACGCGCGGCTGCTGATGACCAAGCCCGAGGCGCGGCAGGCCAGCTGGGTGCTGATCTGGGGCTCGGTCGGGCTGACGCTGCTGACCCTGCTGCTGTTCGTGATCTGAGAGGGGAAGACACATGCGCTACATCACCCCCCGCAAGGCCGCCAAGGGACTGGGCGCCGCCGGTCCGGGCGCCTCGACCGCCCATCACTGGGGCATGACCGTCAGCTCGGCCGCGCTGCTGATCCTGACCCCGGCCTTCATCCTTGTGGTCGCCTCGGCCATCGGCCTGCCGCATGACGCGGTGGTGGCCTATTTCAGCCGCCCTTATCCGGCCATCGTCACCGCGCTGTTCCTGGTGGTGGGGATGCACCACTATATCAACGGCACCCGCATCATGATCGACGACTATCTCGATCATGCCGAGCGCAAGGTCGCCATCATCCTGTCGCATCTTTTCGGCTGGGCCGTCATCGCCGCGGTCGTCTATGCGCTGGCGCGCATGATGCTGTCGCCGGCCGCCGTCGTCGTCGTTTCCTGAGGGTCCCATGTCCGCATACGAATACCAGACGCATGATTACGACGTGGTGGTGGTCGGCGCCGGCGGCGCGGGCCTGCGCGCGACGCTGGGCATGGCCGAGCAGGGGTTCAAGACCGCCTGCGTGACCAAGGTCTTCCCGACCCGCAGCCACACCGTCGCGGCACAGGGCGGCATCGCCGCCAGCCTGTCCAACATGGGCCCCGACAACTGGCAGTGGCACATGTACGACACCGTCAAGGGCTCGGACTGGCTGGGCGACACCGACGCCATGGAATACCTGGCGCGCGAGGCCCCCAAGGCGGTTTACGAGCTGGAACACTACGGCGTGCCGTTTTCGCGCACCGAAGAGGGCAAGATCTACCAGCGCCCCTTCGGCGGCCACACCACCGAGTTCGGCGAGGGCCCGCCCGTGCAGCGCACCTGCGCCGCCGCCGACCGCACCGGCCACGCCATCCTGCACACGCTCTACGGCCAGAGCCTCAAGGAAAAGGCCGAGTTCTTCATCGAATATTTCGCCATCGACCTGGTGATCACCGACGGCGCCTGCACCGGCGTGGTCTGCTGGAAGCTGGACGACGGCACCATCCACGTCTTCAACGCGAAAATGGTGGTGCTGGCGACCGGCGGCTACGGCCGCGCCTATTTCAGCGCGACCTCGGCCCATACCTGCACCGGCGACGGCGGCGGCATGGTGGCGCGCGCAGGCCTGCCCCTGCAGGACATGGAGTTCGTGCAGTTCCACCCGACCGGCATCTACGGCTCGGGCTGCCTGATCACCGAGGGCGCGCGCGGCGAGGGCGGCTACCTGACCAACTCGGAAGGCGAGCGGTTCATGGAACGCTACGCCCCGACCTACAAGGACCTGGCGTCCCGCGACGTGGTTTCCCGCTGCATCACCATCGAAATCCGCGAGGGCCGCGGGGTGGGCGAGCACAAGGACCACATGTTCCTGAACCTGCAGCACCTGCCGCCCGAGGCGCTGGCGGAACGGCTGCCGGGGATCTCGGAATCGGCCAAGATCTTTGCCGGGGTGGATGTCACCAAGGAACCGATCCCGATCCTGCCGACCGTCCACTACAACATGGGCGGGGTGCCGACGAACTACTGGGGCGAGGTGCTGAACCCGACGCAGGGCGAACCCGACCGGGTGTTCCCCGGGCTGATGGCGGTGGGCGAGGCCGGCTGCGCATCCGTCCACGGGGCGAACCGGCTGGGCTCGAACAGCCTGATCGACCTGGTGGTGTTCGGCCGCGCCGCGGCGATCCGCGCGGGCCAGGTGATCGACCGCAAGGCAGCGATCCCCGCGACCAACAAGGCCGAGGTCGACCGCGCGCTGGACCGTTTCGACGCGCTGCGCCACGCCAACGGCGGCACGCCGACGGCCGAGCTGCGCAACCAGATGCAGCGCACCATGCAGGCCGACGCGGCGGTGTTCCGCACCGACAGGACCCTGGCCGAGGGCGTCGAGAAGATGACCGAGATCGCCGCCAAGCTGGACGATCTGCACGTCACCGACCGCAGCCTGATCTGGAACAGCGACCTGATGGAAACGCTGGAACTGACCAACCTGATGCCCAACGCCCTGGCCACCATCGTCGCCGCCGAGGCGCGCAAGGAAAGCCGCGGCGCCCACGCGCATGAGGACTACCCTGAGCGGGATGACGCCAACTGGCGCAAGCATTCGCTTGCATGGGTGGATGGAAATGACGTCAAACTGGCCTATCGGCCCGTCCACCTCGATCCGCTGACCGCGCCGGGGGAAGGGGGGATCGATCCTGCAAAGATCGCACCGAAAGCGAGGGTCTATTGATGCGCATTTCCATTCTTCCCGCCCTGGCCGCGGCCGCCGTTCTGGCTGGCTGCGTGGCGGTTCCGCCGACCGGGCCGATGGTGACCACGCCGACGGCGCCGGTCGTGACGGCCCCGGCCCAGCCCAGCAACGCGGTGGCGCGGCAGGTGGTCAGCTCTGAAATGGCGCGCCGGCTGCCCGGCCGCAACGTCGCGCCGCTGACCGACTGCGTGATGCAGAACGCCACCATGGCCGAGCTGGCCGACATCGCGTCGCTGCAGGGCCAGTCGGGTGCCGCCGGTGCGGTCGCCGCGATCGTGTCGCGGCCCGCGACCGCGCAATGCATCCAGCGCGCGGCCGTCGCCTGATGAGCGCGCGCGCGCATCCCCTGGCGGCGCTGGCGCTGCTGGGCGCGGCGGCGGTGGCGGGCTGCGCGCAGCAGCCCGTTACCGTCGAGCAGGCCGAAAGGATCTGCCTTGCGGCTGCGTATGATGCCATTTCAGGCCCCCGCGGCAATGTCGCGGTGGGCGTGGGCGGCGGCAGGCACTGGAGCCATTCGGGCGTCGGTGTCAGCGTTTCGATGCCGATGGATCAGCTGATGCGTCGAGACCCCGCCGATGCCTTCGCCCAGTGCGTGAAGCAACGCTCGGGCCAGATGCCGACCCGCCCGCTGTACGAGCAGCCGGGCTGGAGGGGCTGAGGTGATGCCGCCCGGCGTTTTCACATCCGGCGCAATGGATCGCGCGCCCGTCGCCGTTGGCGCCAAGCTGTCCGCGCGGGTTGTGGCCGGTGCAATGTGCCACGGGCTTTTGCCGGTGTGCGGAGACTGCCGATGAAGGACGGGCAGGCACCCGTGGCGGCCGAAAAGGATCGCCCCGTCGCGGTCCCGGGCACTTATCTGTTCACGGCCGTTCGGAACGAGGCGCCTTTCCTGATCGAATGGATCGCCTATCACAAGGTGATCGGGTTCGAGAATATCATCGTCGCGGCCAATCCCTCGACGGATGGAACAGATGAATTGCTGGCTGCATTGGCCGAGGCGGGGGAAATCGTATTTGTCCCTCATGATCCGCCAGAGGGGGTCGGCCCGCAGCGAAATGCCGCCAAGCTGGCGAACGAGCGACAGCTGATCCCCGACGGGGCTTGGGCGAGTTGGCTGGATGCGGACGAGTTTTTGAACGTAAAATGTGGCAATGGCCGGCTGGAAGCGCTGATTGACGAGATTGGCCGTCGCGTCTGCATTCTTGTCCCTTGGCGCATTTTCGGTGACGGGGGGAACAAGACGTTTCAAGGCCGTCATCTGACGGAAAGCTTCATCCTGGCATCCGCAGATGACTTTCCCCATAATCGTGAGGTAAAGTCTTTCTTCCGAAAGGGAAACGGGATTGTCGGGCTTTCCATTCGCGGCATAAATCGCCCATTGCTTACGGGCGATTCCGGTCTGAGAAACGATTCGGTCATGACCG
Source organism: Paracoccus solventivorans (assembly GCF_900142875.1). Taxonomy (GTDB): domain Bacteria; phylum Pseudomonadota; class Alphaproteobacteria; order Rhodobacterales; family Rhodobacteraceae; genus Paracoccus; species Paracoccus solventivorans. Next base: position 61,958 of record NZ_FRCK01000001.1, on the reverse strand, counting down.
GGTCAGGGGCGGTGTTGAGTAATTCCGAAATCAACAATCGCTGGCTCTCGGGCCGGGATTTCGCAAAAACGCGGCGGATTGACGAATCCGAGCATGGTTACTCCATTGCTCAAATCAATCATTACAGTATCAGGACCGCCGAACATTATCTGCTGAAGCGGATGCGCGGGCGCGGATACGAAGGTCACTCTGAAGGAGAGGCCAATACGCGGCACACTGCCGAGACCTATCATGAATACAACCGCAACGAATGCGAGGATCGCAGCATCCTGCGCTGGGAGGCTCAGACCGGGCGCGAAATGGACCGGATGCTGGCAATTCCCGCGGTCAGGCAGGCTTACGATCAAGCCATGGACAAAGTGCGGGCTGAAATCGCCCGGCTACCGGCCGAAAAGCTGGCCGAATTGCGCACCCTGCCGGCACGGCCGGCAAAAGCCCGGCCCGCAGCCTATCCGGAAACAAGGCCCCCTGTCGCTGGCGCAGAAACCAGCTTCAAGCTGACCCTGCCCGAGGACGCCGCCGCAGCCCTGCGCGCAGCCTGCGCGGGCGCTCGGGTGGTGCTGGAATACGGCAGCGGCGGCTCGACCTTTCTGGCGCTGGAGGCGGGCGTGGGGTTCGTGGCCAGCGTGGAAAGCGATGCGCAATGGGCCGCCGACATCGGCGCGGCGCTGTCGGCGCGGTTTGCGGACGAGCGCTTCCTGGTCCACCATGCCGACATCGGTCCGACGAAAGCCTGGGGCCAGCCCGCCGACCGCAGCGGGTTCCGGCGCTATCCGCTGTACGCCACCGAGATCTGGGACCACCCGCGCTTCCGCCACCCCGACGTGGTGCTGATCGACGGGCGCTTCCGTGTCGCCTGTTTCCTGACCACCATGATCCGCTGCACCCGGCCGGTGACGGTGCTGTTCGACGATTACATCGACCGCGAGTCGTATCACTGGATCGAGGAGCTGGTGCCGGTCGACTCCATGGCCGGGCGGATGGCGCGGTTCACGGTGACCCCGCGCGCGCTGCCCCCCGCATACCTGACGCGGTTCGCCGCCGCATTCACCGATCCGCGTTGAGATCCAGCCAAGTTGAGGGCTGACGCCCCGAAAGGATAGCCAGATGGTCCAGCTTACCCTTCCTCAGAACAGCCGTATCCGGGTCGGCAAGACCTGGCCGAAGCCGCAGGGTGCCACCAAGCTGCGCCGGTTCAACATCTATCGCTGGGACCCCGACACCGGCGAGAACCCGCGGCTGGACACCTATTGGATCGACGAGGCCAAATGCGGCCCGATGGTCCTGGACGCGCTGATCAAGATCAAGACCGAAATCGACCCGACGCTGACCTTCCGCCGCTCGTGCCGCGAGGGGATCTGCGGGTCCTGCGCGATGAACATCGACGGCGGCAACCACCTGGCCTGCATCTACGGCATGGACGAGGTGTCGGGCGACGTAAACATCTATCCGCTGCCGCATATGCCGGTGGTCAAGGACCTGATCCCGGACCTGACGCATTTCTACGCCCAGCACGCCGCGGTGCACCCCTATCTGATCACCGAGACGCCGACCCCGAACGAGGAATGGCGCCAGTCGATCGAGGACCGCAAGAAGCTGGACGGGCTCTATGAGTGCATCCTCTGCGCCTGCTGCTCGACCGCCTGCCCGTCCTACTGGTGGAACGCCGACCGCTACATGGGGCCGGCGGCCCTGCTGCACGCCTATCGCTGGATCGTCGATTCGCGCGACGAGGCCACCGGCGAGCGGCTGGACGAGCTCGAGGACCCGTTCAAGGTCTATCGCTGCCACGCGATCATGAACTGCACCAACACCTGCCCCAAGGGTCTGAACCCCGCCAAGGCCATCGCCGAGATCAAGCATCTGATGGTCGACCGGATGGTGTGATCGCAATTTGTGATCACGACTGTGCCACAGTGACGCAGGCCGCCCCACGGGCGGCCTGTTTCGTCGGCAAACAAGGGCATTTTACGCGAATTTGACCGCAGTGACCCGGCGTCACCCCCATGGCGGATGCTGCGCTGCGGCATTAGATATCGGGTCGGGAGGACACTCATCCTTCTCAAGGTGATGGAAAATGACTCGCAAAGAACTGTCGCAGGCTGAACGTCCGCAAGGGCTGATGGCGGACCTGGATTTCGTGACCCGCCCGGTGCAGCGGCTGCCGAACCGGCGCGCGCTGGCGGTGCTGGACCAGATGTACGCCTATCACGATGTCGAACAGCCGGTGGGCGCGGCCGAAACCGCCTATGACGCGGCTGCCTGAGGCTGCAGCCGACATGATCCGGGCCTGACGCCCGGACGAACGGATGAAACCGGGGCCGGGAGACCGGCCCTTTTTCATTCCGGGGCCTCGGCCACCCCCTCGGTCTCTGCGGCCAGCCCCAGCTCGGCGGCCAGGAACCGCTCGAAATCGTCCAGATCCAGCGGGTCGACCTGCCCGAAGCTGCGCATCCACACGGCGGCGGCGCGCATCCCCTCGGGGTCGAGCTTGCACCAGATGATCCGCCCGCGGCGTTCCTGCCGGATCAGCCCCGCCCCCGCCAGCGTCGCCAGATGCTTCGAGATCGCCGCCAGGCTGATCCCGAAGGGCGCGGCCACGTCGGTCACCGCCATGTCGTCTTCCAGCAGCATCGACAGGATCGCCCGCCGCGTCGGGTCGGCAAGCGCGGCGAAGATCCGATCGAGATCGCGGTCGGCGGGCATGGGACCTTGGGGAAAGAGGGCAGGGGACATGGCCCTGAATCGCAGGCCTCAGGGCAATGTTCAACCGGCAGGTTGAATAAGCCCGCAGCCCCATGCGCCCCGAAATCCGTCCCCGGAGACGGGCACGGTTAGCGGTAAACTCAGCATTATCAAGGCGCTGTCCGCCGGATTGCCACGGTTGACTCAGCCGCGGCCAGTGCCTATCAGCACCGCAACGCATGAGGGCGGAACATGCAGCAGGACGGCGACGACAGCGGCCAGCAGGCCCGTGACGCCGAAAGGCTGCGGGCGCTGGAGGAACGCCTGGCCAAGGCCGGGCGCGATGACAGGCTTGCTCCGCCCGGCATGGACAAATTCGCCCACGCCAACCAGGCGTGGAGGATGGTGATCGAGCTGGTGGCGGGGCTGGGCGTCGGATTTGGCATCGGCTACGGGCTGGACCTCGCCCTGGGCACCACTCCGGTGCTGATGGTGCTGTTCATCTTCCTCGGCTTCGCGGCCGGCATAAAGACGATGTTGCGGACAGCCGCCGAGATGGGCGGCCCGCCGGTGCAGGCCAAACCGGGCGACGATCCGGCAAAGGACGAGAGGGACTGATCGTGGCGACAGAAGACAGCACGGGCCTGGTGTTCCACCCGATGGACCAGTTCATCGTCCGTCCGCTTTTCGGCGACGGTCCGGTCCACTGGTACACCCCCACCAACGTGACGCTGTGGCTGGCGCTGGCGGTGCTGGCGGTGTGGCTGCTGTTCGTGGTGGGCACCTCGGGGCGGGCACTGATCCCGTCGCGCATCCAGTCGATGGCGGAACTGACCTACGGCATGGTCCACAAGATGATCGAGGACGTGTCGGGGAAAGAGGGGCTGCGCTACTTCCCCTATATCTTCACGCTGTTCTGCTTCATCCTGTTCGCGAACATGCTGGGGCTGCTGCCCAAGTCCTTTACCACCACCTCGCATATCGCCGTGACCGGCGTGCTGGCGCTGCTGGTGTTCCTGGGCGTCACCATCCTGGGCTTTGTCCGTAACGGCGCGCATTTCCTGGGGCTGTTCTGGGTGCATTCGGCGCCGCTGGCGCTGCGGCCGGTGCTGGCCGTGATCGAGGTGATTTCCTACTTCGTCCGCCCCGTCAGCCACTCCATCCGTCTTGCCGGCAACCTGCTGGCCGGCCACGCTGTGATCAAGGTGTTCGCCGCCTTTGCCGCCATCACGGTGATCGCGCCGGTCTCGATCCTGGCCATCATCGGCATGTTCGCGTTCGAGATCATGGTCGCCGTGATCCAGGCCTATGTCTTCACCATCCTGACCTGCGTGTACCTGAAAGACGCGCTGCACCCGGCCCACTGACGCCGGCAGGACCAGAATTTCCACCGTTTCCAAGCCTCAAGGAGCATATCATGGAAAACGTCGCGACCTACGCCGAGCTGGGCAAGTATCTGGGTGCCGGTCTGGCCTGCATCGGCATGGCGGGCGCCGCCATGGGGGTGGGCAACGTCGCCGGCAACTACCTGTCGGGCGCGCTGCGCAACCCCTCGGCCGCCGCGTCGCAGACCGCGATGCTGTTCATCGGCATGGCCTTTGCCGAAGCTCTGGGCATCTTCTCGTTCCTCGTCGCGCTGCTGCTGCTGTTCGCGGCCTGATCCCGACGCCACTCCTTGCTTTTGGGTGGGGCCCTTCGCGCCCCGCCCGATTGCCAACCGCAGGCCAGGGATAGGATATGTTCAGCCTTTTGCAGCAGACCGCCCCAGCCGCGGTCGATCAGACCATCATCGTGGTACCCGCCGACCCGGCCGCTGGCGTGGTCGTGGCGGAAACCGAAACGGTCGTTGCCGCCGGCCATGCCGCCGCGGATGCGGCCGGCTCTGCGGTGGGAATGCCGCAGCTCGATTTCTCGACCTTCGGCAACCAGATCTTCTGGCTGGTGGTGGCGCTGGCCGCCATCTACCTGATCCTGTCGCGGGTCGCTCTGCCCCGGATCGGCCGCATTCTGGGCGACCGGCAGGGGCTGATGACCGCCGACCTGGCCGCAGCCGAGGACTTCAAGCGCAAGGCCCGCGAGGCCGAGGCCGCCTATGACCGCGCCCTGGCCGAAGCCCGGGCCGAGGCCGGCAAGATCGTCGCCGCCAACAAGGCCGAGATCGACGCCGAGCTGAAGGTCGCCATCGCCAAGGCCGACGCCGAGATCGCCGCCCGCGCCGCCGAATCGGAACGCCGCATCGCCGAGATCCGCGAATCCGCCGCCACCGACGCCCGCAACGTCGCCCGCGAGGTCGCGGCCGAGCTGGTCTCGACCTTCGGCGGCCGGCCGGACACCGCGGCCGTCGACGCCGCCGTGGACAGCCGCATCAAGGGAGCCGTGCAATGATCGCCCGTCTGACCGCCGTCGCCGCCGTGCTGGCCGCATCGCCGGCGCTGGCCGCCTCGGGTCCGTTCTTCTCGCTGCGCAACACCGACTTCATCGTCACCCTGGCCTTCCTGGGGTTCATCGGCATCCTGCTGTATTTCCGCATCCCCGCGGCGATCGGCAAGCTGCTGGACAAGCGCGCCGAGGCGATCAAGGCCGACATCGCCGAGGCCCGCCGCCTGCGCGACGAAGCCCAGGACATCTATGCCAGCTATGAGCGCCGGCAGCGCGAGGTCCGCAGCCAGGCCGACGAGATCGTCGCCAACGCAAGGCGCGAGGCCATGGCCCAGGCGGAAAAGGCCAAGCTCGACCTGCAGAAGTCGATCGAGCGCCGGCTGGCCGCCGCGCAGGACCAGATCGCCGCGGCCGAGGGCGATGCCGTCCGCGCCGTCCGCGACCGCGCCGTGCAGGTGGCCATGTCCGCCGCGACCGAGCTGCTGGGCGCGCAGATGGATGCAGGCGCGCGCAGCGCCGGGATCGACCGCGCCATTGACGACGTGGCCCGGCATCTGAACTGAGCCCGCTGGCCGGACATCCGACAGCCGAATGAAAAATCCCCGGTGGCGACACCGGGGATTTCCTTTTCATGCTCTGCTGTCAGCGGGTGGGGCGGATGATGATCTCGACCCGGCGGTTCTGCGCGCGCCCCGCGGCGGTGTCGTTCGAGGCGATGGGCTGGCTCATCCCCATGCCGGCGATGGCGATGCGGTTGGACGAGACCCCGCCCGCGGTCAGCACATTGGCCACCGAACGGGCCCGGCGCTGCGACAGGTCGACGTTATAGGCGGCAGTGCCGGTCGAATCGGTGTGACCGATCACCTGGATGGTCGAGTTCGGATATTGCTGCAGGTTGCGCGCCACCGCATAGAGGTCGTTTTGCGCCGGGCCCGAAATCGCCGCGCTGTCAAAGCCGAACAGCACGCTTTCCGGCAGGGTCACGTTCACGGTCTGCCCGGTGTTGGTCACCCGCACGCCGGGGGTGGTCATCTGGCTTTGCAGCGACCGCGCCTGCGCATCCAGTACTGCGCCCACGCCTGCGCCGGCGAGCCCGCCCAGGATCGCACCCCGCGCGACGTCGCGGCCGCGGTCGTTGCCGTCCTTGTCGCGCACCGCGCCATAGATCGCGCCGGCGGCCGCGCCGGTCAGCGCGCCGGTCTGGGTGCGGCTGGCCGGCTGGCCGTAGCCATAGGGGTCGGTGGCGCAGGCGCTCAGCGCGGTCGCCCCCAGCACGGCGACGATAAGGGAAACTCGGCGGTTCATCTGTTCTGTCCTTTCACAAGCCAACCGGCGGCAGGGTGTCCCATACCTCCTGATCCATCCGGTGCCGAACGGTGCAAGCCTTGCAGAAGTTCCGACCCATCGCCATGGGAACTCACTGAAACCCTGTCACAAATCCTCGATTGCGCCGTGGGCTTGCGCCCCGGCGCCGGCGCGGGCATCACCGGGGCATGGCCAGAGAAGCTTCGCCCAAGGCGCCCGCCCGCAAGCCCCGCCCCGCTGCCGCGACGCCGCCGGCGCGGGTGGGGCCGCCGCTCGACTATGGGCAGCAGGTGGCGATCTTCTCGATCCTGGCGGCGGCGAACCCCCGGCCCACGACCGAGCTGCAGTATCGCGACGCCTTCACCCTGCTGGTGGCGGTGGCGCTGTCGGCGCAGGCGACCGACGTGGGCGTGAACAAGGCCACGCCCGCGCTGTTCGACGCTGCCCCCACGCCGCAGGCCATGCTGGAGCTGGGGGGCGAGGGCGTGACCGAGCATATCAAGACCATCGGCCTGTTCCGGCAAAAGGCCCGCAACCTGATCGCCATGTCGCAGCGGTTGGTCGAGGTCTATGACGGCAAGGTGCCCTCGTCCCGCACGGCGCTGATGACCCTGCCCGGGGTGGGGCGCAAGACCGCCAATGTGGTGCTGAATACGATCTGGCGGGTGCCGGCGCAGGCGGTGGACACGCATATCTTCCGCGTCGGCAACCGCACCCGCATCGCCCCCGGCCGCTCCGAGGCCGAGGTCGAGCGCGCGATCGAGGACAACGTGCCCGCCGAGTTCCAGCAGGACGCGCATCACTGGCTGATCCTGCACGGCCGCTATATCTGCCAGGCCCGCCGCCCGCGCTGCCCGATCTGCCCGATCCGCGAGCTCTGCCCCTATGAGCCCAAGACCACCGATCCGGTATGATTTCCGCGGCTTGCCCTTGGCCGCCGCAAGCGGTTTAAGCGCGCCGACAGTGATCTGAGGGGCAGCCATGGCATATCGGGTGATCGGCATCGGCAATGCGGTGATGGACGTGATCGCGCCGATCACCGACGCGCAGCTTGAGCAGCTGGGCATCGCCCGCGGGGTGATGGCACTGGTCGAGCGTGACCGCTCGGACCAGCTGACCGCGGCGGCCTCGGGGGCGCGGCTGGTGCCGGGCGGCTCGGTCGCCAACACCATGGCCGGGCTGGGGCGGCTGGGGCTGTCCACCGCCTGCATCGGCCGTGTCGCCGATGACGATCTGGGCCGCGCCTATGTCCGGCAGACGGTGGCCGAAGGCAGCGATTTCGTGAACCCGCCGGTGGCGGGGGCGGGGCTGCCGACCTCCCGCTCGGTGATCTTCGTGACGCCGGATGGCGAGCGTTCGATGAACACCTGGCTGGGGATCTCGGCGGAACTCGACGAAAGCGACGTGGACGAGGCGCTGTTCAGCGAAGGCTGCTGGCTGTTCCTGGAAGGCTATCTGTTCGACAAGGACAAGGGTAAGGCGGCGTTCCACAAGGCGGCGCTGGCGGCACGGGCGGCCGGCGGGCAGGCCGGCATCGCGTTGAGCGACCCGTTCTGCGTCGACCGCCACCGCGAGGATTTCCGCCGGCTGGTCGCCGGGCCGATGGATTACGTGATCGGCAACGTGCACGAATGGCTTGCGCTCTATCAGGTCGCGGATCTGGACGAGGCGCTGCGGCTGGCCGCCGCCGATTGCGGCACGGTGATCTGCACCCGCTCGGGCGAGGACGCGATCCTGATCCGCGGGGATGAGCGGGTGACCGCGCCGGTCCATGCGGTCACCCCGGTCGATGCTACCGGCGCCGGCGACCAGTTCGCCGCCGGGCTGATCTACGGGCTGGCCACCGGCCGCCCGCTGGCGGTCGCCGGCCGCATGGGCTGCATTGCCGCCGCCGAGGTGATCTCTCACGTCGGCGCTCGGCCCGAAGCGGATGTGCTGGCGCTGTTCCGGGCCGAGGGGCTGGTCTGACTACTGCCCGCTGAAAATCGGGGGGCAGCGCCTGACCGCTCTGCCGGAGCCTCCGGCGGGGATATTTGCATGATGAAGATGGACAGGGTCGCACTCTCCCGGAATCGAACGGAAATCCGTCGCCCGCTCCTTCTTCATCATGCAAATATCCCGGGGGTGCGGGGGCTGGCCCCCGCTCGGGCGGTGCCGGACCAGACCGGGTATGATGACAGGGGCCGGGCCGCGACGACCCGGCCTCCCGGGTTCACGCCGCCGCCGCCTGCGTCCCGAAGCGGCCGTAGAAGCTGTCGCCCCTGGCGGCCATGTCGCGCAGCAGCGCGGGCGGGGCGAAGCGGTCGCCGTGGTGTGCGGCCAGCGCTTCCGCGATCTCGACCGCGCGTTCGGCGCCCAGCATGTCCAGCCAGCCGAACGGCCCCCCGGTCCAGGGTGCGAAGCCCCAGCCGAGGATAGCGCCCACGTCGCCTTCGCGGATGTCGGTCAGCACGCCCTGTTCCAGCGCCCGCACGGCCTCCAGCGCCTGGGCGAACATCAGCCGGTGCTGCACCTCGGTCAGTTCCGGCTGGTCTGCGGCGCGGGGATAGTCGGCGGCAAGCCCCTCCCACAGCCCCTGTCGCTTGCCGGCGTCGTCATAGGCATAGAACCCCGCCTTGGCCTTGCGCCCCAGCCGGCCGGCCTTTTCCATCGCAAAGATCACCGCGTCCACCGCCTCGTCGGGATAGGCGTCGCCCATCGCTTCGCGGGTGGCGCGGGCGATGCGGGCGCCCAGCTCGATCGAGGTCTCGTCGACCAGCTGCAGCGGTCCCAGCGGCATCCCCATCAGCCGGGCGGCATTCTCGATCAGCACCGGGTTCACCCCTTCGCCGACCATGCGGATGCCTTCGTTGATATAGGGGATGATGCAGCGGTTCGCGTAGAAGAACCGCGCGTCGTTCACCACGATCGGGGTCTTGCGGATCTGGCGCACGAAATCCAGCGCCTTGGCCACCGCGCGCTCGCCGGTCTCGCGCCCGCGGATGATCTCCACCAGCGCCATCTTGTCCACCGGGCTGAAGAAATGGATGCCGATGAACTGATCCGGCCGCGCCGAGGCTTTCGCCAGCTCGCTGATCGGCAGGGTCGAGGTGTTGGTGGCGAAGATCGCATCCGCGGGGATCACCGCCTCGGCTTTCGCGGTGACCTCGGCCTTGACCTTCGGGTCCTCGAACACCGCCTCGACGATCAGGTCGCAGCCGTTCAGCGCGGCGTAATCGGTGGTGGCGGTGATGCGCGACAGGACCTGGGCCTTTTTCTCCTCGGTCAGCTTCTTGCGGCTGATGCCCTTGTCGAGGATGCCCGCGGAATGCGCCTTGCCGCGATCCGCGGCCTCTTGCGTGGAATCGATCAGCACCACCTCGATCCCGGCATTGGCCGCGACATGGGCGATGCCCGCGCCCATCATGCCGGCGCCCAGCACGCCCAGCTTGCGCACCCGCTGGTCGGGGACATCGGGGCGGTTTGCGCCTTTTTCCAGCGCCTCCTTGCTGATGAACAGGCTGCGGATCATGTTCCCGGCCGAGGGGTTCATCAGCACCTGGGTGAACCAGCGCGCCTCGATGCGCAGGGCGGTGTCGAAATCGACCTGTGCGCCCTCGTAGACCGCCGACAGCAGCGCGCGGGCGGCGGGATAGACCCCCATGGTCTTGCCCATGACCATGGCGTTGGCGCCCAGGAAGGTCATGAAGCCGGCCGGGTGCCACGGATCGCCGCCGGGCATCTTGTAGCCCTTGGCGTCCCACGGCTTGACCAGATCGGCGTCTTGGGCCGCCAGCACCCAGTCCCGCGCCGCCGCCACCGGATCGGCCACCACCTCGTCGATGGCGCCCGCGGCCTTGGCCCTGGCCGGGTCGTTCAGCTTGCCTTCCAGCAGCAAGGGCGCCGCTGCCATCGCGCCCAGCTTGCGCGACAGCCGCGTGGTGCCGCCGGCGCCGGGGAAGATGCCGACCATGATCTCGGGCAGGCCGATCTTCGCCTTGGGGTTGTCGGCGGCAAAGATGCGGTGGCAGGCCAGCGGCAGCTCCAGCCCGATCCCCAGCGCGGTGCCGGGCAGGGCGGCGGCGATGGGCTTGCCGCCCTTCAGCGTCTTCGGGTCCATGCCCGCGCGCTCGATCTTGCGCAGCAGGTGGTGCAGGCTCATCACCCCGTCGAACACCGCCTGCGCGCCGCCCTGTTTCATGCCGGCCAGCACGTTGAGGTCCATCCCGGCGGCGAAATCCGGCTTGCCCGAGGTAATGACGATGCCCTTGACCGCATCATCGGCCAGCGCATCGTCGATCAACGCGTCAAGCTCGGCGGCGCCGTCCATCGACAGCACGTTCATCGACTTGCCCGGCACGTCCCAGGTGATGGTCGCGACGCCCTCGGCGTCCTTTTCCATGGTGAAGTCGGTCATCTCTACACCCTTTCGATGATCGTGGCCGCGCCCATGCCCGAGGCGACGCACAGCGTCGCCAGCCCGGTGCTCAGGTCGCGCCGTTCCAGTTCGTCCAGCAGCGTGCCGATGATCATGGCGCCGGTGGCGCCCAGCGGGTGGCCCATGGCGATGGCGCCGCCGTTGACGTTGACGCGCTCGGGCGAGACGTCGAATGCCTGCATGAAGCGCAGCACCACCGAGGCGAAGGCCTCGTTCACCTCGAACAGGTCGATGTCGCCGACGGCCATGCCGGCGTCGCGCAGCACCTTTTCGGTCACCGGCACCGGGCCGGTCAGCATGATGGTCGGGTCGGTGCCGATCTTGGCGGTGGCGCGGATGCGGGCGCGGGGGCGCAGCCCCATCGCCTCGCCCCATTCGCGCGAGCCCAGCAGCACCGCCGCCGCCCCGTCCACGATCCCGGACGAGTTGCCGGCGTGGTGGATATGCTCGATCCGGTCGAGATGCGGGTATTTCAGCATCGCCACCTTGTCGAAGCCCGGCATCACCTCGCCCATGTCCTTGAAGGCGGGCTTGAGCTTGGCCAGGTCGTCGACCGTGGTGCCGGGGCGCATGTGCTCGTCACGGTCCAGGATCACCAGCCCGTTCTGGTCCAGCACCGGGACGATGGATTTCGCGAAACGCCCCTCCTCCCAGGCCTGCGCGGCGCGGCGCTGGGATTCGACGGCCAGCGCATCGGCCTGTTCGCGGGTAAAGCCGTATTCGGTGGCGATGATGTCGGCCGAGATCCCCTGCGGGACGAAATAGGTCTTCATCGCCAGCGCCGGGTCGACGGCGATGGCGGCGCCGTCCGAGCCCATGGCGACGCGGCTCATCATCTCGACCCCGCCGGCCAGATAGGCGCCGCCGGCGCCGGCCTTGACCTGGTTGGCGGCCAGGTTCACCGCCTCCATCCCGCTGGCGCAGAAGCGGTTGATCGACAGGCCCGGGATGCGCTCGTCCAGGTCCGACATCAGCACGGCCGAGCGGGCGAGGCAGCCGCCCTGTTCCTTGACCTGGGTGACGTTGCCCCAGATCACGTCTTCGACCGCGTGGCCATCGAGCCCGTTGCGCTGCTTCATCGCGTTGAGCAGCCGCGCCGACAGCGCCAGCGAGGTGACTTCGTGCAGGCTGCCGTCGCGGCGGCCGCGGCCGCGCGGGGTGCGGGCGGCGTCAAAGATATAGGCGTCGGTCATGGGTCCTCCGATGCGGTAACAATGCGGGGCATGGTGCAGGCGAACCGGGGGCTTCGCGCCCCCGGACCCCCGCGGGATATTTTCATGATGAAGAGGGGGCGGGTTAACCGATTTTCAACCATTCTGCGCCACTCTGGCCGGGCGGTACAGGCGGGGACGCCGATGACCGCTGATGGAGAAGGAAGCTCCGGCCCGCGCCATTGATGCCGATGGCCCGGCGCGGGTCGGGGCCGCGTCCATCCTCATCAACCAAATATCCCCGCCGGAGGCTCCGGCGGTGCCGCCGGCGGGAAGGCTGGCCATCTCAGAACTGCTCGGCCGCAAGCGCCATCACCGGCGCGGCGCCCGAGCGGATGCGGGCCAGATGCGTCGCGGTGATCGGCAGCTGCCGTGCCATGTAATAGCGCCCGGTCGCCAGCTTGGTTTCGTAGAAGCCGCGGTCCTCGGCGCCCGCGTCCAGCGCCGCCTGCGCGGCCACCGCCATGCGGCCCCATATCAGCCCCAGCGCGACATGGCCAAACAGATGCATGAAGTCGTAGGAGCCGGCCAGCGCGTCGTTGGGGTTCTTCATCCCCCGTTCCATGAAGAACATCGCCGCCGCCTGCAGGTCCTTGGACGCGGCCTTGAGCGGCTCGAGGAAATCGGCCTTCAGCGCCTCGTTGCCTTCGTTGTCGCGGATGAAGCCCTTGACCATCTCGAAAAACGCCATGACGTGCTTGCCGCCGTCCTGCGCCAGCTTGCGGCCCACCAGGTCCAGTGCCTGGATGCCGTTCGCGCCTTCGTAGATCATCGGGATGCGGGCGTCGCGGACGAACTGCGACATGCCGGTTTCCTCGATATAGCCGTGGCCGCCGAACACCTGCTGCGCCTGCACCGCGCTGTCGAAGCCCTTGTCGGTCAGGAAGCCCTTGATGACCGGGGTCAGCAGCGACACCAGCCCCTCGGCCGCCGCGTCGCCCTGATGGCCGCGGTCGATCAGGTCGGCGCCCCAGAAGGTCAGCGCCCGCGCCCCTTCCAGGAAGGATTTCTGGTCCATCAGCGCCCTGCGGATGTCGGGGTGGACGATGATCGGGTCAGCCGGACCAGCGGGGTTTTCCGCCCCGGTCACCGCGCGGCCCTGCAGCCGTTCGCGGGCATAGGCGACGGCGTTCTGATAGGCGCCCTCGGCCACGGCATAGCCTTGCAGCCCGACGCCCAGCCGCGCCTCGTTCATCATGGTGAACATGGCGCGCATGCCCTTGTGCAGGTCGCCCAGCAGCCAGCCGCGCGCGCCGTCGTAGTCCATCACGCAGGTGGCGTTGCCGTGGATGCCCATCTTTTCTTCCAGCTTGCCGACGCTGACCGCGTTGCGCGCGCCGAGGCTGCCGTCTTCGTTCACCAGGAATTTGGGCACGATGAACAGGCTGATACCCTTGGTCCCCTCGCCGCCGCCGGGGGCCTTGGCCAGCACCAAGTGGATGACGTTGTCCGCCAGATCGTGGTCGCCGGCCGAGATGAAGATCTTCTGCCCGGTGATCAGATAGCTGCCGTCGTCCTGCGGCTCGGCCTTGGTGCGCAGCAGGCCCAGGTCGGTGCCGCAATGCGGTTCCGTCAGGTTCATGGTGCCGGTCCATTCGCAGCTGACCAGCTTCGGCAGATACATCGCCTTTTGCGCGTCGGTGCCATGGGCGTGGATCGCGGAATAGGCGCCGTGGGTCAGGCCCTGATACATGTTGAAGGCCATGTTGGCGCTGACGAACATCTCTCCCGCCGCCACGTTCAGCACATAGGGCATCCCCTGGCCGCCATAGTCCGGGTCGCAGTCGAGCCCGGTCCAGCCGCCCTCGCGCATCGCGTCAAAGGCGCGGTCGAAGCCGGCGGGGGTGCGAACGGTGCCGTTTTCCAGCACGCAGCCCTCGCGGTCGCCGCTGGCGTTCAGCGGTTCCAGCACTTCCGAGGCAAGCTGGCCGGCGGCGTCCAGCACCGCCTGGGTGAAGGATGTGTCCAGCTCGTCGCGGCCGGGCAGGCCGGAGTCGGAAATCCGCAGCAGGTCGTGCAGCAGGAACTGCATGTCTCGGATCGGGGCGGTATAGGCGGTCATGGATCCTCCTCGGCATTCGTCGGTGGCTGGCCGGGCGCGCCGGACCCAGCGGGTCGTCGCGGCGCCGTGCCCCCCGCGGCCGCCCTGCCGGTGCCGGTCCCGCCGCGGCGGGCGGTCGGGGCCAAGTCCTTGTCCGGCCTGGCGGCGCAGGTGGTTTCCGGCCGCTGTCCACCAATGGATACAGCCCCGCCGGCGTTCCGCCAGCAGGGACGCTGCGTCATCGCCGGGGATGCCGCTGGGTCAGTTCCCCGTGCCGTCCCGGCCGTCGCCGGGGGCGCTGTCGGGGGCGGGGTCCGCGCCGTTGCTGCCGGGCGGCAGCTTGGCCACCAGCGCCACGGTTTCGTCGCGCAGCTTGCGCAAGTCGGCGATGGCGGCGTCGATGTCGTCGCGCTGGGCGGCCAGAACGTCCAGCTGCTTGGTCGCGAACTCGATCCAGACCTCGTATTGGGCGCGGGTGCCGTTCTGCTGGTACATCAGCAGCCACTGGCGGATTTCCTCGAGGCTGAAGCCGAAGCGGCGGCCGCGCATGATCAGCTTCATCCGCGCGACCTCGCGCGGGCTGTACCAGCGGGCGCGGCCCTCGCGCAGGGGGCTCAGCAGCTCGATGTATTCGTAATAGCGCAAGGTCCGGGGGGTGACCCCGAATTGCTCGCACATCTGTTTGAAACTGATGTAGCTTTCGTCTCGCATCCTGCCTGTCCCGGCCACTTGGGAAACCCTAGCGCAGCCCCGCCGCGATCTCAACCGGGGCGCGTGCCGCGAGGGCAGGGTTGCGATGCGCGCCGGCCCGGGGCACTCACGGGGCAGGAAGGCGAAGGATCAGGGACAGGAACCGCGATGGAAATGCAGTCCGGCACCGATGCGCAAGACGCGGAAACGATCGTCCGCCGCTTCATGGAGGTGGTGCCCCATGCCGAAGCGCTGGGGATGGAGGTGGTCGAGGCCACCCCCGGCTGCGTCGAGGTGGCGATGCCCTGGGCGCCCGAGTTCGTCGGCGATCCGCGCACCGGGGTGCTGCATGGCGGCGTGATTTCGGCGCTGATGGACATGAGCTGCGGGCTGTCGGTGCTGTGCCACCCTTCGCGCCCGCCGGTGACCGCGACCATCGACCTGCGGATCGACTATCTGCGCTCGGCCGCGCCGGGGCAGCGGGTGCGGGCGCGGGCGGAATGTTTCCACGTCACCCGCTCGGTCGCCTTCGTGCGGGCGGTGGCGCGCGACGACGGCGACACGCCGGTCGCCACGGCGACGGGCACGTTCACGGTGGGGGTGTGACATGGGGCTGACGCGCGAATCGGTGATCGACGGGCTGCTGGCCAAGGTGCCGTATTTCGGCTGGCTGGGGGTGCAGCTGGACCGCCGCGGAGACGAGCTGACCACCGTGCTGCCCTTTGCCGGCCGGCTGATCGGCAACCCGGCGCTGCCGGCGCTGCACGGCGGCGTCACCGCGGCATTCCTCGAGACCGCGGCGGTGATGGAGCTGGTCTGGACCGCCATGGGCGACGAGGGCGGCGGCGTGCTGCCCGCCGACGGCCCCGAGGTCGAGCTGGGCAAGGGCGAGGCCAGGGCCGCCGGGCCGATGCCGCGGCTGCCCAAGACCATCGATTTCACCATCGACTATCTGCGCTCGGGGCTGGCGCGGGACGCCTATGCCCGCGGCCGGGTGGTGCGGCTGGGGCGGCGCTATGCCAGCGTGCAGGTCGAGGCGTGGCAGGAAAACCGCTCGCGCCTGTTTGCGCAGGCGACGGGGCATTTCCTGATGCCGCAGCCCCGCGGCTAGCCGGGCTGCGGGCGTGACTACCCCTGATGCGCTGACCCATCGCCGGGTGCTGGCGATCGCGCTGCCGATCGTGCTGGCCAATGCCACCGTGCCGATCCTGGGCGCGGTCGATACCGGCGTTGTCGGGCGCCTGGGGCAGGCGGCACCCATCGGCGCGGTGGGGTTGGGGGCGGTGATCCTGACCTCGGTCTACTGGATCTTCGGGTTCCTGCGCATGGGCACCTCGGGGATGGTGGCGCAAAGCCACGGCGCCGGGGACGGCGCGGAAAGCGGTGCGCATCTGATCCGGGCGCTGGCGGTCGCGGGTGCGGCCGGGGCGGCGCTGATCGTGCTGCAATGGCCGCTGATGGCGCTGGCCTTCCGGCTGGCCCCGGCCTCGGCCGAGGTCGAAGCGCTGGCCCGCGCCTATGTCGCGATCCGCATCTGGGGGGCGCCGGCCACCATCGCCATGTATGCGCTGACCGGCTGGATGATCGCCACCGAGCGCACCCGCGCGGTGCTGGCGGTGCAGATGCTGGTCAATCTGGTCAATATCGGGCTGGACCTGCTGTTCGTGCTGGGCTTCGGCTGGGGCGTGCGCGGCGTCGCCGCCGCCACGCTGGCGGCCGAGCTGTCGGGGCTGGCGCTGGCGCTGTATCTGGCGGCCCCGGCACTGCGTGAGGGCGCGCGGGCCGCCGGGATCTGGGCGCGAGCGCAGCTGGGGCGGATGCTGCGGGTCAACAGCGACATCATGCTGCGTTCGGTGCTGCTGCAGGCGGCGATGACGGCGTTCGTGTTCGTCGGCGCGGGCATGGGCGACGTGGCGCTGGCGGCCAATCAGGTGCTGCTGCAGTTCCTGGCGATCACCGCATTCGGCCTGGACGGGCTGGCCTTTGCCGCGGAATCGCTGGTCGGGCAGGCGGTGGGCGCGCGCCGCCCCGAACGGGTGCGCCGCGCCGCGGTGCTGACCTCGGGCTGGGGGCTGGCCGGGGCGCTCGCGCTGAGCCTCGTCTTTGCGCTGGCGGGCGGGCAGCTGGTGTCCTGGCTGACCACCTCGGCCGAGGTGCGGGCGGCGGCGGCGGTCTATCTGCCGTGGCTGGTGCTGGCGCCGCTGCTGGGCGTGGCCAGCTGGATGCTGGACGGCATCTTCATCGGCGCCACGCTGACGCGCGAGATGCGCCGCGCCATGCTGCCGGCGGTGGCGGTCTACGGGCTGGCGGTGCTGCTGCTGGTGCCGCGCTTCGGCAACCACGGGCTGTGGGCGGCGCTGATGGTGCTGTATCTCGGGCGGGCGCTGGCGATGGGTGCGTATTATCCCCGGGTCGAGCAGGCGGCCGGCCCCTCTGCCGCCGCTGTGGCGCCCGGCTGAACCTCCGGCCGCGACACGAAAAAAGCCCCCGGGAACGGGGGCTTTCGTAACGATCCGGGATGTCCGGGCTTGGGTGGGCTCAGATTTCCTCGAGGATCTGGCGGCGGGCCTCGGCGCGGCACTCGGCCATCCGGGCGCGGATCGTGGCCTCGTCGGCCTTGCCGGCCAGATCGGCGCTGATCTTGCGGAACACGTCCTCTTCGCCCGGCTCGTCGAAATCGGACGAAACCACGGTCAGCGCATAGGTCCGCGCCTCGTCCCCGGTCTTGCCCAGCAGCCCGGCCGCCCATTCGCCCAGCAAGCGGTTGCGCCTGGCCTCGGCCTTGAACCGCAGCTCGGCGTCAAGGGCGAACTTGGATTCATGGGCGCGCTCGCGGTCGTCGAAAGTGCTCATCAAAGCCTCCGATTGATGTCGTTTTCGATATTGCAGGCCGGGGACACCCCCCGCAAGCCCCGTTTCCCGCCCGGCGGTTCTGCCGCAGGGGCGGC
Source organism: Paracoccus solventivorans (assembly GCF_900142875.1). Taxonomy (GTDB): domain Bacteria; phylum Pseudomonadota; class Alphaproteobacteria; order Rhodobacterales; family Rhodobacteraceae; genus Paracoccus; species Paracoccus solventivorans. The sequence continues at coordinate 44,282 of NZ_FRCK01000001.1, read as the reverse complement.
CTGCAGCCGCCCGCACATCTTCGCGCAGGCGGCCGGCCCGTATTGCCCCTGAGCCCCGAACGGGGCTATGGGTGCGGGGACAATCCGAACCCGCCCAAGGAAAGGCGCGCGATCATGGCCCCCAGACGCAAGAAGATCTACGAAGGCAAGGCCAAGATCCTTTACGAAGGCACCGAGCCGGGCACCCTGATCCAGTATTTCAAGGACGACGCCACCGCCTTCAACGCCCAGAAAAAGGCGGTGATCGAGGGCAAGGGGGTGCTGAACAACCGCCTGTCGGAATATTTCATGCAAGGTTTGGGCAATATCGGCGTCCCCACCCATTTCATCCGCCGCATCAACATGCGCGAGCAGCTGATCCGCCAGGTCGAGATCATCCCGCTGGAAGTGATCGTGCGCAATTTTGCCGCCGGCAGCATCGCCAAGCGGCTGGGCATGGAAGAGGGCACCCAGCTGCCCCGGCCCATCGTCGAATACAGCTTCAAGAACGACGAGCTCGGCGACCCGATGGTGTCCGAGGAATATGTGATCGCCTTTGGCTGGGCCAGCCAGCAGGATCTGGACGACATCGTGTCGCTCGCGCTGCGGGTGAACGACTTCCTGTCGGGGGTGTTCTACGGCGTCGGCATCAAGCTGATCGACTTCAAGATCGAGATCGGCCGGATCTGGGACGGCGAGTTCATGCGGCTGGTCGTTGCCGATGAAATCAGCCCCGACAGCTGCCGGCTGTGGGACATCAAGACCGGGCAGAAGCTGGACAAGGACGTGTTCCGCCGCGACCTGGGCAACCTGACCGACGCCTATTCCGAGGTCGCGCGCCGTCTGGGCGTGCTGCCCGCCGCCGTGCCCGTGAAACCCACGCTCATCAACTGAACCACCAGAAGGACGCGCCCCGAATGAAAGCCCGCGTGACGATCATGCTGAAGAACGGCGTCCTGGACCCGCAGGGCGAGGCGATCCGCCATGCGCTGGGCACGCTGGGGTTCCAGGGTGTCGAGGGCGTGCGCCAGGGCAAGGTGATCGAGCTGGACCTGGCCGCCACCGACGCGGCAGCGGCCGAGGCCGAGGTCGGGCGCATGTGCGAGCAGCTGCTGGCCAACACCGTCATCGAAAGCTGGCGGGTCGAGATTCTGTAAGCGCGCGCTAGCGGCGGTCCCGCCGGCGCCGCCGCACCGGGGGTTTCACACCCCCGGACCCCCGTGGGATATTTGGGACCGCCCGAAACTGCGCAAGGTGCCCCACGATGATCGAGCGGCTGCAGATGTTCATGGTGCTGGCGCGCGAGCAGCATTTCGGCCGCGCGGCCGAGGCTCTGGGGATCACCCAGCCGTCGCTGTCCTCGGCGCTGCGCACGCTTGAGGAGCATCTGGGCGTGCAGCTGGTGCGGCGGGGCTCGCGGTTTCACGGGCTGACGCCTGAGGGCGAGCGGGTGCTGGAATGGGCGCGCCGCATCGTCGGCGACGTGCGCACCATGCAGGCCGAGCTGCGTGCCACCCGCAGCGGCGTGTCGGGGCGGCTGCGGCTGGGGGTGATCCCGACCGCGATGCCGCGTATCGCCGAGCTGACGGCGCCGTTCCTGGCCCGCCATCCGGCGGCCGAGATCACCATCCTGTCGCGCTCGTCCGACGAGATCCGCGACCAGATCGCCGCGTTGGAGCTGGATGCGGGCGTCACCTATCTGGACGGCGAATCGCTGGGGCGGCTGCGCACGGTGCCGCTGTTCGTGGAAACCCTGTGCCTGGTCGACCGCAGCTCGCAATCCGGGCCGGTGTCCTGGGCCGAGGCGGCGACGCGGCCCTTGTGCCTGCTGACCCCGGACATGCAGAACCGCCGCATCGTCTCGGCCCGGCTGGCGCAGGCGGATGCGCTGGTCGCGCCCAAGGTGGAATCCAATTCCATGCTGGCGATCCTGTCCCATGTCGCCACCGGCGGCTGGGCGGCGATCCTGCCGCAGGCGCTGGCCGACGGGCTGCCGCTGCCCTCGGGGGTCAGGGCGCGGCCCTTGACCGGGGGCGAACACATGGTCGGGCTGGCGCTGGCCAGCCGAGAGCCGTTGCCGCCGGTGCTGGAAGCACTGGTCCAGATCGCCGAGCAGCTGCGGGCGCGATAGGCGCTGCCTATCGTAACACGGGTCTTCAAGATTGATCTGCCTATCATGGCGGGCGTAACCTTGCGGTCGCCCGCCGTCTAAGCCAGCCGACTTGAGGAGCCTTATGCAGCCGACCTCCAACATCAACCGCCCGCCGAACACGCCGCCGATTGCCGCGCTTGCAGGCGAGCCCCTCGAGCGGTTGCAGGCGATCATCACCCGCCATCTGGGCGACGAAGGCCCGCTGCTGCCGATCCTGCATGACGTGCAGGCCGAATGGGGCATGATCCCCGAAGCCGCGCAGCCGGTGATCGCCGAGGCGCTGGGGATGAGCCGGGCTGAGATCCACGGCGTGGTCAGCTTCTACCACGATTTCCGGCAGGAACCGGCCGGCCGCCATGTGCTGCGGCTGTGCCGCGCCGAGGCCTGCCAGTCGGTCGGCGCCGATGCGCTGGCGGAACAGGTCCGGGCCGCGCTGGGGCTCGACTGGCACGAGACCACCCCGGACGGACGGCTGACGCTGGAGCCGGTGTTCTGCCTTGGCCTTTGCGCCTGTGGCCCCTCGGCGCAGCTGGACGACCGGCTGGTCGGACGCGCCACCACCGAAAAGCTGGTGGCACTGGCCGGGGGGGTGCGCTGATGCGGATCTGGGTTCCCGTTGATGCCGCCGCCCGCGCGCTGGGCGCGGACGAGGTGGCGGCCGCCGTGCGCGCCTGCGGCCAGCAGCCGATCCGCAACGGCTCGCGCGGCATGGTCTGGCTTGAGCCGCTGCTGGAAATCGAGATCGACGGCATCCGCCACGGCTTCGGCCCGGTCGAACCCGACGAGGTGGCGGCGATCCTGGCCGACCCGCGCGGCCACGCCAAGGCGCTGGGGCCGGTCGAGGAACTGCCCTGGATGCGCGCGCAGACCCGGCTGACCTTCGCCCGCGTCGGCGTGACCGACCCGCTGTCGCTGGAGGATTACAAGGCCCATGGCGGGCTCGAAGGGCTGAAAGCCGCCATCGCCGCTCCCGCGCGCATCATCCCCGAGGTCACCGATTCCGGCCTGCGCGGCCGCGGTGGCGCCGGGTTCCCCACCGGGATCAAATGGGCCACCGTCGCCAAGGCCGAGGCCGCGCAGAAATACATCGTCTGCAACGCCGACGAGGGCGACAGCGGCACCTTCGCCGACCGGATGCTGATGGAGGGCGACCCCTTCACCCTGATCGAGGGCATGGCGATTGCCGGCATCGCCGTCGGCGCCACCCGCGGCTATGTCTATATCCGCAGCGAATACCCCGACGCGATCCGCGCCATGCGCGCCGCCATCGACATCGCCCGCGTCGCCGGGGTGCTGGGCGCGTCCGTGCTGGGCTCGGACCACCGCTTCGACATGGAGGTCCGCGTCGGCGCCGGCGCCTATGTCTGCGGCGAGGAAACCAGCCTGCTCAACAGCCTCGAGGGCAAGCGCGGCGTGGTCCGCGCCAAGCCGCCGATCCCGGCGTTGCAGGGGCTGTTCGGCCAGCCGACGGTGGTGAACAACGTCATCTCGCTGGCCACGGTGCCGTGGATCATGGCCAACGGCGCGGCGGCCTATGCGGCGCATGGCATCGGGCGCTCGCGCGGGACCATGCCGCTGCAGATTGCGGGGAACGTGAAATACGGCGGGCTATGCGAGATCGCCTTTGGCCGCTCGCTGGGCGAGATCGTGGAACAGATCGGCGGCGGCACCGCCAGTGGCCGGCCCGTCAAGGCGGTGCAGGTCGGCGGCCCGCTGGGCGCCTATTTCCCGCCGGCGCTGTTCGACACCCCCTTTGGCTACGAAGAGTTCGCCGGCAAGGACGGGCTGGTCGGCCATGCCGGCATCGTGGTGTTCGACGACACCGCCGACATGATGGCGCTGGCTCGTTTCGCGATGGAGTTCTGCGCCGTCGAATCCTGTGGCAAATGCACGCCCTGCCGCGTGGGCTCGGTCCGGGGCGTCGAGACCATCGACCGCATCGCGTCGGGCGACCCGGCGGCGATGCCGCTGCTTGCCGATCTGTGCAACACCATGAAATGGGGCAGCCTGTGCGCGCTGGGGGGCTTCGTGCCCTATCCGGTGATGTCGGCGCTGACGCATTTCCCTGACGATTTCACCGGCCGCGCGCGTCGGGTGGAGGCTGCAGAATGAAGGATTTCATCATCCCCGACCTGCGGGACCTGGGCACCCCTGCCGTGCGCTCGGACGTGACGGTCACGCTGAGCGTGGACGGCGTCCCGGTCAGCGTGCCCGCGGGCACCAGCGTGATGCGGGCGGCGGCGCTGGCCGGCGTCACCGTGCCCAAGCTTTGCGCCACCGACAGTCTTGAGGCCTTTGGGTCGTGCCGGCTGTGCGTCGTCGCCATCGAGGGGATGCGCGGCACGCCCGCATCCTGCACCACCCCGGTGGCCGAGGGCATGGTCGTCCACACCCAGACCGAGGAGATCGCCCAAATCCGCCGCGGGGTGATGGAGCTTTACCTGAGCGACCATCCGCAGGACCTGCTGGGCAGCCCGATCACCGGCAATTCGGAAATGCAGGACATGATCGGGGCGGTGGGGCTGCGCGAAATGCGCTATGCCCCCGGCAAGAACCACGTGCAGCCGTGGAACGACGGCATGCCGAACCCGGAATACCGGGCGCCGGACGACTCGAACCCCTATTTCACCTTTGACCCGTCGCTGTGCATCGTCTGTTCGCGCTGCGTGCGCGCCTGCGAAGAGGTGCAGGGCACCTTCGCCCTGACCATCGAGGGCCGCGGCTTCGACAGCCGGGTCAGCGCCGGGATGGCGTCGGATGATTTCCTGTCGTCGGATTGCGTCAGCTGCGGCGCCTGCGTGCAGGTCTGCCCGACCGGGTCGCTGGTGGAAAACTCGGTGATCCAGATCGGCACCCCCGACCGCATCGTGAAAACCACCTGCGCCTATTGCGGGGTCGGGTGCAGTTTCGACGCGCATATGCGCGGGGAAACCGTGGTCAAGATGGTGCCCAGCAAGGACGGCAAGGCCAACCACGGCCACAGCTGCGTCAAGGGCCGCTTTGCCTGGGGCTATGCGACCCACGCCGAACGCATGCTGCACCCGATGGTGCGCGAGCATCATACCGACCCGTGGCGCGAAGTGTCCTGGGACGAGGCGCTGGATTTCGCCGCCGAGCGGCTGCGGCGCGCGCAGGCCGAACACGGGCGCGATTCGATCGGCGTCATCACCTCGTCCCGCTGCACCAACGAGGAAACCTATCTGGTCCAGAAACTGGCCCGGGCGGTGTTTGGCAACAACAACACCGATACCTGCGCGCGGGTCTGCCATTCGCCCACCGGCTACGGGCTGAAGACCACCTTCGGCACCTCGGCCGGCACCCACGACTTCGATTCGGTCGAGGATACCGACCTGGCGCTGGTGATCGGGGCGAACCCGACCGACGCGCATCCGGTGTTCGGCTCGCGGCTGCGCAAGCGGCTGCGGCAGGGGGCGGGGCTGATCGTGATCGACCCGCGCCGCATCGACCTGCTGGACACGGTGCATGGCGGCGAGGGGCTGCACCTGTCCCTGATGCCCGGCACCAACGTCGCGGTGCTGACCGCGATGGCGCATGTGATCGTGGCCGAGGGGTTGCAGGACGACGCCTTCATCCGCGAGCGCTGCGACTGGGACGAGTTCCTGGCCTATCGCGAGTTCTTGCTGGACCCCCGCCACGCGCCGGAATCGGTGCAGGCGCAAAGCCGCGTTCCCGCCGAGCTGATCCGGCAGGCGGCGCGCGCCTATGCCGCCGCGCCCCGCGCCAGCATCTATTACGGGCTGGGGGTGACCGAACATTCGCAGGGCTCGACCACGGTGATGGCGATTGCCAACCTGGCGATGCTGACCGGAAATATCGGCAAGCCCGGCACCGGGGTGAACCCGCTGCGCGGCCAGAACAACGTGCAGGGCTCGTGCGACATGGGCTCGTTCCCGCATGAATACCCCGGCTATCGCCATGTCTCTGACCCCGAGACAAGGGCGATCTATGAACGCGTCTGGGGAGTGGAGCTGTCCGAGGAACCGGGCCTGCGCATCAACAACATGTTCGACGAGGCGACCGCCGGCCGCTTCAAGGGCCTGTATTGCCAGGGCGAGGATGTGCTGCAATCCGACCCCAACACCAGCCATGTGCAGCAGGCGCTGGCCAGCCTCGACATCCTGATCGTTCACGACATCTTCCTGAACGAGACGGCGAACTATGCGCATGTGTTCCTGCCCGGCTCGACCTTCCTGGAAAAGAACGGCACCTTCACCAACGCGGAACGGCGCATCAACATGGTCCGCCGCGCCATGGCGCCGCGCAACGGCTATGAGGATTGGGAAATCACCCAGATGCTGGCCAACCGGCTAGGCGGCGGCTGGGATTATGCCCACCCCTCGGACATCATGGACGAGATCGCGCTGACCACTCCCAGCTTTGCCGGGGTCAGCTTCGATCTGCTGGACCGCGAGGGCTCGGTGCAGTGGCCCTGCAACGCGGCGGCGCCGCTGGGCACGCCTGTGATGCATATCGACGGCTTCGTGCGCGGCAAGGGAAGGTTCATCAACACCGAATATGTCGCGACCGATGAACGCAGCGGCCCGCGCTTTCCGCTGCTGCTGACCACCGGGCGCACGCTGACCCAGTACAACGTCGGCGCGCAGACGCGGCGGACCGACAACACCGTCTGGCACCCCGAGGATGTGCTGGAGATCCACCCCCATGACGCCGAGAACCGCGGCATCCGCCAGGGCGATCTGGTGCGGCTGGCCAGCCGGGCCGGGGAAACCACCCTGCGCGCCGAGGTGACGGAACGGATGGCGCCGGGGGTGGTGTTCACCACCTTCCACCACCCCGGCACCCAGGCCAACGTGGTGACCACCGACAGTTCCGACTGGGCCACCAACTGCCCCGAGTTCAAGGTGACGGCGGTGCAGGTCAGCCCCTCGAACGGGCCGAGCGAGTGGCAGGAGAGCTATGCCCGCCACGCCGAGCTGTCGCGGCGCATCCTGCCGGCGGCGGAATGACCGGCGCAGGCGCAACCGCGCGCCGCGACGCCGTGAAAGACAACGATCCGTCCCCTTGCGGGGGCGGCAGGGCTTCGGATGCGTTCCCGCCGGGTGAGGCAACGCCGTCCCCGGACGGCAGGGCGGGTGCAACCGAAGGCGCAGGGCCAGGCGGGGTGGTTTCCCGCGCGGCCGGTCCGGCAGTGCCGGCCGGACCGGCCGCCTCTGCGTCCCCGTTGCGGCGCTGGTCGGGCACGGGCTGGGACCTCTCCGACGCGCCCGCCCCGCCCGAGGAAGCTGCGGTCGCCATTGTCGTGGACGGCACCAGCCAGGCGGTGCTGATGGCGACGCCGCATGATCTGGACGATCTCGCGCTGGGATTCGCGCTGACCGAGGGGCTGATTGCTGCGCCGGGCGACGTGACCGATGCGCAGGTGGTGGCGGTGGCGCCGCCCGCGGCGCTGCCCGGGCTGCCGGCGCTGGAAACCCGGCTGTGGCTGCGCCCGGGCCTTGCCGCCGGTCTGGCCGAACGCCGGCGCAGCATGGTCGGCCCGGTCGGCTGCGGGCTTTGCGGCGTCGACAGCATCGCCGCGGCGCTGCCGCCGGTGCTGCCGGTGGCCGCAGGTTATGCCGCCGCCCCCGGTGACATCGCCCTGGCCATGCAGGCGCTGGCCGAGGGGCAGCGCCGCTGGCGCGACACCCCCGCGATCCACGCCGCCGGTTTCTGGTCGCCCGAGCTGGCGCTGGTGCGCGAGGACGTCGGCCGCCACAATGCGCTGGACAAGCTGGTGGGCGCGCTGGCCGCGCGCGGCATCGACCCCGGCGGCGGGATCATCGCGATGACCTCGCGCCTGTCGGTCGATCTGGTGCAGAAGACCGCGCGCATCGGCGCCGGGCTGCTGGCCGGCGCCAGCACCCCTACGCGGCTGGCCATCGACTGGGCCGAGGCCGCCGGCCTGACCCTGATCGGGCGCGCCCGCGCCGGCAGCTTCGACCTCTACACCCACCCCCAGCGCATCAGGAGCGCGTGACATGCCCGACAAGCTGATCCGCATGGCGACCCAGATCGCCGACTTCTTCCGCAGCCAGCCTGGCCAGCCCGAGCTGGCGGTGGCGGGGCATATCAATGATTTCTGGACCTATCGGATGCGCGCGCAGCTGATCGAGGCGCTGCGCGCCGGCGCCGCCGCCGACCCCATCGTGCAGGCGGCAGCGCCCCATATCCACATCCCGGCGGGGCAGGGCGGCTAGGCTTCAAGCCCCGGCCTCGATCGGGCCGGGGGCGGGGGCGGTCGGCACCAGATGCGAGCGGATCGCGCCCTCCTCGGCGCAATGCAGCATGATCGCGCCCGGTTCCAGCATCAGCGCCAGCGGCTGTTCGGGTTGCAGCCGCAGCGCCACCGCGTGCGACGGGCTGGGGCAGCTGAGGCACAGCACGCCCGCCACCACCGTGGTTACTGCGCGGTGCAGATGCCCGCAGACCAGCTGCGCCCCGGCGCGATGCCCGGCCAGCCGCGCCAGCAGCGGTTCCGGCGACAGCAGCGCCAGCGCGTCCATGGCCTTGATCCCGGAACGGAACGGGTGGTGGTGGACCGCCACCAGCACCGGCCGCCGCCCGGCGGTGTCCAGCGCCCGGTCGAGGAACCCCAGCGTGCCGTTGCCCAGGATCCCGTGGCCCGCGCCGGGGACGTGGCTGTCCAGCGCCACCACGTCCAGCCGGTCGAATTGCAGATGCAGGTTGATCGCGCCGTGGTCGGGCATCCAGTGCAGATGGGAAAACGCCTCTCGCATGACCTCGCGGTTGTCGTGGTTGCCGGGGATGGCAAACCACGGCAGCGGCAGCGGCGCAATCAGCCGCAGGAAATGCGCGTATTCCTCGGGGCGGCCGGATTCGACCAGATCGCCGGTGACGATCACCGCGTCGACCGGGCCGATGGCGCGCAGGTTGCGGGCGATCCATTCCACCGTCCGGCTCAGCGCGGCGGCGGTGTCGATCATCCCGCCCAGCAGCCGGCCGGTCACGCCGATATGAGGGTCGGAAATCTGCAGGATGCGGGTCATGGGCGGCTCTCGCGGCGGGGTCTGGGGCAGCATACAGGCGGGACGGCGGGACAGAAGGGGGCTCAGCCCGCGGCTTCGCGCGCGAACTCGTCCAGGATCATGCTGCGCAGGATCGAGCCGCCCAGCCCCAGCGGCCGTGCGCGGCGGTGGATCAGATAGCAGGTGTTGGCGCCGCGGCTGCCGGGGACCGCAATCTCGCGCACCTCGCCGCGTTCCACCCAGGGCGCGGCGAAGGCCAGCGGCAACGAGCCGAGATAGCGCGAGGACAGCACCAGCACCATCCGCGACAGGATGGTGGGGGCGGTGGCGGCGATGCGGAACCCGCCGAGGAAATCGGAAAACGCCGGCTCCTGCGCGACCTCGGCGGCGACGAAGCCGTGGCGGCGCAGCTCGTCCATGGTCAGCGCCGCGTCGTCGCGCGCAAACAGCGGATGTTCGCGCCCGCAGAAGATGCCCATCCGTTCCTTGCAGACGGGGGTGGCGACCAGCGCCTTGTTGGGGGCGATCAGCGCGGTGAACCCCAGGTCGGCCGAGCCTTCCAGCACCGAGGCGAGGATCTGGTCGGGCGAGGTCATCCGCAGGTTCAGTTCCAGATTCGGGTAACGATCATGCATCCGGGCGATGGCGCGGGCCAGCGGCTCGCCGAACTCGAACAGGAAGCTGTCGTCGGCGAACATGGCGATCTCGTCCTCGAGCCGGCTGGCGGCGGCGCCGATGAAATCGCTGAACCGGGCGATCTCGGCCATCAGCTCGACGGCGGCGGAATGCACCATCTGCCCCTGTTCGGTCAGCCGGAACCCGGACCGACCGCGTTCGCACAAGCGCATGGAAAGCCGCGATTCCAGCCGCGACAGGCCCAAGCTGATCGCGGATTTGCCCTTGCCCAGCCGGCCTTCGGCGGCGGTGATGCCGCCGGCCTCGACGATCTCGATGAACTCGCGCAGGCTGGCGATGTCGATGTCGGACAGCCTGCCGCGGAACATGCGCTGATGCGGCATGAGCCGTTCCCCCCGATTTTGGGCCATGGTTTGCATCGGATCAAACCTTGGTCAAGCACTCGGGGCTCGACAGCGGCGCGCCCAGGGCGCATGGCTGCCGGTGGCACCGCCGCCCCAACTGCACCGCACGACAGGACCGCACGACATGGATGACCTGACCAATTTCGCCGACACCCCCGAGGCCAAGGACATCGCGCATCACTTCCACGCCTATACCAACGCCCGCCGCCACGCCGAGATCGGTCCGATGATCATCGAGGACGGCGAGGGCATCCATGTCCGCGACAACAACGGCAACCGCTATATCGAGGGCATGGCCGGGCTGTGGAGCGTGGGCGTCGGCTTCAAGGACCGCCGGCTGATCGACGCGGCCATGCGGCAGCTGGAGAAACTGCCTTTCTATCACAATTTCGGCCACAAGAGCCACGGCCCCGCCATCGAGCTGGCCGAAAAGCTGGTCGCCATCGCGCCGGCGCCGATGAGCAAGGTGTTCTACACCAACTCGGGGTCCGAGGCGAACGACACCGTGCTGAAGATGGTGTGGTACCGCTCGAACGCGCTGGGCAAGCCGGAAAAGAAAAAGGTGATCTCGCGCATCCGCGGCTATCACGGCGTCACCATCGCCGCGGCCAGCCTGACCGGACTGCCCTACAACCACCGCTCGTTCGACCTGCCGATCGAGCGGGTGCTGCACACCACCTGCCCGCATTACTGGAAAGAGGGCCGCGAGGGCGAGACCGAGGAGCAGTTTGCCACCCGCTGCGCCGAGGAACTCGAGGCGCTGATCCTGCGCGAGGGGCCCGACACCATCGCCGCCTTCTGGGCCGAGCCGGTGATGGGCGCGGGGGGCGTGGTGGTGCCGCCGCGCGGCTATTTCGACAAGATCCAGGCGGTGCTGGCGAAATACGACATCCTGTTCGTCGCCGACGAGGTGATCTGCGGCTTTGGCCGTACCGGCGAGATGTTCGGCTCGACCCTCTACGGGATCCGGCCCGACGTGATGGTGCTGTCCAAGCAGATCACCTCCAGCTATGTGCCGTTCTCCGCCATCGTCATGAACGACCGCTTCTATGACCCGATCGCGGACGAAAGCGACCGGATCAGCACCTTTGGCCACGGCTTCACCGGCGGCGGCCACCCGCTGGGGGCGGCGGTGGCGCTGGAAAATCTGGCGATCATCCAGGACAACGATCTGGTGGCGAACGCGCGCGACGTGGGTGCGCATTTCCGCGCCCGGCTGGCGACGCTGGCCGACCGTCCGCTGGTGGGCGAGGTGCGCGGCGTCGGGCTGATCGCCGCGGTCGAGCTGGTCGAGGACAAGGCGGCGAAATCCGTCACCACCGTCGGCCGGCTGGGCGCGATGATGAACGCGGCGATGCAGCGCAACGGGCTGATCTCGCGCAACATGGGCGACAGCGTGGGGTTCTGCCCGCCGCTGATCATCACCCGCGCGCAGGCCGACGAGATGTTCGAGATCGTCGAGAAGTCGCTCGGCGAGGTCGAGGCCGAACTGGGGCTTTGACCCCCCCCAGCCGCGGGCGGCGGAATCACCGTCCGCAGGCCGGTAACGCAGCGTCAGGCCGGCGGGTTCCTGCCGGCCACGGTTTTGTGATGGTTCCGGGTCGGGGCATCGCCTTGGGTCGCCGCGGGTGCTTGGATAAGATTTCGAATGTCGGGCGGCCAATCCGGCGCGCGGATCCAGCCCGCGCAGCATTCCAAGTCATTCGAGCGCAGAACATGCATCATCCTACCCGCAACGCCGTGGAAGCCCTGTTGCCGCCCGGAACCACCGTGGACGACCTGTCCGACAGCGAGGTTCAGGACCTGTTCAACTCGATCGTCCGGCAGGCCAAGGCCGAATCCGAACGCAGCGCCGACCCGGACGGGACCGCGCCGCCGGGCTGACGCCTGCGCGCCACCCGCAGCAGCAGGGCAGCCATGCAGGACCAAGCCACGCCCCCGGACGACCCGTCCGCGCCCGGAGGAGCCGCCAGCGGCGCGCGCGGCCATGTGCTGATGTGCTCGATGCGCGACGAGGGGCCGTTCGTGCTGGAGTTCGTGGCCCATCACCGCGCCATCGGCTTCGACCGCATCTTCATCGCCTCGAACGACTGCCGCGACGGCACCGATCTGCTGCTGGACGCGCTGGACCGGGCGGGCGCGATCACCCATTACCGCAACCGGGTCAAGCCGGGCGAGCTGCCGCAGCATTCCGCCTATGCCGGGATTCGCCGCCGCCACGGCCTGGATGCGGCCGACTGGCTGATGGTGCTGGATGCGGATGAGTTTCTGGACGTGACCAGCGGCGGCGGGCGTGTGCAGGACCTGACCGCGCAGGCCGATGCGGGCGACGATATCATCATGCTGAACCCGCTGACCTTCGGCACCAGCCGCGACCCGCGCTGGCAGCCGGGGCTGGTGACCGAGCAGTTCCCCCTGCGCCTGCCCGCGCGCCACGGCGCCAACCGGCCGGTCAAGACGCTGGCCCGCGGGGTGGGGCGGTTCCGGCAGATCCACAACCACTCGGTGGTCGGCTATCGCGGCAAGGATGCGCTGACCGTGCTGCGCGCCGACGGCTCGCGCTTTGCGATCCCGCCGGGCGGCAAGCTGTGGGAGGTGCTGCGCAACGTGCCGGTCGAGGACATCCGCCACGGGCTGGCCCATTACAACCATTACGCGGTCAAGTCGCTGGCCTCGTACCTGCTGCGCCATGACCGCGGCCGGGGGGCGGCGCCCAAGGGCGAGGCGAACGCCCGCCACACCTCGGGTTATTTCGACCGCATCGCCGCGGCGCGGATCCGCGACACCGGGTTTTCCGGCCGCCACGGCGAAGCCCTGCGCGCGGAATACGCGCGGCTGCTGGCGATCCCCGAAGTCGCCGCCGCCCAGGCCGAGACCGAGCGCCGCTATGGCGCCCTGATCGCGGCGATCATGGATTACTAGCTGGCGGCGCGGGTGGCGCTGTTGGGGGTCAGCGTGTGGTCCACCGGCTCATAGCCGGACTGGTCGGGCTGGGCCTCGGCATCGCCCGACAGCGGGTCGGGCTTCATGCGAAAGCCGCGCTGCAGCTGGTCGAAGGGCGCGACCGGGTAGTCGCCGGAAAAACAGGCGTCGCAATATTGCGGGCAGCGGTCGTTGCGCCCGCCCGCCTCGCCCACCGCGCGGTAAAGCCCGTCCAGCGAGACAAAGGCGAGGCTGTCCACCCCCATCCAGTCGCGCATCTCCTCGGGCGACATGCGCGCGGCCAGCAGCTTGTCGCGGTCCGGCGTGTCGACACCGTAGAAACACGGCCAGGCGGTGGGGGGCGAGGCGATGCGGAAATGCACCTCGGCCGCGCCCGCGTCCAGGATCATGTCCTTCATCTTGCGCGAGGTGGTGCCGCGCACCACCGAATCGTCCACCAGCACCACCCGCTTGCCCGCGACCAGCGCCCGGTTCACGTTCAGCTTCAGCCGTACGCCCATGTTGCGGATCTGGTCGGTCGGCTCGATGAAGGTGCGGCCGACATACTGGTTGCGGATGATCCCCATCCCATAGGGAATCCCGCTTTCATGGGCAAAGCCGATGGCCGCCGGGGTGCCGCTGTCGGGGACCGGGCAGACCAGATCGGCCTCGACCGGGGCCTCGCGCGCTAGTTCCACGCCGATCTGGCGGCGGGTCTCATAGACGGAACGGCCGCCGATGATCGAATCGGGGCGGCTGAAATACACATGCTCGAAGATGCAGAACCGCGGCGCCGACAGCCCGAAGGGGCGCGAGCTTTCGATCAGCCCCTTGGAGATCACCACCATCTCGCCCGGCTCGATCTCGCGCACGAAATCGGCGCCGATGATGTCCAGCGCGCAGGTTTCCGAGGCCAGCGCATAGGCGCCCCCCGCCAGCCGCCCCAGCACCAGCGGCCGCACGCCCAGCGGATCGCGCACCCCGATCAGCTTGGTGCGGGTCATGGCGATCACGGAAAACGCGCCCTCGACGCGGCGCAGCGCGTCCTTCATCCGCTCGGGGATCGAGCGCTGGATCGAGCGCGCCATCAGGTGGATGATGCATTCGCTGTCCGAACCGGACTGGAAGATCGAGCCCCGCTCGATCAGTTCGCGGCGCAGGGCGACCGCGTTGGTGATGTTGCCGTTATGGGCGATGGCGCAGCCGCCCATCGCGAACTCGCCGAAGAACGGCTGCACGTCGCGGATCGCCGGGCCCTTGGCGCCGGCGGTGGAATAGCGGACATGGCCGATGGCGATCTCGCCCGGCAGCGTCTCCATCAGCGACGCCTTGGTGAAATTGTCGCGCACATAGCCAAAGCGATGCGCGCTGCTGAAGCCCTTGTCGGGGTGATACGAGATGATGCCGCCGGCCTCTTGCCCGCGATGTTGCAGGGCATGCAGCCCCAGCGCCACGAAATTGGCGGCCTCGGCCATGCCGATCACGCCGAAGACGCCGCATTCCTCGTGCAGACGGTCACTGTCGAAGGGGTCCGCGAGAAAGGGCTGCATGGCTGGGCCTTGGCTTTCGGAAAACAGGGGCTGGCGGCGGGGCGCGCGCGGGCGCCCGGACCTTCGGTGCCGTATCTAATGCGCCGGCGCGCAAAAGTCACGCCCCGGCTGTGCGCCGGATTAACAAGGGATCAGTTCGCCGACGGCGCGGCAGGGGCGGCGGGCGCGGCGGGGGCAGGGGTGGCGGTCGCGGGCGTCACCGTGGCGCCGGTCGCATCGCAGTCGCGCACCAGCTGCTCGAACCGCGCGGCCAGCCAGCCCGGCGCATCCTGCGGGATCTGGTCGTTCAGCTGCCCGCTCATCTGCCGGAACACCTGCGCCGAGCGCGACTGGTCCACCATCTCGACCCGCTGGGTGGTCATCACCCGGTCATAGACGATGAAGGCGATGACCACGAGCAGCACCCCGCGCGCCACCCCGAACAGGAAGCCCATGCCCTGGTCCACGCCCCCCAGCGCCGAGCGCTGCACGACCGAGGAAAACAGCGGCGTCAGGATGGAAAACACCACCAGCGCCAGCGCGAACACCACCGCAAAGCCGGCGATCATCCCCAGTTCGCAGTTGTCGGCGATGATCTTGTCCACATAAGGGATCTGCGCGATCAGCGGCCGCATCGCCCCGGCAAAGACGAAGGCCAGCACCGCCGCCCCGATCCAGCCCAGGATGGCCAGCGATTCGCGCACGAAGCCGCGCGAATAGGCGAGGATCGCCGAAAGGATGATGATCGCCGCCACGATGCCGTCGATCAGGGTGAAACCGTCCATCTGTCAGCCCTTTTTGCCCGGTGCCGGCAGCACGCCGCGGCCCTGCCTATCGGAAGCGGTCGCCCGGCCCGGTCATCCGGCGCCGAAGGTCTCGCCCGTGAAACTCGTCAGATCGGCGGTCCGGGACAGGTCCATTCCGCCGCCGCCCTCGACCTTCTGGACCTCGGGCAGGATCGCGCGTGAGAAACCAAGTTTCCGCGCCTCTTTCAACCTGTTTTCGGCCTGGCCCACCGGGCGCAGCGCGCCAGAGAGGCTGATCTCGCCGAAAAGCACGGTATCGGCGGGCAGGGCGTGATCCTCGCGCGCGCTCAGCAACGCGGCGGCGATGGCGAGATCCGCGGCGGGTTCCGCGACCCGCATCCCCCCCGCCACGTTCAGGAACACGTCCAGCCCGGCAAAGGGGATGCCGCAGCGGGCCTCGAGCACCGCAAGGATGGTGCTGACGCGGCCGCTGTCCAGCCCGACCACCGTGCGTCGGGGTGCGGCCAGCGTCGAGGGCGCGACCAGCGCCTGGATTTCGGTCAGCACCGGGCGCGTGCCCTCGATTCCCGCGAAAACCGCGCTGCCGGCGACCGGCTCGCCGCGCTCGGACAGGAACAGCGCCGAGGGGTTGGCGACCTCGGAAAGCCCGCCGCCGGTCATCTCGAACACGCCGATCTCGCCCGAGGGGCCGAAGCGGTTCTTGACCGCGCGCAGGATGCGGAACTGATGGCCGCGCTCGCCCTCGAAATAGAGCACCGTGTCCACCATGTGCTCGACCACGCGGGGGCCGGCGATCTGGCCGTCCTTGGTGACGTGGCCGACGATGATGACCGCGACGCCGCTGCGCTTGGCGAAGGTCACAAGCTCGTGCGCGGCGGCGCGGACCTGCCCGACGCTGCCCGGCGCGGCCTCGACCGTGTCGGACCACAGCGTCTGGATCGAATCGATCACCGCCACGTCGGGGCGTTCGGCGTCCAAAGTGGTCAGGATGTCGCGCAGCGCGGTTTCCGTTCCCAGCCGGACCGGCGCATCCGCCAGCCCCAGCCGCTGCGCCCGCATCCGCAGCTGGGCGCCGGCCTCTTCGCCGCTGACATAGACGGCGTTGCTGCCCGCGCGGGCGAATGCGGCGGCGGCCTGCAGCATCAGCGTCGATTTGCCGATCCCCGGATCGCCGCCGACCAGGATCGCGCTGCCCGGCACCAGCCCGCCCCCCAGCACCCGGTCGAGTTCCGAGATCCCCGAGGGCGTGCGCGGCGGCGGCGGCTCGGTCGAGGACAGGCCCGACAGCGGGATGGTGCGCCCGCGCTGCGCCCCCAGCCCGCGGCCGGGGCCCTGCGAAAGCGGCGCTTCCTCGACGATCGAGTTCCATTCGCCGCAGGCGTCGCAACGCCCCGCCCATTTGCGGTGGCTGGCGCCGCAGGCGGTGCAGGTGAACGAGGTGATGGGCTTGGCCATGGCGCGGTTGTGGCAGCGTGGCGGGCGGGCTGCAAGCCGCGGGGTTCGTGCAGGCGAGCCGGGGGCTTCGCGCCCCCATCGTCGTATACGACGATCCCGCGGGATATTTCATGATGAAGAAAGAGCGCGCGCACTCACGCGGTTGTCGGCTTGCATCGCGCGGCGGCGGCAGCCATTCCATGGCGAGATTTTGGAAAGGTCGGCCCTTGGCAAACCCGCGTCCGTTTTCGCGTTACGAGTTCATGATCGCCTGGCGCTATCTGCGCGCAAGGCGGGCCGAGGGCGGGGTCTCGGTGATGACCTGGATCAGCCTGATCGGCATCGCCCTGGGGGTGATGGCGCTGATCGCCACGCTGGCGGTCCGTTCCGGTTTCCGGGCCGAGTTCGTGGACACGATCCTTGGCGCCAACGCCCATTCGACGCTCTATCTGCCGCCCAGCCAGATCCGGAACGAGCTGACCGAAGAGGTCTACACCGTCGCCGGGGTGATCGAGGATTACGCCGAGGTGGCGGCAAGGGTCGCGGCGCTGCCGGGGGTGCTGCGCGCCGATCCGGTGGTGCGCGGGCAGGTGATGGCCAGCGCCGGCGACCGTTCCGGTGTGGCCGAGGTCTATGGGCTGTCGGCCGAGGATCTGGCCGCCATTCCCCGCGTGGCCGACCCCGCCACCGGCTATGGCGACATCACCGCCTTTGGCGAGGGCGTGGCCGTGGGCGCGGGCATGGCGCGCGAGCTGGGGCTGGGGGTCGGCGACAGGGTGCAGCTGATTTCCCCGCAAGGCGCGCAGACCCCGTTCGGGGTGACGCCGCGGGTCGGCAGCTACAAGGTCGTCTATGTCTTTTCGGCCGGGCGCTACGACATCGACCGCACCCGCATCTACATGCCGCTGGAGGAGGCGCAGTCTTATTTCAACCGCGAGGGCGCGGTGGACGAGATCCAGGTCTTTGCCGCCGCCCCCGAGGCAATCGACGCGCTGACGCCCGCGTTGCTTGAGGCGCTGCCGGGCAGCATGGTCTGGACCTGGCGCGACGCCTCGGGCGCGTTCCTGTCGGCGCTGGATATCGAGGATGACGTGATGTTCGTCATCCTGTCGGTGCTGGTGCTGATCGCGTCGATGAACATCACCTCGGGGCTGATCATGCTGGTCAAGAACAAGGGGCGCGACATCGGCATCCTGCGCACCATCGGCCTGACCGAGGGCGCGGTGCTGCGGGTGTTCTTCCTGTGCGGCGCCTTTACCGGGGTGCTGGGCACGCTGGCCGGGGTGGTGCTGGGGGTGGCGCTGGCGCTGAACGTGGACAGCATCATGGCCGGGGTGAACTACCTGTCGGGCGGGGGCGCGTGGGACCCGTCCGTGCGCGGCATCTACCGCCTGCCGGCCGAGCTGCGCGGCATCGACATCGCCCGCGCGGTGGGGCTGTCGCTGACGCTTTCCTTCATCGTCACCATCTTTCCGGCCCGCCGCGCGGCACGGATGAACCCGGTCGAGGCGCTGCGCTATGAATGAGGTTCTGCGGCTGGAAGCGATCGCCAAGACCTACAACCCCGGCACCCCTGCCGCCGTCGAGGTGCTGCGCGGGCTGGACCTGTCGGTCGCCCGCGGCGAGGTGGTGGCGCTGGTCGCGCCCTCGGGCGCCGGGAAATCGACGCTGCTGCATATCGCCGGGCTGCTGGACACCCCCGACGCGGGGCGCGTGGTGCTGAACGGGCGCGACATGACCGGGCTGTCCGACCGCAGGCGCACCGAGGCGCGGCGGCGCGAACTGGGCTTCGTCTATCAGTTCCACCACCTGCTGCCCGAGTTCACCGCGGTGGAAAACATCGTGCTGCCGCAGCTGGCCAACGGGGTGCCGGAACGGGCGGCGCGCGAACGGGCGCGGGGGCTGCTCGACCGCGTGGGGCTGTCGGCGCGCGCGGGTCACCGCCCGGCGGCGCTGTCGGGGGGCGAACAGCAGCGGGTGGCGTTCTGCCGGGCACTGGCCAATGCGCCCTCGCTGCTGCTGGCGGACGAGCCGACGGGGAACCTGGATCCCGGAACCTCGGATCTGGTGTTCGGGATGCTGATGGCGCTGGTGCGCGAAACCGGGCTGTCGGCGCTGATCGCCACCCACAACCTGGAGCTGGCTTCGCGCATGGACCGGGTGTTCCGGCTGGGCTGACGCTTTTCCGCCCGCCGTGGGCCAAGCCCCTTGCCGTCGGCGGCGGGGCTTGCGACACTTGCGGTCAAAACGAGGGATCGCGGATGAAACTTGCCCTGACTTCGCTGGCCGTGCTGGGCGCCTGCGCGGCGCTGGCCGCCTGCACGCCCCCGGTGCCCGACACCGGCGCGGCGGATTACGCGCAGTTCTGCGCCTCGTGCCACGGCGCGGGGGGCAAGGGCGACGGCCCGGCGGCACGGGGGCTGCGCCCGCCGGCCACCGACCTGACGCTGCTGGCGCGGGACAACGGCGGCAGCTTCCCGCGGCTGCGGGTGATGAACCGCATCGACGGCTATACCATGGGGATGAGCGACAGCTCCATGCCCCAGTTCGGGCAGGAACTGCGCGAGGGGCCGACGGTGCTGTTCGACGCCGGCGACGGGGTGCCGACCCCGACGCCGGCGCGGCTGGTCGCGCTGACCGAGCATCTGGAACGGTTGCAGCAGTAACCGTCTAGGCCGATGGGCCGAGGGCGTCGATTTCCTCGGCCACCAGCTGTTGCAGCCGCCAGATATAGGGATCGTGGATGCCGTGTTCGGCCAGCCCGTGCACGGTGCGCAGCAGGTATTCGGCCCCCGTCCCGGCGGCGCCGGCGGCGCGCGCCAGCCGGCGGGCCTGTTCCTCGACCGACAGCATCGCCAGCTGCGTGCCGACCGGGCCGGCGTAGAAGGTCAGCGCCTGGCCGCGGCCGGCCTCGGTTTCCACGTCGATCCAGGCGGCGTTGGCGGCCAGCTCATGCGCCACCAGTTCGCGCCGCAGGATCGCGCGCAGGGATTGCTGCTCGGAGCCTTGGGCGATGTCCAGCAGCACCCCCTCGCATCGCCCACCCGCGGCCAGCGCCAGCATCAGCCCCGGCCGGTCCGGCGAGCCGCGGAAATGGTCGAGCGAGATGGAAAAGCTGCGATGCCAGCCCACCGCCGTCGCCCGCCGCCGCGCCTGCACCGCGAAGCCGGGGTTCCAGATCAGCGAGCCATAGGCAAACACCGGGATCGGCCGCGGCCGGTCGCGGGTCAGCCGCTCGGCCAGCAGGTCGAGGTCGTGATCCTCGAGCATCCGCCAGCCGGGCGTATGCAGCGGCCCGTCCCCCGGCGCGACCCGGGCGACATGGGCGGCGGTCAGGGCGATCGAGGGCTTGCGGGGCGGGGCGTCATGCAAGGGTTTTTTCCAGGAAGTCGACGAAGCGGAACTTGCGGGCGATCTCGTGATCGAAGGCGTCGAACACCGCATCCAGCCGTGCCGCATCGTAATCTTCGCCAAGCGGGATTGCGTGGCGTCCCATCTCGACGGGCTCGGCCAGAGCTTCGGAGACCACGGGCTTGCCGGCGAGATAGGCTTTCAGCAGCCGCGGCGCCTCGGTCACCACGCTGTCGATGTAATGGATGTTCAGAACCGCTTCCGAATCTTGGAGTATGCGATGCAGATCCATTCCCCAAGTGTTGGGGGCGATTATAGTGACGTCGTTTAGGGAGCTGAGTATTTGCTTCCGGCGCTCATTTATTGCGCCGATAAAAGCTACGCCGCTCCCTTGCTTTGATCGTCTCACGGGTGATGCAGGAAATATATAAGGACCAAAAAACAGCTTCTTATGTTTTCTTGGCCAGAAAAATTTGTACGCATAAGGATTGTGGAGCGAGATATCCAATATGTAGTCGAAGCGCCACAGAAATTTTTTCTTCTTCCAGTTGCTCACAGTCCGGAACATTTCTTGCCTGTTCGCGTCAAGGTAATGTTCTGTTTGAATTCCGATGAGCGGGCCTTTGATGTTCCTCGGGCGAAAGTTGTGTATTCCTACAGCAACCGTCCCGCGCAACGGGATGTCGGGTGGAAGCCCTCGAGCCAAGTCGCACGCAAGGTCGACAAGGAGCGGATGACGGGCCATAAATGTAATTCCACCCCGTTCAATGATGAAATAGTCATCAATTTGAACGGCAACTGGCTCATCGCTAAACATCCAGATCCTCGGCGAACTGGGCGTTTTCCTGGATATACTGGAAACGCAGCTCGGGTTTCTTGCCCATCAGCCGCTCGA
Organism: Paracoccus solventivorans; assembly: GCF_900142875.1. Classification (GTDB taxonomy): domain Bacteria; phylum Pseudomonadota; class Alphaproteobacteria; order Rhodobacterales; family Rhodobacteraceae; genus Paracoccus; species Paracoccus solventivorans. The sequence continues at coordinate 23,206 of NZ_FRCK01000001.1, read as the reverse complement.
CCAGATCGGCGGTCTCGCCGCCCTCGTCGTCGTCGATGCTGACCCGGATCAGCTTGCGGCTGGCCGGGTTCATCGTGGTTTCCTTGAGGTCCTTGGCGTCCATCTCGCCCAGGCCCTTGAAGCGCTGCACGTCGATCTTGCCCTTGCCGCCCAGGCCCTTGGCCAGCCACGCCTCTTTCTCGGCATCGTCGGCGACATAGACCCGGCGCGCGCCTTGGGTCAGGCGGTAAAGCGGCGGGCAGGCCAGATACAGGTGCCCCTTGTCGATCAGCGGCCGCATCTGGGTAAAGAAGAAGGTCATCAGCAGGCTGGCGATATGGGCGCCGTCCACGTCGGCGTCGGTCATGATGATGATCTTGTCGTAGCGCAGGTCATCGACGTTGAAGCGCGAGCCCATGCCCACCCCAAGCGCCTGACACAGATCTGCGATTTCCTGGTTCTGTCCCATCTTGGAGGACGAGGCGCCCAGCACGTTCAGGATCTTGCCGCGGATCGGCATGATTGCCTGGGTGGTGCGTTCGCGCGCCGACTTGGCCGAGCCGCCGGCGCTGTCGCCTTCGACGATGAACAGCTCGGTGCCCTTGCGGGTGTTGCCCGAGCAATCCACCAGCTTGCCCGGCAGCCGCAGCTTGCGGGTGGCGGATTTGCGGGCGGTTTCCTTTTCCTGGCGACGGCGCAGCCGCTCCTCGGCCCGCAGCACCAGGAAATCGAGGATCGCGCCGGCGGATTTGGTGTCGGCGGCCAGCCAGTTGTCGAAATGATCTCGCACCGCGCCCTCGACCAGCCGCGCGGCCTCGGCGGTGGCCAGCCGGTCCTTGGTCTGGCCGACGAATTCGGGTTCCGAGATGAAGCACGACACCAGCGCGCAGCCGCCGGTCAGCAGGTCGTCGCGGGTGATGTTTTCGGCCTTGCGGTTCTTGGTCAGCTCGCCATAGGCGCGGATGCCCTTGAGGATGGCGGTCCAGAACCCGGCCTCATGTGTTCCGCCCTCGGGCGTCGGCACGGTGTTGCAATAGGACTGGATGAAGCCGTCGCGCGAGGGCGTCCAGTTGATCGCCCATTCGACCTTGCCGGGAACGTTGAAACGCTCGCGGAACTCGACGGCGCCGGCAAAGGGACGCTCGGCATAGGTGGTGGCGGTGCCAAGCTGTTCGGACAGGTAATCGGCCAGCCCGCCGGGGAAATGGAAGGTCGCCTCCAGCGGGGTTTCGCCGTCGTCGATCTCGGTCTTCCAGCGGATCTCGACGCCGGAATGCAGATAGGCCTTGGACTTGACCATCCGCATCATCCGCGCGGGCTTCAGCCGGTGGTGGCCGAAGATCTGCTCGTCGGGATGAAAGATCACGGTGGTGCCGCGGCGGTTCGGGGCGGGGCCGATCTTTTCCACCGGCCCCTGCGGGATGCCGCGGCTGAAGCCTTGCCGCCACAACTCGCGGTTGCGGGCGACCTCGACCACCATGCGGTCCGACAGCGCGTTCACCACCGAGGCGCCGACCCCGTGCAGCCCGCCCGAGGTCTGGTACGCGCCTTCGGAGAACTTGCCGCCGGCGTGCAGCGTGCACAGGATCACTTCCAGCGCCGACTTGCCGGGGAACTTCGGGTGCGGGTCGATGGGGATGCCGCGGCCGTTGTCGCGCACGGTGACGCTGCCGTCGCCGTGCAGCTCGACCTCGATGCGGCTGGCGTGGCCGGCGACGGCCTCGTCCATGGCGTTGTCGAGGATTTCCGCGACCAGATGGTGCAGCGCGCGTTCGTCCGTGCCGCCGATATACATGCCGGGGCGCTTGCGGACGGGCTCGAGCCCCTCGAGCACCTCGATCGAGGCGGCGGAATAGCTGTCGGAGGCGGCTTGCGCACCCGAAAGAAGGTCGTCGGACATCGGATCTGCCTGCTCGTGATTATGGGGCGTCATGCCACGACGGGGCAGGGCGGGGCAACCCGCCGCTGCCGGAGGCGCGGGACGTGGCGTCAAGCCCGGTCGCGCAGCCAGTCCGCCAGATGGCCGTCGTCGATGAGGCCCTGGGCGAGGGCGATGATCTGCTGGCCGATGTCTTCGGTGGAGGCGCGAGGGCTGCTGCCGCCATTCAGCCGCAGCGCCATGATCATGATGCGATAGGCGGTGCGCTTGTTGGCATCGTTGAAGCAATGCCCCTGGGCAATCGCCGCAGCATAGGCGGCCGCAAGATCATAGACATCCTGCACCAACCCGTAATGCACGCGATTTTCCACGCGGGACAAGGCACCTTCCAGCGACTTGTCCCGCGCGCGCCCCTGCAATTCCCCGGGATTGAGCACGAGGTCATGCGCCTTCTCGACCAGCTCGGCCGGGATCAGCATCCAGTCCATGCGACAGAAGCCTTACTTGTCGCGGAGATAGTCGAGCACAGGCTGCGCCTCGGTGCGCGTGTCCTCAAAGGCGCGCATGAACTCGTCCTCGGTTGCATACCGGGCATCGGAGACCGTTGCGGCCTCGGGCACCAGATACCCCACCACCGCCGAATTGCGCAGGATCGCCACCGGCTTGCCGCCCGAGCGTTCCAGCACCTTGTGCGGCTCGCGCAGCTCGGTGATCGTGGCGATGTGGTTGGTCAGCAGGCGGGTCATGGCGGGCACTCCGGCAGGGTTGTGTCCTTTATATTGCATATTGCAGTGAGCATTTCAATGGCAGGGCTCAGGGGGCCTCGGCCTCGCGCGCGGCCCACATCTGCCGAAAGCCGTCGCGGGTCTGGCAGGCGGACAGCCACGCCTGCACTGCCGGGAACTGCTGCATCAGCGCGCCGTAGCCCTGTGCATAGCGCAGGATTTCCGCGACGTTCAGATCGGCGACGGTGAAGCGGTCGCCGACCAGATGGGTGTGGCGGGACAGGCGATCCTCCAGCACCTTCATCGGCCGGACCAGCCGCTCCGCGGCGTCGGCGACCAAGGTGGCGTTCTCGGCCGGTTGGGACTGGCCGGGGCGGTGCAGCATCTGGATGGTCAGCGACTCGGGCTCGATCGTGGTCGCGGCGTAAAGCGACCATTGCAGCATCAGCGCATCTTCGTCGGCATCCGCGGGCGCCAGCGGCCCGCCGTGCTTGCGCGCCAGATACAGCGTGCAGGCCAGCGATTCCGACAGCACCAGCCCGTCATCCTCGATCACCGGAATGGTGCCGGCGGGCGACAGCGCCAGGAACGCGGGCGAGCGGGTGTTCAGGGCCGCACCCGGCGCCTGCGGGTTGCCCAGCCGATAGGCCTGGATCACCGGCACCTGCCGGAAGGGCAGGCCGAGCTCGTGGCAAAGCCAGACGACGCGCGAGGCGCGCGAGCGGGTGACGCCGTGGATGGTCAGCATGAAGGGCCTCGTCTGCGATGGGCCTTCATGCAACGCCGCGCGGTTGCCGCCGTCAACCGTCCTTCAGGGCCCTTGCGCAAGCTGTCGGAAACACCTGCTGGAATCCGGCGCCGGATCGGCATAGAGCACGGCGCATGTCCACCGGCGGATGACCCGCCCACCCCGAGGAAAACGATGGCCGCAGAACCGCGCATCATCACCACGACCGACGAACTTGCTGCGTTCTGCGAACTCGCCAAGGCGCAACCCTATGTCACGCTGGATACCGAGTTCCTGCGTGAACGGACCTATTATTCCCGGCTGTGCCTGGTCCAGATGGCGCTGCCGCCGGCCTCGGGGCCCAAGGCGGCAGGGGGGCCGGCGGTGCTGGTCGACCCCATGGCCGAGGGGCTGTCGCTCGAGCCGCTTTACGACCTGTTCCGCCACACCGCCACGGTCAAGGTCTTCCACGCCGCGCGGCAGGATCTGGAAATCTTCTTCCACGATGCCGGGGTGTTTCCCGACCCGCTGTTCGACACCCAGGTCGCGGCGATGGTCTGCGGCTTTGGCGAGCAGGCGGGATACGAGACGCTGGTCAAGCGCATCGTCCGGCAGCCGCTGGACAAGTCCTCGCGCTTTACCGATTGGTCGCGCCGGCCGCTGACGCAGGCGCAGGCGGAATATGCGCTGGCCGACGTCACCCATCTGCGGGCGATCTATGAATATCTGTCGGCCCAGCTGAAAAAGACCGGGCGCGAATCTTGGGTGGCGGAAGAGGCCGCGGCGCTGGTCGATCCCGAAACCTATATCACCCGCCCGGACGAGGCCTGGGCGCGGGTGCGCACGCGCTCGGGCTCGCCGCGGTTCCTGGCGGTGGTGCGCGAACTGGCCCGGTTCCGCGAAACCTACGCCCAGACCCGGGACGTGCCGCGCTCGCGCGTGTTCAAGGACGATGCGCTGATCGAGCTGGCCTCGGCCAAGCCGCTGACGGACGAGGATCTGGGCAAGTCGCGGCTGCTGCTGCGCGAGGCGCGGCGGGGCGAGATCGCGCAGGGGATCCTGGCCGCGATCAAGGCCGGGGTCGAGACCAGCGATCTGCCCAAGCCCGTTCCCGACCAGCCCGGCCTGCCCGGCAATGCGGCGCTGTCGCAGCTGCTGCGGGTGCTGCTGCAGGCCAAGGCCGACGCGGCCGGGGTGGCGCCCAAGCTGATCGCCTCGGCTTCCGATCTGGATGCGATCGCATCCGGGGTGCGCGACGTGCCAGCGCTGTCGGGCTGGCGCGCCGAGGTCTTCGGCAACGAGGCGCTGCTGCTGACCCAAGGGCGGATTGCCCTGTCGGCGCGCGGCGGCGCGGTGCTGGTGGTGCCGGTGGGCTGAACCGGGCTCAGCTTCGGTCGTCGAGCCCGATGTAGATCAGGCAATAGGGAAAGGCGATCTCGCGGTCCGCGAGCCGGTCCAGATCGCCCACGCTGCACCGGATCACCTCGCAGTCGGGATAGCCCGCGTTCAGCACCAGCGCCATTGCCGTGTCGGCGGGGTAAAGCTCGCGCGCCTTGGCGATCAGCCGCGGCAGGTCGAGTCCCATGCAGAACAGCACCCAGCTGTCGGGCAGGCAGTCGCGGCCGGCCTCCATGAAGGCGGCAAGCCCGCTCAGCTGCAGGCGCTGGTTCTGGTCATGCAGCAGCGACTGCGCCAGCGCCGCATTGCCGGCGTTGAAGCTGGACACGCCCGGGATCAGTTCCGGCTGCAGGTGGCGGAACGCGGTCAGATAGCCGCGATAGGGGCTGAACAGCGCCGCATCGCCGGATTCGAGCAGGACGATGGTCTGCCCCGCCGCATGGGCGGCCTCGATCCGCTGGCGGATCGCATCCTGCTGCCTTGCCGCCTCATCGGGGTCGAGACGGCGCAGGGCGAGATCGTCGAACAGCCCATGGCCGCCGTCGATCACCTGCTTGCCGGCCAGCTCGTCGGCAAAGCGCTTGCGCTGGCTGTCCGAGGCGATGACCAGATCCGCCTGTTGCAGGATCCGGTAGCCCCGCAGCGTGATGTTGTGATGCGCCCCCGCGCCGGCGTTGACGATGAAAAACCGCGATGTCTTCATATCGGTCCGCTTTGCCGTGGGATCGTTCCGTGGATTGCGCGCAGTCTGGCAGGGAAGGGGCGGCAGGTGCAAGCCGCGGGCCTGCGTCGGATAGGCTGTTGACAGCGGTGCTGATCGCGTCGCGTGCAGCTTTGGCCGGCGGATGCTAGTCCGGCAAGCCGTAGGTGAACGAGCTGGTCGAGCCGATGACGACTTTCGAGCTGCCGGCAACGAGGATCACCACATTCTTCCCCCCCGGCTGTGCCTCTTGAAGGAAGCCCCGATTTCGGACAGTTTGCGGCCGTGCCCGACAGTTCCTTCCCACAGCAGATTGCCGGCCTGGACGCGGTTGCGCTGGCGCGGCGACTGATCGGGGCGCGGCTTGTCGTCCGCGGCGCCGGCGGCATCATCATCGAGACCGAGGCTTACGGCCGCGACGATCCGGCCTCGCACAGTTTTCGCGGGCCGACGCCGCGGAATGCGTCGATGTTCGGACCGGCGGGCCATGCCTATGTGTATCGGTCCTACGGGATCCATCTTTGCCTCAACGTGGTGGCGCAGGCGGGCGAGGCGGTGCTGATCCGGGCGCTGGCCCCGGGCACCGGCATCGAGCTCATGCAGGCGCGACGGGGCCGTGGGCCGTTGTGCAGCGGCCCCGGGCGGCTGGCGCAGGCGCTGGGGCTGGACATGGACGACGATGGCGCGCCCTTCGACGGCGGGGACTTCTCGATCACCCTGCCGCTGGCGTCCCCCAAGCTGCTGGTCGGACCCCGCATCGGCATCAGCCGGGCGGAGGACCTGCCCTGGCGCTTCGGCCTGGCCGGCGCCGAGGGGCTGAGCCGGCCATTCCCGCGCTTGGGTTGAAGGTCAGGCCGGAAACCGGTGCCGCGGCTGGCACTACAGCGGCCGGGTTTCCTTCACATAGGTCTCGAAGAAATCGGAAAACGTGGCGACCCGCAGCGGCAGCCGCTCGTAGGGCGGATAGAACAGCGTCAGCCAGATCGAGGGCGCCGACCAGTCGGGCAGCAGCTGCGCCAGCTCGCCCGCGGCCAGCGCCTCCTCGACCATGAAGCGCGGCAGCAGCGCGATGCCCTCGCCCTGCAAGACCAGCCGGGCCAGCAGGTCGCCGTTGTCGGTGCTGAACCGGCCCCGCGCCTTGTGCGCGCGGCGGCCGGGGCCGCGCGACAGCTCCCACACCTCGGTCCGCGCCTCGGGGCCGTAGCTGAGGCAGCTGAAGCGCGACAGATCCTCGGGGGTTTGCGGGGTGCCGTTGCGGGCCAGATAGCCCGGGGCGGCGACCAGCAGCCGCGGCACCGGGCACACCTTGCGCCAGATGGTCGACTTGTCGCCCGGCGGCCCCGAGATGCGGATCGCCAGGTCGTAATCCCCCTCCACGATGTCGACGAAACCGTCCGACAGCGACAGCGCCACATGGGTGTCGGGGTAAAGCGCGGCGAATTGCGACAGCACTGCCGGCAGCACCTTGAGCCCCAGCGAGATCGGGGCGCTGACCCGGATCCGCCCCGAGGCGATGCCCTGTGCCTCGCGCGTGTCCTCGGCCGCCTCGGCCAGACCCTTTGCCAACGGCGCCACCCGCGCGGCATAGACCGCGCCCGCCGCGGTCAGCGCCACCTGCCGCGTGGTGCGCACCAGCAGCTGCACCCCCAGCCGCTGTTCCAGCGCCGCGATGGTGCGAGTGACCGAGGCCGGGGTCAGCCCCAGCTGGCGCCCGGCCCCGGCAAAGCTTTCCTGTTCCGCGACGGCCAGGAACACCCGGATGGATTCGAGTTCGCCCATGCCCCGACCGTTACGGCACGCGCAACAGTCTGCGCAAGCTTGCAGCGGCGGCTGGGTGTAATCGGCGGCCCCGGGTGGGCCGCCGCCTGCCGGATCAGGCGCGCTTGGCGTCCAGCGCCACCGGGCCCGCGCCCGCCGACGCCAGATACAGGAAGACGAAGCAGAACAGGATCGCCGCCACCCCGCCGTTCTGCGCCGGATAGAAACCCTGCGGCGCATGGGCGATGAAATACGCGAACGCCATCAGCCCCGACAGCACAAAGGCCGACAGCCGGGTCCACAGCCCGATCATCACCAGAAAGCCCAGGGTCAGTTCCAGCACCCCGGCGATCCAGGACAGCGAGCCTGCGGGCGGCATGGCGCCCGACGCCGGAAAGCCCAGGATCTTCTGGGTGCCGTAGCTGAAGATCACCAGCCCGGCGATGGCGCGCAGCAGGCTGTGCAGATAGGGTTGGTAGGGTTTGAGCATGGTCATCGGTTCGTCCTTCGGTTTGTCGATGTCTGGTGAAAAATCAGGCGCGGCGCAGGAAATCCGCGATCCGGCCCAGCTCGGCGGGCGCGATCTCGTGGCCGCCGTCGTGCAGGGCAAGCTCGGTCCTTGCACCCTGCGCGGCCAGCCAGTCGGCCAGCGCCTGCGTCCGGGGCAGGGGGCAGATCGGGTCGCGCCGCCCGGCGGTCAGCAGCAGCTGCCTGCCCTTCAGCCCCGGCTGGTCGGCGGGGGTCCAGGGGATCAGCGGGTGCATCAGCACCACCCGGTCGAACAGCTCGGGCGCGCCGAACAGGACCGAGGCGAGGATGTTGGCGCCGTTGGAATACCCCAGCGCAAGGACCGCCCGCCCCGCGTTCGCGTCCCGATGCGCGCGCAGGAATGCGGTCATCCGCTGCGTGCGGGCGGCGAGGTCCGGCATGTCGTAGACCCCTTCGGCGGTGCGGCGGAAAAACCGGCTGGCGCCCTGTTCCGACACATCGCCGCGGGGGGCGACGATCGCGGCCTCGGGCAGGATCTGCCCGATCAGCGCGGTGACTGGTGTTCGTCCCCGCCGGTGCCGTGGAAGGCAAGGACCAGCGGCGCCCCCGGGCCGCCGGGCCGGGCGAAATGATGGTAAAGCTGGGTGGCCATGTCAGTCCCTGGTCTCGTCAGTCCCTGATTTCGGGCAGGAAGCGTTCCAGCTGGCTGCGCAGATGCGCGTGCTGCGCGGGCAGCTTCAGCGCCTCGCCCAGATGGGCGGTATCCTCGTCCCGGTCGAAGCCGGGTTCGTTGGTGGCGATCTCGAACAGCACCCCGCCGGGGGTGCGGAAATAGATCGCCCAGAAATAATCGCGATCGATCACCGGGGTGACGTGGTAGCCGGTGTCCATCAGAGCCTTGCGCACCCGCAGCTGCGCGGCGCGGTCCTCGACCGCAAAGGCGACGTGGTGGACCGAGCCCGCGCCCTGCCGGGCCGGTTCGGCGACTGCCAGCGTCTCGATGTCGATGTAATCGGCGCCGTTGCCATTGATGGCAAAGCGGATGGTGGCGCCCTGTTTGCCGGCCTCGTGGTAGCCCATGAACCGCAGCAGCTCGGCCGTGGCGCCGGCGTCGCGCAGCCGCATGGTGACGCCGCGGAACCCGTGCACCCCCTCGCTGGCCGGAACCGGGCCGGCATAGGGCTGGCGGGGGTCGCCCTCGACCTCGACCAGCGCGAAGCCGTCGCCGTCCGGGCCGCGGAACCCCAGCCGGGTTTCGCCGAAACCGTCGTATTCGCGCAGCCCGCCGACGCCCTGCGCCGCCAGCCGCTGCTTCCAGTAGCCCAGCGAGCCCGAGGGGACCGAGAACAGCGTCTCGGACACCTCGCCGGTGCCGGGACGGCCGCGGGCGATATGCGGAAACGGGAAATAGGTCATCACCGTGCCGGGGGTGCCGGTCTCGTCGCCGTAATACAGGTGATAGACGTCGGGCGCGTCGAAGTTCACTGTCTTCTTGACCCGCCGCAGCCCGAGGGTGCGGGTGAAGAAGTCGTTGTTTTCCTGCGCATCCGCCGCCATCGAGGTGACGTGATGCAGGCCCTTGATCTCGGTCAGCATGATGCGTCCGCCTTTGCCTGATTTCGTTGCAAGTGAGATAGAGGCGGGGCGAGGCCGGGAGAATATCCATAATCCGGCATTGGTTGTTGCGATAATCGCAACAATGGGCGGCGGCGGCGGCGGGGGCGAGCAGGACCATTGCATGATGCACGGCTATGTCGACATGGACACGGTGGTGGAAGAGGGCGGCCATGTCGGGCATGGCGCGATCCTGCATTCCTGCGTGGTGGGCCGGGACACGCTGGTCGGCATGAACGCAGTGGTGATGGACGGGGCGGTGCTGGGGCCCGACCGCATCGTCGCCGCCAATTCTTTCGTCCGGGCGGGGTTTCGGGGGGCGCCGCGGCAGCTGCTGGCCGGCACGCCGGCTGCGGTCCGCCGCGAGGTTACGGAGGAGGAAATCGCCTGGATGGCGCTGAATACCCGCGAGTATCAGGAGCTTGCGTCCCGCTCGCATCGCGGGCTGCGTCCGGCTCAGCCGCTGGCGGCGGCCGAGGGCGACCGCCCGCGGCTGCGCGGGGCGACCGAGGTGGTGGCGATCCACGCAGCCGCGCGCGGCTGATCCGGCAGGCGGGCGCCGAGTGGCGTCGGGTCAGGAAGCGGCGGCCCGCTTCAGCGCCTCCTGGCAGGCGGCCTCGTCGCCGGCGGCAAGGGCGGCGCGGGCCTTCTGCAGCGCGGTGGCGCGGGCGTCGGTGCCGGATTCGGCCTGGGCCTGCTGGGCGGCGGTGGCCTGGCCTTCCTGCTGCGCCTGCGCGTCCTGGCCGGACATGGCCACGTCGCTGCTGGCCCCGCTGGTGCTTTCCAGCGGCGCGGTGCTGCCGTCCTTGGCGATCTCGTTGCCATCCGCCGCGTCACCCGCGCCTGTGGTGGTGTTAGTGGTGGTGCCGGTCGTCGTGCCCGCGGTCGTGTCGGTGGTTGCCGTGCCCGCCGTGTCTGCGGTTGTCGCGTCCGCAGGTGTCGTGGTTCCGGTGGCCGTGGTCCCGGTGGCCGCAGTTCCTGCCGTGGTGTCGGTGGCGGTATCGCCCTGCAGCGGCGCCAGCGAGCCGTCCTTGGCAATGCCGTCGGCCGCGGCCGAGGTCTCGGCCTCGAACTTCGCCAGGTCGGCGGCGCAATCGGCATAGGCGGTGCCGGTGGCAACCAGCGTCAGGCTGGCGACCAGTATCTTCAAAGATGCGGTCATCTCGATTTCCTCCCCTGCGCCGGATCGGCGCAAGGCAGGTGAACCCGCAACGGCCGCAGATGTTCCAGCCGGGCGCATCCGGCCGCCGCAGCCTAGCCGCCACCGCCCAGAGCCACCGACATGAAGGCGCGGAAGACCGCGGCGGGGCCGAACAGCGGGCGGGCGCCCAACCGTCTGGTCCGTTGCATGGAGCGCGCGATAACTGCACGGGTAGCGGCGCGAATCCTCAGGGGTGGGGGAATGCAGATCGGGGCCGCTGGGTGGGCTGGCAACGACGCAACATTGCTTGCAATCGTTCAGCGCCAGTTATGTTCTTTGGTGGGGCCAGTGGTGGGTCGTTCTGGCGAAATCTTGGAAAAATAATTTAATAACAGAAACTTGCGTCTGTAATGTGGCGGGCCGAAGCCGATGAAACAGAGAACTACACCTACGCTATAGCCCTCCAAAATTGAGGTACAAGCGAGCGTTCGTGACGTCGAGCGCTCCAGCGGCGTGCGCTGCGGCCATCAAACTTCATTCTGCCGCGCGGATACAGCTTCGGCATTCCAACTAGGGGATTCCCTTTGGCACCAATGTGGTGCATAGTGGTGCACTATGGGGAATCTGCGGTATGTCATCAAAAGTGAGATTTTCGGTCAGCTTGGACCCAAAGACCAACCGCGCCATTGAGGAATTGGCCCAACGGCACCAGCCGGAGCTATCAAAAAGCTACATCGTCGAATACGCTTTGCTTCGCCTTCTGAAGGGGATGGATGCAAAGCAGCTCTTGCTCCCGCTTGACCTTGAGGGCGGCCATGACGCGGAACGCTGATCACCTCGCCCACCTTGACAAATGGTGTTCCGTTTAATGAGGCGGCCAACCTTATATATGTTGATCGGGATGTGCCATGGATAGCCAAGGCCGCGAGCTTCTAGATCAACTATATAGCGCGTTCTCCGAGAGGTCGAACGATCTCTTTGATGCTGTCGCGCAGCCCGGTGTGCTCAGTGAAAAGGATAGCTTTGCTTCCCGCTGGACCGATCTTGGTGATTGGCTGAGTCTCGCGAAGCGGCTCGGAGCGGAAAAAGTGCTCTTCGTTCGTGGCGATCCCGTCGCGGTCTTCAGTGACGCTCAAGGCGCGTCCGATGAGGTGGCGCTGGGAGAACTCTATCGTCGTGCTTGGTGCATGACGGAGCCTCGTTGTCTTTTCGTTGCACTCCCGCAGGAACTCCGAATTTACGATCTGAATACACCGCCGAAGCGAGGAGGGCCGCCAAGTGATCCTTGGCGGGTGCTTTCGTCTGCCGCCGATGTGCTCAAGTTGACGCGCGAGATCGATGAATATGGCCCCGATCTGCAGGGGCTAATGGAAGTGGGAAATTCTGCACCCGCTCGGGCTGACCGTCGCCTCATTGATGATCTGCGGCATGTCCGTTCGCAGCTTGAGGCAACGGGCCTCTCGATGGCCGAGGCACATGCTCTCATCGGCCGTTCGATCCTCGTGAGATACCTGGAAGATCGGGGTGTACTGACGCAAGCCTATTTTGATGAAGTGGCCGGCAATAATCAGACATGGCAGACAGCGCTTTATAGCGAGGGAGCTATTCCCGTGCTTGGGCCGCCGGGAAAGCAGCGCCTCTACGACAGGGTGCTTTGCGACGCTGACTTTACCCACGCGCTATTCAAAAAGCTGTCCACGGACTTTAATGGCGATCTGTTCGCACTCGGATAAGCGCGGGAAAAGCGGTTCGACGAGGTGGCACTGAAGCTCCTGCGTGCATTCCTGCTTGGAGAGATTCAGGCTGGTCAAGAGCCTCTATTTTTCTGGGCGTACGATTTTGAGGTAGTCCCTCTCGCCCTGATCAGCAGCATCTACGAGCAATTCTATCATGACGCTCTCAATAAGGAGACTTCCAGAAGAACAAAAAATAATTCCTCCTATCCTTTGCCTCAAGCAGACAATGCAGACACGTCCGTCCTCGTCATTGACGAGGGTCCCGAAGAAGATGCTTTCGAGGAAGGTGAACTAAAACACGGCGCGGGTACGCATTACACTCCAGCTAACCTTGTTCACGATGCACTGCGAAGGACGCTGACCCCAATCTGCTTATCGCACCATCCGAAGATACTTGATCCTGCTTGTGGGTCGGGAATCTTCCTTGTGGAAGCGTTTCGCAGGATCGTCCGCTACGAGGCCCAAAGCCGGAAGCGTAAGCTATCGCCAGATGAGTTGCGGGACATTCTCCAGAATCGCATTTTCGGCATCGAAATCAATGCGGAAGCCGCCCGTGTCGCAGCGTTCAGCCTTTACCTAGCGCTTCTTGATCAACAGGAGCCACCCGATATCGCCTCGGGAGGGCCACTGCCTTATCTACTGCACAGTGGCCCGCGCGACGAAAAACACTTTGGGATACTCATTGTTTCAGACGCTTTTGCGCTGACTAACGATGAACGTGAGTTACTCTCGAAGCGCGTAGCCGCCAAGAAAGCCTATAAGGGTCGTGCGGGCGACGTCAGACTGCTGACTAATGCCGGAGTTCTGGACCTGCCGCTCGGCGGCTTCGATGTCGTGATCGGCAACCCCCCTTGGCAGGAAGCGCCGTCCCTCCCTCGTAGCTGGGCAGCCGCATTCAAACTTCCGGAGGGCGAAGGAGCCTACTCCCAGCTTTTCATTCATCGTGCTCTGACGTTACTTCGAGAAGGCGGGAGGCTGGGGCTTCTCGTCGGCATGAAGGTATTCTGGAATGACCGCGATACGAGCAGAGCATTTCGCGGGAATCTGTTGACACATGCGGCGCTCAGGCAAGTGGTGAACATGGCGCATGTGCGCCGTGTGTTTTTCGCGAAAGCAGTCGCGCCGTTTGCATTCTTGCTAGCTGAAAGGTGCTCGCCGTTGCCCGGTGATCGGGTTGTAATCTGGAATGCAAGGCGGGTTCGAGCTGTAGATCGGTTGCGGTCCATGGCAGCCGTCCCGCTTGACCGACGCGTCGTAGCTCAAGGCGATCTGGCCGATGCCGACTATCTTTGGAAAGCCTATTGGTGGGGGGGCATCATGACGCAGCGCTGCTGTCCAGGCTGGCGTTGGAGCGGACGCTAGGGGAAACGGTCAGGAGCGCCGATCCACAACCACGCTACGGTTGGCAACGCGGCAACACCGTCCCTTCCGGAAAACTTGCGACCTTACCTGAACTTAGCAACCGAAAGGTGCAGCCATTTGGGCGCTTGCAAGAAGGGTGGTTTGTACCACCACCGACCGGGATAAAACGAGACCCCGATCAACGGATTTATAGCGGACAACGCCTAGTTATTACCCATGGCGTGAGGGAGCCTGTTGGTCCTGTCGCTCGACTAGAGACTCGCGAGTTCTCGTTCCGGCATAGCTTTTACTGCATTCCATTGCCGCATCTCACTGAGAAGGAAGCTCAGTTGGTGCTCGGAGTGATGTGGTCTTCGCTAGGCCGCTACCTGCTGTTTATGACCGCCGGCAGTTGGGGCGGGTGGCATGACAAAGTCACTGCCCGTGACCTGCTCCGCATGCCGGTACGCCTTAAGCCTTCATGGGGCATGCCGAAGGTGAAGCATGACGAAGCCGCAATGCGCATTGTGCAAGCCGTGGCCCAGTTGCGCGATCTCCCATCTCACGACCCCCTCGCACGTGGGCTTTTCTATACGTCCTCACATGAGAATCCTGAAGAAAATTGGCTGGGTGTACTCGATGAAGCCATTTTCGATTTGTTTGAGCTTTCCAAGGCTGAACGTGATTTAATTGAGGATTTCTGGGCTGAGAACCACGAACTCTACTGGAAAGGAGCGGAAGCGGAGGCAACCAAACGCTTAACGTTAGCTGGGACTTTGAACGGTACACAAGCAGACTTTCCGGCGACTCCGATCGTACTGGATTGCAGCCTTACCTGCGGGCCTTTCTGGAGGCTTGGAACGCACAGTTGCCCGAGGGTACAGAATTCCACTGGCAGGTAGCTATTTCGCCGGCTCGCGATGCAGTCGCTGTGGTTTTCGCTTTGGGTGGCGAAGATATATCGGCACAGCAAAGCCATGACAGGAAGTGGGAATCGATTGTCGCGCGGTGCGCTGACGCACTCGATCAACCGATTTCACCTGCGTTTTATGCCAAGCGTGTTGTCAGGGCAGCGACAGCCGACAACTTTATTATTCTGCGGGAGAATACACGCCGGCTTTGGACGGCCAGCACCGCTAGAGAAGACGCCGAAGCCTTGTTCGTACAACTTGCTGTGCGTGGCAAGGGTTGAACGGGATGGCTGGGCTGAACGAGGTTTCGATCAATCTATGGCCGTCATTTGTTGAAAAAGTCCAAGATATTGTCAAAGCTGGGCTCCAGCGTCTCGCTGAGGATGCCGAGGAAAATGGGTTTGTCGCGTCGTGCGAAAATGACCTCAATCGAGAATTGTTCTTTCGGATGAGGCGGATTGCCGCCGACCGTCACAGAACTCTTCTCTCGTTATCTCCAAGCCCTGCTTTGAGCCGAGAGCACACTTGGAACCTAGTCGCTGCTTACGAAGCAAATAATCAACCTAGCCCAGACGATCCAGAGAGGACGCCGCGCGAAAATAAGCGCCCTGACTTTCAGGGGAGTTTCTTAGACGATCAGGCAACAGATATTGACCGCTCTACAAGAACCTATGTCGTCGAGTGCAAGCGTTTAGGTCAACCAATCGGTGCGTGGATTTTCAACACAAACTATGTGGCGCAAGGCGTAGGCCGATACATTGCTAAGTCGCACCTCTATGGCAAGGACGACGCCGGCGGCGGCATGATCGGCTATATTCAATCGATGGACATCGATACGATCTGGTCCGACATCGATCATAATCTAGGTAGTGCGGGAATTACATCACTTCCCAAGTTATCGCCCATTTCAGGATCACCTGCACTACACGTCGCATCTCATGAGATAATTCGTTCGGATGCGTCTTCTCCATTTCATCTACATCATACTTGGGTCGATCTTCGTGTATCAGGCACGCAACCGGCCTCTGATCCATGTGGTGCAGAGAGCACGGAATAGCGACGCATGACGGAAACTTTCAACTACATCTCTTTTGGAAACTGGGAATACATCGAGGGCAACGTCGATGACATCAGCATGGGTCGGGGACGTATGTTCGAGTATACGCCGCCGGACACCGAAAAACGACTTGAAAGCCTCGATGTTACAGCACTCGCCTTTCTAGAAAAGCTACCGACCTTCTTGTGCAGCGAGATCAAGTCGGGCGCAGACGCCGTCTCCATGCTGATCAAATATGGTCGGGTTTCCAACGTCAATCTCGGACATAAGGAGGTCTCCGCCGCCTTCGAGACCTTAATCAACTTCGGCGAGGTGGAATTCGAGAGCATTGAGGCAGCTCGCACGGTGTTTGGCGCGGATAAGTTTCAACTCTATCGAACCCATTGGGCCGTCCGTGAAGGTGATGCTAGTGAAATACTTAACCGGCTGGCTGAAGCGAAGCCCGATCTTGCCCAAGTTATCGCGGCCGCGCATGCTCCTGCCGACGCCGCCGCCGCAGTCCAACCGCCGCCTCGCGACAAAAAGATTCTTGGCAACGCCGACAGCGTGGAGCGGTCTTGAGCTTCTCTACAGCTCGCCGGCGAAGGTGGGGACTGAGACATTCTTCAGGGGACACAGTGACGCGCGCTATGAGTTGACCCCGTCTCTGCTGCGCAAATGGGATAATGGTGACTGGCAGTTCATGCCCAGCGAGGATCGCCTCTGCAAAGAGCTGCTGATCGCCCATCACGATGAGTTCCACGGCGATGATTATTGCTTCGACCGCCTCGTGCGCATGCAACATTACGGCCTGCCTACGCGGCTGCTCGACGTTTCCGGAAATCCGCTGGTAGCACTATTCTTTGCCTGCTCGTGCAAGCCAGATCAACTCGGCATCGACGGCGAGGTCATCGTCTTCCAAGTCGCGTCGGACGGCGTGAAATACTATGATTCTGACACCGTCAGTTGCCTATCCAACCTCTCAAATCTGACCTATGCGCAGAAGAACGACATAGACCTCAGCCTCGACCAAGACGCTTTCAACGCAACGGATGTCGCCGGCAAGCTGCTCCACCACATCAAGTCCGAGAAGGGTTTTTTCGAGGGACGGATCGTTCCTGACGACCTGGGCTCTATCATCTGCGTAAAGGCGAAGCGCACGAATACCCGGATCAAATCGCAGTCCGGAGCCTTCCTGCTGTTCGGCCACGAAGCCGCGTTGCCCGATGCAGGACAGGACGGCATCGAGATCAGCCGGGTGACGATCAAGAATAAGGCGCACATTCTCAACCAGCTCGACCGCATCAATATCAACGCCACGACCGTCTATCCAAGCATTGACCAGACCGCAGTTCATTTGCGAGATCAGCACCAGTCACCGGAGCCGGTCAGAATGGCTACCAGCACTACGTCCGACGATCATCCAGAGGTTTGACGGAGTGGCTCCGCCCTCAATCCGATATGATGTGGCCATGAATTCTAGGGCTGTAGCGTAGAATCGGCGGATTGCTATCTCACCCGGTGAAATGCGGCAATCGGCGGCAATATCGCGCCATAGAGGGCAATCGGCGGTTATGGCGGGCCGAAGCCGACGAAACGGAGAACTACACCTACGCTATACCCCTCCTAAATGGCTAATGAAATGCGGTCCCGGCGCTTCTGCGCCGGGGCTTTTTCATAGCGGCCCTCCGGCTCTCTACAGCGCAATGTGGAAGCGCGTTCGCCTCCGGGCCAACGCGGCATCGCCTCCGATGATCCCGCCGGAAAGACCCGGATCAAGACGCTTCTCAAGGCTTGGATTCGTTCCGGCGCGCTGATCGTTGAGCGCATTCAAGACGCGAACAAGGGGCGCGAAACGCCGATTATCGAGGTCGGGGAATGGGCTTCCCCACCTTGAAAAACGAGGTGGGGAAAGGTGGGGGAAGTGGGGAAGAATTCAGACCCTGAAATCTTCCCCACCACCACCCCGCCCCCTTTAGGGGGTGGGGGTGGGGAAAGGTTGAAAGCGGCGCGGCAGGATCGGGGCATTTGAGGTGGGGATCCGTGACGCCGAGGTCGCCGGCATAGAAGCCCTGCGGCGCAAGGATGCGGATCCGGCGATCTGGCTTCTGGAATTGGAGGAAGTCTGATGAGCCTGCACCAACGCCGTTACAACAACGCGGTCGCCAGCGCTCGACGCCTCGCCGACGAGGGCGATAGCACCGGGGCGGCGGAATGGGCGCGTGCGGCTCTTGGATTCGCCGAAGCGGCCGGCGTTTCCCGCGCCGAGGCCAAGGCAGCGGTCGCCGGGCTGGGTTGGTCCAGCCCCGCCACCGCCCCCAGCAGCAGGGAACCCGGCGCGCGCCGCGCGATGACAAAGCCGGCCGTTGCCAAGGCATGGCGGCGGGCAATCACCTCCGAGGACGCCAAGCCCGCCCCCAAAAGCGCCGTAGCCAAGGCTTGGCGTAAGGCGCTGTCCGACCGCAATCCCTTCGCCGGCCGTCACCCGGCCGACCGCCTGTAAGGATCACACCATGCACATGGACATTTTCAACGACGACGCCTTTTCCGCCGTCACCATGACCGAGGCGCTTGAGGATTACGAGTTCAAGCCCGACCTGCTCGGCTCGCTGGGCCTGTTTGAGGATATCCCCACCGCGACAACCTCTGTCAGCATCGAACGCCGGGGCAACACCCTTTCCATAATTCCGACCTCGCTTCGGGGGACGCCGCCCTGGGAAGGCGAGCGTGACCGCAGGAATCTGCGCAGCTTCGAAACCACCCGGATCGCGAAGGGCCATACCCTGCAAGCCTCGGAAATCCAGAATCTTCGTGCCTTCGGCGAGGAATCGGAGCTTGAGCAAATGATCGCCTATATGGGTCGCTACGCCCGCAACCTCGTCTCGGACGTGGAACTGACGTGGGAAAACATGATGCTCGGGGCGGTGCAGGGCGTGGTTTACGATGCTGACGGCAGCGTTATTTACGACTGGTTTGATGAATGGGGCATCGCGAAACCGGCCGCAATTTCCATGGATCTGGACGATCCCGCGATTGTGGTCGAGATCAAGGCCCGCGCGGTTTTGAGAACGCTCATCCAGAAAAGCGCCGGCAATTGGAACGCTGATTCCTATGGGATGGCGTTGTGCGGCGATGAATTCTTTGATTCCCTGACCGGCCATAAGAGCGTTCGGGAAACCTTCCTGAACACCGCTGATGCCCAGCTTCTCAACCGGGCCTTCGGGGTGCGGGCAGCGAGGATGAAAGCCTGCTCGGCTCGACCCCTGCGCTTGCGCTTGGCGGGATCGTGTTCATCAACTATCGCGGTGTCGATAGCTTCTCGGATGCAGCGGCCCACGGCACGAAATCTGCGCTGGGCATCAGGAGCGCCGAAGCCCGGGTCTTCCCGGTCGGAGTCCCCGGGGCTTTTCAGCGGGCGTTCGCTCCGGGCGAAGGCTTCGAGTCCGCCAACACCATCGGCCTGCCGCTTTATTCCATGCTGATCCGTGACACCCAGCGCGACCACTGGATCCGGCCCGAGGTCTACAGCTACCCGCTGTTTATCGCCACCCGCCCCGAAATGCTTTTGATGCTCACTATTTAGGGCAGAAATCAGGCCCCCGGCCCTCTTGAGAGAGGGGGCGGGGCCGCAGGCGGTGCTTCCTCGCATCGCAGAAATATGGGGGCGGTTTAGCGAGGCCCGTCCCCATAGGCCGGCGGGCTTGCCCCTTTGCCCGCCGGCCACCAATCGCAGCCCTCTCGGAAGCCCCCTATGACGCCGCAAATCTTCCCCGGCACAACGAACCCCCGGCCCCAAGGCGGCCAGATGCTCCGGCCAGCCCGTGAGGCGAGGCAGGAGGGGCCGACCTCGTGCGCGTCGTGGTTGAGGTGCGCGAAACGCAGGTCGCCGCCCACGGCCCGCCCAGCGCGCGACAGCGCCGCAACTTTAAGGCGACGGGTCCTCCGGGAAGGGGTGGGGATGCGGGGGACGCGGCCGCGCAAGATTTCGCTAGCCGCAGATTTTCCAGATTAGGTGAAAAGGTGAAATGCCGTGGGTGTTGAGAAAAACGCAACCGCCGAGGCCGAAAGCAAATCGGCGTTCGCAAAGCGGCTTGGGGTCAGTCCAAGCTACATCACCAAACTGGTCGGCAAGGGCCTGCCGCTGACCGCTGACGGCCGCCACGTAAAGGTTGCCGATGCCCTCGCGTGGGTCCGTGCCAATATCAACTCGCGCGCCGACGAGGGGCGCAGCGCGGCCCGGCCGCCGGTGGACCTCAACGACGCCCGCATCCGCCTGACGCTGGCGCAGGCCGATATCGCCGAGCAGAACGCACGGAAAGCCCGCAGGGAGACCGTGGACCGCGAGGAAGCGCGCCGGGCGGTCCGGGCATTCGGGCGGGCGCTGCGCGACCTGATGCTGAACTTTGCGAACCGATACGGCGGCAGCATGGCCGCAGAGTTGGAAATCGACCCCGCTCGCCTGATGGCGGTGCTCGACGCGCGCATGCGGGAAATGCTGCTGGAAGGTCTGGCGGTGCCGGCACCTTACCACAAGCCGACCGAGCCGGTCATGGGCGATAGCGAATGAGTGAAATCAACCTGTCCGACCAGCGTGCGGCCATGGCCCTGCTATTCGCGGAACGCGACCGCCTCGGCGTCCGGCCCGAATCGCTGCGAAAGCGGGGTAGGGTCGCGATCAATTCCGCCCAATACTGGCTGCGGGGTGATGCCTCGCCATCGATCCGCAACCTCGTGTCCTTCGCCTCGGCGCTCGGCTTCGACGTGTTCCTCGTCCAGACCCCGCGGGCGAGCGGGGCCGGCCCCCGGGAAATCAGCCTCACCGACCAGCGTGGGGCCATGGCAGCATTATTCGCGGAAAAAGATCGGGCGGGCCTGACCGTCTTCGATCTTGAGGTGAAGTCCGGGATCAGCGCGAAGGCCGCATATTCGTGGCGAGCGGGTCGGCAGTCCCCGGCGCTGGCGAACCTCGTGGCACTGGCGCAGGCGCTGGGCTTTGAGATCATACTTAGGAGGGCAAAAACATGGCAACAGTAGCTGCTGTCGCGCAGGTCAAGCTGACGCTGGTCGACAACGTCACGGCCGGCATCAAGCGCATTCAGGCCGCATTCACCCGGCTTTCGCAACGCATCGGACTCGACCGCATCGCGCGCAGCGCCCGCAATCTCGGACGCGAGATCCGGGCCGTTGGCGAAGGCTTCAAGCGCACCACCTCGCGGCTGGGCCGTCTCACCGCCGCAATCGGTCTCGACAGCGGCGGGCTGCTCGCCGTCACCGCCGCCCTTGTGCGACAGACGACCACGCTTAGCGTGGAATTGGACGGCCTTTCCCGGCGCGCCGGCGTCTCGGCCGAGGCGCTACAAGAACTCAAGCATGCCGCCAGCACGCGCGGCGTCGAACTGAATACGCTTACGGACGGGTTCCGGGAACTCAACCTTCGGGCCGGGCAATTCATCCGCACCGGCAAGGGACCCGCTGCGGATGCCTTCAAGCGGCTGGGATATTCGGCGTCCATCCTGAAACAGCGGATGGAAGATCCTGCCGCCCTTCTCGGCGAGATTATCGAGCAAACCTCCAAGCTCGACCAGCAATCGCAGATGCGGGTTCTCAACGATATTTTCGGGGGCAGCGCCGGGGCCGATTTCGTGAAGATGGCCGGCATGAGCGCAGAAGAAATCTGGGGCCTGCGTGTCGAGGCCCGGAAGTTGGGAATCGTCCTCGGCGATGACGTGGTCGCGGCCGCCGCCGATCTGGACACGGCGTGGTCGGGGCTGATGAAGCGTTTCGAGGGAATGCGCTTGCGCATCGGTGCCGGCCTGATCCCCGTGTTCCAGCAGGCCGTCGATACGATAACCGAATGGGTTGATGCGAACCGCGAGCTTATCCGCACCCGTATCGAGCGGGTGGTCGACGGGATTACGCGCGCAATTCGTGCCATTCTCGATCCCGCCTCGGAGTTGCGTCAGCGCTTCGCCTCGCTTGTTGAGGGATTCTCGCGGTTCTATGAAAATATCCGCCCCGTCATCGACTACATCGGCGGCCCCGCCGTCGCCGCGCTTGCGCTGCTGGCGCTCTATGTCAGCGGCCCTCTGCTATCCAGCATCGGCCTTCTGTCCCTTGGCCTGGGTCATCTGGCTAAGGTCATCATGGCGACCCCGTTCGGCTGGTTTCTGGCTTCCGTGGCGGCCGTGGCGGCATCGGCCTATGTCCTCTGGCAGCGCTGGGACGAGTTCCTTGCCTATTGGTCCGGCCTCTGGGGCCGCGTCACCGTCGCCTTTGATGAGGGGTTCATGCAGGGTGTCGCGGCGCTGCTGCTTGAGTTCAACCCGGTCGTGCATATCGTGCGCGGCATCGACGCGGTCTTCGAGTATTTCACCGGCATTTCCCTTCTGGAAGTCGGCCGGGAACTGCTTCTCTCGCTGGACCGGGGGTTCGCATCGGTCATCGGCACCTGCGTCGACACCGTAAACGGGCTGGTGGGCGATTTGGTCGACATGCTGATGGCGAAGGTGTCGGCGTGGTATGACGCCGGCCGCGCTTTCGTGGTGGGGATCTGGGAAGGCATCAAGGCGGGATGGTCCGCGCTGTCCAATTGGGTGAGCGGGGCCGTGGATGGCCTCGTCGCGAAGATCACCGGCTGAACGCCGGACTATCTCAAGGAGAAGCTAAGCTTCTCGGTCGAGGTGGCCCCGACCGTTTCCAGCGCCGGCCCGCAGCGGCCGCCAGCATTCCGGCGGCACCGGCCTTGCACGCGATCCCGCCGCCGCCGGGCGCTGGCTTCGACGTCGAGGCCGGCACCATGTCCGCGCAATCGCTGGTCATCCCGGAGCCGCTGCTCGTGCGCGAGCCGCAGGCAATCGACGCCCGCGTGCATATCGGCACGCTATCGGTTGAGGGCGGCAACGGCACCCCGGCCGAGGTGCAGGCGGCGGTTCGGGCGGCGCTGGCGCGGCACGCTTCGGAACAGCGCGCGGCGCTGCAGTCCGGGCTGACGGATTGAGGGGTGGCGGCGCGGTAGTCAGCGGCGGCGGATGCAGATATGATTGCCGCCATGCCGCGTGCTGCCTTCAAGGCCGACCTTGTGGCGCAGGTGGTGGCATGAGCGTGGGAAAAGAGATGCGATGCTACACCGCGATTGTGCATAAGGACGAGGGCAGCGCCCTCGGCCTGACCTTCCTCGATCTTCCCGGCTGCTTCGCCGCTGCCGATGGCTGGGCGGACGTGCAGCGCGCCGCCGTGGAAGCGCTCGACCTCTGGTTTGAGGATGCCGAGGACGTTGAACCCGAGGCGCTGGACGTGATCCGGGCGCGCCCCGAGGTGCAGGCCCAGATCGCAGCGGGGGCAACCTCTGTCACCGTGCCGTGGCGCAGGCGCTGAACCAGAAACGCCCTCGGCCTTGTTGTGGCCGCCAGTCGCCAAGGACCGGCGGTTCACGTCGCCCTTGAGGGAGGACGGCCAGAGGATGAAGCCGGGCTTTCGGCTGGGGTCGCTGCACGGGCGACGGCGCGAATCCTCGGGGCGGGGAAATGCGGATCCGGGCGGCTGGACGGGCGGGCAAACGACGCAACGTCGCTCGCAATCGGTCAGCGCCAGTCATGTTCTCTGGTGGGGCTAATGGTGGGGCTGCCCCGGCGCGTCCTTGAGAAATGTCTTTAATAACAGCGACTTACGGTTGCAGTATGGCGGGCCGCGACCGATAGTGATGATCACTACATTTACGCTATAGCTTTCTGGGGCGCGAAATCTTTGTGAAGCAAAACGAGAAGCGATATCGT
>NZ_FRCK01000002.1 GCF_900142875.1 Paracoccus solventivorans | reverse complement strand
AACGCGACCGCAAGGTGCAGCGGCAGGTCGATCCGGTCCTCTACCGCCAGCGCAACCTCGTGGAGAGGTTCTTCTCCAAGCTCAAGCAGTTCCGATAGATCGCCACCAGATATGAAAAGACAGCGCAAAACTACCTCGCCGCCGCCCTCATGGCATGCTCAAGGCTCTGGATGCGGAATTATGAGTCCGCAGCCTAGACCGACCCGGTCGAAGTGTTGAACGGGGCCTCCTGTCCGATCCTGTAGAGGATGTGGCGTTTTCTGACGGGCCTCCGGGCCTATCCCACCATGGGGACGCCGAGATGTGCGGCGTGTCCCAGTCGCTGTCCGAGCGATAATCGCCCCGGGCGCGGCTACCAAAGAGCCAGATTTCCTCGGCGAAGAGTTCGGTCCGGCAAAGGATCATCAGGTCCCGCAGCCTCGGCTCTTCCCGGAAGAAGCCCTCGACCCGCTGCCCTGTCATTCCCCTTCCCCGATTCTGTCGAGATCGATCAGTCCCTTCCTGACCCGACGCTCGGGATCCCCGGACCCGAACTCGTGCTTATATCCGACCGAGACGTTGCGCAGGAGCGTGCCGCCGGGGGCGCGCAGATCGGCGGAACGGTGGGTGTGGCCGGAGATCCAGGCGTTGGGGCGATAGCGGTCCATCAGGTCATCGAGATCGGAGGCGAAGCAGGGTGAAAGCGGTGTCATCCGGCCTGTGACGGTGGCCGAGGGGCATGGTGCGTTCCCACGATGGTCTTTCCGGGCCAGGGTTTCGCCAGTTCCTGGATCGGCCAGGACTTCTGCCGCTCATGGACCACGATGGTGTCCTCGGGTCGAAGCGCGCGTTCCGGGTCGCCGATCATGATGCCGCTCCACCATATGCGGCGGCGTAGTCGGGCATCCTCTGGCTGGCATGGCGGATGGATTCCTCGACTGATCCTACCCCGATTGAGTGGACACCCCTGATAGGCTTTCGAGCCAACGGAAGGAGTGTTCGATGGAGAAGAAGAAGCGCCGGTATTTTCCGGATGAGTTCAAGCGACAGGCCGCGGATCGCGTGGAGACGAGCGGGCTGTCGATCATGGATGTCGCGGCGGAACTGGGCATCCACGAGACCCAGCTGCGCCGCTGGATAAGGCAGCTCGGCAAGGCGGGGACGAGCACTGCGCGGCGCCCCATCACGCAAGCGCAGGGCCCGTCCCCGGCCGACCTGGCGGCGGAGAACGCCCGGTTGACGCGGGAACTGCAGAAAGCCCAGACGGAGCGCGATATCTTAAAAAAAGCCGCGCTCATCTTCGGAGCGGCCACCCGATGACGTTCGGGTTCGTGGATGAGCATCGTCATGTCTGGCCTGTCCGCACGATCTGTGCCGTGCTCGGCGTCTCCGTCAGCGGCTACTATGCGTAGCGCCGGCGGCCGGAGAGCAAGCGCAGCACCGAGAACCGCGCTCTTCTCAGCGATATTCGCTGCGCTCACGCGGAAAGCGGCGGGTGTTATGGCGCGCCGCGCGTCCATGCCGTGCTACGCGCTGCCGGCCGGCATGTTCTACGGAGAACTTCGCGGCGACCGCGTCGAACCAGGTCTGGCTCGCCGATCTGACCTATATCCGGACCGGCGAAGGCTGGCTCTTTCTTGCGGCACTGATCGACATGCACACCCGCAAGGTCGTGGGCTGGAGCATGCGCGAAGCCCTGCACGCCTTGATCACCCTCGAGGCACTCGACATGGCCATCAGACGCCAGCGCCCGGCGCCCGGGCTGATCCAACATTCGGACCGCGGCATTCAATACGCTGCCGACGAGTATCGCCAAGCCCTTGCCACCGCGAAGATAACACCGTCGATGAGCCGAAAGGGAAACTGTCTGGATAATGCCCCGATGGAGAGTTTCTTTCATACCATCAAGGTCGAGCGCGTCCATCACCGCGTCTACGCCACCAGAGCCGAGGCCCGCCGCGATCTCTTTGCCTACATCGAGGGATTCTACAATTCACGGCGCCTGCATTCGGCGCTAGGCTACCGATCACCGGCCGACATGGAGCAAATGGCAGCCTGACCCCGTCCACTTTTTCGGGGTAGGATCACGACCGCCGCCTCGCCCTCGGCCTCAGAGAGGCGCATGTCGGTCCAGAGGGTGGTCATCAGGATGCGGGTGTCGCCCAGCACCAAGCGCAGGCATTGTCTGAATGCGCATCCGGCCCCTTGGCAGATGCGCTCGAGATCGCGGTCCAGCGTATGGAGATTGCCGCCATAATAGTCGTGGTTGCCCGGCAGGATCACGGTTTTCGCGGTCGGATGGATTGTGCCGAGCCAGAGGATCTCGTCCGGCCATCTGTCAAGGGCGGCTTCGGCCAGATCGCCGGCGACGATCAGCAGTTCGGCCTCGCGGCCGGTATGGCGGATCGCCCGACCTCGGCTTCGGCACGCCGCTGGGTATGGCCGAACAGCCAGGTCTCCGGCTGGAACCGCTCGATGGTGGGCAAAAGGTTCGAGCCATAGGCCGGATCGAGTTCCTCGCGCCGCTGGGAGATCAGGCCGGGATGCGGGCAATGGTGGGTCACGACCACGGTCCGGCCCGGGAAGGGCGCGGCCAGCCGCTCCTCCAGCCAGGCGCGGTGATCGGCGTGGACAAGGGCGGTGTCGGAGGGCCGGATCCGCCGGTAGCCGGAGGCGGCGTGGCGGATGTGCGGTAGTCGTTCATGACGCGCTGCACGACCAGCATCGCGAGGGTCGGCTCGCCATGCCGGGCGAAGTCGGTCCAGAGGGTCGCGCAGAGGAAACGCGTCGTCCCGATGACGATCTCGGCTCTCTGGGTGAAGTTCACCCCGGTCTCGGCACAGATCGTGGCGAGCCGGTCCTCGCCTTCTTCCAGAAGCCCGTAGGCCAGAACGAAGTCTTTGATTTATGTATACCTGTCGTGGGTGGGCAGAGTTGAGATAGTGCGTCAGAACAAGTCTAAGCCCTAGCCGGATCATCGTAGAAGGACTCGGCCTCGAAATACTGCCTGTCCCCATTCAAGTAAGGAGTCGTGTTGTCGAGGGACCAATAGTGCCAATCTAATTCCTCTGCCTTCTCGCGCTTATCGTTGAAGACAACTGCTGATCCAACAGAGAGCGTCTCCTCAACATGCCCAACTTCTGGGTAACGTCCACGTTCCGAGGGAAGAATCCTGCCGTAAACCGGGACCCAAACGGCACGAGAATATAACCTGCGTCGATGATCGCGCAGTTCGAACCATTCTTGACTTAGCTCGTCCATGTGAAACCTCTTATGCGTGCGCAGGTTGAATCAGCCAGTAGTGGGTTCGGTCGGTCCCGCCACAATATGAAGCATGAGGGTTTGCCATTTCAATGCCGAAGGTTCGGCCGAATGGGCTCCTTGCCGCATATGTAGCGAATGTCCGGAATGACGTGCTGCCGCGCAGCGTGGCGGGAGGGCGTCGAACGACTGCAAAAGGCCGCCCGCTCCGACCGTGTCCGATGCGCATCTTAGGCTCGGCCGTCATTCCTCGCCATACTTCGACCTGTAGCGTTCTTCCGGCGCCAGCCACTCCTCAAGATAATCGAGGGGATCCGAAGGGCCCAGCATGGATTTCGCCAAGGCCAGGCGTTGCATGATCCGGGCGCGGCGCTCACCTTCCACCTGACCTGCTCGCTCCTCGGCTTCGCGGAAGAAACGCTGGACGGCAAGGGCGTTTGCCCATCTGTCCATGATGTCGGACAGCTGCTTCCGGCTTTCGGTCTGCGCCTGTTCGACGCATCGCTGATCATCCTGCCGGCGCCAGCGTTCCCGTTGCTCCTCCCATTCGCGCTGAAGCTGGGCCGCGGCCTCCTCAGCCGCGGTCATGAGCGTCCGGAGCTCCTCCTCCGAGCTTTCCAGCTTCCGGATGATTGCCGGGATCATCCCGCCAAGCGTGGCTTTCGTGGTCTCCTGCCAGCTGTGCATCCAGGCGACCCCGTGCAGAGGCGAATAGGCCACCAGCCGGAAGCGGCCGCAGGGAAGATCCTGCTCGGTCGTCCATGAACTGGCGCGTTGCCACGCCTTGGCGGATCGAACCTCCTTGCTGTCCTCCCGGACATATCTGTCGCCGATCCGGCGAAGCGTGGCCCGCTCCGTCATCTCGGTCAGGGCAAGGCCGATGGGAACCGCACCGATATGGCAGATCGTCGGCCGGTGCGGGGACCAGATGCGCCCCATGGAATAGGGGCCATACTTCCGGTCCTTTCCGGGGCTTTCCCGCTCCTCGATGTCGGGACGGTGCATCTTGCGGTCCGGAGCTGCGAACATCACGCGGTGCCCTCTCTTTTCGAGAGCATTGTAGATTTCACTCGCAAGGTCGAGGGCGCGGGTCAGGCAGGTTTCCGAGGTGACGATGTCGGGCAGAAGCTGCTTGTAGGGCCGCAGGAACTCCCCTTCGTCGAGCTTCCGCGTCTTGCGGAAATATCCTTCCACGCCGAGAAGAAGCGGATGACGGCCCGTTTGAGCAATCTTCGCCGCAGCGCTGCGCGTGCTGCGGGCGCGTGGCTTCGGGGTGTTCCTGACAGGGGCGGAGAGCGGCTTGTCTTTCGACCACGTTTCCTGGTCGCCCGGCAGCAGGGGCGGCAGGTCGGGGCGGGGTTTCTCCTTCCCGACAGCCTTCTTTTGCCAGTATCCGGCTGGGGGGCGCGGCACATTCAGCGCTTCGCAGACCCGTGCGAGGTAGGAACCTGATACGCCGAAATTTTCGGCCAGCTTGCTGACCGGGGTAGCCCAGACCTGCTCGTAGAGATCCTGCCTGGAGATTTCGAATTTTTCGGGGCTTGGGGATGGAGAAGTCATGGTCGCTACGGTCTTCCAGATGTCTTGTCGGGCCAGATTGAGGGCGTGGGCTGGTGATACCCATGCCATGATGCCGCGGATTGCGGGTGCTTTTTTCCTATGAACGCCTGTAGCCGGACGAACTGCAAGGCAATCGCGACCCGGTATGGCCTCGACACGAAGGCGATGCGCGACCTTGGGAACCCGGGCGGGCGGCCCTGATGCAGCTTTGTAACGGATAATCCGGTGCGGTTTGGTTGTGCGCGTGGACGGGACCGCAGGTGTCGATGGGGCGGCATGTATGCATTGCATCCGATAAAAAAAAGATACTTCAGCATCTTACAGAATTTTTCCGAAATCTTCTGGAATCGATTCGACTCAAAAGAATCGAATTTCTATAATGATTGCCGACAAGAAGCTCGCACGGCTTCAACTCAGGTATGGTTCCACAGCCGCCATTCGGGTGGTCATCATCATAGTGCTTACGCGGGAGAGCCAGTGACGGCGGAGGCTCCCAACCCTTGAGCCAGACTGGTGCGGTCGCACGGCGAAAGGTCCATCGACAACCTGATCGACGGGCGTTCGCACGTGACTATGTTCTTTTGCCATGCACTTGCTGCGGCGGATTCTCCGCATCGTAGCAATTTTTCGCCAGCGGATGCCGGTGTCGGGCTACCGGGCTTTCTGCCGGTGGCTCCTTTGGCATGCCTGCACTTCCGTTCTCCGTTCAGGACGAAGGGTCACGATTTTTCCGGCCAACCAAAGTTCCGGGAAAATTCCGGCTTGGAGAAAGTAAAGAAAAATACGTAAAATCAGTATATTGACTCCAATTTCGCCATCTGCCACTTGGCCTCTGACTCGCCGAAATCCGGCAATCGGGGCGTGTTCTATCTCCCACTCGCTCAACGTGATACAGCCGATGCGCAGGGCGCATCAGCCAAGAAGTGCCGCTGTCGGGCGGGACGCAAATGCTGATGTATCCCCCGCAAACGCCTTTCGCGATTGCTGTAAAATCTCGGCCTCGTGCCGGAAGGGGCCACCGATGCCGAAAGTGGCCTCCTCGTGTTTCCTGTGGAGGAGGTGGAACTCATCTGTCGCGAGTTCGAGACAGCCGTTCCGCTCCAGGCGCTCGCCGAGCATCTGGGGGCAAGCATGAACCAGGCGCAGGCTCTCTATTCCGCCGGGATCATTTCTCCGCTCATTCCGCCCGGTGGCCCGGGTTCTGTCCGAAAGGTTGTCTTCGGGCGTTCCCATCTCAACGGGTTCCTTTCCAGGATCGAGGCGATGGAGGTCGTTCCGGCTGAGTTCCGTGGGGAGATCGTCAGCATCTCCGTCGCCTGCCAACGGGAGGGTGGCACGACGCCGGATCTGGTGCAGGCTATATGGGATCGCAGGATCATGGCCTGGCGCGATCCGTTGCATACGGGTCTGCGGTCCATCCTGGTCCGGCTCTGTGATGTGCGGGTTTTGCGGGAAAGGGCGGGCCGCGCCTTGGCCTGAGTTTTCCCCTTTTTACCCTACCTCCGACACCACCCCGCGGAAACGCGGGTTTTTTCATGTCAGAACCAGGAATTGCAAATGGGTAGAACTTTCCCCCGATCTCGGGTAAATCTTTGCCCGAGGTCGTATGTGAGGCTTTGATTTTATTGGGAAATCCAGGTGAAACTTTCGACCCCATTACAGCCGGGGCGGAGTTTAGGGGGTTAGGGGCTGCGGGCTGACGGCAGCGGCCGCTCAGCCCAGAAAGCGGCGGAACTGCCGCAGCGCCAGCCAGAACAGCGCCGCGCCGATCACCGCCAGCGCCAGCAGCTGCGGCCAGACCACCGCCAGCCCGGCGCCGCGGAACAGGATCGCCTGCGACAGGATCACGAAATGCGTGTCCGGCGCCAGCGACATGATCGCCTGGATCACCTCGGGCATGGATTCGCGCGGGGTCATGCCCCCCGACAGCACCTGCAGCGGCATCAGCACCAGCATCAGCAGCAGCGCGAATTGCGGCATGGTCCCGGCGACGGTGGCCAGGAAGATCCCCATCGAGGTGGTCGCGAACAGCATCAGCGCCGCCGCCGCCACGAACAGCGGCACCGAGCCCGCCACCGGCACCCCCAGCGCCATCTGCACCACCACCGAGATCGCGAACCCCGAGGCCAGCAGCACCACCAGCGCCATCGACCAGATCTTGGCCAGCATGATCTCGGCCGCGGTGACCGGCATCACCAGCAGATGCTCGACCGTGCCGTGTTCCTTTTCGCGGATCAGCGCCGCCCCGGTCAGGATGATCGACAGCATGGTGATCGCGTTGATGACGCTGTTGATCGCGCCGAACCAGCCCGGCTCCAGCGCCGGGTTGTAACGGGCGCGCAGCGCCAGGGCCACGGCGGGCTCGGTCACCTCGCGGTGGCCGGCGGTGAACTCGGCGATCTCGGCCGCGACGATCTGCTGGACATAGCCGCTGCCGGTGAAGGCCTGCGTCATCCGGGTCGCGTCAATGTTCAGCTGGATTTCCGGGTGGCGGTCGGCCAGCAGGTCGCGTTCGAAATCGGGCGGGATATGCAGGGCGAAAGTGTCCAGCCCCGCGTCCATGCGCGGGTCGATCTGGTCGGGCGAGATCATCCGCGGCGTCAGGAAATAGGGCGGCGTGAAGGCCGAGACGATGCGCCCCGACAGGGCGGACTGGTCCTCGTCCACGATGGCGATGGCGGCATCCGCCAGGGTCTCGGGCATCGACTTGGATTCGGTGTAGATCGACAGGGAAAAGGAATAGACGATCAGCAGCAGCATCACCGGCTCTCGCCACAGGCCGCGCAGCTCCTTGATGCCCAGGTTCCACAGGTTGCGCGCCCTCATTTCGCCTGTTTCCTCAGGGACAGGACGCTCAGCCCCAGGATCACCGGCACGGCGAGGCCGAGCGCCAGATAGACCATGCCGAAATCGCCGAACCCCAGCGCTTTCGAGAATGCCCCGCGCGAGGCGATGATGAACCAGGTGGTCGGGTAGATCTCGCCGATAAGGCGGCCCAGCCCCTGCAGCGAGGACACCGGGTCGATCAGCCCGGAAAACTGCCCGGCCGGGATCATGGTCAACATCACCGTGGCGAACAGCGCCGCCACCTGGCTGCGCATGAAGGTCGAGATCAGCAGCCCCAGCCCGGTCGCCGCCACCAGATACAGCAGCGCGGCCAGGCTCAGCGCGGTCAGGCTGCCGGTGAAGGGCACACGGAAGGCAAAGACCGCAAACGCCATCAGCAGCGCAAAGTTCACCGCCCCGGCCAGCAGATAGGGCAGTTGCTTGCCCAGCAGGAACTCCAGCCGGGTGACCGGGGTGACGTAGAAATTGATGATCGAGCCCAGTTCCTTTTCGCGCACCACGCTCAGCGTGGTCAGCACCGCCGGGATCATCAGCAGCAGCATCGGGATCACCGCGGGAACCATCGCGATGATGCTTTTCACGTCGGGGTTGTAGCGAAAGCGCGGGACCAGCTCGAATTGGCCCCGGATCGCCTCGTCGCCGTACTGGCGCCGGGCCATGCGCGTCAGCCAGTCGGCGTGCATTCCCTGCACATAGCCCTCGACCGTGCCGGCGCGGGCGGGGGCGGCGCCGTCGATCCAGGCACCGATCTGCACCGGGGCGCCGCGGGCCACGTCGCGGGCAAAGCCGGGCGGGATCTCGATCGCCAGGCTCAGCTCGCCGCTTTGCATCCGCGCGTCCAGCTCGTCATAGCTTTCGAGGGCCGGGCGCTCGATGAAATAGCGCGAGCCGGCGATGTCGGCGATATAGTCGCGGCTGGTCGAGGTCCGGTCGCGGTCCAGCACCGCAAAGGTCAGGTCGCGCACGTCCATGTTGATGCCGTAGCCGATCACGAACATCAGGATCAGGCTGCCCAGCATCGCCATGGTCATGCGGATCGGGTCGCGGCGCAGCTGCAGCATTTCCAGCTGCGAATAGCTGAGCATCCGGCGCAGGCTGAACGGTGCCCGTCCGCGCGGCGGGCGCGGGGGCGCGGCGGCGGGCAGGCTGGCGGCGGTGGGGCCGTCCGACACCGCGCTTTCGGGGGAGGCGTCGGCGGCGATCGCCTCTTGCAGATAGGCGATGAAGGCGTCGTCCAGCGTGGCCGCGCCCTTGCTTTCGCGGATCGCCGCGGCGGTGTCGCTGACCAGCACCCGCCCCGCGTGCATCAGCGAGATGCGGTCGCACCACTCCGCCTCGTTCATGAAATGGGTCGAGACGAAGATCGTCACCCCGTCCTCGCGCGACAGCTCGCCCAGCATCCGCCAGAACCCGTCCCGCGCCACCGGATCGACGCCCGAGGTCGGCTCGTCCAGGATCAGGATCTCGGGGCCGTGGATCATCGCCACCGCCAGCGACAGCCGCTGGCGCACCCCCAGCGGCAGCGCCTCGGGCAGGTCGCCCGCGCAGCCCCCCAGCCCGAAGCGGTCCAGCATCTGCGCCACCCGCCCGGCAATCTGCCCGGGCGCCATCCCGAACAGCCGCGCGTGCAGTTCCAGGTTCTGCCGCACCGTCAGTTCGGAATAGAGCGAGAACGACTGGCTCATGAACCCCACGCGCCGGCGCAGCCCCATGTCGTCGTGGTCGAGTTTCTGCCCGAACAGCCGGGCCGTGCCCTCGCTGGGTTCCAGCAGCCCGGTCAGCATCTTCATCACCGTGGTCTTGCCGCAGCCGTTCGAGCCGAGAAAGCCGAAGATCTCGCCCTTGCCGATGCGGAAGCTGACGTCGTGGACGGCGGTGAAATCGCCGAAGCGCTTGGTGAGGTGCTGCGCCTCGATGGCGATCTCGGCGCTGGCGGGGCGCGGCGGGATCGCCACCGGCTGGTGGCCGCGGCGCGCGGTGTCCGGCAGCAGCGCGACGAAGGCCGCGTCCAGGTCGGGGGCGCCGGTGCGCGCCAGCAGCTCGGAGGGCGTGCCGGTCGCCAGCACCCGCCCGGCCTCCATCGCCACCAGCCAGTCGAAGCCGGCGGCTTCCTCCATATAGGCGGTGGCGGTGATCACGCTCATCCCCGGGCGGTCGCGGCGGATGCGGTCGATCAGCTCCCAGAACTGGCGGCGGGACAGCGGGTCGACGCCGGTGGTCGGCTCGTCGAGGATCAGCAGCTCGGGGTCGTGGATCAGCGCGCAGCACAGCCCCAGCTTCTGCTTCATCCCGCCCGAGAGTTTCGCGGCCGGACGGTCGCGGAACGGCGACATGCCCGTCGCCGCCAGCAGCGTGTCGATGCGGCGCTCGCGCTCGGCGGTGCGGTGGCCGAACAGCCGGCCAAAGAAATGCAAGTTCTCTGCCACCGACAGCGTGGGATAGAGGTTCCGCCCCAGCCCCTGCGGCATATAGGCGATCTGCGGGCAGACGCGGGCGCGATGCGCCGCAGTCGCCATATCGCCGCCCAGCACCTCGACGCGCCCGCTCTGCATCTGGCGCGCGCCCGCGATCAGCGACAGCAGCGTGGATTTGCCCACCCCGTCCGGGCCGATCAGCCCCACCATCCGCCCGGCCGGAATCTGCAGCGAGACCTCGGCCAGCGCCTCGGTGCGGCCATAGCGGTGCGTCACCGCCTCGATCCGCACGACCGGGGCGGGCCCCTGCGGCCCGTCGCTCTGCGCCCCCGGCTGCGAGCGGTCGCCGCTCATTGCACCAGGTTCGACAGCGATTCCGGCCAGTCGACCGCGGGGTCGATGCGGACATAGGCCACGCCCGGCAGCCCGGTCTTGACGTAATTGGCGTATTTCTGCAGCAGCTCGGGATCGACGCGGGCGCGCACCCGGAACATCAGCTTTTCGCGTTCCTCGGCGGTCTCGACCGTGCGCGGGGTGAATTGCGCCACATCGGCGACATAGGACACCTGCGCCGGGATCACGTAGCCGGGGGCGGCGTCCATCACCAGCCGCACCTCGGTCCCGACCTCGACCAGCCCGGCCTGCGAGGTGGGCAGAAAGAAGGTCATGTAGACATCACCCAGATCGACCAGGTTCAGGATGCGCCCGCCGGGGGCCACGATTTCGCCCTCTTGCGCGATGCGATACTGCACCCGCCCGTCGCGGGGCGAGGTCAGCGTGGCATCCGCGATCAGCACCTCGATCGAATCGATGGCGGCCTCGGCGGCGTCCACCGCGGCCTCGGCATCGACCACCTGCGCCCGGGCGGTGCCGATCGCGGCCTCGGCCGCTGCCAGCCCGGCCTCGGCCGAGGCCAGCGCCGCCAGCGCCTCGCGCGCGGCCGCGCGCACGTCGTCCAGCACCTGCTGCGAGGCGACGTTGCTGCGCGCCAGGCTTTCGGTGCGCGCCAGCCGCGCCTCGGCCGCGTCGGCACCGGCGCGGGCCTGTTCGACCGCGGCACCGGCGGCCTTGTGCTGGGCCTCGGCCTGCACCACCAGGCTTTCGGCGGTCTGGACCCCGATCCGCGCCCGGCGCAGCTGCGCCTCGGCCTGCAGCTTCTGCGCGTCCAGCTGGCGCAGGTCCATCTGCACCAGCGGCTGGCCCCTGGTCACGAACTCGCCCTCGTCCACGCGGATGCTGGCGATGCGCCCGGCCGACAGCGCCGAGATATCGACCTCGGTCGCCTCGATGCGGCCGTTGCCCGAGGCGATGCCGGCGGGCTGGCCGTTCCCCGACAGGTTCTGGAAGGCAAGGACCCCGACGACCGCCATCATGACCAGCGCGGCCGCCACACTCCACCAGGATCGAATGATGCTCATCAAGGCCTCGAATCGTGTCGCGCCACGATCTTAGCGGCTGCGGCGCCGGAACACCCGGCGCAAAATGCCACGGAACCGGCCGCGGTGCCCGTGCCGGGGCAGTGGCGGCTTGACCCCGGGCGCGCGGCGCGGTGAAACCGGCCGCCACCACCGCTGCCCGGATGCCCGCATGACCCTGACCGTTGCCATCGAAACCCCGCTTGCCCCCGATCTGGACCTGCTGTTCGCCCGCCATGTCGAGGCGATGCATTCCGACACGCCCCCCGAATCGATCCACATGCTGCCGCGCGAGGATCTGGCGGTGCCGGGCATCGACTTTCTGGTGCTGCGCGACGGGCAGGGGACCGCGGTCGCCATGGGCGCGATCAAGCGCATCGACGCGAACCATGGCGAGCTGAAATCCATGCATGTGCTGGCCGAGCGCCGCGGCGAGGGGCTGTCGCGGGCGATGCTGTCGGCGCTGGTCGAGCAGGCGCGGGCGCGGGGGTTTCGGCGGCTGTCGCTGGAAACCGGGGTGCAGCCCAGCTTTCAGGCGGCGCGCGCGCTGTACGCGGGCTGGGGGTTCACCGAATGCGGCCCGTTCGAGGGCTATGGTCCCGACCCCAACAGCCTGTTCATGACGCTGGCGCTCTAGGGTTGCGGCTTGCCTCGGCCCCGGCTTTGCCGCATGACTGCGCGCGTCATGCCACGGCGACGGCCCCGTAGCTCAACTGGATAGAGCAGGGACCTTCTAAGTCCAAGGTTGGGGGTTCGATTCCTCCCGGGGTCGCCAGTTCCGCAGCCACGAAAAAGCCCGGCGCACGCGCCGGGCTTTCGTCGTTTCCGGGGATGGGGCGGGTTATTCCTGCTGCCCCATGAAGCTGAGCAGGAACTGGAACAGGTTGAGGAAGTCCAGATACAGCGTCAGCGCGCCCATGATCGCCGACTTGCCCAGGAAATCCGGGTCGGAGTTGGCCAGTTCCAGATAGGTGTTCTTGATGTTCTGGGTGTCATAGGCGGTCAGCCCGGCAAAGATCAGCACCCCGATCGCCGAGATCGCCAGCTGCACCAGCCCCGAGCCGACGAAGATGTTGACGATCATCGCCACGATCAGCCCGACCAGGCCGATCATCATGAACCGGCCCATCGCCGACAGGTCGCGCTGGGTGGTGTAGCCGTAAAGCGACAGCGCCGCGAAGCCCGCCGCGGTGGCGACAAAGGTCGCCGCGATCGAGCTGCCGGTATAGCGCAGGAAGATCGAGCTGATCGACGCCCCCATCACCGCCGAGAACGCATAGAACAGCATGGTGACCGCCTGCGTCGACAGCCGCTGGATCGCGGCGCCGAAGGCAAAGACCATCACCAGCGGCAAGAACAGGATCACCCAGCGCAGCGGGGTGGTGTAGACCAGCCGCCCGAACTCGGTCCAGGCGCCGGGACCGCCGGCCATCTGCGCAAAGCTCCAGGCCACGACGGCGGTGACCAGCATCCCTGCGGTCATCAGCCCGTAGACCTTGTTCATGTAGGCCCGCAGGCCCTCGTCATAGACCGCAGCACGCTGGGCCGTCGTGGCCGGGCGGCGGATCGTGTTGAAATCGGTCATGGTATTCCCTCTTGGACCGGCCCGCTGCCAGATACGGGCTTTCGTGCCCGGAAATATCGGGGCTTCGCATCGGATTATCAACCGCTTCCGCCCCGCGGCGGGGCGTTTTTTGCCCGCGGCTGACGGGTTGTTGACCGGCGGGGCGCGGGCAGGGCGGCGCGGGACGGCCTAGTCGCCGCGCGCGGCCTCTTCGCTCATGGTCAGGATCACCTTGCCGACCGCCTTGCGGCTGCGCAGCAGCGCATAGGCCTCGGCGGCGCGGTCGAGCGGCAGTACCGCGGCGGCGGTGGGGCGCAGCCGGCCTTCCTCATACATCCGCAGCAGGTCGGCCATGCTTTCCTGCAACGCCGCCGGGTCGAGCTGGCGATAGCCGCCCCAGTAGAAGCCGTGGATCGAGATGTTCTTGACCAGCGCATGGTTCAGCGGCAGCGCCGGCGGCTGCCCGGCGGCAAAGCCGATCAGCAGATGCCGCCCGCCCGGCTTCAGCGCGCGAAAGGCGGCGGCGCCGGGCGCATCGCCAAGCGCGTCATAGACCACATCCACCCCGCCCAATGCGCGCAGGGCGCCGCGCAGGTCGTCGGTGGTGGCGCTGTCGATGGTCTCGGCCGCGCCCATGGCGCGCGCGGCGGCCAGCTTGTCCTGACCGCGGGCGACGGCGATCACCCGCGCCCCCAGCGCCGCGCCGATCTCGACCGCGGTCAGCCCGACGCCGCCGCCGGCGCCCAGCACCGCCAGCGCTTCTCCCGCCGCCAGCCGCGCCGGGCCGGTCAGCGCCAGATGGCTGGTGCCATAGGCGATCTGGAAGCCGGCGGCGTCGCGCCAGGACATGCGGTCGGAGATCGGGGTGCAGCACGCGGCGGCAAAGATCCCGCGGTCGGCCAGCGTGCCCTGCGCCGACACCGCCACCCGCGTGCCAGGGGCCAGCAGGGCGCCCGGGCCCGCGGCCTCGACCACGCCCGCGCCCTCGAGCCCGGCGATGAAGGGAAACGGCGGGGTGTCCTGATAGCGTCCCTCGGCCATCAGCAGATCGGCGAAGTTCAGCGCCGCCGCGTGCAGCCGCACCCGCAGCTGCCCCGCGCCCGGCTGCGGCTGCCCGGCATGGGAGAGCCGCGGACCCTCGCCCGCCGCGTCGATCGAGATGATTCGGTCCATGGTCGTCCCCGTTCCTCGCCCTGTCGCGCCATCTTCTGCGCCAACTGCCCGGTAACCGTCAAACCGACCTGTCTTTTTCGTCAGAAAGCCCTGCATTTACCGTGTTTCTTCTCG
Source organism: Paracoccus solventivorans (assembly GCF_900142875.1). Lineage (GTDB taxonomy): Bacteria > Pseudomonadota > Alphaproteobacteria > Rhodobacterales > Rhodobacteraceae > Paracoccus > Paracoccus solventivorans. The sequence goes on along the minus strand of NZ_FRCK01000002.1, from coordinate 530,264 downwards.
CCCAGGATGATGGGGCGCGCTAATGCCCCGTCAGGTTGAGTAAGGGGTTTAACGATGAAACATCATGTCGATGTGCACGTCGGGCAGCGAATCCGTCAGCGGCGTTGGGCGATCGGCATGACCCAACAGCAGCTGGCCGATGCTGTCGGCATCAAGTTCCAGCAGATCCAGAAATACGAGACCGGGATGAACCGGGTCTCGGCCTCGCGGCTGTGGGACATTGCGGTGGCGATGCAGGTGCCGGTGGCGTATTTCTTTGAAGGGCTGGGCGAGCAGCCGCAGCCCGAAGAGCTGGACCCGCTGGCCGCGAAAGAGGCGCTGCAGCTGGTGCGCGCCTATTACTCGATCCCCGAGGCGCAGCGCCGCCAGCTGTTCGAACTGGCGCGGGTGCTGTCCGAGGCGGCCTGACGCGGCTGGCACCCGGGGCGCGGCGGCGCTAGTCTGGCTGCGGATATTCGCAGCCGGGGGCCGACCATGCAGATTTCGCAACCGGAACAGGTCGGCGGCCCGCAGGCGGCGCGGCTGGACCCGGCGGAACTGGCCGCGATCCGCGCCACCGCCGCGGCGCTGGCCGATGCCGCCAGGGTGGAAACGCTGCGCCATTTCCGCCGCCGCGACCTGCCCACCGACAACAAGTCCGGCGCGGGCTTCGACCCGGTGACCGAGGCCGACCGCGGCGCCGAGCGGATCATGCGCGAGATCCTGGCCCGGCAGCGCCCGGACGACGCCATCCTGGGCGAGGAATACGGCCACCAGCCCGGGCGCAGCGGGCTGACCTGGGTGCTGGATCCGGTGGACGGCACCCGCTCTTTCATGTGCGGGGCGCCGACCTGGGGGGTGCTGATCGGGGTGACCGATGCGCGCGGGCCGCTTTACGGGCTGATCGACCAGCCCTGGACCGGCGAGCGGTTCGAGGGCGGCGGCGGCCACGCAATTCTGACCGCGCCGCAGGGGGACAGCGCGCTTGCCGTGCGCCGCGACGTGGCGCTGGCCGGGGCGACGCTGCTGACCACCTATCCTGACGTGGGCACCGAGCTCGAAACCGCCGCCTTTCGCCGCCTGTCGGCGCAGGTGCGGCTGACCCGCTACGGGCTTGACTGCTATGCCTATGCGCTGCTGGCGCTGGGGCAGGTGGATCTGGTGGTCGAGGCCGGGTTGCAGCCCCATGACATCGTGGCCCCGATCGCGGTGATCGAGGCCGCGGGCGGCATCGTCACCGACTGGCAGGGCGGCCCCGCCCATCACGGCGGGCAGGTGATCGCCGCCGCCACCCCCGCGCTGCACCGGGCGGCGCTGGCGCTGCTGGCGGGCTGATCGCCGCCGCCACCTGCCCGGCAGGCACGCTTGCGGTTGCCGCACGGCGGCGGCGGGCATAATGTCGCGGCGCAGCAATCCCCTTTGGCAGCAAGGCAGGTGACCCATGTCCGAAATCCGCACCGACCCCGATGGAACCGCCGACGACCCGGTTCCCGGCCATGGTCTGGTTGCGGAAATCGCGGAAGCGGTCGATGCCAATGACGCCGCGCGGCTGAACGCGCTGCTCGAGCCGGTCCACGGCGCCGACATCGCCGACCTGATCGAGCAGCTGACCCCGCAGCGCCGCGCCCGCTTCGTGCGGCTGTATTCCGGCGAGTTCGACGCCGAGATCCTGGCCGAGATCGACGAATCGATCCGCGAGCAGGTGATCGAGCAGCTGCCCGCCGAGGTGCTGGCCGAGGCCGTCCGCGACATGGACAGCGACGATGTCGTCGATCTGGTCGAGGATCTGGAAGGCCCGGAGCGCGAGGTCGTGCTGGCCGCGCTGGACGAATCGGACCGGATCGCGGTCGAGCAGTCGCTGAACTATCCCGAACATTCCGCCGGGCGGCTGATGCAGTCCGAGGTGGTGACCGCCCCCGAGCACTGGACCGTGGGCGAGACCATCGACTTTCTGCGCGCCGAGGACTGGCTGCCCGACCAGTTCTATCACGTGGTGCTGGTCGATCCCAAGCGCCACCCGGTCGGCCATGTCACGCTGGGGCGGCTGCTGTCCTCGCAGCGCGGCATCAGGCTGGCCGACATCACCGAGGACAGTTTCCGCACCATCGGCGTGCTCGAGGATGAAGGCGACGTGGCCTATGTCTTCAACCAGTATCACCTGATCTCGGCGCCGGTGGTCGATGCCGACGGGCGGCTGGTCGGGGTGATCACCATCGACGACGCCATGAACGTGCTGGACGAGGAACACGAAGAGGACGTGCTGCGCCTGGCCGGGGTCGGCGAGGACAGCCACGTCAGCGACACCGCCATGCAGACCGCGCGCCAGCGCCTGCCGTGGCTGGTGGCCAATCTGTTCACTGCCTCGCTGTCCGCCATGGTGATCTCGATGTTCGAGAACACCATCGCGGCGCTGGTGACGCTGGCGGCGCTGATGCCGATCGTCGCCTCGACCGGCGGCATCGCCGGCACGCAGTCGCTGGCGGTGGCGGTGCGCGGGCTGGCGACGCGCGACCTGAACAAGGGCAACGCCCGCCGCGTGGTGATCCGCGAGCTGTTCGCGGGGATGCTGAACGGGCTGGGGCTGGCGGCGCTGCTGTTCGCCGGCGGCTTCGTGCTGTTCGGCGACCCGCTGCTGGGGATGGTGCTGGCCGGGGCCATGATGATGAACCAGGTCGTCGCGGCGCTGGCCGGGGTGCTGATCCCGCTGCTGCTGCGCCGGCTGGGGCTGGACCCGGCGCTGGCCTCAGGCACCTTTGTCACCACGCTGACCGATGTGATGGGGTTCTTCGTGTTCCTGGGCCTGGCGACTTGGGTCCTGCTGTGAGCGGGGCCGGGGCCGGGGCCGAGGCCGAGCGCGCGGCCGTCAAGGCCGCGTTGCGCCGTGCGGCGCTGGCCGCGCGGGCGGCTGGGGGCGATCAGGCGGCGCTGGACCGCAACCTGCGCGCGGCGCTGGCTCCGCACGCCGGGCAGGTGCTGTCGGGCTACTGGCCGATGAAGGGAGAGCCCGATCCCCGCCCCGCGATGGGGGTGCATGACGGGCCGCTGTGCCTGCCGGTGGTGCCGGGGCGCGGGGTGCCGCTGATCTTCCGCCGCTGGCAGGGCGAGGATCTCGCCCCCGGCCCGCTGGGCACCAGCCAGCCCCCCGATTCGCTGCCTGAGATCCTGCCCGAGGTGCTGATCGTGCCGATGCTGGCCTTTGATTCGGGGCTGCACCGGCTGGGCTATGGCGGCGGCTATTACGACCGCACCCTTGAAATGCTGCGCGCCATCGGGCCGGTGACCGCCATCGGCCTGGCCTGGCAGGTGCAGCGCGTCGATTCCCTGCCGGTCGGGCCCTTCGACCAGCGGCTGGACCTGCTGGTCACCGACACGGAAATCCTGCGCCCCGAACTGTGACACTGCTGCGACAGCCCCCGGCCATGGTGCAGATGCGCCGGGCCGGGCGGGGCCGGGACAGCCGCGCGCGCGACTCTGGGGACAGGCTGTGGAAAACCCCTGAGCAGCCCGGCGCAAGCTGTGGCGGGCATTGCGGAAATCCGCCCCGGCGCCAATTCCGCCGCCGGTTTTCGGCACCCGCCCGCCGGCCCGGGCCGGATCAGCGATCCCCGCGATGTCAACTGGAACGTGCAGGGATCGGGGAAAATAAAATGCTTGAAAGCAACGAAAACACGCTGCACTTAGTGTGAGTGCGGTCCAGACACCACTAGATGTGGTGGCGGGCCAAGGCAGCAAGCAAGAGCATCGCGCCGGGCAGGTCCTCCTGCCCGTCCCCCGGGGTCATTCTCGGGGCCAAGGCGCGCGGGCAAGGGACAGCGCGGCAAGGCGGCCGCGGCAGTATAGCGGGGCAGGGACCATGAAGATCGAACGGCGCTTCACCACGGCGGAAGACGGGGCCTACGGCGGGATTTCCTTTGCCACCACCACCTCGGAAATCCGCAACCCGGACGGCACCGTGGTGTTCCGCAACGACAACGTGGAAGTCCCCGAGGGCTGGAGCCAGGTCGCATCCGACGTGATCGCGCAGAAATACTTCCGCAAGGCCGGGGTGCCCGCGCGGCTCAAGCGCGTCAAGGAAAAGGGCGTTCCCGAGTTCCTGTGGCGCTCGGTCCCCGACGAGACCGCGCTGGCGAAACTGCCCGAGGCCGAGCGCTTCGTGGGCGAGACCTCGGCCCGGCAGGTGTTCGACCGGCTGGCCGGCGCCTGGGCCTATTGGGGCTGGAAGGGCGGTTATTTCACCGCCGAATCCGACGCCAGCGCCTATTACGACGAAATGCGCCACATGCTGGCCCGCCAGATGGGCGCGCCGAACAGCCCGCAGTGGTTCAACACCGGCCTGCACTGGGCCTATGGCATCGACGGCCCGTCGCAGGGGCATTTCTACGTCGATTACCAGACCGGCGAACTGGTCAAATCCGACAGCGCCTATGAGCACCCGCAGCCGCACGCCTGTTTCATCCAGTCCGTCGCCGACGATCTGGTGAACGAGGGCGGGATCATGGACCTGTGGGTGCGCGAGGCGCGGCTGTTCAAATACGGCTCGGGCACCGGCACCAACTTTTCCAGCCTGCGCGGCGAGGGCGAGAAGCTTTCGGGCGGCGGCAAGTCCAGCGGCCTGATGGGGTTCCTGAAGATCGGCGACCGCGCGGCGGGGTCGATCAAGTCGGGCGGCACCACGCGGCGCGCCGCCAAGATGGTGATCTGCGACATGGATCACCCCGATATCGAGCAGTTCATCAACTGGAAGGTGATCGAGGAACAGAAGGTCGCCAGCCTCGTCGCCGGCTCCAAACAGCACGAAGCCAAGCTGAACGAGATCTTCGCCGCGATCCGGCAGTGGGACGGCCTGGCGGAAGCCGCGACCGACCCCGCGCAGAACGCGGCACTGAAATCCGCGATCCGCTCGGCCAAGCGCGCGATGATCCCGGAGACCTATATCAACCGGGTCCTGCAATACGCCCGGCAAGGCTTTGATTCCATCGAATTTCCGACCTACGATACCGATTGGGATTCCGAGGCCTATGCCTCGGTCTCGGGGCAGAACTCGAACAACTCGGTCCGTGTCACCGACGCCTTCCTGCGCGCCGTGCGCGAGGACGCCGATTGGGAACTGATCCGCCGCACCGACGGTAAGGTCGCCAAGACCGTCAAGGCGCGCGAGCTGTGGGACCAGATCGGCCACGCCGCCTGGGCCTGCGCAGACCCCGGCATCCAGTTCCACGACACGGTGAACGCCTGGCACACCTGCCCGGCGGACGGGCCGATCCGCGGCTCGAACCCCTGCTCGGAATACATGTTCCTGGACGACACCGCCTGCAACCTGGCGTCGATGAACCTGCTGACCTTCCTGTCGGGGGGCCGCTTCGACGCCGAATCCTATGTCCACGCCACGCGGCTGTGGACCGTCACGCTGGAAATCAGCGTGCTGATGGCGCAGTTCCCGAGCAAGGAAATCGCCCAGCGGTCCTATGATTTCCGCACGCTGGGGCTGGGCTACGCCAATATCGGCGGGCTGCTGATGAACCTTGGCCTGCCCTATGACAGCGACAAGGGCCGGGCGCTGTGCGGGGCGCTGACCGCGCTGATGACCGGCGTCTCCTATGCGACCTCGGCCGAGATGGCGGGCGAGCTGGGGCCGTTCCCCGGCTACGGGCGCAACGCCGACGCCATGCTGCGGGTGATCCGCAACCACCGCGCCGCCGCCCATGGCACCGGCGCATATGAATCGGTGAACGTCGATCCGGTGGCGCTGGACGTGGCCAATTGCCCTGACATCCGGCTGGCGCAGATGGCGCAGGCCGCCTGGGACGAGGCGCTGGCGCTGGGCGAGGAGCACGGGTTCCGCAACGCCCAGACCACGGTGATCGCGCCGACCGGCACCATCGGGCTGGTGATGGATTGCGACACCACCGGGATCGAGCCCGACTTCGCGCTGGTCAAGTTCAAGAAGCTCGCCGGCGGCGGCTATTTCAAGATCATCAACCAGTCGGTCCCCGCGGCCCTTGAAATGCTGGGCTATTCCAGCAGCCAGATCGAGGAGATCGTGGCCTATGCCGTCGGCCACGCCAGCCTTGGCAACTGCCCCGGCATCAACCACGCGGCGCTGGTCGGCCACGGTTTCGGCCCGCGCGAGCTGGAAAAGGTGGATGCGGCACTGGCCTCGGCCTTCGACATCCGCTTCGTCTTCAACCAGTGGACACTGGGCGAAGAGTTCTGCAAGGGCACGCTGGGCATCCCCGCCGACAAGCTGGCCGATCCCGGTTTCGACCTGCTGCGCCACCTGGGCTTCACCCGCGCCCAGGTCGACGCCGCCAACGACCATGTCTGCGGCACCATGACGCTGGAGGGCGCGCCCTTCCTCAAGCCCGAACATTACGCGGTGTTCGACTGCGCCAACGCCTGCGGGAAAAAAGGCACGCGCTATCTGTCGGTGGAAAGCCACATCCGCATGATGGCGGCGGCGCAAAGCTTCATCTCGGGGGCGATCTCCAAGACCATTAACATGCCGAACTCGGCCACCATCGCCGAGACCCTGGCCGCCTATGAGCTGTCCTGGTCGCTGGGGATCAAGGCCAACGCGCTTTACCGCGACGGCTCGAAACTGTCGCAGCCGCTGGCTTCGGCGCTGGTCGAGGACGACGACGAGGCCGCCGAGATCCTGGAAACCGGCAACACCCATGAAAAGGCCGCGGTGCTGGCCGAAAAGATCGTCGAGCGGATCATCGTCAAGGAAGCCGTGCGCTCGCACCGCGAGAAACTGCCGTCGCGGCGCAAGGGCTATACGCAAAAGGCGCTGATCGGCGGCCACAAGGTCTATCTGCGCACCGGCGAATACGACGACGGGTCGTTGGGCGAAATCTTCATCGACATGCACAAGGAAGGCGCGGGCTTCCGGGCGATGATGAACAATTTTGCCATCGCGGTGTCGGTGGGCCTGCAATACGGCGTGCCGCTGGAAGAGTTCGTCGACGCCTTTACCTTTACCCGCTTTGAACCGGCGGGGATGGTGCAGGGCAACGACTCGATCAAGAACGCCACCTCGATCCTCGACTACATCTTCCGCGAGCTGGCGGTCAGCTATCTGGACCGCACCGACCTGGCGCATGTGAAGCCGAACGGCGCCAGCTTCGACACGCTGGGCGGCGGCGTTCAGGAAGGGCGGCCCGAGCTGTCCCCCGCGGCCGAGGGCGTGGCCTCGAAATCGGTCGAGCTGCTGCGCCAGATCAGCTCGACCGGCTATCTGCGCAAGCGCCTGCCGCAAGAGTTGATGGTGCTGCAAGGGGGCGCCTCGACCGTAGCGGTGGCATCCGGCATGGCCGAGACGCAGGCCAGCTTTGAAATCGGCGTCGCCAGCGCCACGGTGACGCTGGACGCCCGCGCCAAGGCCCGGATGCAGGGGTATGAGGGCGACCCCTGCGGCGAATGCGGCAACTACACGCTGGTGCGCAACGGCACCTGCATGAAGTGCAACACCTGCGGCGGCACCAGCGGCTGCAGCTGACACGGAACAGGCCGGGCCACGCGCCCGGCCTTGTCGTCTCCGACCCGGAGTGGCGGGGAATCTGTCGAAGCAGATGACAACGCGGGGTGCAATCGCGGGGAGAGAGGTCGCCGTCCGGTTTTCCGGGCGGCGACGGCTTTTGCGCCCGCGCGACTGCGGCTAGGGTCGGCGGAACCGGGACAGGGACAGGGCCGGCAAACCGGCCCGGGGGACGTGAATGAACACCGATATCGAGATCGCCCGCGCCGCGCCAAAGCGCCCGATCGCAGAGATTGCGGCCAAGCTGGGGATCGGCGCGCAGGACATCCTGCCTTACGGCCATGACAAGGCCAAGATTTCCCGCGACTTCATCGCCGGGCTGTCCGGCCGACCACAGGGCAGGCTGATCCTGGTCACCGCGATCAACCCGACCCCGGCGGGCGAGGGCAAGACCACCACCACCGTGGGCCTGGGCGACGCGCTGAACCGGCTGGGCGCGTGCGCCACCATCTGCATCCGCGAGGCCAGCCTCGGCCCCAACTTCGGGATGAAGGGCGGCGCCGCCGGCGGCGGCCGCGCGCAGGTGATCCCGATGGAGGACATGAACCTGCATTTCACCGGCGATTTCCACGCCATCACCAGCGCCCACAACCTGCTGGCGGCGATGCTGGACAACCACCTGCACTGGGGCAACGCGCTGGACATCGACCCGCGCCGGATCAGCTGGCGGCGGGTGCTGGACATGAACGACCGGGTGCTGCGCGATGTGGTGCTGGGGCTGGGGCCGGGCAACGGGGTGCCGCGGGAATCGGGTTTCGACATCACCGTGGCCTCGGAAGTGATGGCGATCCTGTGCCTGGCCCGCGACCTGGCCGACCTGCAAGAGCGGCTGGGCCGCATCGTGGTGGCGCAGACCCGCGACGGTCGCCCGGTCACCGCCCGCGACCTGCAGGCGGACGGGGCGATGACCGTGCTGCTGCGCGATGCGTTGCAGCCGAATCTGGTGCAGACGCTGGAAAACAACCCGGCGCTGGTCCATGGCGGCCCCTTCGCCAATATCGCCCACGGCTGCAATTCGGTGATCGCCACCACCACCGCGCTGCATCTCTCCGACTACGTGGTGACCGAGGCCGGTTTCGGCGCCGATCTGGGGGCCGAGAAGTTCCTCAACATCAAATGCCGCAAGGCCGGACTGGCCCCGGCCGCGGTGGTGCTGGTGGCGACGGTGCGGGCGCTGAAGATGAACGGGGGCGTGGCGCGGTCCGATCTGGCGGTGGAAAACGTCGGTGCGGTGCAGGCGGGGGCGGCGAACCTCAGTCGCCATATCCGCAACCTGCGCAAGCACGGGCTGCCGCTGGTGGTCGCGATCAACCATTTCGCCACCGACACCCGGGCCGAGATCGCCGCCATCGAGGCCGCCGCCCGGGCGCTGGGGGTGCAGGCGATCACCTGCCGCCACTGGGAAATGGGCGGGGCAGGGGCCGAGGATCTGGCGCGCGAGGTGATGCGGCTGGCGCCCGAGCCGCATGAACTGCGCCTGACCTATCCCGACGACATGCCGCTGCGCGACAAGATCGAGACCATCTGCACCCGCATCTACGGCGCCGAGGGCGCAGAGTTCCCGCCCGCCGTGCTGGCGCGGCTCGACGCCTGGCAGGCGGAATACGGCCAGCTGCCGGTCTGCATGGCCAAGACCCAGTACAGTTTCTCCGCCAACCCCGACTGGCTGGGCGCGCCCGAGGGCTTCACCATCCCCGTGCGCGAGCTGCGGCTGGCCGCCGGCGCCGGCTTCGTGGTGGCGATCTGCGGCGACATCATGACCATGCCCGGCCTGCCGCGCGACCCCGCCGCCAACCGCATCCGGCTGGACGAGGCCGGCCATGTCGAGGGGCTGTTCTAGCCGTGCTGACGACGTTCGACCGCATCATCGCGGACCGCGGCTCGGTCTATGCGGTCTCGGGCGGGCCGGTGGCCGACCGCGCCGCTATCGACGCGGCGCTGGCCCAGCTGAAATCGGTGCGCCGCTTCGCCAAGGCCACCCACAACAGCTGGGCGGCTCGGTTGGAGGACGAGGCGCTCAAATCCGACGACGGCGAATCCGGCGCCGGCGCCATCATCCTGCGGATGCTGGAAACCGAGGGGCTGGACAACCACCTGATCGTGGTCACCCGCTGGTACGGCGGCAAACACCTGGGCGGCGACCGCTTCCGCCACGTGATCGCCGCAGTGCGGCATTATCTGGCGCAGCGCAGGTGACGGTAGGCCCGGAGGGATTCGAACCCCCAACCAAGGCGTTATGAGCGCCCTGCTCTGACCGTTGAGCTACGGGCCCGGCCGCCCGATGGCTGTCGCAAATGCCGCCCCTCGGGTCAAGATAAACCGGCGGGCTGCGCGTGGGCGCGATTGTCTGCGCGGGGCGGCTGGGGTATCCACGCCCGGCGATCATCTGAAGGCGGGCGACATGACGGGCGAAACCAAGGCAACCGGGCTGACCTATGCCGCGGCGGGGGTGGATATCGACGCGGGCAACGCGCTGGTCGAGCGGATCAAGCCCGCCGCCGCCGCCACCGCGCGGCCGGGGGTGATGTCGGGGCTGGGCGGTTTCGGCGCGCTGTTCGATCCGCGCGCGGCCGGCTATGCCGACCCGGTTCTGGTCGCCGCCACCGACGGCGTCGGCACCAAGCTGCGCATCGCCATCGACACCGGCGAGGTCGGCGGCGTCGGCATCGACCTGGTGGCCATGTGCGTGAACGACCTGGTCTGCCAAGGTGCCGAGCCGTTGTTCTTCCTGGATTATTTCGCCACCGGCAAGCTCGACACCGAACAGGCGGCACAGGTGATCGAGGGCATCGCCGAGGGCTGCCGCCGTTCCGGCTGCGCCCTGATCGGGGGCGAGACCGCCGAGATGCCGGGGATGTATCACGGCGGCGACTTCGATCTTGCCGGCTTCGCCGTGGGCGCGATGGAGCGTGGCGCGCATCTGCCGCAGGGGGTGGCGGCGGGCGATGTGCTGCTGGGGCTCGGCTCGGACGGGGTGCATTCCAACGGCTATTCGCTGGTCCGCAAGGTGGTCGAGCGCAGCGGGCTGGGCTGGGATGCGCCGGCGCCCTTTGCCGACGCGCCGCTGGGGCGGGCGCTGCTGACGCCCACGCGGCTTTACGTGCGCCCGCTGCTGGCGGCGCTGCGCGCGGGCGGCGTCCGCGCCGCGGCCCATATCACCGGCGGCGGCATCACCGAGAACCTGCCGCGGGTGCTGCCCGAGGGGATGGGCGCCAGCGTCGATCTGGACAGCTGGCAGCTGCCGGCGGTGTTCCGCTGGCTGGCCGAGACCGGCTGCACCCCGGCCGAGGAGATGCTCAAGACCTTCAACTGCGGCATCGGGATGATCGTCGTGGTCGCCCCGGATTGTGCCACAGCCCTGACCGAGCTGCTGCGCGAGGCGGGCGAGACCGTGGTGACGCTGGGCAAGGTCGAGGGCGCGCCGGGCGTGCGCTACACCGGCACGCTCTGATGAGCGCAGCCCCGCAAGACGCGCAGAAGCGCGTCGCGATCCTGATTTCCGGTGGCGGCTCGAACATGGTGCAGCTGGTCCGCTCGATGACCGGCGACCATCCGGCACGGGCAGTGCTGGTCGCCTCGAACGACCCGACCGCCGTGGGGCTTGCCCGCGCCGCGGCGATGGGCATCCCCACCGCCGCGGTCGATCACCGCGCCTTCGGCCGCGACCGCGCCGCGTTCGAGGCCGCGCTGCTGGAGCCGCTGCTGGCGGCGCAGCCTGACATCCTCTGCCTCGCCGGGTTCATGCGCATCCTGACCCCGGATTTCGTGGCGCGCTTCAGCGGGCGGATGCTGAACATCCACCCCTCGCTGCTGCCGAAATATCCCGGGTTGAACACCCACGCCCGTGCGCTTGCCGTGGGCGATGCGCAGGCCGGGGCCACGGTGCATCTGGTCACGCCGGAGCTCGACTGCGGCCCGATCCTCGGCCAGGCCAGCGTCCCGGTCGAACCCGGCGATACCCCGGACAGCCTCGCCGCCCGGGTGCTTACCGCCGAACACCGGCTCTACCCGCTGGTCCTGCGCCGCTTTGCCCAAGGGCAAACCGACCGCATCGACCTCTAGCCCCTTCGTCCTTGCAGAAATATCCTGCGGGGGGCGTCCGAAGGGCGGGGGGCGCAAGCCCCCCCTTCGTTCGAGCCCCTAGCGTTCCGGCAGCAGCCCGCGCGGTGCAAAGCGCAGCACCAGCAGCAGCACTACCCCCATCGCCAGGTAACGCATCTGCGGCGCGCTTTCGATCAGATGCGCGCGCAGGCCGCCCGCGGACAGCGGCGAGGTCAGCACCGCCATCGCGGCCGGGCCCCAGACCTCGGCCTTGATCCACAGGAACCAGATCAGGATCGCGCCCAGCACCGCGCCCCAGTTGTTGCCCGAGCCGCCGACGATCACCATCACCCAGATCAGGAAGGTATAGCGCAGCGGGTTGTAGCCGCCCGGCGCCATCAGCCCGTCCAGCGTCACCATCATCGCGCCCGACAGGCCGATCACCGCGCAGCCCAGCACGAACAGCTGCAGATGCCGGCGGGTCACGTCCTTGCCCATGGCGGCGGCTGCGACCTCGTTGTCGCGGATGGCGCGCATCATCCGGCCCCAGGGCGAATACAGCGCCAGTTCCGTCAGCAGGATCAGCGTCAGCACCACCGCGATGAAGATCGCGGCATAGCACAGCTTGACATAGATGCCCGAGCCGGTGGCCGCATCCATCCCCCAGCGCGCGGCGGCGGCGACGAACTCGGGGTTCGATTGCAGCGCCAGCTCGTAGGGGACGGGGCGGGGGATGCCGGTGATGTTCAGCACGCCGCGCGCCAGCCAGCCCTCGTTCTTGAGGATGGCGACGATGATCTCGCCGATGCCCAGCGTGGCGATGGCCAGATAGTCCGAGCGCAGCCCCAGCGCCACCTTGCCGATGCCCCAGGCGGCGGCCGCGGCCAGCAGCATCCCCACCGGCCAGCTCAGCACCACCGGCAGGCCGAGGCCGCCGATATTGCCGGCCTTGGCGGGGTTGTTGGCCTCGATCGCGGCGACGGCGGGGTCGAACAGCATCCGCGTCGCCACATAGCCGGCGACGACCACCAGCGTGACAACGGCGCCGCGGGACAGGCCGCGCAGCCGCTGCGCCGCGGCCCAGATCAGCACCATCGTCGCCAGCCCCGCGGCCAGCGCCAGCATCAGCCGCGGCCCGCCCGCGGCCCAGGCCCCGGCGACCTGCGGGGTCGAGATCAGCACCGGCGCCAAACCGCCCAGCCCGATGAAGCCGACGACGCCGGCGTTGAACAGCCCGCCGTAGCCCCAGATCATGTTGACCCCCAGCGCCGCCACCGCCGAGATCAGCCCCATGTTCAGCAGCGCCAGCGCGCTGTTCCAGGACCCGGAAAACATCGCGTTCGAGACGCTGCCCTCAAGCAGCAGCAGCACCGCCACCGCCAGGAACAGCAGCGGCGCGCGCAGGGGGCTTGGCCTGGCGTCGGCCTGTCGATTGCTGGACATGGTTCCCCCTTTCCCTCAGTAGGCCTTGCCGCGGAACAGCCCCGTGGGGCGCACCAGCAGCACGACGATCAGGATGACGAAGCTGATCGCCAGCTTGTATTCCGTGCCCAGCATCTGCAGCAGCCCGCTCGGCTCGAACCCCAGATACTCGGCCACCTTCTTCCACGGATAGGTCAGCGCGACCTCGGAAAAGGCGATCAGGAAGCCGCCGGCGATGGCGCCGACCGGGTTGCCCAGGCCCCCCACGATGGCGGCGGCAAAGATCGGCAGCAGGATCTGGAAATAGTTGAACGCCTTGAAGGTCTTGTCCAGCCCGTACAGCGTGCCGGCCATTACCGCCAGCGCGATGGCGATGATCCAGGTCAGCCGCACCACCCGATCGGGGTCGATGCCCGACAGCAGCGCCAGATCCTCGTTGTCGGCATAGGCGCGCATGGCCTTGCCGGCGCGGGTGCGGTTCAGGAACACGAACAGCGCCCAGACCGACAGCGCCGCGATCACCAGCGTGATCGCCTGGGTGGTGCGCAGCGACAGCCCCTCGGTCAGTCCGGTCATTTCCCTGAACTGCGGGACGGTGACGACAAAGCGGGCGCCGTCGGCGAAATTGATCTCGCCCACCCCGATGACGATGCGGGTCAGCCCGTTCATCACGAACATCACCCCGACCGAGGCCATCACCACCACGATCGGCGCCGCCTTGATGCGGCGGTAATGGCGATAGACCCAGCGGTCGGTCAGCAGCGCCAGCGCCGCGGTCAGCGCGATGGCCGGCGGCAGTGCCAGCAGCGCGGTGGGCAGCGGCCCCAGCGTGATCCCCAGCGCCTGCAGCCCCCAGGTCAGCAGGATCACCATCGCGGTGCCGAAGGCCATGGTGTCGCCATGGGCGAAGTTGGAAAACCGCAGGATCCCGTAGATCAGCGTCACCCCCAGCGCCCCCAGCGCCAGCTGCGCCCCATAGGCCGAGGCGGGGATGAAGACGAAGTTCAGAAAGGTGACGAGCGCGTTCAGCAGGTCCATTGGTGGCCTCTCGTTGCGGCTGTCGCAGCCATGGGCGCCATGCTCAACCCCCCAGGAAGGTGCGGCGCACCTCGGGGTCGGCCATCAGCTCGGCGCCGGTGCCGGTATAGCGGTTGGCGCCCTGCACCAGCACATAGCCGATGTCGGCGATTTCCAGTGCCTGCCGGGCGTTCTGTTCCACCATGAGGATGGAAATCCCGGTGCGGGCGATCTCGATGATGCGGTCGAACAGCTCGTCCATGACGATGGGGCTGACGCCCGCGGTCGGTTCGTCCAGCATCAGCAGGCTGGGCCGGGTCATCAGCGCCCGGCCGACGGCGACCTGCTGGCGCTGGCCGCCCGACAGCTCTCCGGCGTGCTGGCGGCGCTTGTCGGCGACGGCGGGGAACAGCTGATAGACCTGTTCCATGGTGTCGCGGAAATTGTCGTCGCGGATATAGGCGCCCATTTCCAGATTCTCCTCGACCGTCATGGTCGGGAAGACATTGGCGACCTGCGGCACGAACCCCATGCCGCGGCGGACCCGGTCCTGCGGCGACAGCCCGCCGATGTCCTGCCCGTCCAGCAGAACCGTGCCCTCGCGCAGGTCAAGCATCCCGAACACCGCCTTCATCGCGGTGGACTTGCCGGCGCCGTTGGGGCCGACGATCACCGCGATCTGGCCGCGCCCGACCGAGATGTCGCAGCCGTTCAGGATGTCGGCCTTGCCATAGCCGCCGCGCATCCCTGTCGCGGAAAGATAGGCGTTGTCCATCACATGCCCCCGTGAGGCCGCGCCGGCTGCCCGTCGCCGCCCTGTCCGGCCTCGTCGCCCAGCCCCGGCTGGAACCCGTGGCTTTCGCCGAACAGGGTTTCCTCGGCGGCCTCGGCCTTGACCTTGTTCTTCAGCCCGCGGCCCAGATAGGCCTCGATCACCGCCTCGTTGGCCATGATGCTGTCGGCCGGGCCCTCGGCCAGCACCTTGCCCTCGGCCATGACGATCACCGGGTCGCAGAGCTTGCCGATGAAATCCATGTCGTGCTCGATCACGCAGAAGGTGTAGCCGCGTTCGCGGTTCAGCCGGATGATCGCGTCGGCGATGGTCATCAGCAGCGTGCGGTTCACGCCGGCGCCGACCTCGTCCAGGAACACGATGCGGGCATCGACCATCATGCAGCGGCCCAGTTCCAGCAGCTTCTTCTGCCCACCGGACAGGTTGCCGGCCTTTTCCTCGGCCACGTGCGAGATGGTCAGGAAATCCAGCACCTCGTCGGCGCGGGCGCGCAGGGCGCGTTCCTCGCCCGCGATGCGCCGGCGGCCGAACCAGGTGTTCCACAGCGTCTCGCCCGACTGGCCGGGGGGCACCATCATCAGGTTTTCCCGCACGCTCATCGAGCCGAACTCATGCGCCATCTGGAAGGTGCGCAGCAGCCCCTTGTGGAACAGCTGGTGCGGGGCCAGGCCGGTGATGTCCTCGCCCGCCATCAGCACCCGGCCCGATGTCGGGGGCAGCACCCCGGCGATCACGTTGAACAGCGTCGATTTCCCGGCGCCGTTCGGCCCGATCAGGCCGGTGATCGACCCCTTGCGAATGGTCAGGCTGGCACCGTCCACGGCCCGAAAGCCGCCGAAATGCCGGTGAAGGTCATGGACCTCGATCATGCTTGCTCCGATTCTCCCGCGCGCTGCCTAGCCGGACATTGCCGATCCGCCAAGCAAAACCGCCGCGGCGCCCGCAGAAAGGGCACCGCGGACCTTGCGTCACGGGGGCTCTAGCGGGTGGCGACCACGTTCAGCACGCCGCCCTTGTAGTCGACCTCGCGATAGGTGCCGGCGCTTTCGCCGCCGCCCACCAGCTCGACCGCCGAGGCGCCGACATAGTCGATGTCCTGCCCGGCGGCGAGCAGTTCAAGCCCGCGGGCCAGTTCGCCCGGGTTGATCATTTCGCCGGGGGCGTTGGCGACATCCATCACCTTGTCCTTGTAGACGCGCGGATCGCTGGAACCCGCCGCCTGCATCGCCAGCATGATCAGCGCCGCCGCGTCATAGGATTCCGCGGCAAAGGCGTCCGAGCCCTCGAACCCCGCCTCGCGCGCCAGCGCGATGAAGGCGTCGCGGCCCTCGCCCTCGGCCGAGGGGTTCTGGCCGAAGGAATGTTCCAGCTCGGTCCCGAACTTGTCGACCAGCGCCTGCGTCACCATGCCGTCGGTGAACACGAAAGTGTCGAACGCCCCCGAATCCAGCGCCCCCCGCACGATGCCGGAACCGCCCTGATCGACATAGCCCGCGACCACCAGCGCCTCGCCCCCGGCGGCGGCCAGCGCCGCGACCTCGGCCGAATAATCGGCCTTGCCGTCGTCATGGGCCGCATTCATCGTGATCGAGCCGCCCTTGGCCTCGAAGGCCGAGACGAAGGAATCCGCCAGCCCCTTGCCGTAATCGTTGTTGGTATAGCTGACCGCCACCGACTTGAGCCCGCGGTCGGTGATGATGTCGGCCATCACCTCGCCCTGCCGCGCGTCCGACGGCGAGGTGCGGAAGAAGAAGCCCTTGTCCTCGATGGTGGACAGCGCGGGCGAGGTCGCCGAGGGCGCGATCATCACCATGCCGTTCGGCACACCCACCCGTTCCAGGCTGGCGATGGTCTCGCCCGAGCACATGCCGCCGACGATGCCGTTCACCCGTTCGGATGTCACCAGCCGCTCGACCGCCGCGACCGAGGCCGCGGCATCGGCGCAGGTGTTGTCGGCGCGCACCGCGGTCACCGTGCTGCCGTCCAGCAGCTTGCCCGAGTCGGTGACCTCCTTCATCGCCAGCTCGGCGGCATTGGCCATCGGCGGGGCCATGGATTCCAGCGGGCCGGTGAAGCCCAGCGAGATGCCCAGCTTGATCTCCTCGGCCAGCGCGCCGCCGGCGGTCAGCGCCAGCACTGCCGTCGCGATCAGAAAACGGTTCATGCGTTTCTCCTGTTGGTTGCGGGGCCCGGTCGTTTGGTGCCGGTTGCGTCCCTGTTGGCCCGCCGCCTGTGTGCGGAGGGCAAAAACCCCGGCCGGAGCGTCCGGCCGGGGCTGTGGCAAGCGATCAGCGGGTGCGGACCGCGTTCAGCGTGCCGCCCTTGAAATCGACCTCGCGATAGGTGCCGGCGCTTTCGCCGGGCTCCACGAACTCGACGGCCGAGGCGCCGTCATAGTCGATGTCCTGCCCGGCGGCGAGCAGCTCGAGCCCGCGCGCCAGGTCGCCGGGGCCGATCTTTTCGCCCGGCGCGTTGGCGACCTCCATCACCTTGTCCTTGTAGACGCGCGGGTCGCTGGACCCGGCCGCCTGCATCGCCAGCAGCATCAGCGCCGTGGCGTCATAGGATTCGGCCGCAAACGCCGAGGTGCCGTCGAAGCCCGCGGCCTGGGCCAGTTCCACGAACTTGTCGCGGCCCTCGCCCTCGGCGGCCGGGTTCTGGCCGAAGGATTTCTCCAGCTCGGTGCCGAACCTGTCGACGACCGGCTGGCCGACCATGCCGTCGGGCAGGACGAAGGTGTCGAACGCGCCCGCGTCCAGCACGCCGCGCATCACGCCGGACCCGCCCTGGTCGACATAGCCCACCACCGCCAGCGCGTCCCCGCCGGCGGCGGCCAGCGCGCCGACCTCGGCCGAATAATCGGCCTTGCCGTCGTCATGGGCGGAAATCATCGTGACCGTGCCGCCCTTGGCCTCGAAGGCGGTCTTGAAGGATTCGGCCAGCCCCTTGCCATAGTCGTTGTTGGTATAGGTGATCGCCACCGACTGGATGCCGTGTTCCAGGGTGATGTCGGCCATCACCTCGCCCTGCCGCGAATCCGACGGCGAGGTGCGGAAGAAGAACCCCTGGTCCTCGATGTCGGTCAGCGCCGGCGAGGTGGCCGAGGGCGAGATCATCACCATCCCGTTCGGCACGCCCACCCGTTCCAGGCTGGCGATGGTCTCGCCCGAGCACATGCCGCCCATGATCCCGTTGACCTTGTCCGAGGTCACCAGCCGCTCGACCGCCGCGACCGAGGCGGCGGCGTCGGTGCAGGTGTTGTCGGCGCGCACCGCGGTCACCGTGCTGCCATCCAGCAGCTTGCCCGAGTCGCTGACTTCCTTGACGGCCAGTTCCGCACCGCTGGCCATGTTCGGCGCCAGCGATTCGAGCGGGCCGGTAAAGCCCAGCGACAGGCCGATCTTGACCTCTTCGGCCGAGGCAAGCCCCGCGGACAGCGCCAGCGTGGCCGTGGCCAGAAGCAGTTTCTTCATGAATATTCTCCCTATCGGACATTCGTCCCTAGGGTGACAGTAGGACGGGGTGTTTTGAAAGAAAAGCGGTCTGTTATGGCAAAGGCCTGTGGTTCCGGCGGGGAACGCGGGGCGCCGCCGATGCCGCGGGCGGCCCGTCGGGGCCACATGCCGCACGCAATGGACGGCTGCGGCGGGCAGGGGGCTTTGAACCGGGCCGCATCCTCCCTATAAGACTGCAACCCGCAAGAGGATGCAGCCATGCCGCAGATGCACGATACCGCCCGCAACGCCACCGCCCGCGCCGCCGCGCCGGCGACCGACTGGCAGCGCGACGGCTGGCGCGCCCGGCCGCGGATCCAGATGCCGGATTATCCCGACGTGGATGCGGTGCGCGCGGTCGAGGCGCAGCTGACCCGGTTTCCGCCGCTGGTCTTTGCCGGCGAGGCGCGGCGGCTGAAGTCGCAGCTGGCCGATGTCGCGCGCGGGCGCCGCTTCCTGCTGCAGGGGGGCGACTGCGCCGAAAGCTTCGCCGAGTTCTCGGCCGACAACATCCGCGACACCTTCAAGGTGATGCTGCAGATGGCGGTGGTGCTGACCTGGGGCGCGCAGCTGCCGGTGGTCAAGGTCGGCCGCATGGCCGGGCAGTTCGCCAAGCCGCGCAGCGCCCCGACCGAGGTGATGGACGGGCAGGAGCTGCCCAGCTACCGCGGCGACATCATCAACGGCTTCGACTTCACCGCTGCGGCGCGGGTGCCCGACCCGGTGCGGATGCTGCAGGCCTATACCCAGGCCGCCGCCAGCCTGAACCTGCTGCGCGCGTTTTCGACCGGCGGCTACGCCGACATCCACCGCGTGCAAAGCTGGATCGCCGATTTCACCGACGGCCCCGAGGCCGCGCGCTATCGCGACATCGCCGACCGCATTTCCGACGCGATGGCCTTCATGCAGGCGGCCGGGGTCAGCTCGGACACCGCGCATGAGCTGGGCACGGTCGAGTTCTACACCAGCCACGAAGCCCTGCTGCTGGAATACGAAGAGGCGCTGGCCCGGATCGATTCGACCAGCGGCCTGCCGGTGGCGGGGTCGGGGCACATGCTGTGGATCGGCGACCGCACCCGCCAGGTCGACGGCGCGCATGTGGAGTTCTGCCGCGGCGTGCAGAACCCGATCGGGCTGAAATGCGGCCCCTCGATCACCACCGACGACCTCAAGGCGCTGCTGGCGCGGCTGAACCCGGAAAACGAGCCGGGGCGGCTGACGCTGATCGCGCGGTTCGGCGCCGGCTCGGTCGGCGACCACCTGCCGCGGCTGGTCCGCGCCGTGCAGGAGGAAGGCGCCGAGGTGGTCTGGTGCTGCGACCCGATGCACGGCAACACCATCAAGTCGGCCTCGGGCTACAAGACCCGGCCGTTCGATTCCGTGCTGCGCGAGGTGCGCGAGTTCTTCGCCGTCCACCAGGCCGAGGGCACGGTGCCGGGCGGCGTGCATTTCGAGATGACCGGCAAGGACGTGACCGAATGCACCGGCGGCGTGCGCGCGGTCACCGACGAGGACCTGTCCTCGCGCTATCACACCGCCTGCGACCCGCGGCTGAACGCCAGCCAGTCGCTGGAGCTGGCCTTCCTGGTGGCCGAGGAACTGCGCGCCCGCCGCACCCGCACCCCCGCCGCCCTGCGCGACGTGGGCTGAGCCCGCACCCCTGCAATTGCCGACGGCGCGTTCCCCGGGGGCGCGCCGTTTTGCTTTCGCGGGGCAGAGGACAAGATGCCCGGTCACGCCTGCGTCGCCGGAGCATGGGTATTTGAGCCAGAAAGAAGCAGCTGCCGCTTTGCAGGGCGGCGGCGGGGCGCGTCGCTTGCAACGTCTGCAGGAGCGCCGCAATTAGGACGCCGCGAGCAGGGCGACGCAGGCAAGAGGGCGCTGATAGCTCGGGTGCAGGTCCGGCCGCCCCGGGTGGACTTCCGCGCGGGAAGGCCGGAGGACTGCCGCGGGCAGGGCGCTGCGAGTGGCTTTCCCCGACGCGGGGTCCGACCTGGACTCCTCAGTCCTCGGAGATCACCCGGAACCGCGCCCGGCGTTCCTCGGGGGTCTCGTCCTCGCGGATGGCGCGGCGGGGGGCGGCGGGGTTCCAGGGCACCGGCGGTTCGGCAAAGCCCTGCGGCGAGGGCGAGGGCACCAGCACCCGCGCGCCCTCGATCACCGGGTCGGCGCGGTCGGATATCAGGTCGAAGCGCCGCGGCGCCATCCCCATCGGGCTCTCGGTCACCAGGCACCCCAGCGCCCGGGTCACGTCGCCGAGGTCCGAGCGCAGCGGCAGCAGCAGCATCCGGCCCGCCAGCTCGGGGCGGCCGTAGGCGGCGGGGGAATGCAGGGTGATTTCGGCGATCTGCGGCCCTTGGAACACGGTTTCCAGCACGTCCGAGATGCGCCCGCGCGACCCGGGCTGCATCACCGCGCATAGCGGCATCCCCCGCACCTCCATCCCCATCAGGTCGATCAGATGCCGCCCGGCCAGCCGGAACCGCGCCGCGCCCGGCGCGATGCGTTCAATGATGAAGGCGAAGTCCAGCGCCGGGTGCAGCCCCATGGGGGTGATGTCCTGCCGCGACGGCACCGCCCGGCCCTGGCGCAGCGAATCCCAATAGCGGCGGACCCCCGTCAGCACCCGCGCCGGCGACTGCCGGTCGAAATCCGGCAGGTGCAGCACCCGCGGCGGGCCGTCGCTGGCCGGGGCGGACCGGTCGTTCTCGTCCATTGCACCAGAATCCCACTCGTATGATCCCAGTGTCTATATGGTGCGGCGGCGGCCGTCTCGGAAAATATTGACGAAGGGTTAAGCCGGGCGGGTTTCAGCCGCAGCCTGTGCGGGCGCGGCCGGGGAAAGCTCAGGGCTCGGCCAGCGCGTCGGCTTCGGGCTCGCGCGGCTCGCGCGGGGGGCGGCCGATGATGTCGCGCAGCGCGTCCAGCTCGATGAAATTGTCGGCCTGGCGGCGCAGCTCGTCGGCGATCATCGGCGGCTGGCTGCGCAGGGTCGAGACCACGGAAACCCGCACCCCCTGCCGCTGCAGCGCCTCGATCATCGGGCGCAGGTCGCCGTCGCCGGAAAACACCACCGCGTGGTCCAGATGCGGCGCCAGCTGCAGCGCGTCGACGGTCAGTTCGACATCCATGTTGCCCTTGATCCGGCGCCGGCCCATCGAGTCGGTGTATTCGCGCGCCGGCTTGGTGACGATGGCGAAACCGTTGTAGGTCAGCCAGTCGATCAGCGGCCGGATCGGGGAATATTCCTCGCTTTCCAGCAGCGCGGTATAGTAATAGGCGCGGGTCAGCTTGCCCCGGCGCTCGAACTCCTGACGCAAAAGCTTGTAATCAATGTCGAACCCCAACGACTTTGCGGCCGCGTGAAGGTTCGATCCGTCGATGAACAGCGCCAGCCGATCGTCCTTGTAGAACAACGCCTTGTCTCCCAAAGCTCTGGAAATAGGAAATATGTCGGACAATCTAGTGCTGCTGGCCCTGGGTGCAAACCTGTTTTCTTCGACAGGTGCCCCCGAGGCCGGGCTGCGCGCCGCGCTGCGCGCGCTGGCGGCCGAGGGGCTGCCCGCCACCCGGGTCAGCCGCTTCTGGAAAACCCCAGCCTTTCCACCCGGTTCCGGGCCCGACTACGTCAACGCGGCGGCGGCGCTGTGGTCGGCGCAGCCGGCGCCCGCGCTGCTGGCCGCGGCCCATCGAGTGGAGGCGGCGCTGGGGCGGGTGCGCGACGGCGGCCGCTGGGGGGCGCGGGTGATCGACATCGACCTGCTGGCGGTGGGCGAGCTGGTGCTGCCCGATGCCGCCGAACAGGACCGCTGGCGGGCGCTGCCGCCGGCCCAGCAGCAGCGCCTGACCCCGGACCGGCTGATCCTGCCGCATCCGCGGCTGCAGGACCGCGGTTTCGTGCTGGCGCCGCTGGCCGAGATCGCGCCGCAGTGGCGCCACCCCCGCACCGGCCGGACCGTGGCCGCGATGCTGGCGGCGCTGGGACCGGCGGGGCTGGCCGGCATGGCGCCGCTTGCTTGACATTGCCCGGGGTGGCGCCCACATATGCCACCTTGCCCTTCAGCCGATTCGCAGAGGTATGCCATGGCCCGCGTGACAGTCGAGGATTGCGTCGACAAGGTTCCCAACCGATTTGACCTGGTCCTGCTGGCCGCCCATCGCGCCCGCGAGATCTCGGCCGGCTCGCCCGCGACGGTCGACCCCGACAACGACAAGAACCCGGTGATCGCCCTGCGCGAGATCGCGGACGAGACCCAGCCCGTCGACGACCTGCGCGAGCGGATGATCGAGCAGACCCAGACCCAGATCGAGGTCGACGAGCCCGAAGAGGACGCGATGGCGCTGCTGCTGGGGGCCGAGATCGACCGTCCCAAGCCCGCCGACGAGGAATCCGAGGAACGGATGCTGCGGATGATGCTGGAAGCGCAGGGCCGCAACTGACGGCAGCCGGGCGGTATCTCGGTTGGAAAGATTCGACGTCGAAGACCTGATCGCACTGGTCCGCAACTACAACCCTCGGACCAATGCGGAACTGATCCGGCAGGCCTTCGACTATGGCCGCCGGATGCACGAGGGGCAGTTCCGCCACTCGGGCGAACCCTATTTCACCCATCCCGTCGCCGTCGCCGCCATCCTGACCGAGATGCGGCTGGACGATGCCACCATCATCACCGCGCTGCTGCACGACACCATCGAGGACACGCGCTCGACCTGGACCGACGTGGCCCAGATCTTCGGGCGCGAGATCGCCGATCTGGTGGACGGGGTCACCAAGCTGACCAACCTGCAACTCTCGGGCGCGCACTCGAAGCAGGCGGAAAACTTCCGCAAGCTTTTCATGGCCATGTCGCGCGATCTTCGCGTGATCCTGGTCAAGCTGGCCGACCGGCTGCACAACATGCGCACCATCAAGTCGATGCGCCCGGAAAAACAGGTGCAGAAGGCGCGCGAGACCATGGACATCTTTGCGCCGCTGGCCGGGCGCATGGGGATGCAGTGGATGCGCGAGGAGCTCGAAGACCTCGCCTTCAAGGTCATCAACCCCGAGGCGCGCAACTCGATCATCCGCCGCTTCGTGGTGCTGCAAAAGGAAAACGGCGACGTGATCCCGCAGATCACCGCCGACATCCGCGCCACGCTGGACGCCGAGGGGGTCGAGGCCGAGGTCTTCGGCCGCGCCAAGCGCCCGTTCAGCGTCTGGCGCAAGATGCAGGAAAAGCAGCTGGCGTTCAGCCGCCTGTCCGACATCTACGGGTTCCGCATCATCACCCGCTCTGAAGCCGATTGCTACCGCACGCTGGGGATCATCCACCGCAAGTGGCGGATGGTGCCGGGGCGGTTCAAGGACTACATCAGCCAGCCCAAGTCGAACGGCTACCGCTCGATCCACACCACCGTTTCCACCCGCGACGGCACGCGGGTCGAGGTGCAGATCCGCACCCGCGCCATGCACGAGGTGGCCGAGGCCGGCGTCGCCGCGCATTGGGCCTATCGCGACGGGGTGCGCAGCAAGAACCCCTTTGCGGTCGATCCGGGCGAGTGGCTGGCCAGCCTGACCGAGCGTTTCGGCGAAGAAGACCACGACGAGTTCCTCGAGCATGTGAAGCTCGAGATGTATCAGGACCAGGTGTTCTGCTTCACCCCGCGCGGCGACGTCATCCAGCTGCCCAAGGGGGCGACGCCGATCGACTTTGCCTATGCGATCCACACGCGGCTGGGCAACAGCTGCGTCGGCGCCAAGGTGGACGGGATCCGGGTGCCGCTGTGGACCCGGCTCAAGAACGGGCAGGCGGTGGACATCATCTCGGCCTCGGGGCAGCGGCCGCAGGCGACCTGGCTGGACATCGTGGTGACCGGGCGCGCCAAGGCCGCGATCCGGCGCAGCCTGCGCGAGGAGGACCGCTCGCGCTTCATCCGGCTGGGGTCGGAGCTGGTGCGCGTCGCCTTCGAGCACGTCAACCGCAAAGCCACCGACAAGGCGCTGCGCGCCGCCGCCAAGACGCTGGCGTTGCCGAACGTGGACGAGATGCTGGCCCGCATCGGCTCGGCCGAGATGTCGGCGCAGGAGCTGATCCGCGCGCTTTATCCCGACCTGACCCCGGCCGAGGAGGAGATCGACGCCACCCGCGCCGTCGCCGGGCTCGAGGCCGATCAGGAGTTCACCCGCGCCCCCTGCTGCGATCCTCTGCCGGGGGAACGCATCGTCGGCATCACCTATCGCGGCAAGGGGGTGGTGATCCACGCCATCGACTGCCCGGTGCTGGCCGATTTCGAGGCCCAGCCCGAGCGTTGGGTCGACCTGCGCTGGCGCGAAGGGCGGCACCCGCCGGTCTATTCCTCGCGGCTGGGGCTGACCATCCGCCACGACGCCGGGGTGCTGGGCCGGATCTGCACGCTGATCGGGGCGCAGGGGGCCAATATCTCGGACCTCGAGTTCCTGGACCGCAAGCCCGATTTCTACCGGCTGCGCATCGACGTGGAACTGCGCGACCGCGAACATCTGCACGCGCTGCTGACCGCCTTGGACGCAGAGCCGGACGTGGCGCAGGTGGCGCGCATCCGCGACCCCTCGGCGCGGTTCTAGGCCGGGGCGGGGCAAGGCATCCTGCGCAGGTGGCGCGGGCCGATTTTCCCGGCTTTCCGGGTTGCAGCCGCGGGGTGCGGCTGGTTCATTGATCCGGGATTTTCCGAAAGGGGCGGGCCGGGTGTTCAAGCGCAAGCCACGCAGCTATTCGCAGCTCGCCAGCGATATCGTCTATCCGCGGGGCGGCTGGTCGCGGGCGGTGCGCTATATCGTGCACCGGGTCCGCCGCCTGCCCGACGAGCCCAGCCGGATCGGCCGCGGGGTGGCGGCGGGGGTGTTCATCAGCTTCACCCCGCTGTTCGGCGCGCATCTGCTGGGCGGGCTGGCGCTGGCCTGGCTGATGCGCGGCAATCTGATCGCCGCGGTGCTGGGCTCTCTGATCGGCAATCCGGTCACCATCCCCTTCATCGCTGTGATGTCGGTGGGGCTGGGGCGCTGGATGCTGGGGGTGCCGGGCAGCATGTCGCCCGGGGTGATCATGGCCGCCTTTACCGCCGCAAGCGGGCAGCTGTGGCATAATTTCATGTCGATCTTCGACGGGCGGGTGGCCGAGTGGGACCGGCTGCTGGCGTTCTTCAACGGCATCTTCCTGCCCTATCTGGTGGGCGGCCTCATCCCCGGGCTGATCGCGGCGACGGTGTTCCACTACCTGACCGTGCCGCTGGTGCGCACCTACCACCGCCGCAAGCTGCAGCGTATCGCCCGCCGCCACGCCTCTGCCCGCCCCGGGAGCGAGGACAGCGGCGAGGGCCGCTAGACCCCCAGCCGGTCGCGCAGCGAATACCAGCCCATGCCGGCGACCAGCAGCGGCCAGCGCAGCGCCGCGCCGCCGGGAAAGGCGGGCAGGGGCAGGGCGGCCATGGTCTCGAACCCCTCGGACTGGCCGATCACCGCCTGCGCCATCAGCTTGCCCGAAAGATTGGCCAGCGCCACCCCGTGCCCGGAAAACCCGCTGGCCGACAGGCAGTTCGGGGCGGGGCGCGCGAAATACGGCATCCGGTTCATGGTGATCGCCAGCGTGCCGCCCCAGCCATGGGTGATGCGCACCCCCTTCAGCTGCGGATAGACCTGTTCCAGCGGCCGGCGCACCTTGGCGGCGATGTCGCGCGGAAAGCGATAGCCGAGGCTCTCGCCGCCGCCGAACACCAGCCGCCGGTCCTCGCTCAGCCGCCAGTAGTTCACCACGAAGCGGGTGTCGTGGACGGCGATGTTTTCCCCCAGGATGTCGTCGGCGCGCGCGCCCAGCGGCTCGGTCGCGACCACGAAATTGTTGATCGGCATGACGCGGGCGGCGACGCCCATGTCCAGATGCCCCAGATAGCCGTTCGCGGCCAGGATGACGTGATCGCAGATCACCCGCCCGGCGCCGGTCTGAACGATCGTGGCCTCGCCCGCGCGCCGCGCGTGGCTTATGGCGTGGACATGGGCGCCCTCGTGGATGCGCACCCCCGCCGCTGCGGCTAGCCGCGCCAGCCCCAGCGCCAGCGCCAGCGGGTCCAGGTGGCCGGCGCCGCGGTCGAGATCGCCCCCCGCATACAGCGGCGATTTCACCAGCGCCCGCAGCCCGGCCGCATCCAGCGGCTCGATCAGCGCATAGCCGTAGTCGCGGGCCAGACGCTCGGCGTTTTCATGGGCATGGCGGACCTCGCGGGGATTGCGGGCGGCGTGGGCGATGCCGGGATGGACCGTCACCCCGCCCTCGGCCGCCAAGGCACGGGTCAGGGCCTTGGCCTCCTCGGCCATGTCCCACAGCCGCCGCGCCGCCGTGCGCCCGGCCATCCGTTCCAGCTCGTCAACCTCGAGCCGCTGCCCCGAGCCCATCTGCCCGCCATTGCGCCCCGAGGCGCCAAAGCCCACCCGCTGCGCCTCGAGCAGCACGACCGAGCGTCCCGCCCGCGCCAGCGTCAGCGCCGCGCTGAGCCCGGTGTAGCCCGCGCCCACCACCGCCACATCAGCCCGCGCATCCCCCCGCAGCGGCGGAAACGGCGGCAGCGCCGGGTTCTGCTCGGCGTACAGGCTGGGCGGATATTCCCCGCGGCGGTCATTGGCGAAAAGCAGGTTCATGCGCGCCCCCATATTCGACCCGCTTTACCACCCGCAACCCGGATAACGGAATGGCCGAGGGCCTCTGTCTTCATCAGTGAAATATCCCGGGGCTTCCGAGCGCCCGGAATAGCAGGCGGATCAGAAAGCAGCCCCCGAGGCTGTTTTCCCGCCGGATGGTCCGGTGGACTGATTTCAGCGAGGAAGGCCACGGCAGGGGCCCGGGGCAGCGCCCCGGTCCGACCGCGCAACCCGGCGCGCCAAAAGAAAAAGGGGACCGACCCGGCCCCCTTTCCCCAACAATTCCAGCAGCCTCAGCGCTTGGCCACATCCAGGTAATCGCGCCGGTCCGAGCCGATATACAGCTGCCGCGGGCGGCCGATCTTGCTGTCCGGGTCGCCCAGCATTTCCTTCCACTGCGAAATCCAGCCGACGGTGCGCGACAGCGCAAAGATCGGAGTGAACATCGAGGTCGGGAAGCCCATCGCCGACAGGATGATGCCCGAATAGAAATCGACGTTCGGGTAGAGCTTCTTCGAGACGAAATATTCGTCCTCGAGCGCGATCCGCTCCAGCTCCTTGGCGACCTGCAGGGTGGGGTTGTTCTCGATCCCGAGGATGTCCAGCACCTCGTCGGCCGATTCCTTCATGATCTTCGCGCGCGGGTCGAAGTTCTTGTAGACCCGGTGGCCGAAGCCCATCAGCCGGAACGGGTCGTCCTTGTCCTTGGCGCGCTTGATGTATTCGGGGATGCGGTCGACGGTGCCGATTTCCTGCAGCATCTCCAGCGCGGCTTGGTTGGCGCCGCCATGGGCGGGACCCCACAGGCAGGCGATGCCGGCCGCGATACAGGCAAAGGGGTTGGCCCCCGACGAGCCCGCCAGCCGCACCGTCGAGGTCGAGGCGTTCTGTTCGTGGTCCGCGTGCAGGGTGAAGATGCGGTCCATGGCGCGGGCCAGCGCCGGGTCGATGTGATAGGGCTCGGCCGGGACCGAGAAGCACATGTGCAGGAAGTTCGAGGCGTAATCGAGGTCGTTCTTCGGATAGACGAAGGGCTGGCCCAGCGAATATTTATACGCCATCGCCGCCAGCGTCGGCAGCTTGGCGATCAGCCGGATCGAGGCGACCTCGCGGTGGTGCGGGTCGTTGATGTCGAGGCTGTCGTGGTAGAAGGCCGACATCGCGCCGACCACGCCGACCAGCGTCGCCATCGGGTGGCTGTCGCGGCGGAATCCGCGGAAGAAGTAGTGCAGCTGCTCGTGCACCATGGTGTGGTGGGTGATCAGCCACTCGAACTTTTCCATCTGCTCGGCGCTCGGCAGCTCGCCGTTCAGCAGCAGGTAGCAGACTTCCAGATAATGGCTCTTCTCGGCCAGCTGCTCGATCGGGTAGCCGCGATACCACAGCTCGCCCACGTCGCCGTCGATATAGGTGATCGCGCTTTCGCAGGCCGCGGTCGAGGTGAAGCCGGGGTCGAAGGTGAAGACGTTGCCCTGCCCGTAAAGCTTGCGGATGTCGATACATTCCGCCCCGACGGTGGGGGTCAGGACCGGCAGCTCGAAATCCTTGTCGTTCAGCGAAATCCGGGCGGTTCTGGCTTCGGCCATCGCATATTCCTTTGCTCGAGGCCCATCCGGGCCGCTGCGTATGGGCGCTCTCACGCCGTGGCGTCTGCCAGGCGGGCGAGCGTTTCGTCGCGCCCGAGGGCCAGCATCATGTCGAATATGCTCGGGGTCGAGGTCCGCCCGGCGAGTGCCGCCCGCACCGGGGCCGCGATCTTGCCAAGGCCAAGTCCGTTCGACTCGGCTATCCGCTGTGCAATCGCCTCCAGGTCGTCTCGCGCCCAGATAACATTCTGCATCGCGGCGGTCAAATCCCCGAGTATACCTTTGGACACCGTATCCAGCGCCGCCGCGGCCTTGTCATCGGGCTGCACCGGGCGCTCGATCAGGGCAAAGCGGCCCTGTTCCAGCAGCTGCGGCAGGGTGCGGGATTTCTGCTTCAGCACCGCAAGCGCCGGGGTCAGCCGCGCCAGCTGCTGCGGGGTCAGCGGCGGCTGGCCCGTGGCGGCCAGGAACCCCGCCAGCTCGTCCAGCAGCGCCGCATCGCTCATGGCTGCGACATGATGCCCCGATACATGTTCGAGTTTCTTGAAGTCGAGCCGCGCCGGCGCCTTGCCGATTCCCGACAGGTCGAACCATGCGCGCGCCTGCGCGTCGTCGAACAGCTCGTCGTCGCCGTGGCTCCAGCCCAGCCGGGCCAGATAGTTGCGCATCGCTGCCGCCGGATAGCCCATGGCGGCATATTCATGCAGCCCGACCGCGCCGTGGCGCTTGGACAGTTTCTTGCCGTCGGCGCCGTGGATCAGCGGGATATGCGCGAACACCGGCAGCGCCCAGCCATTCGCCGCATAGACCTGCGCCTGGCGGGCGGCATTGGTCAGGTGGTCGTCGCCGCGGATGATATGGGTGATCCCCATGTCGTGGTCGTCCACAACCACCGCGTGCATATAGGTCGGAGTCCCGTCCGAACGCAGCAGCACCATGTCGTCCAGCTGGTCGTTGCGAAAGGTGACCTCGCCCTGCACCGCATCCTGGATCACCGTCACCCCCTCGCGCGGGGCCCGCAGCCGGATCGCATAGGGCGCGTCGGGCCTTGTCGCGGGGTCGGCGTCGCGCCAGGGGCTGACGAAGGGGCGGTTGGGATGTTCCGCGCGCCAGGCCTCGATCTCGGCCGGGGTGGTATAGCAGGGATAGGCGGTGCCGGCCGTCATCATCTGGCGCGCCACCTCGGCGTGGCGCTCGGCGCGGGCGAACTGGCTGACCGGCGCGCCGTCCCAGTCCAGCCCCAGCCAGCGCAGCCCCTGCAGGATCGCCTCGGTCGCCTCGGGGGTGGAGCGGGCGCGGTCGGTATCCTCGATCCGCAGCAGGAACTTGCCGCCGCGGCCGCGCGCGTAAAGCCAGTTGAACAGCGCCGTGCGCGCGCCGCCGATATGCAGATAGCCGGTGGGCGAGGGCGCGAAGCGCGTGACGACGGGGGGTGATTGCATGGTTGCGTCCTGCTTCGGTCGTTCGGGCGGCGGGTGGGCGACAGGCGTTAACCTTTTGCTAAGGACCGCCGGGTTAGGATCGGCGCAGGGATACGCGAGGATTCAGGGTAAGGACAAGCGTGACCGCAGCGGATGCAGCGAATGGCGGTATGGCGCCCCCGCGCGGGCGGGGGGTGCGGCTGCTGGCGGCGCTGACGGCGCCGGGGCGGGTGTCGGACCGCGCCGCCCGCTCGACGGCGGAACTGGCGCTGCGCGCGGGGCTGCTGATCCGCGTGCCGATCCTGGTGTCCTGCGGGATCGGGCTGTGGTTCAGCCTGCGGTTCGACCCGGGGCCGGGGCTATACGCCGCAGCCCTTGCGGCGATGCTGCTGGCGATATGGGCGGCTCGCCGGCTGCTGCTGCTGGCCGACGCCGGGCGCATTCCCTGGGACCGGGCCGAGGTCCTGCGGCTGGCGGCGCTGGCTGCGGCGCTGGCGCTGTCGGGGTTCCTTGCCGCCGGGCTGCGGCTGCACATGGTGGCGGCGCCGGTGATGGACTACCGCTATTACGGCCCGGTCGAGGGGCGGGTGGTGCAGATCGACCGCTCTGCCCGCGACCGGATGCGGGTGACGCTGGACCGGGTGGTGCTGCGCGACACCGCGACCGCGCCAGAGCGGACCCCGCGCCGGGTGCGGCTGTCGCTGCCCGAGGGGGCGGCGCTGCCCGCGACCTCGGCCCGGGTGATGCTGACCGCGCATCTCGGCCCGCCGCCGCCGCCGGCGGAACCCGGCGCCTTCGATTTCCGCCGCAACGCCTTCTTCGCCGGGCTCGGCGCGGTCGGCTATACCCGCACCCCGCTGCTGATCGTCGAGCCGCCGCCGCCGCGGCTGCTGGACGGCACCGCGATCCGGCTGCGGCTGTCGCAGGCCATGCAGGACCGGATCGGCGGGCAGGCGGGGGCGGTGGCCTCGGCGCTGGTCACCGGCGACCGCTCGGGCATCGCCGAGGCCACCAATCAGGTGATGCGCGATTCGAATCTCTATCACATCGTCTCGATCTCGGGGCTGCACATGACCATGCTGGCCGCCTTCGTCTATGCGGCGCTGCGGCTGGGGCTGGCGGCGGCGCAGGGGCTGGGGCCGGGCGTCCTCGGCGCGGCGCTCTCGGGCGCGCCGGTCCACAAGCTGGCGGCGCTGGCGGCGCTGGCGGCGGCGACGCTGTATCTGTGGGTTTCCGGCGGAGGGGTGCCGACGGAGCGCGCCTGGGTGATGGTGGCGGTGATGCTGGCGGCGGTGCTGCTGGACCGGCGCGCGATCTCGCTGCGCACGCTGGCGGTGGCGGCGCTGGCGATCCTGTATCTGGCCCCCGAGGCGCTGGTCACCCCCGGCTTCCAGATGAGCTTTGCCGCCACCGCCGCGCTGATCCTGCTGTTTCCCGCCTGGTCGCGCGGCGCGCAGCGCCTGCCCTGGGTGGTGCGGGGGGTGGCGCTGCTGGTGATTTCGTCGCTGATCGCGGGGCTGGCCACCGCGCCGCTGGCGGCGGCGCATTTCAACCGCTCGGCCCAATACGGGATCGTCGCCAACCTGCTGGTGGTGCCGGTGATGGGCAGCGTGGTGATGCCCGCGGGGGTGGTCGCGGCGCTGCTGGCGCCCCTGGGTCTGGCCGGGCCGGCGCTGTGGGTGATGGGGCTGGGCACGCGCTGGATGCTGTGGGTGGCTGAAGCTGTCGCGGGCTGGGGCGGCTCGGTCCTGGCGGCGCCGGCGCCGGACTGGCGGGTGCTGCCGCTGGCCGGGGCCGGGGCAGCGCTGTGGCTGTTTTCGCTGCAAGGCGGCGCGCTTGCGACGCGCTGGCTGGGGCGGCTGGCGGCGGTGCTGCTGCCCGGGGCGGCGGCGCTGCTGTGGGCTGCCAGCCCGCGCCCCGACATCCTGATTTCGCCCGACGCCGCGGCGGTGGGGATCCTCACCCCCGCCGGCCGCGCGCTCTCCAAGCCCGGTGCGGCCTTTGTCGCCGACAGCTGGCTGCGCGCCGACGGCGACACCGCCGCCGCGGCCGAAGCCGGCGCCCGCGAGGGCTGGAGCGGCCCGACCGGCGACCGCCGCGCCCGGCTGGGCGGGATCGCCGTGGCGCATCTGAGCGGCAAGGCCGCCGCCGCCCGGGCCGCGGCCGCCTGCGCCGAGGGCGGCGTCGTCATCCTTGCCGCAAGGGCGCCCCCCGAGGTCTCGGGCCCCTGCCTGCTGCTCGACCAGCCCGCCCTGGCCCGCAGCGGCGCCCGCGCCGGCTGGCTGCGCGACGGCACGCTGCACTGGCAGACCGACTCCGCCATGGTCGGAGAACGGCTCTGGTCCTCGCCCGCCGAGCGCCGGCGCTGGGGGCTGTCGGGGCGGGGGCAGTGGCGGGATCGGCGATGAGGAGGGCGAGAGCAGACTTATGGGACATAGAGGCGCGAAAACTGCGGCTGCCGGGCGCCGTCTGCCATGCGAAAAAACCCGCGCCTGTGGCTGGCGCGTCTGCGGTTGACAACAATGCAATGCTGCTGCTTCGGCTTGGTTGATGTGGAGGAGACTGTGCGAAGACTGAACTGTGTGAACTGCGGAAGGTTCCTCGCCGGATGTGATCCGTGCCGCAAGCGGGCGCGGCCTGCTGCGGGTGGGGCGAGCCTTGGGGCCGGCGCTGCTGTGCCGGGTTTGAGGAGCGGCGGGTGAGTTTGAGGTCCGGCGGCAGCCGAAGCCTGCTAGATCAAGGCTGCCAGCAGTATTCTTTGCCGTTACCCGTTACCCGTTACCCGCAGGCGCCCCCCCCCACACGGCTTCAGCCCGCCGCCGCTGCCGCCCTTCAGCGCGTGATGCGGAACGGGACCACCACGGATTTCGCCTGCCGGTCGGGCGGAGCGGGCATGCGGGGCAGGCGGCTGGCGTGGCGCATCAGCGCCGCGTCGACGCCGGGGTCGCCGCTGCCCTGGGCGAGCGAGGCCTGCACCCCGCCGCCGCCGTCGATGCGCACCAGCACGGTTGCGGCCAGCTGCCCGCGGGCGGTGACCCGGGCGCGGCTCATGTGCCGCGCGGTGGCCTGGCGCACCTTGTTTTCCCAGGACTGCACCGCTTGCCCCGAGACGCGCGCGGCCTGTCCGGCGCTGCCGGCCGCCGAGGGGGCGGGCTGCGTGCGGGCGGGGGCGGTCTGCGCCTGCCGGGGCTGTTCGCGGGGCTGTTCCTGGCGGCGCTCGCGCTGCGGTTCGGGTTTTTGCGGGGTCTCGCGCGGCTCGACGATGCGGCGCAGCGTCGGCGGGCGGGCGCGGGGGCGCACGGCGGCGATGGTCTCGATCGGCTCGACCACCGGCTCGACCACCGGCTCCGGCTCGGGTTCCGGCAGTGGTTCCGGTTCCGGCTCCGGTTCTGGCTGCGGCGGCTCGGGCTCAGGTTTCGGCTCGGGGGGCGGCGGTTCCGGCTCGGGCTCGGGTTCGGGCTCGGGGAACTCGGGCGGCTCCAGCTCGGCCAGCTGCGGCAGCGCCGGCAGGTTCTCGGCCAGCTCGGTCGGGGTTTCCGCGATGCCGGCCGCGGGTTCGGGCGACAGCAGCTCGACCACCGTGGCCTCGGGCGGCACCGGCACCGGCGCGGGGCGCCGCGCCAGCGTGGTGGCGCCGACCAGATGCGCGCCAAGCACCAGCACGGCGGCGGTGAACCACCAGCCCGGGCGGCCCGCGCGGGTCACGACGCCGGCACCGTTTCCAGGCCGACCAGCCCGATCCGGCCCCAGCCTGCGTCGCGGATGCGGTTCATCAGACCCATCAGCTCGCCATATTCGACGTTGCGGTCGGCGCGCAGGTAGATCCGCGCCTCGGGGTCGCCGCCGGTGGCGTTGTCCAGCGCCTCGGGCAGCGCCTCGACCCCGATCTCGCTGTTGGCCAGGGCGATGCTGCCGTCGGCCTGCAGGGTGACGTAGACCGGCTCGTCCGGGCGCGGCGCCGCCGCCGCGGTCGAGGCCGGCAAGTCCACGTTCACGTCCACCGTCGCCAGCGGCGCCGCCACCATGAAGATGATCAGCAGCACCAGCATCACGTCGATGAACGGGGTGACGTTGATTTCCGACAGCTCGTCGAGCTGCTCGCCGTCGTCGGGGCGCGAACCCATGTCAGAGCCTCCGCATGGCGTGGTCGAGCTCGCGGCTGACCAGCCGTTCGATCAATGCGCCGCTGTCGCGCAGCTGCGCGCGGTGGGATGCGATGGCCCGGGCGCACAGGTTGTAGACGATCACCGCCGGGATCGCCGCGACCAGCCCCAGCGCGGTGGCCAGCAGCGCCTCGGCGATGCCGGGGGCGACCACGGCCAGGTTGGTGGTCTGGGCGCGCGAGATGCCGACGAAGGCGTTCATGATGCCCCAGACCGTGCCGAACAGCCCGACAAAGGGCGCGGTCGCGCCGATGGTGGCCAGCAGCCCGGTGCCGTTGGCCAGCTGCCGCCCCGCCGCCGCCTCGATCCGGGCCAGGGTCGAGGCCACGCGTTCCTTGACCCCCTGCGCGGGCACGCCCGGCAGGTCGGGGCGGGCGGCGACCAGTTCGCGCCCCGCCGCGCGCAGCATCCGCGCCACCGGGTCGCGCCGCCCGCTCAGCCGCCCGGCCGCGGCGGCCAGCGCCCCGGCGGCGGCGATCCGCCCATGGCTGACGGTGGCGGCGCGCGCGGCGCCGGCGATCTCGATCAGCTTGAACAGCGCCACCGTCCAGGTCACCACCGAGGCCGCCGCCAGCCCGATCATCACCGCCTTGACCACGATATCGGCGGCCATGAACATCCCCCAGGGGGAAAGGTCGTGGGGCAGCGTGTCGGGCGGCAGCACGCCCGGGGCCTGCGCGAAGGCGGGCGAGGCCGCAACCACGGCGCAGGCGGCAAGGGCGGTGAGGCTGCGGTTCATCTTGGTCTCCGTGGCGCGTTTCTTGGACATTCTTTCCCCGGATCGGCTGGGAATCCGGCCGTCAGCCCCGGGCATGGTCGCGGGCCTTGCCGGGCGACGGTGAGGCCATCGGCAGGCCGCCGCGGGGCATGGAAGGATTCGGCATGATCTTCCCTTCGAAAAGGTCGCAGAACAGACACGCCGTGGCTGGCGGCCCGGTGTCCGATCGCTGCTGGTCGGGGCCGGGCCCTGCGATGCGGGGCGAAGGCGTCGTCGGCGGCTGGGTAGACGACCTTGTGATGCGGCGTCAATACCCGATTGTTTTGATCGCCATCTATGGACAGCTACCGCTTCCGCGGATAGCAGGGGGCAGATGCCAGCCCGACGCCAGCATGATAACCGATTTTTTCCGAAAGGACCTGACATGCGTGGATTCGTGCTCGCCCTTCTGATGTCGACGGCGCCGGTGGCGGCGATGGCGGCCGACATCACCATCCAGACCGCGCAGGGCGAGGCCCCCGTGCCGCAGGCACCCGAGCGGATCGCGGTGCTGGACCTGGGCGCGATCGACACGCTCAAGGCGCTGGGAATCACCCCGGCGGCGGTGCCGGACAATCTCTATCTGGATTATCTCAAGGATTTCGCGCCCGAGGCGGCGCGGGTCGGCACCGTGCTGGAACCCAATCTCGAGGCGCTGGCCGGGGCCGGTCCCGACCTGATCGTGGTCGCCAACCGCACCGCCCCGGCGCGGCAGACGGTGTCGCAGGTGGCGCCGGCCATCGACATGACCGTGGACGGCGGCAAGCTGGTCGAGCAGCTGAAAGAGCGGCTGAACGCCTATGCGCAGCTTTACGGCAAGGAGGCCGAGGCCGAGACCCTGATCGCCGCGCTGGACGAGAAACTGGCCGCGGTGGCCGAGGCCGGGCGCGACAAGGGCACGGCGCTGGTGGTGCTGACCAACGGGCCGAAGATGTCGGCCTATGGTCCCGGCTCGCGATTCGGCTGGCTGTATGATGTGACCGGGCTGCCGCCTGCGGTGGAAAAGCTGGACCCGACCGCGGGCCATGGCGACGCCATCAGCCATGAGTTCATCGCCCAGGCCAACCCCGACTGGCTGCTGGTGCTGGACCGCGGCGCGGCCATCGGCGCCGACACCCAGTCGGCCGAGGCCACGCTGTCGACCGAGCTGGTCAAGGGCACCAGGGCCTGGACCGACGACCATGTGGTCTATCTGCCGGCGGGTGACCTTTATCTGGCCGCCGGCGGCTATACCGCGATGATGAACCTGCTCGACAGCCTGCAGGAGGCGCTGGAGAAATGATCCTCGGCCGCCGCCCCGCCGCCGTGCTGGCGCTGTCGGCCCTGGTCGGGCTGATGGCGCTGAGCCTGGGGCTGGGCGCGGCCGAGATCGACCTGCGCAGCGCCCGTTCGGATGCGTGGACGGCGCTGGTGGTGATGGAATCGCGGCTGCCGCGGACGCTGGCGGTGGCGCTGTCGGGGGCGGCGCTGGCGGTGTCCGGCGCGCTGATCCAGGCGCTGGTGCGCAACCGCTTCGTCGGGCCCGACACCTCGGGCACCAGCGAGGGCGCGGCGCTGGGGCTGCTGGCGGTGACGCTGCTGGCGCCCGCCGCGCCGATCTGGGTCAAGATGCTGTGCGCAAGCGTGGCCGCCGTCGCCTCGACCGCGCTGTTCGTGGCGATCATCCGCCGCCTGCCGCGGCGCGAGGTGATGCTGGTCCCCATCGCCGGTCTGGTGCTGTCGGGGGTGCTGGGCTCGGTCGTGACCTGGATCGCCTGGCAGACCGACATGCTGCAATATATCGGCACCTGGCTGAGCGGCGAGTTTTCGGGCGTCACCGCCGGCCGCTATGAGCTGCTGTGGGTCGCGGGCGGGGCGGCGGCGCTGGCCTGGCTGGGCGCCGACCGTTTCGCCATCCTGTCGCTGGGCGACGAGATCGCCACCGGGCTGGGGCTGCGCGCCGCGGCGGTGATGCGGCTGGGGCTGGTGGTGGTGGCGGTGGTCTCGGCGCTGGTGGTCACCACGGTGGGGATGGTGCCCTTCGTCGGGCTGGTGGTGCCCAATATCGCGGCGCGGCTGGTCGGGGACGACCTGCGCGCCTCGCTGCCCATCGTGGCGGCGGGGGGCGCTGGGCTGCTGCTGGTCTGCGACATCATCGGGCGGGTGCTGATCGCGCCCTACGAGATTCCGGTCGGGATGATCCTGGGGATCCTCGGCGCCGCCATCTTCCTGGTGCTGCTCTATCGGAGCCCGGCGCATGGCTAGGCCGGGGATCCGGCCGCTGCCCGCCGGGGCGGCCGCGGGGGCGGCCACGGCCCCCGGGCCCGCGCGGCCATGGGGCCAGCTGCGGCCGGGGGTAGTCGCGCTGCTGGCGGCGGCCTTGGCGCTGTGTTCGCTGATCTGGATGTTCCAGGGCTTGGGCGGCGGCAACCGCAGCTTCATCCTGTGGCTGCGGGCGGTGAAACTGGCGGGGCTGATCACGGTCGGAGCCTCGGTCGCGGTGGCCACGGTGCTGTTCCAGACCGTCTCGGCCAACCGGGTGCTGACCCCCTCGATCATGGGGTTCGACGCGCTTTACGTGCTGTTGCAGACGCTGCTGGTCGCCAGCGCCGGGGTCACCGGCTTTGCCGCCATCGACCCGGCGGCGAAGTTCCTGGCCGAGGTCGCGGTGATGGTGCTGCTGGCCGGGCTGCTGTTCGGGGCGCTGCTGGGGCGCGGCGCCCGCGACATCCCGCGGATGATCCTGACCGGGGTGATCCTGGGGGTGATGTTCCGCTCGATCAGCGGCTTCATTGCCCGTATCCTGGACCCCAATTCCTATGCGGTGGTGCAAAGCGTCAGCTTCGCCAGCTTCGGCCGCATCGACGCCACGCTGCTGCTGCCGGGCGCCGCCATCGCGGCGGCGGCGATCGCGGCGGCGCTGGTGCTGGCCCCGCGGCTGGACGTGCTGGCGCTGGGGCGCACGGCGGCGGTGTCGCTGGGGCTGCGCTTTGACCGCATGGTGGTGATGTCGCTGGCGCTGGTGGCGGTGCTGGTGTCGGTCTCGACGGCGCTGGTCGGGCCGGTGGCGTTCTTCGGGCTGCTGGTCGCGGGCATGGCGCACGGTCTGGCGTCCAGCGACCGCCACGCGGTGCTGCTGCCCACCGCCGGGCTGATCGGGGCGCTGATCCTCGTCGCCGGCCAGACCCTGTTCGAGCGGGCGCTGGCCCAGCCCGCGACGCTTTCCGTCGTGGTCGAGTTCCTCGGCGGGCTGTTCTTCCTTTACCTGCTGCTCAGGGGGCGCATCAGATGATCCGCATCGAATCCGTCCAGCATCACATCGGCCCGGCGCCGATCCTGTCGGATATCTCGCTCGAGCTGCCCAAGGGCCGGCTGACGGCGCTGATCGGGCCGAACGGCGCCGGCAAGTCCACGCTGCTGCGGCTGGTGGCCCGGCTGGAGCGGTTGCAGGCAGGGCGCATCGCCGTCGACGGGCAGGACATCGCCCGCACCCCCACCGAGACGCTGGCCCGCAGCCTGGCGATCATGGGCCAGCACAACAACGTCGCCAGCCGCCTGCGGGTGTCCGAGCTGGTCGGCTTCGGCCGCTGGCCGCATCACCGCGGCCGCCCCCGCGCTGCCGACCACGCGGCGGTGGCCGCGGCGATCGAGGCGGTGGACCTGGGGCCGCTGGCGCATCGCTTTCTGGACGAGCTGTCGGGCGGGCAGGTGCAGCGCGCCTTCCTGGCGATGACCTTCGCGCAGGACACCCCCTGGGTGCTGCTGGACGAGCCGCTGAACAACCTCGACATGGCCCATGCCCGGGCGCTGATGGCGCGGCTGGCCGGGGTGGTGCGCGAGTCCGGGCGCAGCGTGGTCACCGTGGTCCACGAGGTGAACTATGCCGCCGCCTGGGCTGACCACATCGTCGCGATGAAGAACGGCCGCATCTTTGCGCAGGGCCCGGCCGAGCAGGTGCTGAACGAGGCGCTGCTGTCCGAGCTTTACGGCACCCCGATCGAGGTTTCCTCGCATGACGGACGGCCGCTGGTGCTGCACCACCATGCCCATAGCGAGGCCGAGCTGATGATCCGGGTGGCGTCCTGACCCCACCCGGCCGTTGCAACTGAAACGCTGCGGCTACAGCGTCGCGCCGATCTTCCACGGCACGAATTCGTGGTCGCCATAGCCGAACTCTTCGGACCGGCTTTTCCGGCCCGAGGCGGTGTCCAGCAGCAGCTCGTAGATGCGCTGGCCCATGTCCTCCAGGCTGACGCCCTCGTCCACCACCACGCCGCAGTTGATGTCCATGTCCTCGGGCATCCGCCGGAACAGCTCTCCGTTCGAGGCCAGCTTGATCGAGGGCGCGGGCTTGGCGCCGAAACACGACCCCCGCCCGGTGGTAAAGGCGATCAGGTTGGCGCCCGCCGCGACCTGGCCGGTGGCCGACACCGGGTCATAGCCGGGGCTGTCCATGTAGACGAGGCCGGGGGTGGTGATCCGCTCGGCATAGGCAAAGGCGCCCGCCACCGGCGCCTGCCCGGCCTTGGCCACCGCGCCCAGCGATTTTTCCAGGATCGTGGTCAGCCCGCCGCGCTTGTTCCCGGGCGAGGGGTTGTTGTCCAGCGAGGCGCCGTTGCGTTCGGCATAGTCGCACCACCAGTCGATCATCCCGCGGATCCTGGCCGCCGTCGACGCGTCCGAACGCGCGATCAGCAGATGCTCGGCCCCGAAGATTTCCGGGGTCTCGGACAGGATCGAGGTGCCGCCCGCCGCCACCAGCAGGTCCGAGGCCACTCCCAGCGCCGGGTTGGCGGTGATCCCGGAAAACCCGTCCGAGCCGCCGCATTGCATCCCCAGCACCAGCCCCGACACCGGCTGTTCGCTGCGCCGGTCGCGGTTGGCGGCCTCGCAGATCGGCTCCAGCAGCTCCAGCGCCCGGCGCACGGCGGAACCCGAGCCGCCGACCTCCTGGATGTTGAACACCCCGAAGCGTTCGCGGGTCCAGTCGTCGCGCTTGTAAAGCGTCAGCTGGTTGACCTCGCAGCCCAGCCCGACGATCAGCACGCCGCCGAAGTTCGGGTGGTCGCGATAGCCCTTGAGCACCCGCACCAGCGTGTCGAACCCCTCGCCCGAACCGGCCATGCCGCAGCCCTGGTCATGGACGATGGGGGCAAAGCCGTCGATGCCGGGAAACCGCGGCAGCAGCTCGCGTTCGGCCGCCCGTGCGATGGCGTGGCAGACGGTGGACGAGCAGTTGACCGAGGCCATGATGCCGATGAAGTTGCGGGTGCCGACGCGGCCGCTGTCGCGCGCATAGCCCATGAAGCTGCGCCGCAGGGGCGGTTCCCGCCGCTGCCCGGTCTGGACGGCGCGGTCGGAATGGCTGTCCGACATGGCGGCATTGTGGCTGTGGACATGCTCGCCCGGCGCGATCGGCGCGGTGGCCGCGGCCATGATCTGGCCGTATTTCACCACCGGCTGGCCCGCGGCGATGGCGGCGACGGCGAACTTGTGCCCCAGCGGGATGTCGGCGGCCAGCGTCACCCCCTGCACCTGCGACCCCGCGGCCAGCGGCTGCAGCGCCACCGCCACGTTGTCGGCCTGGTTCAGGTGGATGGCGGTGGGCCGTTCGGGGGCCGGGCTGTCCGGGGTGTGGCTGGCGTCTGTCATGCGCGTGCTCTTTCGACGATGGCGTGCAGTTGCGGGGTGGCCGGCCCGCCGGGGCCGATCCAGTCCAGAAAGGCGGCAATGCGGCGTTCGGCCTTTTGCGTGTGGTTCTGGGCGATATCCTCGATCCGGTGGTCCAGGAACGGGTTGCGCAGCCGGTCCAGCGTCGCGGCCAGATAGGCGCGCGCCTGCGGCTCGCGGCCCTTCTGGGCAAAGCCGGGGATCACCTCGGCGTCGTAAAGCGCCAGCAGCGCCGCGCCCTCGGGGGCGTCCATCAACTCGCGCACCAGCGCCCCGGGGCGGGCGCCCGAGCGGCGCCAGAAATCCACCAGCGCCGTGTGGCCAAGGTTCAGGATGTGCAGCTTGAGCCGCTCGATCTCCTCGAGATCGGGGACCATCTGCACAGCGGGGTGGTTGCAGGGGGCGATGATCCCCGGCGCGGCCTCGATCGCCCACAGCGCATAGGGCTCGGCGACCGCGCCCGCGGGTTCCAGCGGCTCGGAGACGATGCGGTCCACAAGGCTGTTGGCGAACCCCAGCCCCGCCACCCAATCCGCCACCGCCGCCGGCATCCCGTTGCCGCGCAGGATTTCCAGCACCCGGGCCTTGAGCACCCGGCCGTTTTCGGGGACCAGCTCCAGCGGCATCACCTGCAACGGCCTTGCGCCGGCGTGGAACCGCGCCGCCAGCAGATGCGCCAGCTTGGCCGGAAAGCTCATCCCCTGCGAGGGCGTGGGGTCGAGATCGGCCGGCTGCGGCTGATAGCCCGCGTCGGCGGTGTTCGAGATCACGATCTCCACCTGCTCGCAGAACAGCCGTTCCAGCGCCGGCCAGTCGCTGGCGGTCGACAGCGTGCGGCGCACGGAATCGACGCGCAGCTCCTGTTCGACGGCGCGGCCCCGGTCCAGCCCGCGGATGCGCACGGGATAGCCGCCGGGCGCGGCCAGCGCCGCCAGCCGCGCGGCGCGCGCGGCATCGCCCGAGCTTTGCACCACCGTCACCGCAAGCGGCGGCTCGGCCTGCGCAAAGAACAGGTCGGCATGGGCCTGAAGGAACCGCGAGGTGCCGAATTGCAGGATCGGGGTGCGCGGCTCAGACACGGATGATCGCCTTGATCAGCGTGCCGCGGTCGGCGGCCCACAGCGGCAGGTTGGTCACCGCCTCGTCAAAGCCGGTCTCGTGCGTGGCCAGACGCTCGATCGGGACAAGGCCGCGGCGGATGCAGTCCATCACATGCTCGAAATCGGCTTTCAGCGCGTTGCGGCTGGCCAGCAGCGTGGTCTCGCGCTTGTGGAACTCGGGGTCGGCGAAGGACAGATCGCCCTTGACCACCGACAGCAGCACATATGTGCCGCCATGCGCCAGCCAGCCCAGCCCCGCGTTCATCGCGTGGATGCTGCCGGTGGCGTCGAACACCGTGTCATAGGCCTGCGCGGCCTCTTCGCCCACCAGCTCCAGCCGGGCCTGCGGCAGTACCCCGGCGGCCAGTTGCAGCCGCGAGGCCGAGCTGTCGCGCAGCGTCACCCCGGCGCCGTCGATCCCGGCAAAGATCGCCGCCGCCAGCCCGATGGGACCGGCGCCCACCACCAGCACCGAGGACCCCGGCCGCAGCCGCGCCCGGCTGACCCCATGCGCGCCGATGGCCAGGAACTCGACCATCGCCGCGGCCCGCTCGTCCAGCCCCTCGGCCTTGTAGGCGTTCTGCTCGGGGACCAGCACCTCTTCGCACATGCCGCCGTCGCGGTGCACGCCCAGCACGCCGATATTCTCGCAGCAGTTCGGCTTGCCGATGGTGCAGGCGTGGCAGTGGCCGCAGGTCAGATAGGGGTTGATCACCACCAGATCGCCCACCGCGATGCGCCCGTCGGCGCTGGCATCCAGCGCCCGGCCCGACAGCTCGTGCCCCATCACCCGCGGATAGGACAGGAACGGCTGCTGGCCGCCATAGATGTGATAATCCGTGCCGCAGATGCCCACGTGGCCGATGCGGATGCGGATATGGCCCGGCTGCGGCTGCGGGCGGGGGCGGTCCGTGCGCTCGAACCGGCCCGGCTCGACGCAGACAAGGGCTTTCATCATCCGGGGCGTTCCTCGAAGCGATTTTTCTGCTGGTATGTTCTTTATTTAATAAATACCGTTCCGGTCAACTGCAAAGCCGGGGTGCGGATGGCGCGCGACAGGAACCTGTTCAAGAAGCTGGTGAATCGGCAGCTCGACCGGCTCGAGGGGCTGGCCCCAGGCGCCGAGCTGGGCCCCGAAGGGGCGCTGGCGGCCGAGCTGGGCGCCAGCCGCACCACGATTCGCGCGGTGCTGGCGCATCTGGAGGG
Organism: Paracoccus solventivorans; assembly: GCF_900142875.1. GTDB lineage: Bacteria > Pseudomonadota > Alphaproteobacteria > Rhodobacterales > Rhodobacteraceae > Paracoccus > Paracoccus solventivorans. The sequence continues at coordinate 487,452 of NZ_FRCK01000002.1, read as the reverse complement.
CATCGGGGTGCTGTCCTGGGACGGGCGGCGCAAGCTGCTGCTGCGCGCGCCGCGCCCGGGCGATCGCTTCGACTTGGCCGAGACCCGGCCGCCGCTGGCCCAGATCGAAGAGCCGTTCCTGCAATGGATGCTGCAGGGCGAGCTGCCCCCCGGCGCCAGCTTCAACGAGGCCGAGCTGGCCCGCCGCTTTGGCGTGCCGCTGGGGGCGCTGCGCGAGTATCTGATCCGCTTCGAGCCGTTCGGCCTGATCGAAAAGCGCCGCAACCGGCATTGGGTGCTGAACGGCTTTACCCGCGACTTCGCCGCCGAGATGTTCACCGTGCGCGAGATGTTCGAGCGTCACGCCCTGCCGCTGCTGGTGGCGGCGGCGGGGCCGGGCGAGCGGCTGCGGCCCGAGGTCGCGGCGATGCGCGACGCCCATGCGGCGCTGGTGCAGGGGGACGACGCGGGGCTGGCCGCGTTTCCGGCGCTGGACGCGCAGTTCCACCGGCTGATCTGCGCGGCGGCCGAAAACCGCTTCATGCTGGATTTCAGCCGCACCATCGCGATCATCGTGCATTACCACTATCGCTGGAACAAGCGCGACGAGCAGCGCCGTAACCGCGCCGCCATCGCCGAGCATCTGGCGATCATCGCCGCGGTGCTGGACGGCGACGCCCCCGGCGCCGCGGCGGCGCTGGATGCGCATCTGGCGACGGCGCGGCGGACGCTGATGGACTCGGTGCTCTGGAACGGCGACGATGCGCCGGCCGGGGATGCCCGGGCCTAGGAACATTCGGAAAGCAAGGAAGAACGGATGCGGTTTCTCGCGGTCGGGGAATGCATGGTCGAGATGTCCCACGCGGGCGAGGGGCTGTGGCGGCAGGGGTTTGCAGGCGACACGCTGAACACCGCCTGGTACATGCGCGCGGGCCTGCCGGCGGATTGGGCGGTCGAGTATTTCACTGTGGTCGGCACCGACCCGCTGTCGGAGGCGATGCTGGGCTTCATGCAGGGCGCCGGGATCGGCACCGGCCGGATCGCCCGCCACCCCGAGCGGGCGCCGGGGCTTTACATGATCAGCCTCGAGAACGGCGAGCGCTCCTTCACCTACTGGCGCGACAATTCGGCGGCGCGGACGCTGGCCGCCGACCCGGCGCGGCTGGGGCAGGCGCTGGCCGGCGCTGCGATGATCTATGTCAGCGGCATCACCATGGCGGTGCTCGAGGGCGAAGGGCGCGCGGTGATGCTGGACCAGCTGGGCCGGGCGCGGGCGGCGGGCAGCCGGGTGGTCTTCGACCCGAACCTGCGGCCGCGGCTGTGGCGCGACGCGGCCAGCATGTGCGCGGCGATCGAGGCGACGGCGACGCTGGCCGATATCGTTCTGCCCAGCCACGACGACGAGGCGCGGCATTTCGGCGACGCCTCGCCCGAGGCCACGGCGCGGCGCTATGCGGCGCTGGGGGCGGGCGAGGTGCTGGTCAAGAACGGCGGCGGCCCGATGGCGCTGGCGCTGGAGCGGCAGGCCCCCGAGACGCTGCCGCCGCTGCCCTCGGTCACCCCGCTCGACACCACCGGCGCCGGCGACAGCTTCAACGCCGGCTATCTGGCGGCGCGGCTGGCGGGGCTGGACCCGCAGGCGGCGGCGCGGCGCGGGCATGATCTGGCCAGCCGGGTGGTGCAGCATTACGGGGCGCTGATGCCGATGGAAAAGGCGCGGGGCTGAGCCCCGCGCCCCGGCTGCGTCGCGTGCTGGCGGGGGTGGCCCCCCCCGCCGGCGGCCCTAGACCAGCACCAGCGACAGCGCCGGGATATAGGTGATCAGCAGCAGCGCAATCACCAGCGCGGCGACGAACATCCAGCCCTCGCGGAAGAACTCGCCGATGGTGGCCCGTGTCAGGTTGCAGACCAGTAACAGCACCGTTCCCACCGGTGGCGTCAGCGTGCCGATCGACAGGTTGACGATGATGACGATGCCGAAATGCACCGGGTCGATGCCGAACTGCGCCAGCACCGGCTTGAGCAGCGGCACCAGCACGATCATCAGGGCGGTGCCCTCGATGAACATGCCCAGGAACAGCAGCAGCACGTTCACCGCGGCCAGGAAGGCGTATTTGTTGGTGGTCAGCCCGGTGATCCACTCAGCCATGGCGATGCCGGCGCGCTCGTTGGAAAAGATCCAGGCCAGGCCCGAGCTGGTCATGATCACCAGCAGGATCGCCGCGGTCTGCCGGGCGGTGTCGCCAAGCGCGCGCCCGACGTCGGCGGGCTTCATGTCGCGGTAGATGAAGAAGCCGATGATCAGCGTCATCAGGATGGCGATGGCGCCGGCCTCGGTCGGGGTGAAGATGCCCATGCGGATACCGCCGACAATCACCACCACCAGCAGCAGCGCCGGCCAGGCCTGAAACAGCACGCTGCGGGTTTCCGACGCCGTGGGCCAGCTGTCGCGCGAGGGCGGGATGCCGCGGCGGCGGGCGTAGATGTAGACCGCGGTCAGCAGCAGCGCGCAGAGCAGCAGCCCCGGCACGATCCCGGCCATGAACATCGACCCGATCGAGACATCGGCCACCAGCCCGTAGATGATCAGCGCGATCCCCGGCGGGATGATCGGGGTGATCAGCGAGCCGCAGGCGGTGATCGCCGAGGCCGCGCCCCGCGAATAGCCCTGCCGGATCATCTGCGGCACGATCATCCGCGTCGCCATCGCCGCATCGGCGAGGTTCGAGGCCGAGATCCCGCCCATCAGCGTCGACAGCATGACGTTGGTGTGGCCCATGCCGCCGCGGATGCGCCCGACCAGCAGGTCGGCCAGCGCCAGCAGGCGCCGCGCCACCGCGGTGGCCCCCAGCAGCGTGCCCAGCAGGATGAAGAACGGGATCGCCAGAAGCGACGAGTTCTGCGTCGGCGCCACGATCCGCTGCACCGCGATGGCCAGCGGCAGGTTCGAGAAGAACAGGAAATAGACCAGGATCGCGGCGAACATCGCCAGATAGATCCGCATGTTCAGTGCAAACAGCACGAACATCAGAAGGATAGCGATCAGCCAGCTCATGCGTCGGCCTCAACATGGGCGGAAAGGACGGAAGGGGCCGAGACCGGCCGGTGCCCGGCCATGCGCAGCAGCGTGACCACGATCACCCCCAGCGCGCCCAGCGTCACCGGCAGGTAGATCCAGAACCACGAGATCCGCAGGATGTTGGTGCGCCGCATGGCGGACGCCTCGGCCAGCACCCAGCCGTACCAGGCGATCACCCCCAGCAGCCCGATGGAGAGCAGCCCGACCACGACGATCAGCGCCCGCCGCCCCTTCGGCGACAGGAACCCCTCGATGATGTCGATGGTCAGGTGCTCGCCCCGCGCCTCGGTGCCGATGGCCGAGATCATCACGATCCACACCATCAGCAGCCCGGCGGCCTCTTCGGTCCAGGCCAGCGGCTGGCCCATTACATAGCGGGCAAACACCGCGCTGGCCACGATGGTGACAAGCACGACAAGGCTCAATCCGCCTATCACCGAGGCGGTCCGGTCTATCCAGCGCATCGCTTGCTCCGTTGCAAAAGGGCCGGCACGGATGCCGGCCCGTAGGTCCTGTGGCGATTACTGCGCGGCGATTTCCGCCTGGATGCGGTCATAGAGCCCCGGGGTCCATTCGGGGAACTGCTCGTAGAAGGGCTTGGTCGCCTCTTTGAAGGCGGCCACGTCGGGGGTGGTGACCTCGACGCCCACCGCCTTCATCGCCTCGAGCGCGTCGGCCTCGTCCTGGGCGGCGACCTTCTGGCTTTCGACGCCGATCTCGTAGCCGGTGTCCTCGATCAGCTTGGCGACCTCGGGGTCGAGGGTCTGGAAATAGCTTTCCCCGCCCAGCCAGAACGCGGCCGAGGTGACATAGCCCACTATCGACAGCTGCTTGGCCTGTTCGTCCAGCTTCTGCCCGTGCAGCACGGTCAGCGGGTTTTCCACCCCGTCGATCACGCCCTGGGTCAGTGCCGGATAGACGTCGCCCAGCGGCATCGGCGTGGGGGTGCCGCCCATCAGCTCGATGGCCTTGATCTGCATGTTGTTGTTGGGGGTGCGGATCTTCAGCCCCACCATGTCGGCCGGGGTCTCGATCTTCTTCTTGGCCAGGATGTGGCGCGCGCCGTACATGTAGTTGGGGATCACGATGCGGATGCCCTGATCGCGCAGCTTGAGTTCCTTTTCCTTGAACCATTCGCCGTCATAGATGCGGAACAGCGATTCCGTGTCGTCGGCGAGATAGGGGCCGTAAAGCACGCCCATGTCGGGGTCATAGTCCACCAGGAAGCCGGCGTCGGCGATGGTGATGACGTTCACCCCCATCTTGGCCTGCTCGATGATGTCCTCTTTCGAGCCGAGCTGCGACGAGGGGTAAAGCTCGAACTCGACCTTGCCCTCGGAGCGTTCCTTCACCAGGTCGGCCCATTTCTGCATCATCAGGTCGACCGGCTCGCCGGGGTTGTTCTCATAGGCGATCTTGACCGTCACGTCGGCGGCCAGCGCCGGCAGCGCCAGCGTCAGCGCCAGCGCGGTTCCCAGCCCGATCTTTCTCATCAACGACATCTTGGGTCTCCTCCCTCGGGGATGTGTCAGCTTGGTTGAAAACGATAGGTTTCCAGGCTTTCCGGCCGCATCTCGATCGAAAAGCCCGGCATGGCCGGTGGCATGTAGGCTGCGTTCTCGATGCGCACCGGGTCAAGGAAATGTTCGTGCAGGTGGTCGACATATTCGATCACCCGGCCCTCGCGGGTGCCGCTGATGCACAGATAGTCGATCATCGACATGTGCTGCACATATTCGCACAGGCCGACGCCGCCGGCGTGCGGGCAGACCTTCAGCCCGTATTTCGCCGCCATCAGCATCACCGCCAGCACCTCGTTCAGCCCGCCCAGCCGGCAGCTGTCGATCTGCACCACGTCGATGGCGCCTTCCATGATGAACTGCTTGAACATGATGCGGTTCTGGCACATCTCGCCGGTGGCGACCTCGACCGGGGCCACGCCCTGGCGGATCTTGCGGTGGCCGGCGATATCGTCGGGGCTGGTGGGTTCCTCGATGAACCACGGGTTCACGAAGGCGAGCTTCTTCACCCAGTCGATGGCCTGATCGACCTCCCACACCTGGTTGGCGTCGATCATCAGCCGCACATCCGGGCCGACGGTCTCGCGCGCGATGGTCAGGCGGCGGATGTCGTCGTCCAGATCGCGGCCGACCTTCATCTTGATGTGGCTGAAGCCCGCGTCCACCGCCTCGCGGCACAGGCGGCGCAGCTTGTCGTCGTCATAGCCGAGCCAGCCGGCCGAGGTGGTGTAGCAGGGATAGCCCTCGCGCAGCAGCGTCTCGATGCGGGCCTGCTTGCCCTCGGCCTGCTTCGTCAGGAAATCCAGCGCCCATTCGGGGGTGATGCAGTCGGTCAGGTAGCGGAAGTCGATGCAGCGCACCAGCTCCGCGGGCGACATCTCGGCCACCAGCTGCCAGACCGGCTTGCCCGCGGCCTTGGCCCACAGGTCCCAGGCGGCGTTGACCACCGCGCCGGTGGCCAGGTGGATCGCGCCTTTGTCGGGGCCGATCCAGCGCAGTTGGCTGTCGCTGGTCACATGGCGCCAGAACCGGCCCATGTCGGCGGCGATCCAGTCCAGATCCAGCCCGACGACCAGCGGCCGCAGCGCCTCGATGGCGGCGATGCAGATCTCGTTGCCGCGGCCGATGGTGAAGGTCAGCCCGTGGCCCTGATGGGGGCCGTCGGTTTCCAGGATGACATAGGCCGCGGAATAATCCGGGTCGGGGTTCATCGCGTCCGAGCCGTCCAGCGCCTGGCTGGTCGGGAACCGCACGTCGATGCTGCGCAGGCCGGTGATGCGGGTCATGCCTGCACCACCTTCTGGGTCTGCTCGCCCAGGCCCTCGATCCCCAGCCGCATCACCTCGCCGCCCTTCAGGAACACCGGCGGCTTCTGCCCCAGCCCGACCCCGGGGGGCGTGCCGGTCGAGATCACGTCGCCCGGCTGCAGCGACAGGAAGCGGCTGACATAGGCGATGATCTCCGGCACCTTGAAGATCATGGTGGCGGTCGAGCCGTCCTGATAGCGCCGCCCGTCCACCTCCAGCCACATCTTCAGATCGTGCACGTCCCCGGCCTCGTCGGGGGTGACCAGCCAGGGGCCGATCGGGCCGTGGGTGTCGTGGCCCTTGCCCTTGTCCCAGCTGCCGCCGCGCTCCAGCTGCCATTCGCGCTCGGACACGTCGTTGATCACGCAATAGCCCGCGACATGGGACAGCGCCTCGGCCTCGTCGATGTAGCGGCCGCCCTTGCCGATCACCACGCCCAGCTCGACCTCCCAATCGGTCCTGGTCGAGCCGCGGGGGATTTCCACGTCGTCGTCGGGACCGCAGATGGCGCTGGTCCATTTGGCAAAGACGATGGGCTCATCCGGGATCGCGGCGCCGGTTTCGGCGGCGTGGTCGGCGTAGTTCAGGCCGATGCAGATGAACTTGCCGACGCGGCCGACGCACGGGCCGATGCGGGGTGCGCCCTCGGCCAGCGGCAGGGTTGCGGGGTCCAGCGCGGCGATGCGGGCCAGCCCCTCGGGGGTCAGCACCTCGCCGGCAAGGTCGTCGACATGGGCGGAGAGATCGCGGATGCGGCCCTCGGCGTCCAGGATTCCGGGGCGTTCCTGTCCGGGCGGTCCAAAGCGCAGCAGTTTCATCGGGTCCTCATGTTATGGCGGGCAGGGGGCAGGGCCGAGGCGGGGCGGCGGCTCAGATCGTCACGCCGCCGTCGACCAGCAGCGCCTGCCCGGAAACGAAGCGGCTTTCGTCCGACAGCAGATAGACCACCATCGGGGTGATATCGTCGACCGTGGCCAGCCGCCCCATGGGCTGGCGGGCGATGAAGTCCTTTTCCGCCTGCACCGGGTCGGCCGAGGCCGCGATCCGCCCGCGCAGGCTGGGGGTGTCGACCGTGCCCGGGCACAGCGCGTTGCAGCGGATGCCCTGGGCCACGAAATCGGCGGCGATGGCCTTGGTCAGCCCGATGACCGCCGCCTTGGTCGCGCCATAGGCGGTACGGTTGACGAAGCCCTTCACCGACGAGGCCATCGAGGCCATGTTCAGGATCGAGGCGGTGCCCGTTTCCGCGGCGCGCTCCAGCATCCCCGGCAGCAGCGCCCGGGTCAGCCGCACCATCGAGGTGACGTTCAGCGCGACGCTGCGGTCCCAGTCCTCGTCGCTCATCTGCAGCAGATTGCCGTTGGCGACCATGCCGGCGCAGTTGAACAGCCCGTCCAGCGCGCCGACGCGGGCGGCGATGTCGCGGATGGCGGCGGCGTCGGTCACGTCCAGCGCGGCGGTCTCGACCCCCGCGGTGCCGTCCAGCCCGCGCAGCAGCGCCGCATCGACGTCGGTGGCGATCACCCGCGCGCCCTCGGCCGCAAGCGCCACTGCGCTGGCGCGGCCGATTCCCTGGCCTGCCGCCGTCACCAGGATGGATTTTCCTTCCAGACGCATGTGACCCCTCCCGCCATCTGCTTGTTCGGATATGAACAGATTATTCATAGGTGAACAGTTGACGCAAGGTATTTTTTGCGCTGCAGTCGCCTGCGCGATGCCGTAAGAGAGCGTCGGCCTAGCCGACTGTCAGCCGGGGGAATGTTCTTGACCAGCCATTTCGATGCCGGGCCGGCCGCCGAGGACCGATCCGCCCCTGCCGACGCCGCCGACCGCTATCGCGCCCCGGCGCTGGACAAGGGGCTCGACATTCTCGAAGTCCTGGCCGAGCAGCCCCGCGGGCTGACGCGGGCGGAAATCGTCAAGCTGATGGGGGTCAGCCCTTCGCAGATCTACCGGATGCTGGAACGGCTGGTGGTGCGCGGCTATGTCTCGCGCGTCGAGGGCGGCGACCGCTATGCGCTGAGCATGAAGCTATTCAATCTGGGCACCCGCCATCCGCCGCTGCGCCGGCTGGTGGCGCAGGCGCAGCCGATGATGGACGAGTTCGCGATCGAGGTGCGGCAGTCCTGCCATCTGGTCGTCCCCGAACACGGCCACGGCATCATCATCGCCCAGGCCAGCCCGCAGGGGCATTGGGAGTTCAGGGGCCGGGTCGGCGGGCTGCTGGACCTGTTCGCCACCGGCTCGGGGCTGGCGCTGCTGGCGTTCCAGCACCCCGACCGCCTGGCCGAGACCCTGCGCCTGTGGGGCATCGCCGATGCCGGCGCCCGGCTGGCCGCCATCGCCGGACATCTGGCCGAGGTGCGCGAGCAGGGGGCGCGGGTGGCGCCCTCGGCGCAGTTCGTCGGCGTCACCGACATCAGCGTGCCGGTGCGCGGGCCGGGGGACGAGGCGGTGGCGGTGCTGACCTGCGCCCATATCGACCACCCCGGCGAGGGGGGCGAGGACAGCCGGGACCGGGCGCTGGCCCGGCTCCAGACGCTGGCGGCGAGCCTCTGAGCCGGGCGGGCGGCTGCCACGGGACAGTCGCGGCCGGGCCTTCGGTTCGGATGACGGCCCCGGGGCCTTCCGCCACCATGGCGGGGGTGGCCGACGCTCAGTAATCCTCGTCCTGGTCGGCGCGGGTCAGGTAGAGATGCGGCAGGATCCCGTCGATGCGCTGCATCTCGGCCGGGTCGCTGAAAAACACCTGCGCGGGCCGGGTGGGCTTGCTGCGGGAAAACCCGGCCAGCCGCGCGGCCTCGGTCAGCGCCGGGGTGGCGACGCAGCCAAAGGCCGCGACCTCGGCCCCCAGCGCGTGCAGCCGGCGCAGCGCCGCGCGCAGCAGCAGCGCCAGTTCGCGCGGGTCGTCGTCGATGGTCAGGATGTCGGTGACCTGTCCGGTGCCGCGGGCCGGGTCGATGGCATGGCCGACGGCGACATAGCCCCGCAGCTCGCCATCCCGGCGCAGCTGCAGCACGTCGTATCGCTGCAACGGCATCTCGCGGAACCGCCAGCGCATGAAGGCGGCGTCGCGGATCTGGAGGAAACGGTGGTTCGCCGCGGCCTGGCGCCAGAACGCGTCATGCTCGTCGCCGAAGGCACCGGCGTCGGCGATGCTCTCGCCGCGCGCCAGCCGGGGGCCGCGCTGGGCCGCGATGCCGCGCCAGGCCGACCAGAGCGCGTTGCCCAAGCCCGCCAGCGGCGCGGCGGCGGGGCGGCGCCGCGCCACCGCGCTGCCCGCCCGCAGCGGCGCGAACATCTGCACGCGGGCGGCGTTGCGGGCGCCGTATTTCTCGTTCACCCGCGCCAGCTGGTCGCCGATGGGAAGCCCGATGCCCGAATCCGCGTAGAACGCCCGGATCAGGCTGATGCCGAGGCCGCGGATCTTCGGGTCGATGTTGGTGCCGTAGGGTGGGCGCAGATACCGCTCTTGCCCGTCGATCCAATAGGCGGTGACGCCGTGGATGGCGCCGCCGGCCAGCTGGTCGCCATGCCAGGCGGACAGCACCTGCACCCGGGGGGCGTCGGGGCCCAGCGGCGGGTGGAACAGCCAGTCCCAGCAGCGGTCCTTGCGCGCCACCGCGGCCGCGTCGAAGGTCTCGGCCATCCTCGCAAGGAACTGCTGGCGGATCTCGGGGCCGCGGGGTTCGATCCTGACTGCCATTCCCGTCCCTTTCCCCCCCCTCTAGGCCGCTTCCGGCCGGCCGGCCAGAACCGCGGCGAACGCCTGCTCATAGGCGGCGACCGCCTGCGCCACCCCGAACCCCGCGGCGACCTGGCGTCCCGCCGCCGCATGGGCGCGCCGGGACGCGCGGTCCTCGGCCAGCTGCAGCATCGCTGCTGCCAGCGATGCGGCGTCGTCGGCCGCCACCAGCCGCCCCGCCTGCCCGCCGCGCAACAGCAGCCGCGGCCCGAACGGGCAATCGGTGCTGAGCACCGGCACCCCGGCCGCCATCGCCTCGACCATCGCATTGCCGAAGCCCTCGCGTTCCGAGGTGCAGACGAACAGGTCGCAGCCCGCCAGCCGCGTCGGCACATCCTCGACATAGCCCGCAAAGGCGACCGAAGTTCCCAGCCCCAGTCCGGCGGCCAGACGTTCCAGCGCCGGGCGTTCCGGGCCGTCGCCGAACAGGGTCAGCGTGGCGGCCGGATGGCGGGCGCGGAACGTGGCAAATGCAACGATCAGCAGGTCGAAGCGTTTGACCGCCGCCAGCCGCCCGACGCTGGCGATCCGCAAGGCCAGCGCCGGCTGGTCGCGCGGCGGCGCCAGCGCCGCGACCACCGGGTTCGGCAGGCAGCGGAACGGCGGTGCCGCGGGGCCCAGGAAGCGCGCGGCCTCGGCCCCGATCTCGGGAAGCGGCGCCACCATCAGATCGGCCAGCGGATAGGCCAGCCGCATCGCCCCGCGCCGCAGCGCCAGCCACTTGGCGCGGCTGAGGCTGAAGTCGAGCGGGGTGTGCTCGGCGATCACCACCCGGCTGCGCCCGCGCGCCAGCCGGGCGGCGGTTGCGGCGTAAAGATTGGTGGCGTTGGTGGCGCTGTGGATCAGCGCGATCCGCTCGCGCCGCAGCGTCCGGGCCAGCGCGATCACGCAGCCGGGCGGGCGAGGGTGGCGCAGCGCGATCACCGGCACGTCCGGCGGCAGCAGCGCCAGGTAATCGCCGTCGCGGCGTTGCAGGATCAGCAGCGGCTGGAACCGCCCCCGGTCGAGATGGCGCAGCAATTCCAGCACCACCCGCTCGGCGCCGCCGTGGCGCAGATGCGGCATGACAAAGCCGATGCGCGCCGGGGCGGTCATTCCCGCACCGGCCGCCAGGTCACGCTTTTATAGCCGCGGTAATAGCGCAGGATGCCGCGCAGCATCGCCGCATGGGTAAAGATGAAGAACGCCGCCAGCCCGGCCGGCTTGAACCGCCGCACCGCCGGCAAGGCGATGGCCGCCAGCCCCAGCCCGTAGAACAGCAGCTGCGCCGCCGCGGTCAGCGCGTAGAACCAGCCGTGCCCGACTAGCGCCAGATTGGACAGCAAGAGCGCGATCAGGAACAGCGGGTTCAGCCGCCGCACCAGCTTGTGCGAGAACAGCTGCCAGCCGTACCAGCCGGTGCGCAGCGGGTTCATCAGCGCCCGGTGGACCATCAGCGCCCGCCAGCCGCGCTCGGTCGAGCGTGTCCGTCGCCCCATCTCGCGGCCCAGCTTTTCGCTGACCGGTTCGGCGGTGGTGGCGCGCGGCTCGAACACCAGCCGGTGCCCGGCCGCCACCGCGTTGACCGACATCAGGAAATCATCGGCGCAGCCCGGGATCAGCGGCCGCGTCAGCCCGCGCCTTAGCGCATAGATCGAGCCCTGCGCCGACACCGTGCCCCCCAGCCGCGATTCCGCCGCCTTGATCGCCTGGTCATAGCGCCAGTACAGCCCCTCGGCCTGCCCGTTCGCCCCGGAACGCTTCGCCGGAACGGTGATCCGCCCGCAGACGCCGCCCACCTGCGGGTCGCCGAAATGCTGCGCCATCGCCAGAAGCGAGCCGGGCCGCAGCAGGCTGTTGGCGTCCGAGAACACCACCACCTCGCCCCGGCAATGCTGCAGCCCCAGGTTGATCGCGGCGGCCTTTCCCTGATGGCCGGGCAGCTCGAACACCTGCACGCGCGGGTCGGCGACGCGGCGGGCCAGCGCGGCGGTGCCGTCGGTCGAGCCGTCCGAGACCACGATCACCTCGACCGCGTGGGGGCCGGCGTCCTGCGCCAGCGTGTCGCGGATCTTGGCCCCGATATGCGCGGCCTCGTTATGGGCGGCGATCAGGAAGCTGAAGCGCAGCGGCTGCGCCGGCGGCACCGGCGGCCGCGGCGGCGCCAGCCGCGCCAGCGCCATCACCAGCAGCCCATAGCCCGCGATGCTGTAGGCCAGCGCCGCCGCCGACAGCCAGAAAACCCAGGTCATGCCGCCCCCTCCTCCTGCATCGCGCGCAGCAGGGCTGCGGCGTTGTCTTCGATCAGATAGCGGGCGCGCACCCGCTCGCGCCCGGCCTGCGCGATGGCGGCGGCGCGCGGCCAGTCGGCGCGGATCGCGGCCAGCGCCCCGGCGATGGCGGCGGCGTCGCCGGGCTCGGTCAGCCAGCCGGTGACCCCATGCTCGACCAGCTCGGGGATGCCCGACAGGCGCGAGGCGACCACGGGCCGCGCATGGGCCAGCGCCTCCATCGCCACCACGGGGATGCCCTCGGCGCGCCCGCCGCGGCCGACGACCGAGGGCACCACCACCACATGCGCCCAGCGATAGGCGGCGCGCACGCCCTCGGCGTCCTGCGGCCCGTCGAAGCTGACGGTTTCGCCCAGACCGGCCGCGGCCGCCGCCTGCCGCAGCGCCGGTTCCAGTTCGCCCCGGCCGATGATCCGGGCGCGCAGCGGCACCCCGGGGGCCAGCCGGGCCAGCGCCGCGATCAGATGCGCCACGCCCTTTTTCTCGATCAGCGAGCCGACATAGAGCACGTTCAGCGGGCCGTCGCCGACCGGCGGCGGGCCGGGCGCATCCAGCAATTCGCGCGGCACGCCGCAGGGGATCAGCCGCAGCCGCTCCATCGGGAAACCGGGCACGTTGCGGCGCAGCCAGTCGATGTTGTGGCGGCTGATGGTGCGCACGAAACGCGCCTCGGCGGCCTTGTGGGCCAGCATCGCCTGCGAGACGAAGATGTCGTTGGCATGGGCGGAAAAGCTGAACGGGATGCCCGAGGCCCTTGCCGCGATCATCGCCACGGTGGCGGGGAAACCGGCGAACTCGGCGTGGATATGGTCGATCCCTTGCGCGCGGCACCAGTGCCCCAGCGCCACCGCCTTGGGCAGCACCGCAAAGCTGCGCAGGCCGCGGCGGGGTTCGGCGCGGTGGGCGCGGGCGATCTGCGCCCACAGCCGCGCCTGCGCGCCCGGGCGGCGCAGCGTCTCGGCCGCCAGCGCGCCCAGGCTGCGCGGCGCGGCGAAGCCGAAGGTAAAGGCGCTGCGGGCGGTGTCGCGGGCGAAATCGTGGACCAGCTCGCCCGCAAAGAACGCCTTGGCGTAGAACAGCGTCACCTGATGCCCGGCGCGGCGGTATTCCGCGATGTTGCGATAGACGAAGGTCTCGGTCAGCTTGGGGAACTCGCTGACGACGACAAGGATCCTCATCGCGCAAGCTCCTGCCGGTTCACCCGCGCCAGCGCGGCGGCAAGCCCGCTCAGCACCCAGGTGTATTTGGTGTATTCGTTGGGCAGGAACAGGCTGGCGATCAGATAGGCGACGAGCCCCAGCCCCAGCGCCCCCGCCCAGACCCGCATCGCGGGGTTGGCGGGGGCGCGCCGGACCCGGCGCAGCGCCGCCAGCGCCGCGCCCAGCATCCCGCAGAACGCCGCCGCCCCGGCCAGCCCGTACTGGGCCAGCACCGACAGATACATGTTGTGCAGCTCGCGCCCCAGCAGGGTGCGGCCGGGGAAATAGCGGAACTCGGGGTCGGCGAAGCGTTCGGCGAAATTGCCCGGGCCGATGCCGAACAGCGGGCTTTCGGCGAACAGCCGCATCCCGATCAGGTTGTAGCTGAGCCGCCGCCCCAGCGTCCAGTCGCCGCCCGCCCCGAAGATCGTGCCCAGCCGTTTCCAGTATTCGGCCGGGACGAAGGGCAGGGCGGCAAGCCCCGCGACCAGGATGCCGAACCCCGCCAGCGGCGCCATGCGCGCATTGCGGTGCCGCCAGCCCAGCCACGGCGCCGCCACCGCATAGGCAATGGCGGCCGAGCGGGCAAAGGACATCACCAGCGCCGCCGTTCCCAGCGCCGCCGCCGCCAGCATCGCCAGCCGCAGCCGCGGGGTTTCCACCGCGTGCACCAGCGCCATCACCACCCCCACCAGCAGCATCGAGGCCGCGGTGGTCGGGTTCTGGTCCGAGGCGCCGGAGGAGCGTACGAAGCCCTCGGACGATTGCGCGGTGGTCGCGGCCTCGGAGGTGGCCAGCAGATGCGTACCCAGCAGGATGTCTGCGATCAGGATCAGCGCCGAGACCAGCGAGCTGGCGATCAGGATCCACATCATCGCCGCCAGCCGCCGCGGGGTGTCGACCAGCGCCACCACCAGCAGCAGCAGGGTGATCAGGCTGGCCAGCTTGCGCATCTCGGACAGCGCCACGGCGCGTTCGTCGGCCAGCAGAAAGGACACCGTGCCCAGCAGCCCGAACAGCAGCGCGCAGGTGACCACCGGGTCGCGCAGCGCGCCCGCGATCCAGTCGCGCCGCCGCGCCGCGGTCAGCAGCGCCGCCGCCAGCGTCGCCGCGGTCAGCGCCTTGAACCCCGACAGCGGCAGGAACCCGAACAGCAGCTTTTCGATGCTGTCGAGATGGCCCAGGAACACCAGCGCCGCGATGCCCAGGAACGGCTGCGCCAGCAGCACCACCGCCCCGACCAGCGCCAGCGGCACCCCCAGCGCCAGCACCGGCGAGGCCGCCAGCGCCGCCGCCAGCGTCGCCAGCCCTGCCGCAGCCGCCGCCCCCGCGACGGCCAGCGCCTGACCCGGATGCCGCGCCCCGGTCATTCATGCCCCCCCGGCGCGGCAGAGCGGCACCGCGGCGGCAGCGCGTCCGCCATCAGCCCCGGCGTCCGGTAGAGGTTCCCGCTCATCGCCCCCAGCCGGGCGCGGAATCGCGGCGTCTCGAGCCACAGCGGCCCGCCGCCGCAGGCGCGGTCGTGGACATGCACCCGGCTGAGCATGTCCGGGTCCTCGTCCCGGCGGCTCTTTCCGCGGCCGCCGGTGAAGCGCTGGAATCCCGCGGCCTCGGCGGGGTGGCGCGCGGCCGGGGTCCGGCGGTCAAAGGGCCAGCAGGGGAAGTGCACCTCGTGGCCCAGCAGCGCGCCCCGCCGCCCCCGCCGCCGGTCGCGGGCGGGTGGCAAGGTGGTCGGCGGGGCAGCCGGCAGGTGGGGCCGGGGGGCGGTCACAGGACCACCAGATAATACGGTTCGGGGCGCTGCCCCCGGGCCGCGGTTTCCTGCATCGAGGCCAGCTCGCTGCGCCCCAGCTCGCCCGAGCGCAGCGCCACCAGCAGCGGCTGGTCGGGCAGCGCCGTCCAGTCCTCGATCGCGGTCAGGGGCAGCAGCGGCACCGCCTGGATCGGCGTGCCGTCGCTTCCCGCGGCGCCGTCCAGCACCCGCGCCAGCCGGTGGATGTCGTCCTGAGGCAGGAAGCCGGTGACCAGCAGCACCCGGTCGTGCCAGCCGCCGCGGTCGGCGGCGATGCGGCGCACCAGCCGGTCGACCTCGCCCGGCCCCAGCCGGCGGCCGCGCGCGATCCGGCGCCGCGACAGCGAGGGCAGCGCGCGCGCGCCCAGCTGCTCGACATCCAGCGCCGTGCGCAATTGCGAGCCGAGCGCGTCGCGCGCCAGCACCGGTACCAGCGCCAGGATCGCCCCCACCAGCACCGCGACCACGGTGTTGACCGCGACCTTGGGAAAGCGCGGATACAGCGGCACCGTGGCGGGATTGATGATCATCACCTGCGACAGCCGCGCCCGCGACGACAGTTCCGAGGCCACCCGCAGCGCCTGCAGCTGCGCCAGGTCGGTTTCCACCCCGGCGATCTGTTCGTCGAGCGCGCTCAGCCGGGTCTGCGCCTCGTCCAGCCCGGCCAGCGAGCCCGCGAGCTCGGCCAGCCCTTGCTGGCGCTGCGCGCGCAGCTCGGTCAGCCGGTCCAGCCCGGCCTGGCCGGTGGCCAGCGATTCGCGGATGCCGCGCGCGATCTCACCATCGGCCTGGGTCGCCAGCGACTGCCGCAGCGTCGCCAGCCGGCGTTCCTCGCCTGACAGCTCGGCCTCGGCGGTGCGCAGGGCGGCGCGGGCATCCTCGCGCGCCTGCAGCAGGATCGCGCGCTCGGCCACCGGGTCGGCGACGCCCAGCTCGGTTGCCAGCGCCTGCCGCTGCTGACGGTGTTCGGACAGGCGGCGCTGCGCCTCATCCTCGGCGGTGGCGATGGTGGCGGCGATCTCGGCCGCGTCGCGGCGGAACCCGTCCCGTGCCTCTTCCACATAGGCCCGGGCCAGCGCGTTCGCCGCTTGTGCGGCGATGGCGGCATTGTCGTAGCTGACGGCGATGTTGAGGATATACGAACCCTCGACGATCTCGACCGAAATCGCGTTCTGCAGGTCGGCCAGCATTTGCTGCTGGTCGTCGAGCTGCACGGAATAGCCGTAGTTCAGCGTGTTCCATACCTGCCAGACCCGGGTGCTGAGCGCCGACAGCAGCGAGGGCGGCTTGGCCGGGATCTGCCCCAGCTCGGCGGTCAGCAGCTCCAGCGCGCGTTCCGCCACCGGCCGGCTCAGCAGCCGCTCGATATGGGACTGGGCGATGATGGTGGCGGGGTTGAACTGGCTGACCCCCATGAAGCTGCGGTTGAAGCGCAGCTCTTCCTCGGAGGGCTCCATCGAGACGGTGACGCTGGCCTCGTAAAGCGGGCGCGCGTTCAGCAGAAGCACGCTGAGAACCAGCGCCACCAGCCCCGCCGCCGCCGCGCTGGCAAGGATCATGCGATGGCTGGCCCGCAGCAGCTCAAGGAAATGTCTCAGCATCCGGCCACCATCATGGATCGGGGGAAAGCAGTTGGGCGACATCGCGCCCGGCAATGACGAAGCCGCCCGCCGGGCAGCCGCCCGCGGCCGGCGACAGCAGCCCGGCGGGGGCGTCGGTCAGGCACCAGGCGGGCACGCCCTGCTGCGCGGCCCAGCCCAGCACGGCGTCCGCGCCCGCGTCCCAGCCCAGCCGCAAGGGCGCGCCGCTGCCGCGCAGCTCGAACCCGTCGCCGCCCAGCGGGTAGGGCTCCACCCCCGGGCGCAGCAGCCGCGCCAGCATGCGGAACGCCCAGACCCCGGGCTTGGGGCGGGCGTCGTTGGTGTAAAGCGCGGTGAAGCGGTTGCCCCAGGTGGTGCGGTCGTCCTCGCCCAGCCGGAACCACAGGCAGAACGCCCCGCCCGCGGCCAGCACGCCCAGGTTGCGGTGCACCGCGGCGATGAAATGCCCCTGCGGCGTGTACTCGCCCCCGTAGTCGCGCGAGGGCCCGCCGCATTCCGCCGACAGCACCGGCCGCCCGCTGAGTTCCGCCAGCAGCGCCAGCCGCGCGGGGTCGCGGGCCTCGGGGCCGTAAAGATGCGCATCCGCCATGTCGTAGCGCGCGTCCCGCAGCACCGGCAGCACCCGTTCGTGGATCAGGGCGGCGATCTCGGGGCTTTTGATGCGGGCGCGGTCGAACACCGTGGCCGAGCGCGCGCTCCAGCGT
Organism: Paracoccus solventivorans; assembly: GCF_900142875.1. GTDB lineage: Bacteria > Pseudomonadota > Alphaproteobacteria > Rhodobacterales > Rhodobacteraceae > Paracoccus > Paracoccus solventivorans. Next base: position 470,256 of record NZ_FRCK01000002.1, on the reverse strand, counting down.
TGCTGGACCCGGAAATCGGCGCGGTCGAGCGCGACCAGCAGCACGTCCATGTTGAACGAGGCGATGCCGCCCAGCACATGCACCGCGTCGGCGTCGGCGGCCTTGATCGCGTCATGGGTGGCGTCGATCAGTGCGATCAGTTCCGCGCCCGAGCCGATCCACCCGCCCGAGGGGTTCTCGGGGCTCTCCCATTCGTTCGCGGCCTGATAGTAGCGCACCCGCCCGGCCAGCCCCGGCATGTCGTCGCGGCCGTCGCCGTCATAGCGTTCGACCACGCTTGCGACGAAGCGGCGCCAGTCCTCGAGCTCGACGGGGGCGCCGTTCTTGACCGCGCGCGTGTCCGGGCGGGTGCCCCAGTCCGACTGCGATTCAAAGGTCAGGAACGGCTGGATCCCCAGCCGCAGCAGGCTGCCCACCCGCTCGTCCAGCCCGCGCCAGTTGTAGCGGCCGCGCTGGGGCTCGATCAGCCCCCAGGTGACGGCGATGCGGGCGACGCCGATGCCGGCGTCGGCCATATAGGGGTAATAGCGGACCTGAGAGCCGGGGAAGGACAGGCCCAGCCGGGGGTTGGGCTGCACCGACAGCCGGGACAGGTCGATGGGCTGCGCCGGTGCCGCGACCGCCCCCGCCGCAAGCGCCAGACAGGCCGCAAGCGCGGCCCACAGGCGCCGGCACGGGTGCGGCCGTCCCGTCATGGGGCGGCGTCCGGCGCCAGCGGTACCACCTCGAGCGTGTCGCCGGGTTGCAGCAGCGACAGCGGCGTCGCGTCGAACAGCTGCGCGGCGCCGTCGATGCGCCGTGTGACCAGATAGCGCGGCGGCGTCGCCGCATCCGCCAGCCCGGTGCCGCCGCCGAACTCGGCCAGGATCTCGCGGCTGGCCGCCATGGTGGCGCGCGTCTCCGCGATCTCCTGCCGGAGCTGCGCCAGCCGCCCGGTGATCTCTTCCTCGCGCTGGCTGACCAGGGCGCGGCCCATGCTGGCGGCGGCGCTGGCGCTTTGCCGTGCGGCGGCCTCGAAGGCCGCGGCCTCCAGCTCGGCGCTGCGATACTGGTCGACCGCGAGGTTCACCTGCAACACGCGCGAGGCAACGCTGAGCCCCTGTTCCTGCAGCCGCAGCTGGTTGTCCAGGTCGCGCTCGGTCACCTCGACCTGGCGCTGCGACAGGGCGCGGCGGTCGGCATAGGACTGTGCCTCGGTCAGGGCGAGCTGGCGGCGCTCCTCCTCTCCGGCTGTGCGGATCTCGTGCAGCCGGGCGCGCAGCGCCAGCAGCCGCTGCTGTTCGTTGGCCATGGCGGCGGCGGGCCCGGCCCCGACCAACTGCGCGGCCTCGGGCGGGACCGGCACCGCGGTTTCGCCGGCGCGTTCCTGCAACAGGCGGGATTCCTCGGTCAGCAGCGCCGCCAGCCGCGATTTCAACGCCTGATAGCGCCCGGCCTCTTCGGTGACGCGCAGGGCCAGGGTCACCGGCGCATCCGCCGCCAGCCGCGCCGCGCCCCCGGCCAGCGCCACCGCCCGGGTCACGTCCAGACCGCTGCTGAAATCGTACAGCCCGGGCTGCGCCACCGCCCCCAGCACCGCCACCGGCCGCCAGCGCGCCACCGCCACCGTGGCCGAGACCGGCGCGGGGATGATCGGCGCCAGCCGCTCGCGCAGCGCGTTTTCGAACTCTGCCGGGGTCAGGCCGGCGGCGGGAATCGCGCCGATCAGATGCAGCGCCAGCGAGCCGTCCTCGCGCACCGGATACTGCCCCGACAGCGCCTCATTCGCGAAGACCGAGACCTCGACCATATCGCCCGGCGCCAGCTGGAAGCGGGGCGCGGGCAGCTCCTGCGCCGCCAGCGCCGATCCCAGCAGCGCCAGCGCGGCGGCAAGGCCCGGCACCCTGGACCAGAGCGTCCTTGCCAAGGTCGGGGTGCTCATCCGGCGCTCCTCATGGTTCACGGTTTTTCCCGGAGATAAATTGCAGTCTAGCAAATCGCGCCCCGCCGGGGAACGAGGCTGTTCCGGCAGTGCGGCCCGCCGTTCCGGCGCGCGCGGGCGGCCGCGGAAGGGCCCGGCCGGATCAATGCAGGGCGACGGAAACACGCAGCACCTTTGCAGTGACCAGGAACAGCACGCCGCCCAGCAGCCCCGATGCTGCCAGCATGGCAAGATCGCCGCGCATTGACGGGGCAACGCCGGAAAACGGCAGCGCGCCAAGCGCAAATCCGGCGATGCTTGCGGCGGCGGCGATGGCCAGCCCGGCCTCGCGCCCCAGACGCACCGGCCCGGCCAGCAGCCCGCTGCCCCGCAGCAGCGCCGCCATCAGCAGCACCGTCGCCACCGGAGAGATCGCCTGCGCCGTCACGATCCCGACCACGCCGAAGCCGGGGGTCAGCAGCTGGAACAGCAGCGCCTTCAACAACGTGTCGAAGCCGATGCCGATCGCGATCAGCCGCACCACCGGCAAGCCCGGGTCCGCCAGCACCCGCACCAGCACCATGCGCAGCACAAAGGCGCTGAGCGGGGCCAGCGTCATCCAGCGCAGGCTGTGGGCGACGCTGTCGACCGCCGCGGCATCGAAGCGGCCGTGGCCCAGCAGGAACCCGACCAGCGCCTGGCTGTGCAGCGCCACATAGACCTGGACCGGCAGCAGCGCCGCCAGCCCGACGAAGATGTTGCGCCAGAAGTCCGAGGCACTGGGCCGCTGCCCCGCCGCCGCCCGCCGCGACCAGGCGGTGAAGACCACGAGCGACAGCGCCGCGACCAGCGTGTTGCCCGGCAGCGTGCCCAGCCGCTGGGTCAGCTCCAGCCGGGTGACCCCGCCGGGGCCGACCTGCGCGGCAAAGCCGGTTTCGAGCCAGGTGCTGGCCAGCGCCGCCACCATCAGCAGCACCGCGGAGATCCCCGCGGCCAGCGGGCGTACCGGCGCCGCGGGGGCAGGGGGGGCGGCCGCTTCCGCCTGCCAGTCGCGGGCGATGCGCAGGCATTGCAGCAGCATCAGCCCGGCCACCGCGAACCACGCCACCGCAAAGCCCCCCGCGCCCCGGATCGCGATGTCGGTCCCCGCCAGCGCCAGCACCGCCGCCACCGCCGCCCGCGGCAGCTGCCGGATCGCCGAGGGCATCCCGAACCGCCCCGTCACGTTCAGGCAGGCGGCAAACACGATGCAGCCCATGGTCGCGGGCAGCGCCGCCCCGAACAGCGTCAGCGCCTGTCCGGCCAGCACCGCGGCGCCGCCCTCGAACCCCGGCGCCAGCAGCCGCACCATCGGCGCTGCGCCCCAGGCGATCAGCAGGCTCAGCCCCAGCCCCAGCGCCGCGGCGATGGCGGCATGGCGCAGCGTGGCGCGCAGGAACCCGCCGCCCGCGCGCGCGGCATGGGCCGCGACCAGCGGGATGTAGAACACCGCCATGATCTGGCTGAGCGTCTCGATCAGGCTGGTGGCGATGCGGCGGCCAAAGAAGAAGGCGTCGGCCTCGGCCCCCATCCCCAGCCGCCGCGCGATCAGATGCGAGACCAGCAGCGCCAGCAGGATCCCCAGCAGCTGGCCGCCGAAATGCGATACCGCCGCCATGAGCGAGGAAAGCCGCCGCCCGCCCGCCCCCCGTACGGGCTGCGCGCCCGCGGGCCGCGCGGGCGGCGCGGCAGCCCCGGCCGGGGCGGGAAGGCTGGCGTCCGGGGCCTGCACCTGCGCGCGCCGCCGTCAGCCCAGACCGGCGTGCGACCGCTGGTCGCCGTCGCGCCGCCGGGTCGGGCCAAGCACGGTCAGGCCCAGCAGATAGCGTTCGACGACATGCTCCGATGCCGCCGAACTCGCGGTGTAGAAGTAATGCCCCGGCCGGCCCTGCGGGCGCAGCACCACCCGCGCCCGGCGCACCCCGCCCCGGGGCAGCTTGACGACCAGCGTCACCGGGCAGCTGCCGCTGGCGGCGGCCGACAGCGGCAGCTCGGGCAGGGCCGGGATCTCGAGCACCAGCCCGGAATGCACCCGCACCTTTTGCAGCGCGGGCATGCCGGGCAGCCGCACCTCGACCATCCGCTCGGGCTCGATCCCCAGCAACAGGTCGGCCATGCGGTGGCCCCAGGCCCGCGCCCGCCGCCACTGCCGCCGCAGCATCCGGGCCAGCCGGGAATACAGCTCGGTCGCGCTGCGGCGCGCCACCGCCCAGCCGATCGCGGCCAGCAGGCGGATTTCAGAGGCCATCGACACCGGGCGGCGGCTGGCGGTGTTGTTGAACATGGCGCGGATCCGCTTCGAGGTGCCGTGGCTCATCAGCGCCTGCGACGGACCGACCAGCCCCGGCTTGACGGCAAAGCGCGTCGCATAGCCGGGGATGCGGGCGCTTTCGATGGCGGCGATCTCGGGGCGCACCGGGCGCGGGCCGCACAGGTTCATGTCGCCGCGCAGCACGTTGAAGATCTGGGGCAACTCGTCCAGCCGCGTGTCGCGCAGGAACTTGCCCAGCGGGGTTTCCAGCCCGCTGTTCTGCGGCAGGGTGCGGTCCCGGGTCATCTGCGCCGCGGCCGCGGTGTTCAGGGTGCGGAACTTGTAGATCTGGAAGACCCTGGAATCCTTGCCCAGCCGCGGGCCGCGATAGAAGATCTCGCGTCCCTGGGTGGCCAGCAGCGCCAGCGAGATCGCCACCAGCGTCGGCCAGGCGGCGATCAGGATCAGGAGGGCGGCGGCGATGTTATAGGCCCGGTAAAGCCGCGGATATCGCGGCTGGAACCCGATCTGCCGCCGCAGCCGCCGCCGGCTGGGGGCAGGGACCGGAGGCAGCCCGGCCGGGCTGCCGTCGCCCGGGGACGCCTTGCGCCGGCCGCCCGGCGCGCGGGCCGGGGCGGTGGTTTCCGAGAGCCGTCCCGCCGGCGGTGACTCCGCGCCTGCCATTTTCGTCATGCCACGCAGCCCCACCGATAAAAAATACTGAATTACAGGCGGCTGACCGGAACACAGCCGAACGCAGGCGCCTGTCGGCGCGCAATATTCCAGAAGATCCGTAAGATTTTTTGTAATTTAACGATCGGCTTCTGTCAACTTTTGACGCCCCCAAAGAGAGAGAATCCAAGGCGTTTTCGCGTTCCGGATGAGTGAATTGCGGCGTGGTCGCGCGGGGGTAAAATCGGTGCTGTCATTCCGCCGATAGGGAATGCAAATACCGCCCGCCGCTTTGCAACTGCGGCAATCGGACCGCAATCGGCGGAAATAAGATTCCGGCCAAATTAACAACGAGATATTGTCGAGAGTTGATTTCGCCGTCGCAGGATCGTTGCCGCCGGCGCCCCGGCGCCAGCCCGCAGCGGGTGATTCGGCCGCGTTTCCGCCACCGGACCCCCGGCGCCGGACGCCCGGTCAGTCGAGGCTGGGGAAGTAGTCGGCCGGGGAAAGCTCGATCCTGTCCGGGCTGATGCCCGTGCCGTAGATGACGATCTGCGTGCTCACCCGCCCCGGCGGCGGGTTGCCTTCCATGGTCGCCACGGCCGCATCGACGGCGGCGCGCCCCTGCTGGATCGGGTTGTCGAACGGCGCGGCGAGGATCTGGCGCCCCACCAGCCCCCGCGCCACGCTGTGGCTGACATAGGTCGCGGCAAGGGCGGGGCGATCCGGGCGGCCCGCGAACAGGCCCATGGCGGCCTCGATGGCGGGGGCGCTGCCGATCATCAGCTCGATGCCGGGATGTGCTGCCCAGGCCATCTCCACCAGCCGCAGCTGCTGCGAGGTGCCGGTATCCGCGCCATAGGTCGCGACGATCGCCACCGAAGAGCCCTCGATCCCCCGGTGCAGCCCCTGTTCCAGCGGCGCCACCCAGCCGGAGGCGGGCGGGCCGGACAGCAGCACCGCCTCATGCACCTCGCCGCCGGCGGGAAAGCGGGCGGCCAGATCGCGGCCCAGCACCAGCCCCATGTCGAACCAGTCGACGCCGACGCGCGCCGCCAGCGCATCGGAATGCAGCTCGTTCACCAGCCCAATTACCGGCTGGATCTCGGCCGCCTCCTGCACCGCCGCCAGCAGCCCGGGCGCGTCGGACGACACGGCACCGATCAGGATCGCCCCCGGTTCCAGATCCGTACAGGCCCCGATCTGCTCGATCTGGTTTGCCAGCGCGTTGTAGCCCCCGGCCTCGAAGAAGCGCACGGACAGCCCCTGTTCGGCCGAGCGCTGTTCGAGCCCGTGCGCGACGCTGAGCCAGTATTCATCCTTGAAATGCGGCACCAGCACGCAAAGAAGCTGCTGGTCGGCCCGCGCCGGTGCGCCCGCGATCCCGCACAGGGCGACGATTGCCGCGCCGGCGATCCGGCGATAAGCAGCCTTCATGCGCTCTCGACGGTTCGACAAGCAGCTGCAATCCGTCTTCATGGTCCTCTCCGGGCTGATGGTGGTTGTCGGCCTGGCCTCGTTCGGCGTCAACCGCTTCCTCGCCCAGACGCAGAAACGGGTGCTGTCGGAAAGCATCGCGATCATAGAGCGGACCGAGCGGGTTGCACAGGACGCGGATTTCGCGGCCTCGCTTGCCGGGCGGTTGGCCGAGGCGCGCACCGTCACCCAGGTCGCCGAAACCACGCAGGCGCTGGACGGGCGGGTGGACAGCATCGCCGCCGATCTGGACGCGATGCGGCTGTTCCTGGGCGGCCGGACCGATCCGGGCTCGGCCGATGCGGTCAGGCGGCTGGTGGGGCGGATGCGGCAGAGCGTCGACCTGCTGGTCGGCGTCGAGGCGGCGTTGCAGGCGGACCGGGCGCTGCTGGTCGAGGCGGGGTCGCGGCTGGCGATGATCATTTCAACCGAAACCGATCTGGCGCGGCTGCGGGTCACCGCCGGCATCTGGGAGCTTTACGCACAGCCCCGCGGGGCCGATTCCCGGCCCGGCCTGGACCGGCTGGCCGATGTGAACTTCTTTGCCTATGAGCGGCTGGCCGAGATGGCCGAGGCCAATGCGGCGCTGGAGCGTCTGGTCGCCCGCATCCCCGGCATCCGGGAACCGGCCGGGCTGGCCGGGCTGGAGGCCGAGTTCGAGACCGCCCTGAACCTGGCGCGGGACCGCTCGCAGTTCATGCTGTCCGAGACCTCGCGCCGCGAGGCGGGGCTGCAGTTGCAGCGCCTGTCCGCCGGGCTGGGGCCCGAGGGGCTGGTCGCGCGGCGCAAGGCGGCGCTTTCGGCGCAGCGGGATCTGGGCCGGCTGGCCGCGCAGCTCGACCGCGAGCTGGACCTGCTGATTGCCGAGGCGCGGCTGGGCCGCGACGAGACCCGCGCGCGGATGAAGCAGGGGGTCGCCTCGGCCGGGGGACAGGCGGCGCTGCTGTCCGCGGCGCTGGCCGCCGTCATCGTGCTGGCGCTGCTGGCCGGCTATCTGCTGTGGACCCGCACCCGCCGCAAGGTGGTGCTGCGGCTGGAAGAGGTGGCCGAGCGCATGGTGGCGGTCGCCGGCGGCGATATCGGCCAGCCGATGCAGATCAGCGGCCAGGACGAGATCGGCAAGCTGGAAGAGGCGCTGAACATCCTGCGCTGCCGGACCGAAGAGGCTGCCGAGTTGCGCAACCGGCTGGAGGCGGCGGTCCTGGCCCGCACCGCCGACGTGGTGGCCGAGATGCAGTCCGCCAACGCCGCGCGGGCGGATGCCGAGGAACAGAGCCGCGCCAAGATGCATTTCCTGGCCCGGATGAGCCACGAGATCCGCACCCCGCTGAACGGGCTGATCGGGATCCTGGACCTGCTGGCGTCCGAAGAGAGGGATGCGACGCGGCGGGCGCGGCTGGACGTCGCCCTGACCTCGGCCCGCGACCTGCAAAGCATGACCGAGGACATCCTGACCTTTTCCGTGGGCGAGGAGGGGCGCGAGCGCAGCCGCAGCGAGGCCTTCGACCCCGCCGCCCTGGCGCGGGGCCTGGGCGAATATCTGCGGGTCATGGCGGCGGCCAAGGGGCTTGCCACCACGGTCGAGATCTCGACCGGGCTGCCGGCCGCCGTCATGGGCGAGCCGACCAAGATCCGGCAGGTGGTGACCAACCTGCTGTCGAATGCGGTGAAATACACCGCGCAGGGGCGGGTCGGCCTTGCGGTCACCGCGCGCTCGGCCGGGGCGGGCCGGCACGAGATCGGCTTTGCGGTGCGCGACACCGGCCCGGGGATGACCGCGGAAGAGACCCGGCAGGCGTTCGACATCTACGGCCGCAGCGTCACCGCACGGCGCAGCGGCATCCGCGGCGTCGGGCTGGGGCTGGCGATCGTGCGGCAGCTGACCGACGCGATGGGCGGCGAGCTGCGCGTGTCCACGGCGCCGGGGCAGGGCAGCAGCTTCACGCTGGTGCTGCGCCTGCCGCAGGTGGACGCCGCGCAGATCGCGCCGCCGCCGGCGCTGGCGGTGCAGGGCGGGTCCCGGCGGGTGCTGGTGGTCGACGACCACCCGGTGAACCGGCTGGTGGCGCGCGGGTATCTGGAGCGGATGGGCTGCGAGGTGACCGAGGCGGCGACCGGGGCCGAGGCGCTGGACGCCGCCGCCCGCGGGCGCTTCGACGCGATCTTCGTCGATCTCGGCCTGCCGGATCTGGCAGGCGAGGAAGTCGTGGCCCGGATCCGGCGCGACGGCGCGCTGGTGGCGGTGCTGACCGCCGAGCTGGTGCAGGACGACGCTGCGACGCGGGCCCGGTTCGGCGTCGACAGAGTGCTGACCAAGCCGGTCTCGCCCCGCGCGCTGGCCGCGTTCCTGTTTGCAGAGGAGGCTTCGGTGGCCCCGATCCAGGATCCTGCGGCGTCCGAGGTGGACGCCGCCGTCAGGGAAGATGTCGCCAGCCTGGGCGCCGCGCAGGCGACAGAGATCGTGGCGGCGCTGCTGGACGATCTGGCGGTCGCCGTGCCGCGGCTGCGCGCCGCCACCGACCCCGAGGCGCGGCGCAAGCTGGCGCATCGGCTGAAGGGGGCGGCATCGAACTTCCGCCTCTCGGCCCTCTGCGCGCTGCTGCGCCGCATCGAGGCGGGGGATTCGGCCGCGGTGGACAGGCTGGAACCGATCGCGGCCGAGGCCGCCCGCAGTCTGGTCGCCGCGGCCGAGGCGGCGGGGCTGCGGGTTCAGGCCGGCTGGTCGGGCCCGGGAGATACGGGCGCGGCGAAGCAGTAACCCTCGCCCATCCGGGTCAGGATGAATGCGGGGTGGGCCGGGTCGGTCTCGATCTTCTTGCGCAGCCGACCGATCAGCACGTCGATGGTGCGGTCGCCCGGGCGCAGCTCGCCGCGGCCGACGATCTCGCTCAGCCGCGGCCGGCCGAAGGTGACGCCGGGGTTGCGGGTCAGCACGTCCAGCAGGTCGAACTCCTGCCCGCTGAGCGTCTCGACCCGCGCGGCCGAGACCAGGCGGCGGCGGATGCGGTCGAAATGCCAAGGGCCGAAATTCTCGACCGCGCCGGGTGCGGGGGCGCTGCGCCCGATGTCGGTGATGCGGAACAGCAGGTTCTTGATCCGCGCCGCCAGCTCGCGCCGGTCGAAGGGCTTGGTCACATAGTCGTCGGCGCCCATCTCCAGCCCGACGATGCGGTCCACCTGTTCGTCGCGCGAGGTCAGCAGGATGATCCCCACCCGCGACTGGGCCCGCTGTTCGCGGGTGATGGTCAGCCCGTCCTTGCCCTCGAGCCCGATGTCGAGCAGCAGGATCTCGGGCGGGTCGGTGTCGATCACCGCCTGCATGTCCTCGGCATCCTCGACCTCGGTGATGCGATAGCCGAGGCTGCGCAGATACCCCCCCAGCCGCATCCGGGTCACGCGATCGTCTTCGACGATGAGGATATGCGCGGTCATGGGGCAGGGCCTTCACATCTCTTTACATCTCTTCACCGGAAGTGCTGACGGCTGTCAAGGCCGCGGCCGGGGCGATCCGCCACATTTTGGGCACACAGCAGACGGAGATGCACCATGACGATGCTCAATCCGACCAGACGCGGCTTTCTCATGGGCGGTGCCGCCCTGATGGGGACCACCTGGCTCATGAACTCGACCGCGCTGGCGGCCGTTGACCCCAACTCATTCGCCGGCCGCGTGTTCAGCGCCAGCCACTACGGCCCGTTCGAGGCGGTGGTGCGCGACGGCAAGATCGTCGGCATCTCGGCCATGACCGAGCTGGACCAGCGTCCCACCGAGATGCTGATGTACGGGATGCTGGACCGCGTCTACGACAAGAGCCGCATCGACTATCCGATGGTGCGCAAGTCCTATCTTGAGAACTGGAAGTCGGGCGACGTGAAGCCCGAGCTGCGCGGGCGCGAGGAATATGTCCGCGTCGACTGGGATACCGCGCTGAAGCTGACCGCCAAGGCGATCACCGACACCATCGTCGAACACGGCAACCAGGCGATCCTGTCGACCTCGTACGGCGGCTGGAGCCATGCCGGGATCATGCGGCCGAACGTGCTGCAGGGCAAGTTCTTCAACATGATCGGCGGCTGCACCAACACCGTGGGCGACTGGTCCGGCGGCGCCAGCCAGATCTCGCTGCCGCATGTGATCGGCGACATGGAGGTCTATTCCGCCCAGACCGCCTGGGAGGTGATCCGCGACAACACCGAGGTGTTCGTGCTGGTCGGCTGCGACCCGGTCAAGAACAACCGCGTGGAATACACCGTCGCCGACCACGGCATGTACACGCCCTGGGAACAGATCCGCGACGCCGGCTGCAAGTTCGTCTCGATCAACCCGCAGCGCACGGCATCCGACGCGGTGCTGGACGCCGAATGGATCCGCATCGTCCCGAACACCGACGTGGCGCTGTTCCTGGGCATGGCCCATCACGTGCTGGAACAGGGGCTGGACGACAAGGAATATCTGGCGAAATACACCACCGGCGCCGACAAGTGGATCGCCTATGTGAAGGGCGAGGGCGAGGACGGCACGCCGAAGACCCCGGAATGGGCCGCCGCCATCACCGGCATCGACGCCGCCAAGATCCGCGAGCTGGCCGAGCTGCTGGCGAAGTCGCGGACCGAGATCGCCGGCGCCTGGTCGCTGCAGCGCGCCCACCACGGGGAGATGACCCACTGGGCGATCGTCAACTTCGCCGCGCTGACCGGCAAGATCGGCAAGCCCGGCGAGGGCGTGGGCTTCTCGTGGCACTACGGCAGCGGCGGGATGCCGCAATCGGGCCAGGCGACGCCGGCCGGGCTCAGCCAGGGCAAGAACTTCGTCACCGAATATATCGTGCCCGCCTCGCGCCTGACCGACGCGCTGGAAAACCCCGGCGCCGAGGTGGTCTATAACGGCAACGTCCGCAAATACCCGGACGTGCACATGATCTACAACGCTGGCAACAACTTCATGTCCCACCAGCAGGACACGAACCGGCTGATCAAGGCGCTGCAGAAGGTCAGGACCATCGTCAGCCAGGACGTGTGGTGGACGGCGGCGACTCGCTGGGCCGACATCGTGCTGCCCGCCTCCTCGCCCTTGGAACGCGACGACATCTCGGTCGGCGGCACCTATTCCAACGACCGCATCTACGCGATGAAGAAGGTGATCGAGCCGATCGGCGAAAGCCGCAGCGATTTCGACATCTTCGCGGCGCTGTCGGACCTATTCTATCGCGAGTCCCAGTTCATCGAGGACGCGGCCTATCCCGAATACATGGACATCCTGAAAAAGGCCTATGACGGCACCGGCGCCGCCAAGACCACGCCTTTCGAAGAGTTCTGGGAACGTGGCTACGCCTTCCAGCCGGCCCCGCCCGAGGCGCGGTCCTGGGTCCGCCACGGCGATTTCTACACCGACCCCGAGGCGAACCCGCTGCACACCCGTTCCGGCAAGATCGAGATGTTCTGCGAGACCATCGCCGAGATGAAGCTGGACGACTGCCCCGGGATGCCGATGTGGCTCGAGCCCGCCGAATACCTGGGCAACGCCAGGGACGGCCAGCTGCACGTGGTCAGCCCGCACCCCTGGCACCGGCTGCACAGCCAGATGGACCAGTCCGCGACGCTGCGCGAGCTTTACAAGGTGCAGGGCCGCGAGCCGGTCAGGATCAACACCGAGGACGCCGCCGCCCGCGGCATCGCCGACGGCGACCTGGTGGAGATCTACAACGACCGCGGCAGCGTGATCGCCGGGGCGGTGGTCTCGGACGAGATCATGCCGGGCGTCATCTCGATCTACGAGGGCTGCTGGCCCAGCCTCGACAGCAAGGGGCGCTGCAACTCGGGTCTGGTGAACTTCCTGACCTCGACGCAGCGGTCCTCGGGGCTCAGCCAGGCGACCACCGCCAACACCTGCCTGGCGTCGGTGCGGAAATGCGAGGACCCCGAGGGGCCGAACATGGCCTATGAAAAGCCGCCGATCATCGAGGGGATGGAAATCGCCGCGATCGACGACGACGAGCTGGGGCTGGACCGTCTGGACGAGGTGATCGAGTCGATCTACGCCGAGATGGGTCCGGGCGAGCAGATGTACTACGAACGCTGCACCGTCTGCCACGGTCCGCGCGACGTCGCCGCCTTTACCCAGCTGCAGTGGAAGGCGATCACGCCCTCGATGTTCCCGCGCGCCGGGCTCGACGATGCCGAGGCGGCGATGGTCATGGAGTTCCTGATGGCGAACGCCTCGGACGCCGTGAAGTGACGCCACACGCCGGCGGCTGGTTTCCCCGGCCGCCGGCGGTCCATTGACGGGGCCGGACCCGCGCCCGCCTGTTCCGGCATCCTGCGGCCGCGCCGCAAGGCGCCGGCCCGGCCCCACTCCACGGGGTACTGCCGCCGGCGGAATGACCGGCCGGCATCCCTTCCGGCCCGAGGCCCGAGTCATGCTTGAAAAACCTGCCGCCTTCCGAAACCCCGTCATGCCGGTCTGCGCGCCGCTGATCGACGGGTTCTGCCGCTCGATCCGCTACCTGCGGGTCTCGGTCACCGACCGCTGCGATTTCCGCTGCACCTATTGCATGGCCGAGCGCGTGCAGTTCCTGCCCCGCAAGGAGCTGCTGAGCCTGGAAGAGCTGGACCGGCTCTGTTCCGCCTTTGTCGGGATGGGGGTGAGCAAGCTGCGCATCACCGGCGGCGAGCCGCTGGTGCGCCGCGACATCATGGATTTCTTCCGCGCCATGTCGCGGCATCTGCATGGCGGCGCGCTGCGCGAACTGACCCTGACCACCAACGGCAGCCAGCTGTCCCGCCACGCCGAGGCGCTGGCGTCCTGCGGCGTGCGCCGGGTGAACGTCTCGCTCGACACGCTGGACCCGGGGCGCTTTGCGGCACTGACCCGCCGCGGGCAGCTTGCCCCCGTGCTCGACGGCATCGCCGCCGCCCGCGCGGCCGGGCTGCGGGTCAAGATCAACACCGTGGCGCTGAAGGGATTCACCGAGGACGAGCTGGTCCCGCTGGTCGACTGGTGCGCCGCCGAGGGCCACGACCTGACCTTCATCGAGCTGATGCCGATGGGCGAGGAAGGCGCCGAGAAACGGATCGCGCAATATCTGCCGCTGTCGGAATTGCGCGCGCGGCTCGAACGGCGCTTCACCCTGCAGCCGCTGGCCGAGACCACCGGCGGCCCGGCCCGCTATGTGCGGCTGGCGGAAACCGGGCAGAAGATCGGCTTCATCACGCCGCTGAGCCATAATTTCTGCGAAAGCTGCAACCGCGTGCGGCTGACCTGCACCGGCGAGCTTTACACCTGCCTGGGGCAGGAGGGATCAACGGACCTGCGCCCGGTCCTGCGCGGCGCGCCGGGCGACGCCGCCCTGGAACAGGCCATCCGCGCCGCCATCGCCCGAAAGCCGCGCGGCCACGACTTCGACTATTCCCGCGGCGTCCCCCGGGGAGTGGTCTCGCGCGGGATGAACCATACCGGGGGCTGAGCCGGGCGGGAGCCGGGTGGTGGGCAAGGATGAGTGGCGGTGTAGGGATGCGGGCGCCTCTCTCTCTCTCTCTCTCTCTCTCTCTCTCTCTCGCGCGCGCGCGGATGGCGTAAGCCAAGGGTTCTAGCAGGCGGTGGTTTTTCCGACCCAGTCGGCCAGGGTCGAGCGATCCAGATGAAAACACCCGGGACCTTGGATCCCGGGTGTAGTCTCATGTTATTGTGCGCAAGCTTCGATCTTGGCCAGTTCAGGACCATTCGGAGTGCGCCCCAAGTTGAAGGGCGCCGACGCATCACGCCAGCTGGCGTAATCCGCCAGATATCTTAGCTGGCTGGCATAGACCTTGGCCGAAAGCGGGTTCTGGCAGGCGACTTCCTCGATGGTTTCATTGGCCATCTTCTGCACTTGCTCAAGGGCGGCGTCATCAAGACGGGTTATTTCGGTCCCGGCTTCTTTGAACTTAGCATAGGCCTCGGTAGCACGCTTTTCGGTGTTGGCCAGGCTCCACAGCAGGTTCGCGTGGGCTGCGATCTTCAATTTTTCCTGGGTATCCTCGTCCAGCGCATCCCATGAGGCCTTATTGATCATCACCCCAAAGACGGAGGATGACTGATGCCAGCCGGGAGTCGACCAATATTTCGTCACCTCGTGGAAACCCCCCGAAAAATCGACATTCGGGGTTGAGAATTCGGCCCCGTCAATCACGCCACGCTCGAGCGATTGGTAAATTTCTCCGCCAGCCATGCTGACCTGATTGCCGCCCAGTTTTTTCAGCAGCTTGCCCTGCTCAAGCCCAGAAAGACGCAGGCGCAGTCCCTTGAGGTCGTCCAGGGTTGCTACGGGTTTGCTGACCGTGCGAAAGCCGGATTCGTTGTTGGTCACGCCATAGGGCAGATAGACCATGCCGAATTTGCCATAGACCTCATTATAGAGTTCAGCTCCCCCCCACTCCTGAATCCAATTCACATAATCCACAGCGTTGAACAGGCTGGCCGTGGTCGAAAGCGGAGAGAAGGCGCTGTCACGGCCCGCCCAATAGCCAGCCCAGTCGCCGCCGGCCTGAATCGTGCCCGACTCAACCGCGCCGAACACCTCGCCCGCGGGAACAAGGCTGCCGCCGTCATAGAATTCGATGGTAAGTTTGTCGTCATCTACCAGTTTGTTAACCAACTCGACCCAATGTTTGTCGATCTCGATCAACTCGAGACTGGACGGCCATGTCGAGGTCATGGTCCAGGTGTCGGCCTTCGCGGCGGTTGTGCAAAGCAGAGCCAGCGCCGTTGCGCTCAGCAAAAATTTCATATCAGTTCCTCCTCGTTGGATGGTGTTCGGACGGCCGAGAAGGCCGTCAGGCGGCATAAAGCTTGTGCGGAAGCCAAGTCACCAAGCCGGGGAACAGGACCACCAGAAGGCAGACCAGCACGATCAGCAGGATGAAAGGCACAGCACCACGGATGATGTCGCCAGTTTTAAGGTCCGGCGGTGCGATGGCCCGCATGTAGAATAACGCGTAGCCGAAGGGCGGAGACAGGAAGCTGGTCTGCAAAACGACGGCCATCAGGACGACGAACCAAAGCGGGTCGATACCCATCTCGCTGACCAGCGGCAAAAAGATCGGGAACGACAGCAGCACGATCCCGGTCCAGTCGAGGAACATCCCAAGAATGAATACCGAGACCAACATCACCCAGACCAGCGTATGCGGATCGTCGGCCAGCCCGCGCATCAAATCTTGACTGGCGCGCAACCCACCGGTGATGTTGAAGACCCCGGTAAAGGCAGTTGCTCCGACCACGATGAACAGGATCATCGCGCTGGTCCGCCCGGTTTCCAGCAGTGCCGAATAGAAGGTATCCCATTTGAACCGGCCGCGCAGGATGACGATGAGCAGCGCAAGAATGGCGCCAATGGCACTGGCCTCGGTGGCCGTGGCGATACCGGCCAGAAGCGATCCCAGAATACCCAGGATCAGCACCAGTGGCGGCACAGCCTCGATCGCCAGCATCCGCCACATCTCACCACGGCCGATCTGCTCCTCTTCGTTGATCGAGGGGGCCCACTCGGGCTTCACCCAAGCGATGACAGCCACATAGACGGCGTAAAGCAGCCCTAGCAGAAGGCCCGGTATCATTGCACCTGCAAAAAGCTGGCCGACTGACAGGCCGGGCGCATAAGAAGCCATCAAGATCAGCATGATCGACGGCGGTATAAGGATGCCGAGGCAGCCCGATGCCGCGATCAGTCCGGTCGCCAGCCGTTTGTCATAACCGTACTGCAGCATCGGGCGCAGCGCCATCATCCCCATGACCGTGATCGAGGCGCCGATGATTCCGGTCGTCGCGGCCAGCAAGATCGAGATGAAGACAACCGCCAGGCCAAGGCCGCCAGTAACGCGCGCCGTAAGGTGGCGCAGCGCTTCGAACATCTTATCGGTCACGCCACTGTCGGACAGGAAGCGCGCCATAAGCACAAAAAGCGGAATGGCAATCAGGACGTAATTGTCCAGGACGTCGCCGAAGATGCGGTTGATGACGATGCCCAGCACCATCGGTTTCCCGGCGATTAGCGCGCCGAGAACGGCAGTGCTACCCAGAACGAACGCCAGCGGATGCCCCATGAACAGGCCCAGAACCAACAGGCCCGACATGATCAGCGCAATAGATTCACCGGACATCTAGAGGCTCCATTGGTTGAAGGTCGTCAGCCTTGTGTAACAATAGCTTCGACACCTCTGAGATACCCTGAATCATCAACAGCACAGCAGCGACAAACATCGCCATTTTCAGCGGATAGACCGGCATCTGAACGGCGCCATAGGTCACTTCCCCCTGTTTCCACGAAGTTATCGCAAAGTTCCAACTGCGGCGGGCAAAGACCCATGCGAAAGGAAAAAAGAAGATGACATATCCGGCGATTTCGATCCAGCGCCGTAGGGCGGGGCTCAGCCTCGAGGTGACCAGGTCAACACGAACATGCGACTGATGGCGCAACGCATAGCCGCCCAACATAATGAAATAGAAGCCGTAAAGCTGCTTGGTAAGGTCGAAAGCCCAGCGGGTTGGTTCGCCGACGAAATAGCGCATTACCACGTCATAAATGATGATGGCCGCAAAAACGATGGCGACGATTGACACGATGCGGCCGACTGTCTCGTTCAAGCCATCAATCACGCGGATGATTGGCACTGTTTTATCTCCCCCTCACATGCAAGGCGGCTCGCCTTGCCTCGTTTGCTGTTCCGCATCGGTCCTCCACGTTGAAACGCAACGGTTCGCCAAAACGGTGTTAGCGTCCTTGCCAGTTCGGCTGGCGCCGCAGGGTGAAGGCCTCTGCGCCTTCCTTCGCATCCTCAGATGTGACCACGCCGGTGAACAATCGATCGTTTTCGGTCCATAGGGCGGCTTCCGTCACGGCGGAGGCGGCGCGAGACAGCGCCAAGGTTGCGGCCACCGCCAAAGGTGCGTTGCCGTCGATTTCGCGAGCAAGGCTCAGCGCCGCCTCGCGCGGGTCGGTATCCTCGGTGCATCGACTGATGAGACTAAGGGACACGGCCTCGTCGCGGTTGATCATCCGCCCAGTTAGTAGAATTTCGGTAGCAACGGCAGGCGGCACCCGTGCGGCCAGCCGGAAAACGCCACCCGCGCCGGCTATTAGCCCAACCTTAGGCTCGGGCAGGCCAAAGCGCGCACCAGGCGCAGCCACGACCAGATCCGAAGCCAAAACAATTTCGAAGCCCCCGGCGAGGGCCGGACCGCCGACGGCGGCGATCAGGGGCTTGCGCCGATGCCTGCGCACCAGGCCGCCAAAGCCGCCTCGACCGTTCAGGATAGTATCGGTCTCACCTGCAGAAAATGCGCGGAGATCCATTCCCGCGCAGAAAGCGGGGCCATTGCCGCAGAGCACCGCCAGTCGGATATCATCACAGTCCTCTACCCAGTCCAGCGCCGCCCGCAACTGGTCCGTCAGAGCTGCGTTCATGGCATTGCGCGCATCGGGCCTGTTCATTGTCAGAACGGCGATCCCATTGAGGTTTTCGCGCACCAGAATGTCATTCATGGGAGTTCTCGGATTGTCTGGAAAATTCCTCGGCGCGCTTGCGTAGCTCTGCCCGGATGATCTTTCCGGTCGTTGTCATCGGCATTTCCTCGATGAAATGCACTGCGCGCGGATATTCATAGGCAGCGAGACGGTCGCGCACGTGGCGTGAAATTTCATCTGCCAATGCAGGGCCGGGCGTAAAGCCTTCGGCCAACGTCACGAAGGCTGTCACGATATGGCCGCGTAGCGGGTCGGGCTGGCCCACCACGCCCGCGAGATGAACAGCCGGATGCTTCAGCAGGCAATCTTCGATTTCGGCAGGGCCGATGCGATAGCCGGCCGATGAGATCACATCATCGTCGCGCCCCAGGAAAGAAAGTCGGCCATCGGTATGCAGCACCCCGCGATCCCCGGTCAACAGCCAGCGACCACGCGGCCCTTCGACAAATTTTGCTGCTGTGGCCTCGGGGTTGTTCCAATAGCCAAGAAACATCACCGGATCGGGTGTCAGGACCGCTATTTCCCCCTCAACCATCGGGGCCAGTTCCGTGCCAGTGTCGTGGTCGATCACCGCGACCTTGTGACCAGGTGCCGGCCGACCCATGGTCCCTGGCTGCGGTTCTTCGATCGCTGAGCAGCTGGAAACGATCATGTTGCATTCGGTCTGGCCATAGAATTCATTGATGGTGGTGCCAAAGACACGCTGCCCCCATTCCAGCAACTCAGCGCCCAAAGGTTCGCCTCCGCTGGCGACCGAACGCAGCTTCAGCGCCCAGCTTTCGGCTCCAGGCTCCAGCCGCATCAGTTTCAGCGCCGTAGGGGGCAGGAACGCATTCTGGATGCCGCAATCGCGGATCAGATCGAAGGCGGCGCGGGCAGTGAACTTATGAAACCGGCAGGCGACCACGGTGACCCCGTGATAAAGACCTGGCATCAGCACATCGAGCAATCCGCCAATCCATGCCCAGTCTGCCGGGGTCCACAACCGGTCTCCGGGCTGGGGCAGAAGGTTGTGGCTGACCTCGACACCCGGCAGGTGGCCTAGGAGTACCTGGTGGGCATGCAGCGCACCCTTGGGATTTCCGGTTGTGCCCGAGGTATAGATCAGGATCGCAGGATCTGCCGGGCTGGTGTCACACGCCGGAAAGCTCTCGGGCTGAACGGACAACGCCGCGTCGTAATCCACAACCTCGATGCCGGCGAAGCGTGCCTCGGCGCCTTCAGGCATGTGCTTGCACATGATCAGGCGCAGGTCAGGAAGTTCGCCTGCGATCTCGGTCAGGACGTCCAAGCTGGCTGCCTGCGTAATCAGTGCGCAGGCACCGGAATCTCGCAATCTGTGAGCCAGCGCCTCGGGACCGAACAAGGTGAACAGCGGCAGCGAAACACAGCCCATGCGCGTTGCCGCTAGATGTGCCGTGGCAGTTTCCACCGATTGTGGCAAGAGCACGCCAATGCGCGGCCCGATCCCGCCCCTGTTCGGGCGAACACCCCGCGCGGCCAGTGCATGAGAGAGTCGTGACGCAGACTCTGCAAGGTCGCGGTAGCTGTGCTCGCGAACACGGCCATCCTCATCCACTTCGACAAGTGCAACGCGTTCGGGGTCGCAGGCAGCCCAGTGATCACAAATTGCAGTTCCGATATTGAAGCGCTCGGGCATGCTCCAACGGAAATCGCCGAGCTGCTCTGGCATCATTGCATAACCCTGCAAGCCGGCCCTCCTCGCACAGCTGACCGATCTCTCTTCGCCCGATCGCTCGTTCGCAGGTAGCTAGACACGGCGGGTGATGCCTGTCAATAATCACCTTCGGAGAAGGAAAAACCCAGAAATTTACGATCGAATGATCGGAATGCTGGGACACGGCAGCAGACGTAGGCTCCGGTACGCTCGGCGGGGCTGCTTCCTGTCCATGAGCGCGCCGGTATCAGGCAAAGCACAATATACGGCATTATACCAATAAATAGGAACTACTAGTGATCTGATCTGCCTGCAGATGGAAGAATTGCTTTCAGCATGCGCAACTCGGTGCCGGCGGAGAGTTCAGCTTTTTTCGCTTTCTGGCATTTCTACGCTTTCACCTGACCTACTACATGCGCCCACGCCCATAGGTGTTCATCTGCTATTATAAAATGCGCAGCCTGGGACCGGAAAACTATGCCCGCTTGACCGCATTGCGGCGGGTCTACGAGGAGAGGTTGATCGGGATTATCTCGGACGGAATCTCAACTTGAGTGATGCGTTAGATGAATCCGCGAGTGGTAGCTTATGGCATTCTGGCAATGCTCGCTGGCGTCACGCACTGGGTCGAACAACAACACCCGCTGACCAAGGAAGATGTTTGGCGGAAATATACGCGACTGGCAGTTGGTGCGATCGTTGACCCGCAGGAAGAGGCTTTGGCATTGGCTTGAGGCCGATGAGGGGCTTCAGTGCGAGTGCCCGCGGGACCAAGGCCCATGACCTTGCCGTAATCTGACTGCTTGTAGTCGCCACGAAGAAGATCGGCGACCGGCCAGAGGAAGGCGGACAAGACTGCTGGTTCACGGCAGGATTTCCCATAAGTTCCTCCGTTTGAGCAAGTTGGGTCGAGGAAGGCAACGGGGAAGGGGCACCCTCGCCGCACACGAAGGTGTATCCCATTGGGCAATCTCCATGCGGATGACCGGTAAGGGAGACCTCTTCGGTCGCCTCAAGAGAGGGGGCGATGTCAGGACCGCTACCTATGAGGGCCTGATGCAGGACTTTTGGGCGGCTTGGCCTAACGACCTAGAATGGCCCCGGGATGTCCCTCGACCGCACCCTCAGAAGACCAAGAAGGAAGCGGCATGACCCGGGCCGAGTTGGACCGTCGGATGCTGGGCCTGCTGACGCGCGCCGACGAGCTTGCCGCCGGATTTCTTGCTCTGGATTCCGATCTGCGGGCTTTGGCCCGCGATCTCTTCCGCGACCTCGCCGATACCCGGGATCCGGGCGAACAGCTTCTTCAACCCGAGGACGCCGCCGATGTGTGACGCAGCTCGTATCGACGTTTCGACCCTGTCCGAGCCCGAACTGATCGCGCTGCGCGACCTGCTGGACCAGCTGATCCCCGTGGCGGATGCGGCCGAACGTGCGGGGGGGGGGGGATATCTCGTTGTCTTTTGCCCGCGGCACAGCGTCGGCCTCCATCACCCTTTCAACCGAGGTTCAATCATGATGCGTGACATTCCAGCCCGCCGGATCGTGCATTGCGACGATGCTCCCGTGTCCACTTCTGAGACCGAGGCGGAGGCTAAGGCGCGGATGGCCGCTGTTGCCAACGGACTGCTGCCGGTCCGCGAACTCGGACGCGAGATCGCTCGATCTGCCTTGGACGACTTGCCCGAAGAGGCGCGGGCCAAGCTCCTGGCCGATATGTTGTGCGATTTGCGCGGCCCGGCTGCGCGGGACGCGCTGGTCACCGCCCGTAATCGGATCACCCACCATCTGCATGATCTGATCACCGCAGAATACGACGCCGAACTGACGCGGATGAGCGGGCGTGATGTGGCCGAGTTGGCCCGGGACGATACCCCCGGAGGGCAGCTGTAATGCCACAGGAAAATGCTGTGCCTGCGGGCGCGACCAAGTCCGATCATTGTCTCCGCGCTCCGGCTGCCACCGTCGAGCTGCGTGAGCCCGCCAGCACGCGCCTCCTCCCCCTGCGCGCGGGCTGGCAGCGGCTCAAGGCCGCGGCGGCCTGGCTGGATGACAGCTGGCTGCGGGACGTGCAGCGGGCCATGCGGCGGTGGGAAGTCGAGTACCGCAACGAGCTGCTGCGGTTGCGGGATCCCGATGCCTACCGGTCGCGCGTGGAGTTCGCTGCCACCGGGTCGACCCGGGCCGACGACCTGAACGACCTCTGGCAGATCGACGCGTCGCCCGCCGACGTCATGCTGACGGGGGGCAAGCGGCATTCGATCTATATGTGCATCGACATCTACAGCCGCCGCACCATCGTCCTGGTGACCCAGACGCCCCGCGCCTCGGCCGTGGGCGCGCTGATCCGCAAGGCGATTCTCGCGTGGGGTGTGCCGAAGGTTATCAAGACCGACAACGGCAGCGATTTCACGGCCAGTTCGACGACACGCCTGTTCGAAGCCCTCGGCATCACGATCGAGCTGTCCCCGCCATACCAGCCCAAGACCAAGGGCGACGTCGAGCGCGTGATCGGCACCTTCCAGCGGGATCTGGCCGGCTGCCCCGGGTTCATCGGGCACAGTGTCGCCGACCGGAAGGTGCTGGAAAATCGAAAGGCCTTCAACGCCCGCCTGGGTGCAAAAGCCGAGGCGCTGTTCGACGTCGAGATGGACCTGCGTGAGTTCCAGAACTGGTGTGACAGCTGGTCGGACCAGATCTATGGCCATGCCCCGCATGAAAGCCTGCGGCGCAAGACGCCGTTCGAGGTTGCAGCGGCGTGGCGCGGGACGGTTCGCCGGATCGAGCACCCCGAGGCTCTGGATATCCTGCTGGCGCCGATCCCGGGCAACGACGGCATCCGCACCGTGACCAAGACCGGCGTCCGCGTTGACCATCATCACTATTACACATCCGCAGCCATGCCCGGCACCCGGGTCCTGGTGCGCATGGACCCGACCGACATGGGGCGGGTGCTGCTGTTCGCCGAGGACGGCGAGGCGTGGCTGGGCGCGGTCAGACGAGGTGGTCGAGGCTGTGTTCGCGCTGGCGGGGCCGCATCGACTGTCGGATATCCGCATCGGCTCCGCCACGATTGAAGATGTCGCCGGGGTCGAGGTCGAGACTCGGGAAGGCTGGCCGGGAGATGCCCGCCTTGATCTGATCCGCCGGCAGGCCCGTACCGAAAGCGTGCAGGCGCAGCTCTCGGCCCATATCACCGATGGTGATGATGGGACGCGTCTCGACCCCACGCTTGATCCGTCGCTCGCGATCCCCCAATCCACGATCGTCGCCACCAGGGCCGCGCCCCATGAGCACCAGCTGCAGCTGATATTTCCGCAGGGGCTGTTCACGCAAGAGGATGGCAATATACGTCTGCGCGTGCCGGTCCGGCTGCGACTGCGGTTGCGCAACGGTGGTGCCTGGCGCAATCTCCCCGAGCTGCACTTCCAGGCCGCCAACCTGCGCCAGCTGCGCGCCACCATCCGCCTGATCTGGACGGACCGCGTTGCCACCCCATCCGCCGCCAGCGGCGAGGGGTGGGTCGAGGCCCGCCGCCATTGCCCTGCCCAGACCGTGGTCCCCGAAAACACGGAATGGGTTGCAGATCAGGCCTTCGGAACCAGCGAACCGGCATGGATGGCCGCCGGCAATGTCGGTACCACCGGGGTCCAGTCCGTCGAACTCGACCGTTACGAGGCCCGTATTCTGCTGGACCCTGCCGACTGGCCGCCCGGGATGTGGGAAATCGAAATCATCCGCGGCGCCTGCTTCAAGGCCTCGAACTGGACCGCATCGAGCTATCAACTGTCAGGATCAGTCTGGGACCTGTTCGGTTATCGCAACCCTGCGGCGCCGACGATTGCCATGTCGCGCGACCAGATCGGCGACAACCTGATGCTGCTGCGATCGGTCAGTATCTGGAATGAGACCCCGGTGGTAACGGGCGATGTGGCGCTGATCGCGGTGCGGGCGCGCAACCGGAAGCTTGACCGGCTGTCAGTCCTGGCCGGTGGCTGGGTGCCGGATTGGGACGGTTCCGGCTGGCAGGACTGGCGGGTCACTGACAACCCCGCGCCCCATATTCGTGACATGCTGTCGGGCATGCTCAACGCCGATCCGCTGCCCGCGGCTGCGTTGGACGAGGCGGGATTGCAGGATTTTCGCGCCCACTGCAGCCAGCAGGGCTATCGCGTGAATGCCGTGCTCGAGGGCCAGTCGGTTGCCACCGCGGTGGAGCTGGCTGCCGCCTGCGGCTATGCCCGCCCGATGGCTTCCGAGATCTGGGGCGTGGCGATGGACCGCGACACCTCTCTCGAAGCGCCCGTGCAACTGTTCACCCCGCGCAACTCCTCCGACTTTGCCTGGCGCCGCGCAATGCCGCGACTACCTGACGGGCTTCGGGTGAATTTCCGGGATGCCGACCTTGATTACGAGGCCCGCCAGCTCACCGTCCTGCGGCCGGGCGGCAGCCTTGGCGGCGTGCTCGAACAGATCGATTATGAGGGATTGGTGACCGAGCCCGAGATCCGCGCCCGAGCACTCTACGACCTGTCCCAGCCGGTGGCACGCGGTACCGAATACAGCCTGACCGCCCCGGCCGAGGCCATTATCTGCCGGCGCGGCAGCTTGGTGGCGGTCAGCCATGACAGCATTGCACGCCAGATCGGTGCGGCACGGGTGGCGGTGGTGCATTTCGGCGCGGCGGGCATGGTCGAGGGCCTTACGCTTGACGCTGCCGTAATGCTGCATGCGCGCCCCGGCTTTGATGCCATCGCCGACCTGGGCGCAGTCGAGGACATGGGACTGATCGGCGCAGGTTCGGCCGCAATGATCCGGCGCACCGACGGCAGCACGACGACCCATCCGGTCATCGGCGACGGCGAAACCGACCACATCGCATTCATCCCCCCGATCTCGCCTGCGGGTATCGCCGAGGATGTGCTGGTCGCTATCGGCCTGAAAGCCTCCGAGACCCTCCGGCTGAAGGTGACCGCGATCGAACCGCGCGAGGACTTCAGCGCCGTGCTGACCCTGATCGACGAAGCAAACGAGGTGTTCAATGGCTGACCGCACCACATTCAACGGGGCGTCAAGCCCTATGCCGACCGGGCTCCAATTCCTTGACCAATACGCCGATCGCATTGGGCAGTTGTTCGATGCCTCGGTCCTGCAGCTGACCGGTATCGGCGGCAGTCCCGACATGGTCACTGCCATGCTGGACCCGGCGCTGTCCGGGGGACTTATCTCGGGGATGAAGTTCACACTGACCTGGTCGGGGACCAACACCGGCCCGATGACATTGGCAATAAATGGCGGGCCGGCCAGCCCGATCCTCACCGCCGCAGGCAGCACGATGACGCAAGGAGCTGCCCAGGAAGGCGCACGCGCGTTACTTGAATATACGGGCGGCGCGTTTCGCATCCTGTCAGCATCCGGCGACGCCGGCGGTAGGGCGGCAAGTCATTACTGGCAGTTCACCTCGTCGGGAACATGGTCCAAGCCGACCGGTTTGCCCGACGATACCATGGTTACCGTCGAGCTTTGGGGGGGCGGAGGTGGTGGGGGGGGGTGGCGACTACCGTGCTGGCGGGGGCGGTGGTGGTGGATACATGCGCGCGCAATTCCGGATCACCGATCTGCCTAGCACGGTGTCGATTTCCATCGGGGCGGGCGGCCTAACAGGCCAGGCGGGCGGCAATACGACCTTTGGCACGCTAGCGACTGCGTATGGCGGCGGCGGTGCTGCGTCGGTGAGCGGTTTCAACATATCTGTCGGCGGCGGTGGCGGCGGACCCTTTGGTGCAGGCGGCACAAGTGGAACCGACAACGCTGGCCGCGGCGGCGGGGGTGACGGTGGTATTGGGAAAGCAGCCGATGCCAAGAATATGTTCGGCGGTGGCGGTGGTGGCAACGGGCAGAACGGGTCCACCAACGCTGGCGGTGGTAATGCCGTGTATGGCGGCGGCGGCGGTGGTGGCGGCGCTGGCGGTAGTAATGCATCCCCCGGCGGGGTCTCCATCTTCGGCGGCAATGGCGGTGGCGGCCCTGGCGGTCGAGTTGCCGGGTCTGCACCCGGGGGTGGCGGATCGGGATCCGGCCCTGCGGTGGGTCAAACTGGCGGGCCAGGCGCCCGCGGCGAGGTGAGGATCTGGATATGAGGCTGGCGCAGATCGAGGACGGCATTATCGTCAACGTGATCGAGGTGGACCCTGCGGCTATGCCGGACTGGGCGTCCGATTGGCCGAAGGTGGACCAAGCCGGGCCGGGCTGGACTTTCGACGGCGCGGATTTTATCCCGCCGCCGGAATCTACCGCCGCTTTGTCAGAGGTTTGTGCTGCCGCAATCGACAGCATCAATTCAGCCATCGGCCAAGCGCGCACCGAGTTCATCACCGATCTTCCCGGGCAGGAAATGCTCTACCTCGTAAAAGAAGATGAGGCCGGGCGTTTCATCAAAGACCTTGACGCGGATTTGGAGAATTATCCGCTGATTGCGGCGGAAATCGGCATTACCGGACCAACGGCCTACGAGGTGGCGCAGGTCTATCTCAATCTTGGGGCGCAATTCCGCCAGATCGGCGCCCAGCTGGAAACCATCCGGCTGGGTCATATCGCCCAGGTCGAGATTGCCGAAACCGCCACGGACGTCACGGTGGTGCTGGCCAGCTTTGCCGATGCCATGGGTGCCATTCAGGGCTCCGTGCCATGATCGACATCCACTACACCCAGGGCGAGCGCAAAATCTGGCGCGCCACCCCGCGCACCCGAACGGGCGAGATGCCCGATCTCGACGGCGCCACGGCCGAGCTGCGGATCACCACCAGCGACGGCTGCCTGCCGCTGGTGGCGGATCCTGACGATCGCGGCTTTCCGTTCACGCTCTCGCCCGACGCCCTGGACCTGGCACCGGGGCGCTATGCGGCGCTGTTCTGGATCCGCTGGCCGGACGGGCAGCTGCGCAACTACGGCCGCCTCGTCCTCCACATCCACAAGGGGTGCTGACGTGACAGACGTTGCCATCATCGAAATCGACGACGACCGGGTCGCGGTCCTCGAGATCGGCATCGAGGGGCCGCGCGGCCGCGACGGGGCCGCCACCCTGCTGCAAGGCGCCCCCGGCCAGCTGCTCGGCTATGGCCCGGACGGCGCCCCGGTCGCGGTCAATCCTCCCCTACCAACCCTTTCCTCCCAGCAGTGGTGATTCATCATGCCCGCACCCGCATACGAAGTCTTCAAAGAGACCGCCGTCCCGGCCCAGATCGTGCCCAACGCCGTCTATCTGGTCGGGCCGACCGCCCGGCCCGGCGTGCTCGAGATCTATGTCAGCGACGCCGCCGGCACCGCGGTGCGAAAGGCGATCGACGAGGCGACCGTGCAGACCATGATCGACGCCGCGGTCCAGGCCGGGAGCGGCGGGTTGCTCATCGTCGATGACATCGCCGCGCGCGACCTGCTTGCCCCGGCCAACGGCACCCATGTGCTTGTCGTGGATGCCAGCGCCGATTCCACCGTGACCTCGGGATCCGCCACCTATGTCTGGCGCGAGGCCACCTCGGCCTGGATCAAGATCTCCAAGTTGAGAGCATGGACCTGACCTTGGCCTGGGACGGGATCATCGGCCGCCCGACCAGCAGCCCCGCCCAGATCGATGCCGCCGTCACCGCCAGCCACAACCACGTCAACAAGACCCAGCTCGACGCGCTTGGCGAGGACGAGGGCCAGAACCTGACCTATCGCGGCCAGCGCCCGACCATCGCCTGGTCCAGCACCAACTGGTGACCGGGGATGGCTGATGTCGCACTGAGCAAGATCGTCGGCGCCCTGCCGGCCGAGCCCGACCCGGACGCGCTGTATTTCGTGCGGGTCGGCGCGGGGTTCGACCTCTATGTCGGGGGGACGCGGCTCAACCCCGGCTGGGTCGAGATTACCCAGGCGGCCTATGAAGCACTCGATCCGCCCACGCCCGGGGTCATGTACGTGGTAACGGAATGACCGCGCTGGCCGAGGCCGGGGCGGTCTACATCGGCGACAAGGCCGCACAGCGCATCTATCTGGGGGCGCAGCTGGTCTGGGCACGGGCCTCCGGGCCGGCGTTGCCGCCGATTACCGCCGGGCTGATCTGGCATACCGACACGCCGATCGCATTCACCGAAACCGGCGCGGCTGTCCCGCCGATCGCCATGCCGAGGCCGGCCGGGCCGCTCTACGTGGTAATTTCGTATCATCAGGCCGCCACGGCCGAGAGCGAGACCGCAGTATTCTACGTCGGCGATCCGACCGATAACCTCTGGCTGACAAATACCTTCTATGTTCAGCGGGACTGGGGGACGGGCATTGCGGTTTATACCTCCCCGGGAGCGGGCAAGCTGGTGAGCCTGCCCGAGCCGCCCTCTGATTTCGTCGGGGAGATCTGGGCAGCTGCGACCGGGGCCAACATGGTCGACCATGCGCCGGGCACCACCAGCTGGTATATGGACCCGATCCCCAACCACAATCCGGTCGCCACGTCGCATCTGTTCGTCGGCTACAAGCCTCAGGACGGCAATCCGGCCTGGCGCGGCGCCGGCACGATCCGCCGCATGGCGATCTATGACCGGGTCCCGTCTGAGGCCGAGCGCGGGCAGCTGGTCGCCTGGGTGCAGGGATGATCGAGCTGCTGCGCCAGATGTTCGCCGAGCCCGAGGCGCAGGCCGACGCCTATGCCTGGGCCGCGGCGCTGCTGGGCCACTGGGCGATCGGCGCCGCCCTGGCGGTGCTGGCCATGGCCGCCGCCCGTCCCGCCGCCGCCGCGGCAGCCGTCAGCCTCGCCTATGGCCTGCTCTGGGAGGGCGGCCAGCTGCTGCTCGCCGGCGCCTCGCCCTGGGACAGCGCCCTCGACTGGACCGCCGTCACCCTCGGCGCCACCGCCGCCGCCGCCACCTGGCAACACCGCCGCCGCCTCGCCGCCGCCGCCATCGCCGCGGTGGTGGCGATCCTGACGGCAGGGGTCGGCAGGAGGCGGTAAGCTATGCATACACCGCAACGGTATGCGGGTATGGCCCGGATTGGCGTTTTCTCGACGATTGCCCGGCGATCAGCGCGTAACCCGTTGATTTTACGCAACATGCAAATGCACCGTTCGGACCGTGCAGGATTTGCACCTTCGTCATTCCGTAGGTATGATTGCGGGGTCACGAAATCAGCCGCTAAACCTGTGATGTTACGGGGTTTCAAACAGGCCGCGCGCGGGCGTCACCCGCTCCCTGTGCAACCGACTTTCGCAGCGGCTCGAACCGATGTCGTTCTAACATGCAAATGGACGGCACACGGTCTGCAGATCGCGCTCGGAGCGCCAATCTCCAGCAATTGTTGGGTTTTACCGCCTAATCCCACCTGTTCCCGCATGAGCGCGGTCAGGCCCTAGAACACCCATGTTTCTGTCGCGTTACAAAATGCTACTCATTTTTCAGCACATAGCTTCGCCATAAGGCAGTAAATGCTGGCTATGTGGGGATTGAGTGGCGGGCCGCGACCGATAGTGATGATCACTACATTTACGCTATAGCTTTCTGGGGCGCGAAATCTTTGTGAAGCAAAACGAGAAGCGATATCGTCGCGGCCTCGTGGAAATTCTGGTTCTCGAATAGTGGGAGGGCAGCGGTCCCTCGTTTCGTTGGCCGCCATGTCTGCCTCAATCCCTGACACGAATTCCCACCTTGACCGGAACGGTTTTCAAGGTAGCATCAATGCGAGGCAAGTTTGTGAGCGGTCAAAACCAGACGATCCCGTGCGGCAAGACCAATCGCGGAACGATCGATTCCGAAACGATCGGATCGCTGTTTCCGGTTGTGCGTGAGGTCCAACCTGCTAAGGTTCCGGTCGGATGTCGAGCTTCGCAGGACGCGTCTCGCTGACTCCACCGCCCGGTCGGGAAGCCCGCTTCCAGAGACCACTTCAGGAGCAGCTCGACGCCTCCGATGCGCAAGTATGCACTTCATGGTTCGTCCGATACCGCCAACTGACGCAGAATTGGGAAAGCAAGCATGATTGCCACAATATTCGGTCCGATCGCGAACAAGGATCTGATGCTGCTGCGCGAACGGTGGGGACTGCTGCTGGCATTCGGGCTTGCGATCTGCGGCCTTGGCATCGTTGCGTTCTTCAACGTCACGATCGCCACGGTGGCTTCGATCTATTATGTCGGCGCCACGATGCTGATCGCGGGGATATTGCAGATTGCCTACGCTTTTCAGGTGAGTGGGTGGCGACCGTTCCTGAACTGGTTTCTGATAGGCCTGCTTTATTCGGTCGCGGGTGTCCTTGCATTCTTCAATCCGCTGCTTGCCTCGTCGGTTCTGACTCTGCTTCTCGGGTTCAGCCTTCTGGTGGTGGGCGTGTTGCGGATTGCGGCCGGCTTCTCGCTCCGGCCGGCGAGTTTTGCGAGCTGGATGTTGGCGGCCGGAACGGTCACGCTCCTTGCCGGGATCATCGTCCTGGCGGGCTGGCCTCTCAACAGTCTCTGGCTGATCGGAATGCTGCTCGCGGTCGATCTGGCTTTTCACGGGGTAGCGCTGGCGGTGTTCGCCATCATGCTCAAGCGCTCGCATCAAGCGGGTTAGACCCGACCGACATTCGGCCAACGTAGCTTGCCGAACTACGGCTCTTCAAAGCAGCCATTCGATCGGGAGCAGACCGAGAAACCAGAGGGAAAAGCGCGACAGGGTATTCGTTCCCGGTTCCTCCTCGTGGCGGATCGGCTTTCCGTCAATTCCGACTTCGTCCCACACCATCGCGCCGTCGTCGGTCAGTTTCGGCACGTAACTCATCAGCCGATAGCGTTCCGAATAGGCGGCGGAAAGCCCGCATGCCATGCGCGGACTGTCGATGACGACGCCCATCTCGGTATTGAGGAGCAGGGAACGCAGATCGAAATTGAACGAGCCGATAAAGATCCGCTCTCCGTCGACAGCGAGGGTCTTGGAATGAAGGCTTGCGCTGGACGAGCCTACGAGCCCTCGGGCGTCGGGTTCGTCCTGCACCGCGAACTCGGGCTTCAGTTCGTAAAGCTCAACGCCCGAGCGCAACAGATCCGGCCGATACTTCACATAGGCGCTATGCACGACGACCACATCGGTAGCCGCCTGCGAATTGGTGAGTATCCGCACGCTGACGCCCTGATCTGCAGCTCGAGCCAGCGCGGCCGTGAATTCCCTGCCCGGAACGAAGTAGGCGGAGACAATATCGACCGAACGTGACGGCCTGGACAGCAGCGTCATCAGTTGAGTGAAAAGCAGGTCGCGGTTCTCGGCCTCTCCAAGTCCCTTGGCGGGATCGTCGCTGACCAGCGCGACCTTGACCCATTCGAGCGTCAACTGGCCCGCGGCCATCCGGGTGACGATGTCGGATTGCCGCAGCCGTTCGGCATAGAGCCTGCCCTCCGCCGATTCCCCCGCCTCCTTCGCGTCCGAAATCAGCCGGTCGAGCGAACCCTGCCCCGGATCGTCGACGATTCGATCGATCGGGTGGGAGGAACGGCTTTGCCAGTAGCGGTCGAAGTCGCTGCCGATGTCGGCGGCGGCCTGACCCGCGACCATGACGTCGGTATCGATGTACCCGACGCCTGTCCCGAATCCGAAATAGATGTCGCCGATGTTACGGCCGCCAAGGATGCTGACCGCTCCGTCCACGGTGAGCGACTTGTTGTGCATCCGCCGATTCAGCCGAACGAAATCGAACGCGTAGCCGAGCGTCTTGAAGCTGCGCAGGATGAAAGGATTGAACAGTCTGACTTCGACGTTCGGCAAAGCGTCGAGGGCGGCGAGATCCTCATCGAGACCGCCTATGCCGTTATCATCAAGCAGGAGGCGAATGCGCACCCCGCGCTCAGCCGCCTTGCGCAACTCGTCAAGCAGGATCAGCCCGGTCGCGTCACGGTTCCAGATGTAGTACCGGACGTCGAGGGCCACCTCGGCAGCACGAATCAGCGCTACGCGGGCCGCGAAAGCATCAGGGCCATCGAGCAACGGCAAGACGCCGCTCTCTCCGCCCTGTCGCGCTGCCGGTGCCAGCAGGGCCGCGCCGAGCGCGGTCGATACCGACGCTTCGACGGCCTCGGAGACGGTCCGTCCCTCCAGCGAGGGGGGCCTGAATAGGATATGGGCGGCGGCCAGAATCGCGATGACCACAGCCAGCGTCAGGCCGATCTTCTTCAGCACGTGTTGTGGCACCCCCCTCTGTCTACAGCACGTCGCATCCAGCGTATCTTATCCAAGTGTCCGGGGAAAAGCGCCAATTACGAAGAGCGGAAGAGTTGTCGCGATCTTCCCGGCGGCATCAGCACGACAGCATATCCCTGATCGCACCGATGGTCCTTTCGACCGCGGCGCGACCGGCGGCGATGGTTTCCTTTGCGCGATCGAATTCGAGCAGGTTGATGGAAGCGACCTCCGGTGCAATCATCACATGCGGCGGCTCTCCCGCCAGCCGCGAACGGGTGATTCTTTCCTGCATGATGTTCAGGGAATTGACCAGCACGTCGAAATAGCCGGGGGATTGCGGCCCGCCCTTCACCAGATAGGGCAAAATATGCTCCGCAGGGCTGCGCAGGCCTGCCGGCACCTGACCCAGCATCTGCGACACCCGCGCCTCGCGCTCCGCGTCTTCGTTGCCGCCGAGGCCGGCGCGCAGCTTTTCCCTGCGTCGGTCCAGAAGCCCCTCGCTGACGCTGACGGCGATGACAAAGTCCGCGCCAAGCGCGCGACAGGTCGAGACCGGAACTCGGTTGATCAACCCGCCATCGACGAGCCACCTGTCTTCCAGCAAGACCGGGCTGAAAATCCCGGGCATCGAGATCGAGGCGCGTATCGCGGCCGCCGCCGGTCCCTTCTCCAGCCAGATTTCGCTCCCGTCGGCCAGATCGGTCGCCACCGCCGCGAACGCAACGGGAAAGGATTCAATCAACTGGCCAATGCCCAATTCGACCAAGAGGTTCTGGATACGTTGTCCATCGACGACACCGCCCCTGGTAAGGCTAATGTCGAGGAGCGACACCATGGCCTTTCGGTCCAACGCTTCGGCCCATTTCCGTAGCGCGTCGAGCCTGCCGGCGGCATAGGCGCCACCGACCAATGCGCCCATCGAGGTGCCGGCAATGGCGACTGGCTCGATGCCCGCTTCGAGCAGCGCTTCGATGACGCCGATATGCGACCACCCTCGCGCGGCGCCGCCGCCGAGCGCCAGACCTACCTTGTAGCCATTGGCGCCAACCACCGTTCCATTCCTGCCGCGTCGCGGCATTTTGCCGTTCCGATGGAACGTGCTCAAAATGTCGCTTGACCGCAAGTGGATTGAAAGTCGGAAGACAACGTATGGCCCGCCCGTCGGCAAGAGGTTTATTTCTGATGGCAACTATTGGTCTGCATCAACGTATACGGCGTATCGGCTGAAGCCGTCGCCAAGATGGAGATCCGCACGTTCAGTGTTGGAATTGGGAACTGGTGTTCATACCGTTCCCCTGACGCGTAGTTGATGCTCTGGTCAAAATTCTTCTGTGCAGGGCTT
This sequence comes from Paracoccus solventivorans, assembly GCF_900142875.1. GTDB lineage: Bacteria > Pseudomonadota > Alphaproteobacteria > Rhodobacterales > Rhodobacteraceae > Paracoccus > Paracoccus solventivorans. The sequence goes on along the minus strand of NZ_FRCK01000002.1, from coordinate 437,219 downwards.
TTAACGGCGTTGCGTATTCTGGGAGATCAGGCCGGTCCTCTCAAGAACCTCGACGACTGCCAAAACTCATGCGATTTTGTCGCGCGCCAGACCAAATTCGTCGATCGATTCTTGGAATGCCAGCCGGGATGGCGACCGAACTACAGTCTTTTTCGGCACGGGTTTCCTCGCCAGCGGCAAATGACCCTGCTCGGCCTTGCAAGTATTGGCTGCGGAATCCAGCTTACAGGTTAGAATTTGTCGCAATCTCGGGACAGGTCAATACCGTTATTGCAAGCATTGGGAGCCCGGATCAAAATGAGACAAGGTGCAACGACGCATCCCAGGATGTCCACAGGACCGTTCAAATCCATTCTGGTCGGCATTCCAGGCGGTGAGAGGGTCGAAACGCCGGCCCTGAAAGCCGCGATCGCGATAGCCCAGCGCTCCCAGGCCGTGGTTTCGCTTTACGTCTTCGCACCATCTATCAGTGAACCCTTGCCGATATCCAATGCTAGAGCAGTTGGCTGGCTGGAGGCTGAGAGTGCAAGGCTAGAAACGCTCAGTGCCGCCGCAACGCATGCGGCCGGCAAGGTGATCGCGCGGGCAGGCGTTGATTTTGTTGCCGAGCATCCGCACTCCCCGTTCGAGACAGGGTCGTACCGATTCGTCCATATAGCGCGGGTCAACGACATCACAGTGCTGGATGCGGTCGATGCCGCCGATGCGGCTCTCCGGGAGGCTGCCGAAGATGTTTTGTTCGATAGCGGAAGGCCTGTGCTACTCGTGCCTCCTCATGGCGGCGCGGCATCACCGCAACGGATTGTCGTCGCCTGGGACGGCAGCGCTCGCTGTGCGCGTGCAGTCCGGGATGCGTTGCCGCTTCTTGCCGCCGCGTCGATGGTCGTGGCCGTCACGGTGACGGGGGAGAAGGATCTCTCGCGCATGGCACCTGGATCAGACCTTGCCACTTATCTGGCCCTGCATTGCATTGACTGCAAGCTTGCTACCCTTGTGGCCGAGCGGCGTGACGTAGCCGAACGGCTGCGCCTTTTCGTGGCGGAAGAGGAGATCGACACGATCGTCATGGGCGCATTCGTACATTCGCGTTTCAGGCAGGCAATCCTTGGCGGGGTCACGAGTTCCTTGCTCGACCAACCTCCGGTTCAATTGTTCATGGCTCACTAGCGAGACCAGAATTTTTGTTACCTCCCTCGACGTGGTCCGGAAGCGAAACCGCAAGTCCTTGCGCACAATATGCGTACCGAAATCCGCAATCCCACCTCATCTTCCTGGCTGGCGGGACGGACATTGAATTCGAAGCCGGCGCCGGCAACCCGGGTCGCTCTCAAAGCTTTGGCCGCCAGGAAGCTGGTCGCTGGCTGACAGAGGCTCGAAGATCATATTATTGTACAACGTTTCTGCAAAGAAGGGCGGGGACACGACCAACTGCGGACTGCATTGCCGCTAATGGTAACCCGCAGAGATGTTGGAATGATCGTGCAAACTTTTGCGCCCATGACGGGTGATCCTTCTTTCGAATCTTCCGACGCGGTTGCGCACGCGCTTGGCGTCGACCCCGCTGTCGGCCTTACAACAGCGGAGGTCTCGCGGCGTCAGGAGCAGTATGGCCCCAACGAGTTGCGGCAGAGGGTGCAACGACCGCTCTGGCGACGTATCCTGGCGCAATTTGCTGATCCTTTGACGTATCTCCTGCTCGCCGCGGTGGCTGTGGCGACTGCGGCCTGGCTGATCGAGGGCCATGAGAGCTGGCCTGTCGATGCAGTCGTGATCGCAGCTGTCATCTTTTTCAACGCAGCACTTGGCTTTACCCAGGAACGAAAGGCCGCCAACGCCGTCGCTGCCTTGGCCCGGATGACGGCGGTGACGTCATCGGTTCTTCGTGATGGCGAGCGCCGGCGGGTTCCGAGCGCTGAACTGGTTCCGGGTGACGTGTTGCTCCTTGAAGAAGGCGATGCCGTGGGCGCGGACGCACGGCTTCTCGCCGCAACCGCGCTCAGCGTTCAGGAAGCGTCGCTCACAGGCGAAAGCGAAGCGGTGCTGAAAGATCCGAAACCTTTACCAGTTCCAGCACCGCTCGCGGAGCGGACGCCGATGGTTTTCAAAGGCACGGCTGTCGTCCAGGGAACCGGCCGCGCGGTCGTGACCGCGACCGGCATGCGTACCGAAATGGGCGCGATCGCCACGATGCTCGACGAAACCCAGGAAGGGGCAACGCCGCTTCAGAGGGAGGTGGCACTTATCGGACGAATGCTGGGTGTCGCCGTGGTCGTCATTGCTGCAATCGTGGTGGCGACGATCCTGATCTTGTCGCCGATCGATGATGTCGGCGATGTCGTTGACGTGCTGCTGCTCGGTGTTTCACTCGCTGTCGCGGCCGTCCCTGAGGGCTTGCCGGCAATCCTGTCGTTGGTGCTGGCGCTCGGCGTTCAACGCATGGCGGCCCACAAGGCCGTAGTAAAGAACCTGTCCTCTGTCGAAACCCTCGGTGCGGCCACGGTCATCTGTTCGGATAAGACGGGGACGTTGACGCGCTCGGAAATGACGATCCAGCGCATAGTGACAGCCTCCGGAGATAGCAGCGTCACCGGTGTCGGCTACGCGCCGCAGGGCCGGATCGAGACAGTGAACCACACACCGCTGGGCGCCGCCGCAAGGGCCGAGCACATCGTGGTGCTTAGCGGCGGAAGTCTCGCGAGCAATGCCGACCTTCGGCAAACGCAAGACGGGACGTGGGAAATTCAGGGCGATCCCACTGAAGCGGCGTTTCTGGTGGCGGAAAGGAAACTCGGTATCGATAACCGCCGAAAGAAGCGCTTCGAGCGCGTCACGGAAATCCCGTTCAGTTCCGACCGCAAGATGATGTCGAGCATCGAGCGCGACCTCGAACATGAAGGCGAACTGGTCATCATCACGAAGGGAGCACCCGATGTGTTGATCGGCCGGTGCAGCCGCGTTCGGGTCGGCATGGATATCGTATCGTTTGACGACGCTCGTCGCGCTGAAGCGCTGGGCGACGTTGAACGCCTTTCAGGCGAGGCGCTGCGCACGCTTGCCGTTGCATACCGGCCACTTGCGGAGGAGGAAAGTGTAGCCCCGGGGGAGGGTCTCGAACAGGACCTGATCTTCGTCGGTATCGTAGGCATCATCGATCCGCCGCGCGAGGAAGCCGCCCTGGCGATCGCTGAGGCGCATCGTGCGGGCATCCGCGTCATGATGATTACCGGCGATCATCCGCGCACCGCGGCTCGCATCGCCGCCATGCTCGGCATCGCCGGTCCGGACGCAAGGGTGTTGACCGGCGCCGACCTGGATAGCCTGGACGAAAGCGCCCTTGCCGCCGCTGTGCGGAAGACAACCGTCTATGCCCGGGTGGCGCCCGTCCACAAGCTGCGCATCGTCGATGCCTTGCAAGCCGATGGCAATGTGGTCGCGATGACCGGAGACGGTGTGAACGACGCGCCGGCGCTGAAATCGGCGGATATCGGGATTGCGATGGGCATCACCGGCGCCGAGGTTACGAAGGAAGCCGCCAAGATGATCCTGGCGGACGACAATTTCGCCACCATCGTCGCGGCGGTCCGCGAGGGCCGCGCGATCTTCGACAATATCCGGAAGTTCCTGCGCTATCTCCTCTCCTCGAACATGGGTGAGGTGCTGACGGTGTTTTTCGGCGTCGTCGGCGCCGGCGTGATTGGGCTGGACGGTGGGAGTAGCGGCCAGGGCCTGATCGCCCCGCTGCTCGCCACGCAAATCCTCTGGATCAATCTGATCACCGATTCCGGTCCCGCGCTCGCGATGGGCGTGGACCCGGAAACGGAGGACGTCATGGCGAGGCCACCGCGCCGCGCCGGCGAGCGTGCGATCGACAGCCCGATGTGGAGGGGTGTCATCGAGATCGGGCTGGTGATGGCGGTGGCCACCCTGCTCACCATCGATTTTTATCTGCCGGCGGGATTGATTGAAGGCAACCACACATTGGCCGAGGCGCGCACGGCCGGCTTCACCGTGCTGGTCTTCGCGCAGCTGTTCAACTGCTTCAGCGCGCGGTCCGAGACAGTGAGCGCCTTTATCAACCTGTTCGGCAATCGCTGGCTTTGGGGCGCTGTCGTTTTCGCCGTCGTGCTGCAGGTGGCGGTGGTCCATGTCGCGCCGCTTAACGTCGCTTTCGGCACCAATCCTCTGTCGCTCGATCAATGGCTTCTATGCGCGCTGATGGGAAGCATGGTGCTATGGTACGCCGAAACTCGAAAATGGGTGCTGCGTCGCCTGAGTGTTGCAAGCCATGCGTCCTGAATGGGCGGTGCCGCTGAGCGTCGGCGCGCCTTACCAGTCTTTCAGCAGAAGGATGTATGAATGTTCGGCAGGCCGCTGCGCCTCTGTTGGAGCATCGTGGAGACCCAAATGCGCACAATAGAGGACCAAGCATTTCTGTGGCTCCTCGTCGGGACCTCGCTCGCATTCGGTTACATCATATGGCCCTACTTCGGTGCGGTGCTCTGGGGCATCGTAGCCGCAATCGTCTTCGCCCCGCTTTATCGTCGCCTTTTGAAGGCGACGGGCCGGCGCGCCGGCCTCGCGGCCATGCTTACGGTCGTGCTGGTCGTTCTCCTGGTCATCGTTCCGCTGATGCTGATCGCATCGTCGCTGGTGGTCGAGGCCAACAGCCTCTACAATAGCATCCAGTCGGGACGGCTGGATGTAAATCAGTATCTCAACGACGTCGGCAAGACACTGCCCGCCTGGGTCAAAGACCTGCTTGACCGTTTCGATCTTTCCAACTTCGAGACGATCCGCGAGCGGCTGTCACAACTGTTCACCCAGTTCCTCCAGTCGCTCCTCGCGCGCGCGGTGACCGTCGGGCAGGCCACGTTCGAGTTCATCGTGGCTCTCGGCGTGATGCTGTACCTGCTGTTCTTCCTGTTGAGGGACGGCTCGAGCCGGACGCGCCGGATCAAGGACGCCATCCCGTTGCACGCCGCGCAGCGGGACGCACTCATCGAGAAGTTCACGGTCGTCGTTCGCGCGACCGTCAAGGGCTCAGTCCTCGTTGCCGCCCTGCAGGGCGCGCTCGGCGGTCTGATCTTCTGGCTGCTTGGTCTTCATGCGCCCGTGTTATGGGCGGTGGTAATGGCCTTCTTCGCGCTGCTGCCGGCTGTCGGGGCGAGCATCGTCTGGCTACCCGTCGCGCTCTATCTGTTGATATCTGGGGCGACCTGGAAAGCGATCATCCTGGTTGCCTACGGCATGCTGGTTATCGGTCTCATCGACAATCTCCTGCGGCCCGTGCTTGTCGGCAAGTCCACAAGGATGCCGGACTACCTGGTCCTGATCTCCACCCTCGGCGGCATTTCGATCGCTGGCCTCAACGGGTTCGTCATCGGTCCAATGGTTGCTGCCATGTTCATCGCTGTATGGGACATGTTCACGACCACCCGCGGCACATCGAATGGCTCAACACTGATTCCGCCAGCGGAGGCAGACCGATCCTCGTTGGAATGAGATCATCGTGCCGTGAGCGAAAACGTCTGCGTCGTCTGGACTGGTGGGTAACGAACACCGCCCACCAGGCGAACAGTCGGCGGGAGCAACGAGATGCGATCTTGCGCTACCGTCACGCAAAGGTGTCGGATCAACGGTAAACGATACCACCATCGGTCAGGATTGCCTGGCCGGTGATGTAGTCGGAATCATCGCTCGACAAAAAGGCGACCAGGGCTGCCACGTCCTCCGGCGTCTGGGCCCGGCCGAGCGCAATACCTTCAACGAACTTCTTGTAGGTCGAGCCCTTGGCAGCGCCAGTCAGCTCCGAGAAGCGCTCGTCGATCTCGACCCACATGTCCGTGCCGACGATACCGGGACAGTAGGCGTTCACGGTGATGCCGGCACTGGCATATTCCTTGGCTGCAGCCTGCGTCAACGCGCGCACGGCGAATTTGGTCGCCGAATAGACACCAAGCATGGCGAAGCCGTCATGGCCGGCGATTGACGAGGCGTTGATGATCTTGCCTTTGCGACCGCGCGCCTTGAACTTGGCGGCCGCAGCCTGGATTCCCCAGACGACGCCGTCGATATTGATCCGGAAGATGCGGTCGAGGTCCTCGGGCTGCACATCGGCCAGCGGCTTCACCTGTGCGATTCCGGCGTTGTTGATGATAACGTCGAAGCCCCCGAGTTCTTTCTCGGCGTGATCGATCGCAGCATAGACCTCGTCGCGCTTGCTGACATCAGTGACAAAGGTGGTGGCCTTTGCGCCAAGCGTCTCCACTTCCTTGCGCACGTCTTCCAGCTTGTCGGCCTTGATGTCGACGAGTGCGACATTGGCCCCGTCCTTCGCCAGACGCAGCGCGATGCCTCGCCCTATTCCCTGACTTGCTCCCGTGATCAGTACAATCTTATCTTTGACAGACATGCCATTTCTCCTTTTTGACCAGTTTTGCGCCCGAGGCGCAGTCATCTCGCGCCGTCGTCCGCCACAATCGAGCGTGCCTCCGCATTTCTCCCGCAGAACGCTGCCGGAGCGATGCTAGGCAATGACTGTCACCGATCGTCCGAGGCATCACGGGTCTCACCGCATCAGGTTCAACCCGGCAAAATCGATGTCCAGCGGGTCGGCCAAGTCCTCCATCGAATCGTAAAGCAACTCCAGCGCATAGTGGGGGTTGTGGACGTGGATGCCAGCATCGGAACCGATGAACTTCCAGTTGTAGGCTGCCCTCAGCAAGCGCGGGGTCCACGCATTATAGGGAACCGGCTTGCCGTCCGCCAAGTCGGCGACACCATCGCCATTGGCGTCCGTGAAGAAATAGGGATGCTGGTGGCCGTCGTAGTGGATCGGCACGCCGGCGACCCTGGTCGCATAGTCCTCCAGCATTCCCATGAGCCGCGCCGCGTTGGCTGCAATGTCGGCGCGTATGCCTTTTTTCAGGTCGCCGCTGCCGTCGAAGCTGTTGCGCGAAATGCGGATGTTTTCCGCCTTGCCGTCGGCGTGGCAGGTCAGACAGGTCTCTTCCGCCACGCTCAGACTATGCGGGTCGTGGCAGGATGCGCAGGTCGAGACCGGGCGTGCATGCAGGAAGCGGCCGGAATAGTCTTTCCCAGCGTATTGATAGCCCATCCCGCCATAGCCGCCGAGCAGCGTCGCCGCAGCCGTCGCATAATGTGGATTGATGAATGTGAGGGCGGGATCGGGGGTGTCTTCAGCCTTGCCGCTCACCGCGCGTTCGACCATGGCGCCCGCCGCCCGACTCTGGTGACAGGTCATGCAAGATGCCTCTCCGGCATTGACGGGGTGGCTGAGGCCGCTCGGCAGCGAGATCGCGCTTATCGACGCCAGTCCGGGATTGTGGCAGGTCTCACAGTCGACGACACCCCCTACCGGCACCGGATGCTCGGGCAGGCCAGGCGTGCTGCCGTCCAGGCCGTGGAACGATCGAAAGCCGACGCCTGAATGGCAGACAGAGCAAACAGGTGGGATGGACCCTGCATCGTTCCAGTAGGAAAAGGAAACCGACGACGCGTCCGAATGGCCCGAACGCGCCCACGCCGCGATGTATTCACTTTGCGGGATCGCTACCTGTTCGGGAGCAAAGGGTCCCGATTTGGGCATGACGTAGATTGGAGTTTCGCCGTTGGCCTCCTGCGCGTTGCTGCTCATGGTGTGGCTGAGATACGCACTGGCAGCCGGCAGGATCGTGCAGAGAGCGACGAGCGGTATCAGGATTCGGCGCATCCATGCCTCGCAACTTGCTGGGGTAAACGGACTTTGTTAGCCTCAAACTAACAAGGTATTCGATGGTAGAGCAAGGATAGCCGTACTGATCCAGATCAAAGAGCAGCGTCAAATACCGGAGTCGCTGGCGGGCAGACTGACCGTGCCGAAAGCTCTTGCCATGCCTGCGAGCGCCGACATCCGGGTTCACATCACGGACCAGTGCGCGCTGTTTGCCCGCCCCAGCGATGATTTCCGCGCCGACATCCTTGTTGCGGCTGGTGACAAGGTTGCACAAGGCGCTCCGGTGCTGCGCTCGCGCCGGCATCCCGATCTGACTCTCGTTGCGCCGGTCGCGGGCGAGGTTGCTGCGGCTGATCTCGGACCGGGCAAGCGGCTCTCCCACATCCTCTTCTTCCACGATGCAAAGGCCGGACGTCACGAACACGATGTGTCCGCCGCACGCGCCGAAAATGACCCGGTGGCCGTGCGCGCGCTGCTGCTGTCGGCTGGCATGTGGCCGCTTTTCCGGTCGCGCCCTTTCGGACGCGTGCCGCTGCCAGCCGAGCAGCCGGCAGCGATCTTCGTCATGGCGCTCGACACGAGGCCGGACGCGCCACTGCCGCAGTTGGCGCTGGCGGGCCGTCTCGACGCCTTCTTGCGAGGTTGTCAGGCGTTGGCGAGCCTGACCAACGGTCCCGTGTACGTGTGCCATGACGGCGCCGCCGACCTGGACGACCTCGACGTCGGCAACGACCGCATCCGACTGACCAGGATCGGGCCGTTCCACCCTCATGGTCTGGCCGGGCTGCAGATCGCCGCCCGCTTTCCCGCCGCGCCGGGCCGCCCGGTCTGGGATGTTCATGCCGAGGACGTCGTCGGCCTTGGCTCCTTCCTCGAAACCGGGCTTGTGCCGGAGACGAGACTTGTTTCAGTGTCGGGAGGGGCGCTGCGCGAACATCGCCTGGTGCGCTGTCAGCCAGGCGCCGATCTGCGCGCGCTGACCTTCGACATCGTGAAACCCGGCCCGCACCGCCTGCTGTCGGGTTCATCGCTGGACGGGGTGGAAGGTCGCTGGCTCGGCCCGTGGCGGAGGCAGGTCGCAGCGATCGCCGGGACCGGTACGGAGCGGTCGCCGCATTGGTTTTCGGCTGCGCTCCGCCGCTCCAGCCGACCGCTGCCGATCATCCCGACCGCTGCGCTCGACCATGCCTTCGGCGGCATCCTGCCCGCCGCACTGCTGGTGCGTGCGCTTGCGGCGAACGATTCCGAGACCGCCATGCGGCTTGGTGCATTGTCGCTGGTCGAAGAGGACGTGGCGCTCGCCGACTACATCACAGCGGCCGCGCCGCACCTCACCGCCATGCTGCGCGCCATGCTGGACCGTATCGCGGCCGAGGAGATCGCATGACACGGGGTATCTGGGATCGCGAGACCGTTGCGCTATTGTTGCTGGCGGCAGCGATGCCCCTGGCGGTGACTTGGCTTCTCGCGACGGGTATGCAGGGCGCGCTGCGTCTCGTCTTCGTGCTCATCGCCGCCGGCCTGTGGCACCTCGCCTTCATGCTTGCGCGTGCGCAGCCTCCGTCCTTCGCCGGCGCGCTGACGGCGTTCGCCGTCGCGGTTCTGGCACCGGCCGAACTCGGCCTGCTGCCGATGCTGATCGGCATCAGCTTCGGCGTCGTGGCGGGCGAACTCGCTTTCGGCGGATGGGGGCGCAACGTGGTCAACCCGGCCACCGTCGCCATCGCCTTTCTCGGCTTTGGCTTTCCGGCTGCGCCGTGGCCCGTGCTGCCGATCCAGTTGGGTTGGGCCGCGATTGCTATGGCGGCAATCGGTATGCTTGTAGGCGTGATGGCGTGGCGCATCGCGGTGAGCGCGACCGCAGTGCTCGTGATTGCATGGTATGGCGGTATGCTCGCCATGCCGTTCCTGACAGCGGCAGCGGTGGTGCTCGTCCTGTTGGTCTGCGACCCGGTGACCAGCGCGGCGACGGATCTGGGTCGCTGGCTTAATGGCTTGCTCTACGCCGCGCTCGTGATGGTGTTCGCTTCAGGCTGGCAGGGAGCGGCTGCGGTTCAGGTTGCGATCTCGGCGGCACTCCTGACCTCTCTGGCTGCACCGCTCCTCGATGAAATTGCCATGCGCCGATGGCTTGCGCGGAGGAAGCATCTTGGCTGACCTCAATCCGCTGTCGCTGTGGCGACGCTTCCTTGCCACCCCGAATGACAGCCGCGCCAAGACGTTGGTCGTAGCCTTTCTGGTGTCCGCCATCTGCGCGGTTCTCGTCACCGGCGCGACAGTTGTACTGAGGCCAATCCAGACACAGAACCGCGCCGCCGAGCAGCAGGCCCGGCTCGAAGCGTTGATTGCGGCCGTGCCCGGCATGTCGGAACTGGTCGAAGAGGCGGGCGGCGACGCCTTGTCCACGGTGGTCGTCAACCTCGATGCCGGCGCCGCAGCGACCGACGTCACGCCTGAGACCCTGGACACGGCGCTCGCCGACGTCTCGAACTGGACGACGCTCGCCGCCGGCGACGATCTCGCCGGAATCGGCAGCCGGCCGAACTATGCGCAGATCTATCTGCTGCGCAGGGGCGATGCCGTCTCGCTGGTCATCCTGCCGATGGCAGGCACCGGCTATGGCGGTCGTATCCAGGCACTGCTGGCCTTGCGCGGCGACATGGCTACGCTGGCAGGCATAGCAATTACAGAACAGGCGGAGACGCCGGGCCTCGGCGCGCGCATTGAGGAGGCGCAATGGCAGCAAAGCTTTGCCAGCAAGCGTCTTTTTGACGAGATCGGTGTCCCGCGCTTCGCCGTTGCGCGCGGACAGGCCCGAACCGAATATGAGGTCGACGGCATCACCGGCGCCACCCGTACCAGTAACGCCGTCACCCAGATGGTGCGCTTCTGGACCGGACCGAAGGGCTACGGCCCGTTAATGACCGCCATCCGTCGCGGAGAGTTCTAGGCGATGGCGAGCAACGTGAGCCTTTGGGGCACGCTGACGACGCCGCTGATCCGTCAGAACCCGGTGACGCTGCAAATCCTCGGCATCTGCTCGGCCCTTGCCGTAACCACCTCGCTCGACACCGCGCTCACCATGTCGATCTCGCTGACTGTGGTGGTGGTGCTCGCCGCCGGCATCATCAGCGCGATCCGCCGCCACATCCCGAACACGATCCGCATCATCGTGCAGATCATCATCGTTGCCTCGCTGGTGATCGTCATCGATCAGGTCCTGCAGGCCTACTTCTACGGGCTCAGCCAGCGCCTGTCGGTATTCGTCAGCCTGATCGCCACCAACTGCATCGTTCTCGGACGGACCGAATCCTTCGCCCGCACGAACCCGCCGCTGCCGTCCATGGTCGACGCACTCGGCAGCGGGCTTGGCTATGGGCTTGTGTTGATGCTGGTTGGGGCCTGCCGCGAACTGTTCGGCTCAGGCAAGCTTCTTGGCTATCAGGTGCTGCCGCTAGCCGATCAGGGCGGCTGGTTCACGCCGCTCAGCCTGATGCTGCTCGCCCCCAGCGCCTTCTTTCTGCTCGGGGCGCTGGTCTGGACGATGCGCAGCATCTGGCCCGAGCAGGCGGATGAGCCCGACTTCGCGCCGCATGAGATCGAGGAGGAACGCTGATGGCCGATCTCGGCGCGCTCTTCCTGCGGGCGATGTTCATCGAGAACATGCCGCTCACCTATTTCCTCGGCCTGTGCACCTTCCTGGCGCTGTCGCGCCGCACCGACACGGCTTTCGGCCTTGGCGTCGCGGTCATCGTGGTGATGGGTGTCACGGTTCCCCTCAACCAGCTCATCTACAACGCGGTGCTGGCGCCGGGTGCTTGGGGCTGGGCCGGTATGCCGGAGGTGGACCTGTCCTATCTGTCGCTGCTAACCTTCATCGGCGTTGTCGCGGCAAGCGTGCAACTGCTGGAAATGGTGCTCGAGCGCTATCTACCGCGTGTTCAGGCCGCGTTCGGCGCATTCCTGCCGCTGCTTGCGATCCACTGTGCGATCCTCGGCGGCAGCCTGTTCATGGTCGAGCGGCGTTACGATCTCGCCGAGGCTGTCGTCTATGGTCTCGGAAGCGGGGCAGGCTTCGCTCTGGCCGTGATTCTGCTTGGCGCGGTGCGTGCTCGACTTGCTTATGCCGACCTGCCCGCAGGGCTGCGGGGCCTCGGCGTCGCCTTCCTGATTACCGGCATGATGTCGCTCGGCTTCTCCTCTTTCGCACAGATGGCAGCCCAATGACCGAGGTCGTGTTGGGCACTGTGTTCATCATCCTGCTGATCGTTGCGTTGACGACGGCGCTGATTCTTGCGCGCGGGCGGCTCATCCCGCCAGGCGCGGTCGCCGTCACGGTCAACGGCGGCAAGCAAATCGACGCGGCGCGTGGCGACCAGTTGCTTGCCGTCCTCCATGGCGCTGGTATCGCCATTCCGGCCGCCTGCGGCGGCGCAGGCACCTGCGGTCTCTGTCGCGTCGCAGTCGAGGGCGAGGGTCTGGGCGACCCGCAGGCGACCGAGATGGGCCTGCTGTCACCTGCCGAGCGGCGCGACCATGTGCGCCTCGCCTGCCAGACCAAGCTGCGCGGCCCGGTCGAGGTCACCGTCGCAGCCGACGTGCTGGCGGCGGACTCCTTTCCCTGCAAGGTCCTGTCCAGTCGCATGCTGGCGCCGCTTATCCGCGAGCTGGTGCTGGAGCTGCCGGCCGGCCGAGACTTCCGTTTCCGCGCCGGCGGCTTCGCCCAGCTCACAGCGCCCGCCTACGCGCTCGACTTCGCGACGATGGAAATCGACCCGGCGCATGCCCAAGCTTGGCGCATCGCCGGCTGGTCGTCATTGAAGTCGGCATCACCGAAGCCCGTGACGCGCGCCTATTCCGTCGCCAGCCGGCCGCTGGATGCCGGCCGCATCGTCTTCAACATCCGGCTCGCCGTGCCGCCGGCCGGTCGCGAGCACAACATCCCGCCCGGCGTTGTCTCCTCCTGGCTGTTCTCGCTGAAGCCGGGCGATACGGTCGAGACGGGAGGCCCGTTCGGCGAGTTCCACGTCCAGCCCACGCAGCGCGAGATGGTGTTCATCGGCGGCGGCGTCGGCATGGCGCCGCTGCGCGCCATGATCCACGAGCAGATCGGTCTCGGCACGACGCGGCGCATGTCCTATTTCTACGGCGCGCGCACGGCAGCCGACCTCTTCTATGTCGATGAGTTCGAGGAGATCGCAGCAAGGCACCCGAACTTCACCTGGGTTCCGGCCCTCTCCGACCCCGCTCCGTCCGACCGCTGGACCGGCGCAACCGGCTTCATCCACGACACGGTGCGCAAGGTGCTGGCCGGCCATCCCGCGCCGGAGGAATGCGAATACTATCTCTGCGGACCGCCGGTGATGATTTCGGCCGTGCTCGCCATGTTGAACCGGCTGGGTGTCGAGCCGCATTCCATCTACAATGACGATTTCGGAGGCTGACCCATGCGCCCCATGTCCACCCTCATCGACCGGCGTCGCTTCCTCGCCCTCGGCGCCGCCTGTGTCGCGGCTCCCGCCGTCGCGCGCGGCGTCTCGCCGCTGGCGGGCATCGGCGGAGCCGCGTTCGGTACCGGCTGGAGCGTTTCGCTGCCGGCAGGCACGCCAACCGCCGCCTTGCAGGCTCACATCGAAGCGCTGCTCGCCGATCTGGACCTCGTCTTCTCACCGTGGCGGGCCGACAGCGTGATTTCCCGTTTCAATGACGCCGGCGCCGGAGACATGGCCGTTGCCGACGAGGTCGCGGAAGTGGCGCATTCGGCTCTCATCATCGCCGAGAGCAGCAGCGGCCACTTCGACCCGACGGTCGGCCCGCTGGTCGCGCGCTGGGGTTTCGGGCCGATCGACCATGGCGAGGCGATGCCCGGAGGTTGGCGCGGCCTGTCCGTGGCCAACGACCACATCGCAAAGACGAGACCGGGTCTCACGCTCGACCTGTGCGGCATCGCGAAAGGCCACGCGCTCGACCGCATGGCCGGCCTGCTGCTGGATGCCGGCCACGACGACTTCCTGATCGACTTCGGTGGCGAGCTAGCCGCTCGTGGACGGCATCCGTCGGGACGCGTCTGGCAGGTGGGCATCGAGGACCCGCGACCTGAAGCGGAAGGCTTCGTCGGCATGCTGCGGCTGGACAGCCTCGCGGTCGCGACGTCGGGCGATCGCGCCAACGGCTACAACATCGGCCCGCGCCGCTACAGCCACATCATCGACCCCGCCACGCGGGAGCCGGTCGAAGGCGCGCTTGCCTCGGTGAGCGTGCTGACGGCCTCAGCGCGCGAGGCCGACGGCTGGGCGACGGCGCTGATGGCGGCCGGCGAGGCCGGGCCGGAGCTGGCGCGCAACCGAGATATCGCCGCGCTGTTCCTGTTCCGCGACGGTGTCGGCCTGCGAAGCGTTGCGACCGGCGCGGTCGAAAAGCATCTCGCCTGAGGTCCGCCGATGGAAGCGCTTCTCGCAATTCTGATCGTCTGCCTGTCCGCCATCGGCCTCGGCGCTGGCCTGATGATGGGCCGGGGGGCGCCGAGCCGGGGTTGCGATGGCCTTGCCTGTGTCGGCGGAACGCGCTGCGACGGCTGTCCGCACGCGAAGGAGGAGAACCGGCGATGACCATGGGCACCACCGTCGAGCACATCATGCGTGCGGAGTTTCCGCGCCTGTCTCCCGAGATGCCGATCCGTGAAGCGGTCGCGGCCTTCGCCAGGCAACGCATGGCCTCGGCGCCGGTCATCGACGATCGTGGAGGGCTGGTCGGTATCCTGACGGAGAAGGACTGCTTCCGCCCGATGTTGAACGCCAGCTACTACCAGCAATGGGGCGGAGCGGTTGCCGACTTCATGACCCGGGAGGTACGCGCGCTCACTGTCGATCTCGACCTTGTCTCCGCCGCCGAAGAGTTCCTGGCGCGCTCGCACCGTGTCTATCCCGTGCTGCGCGACGGCGAGGTGGCCGGCATGCTGCACCGGTCGGATCTCTTCGCTGCGATCCTGACTGCCTCCGAGCACAGTTCAGGGCCTTGATTAGCTAGTCACGAAGTAAAAATGATGGTCATGCACCGATGAACTCATTATCGCGCGGAGGGGATTCGGATTGATCCAGTGCCATTCGATTGTCCGATGACAGACATCTGCCGACACGGTTCCAAACCCGGCTCTTGCACGCAATCGTTCAGCAGGATCCGTCTCTTGTCGCTCGCTAAGAGGTGCCGTCGCGCTCGGCGCGACGTCCCTTACCACCTGCTCGGCAGGCTTTGGTGATTGGAGATCTTGATTTCCTCTTCGGTCCTTCATTATTACGTTGAGATCAGACTCCCTTTTAGACCACAATGTCAATTCTGGACGCGCGTGCCTGCGCGCCGTTCCAGAATTTCCACAGCCTGATCAAGCCGGCCGATACCCGCCAGCCCACCCTGATCCGCAAAGTCTGCCGCAGCTGTCATCTTCGGTCCCATCGACCCGGCGGGAAGATCGAGTACGCGTGCCTCGTCTGGTGTCAATGTGGCGATCGGTGCCTCTGTCGGGGTGCCGAAACCGCGATAGACCGCGTCCACGTCGGTCAGCAGCAGAAGGGCATCGGCTCCGATCTGGCGCGCGAGAAGCGCGCTGGCGGCGTCCTTGTCGATCACCGCCTCGATGCCGCTCATGCTGCCGTCGCGCTGCCGCAGCACCGGAATGCCGCCTCCGCCGGTGCAGATAATGATCACATCCCGATCCAGGAGAAGCTGCAGCACACGAATGTCGGGGATTTCCTTCGGCATGGGCGAGGGCACGACGCGGCGCCACTTGTCCCCATCCTGCGCGATGGTCCAACCGGCCGCGTTTGCGCGGGCCTCGGCTTCTTTGCGTTCATAGACCGGGCCGATGAACTTCGTGGGTTTGTGAAAGGCCGGATCGTCAGCGTCCACAATCACCTGTGTCAGGAGCGTGGCGACAGGCCGCGTGTGGCCCAGTGCGTTCTCCAGTTCCTGTTCGATCATGTAGCCGATCATGCCGCCGGTTTCGGCCCCGAGCACATCCAGCGGATAGGCCTCGTCCGGCTTGTAGGCCGCGCCCTGAAGCGCCAGCAACCCGACCTGCGGACCGTTGCCGTGCGTGATGACCAGCCTGTGCCCGGCCTCGACGATGCAGGCCAGTGCGCGCGCGGCCTGGCGCACATTGGCCCGCTGGTTCTCGGCCGTCAGAGGCTCCCCGCGCCGGAGCAGCGCATTCCCGCCAAGTGCTGCCACGACAAGCATGTTCAGCCCCCCAGGGTGGCGACCAGAACCGCCTTGATCGTGTGCAGCCGGTTCTCGGCCTGATCGAAGACGATCGAGGCCGGCCCTTCAAAGACCTCCTCGGTCACTTCCATGCAGTCCAGACCGTACTCGTCCTTGATCTGCTGGCCAACCGTCGTCTCGGTATTGTGGAAGGCGGGCAGGCAATGCATGAAACGGGCGCGCGGGTTGCCGGTCTTGTTCATCACATCGGCATTGACCTGATAGGGTATCAGCAGCTTGATGCGGTCGGCCCACTTCTCCTTGGCCTCGCCCATCGAAAGCCAGACATCGGTATAGACGAAATCCACGCCCTTCACGCCCTCGTCGATGGAATCGGTCAGGGTGATCCGCGCGCCGGTGTCTTTTGCGACGGCCTTTGCATAGTCCTGGACTTCGGTCGTGGGCCACAGTGTCCGAGGGGCGCAAAGCCGCACATCCATGCCCATCTTGGCACCGCCGATCAGCAGGCTGTCACCCATATTGTTGCGGGCATCGCCGAGGAAGCAATAGGATACCTCGCGCAACGGCTTTTCGGCATGTTCCTGCATCGTCAGGAAATCGGCGAGGATCTGGGTCGGGTGGAATTCGTCCGTCAGCCCGTTATAGACCGGCACGCCGGACCAGTCGGCCAGGGTTTGCACCACCTCTTGCCCGAAGCCGCGGTACTCGATCGCGTCATAGACACGGCCCAGCACCCGGGCGGTATCCTTGACGGTCTCCTTGTGGCCCATGTGATTGCCCGAGGGGCCAAGATAGGTCACGGTCGCGCCCTGGTCATGCGCCGCCACCTCGAAGCCGACGCGGGTGCGGGTGCTGTCCTTCTCGAAGATCAGCGCGATCTCCTTGCCCCTGAGCGTCGGAACCTCGGTGCCCGCGTATTTCGCGGCCTTCAGATCGGCGGAGAGCTTGAGAAGATAGCCGATCTCCTGCGGGGTGAAGTCCCGCAGGGTCAGGAAATGACGGTTCTTCAGGTTGAAAGCCATTGTGCGCCTCCTCAAACTGCGTCGCGGATGGTGGGACAGGACATGCAGTGGCTGCCGCCGCGGCCCCGGCCCAGTTCGGCGCCGGGAATGGCGCGCACCTCGATGCCGGCGGCCTTCAACGCCGCATTGGTGTCATCGTTGCGGTCATAGCCGACGACCACGCCGGGACGCAGGCAGAGCACGTTGTTGCCGTCATTCCACTGCTCGCGCTTGCGTTCCTCTTCGGTGTTGCCGCCGGTCGGCACCAGTTCCAGCGACTTGTAGCCCAGAACCTCCGCCACGATCTCGAAAATTGGACGCGGATCGTGGCGGAATTCCACCGGCGCTCCGCCCTTGCCGGGGCCTATGTCGTAACAGACCAGTTCATCTGCCACTTCCTTGAAAGTCGTCACCACGTTGCCGCCGCAAAGGGTGAAGATCGTGTCAAGATGCATCGCGGCGCGCGACTTGGGGATGGCGAAAGCCAGAACCCGATGGGCGGCTCCTTTTTCGAACAGCGAAACCGCCAATTGCCCGATGCCCTGCGGCGAGGACCGTTCGCCCATGCCCACCAGCACGGCGCCATTGCCGACCGGCATCACATCGCCGCCTTCGACGGTCGACAGCCCATGATCGACAGCTGGGTCTCCGAAGTAGATTTCCGCCTTGCCGGCAAACTTCGGATGAAACTTGTAGATCGCGGTGTTCAGCAGCGTCTCGGGACGGCGCGCCGGCCAATGCATCGGGTTGACGGATACGCCGCCGTAGATCCAGGCCGAGTTGTCGCGGGTGAACAGCGCGTTGGGCAGCGGCGGCAGGATCAGGCCCTGATAGCCCAGATAAGCACCGAACAGGCCATGCGGCTTGAACGGCAGGTCGCTGGTGGCCAGCCCGCCCAACAGGTATTCGGCCAGCCTAACGCCGGGCAGTTCCTCCATCCAGGCGCGGAGATCCGACAGCATGCCGACGCCGACCTGATCGCGGTTGATGCGGTGATCCAGCACATATTTGCGACCTTCGGCCACATCCAGCGTTTCGGCCAGCAGGTCGTTCACGTCCAGCACTTCGATGCCTTCCTCGCGCATGACAGAGGAGAACACGTCGTGATCCTTTTGAGCCTGCTTGACCCAGAAGACGTCGTCGAACAGCAGTTCCTGGCAATTGTCCGGGGTCAGACGGCGATGGGCAAGGCCGGGGCGGCACACAATCACCTGATGCAACTTGCCGGTTTCGGAGTGAACACCGAGAGTACGATCAGACATGGCATTTCCTTTCTCTTACAGAAGCGCACCAAGGGTAAGTACCACCGAGATGAACGCCAACAGGATCAGCATCAGCGGCCAGATGAAGACGATCCAGCGGTCGTATGACACACGGCCGATGGCGAGACCGCCGATCACCACCGCGAAGGTGGGGTTGATGAGGTTTACCAAGCCGTTTGCCGACTGATAGGCTGTCACCACTAGATCACGGCCGACACCTGCAAAGTCGGCAAGCGGCGCAAGAATCGGCATCGACAGCACGGCGAGCCCCGACGAGGACGGCACGAAAAAACTCATCCCGATCTCGATCCAGAGCATCAGGTTGATGAAGGCCAGTTCGCCCAGCCCTCCCAGCGTTTGCTCGGCGCCATGCAGAATAGTGTCGGCAATCCGCCCATGGTCCATGATGACGACGATGCCGCGGGCGAGACCTATCACAAGCGCCACGCCGAGAAGGTCACGCGCACCGTCCACGAAATTGCCGGTAAGTTTTTTTTCGCCCATCCGCGCCACCAGCCCGATAACGATGGCCGATCCGAGAAACAATGCTCCCATTTGCGCCATCCACCAGCCCTGGCCGGCAACGCCCCAGATCATCACCGCAAAGGTCATGGCGAAGATGACAAGGACGAGCTTCTGCGTGCCGGTCAAGGCAGTATCTGCATCCTTGCCGGCCTTGCCCTGCAAGAACACTTTGCGATGCGATTCGGCCTGCCCGGCCACGACCGAGCGTGAGGGATCGGCCTTGATTCGATGCGCATAGCGCATGACATAGGCCGCGCAGATCACCAGTCCACCCAGCAGGATCACCAGGCGGAGGGTCATTCCTTCGGTGAATGCGACACCGGCCGCATTGGAGGCGATGACCGTGGCAAAAGGGTTGATGGTCGAGCCCAGCACGCCGATCCCTGCGCCGATCAGGATGATGGCCACACCCGTCACCGCGTCATAGCCCGCCGCAATCACTACCGGGATGAGGATTGCATAAAAGGCCAGCGTTTCCTCGGCCATGCCGTAGGTCGTCCCGCCCAGCGCGAAGAGGGACATCATGATCGGGATCATCCAGATCTCGCGTCCCTTCACTGCCGACATCGCCGTCCTGATCCCTGTGTCTATCGCTCCGGTGGCGTTCACGACGCCCAGAAACCCGCCAAGGAACAGCACGAAAAGCGCGACGTCGATGGCGTTCGCCGCGTTGCTGTCGGGATCGTAAAAGCCCGCAACAGGCGCAAGCATCACGTGGACGAAGCCCTGTGGGTTCCGCTCGACCTCGCGGTAGGTTCCGACCACGGCTACCTCGCGGCCGACTTCCTCGTTCATCACGCGGTCATATTGGCCAGCGGGAATGATCCAGGTCAGAGCGGCGACAAATACGATGAGAAGAAAAAGGATCGTGTATGCAGTCGGAAAACGGGACGAAAGCTCTTGTGCCGGATCGTCGCGTTGCATCGTTTCTTCGGTCATTGAAAACTCCTTCCGGCGCGTCTCCCTGCGCATTTTGCCTGTGATTCTATCGCATAGCAACGATTTCGCCTATCTATTGTCAAGGCCGCACTCAATGCGGTCATTGACGTGCATCAAGTCGGGTCGGATTTCCTTGTGGTAGTTTTACTGTAACTAATCCCGCCACCGTCGCATCAGACGGAAACTTGCCATCGCCATCCAGAGGCAAAGACTCCGCTACCTTGCCAAAGACAATCGTCGAGGCGTGCTTGCGCTAGATAGTTTGCCCCGGTACCCTCAAACGCGACGTGAGGCCATAAATTGCCGTACTTGAGGACCAGTTCGTGAAGAAAAGATCGAAGTATCTCATCCCGGTCATTCTGGCGGTCGCGGTCGTCGCGGCTTATTTTGCTTGGGGCAAACTGAAGGCACCGGCCTTGCCCGACGGCATCGTCAGTGCGAACGGGCGGATCGAGGCAACCGAGATCGACATCGCGGCCCTGACTGGGGGACGCATCGCCGACATCACGGCTGCCGAAGGAGACTTCGTCAAGGCTGGCGCTGTTCTGGTGCAAATGGATATCGTCCAGCTCAACGCCCAGAAACGGCAGGCCGAGGCACAGCTGCGCCGGGCTGAAATCGCGGTCGAGACCGCGAAGGTCCTGGTCGCAAAGGCAGAAGCGGAAAAGCGTGCTTCAGTAGCCAGAGTCGATCAGGCGGAAGCGGTGGCGGATGCGGCGGCGCGGAAGCTGGCGCGCTCGGAACGGCTTCTTCTGTCGAACACGACTTCCCAGCAGGTGGTTGACGACGACCGGGCGCAGGATCGCCAGGCAAAGGCGGGTGTCGCCTCGGCCGAGGCCTCGGATGCCGCCGCCCAGGCCGGCATCAATTCCGCACAGGCGCAGGTGGTGGACGCCCAGGCTGCGGTCGAGGCCGCACAGGCGTCGATCGATTCGATCACGGCCTCGATCAACGACGCGACGCTGGTTTCGCCCCGCGACGGCCGCATCCAGTACCGCGTCGCAGAAGAAGGTGAGATCGTCGCCTCGGGTGGCCGTATCCTCAGCCTTGTCGATCTGGGCGACGTCTACATGACGATCTTCCTGCCCACCTCGCAGGCCGGGCGGGTGCAGGTCGGATCCGAAGTGCGGCTGGTCATGGATGCCGCCCCCGACTATGTGATCCCTGCGACGGTCAGCTATGTGGCAGACGTGGCGCAGTTCACCCCCAAGACGGTCGAAACCGCCGACGAACGCGAAAAGCTGATGTTCCGCATCCGTGCGCGGATCGACCCGGAACTGCTTGTCCGCTATATCGAATACGTCAAGACCGGCCTGCCGGGCATGGCCTATCTGCGGCTTGATCCATCGGTCGACTGGCCGGCCACACTTGCCAATATCGTGAAATGATCGGGGCCGAACATCCGCCCGTAGCGACAGTTGCCGGCCTGACGCTGCGTTACGGCAAGGTCACGGCGCTGGACAATGTGACGCTGGACGTTCCCGCCGGCATGATGGTCGGACTGATCGGCCCCGACGGGGTGGGCAAGTCCAGCCTGTTGTCGCTACTGGCCGGAGCGCGCGTGATCCAGGAGGGGCGCGTCGCGGTTCTGGGTGGCGACATGCGCGATGCCGGGCACCGGGGGCGGGTCTGCCCGCGCATCGCCTATATGCCACAGGGCCTGGGCAAGAACCTCTATCCCACGCTATCGGTCGAAGAGAATCTCGATTTCTTCGGCAGCCTTTTCGGCCACGACAATGTCGAGCGTGCGCGGCGCATCACCGACCTGTTGGCCGCCACCGGCATGTCGCCGTTTCGCAACCGTCCGGCGGCAAAGCTCTCGGGCGGCATGAAACAGAAGCTCGGCCTGTGCTGCGCGCTCATCCATGACCCGGATTTCCTGATCCTCGATGAGCCGACCACCGGTGTCGATCCTCTCTCACGCCGTCAGTTCTGGGATCTGATCGACCGGATCCGCAAGGACCGCCCCGGTATGAGCGTGATCACCGCCACCGCCTATATGGAGGAGGCCGCGCGTTTCGACTGGCTGGTGGCGATGAATGCGGGCGAGGTGCTGGCGATCGGGACCACCGCCGAACTGCTCGGCCGGACCGGCGCGGCGGATCTGGATGCCGCCTTCATCGCGCTTTTGCCTGAAGACGACCGGGGTGACGATGTCGCCGTTGTCATTCCGCCGCGCGAAGGCGGCGACAGCGAGATCGCCATCGAGGCCGAGGGGCTGACCCAGCGGTTCGGCGATTTCACTGCCGTCGACAATGTCAGATTCCGCATTTCCAAGGGCGAGATTTTTGGCTTCCTCGGCTCGAATGGCTGCGGCAAGACCACGACGATGAAGATGCTGACCGGGCTGCTGGAGCCGACCGAGGGGACGGCAAAGCTGTTCGGGCATGAGGTCGATGCACGCGATATGGCGGTGCGCCGCCGTGTCGGATTCATGTCTCAAGCGTTCTCTCTCTACTCCGAGCTTACGGTGTTTCAGAACCTGGAGCTGCACGCGAAGCTTTTCGCGATGGATCCGGAAATGATTCCCGCACGCGTTCAGGAGATGATCACCCGCTTCGATCTTGAGGATGTGACCGACACACTCCCCGAGGCGCTGCCTCTGGGCATCCGTCAACGGCTGTCGCTGGCGGTGGCGATGATCCACGGCCCCGAGATACTGATCCTCGACGAGCCGACTTCCGGGGTCGATCCTGTGGCGAGGAACGGCTTCTGGCGCATCCTTGCGGAACTGTCGCGCAAGGATGGCGTCACCATCTTTGTCTCGACCCATTTCATGAACGAGGCCGAATGGTGCGACCGCATCAGCCTGATGCATGCGGGCAAGGTGCTGGTCAGCGACACGGCGGAGGCGATCACGAAATCCAAAGGCTGTGCGACCCTTGAGGATGCCTTTGTCGCTTATCTGCAAGAGGCGATCGACGACACTGCGCCTGAACCCGCGCCAGAGCCCGCTACTGTGCCGGCTTCGTCCGGAACAGCGCCGGCCCGTCACAACGAAACCGGCGGCTACAGTCTTCGCCGCCTGATCAGCTATTCGAGGCTTGAAAGCCTGCAGTTGCAGCGCGATCCGATCCGGCTGGCCATGGCCCTGATCGGCTCGGTGCTTCTGATGATCGTCATCGGTTTCGGCATCAACATGGATGTCGAGGATCTCACCTTCGCGGTCCTCGACCATGACCAGACCACCGCAAGCCGCGACTATGTCCAGGACATCGCCGGATCGCGCTACTTCATCGAAAAGGCGCCGCTCACAAGCTATGAGGATATCGACGCACGGATGCGTGCGGGAGACATCAGCCTTGCCATCGAGATCCCTCCCGGTTTCGCCGCCGATGTCGCACGTGGCCGCAGCGTCGAGATCGGCGCCTGGTTTGACGGGGCTAACCCGTCCCTTGCCAATACGGTCCAAGGCTATATCCAGGGGATGCATGGCGACTGGATCACGCGCAAAATGCGCGAAGCTTACGGCGACAGAGCCTCAACCGCGGATTTCCAGCTTGTCATCCGCTATCGTTATAACCCGGATGTAAAAAGCATCGTCGCCATGGCGCCGGCGGTCATTCCGATGCTGCTGTTGATGATTCCCGCGATCCTGACCACCCTTTCGGTGGCGCGGGAGAAAGAGTTGGGCTCGATCATCAATTTCTACGTCACGCCGGTCACGCGGCTGGAATTCCTGCTGGGAAAGCAACTGCCCTATATTGGCCTTGCCATGGTCAACTTCTTCCTGATGATGGCATTGGCCGTGTTCTTCTTTGGCGTGCCGTTCACCGGCAGTTTCGCAGGCTTGACGGTAGCCGCGCTGATCTACGTGACGGCATCGACGGCGCTTGGCTTTCTGGTGTCGGTCTTCATCTCAAGCCAGGTGGCGGCGCTGTTCGCCACCGCGCTGCTGACAATGATTCCGGCTGTGTCCTATTCAGGGTTGATTGATCCGGTTTCGTCCCTGCAAGGCTTCGGACGCTTGATCGGCGAGATCTACCCAACGACCTGGTTCGTCACCGCGGCGCGGGGCGCCTTTTCCAAGGCCTTCGGCTTCGCTGAAATGCTCGGGCCGATGCTGGCGATGGGGCTTGCTGTTCCGGTGATCCTTGCCCTGGCCGCGACTTTCCTGAAAAAGCAGGCGGGATAGGGTCATGGATCTGAAGAACGTCTGGAACCTCGGAACCAAGGAACTGCGTGGCCTTGCTCGGGACTGGATCATGCTGATCCTGATTGCCTATTCCTTCAGTCTTTCGGTTTGGACCTCGGCCAACTCCCGCCCCGACGCGCTGAGCAAGGCGGCGATCTCGATCGTTGACGAGGATCAGTCGCAGCTGTCCTCGCGGATCACTTCTGCCTTCTATCCACCGTATTTCGTTCCTCCGAATCTGATCACGGCTGCCGAAGTCGACAGGCGGATGGATGCCGGCCTTGATACTTTCGCACTGGATATACCCCCGGACTTTGAACGCGACGTGCTGGCGGGCAAGTCACCGGAAATCCAGCTCAGCGTCGACGCCACCCGGATGAGCCAGGCCTTTACCGGGGGCGGTTATGTCAGCCAGATCGTTTCCAGCGAAGTTTCGGAATATGTAGCCGGTCATCGGACGCAGACCGCCCTGCCGGTCGGGTTGGCCTTGCGCGCCCGCTACAACCCCGCGCTCGATCCCAGCTGGTTCGGGGCGATTTCCAGCGTGATCCAGTCGATCACCATGCTCTCACTGATCCTGACCGGCGCGGCGCTGATCCGGGAAAAGGAACACGGCACGGTCGAGCATCTGCTGGTCATGCCGGTGACAGCGACCGAGATCATGCTGTCCAAGATCTGGTCGATGGGTTTTGTCGTTCTGCTCGGTTCGGCCTTCTCCCTGATGGTCGTGGTTCAGACGCTGATGGCGGTGCCGGTGCAGGGTTCTGTACCGCTGTTCCTGGGCGGAGCGGTGCTGATGATGTTCGCGATGACTTCGCTGGGGATATTCATGGCGACAGTGGCCGGGACCATGCCTCAGTTCGCGCTGCTGATGATGCTGGTGCTGCTGCCGTTACAGGTGCTGTCGGGCGCCATGACGCCGCGCGAATCCATGCCTGAAATCATCCAGTTCATCATGCTGGCCGCGCCCAACACGCATTTCATAATCCTGTCGCAGGCCATTCTGTTCCGTGGCGCCGGGTTCGATGTCGTCTGGCCGCAGTTCCTCGCGCTGGCGGTGATCGGAGGGGCGCTGTTCTGGCTGGCGCTGCAGAGGTTCCGCGCCTTCCTGAAGTAGTAGCCTCACTCGGCATGCCCCGATCTTGCAAGACAGGCCAAGGATTGACGGGGCGTTGATAATGTAACCACCCCCCGACGGCATTGATGTGCCAGAGTAGGATCGTGTGTCAATGAAGCTGGGCGATATTGACCGGGCCGTTCTCCGGGAGCCTCAGTAGGAGGGCCAGAGTCAAAATATCGAGCGGGCCGAACGGGTCTCCGCGCCGCCCGCCATCGGTCACGCCCCATCCAGCTGTGGCTGTGGCTTGTTGTGTGCGCCTGCTGAGTGTTCCGCCTCGAACGCGCTCTTTCCCTTTTCGGCCCAGAGCGCGATTGCTTTGTCGCGCTCATCGCTTCGGAGCTTGTCGGCCATCCAGATGAGCGCGCCAAGAATGGTCGCGCGGTCGTCGCCGGTCAGGTCCACGATGCCCGCTTTGAAAATGAGACCGCCCAGTTCGATGAGATGCCGGGTGCGCTTGCGGCGTTCGACCTGCCATGTTCGCATGTCATTGCGCGCCCGTGCCGCCTGATGCCGGTTGCGCGCTGCCCGGTTGCGATTGAGCGCCGTCAGTGTTGCGGTCAGACGCTGACGCAGATCGCCGCGACCGCCCTTGAAAGAATGCCGCGCCGCGCTTCGCCCATGCCTCCCTCTTTCCGGCATCGGTCGTTTCGGCCAGCACGACCAGCGCCCCAGCCAGTTCGTCGGCGGTGAGGCCGTCCGCCCCGGCGGCGATGACCAGTTCGCCAAGCTGCTGAACCTTGCGCTGTTTCAGTTCACGCGCCTTGTCTTCCAGGGCCTTCAATTCCGCATCAAAGTCCCGCGGCTTGCGCATTGCGTCCTCCATAAGCTGTTGATGCAGCGATAATAGTTGAGCGCGTTGCGGATTGCTTCTATGTTGCCGGGACGGTGTGGCACGGCCCGGTCCATCCCGAGATTTTTTCGAGGGAGGGCGCGCTTATACGTCGTTCCGACGTGCGCTTGGCCGTGCCAATGCTTGATCGCGATGGCGATCTATCATCTTCACGTCAAGGTCATTGGCCGCAAGGCCGGGTCGAGCGCGGTGGCGTCCGCCGCCTACCGCTCGGCCTCGCGGATGCGCGACGAGCGTATCGACCGCGTGCAGGACTTTTCCAACAAGCGCGGCGTCGTCCATTCCGAGATCATGTTGCCGGAAGGAGCACCGGAGCATCTTGGCGACCGCGAACGGCTCTGGAACGATGTCGAGGCGTTCGAGGTACGCAAGGACGCCCAGCTCGCCCGCGAGGTGGAGTTCGCCATTCCGCGCGAGATGACACAGGCGCAAGGCATCGAACTTGCCCGCGATTTCGCCCAAGCCGAATTTGTCGATCAGGGCATGATCGCCGATGTGAACGTGCATTGGGACATGGCCGAGGACGGAAGCCCCAAACCTCATGCCCATGTCATGCTGACCATGCGCAGCGTGGACGAGAACGGTTTCGGCCCAAAAGTGCGGGACTGGAACCGCACGGAGATGGTGGAGCGCTGGCGCGAACGCTGGGCCGAACATGTCAACGAGCGCCTTGCCGAACTCGACATTGACGCCCGCATTGACCATCGCAGCCTTGAGGCCCAGGGCATCGGGCTTGAGCCGCAAAGCCAGATCGGGGCACCCGCGCAACGCATCGAGGGCGAAGGCATTGAGGCCGCCGACCGCGCCGACATGCACCGTGAGATCGCCCGCAACAACGGCGCGCGGATCATCGCCGATCCATCGGTAGCGCTGGACGCGATCACACAGCAGCAATCGACCTTCACGCGGCGCGACATGGCGAAGTTCGCGCACCGGCACAGCGACGGGATCGAGCAGTTCAACGAGGTCATGGGCGCAATGCGCGGCTCGCCCGATCTGGTCGAACTCGGGCAGGACGGGCGCGGCGAGGATCGCTTCACCACCCGCAACATGATCGAGGCGGAACAGCGCCTTCACCGTGCTGCCGAGATGATGGCCGTGAAGGAACGTCACGAGGTGAACGATACGCATCGCGACATGGCATTGGCGCGCGCTGAACAACGCGGCCTTGTTCTTTCCGGCGAGCAGGCCGACGCGCTGGCGCATGTCACGGACGGGCGCGATCTTGGCATCGTCGTCGGCTATGCCGGGACGGGAAAGAGCGCCATGCTCGGCGTCGCCCGCGAGGCATGGGAGGCGGCAGGCTTTGAGGTTTGCGGTGTTGCCCTGTCAGGCATCGCGGCTGAAAACCTTGAAGGCGGATCGGGCATTGCGTCCCGCACCATCGCCAGCATGGAACATGGCTGGGGACAGGGCCACGACATGCTGACGTCCCGCGATGTGCTGGTCATCGACGAGGCGGGCATGGTCGGCACGCGGCAATTGGAGCGCGTGCTTTCCCATGCGGCGGAAGCCGGTGCCAAGGTGGTGCTGGTCGGCGATCCGCAGCAGTTGCAATCCATTGAGGCGGGCGCCGCGTTCCGTTCGATCCATGAACGTCATGGCGGTGCGGAAATCGGCGAGGTGCGCCGCCAGCGCGAGGACTGGCAGCGGGACGCGACTCGCGATCTGGCGACCGGCAGGACCGGCAATGCCATCGCCGCCTATGACCGTCACGGCATGATGCATGCCGCCGAGACCCGCGAGCAGGCGCGCGGCGATCTGATCGACCGCTGGGGCCGCGACCGGCAGGCATCGCCGGACGCGAGCCGCATCATTCTCACCCACACCAACGCCGAGGTGCGCGAACTCAACGAGGCGGCCCGTGACCGTATGCGGACGGCGGGTGATCTGGGCGAGGATGTGCGCGTGACCGTCGAGCGCGGCGACCGGAATTTTGCCAGCGGGGATCGCGTCATGTTTCTGCAAAACGAGCGCGGCCTTGGCGTCAAGAACGGCACGCTCGGCACCATCGAACAGGTCAGCTCGGAGAGCATGACCGTGCAGACCGATGACGGACGCGGCATCTCTTTTGATCTGAAAGACTACGACCGCATCGACCATGGTTACGCTGCGACAATCCATAAGGCGCAGGGCATGACGGTGGATCGCACCCATGTTCTGGCGACACCGGGCATGGACGCCCATGGCAGCTATGTCGCCCTGTCGCGCCACCGCGACGGCATGGACCTGCACTATGGCCGCGACGACTTCACCAGTCAGGATAAACTCATCAACACCCTGTCGCGTGACCGGGCCAAAGACATGGCGACGGATTACGAACAGATCGACCCGGCCCAGGACTATGCCGAACGGCGCGGCATCACCTTCCGCGCCCGTGTCGCCCAGATCATGCGCAGGCTGATGCCGGAGCGGCTGCGCGATGCTGTCGATGGGATGCTGGACGGTCTGCGCCAGCCCGGTGACGCCGCGCCTGGCGCTGATGGTGTGAGACGACCGGAAAGGGAAAGGACCGGAAAGCCGGTGGTGGAGCGGCAGATCGGGGAAGACCCCGAGGCCGCGTTGCGCCGCGCCCGTGGCCGGGCCTTTGTCCGTCATGCCCGTGCCGTGGATGCGGTCTTCAAGGCGCAGGACCGGGGTATCTCGGCGACGCCCGAGCAGGTGCAGGAACTGCATGAGGCCCGCGCCGGATTTGACGATATGCGCCCTCATGGCTCCCGCGACGCCGAGGCCGTCTATAAACGGAATCCCGGATTCGCCGCCGATGTCGCTTCAGGTGATGCCGACCGCGCCTTGCCCGCCAGACGCGCCCTGCAACTGGAAACCGAAATGCGCCAGAACCCCGATCTGCGCGCCGACCGCTTCGTGGAACGTTTTCGCGACCTCAGGCAGACCGGCGACCGCCAATATGCGGCGGGCAACTATTCCGGCTACAAGGCCGCCCGCGCCGAGATGGGCAACATGGCAATGAGCCTTGAGCGCGATCCCCAGATGGAATCCCTGCTCGAAGGTCGCAAGAAGCAACTCGGCATCGACATGGATTTCGACTCAGGCATGAGGCTCGGTCGGCAACTCGCCCTCAGTCACGGCCTCGGCAGGGGAAGGGGCATCGGGTTGTAAAACCGTCCTGTTAGCCACCGCCCCCTTGTCGCATATCGTGTCGCGTGTCGTTCGCGACCTGCGACAAAAACTTGCGACACGAAACCGCCTGATTTTCTGGGGACTGCCGATCTGGTGGAGGTTTTAGGATTTCCGCGAACAAGGAAAGCTCTCCGAGGCGACCCGCCCTTAGCCGAACCGGCCGACCATATTGCGCAAATCACTTCCAACGCTGAGCGCAGACATGCTCACCCTCCGTGTCGGCCAGATAGAGTGGGTAGAAGGTCCGCAGCCGGACCGCGCCGACGATCTTGCAGCCTGCCTTGTCGGCACAGATGGCCAGCGTCTTGCGCGCATCGTCAACGGTGCAGAGCACTGTCGAACAGCGCCGGTGATGCAACGCCCCGCTCGCATCCGAGGTCAGAAGGCCAAGCCGCTCGGCATCGTCAATGTCGAGGCCGAACAGATCGGCCTCGGCCAGCGGGTGCGTTCCCGTAACCTGTGGCGGCGGCACCTCGACACCATAGGCGATAGCGCTGGACCAATGGACCGTCGATTTGGCATCGGCGCGGCACATCAGGCCGAGGTCGACGGGCCCGGCTTCGCTGGACGCCGGGAAAAGCGCGAGGATGACAAGAAAAAACAGCACTGGTTTCATTCGTCTCATTCCGTGGCGCGGATGCGGGCATTGCCGTTTCCACGTTGCAAATCCTTCACATGCCCCCCGATGTCGGGAAGCGAATGTATGAACTTGTCGATGCGACGTAGAGCCAGACGAGGCTAGCCCCCACCCACAGGATGGCAAGCCAGGAGAGGACGCGCAGGACACTCGATTGTCCGGCCCGCTTCCACCTGAGATCGACAAGGCCGGCGACAGGGAACCAGATCGCCCATAGCATGCCGGCCCAGATCGTCGCGGGCCAGACATCATCGCCGCTCCAGTCGTTCAGATTTCCGTAGAGGGGCGCAAGGAGCGGATAGCAGGCGTAATAGAGTCCGACGCCCAGCATGCCCATGCTGAACAGGCCGAGGGCCGCGACGACGAAGCCGGCAATAATGGAGCCTTTGATGGCGAAAAGCGTGTTCATTGGGATCGGGTCTTCCTCAGGTCTTGTATTACGTCCAGACGCCGATCGGCAGGATCGGCACGCCGAGAATTGCCGTCGGCCAATGCTCGACGGTGAAGCCGCCGATCACCCTGAAGAAACCGGTCATGTGGCCTCCGGTGCCGGCTCCGCGGCTGGTTCGGGGCGGCCGTCCCTGTCGAAGCGAAAGATCCAGTTCAGCGTTTCGCTGTGACGATCTAGCCTTGCGGGCAGCTTGATCAGGTCGCCCGGCCGGTCCCGATATCCGGTGAAGACGATCGGGCGCAAGGCGGCGCTGACGGCATGATAGGTTTCGGGGACGCCTTCCTCCTGAAGATCGCCCATCTGCGGATAGCCCCCCGCGCGGATGACGACGCCGCCGTCGAAATCGTGAAGGGCAAAGCCGGGCGCGGCCGGCGCGATGTCCACCCATGCCCGCGCAAGGCGCGCCTCCAGCCGCTCGCGCCCGCCGATGGCGGTGAGCGCGGCGTCGCCGAGGACGGTCAGCCAGTTCACGGCCTGGATGCGGCCGGGCTTCCTGCTCAGGTTGAAGGCGCCGGGAAAGTCGAGCCCGCAGAAGCGCGATAGGATCGGCCAGCTTTCGTCGGGCCACTGAAGCTCCATCCCCGGTTCCGCGATGAGGGCGAAGCCGGCCGAGCCGTAATCTGGCTTCACGATCGAGGCCCATTCCACAACCGCCGCGACATAGCGGTCCGGGTCTTCCTTCATGAACGAAGCGGGCAACACCGCATGGAAATACGACAGCCAGTCCGGCGCGTAGTCTCCGACCAGTTGCGCCACGCCATGCCAAAGAGGAATCTCCCGGTCCTCGCAGATCGTGATGCCGAACGCCTTGACCGCCTCGGCTTCGGTCGCCTGCCTGCGTTGCCTTTCCGGAAAATCCGCCTTGGCGAGAGCCGAAAGACGTTTCGAGTCGTTCGGCAGGATGCGCGTGACATGCGGGCCGGCGAGCCTTGCATAGGCGGCGAGCGCATCGACTGCCGAGGTCCGCACCCGCGGCTCCGGGCCGTTCGGGAAGTAGAACTGCGCCCGCACGCCGATACGCATGATCGGCTTGCCGCTGTGGCGGTGGGGGATGAGCGCGTCGTCAAGCGTCTCGTAATCCATGCGGCGGTCCATGGTCAGTCCCTTTCACCGCCTCGCCGAAGGCCGAGAAGCGATCCGGCCAGCCACATGCAGAGGGCCGCCCGCACGATGGCGACCGTGCTGAAATCCATCGTGCCCACAGCCGCGCCGGTCGCGGCCATGATCATCAATTCGCGTTGCAGGCGCGGCGCGAGTTCATCGCGAATGGCGGAAGCCAACGCATCCCGCTCGTCCGCCGCGAACGGCTTCAGGTTGGCGCGATACCAGGTGCTTTCGGGACGCCAGATGCGCGGGGCCGAGCGCAGGCAGGCCATGGCGATCAACCAGTAGAGCCCGACCGCCAACAGCGCCATCGACGCCACGAGTGGAACGGCCGGCAGAAACTCGTACAGGGGCAAGGCGAACTGCGACGCCACGAACAGGCCGGCGAGCGCAAGATAGGGAACGGAGCCCGGCAGGCCGCGGGCGTTGCGCAAGTCGATCATCGGGCCGGTTCCGGTATTTTCGTGCAGTGAATCGCCTCCGAGGATTGCAGATCGAATCGTCACGCAAGCATAAAGGTCCCGCCAAGCCGGGCAAACCGCCAGACGGTTACATCTTTGCTGCAAATGGCTATATTGGCACATACGAGGCGTGGCAGAGAGGTTTATCGCGGGCGGCGGCTTCGAAAGAGGCCCGCTCCGGGCTTTGAGGCCTTCAGGACTCTCACGGCGCGCGCAGGTTCGAATCCTGTCGCCTCGTCTCTGGAGCGGGTGGATGCATCCTCACGATCTGCTGTGCATGATGCGGGCGCCAGATTATCGCGTGAACAACCGGGCAGGACGATGCTGAGCGCCTCTTTGCAAGATTTCATCGACACCTACGATCTGGACGACAAGGGCGTGGATGCGATCACGCAGGATGACGCCGGACGGGTGCGCTTCGTCTTCGAGCTGTTCCATTGCGACGATGCGCTTCGCAGCGACGAATCCATGGATTACCGGCTGGCCGCTACGTTTCGCCCGGAAGATGTGACCCTCCACGAGGGTGTGCTGTGGCACGAGGAGGGAGACTGGCTGGGTACGATTCTCGATCTTCAGACGCAGGACGGCCCGTTGCGCCTCGGCATCGAATGGCGGAGCCTCATTGACCGGAACCATTCCTGGACGAGCCTGTCGCTGTGCGATGGTCCGCTCCAGGCCGAGGAAATCGTCAGTGAACGCAGGAGAGAACGCTGACGAAAGGAAACGAAATGGACAGCTTTGCACGATTCATTCCCGACGGGGCAGAGCTCGACGCCAGGGCGATCCGCGCCGCCGGTCTTGCGGCGCGACCGTTTCCCGAATTGGCAATTCCCGCCGAAATCGCCGCTGTCGGCAGGCTGGTGGGAGCCGAGCAGGCGGAACTCTGGAGCTGCCAGTATCAACGGGAACCACTTCACCTCGCGGGATTGAGCTTGGATGAAGCCGGACGCCAGTCCTTCGCCCTCGGTTATGAAAGCGTTCTGGTCGCGTTCGAGGCAGCGCGAACCTATATCTGGCAGCCGCTCGAACATGAGTTCTTCGTCATCTTCGCTCCCCAGCCGACGCTGGAAGCCATTCGCTCGGCCGGCATCTTCGCGTATGATTTCCACGACTATGCCCGTGAAGACTATTTCAAGGGAAAGCGGTCCGACTATCTCGTTGAAATGGGCAGGCGCTACACGATCGCCGGTCGTGATCCGCAAGGAGATGACGCATGATGCTGGCTGATTTCCCAGCGACTATCTTATACACGCAGGTGCTGGTCCAGACTGAAAGCCATGCGGGGATCGGCCTGCTGTGGACCGACGAGCATGTGGCGCAAGGCTTTGCCTGGTCGGACGGCCTCGTTTCCTTCGGCGTGCCGGATCATGACGGCGAGTGCCGGATACAGGTCGAGGTCTCCCGTGGCGCCGTTCCGGACCCGCAGGCGCTGTGGGCGGTGCAGGTTCCCTTCTACGTCGCCGGCCCGTTGCAAATCGGCGCCATCTTCGATCCGCACAGCGTCGTTGTTCCGAATGGGAGCTATAACCTCACCTGGCAGGCGTTTTCAGGCGGAAGCGACCATGCCTATACGCTGCGGCTGACCTTCTCGCAGAGCGCCACGCCGGAGTTCCGCATCCTGAAGAAGGGCGGCGACATCACCGCCGATACGGTCCTGCGCCGCGACGCCGAAGCGGCGAAATAGAAGCGGCCGCAGGCGGAGGACGAGTCGTGCATTGGACAGAGATAGACTGGAAGAGGATAAATCCGATCCACGACGACCTTCTGGCGAAGGTTCGCAGCGAGACCGGCCGAGCCTGGAAGGATGCCAACGGGGAGTTGCATTCCCACTACAAGGAAATGCCGTTCTGGATCGTCCTTCATGAGGATGGCGATGTCCGCCAGGCGCATGCTGTCTTCCGGGAGATCGTTCGTCCGGCGCTCAGTGAGATCGAGCCGGTACAGTGCACGGTCGGGTATAGCGTCGTGAAGGATGGAAAGCGCCGGCACTACTTTCTCGGGACCAACGCCGAAATCCTGAATGACGGCGGCCTGCTCGACGATTGACCCCGTAGGACCAAATACGTTGCCTCAAGTGTAAATCGGAGGGATCAAAGGTCACATCGACTATCGTTTTCTTTTGTCGGTGATGCTGCAATATCGTCGGGGATCTCGCTCAGGAAGCTGCTGCTCTGCTGAAGCCGAATGGCAAACGTCTGGGCGAAGCCCTCGAAACGCTCCTTGCCCTTGACCTGCTCTGGCCCAGCACGCTTCAGTTCGCAAAACTCCCGAAACGTGCAACATGACGGCCGGAACGCCGAGAGGGCCATGCCTCGCACTTTTGGCGCATCCGTAGAAATCCTCAACTGGAATCCATCCTCGCCAACCGCAGCCGGGAAATCCCGCTCGAATCAGGATGCCGCCCAGCGCAAAACTCATGTTCATCCATAGCATCGAATACGGCATGGGTGGAGAGTCGGGCCGTAGAACCATCCTATTTACCGTCGCTTCTACGCCACACTACTACGCCAACTAAATATCTATTGCACAACGATAATTCGTTGCTCTGTCTGGTCTCTGCAATCGTCAAAAACGACCAGCAGGAGGCAGCACGACCATGCGCCAACCAGACCGTATCGTCCGTTTGAAGACCGTTCTCGCCCGCACCGGGCTGTCCCGGTCCACCATCTACCGTAAGATCGCCGAGGGCACGTTCCCGCCCCAGCTCAAAATCAGCGCCAACGGCGCGGGATGGAAGGAATCCGACATCAATCACTGGGTCGCCGATCCCGTCAGGTGGAGGCCGCGCAGCGAGTTCGATGCCGATGCCCTCTGATCGCAGGGACAGCAAGCCGGAGGCGGCATCCCGGTCCCGGCGTGTCAAACGCCCGCCCACGGCGTCGGAGCAGCTTGAGGAATTGCTGGGCTATTCGTGGCCGTTCCCCGGCAGACCGCCGAAACACGACCTCAGTACATGGACCGTGACCGACGACTGGCCCGACCCTGTTCCGGTTACGGAAGCCGAGATTGAGGTGTTCGAGCGATGGTTTGGCGACCTGTTCGATGAATTGTTTGGCCCGGACAGTTGAGCCGTTTCCGTTGCAATGTGAGTTATAGTGTGGTACATATGCCCATTGTTGGAGTGAACCTGTGATCGTAGGCTTTCGGGACGACTGGCTTCGGGCCTTCTTTGTGGATGATGTTCGTTCCCGCAACATCCCGCCCGATCTTGAGGCCCGCTTGTTCCGCAAGCTCCAGATGATTGACGACGCCGTGACCGATCAGGACTTGCGCGTGCCGCCCAGCAATCACTTCGAGAAGCTGCGCGGCAATCTGGCAGGACTGCATTCGATCCGCGTCAACCAGCAATGGCGGTTGATCTTCCGCTGGGATGGTGAGCGCGGTGAGGCTGACGGGATTTATCTGGACGACCACAGTTACCGATGAAAGTGAGGCGAACATGCTGACCACCAAGCGCAAGCCGGCGACCGTCGGCGAGATACTGACCGAGGAGTTCATGCAGCCGATGGGGCTGACACAGGGCGCGCTTGCCGAGGCGATGGGCGTCCAGCGCAAGCACGTCAACGAGCTATGCGGCAATCGCAGGAACGTGACGGCGGCGACGGCGCTGATCCTGGCCCGCGTGTTCGGCACCAGCCCTGACTTCTGGCTCAACGTGCAGCGGCGAAGCGATCTTTGGGAGGTGATGAACACGCCCAAGGAGCGCGAACGAGTTGAGCGCGCGCGCCCGTTGGAGAAAGCGGCCTGAGCGCGTCCATGCGGTCCGATGGTTGGGGCCGAGCCACGATTGTGAAGGAGACATCACCATGACCGTGCCGCTGCGCGCCGCCCTCTATCTGCGCGTTTCGACGGCGCGGCAGGCCGAGCATGATGTCTCCATTCCCGACCAGAAGCGGCAGGGTGAAGCCTATTGCGAATCCCGTGGTCTGCAACTGGTCGAGACTTTCATCGAACCCGGCGCATCAGCCACGAACGACCGCCGCCCCGAGTTCCAGCGCATGATTGAGGCGGGGACCAGCAAGCCCGCGCCGTTCGATGTCGTCGTGGTCCATTCGTTCAGCCGGTTCTTCCGCGATCACTTCGAGCTTGAGTTCTATGTCCGCAAGCTGGCGAAGAATGGCGTGAAGCTGGTCTCGATCACCCAGGAAATGGGGGATGACCCTATGCACGTCATGATGCGGCAGATCATGGCGCTGTTCGATGAATACCAGTCCAAGGAAAATGCCAAGCACGTCATGCGGGCCTTGAAGGAGAATGCCCGCCAAGGCTTCTGGAACGGCTCGCTTCCTCCTATCGGCTATCGCACCGTCGCCGCCGAGCAGCGCGGGGCCAAGACCAAGAAGAAGCTGGAAATCGACCCGCTGCACGCCGACACGGTGCGGCTGATCTATCGCCTCGCGCTGGAAGGCGACGGCACCACCGGCCAGATGGGCGTGAAGAACATCGTTTCCTATCTCAATAGCCGCCGCATCTTCACCCGCGACGGCGGGCGTTGGGGCATCGGGCAGGTTCACCGCATCCTGACCCGCCGCACCTATATGGGCGAGCATGAGTTCAACAAACGCAGCAAGACCAAGGAATTGAAGCCGGTCAGCGAGATCGTGATGGTTCCCGTCCCGCCGATCATCGACCGTGACACGTTCGACACCGTGCAGAAGCTGCTCAAGGCGCGCAATCCCAAGGTCATGCCCGCCCGCGTCATCAGCGGCCCGACCATGCTGACCGGCCTGATCCATTGCGCCAAGTGCGGTGGGGCCATGACCATCCGCACCGGCAAGGGCGGGCGCTATCGCTATTACGCCTGCTCGATGAAAGCGCGACAGGGACCGACCGCGTGCAGTGGCATGGCCGTTCCGATGGAGAAGCTGGACGATCTGGTCGTCAATCACCTTGAAAAGCAGCTTCTCCGGCCCGAGCGTCTGGAAATGATTCTTGCCGCCGCGCTCGACCGCAGGGAAGAACATGCCGAGCGCCGCCGCGAGCATATCGCCGAATTGAACAAGCGCTCAGCCGAATCGGAACTGCGGCTCAAACGCCTCTATGACGCCATCGAGTCAGGTGTTGCCGATCTGAACGATCCGGCGCTGAAAGACCGCATCGACGGCCTCAAAGCCATTCGTGACCAGGCCAAGGTGGATTCCGACCGGGCGCAGGCCATGCTCCAGAACTCGGGGCAAAAGGCCGTCACGCCGCAGATGCTTCGAAAGTTCGCCACGACAGCGCGCCAACGTATCCGGCTGGAAGGTGGAGGCTATCGCCGCGATCACCTGCGCGCGCTTGCTCAGCGTGTCGAGGTCGCCGAGGGCGAGGTTCGTATCATGGGATCGAAGTCCCGGCTGCTACAGACGCTCGTGGCGGGAAGTGGCGTAAACTCAGTGCCCACTCAGGGACTGAAGTGGCGGAGGCGGTGGGATTCGAACCCACGGTGGAGTTGCCCCCACGTCGGTTTTCAAGACCGGTGCATTAAACCACTCTGCCACGCCTCCGTGCGCGGGTGTTAGCGTGGGGCGGGCGGGCGATCAAGCGAATGCGGGGGTGGGTTTCGCTGTGGATCACAGCCACCAGCGGCCGGTCAGCGCCAGCCGGGCGAGTGCTGCGCGGCGGGTGAATTCGGACGGCGCGGCGGGGGTGGTTGCCGCCAGCGCGGCGCGCAGAGCGGGGCGGATGGCGGGGCCGGGGAACAGCGCCGGGGCGGCCTCGCGCGGGATCTCGCGGCGGGAGCGGGCGGCCTCGGCAAAGGCGGCAGCGGCGGTGCGGGCCAGCGATTGCAGGGCTGCGGGCTCGGGGCGGGCAAGGCCCAATCCCAGCTCCTGCAGTGCGGGGCGGGCGCGCAGCCAGGCGACCAGCGCGGCGCCGCGGCCTTGCGCGCGCAGGGCAGGCCCATCCGCGGCCCCCAGCGCCTGCGCGGCATGGGCCATCAGCGCGGCGCCGGTGGCGTCGGCATAGGCGACCACCGCGTCGGGGGTGGCAAAGGGCTCGCGGTCGGCGTCGTGCAGCCGCGCCTCGGCCAGCGGGGCGAACGCCGCGGCGTCGGCCCCCCAGGCGGACCATAGCGGCGACAGCAGTTCGTGCGGGGGCGGGGGCGCGTCGCGCAGCGCCGCCAGCTGCTCGGCCCACCACTGCACCCGCATCCCGGCCAGCAGCGGGTCGCGCGCCGACAGTGCGGTGCGGGCAAGCTCGGCGTTCAGCGCGTACAGCGTCAGCAGCCGCGGCCGCGCGGCGGGGGCGGCCAGCATCGCCATCGCCCAGCGGTCCGGGTCCTCACCCCGCAGCCGCTGCGCGAGCGCGTCGAGCGCCTCAGCCGTCATGCCGCGCCGTCATGGATCAGCTTCCAGCGGATCGCGTCGATCAGCGCCTCGAAACTGGCATCGACGATGTTCGGCGACACGCCCACGGTGGACCAGGCCGCGCCGCTGCGGTCGATGGAATCGATGGTCACCCGCGTCACCGCGTCGGTGCCGGCGCCGATGATCCGCACCCGGAAATCCGCCAGCGCCATCTGGTCGATCGAGCCCTGCCACGGCCCCAGGTCCTTGGCCAGCGCCCGCCACAGCGCATGGACCGGCCCGGCATCCTCGCCATTCTCGCCCAGCCCGTCGCTGACCGACATCACCCGTTGCCCGCCGACACGGGCCACCACCACCGCCTCGCTGACGGAAATGCGGCGTCCCAGCGCGTTCATCCGCCGCTCGACGGTGACGCGATAGCGCTCGACCTCGAAGAAATCGGGCAGGGCGCCCAGCTCTTCGCGCGCCAGCAGCTCAAAGGAAGCCTGGGCGGAATCATAGGCATAGCCCTGGTCCTCGCGCTGCTTGACCGCGGCGAGGATGCGCGGCAGCGCCGGGTCGCCGGGGGCGACCTCGATCCCCGCACCGGCCAGCCGGGCGCGCAGGTTCGACTGCCCTGCCTGGTTCGACATCGGGATCACCCGTTCGTTGCCGACGGTCGCAGGGTCCACATGCTCATAGGTCTGCGGCGCCTTGAGGATGGCGCTGGCGTGCAGCCCGGCCTTGTGTGCGAATGCCGAGGCCCCGACATAGGGCGCGGCGCGCAGCGGCACCCGGTTCAGGATCTCGTCCAGCCGCCGCGAGATCCGGGTCAGGCTTTCCAGCGCCTTAGGCCCCACCCCCGTGGTCAGGGTCGAGCGGAAGGGTTCCTTCAGCAGCAGCGTCGGGATCAGGCTGGTCAGGCTGGCGTTGCCGCAGCGCTCGCCCAACCCGTTCAGCGTGCCCTGCACCTGCCGCGCCCCGGCCTCGATCGCGGCCAGCGAACAGGCGACGGCGTTGCCGGTGTCGTCATGGGCGTGGATGCCCAGCCGCTCGCCGGGGATGCCGGCGGCGATCACCGCGCGGGTAACCTCGCCCACCCGGGCGGGCAGGGTGCCGCCGTTGGTGTCGCACAGCACGATCCAGCGCGCGCCCGCCTCCATTGCCGCCTGCAGGCAGGACAGCGCATAGGCCGGGTTGGCGGTGTAGCCGTCAAAGAAATGCTCGGCGTCGAACAGCGCCTCGCGCCCCTGCGCCACCACATGGGCGACCGAGTCCGCGATGCAGGCGAGGTTGTCGTCCAGCCCGATCCCCAGCGCCTCGGTCACGTGGTAATCGTGGGTCTTGCCGACCAGGCAGACCGCCCTTGTCCCCGCATCCAGCACCGCCGCCAGCACATCGTCGTTTGCGGCCGAACGCCCGGCGCGCTTGGTCATGCCGAATGCGGTCATCGTGGCCCGCGTCGCCGGCGCATCGGCAAAGAAATCGCTGTCGGTGGGGTTGGCGCCGGGCCAGCCGCCCTCGATGTAATCCACCCCCAGAGCGTCGAGCATCCGCGCGATCTCGGCCTTTTCCGCGGCCGAGAACTGCACGCCCTGCGTCTGCTGCCCGTCGCGCAGCGTGGTGTCGTAAAGGTAAAGGCGCTGGCGCGTCATGGGCTTGGCCCTTTTGGCTGGCTGGTGGTTATTGCGGCAATCTCGATGCATCGAAGCCGGCGCTGGGGAGCAGTTCCACCCCCTGCGCGGTCATGCGGACCTCGACCCCGGCCTCGGTCAATGCGGTTTTCAGGGCGTCCACGGCCGAAAAATCCTTGCTGGCCTTGGCCTCGGCGCGCAGCATCTGCATCCGTGCGGCCAGCGGCGAAAGGTCGGGCGCAGGGGCGATCCAGCCGCCGAGTGCGTCGGTCAGCAGCCCCAGCATCCCGGCGCTGGCGAGGAAGATGCGGTTGAGCTCCAGTGCGTCGCCGTCTGCGAGCTGCCGCAGGTCGTCGGGCATGGCATCCGGGTTGCGGATCGCCTCGGCAATGCGGTGCAGTTCGGCGATGGCGCCCGCGGTGTTCAGGTCGTCGGCCAGCGCGGCGACGACGGCGTGCGCCGGGCTTGCCGCGGGCTCGATGCCCGCGACAAGACCACGCCAGCGGCGCAGCACCGCCTCGGCCTCGCGGGCCTTGTCGGCGGTCCAGTCCATCGGCTTGCGGTAATGCGTCATCAGGAAGACGAAGCGGATCACCTCGCCCGGGATGCCCTGGTCCAGCAGGTCGCGGACGGTGAAGAAATTGCCGAGGCTTTTCGACATTTTCCTGCCCTCGACCTGCAGCATCTCGTTATGCAGCCAGATCCGGGCGAACTCGTCATGCGGGTGGGCGCAGCAGCTTTGCGCGATCTCGTTTTCGTGGTGGGGGAATTGCAGGTCGATGCCGCCGCCGTGGATGTCGAATGAGCGGCCCAGCAGCGCCTCGGACATGGCCGAGCATTCGATATGCCAGCCCGGACGGCCGCGGCCCCAGGGGCTGTCCCAGCCCGGCAACTCGGCGTCCGAAGGCTTCCACAGCACGAAATCCATCGGGTCGCGCTTGAACGGCGCGATCTCGACCCGCGCGCCGGCGATCATGTCGTCGACCGAGCGTCCCGAGAGCTGCCCGTATTCTGGAAACGAGCGCACGTCGAACAGCACATGGCCTTCGGCTGCATAGGCGTGGCCCTTGGCGACCAGATCCTCGATCATGGCGATCATCTGCGGGATATAGTCGGTGGCCCTCGGTTCGTGGTCGGGGCGCAGCGCCCCCAGCGCGTCCATGTCGGCGTGATACCAGCCGATGGTTTCCTCGGTGCGCTCGCGGATCAGCTCTTCCAGCGGGCGGGAGTCGCCCTGTTGCTGCCGGGCCAGCGCCGCCGCGTTGATCTTGTCATCAACGTCGGTGAAGTTGCGCACATAGGTGACGTGGCGCGCGCCATGGACATGCCGCAGCAGCCGATAGAGCACGTCGAACACCACCACCGGCCGCGCATTGCCCAGATGCGCCCGGTCGTAGACGGTCGGGCCGCACAGATACATCCGCAGGTTCTGCGGGTCGATCGGGACCAGGCGCTCTTTCGAGCGGCTGCGGGTGTTGGTCAGCTGGATTTCGACCATGAGTTCCCCCTGTGGCGGGGTCCATGTCGCGCGTGAACGGCCCGCCTGCGCTTGCTCAGACGGTAATGCAGATAGTGGTGGAATAACCGTTCATGGCGGCCGCCATAGCAGCGGCGCGGCGCTGCGGCAAGCGGCTTGTCCGCCGGGAAGGCGCGCGGTTTCGCCGCTGCGATGGCTGCGATGGCTGCGATGGCTGCGATGGCTGCGGTGGCTGCGGCGAGGGCTACGGTGGCCGCGGCGAGGGCGGCTCCGGCGGCAAGAGCGGATCGGGCGGCGAGGATGCCTCGGACGGCCGTTGCGGCGGTGCTCCGGCTCGGGCAGCAAGAGCGGCTCGGCTAGCGTCTGCAAGCGTACCCGCGGTCCCGTTCCGCGGCGACGGGAGGCTGGCGGCAAGAGCGGATCAACCAGCGTCTGCAAGCGTGGCCGCGGTCGCCCCGTTGCGACCGCGGGTCGGCGACAGGGCGGATCAGCCGCGGCAGCCGGGGCGCGCTCATGCCGCGGCTTCCTCGCGCCAGACCATCAGCCGGTCGCGGCCGCGGCGCTTGGCGCGCAGCAATGCGGCATCCGCCCGTTCCAGCAGCGCCGCGGCCGCCGCGCGGCCGGTGTCGGGGTGGCTGGCCCATGGCTGGCCTTCGCCCGCATGAAGCCTGCCCGCATGGCTCTCGCCCGGGTGGATCAGGCTCGCATGGCCCTCGCCTGCCTGGCGGCTGCCGCCACAGGCTCCGCCGGAATGACCCGCGCCGCCCGGGCCTGCGCCATGGCAGGCGATCCCCGCAGAGAGGGTGATCCGCAGCGCCAGCCCCGGGTCGCGGCCGGGCAGGTGCACGGCGGTCCCCGAGACCTGCGCCCGCATGATCTGTGCCAGCTCGGCCGCCTCGGTCTCGGCAAGGCCCGGCAGCACGGTCAGGAATTCTTCGCCCCCCACGCGGGCCACGAAGCCCGGCGCCGGGACGCAGCGTTCCAGCCGCGCCGCGATCTCGGCCAGCACCGCGTCGCCGGCGGCATGGCCGTAGCGGTCGTTCACCTCCTTGAAGCGGTCGATGTCCATGGCGACCACCGCGCAGCCCGGCCGCCCGGGCCCGCCCTGGCAATGCTCGGCCAGCCGCGGCAGCGCAAAGCGCCGGTTCGGAAGCCCGGTCAGCGGGTCGATCCAGGCCAGCGAGCGTTCCCGCTCGGCCGCCTCGCGCTGGGCGTCGGCGGCCAGCTTGCGGCGGATCAGCGCGGTCAGCCGCAGCGCGGCCTCGTCCGCCGCCTTGCCGCCGGTGAAACCCGAGGTCAGCACGTCCCCCGCCCCCAGGTCCAGCGCCACCGACATCATCTCCAGCCGCGCCGGGTCCAGCACCACCGCAAACGCCGCGTTCCGTGACGAGCGGCGCGAGCGCAGCTCGGACAGCAGCCGCAGCCCGTCGCCCGGCTGCATCATGTCGGCGGCGACGAGATAGAGGTCCGGCACCATCCCCATCGCCGCCTCGGCCAGGGCGCGCTCGGGGTCGGCGATCCGCAGATGCGCCGAAAGCCGCGGCAGCAGCGCGTGGCGCCAGCCCAGCCCGGCGCCGGCATCTCCCGCAATCAGCAGCGCCGTGCAGGGGCGGGGGGGCGCCTCGTGCCGGAACGGCTGCTGCCCTTCGGCCAACCCTGGCCCATGGGTACCGCCATGCCCGGCCACGCCGGCAAGCTGGTTGCGCATCAGCCCGCGGATCCGTGCGAACAGCGCCATCTCGTCGATCGGCATGTCCAGCACCGCCGCCGCCCCGGCCTCGAGCGCGGCGATTCGCCGCTCTTGCGGGACCGTCATCACCACCGGCACCGTCGAGCCGGCGGTGATCCGGCGGCACAGCTCGATCGCGTCCATGTCGCCCGGAGCCCCGCCGATCAGCACCATGCTGGGCCGGGCGCCCTCCAGCGCCTCCAGCGCTTCAGCCCCGGTGCGCGCGGTCAGCGGCTGGTAACAGGCCGCCGCCAGGCGCACCTTGAGCGTGATCCGGTTCGTGGCCGCGCCGTCGACCACCAGGATTGGCCCCTCGATCAATTTTCCGCCCCCGCAGCCTGTGCTCTCCCGACTCACTCCTAGACCGAAACCATTAACAAAGCGTTTCCGCCGCCGCAGTCGGTGCTTGCGAAATCCGCCGGCCGGGGCCAAGCA
Organism: Paracoccus solventivorans; assembly: GCF_900142875.1. Taxonomy (GTDB): domain Bacteria; phylum Pseudomonadota; class Alphaproteobacteria; order Rhodobacterales; family Rhodobacteraceae; genus Paracoccus; species Paracoccus solventivorans. Next base: position 394,103 of record NZ_FRCK01000002.1, on the reverse strand, counting down.
TCGGGCATGATCGACCGGAAATCCCTTGACCTGCTGGCGCAGGCGATCCTCGACCACCTGTTGCGCAACCCCGATCTGATCGGCGCGCTGGTCGCCGAAAGCGGGCTGCTGCCGGGCGATCTGCGGGGGCTTGCCGCCGATCCGACGCCGGCCTTCGCCACCGCGCTGGTCGATTTCATCTGCGCCAGCGACGAGCGCCTGACCGGCTTTGCCGCGGAATCGGGCTGGCCTCCGTTGAAGGTCGCGCAGATCCGCGAGGCGCTGTCCTGCGGATTCCCGGACTGAATTCACCGCATCTTAACGTCTGCTGGCCATAGAGGCGGGGCAACAGAGGGAATCGGATGCACGGCCTCGTCAACCGCTCGATCGAATATTTCGCGCGCCAGACCCATGGCGACGCGGTGTGGACGGCGGCGGCGACCGCCGCGGGCGTCGATCCGCGGGGGGTCGAGCTGATGTGCGAACAGGATGATTCGACGGCGCGCCGGCTCTTGCACGAGATTGCGGCGCTGGTCGGCTGCTCGCCCCCGGAACTGGCCGGGGATATCGGCGCCTGGGTCGCGCAGCGCTCGGCGATCCGGCGGCTGCTGCGTTTCGCCGGGCGGGATTTCGCCTCCTTCGTCACCACGCTCGACGAATTGCGCGGCCGGGCCCGGCTGGTGCTGCGCGATCTCGAGCTGCCGGCGATTTCGGTGGCGCCGCTGCCTCGTGGATGGAAGCTCACCCCCGCCTGCGACGAGGTCTGGCTGCACGCGCTGGCCGGGGTGCTGCACGCCATGGCCGATGATTACGGGGTGCTGGCGGTGATCGAGATCCGGGGCGATGCCATCCTGGTCGATGTCCCGGTCGTCGATTTCAACGAGGGGCGGCCGTTTTCGATCAGCGACCCCAGCGTGGGCGCGGCATGAACCTGGAACGCGCCGCGCTGATGCTGATGCCGATGCATCTGCATGTCGATGCCGCCGGGCGGGTGCTGTCGGCCGGCTCCACCCTGCAGCGCATGGTCGGCCCGGTCCGCGATTTCGATGCGGCGTTCGAGCCGGTCGGGCCGGTCGCCGGCGCCAGCCTGGCGCAGCTTGCGGCGGCCGAGCGGGTGTTCCTGCGCAGCCGCGCCGACCCCGGGCAGGTGCTGCGGGGGCGGGCGATCGCGCTGGCGGACGGCGGGCTGGTCTTCAACCTCGGGCTGGGGATCGGGCTGGTCGAGGCGATCCGCAACCACGAGCTGACCGACCGCGACTTTGCGCCCTCGGACCTCGCGATGGAGTTCCTGTTCCTGCACGAGGCCAACAATGCGATGATGGACGAGCTGTCGCAGGCCAATCTGCGGCTGGAGGAGGCGCGGCGGCGGGCCGAGGCGCAGGCCTTCACCGACCCGCTGACCGGGCTGAGCAACCGCCGCGGGCTGCAGCTGTCCTTCGAGGCGCTGCGCCAGGGGACCCTGCACGCGGCGCCCGGCCATTTCGCGCTGGTCGCGATGGACCTCGACCGTTTCAAGGAGCTGAACGACAGCCGCGGCCATGCGGTGGGCGACGCCATGCTGTGCGAGGTCGCGGCGCGGCTGCGCGCGATCACCCGCAGCTGCGACACCATCGCCCGCACCGGCGGTGATGAATTCGTGCTGCTGCTGCCCGGAATCTCGGACCCCGCCGCGCTCGAGCAGCTGGGCCGGCGGATCGTGCGGCGGATCGAGGCCCCGGCCCGCATCGCCGGGGCGGTCAGCCGGATTTCCGCCAGCCTCGGGGTGGCAATCTCCTCGCGTTACGCCCGCATCGACTGGAGCCGGATGGAATCCGACGCCGATGCAGCACTTTACCGCGCCAAACGCGAGGGGCAGGGCCTGCTCCGCATCGCTCCGGGTGATCATGGGGAGGCTGGCCTGGCGGGGGGCCGGGGCAATGGCGGGGTGTAAGCCGGAACGGGCGATGCGAGGACCAGTGGATTGCCGCTATGCGCCAAGGAGCGCCGCGCAGGGACAAGGACGGAGCAATACAATGGTCTGAAGGAAACTACGGCGGCGGCGCAAGAAGCAGGCAGCTGGCGGCTGGTGGCAACGGGCAAGCCGTTGGTGGCGGGCGGTAACATCCAGGCCGCATCTATATCCTCTTGCCGACGGCCTGTGGCGGCGCAGGGGTCACAGGGAGGAGGTCGGGGCAATACAACGGCCTGAATGAAACTGCGGCGGCTGCGCAGGAGCAGGCAACTGGCGGCCGGTGATAACGGCGAAGCCGCTGGCGGGGGCGGTAACATCCAACCGCATCTATATCCTCTTGTCGACGGCCTGTGGCGGCGCAGGGGCCGGAGGGAGTAGACCGGGCCAATACAACGGCCTGAATGAAACTGCGGCGGCTGCGCAAGAAACAGACAACTGGCGGCTGGTGGCAACGGGGAGGTCGCTGGTGGCTGGTGGCAACGAGGCAGGCCGCTGGCGACTGACTGCAGCGGGCAGGCCGCATCAATCTCCCTCCTCTCAACCGACCGTTAGTTGCAGCGCGGATGAAGCAAGCAGTCTGCGACGCTTACCTGCGACGCTTGAACACGCTCCACCGCCCCCCCCCAGCACATGCCGACGGCCGCTCCGCCGAATCAGCCGGCGGTTCAGTTGCGGGCGTAGACGTCGTCGTAGCGGATGATGTCGTCCTCGCCCAGATAAACGCCGGTCTGCACCTCGATCAGCACCATCGGCACCTTGCCCGGGTTCTCCATCCGGTGGACCGCGCCCAGGGGCACGTAGATCGACTGGTTCTCCGTGATCAGCGACACCTTGTCGTCCACCGTCACCTTGGCGGTGCCGCTGACCACGATCCAATGTTCCGCCCGATGGACGTGGCTTTGCAGCGAAAGCGCCGCGCCGGGGTGGACGACGATGCGCTTGACCTGGAAACGCTCGCCCATCACCAGCGTCTCGAACCAGCCCCAGGGGCGGTGGTCGCGGCGGAAGCTTTCCGCCTGCCGCAGGCCGCGGGACTTCAGCGCGGTCACCGCCTGGCGCACGTCCTGCGCGCGGTCCATGTCGGCGACCAGCACCGCGTCGCGCGTGGCCACGACCATGGTGTTCTTCAGCCCGATGCCGACGACCTGCATGTCCTCGTCGTCCGAGCGCAGCAGCACGTCGTCGCAGTCGATCGCGGTCGAGCGCGAATCGGCCACCACCCCCCGCCAGGCCGGGCGGTCGATCTGCGCCTCGCGCCAGATCGCGTCCCAGCCGCCCAGGTCCGACCAATGCTCGGCGAATCGCACCACCGACAGGTTGTCGGCCTTTTCCATCACCGCATAGTCGATCGACAGCTCCGGCAGCGTCTCCCACGGTTCGGGGGCAAGCCGCAGGAAACCTAGGTCGCGGGTGGCGCCGTCCAGCGCCGCCTGCACCGGGTCGAGGAATTGCGGGGCATGGGCGCGGAAGGCCTCGATCATGCTGCGGGCGGTGAACAGGAAAATCCCGGCATTCCACAGGAAATTGCCGGCCCTAAGCATGGATTCGGCGGTCTCGGCGTCGGGTTTCTCGACAAAGCGGCGCAGCGTGGTGGGGCCGGGACCGGCGTCGTCCTCGCACTCCAGATAGCCATAGCCGGTCTCGGGGCGGGTGGGCTCGATCCCGAAGGTGACGATGCGGCCGGCCAGCGCCGGGGCGATGCCCTGGTCGACGGCGCGGCCGAAGGCCTCGGCATCCGGCACCACGTGGTCCGAGGGCGCGACCAGCAGCAGCGAATCGGGGTTGTCGCGCGCGACATGCAGCGCCGCCGCCAGGATCGCGGGGGCGGTGTTGCGGCCGGCCGGCTCGATCAGGATGCCGGCGGGGGTGATTCCCGCCTCGGCCAGCTGCTCGGTCACGATGAAGCGGAAATCGGCGTTGGTCAGCACCAGCGGCGGCGCGTAGCGCGGCCCCGACAGCCGCAGCGCCGAGGCCTGGAACAGCGATTCTTCACCCGTCAGCGGCGCGAATTGCTTGGGAAAGGACTTGCGCGAGACCGGCCACAGCCTTGTCCCCGAGCCGCCGGACAGAAGAACGGGAATCACGCTGGACATGTCGGCTCTCCGCGAAGGGCCCGGCGGCGCGGGCGGATATCTCCCTCATGCACCGCCGCGTGAAAATGCGAAAGCCCGCAGGAATATGCGGGCTTCGCAAGGCTTGCGCCGGAGGATGAACTCAGGAGCCCCAGGTCCGCAGCGGGCCGCAGTCCATATGGACGAAGTTCGAGCGCGAGTATTTGCCGACGCCGCCCGCCCGGCACGAGGCCGCGGCCTTGTACATCTGCCCGACCGACCGCGATTTCAGCCGCAGATCCGCGGCCTTGCCGCTCATGTGCAGCGAGCTTTTCGCGACGCCGCTGCTTTGGGCGCGCAGCATGGCGTTGGTCTTGGGCGAGCGGTAGCCCGACAGCATCATGTAGGGTTCGTTGGTCTGCAGCAGCCGGTGGCTGGCGGCAGCGATGTCGATGGTCCGCGGGTCGATCCCGATCACCTGCCCGGTGCGCCAGTCCCGCATGAAAATGTTGATCTCATTGAGGGAATCGCGGATATACTTGCCATCCACCCAATAGACCGTATCGAGGCTTTCGCCCGTCCGGCCGGAATACATCCGGACGCGCCGGTAATCGCCGGCGCCGCGCATGAGGCCAAAGGCATTCGCCATAACCGGAGCCGCCGCAACCGTGGTTGCCGCGAACACGCCGAGAATGCCGCGTCGCGAGAATTCGAAGGTCATGTTCAGATCCGCCTGTCCTGCGTTCTTCTTTGCGCCAGTCGCCTGACGGTGCCGGTTTACCCCGGACTGCTTAACAATATGTCACCGCGGGCACGGTTGCGGAACCGTGAGTTCCCGTGGCAGGCGATTTCATGCCATCATAGGCGAAATCCTGCCGATCGTGACCAGGGTGCAGCAGATGGCCCACAGCACTGTATCCGCAATGCAACGCTCGGGGCCGCAATCCCGGCCCTCGCCGGTTCCATCTGCGCGATTCTGTCGCATATGTCTGGGGATGACCTGTCAGGATTCCGCATGATGCTCTGCCCGCTTTTCCTTTGTCGCATGGGGGCGATTCTGCTGGCGGCGGCCGTGGCGCTGCCAACCGCCGCCGCTGCCGGCGCGCCGGCGCCGCGACTCGACTTCGGCGCTGCGGATTGGGCACTGGCGCGGGGGGTGTCGGACGACCCGGGGCTGGCGGCGTGGTACGGCGGAACCGGCTTGCAGCCGGTCTTTGCCGCGCCCGAGGGGGCGCCGCTGCGGGCCGCGCTGATTGCCGAGGTGGGGCAGGCGGCGGCGCACGGGCTGCCCGATGTTTATGGCGTCGAACGTCTGCGCCGGCTGGATGCCGCGATGCCGGCGCCGGTCGAGACCGAGCTCGCCTTTGCCCGCAGCTTTGCCCGCTGGACCCATGACGTCGGCGGCGGCATCCTCGAGCCGCGCCGCGTCCACCCGGAAATCCGCCGCGATGTGCTGCGAACGCCGCTCGACCAGCTGCTGCGGCGCTTTGTCGAGGCCCCGGACCCGACGGCCGCGCTGGCCTCGGTCGCGCCGCAGACCCCCGAATACCGTGTGTTACAGGCGGCGCTGGCGGCGCGGACCGGCCCTGCCATCGACCCCGACCTGCCGCAGGTGCCCGCCGGCGCCTGGCGCGAGGGCGCGCGCGACCCGGCCGTCGCGCTGCTGCGCGCCCGGCTGGCGGCGGCGGGATTCGCGGCCGACTCGGCCGAGCCCGAGCTGTTCGACGCCGATCTCGCCCGGCAGCTTCGCGCCTATCAGGCCCGGGTGGGGCTCGCGCCCGATGGGGTGGCCGGGCCGCGCACCCTCGACCGCCTGAACGGGGGTAGGGACGCCGATTCGCGCGACCTGCTGATCGCGCTGGAACGGATGCGCTGGATGAACGGCCACGACCTGGACACGCGGATGATCTGGGTGAACCTGCCCGAGTTCAACGTGCGGGTGAAGGACGGCGGCCGCACCATCTATGAAAGCCGCGCAGTGATCGGCAAGGACCGCGACGACTGGCGCACGCCCGAGTTTTCCGACGTGATGCAGAACGTGGTGGTCAACCCCAGCTGGAACGTGCCGCGCAGCATGGCGATCCGGGACTATCTGCCGCGGCTGCAGCAGAACCGCTTTGCCGCCGCGCATCTGGACGTGGTGGACAGCCGCGGCCGGGTGGTGGACCGCGCCTCGGTCGATTTCTCGCGCTATACCGCCAAGAGCTTTCCCTATCGGCTGCGCCAGAAACCCAGCGCCGACAACGCCTTGGGAGAGGTCAAGTTCATCTTCCCCAACAGCATGAACATCTATCTGCATGACACGCCAACCAAAGGACTTTTCAGCGAATCGGTGCGCGCGTTCTCCAACGGCTGCATCCGGGTGCAGAAGCCGGTCGAGCTGGCCCATGTGCTGCTGGAAGGCGCCAGCGCCGACCCGGCCGCCACCTATGCCCGCGCCCGCCAGTCGGGGACCGAGCGGTTCCTGAAGGCCGCCGGCCAGCCGGTGCATCTGGTCTATTTCACCACCACCGTGGACGAGGACGGCACCATCCGCCATTTCCGCGACATCTACGACCGCGACCCGGCGGTGTGGCGCGCGTTGCAGCAGGCCGCCGCCGAGGCCGGGGCCACCGGGCTGGAAACGGCCGCGCTGGCGCAGTAGGACCATCGCAAGGAGAGCGGCATGACGATAACCTTGGAAGATCTTGCGCGCGATCTCGGGGCGCGGCTGTGGGGCGATGGCGCGCTGCGGATCACCGGCGCGGCCGAGCCCGCCGACGCCGCCCCCGCGGCGGACGGCGCGGCGCGGATCGCCATGGCGATGTCGCCCAAGTTCGCCGCCGACCTGGTCCCCGGCGCCGTGGCGCTGCTGTCCGAAGGCATGGACCCGCAGGCGCTGGGCCTGGCCGGCGCCGCCATCGTGGCGCGGCCGCGGCTGGCGATGGCCGGGGTCACCCGCGCACTGGACCGCGGCGCCGAGTTTCCCGCCGGCATCCACCCCTCCGCGGTGATCGACCCCAGCGCAGAGATCGGCGAGGGTGCCTCGATCGGGCCCTTCGTGGTGATCGGGCCGCGGGTGCGGCTGGGCGGCGGCGCCCGGATCGGCGCCCATGCCAGCATCGGCGCGGAGAGCGTGATCGGCCGGGACGCCACCATCCACGCAGGCGTGCGCATCGCCCATGGCGTGACCGCCGGCGAGCGGCTGATCGTGCAGTCCGGGGCGGTGATCGGCGGCGACGGGTTCTCATTCGTCACCCCCGAGGTCTCGGGGATCGAGGAAATCCGCCACACCCTCGGCGCCCGCAGCGAGATCCGCGACCAGCACTGGGTGCGCATCCATTCGCTGGGCGGCGTCACCCTGGGCGACGACGTCGAGATCGGGGCGAACGCCACCATCGACCGCGGCACCATCCGGGACACCTCGGTCGGGTCGGGAACCAAGATCGACAGCCTGGTGCAGGTCGGCCACAACGTCCGCATCGGCCGCGACTGCCTGTTGTGCGGGCTGGCCGGGGTCGCGGGCTCGGCCCGGATCGGCGACCGGGTGGTGCTGGCCGGGCATTGCGGGGTGAACGACAACATCTTCATCGGCGACGACGTGATCGCCGGCGGCGCCAGCAAGATCTTTACCAACGTGCCGGCGGGGCGGGTGGTGCTGGGCTCACCGGCCACCAGGATGGAAACCCAGCTGGAAATCAACAAGGCGGTGCGCCGCCTGCCGCGCATGGCCGCGCAATTCGCCGAGCTGCAGAAGACCGTGGCCCGGCTGATGCAGAAGGACTGAGACAGAGGCGCTTTCATGTCGACCAGCACCCCCAGCATTCATGACCGCATCGTGGCGATCATCGCCGAACAGGCCATGCTCGACCCCGCGCAGATCACCCCGGACGCCAGCCCGGCCGAGCTGGGGGTCGACAGCCTCGGGCTGGTCGAATCGATCTTCGCCATCGAAGAGGCGTTCGACATCACCATCCCGTTCAATGCCAACGAGCCGGAGAAATCCGACTTCGACATCTCCTCGATGGGCGCGATCATCGCGGCGGTGGAACGGCTGATCGCCGAGCGCGGATGAGCGGTCCGCGGCGGGTCGCGATCACCGGGGCCGGCACGGTCAACGCGCTGGGCCGCGACGTGCCGCAGACCCTGGCGGCGATGCGCGAGGGGCGCTGCGGCATCAGCCCGCTGGAGTTCCGCGACGTCGAGCGCCTGTCGGTCCGCATCGGCGCGCAGGTGCGGGACTGGCGCGCCGAGGATCATTTCAACCGCCAGCAGATCGCGCTTTACGACCGCTTTACCCAGTTCACCATGCTGGCCGCGAAACAAGCGGTGGCGCAGTCCGGGCTGAGCTTCCAGGGCGAGCTGGGGCTGTGTTCGGGGGTGGTGCTGGGCACCGCCGGAGGCGGGCTGAACACCTGGGACGAGAATTACCGCGCCGTCTTCGAAGAGGGGAAGAACCGCGTCCACCCCTTTGTCGTGCCCAAGCTGATGAACAACGCCGCCACCAGCCATGTCAGCATGGAGTTCGGGCTGCGCGGCCCTTCGTTCACCGTGGCGACGGCCTGCGCCTCGTCCAATCACGCCATGGGGCTGGCGTTCCAGATGGTGCGCGCGGGCGCGGCGCGGGTGATGCTTTCGGGGGGCGCCGAGGCGATGCTGTGTTTCGGCGGCATCAAGGCGTGGGAGGGGCTGCGCGTGATGTCGCGCGACGCCTGCCGGCCGTTTTCCGCCAACCGCAACGGCATGGTGCAGGGCGAGGGCGCCGGGGTCTTCGTCTTCGAGGACTGGGACCATGCCGCTGCCCGCGGCGCCGAGATCCTGGCCGAGGTGGTGGGTTTCGCCATGTCGGCGGATGCGCAGGACATCGTGATGCCCTCGGCCCAGGGCGCGGAACGCGCCATCGCCGGGGCGATGCGCGACGCCGGGCTGAACCCCGACGAGATCGGCTATATCAACGCGCATGGCACCGGCACCGCCGCCAACGACAAGACCGAATGTGCCGCCGTCGCCCATGCCTTCGGCCAGCACGCCGACCGGCTGCTGATCTCGTCCACGAAATCCATGCACGGGCATCTGATCGGCGGCACCGGCGCGGTCGAGCTGCTGGCCTGCATCATGGCGCTGCGCGACGGGATCATCGCCCCCACCATCGGCTATGAAGAGCCGGACCCGGAATGCGCGCTGGACGTGGTGCCGAACCAGGCGCGCGAGGCAAGGGTCGGGGCGGTGCTGTCCAACGCCTTCGCCTTTGGCGGGCTGAACGCGGTGCTGGCGCTGAAACGGGCATGAGCTGATCCTGGCGGCACGGGGCGCATGGGTATTTGGACCAGAAAGAAACCCGAGGGGGTGCGCCCCGGCCAACCCCGCCGCGCGGACGGGACGGGATGTCTCACCCATGACCGGGGCGGCTTCTCTCTGGGCGGTCATCGGCTCCCCAGCCTGTACCGCGATTCGGACCATGGCAGGGCCAGGTTAAGATTCGGTTGACGGGCTTCTTTCTGGTCCCAATACCCATGCGGCGGCGACGCGGGCTGGGCCGCGCATCTTTTCATCCGTGCCCCCATCGCCTATCTGCGTCGGCGCAGACAAAGGATGGGCCGATGGCGAAGATCACCTATATCGAATGGAACGGCACAAGGCACGAGGTTGAGGTCCGTCCCGGCATGACCGTGATGGAAGGGGCCCGCGACAACGGCGTTCCGGGGATCGAGGCCGATTGCGGCGGCGCCTGCGCCTGTTCCACCTGCCATGTCTATGTCGCGCCCGAATGGGTGGACCGGCTGCCGCCCCGCGACCCGATGGAGGCCGACATGCTCGATTTTGCCTGGCAGCCCGACCCGGTGCGTTCGCGCCTGACCTGCCAGCTGAAGGTCACCCCCGAGCTCGACGGGCTGGTGGTCCAGATCCCCGAACGGCAGATCTGAGGGCCCGGCCCGGGGGCGGGGCCGCTCAGCCCCCGGCGGGCCGTCCGGTCAGCAGCAGGTCCACAAGCTCGGCGATGGTGGCCGAGATCTCGGCATCAAGGTCCTGGTGCGGCAGCAGCCAGATGGTCTCGCGCCGCTCCAGGATGAGATCGGTCAGTCCGAACATCGCCGCCCGCGCCAGCGCGGCGCGGCGGGTGGTGCTGCCCGGTTTGTCCTCGCTCAGGTAGCGGCGGACCAGCGGCGCAAAGCTGGCATCATAGCGCCGCACGATCGAATCGGCGCCCGAGGGCTGCAGCAGCCGGCTCGAGATGGCGCCGTAAAGCGCGCGGTTGCGGCGTGCCCAGTTCACATAGGCCTCGGACAGGCCGATCAGCGCGGCGCGGTTGTCGCCGCCGGGCGCCGCGATCAGCGCCTGGGTCATCGCGTCGGCCATCTGCACCATGGCAAACCCGGCGAGGGATTCGTTCAGCGCCGCATCCTCGGGAAAGATCGCCCGCGCCTCTTGCCGCGGAATGCCGGCCCGGTCCGCAACCTCGTCCACCCTGACCCGGAACGTGGGGATTTCGCGCAGCTGATCCACTGCGGAATGCAGCAATCGGTCCATGACCGAGCGGCCAGCGTCATTTTCCGTCGAAGTCGTCATTTCAGGGTTGTCTGTTTGTCAGATCGCCACCAAGCCGGCGAACCTTGGGTCAGGGTCCGACGGATCGCAAGCGAATTTTCGTGTCTTTGCGCGGAATTGCAGTCCCGGGTCAGGTTTCCGCGCGGGCCTGGCGCTTGCGTTCATGCGGGTCCAGGAAGCGCTTGCGCAGCCGCACGATCTTGGGCGTGACCTCGACCAGCTCGTCGTCGGCGATATAGGCGATCGCCTCTTCCAGCGACATCCGCACCGGCGGCGTCAGTCGCACCGCCTCGTCCGAGCCCGAGGCGCGGATGTTGGTCAGCTTCTTGCCCTTGAGCGGGTTCACTTCCAGGTCGTTGTCGCGGGAATGCTCGCCGATGATCATCCCCTGGTAGACCTGTTCCTGCGCGCCGATGAACAGCCGCCCGCGTTCTTCCAGATTCCACAGCGCATAGGCGACGGACACCCCGTCCTCCATGGAAATCAGCACGCCCTGGCGGCGGCCCTGGATCGGGCCCTTGTAGGGGGTCCAGCCGTGGAAGATGCGGTTCAGCACTCCGTTGCCGCGGGTGTCGGTCATGAACTCGCCCTGATAGCCGATCAGCCCGCGCGAGGGCACATGCGCGACGACGCGGGTCTTGCCGTGGCCGGCCGGGCGCATGTCGATTAGCTCGCCCTTGCGGTCGCCGGTCAGCTTCTCGATGACCACGCCGGTGAAGTCGTCGTCGACGTCGATGATGACTTCCTCGACCGGCTCCAGCCGCTGGCCGTCCTCTTCGTGGAAGATCACGCGCGGGCGGGAAATCGACAGCTCGAACCCCTCGCGGCGCATGTTCTCGATCAGCACGCCCATCTGCAATTCGCCGCGGCCCGAGACGACGAAGGCCTCGCCGCCCGGGGTATCCTCGACCCGGATCGCGACGTTGGATTCGGCCTCTTTCAGCAGACGCTCGCGGATGACGCGGGACTGCACCTTGCTGCCGTCGCGGCCCGCGAGCGGGCTGTCGTTGATCCCGAAGGTGACCGAGATCGTCGGCGGGTCGATGGGCTGCGCGGGCAGGGGGGTGTCGACCTCAGGGGCGCAGATGGTGTCGGCGACGGTGGCTTTCGCCATCCCCGCCAGCGTCACGATATCGCCCGCCACCGCCTGGTCGATCGGCGTCTGGGTGAGCCCGCGGAACGCCAGCACCTTGGAGATGCGGAACTGTTCCACCCGCTGGCCGTCGCGCGACAGCGCCTTGACGGTGTCGCCGGCGCGGGCGGTGCCGGCCTCGACCCGGCCGGTCAGCAACCGGCCCAGGAACGGGTCCACCCCCAGGGTGGTGGCCAGCATCCGGAACGGCTCGTCGCGGCGGGCCAACTGCCGGGGCGGCTCCACATGGCGCAGGATCAGGTCGAACAGCGCGCCCATCCCCTCGCGCGGGTCGTCGAGCGAGGCCACCGCCCAGCCGTTCACCCCCGAGGCATAGACATGCGGGAAATCCAGCTGCGCGTCCGAGGCGCCCAGATTGGCGAACAGGTCGAAGACCTCGTTCAGGGTCTGGTCGGGGTCGGCGGCGGGCTTGTCGACCTTGTTCAGCACCACGATGGGTTTCAACCCCAGCGCCAGCGCCTTGGAGGTCACGAACTTGGTCTGCGGCATCGGCCCTTCGGCCGCGTCCACCAGCAGGCAGACGCCATCGACCATCGACAGGATCCGCTCGACCTCGCCGCCGAAATCGGCGTGGCCGGGGGTGTCGACGATGTTGATGCGCGTGCCCTTCCATTCGACCGAGGTCGCCTTGGCCAGGATGGTGATGCCGCGCTCACGCTCGATGTCGCCGGAATCCATGATCCGCTCGGCCACGGCCTGGTTCTCGCGGAACGATCCCGACTGCTTGAGCAGCTGGTCGACCAGCGTCGTCTTGCCGTGGTCGACGTGAGCGATGATCGCGATGTTGCGGATGTCCATGCGGGGGGCCTGTCTTGCAGCTTTGGGCGCGACCTATCGCAGCAGCGGCGGGAACGCCACCCGGAATTGCGGGGCCGGTGCCCGTGGCGCTGCGGAAGCCGGGGCCGGAACCCGGGGGCTGCCTGCCCCCGGACCCCCCAGGATACTTGCGGCAAGATGAAAGACCCGGGCGCCGCGGGGCGGGGCAGAACGGTCAGCGCAGGCCCAGCATCGAAAGGATGAACAGCACGACGACGACCAGCCCGACGATGTAGATGATGGAGTTCATTGCAGAAGTTTCCTTTGTCCCTGGGGCTGTCCTGTGGGCCAACGGCCGCGCCCCGGGCCGAGTTCCGTTGCGGCACCGGGGAATATGCCCATGGTTCGGCGGCGGTTTCCAGCCCGGGCGGGGTTTACATACATTCGTGAATGTTGGTAAGGGCGGCGGGCACAAATCCAGGCCCGACCCCATATGCGCCGCCGCAAGGACGATTCAGAACAGACCCGCAATGCGATCCTCGACGCCGCCGAACAGGCGTTCTGCGAACGGGGCTACGCTGCCACCACGCTCGAGATGATCTCGCGCGCGGCGGGGGTGACGCGAGGGGCGTTCTACTGGCATTTCAAGGACAAGGCCGAGCTGCTGACGGCGCTGCACGCCCGCATCCTGCTGCCGCAGGAACAGTTCCTGGCCGCGGCCGCCGATGCGGGCGGGCCCTGCGATCCGCTGGACCAGCTGCTGCACGCCGGGCTCGAGGCGCTGCGCGACTTCGAGGTGAACGAGAGCCGGCAGCGGATGTTCCGCATCATGTCCGACCTGGGGATCGGCCCGGCCGGGCGGGCGGCGCTGTCGCGGCTCGAATGCGAACTGTGGAGCCTGATGCTGCGGGTGATGCAGCGGGCGCGCGACGAGGGCTCGCTGCACCCCGATTTCACCCCGCACGAGGCGGCGGTGATGGTCCATGTCACCTTTCTTGGGCTGCTGGGCGAATGGCTGCGGTCGGACCAGGGGTTCCCGCTGGCCGGCTACGGCGAAAAGCTGGTGCGCCGCCAGTTCGCGGCGCTGCGCGCGGATGGCAGCGGCCGGGCGGATGCCGGCGGCGCCGGTCCCCGCGACCCGCCGGCCGTCCCCGTCCCCGAGTCGGAGGTTTTGGCGGATTGACAACCAGGCCCGAAACCCGTCGAAAAAACCCAGCCGGGACCGCCGCGAATCCCGAACCCCCACCTGATCACCGAAAGCTGCCCCCGATGCCTCGCACCCCGATTCTCTTGTCTCTTGGCCTCGCCGCCGCGCTGGTGCTGGGCCCGGTCCCAGCCGCGCGGGCGCAGGAGGACGGCCCGCCGCCGACCCCGGTCACGGTGATCGAGGCCCAGCCCACCGACTACACCGTTACCGCAAGGCTGCCGGGGCGGATCAAGGCCTCGACCGTCTCCGAGGTGCGCCCGCAGGTCGCCGGCATCATCCGCGAGCGCCTGTTCGAGGAAGGCACGGTGATCGAGGCGGGGCAGCCGCTCTACCAGATCGAATCCGACACCTATGCGGCGGCGGTCGCGGCGGCGCAGGCGGCGGTGGCGCAGGCGCAGGCGAATTACGACCTGGCCATCCGCGAGGCCGAGCGCGCCCAGGAGCTGTTCGAGAGCAATACCGGCTCGGGCCAGCGGCTGGACAGCGCCGTCGCCGCCCGCGACGCCGCCGATGCGGCGCTGCAGCTGGCCAAGGCGCAGCTGCAATCGGCCGAGATCGACCTGGACCGCACCACGATCCGCGCGGCCATCTCGGGCGTGATCGGATTTTCGCAGGTCAGCACCGGCGCGCTGGTCGCCGCGCAGCAGGCCAACCCGCTGGCGACGATCCGGGCGCTGGACCCGGTGCATGTCGACGTGACGCAATCGGCCAACGACCTGCTGCGCTGGCAGCAGACCCAACACGCCACCACCCCGGAACACCGCCAGGCGACGCTGATCCTGCCGACCGGCGAGCATTATCCGCTGCGCGGCGAGCTGCGCGCCGCCGAGCCGCAGGTCGAGCCGACCACCGGCATGATCACGCTGCGCATCTCGTTCCCCAACCCCCAGCACCTGCTGCTGCCGGGGCTTTACGTCGAGGTGATCCTGCCGCAGGCCGAGGAAAAGGACGTCTACCTGGTCCCGCAATCGGCGGTGATGCGCGACACCCAGGGCACGCCGCACGCCTGGGTGGTCGAGAACGACACCGTGGCGGTGCGCACGCTCGAGGTGCTGACCTCGGACGGCAGCAACTGGGTGGTGACGGCCGGGCTGGAGCCCGGGGACCGGATCATCACCTCGGGCTTCCAGAAGACCGGGCCGGGCGCCCCGATCACCGTTATTCCCGGCCAGCAGCCTACGCCCGCCGCCGGGGCTGCACCCGATGCGGCCCCCGCCGATGCTGCCTCCGACGCTGCGCCGGATGCCGCGGCGGAAGCGGGTGCGGAAGCGGGTGACGCTGTGAACGCCGAGGCGCCGGAAGCGGGTGCGGACGCGGGTGACGCCGCCGATGCTGCCGACACCGCCGCGCCGCAGGGGAACTGACCCATGGCCCGTTTCTTCATCGACCGCCCGATCTTCGCCTGGGTGATCGCGATCATCATCATGGGGCTGGGCACGCTGTCGGTGCTGCGGCTGCCGATCTCGCAATATCCGACCATCGCCGGGCCGTCGGTCGTCATCAACACCGTCTATCCCGGCGCCTCGGCCGAGACCGTGGCCGACACCGTGGTCCAGCTGATCGAGCGCGAGATGACCGGGCTGGACGGGCTGCGCTACATCAACTCGACCACCACCTCGACCGGCGGCGCGACGATCACCCTGACCTTCGAGATGGGCACCGACGCCGACATCGCGCAGGTGCAGGTGCAGAACAAGCTGGCCCGGGCGCAGGCGATCCTGCCCGAACCGGTGGTCCGCCAGGGCGTGGCGGTGTCGAAATCCGCCACCGGCTTCCTGATGGTGGTCGGGCTGATTTCCAGCGACGGCGCGCGCACCGCGGTGGACCTGGCGGACTATCTCAACTCGTTCATGGTCGAGCCGATCTCGCGGATCGAGGGCGTGGGCAAGGTGCAGGTGTTCGGGTCGGAATACTCGATGCGCATCTGGCTGGACCCGACGCGGCTGAAATACTACGACCTCTCGCCCGCGCAGGTGGTGGCGGCGATCCGGGCGCAGAACGCCCAGATCTCGGCCGGCGCCTTTGGCGCCATGCCGGCGCCTCCCGGCCAGCAGCTGAACGCCACCATCACCGCGCAATCGCTGCTGCGCACCCCCGAAGATTTCGAGCGCATCGTGCTGCGCGCCGACACCGACGGCGGGCTGGTGCTGCTGCGCGACGTGGCACGGGCCGAGCTGGGGTCGGAAAACTACGAGATCGCCGGCACCTACAACGGGTTGCCGTCCTCGGGGATGGCAATCCAGCTGGCCTCGGGGGCCAATGCGCTGGACACCTCGAAGCTGGTCAAGGACAAGCTGGACGAGCTGGCGCAGTTCCTGCCCGCAGGGATGGAATACGTCATCCCCTATGACACCACGCCCTTCGTGCTGATCTCGATCGAGGCGGTGGTCAAGACGCTGATCGAGGCGATGGCGCTGGTCTTTCTCGTCATGCTGATCTTCCTGCACAACTTCCGCGCCACGCTGATTCCGACGCTGGCGGTGCCGGTGGTGATCCTGGGCACCTTCGGGATCATGGCGGCGCTGGGGTTCACCATCAACACGCTGACCATGCTGGCGATGGTGCTGGCCATCGGCCTGCTGGTCGACGACGCCATCGTGGTGGTCGAGAACGTCGAGCGGATCATGCGCGACGAGGGGTTGGGCCCGCTCGAGGCCACCCGCAAGTCGATGGACGAGATCTCGGGCGCGCTGGTCGGCATCGGGCTGGTGATCTCGGCCGTGTTCGTGCCGATGGCCTTCTACGGCGGCTCGACCGGTGAGATGTACAAGCAGTTCGCCGTCACCATCGTTTCAGCCATGCTGCTGTCGGTGGTGGTGGCGCTGGTGTTCACGCCGGCGCTGTGCGCCACCATGCTGAAGCCCCACGCCCATTCCCATGCGCACGCGCCGCGCCAGGGGCTGCTGGGCCGGCTCGGCTCGGGCTTCGGCAACTGGTTCGAGCGCAACTTCACCCACGTGACCCATGGCTATGTGGCGATCGTGCGGGCGACCACGGCGCGGCCGTTCCGCATGATCCTGGTCTATCTGCTGATCGTGGGCGGGATGGTGGTGCTTTATCAGCGCACCCCCACCGCCTTCCTGCCCGACGAGGATCAGGGCGCGCTCATGGTGATCGTGCAGGGCCCGACCGGCACCACCGCCGAGGCGACCGAGGCGGTGATGGCCCGGGTGTCCGAGTATTTCACCACCGCCGAGGCGGGCAACGTGGAATCGGTGTTCGCCGTGCGCGGGTTCTCGTTCGCGGGGCAGGGGCAGAACATGGGGATGATGTTCGTGCGGCTGACCGACTGGTCCGAACGCCCCGAGCCCGACCAGTCTGCCGCCGCCATCGCCGGGCGCGCCTTCGGCCCGCTGATGGGCGGCATCCGCGAGGCGCTGGTGATCCCGATCGTGCCCCCGGCGGTGCTGGAACTGGGCAACGCCAGCGGGTTTTCCGCCTATCTCTCGGCCGCTGCCGGCCAGAGCCACGAAGAGCTGCTGGCCGCGCGCAACCAGCTGCTGGGCATGGCCAGCCAAAGCCCGGTGCTGACCGCGGTGCGCCCGAACGGGGTCGAGGACGCCTCGCAGTTCAAGCTGAACATCGACTGGGCCAAGGCCGGCGCGGTGGGCGTGACGGCGACCGATGTCGGCTCGTTCCTGGCGACGATCTGGTCGGGCACCTATGTCAACGACTTCCTGTACAACGGCCGCATCAAGCGGGTGTATGTGCAGGGCGAGCCCTGGGCCCGCACCGCGCCGCGCGATCTGGAGCTGTGGCGGCTGCAGAACGGCAATGGCGAGTTCGTCGATTTCTCGACCTTTGCCACCCAGGACTGGGTGTTCGGGCCGCAGCAGGTGACGCGCTACAACGCGCTGCCCGCGATGGCGATCGAGGGCCAGCCCGCACCCGGCTATTCCTCGGGCGACGCGCTGGCCGAGATCGAGGCGCTGGCCGCACAGCTGCCGCCCGGCTTCAACCTGCAATGGAGCGGCCTCTCGCTCGAGGAAAAAGAGGCCGGGGCCGGGGCGCTGACGCTTTACGCGCTGGCGCTGGCGACGGTGTTCCTGTGCCTGGCCGCGCTTTACGAAAGCTGGACCATCCCCATCGCGGTGCTGCTGTCGATGCCGGTCGGCATCCTCGGCGCGCTGATCGGCGCCTGGGTCGGCGGGCAGGCGAACGGGGTCTATTTCCAGGTCGGGCTGCTGACCGTGGTCGGGCTGACCGGCAAGAACGGCATCATGATCGTGGCCTTTGCCCGCGAACGCATGGAGGGGATGGGCGAATCCGCCCTGACCGCCGTGCGCGAGGCCGCCCGCCTGCGGTTCCGCCCGATCCTGATGACCTCGCTGGCCTTCGGGCTGGGGGTGCTGCCGCTGGTGCTGTCCTCGGGGGCCGGGGCGGGGGCGCGCCACGCCATCGGCTACGCCACCTTCTTCGGCACCGTCACTGGCACCCTGCTGACGCTGCTGTTCGTGCCGGTGTTCTTCGTGATGGTGACGCGGCTGTTCCGCCCCCGCCGCAAGGACCCCGCGCCGCAACCGGCCTGACCTGACCGGCACCATGATTTGCAAAGGCCCCGCCCCCACCGGACGGGGCCTTTTGCCGTTCTGCCCCCCGCTCCTGCTTTGCCGCCCCTGCTTTCATCGTGGAGGAAATATCCCGCGGGATCGTCGTATACGACGATGGGGGCGCGCAGCCCCCGGCGGCGCCGCCCGAACCGCGTCTGGCCCTTTCCCCCCGCCCGCGCCATGATGCGCCCAACCACGAACACCAGGGGACATGATGCCGGCGCCGATCCTGACCGCCCTATCGCTTGGATTTGCCGCCTATCTCGTCGTCATCGGCGTCTACATCATCGCCGAGAACCGCCGCCCCAGCGCCACCCTGGCGTGGATGCTGCTGTTCGCGCTGCTGCCCGGGGTGGGGGTGGTGCTCTACCTGCTGTTCGGACGCCAGCACCAGAACTTCGGCCTGACCGGCAAGCTGATGCGGCAGGAACTGGACGCGCGGCTGGCGCCGCTGATCGCCGGGCTTGAACCCGAACACCGCGAGGCGCTGGCAAGGATGGAGGCCGAGGACGGCTCGGCCGCCTCGCTGTCCGAGCTGGTGCGCAACACCACCCGCTCGACCGTGACCACCCGCAACCGGATCGAGCTGCTGCAGGACGCGCCCAACGCCTATCCGCGGCTGATCGAGGATCTGCGCGGGGCCACCCACTCGATCCACCTGCAGTATTTCAGCTGGAATGCCGATGATTTCGGCGAAGAGCTGAAGGCGATCCTGACCGAAAAGGCGGCGCAGGGGGTGGCGGTGCGCATCCTCTACGACCCGGTGGGCTCGATCTTCATGCTGCGCCGGGGCTATATCCGCCAGATGCGGGCGGGCGGGGTGCGGTTCGAGCCGTTCTCGAAACTGTGGCGGGTGCACACGATTTCCTATCGCAACCACCGCAAGATCGCGGTGATCGACGGGCGGGTCGGCCATACCGGCGGGCTGAACATCGGGGGTGAGCATCTGCACCCGCCGCGCGGCTTCCGGCTGTGGCGCGACACCAATATCCGCATGACCGGATCGTCGGTGGCGCTGCTGCAGGCGGTGTTCGCGGTCGACTGGCGCAACGCCACCGGCGAGGACCTGTTCCAGCCCGACCATTTCCCGCCCACCCCCGCGGAGTTGCAGGACGCGCGGCTGCCGGTGCAGCTGACGCTGTCGGGGCCGGACTCGGAATGGCAGGCGATAAGGCAGCTGTATTTCGCGATGATCGTGGGGGCGCGGGAACGGGTCTATCTGCAATCGCCGTTCTTCATCCTCGACACCAGCATCGCCGAGGCGCTCAAGGCGGCGGCGCTGTCGGGGGTGGATGTGCGGGTGATGATCAGCGAACGCGGGGCCCGGCAATATGTGCCCTACTGGGCGGCGAACACCTATATGCGGGAAATCGCCGCCTCGGGGGCGCAGGTGCTGCTGTATCAGCCGGGCTATCTGCACGCCAAGACGGTGATCGCCGACGGGCGGGTCTGCTCCATCGGCTCGGCCAACATCGACATCCGCAGCTTCGGCATCAATTACGAGCTGAACGCGGTGATCTATGACGAGGCGTTCTCGCAGCGGCTGGAACGGGATTTCCTGCGCGACATGCAGGACTGCCGCGAGTTCACCGTCGAGGGCTACCGCGCCCGTAACCCGCTGCTGCGGTTCCGCGATTCGCTGGCGCGGCTGTTTTCGCCGCTGATGTAGCGGGGAAAGGGGGCTTTGCCCCCGCCGGCCTTGCGGCCGGCCCCCCAGGATATTTTCATGATGAAGAAGCGGCGCGCAGGGTCTGTCAGCCCTTGAGCCGGGCGAGCAGGGACGAGGTGTCCCAGCGGCCGCCGCCCATCAGCTGCACGTCCTTGTAGAACTGGTCGACCAGCGCGGTGACCGGCAGGGCGGCGCCGATCTCATCGCCGGCCTTCAGGCAGATCCCCAGGTCCTTGCGCATCCAGTCCACCGCAAATCCGAAGTCATAGCGCCCCTCGGCCATGGTGGCGTGGCGGTTCTGCATCTGCCAGCTGCCGGCGGCGCCCTGGCTGATCACCTCGACCAGCTCGGGGATCGAAAGTCCGGCGCGCTGCGCGAAGTTCAGCGATTCGGCCAGCCCCTGCACCAGCCCGGCGATGGCGATCTGGTTGCACATCTTCGCCAACTGCCCCGCGCCGCTGTCGCCCATGCGCCGGCAGATGCGCGCATAGGCGGCGATCAGCGGCTCGGCGGCGTCATAATCTGCCTGCGCCCCGCCGCACATCACCGACAGCTGCCCGTTTTCCGCGCCCGCCTGCCCGCCGGACACCGGCGCATCCACGAAACCGATGCCAAGCTCGCGCGCCGCCGCCGACAGCTCCCGCGTGACCTCGGCCGACACCGTGGTGTGATCGACGAAGATCGCCCCCGGGGCCATGCCGGCAAAGGCGCCGTCCGGGCCCAGGCACACTGCGCGCAGGTCGTCGTCGTTGCCCACGCAGGCCATGACGAACCGCGCGCCCTGCGCCGCCTCTCGCGGGGTGGCGGCGTGTCGGCCGGGATGGCGGCCGGTCCAGTCCAGCGCCCGTGCCGCCGTGCGGTTGTAGACCGTGACCTCGTGTCCCTTGGCGGCCAGATGCCCCGCCATCGGGAATCCCATCACGCCCAGCCCCAGAAACGCCACCTGCGCCATTGCATCCTCCTGTCCGGGCCGCGTTGAAAACCGGCGGCCGCTGCCCTATCAGCCTGTCACATTCCATTGCCCTCTGGCCCCGTCAACCGGGGCCGCCCGTTTTCAAGGACGCCGCCGCCCATGCTTTCGCTGTTTCGCTGGCTGGTCCGGCTGACCATCGGCCTGATCGCGGTCCTTGTCGGCGCGCTGGCGCTGGCGTGGTATTTCGCCGTCCGCTCGCTGCCCGACTATGACGCCGAGCTGGCGCTGGCGGGGGTCGAGCAGCCGGTCGAGATCGTGCGCACGACCGAGAACATCCCCCATATCCTCGCCTCGACCGACCGCGACGCGTTCTTTGCGCTGGGGTTCGCCCATGCGCAGGACCGGCTGTTCCAGATGGTGGTGCTGCGCCGCGCCGCGCAGGGCCGGCTGGCCGAGATGTTCGGCGAACGCGCCTTTGCCGCCGACGATCTGGCGCGGCGGCTGGGGCTGTGGCGCCATGCGCAGGACTCGCTGGCCGCGCAGGACCCGGCGACGCAGACGGCACTGCAGGCCTATGCCGACGGGGTGAACGCCTGGGTCGAGCAGGTGAATCAAGGCGCCCTGGGCCGCGGCGCGCCCGAGTTCTTCCTGCTGCCCGGCGACATCGCCTATTGGCAGCCGGCGGATTCGCTGGCGATCCTCAAGCTGGTCGCCGCCGGCGCCTCGCGTCAGGTCGCGGCCGAGGTGACGCGGGCGCGGGTCTCTCTGGCCGCGCCCGAACGGGGGGGCGATCTGGTCCGCGCCGCCGGCGAAGCGCCGCTGCCCCCCTATGCGGCGCTGTTCGGAGAGGGCGCGCGCTTTGCCCCCGTGCCCGAGGCCGCGGCCGAGGACTGGTTCGCGGGGCTGGTCGGCTATATCCGCGTCGGCCGCGGCAGCTCTGCCAACGGCTTTGCCGCCGGCGCCAGCCGCACCGCCGCCGGCGCGCCGCTGCTGGCCAACGACCCGCAGGTGGCGCTGACCGCGCCCTCGCTGTGGTATCTGGCGCGGATGGATTTGCGCGCGGGCAGCGTGATCGGCGGCACCATCCCCGGAATCCCGGCGGTGCTGACCGGGCGCAACCAGAGCCTCGCCTGGGGGCTGACTCCGGCCTGGGTGGACGATCAGGACATCGTGATGGAGGAGGTCCAGCCCGGCGCCCCCGACCGCTATCTGGCCGATGGCGGCTGGCGCGAGTTCACCACGCGGCACGAGGTGATCCGCATCCACGGCGCGGAGGACCGCCGCATCACCCTGCGCGAAACCGAATCCGGGCCGGTGATCCCGCCCGCGCATCTGGGGCTGCTGGCGGTGACCCCGGGCGGCTATGTCCCGGCGCTGCGCTGGACCGGGCTGTCCGGGCAGGACACCACGCTCAGCGCGCTGATCGCGCTGATGCAGGCGCCCGACCGCGCCGGCGCCGCGCAGGCCGCGCGCGGCATCGTCGCCCCGGCGGTGCAGGTGACGCTGGCCGACGCCGAGGGCGTGGCGCAGGTCCTGGCGGGGGAAATCCCCCGCCGCCCGCCCGAGCATCCCACCGCCGGGCGGATGCCCGCGCCCGGCCGCGACCCGGCGGTGCGCTGGCTCGAGCCGGTGGCGCCGGACGATCCGCTGCGGATGACCGAGCCCGCGCAGGGCATGGTCGCCGCGACCGGGGCCGAGGCGACCGGGGCCAGCGCTCTGGCCCTTGGCCATGACCGCGACGAGCCGCTGCGGCTGCTGCGGCTGTCGCGGCTGCTGGCCTCGCGCGAGATCCATTCCCGCGACAGCTTCATCGACGCGCAGCTGGATACGGTCAGCCCGGCGGCGCGGGCGCTGCTGCCGCTGGTCGGCGCCGACCTGTGGTTCACCGGCGAGGCCGCCGCCCCCGGCACCCCCGAACGCCAGCGCCAGGACGCGCTGGCGCTGCTGGCGGAATGGGACGGCAACATGGGCGAGCACCTGCCCGAGCCGCTGATCTATTCCGCCTGGATGCAGCAGCTGCAGCTGCGGCTGATCCATGACGAGCTGGGGGCCCTGGCGGCAGAGGTCTCGGCCGAGCTGCGTCCCGCCTTCATCGACCGGGTGTTCCGGGACACCGGCGGCGCCGCGGTCTGGTGCGACGTGGTGCAGTCGGCCCCGGTTGAGGACTGCACCACCATCGCCCGGCAGGCGCTGGACGCGGCGCTGGTCGAGCTGAGCGCGCGGTTCGGCCCCGACGTGGAAAGCTGGCGCTGGGGCGACGCCCATGTCGCGCGCCACGAACACCCGGCGCTGGGGCGGATGCCGCTGATCGGCTGGGTGGTCAGCCTGGTGCAATCCACCTCGGGCGACGGCTCGAGCCTGGCCCGGGCGCCGGTGATGGGGCAGGGCGCCAACCCCTGGGCCGCGGTCGGCGGCGCCGGCTATCGCGGCGTCTACGATCTCGCCGACCCCGACAGCTCGGTCTTCGTCATCGCCACCGGCCAGTCCGGCCACCCGCTGTCACGCCACTACGACGACCTGTCGGAACGCTGGCGGCGCGGCGAATACGTGACGATGTCGCTGGACCCGACCCTGGCCCGCGCCGGCGCCCGCGGGGTGACGGTGCTGCGGCCGGATTGATCAGATGCAATTTTCCGATGCTTTGAGCTGCGGTATGCAGCGAAATATTGGAACAAGACTGGCTAGTTCTGCATTGGTGCGAGCTTTGTATGTAGTCATTTTCGGATTCTTGTCATGCATTTTTTTATGTGCTAAAATCGATACTAGCCCTGCAGCATCAATAATGTCATTGTGGACTAAGATTTCGAGTTGGCGCGTAGTTAAGTCTATTCTTGCGGCTCGTTGTCCATCTGGAAGTTGCCAAACCAGTCGGTTAACGCTTAGTTCGATATATCCACTGGATATTTCAACGTCCTCGTCCTGTAGCATGGAAAGGAATTTTCCAAGTGGAGAATCATGCCTCACGCCGATAAATGATGCAAGAATAACATCAATAGCTTCGCGGAGACTTTTTGTTTCTTTCTTTTCTGCATAGATTCGCTCGCCCGTACCTTTTCCCAAATACCAGACGGCTGGCGACATGGTCTTCTGATAGTCGACCCAGGTGCTTTGCCAGTTGTCAAGCGAAGCTTTTGCTGAAATTGGATCAGTTTGTGAAAGGGTTGAAATGATACGGTCTAACTTGGACTGAATAAGAAAGCCTTGTGGGTCGAGAATGGGACCCACGACTGCTGACTGGTCTTGTATGTGGAATATCCATATGTTTCCGTTTGAAACAACTCCCATTTCCCCGCTGGTCAAATAAGGAGTTATGAATCCTGGATTGAGGATGCGGGAATATTTTTTTGCCTCTATCATCCATACCGGCTGATCGTCATTGATCAGTGCGATATCCACGGATAGGCGACGATTTGGTCCGTTTGGGCGAAAGTATTCGAAGTAAGGTTCAAGTCCGCTGATGGTGCAGGCCTCGTCAACGATGGGAGTGATGAGTCTATACATAGCCCACCTCTCCGCAGGCTGGGGCTTGAATTGCCTTTTGGTCCAGTGACTCACAGGTCTGCCCTTGCAGTTTTTATCGCACGAGCCTTCCTATTCTGCACATTTTGTTGCAATGCTTTAACCCAAAGTGAATAGATCGGTGGATCAGAAAACAACCTGCCCAGCGTAGACTGAGCAGGGCTGCGCCGTCCCTCAAAACGCCTTCTTCAGCGCCTCGGCCAGATCGGTGCGTTCCCAGCTGAAGCCGCCGTCCGCTTCCGGCGTGCGGCCGAAATGGCCGTAGGCGGCGGTGCGGCGGTAGATGGGCTTGCACAGGTCGAGGTGGTTGCGGATGCCCAGCGGCGTCAGGTCCATGACCTCGCGCAGGGCGCGCTCGATCTCGGCCTCGGGGACCTCGCCGGTGCCGTAGGTGTCGGCATAGATCGACAGCGGCTCGGCCACCCCGATTGCATAGGACAGCTGGATCACGCAGCGTTTCGCCAGCCCGGCGGCGACCACGTTCTTGGCCAGGTAGCGCGCGGCATAGGCCGCCGAGCGGTCGACCTTGGTCGGGTCCTTGCCGGAAAACGCCCCGCCGCCGTGGGGGGCGGCGCCGCCGTAGGTGTCGACGATGATCTTGCGCCCGGTCAGCCCCGCATCCCCGTCCGGGCCGCCGATGACGAAGGTGCCGGTGGGGTTGACGTGCCAGACGGTGTCCTCGGTCAGCCAGCCCTCGGGCAGCACCTCGCGCACATAGGGTTCCACGATGGCGCGGATGTCGTCCGAGGTCTGCGCCTTGTCGTGGTGCTGGTGGCTGACCACGATCTGGGTGATCCCGACCGGGCGGCCGTTTTCATAGCGCACCGACAGCTGCGACTTGGCGTCCGGGCCCAGCGTCGGCTGTTCGCCCGACTTGCGGGCTTCGGCCAGGCGGCGCAGGATCGCGTGGGCATACTGGATCGGCGCGGGCATCAGCTCGGGCGTCTCGTCCACCGCATAGCCGAACATGATCCCCTGATCGCCGGCCCCGTCCTTGTCCACGCCCTGCGCGATATGGGCGGATTGCTCGTGCAGGAAGTTCAGCACGTGGCAGGTGTTCCAGTGGAACTTTTCCTGCTCGTAGCCGATGTCGCGGATCACGCCCCGGGCGATTTCCGGGATCCGCCCCATGGTCGAGGTCAGCCGCCCCTTGTCCTTCAGCCCGATCTCGCCCCCGATCACCACCATCCCGGTGGTGGCGAAGGTCTCGCAGGCGACGCGGGCCAGCGGCTCCTGTTCTAGCAGCGCGTCGAGCACCGCATCCGAGATCTGGTCGCACAGCTTGTCGGGATGCCCCTCCGAGACGGACTCGGAGGTGAAGACGTAATTCTGACGGGACATGATTGCTCCATTGGTTCAGGACCTCTCCACGCCAGGAAGCCGTTGTGGGGGTCGTCGCCCGGGCGATACGCGCTTGCGCCGGTGGCGTCAATGACTGCGGCGGTTGCGCCGGGCGATGGCCAGCGCCGCGGCGGCCAGCGCCATCAGCGCCAGCATCGGCAGATCGCCCCAGCGCCACCATAGCGTCGGCGGCAGCGCGCCCGGCAGCGGCGCGTCCAGCACGCCGTCGCGGTTCAGCGCCAGCGTTGCGCGCAGCCCCCCGCGCGCGTCGATCACCGCCGAAACCCCGGTATTGGCCGCCCGCAGCAGCGGCAGCCCGGACTGGATCGCCCGCAGCCGCGCCTGCGCCAGATGCTGGTAGGGGCCGGACCAGGTGCCGAACCAGGCGTCGTTGGTCACCTGCAGTATCCATTCCGGGCGCTGGCCGCGCAACAGGTGGCGCTCAAAGATCGCCTCGTAGCAGATCAGCGGCTGGAAGGGGGGCAGGCCCTCGACGGCGATCACCTGCGGGCCGGGGCCGCGGGAATAGCCGTTGCCGTGCTGGGCGGCAAAGGCGGTGATCCCGAACCGCGCCAAGGCATCGCCCCAGGGGATGTATTCGCCGAAGGGGACCAGGTGGAACTTGTCGTAGACCGCGCCGATACGGGCGTCCGGGGTGAACTCGGCCAGGCTGTTGAACCATGCGGCGCCGTCAGAGCGCTGGATGCCGACCAGGGTGGTGGTGCCGGACTGGGAGGCGATGTCCTCCAGCGCCGGTCCGGCCTCGTTCAGCAGGAACGGCACCGCGGTTTCCGGCCAGACCACCAGATCGGGGCGGCCCTCCCCCAGCGCCGGGTCCAGCGGCAGCGCCGACAGCGCGGTCAGCCGGTCGTAGAACTGCGGGGCCCAGAACGGGTCCCATTTCAGCGTCTGATCGGCGTTGGGCTGGACCAGGCGGATGATTTGGGGCTGGTCCGGCGGCAGGGGCTGCGCCAACCGGGCCAGCCCGGCGCCCCAGGCCAGGGCGATCAGCACCGCCGACAGCCCGGCGCCGATGGTGATGCTGCGGCGCGTGCTGCCCAGCACCGGCAGCAATGCCGCCGCCAGCGTCAGCGCCGACAGCCCCGGCGCGCCCAACCAGGCGGCGATCTGCCCGGCGGGGGTGTCGATCCAGACATGCCCGGTCAGCGCCCAGGGTAGGCCGGTGAAAATCCAGCCCCGCAGCCAGTCCGAGACCAGCAGCGCCAGCGCCAGCGCCGCCGCGCGGATGGCGCGGTTCCAGCCAAGCCGATGCGCGGCCAGCGCCGGCAGCGCCCAGAACAGCGCACCGCCAAGTGCGGTCAGCAGCAGAGCAAAGGGTGACATCCAGCCGTAGCGGTCGGCCTCGACCAGAAAGGGCTGGGTGATCCAGGCCAGCGCCAGCGCGAAATGCCCGGCGCCGATGGCCAGCGCCCGCCAGGCGGCCGCGCGGGCCGAGGGCGCCGTCGCCACCCGCCAGATCAGCGCCGCCAGCGCCAGCACCGTCACCGGCCAGAGCCCCCAGGGGGCCTGACCCAGCGCCGCCGCCGCCCCGATCAGCAGGTCGGCGCCAAGGCGCAGCGCAAGGGGGAGCCGGCGGGCCGGGGTTGCCTGCAAAGCGCCGGGCGCCGCCCCCGAGTCGGGCCGCCGCGGGGCGGGACGCATCAGAGGCGTCAGCCCTGCGCCGGGCCGGCGTCCTTCTGGCCGTCCGCGGGCTTGGTGTCAGCGGCATCCGCGGCCGCGGGCGCGGCGGCATCCGTGCCGGTGCCGGCGTCGCCCGCCTTGCTGGTGGCGGCCTTGGCGGGCTTGGCAGGCGCCTTGCGGGTGCGCGGCTTTGCGGCGGGTTTCGCCGGGGCCTCGGTCGTTTCGGTCGCAACGTCGGCGGCGGGGGCCTCTGCCGCCTCGGCAGGAGCCTTGGCCGCGGATTTCGCGCTGCGGGTGGATTTTGCGGGCGCCTTGGCGGCCGTCCTGGCCGCGGGCTTCGCCGCGGTCGTGCGGCGGGTGCGCTTGGGCTTTTCCGCGACCTCGGCCTCGGCGGCGGGAACCTCCGCGGGCGTCTCGCTGCCCGTATCCTGAACCTCGGCCGCCACCTCCGGCGCCGCCGCTTCCGGGAGGACTGCGGGCACGGCGGCATCGGCCGCAGCAGCGTCCTCGCTGACCGCTTCCACTGCTGCCGTCTCGGTCGCAGGGGCAACCGACCCGGCCGGTTGGTCGCTGGCCGCTTCTGCGACCGCTTCGGTTGCGGGGGCAACCGTCTCGGCGGCAGCCTCGACAGCCTCGACGACCTCGACCGCCTGATCGCCCACGGCCGCATCCGCAGCTTCGGTCACAGCCTCGGTGCTGCGGTCCTTGCTGCGCGAGCGGCTGCGCGAGCGGCTGCGGCCCGAACCCGAGGACGCGGCGGCCGGGGTCTCGGCCGGGGCCGCGTCTTCCTCGGCCGGCTGCGGCTCGGACTGGCTGCGGCTGGCCATGCGGGCGTCGGTGATCGCCAGCGCCTCGGTGAAGCTGGTGCGCATGAAGTCGGGAACGTGGTCGCCCATCCCGGCCACCGCCGGGCCGCGGTCGTGGTCGCGATGGCGGTCGCGCCGGTCATCGCGGCGCTCGTCACGCCGGTCATCCCTGCGGTCGTCGCGGCGATGCTCGCCGCCGTGGCGGCCCTCGCCACCCGACTGGCCGTTGCCGTGACCACCCCGCCGCGGCTCGGCGCTGCGCTCGCTGCGTTCCGGGGCCGCCGCGCGCGGCGCCTCTTCGGGCTGAGCGACGGGGGCGGCGGCGCTTGCCTCCACCACCTCGGCGCTATCCTTCGCCGGTTCCCTCAACCCGCCGCGGCGCGAGCGGCTGCGCGCCGGTGCGCCCCGGGTGACGCCGCGCTCGGATGCCGGGCGCGGCGGGCGCTGCGCCGCATCGGACAGGCGGAAGCCCTCGGGGACATCGGCGCGGGGCAGGGACTGCTTGACCAGATTCTCGATCGCCGACAGGTATTTCTCATCCGCCGGGGTCGAGATGGAAATCGCCGTGCCCTGCCGGCCGGCGCGCCCGGTGCGGCCGATGCGGTGGACGTAATCCTCGGCGTGCGAGGGCAGGTCGAAGTTGAACACATGGCTGACCGCCGGAATATCCAGCCCGCGCGCCGCCACGTCCGAGGCCACCAGAAACCGCAGCGAGCCGTCGCGGAACCCGTCCAGCGTCGTCATCCGCACCCGCTGGTCCAGGTCGCCATGGATCGGCGCGGCGTCATAGCCATGCGCCTTCAGCGACTTGGCGACGATATCCACGTCGGTCTTGCGGTTGCAGAAGATGATGGCGTTCTTCAGCCCCTCGCCCTCGGCGTCGATCAGCGCCCGCAGCAGCTCGCGCTTCTGCTTGGCGGACTGGTCCTTGCGGGTGGGGGTCAGCTCGACCAGCTTCTGGGTGATCGTCTCGCTGGTGGTGGCCTGGCGGGCGACCTCGATCCGCTCGGGGGCGTGCAGGAAGGTGTTGGTGATCCGCTCGATCTCGGGCGCCATGGTGGCGGAAAAGAACAGCGTCTGCCGGGTGAAGGGGGTCAGCTGGAAGATCCGCTCGATATCCGGGATGAAACCCATGTCGAGCATCCGGTCGGCCTCGTCCACCACCATGATCTGCACGCCGGTCAGCAGCAGCTTGCCGCGCTCGAAGTGATCCAGCAGCCGGCCGGGGGTGGCGATCAGCACGTCGACGCCGCGGTCGATCAGCAGGTCCTGTTCCTTGAACGACACGCCGCCGATCAGCAGCGCCTTGGTCAGGCGGGTATGCTTGGCGTAGATGTCGAAGTTCTCGGCCACCTGCGCGGCCAGCTCGCGGGTCGGGCACAGCACCAGGCTGCGCGGCATCCGCGCCCGCGCCCGGCCGCGGCCCAGCAGGGTGATCATCGGCAGCACGAAGCCGGCGGTCTTGCCGGTGCCGGTCTGCGCGATGCCCAGCACGTCGCGGCCTTCCAGCGCGGGGGGGATGGCGCCGACCTGGATCGGGGTGGGGGTCTCATAGCCCGCCTCGGTAACGGCCTGCAGCACCTTGGGGTCGAGCTTGAGATCGGAAAACTTGGTCATCGGGGTCTTTCGTCAGGAAGTATCGCGGTCCGACGCGCGACGCTTGCGCGCAAAATGGGACGCGGCCTTCCATGCGCCCCTCGGTCGCCCGCCGGATGCGGGCTTGCGGCCCCTAGCGCAGAATGGGCCTCGCGTCAATTCTTGACTGCGGTGCGCCACCCCCGGGGCTTTCATCTTGCGACAAATATCCCGCGGGGGAGCCTGAAGGGCGGGGGGCGCGAAGCCCCCGGCCGGGCCCTGCAAGGTTGCGGCTTTCAGGCCGCTTCGCTACTGCATTGCGGGCAAGAGCGAGAAAGCCCGATGAACATCTTTGCCGATATCCGCGTGCGCGTGCTGGACGCGCTGACCGACATGACCGCCGCCGGGCAGCTGCCCGCGGGGCTGGATTTCGCCGCCGTGGCGGTGGAGCCGCCGCGCGACCCCGCGCATGGGGACATGGCGACCAACGCCGCGATGGTGCTGGCCAAGCCCGCCGGGTTGAAGCCGCGCGAGATCGCCGAGGCGCTGGCCGCCCGCCTTGCCGCCGACCCGAGGATCGAGGCCGCCGAGGTCGCCGGACCCGGCTTCCTCAACCTGCGGCTTTCCCCCGAGGTCTGGACCGGGGTGCTGCGCGCGGCGCTGGACGCCGGCGATGATTATGGCCGCGCCCCTGGCGGGCAGGGCGCCCGCATCAACGTCGAGTTCGTCAGCGCCAACCCCACCGGCCCGATGCATGTCGGCCACATGCGCGGGGCGGTGTTCGGCGATGCGCTGGCCAGCCTGCTGCACTTCGCCGGCAACGATGTGACCCGCGAATACTACATCAACGACGGCGGCGCGCAGGTCGATGTGCTGGCCCGCTCGGCCTATGAACGCTACCGCGAGGCCCACGGGCAAGAGCCTCGCATCGCCGAGGGGCTCTATCCCGGCGACTACCTGATCCCGGTGGGGCAGGCGCTCAAGGACCGCTACGGCGACAGCCTGCTCGACCGTCCCGAATCCGAATGGCTGGCCGAGGTGCGCGACTTTGCCACCGGGCTGATGATGCAGGTGATCCGCGACGACCTGGCGCTGCTGGGCGTCGAAATGGACGTCTATTCCAGCGAAAAGGCGCTGTACGGCACCGGCCGGATCGAGGCCGCGATCCAGCGGCTTGCCGACGCGGGGCTGATCTACGAAGGCGTGCTGGCCCCCCCCAAGGGCAAGCTGCCCGAGGATTGGGAGGCGCGCGAGCAGACGCTGTTCCGGTCCACCGCCCACGGCGACGACGTGGACCGGCCGGTGAAGAAATCGGACGGCAGCTGGACCTATTTCGCCCCCGACATCGCCTATCACTGGGACAAGATCGACCGCGGCTTCGACCAGCTGATCGACATCTTCGGCGCCGACCACGGCGGTTACGTCAAGCGGATGCAGGCGGCGGTTGCGGCGCTGTCGGGCGGGCGCGTGCCGCTGGACGTCAAGCTGATCCAGCTGGTGCGGCTGTTCAAGAACGGCGAGCCCTTCAAGATGTCCAAGCGCGCCGGCACCTTCGTCACCCTGCGCGACGTGGTGGAACAGGCGGGGCGCGACGTGACCCGTTTCCACATGCTGACCCGCAAGAACGATGCGGCGCTGGATTTCGACTTCGACAAGGTTCTGGAGCAATCCAAGGACAACCCGGTCTGGTATGTCCAATATGCCAGCGCCCGCATCAACTCGGTGCTGCGCCGCGCGGCCGAGATGGGCGTGGACGTGTCGGACGCGGCGCTGGCGCAGGCGGTGGCGCTGGACCACCCGGCACAAGGGGCGCTGGCCCGGCGCATCGCCGAATGGCCGCGCACGGTGGAAATCGCCGCCCGCGCGCATGAGCCCCACCGCATCGCGTTCTTCCTCTACGACCTCGCCTCGGACCTGCATGCGCTGTGGAACCGCGGCAACGACGAACCCGGGCTGCGCTTCGTGCAGGATGGTGACATCGACGCAACAGCAGCGAAAATCGCGCTGGCGCGGGCCGTCGGCGTTGTCATTTCGGCGGGCTTGGGTATCTTGGGGGTAACTCCGGCCAAGGAAATGCGCTGACTCAACGAGGCGTCCGGTCCGGGGAAGGAACGAGCAGTCAACGACAACCGGGTCAACCGGCGGACAGGCAGGACGATAGCGATGACGGTGGTGGATTTCCGCTCCGGCGGGTATGGGGACTCTTCTCACTTGTATCCGGGGCGCGATGGGGATGATTCGCCCGCGCCCGGGCGCCACGCCGCGGATTGGGGCGTGCAGGACGACGAGGTTCTGGAAGGGCACGGCTGGACCGCGCAGGACTGGGACGAATCGCGCTACGCCACCCATGGCGACGGGCTGCGGCTGACCGACCGCGACAGCGTGCTGGGCCGGGTGGCGCGGCTGACCCATTACCTGGGCGCGCTGGTCTCGGTGTTCCTGATGGCCAGCCTGGCGGTCTGGGGCTACCAGCTGGTGGTGCGCGACGTGTCCGGCGTGCCGGTGATCCGCGCGGTCGAGGGCGACAGCCGCATAGCCCCTGCCGACCCCGGCGGAATGCTCAGCGACCGCGAGGGGCTGGCCGTCAACGGCGTGGCCGCCGGTGCCGGCGCCGCCCCGGTCGAACGGGTGGCGATCGCCCCTGCGCCGACCGCGCTCGACCAGCAGGACGTCGCGATGGGAGAGCTGGGCGCCACCGCCCGCGAAGCCGCCGCCGAGGATGATTTCGTCGAGGATGCCGGCGCCCCGGTCGTCGCCACCAGCGACGCCGAGGCCGCGCGCCGCGCCGCCGAGCTTGCGGCCGAGGCCGATCTGGCCGTGGGCGTGCCCGCCGTCGGCCCGATGGAGGCCGATGCCGTGCCGGTGACCGCCGCGGTCACCGATGCCGCCGGCCAGCCCGCGCTGGACCACGCCATCACCGCCGCGCTGGCCGAGGCCGGGGCGCAGCCCGCGGTCGCCACCTCGGCACGCCCGATGCCGCGCCCGCGCCGTCTGGCCGCTGCAGCAGCCGCCCCGGCCCCCGCGGCCCCGGCTGCCGCCGAAACCGCCGTGGCTGCCGCCCCCGAGGCCGCGCCCGCCGCTGCTGCGCCGGCGCCGGTCAAGGTCGCCTCGGGCGCGCCGCTGGTGCAGATCGGCGCCTTCGACAGCAACGCCATCGCCGAAAGCGAATGGAGCCGCGTGTCGGGCCGCTATGGCGATCTGTTCGCCGGCAAGGCGCCCTTGGTGCAGGAGCACAAGGCCGGCGGCCGGGTGTTCTACCGCCTGCGCGTCGCCGGGTTCGAGACCCGCGACGAGGCCCGCAAGTTCTGCGCCGACCTGATCGCCGCCGGCACCGACTGCATCCCCGCGGCGGCGAATTGAGCCGGACCCCCGGTCCTGGCCCCGCGCATGGCGCCACCATCCTCGGGGTCGAGGGCCTGACCCTCGGCCGCGACGAGCGCGCCTTCCTGCGCGAGGCCGACCCCTGGGGCTTCATCCTCTTTGCCCGCAACGTCGATACTCCCGAACAGCTGCGCTGCCTGACCGCCGATCTGCGCGAGGCGGTCGGCCGCGACGCGGTGGTGATGACCGATCAAGAGGGCGGCCGCGTCCAGCGCCTGCGCGCGCCCCACTGGACCGACTGGCCTGCACCGCTCGACAGCGCAAGCGACGGCGCCGAGGCCGTGCGCCTGCGCCACCGGCTGATGGGCCGCGAACTGCGCGCGGTCGGGATCGACGCCGACGCCGCCCCCTGCCTCGACATCGCCGGGGACCAGACCCACGAGTTCCTTAGGAACCGCTGCTTCGGCACCGATGCCGCCACCGTCGCCACCATGGGCCGCGCCGCGGCTGAGGGGCTGCTGGCCGCCGGCGTGCTGCCCATCGTCAAGCACATGCCGGGCCACGGCCGCGCGCTCGTGGACAGCCACCACCAGCTGCCGGTGCTGGACACGGCGCTTGACGAGCTCGACGCCAGCGATTTCCAGCCGTTCCGGGCGCTTGCCGACCTGCCGCTGGGGATGACCGCGCATATCCGCCTGACGCAGCTGGACGACCGCCCGGCCACCGCCTCACCCGCCGCGATCCGCCTGATCCGCAAGCGTATCGGCTTCGACGGCCTGCTGATGAGCGACGACATCGGCATGAACGCGCTGAGCGGAACCCCGGCCGAGCGCACCGC
The DNA here is from genome assembly GCF_900142875.1 of Paracoccus solventivorans. Lineage (GTDB taxonomy): Bacteria > Pseudomonadota > Alphaproteobacteria > Rhodobacterales > Rhodobacteraceae > Paracoccus > Paracoccus solventivorans. The sequence continues at coordinate 360,308 of NZ_FRCK01000002.1, read as the reverse complement.
CGCCGCCATCGCCGCCGGCTGCGACCTGGTGCTGGCCTGCAACCTGAGCCGCGTCGAGTTCGAACAGGTCGCCGCCGCCGCGGGAACCATGGGCCTTGCCGCCCGCCGCCGCGCGAACGCGGCGCTTGCCCGCCGTGCCGCCCCCGACGCGGCTGATCCCGCCGAACTGCGCGCCGAACTCGCCGCGCTTCTGGATCCACGCCATCTTCTGTCGAAAAATATCCCGGGGTGAGCGCCGCAGGCGCGAGGGGCAGCGCCCCTTTCGTCAGCCCAGCCACCCCCGCGCCAGCGCCGGCAGCGCGTCGAACCCCGCCAGCACATGGTCGGGCCGCAGCCGCGAAATCGCCGCGCCCTCGGGGCCGAAGCCGACCAGCGACACCCGCACGCCGCTGGCGCGGGCGGTCTTCAGGTCGGTCTCGGTATCGCCCAGCAGGAACGACCGCGCCACCGTGCCGCCGGCGCGTTCCACCGCCGCCGCATAGGGGCGCGGGTCGGGCTTCCTGACCGGCAGCGTGTCGGCGCCGATCATGGCGCCGAACAGCACCCGCACCCCCAGCGCCGCCAGCAGCTTTTCGGCCAGCGCCTCGGGCTTGTTGGTGCAGACCGACAGCAGATAACCCTCGGCCCGCAGCTGCTCCAGCGCCTCTTCCACCCCGTCATACAGCCGGGTCGAATCGGCGATGCAGTCGCCATAGAACCCCAGCAGCCGCGGGAAATCTTCGTCCTCGGCGCCCGGGGGCAGCAGCGCATCGGCCGGGATCCGCCCATAGCCCGCCCGCAGCATCGCCCGCCCGCCGTGGAATGCGATGCCGGCATCCGCCACCGGGTCCAGCAGCCGCCCCAGCCCGCGGGCCGCGAAACAGGCATTCGCCGCCGCGATCAGGTCGGCGGCGGTATCGGCCAGCGTGCCGTCCAGATCGAACACCACCGTGCCGCGATCGCCCCTTGCCGTCATCTTCCGTAACCTTTCGACAGATACCGTGACCGGGCGCACCCTTCCGTCCCGTGCCGGGCCTAGCTACAAGACGCCGAAAGATCAACGAAGGGCAGGCGCGGATGACGGAACGGGCGGTGGCGCTGATCGTGCTGGCGGCGGGGCAGGGCAGCCGGATGCAGTCCGACCTGCCCAAGGTGCTGCACCGGCTGGGGGGCACGGCGCTGCTGGCGCATGCGCTGGCGGCGGGGCGCAGCCTCGACCCCGCGCTGGTGGTCGTCGTCGCGGGCCATGGCGCCGATGCGGTGAGCCGCGCGGTGGCCAGGCTCGACCCTCAGGCGCAGGTGGCGCTGCAATCCGAACAGCTGGGCACCGGCCACGCGGTGGCGCAGGCGCTGCCGCTGCTGGACGGGTTCGACGGCCGGGTGGTGGTGCTTTACGGGGACACGCCCTTTATCGGCGAGGACACGCTGGCCGCGCTGGTGTCGCACCCGGCCGATGTGGTGGTGCTGGGGTTCCGGGCCGCCGATCCGGGCCGCTATGGCCGACTGGTGGCCGATGGCGATACGCTCGACCGCATCGTGGAATACAAGGACGCGGATGATGCCACCCGTGCGATCACCCTGTGCAATTCCGGGGTGATGGCGGTGGATGCGGCCCTGCTGCGCGATCTGGTCGGGCAGCTGTCGAACGACAACGCCGCCGGGGAATACTACCTGACCGACGTGGTGGCGCTGGCCCGTGCGCAGGGCCGCAGCGCCGCCGTCGTCACCTGCGACGAGGCGGAAACCCTGGGCATCAACACCCGCGCCGAGCTCGCCGCCGCCGAGGCCGCCTTCCAGTCCCGCAAGCGCGCCGAGGCGCTGGAAAACGGCGTCACCATGGCCGACCCGGCCACCGTCTGGTTCGCGCTGGACACCCATGTCGGCCGTGACGCCATCATCGGGCAGAACGTGGTCTTCGGCCCCGGCGTCACCGTTGAGAGCGGCGCCGAGATCCTGCCCTTCTGCCATCTCGAGGGCTGCCACGTCAGCGCCGGTGCCAGCGTCGGCCCGTTTGCGCGGCTGCGCCCGGGGGCGGAGCTCGGCGGCGACGCCCATGTCGGCAATTTCGTGGAAATCAAGAACGCGGTGCTGGCCGAGGGTGTCAAGGTCGGCCACCTGACCTATCTGGGCGACGCCGAGGTGGGCGAGCGCACGAATATCGGCGCCGGCACCGTCACCTGCAACTATGACGGGGTGGGCAAGCACCGCACGGTGATCGGGGCGGATGCGTTCATCGGCTCGGACACCATGCTGGTAGCGCCGGTCAGCGTGGGGGCGCGGGCGATGACCGGCTCGGGCTCGGTGATCACCCGGGACGTGCCGGACGGGGCGCTGGCGCTGGGCCGCGCCCGGCAGGTGACCAAGCCGGGGCTGGCCGTGCGGATCATGCAGGCGCTGCGCGCCGCCAAGGGGAGAGCCTGACATGTGCGGAATCATCGGTATCCTCGGCAAGAACCAGGTGGCGCCGCAGCTGGTCGAGGGGCTGCGGCGGCTGGAATACCGCGGCTATGACAGCGCCGGCGTGGCGACCGTCGACAGCGAGGGGCGGCTGGACCGCCGCCGGGCGGTGGGCAAGCTGGTCAACCTGTCCGACCTGCTGGTGCATCAGCCGCTGGAAGGCCGCGCCGGCATCGGCCACACCCGCTGGGCCACCCATGGCGCGGCCACCGAAACCAACGCCCACCCGCACAGCCACGGCCCCGTCGCCGTGATCCATAACGGCATCATCGAGAACTTCCGCGAGCTGCGCGCGGACCTTGCCGCCCACGGCATCGTCGCCCGAACCGAGACCGACACCGAGACCGTGGCGCTGCTGACCGCGCACCACATGGCGCAGGGCATGGCCCCGACTGACGCCGTGCGCGCCACGCTCTCGCGGCTGCACGGGGCCTTTGCGCTCGCCTTCCTGTTCCAGGGCGAACCCGACCTGATGATCGGCGCCCGCAAGGGCAGCCCGCTGGCGCTGGGCCATGGCGAGGGCGAGATGTTCCTGGGCTCGGACGCGATCGCGCTGGCCCCGTTCACCGACCGCATCACCTATCTCGAGGATGGCGACCATGTGGTGATCACCCGCGCGGGGGCCGAGATCTTCGACGCCGCCGGCCGCCGCGCCAACCGCGACATGGCCCGCATCGACGTCGGCGCCACCGCCATCGACAAGGGCGGCTACCGGCATTTCATGGCCAAGGAGATCGCCCAGCAGCCGGTGGTGTTGGGCGACGCGCTCAGCCACTACATCAAGGACGGCCGCATCGTCCTGCCCGACTCGGTCGATTTCCGCGGCGTCGACCGCATCACCCTGGTCGGCTGCGGCACCGCCTATTACGCCGCCTGCGTGGCGAAATACTGGTTCGAGCGGCTGGCGGGTCTGCCCTGCGACGTCGATGTGGCGTCAGAGTTCCGCTATCGCGAGCCGCCGCTGTCCCCCGAAAGCTGGGCGATCTTCGTCAGCCAGTCGGGCGAGACCGCCGACACGCTGGCGGCGCTGCATTACTGCAAGGACAAGGTGGCGCGCACGCTGGGGGTGGTGAACGTGGGCACCTCGGCCATCGCGCGCGATACCGACATCGCCCTGCCGATCCTGGCGGGCGTCGAGGTGGGCGTGGCCTCGACCAAGGCCTTCACCTGCCAGCTGGCGGTGCTGGCGGTGCTGGCGCTGAAGGCCGCGGCCGACCGCGACGCGCTGGAGCCGGCGGAGCTGGCGGCGCATCTGGACCAGCTGATCGCGGTCCCGGCGCTGGTGGCGCAGGCGGTGGGGGCCAGCGACGACTGCCGCCGGCTGGCCGATTGGCTGGCCGAGGCGCAGGACGTGCTGTTCCTGGGCCGCGGCGCGCAATACCCGGTCGCGCTGGAGGGGGCGCTGAAGCTCAAGGAAATCAGCTATATCCACGCCGAGGGCTATGCCGCGGGCGAGCTCAAGCACGGGCCTATCGCGCTGATCGACCGCAACGTGCCGGTGGTGGTGGTGGCGCCCTCGGACGCGCTGTTCGAAAAGACCCTGTCGAACATGCAAGAGGTGATGGCCCGCCACGGGCAGGTGCTGCTGGTGTCCGACAGCGCCGGGATCGAGGCGGGGGCCGAGGGCACCCATGCCGTGCTGACCATGCCCGCCGGCGCCGGCGCCTTCGCGCCCATCGTCTATGCGGTGCCGATGCAGCTGCTGGCCTATCACACCGCGGTGGCCAAGGGCACCGACGTGGACCAGCCCCGCAACCTCGCGAAATCCGTCACGGTGGAATAGGCGCCGCCCGCCGGCCCAGCCTGCGGCACAAGCGGCTTCTTCATCATGAAAATATCCCGGGGCCTCCGAGCACCCGGAAAACGGTCCAGTGGACCGTTTTCAGCGAGGAAGGCCGCGGCAGCGGCCCGGGGCAGCGCCCCGGTCCGGCCGCCCCGTCAACCGATCCGAGCGGGCCTGCGGATCAGCGTCGCCGTATACAGCACCAGCGCCGCCCAGATCAGCGGGAAGGCGACCAGCCGCACGCCCGCAAAGGGCTCGTGGAAGATTGCCACCGCGATCAGGAACACCATGGTCGGCGCCAGATATTGCAGCACCGCGATGGTGGACAGCCGCAGCAGCTTGGCGCCGTTGGCATACAGCATCAGCGGCACCGCGGTGATCACCCCGGTGCCCACCAGCAGCAGCGATTCGCCAGCCGAGCGGCCGAAATGCCCGGCCCCGGTCCACTCCAGCCACAGCAGATAGCCGGCGGCGGGCACGAACAGCAGCAGCACCTCGACGGTGAAGCCCTCGTTCGGGGGCAGCGGCAGGCGGCGCTTGCAATAGGCATAGACCCCCCAGGTCACGGTCAGGGTCAGCGCCACCACCGGCAGCCCGCCCGCGGCGGTGGTCAGCAGCACCACCGCCAGCACCGCCAGCGAGATCGCGGCCAGCTGCGGGCGGCTCAGCCGCTCGCCCAGCAGCGCCCAGCCCAGGAAGATGCTGAACAGGGGGTTGATGTAATACCCCAGCGCGGCCTCGACGGTCTGGCCGTGGGTCACGGCCCAGACATAGGTCAGCCAGTTCACGGTAATCAGCACCGCGGTCAGCCCGGCCATGGCCACCAGCCGCGGCTTGCGCAGGGTCGCGGCCACCGTTTCCAGCTGCCCGTTCTGGCGCAGCACGATCAGCGCGATCGGCAGCGACCACAGCACCCGGTGCGCCACCACCTCGCCCGCGGGGACGTCGCGCAGCGTGTAGAGATACAGCGGCATCAGGCCCCAGATCAGATAGGCGCCGATGGCGAAGGACAGGCCGCGGGGGGAATCATGGGGGTTCATGCGGCATGATTAGCGCCGCGCCCCGGCAGCGTCCATCGCGACCATCGGCCCGCCCCGTGGCGTATCAGTGCTTGATGCGCCGCTTGCAGTTGTCGTAACGCTGTCGGATGCGGATACTTTTTCTTGGCGACGTGATGGGCCGCACCGGGCGGCGGGCGATCTCGGAACGGCTTGCGGGGCTCAAGTCCCGGCACCGGGCGGATTTCACCATTGTGAACGGGGAAAACGCCAGCGGCGGCATGGGGCTGACCGGCGCCCACGCGCGGCTGCTGCTCGAGGCGGGGGCCGACTGCCTGACGCTGGGCGACCACGCCTTTGATCAAAAGGACATGCTGAGCTTCATCGAGACCGAGCCGCGGGTGCTGCGGCCGCTGAACTTCGCGCGCGAGGCGCCGGGGCGGGGGGCGCGGGTGTTCCAGGATGCGCGCGGGCGCAAGATCCTGGTGGCGCAGGCGCTGGGGCAGGTGTTCATGCGCCGCCCCTTCGACGACCCGTTCAGCGCCATCGACGCAGTGCTGCGCGCCCATCCCGCCGGCGGCATGGTGCAGGCGGCGGTGCTGGATTTCCACGCCGAGGCCACCAGCGAAAAGATGGCGATGGGGCATTTCTGCGACGGCCGCGCCAGCTTGGTGGTGGGCACCCACACCCATGTCCCCACCGCCGACACCCAGATCCTGCCGCGCGGCACCGCCTATCAGTCCGATGCCGGCATGTGCGGCGACTATGACAGCGTGATCGGCATGGACAAGGCGGAACCCATGCGCCGCTTCCTGACCGGCATGACCCGCGAGCGCTTCACCCCTGCCGAGGGCGAGGCCACGCTGTCGGGCCTGCTGGTGGTGACCGACGACCGCACCGGGCTGGCGAGCTCGGTCGAGCCGATCCGCGAGGGCGGCAGGCTGGCGCTGCCCCTGCCGGTCTGAGCTGCGCGCGCGCCCATGCAAGCCCGCGAAATCCCTTGCGGACAGGTAGGAAATAGCGCATCCGGGGCCGCGACCGCCCCGCGGCGGTCAGGTGACGAGGTTCGACGATGTTCGATGCAGGACTGACCGGCCATGCAGCCGCGGTCACGACGCTGGTCATCATCGCGGCAATGTTCGTGATGTTCGTGCGCGAGCGCCACCCGCCCGAGGTGGTGGCGGTCGGCACCGCCGCCCTGATGCTGGCGCTGGGGCTGGCGCCCTATGACGACGCGGTGGGGGTGCTGTCCAACAGCGCGCCCTGGACCATCGCCTTCATGTTCATCCTGATGGGGGGGCTGCTGCGCACCGGGGCGCTGAACCAGCTCAGCCGGCTGGTGACCTCGCGCGCCGAAGCGGCGCCGCTGCTGACCATTGCGGGGATGTTCGCCTTTGTCTGCATCGCCTCGGGGATCATGAACAATACCCCGGTGGTGGCGGTGATGATCCCCATCGTGATCCAGGTCGCCCGCAAGACCGGCATCCCGGCATCCCGGCTGCTGATGCCGCTGAGCTATTTCACCGTCATGGGCGGGATGCTCACCCTGATCGGCACCTCGACCAACCTGCTGGTGGACGGGGTGATCCGCGCCCGCGAGATGGAACCGTTCGGCATCTTCGACATCCTGCCGGTCGGCTTGGCCGTGACCGTGGTCGGCGCGCTTTACCTGGGGCTGGTCGGCTGGCGGCTGCTGCCGGACCGGGGCTCGATGGCCTCGTTCCTGACCGACCGCAGCCAGATGAAATACTTCACCGAGTTCGCCATCCCCGAGGGCAGCAACCTGATCGGGATGGGCCTGTCCGACGTCAAGCTGTTCAAGCGCGAGAACGTGCGGGTGATGGACGTGCTGCGCGGGGACACCTCGCTGCGGCGCAACCTGGCCGATGTGGTGCTGGAACACGGCGACCGGGTGGTGCTGCGCTCGGGGATGGCCGACCTGCTGGAAATGCAGAAGGACAAGGGGCTGCGCGCCTTCGACAAGCTGTCCTCGGTCGAGACCGAGACGGTGGAGGTGCTGATCTCGCCCGGCGCGCGGATGATCGGGCGGCGGCTGGGCGACCTGCGGCTGCGGCGGCGCTATGGGGTCTATCCCATCGCCGCGCACCGGCGGAACCAGAACATCGGCCGCCAGCTCGACGACCTCGAGGTCCGCGTCGGCGACACGCTGCTGCTGGAAGGCGCCCCGGCCGACATCGCGCGGCTGGCGGCGGACATGGACTTGGTGGACGTGTCCCACCCCACCACCAAGCCGTTCCGCCGCAGCCACGCCCCCATCGCCACCATCGCGCTTTTGTCGGTGGTGCTGCTGGCGGCGCTGGATCTGGCGCCGATCATGGGGCTGGCTTTCCTGGCCTCGGCCATCATCCTGCTGACCCGCTGCGTGGACGCCGACGAGGCCTTCGGCTTTATCGAGGCGCGGCTGCTGGCGATGATCTTTGCCATGCTGGTGGTCGGCGAGGCGCTGGAGGCCACCGGCGCCGTCAACCTGATCGTGGACAACGTGGCGCCGTGGCTGCAGGGGCTCAGCCCGTTCTGGACGCTGGTGGCGGTGTATTTCCTGGGCCTCGTCATGACCGAGGTGCTGTCGAACAACGCCGTGGCGGTGATGCTGACCCCGATCGCGATCGAGCTTGCGCTGCAGCTGGGCCATGATCCGCGCGCCTATGTGGTGGCGGTGATGTTCTCGGCCTCGGTCGCCTTTGCCACCCCCATCGGCTATCAGACCCATATGATGGTCTATGGACCGGGCGGCTACAGGTTCACCGATTTCATCCGGGTCGGGCTGCCGCTGGACATCGTGACCGGGCTGGCCGCCTGCCTGACGATCCCGCTGTTCTGGCCGCTCTAGGTCTTAGGCGCGCGGCGCGGGCTCGGGGAAGGGCGCGCGTACCGCGGCCTCGGCTGCGGCGGCCAGCGACTTGCGGTCGTGGCCGGCGACCGGGATCGGCGGATGCAGGGTCACGGTGACGCTGCCCTGCCGCCACTGGCCCAGCACCGCCAGCAGATGCGGGCCCAGATCCATGTCGCCCCACCAGCCATAGAAGCGCGGTTCGCGCCCCCAGGGGGCGGTATAGCGCACGCTTACCGGCTGGATCGCCAGCCCCTCGGGCAGCGCCGGGTCCAGGAACGCTTGGAACAGCGTCGGCTTGAAGGGCAGCACGCGGCGGCCGTCGGTGCTGGTGCCTTCGGGAAAGAACAGCAGCCGGTGGCCAAGCGCGGTGCGTTCCGCGAACTCGGCCGCCTGCACGCGGGCGAGCTTGGGGTCGCGGGTCACGAAATGCGTGTCGGTGACCCGGGTCAGGATGTTGATCCCGGGCCAGCCCGCGACCTCGGACTTGCTGACGAAGAACACCGGCGCCGCCGCGTTCAGCACGAAGATGTCGAGCCAGCTGGAGTGATTGGCGACCATCGCGCCCGGGCCGCGCATCCTTGCGCCGCGGCATTGCCAGCGGATCCCCAGCGCCAGCAGGCACAGCCGGCACACCCCTTGCACCCAGGGCCCGGTCAGCGGCCGCCTGCGCCCCGCCGCCAGCCGCTCCGCCCCGCGCAGCGGCAACAGCAGCAGCACCCCGACCAGCAGCACCGCCACCACCGCGCCCCCGCGCAGCGCCACCAGCAGCCAGCCCAGCCCCGAGGGCCGCGGCGGCACGTCGGAGGGCAGGCCCCGCCAGGTCGCGCCGTTCGGCCGCGCGGCGCCGCCCGCTGCCGTGTCCTCGCCGGCAGGCGCCGCTGCGGCGGGCGCGGGTCGGGGGGGCGCCGTGGTCATGCCCCCTGCCGGCGGTCCTGGTAATACTGGCGGTGGCGTTCGGACATGGCGGCGGTGTCCATCAGCAGGAACACGTCGGTGGTGTTGAACTCGTGGTCGATCCAGGCGCCGTCGCCGACCACGCCGCCCAGCCGCAGATAGGCCTTGATTAGCGCCGGCATCGCGGTCATCGCGGCGCGGCGGTCCAGCGCCTCGGGGGCGATCAGGTCCATGCGCTGGTAATGCGGCGCCCGCGCCACCGGCCGCAGCGCCGCGGGCGCCAGATGGTGGTGATGCAGCCAGGACAGCGCCTGCGCCAGCGGCTCGATCCGGGTGCCGTGGAAACTGGCGACGCCGAACAGGATCTCGATGTCGTGGGCCAGCACATAGTCGGCCAGCGCGTTCCACAGCAGGAACATCCCCGAGCCGCCGCGATAGGCCGGGTCCACGCAAGAGCGCCCCAGCTCGACCAGCCGCCGTCCGGACTGGCGCAGCGGGGTCAGGTCGTATTCGCTGTCGCAGTAATAGCGGCCGAACGCCTCGGCCACCTGGCTGCGCAGCAGCCGATAGGCGCCGATCACATGCTCGCCCGCGTCGGGGTCGCGGCGGGTGTCGACCAGCAGCAGGTGATCGACCACCGGGTCGAACTCGTCCCGCTCCAGCCGGGCGTCATGATCGACCAGCGGCCCGTCTCCGCCCAGCTCTTCGACAAAGACGCGATAGCGCAGCCGTTGCGCCGCGCGCAGGTCGCGCTCATCTGCCGCCAGCCGCACCTCGAGCCAGCCCGGATCGGTCTTCATCGGCTCTCCTTTCGCTCGGGCGTTGCAAATGCGCGGCACTCCGCCGACGGCAATCGCCAAATCGGCGGAAAATTGCTTGACACATCCGCAGATTGCAAGGAATTGGTTGTTGCAATTAGAGCAGAAAACATCACGAGGGCGCAGGAGTGAGCAGTTCTGATCCAACACGGCCCGGACCCGCATCCCGCCCGCACCAAGAGCGCCATCGCGTCCGGCCCGGGGTGCAGCGGCCATCGGCCGGGACGGCACCGGGGGCGGGCATCCCGGCAATCGGCCCGGCGTCGGGCGCGGCTGTGGATGTCGTGTTCATCTTGGGATCCGCCTTGGCTGGTCTGGGCGCAAAGGCTAGCGGACGATGAGGCCGGTCACAATCCCGGCCGACGCGATCCCGGCCGGCGCATCCGGCGGGCTGGGCATCGAACTGGCCAGCCTGGTCGCGGCGCGGTTGTGCCATGATCTGGTCTCTCCGCTGGGGGCGATCGGCAACGGGGTCGAGCTGCTGGAAATGGCCGGCGAATACCCGGGGCTGGCCAAGTCGCCCGAGCTGTCGCTGATCGGCGAAAGCGTCAAGGCGGCGCGGGCGCGGGTGCGGTTCTACCGCACCGCCTTTGGCCATGCCACCCGCGACCAGCGCACCGCCGTGACCGAGGTCGCGCAGCTGGCGCAGGATTACGCCCGCGGGACAAGGCTGGCGGTCGAGATCGAGGGCAGCGGCGATCTGTCGCGGGTCGAGGCGCGGATGCTGCTGCTGGCGCTGATGTGCATGGATTCGGCGATGCCCTGGGGCGGGCGGGTGCTGGTCTGCCGCTCGATGTCGGGCTGGCGGGTGGTGGGCGAGGCCTCGCGCACCCGCAGTCAGCCGGGGCTGTGGGGCTGGCTGGCGCCGCTGGGGGCGCCGCTGTCGCCGCCCGAGCCGTCCGAGGTGCATTTCGCGGTGCTGGGGGTGCTGGCGCAGCAGCACCATCGCCCCATCCTGTGGGAGGTGGACGCGACCGGCGGCGAGATCAGTTTCTGACCCCGCCCACCTGCGTGGTTCAGGGACGGATGGTGCCGTCCCCGGTCACCAGATACTTGAAGCTGGTCAGCTGCTCGGCCCCGACCGGCCCGCGGGCGTGCAGCTTGCCGGTGGCGATGCCGATCTCGGCGCCCATCCCGAATTCTCCGCCATCGGCGAACTGGGTCGACGCATTGCGCAGCAGGATCGCGGAATCGATGCGCTGCATGAACCGGGCGGCGGTGGCGTCGTTTTCCGTCAGGATCGATTCGGTGTGGCCAGAGCTGTGCTGGCTTATATGGGCGATCGCCCCGTCCACGCCGTCGACCAGCTTTGCCGCGATGATCATGTCCAGGAACTCTTGCCCGAAATCCTCGGGGCGGGCCTGGGTGGTGCCGGGAATGGCGGCCAGCTCGCCCTCGGCCCGGACCTCGACGCCCGCGTCCAGCAGGTCGCGAATCAGCACCTCGCCGTGGCGTTCATAAAAGCCGCGGTCGATCAGCAGGGTCTCGGCCGCGCCGCAGACGCCGGTGCGCCGGGTTTTGGCGTTCAGCACCACGCGCCGCGCCTTGTCCAGATCGGCGTCGCGGTCGGCATAGACGTGGCAGATGCCTTCCAGATGCGCAAACACCGGCACGCGGGCCTCGGCCTGCACCAGCCCGACCAGCCCCTTGCCGCCGCGCGGGATGATGACGTCAATCAGCCCCTGCGCGCGCAGCATCGCGGCGACGGCGGCGCGGTCGCGCACCGGCACCATCTGGATCGCGTCCTCGGGCAGCCCGGCCTGCCGCAGCCCCCGTTTCATGCAGTCGAGGATCGCGCCCGAGGAATGGATGCTATCCGTCCCCCCGCGCAGGATCACCGCATTGCCGGATTTCAGCGCCAGTGCGCCCGCGTCGGCGGTGACGTTGGGGCGGCTTTCGTAGATCACCCCCAGCACCCCGATGGGCGTGGCCACCCGCTGGATATGCAGCCCGTTCGGCCGGTCCCATTCCGCCAGCACCCGCCCCACCGGATCGGGCTGTTCGGCCACCGTGCGCAGCCCGTCGGCGATGTCGCGGATCCGGGCCGGGTCCAGCCGCAGCCGGTCGATCATCGCCGGCGACAGGCCCTTTTGCTCGGCATAGGTCAGATCCTCGGCATTGGCGTCGAGGATGGCGGCTTCCGATTCGACGATGGCATGGGCGGCCCCGATCAGCGCGGCGTATTTGCGCTCGGCGTCGGCATGGGCCAGCGCGGCCGCGGCGGCGCGCGCGGCCGCGCCCATGCGGGCGATCAGGGTCTCGGCATCGCGGGCGTCATCCTGCGGCATCTCGGCGGCACCTTCCAGCAAACCTGCCCGCACCAGCGGCGGGCCGGGCGTTGGTCGCACAAGCAGGCGCAAAACGAAAGGGCCCGCGCAGGCCCGCCCGCGCCCAAGCTGCGGGCTTGCGCGGCCCCATTGCGGCGTGGTCCACTTGCCCGACCGGGACCCGGAAACCCGGCAGGGAAGGGGAGGGGCAGGACTTGACCACGGACAGCGCCAGCGACGACCAGCCCGAGCCGCGCCGCTTCACCCCGGCCGAGCTTGGGGCGCTGGCCCATCTCTACCGGGGCGAGATCTATCGCTCGACCGTCTGGCGCACGCGGCTGGACACCACCACCAACTGGTCGGTGGTGACGCTGGGGGTGGCGCTGTCGATCACCTTCGCCTCGCGCGATTCCTCGCCGCTGCCGCTGGTGCTGGTGGGGATCCTGATCCTGCTGTTCCTTGCGCTCGAGGCGCGGCGCTATCGCTATTTCAACGTCTGGCGGGCGCGGGCGCGCTGGATGGAAAAGCATCTCTATGTGCCGATGCTGCGCGACGGGGTGCTGGACGACGGCACCAACTGGCAGCTGACGCTGGCCGACGACTATCGCGCGCCGCGCTATCACGTCAGCTATCTGGTGGCGATGTCGCGGCGCATCCGGCGCAACTACCTGTGGATCCTGCTGATCCAGTCCATCGCCTATGTCGGCAAGCTGCTGGTCCACCCCAGCCCGGTCACCTCGCCGGCCCATTTCATCGAACGCGCCCGCATCGGCCCGATCCCGGGCGTCGTGGTGCTGGCGATGGGGCTGCTTTATATCGGTGTGTTCCTGGGGCTGGCGATCTGGGTCCGGCGCGAGGATGCGCGGCGCGCCAGCATGCGCGGATCGCAGGGGCCGATGGGATAGCGGAAAAAGGGGGGGAAGGTGCAGGATTCTGTTGCCAGGCTCCTGCGGGCCCCGCCTGCCGCGGCTAAGCGACAGGGCTTAGTTTTCGGTTACCCGAGCTGCTTACGCAGCCAGAGCCACCGGAGCACGGTTGTCGTTGGCAACTGTACTTTTCGCACCGATAACGGTGGTAGCTCACCGAGACAAAGCAAACAGCTTTAGACGTTCGTCGATCCTGTTTCGGCCCCATTCGCCCCCAACGAGGGATGGGTGGTGGAGCCGCCGGGTACCGCCCCCGGGTCCGATCCGCTTATTACCTGCGCGTTTATGTCCATAGTCCGGGCGAACCCGGACAGCTCTAAGATAGGGGGGCCGCCGCCCCCCTGCAAGGTCCGATCGAGGGGCCTCGCGTCAGGGCTTGATATAGACAAAGCCCTCCTGCTGCAGCCGGGCGACCTCGGCCACCCCGGCCTGCACGATATCCTCGGGCCAGACGTCGAACAGGTCGGTTTCCGGGTCGATGTTGCGGCCGACCAGCGTGTTGTTGCAGACGAGGAATCGCACCCCCCGCGCCTTGAGGTCCGAGATCGTGGCCTGCAGCGCCTGGTCCTTGTTCGCCGCGGCCAGCAGCCCCAGCCCGTCGCCGTGCATCACCACCCGCAGGTCCAGATTGTCCTCGCCCACCGCGTTCAGGTGGTTGTCGAGGTTGTTCAGCGCCGGCTTGTAGCCCGAGCCGTCGATGCCGCCCGGATAGTTGATGTGATAGACGGCCTTTTGCGGCGCGTATTCCTGCGCCGCCGCTTCCGGCGCGGCCTGTCCCGCGGTCTCGGCCCGGGCGGCGGCGTCCTGGGCCAGCGCCGGAGCCGTGGCCAGCAGCAGCGCCAGCGCGGCGGAACGAAGGGTGTCTTGCATGTTCATGGTCGGCCTTTCCTGTTGGGGGAACGGCCATGGTCGGGGCTGGGCAAGCTTATTACAACCTGTTTTGTCCTTTTGTCGGTCCGCCGGGACGCCCGTGCCGCCGGGGCTCAGCCCTTCCAGTCGATGACCATCTGGGTCTGGGTGACGATCGCCGCCACCTTGCCGTCGCCGCGGGTGATGGTGGTCTGCCACACCATCGTCGTGCGCCCGCGGTGCAGCGGAATGCTGCGGCCGGTGGCGGTGTCGCCGACGCGGATCGGGCGCAGGAAATTGGTCTTGCTTTCCACGGTGGTGGTGGTCTTGCCGGGGGGCAGGTTGATCATCGTGGCGGTGCCGCCCAGATTGTCGGCCATCGCCATGATCGCGCCGCCATGCATGACGCCGTTGCGGTTGGCCAGCTCGTCGGTGACCGCGACCTCGCCCACCAGCTCGTCCTGGGTGATGCCGACCAGCCGAAACCCCAGCAGCCGCGCGAAGGCGGGCTGGTCAAGGGCGATGCGTTCCTGTTCGCTGCGGTCCATGCGCTGTTCCCGTTCATGAAGGCGGCGCGGCCCGGGCGGGGCCGCGCGCAGGTGGAGGTTGGAGTGTTACTGCCCGGCCTGGGCCGAGGTGAAGTAATCGTAGGGCAGCTCCGCCACCCGCAGCCACTGTTGCTGCCGGGTCCAATAGGCCGACCAGTGGTCGTAGATCTTGCGGAAATTGTCGTTCGCCGCCGCATATTCCGCATAGAGCTTGCGCGATTCCGCAAAGGCCGCCGCCAGCACGTCGTCGGGGAACGCCTGCAGCTGCGCGCCGCTGGACACCAGCCGCATCAGTGCCTCGGGGTTGCCGTTGTCGTATTTGGCGACGCAATGGGTCATCGCCTCGGAACAGGCGGTTTCCAGCACGGCCTGGTAGGACGCGGGCAGCGCCCCCCAGGCGTCAAGGTTGATGTACAGCCCGACGTTGGCCGTGCCTTCCCACCAGCCGGGGTAATAGTAATAGGGCGCGACCCGCTGGAACCCCAGCTTCTCGTCGTCGTAGGGCCCCGAGAACTCGGCCGCGTCGATGGTGCCGCGTTCCAGCGCCGCATAGATGTCGCCGCCGCCGATCTGCTGGGGAACCACCCCCAGCCGCGACAGGATGGTGCCGCCCAGCCCGGCGATGCGCAGCTTGAGCCCGTTCAGGTCCGCGACCGAGGTGATCGGCTTGCGATACCAGCCGCCCATCTGCGCCCCGGTGTTGCCCGAGGGGATCGAGCGGACGTTGGCGCTGGCGATGAACTCGTTCACCAGCTCGAGCCCGCCGCCGTACAGCAGCCAGGCGGTGTTCTGGCGGGTGTTCATCCCGAAGGGCAGCGAAGTGTCGAAAGCCCAGGTCGGGTCCTTGCCGATGTTGTAGGAGCCCAGCGTATGCGCGCATTCCACCGTGCCGTCCGACACCGCGTCCAGCGCCTGCAGCGGCGGCACCAGCTCTCCGGCCGCAAAGGGCTGGATCTGGAAGCCGCCGTCGGTCATCTCGGCCACCCGGCGCGGGACATGCTCGGAAATGCCGTAGAGCGTCTCGAGGCTTTTCGGATAGCTCGAGGTCAGCCGCCAGGTGACATTCGGCCGGGCCTGCGCCAGCGCCGGGGCGGCCAGCGCGCCGGCGGCCGAGGCCAGCGCGGCGGTGGACAGGAAGTCGCGACGTTTCATGGGAATATCCTTCCGAGATTCATGGGCGCAAGCTACACAAAGCTGCCGCGGCCGCAATGTGATCCGCGGGGGCGGGCGCCGCGCGCCCCGGAACCATCCGCCCCCCGCGGCGTTGCCGGGCAGTCACCGACATGATCGAGGTTTTCCCATGCGTATTTTCCCCGCCGCCGCCGCCCTGACCCTGACCCTGGGCCTTGCCCCCGCCCTCGCGATCGCCGCGCCGCCGCCCGCCGACGGGCTGAAGCTGTCGCAGATCGTCGCGCAGGTCGAGACCAGCGCCGGCGCCGCGCTCGCCTATATCGACGAGCTGGAATGGGACGACGACGGCTATTGGGAGGTGAAATACATCACCACCGATGGCAGGAAGATCGAGGAAAAGCTGGATCCCCGCACCGGCGCCACCATGCCGCGGCGCTGAGCCTGCCCGAAAAAGAAAGGGGGGCTGTCTGCCCCCCATCGCCTGGCGGCGATTCCCCCCCGAGGATGTTTGCGCCACGATGAAACCCTCGGCTGGTTTCATCGTGGCCCAAATATCCCGGGGGTGCGGGGGCAGCGCCCCCGCGTCCGGGCCGCTCAGTAGCCGGCCTTGATCTTTTCGAACTCGATCAGCTGGCGCTCGCGCTGTTCGGGGTCGTTGGGGACCTGCGCCAGCACCGGGGCGTCGATCTCGGCCAGACCGTGGACCACCCGCGGGTCGTCGGCGACGGTTTCCAGCCCCTTGGTGTTGGTCAGCCCATAGCCGATGGTGTCCAGCAGCCCGATCGCGGAACCGGGGTCCAGCCAGGCGTTGATGAAGTCATAGGCCTTGTCCTCGCTGCCCGGGCCGTTCTTGAGGTTCACGAAGCCGCAGAAGAAGGTCGAGGACCCCTCGGTCGCGGTGCGCTGGAAGCCGATCGGATAGCCCTCGGCCTCGAGCAGCGGCAGCACGTCGTTCCACGACCACGCCACGTCCACCGCCCCCGAGGCCATCAGCTGCGCCTCTTCCGCGGGGTCGGCCCAATAGACGGCGACGTTCTGGTGCGCCTTGCGCAGCCAGTCGGCGGCGGCCTGGAATTGTTCGTCGCTGACGTCGGTCCAGTCGGTCACCCCGGTGGCCAGATAGCCCAGCGCCCAGACGTCATCGGCGGAATCGGGCAGCGAGGTGCGGCCCTGATAGGCCGGGTTCACGAAGATCTGCAGGGTCGAGACGTCTTCCTCGGGCACCGTCTCGGTGTTGTAGGCGACGGCGGTCGAGCCGAAATCGGCGGGGATGTACCACAGCCCCTGATCGTCGCGGAACACCTCGGAATCGAGGAAGCGCGGGTCGATGTCGGCCACCGCCGGGATGCGGCTTTCGTCCCAGGGCTCGATCAGCCCGGCGTCGCGGTATTTCGACACCATCTGGCTGCACGGGTGCGCCACGTCCGCCCGGAACCCCGAGGCGATTTTCTGGTAAGCCTCGTCGTCGTCGCCGTAAAAGGCGAAGGTCGGGCCCTGGCCGTGCTTGTCGATGTATTTCTGATAGATCACCGGCTCTTCGAACCCTGCCCAGTCAAAGACGGTCAGCTCGGGATCGGCGGCAAGGGCGGGGGACAGGCTGGGCGCGGCAAGGACAAGCGCCATGGCGGTGGTGCGCAGGATGGACACGGGCTGGACTCCGGGTTGGACGTTTGGTCAGAACGCTAGCGGCGGGTCGGCCGCGGGGCAAGGGCGAAGGCCGCGGGTGCGGCCTGCCTTTGGCAAGACAGAGAATGTCGGCCGTGGCTGGGACAGGATGGGACGGCAGCGAGGGGATGCGATGAGCGGTGATGCAGGCGAAGCGTTCGGCGGGTTGCGCCCGCCCCGGATCGGCGCGGGGCTGCCGGCGGTGGATCTGGTCGCCGGGCGGCCGCTGCTGTTCGTCATGGCCGCGCCCGAGGAGTACGGTCCGGCGCTGCGGGCGCGGATCACGCCGCTGATGGCCGGCATCGGCCCGGTCGAGGCCGCCGTCGCCGTCACCGCCGCGCTGACCCGGCTGGAATCCGCGGGCGCGCTGCCGCTGGCCGTGGTGTCGCTGGGCAGCGCCGGGTCGCGGCATCTGGAACAGGGCGGGGTCTATCAGGCGCAATCGGTCAGCTATCGCGACATGGATGTCTCGGCGCTGGGGTTCCCACGCGGGCTGACCCCGGGGCTGGACCTGCCGGCCGAGCTGGCGCTGGCCCCGCATGTCCCCGGCATCCCGCTGGCGCGCCTGTCCTCGGGCGCGGCGATCGTGTCGGGCGGGGATTACGACGCCATCGACGCCGACATGGTGGACATGGAGACCCATGCCGTCTGCCGCGCCTGCCTGGGGTTCGGGCTGCCGTTGATCGGGCTGCGCGGGATTTCCGACGGGGCCGAGCCGCTGTCGGGTTTCATGGACTGGACCCGCTACCTGGCCGAGATCGACCTGCGGCTGGCCGCGGCGGTGGACCTTCTGTCGGCGGCGGTGGCCGAGGGGCTGCTGGGCTAGGGAACCAGCAGCTCGTCGTCGCGGGCGCGCAGGTCGTTGTGGATGGCGACGGCGGCGCGGGCGCCGGTGCCGATGGCGATGCCGATCTGGTCCAGCGCGTCCACCGCGTCGCCGGCTGCATAGACCCCGCTGGCGGTGGTGCGCTGATGGGCGTCGGTGACGAAACACTCGCCATCGACCAGCCGCGTGCCCAGCATCTCGCCCAGGCGGTTGCGGGTATGGGTACCAAGCGCGGCATAGAGCGTGTCGAACACATGCTGCGAGCCGTCGGCCAGGGTCAGCCGCACCTCGCCCTTGTTAAAGCCGAAATGCGACACCGGCGCGGGGGTCAGCGCCACGCCGGCGCGCTCCGCCTCGGCCCGTTCGGCGGGGTCCAGCGCCAGCCCGGTCAGCGAGACCAGCGTGACGTCGCGGCTGTAGCTGCGCAGGAACACCGCCTCGGCCAGCCCGTGGCGGTCGCCGCCTAGCACCGCGATGCGCTTGCCGCTTTGTTCGTAGCCGTCGCAGATCGGGCAGTAGCGCAGCAGCCCTGCGGCGACGGCGCGGTCGTGGGTGGCTGCGTCCAGCGGCGGGCGGTGGTTCACCACCCCGGTCGCCAGCAGCACGGTGCGGGCGCGCACCGATTGGGCGAGGGGGGCGCCGGTGGCAGGGCCGGTGACAGGCGCGCCGGCGGCGGGGCCCGCGATCTCGGCCTCGATCAGCCCGTCCGCGTGGCGCAGCGCGGTCACCTCGGCCTGAACCAGCGCCGCGCCGTAGCGGGCGGCCTGGCCGCGCATCTCGGACAGCAGGTCGGCCCCGCGGATACCCTGCGGATAGCCGGCAAGGTTATGGGTCCGCGGGATCATCTGCAGCCGCCCCTCGCCCTTGTCCACCACCATCACCCGGCGGTGGAAGCGCGCCAGATACAGCGCCGCCGTCAGCCCGGCCGGGCCGCCGCCGACGATCAGGCAGTCAAGCGGGTCGGCGGCGGCGTCGGGCATCTTGCGGCACCTTTCGGGCTGGGGCAGGGCAGGGTCAGCGCATCCGCAACGCGCCGTCGATGCGGATCGTTTCACCGTTCATGTAGCCGTTTTCCACGATGAAGGCCGCCAGCCGCGCATATTCCGCCGGATCGCCCAGCCGCTTTGGGTTGGTGACTTCGGCCGCGAGGCTGTCCTGCACCTCTTGCGGCAGGCCGCGCAACATCGGCGTGCCGAAGATGCCCGGCGCGATGGCGCAGATGCGGATGTTGTTGCGGGCAAGGTCGCGGGCGATCGGCAGGTTCATGCCCGCGATGGCGGCTTTCGAGGCCGCATAGGCCGCCTGTCCCGCCTGCCCGTCGAAGGCCGCGACCGAGGCGGTGTTGACGATCACCCCGTTTTCCTCGCGCCCGTTCTTCGCCATTTCGGCGGCGGCCAGCCGCAGCACGTTGAAGCTGCCGATCAGGTTGATCTCGATCACGCGGCGGAAGCTGTCCAGCGCCAACGGCCCCTCGCGGCCCAGGGTCTTGCCGGCGGTGGCCACGCCCGCGCAGTTCACGCAGATGTCGATGCCGCCCATGCGTTCCACCGCCAGCGCGATGGCGGCGGCGACCGAAGCCTCGTCGGTCACGTCGGTGCGGGCGAAGTGCGCGCCGATGGCGTTGGCCGCGGCCTGGCCGGCCTCGTCACGGTCCAGCACCGTGACTTGGGCGCCGCGCTGGCGGAAAAGCTCGGCAGTGGCGGC
Organism: Paracoccus solventivorans; assembly: GCF_900142875.1. GTDB lineage: Bacteria > Pseudomonadota > Alphaproteobacteria > Rhodobacterales > Rhodobacteraceae > Paracoccus > Paracoccus solventivorans. The sequence continues at coordinate 340,609 of NZ_FRCK01000002.1, read as the reverse complement.
CCCCAGCCCCGAGGCGCCGCCGGTGACGATGGCGCGGGCATTCGACAGATCCATGGTGTCCCTCTCCTCAACTTGGTTTCGGTGCCGGTGCTAGGGCGCGGCGGCGGCGCTGGCAAGCGTTCCGCGCCCGCTACCAGCGCCCTGAGGCGCCGCCGCCGCCCGAGGATCCGCCCCCGAACCCGCCGCCACCGCCGCCGCCGACTCCGCTGCGGCCCGGGGCTGGCTCGACCCGTTCCCGCCGCCCGTCGCGGTCGTAATGGGTGATGACCGGCAGCGGGATGGTCCGGTCGCGGCTCCAGCCGCAAGCGGGGCAGTGCTGGCGCCGCGAGGCCTCGGCCGTGCGCCAGCCGCCGTCGGGGCGGTCCTCGCGCAGGGGGGTGTCGGTGGTGGAAAGCCCGGCGCCGCATTGCGGGCAGCGGTTGCGGCGGGCCCGCGCGCGCAGCTGCAGCCCGACCATTGCCGCCGCTGCGGCCAGGAACGCCGCCAGCCCGCCCCAGCCGCTGCGGTCGCGCGGCGGCGGCACCGGCGGCTGCCCGGCGGCATGGGGGCGGGCGATATGGTCGATCACCGCCAGCGTGCCGTCGCGCAGCGCGGCCGAGACCTCGCCGCGCCGCAACGCCGGCAGCATCACTCGCGACATGATGTCCTGCGCGACGATGTCGGATTCGACCGGATAGCCGCGCCCGAGCTCGATCCGCGCCTCGCGGTCGTCGCGCAGGAACAGCAGCATGAAACCGTCGTTGCGCTGGGCGTCGCCGATGCCCCAGTGGTTGAACAGCCGCGTGGCAAAGGGCTCCAGCGCCTCGCCGCCGTAGCGGGCGCGGTCGGGCAGGGTGACCAGCGTGCCCTCGACGCCGCTGTCCCGGCGCAGCTGCGCCAGCGCCTGGTCGACCGCCTGCGCGTCCTGCGGGGCCAGCACCGCGGCGAGGTCGTTGACCGTGGTCGCCTGCCAGTCGGGCAGCGCCTGCGCCCCGGCCCCGGTTGCGGCCCAGACCAGCAGCAGGAACGGTGCGAGGATTCGGCACAGGCGCATGGTGGGTCCGCGGGCGGTTGAAGAATCCGCCTCAGGGTTGGCGCCCGTTAACCCTCTGTCAACCTTGCTGCGCTAGGGAGGGGCGAGAGGTCCCCCATGCGCCTGTTTCGCCTGCTGTCCCTGCTGATCGCGCTCTGCGCCGCTGCCCCGGTGCTGGCGGCGGATGGCAGCTGGACCCAGCTCGACCTGCACCGCGAGGGCGGCCAGCTGGTGGTGCAGGTTGAAAAGGGCCGGCTGCTCTGGGGGATGTCGCTGGGCGAGGATGCCAAGGACCGCTGGGCGCGCGCCTCGGTGCTGTATACATGGCCGCTGGGTGGCGGGCAGGCGCCGTGGAACCTGCGCGCCGGCCCCGCGCTCAAGGCCGAGGAGATCGGCTGGTGGCAGGTCGCGGATTACCGCTGGGCCACCTGCCTGGAGGACCGCGACCGCTGCGGCGCGCTGCGCGCGGGCTGGCGGCTGTCGGCGGACCGCTGGGCGCAATACGGCGACTGGGGGCTGTTCCTGATGGTGGATTTCACCAGCATCGACCGGGCCACGCTGGCGGTGGCGGGGGCAACGCATCTGCCCTCGGGCTGGGGCGGGCAGGTCTCGCTGTGGCACGAGCAGGGCGGAGAGTTGACCCCCACGCTGATGCTGACCCGCCGGCTGAGCCAGCGGCTGACGCTGCGGCTGGGCCACAAGTTCGTTGAGGATGAAACGTTTCTGGGGATCAGCGTCTCGACCTATTGAAGGGGGCGAGACCACGGCCCCGCCCGCCCGATCATTCGCGCCCGATCTCGGCCAGGTCGAAGGGCGTGGTCTGGTAGATCTCGTTGATCCAGTTGCCGTAAAGCAGATGCGCGTGGCTGCGCCAGCGGTTCGTCGGCGTGCGCGAGGGGTCGTTGTCGGGATAGTAGTTCGCGGGCACCTCGATCGGCTTTCCGGCCGCCACGTCGCGGTCGTATTCGTCCTTCAGCGTGGTGGAATCATATTCCAGGTGGTTGAAGATATAGAGCCGCCGCGCCGCCGCATCCTCGATCAGGCAGGGGCCGACCTGTTCCGAGGCCAGCAGCGTCTGCAATTCGCCGCGCGCGTCGATGTCGGACTGGCGCACCTCGGTCCAGCGGCTGACCGGGATCAGCACGTCGTCCGAGAACCCGCGCAGATAGGGCGACGAGGGCGCAAGGTTGCGATGCCGGAAGCAGCCGAAGGCCTTTTCCGCCAGCATGTGCTTGGGCAGGCCGTGGAAATGCCAGGCCATCGCCATGCCGCCCCAGCAGACCCCGAAGCTCGAATGCACATGGGTCCGGGTCCAGTCGAACACTCGACGCAGCTCGTCCCAATAGGTCACCTGGTCGAAATCCAGATGCTCGACCGGGGCGCCGGTGACGATCAGCCCGTCGAAACGCTCGCCCGAGGCCTCGACCTCGTTGAACGGCCGGTAGAAGGATTCCAGGTGGTCGGCGGCGGTATTGCGCGATTCGTGGTCCGACATGCGGATCAGCGACAGGTCGATCTGCAGCGGCGTCGCCCCGATCAGCCGGGCGAACTGGTTTTCCGTCTGGATCTTCTTGGGCATCAGGTTCAGCAGCGCGATCCGCAGCGGGCGGATGTCCTGGCGCGCGGCGCGGTCGGGCGCCATCACCATCACCCCTTCGCGCTTGAGGATTTCAAACGCCGGCAGGTTCGAGGGCAGCGTAATCGGCATCAGGCGTCCTTTCGGTGTTTGCGGGTGATCGCGCGGGCGATCAGCGCGGCGAAATCCTGGGGCGAGGCGACGCGGGCGATCTCGTCGGCCTCGACGGTCACGCCGCGCCGGGCCATGGCCTCGTATCGGGGCTGCCTGTGGGCCAGCGCGCGGGCATAGGTCCAGCGGATGAAGGCGTCGGGGCAGACCGGGCCGGGGTGGGTATCGGCGTAATCGCTCCACGCGCGGGACAGGAAATCCGGCTGGTAATACATCGGCTTGGGCGCGCGGTCAAAGCGGCGCACCAGTTCCGCGGTATGCGCCTCGGTCCCGCGGATCCAGACCGGCAGCATCAGCCGGGCGGTCGCCGCCAGCACCGGATCGTGGGGATCGTCGGGGTCCACCACCTCGCACACCGAGCCCGAGGTGTCGCAGACGAAATCGCGATAGCCGTAGATCGCGCGGGCGCGGTCGATGAAATGCCCGCAATCCAGCATCGCCGCGATTTCCGCGGCGCGGTGCTGGTTCTGCCGGGTCATGTAGTCGGGAAACGCCAGCCCGCCCCGCGCCGGATCGCCGGGCTTGCCCAGATACATCGACAGCGGCGCCAGGTTGTCGAAGGTGATGTTCGAGCGGATGCGCACGGAATCGGTCAGCAGCAGCTCGCGCAGCAGCGGCACCTGCATGGCGTGCAGCTTGAACTCGTCGGCGATCAGCTCGCCCATGTAGCGGGTGCCGATGCGGTAGTCGACGCTGTAGTGGAACCAGCCGCCGGCGCGGCGCAGCATCGAGGCGACATGGGTTTTCCCCAGCCCGGACATGCCGAACAGCATCACCCGCTTTTCGGGCGCCTCCAGCCACGATTCTGCGCTGTCGTAGATCATCGGTCCCGCCCGTCTGCCTTGCCGCCGCGATAGGTAGGCCGCGACGCGGCAAAGGAAAAGGGGCGGCCGACGGGCCGCCCCCTGTGACACCCCGTGGAGGGGGTCAGAAGCTGTAGCCGACCTTGACGCCGATGCCCCAGGCGTCGTTGTCGCGGAACTCGGCCGACGGCTCCGCCGCGTCGGCAGTGGCATCGCCCAGCTTGATGTAGGTGATGCCGGTGGTGACCTTCCAGTTGTCCTGGGTGTAGATCGCGGCGAGGCCGACGCTTTTGCGGCCGGTGGTGGGCGAGAGCGGCGACACCAGCCGGTTGCCGGATTTCTCGTAGCCGAGCGAGAGGGCCCCGGACCAGTTCTCGGTAAACTTGCGGGCAACACCCAGCGTGTAGGTGGTGGTGTTCTCGAGCGTCACGAGGCCGTCGGTCTGACCGAAACAGGGCGTCGGCGGCGTCGGGTTCATCGGCGCGCAGGAAAATGCTTCGGGTGCAACCTTGAACTCGGACCACTTCACCCAGCGGATCGAGCCGAACACCAGCGTATCGGCGGCCACCCCGGTCTGTCCTTCCAGCGTCCACGAGCGGGGAGTGTCCACCGAGGTCGTTGTCTGGCCGGCTCTCAGAGGCCCCCCGGAAAGCGTCTCCGTGGTGTCGAAATCATGCGTAACCGGCGAGTTGTAGGTCAGCGAGACGCGTGCGGCGATTTCGGGCTTTTCCCAGCTTGCGCCCAGCACATAACCCCAACCCCAGGTGCCGTCTAGGACGGCGCTATAGCCGTCCAGCAGGGCGTATCCGTCACCCCGCAGATCGACCTCGCCGCTGGCGTGCGAGCCGCGGATCCCGCCGTGGATGCCGATGTTGTTATCGAACTTGTAGCGCAGCAGCGCCGTGTAGGTGGTCGAGTCGATGGTCACCGCCGTCCCGCCCAGCATCGCCGAGCCGGTGGTGGGATAATACATATCCGCCCCGAACGGCTGTTCGACAATGATCGCGCCCGAGAGGTTCTCGTTGAACTGGTGCTTGTAGCCCAAGCCGAAGAAGTTGTAATTCTTGGCGATGTCCCCGGTCGGCGTGCCGGAGCCAACGTCGTTCCCCGACAGCTCCGGGCTCACCCGGCCGACGCCAAACTCGACGTAATTCCCTTCCTCGAACAGGATGCCCAGCGACTGCGGCGCGCGCTCGATGGCGCCGGCAAAAACCGGTGCGGCGGTCAGCATCAGCGCCGCGGTGCCCGTCAACAGATGTTTCATCGAATTAACCTCCCCCTGTCTCGCAAAACCGTCATTGGCGGTTTCCTGTCATTTTCGGCCTGTAAAGGCGCTGGTCAATCCATTGTGCATGTGACGCGGCGTTCCGCGGCCCGGGTGGGGCTTTGCGTGGCGGCAGTGCAACGTCCGGGCCGCTGTCGCGGCCGCTGTGCCTGCGCGATTTGCCGCGCTTGGCAAGCGCGCGCGGGGCTGCGATCATGCGCCCATGACCAGGGACCGCCTGCATTTCGCCATGCCCCGCACCGTTCCGCCCGGCCTGTGGCGCCGGGTGCCTCCGGCCGTGTTCCCGCCGGTGCTGGGGGCGCTGGGGCTGGCGCTGGCCTGGCTGGGGGGCGTGGCGGCCTTTGCGCTGCCGCGGGCGCTGGCGCAGCTGCTGGCGGGGATGGCGGTGGCGATCGCGGGGTTCGCGATGCTGGCCTATGCGGTCAAGCTGGCCCGCCGCCCGGCCGTGCTGGCCGAGGAGCTGGCGATCCTGCCCGGCCGCGCCGGGGTCGCGGCGGGGGTGCTGGCGGTCTATCTGGTGGCGGCACTGCTGGCGGCGCTGGGCATGGTGGGCGCCGGCAAGGCGGTGCTGGGCGCGGGGCTCATCCTGCACGGGGTGCTGCTGGTGGTGCTGGTCGCGGTGCTGCGCGGCCTGCCCCCCGAACAGCGCCGCGTCGCCCCGGCGTGGCATCTGAGCTTCACCGGCCCCATCGTCGCGGCGCGGGTGGCGGTGGCTCTGGGCTGGCCGGGGCTGGCGTGGTGGCTGTTCTGGCCGACGCTGCTGGTGGCGCTGGCGATCTATGCGGTCAGCGCCCGGCAGGCGCTGAGCCTACGGGTGCCGCCGCCGCTGCGGCCGCTGCTGGCCATCCACCTTGCCCCGATTGCGCTGTTCGGCACGGTGGCGCTGGGGCTGGGCTGGACCGCCGCGGGGACGGTGCTGGCCTGGCTGGCGCTGGCGCTGCTGGTCCTGGGGCTCGCCGCGGCGCGCTGGCTGCTGGCGGACGGGTTTTCCGCGCTGTGGGGGGCGCTGACCTTCCCGGTGGCGGCGACCGCGGGGCTGTGGGTGACGCTGTGGCAGGTCCAGCCGTCCGAACTGCACCGGCTGATCGCCGGGGTGGTGCTGGTGGTCGCGACGCTGGTCGCCGTCCCGATCCTCGCGCTGGTGCTGAAAGCCTGGGCGCAGGGGCGGCTGCCGGTCAAGACCAACGCTGCCATCGCCTGAACCCGCAGTCGCCTGACATACATTCTTATGGGCGGCTGGACTTTCCGGCCCGCCCGTGAAATGGGGAACCGCCAAACGAACCCCTGACAGGATTGCATCCCATGCAGATTCGCGAGGCGCTGACCTTCGACGACGTTCTTCTGGTTCCCGCCGCATCCAGCGTGATGCCATCGACGGCGGATGTGACCACGCGGGTCTCTCGCAACATCCGCATGAACATCCCGCTGGTCAGCTCGGCCATGGATACGGTGACCGAAAGCCGCATGGCCATCGCCATGGCGCAGGCGGGCGGCATCGGGGTGATCCACCGCAACCTGTCCCCCGAAAAACAGGCCGCCGAGGTCCGCCGCGTCAAGCGCTTTGAATCGGGGATCGTGTATGAGCCGATCACCCTGCGTCCCGACCAGACCCTGGCCGATGCCAAGGCGCTGCAGGAACACTACCACGTCACCGGGTTTCCGGTGGTGGACGACCAGGGCCGCGTCGTCGGCATCGTCACCAACCGCGACATGCGCTTCGCCAGTGACGACCGCACCCCGGTGCGGGTGATGATGACCTCGGACGACCTGGCGATCCTGCACGAGCCCGCCGACCGGGACGAGGCGATCAGCCTGATGAAGGCGCGGCGCATCGAAAAGCTGCTGGTCACCGACGGGCAGGGGCGGCTGACCGGGCTGCTGACCCTGAAGGACACGGAAAAATCGGTGCTGAATCCCCTGGCCTGCAAGGACGACCAGGGGCGGCTGCGGGTGGCCGCGGCGTCCTCGGTCGGCGACGAGGGGTATGAGCGCAGCGTGGCGCTGATCGAGGCGGGCGTGGACATGGTCATCATCGACACCGCCCACGGCCATTCCGAAGGCGTGGGCGAGGCCGTCCGCCGCCTGAAAGCGGCCTTTCCGCAGGCCGAGATCTGCGCGGGCAACGTCGCCACCGCCGGCGCCGCGCGCGCGCTGGTCGATGCGGGGGTGGATGCGGTCAAGGTGGGCATCGGCCCCGGCTCGATCTGCACCACGCGCATCGTGGCGGGCGTGGGCGTGCCGCAGCTGACCGCGATTCTGGATGCGGTGGCGGGCGCGGGCGACGTGCCGGTGATCGCCGACGGCGGCATCAAGTATTCGGGCGATTTCGCCAAGGCCATCGCGGCGGGCGCTACCTGCGCCATGGTCGGCAGCGCCATTGCCGGCACCGACGAATCGCCGGGCGAGGTGATCCTGTATCAGGGCCGCAGCTTCAAATCCTATCGCGGCATGGGCAGCCTTGGCGCCATGGCGCGCGGCTCGGCCGACCGCTATTTCCAGAAAGACGCGGCCAGCGACAAGCTGGTCCCCGAGGGGATCGAGGGGCAGGTGCCCTACAAGGGCTCGGTCACCGCGGTGCTGCACCAGATGGTCGGCGGCCTGCGCGCAGCCATGGGCTATACCGGCTGCGCTACCATCGAGCAGATGCGCACCGGCTGCGAGTTCGTGCGCATCACCGGCGCCGGCCTGCGCGAAAGCCACGTCCACGACGTGCAGATCACCCGCGAATCGCCGAACTATCGGCTGGGGTGAGCCGCGCGGTGCGGCCGCCCGCAGGGGCGGCCCACCCCCGTGGATTGCGGCACCGCCCCCGGCGATACCCACCGCAGCACCCGGCAGCAATTCCAGCAGCCGCGCCGGATGCGGGACCCGTCACCCCACATCGGTGAGCCAGCCCAGCCCGGCCTCGGTGGTAGTGGCGGGGATGTATTCGGCCGATACGAACCCGTCATAGCCCGAGGCCGCCAGCCGCCGGAAGAACGCCGGATAGTCGATGTCGCCGCCCGCAGGCTCGTGCCGGCCGGGGACGCCGGCGATCTGGACGTGGCGGGCGCGGGCGCCGTGGCGGTCCCAGCAGGCGAGCGCGTCGCCGGTGATGCGCTGCGCGTGATAGGCGTCGAATTGCAGGCCGATATTCGGCGCCCCGATCTCGTCCAGGATCTCGGCGGCGAGGTCGAAGTCGTCCAGGAAATAGCCGGGCAGGTCGGCGGTATTGGCGGGCTCGATCAGCAGGCTGGCCTGCGGCGCCCGTGCCGCCGCCCAGGACAGGTTGCGGATGAAGCTCTGCCGCGCCTCTGGCCCCCGCGCGCGTCCGGCCATGACATGGATATGCCGCGCGCCCAGCTCGCCGGCAAAGCGCAGCGCGCGGTCGAAGTCGCGGCGAAAGCGATCCTCGCCGCCGGGGATGGCGGCAAAGCCGCGCGGCCCGCCCGCCCAGTTCGGGGGCGGGGTGTTCAGCGCCACGAACTCCAGCCCCTCGGCGCGGGCGGCGCGGGTCAGCTCGCGCGTGGCGAGGTCATAGGGAAACAGCACCTCGACCCCGGAAAACCCCGCCCGCCGCGCCGCGGCAAAGCGCTCGGTCATCGGCAGTTCGGTGAACAGAAAGGTCAGGTTGGCCGCCAGCCGCGCCATTCAGCCCTCCAGCGCGAAGCTGGCCCCGCGCGAGCGCAGCACCAGCCGGCCCGCTTCATCCTCGGACGCGGCCTCGACCAGCCGATAGAAGGTCTTGCGGTCGATCAGCGCATCGAGGCCGCCGCGCACATGCACATAGGGGCGCGGCTCGCCGTCGCGACTTTCGACCCGGATCGGGTTGTCGGGCCCGGCCACCACCTCGTCGCCGATATTGGTGACAAAGCGGATCTCGTCCGCGGCGATCTCGGCGTCCACGGCCAGGAACGGCGCGTCCTGCACCTTGATGCCCAGTTTTTCCACCGGGGTGACCAGGAAGAAACGGTCCCCCTCGCGTTTCAGGACTGAGGCGAACAGCCGCACCATCTCGGGGCGGCCGATGGGGCTGCCCTCGTGGATCCAGCGCCCGTCGGCGCGGATTTCCAGGTCCATCTCGCCGCAATAGGGCGGGTTCCACAGATGCACCGGCGCCGGGCCGCGGCCCTTGGCCTGCCGCGCCGCGGCGATGATGCCGGCGCCCGGGGTGGTCGCCGTCGCGCGATCGTGCGGCGAATCTGCCTGTCTGTCCGTCATTGCTGGTGGAGCCTCTGCATTTCTCCTCATATGCTCGGGATAACGCAGAGCAGGGGCAGAGTCATGGCCGCACACGCCGATATCGCCGCAGGGCAGGATCTTGCCGCCGAGGCCGGGCAACTGGCCGCGCGCCTGACCGCGGCCCGCGCCAGCATCGAGCGCCGCTTCGTCGGCCAGCACGAGGTGGTGGAACAGGTGCTGGCTGCGATCCTGTCGGGCGGGCACGCGCTGCTGGTCGGGCAGCCGGGGCTGGGCAAGACCATGTTGGTCGATACGCTGTCGACGGTGCTGGGGCTGGACAGCGCCCGCATCCAGTTCACCCCGGACCTGATGCCGGCCGACATCCTCGGGTCCGAAGTGCTGGACATGAACGCCGACGGCAGCCGCGCATTCCGTTTCGTTCAGGGGCCGGTGTTCACCCAGCTGCTGATGGCGGACGAGATCAACCGCGCCAGCCCCCGCACCCAATCCGCGCTGCTGCAGGCCATGCAGGAGGGCGAGGTCACCATCGGCGGCGCCCATCGCCCGCTGGGCCGGCCTTTCCACGTGCTGGCCACGCAGAACCCCATCGAGCAGGAGGGCACCTATCCGCTGCCCGAGGCGCAGCTGGACCGTTTCCTGGTGCAGGTGGACATCGACTATCCCGACCGGGACACCGAACGCGCGATCCTGCTGGCCACCACCGGGGTCGAGCAGGACCGTCCCCACCCGGTGCTGGACGCGCCGGCGCTGATCGCGGCGCAGCATCTGGTGCGGGCGATGCCGGTGGGGGAAAGCGTGACCTCGGCCATTCTCGACCTGGTGCGGGGCGCAAGGCCCGGCGCGCCCGAGGCCGATGCGTGGCTGTCCGAGACGCTGGTCTGGGGGCCGGGGCCGCGCGCGGCGCAGGCGCTGATGCTGCTGGTGCGGGCGCGGGCGGTGCTGCAGGGACGGCTGGCGCCGACGCTGGACGACGTGGCCGCCATGGCCGCGCCGGTGCTGCGCCACCGCATGGCGCTGTCGTTCGCAGCGCGGGCGCGGGGCGCGACCTCTGACGAGGTGGTGGCGCGGCTGATCGAGGGCAGCCTGCTGGCGGCCGCCTGACATGAGGGGGGCCGGGTCCAGCCGCGGATTCGCGGCGACAGGGACGGGCGGGGCGGCGGCGCTGCGGTTGCGGGCCGAGGCGGCGGCGCTGGGGCTGCCCGAGCTGATGCTGGCGGCCGAGCGGCTGGCCTCCAGCGTCGATCCGGGCGCGCATGGGCTGCGCCGCGCCGGCACCGGCGAGGATTTCTGGCAATACCGCGCCGCCGTGCCCGGCGATCCGGCCGGGCTGATCGACTGGCGCCGCTCGGCGCGCTCTGACGCGGCCTTTGTGCGCGAACGCGAATTGCAGGCGCCGCAGGCGGCGGTGCTGTGGGTCTCCGGCGCGCCCGGCATGGGGTGGAGCGGCGATCCCGCCCGGCCAGCCAAGCGCGACCGCGGCCGGGTGCTGGCGCTGGCGCTGGGGCTGTTGATGCTGCGCGGGGGCGAACGGGTGGGCGTCGGCGCCTCGCCCGCACGGCCCGGCCGCACGCAGGCCGATGCGCTGGCCCGCGACCTGCTGGCCGCCACCGACGAGCTGCCGGGCGAAGCCGCGCTGCGCCCGCATCGCCGCGTGGTGCTGGTCGGGGATTTCGTGGGCGATCTGACGGGCCTGCGCGGGCTGCTGGGGCAGGCGGCGGCGCTGAATTGCCGGGGCGCGCTGCTGCAACTGCTCGATCCGGTCGAGGAGACTTTTCCTTTTGCCGGGGCGGTGCGGTTCCGTGCCCCTTCGGGCGAACGCCACGCCACCGGCAACGCCGCCGCCCTGCGTGACGCCTATCTGGCCCGGCTCGCCGCCCGCCGCGACGAGCTTGCGCAGCTGGCCGCGGGCGCGGGCTGGCAGTTCGGCACCCACGACACCGGCGCCGCGCCCGCGGCCGCGCTGCTGTGGCTGCACGGGGCGCTGTCGCCATGATGACGCTGGGCCCCCTTGGATTTGCGGCGCCGTGGCTGCTGACCGCGGGGCTGGCGCTGCCGCTGCTGTGGCTGCTGCTGCGCGCGGTGCCGCCCGCCCCGCGCGAGGTCGAGTTTCCCGGCACCGCGCTGCTGCTGGGGCTGGCCGACCCCGCGCCGGTTACCCGCCATACGCCCTGGTGGCTGCTAGCGCTGCGGCTGCTGGCGGTGGCGGCGGCGATCATCGCCTTTGCCGGGCCGGTCTGGCGTCCGCAGCCGCAGGCAGCCGGCGGGGATGGCCCGCTGCTGGTCCTGATGGACGCCGGCTGGGCCGCTGCCCCCGGCTGGGCCGAGGCGCAGGCGCGCGCCCGCGCCTCGGTCGACCGCGCGCAGGCCCAGGGCCGCCCGGTGGCGCTGTGGCTGGCCGACGGGCAGGGCGGGCGGGGGCAGGGGCCGGTGTTCGGCACCGCCACCGATGCCGCTGCCACCCTGCGCGCCGCCAGCCCGCAGCCGTGGGAAACCCGCTATTCCGCCGACCCCGCCGCGATGCTGGGCGATGCGCCCGCGCAGTTCCAGACGCTGTGGATCGCGGACGGGCTGGACCATCCGGGGCGCGCTTCGCTGCTGGCGGCGCTGGCCGCGCGTGGGGCGGTGACGGTGGCGGTGCCTGCCCGTCCGCTGCTCTCGTTGGCCGTACAGGATAGTGCGCAGCCCTCGCTGATCCTGCGGGCACATCCCCCCGGACCGCTGCCCGAGGTACTGGCGATGGGGCCGGACCCGCAAGGCATCCCGCGCCAGCTTGCGCGGCTGCGCGCAGCCGCGGACAGCGACCCCGCGGCCGCCGTCATCCCGATCGACCTGCCGCCCGAGTTGCGCAACCGCATCACCAGTTTCGCCGTCGAGGGCGCGGCATCGGCCGGGGCGGTGGTGCTGGCCGACGACCGCATGCGGCGGCGCAAGCTGGCGCTGGTCGGCGACGCCCGCGCGACCGAAGGCCAGCACCTGCTGTCGCCGCTGCATTACCTGCGCCAGGCGCTCGCGCCCTCGACCGACCTGATCGAGGGCACGCTGACCGATGTGCTGCAGGCAAGCCCCGACGTGGTGGTGCTGGCCGATACCGCCCCCGGTGCGCAGGCGCAGGAGCTGGCGGAATGGGTGGTGCAGGGCGGGCTGCTTGTGCGCTTTGCCGGGCCGCGGATGGCGGCGCAGCCTGATCTGTCGCAGGACGGGCTGCTGCCGGTGCGCCTGCGCCCGGGGGGCCGCGACGCCGGCGGCGCGCTCAGCTGGGGCGAGCCGCGGGCGCTGGCGCCATTCACAGCGGACGGGATTTTCGCCGGGCTGGCGATCCCCGCCGATGTGCTTGTGCGCGCGCAGCTGCTGCCCGAGCCGGACCCCGACCTTGCCGCCCGCACCATCGCGCAGCTTGAGGACGGCACCCCCCTGGTCACCCGCGACAGCGTGGGCGCGGGCCGGATCCTGCTGGTCCACACCACCGCCAACGCGGAATGGGGCAATCTGGCGCTGTCGGGGCTGTTCGTGGCGATGCTGGACCGGATCGTGCAAAGCGCCCCGGGTGCGGCGGGGGCGGATGCCCCGGATACCGCGCCCGCCGAGACCGGCCATTGGGCGGCGCAGCTGGTGCTGGACGGCTTCGGCCGCCCCCGCGCGCCCGAGGGGCTGGCCCCGGTCGCGGCCGAGGATTTCGCGCAAGGGCCCGGGCCGCTGGCGCCGGCGGGAGTCTACGCCTCGGGCGAGCGTCAGGCGGCGCTGAACGCGGGCGGGCCGATGGTGGCGGCGGACTGGCCCGGCGCCACGGTCGAGGCCGCCGAGGCCGCGCCCGGCACGCCGCTGGGCGGCTGGCTGCTGGCGCTGGCCGGTCTGGCGCTGGCGGCGGACGCCCTTGGCAGCGCGCTGGTCGCGGGCGGGCGGCGCCGGATGGGGGTGGCATGAGCAGGCGCATCCTTTCCCTGGCGCTGGCCCTGCTGCTGGCCGCACTGCCCGCGGCGGCGCAGGAGCCGCCCGCGCCCGATCCGCGGCTGGTCGCCGCGGCGGCGGATTCGGCGCTGGCCTTTGTGATCACAGGCGATCCGCAGCTGGACCGCGCCTCGGAGCTGGGGCTTGCCGGGCTCAGTGCCGCGCTGCGGGCCCGCACCACCGTCGAGCCGGGCACCCCGGTCGGCGTCGATCTGGACCAGGACGACCTGTCGCTGCTGACCTTCCTCTACTGGCCGGTGACGGCGGATCAGCCGCCGCCCTCGCCGCTGGCCTATGCGCGGCTGAACCGGTTCCTGCGCAGCGGCGGCATGATCCTGTTCGACACCGGCGACGGCGATCTGGAAGGGATCGGCGGGCTTGAGAGCACCGGCAGCGGTGCGTTGCAGCAACTGGCGGCGCCGCTGGAAATCCCGCCGCTGGCGCCGGTGCCGCGCGACCATGTGCTGACGCGCTCATACTATCTGCTGAGCGAGTTTCCCGGCCGCCACCGCGGCGGCACGCTCTGGGTCGAGGCGACCTCGGCCAGCGCCGAACAGGGGGCGCTGGGGGTGACCAACGACGGGGTGTCGCCGGTGGTGATCGGCGGCAACGCCTGGGCCGAGGCCTGGGCCGAGGACGACTCGGGCCGCCCCGCCTATGCGATCGGGCCGGGCTACGACAGCGGCCGACAGCGCGAGCTGGCGCTGAGATTCGGCATCAACATCGTGATGTATGCGCTTGGTGGCAATTACAAATCCGACCAGGTGCATGTGCCGGAACTGCTGGAGCGGCTGGGCCGCGAACAGGGCGGCTATGAGTTCGGCGCCCCCGACTATGCCCCGCTGCCGCAAAGGCTGCTGCCATGAGCGTGGTGGGTCTCGGGCTGGGTTTCGCGCCGCTGCTGGGCTGGGGCGTGGTCGCCGCGGCTCTGGTGCTGGCGCTGCTGGCCGCCGCGCTGGCGTGGTGGCACGGCCTGCGCGGCTGGGCGTGGCGGCTGGCCGCGGGGCTGGCGGCGGCGGCGGCCATGGCGGGGCCGATGCTGGAAACGGGCGTGCGCCGGGCGCTGTCCGACATCGTGCTGCTGGTCGAGGATCACAGCGCCAGCCAGTCCCTGCCGGGTCGGGCCGCGCAGCTGGCGGCGGCCTCGGAGGCGATGGCCGCGCAGATCGCCGCCCGCCCGGATACGGAACTGCGCCGCGTGACGCTGGCGGACGACCCTGACGGCACGCTGCTGGGCGAGGCCATCGCCCGCGCGCTGGCGGCGGAACCCGAGTCGCGTCTCGCCGGGATGATTGTGATCACGGACGGGCGACTGCACGATCCCGCGGCGCTGCCGGCCGAGGCGCCGGCGCCGGTGCATGTGCTGCTGACCGGGCAGGCGGAGGATTGGGACCGCCGGCTGGTGATCGAGGAATCCCCCGGTTTCGGCCTGATCGGCCAGCCGGTGACGCTGCGGCTGCGGATCGAGGATCAGGGCGCCGTCCCCGACGAGGTGGCCGGCCGCGCCGCCACCCTGCGCCTGTCGCTGGACGGCGAGGACGAGCAGATCGTCTCGATCCCGCCGGGGATGCCGCTGGACATTCAGGTAACGCCGGAACACCCCGGGCAGAACGTGGTGGCGCTGGCGCTGGACCCGCCGGACGCGGGCCCGCCGCAGCTGACCGAGCTGAACGACCGCGCCGTGGTCCGCATCGAGGGCGTGCGCGACCGGCTGCGGGTGCTGCTGGTGTCGGGCGAGCCACACTCGGGTGGAAGAGTATGGCGCAACATCCTGAAATCGGACACGAATGTCGATCTGGTTCATTTCACCATCCTGCGGCCGCCGGACAAGATGGACGGGGTGCCGGTGGATGAGCTGGCGCTGATTGCCTTTCCGACCGAGGCGCTGTTCCACGACCGGATCAACGATTTCGACCTGATCATCTTTGACCGCTACCGGGTGCGCGGCATCCTGCCGCCGCAGTATTTCGACAATATCCGCCGCTATGTCGAAGCCGGGGGCGCGCTGCTGGTCGCCTCGGGGCCCGAGATGGCGGGGGTGGAAAGCCTGCATCTGTCGCCGCTGGGCGCGATCCTGCCGGCGCGGCCGACGGGGCGGTTCGTTGATGCGCCGTTCCGGCCGCAGCTGACCGAGGCCGGGCGCCGCCACCCCGTCACCGCCGCGCTGCAGGGCGCGCCGGGCAGCGCCGGCGCGCCCTGGGGCCGCTGGCTGCGCAGGGGCGAGGTGGTGGCCGACCCCCGCGCCGAGGTGCTGATGACCGGCGAGGGAGAGCGCCCGCTGCTGGTCGCCGGCCGCGCGGGTCAGGGGCGGGTGGCGCTGCTGACCTCGGACCAGGTGTGGCTGTGGGGGCGCGGCTTCGAGGGCGGCGGTCCGCAGGCCGAGCTTTTGCGCCGCGTCGCGCATTGGTCGATGAAGGAACCGGATCTGGAGGAAGAGACGCTCTCGGTCCGCGTCGCCGAGGGGCCGGTGCTGGCGATCACCCGCCGCACCATGGAGGACGCCATCGGCCCGGTCGAGATCACCCGCCCCGATGGGTCCACCGCGACGCTGGTGCTGGAGCCCGAGGGCGCCGGGCGGTTCTCGGGGCGGTTTCCGGCGCCGGCGCCGGGGCTGTATCGGCTGGCCGAGGGCGAGCTGACGCGGGTGGTGGCCGTCGGTCCCGCCGCCCCGCGCGAGTTCGAGCAGACCGTCGCCGACGCTGCTGCGCTGAGGCCGCTGGTGGCGGCGACGCAGGGCGCGGTGCTGCCGCTGTCCGAGGGCGTGCCGGACCTGCGCGCGGTGGCAGTTGGGCGGCAGGCGCATGGGCAGGGCATCGCGCGCCCGTGGATCGCGATCACCCCGCGCGGTGCCGAGGCGGTCGAGGGGCTGGCGGTGCGGCCGCTGCTGCCGCCCTGGGCGTGGCTGCTGCTGATCGTCGGGCTGGCGCTGGCGGCGTGGCTGGTTGAAGGCGGGCGGCTGCGGACACGACGTGAGGATTCCGGGGTTCGATGATGAAAAGGCGTGAGTTTCTGCTGGCGGCCTCGGCTGCGGTCATGGCCGGTCCGGCAGGGGCAGGGCGGCCGCGCCGCAGGCCGGCGCCCTCGGTCGCGCAGCTGTTCGCGGGGGCGGGGCTGGGCAATGCCTCGCTGGGATTCGCGGCGATCGACCTGGGTCCGGGCGCGGTCCTGCAGGCCGAGGGCGCAGAGCTCGCGCTGCCCCCGGCCAGCACGCTCAAGACCGTGACCGCGCTTTATGCGCTGGACCGGCTGGGGCCGCAGCACCGGTTCACGACGCGGGTGCTGCGCGAGGGCGACACGCTGGTGCTGGCGGGGGGCGGCGACCCGGCGCTGGACACCGATGCGCTGGCGGTGCTGGCGGCCGAGACCGCGCAGGCGGTGGGCGATTGGCGGCCCTTGCGCTTTGCGGTCTGGGGCGGCGCGCTGCCGCAGGTAGAGGAGATCGCGCCGGGGCAGGCGGCGCATCTGGCCTATAATCCAAGCGTTTCCGGGATGATCCTCAACTATAACCGCGTCTATCTGGGCTGGCGCTGCGAGGCGGATTGCACGCTGGATCTGCAGGCGCGCGGGTCCGCGCAGTCGCCGCGAGCCTGGACGATCAGCGCCGGCACCAAATCGGGCGGCGGCTTTGGCCACAGCGTCGCCGAGGGGCGCGAGCATTGGCAAGTGCCGCGCGCCGGGCTGGGGCGCAGCGGTTCGCGCTGGCTGCCGGTGCGCCGTCCCGAGGCCTATGCGGGCGACGTGTTCCAGACGCTGGCGCGCGCGCAAGGGTTGCCGCTGCCCGCGCCCGAGGTGGCGCATATGCCGCCCGCGGGGGTCGAGATCGCGCGACTGGACAGCGCGCCGCTGACCGTGCTGCTGCGCGGGATGCTGGAACATTCCACCAACCTGACCGCCGAGGTGGTGGGGTTGGCCGCCAGCGGGGCTATGAGCCAAGCGGATTCGGCCCGGGCGATGGGCGAGTGGCTGGCGGCGGCGGGGATCACCGGCGCGGTGCTGGCGGATCATTCGGGGATGAGCCCGCAGAACCGCATCACCGCGCAGGCGCTGGCGCGGCTGCTGGCCCGGCCGCAGGCCCGCGCGGCGCTGCGGCCGCTGCTGAACACCGACCCGCTGCGCGAAGTGCTGGGCGAGGCCGCGCAGGGCCACGGCCGCAACGGCGCCCCGCTGGTGCAGGCCAAGACCGGGACGCTGAACTTCGTGTCCTGCCTGGCCGGCTATGCGGCGGCGGAGGGGCGCGAGATCGCCTTTGCCACGCTGATGGCGGATGAGCCGCGGCTGGCGGCCACGACCGGGCAGGACTGGCCTCAGGGCTCGCTGGCTTGGGTGAAGCGCGCCAAGCTGTTGCAGCGCGACCTGGTGGCGGCGAGCCTGCGCGACGATGCCGCACCCGCCGCGCTGCCGCCGGAAATCTAGAGCTGACGGTTGCGGGCGTTGGCGGCCAGCTCGATGGCGGCGGCGTGCAGGCGGTCGATCTGCAGTTCCTCGCGCAGCTCGACCAGCAGCCGCAGCTCGACCTGATCGGCGCGGCCATCGGCGGCGGCCACGTCGCAGGCCAGCACATAGGCGGTTTCGTAAAGCGATTCGGGCAGCGCGTCGCGGATCAGCCCGAACAGCGCGTCCAGCCCGTCCTCTTCCTCGAAGATCGACAGCACGGTCTGCGACACCCCCCGCACCCGGTCGATGTCATAGGCGGCAAAGACCGGGGTGTGGTTCACCAGCCGCTCGATCGCCACCATCTCGGCGGTGCCCAGGCCCTGTCCGGCGGCCGAAACCGCCACCATCACGGCGACAAGCGCGTCGCAGGGCGACATTGCGGGCAGGGGCAGGGTCATGGGGGCCTCGGGGTCGCGGGCGGCGCTTGGGCGCGCCTGTGTTGACGATATCTGGACCGCCCGCTACGGCAGGGGCCGAACGGACGGAGAATGACGATGACCACCCTGCGCGATGCCGCGATGAATTCCAAGGCCTGGCCTTTCGAGGAAGCGCGCCGGGTGCTGAAACGTTACGCCAAGAAAGACCCCGAAAAGGGCTATGTGCTGTTCGAGACCGGCTATGGCCCCTCGGGCCTGCCGCATATCGGCACTTTCGGCGAGGTGGCGCGCACCACCATGGTGCGCCGCGCGTTCGAGATCATCAGCGACATCCCCACGCGGCTGTTCTGTTTTTCCGACGACCTGGACGGGATGCGGAAGGTGCCGGACAACGTGCCGCAGACCGAGATGCTGCGCCAGCATCTGCAAAAGCCGCTGACCAGCGTGCCGGACCCGTTCGGCGAATACCCCAGCTTCGGCGACCACAACAACGCCATGCTGCGCCGGTTCCTGGACACTTTCGGGTTCGAATACGAGTTCATCAGCGCGACCGAGTTCTATCGCTCGGGGCAGTTCGATGCCACGCTGCTGCTGGCGGCGGAACGCTATGACGCGATCATGGAGATCATGCTGGCCAGTCTGCGCGAGGAGCGCCAGCAGACCTACAGCTGCTTCCTGCCGATCCACCCGGAAACCGGGCGGGTGCTGTATGTACCGATCAAGAATGTCGATGCGGCGCGGGGCGAGATCACCTTTGACGACGAGACCGGGCGCGAATGGACGCTGCCGGTCACCGGCGGCAACGTGAAGCTGCAGTGGAAGCCCGACTTCGGCGCCCGCTGGGCGGCGCTGGATGTGGATTTCGAGATGTATGGCAAGGACCATTCCACCAACACCCCGATCTATGACGGCATCTGCGAGGTGCTGGGCGGCCGCGCCCCCGAGCATTTCACCTATGAGCTGTTCCTGGACCAGCACGGGCAGAAGATCAGCAAATCCAAGGGCAACGGCCTGTCGATCGACGAATGGCTGACCTATGCGGCCACTGAAAGCCTGTCCTATTTCATGTATCAGAAGCCCAAGACCGCCAAGCGGATGCATTTCGACGTGATCCCCAAGGCGGTGGACGAATACCACCAGCAGCTGCGCGCCTATCCCGGGCAGACGGTGGACCAGCAGCTGGCGAACCCGGTCTGGCACATCCACGGCGGCAAGGTGCCCGAATCGAATCTGGTGGTGCCGTTCCAGATGCTGCTGAACCTGGCCTCGGTGTCCGCGGCGCAGGACAAGGAAACGCTGTGGGGCTTCATCCGCCGCTATGCGCCCGAGGCGACGCCGCAGACCCACCCCGACCTGGATGCGGCGGCCGGGTTCGCGGTGCGGTATTTCAACGACTTCGTGGCCCCCACCCGCGCCTTCCGCGCCCCCACCGACACCGAGCGCGCGGCGCTGGAGGATCTGGCGGCGCGGCTGGCGGCGTGGGACGGTCCCGCGGACCCGGAAGCGTTGCAGACCATGGTCTTCGCCATCGGCAACGCGCACGGGTTCGAGCCGCTGCGCGACTGGTTCCAGGCGCTGTATCAGGTGCTGCTGGGCGCCGATCAGGGGCCGCGGTTCGGCGGCTTCATCGCGCTTTACGGGGTGGCCGAGACCCGCGCGCTGATCGAGCGGGCGCTGGCCGGAGAGCTTGAGGCGGTCTGAGGGCGGATGGTGCGTGCGGAGCACGCACCCTACGGCCGAGGATGCGTGGTGGCCGCGTAGGGTGCGTGCTTTGCACGCACCGCCCCCCGCCTCTGGCCCGTTGCCGTCCCCCTTCTTGCACCGCGCGGCTGGTTAACCGGGCGTCAACCCTTGCGCGGCAGTGTTCCGGGCTGCTGCGGGGCGTGTCGTGACCTCGCATCCTCAAGGGGAAGGACGAGCGCATGAACATCGCCATCACATCGGGGTTGCAGCTGATGCCGCCGGGGTTCGCCGCGGGGCTGGCGGCATGGTCGCAAGAGGACGGGAGGTCGGGCCAGACCACCTGGGCCAGCGCCGCCAACGCGGCCGTCGTCCCGGCCGATCAGGATTTCGGCGCCTGCCTGGAAATCGTCAAGCAGGCGACCGAAACCCGCATCCGCTTCACCGGGGAAACCCCGATCCTGCCGGGGACCTATCTGCGGGTCTCGGCGCGGGTCAAGGCGGTGGCGGGGAACCTGGCTTCCGTCCGCATCGCGGGCTGGCCGGGGAACGCGCAGCGCCAGCGGGTGAACGGGGTCACCGTCACCGGCCCGGTGGTGGCGCTGCCGGGGCACGGGCAGGTGGTCGAGGTCTCGGCCATCGTCGGCACCTCGGCCCGGCCGGGGGTGCATATGGGCTGGGGGCCGACGGCGGTGTTCGGCCATCTGGGGCTGGACATCACCGGCCCGAACGGCGGCGCCGTCCGTATCGAGAGCATCCGCATCGAGGACATCACCGCCGCCTTTGTCCCCGCGATGATCGACTGGGTGGATGTGCGCGACTATGGCGCAAAAGGCGACGGGGTGACCGACGACCGCGCGGCGTTCCAGCTGGCCGACGCGGCGGCGGCGGGCGGGCAGGTGCTGGTGCCGGCGGGCAGCTATTACATCGGCGGCAACCTGACCATGAACGAGCCGGTGCGCTTCGTCGGCACGCTGGTGATGCCCCGCACCGCCCGGCTGGGGCTGCGGCGCAATTTCGACCTGCCCTCTTACGCCGATGCCTTCGGCGACGAGACCGAGGGGATGAAGCGCGGGTTGCAGGCGCTGCTGGATTACAGCGACCACAACATCTTCGACCTGTGCGGCCGCAAGGTCGACCTGACCGAGCCGCTGGTGATCGGCGACATCATCCCCGGGCTGACGCAGTTTTCCGCCCGCCGCGTCATCGCCAACGGCCAGATCGCCATCGTGGACGGCCCCGCCTGGGAAACCGGCACGCTCACCGCCACCGCCACCTATGACCCCGAGCGCCCGCTGGAGCTGCGCGCCGTGGGCCAGATCGCCGCGATCGAGGTCGGCGCGCGCATCTCGGGTCCCGGGGTCGGGCGCGAGATCTATGTGCGCGACAAGAACATCGCCACCGGCACGCTGACCCTGTCGCAGGCGCTCTATGGCGGCGCCGGCACCCGCAGCTATACGTTCGAGCGCTACCGCTACGCCTTCGATTTCTCGACCGTGCCTCAGGTCGACCGCTTCTATTTCATGAACGTGGATTTCGGGCTGGACGGGCGGGCCAGCGGGGTGATGCTGCCGCCGCAGGGCGAGCTGTGGTCGTTCCGCGACTGTTTCATGACAAGGCCCAAGGACCGCGGCATCACCTCGATCGGCGAGGCGTGCCAGGGGATGCTGATCGACCGCTGCGAGTTCATGTCCCACGACATGGGCCAGCCGGTGCAAAGCCGCACCAGCGTCTGCCTGAACGTCAACGCCAACGACGCAAAGATCCGCGACAACCGCTTTGTCCGCTTCGGGCATTTCTGCGTGGCGGCGGGGACCGGGCATCTGATTTCCGGCAACCACTGGTTCCAGGGCGACAGCCAGAACACCGGGCTGCGCAGCGCCGGGCTGGTGCTGACCGGGCGCAATGCGCAGGTGACGATCACCGGCAACTATATCGACAACGCCAGCATCGAATGGACGAACGAGCACCACCCGGTGCCGAACTCTGCCGGGCAGCCGCCGTTCGGGGGGGTGACGATGACCGGCAACACCTTCCTGTGCTCGCACACGGTGGCCAGCTTTTCGTGGATCGTCATCAAGCCGTTTGGCACCAACCACTGGCTGCACGGGCTGACGGTGATGGGCAACGTGTTCAAGTCGCTTTACGCGCAGATCGACCGGGTCGAGCGGGTGGACACCAGCTTTGCCAATCTGGACGTGGCGCGGATGCGCAACGTCCGGTTCGAGGGCAACACCTTCAGCGGCGTGCGCACCCCCACCGCCAACCCGCTGACCGTCAGCCACCGCCAGAATACCGCCGCCGCGCGCTGGGTGGTGGGGACGGGCGGCGCGCTGCCGTTCAGCGCGCAGGCGCTGCGGGTGGAATCGGTGGTGGCCGAGGGCGCGGTGACCACCGCCAGCGGCGCCCGCAACACCGACCTGCCCTCGGTCACCGCGGCGCAGGGGACGGCGAAGGACCAGCTCTATCTGGATTTCTCGCAGGCTGTGCGCGGCACGATGGCGCTGAAGATCCGCATGGATCAGGCGGAATGACCCGCGTTCCGCGCTGAACATCCTGCCCGGCAGCCTTGTGCTGCCGGGGCTTTGTCGCGTCAGCTCAGATCGGCCGGGCCCAGTTGATAGGCCCGGCCGAAACCTGCGTTCAGCAGCCCGCCGCGGGGTTGCAGCCGCCACAGCCGGAAATCCGGCAGCCGCGCATAGACCGCCGCCTTGGGGTCGCGGGCCAGCCAGTCCGCGCGCAGGGTGGCGTCTTCGGCGGGGTCCCGCAGCTCTTGCGCCTCGACCTGCAGCGACAACCGCGCCCGCGCCAGGGCGATGCCGCGCGCATCCGGTGCGGTAGGGGCGTCGATCAGCAGCGCCGCGCGCGGGTCGCGGCGCAGCGCGGCGGTGTGCAGCGCCAGCCCCGACAACATCGCCCACAGCCCCCCGGCAGCATCCCGCTGCACCGCGATCCGCGACGTCATCGGCCAGCCCTGCGCGTCCAGAACCGCCAGCACCGCGCTGTCTGCCGCCCGCAGGATCGCCTCTGCGTGCGCGCGGGCGGGGTCGTCGGCGGGACGATGCGGGCCGGTTGGCGGGTTCTCGCCGGTTTTGCCCGCGACAAATTGCCCAATTCCCATGTTTATGTCCCCGAATCCGATGGTTTTTTACAATATACGCAAGAAACAGGGTTTATTTTGCAATTTTTGCATATGACAACCGCGCCGGGCGCTTCTAGGCTCCGTCCTATCGTCGGCCGCTTGTGCCGGCGGTTCGCGGCGTTGAGGATCGCTGCGGTTCTGGACGGCTAGGGAGGTTATATGTCTGTCGCACCAGTGGCCAAGCACCCTGTTCCCGAAGGCTATGAAAAGGCTCATGTGACGCCCGAATCCTATCGTGCGCTCTATCAGGAATCCCTGTCCGACCCCGACGGGTTCTGGGGTCGCGAGGGGCGGCGGCTGGACTGGATCAAGCCCTATACAAGGGTGAAGAACACCGATTTCATGATGGGTCAGGTCTCGATCAAGTGGTACGAGGACGGGATCCTGAACGTCTGCGTCAACTGCGTGGACCGGCACCTGCCCAAACGCGCCAACCAGACCGCGATCATCTGGGAACCCGACGATCCCGACACCCCCGCCCGCCACATCACCTATGCCGAGCTGTCGGAAAAGGTGAACCGGATGGCGAACGTGCTGCTGAGCCAGGGGGTGATGCGCGGCGACCGGGTGGTGATCTACCTGCCGATGATCCCCGAGGCCGCCTATGCGATGCTGGCCTGCGCGCGGATCGGGGCGATTCATTCCATCGTCTTTGCCGGGTTCTCGCCCGATGCGCTGGCCAACCGGATCAACGACTGCGGCGCCAAGCTGCTGATCACCGCCGACAGCGCCCCGCGCGGCGGCCGCCGCACCGCGCTGAAATCCAACGCCGATGCGGCGCTGCTGCATTGCTCGGACAGGGTGCGCTGCCTGGTGGTCAAGCACACCGGCGACCAGACCACCTGGGTGCAGGGCCGCGACGTGGACGTGCTGGCGCTGATGGAACACGCCAGCCCCGACTGCCCGCCGCGCCCGATGGGGGCCGAGGATCCGCTGTTCATCCTGTATACCTCGGGCTCGACCGGCAAGCCCAAGGGGGTGGTGCACAGCTCGGGCGGCTATCTGGTCTATGCGTCGATGACGCATCAGAACACCTTCGACTATCAGGACGGCGACGTGTTCTGGTGCACCGCCGACGTGGGCTGGGTCACCGGCCACAGCTATATCGTCTATGGGCCGCTGGCCAACGGCGCCACCACCATCATGTTCGAGGGCGTGCCGAACTATCCCGACCCCGGCCGCTTCTGGGCGGTGTGCGAAAAGCACAAGGTGACGCAGTTCTATACCGCGCCCACCGCGATCCGCAGCCTGATCAGCCAGGGCACCGAATGGGTCGAGAAATACGACCTGTCCAGCCTGCGGGTGCTGGGCTCGGTCGGCGAGCCGATCAACCCCGAGGCGTGGAACTGGTACGACAAGCACATCGGCAAGGGCAAATGCCCGATCGTGGACACGTTCTGGCAGACGGAGAACGGCGGCCACATGATCACTTCGCTGCCCTACGCGATCGAGACCAAGCCCGGCTCGGCGACGCTGCCCTGCTTCGGGGTGCGCCCCGAGGTGCTGGACCCGACCACCGGCGCCGTGATCGACGGCAACGGGGTCGAGGGGGTGCTGTGCTTCGCCGACAGCTGGCCGGGGCAGATGCGCACGCTGTGGGGCGACCACCAGCGTTTCGAAGAGGCGTATTTCCAGCAATATCCCGGCTATTACTTCACCGGCGACGGCTGCCGCCGCGACGAGGACGGGTATTACTGGATCACCGGCCGGGTGGATGACGTGATCAACGTCTCGGGGCACCGCATGGGCACCGCCGAGATCGAAAGCGCGCTGGTCGCCCATCCCAAGGTGGCCGAGGCCGCGGTCGTGGGCTATCCGCACGACCTCAAGGGGCAGGGCATCTACGCCTATGTCACGGTGATGAACGGGGTCGAGCCCTCGGACGAGCTGCGCAAGGAGCTGGAGACCTGGGTCCGCACCGAGATCGGCCCCATCGCCAGGCCCGACCTGATCCAGTGGGCGCCGGGGATGCCCAAGACCCGCTCGGGCAAGATCATGCGCCGGATCCTGCGCAAGATCGCCGAAAACGACTATGGCAGCCTGGGCGACATCTCGACGCTGGCCGACCCGGGCGTGGTCGACGAGCTGATCGAAAACCGCATGAACCGCGGATAGCCCCGACAAGCGCAGCGCCGGCCGGATCGAGGAGGTCCGGCCGGCCACCGGCGAGCTGGCCGGATCCGTGACGGGCCCCCGTGGCCGCGCCGCGCGGGCAGATTGTCAAAGAATATCATTTTACTCGTGGGAGGATTTCTCCATGCAGGACTCGATGCTCGAACGTATCGCTTCCGACCCGAACTATCAGGAGCTGCGACAGAAACGGCTGCGATTTGGCTGGAGGCTGACCATTGCGATGCTGGTCGTCTATTACGGCTTCATCACGCTGATCGCCTTCAGCAAGGAAACGCTGGCTGCGCGCATCGGCGACGGCGTCATGACCTGGGGGATCCCGATCGGCTTCGGCGTGATCCTGTTCACCATCGTCATCACCGGGGTCTATGTCGCCCGCGCCAACAGCGAATACGACGACCTGAACGAGCGGATCAAGCGGGAGGCGCTGAAATGATGCCGGGACTTTCCATGGGCCGCTTCCTGGGCCTGTCCACGCTGCTGCTGGTGCCCTCGCTGGTCGTCGCCGCCCCCGCGCTGGAAGGCGAGATCCAGAAACAGGCGACCAACTGGACCGCGATCGGGATGTTCGCGATCTTTGTCGCCGGGACCCTGTTCATCACCAAATGGGCCGCCTCGCGCACCAAGTCGGCGGCGGATTTCTATACCGCCGGCGGCGGCATCACCGGGTTCCAGAACGGGCTGGCGATCGCTGGCGACTACATGTCCGCGGCCTCGTTCCTGGGGATCTCGGCGGCGGTGATGTCGAACGGCTATGACGGGCTGATCTATTCCATCGGCTTCCTGGTCGGCTGGCCGATCCTGACCTTCCTGATGGCCGAGCGCCTGCGCAACCTGGGCAAGTTCACCTTTGCCGACGTGGCCTCGTTCCGCTTTGCCCAGACGCCGGTGCGGGTGTTCGCGGCCAGTTCCACGCTGGTGGTGGTCGCCTTCTACCTGATCGCGCAGATGGTCGGCGCCGGGCAGCTGATCAAGCTGCTGTTCGGGCTGGAATACTGGATGGCGGTGGTCATCGTCGGCGCGCTGATGATGGTCTATGTGCTGTTCGGCGGCATGACCGCCACCACCTGGGTTCAGATCATCAAGGCCTGCCTGCTGCTGGGCGGGGCGTCCTTCATGGCGTTCATGGTGATGATGTCGGTGGGCTTCAGCCCCGAGCGGCTGTTCGCCGGCGCGGTGCAGATCAAGACCGACCTGGCGCTGGGCGCCGGCCAGACCCCGGAAGAGGCGGCGGTCGCCGGCCAGTCGATCATGGGGCCGGGCAACTTCATCAAGGACCCGATCTCGGCCATCAGCTTCGGTATGGCGCTGATGTTCGGCACCGCCGGGCTGCCGCATATCCTGATGCGCTTCTTCACCGTCCCCAGCGCGAAAGAGGCGCGCAAGTCGGTGATGTGGGCGACCGTCTGGATCGGCTATTTCTACCTGCTGACCTTCATCATCGGCTTTGGCGCCATCCTGTTCGTGCTGACCAACCCCAGCTTCCTGGAAGCGGACGGCGGGCTGATCGGCGGCGTCAACATGGCGGCGGTGCATCTGGCCGACGCGGTGGGCGGCAACATCTTCCTGGGCTTCATGTCGGCGGTGGCGTTCGCGACCATCCTTGCGGTGGTGGCGGGGCTGACGCTGTCGGGGGCCTCGGCGGTGTCGCACGACATCTATTCCAGCGTGCTGCGCAAGGGGAACGCCGACAGCGCCACGGAACTGCGGGTGTCGCGGATCACCACGATCGCGCTGGGGATCATCGCCGTGATCCTGGGGATCGCCTTCGAAAAGCAGAACATCGCCTTCATGGTGTCGCTGGCCTTTGCGGTGGCGGCGTCCGCGAACTTCCCGGTGCTGTTCCTGTCGATCCTGTGGAAGGACATGACCACCCGCGGCGCGGTGATCGGCGGCTTCCTGGGGCTGATCTCGTCGGTGCTGCTGACCGTGCTGTCGCCTTCGGTGTGGGAGGCCACGCTGGGCAACCCGGCCGGGTCCGCGCCCTTCCCCTATACCTCGCCTGCGCTCTTCTCGATGACGCTGGCGTTCCTGGGGATCTGGCTGTTCTCGGTCACCGACAAGAGCCGGCGCGCCGCGGTCGACCGCGCGGGCTTCCTGGCGCAGCAGGTCCGGTCCGAGACCGGGATCGGCGCCTCTGCGGCCTCGGCGCATTGACGCCTGCGGGGCTCAGGGAAAACGACGGTGCGGCCGGGCCTTCGGGTCCGGCCGTGCCGCTGGCGTCTGGCGGCGGCGATCATGCCCGGCGCGAGACGCTGACGCTGATCACCTCGCGCGTGGGGGACGCGCCGGTGCGCAAGCCGTTCTTTCTGGAGGCGGGCACCGACATCGTCAGCGCCTGCCGGCAGATGGCGGCGGCCGGCGTCACCGACGTGCTGGTGCAGGACGGGGGCGCGGCGGGGGACCGGCTGGGCATCTTCACCACCACCAACCTGCGCGACGTGCTGCTGATGGACCGCCCGCCCGCGTCCATCACCCTGCGCGAGGTCGCGGCCTTTCCCGCCATCACCATCGACCGCGGCGCCGAGCTGTTCGAGGCGATGATCCTGATGCTGCGCCATGGCGTCCACCGGCTGGTGGTCTGCGAGCGCGGGCAGGTGGCGGGGGTGCTGCGGCAGCTGGACCTGATGGGGTTCCTGGCCAACCATTCGCATCTGATCGCGCTCGAGGCGGCCGAGGCCGGCAGCGTCGCGGCGCTGAAACGCGCCGCCGACCAGATCGCGCCGCTGGTCGCGGTGCTGCATCAGGACGGGGTGCGCATCGAGGTCATCGCCAGGCTGGTGGGCGAGCTGAACCGCACCGTGTTCCGCCGCCTGTGGGAGCTGGTGGCCCCCGAGAGCCTGCGCGAGAACTCCTGCCTGATCGTGATGGGCAGCGAGGGGCGCGGCGAACAGATCATGCGCACCGATCAGGACAACGGCCTGATCCTGCGCGACGGCGTAGCGCCTGAAACCGCGGCCGCCGCCACCGCCGCATTCACCGCGGCGCTGGTCGATTTCGGCTATCCGCCGTGCCCCGGCGGCATCATGGCCAGCCGCCCGGACTGGTGCCGGCCGGTGGCCGGGTTCCGCCGCGCCATCGGGCAATGGGTGCATGGCGACGACCCCGAGGGGCCGATGAAGCTGGCCATCTTCATGGATGCGCTGGCGGTGTCGGGCGATGCGGAGCTGCTGGCCGGCCTGCGCGCGCAACTGGCGCGGCTGATGTCGGACAGCGACGCCTATCTGGCGCGCTTCGCGGCTTCGGTGAACAGTTTCTCGCAGGACCGCAGCTGGTGGTCGCGGCTGCCGGGGATGACCGGGCGCGGCTCGGCCGAGATCGACATCAAGAAGCTGGGGATCTTTCCCATCGTGCAGGGCGCGCGGGCGCTGGCGCTGAAATACCGGGTGTCGGACCTGCCCACCACCGCGCGGCTGGCGGCGCTGGCGCAGGCGCGGCGGATCACGCCTGCGCAGGCCCGCGACCTGTCGGATGCGCTGCATTTCCTGATGGGGGTCAAGCTCGACAGCAACCTGCGCCAGATCGAGGACGGCCGCACCCCCGACAATCTGATCCGGCTGGACGCGCTGGGGGCCTTGGACCGCGAGGGGCTGAAAGAGGCGCTGGCCATCGTGCGCGGTTTCCGCGACTGGATCACCCAGCATTTCCGGTTGCAGACATGAGCGGGCGCGGCGGTCCCCCGGCGCCCGGCGCCATGGAAGCGCCGCATGACGAGGTCTTGGCCGCTGCCGTCCACGAATTGCGCACGCCGCTGACCGCGATCCGGGCGCTGGCCGAGCTGATGCAGGACAGCCCCGACATGGACCCCGCCGAGCGCGAGGGCTTCCTGTCGATCATCGCCGATGAGGCCGCGCGGCTGGGGCGGCTGGTGGACGGCATCCTCGACGCCGCGAAGCTGGGCACCGCGTTTGCCGAATGGGACATGGCGGCGCTGGACCCGGCCGCGCTGCTGCGGGACGCGGCGGCGGTGGTGCGGCCGCTGCTGGCGGCGCGGGGTGTGGCGCTGGAACTCGATCTTGCGCCGGTGCCGGTGATGCGCGGCGACCGCGACCGGCTGTTGCAGGTGGCGCTGAACCTGCTGTCGAACGCCGCCAAGTTCGCGCCCGAGGGCCGCGGCCGCATCACCGCCGCGCTGCATCCCGTGCCCGCGGGGATCGAGATTTCTGTCACCGACAACGGCCCTGGCATCCCCGAGGAGGAACGCGAGGCGATCTTTCGCCCCTGGCACCAGTCCGGCGCCCCGGGCGCGCGCACCAAGGGCAGCGGGCTGGGCCTGCCGCTGGCCCGCAGCATCGTCGCCCGCCACGGCGGCCGCATCCTCGCCGGGCCCGCGCCGGACGGGGGCGCGCGCTTCGTCGTCACCCTGCCGCTGGACCCGGCCCCGGCAGGCGACGCTGCGGCAGGCGGAAAGGAGGAGACCCCATGACCCACACCGTGCTGATCGCCGACGACGAGCCGAACATCGTCGTCTCGCTGGAGTTCCTGCTGAAACGCGAGGGCCACCGCGTGCTGATCGCCCGCGACGGCGCCGAGGCGCTGGCGATGATCCGCGCCGAGCGTCCGCGGCTGGTGCTGCTGGACGCGATGATGCCGGGCCTCTCCGGCTTCGACCTGTGCGAGACGCTGCGCAGCGACCCCGCGCTGGCGGGCACCCGCATCGTCATGCTGACCGCGCGTTCGCGCGAGGCCGATCAGGCCCGCGCCATGGGGGCGGGGGCGGATGCCTTTGTCGCCAAGCCGTTTTCGACCCGCGATCTCGCGGCCCGCATCCGGGGGCTGCTGGCATGAAGCCCGGGCGGCTCGCACCCCTGATCGCGCCGGGGGTGGCGCTGGGGCTGTGGTCGCTGGGCGGCGCGGTGGTGTTCCTGTCGGTGCTGGGACCGCGGGGCGCGGCGCTGCGGCAGGCGGTGTTCCAGGCGCTGGAAGCGACCTGGATGGTGATGTTCCTGTGGTGGCTGGGGGCGGCGGTGCTGCTGGGGTGGCTGGCGCAGCGCGCCCGCCACCGGTTGATCGTCGCCCCCCAGCGCCTGCTGGGCGCGATGCGCATCGCCGCCGCCGACGAGACGATGGATTCCGTCCCCGACATCGCCCACACCCCCGAAACCCAGGCGCTGGCGCAGGAAATCGACCGGCTGCTGGGCCAGCGTCGGGCGCTGGCCTCCTACATGGCGCGGCTGGTCGCCGACGCCAGCCGCAGCGTCGCCGAGCAGCGCGACCAGCTGGCGGCGCTGATGACCGAGCTCGACCACGCCGTCGTGGTCTGCAACCGCGAGGGGCGGATCCTGCTTTACAACGGCCGGATGCGGGCGCTGGCGCGGCGGATTTCGGGGCGCGGCGGCGGCGACAGCGCGGGGGCAGAGCTGATCGGGCTGGGCCGCTCGATCCACGCGCTGATCGACAAGGCGGCGCTGGACCACGCGCTGGACCGGGTCGAGGCCCGCATCGCCCGCGGCGCCGACGGCAGCGCGGCGGCCGCGCAATTCGTCACCGCCTCGGACGCCGGGCATCTGCTGCGCGCCAGCGTGGCGCCGGTGCGGCGCACCGATTTCGCCGAGATGGGGGGCGAGGCCGACGACAGCGACGGCAGCGACCCCGAGGCGCTGACCGGGTTTCTGCTGATGCTCGACGACATCACCGAGGATCACGAGCGCCAGACCCGCCGCGACCGCGCCCTGCAGGACATGTATGAACGCAGCCGCGCCGCGGTCGCCAACATGCAGGCGGCGCTGGACATGCTGGAATACCCCGACCTTGGCGCCGCCGACCACGACCGCTTCCTGTCGGTGATCCGCGACGAGGTGGCGGCCATGCACCGGCGGCTGCTGGCGGACGAGGAGGCGGCGGCGCAGGATATCGGCTCGCGCTGGCCGCTGCACGACATGCTGGGTACCGACCTGCTGGCGGCGGCGGTGCGCCGGCTGGCCGCCACCGCGGGCGCGCCGATCACCACCCAGCCGATGGCGCAGGACCTGTGGCTGCTCATCGACAGCTTCGGGCTGATCGGGGCGCTGGACCATCTGGCGCGCCGCATCCTGGCGCTGCATCCCGACCCGGTGCTGTGGCTGCGGCTGACCCCGGCGGGGCCGCGGGCGCATCTGGACCTGGGCTGGGTGGCCGATGGCGCGGCGCTGGACCCGCGCGACTATTCGGCGCTGCCCGACGAGCCGATGGCGCAGCCGGTGGCCGGGGCGCTGAGCGTGCGCGAGGTGGTGGACCGCCACGGCGGCGAGATCTGGCTGGAGCGCGAGCGCGACAGTTTCGGGGGCAGTGGCGGCGGGCGGTTCTTCCGGCTGCTGCTGCCCCGCGCCACCGCCGACACCGCGCCCCCCGAATCCGCCATCGGCAGCCGCCCCGAGTTCTACGACTTCGGCCTGTTCGCCGCCGGCCACGCCAGCGCCGACGACAACCGCAAGCTGTCGGAACTGGCCTTCACCGTCTTCGACTGCGAGATGACCGGCCTCGACCCCGCCGGCGGCGACGAGATCATCCAGATCGGGGCGCTGCGCATCGTCAACACCCGCATCCTGCGCGGCGAGACCATCGACCAGCTGGTCGACCCGCAGCGCTCGATCCCCGAGGCGGGCATCGCCATCCACCACATCACCCCGCAGATGGTCCGCGGCCAGCCCGCCATCGCCGAGGTGCTGCCGGTGTTCCACCGCTTTGCCGCCGACAGCGTGCTGGTCGGCCACAACATCGCATTCGACATGCGGTTCCTGAAGCTCAAGGAAGCCGCGACCGGGCTGCGCTTCGACCATCCGCTGCTGGATACGCTGCTGCTGTCCAGCGTGCTGCACCCGGCCGAGGACAGCCATTCGCTGGAGGCGGTGGCCGCGCGGCTGGGGGTGGAGATCGGCGCCCGCCACACCGCGCTGGGCGACGCCATCGCCACCGCCGAGGTGTTCGTGCGCATGATCCCGCTGCTGGCCCGGCAGGGGATCGAGACGCTGGGGCAGGCGCGGGCGGCCTCGGACCGCTCGCAATTCGCGCGGCTGCGCTATTAAAGCTCGATCTGCGGCAGCAGCGGCGGCGGGCTGGGCGGGTCGGACAGCGGCGGATGCCCGGGCGGCAGCGCGCCGGGGCTGCGCGGCATCAGGTTTTCCACCGGCGGCGGCGGCGGTGCGCCCGGCTTGCGGCGGATCAGGATGTCGCCGTTCGCCAGCCGCTCGGGCGGCAGCTCGTAATTGCCGATGTCGTCCAT
Source organism: Paracoccus solventivorans (assembly GCF_900142875.1). Lineage (GTDB taxonomy): Bacteria > Pseudomonadota > Alphaproteobacteria > Rhodobacterales > Rhodobacteraceae > Paracoccus > Paracoccus solventivorans. Next base: position 308,671 of record NZ_FRCK01000002.1, on the reverse strand, counting down.
CAGCCGCCCGAGGTCGTCGAGCATGGGGCGGTATTCCTCCATCAGCCCGCCCATGTCCTCGGCCAGCCCCTCCAGATGCGGCTGGGCGCGGTCGAAAAGCTCCATCAGGAAACCCTCGAGCACGCTTCCGGCGGGGGCGTCGTCGGAGGGCGCCCCGGGCGCGGGATCATCCGCGCGCGGCATCTGGAAGGGGGTGTCGGGGGCTTGCTGCGCGGCGGCGGGTAGGGCGGACAGCGCCAGTGCGAGGGCCAGTGCGAGGGCCGTGGCCAGGGTGAAACGGGACATCGGCACTCCTGCAACCGGAAAACGGGACGGGCCGCGGGGCCCGGTTCCCAAGGAACACCCTGAGCAGATGGGAGTTCCGCCCCGGGCGGTCAACCAGAGTGGGGGCCTCAGCCGAACTCGGCGCGATAGGCGGCCCAGGCGGCGTTGATCGCGCGGGTGCGCGATTCCGCCAGCCGCACCGCCTCGGGCGGCAGGCCGTGGGCCTGCGCGCGGTCGGGGTGGTTCTCGAAGATCAGCCGGCGATAGCGTTCGCGGGCCATCTCCAGCGGCGTGCCGGGGGTCAGCCCCAGAACCTCGCAGGGCAGGCAGCGGTGGTCGGGGGCGCGGCGGGCGCGGATCGCCGCATGATCGCGCGGGGCGATGCCGAAAATGCGCGCCACCTCGTCCAGGAACACCCGCTCGGCCTCCAGCAGCCGCGGCTGCTCGCCGGCGGTGGCGATCACGTAAAGCCCGTCCAGCACGTCGACCAGCACCGGGTCGCCGGGGGGAAACAGCCGCGCCAGCCGTTCCGCCCACAGCTCGAACCCGGCCACGTCCTGGCGGGCAAGGTCGAAGACCCGCGCGGCGTGGCGTTCCTCGGACCGCGGGATCTTGAAGATGCGGCGGAAGGCGGCGACCTCGTCGCGGGTGACGCGGCCGTCGGCCTTGGCCATCTTGGCCCCCAGCGCGATCACCCCGATGGTGAAGGCGACCGAGCGTTCCGGCGGCACGGCGGCCCGCCGCGCCCCGATCAGCGCCGCCAGGCGATCGCCGATTCGCTGCCAGAACCCGCGGGGCGGGGGCAGCTGCGGCGCCGGGGTGCCGATATGGGCGTGGGTCGGATCGTCCATGCGCGCCAACCTATCCGACCGGGGCGGTGCGCGAAAGAAGAACCCTCGGGTTTGGCGGGGCGAAGCGCGCGCTTCGCGATCACAAGACGGACAGCTTGTCGTGCCTGCCGGTAGAAGCGGCGCAGGGCAGGGGGGCGCTGCCCCCGTCGCGCCTTGCGCGACCCGCCCGGGATAGTTGGGCAAGGAAGAAACTCCGGCGCAACGGGCATTTGGCCGAGTGCTGGCTGCGGCCGGGCTTCGGGCGGTCCCAAATATCCCGGGGTCCGGGGCAGCGCCCCGGTCCGGCCGCGCCGCCGGGATCGCGCGTCAGGCCCGGCGCACGCCCTCGGCCAGGCTGCGCACGAAGCCCAGCACCTGATCTACCGGCTTGCCCTCGCCGATCTGGCGCACGATGGCAGAGCCCACCACGCAGCCATCCGCCACCGCCGCCACCGCCTGCGCGGCCTCGGGAGTCGAGATGCCGAAGCCCACCACCACCGGCAGGCCCGAGGCGCTGCGGATGCGCGCCACCTCGGGGGCGACCTCGGCAGCATTGGCGGCGGGGCCGCCGGTGATCCCGGTCACGCTGACGTAATAGACGAACCCGCTGGTGTTCTGCACCACGGCCGGCAGGCGCCGGTCGTCGGTGGTGGGCGTCGCCAGCCGGATGAAGCTGATCCCGGCCTCTGCGGCGGGGATGCAGAGCTCGGCGTCCTCCTCGGGGGGCAGGTCGACGACGATCAGCCCGTCCACCCCGGCCGCGGCCGCATCCGCCAGAAACTGCGCCACCCCGCCCGCACGCGCATAGATCGGGTTGTAATAGCCCATCAGCACGATCGGGGTGTCGTCGTCGTGCTGCCGGAACTCGCGCACCATCCCCAGCACCCCGGTGGCCGACCCGCCCGCGGCCAGCGCCCGCTGCCCCGCCGCCTGGATCGTCGGCCCGTCGGCCATCGGGTCGGTGAAGGGCATCCCCAGCTCGATGATGTCGACCCCCGCGCCGGGCAGTCCGCGCAGCACCTGCATCGAGGTGTCCCGGTCGGGATCGTAGCCCATGGTATAGGTGGCGAACGCCTTGCGGTTTTCGCGGCCCAGCCGCTGGAACAGCCGGTCGATGCGGGTGCTGGGGCGGGTGGTGGGGCGGGTGATGGTGCGCGCGGTCGCGTCGGTCATGGGGCGGGGCCTTTCCTGCATGGGGAAATCCTTAGCCGGGCCACGGCGAAAGGGAAAGATGCGCGGGGCGCCGCTCCCGCTTTACCCGCCCCCGCCCGTGACCTAGAACCCCGGCGAAACCGGGAAAGGATGCAAGATGGGCTTTCGCATGGGGATCGTCGGGCTGCCGAATGTCGGCAAGTCCACGCTGTTCAACGCGCTGACGCGCACCGCCGCCGCGCAGGCCGCGAACTTCCCCTTCTGCACGATCGAGCCCAACGTGGGCGAGGTCGCGGTCCCCGACCCGCGGCTGGACCAGTTGGCCGAGATCGCCGGGTCGAAGCAGATCATCCCGACCCGGATCACCTTTGTCGACATCGCAGGCCTGGTGAAGGGCGCCAGCCGCGGCGAGGGGCTGGGCAACCAGTTCCTGGCCAATATCCGCGAGGTCGACGCCATCGCCCATGTGCTGCGCTGTTTCGAGGACGGCGACATCACCCATGTCGAGGGCCGCGTGGACCCGGTGGCGGATGCCGAGACCATCGAGACCGAGCTGATGATCGCCGATCTCGAATCGATCGAGCGGCGGCGGGCGAACCTATCGCGCAAGCTCAAGGGCGGCGACAAGGAGGCCGCGGACCAGGACCGGCTGCTGAAACTGGCGCAAGAGGCGCTCGAGGCCGGGCGCCCGGCCCGCAGCGTCGCGGTGGCCGAGGACGACCGCCGCGCCTGGGGGATGCTGCAACTGCTGACGGCGAAGCCGGTTCTTTACGTCTGCAACGTTGCCGAGGCGGATGCCGCCGCCGGCAACGACCAGACCCGTGCCGTGGCCGAGATGGCGCGCGCGCAGGGGGCGGGGCATGTGGTGATCTCGGCCCGGATCGAGGAAGAGATCAGCCAGCTGCCCGAGGACGAGGCGCAGCTGTTCTTGTCGGAGATGGGGCTGGAGGAGGCCGGGCTCGACCGGCTGATTCGCGCCGGCTACGAGCTGCTGGGCCTGCAGACCTATTTCACCGTCGGCCCGAAAGAGGCCCGCGCCTGGACCATCACCCGCGGCACCCTGGCCCCGCAGGCGGCCGGGGTGATCCACGGCGATTTCGAAAAGGGCTTCATCCGCGCGGAAACCATCGCCTTTGACGATTACATCGCCGGCAAGGGCGAGGCCGGCGCCCGCGAGGCCGGCAAGTTCCGCGTCGAGGGCAAGACCTATGAGGTCAAGGACGGCGACGTGCTGCATTTCCTGTTCAACGCCTGACCGGAAAAGCCATTCCTCAGGAGAGCCCCGGAGCTTCCGGGGTTTTCGTTTCCGGTGAAATGTCCGGGCTGCGAGGCGGCAGAGGACGCTTTTCCCCGGGCCCCGGATTTTCAAGGGCAGCACATGCACAACCGTTACGGAAAACTTGCCGCCTGGGTCTACAATCTGGACAAGCCCGTCGGCCGCTCTTTCGGTGATGTGGAGTTCTATCGCCGCCGCCTGGAACGCTGCGATGGCCCGATTCTGGAACCGGCGGTCGGCAACGGCGGATGCTGGTTCCGCTGCTTGAATCGGGGCTGCGCATCGAGGGGTTCGACAGCTCGGACGAGATGCTGGCCTATTGCGAAGCCGAGTGCCGGCAGCGCGGGTTGAGGGCGGGACTGAGCCGGCAGAGCTTTGAGGATTTCAGCTATGAAACGCGGTTCTCTGCCATCATCCTGCCGGCAGGGTCTTTCCAGCTGATCACCGATGGCGCTGCGGCCGCCGCGGTGCTGCGGCGGTTCCACGACCATCTTGCCCCCGGCGGCCGCCTGATTGTCGATCTCGACCCGATCGGCTGTTTCCTTGCCGGCGGCACCTCGGTGCGCAGCTGGGTGACCGGGGACGGCGATCTTCTGACCCTGAACGATCAGCATGTCGAAACCTGCTACATCGCCCAGACCACGCTGTCCCATCTGCGTTACGAGCATTGGCGCGAGGGCAGCCTGGTCCGCAGCGAGCTCGACCTGTTCAAGCTGCGCTGGTGGGGTGTCGACGAGTTTTCCATGGCGCTGCTGGCGGCGGGTTGTGCCGAGGTGGAGGTCTCGGGCAATTACGAACATGGCCGCGCGCCACGGGAGGGCGATGCCATCATCAGCTTTGAGGCCACGCGCGGGGCAGGGTGAGAGCGCGGGTCGTTCCGGCTGACCGCCTGTTGTTTGGGGGCGCCCCTGCAGGCATCCCATGGCTTCACTCGGCAGCGGGATTTCCGGGTGCCCGGGCGTTCTCTGGATATTTGGACAAGGAAGAATGGCGCAGGCCGGTCCCCGGCAGGCGATTGGTTTGGCGGGATGGAACGAAAGCGCGGCTCTGACGTTTCCGTGAACGGGGGATGAACCCCTGTTTTTCCCGGAAAAAAAGGAGCCCACTCATGCGCAAGTTCCTGACCATGCTTGCGGTGTCCTCGGCCTTTGCGCTGCCGGTCGCGGCGCAGGACGCTGCCCCGCCCGCGACCGATGCCGCCCCCGGCGCCGCTGCCGGAATGGCGCCGCAGGCCGAGCCCTGGCTGACCAGCCTGATCACCGAGACCCCGCAGGCGGGGTTCGACCTTGCGGTCACCATGGCGCGCAAGGCGGTCACCACCACCCAGACCGACAAGGACACGCTGCACAAGCTGCGCCCGAACTACGCCCATGACCCGCAAAGCCTGATCGGGGTGTCGGGGGTGGCCGCGACCTGGTTCGCCACCATCGCCGCCGCCAATGATTACTGGCGCGAGTAAGGGGGGCGCGGCCATGTCGGATATCCATTTCCCGAAATCCACCCCTGACATCGCCCGCCGCCGGCACGAGCTGGCCCCGGCGATGGACGACGCCTTCAAGGCGTTCTCGCAGGCGGTGTTTGCCGATGGCGCGCTCGATAAGCGCACCAAGCAGCTGATCGCGGTGGCGGTCGCCCATGTCACCCAATGCCCTTGGTGCATCGAGGGCCACGTCAAGGGCGCCCGCCACGCGGGCGCCAGCGACGCCCAGATCATGGAGGCGATCTGGGTCGCGGCCGAGATGCGCGCAGGCGCGGCGTTCGCCCATTCGATCAAGTCGCTGGACCTGCTGGGGCCCGCGCAGGGACAGGGACAGGGGCAGGAGGGCGGATGAGCGCGCGCCCCGCCATCCATCTGGCGCGGGCCTGGGACGGGCCCGGGGCGATGGTGGGCGCGCGGCTGCTGGTCGACCGGGTGTGGCCGCGCGGGGTCGCCAAGGACGATTTGCGCCTGGATGCCTGGCTGCGCAACATCGCGCCCAGCAGCGGGCTGCGCAAGTGGTTCGGCCACGACCCCGCCCGCTGGGACGAGTTCCGCGACCGCTACCGGGCCGAGCTGGACCGGAATCCCGACGCCGTGGCGCAGGCGCTGGACTGGTGCCGCAGGGGGCCGGTGACGCTGATCTTTGGCGCGAAGGATCGCGACCGCAACCAGGCGGTGGTGCTGCGCGACTATCTGGCCGGGCGGCTGTAGCGGCGTTTTCCGGCGCGGCTGCCGGGGTTTGCGGGCGGCCTGCGGCAACTTGCCGGCGTGCGAGGGGCGGCCCCGCGGCCTTAGGCTGAGAGGCGGAAAGCCACGTCAAGGACGTCTGCTGTTCGCATCCAGCCAGTGTCGCCGCATCCCGGGACCCGCCAGATCAAGAAGGAAGACCGATGACCAAGCCAGATCCCGCGCCTCGTCAGGGGGTGCTTCCGCGCCTGCGTTCGCTGCCGTTGCTGGCGCTGATCCTGTGGGGCGCCGCCGGCCCCGCCGCCGCCCAGGCCCCCGCCGCCAAGCCAGAACCGCCCGCGGCCGCGCAGCCCGCCGCCCCCGCAGCTGGTGCCGCGCCGCAGATGATGCCGGTCGAGCGGGTGCCGTTCTATCACGACTGGGCGCAATCGCCGCACGCCAAGGCCGATGCGCAGGCCTTCAACAACTGGAACGAGCAGGGCGAGATCCCGGAAGCCTGCGCGCGCTGCCACTCGACGCCCGGGTTCCTCGACTATATCGGCGCCGACGGCAGCGCCCCGGGGGTGGTCGACAAGAAGGCGCCGACCGGCTCGCTGATCGGCTGCTCGGCCTGCCACAACGAGACCACGCGGATGATGACCTCGGTCACCTTCCCCTCGACCCTGCGGGTGGAGAACCTGGGCGCCGATGCGCGCTGCATGACCTGCCATCAGGGCCGCACCGCCGGCGTCACGGTGGACGCCGCCGTCGCCGGCCGCGACGAGGATACGGTGGTTCCCGAGCTCGAGTTCATCAACGTCCATTATCGCGCCGCGGGCGCCACGCTGATGGGCACGCTGGCCCGCGGCGGTTATGAATACCCGGGCCGCGCCTATGCCTCGGCGCGCAACCACCCCGGCCCGTTCAACAGCTGCACCACCTGCCACGAGCTGCATACGGTGGCGCCGAAATCCGAACCCTGCGCCGCCTGCCACGACGGGGTGAGCAACCGCGAATCGCTGGCCTCGATCCGCAAGGGCAAGATCGACTTCGACGGCAACGGCAACGTGACCGAAGGGATCGCAGCCGAGATCGCCGCCCTGCACGAGCGCCTGCTGGTGGCGATCCGCGCCTATGCCGCCGACACCGCCGGGGCGCCGATCGGCTATGACGGCCATGCGCATCCGTATTTCTTCAACGACAGCGACGGCGACGGCGCGATCAGCGAGGCCGAGGCGCAGGGGACGAACAAATACGTCTCGTGGACGCCGCGGCTGCTCAAGGCGGCCTACAACTATCAGTTCGTGGCCAAGGACCCCGGCGCCTATGCCCATAACGCGCCCTATGTCATCCAGCTGATGCACGATTCGCTGGCCGACCTGGCCGAGGCGAATGTCGCGGGGCTGACAAGGCCCTGAGTTGCCGCCGCTTGTGCTGTCACGCCCGGCCGCGCCCCCCCGCGCGGCCGGTTTGCGTTTCCGCCGCTTGCCTGCCGCCCCGGCGCGCGCTAGGGCGCAGCCCATGTCGGACACCCCCTCACTCGCCCCCTTGCAGCCGGTCGTGATCCTCGTGCGGCCGCAGATGGGGGAAAACATCGGCGCCGCCGCCCGCGCCATGCTGAACTTTGGCCTGACCGAGATGCGGCTGGTGGCGCCGCGCGACGGCTGGCCGAACCCGCGTGCGGTGGCGATGGCCTCGGGCGCGGCGGGGCAGGTGCTGGACCGGGCGCTTGTGTTTCCGACGCTGGCCGAGGCGATGGAGGGCATCCACCACGCCTATGCCACCACCGCCCGCGGGCGCGAGCTGACCAAGACCGTCCACACCCCCGCCAGCGCTATGGCCGAGGCGCGACAGATCGCCGCCGGGGGCCGCCGGGTGGCGCTGATCTTTGGCCCCGAACGCGCCGGGCTGGAAAACGACGACGTGGCGCGCGCCAGCGCGGTGGTGACCGTGCCGGTGAACCCGGAGTTCCCCTCGCTCAACCTCGCGCAGGCGGTGCTGCTGCTGGGCTATGAATGGGCGCGCGAGGCGCTGCCCTCGCAGCCCGCCCCGCCCGGCCGGCGCCCGCCCGGTGAAACCCCCGCCACGCGGCTGGAGATCGAGCGGCTGGCCGACCACTGGGAAGAGCGGCTGGAGGCGGCGCGGTTCTTTTTCCCGCCCGACAAGGGGGCCTCGATGCGGCTGGCGCTGCGCAACCTGTGGTCGCGGATGCCCCTGATGCGCGCGGATGTGCAGATCCTGCACGGGGTGGTGCGACAGCTGACCTGGAAGCCGCGCGACGATTGACCTTTGGCGCCGTCGCCGCCAATGTCCGGCCGCGGTTGCGCAGCTGTGGCAGCCGCGCTTTCGCGCCCCTAACTCCGAAAGGCCCTGCCATGGCCAAGCGCCCGATCTTTCAAGAGGTGTCGAGCCAAACCCCGCCGGCACAACCGCCCGCGGGCGGCATGATCGATGCCCGCCCCAAGGGCGCGCGCGGCGCGATCCGCATCTGGCTGGTGGCGCTGTTCGTGATGGTCGCGGCGATGATCGCGCTGGGGGGCGCCACCCGGCTGACCGGCTCGGGGCTGTCGATCACGGAATGGAAGCCCGTCACCGGCGCGCTGCCCCCCAGCGGCCAGGCCGCGTGGGAGGCCGAGTTCGCCAAATACCAGGCGATCCCGCAGTTCCAGGTGGACAACCCCACCATGGACCTGGCCGGGTTCAAGCGCATCTACTGGTGGGAATGGGCGCATCGGCAGCTGGGCCGCGCGGTCGGGATGGTCTGGGCGCTGGGGTTCCTGTTCTTCTGGGCCTCGGGGCGGATGCCCGCGGGCTGGGCGCCGCGGCTGCTGGTGCTGGGGGCACTCGGCGGGCTGCAGGGCGCGGTCGGCTGGTGGATGGTCAGTTCCGGGCTGGTCGAGGGGATGACGGCGGTCGCCTCTTACCGGCTGGCGGTGCATCTGGGGCTGGCCTTTGCCATCCTCGGGCTGATCGCCTGGCAGGTGCTGCAGCTGTCGCGCCCGGAATCGCAGCTGCTGCGCGCCCGCCGGGCAGGCGAGCCCAAGCTGTTTTCCATGGCCACCGGGCTGATGCATCTGGCCTTCGTGCAGATCCTGCTGGGGGCGCTGGTCGCCGGCATCGACGCCGGGCGGCAGTATACCGGCTGGCCGAAAATGGGCGGCGAGTGGATCCCGGCGGCGATCTGGGACGCCGGGCTGGGCTGGCGCAACTTCTTCGAAAACGCCGCCACCGTGCAGTTCACCCACCGCATGGTCGGCTATCTGCTGGCGGTGTTCGCGGTGGTGGTGTGGCTGCGCGCCCGCCGCTCGCCCCATCCGGTCACGCGGGGCGCGTTCACCGCGATGATCGCCGCCGTGGGCTTGCAGATCGCGCTGGGGATCGTCACCGTGATCCATGGCGCGCCCCTGGGCGAGGCGCTGGCCCACCAGTTCGGCGCGGTGGCGCTGTTCGTCCTGATCATCCGCGCCCGCCATCACGCGCGCTATCCTTTTGAAACCAGCGTCCGGGGGACGATCCGATGATTTCCGCAAATGCCGCGATGAACGAGCTGCTGGAATACCAGCGCCAGACCGAGGCGCTGTCGTCGGTGGCCGAGCGGCTGGTCTGGGACCAGGAAACCGTGATGCCCCGCGGCGCCACCGAGCAGCGCGCCGAGGAAACCGCCGCCATGGAGGCGATGCTGCACGAGCGCCGCACCGATCCGCGCATCGGCGAATGGCTGGACATCGCGGTGCCGCAGTCGCCGTCCGAGGAACGCATCCTGGCGCTGATCGCCCGCGACTATGCCCGCGCCGGTGCGGTGCCGGCGCAGCTGGCCACCGAGATCGCCCGGCAGACCAGCCTGGGGCAGGGGATCTGGGCGGCGGCGCGCGCCAACGAGGCGCCCGAGGATTTCATGCCGCTGCTGGACCAGATCCTCAGCCTCAAGCAGGACGAGGCCCATGCGCTGGTCGCCGCCGGCTTCGGCAACGGCGACCCCTATGACGCGCTGCTGGACGATTACGAGCCCGGCGCCACCCAGTCCCAGATCGCCGGGCTGTTCGAGACCATGCGCCCACGGCTGGTCGCCCTGCGCGAGGCGGTGCTGGACGCCGACGGCCAGCCCGAGCCGCTGCGCGGCCGTTTCGCGCAGGAAGCGCAGCTGCGGCTGGCCCGGGCCTGCGCCACCGGCTTCGGCTACGACTGGACCCGCGGGCGGATGGATATCGCCGTGCACCCGTTTTCCAGCGGCCGCTGGCAGGACAGCCGCATCACCACCCGCATCGTCGAGGCCGACCCCTTCAACTGCATCTACTCGACCATCCACGAGGTCGGGCATTCCAGCTACGAACAGGGCATCGACCAGGACCACGCCTTCACCCCGCTGGGCCGCGGCGTCTCGATGGGCGTCCACGAAAGCCAGAGCCGCATCTACGAAAACCAGCTGGGCCGTAGCCGCGCCTTTACCGGCTGGCTGCACGCGCGCATGGGCGACATGGTGGGCGGGCTGTCGATCGCCGATGCGGACGAGTTCTACCGCACCGTGAACCGCGTCACCCCCGGCTATATCCGCACCGAGGCCGACGAGGTGCAATACAACCTGCATATCCTGATGCGCTTCGACCTCGAACGCGAGCTGATCGCCGGGCGCCTGTCCACCGACGACCTGGAAGAGGCGTGGAACGCCCGCTTCCTGCGCGACTTCGGGGTGGCGGTCGACAAACCCTCGAACGGGGTGTTGCAGGATGTGCACTGGTCGGTGGGGCTGTTCGGCTATTTCCCCACCTATGCGCTGGGCAACGTCTATGCCGGCGCCCTGCACCGGGCGCTGCGGGCGGCGGTCCCCGATCTCGACGACAGCCTCGAGGACGGCGACGCCACCCCGGCGGCCGAGTGGCTGCGCGAGAACGTCCACCGCCACGGCGCGCTGTTCGAGCCGGGCGAGCTGATCGAAAGCGCCGTCGGCGGCCCGGTCACCCCCGAGCCGCTGCTGGCCTATCTGGAAGAGAAGTTCGGCGCGATCTACGATCTTTGATCGGCGCGGGTGATGGGGGCGCTGCCCCCGTCGCCCTGACGGGCGACTCCCCCGGGATATTTTCGTGATGAAGAAGCACGCCGCGGCCGTGGGCGGGGAGGGCAGGGGCGCTGCCTTCGGCCACGCCGCGGCCTTCTTCGCTGAAAGCGGTCCACTGGACCATCCGGCAAAAACGGCCTTGTGGGCTGCCTGATCCGCCTTCCATTCCGGGCGCACGGAAGCCTCCGGGATATTTCTGCAAGGAAGAAGGACGCCGTGGTCTTCCTCGCTGAAAATGGTCCACTGGACCATCCGGCGGGAAAACAGTCTCGGGGGTTGTTTTCTGATCCGCGTTCTATTCCGGGCGCTCGGAAGCCCCCGGGATATTTTCGCAAGGAAGAAGGACGCCGCGGTCTTCCCCGCTGAAAACAGTCCACCGGACCATCCGGCGGGAAAACAGCCTCGGGGGTTGTTTTCTGATCCGCGTTCTATTCCGGGCGTTCGGAAGCCCCCGGGATATTTTTACAAGGAAGAAGAACGCCGCGACCTTTGGGGCGGAGCTTCTGGCTGCATCACCGCCGTCATGCAGTGGGTGACCCGGCAGAGGCCCCCGAGGCGCGCACTGGCTGGCATCGGCTGACGATGCCGTTGCCTGCGGATTGGGGCCGAAATCCGGCTCAGTCGGCGAGTTCCGCCAGGATCCGTTCCGCCTCGGCCACGCAGGGGGTGAGGGCGGCGCGGTCCTCGCCGGGGTAGAAGCGGGCGCGTAGCGCGGTCGGCATCGGCTGGGGGGCGGCGATCACCACCTTGGGGCCCAGCCTGCGGTTTTCCTCTTGCCAGCTGCGGGCAAAGGCGATCTGCGCGGCCTTGGTCGCGCCATAGGCGCCGAAGAACGGCTGGCCGCCGCGGGGGTCGTCGAAGAACAGCGCCGTGCCCGCGCGCGCGCGCAGCAGCGGCTCGAACAGCACCGCCAGCCCGTGGCTGGCCAGCAGGTTGACCGCGACCGAGCGTTCCATGTCCTTGGGATCGACATGCGGGGCGGGCGACAGCGGTGCGGCGTGGATCGCGGCATGGACCCACAGGTCGCAGCCGCCCCAGCGTTCCAGCACCGCCTTGGCCAGCTGGATCATCGCCGCGGGCTGGGTGATGTCCATCGGCGCCAGCGTCGCCGCGCCGCCGACCGCGCGGATGCGGTCGTCGAGTTCCTCGAGCGCACCGACCGTGCGGGCCACGGCCACCACGTGATGGCCGCGCGCCGCCAGCAGCCGCGCCATGGAAGCGCCAAGGCCGCGCGAGGCGCCGGTGACGATGGCGATCTTGCCGCCTTGGGCAGTCGCGGATTGCAGGGCGGGATCTTGATCGGTCTGGGTCATGCCCGCCCCTTGCCACCCCGCGCCGCCTATCGCAAGCGGTGAATGGACGCAGGGGCGCGGGCGGCGCGGGGGCGGCGCGGCGGCCTAGACGTTCAGCAGCAGATGTTCGCGTTCCCAGGGCGAGATGACCTGCAGGAACTCTTTGTATTCGTTGCGCTTGACCGATTCGTAGACATCGACGAACTCGGACCCCAGCACCTCGCGGATGGGGTCGGATTCGACCATCAGGTCCAGCGCGTCGCCAAGATTGGTGGGCAGCTCGTCCTCGGACATATAGGCGTCGCCCAGGCATTCGGCGCGCGGGCTGTCCTGCTGGGTCAGCCCCAGATAGCCGGTCGCCAGCGAGGCCGCGAGCCCGAGATAGGGGTTGCAGTCCATCCCTGCCAGCCGGTTTTCCACCCGCCGCGCCACCGGCCCGGAAATCGGCACCCGCAGCCCGGTGGTGCGGTTGTCGCGCCCCCATTCCAGGTTGATCGGGGCCGCGAAGTCCGGGACATAGCGGCGATAGCTGTTCACATAAGGCGCCAGCAGCGCGATGGCCGCGGGCAGATGCGCCTGCATCCCGGCGATGAAATGCATGAAGGCGGGGGTCTCGCGCCCCTGTTCGTCGGAAAAGATGTTGCGGCCCGCTGCGTCCACCACCGAATGGTGGATGTGCATGGCCGACCCCGGCTCGCCCTCGATCGGCTTGGCCATGAAGGTGGCGAAACAGTCGTGGCGCAGCGCGGCCTCGCGGATCAGGCGCTTGAAATAGAAGATCTCGTCGGCCAGCGCGACCGGATCGCCGTGCGCGAGGTTGATTTCCACCTGCCCGGCGCCGCCCTCTTGCAGGATGCCGTCGATCTCGAACCCCTGCGCCTCGGCGAAATCATAGATGTCGTCGATCACCTTGCCGTATTCGTCCACCGCCGACAGCGAATAGGCCTGTTTCGCCGCCGCGCGCCGCCCGGATCGCCCCATCGGCGGCTGGATCGGCTGGTTGGGGTCGATGTTGCGGGCGACCAGGAAGAACTCCATTTCCGGTGCAACGATCGGCCGCCAGCCGCGTTCCGCATACAGCGCGACGATGCGTTTCAGCACGTTGCGCGGCGCCACTGGCACCGGGTTGCCCTGCTGGTCCAGCACGTCGTGGATGACCTGCAGTGTCACATCCGCCGTCCAGGGCGCGGCCGAGACGGTTTCATGATCCGGCACCAGCACCATGTCGGGTTCGGTGAACGCCCCCGAGGGGTTGTCGGCCCATTCCCCGGTGATGGTCTGCAGGAAGATCGAGTTGGGCAGGAAGAAGCTTTCCTGCCGGGCGAATTTCGACGCGGGCATGGCCTTGCCGCGCGCGACGCCGGCGATGTCGGGGACGATGCACTCGACCTCGTCGAGCCTGCGGCCGGCGATGTATTCGCGCGCCGCTTCGGGGATTTTCGTCAGCCAGTCTGACATGGGAACTTTCCGCCGGGCTGTCCGGCTTTCGCTGTTGGGCGCCCGGGGGGCGCGAGGGTCACGGGGCCGGGCGGCTCTGGCGAAAGAACGCCTCGATCCGGTCGGTGATGGGCGAGGGGTCGGCGCGGCCCTGCCGGTCGCGGGCGGCATCCAGCAGCGCGGGCGGGATCGCGGCGCCGCGATGCGCCATCAGCCCCTCGATGAACTCGTCTCGGAACTCGGGGTGGGCCTGCACGGTAAAGGCGCGGTCCCCATAGACCAGCGCGGCATTGGCGCAGAAGGCGTTGTGGGCCGCGACCTCGGCCCCCTCGGGCGGGGTCACCACCTGGTCCTGATGCCAGGCGTTCAGGGAAATGGTCTCGCCGCCGAAATCATAGTCCTGCGCCCCCACCGCCCAGCCGGCCGGGTGCTTGCCGACCTGCCCGCCAAGCGCCTGCGCGACGATCTGGTGGCCGAAGCAGATGCCGACCAGCGGCACCCGCGCCGCCACCGCCTGGCGGATGAAATCCTCCAGCGGCGCGATGAACGGGTGATCCTCGTAGACGCCGTGGCGAGAGCCGGTGATGAGCCAGCCGTCGGCGTCGTGGACGGAGGCGGGAAACTCCATCGCCTCGACGTGGTAGCTGGTGAAGTCGAAGCCGCGCCCGGCCAGCAGCCGTTCGAACATGTCGTCGTAGTCGCCGTGTTCGGCGCGGATTTCGCCGGGCGGCTGCCCGGTCTTGAGGATGCCGATGCGCATCGCGGTCTTTCCTGGTGCTTTGCACCCAAGTTAGGCGCGGGGGCAGGGGGCTCGCAAGGGGGGGGGGGGCACGCATGGGGGCCGCCCAAGGTGGCAGGGGGCGGTGCGGATGCTGGCACAGCCGCGCATCCGCCGCTAGGATCGCGCGGTCACATGCAGGGGAAACGCAGATGTCGGGATTGCGCGCGGATGGTCACAGCAAGGTCGACCCCGAGGGGCTGATGGAGTTCTCGGTGGTGTTCACCGACCGCAGCCTCAACCACATGTCGCAGAAGTTCCAGCAGGTGATGCGCGACATCTCTGCCATCGCGCGCGAGGTCTATAACGCGCAAGCGGTGGCGCTGGTCCCGGGCGGCGGCACCTATGCGATGGAAGCGGTCGCCCGGCAGTTCGCCCGCGAATCGGACGCGCTGATCGTGCGCAACGGCCTGTTCAGCTTTCGCTGGAGCCAGATCATCGAGACCGCGGGCTTTGACGGCACCGCCATCGTGCAGCCGGCCCGGCCCGAAGGGAACGCCCCCCGCCCCGCCTATGCGCCGCCGCCGATCGAGGATGTGGTGGCCGAGATCCGCAGCAGCCGCCCCTCGGTGGTGTTCGCGCCGCATGTGGAAACCGCGGCCGGGCTGATCCTGCCCGACGACTATATCGCAGCGCTGGCGGCGGCGGTGCATGAGCACGACGGGCTGATGGTGCTGGACTGCATCGCCTCGGGGACGATCTGGGTCGACATGCAGGCGCTGGGGGTCGACGTGCTGATCTCGGCCCCGCAGAAGGGGTGGAGCGCGCCGCCCTCGGCCGGGATGGTGATGTTCTCGGCCCGCGGGGCGGAACGGCTTGCCGCCACCACCTCGGACAGTTTCGCGCTGGACCTGAAGAAATGGCGCGCGATCATGCAGGCCTATGAGGACGGCGGCCACGCCTATCACGCCACCATGCCGACCGACGCGCTGCTGACCCTGCGCGACGCGATGGTGGAAACCCGCGAGATGGGGTTCGAGGCCGCCCGCGAAGCCCAGTGGGAGCTGGGCCGCAAGGTGCGGGCAGTGCTGGCGGAACGCGGCTTCGCCTCGGTCGCTGCCGAGGGGTTCGGGGCGCCGGGGGTGGTGGTCAGCTACACCGACGACCCAGACATCCGCTCGGGGCGCAAGTTTGCGCAACAGGGCGTGCAGATCGCCGCCGGTGTGCCGCTGCAGGTGGGCGAGGGGCAGGATTTCTCGACCTTCCGGCTGGGGCTGTTCGGGCTGGACAAGCTCAAGGACGTGGACGGGACGGTGGCGCGGCTGACCTGCGCGCTGGACGCGGTGGCAGAGGGCTGAGGTTCCCGGCAGGCGGCGCGGGGTTTTCGGCGCCGTCGCAATGGGTATTTGGGCCAGAAAGAAGCGGCGTGCGCTGGTTTCCCGCCGCCCGGGCGTGTGGTTGCGGGGGCTTGGCAGCGGGTAAATCCGGCGTGGTCGGCCTGCGCCAGGGGAGAGGTGGTGCCAGCGCTGGAACGTGGAGAGGCGTTCGCGTGGGCAGGGGCTGGTCCGGACACCAACCCGCCGGTGCCATTTTCGCCGCGCAGGCTCGTCTTTGGTGCGGAAATATCCCGGGCTTCCGAGCGCCCGGAATAGAAGGCGGATCAGAAAACAGCCCCTGAGGCGGTTTTTCCCGCCGGATGGTCAGTGAACTGTTTTCAGCGAGGGATGCCACGGCAGTGCCGGGGCTGGTGCCAACGCTGGAACGCGCAGAAGCGTTTCGCAGGGGCTGGTCCAGACACCAACCGCCGAGGCCGTTTTCCGCCGCGCAGGCTTCTCTTTGGTGTGAAAATATCCCGGGCTTCCGAGCGCCCGGAAAACAGTCCGGTGGACTGTTTTCAGCGAGGAAGGCCACGGTACTGGCCGGGGGCCGGCCCCCGCTCCGGCAGTGCCGTTCTCAGGCGCCGATCATTTTCCGCGCCGCGCGGGCGATCACCAGTTCCTCATCGGTCGGGATCACCATGATGGTGGTGCGCGAGAAGGCGGTCGAGATCACCGGGGCGTTGTCCTGGTTGCGGCTGTGGTCGAGCTCGATCCCCATCCACTCGGTCCGCTCGCAGACCCGGGCGCGGATCAGGCGGGAGTTTTCCCCGATGCCGCCGCAGAACACCAGCGCATCGACCCCGCCCATGGCGGCCGCCATCCCGCCCAGCTCGCGCTGCAGGCGGAACACGTAGTAGTCGATGGCCTCGCGCGCGTGGGGGTGGTCCGAGGCCTCCAGCTCGCGCATGTCGTTGGAAATCCCCGACAGCCCCAGCATGCCCGATTGCGTATAGAGCAGATCGGCGATCTCGTCGGGCGACAGGCCCTCCTGCTGCATCAGATACAGCACCGCGCCCGGGTCCAGCTGCCCGCAGCGGGTGCCCATCGGCAGCCCGTCCAGCGCCGAAAACCCCATGGTCGAGGCGACCGAGCGCCCGTGCTGCACCGCGCACATCGAGGCGCCATTGCCCAGATGCGCGATCACCACCCGCCCCGCCGCCAGCGTCGGCGCAATGCGGGCGAGCTCTCCCGACACATATTCGTAGCTGAGCCCGTGGAACCCGTAGCGCCGCACGCCCCGGTCGTAGAAGCGCCGGGGCAGGGCGAAGGTGTCGTTCACGAAGGGCTGGTTGCGGTGGAAGGCGGTGTCGAAACAGGCGATCTGCGGCACGCCCGGATAAGCCTCCATCGCGGCGCGCACCCCGTCGAGATTGTGGGGCTGGTGCAGCGGCGCAAAGGGGGACAGCGCGCGCAACTCCTCCAGCATCGCCGCGTCCAGCATGACGGGGCGGTCGTGGAAGATGCCGCCATGCACGATCCGGTGGCCGATGGCGATGGCGCGGGCCTCGGGGAACGCGCCGCGCAGGCTGCCCAGCACCCGCGCCACCGCGTCGTCGTGATCGCAAAGCGGCCCCGGCGCCACCGGCAGCGCCGCCCCGTCCGCGTCCTTCATCGTCAGCGTCGCGGCGGGGCCGATCCGGTCCACCTGCCCGCGGGCCAGCAGCGTATCGGTCTGCGCCTCATAGAGGGCGAATTTCAGCGAGGACGACCCGGCGTTCAGGGTCAGGATCACCGGGGTGGTCATGGTTTCGCCCCGCTCAGCCGCGCATGATGCAGCGCCGCCACCGCGCAGGAGGCCAGCCGCGACATGGCACTGTCCGAGCGCGAGTTCAGGATCACCGGCACGCGCGCGCCCAGCACCAGCCCGGCGCTTTCCGCGTGGCTGATGTAGGACAGCTGCTTGGCCAGCATGTTGCCCGCGTCGATCCCGGGCGCGACCAGGATGTTGGCGCGGCCCGCCACCTCGCAGCGCAGCCCCTTGGTGCGGGCCGCGGCCAGGTCGACGGCGTTGTCCATCGCCAGCGGCCCCTCGACCAGCCCGCCGGTGATCTGGCCGCGATCCGCCATCTTGGACAGCAGCGCCGCATCGACCGAGGACTGGATGTCGGGATTGACCGTCTCGACTGCCGACAGCACCCCCACCAGCGGCTGCTGCGAGCCCAGAGAGATCGCAAGGTCGATGGCATTCTGCACGATATCGACCTTGGTACGCAGGTCGGGGGCGATGTTGATCGCGGCGTCGGTGACCATGATCGGATGCGCCATCCCCGGCACGTCCATCACGAACACGTGGGTCAGCCGCCGGTTGCCCACCCGCAGCCCGGTCTGCCGGTCCACCATCGGGCGCAGCAGCTGGTCGGTGTGCAGATGCCCCTTCATCACCGCGTCGGCGCGGCCCTCGTGGACCAGCGCGCAGGCGCGGGCGGCAGCTTTCAGGTGGTCGGGCTCGTCGATGATCTCGATGCCCGCCAGCGAACCCTCGCCCGCCGCCGCGGCGATCAGCGCCTTGTCGCCGATCAGGATCGGGGTGATCAGCCCCTCGCGCCAGGCCAGCAGCGCGCCCGACAGCGAGCGGTCGTCCTCGGGCGCGACCACGGCGGTGCGCATGGGCGGCAGCGGGCGCGCGCGCTCCAGCAGCGCCTCGAAATGGCGGTGGCGCTGGACGATCAGCCCGGGGATCTCGATGTCGTCGCGGGCAAAGCGCACACGGGGGGCGCTGACCAGCGCCTCGCCCGACAGGATCAGCGCGCCATCGGCCGGGCGCGTTACCCTGATCGCCATGGTGACGCTGCCGTCGTCGTGTTTCGCAGCCACGGTCAGGCGGCTTTCCAGCTCGTCCCCTTCGCGGGCATGTTGGTGGAATTGCAGCGATTGCGTGCGATAGAGCGTCCCCGGCCCTGGCAGCAGCGTGCCCAGCACCGCCGAAACCAGCGAGGCCACGAACATCGCCGGCGCCAGCCCGTCCGGCACCCCGTCGCCGTCGCCATCCTCGCCCGGCAGGTGCATCGGGTTGTAGTTCCCCGAGGCCGCCGCGAACACGTAAAGGTCGTCGGCAGTGATCAGCCGCCGCAGACAGGCGGTTTCCCCCGGCTGCAGCTCATCGAAGATGCGGTTCGTCAGATGCATGTCGGTTCCCGTCGCATGGTCGGGGAAGGTTATGGTCCGCCAGACGGCCGTGGGGCAAGGGTTCCGTCACGGCCCGATCGCCGCAGGGGCGAGTTGCGGCAAGGCGGCGGTTCCGTCAGAGCGTTCCGCCGATCATCCGCCGATCATCCGCCGATCATCCGCCATCGCCGGCCTCGACTAGCCGGCACCATGCGCATCACCGCAAGTGAGCCTTGCGAAGTCTGCAAATGCGCTGTGCCCGGACGTGGCTATGCGCGCCCGGCCATCAGCCGCAGCGGCGTATAGGTGATTGCGACTTCGCCTCTTTGGTTGATCACCCGGTTGCGGGTGCGCACCAGTCCGCGGTTGTTCTTGCTGGCCGGGCGGATCTCGGTGATCTCGATTTCGACGTGGATGGTGTCGCCCTGAAGGACCGGCCGCTCGACATTCATTTCCATGTGCAGAAACGCAAGCCCGGTGCCCTGGGCGGTGGCGTTCAGCGTTAGCCCCTCGGCCAGCGCGAGGACCAGCGCGGCAGGGGCGGGGCGGCCCTCGATCGCGGCATGCGCGGCACGGTATTCCGCGTCGAGAAACAGAGATTCGAGCATTCCGGCCGACGACACGAAATTCACGATATCGGTTTCGGTGATCGTGCGGCCAAAGGTGCGGAAGCAGTCGCCGACGGCAAGCTCGTCCCAGTGGAAGCCTTCTCCGAGAAGTTTCATGTGGCAGTTTCCTTTTATAACGGGTGTGACGGCGCGGGCAGCGGTCCGGGATTGCGCAGGCGCGACGAATACCAGAACGGCGACACCGCGCCGATCACGCTGGCGGCGGCGAACAGGAATGCGGCGCGGTAATCGCCGGTCAGGTCATGCAGGAACCCGGTGATCCACGCCCCCAGCGCCGAGCCGAACGACATGGTCATGAAGATCGCCCCGAAGATTGTCCCGACCTGTCCGCGGGCAAAGATGCGGGTCGAGAGCGTCGAAACCACCGGACCTCGCGCCCCTTGGCTGACCCCGAAGCCAAGGACATAGACCAGCACCAGCACCCGCGCCGGCACAAAGGAAAACCCCAGCAGCGCGATGATCCCGATCAGCGTGGCGGCAAAGGACAGCGTGACCGTGAAACGGAACCCGCGCTGCGCGGCAAGCCAGCCCGACCCCAGCACGCCGATGACCGACAGCATCCCCGACGCGCCAAAGGCAAAGGCGGCCTCCAGCGGCGGATAGCCCTGATCGACCAGAAAGCTGACCGTCTGCACCACGACGCTGTAGGTCGAGCAGGCGGTGAAGAAGAAGCACTGGACCAGCAGCCAGAATTCGCGCGTGCGGATGGCCAGGCCGATGGTCCAGCCCGGGTCGGTTTCGCCGGTGATGTCCGTGATGTCGGGGGCGTCGCCGGGGACGGCACTGGCGGCGGCGGGGTCGGGCCCGGGGGCCTGTCGCCCCCGGGTCGCCGCCAGCCCCGGCCGGCCCCGGGCGATCCGGCCCCAGGGCAGCGCCATGAGGAACGGCAGCAATGCCACCAGCGCCACCGCCAGCGTGCGATAGGCGCCACGCCAGCCTCCAGCGTCGATCAGTCCCTGCGTCAGCGGAACGATGACCAGGATGCCAGAGCCAAGCCCCGCATAGGCAAAGGCCACGGCAAGGCTGAGCTTGCGGTCGAACCAGCGCCCGATCAGCGCCGCGGCGGGGACGATGCCCAGGCAGGCCGCGGCAATCCCGCCGAAGATGCCGTGAAAGACATAGATCTGCCATAATGCGCCTGCGGTCGAGGCCGCGCCCATGCCGCCGGCCAGAACGACCAGCCCGATCCCGTAGGTCCAGCGCGGTCCCCAGCGATCAAGCAGCATTCCCGCCAGCGGCGAGGTGATGCCGGCGACCAGCAGATAGGCCGAATAGACCCCGGTCAGGGTCGAGCGGCTCCAGCCGAATTCCGCCTCAAGCGGCAGGATGAACACCAGGAAACTGTCGATCACGCCCCGAACGACGAAATTGAACAGGAACCCGGTGGCGACGACGATACCCGCCATCATCGCGACCGGGGCGGTCGGGGTGACATCCTGGCGGGGGGCTTGCATCAACGGGATTCTGTCCATCGCAGGGGCGAGGCCTAGCCGGCGCCATGCCGGACAGGCCGGGTCGCATTATTCGGCGGCAGGGGTCTGCCCGGCCAGCGCCTCGCGGAAGGCGGTCAGGATTTCGGTCCCGGCCAGCCCGCGCGCATCCAGATCCGCTGCCCAACGTTCGCCGATACCGGCAAGATCGGCCTCGATCTTTTCCTTGTCGGCGTCGGGCAGCGAAACAAAGGTCACGCCGGCATCGGCCATTTCCTGCTTGTCCTTGAGGTCGAGTTCCTCGGCCACGGCGCAGGCCGAGCGGATGATATCCTCTGCGGCGTCCGTCATCGCCTGCTGCGCCTTGGGCGAAAGCTGCTGCCAACGGCTTTCGCTGATGACATAGCTGGCCACGAAGGACCCGAAGTTCATGTCCTGCGTTCCCCACTGCAACTCCGGCGCCAGCCCATAGGGCAGGGCGCTGGAATGGGGGAAGAGCACGCCGTCGATGGTGCCGCGCGACAGCGCGTCGCGAGTCTCGGGCGCGGGGATCGACACCGGGGTCGCCCCCAGCAACTCGACGGCGATTTCCTTGGTCCCGCCCGTGGCGCGCAGCTTGCGGCCGCGGAAACTGTCCGCGCCGGTGATTTCCTTGCGCGCCATCATGATCTGATAGGGCGGCAGCACCATGACCAGCAGCATCCGGACGCCCTGCGGCGCCAGTTCGGCCTGATCCAGCACACCGCCGGGATGTGCGATGCTCCAGAATGCGTTGGTGCCTTCGCAGGACTTGGTGAAGGCCTCGGGCAGTTCGCCCACCGCCGACAGCGGCAGCGTGTCGGCCAGATAGGACACACCCGCATAGCCGATGTCCACCACCCCGGTCTGGGCAAGCGACATCAGGTCCTTGGATTTCCCCATCTGTTCGGCGGGATAATAGTCAAAGGTGATCTCGCCGTCCGTCAGTTCGGTCACCTTGTCCATCCAGGCCTTGGTCATGTTTTCCGCGATGTAATGACCAACGGGAAAACTGTCGGCGACGCGCAGCGTTTCGGCGGCGGCAGGTCCGCTGCCCAGTGCCGCGAGCGCGCATAGCGCTGCGGCAGCAAGCGGGGTGTTCAGGGGGTATGTCATGTCTCTTCTCCCAATGTTGGTCTTGATCACGGTCGTTACATCGTTGAGGGCAGCCATAGGATCAGCGCGGGGAATGCCAGCATCAGGCCGATGACGATCAGATGCGCCCAGACGTGGGGCATGACGCCGCGGAACAGTTCGCCCAGCGGTCGTCTTGTGTATCGGGCAACGACAAAGACGTTCATGCCCATGGGTGGAGTGACCATCCCGACCTCGGCCGTCACCACGACGATGACGCCGAACCAGACCGGGTCATAGCCAAGCTGGATGACGATGGGCAGCATCACCGGCACGGTCAGGATCAGGATTGCGACCTGATCCATGAAGAAGCCGAGGATGATATAGCCGATCAGGATGATGATCATGATCATCGTCGGCGACATGTCGAGCCCGCCGACCCACATGCTCAGGTCGTTGGTCACCCGCGACAGGGTCAGGAAATAGCCGAAGACATGCGCGCCCAGGATGATGAACAGGATCATGCAGCTGGTCTGCGCGGTCGAGCGCAGCGCGTGCCACAACCCGGCCAGCGTCAGCTTGCGTTCCCACATCGCGATCGCCATAGCGACAAAGGCGCCCATGCCCGCGGCCTCGGTCGGGGTCGCCATGCCGGAATAGATCGAGCCGCTGACCGCGATCAGCAGAATCAGCATCGGCCCGACATGCGCCAGCGAGGCGATCTTTTCGCGCATCGTATAGGCGCGGCCGGCCGGCGCCGATCCCGGCTCGATCCGCACCAGCAGCGCGACCGTCAGGATGATCGCAAGGGTGACGATGATGCCGGGAATGACCCCTCCGATCAGCAGGTCGCCGATCGAGACATCGGCGATGATCCCGTAAAGGATCAGTGCGATCGAGGGCGGAATCAGCATCGCCAGCGTCCCCGAGATCGCGACCACCCCGCCGGCCAGCTTGGGGTCGTAGCCCTCGCGCAGCATGGCGGGCATCGAGGTCGAGGCCAGCGTCGCCGCCGCCGCCGTCGACGACCCCGAGATCGCGCCGAAACCGGCCCCGGCCAGCGCCGTGGCCATTGCCAGCCCCCCGCGCAGCCGCCCGACCCAGATGCTTGCCGAACGGAACAGATCGTTCGCCACGCCCGAGATGATGACGAATTCGGCCATCAGGATGAACATCGGAATGGTGATGATTTCATAGCTGTTGGCGGTGGACAGCGGCGAGGTGCGCAGGATCCCGGTCAGGAACTGCATCCCGCCCAGCATATACAGGCCGGTCGCCCCGGATACCGCCATCGCCAGCGCGACGGGCAGCCCCACGATCAGAAAGAAGGCCAGAACAGCAAGAACGATCGCGACGGTCATACGCCATGCTCCGATTCGCTTGAGGTGGTGAGGGGCGGCGGCGGCATGTCGGCCAGCTCGCGACCGGTGACGGCCGAGGCGGCGTGGCTCAGCGCGCGCAACCCGCAGCGCAGCGTGACGAGCACGGCGCCGATCACGACCATGAAATAGGACGGCCAAGTCGGCCAGGGCACGGTGGCGCTGATCAGGTTGCTGGCGTTCCACGCGCCCGTGGTGCGGATCCACGCCTGCCATGCGATCATTGCCAGAAGCGCCGTCCCCAGCGCATAGCCGACCGCCAGCGAGCCGTGAAGAAAGCGTCGCGGCAGCGCATTGGCGAAAATGTCGATGGCGATATGGCCGTGATGATGCAGCGTGTCCGAAAGCGCAAAGAAGAACACGCAGACCATCAGATAGCTGCCGATAAGATCGTAGCTCCAGCCGAGCGGCCGGCTGACCGCATATCGCATCGTCACGTCCAGGACGACGACGACCATGATGATCGCCAGCGATACCCCGGCAAGAAACACCAGCGCGGTTTCAGCTCGGGCGAGGACCGCCGAAAGCCCGGTCTCGTGCTTTGCTGTCATGGAACTTGACATGATCCAGGGCCTCCCGTCCCTTTGTCATCACTGGGGCAACCCCCGGCCCTGGCGGCCGGATGCCGCGAGGATCTTGCGCGCCGCCCGCTCATGCGGCTTGTCGATCATCCGCCCGTCGATGGTCACGACGCCGGCCTGCGGATCGTCGCGGAACGCATCGACCACGCGCTGCGCCCAGTCCGCTTCGGCCTCGGTCGGGGTGAAGGCGCGGTTGACGATCTCGACATGGCTGGGATGGATCACGGCCTTGGCGCCAAAGCCGTCGCGGCGCGCGGCGCGGGCCTCGGCCTCCACGTGATCCAGATCCTTGATGCGGGTGCTCACCGTGTCGATGGCGACAATTCCGGCCGCCGCGGCCCCCATCAGGCACAGGTTGCGCGCCAGCAGGAACGGTTCCGTAAAGGCGCCCTCGATGCTGTTCGTCGTCGCACCCAGCGAGGCCGCCAGATCCTCGCCCCCCCACATGATGCCCCACAGGCGCGGGCTGGCCCCCCTGTAGCCCCCAAGGCCAAAGATCGCATCGGCGGTTTCCGTGGCCACCCCGACGATCTGGGTCGACCCGGACTCGCTGCCCGTGGCGGCTTCGAACGCGTCCAGATAATTCGCAAGCTGCGCGACATCGGCCGCGCCGGCGCATTTCGGCAGGACGATGCCGTCGGGGCGCAGCGGCATCACCGCCGCCAGATCGCCCAGCGTGCGCCCACTGTCCAGCGCGTTGACCCGCACGAACAGCGCCTGGGTATTGCGATCGGCGCCAAGCATGTCGCGCGTGATCCCGCGGGCCGCGTCCTTCTGGCCGGCGGCGACGGAATCTTCCAGATCGAGGATCAGCGCGTCGGCCGCGCCCTCGCGGGCGCGCTGGAACTTGCGCGCGCTGTCACCGGGAACGAACAGGAAGGACCGCATCACCCCTCGCCCCGCTTGCGCATCATCGCGGCGCGGCGGCAGACGGCCACCAGCTCGTCGCGCTGGTTGAAGCAGCTGTGCTCCAGCTCGACGATGCCCACATCCGGGCGGGACTTGCTTTCACGCACCGAGACCACGCGGGTTTCGGCACGCAGCGTGTCGCCATGGAACACCGGCTTGGGAAAGCGCACGTCGCTCATCCCCAGATTGCCGACAGTGGTGCCCAGCGTCGTGTCCTGCACCGACATGCCGATCATGATCGCCAGCGTCATCAGTGAGTTGAACAGCGGCTGCCCCCATTCGGTGCCGGCCGCGAAATGCGCATCGACATGCAGCGGCTGCGGGTTCATCGTCATGAGGCTGAACATGGTGTTGTCCGCCTCGTTCACGGTGCGGGTCAGCGGATGGCGGAAATGCCGATCCACGGTGAATTCCTCGAAATACAGACCTGCCATCAACCTCTCCTGTCTTTACTGCCGCGCGCCGAGAGCGCCGTTTTCGATCAATGTTCCGATCCGGTCAGGGTCGATGCCCCAATCCCGCAGGATCGTGGCGCCATCCGTGCCGGGATCGTCTTCGGGTGCGGCGGGCAGCGGCACCTGCGTCCGCCCGAAGCGGGGCGCGGGGGCGGGCTGCATGATGCCGTCGATCCGGACATGGGTGCGGCGGGCCGCGTTATGCGGGTGGTCCGGGGCCTCGGCCAGGCTCAGCACGGGGGCGACGCAGGCGTCCTGCCTGTCGAACACGGCGCACCATTCGTCACGGCTGCGCTGTGCCAGGCGGGCGGCGATCAGGCGCCGCGC
Organism: Paracoccus solventivorans; assembly: GCF_900142875.1. Taxonomy (GTDB): domain Bacteria; phylum Pseudomonadota; class Alphaproteobacteria; order Rhodobacterales; family Rhodobacteraceae; genus Paracoccus; species Paracoccus solventivorans. The sequence goes on along the minus strand of NZ_FRCK01000002.1, from coordinate 283,217 downwards.
CTCGGGCCACATGGCCCTGTCGTCCATGTCCGGGAAATCTGCCGGATCGAAGCCGAGCCCGCGCAGGAAGATTTCCCGGAACTTGCGCTCGATCGGCGCCACCGACAGGAACTTGCCATCGGCGCAGGCATAGACGTCGTAATAGGGCGCGCCCCCGTCAAGGATGTTGGTGCCGCGCGGCCCGTCATGCAGCCCGGCCGCGCGCAGCCCCGTCATCGCGGTCGCCAGCAGCGCCACGCCGTCCACCATGGCCGCATCCACCACCTGCCCCTGCCCGCTGCGCTGCGCATCCAGCAGCGCGGCCAGCAGCCCCGCTACCAGCATCAGGCTGCCGCCCGCGTAATCGGCCACAAGGTTCAGCGGCGGCACCGGCGGTTGCCCTTCGCGGCCGATCATGTCCAGCACCCCGGTCAGGGCCAGATAATTGAGATCATGCCCCGCCGCATGGGCCAGCAGCCCGTCCTGCCCCCAGCCGGTCAGCCGGCCATAGACCAGCCGCGGGTTCCGGGCCCGGCAGGCATCTGGGCCCAGCCCCAGCCGCTCCATCACGCCGGGGCGAAAGCCCTCGACCAGCCCGTCGGCCGCCGCGATCAGCTCAAGCGCGCAGGCCACCCCCTCGGGGTGCTTGAGGTCCAGCGTCACCGTCCGCCGACCCCGCGCCACCAGATCGAAGCGCGGCGCCCGGGCGATGCCGTTGCCCGAAGGGGTCGGGCGGTCGATGCGGATCACCTCGGCCCCCATATCGGCAAGGATCATGGCGGCAAAGGGGGCCGGGCCGATGCCGACCATCTCGACGATGCGGATGCCGCGCAGCGGACCTTCAGACATGGCGGTGCCTTTCCTGATCGTGCCAGCAGCGGGACAGCTCCTCGCGGAAATCGGGCGCGGAAATCGCGATCATGCGGCGGGCGCGTTCTTCCAGCGGCTGGCCCGCCAGCTCCGCCACGCCCCATTCCGTCACCACCGTATCGGCGTCGGTCCGCGCAACGGTGACGCACGAAACCTGCCGCACGATGCGCCCGACCGCGCCGCCCTTCGCCGTCGATGGCAGCGCGACGATGGCCCGCCCCCCGGCCGACGCCTGCGCGCCGCGGGTGACATCCACCTGCCCGCCGGTGCCGCCCACGCGGCGGCGGCCGGCGAATTCGGCGTTGATCTGGCCGGTCAGGTCGACCTCGATCGCCGAGTTGATCGCGGTGAACCGCGACAGCCGGGCGATATTGCCCGTGGCATGGGTATAGGCAGTTGGCCGGATCTCGACCGAGCGGTCCTGCCGGACATGGTCCAGCAGCGCCGACCCCCCGATGATCACGCCCGCGACGGAACGGCCGGCGTCGATTTCCTTGGCGGCATTGGTCAGCGCGCCCGCCCGGATCAACGCGCCCGCACCGTCGCCAAGCACGCCGGAATGCAGCCCCAGGTCGCGGTGATGGCGCAGCGCCTCGGCAATGCGGTCGGGCAGGCGGCCGATGCCCAGTTGCAGGACGGCGCGGTCGGGCACGATGCCGGCGACATGGGCGGCAATCCTGTGGTCGTCCGGGGTCGCCTCGACCGCGCGGGGCGCAAGGGGTGCGCCCTCGGCCGCGACCGCCACATGCACCGGCAGGTCGTCGGGCCAGCGCGTGCCGGGCGTATGCGGCGTCTGCGGGTTGATCTCGGCGATGACCACGCGGGCGCGGCGGGCGGCGTCGATCATGTGCAGATCGCCCATGCCGATATGGTGCCGGCCGTCCGCGTCCGGCGGCGAAAGCTGGACGAACACCACGTCGCAGGGCAGCCGCCCGTCGGCGATCCGCGCGATGAACTGCGAATAATGCAGCGGCAGCACCGTCAGCGCGGCTTCGGGCAGTTGCGCCGCCGTGCCCATCGCGCCGTAGCTTTCAAAGCGCAGCCCCTCGTCCCCGCCGCTGGCCGCGCCGTCCGCCCGGGGCAGTTCGCCCAGCGTGGTGCCGATGATGGCGGTCAGCCCCCGACGCTCGGTCGCCGCCTGCCCCAGCAGGCGCATCAGCGCCCCCGGCTCGCCAGAGCCCTGCCCGACCAGAATCCGGTCCCCGTCCCGCAGCCAGCGGGACAGCGAAACGGACGCGGTGGTGATCGGCTCTGGCAGTTGTCGGTGCATTGTGGCCCCCTCCCCAGGGCGCTGCGGCGGTGTCAGTAGGACTTGGGCAGCCCCAGGACACGTTCGGCCAGATAGGACAGGCAAAGCTGCGGGCTGATCGGCGCAATGCGGGGGATGAAGACCTCGCGCAGGTAGCGCTCGACGTGATATTCCTTGGCATAGCCAAAGCCGCCGTGGGCCATCACCGCGGTCTCGCAGGCGCTGAACCCGGCCTCGCCCGCCAGATACTTGGCCGCGTTGGCCGCCGCGCCGCAGGGCAGGCCCCGGTCGTATTGCGAGGCCGCCGCCAGCACCATCATCCACGCCGCCTCAAGTTCGGCCCAGCACTTGGCAAGCGGATGCTGGATGGCTTGGTTCTGCCCGATGGGCCGGTTGAACACGATGCGCTCTTTCGCGTATTTCGCCGCGCGCGAAACGGCGAGCATCCCCAGCCCCACGGCCTCGGCGGCGATCAGGACGCGCTCGGGATTCATCCCGTGCAGGATATACTCGAAGCCGCGGCCCTCCTCGCCGATCAGATCCTCGGCGGGGATTTCAAATTCATCGAAGAACAGTTCGTTGGAATCGACGGCCTTGCGGCCCATCTTTTCGATTTCGCGCACCCGGATCCGGTCCCGGTCAAAGCGGGTATAAAACAGGCTCAGCCCGCGCGTCGGCTTTTCGACCTCTTCCAGCGGGGTGGTGCGCGCCAAGAGCAGGATGCGGTCGGCCTCTTGCGCGGTCGAGATCCACACCTTCTGCCCGTTGACCACATATTTGTCGCCCTGGCGGATGGCGCGCAGCTTCAGCTGGGTGGTGTTCAGCCCAGTGTTGGGCTCGGTCACGGCAAAGCAGGCTTTTTCGCGGCCCTCGGCCATCGGCCGCAGCATCCGCGCCTTTTGCTCTTCGGTGCCGAAAACCGCCACCGGGTTCAGGCCGAAGATGTTGATATGCACCGAGGACGCACCCGTCATCCCCGCCCCGGATTCCGAAATCGTGCGCATGACCAGCGCCGCCTCGGTGATGCCCAGCCCGGCGCCGCCATGCGCCTCGGGGGTGCAGACGCCCAGCCAGCCTTCACGCGCCAGCGCGTCATAGAAATCATGGGGGAATTCGCCGTCGCGGTCGCGCGCCAGCCAGTAGTCGTCGTCGAAACGCGCGCAGATCGCCGCGACGGCATCGCGGATGGCTTCCTGTTCCTCGGTCAGCTCAAAGTTCATTCCGGTTTCCCCCTCAGATTTCAATGGCGGTGGACGGCGCCTGTTCGGCGGGTGCGGTGGCGGTCAGATCGGCGATCTCGTCTTCCGTGAACCCGGCCTCGCGCAGAATCTCGGCGCCCTGTTCCCCCTGACGGGGCGCCAGCCGCGATGGAACCGCAGGGGTGCGCGACCACTGCGCCGGAACGCCCATCTGGCGGATGCTGCCTTCGCTGGGATGTTCGACGGTCTGGAAAAAGCCGGTCGCGACCAGATGCGGATCGTTCAGGACACCTTGGAAATCATACATCGGCATCGCAGGCACATCGGCCTTTTCCAGCAGGTCCATCCATTCGGCGGTGGTGCGGGTCAGGAAGATCTCGGCCAGCTCGCCATAGACCTCGTTGATATGGGCCATCCGGGAAACGAAACTGCGATAGCGCGGATCGGCCTGGGGCATTTCGGGCCGCCCGATCGCGGCGAAAAAGCGCTGCCAGTGTCCGTCGTTGTAGATGAGCGCGCAGATATGCCCGTCCAGCGTCTGATAGGGGCGCCGGTCCGCGGACAGTTGCCGCGCATAGCCGCCGTTATCCAGTGGCGGCTGAAAGGTCAGCCCGCCCAGATGGTCGCCCAGCACGAAGGACACCATGGTTTCGAACATCGGCACGTCCACGCGCTGGCCGCACCCGCTTTTGTCGCGCTCGACGACCGAGGCGAGGATTGCGCTGGCTGCGACCAGCCCCACCACGCGGTCGGCCACCGCCGAGGGCACATAGCGCGGCTGCCCCTCGTTCACCCGCGAAAACAGATAGGGCAGTGTCGAGGCACCCTGGATCAGATCGTCATAGGCCGGCCGGTCGGCATAGGGACCGTCCTGCGAATAGCCGAACATTCCCGCATAGATGATCCGCGGATTGACCGCCGCGACATCTTCGTGGGACAGCCCCAGCCGGGCCATGGCCTTGGGCCGGACATTATAGACCAGCACATCCGCATCCCGGCACAGTCGCAAGAGCGCATCGCGACACTCGGGGCGTTTCAGGTTCAGGGTGATCGAGCGTTTGGACCGGTTGGCATTCAGAAACAGCGGCCCCATGCCGGAATTGCGCGCCGGTCCGATCTGACGGACCAGATCGCCGTCCGGCGATTCGACCTTGATCACATCGGCGCCGAAATCACCCAGCAACTGCGTGGAGTAGGGCCCCATCAGCACTGACGACATGTCGATGATGCGCAAACCCGCCAGGGGACCCATGACCATTTCCTCCGCACTTTTCCAATTAAGTCCATATATCGGGACTTTAAGTCCATGAACGCAGGATAGCCGCAAGGCAGGACGAGGTGTCAACCCGAAAATGCCTTGAAACCAAAAAATCCGGGATTTATGGTCCACGGACATGGACCTGAAGTTGGGGCGGAGCCGATCATGCTGGTGAAACAGGCTGCAAATGTGCTTGATCTGCTTGAGTATTTTGCGCGCGAACAGAAATCGGCCAATCTCGCCGAGCTTTCCACGCATTTCGGCTGGCCCAGATCCAGCACCTTCAACCTGATCCAGACGCTGGTGGACCGGGGTTTCCTGTATGAACCCCGACCGCGGGGCGGGTTTTACCCCACGGCGCGCTGGCTGGCGCTGGCGCAGGACGTGGCAAGCGCGGAACCGCTGCCGCAGGCGGCGCTGGCGCTGATCCGCGACCTTGCCGACAGCTCGGGGGAAACCACCTGGATTTCGGCCGCCAGCGGACAATCTGCCGTTGTGCTGGCGGTGTTTCAGTCCGCCCACGCCGTGCGCTATACCGCCGAGCCGGGCAAGCGCGTGCCGATCCACGGCACGGCGACCGGCCAGGCGATCATGAGCCAGATGACGGAACCCCAGAAAGCCGCGATCCTGCGCAAGGCAGTGTTCGAGGAGTTCGGCCCCGGAAGCCCCTTGAGCGTGGCCGAGGTCGAAAAAAGCATTGCCGATTCGCTGCAACGCGGATCTTTCCGCAGTGCCTCTGCTTTCAGCCGCGATCTGGGCGGGGTTTCGGTGCCGCTGGTGCTTGGCGGGCGTATCTTTTCGGCAACCGTCGCCGGGCCGCTGTTCCGCATCGAAAGCCTGATGGATGAAACCGCGGTCGAGATCCACCGCGCCGTCGCGCGGCATCTCGGCGAGGATTATTTCCGCAAACATGTCCCGAACCTGCATCGGCTGTGCGGCTAGCGGGGCGCCGCGGTGCAGTGATCGTCGCTGCTGTGCCGAAATCTTGGCATGGTTGAGCGGGCGGGCGACGGCAGATGCCGCCTGCTGCGCCTCGGCTTCCGCGAAAGCCGGGCGGGATGGCTGCGGGATGATCGGCGGGCTTGCCTTGGATTTCCGAATGGTAATATCGTGCTGAAATATCCCGTGCGCTTTTCAGATCATGGATGATTTCAGTTGGTTTATGCCCATAGCCTGAGCAACCGCCCGCCCCGTGAATGGGAACCGCCGGAAACGCATTCAACACAGGTCGCCCGGGCCGCGGCAGCGCGGGCGGAAGCCTTCGGTTGCGGGCCGCGGCGCCTGTGCTGAGGCTTTTGCACGATCTGGGCAAGGTCAAGCCGGGCTTTCAGGCCAAGCTTACCGGTGCCCGGAATGACGTGCCGCATTCCGGCGAGGGCGCGCTGGTCCTGCACCGGGCCGGGGCTTTGCCCGCAGCCTGGTGGGGGCGATTGCGGGGCACCACGGGCGTCTGCCCAATCTCGAGCGGTTGCAGAATCGTCTTGCCGCCACGGAACCTGTTACCTTGCCGGAATGGTGTTCCTTCCCGCAAGCGCTGGCCGAGATGCAGCCACTGGCCAGAGTTCTGCAGGATCGGGACCCGGTCCGCCTATCGACTGCAATTCCTGATCCGCATGCTCTACGGCTGCCTGACCGATGCGATGATTGGGAAACCGCAAGGTTCTACGACCGGGCTGAAGACAAGCCCGCCGATCCGCGGGCGCATGTGCTGGTGACACCCATCGGGCCGCATTCGACGCCTATATGGGGCGGCTTGCCGGCAGCGGCCCGGTAAACGAGCTGCGCCGGCGCGTGCTGGCACATGCCCGCCCCCAGGCCGCCCACCGGCCCGGGCTGTTCATGCTGACGGTGCCCACGGGCGGCGGCAAGACGCTGACTTCGCTCGGATTCGGCATCGATCATGCACTTTGCCACGGGCTGCGGCGGCTGATCCATGTCATCCCCTATACCTCGATCGTCGAGCAGACCGCCGATGTGTTCCGGCCTTGAACGCGTTGCTGGCCAAGGGCTCGGATAACTCTCTGCGCATCGGGGACGATAAGCTGGCCTTCTGGGTCAACGAGACGGTGGCCGAGGATGCGTTCCTTGCCGCTTTCGCCGATGCGGATAGCGAGGGCGAGAAAAGCTGCGCCAGCGCCTGATCGCCGTGGCCGGAGGCCGAGCGCGTCCTCGGCACCACCACCGTCGTCGCCACCTGGCAACACTGCCGCCGTCTCGCCGCCGCCGCCATTGCCGCGTGGTGGTGATCCTGACGGCCAGGGTCGGGAAGAGGCGGCCTTAGCTGTCAGGATTGGCGCGGCTGGGTCGGAACCTGAACACCAGCGGGCAAAATTTTCCGTCCGGAAGCTGGTGCGACGCAACAGGTATGGGCCAGCGGAACAGCTGCCATCTGGTCGATGATATTCGTAGGTTCTGCGCGGTATTCATTCTACAGGGAAGGGGCCGCCGAAACCGCTGGGGGTCACGGTTTTTCTCATACCCTCTCTGAAAGGTTCGCTCCGATATATGCCCGTGCATGCTTGAATGTGCACCAAGGGAGCTGCTGTCTATCTATCGGATAGTCATGGATATTTTCACCCCCATATCGGGGAAAATGGTGCCGCAGAAGGGACTCGAACCCCCGACCCCATCATTACGAATGACGTGCTCTACCAGCTGAGCTACTGCGGCCTGACCCGCGCGAGTTAGCACCTTCGCGCGGGCAGGGAAAGGGGGTCAGCGCGATTCCGCGGTTGCGGCGGCGGCCTGCTCGGGCGGTTCCACGTCGGGGCGCACCGGCGGGTCGCCTGCCGTGGGGGCGGGCGCTGTGGCCGGGGCTGCGGAGGATGCGGCGGCCGGGGCGGGGGGCTCCGTCCCGCTGACCGTTGGGCGGGCCCCAGTAATCGCGTCGATGCCGTCGCCGGGCGGGGTGATCGCGGCTGCCGCTTTCGGCGCGGCCGGGGCGGGCGCCTCGCGGTGGGTCAGCGTGACCGAGGGCGCATAGTCCGATTCGCGCGGGATGTAGCCGGGGCGGACCACCGGCACCTCGGCCGCCACCTTCTCGGGAGCCGGGGGCTGCGGGGGCGGCTCGGTCGCGGGGACGGGGCGCAGCGCCGGGGTTTCCGGGCGGGCGGTGTCCGCGGCTGGCGCGCTCGCCCCCGCCTCGGCCGGGCGGCCGATGATCAGCGGCAGCATCTCGACGCCGTTGCCGGCGGTGGCCATACGGCCGGCGACCGGCGGCTCGCGCCAGCTCAGCGTGTCGAAGCCGTGGCAGCTGTCGCAGACCGGCGACCATTCCGACATGATGTTGTGGCAGTTCTCGCAGACCCATTGCGGGCCGCGGCTGGCGTTCATCGCGCGCGCCAGCCACGCCCGCACCACGCTGTCGTCGGCGCCCGAGCCGCGTTCCACCGCCGCCATGATCGCGATCGAGCGCACGGTCGGGTGCGTCTCGGCCAGGTCGCCAAGGGCGCGGCGGGCGGCGGGGAAATCCTCGGCCGCCAGCGCCAGCTCGGCCTGCAGCAGCCGCGATTCCTCGTGGTCGGGGTTCTGGCGGATCAGCTCGCCGAAGCGGCGCAGCCGCTGGGCCGGGGTCTCGTCCGGCTCGATCTCGGCATAGGCGGCGGCGAGCGAGGGGTGGGGCTGCACCGCCCAGGTCTTTTGCAGCAGCCGCGCGGCGTTGCGCGGGTCCTTCTGCGCCAGGTAGCTGCGCGCGGCCAGCACCGCGGCCGGCACCAGGTCGGGCGAGGCGCGGTTGGCGCTGATCGCGGCCTCGCGCGCGCTGATCGAATTGCCCTGCGCCAGCACCTCGGACGCCTCTTGCAGCGCCAGCACCGCGTCGCGGCGGATCGCCACGTCCTTGGGCAAGAGCCCGTGGCGGCGCTTGTCCTTGAGCGTGGTGCGCGCGCCCTTCCAGTCATGGGCGCGGGTCTGCAGGTCCAGCAGCGCGTCCTGCATCCCGGTATGGGCGGGCTTCAGCGCGTAAGCCTTTTCGGCCAGCCGCAGCGCGGTGGCGGTGTCGCCCATCGCCAGCCGCTGCTGCATCAGCCCGCGGATGCCGACGAAGCGGGTGCGCTGGTCGGTCAGCATGGTGCGATAGACCTGCTCGGCATGTCTGGCGTCGCCCGCGGTCTCGGCCGCCTGCGCGGCCAGCAGGTTGGTCAGATGCGGCTGGTCCAGGTATTTCGCGGCCTTCTGGGCATGGGCCTGTGCCGCCCGCCCCTCGCCCGAGGCGACGGCCAGCATCCCCTCGGCCAGCGCCCGGTAGCCCTTGCGCTCGCGCGAGCGGTCGAAATAGCGGTCGATGGCGGTGCGGTCCCCGGCCAGGAAGCGCAGGAAGGCCCAGAGGATGCGCAGCGCCTGCACCGCCAGCCACGCCAGGAACAGCGCCAGGATCGCCGCCACCGCCGCCTGCATCGGGCCCAGCGTGTATTCCATCCCGTTGAACTGGATGATTAGCGGCGCGCCGTGTTCGGCCAGATAGACCGCCCCCAGTGCCGCCGCCAGAACGACGCCGAAGAAGAACGTGACCTTGAGAAGCGTGAGCAGCATCTTCGGAGGACCTCAGTTGGATGGGGCGGCAGCAGAGGGGGCGGCAGCGGTTCCGGCGGGCGGCGACTGGCCCGGGGCGGGCGCCGGTGCGGATGCGTCGGGGGCGGGGGCCGCCGGTGGCGCGGCCTCGCCGGGCGCGACCAGCGCGCCAAGCGCCGCCTGGGCGGCGACATAGGCCTGCGCCTGCGCGGTCCAGTCGGCCATGGCCGGGCGGGCGGGTTCGGGCAGGGCTGAAAGCTCGTCCAGCGCCGCGGCGATGGCGCCGCGCTGCACCGCATCGCCCGCGCGCGACAGCACCGCATCGGCGTCCGCGCCCTCGCGCGGGGCGACCGAGCGGGCGCCGGTCTGGGCGCGCAGGAAATTGCCGATGACGCTGCCGGTGCCCTGCGCGGGCTCGGCCGCGCGGGCGTCGCGCAGCGCGGCGCGGGCGGCGGGGGCGAACCCTTCGGCCAGCGCCTCGAGCGTCGGCAGCTCGCCGGTCAGGGCGGGCGAGGGCTCGACCCCGGCCTCGGCCAGCGCGCTCAGCGCCTGCTGGCGGGGGGCGCCGGTCTGCAGCGCCTCGGACAGGGCGACGGCGGCGCTGGCGGTGCGGGCGCGGCGGGCGGCCTCGTCCGCGGCGGCGGCAAGCTCGCCTGCGCGCGATTCGGCCTGTGCGAGCTGCGCCTGCGCCTGCTCGGCGGCTTCCAGGATGCGGGCGGTGGCGGATTCGGCATCGGCGCGCAACTGCGCCAGCGCCTCGGGGTCGACGGCGGGGCGTTCGGCCAGCGTGGCAAGCTGCCGTTCCAGCGCCTCGATCCGGGGGGCGAGTTCGGCCGCGGGCGCGGCCCCGGCATCCGTGGCGGGTGCGGCACGCAGTTCCGCCAGCGCGTCGTTCAGCGCCTTGTCCAGCGCGGCCAGCTGCTGCGCCTGCGCGGCCAGCGCGGCCTGCACCGAAGGGTCGGCCTCGCCGTTGGCGCCCGCGGGCGCCTCGGCCAGCAGCTTGGTGGCAGCCTCGGCCCCGGCCTGCCGCGCCTGTTCCAGCAGCGCGTCCCCCTGCGCCAGCCCCTGCGCGAGGCTGGCGTCGGCGGCAGAGGTGGCGGCTGCGGCAGCAGCCTCGCGCGCGGCCTCGACGGCACGCGATTCGATCTCGGTGCCGGCGCGGGCCAGTTCGGTGCGCGCAGCCTCGGCCCCGGCCTCGCGGGCGGCGTCGGCCAGGGCGGCGGGGTCGGGCGCCGGGGTGCTGGCCACGGGCTGCCAGGCGGCGGGCAGGCGCGGGATGGCGACCCACGCTGCCCCGGCACCCAGTCCCGCGGCGACGATGCCGCCGAGCACCATCGGCGCAAATCCGCCGCGCCGCGGGGGCGGGGCGGCGGGGGGTGCTGCGGCGGGGATGGGGGCGGAGGCGGCGCGGGCCGTGGCGGCTTCAGAGGAGGCCGGTGGCACAGCGGCTGCAATGCGGCCAGTGGAGGCTGCCGAAGAGGAGGCGGGCGGCGCAACGGATGCGGCTGCCTGAGTCGGCGCAGCAGTTGCGGTCGCGGCCCGCGTCTCGGCCGCGGCCCCTGCGGCGGGCGCGCCCGGGCGCGGCAGTCCGGCGCCCGCCACGGCCTTGCCCGCCTTGGCCGCCGTCCCGTCCTCGGTGATCCCTTTCGCGCCGGGCTTGTCCTTGCCGGCCTCGGTCGCGCCGTGAGCGGCTTCGCCCGCCCCGCCGGCCGCGGCTTCAAGTCGCAGCGGCGCACCCCGGTTCTCGGCCCCGGATGCGGCGGGGCGCGGGCTCATCGGGGGCAATTTGCCGCCCGTCCCGACCAGTGTCGATTCGATTGCCGGGGCCGGATCGCGGGGGGGCGCGGCGCCCGCCCGTCCGTCCCCGATCCCGTGCGAGGGGACCAGCGTGCCCGGCGCGGCCGCCTGTGCCGCCGGCTTTGCAGGCGTTTCCGGGGCGGTTTTCGAGGAGCCCTTGGGCGGGGCGGCATCGGGGCGTTTGGTCATGGCGCGGCGAGTCCTTGCAGTCGAGGGGCGCAATCCGGGGGCTGGGCCGGCCCGCGGAACGGTCGAAAACCTTGGTCTGGATGGCGCCGCAGGCGGCGCGATCGCGCCAAACCTAGACGGGCCGGGGGAACTGCTCAACCCGCCGCGATGTCGCTGCGTTCCCCGCGCTCTTGCGGGGAAAGCGCGCGCAGCACCCCTTCGGCGTCGGGGGTGTCGGTCACCACCGCGGGCAGCGGCGGGTGGGGCCAGTGCGACTGCCACGCCTTGCGTGCGGCCTCGCTGATGGCGATCAGCCACAGCGGCGCCAACGGCCCCTCGGCGGCCAGCGGCGCCAGCGCCTGCGCCGCCAGCCGCGCCGAGCGGGGCGAAAACAGCGGCAGGATCACCGGCCCGCGCCCGCGCAGCAGCGCCTGTGCCGGCGCCGACAGCGGCAGCGCCTGCTGGTCGTAGACCACCACCCCCGGCACCGGCAGCCTTGCCGCCAGATGGGTGCCATGCGCGTGCAGCCAGCCGGGCCCGAGGTCGGAAATCAGCGGGATCAGCCGCGCCGCATCCCCCGGGCCGGTGATGGCGTCGTAACCTGCGGCGGCGGCGACCTTGGCCGTCCTCGGCCCCACGCACCACGCCGGCCGCCCCCGCCCCGGCCCGGCAAAGCGCACACCGTTTTCCGAGGTGAACACCAGCCCCTGCGCCGCCTGCAACGCCGCCGCGTCATGGGGAACCGGCACGATCCGCAGCATCGGCGAGATCAGCGCGCGCAGCCCCATGGGCGCGATCCTTGCGGCAAAGCGCTCGGCCGCCTCTTGCGGACGGATCAGCAGCACCACGGGGACAGATTCAGGGGGGGCAAAATCGGGCGCTGGCTCTTGCATGGCGTTTCCTCGCAACCGGTGTTACCCCCCGATAAGCCGCAGCAGACCCGTGAATACAACCATGACCCTGACCGTGCTTGGGATCGAGAGCAGTTGCGACGACACCGCCGCCGCTGTCGTGACCGGGGACCGGCGGGTGCTGTCCTCGGTCGTGGCGGGGCAGGCGGCGCTGCACGCGGATTTCGGCGGCGTGGTGCCGGAAATCGCCGCCCGCGCCCATGCCGAGCGGCTGGATCACTGTGTCGAGGCCGCGCTGGCGCAGGCCGGCGTCACCCTGCGCGACCTGGATGCGATTGCGGTGACGGCGGGGCCGGGGCTGATCGGCGGGGTGATGGCCGGGGTGATGCTGGCCAAGGGGCTGGCGGCCGGGACCGGGCTGCCGCTGGTCGGCGTGAACCACCTGGCCGGGCATGCGCTGACCCCGCGGCTGACCGACGGCATCGGCTTTCCCTATCTGATGCTGCTGGTCTCGGGCGGGCATTGCCAGTTCCTGCTGGTCCGCGGGCCCGAGGACTTCACCCGGCTGGGCGGCACCATCGACGACGCCCCCGGAGAAGCCTTCGACAAGGTGGCCAAGCTTTTGGGCCTGCCCCAGCCCGGCGGCCCGGCGGTGGAAGCCGAGGCCGCGCGCGGCGATCCCGCCGCGGTGGCGCTGCCCCGGCCGCTGCTGGACCGCCCGGGCTGCGACCTGAGCTTTTCGGGACTGAAGACCGCGGTGCTGCGGCTGCGCGATCAGGCGGTGGCGGCGGACGGCGGGCTGCGCCAGGGCATGCGCGCCGATATCTGCGCCGGGTTCCAGCAGGCGGTGGCCGAGGTGCTGGCCGAAAAGACCCGCCGCGCGCTGGCGCTGGCCGCGGTGCCGGTGCTGGCCGTCGCCGGCGGCGTCGCCGCGAATCGCGCCATCCGCGCGGCGCTGGAACAGGTGGCCGAGGCAGAGGGCGTGCGCTTTGTCGCGCCGCCGCTGGCGCTGTGCACCGACAACGCCGCGATGATCGCCTGGGCGGGGATCGAGCGCTTTCGCCTGGGCCACCGCGACGGCATGGATCTGGCCGCGCGGCCGCGCTGGCCGCTGGACGAACGCGCCGCCCCGATGCTGGGCGCCGGCAAGCGGGGGGCAAAGGCATGAGCGGGAACATCGCGATCCTGGGCGCGGGCGCATTCGGCACTGCGCTGGCGGTGGCGCTGTCGGCGAACGGGCCGGTCACGCTCTGGGGTCGCCGCATCGGCTGGAGCGGCGAAAACCCGGCTCTGCCCGGGGTGAGGCTGCCGGACGCGGTGACGGTGACCGAGACGCTGCCCGCGGCCGAGATCCTGCTGCTGGCGGTGCCGGCGCAGGCGCTGTCGGGGTTTCTGGCCGCACATGCCGCGCATCTGGACGGGCGCGCGCTGGTCAGCTGCGCCAAGGGCATCGACCTGGCCAGCGGGCAGTCGCCAGCGCGGATGATGAGCTCGGCCTGCCCGGCGGCGGTGGTGGCGGTGCTGACCGGCCCCAGCTTTGCCGCCGATATCGCCCGCGGCCTGCCGACGGCGCTGACGCTGGCCTGCGCCGACGCGGCGGTAGGGCACCGGCTGCAACATGCGCTGTCGACCGCGGTGCTGCGGCTTTACCGCACCACCGACGTGACCGGGGCGGAACTGGGCGGCGCGCTGAAGAACGTGATCGCCATCGCCGCGGGCGTCGCCATCGGCGCGGGTCTGGGCGATTCCGCCCGTGCCGCCATCATTAGCCGCGGATTTGCGGAAATGACCCGCTTCGCCGTCCATCGCGGGGCCGAGGCCGACACGCTGACCGGGCTTTCGGGCCTGGGCGATCTGGTGCTGACCGCGACATCCGAGGGCTCGCGCAACTTCCGCTATGGGCTGGCGCTGGGGCGGGGCGAGGGTTTCGACCCCGCAATCACGGTCGAGGGCGCCGCCACCGCCCGCGCCGTCGCCGCCATCGCCGCCGCCGAATCGGTCGAGATGCCGATCTCGACCCTGATTGCCGGGCTTGCCGCTGGGCAGGTTGACGTTAAAAAGGCAATGCGACTTTTGCTCGCACGTCCGCTCAAGGAGGAATGATGCCGCTTTATGCCGTGATCTGCCGGGACAAGCCCGGCCGTGTCGAGACCCGCGCCGCCACCCGCCCCGCGCATCTGGACTGGCTGGCCGCCCATGGCGGCGTGCAGTTCGCCGGGCCGCTGATCGAGGACGGCGCCCCCGTCGGCTCGCTGGTGGTGATCGAGGCGGAGGATCTGGCGGCGGCGAAAGCCTGGGTCGCGACCGACCCCTATGCGGCGGCGGATGTATTCGCCGCGGTCGAGGTGACCGAGTGGAAGAAGGCGATCGGATGAGGCTCTGGCTGTTCAAGTCCGAGCCGGACGTGTTTTCCTGGGATCATCTGGTCGCGAAAGGCGCCGCCGGCGAGGAATGGGACGGGGTGCGCAGCTACCAGGCCCGCAACTTCATGCGCGAGATGCGGCTGGGCGACCGCGGGTTCTTCTATCACTCCAACATCGGCAAGGAGATCGTCGGCATCGTCGAGGTGATCGCCGAGGCGCACCCGGATTCGACCGCCGACGACCCGAAATGGGAATGCGTGGACGTGCGCGCGGTGGAAAAGCTGGCGCGGCCGGTGCCGCTGGCCACGATCAAGACCGACCCGCAATTCGCCGCCATGATGCTGGTGACGCATTCGCGGCTGTCGGTGCAGCCGGTCACGCAGGACGAATGGGACGCGGTGCTGCGCCTGTCCCGCGACGCGCAGGGTGGGGAGTAGCGGATGGAGCTGATGATCGTGATCGCCGCCGCGATCCTCGCCTGGGTGATCGGCGCCATCATCTATCGGCTGGCGGATGGGGTCTATGCCAGCGCCTCGGCCCTGCAGGTGCGCAATATCGGCGACCCGCGCGACCGCCCGGTCACCCCCTATCTGCTGGCCGGGGTCGGGCTGGTCGCGGTGTCGGCGATGATCCGGGTGCTGTTCCTGCGCGCCGGCATCGACGGGATGGTGACCGGCGCCGGCTGGGGGGCGCTGATCGGCGCGGCGCTGGTCTCGCCCTGGCTGGTGATCGAGAACACCCACGCCTCGCGGCCCATGCTCACCACGCTGATCGACGCCGGTTTCGCGGTCGCCGCCTGCGCCGCCATCGGCGCGGTGATGGGGGCGGTCTGAGCCGCTGGCTTTGCGTCGCCGCCGGAGCGGGGGCCAGCCCCCGCACCCCCGGGATATTTGGATGATGAAGAACCACCGCCCCCTCCGCCTCGGGGGCTGTTTTCTGATCCGCCGTCTATTCCGGGCGCTCGGAAGCCCCGGGATATTTTCGGCAAGATGAAAGCAGCCGGGCAGGCGTGAGCTTCGGGGTTTCGGCAGGGTTTGCGCGGTCGCGATGGGGCGGGCGGCGGGGGGCCGGTCCGGGGGGCGTGGGCGCTGCGCCGGCTGGTGGCGGGCGTGGGCCGCGGGGGCACGGGTTGCCCTGCGGCCCCCCCGCGCCTAAACGGGGCCAGTCCCATGAACCGGGAGGCAGAATTGGCCCGCTCACCCTCGACCCTTGTCGATCGCCCGACCACCAGGCGCATCGGCGCGCTGAAGGCGCTGTGGCCCTTCATGCGGCCCTATCGGCTGCGGCTGCTGGCGGCGCTGGCGGCGCTGCTGCTGACCGCCGCGGTCAGCCTGGTGCTGCCGGTCGCGGTGCGCCGGATCGTGGACGGCTTCGATCAGGGCGCGGGGCTGCTGGACCAGTATTTCCTGGCGGCGCTGGCGATCGCCGCGCTGCTGGCGGTGGGCACGGCGCTGCGCTACGCGCTGGTCACCCTGCTGGGCGAACGGGTGGTGGCCGACATCCGCCGCGCGGTCTTCGACCGGGTGATCGGCCTGTCGCCCGCGTTCTACGAGCGGGTGATGACCGGAGAGATCATCAGCCGCATCACCACCGACACCACGCTGATCCTGTCGGTGATCGGCAGCTCGGTGTCGCTGGCGCTGCGCCAGACCGTGGTGGTGATCGGCGGCATGGTGATGCTGCTGTTCACCTCGCTGAAGCTGACCGGGCTTTTGCTGCTGCTGGTGCCGCTGGTGCTGGTGCCGATCATCGTGCTGGGGCGGCGGCTGCGGGTGCTGTCGCGCGAAAACCAGGACTGGATCGCCAATTCCTCGGGTGCTGCGTCCGAGCATCTGCTGGCCGCGCAGACCGTGCAGGCCTTTACCGCCGAAGAGCCCGCGCGGCAGGGCTTCGCCCGGGTGACCGAGGCCGCCTATGCCTCGGCCGAGCGGCGCATCCGCATCCGGGCGCTGATGACCGCGGCGGTGATCTTTCTGATCTTTGCCGGGGTCGTCGGCGTGCTGTGGATTGGCGCCCGCGACGTGCGCGCCGGCGCGATGAGCGTGGGCGAGCTGGTGCAGTTCGTCATCTACGCGGTGCTGGTGGCCGGTTCTGCCGGGGCGCTGTCCGAGATCTGGGGTGAGCTGCAGCGCGCCGCCGGCGCCACCGAGCGTCTGGGCGAGCTGCTGGCGACCGAGGATGCCCTGCGCGACCCCGCCCACCCGGTGGCGCTGCCGCGCCCGGCTCGCGGCGGGATCGAGTTCGCCGGCGTCAGCTTCCATTACCCGACGCGGCCCGACGTGTCCGCCCTGCGCGACGTGACGCTGACCATCCGCCCCGGCGAGACCGTGGCGCTGGTCGGGCCCTCGGGCTCGGGCAAGACCACGGTGGTGCAGTTGATCCAGCGCTTCTGGGACCCGGCCGAGGGGCATGTCGCCATCGACGGCATCGACCTGCGCGCCATGGCCCGCAGCGATTTCCGCCGCGCCATCGCGCTGGTGCCGCAGGACCCGGTGATCTTTGCCACCACCGCACGCGAGAATATCCGCTTCGGCCGCCCCGAGGCGACGGATGCCGAGATCGAGGCCGCCGCCCGCGCCGCCAATGCGCATGAGTTCCTGATGTCGCTGCCGCAGGGCTATGATTCCCAGGTGGGCGAGCGCGGGGTGATGCTGTCGGGCGGCCAGAAACAGCGCATCGCCATCGCCCGCGCCATCCTGCGCGACGCCCCGATCCTGCTGCTGGACGAGGCCACCAGCGCGCTGGACGCGCAGTCCGAGCGGCTGGTGCAGGACGCCATCGACGCGGTGGCCGAGGGGCGCACCACCATCATCGTGGCGCACCGGCTGGCGACGGTGAAAAAGGCCGACCGCATCGTGGTGCTGGACGAGGGCCGCATCGTGCAGCAGGGCACCCATGACGAGCTGGTGGCGCAGGGCGGGCTTTACGCGCGGCTGGCGCGGCTGCAGTTCACCGATGGCGCCGAGGCCGAGGTGGCGGTGGTCGACGCCTGAGGCTGTCGCGCCGGGGTTGGCGCGGCTGGTGCAGGTGGCGCGGCCGGAGCGGGGGTTTTCCACCCCCGCACCCCCGGAGGATATTTGTGACCGCCCGAAGCATTGGAGGCCGGGCAGGGGAAGCGGCTGCTTTTCTGGGGATGGCGCCGCGCGTCGTTCAGAAGCTGGGGAAGAACTTGCCGGCGGGCGAGAGGGTGAAGATCTCGCAGCCGTCGGCGGTGACGCCGATTGCGTGTTCGAACTGCGCCGACAGCGACTTGTCGCGGGTGACGGCGGTCCAGTCGTCGGCCAGCACTTTGGTTTCCGGGCGGCCGAGGTTGATCATCGGCTCGATGGTGAAGAACATCCCTTCCTCCAGCAGCGGGCCTTTGCCGGGACGGCCGAAATGCAGCACGTTCGGCGGCGCGTGGAACACCCGCCCGATGCCGTGACCGCAGAAATCGCGCACCACGGACATGCGGTGGCCCTCGGCATAGGCTTGGATGGCGTGGCCGATGTCGCCGAAGCTGTTGCCGGGTCGCACCGCCTCGATCCCCTTCATCAGCGCGTCATGGGTGACCTGCATCAGCCGCCGCGCCTTGACCGAAGGCGTGCCCGCCACATACATCCGGCTGGAATCCCCGAACCACCCGTCCAGGATCACCGTCACGTCGATGTTAAGGATGTCGCCGTCGGCCAGCCGCTTGTCGCCCGGAATCCCGTGGCAGACCACGTGGTTCACGCTGATGCAGCTGGCGTGCTGGTAGCCGCGATAGCCGATGGTGGCGCTGGTCGCGCCCAGCTCCTCGACCCGGAGGCGGATGAAATCGTCGATCTCGGCGGTGGTGGCGCCGGGCTGGACGCGGCTGCCCACCTCGTCGAGGATGCGCGCCGTCAGCTGCCCGGCCGCGTGCATCCCGGCGAAATCCTCGGCGGCATGGATACGGATCCCCTCGCGGGTGACGCGGGCTTCGTTCATCGGACGGTCCTTTCGCTTTATCGTCCGAGATAGACCCGGCAGCGCGGTTGTTCCAGCCCCCCGCTTCCTGCGGGACGGCCTTGTCCCGGCCCGGCAGCCTGTCATTATGGCGCCCGAAGCGAAGGGAACCCCGATGCAGTCCGACAATCCGACCGCCGCCATCCTGCTGATCGGCGACGAAATCCTGTCCGGTCGCACCCGCGACCTGAATGCCCATCACCTGGCCGACGTGCTGAACGCGATCGGCATCGACCTGCGTGAAATCCGCGTGGTGGCCGACGATCACGCGGCCATCGTGGCGGCGCTGCGGGCGCTGGACCGGCATCTGGGCGGCGCCTGGGACATGGTGTTCAGCTCGGGCGGGATCGGGCCGACCCATGACGACATCACCGCCGACGCCGTGGCCGAGGCCTATGGCGCGGCGCTGGAGCTGAACCCCGATGCCCGCCGCGTGATGGAAGAGCACTGGGGCGCGCGCGGGGTCGAGATCACCGAAAGCCGCCTGCGCATGGCCCGCATCCCCCGCGGCGCCACGCTGATCCGGAATGCGGTGTCGGCGGCGCCGGGGTTTTCCATCGGCGGGTTGCATGTGATGGCGGGGGTGCCCTCGGTCTTTCGCAGCATGGTCGAGGCGATCGTGCCGCAGCTGGCCACCGGCCGCCCGGTGCAATCCGCCACCATCGAGGTGCTGCGCCCGGAATCCGAGGTCGCCGAGGATCTGCGCGCCGTCGCCGACGCCCATCCTTCGCTGTCGCTGGGCAGCTACCCGTTCCGCGACGATCGCGGCTACGGCACCAACGTGGTGGTGCGCGGTCTGGACGCGGGCGAGGTCGAGCGGGCTCGCGCCGCGCTGGTCGAAAGATTCGGCGCATGATCTCGGGGGCGTTCGATGCGGCCTGGGCCGCGACCTGGCCGGCGGCGGAATATGTGCTGGCCGGCGGGCTGGTGGTCGGGCGCGGCGCCGGCGGCGGCGGCCGCGTCAGCTGCGCGCGCCGGCTCGAGGATGCGGCCCCGGCCGGCCAGGGCGGCATCGGCGCCGATGTCGAGGCTGCCGAGGCCCGCCACCGCGCCTGGGGCCAGCCGGCGCTGTTCGCGGTCGAGCGCGAGGACGCGGCGCTGGCCCACGCGCTGCGCCGGCGCGGCTACGCCGAGAGCGAGCCGACGCTGATCCTGTCCAGCCCGGTGGCGCCGCTGTGCGAGCCCGAGATTCCCTCGGTCACTGCCATGGCACTGTGGCCGCCGCTGGCGATCCAGCGCGAGCTGTGGTTGGCCTGCGACGTCGGTCCCGAGCGGCAGGCGATCATGGAGCGGGTGCAGACCCCCAAGGCCGCGATCATCGGCCGGATGGAGGATCGCGCCGCCGGGGCCTGTTTCGTCGCCGTGCAGGGCGAGGTCGCGCTGATGCACGCGCTGGCGGTGCTGCCGCAATGGCGCGGCCGCGGCCTGGGCGCCTGGATGGTACGCCGCGCCGCCCGCTTTGCCCGCGCGCAAGGCGCGGCGCAGCTGGGCCTGTCGGTGACCGAGGACAACGCGGTCGCGCGCGCATTCTACGCGCGGCTGGGGTTTTCCGAGATCGGCGGGTATTCCTATTGGCGACAGGGGTGATGTCGGCACCACTGGGGGGGGCACCCCGCACCCCCGGGATATTTTTACAAGGAAGAAGGAGTTGGGGAGAGCGGGTGAACGGGGTTCTGTTGCCTGAGCCGCCCCCTGTTGTGGGTGCCCGGAAACCGGGATGCTTTTGCAAGAAAGTCGAAGGCGGGAAAGCCGGAAACGGGCTTCTGTTTTCTAACTCGCCCCCTGTTCCGGGTGCAGGGAGGCAAAAATGTTCTTACAAGAAAGAACGGGATATTTTTACAGAGTAAGCCTGAAAGCGGGTAACGGCCTTCTGTATTTTGGCCCGCCTCCTGTTTCGGGCGCTCGGAAGCCCCGGGATATGTGAGGCAAGATGAAAGAGGGCAGGCGGGGGTCTTGCGGGCTGTGCGGCGTCGTTTCCCGGGCGTTCGAAAGCAAGGGACAACGGGCAGGCGCGGGCAGCCGGACAGCAGCCACGGCGTCCTGAGCGGGCATCCTGCCGGGCCGGGCTGGCCGCAGTCCTGCTGCCGCGGGACGCGCGGCAGCGCGGCTCAGCCGGTGGCGAGGCGGCGGAGTTCGCGTTTGAGCAGGTCCATCTCGGCCCGCAGCAGGTCGATCTCGGCGCGCAGGTCGTCGGCCAGCGCCTCGCCGGCCAGCAGCGGCAGATGCGCCAAGCGGGTGGCACCGGCGGCAGCCGGACAGCAGTCATGGCGTCCTGAACGGGCATCATGCCGGGCGCCGGGGAGTTGCGAGCAGCTGCGGTATCCCACCAGCCGCGGCATCTTTCAGCCGGGCCGCCGCAGTCCTGCTGCCGCGGGACGCGCGGCAGCTCGGCTCAGCCGGTGGCGAGGCGGCGGAGTTCGCGTTTGAGCAGGTCCATCTCGGCCCGCAGCAGGTCGATCTCGGCGCGCAGGTCGTCGGCCAGCGCCTCGCCGGCCAGCAGCGGCAGATGCGCCAGGCGGGTGGCGCCGGGGCGGGGGTCCTCGGTGCCGTCGCCGTCGTCGGCGACCAGCACATAGGTCTGGGCGCCGTCGGACAGGGTTTCGGGCGGGATCCGGGCGCTGGCGCGCCAGCTGCCTTCGTCTTCGGGGGTCAGCTGGGCCAGCGCCACCGTGCGCCCCTCGAGCGTCAGCGCCACGCGCGGCGGCGGGGCGGGGCTGCGCCAGGTGCATTCCCACACCCCGCGGCGAAGCCCCAGCGACGAGACATCTGCGGCGGTGATCCGTCCGGGCATGGCGTTTCCTTTGTCAGACCTGGGCGCGGGGGTGGCGCGACAGGAACAGGTCGCGGATCCGGGCCGCGTTCATCTGCGGCGCCTCGAAGATCAGGTCGAGCCACATCTTTTCCAGCCGCCGCTCGTTGATGTCGAGATAATGCAGGTCGAACTCGACCACCCTCGGCGTGGTCTCGTCGGGGCGGAAATCGCCCAGGTGGCGCAGGGCGCTGTCGGTGTTCGGGCCGTGGCCGATGTTCAGCCGCGCAAAGATGCTGAGCGGGCGTTCGACGCTGAGCACGCTGTCCAGCCGCAGGATATGGCCGCGGGTCAGCCCGGCCAGGCTTTCGGGCGGCAGGTCGATGGCGATGGACAGATAGCTGCCCCGGAACCCCATGGTTTCCAGCTGCAGTCCATAGGGGGCAAGATCGGCGGCCGAGCGGTTGGGCAGCTGCCGCAGCACCAGCGCCCGCGAAACGCAGTCGTGCCAGAGGCCGGTTTCCTCGCCCAGCCGGGTGCCGCTGTCGGGGGCGGCGATGCCGGGGCGGTCCAGCCGCGCCAGCAGCACCCCCGGGCGCCAGCGCCAGTCGGTCCCCGGCGGCAGATGCGGCACATCCGCCGCCCGCCCGGTCCCGTCCAGCCGCAGCTGCGCGCGGGCGATGAAACGGTCGAGGTCGCGGCGCAGCGCCCGGCCTTCGTCGCGCAGCCGCCGCAGCCGCCCCGGCGGCAGCGCCCCGGCGCGTTCGGCCAGGGCGTCCCATTGTCCGCAGCCGTGCAGCCGCAGCCGGTCGGCCAGCCAGCGCCGCGGGCGCAGCTTCATCGCCGCCGCTCCGTCATCGGTCCCCGTCCCGTCACTGGTCCATGTAGACGTGGGTTTCCTCCTTGGCGCCGGGGTGGGTGACGGCGCCGTAGCGGGCCGAGCCGACCAGCTGCGCGTATTTCCACAGCGCCCCCGAGGCATAGTCGGTCTTGCGCGGGCCGGCCCAGTCCTGCTTGCGGCGGGCGAGCTCCTCGTCGGACAGATCGACCGAGATTTCACCCTTGATTGCGTCGATGGTGATCATGTCGCCGTTCCGGATCAGCGCGATCGGGCCGCCATGCGCGGCCTCGGGGCCGACGTGGCCCACGCAGAAGCCGCGGGTGGCGCCGGAAAACCGGCCGTCGGTGATCAGCGCGACCTTTTTGCCCATGCCCTGGCCGGACAGCGCGGCGGTGGTGGCCAGCATCTCGCGCATCCCCGGACCGCCGGCGGGGCCCTCGTTGCGGATGACGAAGACGCAGCCTTCCTGGTAGGTGCGGTTCTGCACCGCCTCGAACGCGTCTTCCTCGCATTCGAAGACCAGCGCCGGGCCGGTGAAGATCTGGTCTTCCTCGGCCATGCCGGCGACCTTGACGATGGCCCCGTCGGGGGCAAGGTTGCCGCGCAGCCCGACCACGCCGCCGGTCTTGCTGAGCGGGGTGGCGACGGGGTGGATCACGCGGCCGTCGGGCTCGCCCCGGATGTCGTCCAGCTCTTCGCCCAGGGTGCGGCCGGATGCGGTGATGCAGTCCAGATGCAGCAGGCCTTCGCGGGCCAGTTCCTTCATCACGACCGGGATGCCGCCGGCCTCATAGAGGTCCTTGGCGACATATTCGCCGCCCGGGCGCAGGTTCACGAAATAGGGGGTGTCGTGGAAGATGTCGCAGACGTCGAACAGGTCGAAGTCGATCCCCGCCTCATGCGCGATGGCCGGCAGGTGCAGCCCGCCATTGGTCGAGCCGCCGGTGCAGGCGACCACGCGGGCGGCGTTTTCCAGCGACTTGCGGGTCACGATGTCGCGGGGGCGGATGTTCTTTTCCAGCAGGTTCATCACCGCCACGCCCGAGGCATCCCCGAACGCGTCGCGCGATTCATAGGGCGCCGGCGCCCCCGACGAGTTCATCAGCGCCAGCCCGATCGCCTCGGACACGCAGGCCATGGTGTTGGCGGTATACTGGCCGCCGCAGGCCCCGGCCGAGGGGCAGGCCAGTTTTTCCATGATCGCCAGTTCCGCATCCGACAGCAGCCCGGCGGCGTGCTGGCCGGCGGCCTCGAACATGTCCTGGACCACGATGTCGCGGCCCTTGTACTTGCCCGGCAAGATCGAGCCGCCGTAGATGAAGACCGAGGGCACGTTCAGCCGCACCATCGCCATCATCATCCCCGGCAGCGACTTGTCGCAGCCCGCCAGCCCGACCAGCGCGTCGTAGCAATGGCCGCGCATGGTCAGTTCCACCGTGTCGGCAATGGCATCGCGCGAGGCCAGCGACGAGCGCATCCCCTCATGCCCCATGGCGATGCCGTCGGTCACGGTGATGGTGGTGAATTCGCGCGGGGTGCCGCCGCCCTTCTTGACGCCCATCTTCACCGACTGCGCCTGCCGGTTCAGGGCGATGTTGCAGGGCGCGGCTTCGTTCCAGCAGGTGGCGACGCCGACGAAGGGCTGGTGAATTTCCTCTTCGGTGATGCCCATCGCGTAAAGATAGCTGCGATGCGCGGCACGCGACGGCCCCTCGGTGACGTGACGGCTGGGCAGTTTCGACTTGTCGAAGCGCGTGTTCTTCATGGCAATCCCCTCTGGCTGAAGGTGGAATAGTCCCGCGCGGCCCGGCGGGCAAGGGTGCTGGGGAGGGGGCGTTGTCTCAGATCGCCAGCCAATAGGCCGCAACCCCGGCCAGCGTCGCCAGCCCGGCATCGCGGCGCCACAGCATGACCGCGGCGGCGGCGGCCGATCCCAGCGCAAAGGGGCGCCAGCTGTCCGCGGCCAGCGCGGCGCGGGCCTCGGGCAGCAGCACGGCGACGGCGATGGCGGCGAGGATGCAGGGGCCGAGCGCGTCCAGCCACGCAGGCGGCGGCGCCCCGCTGCCGCGGCGGCGCGACAGCAGCGGCAGGACGCGGGTCAGATAGGTCAGCGCCCCGATGAGGGCAAAGGCGAGCCACAGCGCCGCGCTCAACGGAACCACCTTGCGCTCAGGCACGCCAGCGCGCCGCCGGGGATGGCCAGCTGCGCATGGCCCGACAGCACGGCCAGCGCGGCGATGGCGGCGGCAAGCGCCACCGGCACCGCGACCTCGCGCCGCAGGGCGCCCAGCATCAGCCCGATGAACAGCGCGGGCAGGGCAAAGCCCATGGCGGCGGCGGCCGATTCGCTTAAGCGCCGCAGCGCGTCGCCCGCGGCGGCGCCGGCGACGCTGCCCAGGCTCCACGCCGCCCAGGCGGTCAGGGCCAGGCCGATCAGCCAGCGGCCGCCGGGGCGAGCCTTTCCATGATCGCCGGTGCTGGCGGCAAGGGCGGTGGCGAACACCTCATCCGTCAGCCCATAGGCGAATGCGGCGCGCTGGGGACGGCTGCCGCCGATGCGGTCGCGCAGCACCAGCCCGTAAAGCAGGTGCCGCAGGCTGGCCGCGGCGGTCAGCGCCACCATCAGCACGACCGGCATCCCCGCCGGGATCGCGGCCAGCAGGAACGCCTGGTTGGCGCCGGAAAACACGATGGCCGACATGGCGCCGACCTCGGGCGCGCTCAGCCCGATGGCACTGGCCGCGGCGCCAAAGGCGAAGGCCGCCGGCAGATACCCCAG
This sequence comes from Paracoccus solventivorans, assembly GCF_900142875.1. GTDB lineage: Bacteria > Pseudomonadota > Alphaproteobacteria > Rhodobacterales > Rhodobacteraceae > Paracoccus > Paracoccus solventivorans. The sequence goes on along the minus strand of NZ_FRCK01000002.1, from coordinate 258,636 downwards.
CGCCACCGGCAACCCGGCCCGCATCCCCGCGGCGATCCTGTCCCTGTCCGTCCCATCCATGCCGCGGTGATTGCCGCGCGGCGGGCGGGATGGCAAGCGGGCCGACGGTGGTGCGGGCTGTCTGCCCCGGACCCCGAGGATATTTCCGGCAAGATGAAAGAAGGTGGCGTATTGCGCTGTCTGCTCTTTCGGGCGGTTCTTAAATATCCCGGGGTCCGGGGCAGAGCCCCGGTCCGGCACTTGCCCGTCGTCTCGGCCCGGATTCCGGCTTTGCGTTGCATCATCCGTCCCGGCGGCCTATTTCACGCCCGAACCGTCAGGCAGGGGCAACAGGATGAACTGGATCACCAACTACGTCCGGCCGCGCATCAACTCGCTGTTTTCGCGGCGCGAAGTGCCCGAGAACCTGTGGACCAAATGCCCCGAATGCGGGACGATGCTGTTTCACCGGGAACTGGCCGACAACCTCAACGTCTGCTCGAACTGCGATCACCATCTGGCGATCTCGCCGCGCGCGCGGTTCACCGCGCTGTTCGACGGCGGGGTCTTCGTCGAGGTCAAGGTGCCCGAGCCGCTGGCCGACCCGCTGGGGTTCCGCGACCAGAAGAAATACCCCGAGCGGATGAAGGCCGCGCAGAAATCCACCGGCGAGAAAGAGGCGATGCTGGTCGCCGAGGGCGAGATGGGGCGCACCCCGATCGTCGCCGCCGCGCAGGATTTCAACTTCATGGGCGGCTCGATGGGGATGTATGTCGGCAACGCCATCGTCGCCGCCGCCGAACGCGCGGTGAAGCTCAAGCGCCCGCTGGTGCTGTTTTCCGCCGCCGGCGGCGCCCGGATGCAGGAAGGCATCCTGTCGCTGATGCAGATGCCGCGGTCCACCGTCGCGGTGCAGATGCTGAAAGAGGCCGGGCTGCCCTATATCGTGGTGCTGACCCATCCGACCACCGGCGGCGTCACCGCCAGCTACGCCATGCTGGGCGACATCCAGATCGCCGAGCCCAATGCGCTGATCTGCTTCGCCGGCCCCCGGGTGATCGAGCAGACCATCCGCGAGAAGCTGCCCGAGGGGTTCCAGCGCGCCGAATACCTGCTGGAACACGGGATGCTGGACCGGGTGACCCATCGCAAGAAGCTGCGCGAGGAGCTGATCTCGATCCTGAGGATGCTGGGCGGGCTGTCGGCGCCGGTGGTGGCCGACCTGCCGGCGCCCGGGGTGCTGCCCTCGGCCCTGCCGGCCGCGCCGACCTCGACCCCGCCCGCCGCACCGGAAACCGCCGAAAACGGCGCCGAGCCCGCGCCCGCTGCCACCGGGCGCGACTGAGTTGACCGCCGCCGTCGATGCGATCCTGCAGCGCCTGACCGCGCTGCATCCCAAGGTGATCGACCTGTCGCTGGACCGGGTGCAGCGGCTGCTGTCCGATCTGGGCGACCCGCAGGACCGACTGCCGTCGGTGATCCATGTGGCGGGGACGAACGGCAAGGGCTCGACCCAGGCCTTCATCCGGGCGGGGCTGGAAGCGGCGGGGCTGCGGGTCCACGCCTATACCTCGCCACATCTGGCCTGGTTCAATGAACGCATCCGCCTGGCAGGCGCACTGATCCCCGACGACATGCTGGCCGCGACGCTGGCCGAGGTCGAATCGGTCAACGCCGGCCGTCCGATCACGTTTTTCGAGGTGACCACCGCCGCCGCATTCCTGGCGTTCTCGCGGGTGCCTGCGGATTTCACCCTGCTCGAGGTCGGGCTTGGCGGGCGGCTGGATGCGACCAATGTGGTGGCGCGGCCGCGGCTGACGGTTCTCACCCCGATCAGCATCGACCACACGCAATATCTGGGCGAGACCCTGCCCGAGATCGCCGGCGAGAAAGCCGGTATCCTCAAGCGCGGGGTGCCCTGCGTGGTGGCCCGGCAAGAGGATGCGGCGCTGGAGGTGATCGAGGCGCGCGCCGCCCGGCTGGGCTGCCCGCTGTCGGTTGCCGGCCAGCACTGGACCATCGCGCGCGAGGGTCAGGCGCTGGTGTTCCAGGACGAGCGCGGGCTGCTGGACCTGCCGCTGCCGGCGTTGCCGGGGCCGTTCCAGACCGGCAACGCCGGCACCGCGGTGGCGGCGCTGCGCGAGCTGGGCTTCGGCCAGGCCGAGGCCGCAGCGGCGATGACCGGGGTCGAATGGCCCGCGCGGATGCAGCGGCTGCGCCAAGGGCCGCTGGTGGCGGCGGGCTGCGAGCTGTGGCTCGACGGCGGCCACAACCCGGCCGGAGGGCAGGCGGTCGCCTCGACGCTGGCCGAACTGCCGCCGCGGCCCACGCATCTGATCTGCGGGATGCTGAACACCAAGGACGTCGGCGGCTATCTGCGCGCGCTGGCGCCGCAGGTGGAAACCCTGACCGCGGTCAGCATCGCGGGCGAGGCCGCGACGCTCTCGGCCGACGACACCGCCGCTTTTGCCCGCGATGCCGGCATCCCCGCCAGCACCGCGCCCGATGTGGCGCAGGCGGTTGCGGCGCTGGCCGCGGCCCATCCGGGGGCGCGGCTGCTGATCTGCGGCTCGCTGTATCTGGCCGGGCGTGTGCTGCGCGAAAACGGCTAGGGCGCGGTTTCGTCTGTAACGATCCAGGGACATGGCCGGTTTTGCCCGCAAGGCCGGCATTCCCGCCAGCACCGCGCCAGATCTGGCGCAGGCGGTCGCGGCGCTGGCCGCGGCCCATCCGGCGGGGCGGCTGCGTGAGAACGGTTAGGGCGCGGTTTCGCCAGTAGCGCGATCCGAGGCCCAGTCGGCGGCCTGCATCTCGTTCAGGCGGCTGGCGGTGCGCTCGAACTCGAAGGCGCCGCGGCCCTCGGGGTAGAGCCGCTCGGGCTCGGCGGCGGCCGAGGCGAAAAGCTTGACCTTGGCCTCATACAGCGCGTCGATCAGGGTGACGAAACGTTTCGCCATGTCGTAGTTCCCCGGGCCAAGCCAGGGAATGTCGTCGATGATCAGCGCATCGAACGCCTCGGCGATGGCCAGGTAATCCGCCGGTCCCAGCGGCCGCCCGCAGAGGTCATAGAAATCCGCCCGCGCCACCCGTTCATGCGCGGCCGGAATGGTGACGCTGCGGCCCTTGAGCTCCAGCGCGCGCGGGCAGGCAGGGGCGGCGCCGGTCAGCTCGTCCCAGATCTCGTCCAGCGTGGCGCGGCGGTTGCCGTCCTCGGGCGTGAACCAGACCTGCCCGCCTGCGGCCCGGCCCTGCCGGTGGTCGCGGTCGGAATCGAGCCGGATCACCTGCATCCGTTCCCGGATCAGCGCGATGAAGGGCAGGAAAAGCTGGCGGTTGAGGCCGTTCTTGTACAGGTCCTCGGGCACCCGGTTCGAGGTGGTGACCACCGTCACCCCTTTCTCGAACAGCAGCTGGAACAGCCGCCCGACGATCATCGCATCGGCGATGTCGGTGATCTGCATCTCGTCGAAGCACAAAAGCCGGGTCGAGGCGGCGATGGACTCGGCCACCGGCCGCACCGCATCGGCGTCGCCGCGCAGGCGGGCGTCGTTGAGCCCGGCCTGGACCTCTTGCATGAACTCGTGGAAATGCACCCGGCGCTTTTCCGCTATGGGGGCGGCGCCGACCACCAGGTCCATCAGCATCGACTTGCCGCGCCCGACGCCCCCCCAGAGATAAACCCCGCGCGCCACCGGCCCGGGCGGAGGCTTGGCCGCCGCGCCGAAGATGCGGCCCAGAAGTCCCCCGGGCTTGCTGGCCGCCGGCGCGCGCGCCACTGCCGCGACCAGCCGGTCGAGCGCCGGCAGCACCGCGCGCTGGGCAGCGTCGTCCTTGATCCGCCCTTCGGCGACGATGCGGTCATAAGCCGCGGTGACGGGGTGCGAGACGGGATCGGCCATGCCCCGGCCGTGCCAGAGTTTCGCCTTGCCTGCAAGCCGCAGTGGCCCGCGTGCACCGCGCGGGGCGCTGCGGCGGCATCGTTCGCTGAACGGTCAGCCGGACCATCCGGGAGACAGGCTCGGGGGCCGCGTCCTGATCCGCTTGCTGTTCCGGGCGCTCGGACCGGGCTCTGCCCCGGGCCGCGGCCTTCCTCGCTGAAAATTATCCACCGGACCATTTTCCGGGCTCGGAAGCCCGGGATATTCAAGAACCGTCCGAAGGAGAGAGCGCCGCGCCGCGTCCCAACCAATTCATCTTCTGGAATATCCCGGCTGGGGCACGGCTGGAAAACAGCCCGAGGAGTGCTTTCAGCGAGGAACGCAGCAGCGCGTCGCCTGATCTTCGGGCGGTTCTGAAATATCCCGGGGGTGCGGGGGCTGGCCCCCGCTTGCGGCAGCGCGTGCGGGCTCAGCGAGCTTCCGCAGCGATGCGGTCCAGCACGCGGCGTTTTTCGGCGTCGCTCATCCGGCTCCAGCCGCCGATTTCCTCCAGCGTGCGCAGGCAGGCGGTGCAGATCCTCGTGTCGCGGTCGAGCGTGCAGATGTTGAGGCAGGGGCTTTCGACGCTCATTCCAGATAGCCCAGCCGGTCCAGCGCGCCTTGCAGGATATAGGCGGCGGCCACCTGATCGATCACCTCGGCGCGCTTGCGGCGCGAGGCGTCGGCCTCGAGCAGGGCGCGTTCGGCGGCGACGGTGGACAGGCGCTCGTCCCAGAACGCCAGCGGCAGGGGGGTCAGCCGTTCCAGGTTGCGGGCAAAGGCGCGGGTGGATTGCGCGCGCGCACCTTCGGTGCCGTCCATGTTGCGCGGCAGGCCCAGCACCAGCCCGGCCAGCCCGCGCTCGGCGGCGATGCGCAGCAGCTCGGCGGCGTCCAGGGTGAATTTCTGCCGCCGGATCACCGTCAGCGGCGAGGCGACGCTGCGCAGCCCGTCGCTGACCGCCACGCCGATGGTCTTGGTCCCCAGGTCCAGCCCGGCGATGGCGCCGGTGCGGGGCAGGGCGGCGGCGAAATCCTCGATCCGCTCGCAGATCATTCGGCTGCCGCCGCGGCGGCGGGGGTGGGTGCGGCCGCTGGTCCGGCGTCTGCGCCCGCCTCGGCGTTGCCGTCCAGCCCGACCTCGGCCGCGGCGGCCTCGATCACCGCGGCGGCTTCCGGGGTGGCGCCGAAGCGCGCCCGTGCCTCGGCCAGGATCTCCTGCGCATGGGAAACGTCGCCGATCCGCACCAGCGAGGTGATCAGCCGCGCCCATTCCTCGGGGGTGCCGCCCTCGGTCGCCAGCCGGGTTTCCAGGTTGGCGACCATGCCGCGGACCATCTGCTCGCGTTCCTCGGCGCTCATCTCGCCGGCGGCGGCCATGGCGTCGGCATCGGGGCCGGGCAGGGCGGGCATCCCCGGCGCGGCCGCTTCCGGCGGGCGGTATTCGGGATGGCCGGCGAACCAGGCCAGCTCGGGGATCAGCTGGCGGATGGTCAGGCTCCAGGGCGCGCCGGGGGGCGAGGTTTCCAGCAGGTCGCGCCACAGCTCGAAGGCCAGGTCAGGCCGGTCGTTCTGCGCATAGGCCAGCCCCTGCAGATAGCGGGCCTGCGGCAGCCGCGGGTCCAGGCGCAGCGCGGTCGCCACCTCGGCGGCGGCCTCGGCCGAGACCACGCCCCCCGCCGCCTCGACCCGCAGCAGCGCCAGCCGTGCGTGGTCGAAGGGCTCGGCCGCGTCGCCGCGCAGGGCGATCAGCCGGGTCTGCGCCTCGGTCGCGGCGGCGATGTTGCCCAGCCGCGCCTCGTGCTCGGCCAGCAGCTCCAGCCCCTGCTGGTCGTCGGGGTTGCGCGCCACGGCCTCGCGCAGCTTCTCGATCAGCTGCGCATATTCGGGGTCGGCGACCGGCGGCTCGCGCACGGGGGCCCGCGCTTCCAGCTCGGCCTGCGCGGGCAGGGCGGCAAGCCTTGCGTCGGCGGCGGCGATGCGGCCCTTCAACGGCACGTCCGGCATCCGCGGGCTGCCCTCGCGCCAGTAGACCGCGGCGCTGGCGGCCACCGCCAGCACCAGCAGCGCCACCGCCAGCCACGGCCGCGCCGCCGGGCCGTCGCCCGCCGCATGGCGGCTCAGCGCCCGGTCGGCGTCGAGGATCTTGCGCCCGATCTCGGTGCGCAGCCGCCCGGCCTCGGCCTCGGTCAGCACGCCGCGCTTCACGTCGCGGTCGACCTCGCGCAGCTGATCGCGATAGACCCCCAGGTCATAGGCGGCGGCGGGAATGGCCCGGGCCTGTCCGCCACGCAGGAACGGCCGCAGGATCGCCCCCGCCACCACCAAGGTCATTGCCGCCGAAATGATCCAGAACATCGCCGCCTCGCTTGTGTCCCCGGGGTGATAGGCAGTTTCGCCGCCGGGCGAAAGCGCCGCGAGGCCGCAGGCAGTTCACGCGCGCGTGGGGCCGGGCCGGGTGCGGGCGGTTTCCGCGGTGAAAAACCGCAGCGCGGCGACTATCGCGCTGATGGCGCTTGATATTGCTGCGCCGCAGCGTATGAGTCGGGCCATATCAACGGAGTAATTGAAATGGCCTCGACCAACGAAAGCAAGAACCTGTGGTACATCGTCGGCGCGGTGGTCGTCGCGGCGGCGGCGGCCTTCTGGTATTTCGGTTCGGATGCACCGACCCCGGCGGGCGATGTCTCGGTCGAGACCGCCCCGGTCGTGGAAGCCCCTGCCGTAGAGGCGCCTGCCGCCGACGCCCCGGCCGCCGCGCCCGTCACCGTCGAGCCTGTGACGGACGACGCGGCCGATGACGCTGACGACGCTGCCGACGTTGCCGACGACGCGGCCGACGATGCCGCCGAGGCAGAGACCCCGGCGGTCGAGGTCGAGCCGGCAGCCGACGCCGAGACCACCGGCAACTGATTCCCGGCGCGGGGGCGGCAACGCCCCCGCGATGCGAGCCGAAACCGCGGCGCGGGTCGCGGCGTTGGGACAGTCCCACGGTGGCCCGCACCGGACGATCCGGCGCGGGCACGGATCTGTTCCAAAGGTGCTTCCAATGGCTTTACCCCGCGAAACTTCCGGCATCGGCATCTGGCCCCTCATTCTCGGCGTTGCCGCCGTCATCCTGGCCGCGGTGCTGTTCTTCATGCTCGTCCCGATCCAGAGGCCGGTGCCGACCCCCGACAGCCCGGCCGCGCTGGGCATCGAGGGCGCCCCGGCCGGCGTCACCGGCGACGGGCTGCGCCCCGGCGCCCCGGAAGGCACCGAGGTGCCCCCCGCCGTCGTGCCGGTCGAGCCCGCCCCTGCCGCCCCTGCTCCGGCGGAGTGATCCCGGGTCGGGGCGCTGCCGCAGCCTCCTGGCCCCGCACCGCCGCTGGCGGGGCCAGTGCGGATCCGGCGCCCCTCCCGATCGTCTTTGGTGCCAAGATATCCTCCGGGGATCGTCGTATACGACGATGGGGTGGAAACCCCCGCTCCGGCGGCGCCGAAAGCAAAGGGCCCGCCGGTCGCGGCGGGCCCTCGCAATCACGTCTTCAATCCCGCGCGATCACATCCGCGCGGCGACGTTTTCCCAGTTCACCAGCTTGCCCAGAAAGTTCTCCAGGTATTTCGGGCGGGCGTTGCGGAAGTCGATGTAGTAGCTGTGCTCCCACACGTCGCAGCCCAGCAGCGCGGTCTGGCCGAAGCACAGCGGGTTCACACCGTTCTCGGTCTTGGTGACCTTCAGGCTGCCGTCCTGGTCCTTGACCAGCCAGGCCCAGCCCGAGCCGAACTGGCCGGCGCCGGCCTCGGCGAATTTCTTCTTGAAGTCGTCGACCGAGCCAAAGCTTTCGGTCAGTGCCTTTTCCAGCTCTCCGGGGATGGCGCCGGGGGTGGGGGTCATCATTTCCCAGAACTGCGCGTGGTTCCAGTGCTGGCTGGCGTTGTTGAAGATGCCGTTCTGGGCGACCGCGCCGTCCTTGTAGTTGCCGCGCACGATGTCTTCGAGCGAGGCGTTTTCCCACTCGGTCCCGGCGATCAGCTCGTTGAGCTTGTCGACATAGGCCTTGTGGTGCTTGTCATGGTGGTATTCCAGGGTTTCCCGCGACATGCCGCCGCCGGCCAGAGCGTCGTGGGCATAGGGCAGATCGGGCAAAGTGAAAGCCATGGGTCTCAATCCTTTCAATGGGTTTCGGGCAGAGCCTAGAGCGTGGCTCGTCCAGCCGGCGGGCAGTCTCGCTGCCGGCCGAACGCGGGTCAAGCGGATAGGGTTCCACCGGCCTGCCTGCTGCCCCGCGCGCCGCCCTGCCGGTGCCGGTGCTGCTGCCGGTACTGCCGCGCGGGCGTTGGCAAACCCCCGGCCGCATGTGTAGAAGGGCAAAAACCGGATCAAGGCAGGCGCGGACCCTTCATGGCGAACCAGAACGACCATTTCATCGACGAGGTGACCGAGGATCTGCGCCGGGACCGGCTGTTCCAGATGATGCGCCGCTATGGCTGGGTCGCGGGGCTGCTGGTGGTGGCGCTGGTGGGGGGCGCGGCGTGGCGCGAATACGACCGCGCCCGCGACACCGCCTCGGCGCAGGCGTTCGGCGATGCGATCCTGGCCGCGCAATCGGCGGGCGAGGATGCCGCCGCCCGCGCCGCCGCCATCGCCGCGGTAGCGGCGGACAACCCGCGCCAGGCGGTGCTGCGCGACATCCTGGCCGGGAATGCGCTGGTCGAGGCCGGCGACATCGCCGCTGCCGCGCAGCGCTATGACACCGCCGCCACCGCCGCCGGCGGCGACGTGGTGATTCGCGACCTCGCGGCGCTGAAATCGGTGATCGCGCAGGGCCCCGACATGGACCCCGCCGCCCGCGACGCGGCGCTGTCGCGGCTGTCGGCCCCCGGCGCCCCGTTCGAGATGATCGCGCTCGAGCTCAAGGCCGTGGCGCTGTCGGGGGCCGGGCGCAGCCAGGATGCCGTCACCCTGATCCGCCAGATCCAGAAGATGAACGGGCTGAGCCCGCAGATGCGCCAGCGCCTGGCCGACCATCTGGTGACGCTGGGCGCCGACCCCGACCCCGAGGCCGCCAGCCAGACCGCCCCCGACCCCACGCTCGCCCCCGAGGTGGTCCAGCCCGCCGACGAGGACTGAGCCTCTGCCGACCCCTGACCGCCGACCCACCGCCTGCACCGCACCGGAGCCACAGATGTCCAGACTGAACGCGCTGCTGCCCCTGATCGCCCCCATGGTCGCCGTCGCCGCGCTGTCGGCCTGTGCCCCGCGCGAAGTGATCCTGACCGGCGAGCGGCTCGACCCCCGCGACATCGCCTCGGCCGAAGGCCCGGCGGTGCTGGGCGAGCCGGGCGTGACCTCGACCGCGCTGAACCTAGCGGCGCCGGTCTCGACCGAATGGACCACGCGGGCGGCGAATGCGGCGCATCTGATGCCGCACGCGGCGCTGGCGGGCGGCGGGCTGCAGCGGATCTGGTCGGCGCCGATCGGCCAGCCCTCGGGCAAGCGCCACCGTATCACCGCCGACCCGGTGGTGGCGGGGGGGCGCGTCTTCACGCTGGACAGCCGCGCGCAGGTGGTGGCCACCGCGCTGTCGGGCGGCACCGCGTGGATCGCCGATCTGCGCCCCGCGGCCGAAAGCGGCGACGGGGTGTCGGGCGGCGGCATTTCCTATGAAGCCGGCCGGGTCTTCGTGACCACCGGCTATGGCGAGCTGGTGGCGCTGGACGCGGCCAGCGGCCGGGTGCTGTGGCGCCAGCGCGTGCAGGCGCCGATCGGCGGCGCCCCCACGGCCGCGGGCGGGGTGGTCTATGTCGCGGCGCGCAACGCCACCGGCTGGGCGGTGCGGGCCGAGGACGGCAAGGTTCTGTGGACGGTTTCCGGCATCTCGGCGCCCTCGGGCGTGACCGGGGTCTCGGCCCCGGCGGTGGCAGGTGGGCAGGTGATCTTCCCCTTCGCCTCGGGGCAGCTGCTGGCCGTGGACACCGCCACCGGCGCCGAACGGTGGAGCGCGCAGGTCGCCGGCTCGCGGCTGGGCCGGGCCATCGCCTTTATCCGCGACCTGACCGGCGACCCGGTGATTGCGGGGAACGTGGTGCTGGCGGGCTCGTCCTCGGGGCGGATCAACGCCTTTGACCGCGACAGCGGCGCGGTGCTGTGGTCGGGCCGCGACGGCGCCAACAGCCCGGTGGTGCTGGCCGGCGGCTCGGTCTTTGCGGTGAACGACCAGGCCGAGCTGGTGCGGCTGGACGCGCAGACCGGCGGGCGCATCTTTGCCACGCCCCTGCCGCTGTTCGTCGAGCAGAAGACCAGGAAACAGGCCGCGATCCATGCGCATTACGGGCCGGTGCTGGCAGGGGGGCGGCTGTTCGTCGCCTCGTCCGACGGCTATCTGCGCGCCTTCGACCCGCGCTCGGGCGGGCTGGTCGGGCAGGCGGCGATCCCCGGCGGTGCGGCGACCGCGCCGGTCGTGTCGGGCGGCACGCTTTACGTCACCGGCCAGGACGGCCATCTGCACGCCTATCGCTGATGAGCTTTACCCTCGCCATCGTCGGGCGCCCGAATGTCGGCAAGTCCACCCTGTTCAACCGCCTGGTCGGCAAGCGGCTGGCGCTGGTCGATGACCAGCCCGGCGTCACCCGCGACCTGCGCGAAGGCGACGCACGGCTGGGCGATCTGCGCTTTGTCGTGATCGACAGCGCCGGGCTGGAAATGGTCGAGGACGACAGCCTGCAAGGAAGGATGCGGCGGCTGACCGAACGCGCGGTCGACGAATCCGACATCTGCCTGTTCGTGATCGACGCCCGCGTCGGCGTGACCGCCGCCGACGAATATTTCGCCGATATCCTGCGCAAGCGCGCCAAACACGTGATCCTGGCCGCCAACAAGGCCGAGGGCGCTGCAGGGGAAGCCGGCGCCGCCGAGGGCTGGGCGCTGGGTCTGGGCGAGCCGCTCCAGATCTCGGCCGAGCATGGCGAGGGGATGGAGGATCTCTACCGCGTCCTGAAGCCCCTCTCCGAGATCGTGGAAAGCGAACGCCCCGCCCCCATCGCCCCCGCCGTCGAGGTGACGTTGAGCGAGGCCGAGGCCGAATCGGGCGAGGGCGCCGAGGACTGGCGCCCCAGCGCCGCCCGCCCCCTGCAGATCGCGGTGATCGGGCGGCCGAATGCTGGGAAATCGACGCTGATCAACAAGATCATCGGCGAGGACCGGCTGCTGACCGGCCCCGAGGCCGGGATCACCCGCGATTCGATCTCGGTGCGGACCGAGTTCATGGGCACTCCGACCCGCATCTTCGATACCGCGGGGATGCGGCGGAAATCGCGGATCACCGACAAGGTGGAAAAGCTCTCGGTTGCCGACGGCTTGCGGGCGGTGCGGTTTGCCGAGGTGGTGGTGGTGCTGCTGGACGTGGCGATCCCCTTCGAGCAGCAGGACCTGCGCATCGCCGATTTCGCGGAAACCGAGGGCCGCGCCGTGGTGGTCGCCGCCAACAAATGGGACTTGGAAGAGGACAAGCCGCACAAGCTCAACGAGCTGCGCGAGGCCTTCGAGCGGCTGCTGCCGCAGCTGAAAGGCGCGCCACTGGTCACCGTCTCGGCCCGCACCGGCAAGGGGCTGGACCGGCTGCACGCCGCAATCCTGCGCGCGCATGAGGTCTGGAACCGCCGCGTCCCCACCGCACGGCTGAACCAGTGGCTGAGCGCGATGACCGAGGCGCACCCGCCACCGGCCCCGGGTGGCCGCCGCATCCGCCTGCGCTACATGACGCAAGTGAAGACAAGGCCGCCGGGCTTCGTGGTGATGGCGACGCACACCGATCAGCTGCCCGAGGCCTATCGGCGCTATCTGGTCAACGGGCTGCGGGCGGATTTCGACCTGCCCGGCACGCCGATCCGGCTGAGCTTTCGCGACCAGGGGACCAAGAACCCGTACAAGGACCGCTCGAACAAGCGGCCCACCGGGGCGCTGGCCAAGCACAAGGACCGGCAGAAGCCCAAGGGCAGCTGAGCTTCCGGCGGCACGGCCGCAACGGGGGTTTTCCACCCCCGGCCGCTGCCGCGGCCTTCCTCGCTGAAAACGGTTCACCGGACCATCCCGCGGGAAAACAGCCTTGCGGGCTGTTTTCTGGTCCGCCTCCTGTTCCGGGCGCTCGGAAGCCTTCGGGGATATTTGCGCAAGGAAGAACTTGCGGCGCTTTGTTCCCGCTTCGGGCGGTTGGAAATATCCCGGGCTTCCGAGCGCCCGGAAAACGGTCCTGCGGACCGTTTTCAGCGAGGAAGGCCACGGCAGTGGCCCGGGGCAGCGCCCCGGTCCGGCCGCGCGGCTCAGGGGGCGGCTCAGCCTGCCGCCGCCATCGCATCCATGACCCGCACCAGCTCGGCGGCGATGCGGGGTTCGGTCAGGGCGTGGCCCGAGGCGGGGACCATGCGCAGTTCCGCCCCCGGCCAGCCGCGCGCCAGTTCCCATGCGCTTTGCGGCGGGCAGACCATGTCGTAGCGGCCCTGCACGATCGCTGCCGGCAGGTGCTCGATGCGGTGGCGGTCGCGCAGCAGCTGCTCGGGTTCCAGAAAGCATTGATGCGCGAAATAGTGATTTTCCAGCCGGGCGAAGGCGCGGGCATAGGCCGGCGGAATGTGGCTGGTGGTCGGGGTGTCCAGCCCGGCCAGCGCGTTTTCCCAAGCCAGCCAGGGGATGGCGTGGCGGGTCTCGGTCGGCTCGTCGCCGCTGAACAGCCGGCGGTGATAGGCGGCGATCAGGTCGCCGCGTTCCTCGGGCGGGATCGGTGCGACGAAGCGTTCCCAGAGGTCGGGCCAGAACCGCCCGGCGCCGCCGCCATAGAACCAGTCAAGCTCGCTCTGCCGTCCCAGGAACACGCCGCGCAGCACCAGCGCCGACACCGCCTCGGGCCGGGCCTGCGCATAGGCCAGCGCCAGCGTCGCGCCCCATGAGCCGCCGAACAGCACCGCCGGCGGCAGCGCCAGCGCCTGCCGGATCGCGTCGATGTCCGAGATCAGATGCGCAGTGGTGTTGGCCACCACCGACGCCTGCGGGCGCGAACGGCCGCAGCCGCGCTGGTCGAACAGCACCACCCGCCAATGCGCCGGGTCGAAGAAACGCCGCATCACCGGGCTGGTGCCGCCGCCCGGGCCCCCGTGCAGCACGATCACCGGCCGCCCCTCGGGGTTGCCGCATTGCTCGACATGGATGTGGTGGCCGTTGTCGCGCGCGATCAGGCGCTGGTCGAACGGCTCGACCTGCGGATAAAGCCGCCCCTGCGACGATGATGCGGCGTTTCGGTCTGCCAAGCGGTCCATGTTTCCGCTATACACCCTGCGCCGGGCCGACGCCAATCGGTCCCCGAAGGAGATGGGCCATGACCACCGCGCACAGCAGCATCGACCGGGCCGAGGTCGCCAAGTTCCAGGCGATGGCCGCGGAATGGTGGGACCCCGCCGGCAAGTTCAAGCCGCTGCACATGCTGAACCCGCTGCGGCTGGAATACATCGTCACCCAGATCGCCGCCGAATTCGCCCGCGACCGCAGCAGCCTGCGCCCGCTGGACGGGCTGCGGCTGCTGGACATCGGCTGCGGCGGCGGGCTGGTGTCGGAACCGATGGCGCGGCTGGGGGCGCAGGTCACCGGCGCCGACGCGGCCGCGGAAAACATCGAGATCGCCCGGCTTCATGCCGAGCAGTCGGGGCTGCAGATCGACTATCGCGCCACCACCGCCGAATCGCTGCTGGCAGAGGGCGGCGGCTACGACGTGGTGCTGGCGCTGGAAATCGTCGAGCATGTCGCCGACCCCGCAGATTTCATCGCCACCTGCGCCCGGCTGCTGCGGCCGGGCGGGGTGCTGATCGCCTCGACCGTGAACCGCACCCCGCAAAGCTTTGCCGCCGCCATCGTGGGGGCGGAATGGATCATGCGCTGGCTGCCGCGCGGCACCCACGACTGGCGCCGCTTCATCCGCCCCGACGAGCTGGCGGCGATGTTCGACGCGGCCGGCGCGCCGGTGGTGGACCGCGCCGGCATGGTGTTCAACCCGCTGGGGTGGAGCTGGTCACTGTCGCCCCGCGACCTGGCGGTGAACTATCTGATGACCGGGATCCGGCGCTAGCTCTCGTCCTCGAGCCGCTCGCGCAGGCGGCGCAGGACGGGCAGGGCGCGGCGCACCTCCGGCGCGCCCAGATCGCGCACGATGGTCGAGATCCGCGGCAGGAACGCCGCCAGCGCCGCATCGCGCGCCGCCCGTCCGGCGGGGCTGATCGCCACCCACTTGCGCCGCGCGTCGTCCCAGTCGGGGCGGACATGGACATGCCCCGCCCATTCCAGCCGGGAAATCGTGTTGCTCATGGCGCTGCGGTTGACGTGGAACGCCTCGGCCAGCTGGGCGGGGGTGCGTTCCTCGTTCAGATGCGCCAGCAGGTTCAGCACCGAGAAATGCGACAGCTGCATCCCGCCGGGCAGGCTGCGGGTGACCAGCGCCCGCGCCAGCTGCTCGCTGGCCAGCAGCTCGGCAAACAGGCTCGCGGCCAGCGCCGGGATGGTGTCGAGATCGTCGCTCATGGTCCCCAGATCACCGGATCGTGCCGCCACGCCGGGATGCGGGCGCGGGCGTCCTCTACGCGGGCGGGGTCGAGATCGACCAGCGTCACCCCCGGCGCCGTGCCCGCGTCGGCCAGCACCTCGCCCCAGGGCGCGACCGCCAGCGAATGGCCGTAGCTGCGGCGGGGCTCTCGCCCTTCGCTGTGCGGCGCGGGGTGGGTGCCGGTCTGGGCGGCGGCCAGCACGAAACAGCCGGTCTCGATGGCGCGGGCACGCAGCAGCACGTGCCAATGCGCGGCGCCGGTGGTGGGATGAAAGGCCGAGGGCACGGTCAGCAGCTGCGCCCCCGCCAGTGCCAGCCGCCGATAGAGAGCTGGAAAGCGCATGTCGTAGCAGATGGTCAGCCCCATCGGCCACGGCCCTTGCGCCAGCACCGCCCGCGCGCCGGGGCGGAAGGCCGCGCTTTCGCGGATGGCGCGGCCGTCGATGTCGACATCGAACATGTGGATCTTGTCATAGCGCGCGGCGATTCCCCCGTCCGGGGCGATCAGGAAGCTGCGGTTGACGAAGCGCGGCTCGTCCGGGTCGTCGTGGCGCAAGGACAGCGAGCCGATGGACAGCCAGATCCGCCATTCCGCCGCCGCTGCGCGCAGAGCCGCCAGCGTCCGGTCGTCGGCCTCATGTCGCAGCAGCGCGCGCTGGCGTTCGCGGTCGGGGGTCAGCAGGTTGGTCGCCTCGGGCGTCAGCACAAGCTGCGCGCCGCCGCGCGCGGCCTCGGCAACAAACGCAAGCGTCCCCGGCAGATTCGCCGCCGGATCGTCGCCGACATTCAGCTGCACCAGCGCCGCGCGCAGCATCGCTTACAGCCCCAGCATCGGGTCGAGCTTGCCCTGCCGGTCCAGCGCGTGGATGTCGTCGGACCCCCCGACGCCGACCCCGTCGAGGAAGATCTGCGGCACCGTGCGGCGGCCGTTCGCGCGCTGGGTCATCTCGGCGCGGCGGGCAGGCTCGCGGCCGACGTCGATCAGCTCATACTCCACGCCCTTGCCCCGCAGCAGGGCGCGGGCGGCGATGCAATAGGGGCAGCTCTGGGTGGCATAGACCTCGACGCGGGCGGTCATGGCATTCTCCTGTCTTCGGGTCAGACGTATCTGGGATGAAACCGCGGCTTTCGCCAGCCCCACCGTGTCCCCGAACGCCGGCGGCTTCTTTCTGGCCCAAATACCCATGCCCCCGCGCCACAGGGCGCCGCGCAGCCGGTCCGGGCGCTGCTTGTCTCTTTGCCCCGGGTTGCCTATATCCCGGCTTTCCCTTTCCGCCCCGAGGGTTCCGCCACCCATGACCCACCCGACCGACCCGCAGACGCCGTTCTACCTGATCGACCGCTCGCGGCTTCAGGCGAACATGGACAAGATGGCCCGGCTGCGCGAGCGGTCGGGGGCCAAAACCCTGCTGGCGCTGAAATGCTTTGCGACCTGGGGGGTATTCGACCAGATGTCGCGGTTCATGGACGGCACCACCTCGTCCTCGCTGAACGAGCTGCGGCTGGGGCGGGAAAAGTTCGGGGGCGAGACCCACGCCTATTCCGTCGCCTGGGCCGATCACGAGATCGACGAGGCGGTGTCCTATGCCGACAAGATCATCTTCAACAGCCTGGGCCAGCTGGACCGTTTCGCCGACCGCGCGCAGGGGATCGCGTGCGGGCTGCGGCTGAACCCGCGGTTTTCGACCAGTGGCTTCGACCTGGCCGACCCGGCGCGCAAGTTCTCGCGGCTGGGGGAATGGGACATGGCGCGGCTGGAATCGGCGCTGGACCGGATCAGCGGGGTGATGATCCACTACAACTGCGAAAACGACGATTTCGCCCTGTTCTCGACCCAGCTCGACCGGATCGAATCCGAGTTCGGCGATTTCCTGAAGAAGCTCGACTGGGTGTCGCTTGGCGGCGGCATCCATTTCACGGGTCAGGGCTATCCGCTGGACGCCCTCGCCGACCGGCTGCGGGCGTTTGCCGACCGCTTCGGGGTGCAGGTCTATCTGGAGCCGGGCGAGGCCGCGATCACCGGCACCACCACGCTGGAGGTGACGGTGCTGGACCTGCTCGACAACGGCAAGCGCATCGCCGTCGTGGACAGCTCGATCGAGGCGCATATGCTCGACCTGCTGATCTATCGCGAAAACGCCACCCTGCCGCAGGAGGGCGCCCACGACTACCAGATCGCGGGCAAGTCCTGCCTGGCCGGCGACATCTTCGGCGAGGCGCGTTTCCCCGCGCCGCTGCAGGTCGGCGACCGCATCAGCGTGCAGGATGCGGGCGGCTATACCATGGTCAAGAAGAACTGGTTCAACGGCGTGGACATGCCCGCCATCTGCATCCGCGAGCCCGACGGGACCATCACCCCGGTGCGTTCGTTCTCGTACGAAGATTATCGGGACTCGCTGTCCTGACCCCGTTCCCGGCCAGATCCCCTGGCCCGATCCCCGGAAAGGAGACCGCTGCGGTGGCAAAACCCAACGTCCTCATCATCGGCGCCGGCGGCGTCGCACAGGTCGCGGCGCACAAGGTGGCGCAGCGGGCGGATGATTTCGGCGAAATCCACATGGCGAACCGCACCCGCGCCAAGGCCGACGCCATTGTCCAGAGCATCAGGGACAAGGGCCATGCGTCGGGCCGCACCATCACCACCCATACGCTGGACGGGATGGACAGCGCCGCCGTGGCCGCGCTGATCCGCAAGACCGGCGCGAAGATCGTGATCAACGTCGGTTCCCCCTTCATCAACATGACCGTGTTGCAGGGCTGCATCGACACCGGCGCCGCCTATATCGACACCGCCATCCACGAGGACCCGGCGAAGATCTGCGAAACCCCGCCGTGGTATGAAAACTACGAATGGAAGCGGCGCGAGGACTGCGAAAAGGCCGGCGTCACCGCCATCCTGGGCGCGGGGTTCGATCCCGGCGTGGTCAACGCTTATGCGCGGCTGGCCGAGGACGAATATTTCGACAAGATCGACGAGATCGACATCGTCGACATCAACGCCGGCAACCACGGCCGCTATTTCGCCACCAACTTCGACCCCGAGATCAACTTCCGCGAGTTCACCGGCACGGTGTATTCCTGGCAGGGCGGTGAGTGGCGCGAGAATGCGATGTTCGAGATCGGCCGCGAATGGGACCTGCCGGTGGTGGGCAAGCGCACCGCCTATCTGGCCGGGCATGACGAGATCCACTCGCTGTCCGCGCGCTATCCGCAGGCCGACGTCCGCTTCTGGATGGGCTTCGGCGAGCATTACATCAACGTGTTCACGGTGCTGAAGAACCTCGGCCTGCTCAGCGAGCAGCCGGTGACCACGGCCGAGGGGCTCGAGGTGGTGCCGCTCAAGGTGGTCAAGGCGGTGCTGCCCGACCCGGCCAGCCTTGCCGCGGGCTATACCGGCAAGACCTGCATCGGCGATCTGGTCAAGGGCTCGCGCGACGGCAAAAAGGGCGAGGTGTTCATCTACAACGTCGCCGACCACGAGGAAGCCTTTGCCGAGGTCGGCAGCCAGGGCATCAGCTACACCGCGGGCGTGCCCCCGGTCGCGGCGGCGGTGCTGATCGCGCGCGGCGACTGGGACGTGAAGCGCATGGTCAACGTCGAGGACCTGCCCGCGCGCCCGTTCCTGGAACTGCTGGGCGAGATGGGCCTGCCCACCCGCATCATCGACGAGAACGGCGACCGCCCGCTGTAAGCGCCGCCGCCCCATCGCGACCGGCCCGGCACCCCGGGCCGGTCCGGCATTTCTGCGCTCCCGGCTCTTTCATCTTGTCCCAAATATCCCGGGGCTTCCGAGCGCCCGGAACAGGAGGCGGATCAGAAAACAGCCTTCGAGGCGGTTTTCCCGCCGGACGGGCCGATGACTGTTTTCAGCGAGGAAGGCCACGGCAGCGGCCGGAGGCAGGCCCCCGCCGGGGCCGCGCCGCCAGCACCGTCCGCCGCTGCGGCTCTTTCATCTTGCTGCGGATATCCGGGGGCTTCCGAGCGCCCGGAACAGGAGGCGGATCAGAGAACAGCCCCCCAGGCTGTTTTCCCGCCGGACGGTCCGATGGACTGTTTCAGCGAGGAAGGCCACGGCAGTGGCCGCGGGGGCAGCGCCCCCGCTTGCGCCCCACCCGGGGGGAACCAATCCGCACCGCCGCCGTTGGACGCTGGACCACGGGCGCCTGCAACGCCCCGATATGTATGCGGAAAGGCGGCGATGGCGCAGGATTCCTCTGACAGGCTGATGTTTCCGCCGCTGGCGGCGCGCCGGCGGCTGCGGCCGGCGAACTGGGCGATCATCGGCATCTTCATCATCCTGGCCTTCGACATGATCGCACGGGCGCGCGAGTTCCTGATGCCTGTGGCGCTGGGGGTGCTGCTGTTCTTCGTCTTCGTGCCCTTCCGGCGCTGGATGGACCGGCGCGGGGTCAAGCCCGGCATCACCGCCGGCATCGTGGTGCTGGGGATCCTTGCCACCATCGGCATGATCGGGTTTTCCGTCTCGGGCCCCGCCGGGCAGTTGATCGACGATGCGCCCCAGATCAGCCGCCAGCTCAAGCAGAAATACGAGGATTTCCGCGAGAACTTCCGCGGCATCGCCGAGGCCACGAGCCAGCTGTCGGGGGGCGAGCCGGGGGCGGTGGTCAGCTCGGTCACCTCGGACCCCGGGGAGGGCGTGACCACGACCACCACCACGCCGGCGGTGGACGGCGTCCCGGTCACGGTGCCGGTGCCGGTCCCCCCCGCGGGGGGGACGCTGCCGCAAGAGGAAATCGGCGGCGCGCCGGGGGCGGTGGCGACGGCCTCGGGGTCGGTCACCGCCTCGTCCACCGTCCGCCAGGGCGGGAACGAGGCCCCGGTCACCAACGACCTGCGGGTCGAGGTCCACACCGCGGCCGAGGGGCCGTCGCTGACCGACACGCTGTTCAGCCTGGGCCCGGCGATCGTCAGCCAGACCGCGTTCACCCTGATCTTCCTGTTCTTCCTGCTGGCCTCGGGCGACCTGCTCTATCTGCGCATCGTGCAAAGCTTCGATTCGCTGGCCCGCAAGCGCGCCGCCTATGAGGCGCTGCGCCAGATCGAGGCCAACCTGGGCTCTTATCTGGGCACGATCACCGTGATCAACGTCGGGCTGGGGGTGGTGTCGGGGCTGGCGATGTGGGCCTGGGGAATGCCCTCGCCGCTGCTGTGGGGGATCGGGGCGGCGGTGCTGAACTACATCCCCTATATCGGCGCGGCGTTGGGCTATGTGGGGGCGGCGCTGGTGGCGCTGGTGGTGTTCGACGACGCCTGGACCGCGCTGCTGGTCGGCGGCACCTATTTCGGCCTGACCGCGATCGAGGGGCAGCTCGTGACCCCCTATTTCGTCAGCTGGCGGCTGCAGCTGAACCCGGTGGTGGTGTTCCTGACCGTGGCGCTGTGGGCCTGGCTGTGGTCGGTCATCGGCATGGTGGTGGCGGTGCCGCTGCTGGTGGTGGTGCGGGTGCTGTCCGAGCATATTCCGGCGCTGCAGAGCTTCGGCAATTTCCTGGCCGGGGAATCGCCCCCGGGGCTCGAGGACGAGCCGCAGCCCGACACCCCCGCGGCGTGAGGGCTGCGTCGCGGAAGAGGGGGCTCCGCCCCCGGCGCCTTGCGCCTCCCCCGGGGTATTTGGGCCAGAAAGAAGCCACGTGAGGCGCGGGACGGCCTTGCAAGCGGGGGCCGGGCGGTCTATATGCTGGGTCACAGCGGTGCGGGGGTCCAAACCTCGCCCACCGGGACTTACGCACGGGCCGCCCTGACGGCCCGTTTTCTTTTTTCGGGATCGGACCATGACCGACCTTATCGCCAAGACCGCCATCGACCGGCGCCTGGCCGAGATCATCCAGCCGGTGATCGAGGGCATGGGGTATGAGCTGGTGCGCATCCGCCTGCAGGGCGGGCGCACCGCCACGCTGCAGATCATGGCCGACCGACCCGACGGCGGCATCGACGTCGAGGATTGCGCCGATATCTCGACCGCGGTCAGCGCGGTGCTGGACGTCGAGGACCCGCTCGAGGACGCCTATCACCTTGAGGTCTCCAGCCCCGGCATCGACCGGCCGCTGACCCGGCTGAAGGACTTCGCCACCTTCGAGGGGTATGACGCGCGGCTGGAAACCGCCCAGCCCATCGACGGCCGCCGCCGCTTCAAGGGGGTGCTGGCCGGGGTCGAGGGCGATGAGGTGCTGCTGAACATCGAGGAACAGGGCGAGACCCACACCATCGGGCTGGAGTTCGAGCTGCTGTCCGACGCCAAGCTTCTGCTGACCGACGAGCTGATCGCGCTGATGCTGAAGCAGCGCAAGGAGGCCGGCACCCTGCCGCCCGGCGCCGAGGCCGGCGCGGGGATCGGCGACGGCAAGGGGGCTGCGGCCGAGGGTTTCGGTTTCGACGAATCCGCCTTTGACGAGATCGAGGCCGATACCGATATCGCCGACACCGACACCGACACCGACACCGACGACACGGAAACAGACCAGCGCGGCGATCCTGCCGCAACCAAGGAGTGAGCATGGCCATTACCTCTGCCAACCAGCTCGAACTGTTGCAGACCGCCGAGGCGGTCGCGCGCGAGAAGATGATCGACCCCGGTCTGGTGATCGAGGCGATGGAGGACAGCCTCGCCCGCGCGGCCAAGTCCCGTTACGGCGCCGAGATGGACATCCGCGTCGTAATCGACCGCAAGACCGGCAACGCCCGCTTTACCCGGGTCCGCACCGTGGTCGAGGATGACGCGGTCGAAAACTACCAGGCGCAGTTCACCGCCGCCGAGGCGCGCGCCTATTTCGAGCCGCGCAAGGACACCCGCTGGCTGCGCGACGGCGCGGTGGTCGAGGATTTCGCCGGCGGCCCGCAGCCCGGCGACGTGTTCGAAGAGCTGGTCCCCCCGGTCGAGCTGGGCCGGATCGCCGCGCAATCGGCCAAGCAGGTGATCCTGCAGCGCGTCCGCGAGGCCGAGCGCGACCGCCAGTACGAAGAGTTCAAGGACCGCGCCGGCACCATCATCAACGGCATCGTCAAGCGCGAGGAATACGGCAACATCATCGTCGACGTGGGCCGCGGCGAGGCGGTGCTGCGCCGCAACGAAAAGATCGGCCGCGAAAGCTATCGCCCGAACGACCGCATCCGCGCCTATGTCAAGGACGTACGCCGCGAGGTGCGGGGCCCGCAGATCTTCCTGTCGCGCACCGACCCGCAGTTCATGGCCGAGCTGTTCAAGATGGAAGTGCCGGAAATCTACGACGGCGTCATCGAGATCAAGGCGGTGGCCCGCGACCCGGGCTCGCGCGCCAAGATCGCGGTGATTTCCTATGACAGCTCGATCGACCCGGTCGGCGCCTGCGTGGGGATGCGCGGTTCGCGCGTGCAGGCCGTGGTGGGTGAGCTGCAGGGCGAAAAGATCGACATCATCCCGTGGTCCGAGGATCAGGCCACCTTCCTGGTGAACGCGCTGCAGCCGGCGCAGGTCGCCAAGGTGGTGGTGGACGAGGACGCGACCCGCATCGAGGTCGTGGTCCCCGAGGAACAGCTGAGCCTGGCCATCGGCCGGCGCGGCCAGAACGTGCGGCTGGCCAGCCAACTGACCGGGCTGGATATCGACATCCTGACCGAGGAAGAGGAATCCAAGCGCCGGCAGGCCGAGTTCAACACCCGCACCCAGCTGTTCATGGACACGCTGGACCTGGACGAATTCTTCGCCCAGCTGCTGGTGGCCGAGGGCTTCACCGACCTGGAAGAGGTCGCCTATGTCGAGCTGGACGAGCTGCTGTCCATCGAAGGCGTGGACGAGGGCACGGCCGAGGAATTGCAGGCCCGCGCCCGCGACCATCTGGAAGCCGCCAGCAAGGCCGCGCTGGAAAATGCCCGCGCGCTGGGGGCCGAGGACAGCCTGATCGGCTTTGACGGGCTGACCGCGCAGATGATCGAGGCGCTGGCCAAGGACAGCGTCAAGACGCTTGAGGACTTCGCCACCTGCGCCGACTGGGAACTGGCCGGCGGCTGGACCACCCAGAACGGCCAGCGGGTCAAGGACGACGGCATCCTGGAACCCTTCGGCATCTCGCTGGAACAGGCGCAGGACATGGTGATGACCGCCCGCGTCATGCTGGGCTGGGTGGACCCCGACGAGCTGCACCGCACGAGCGGTGACGACGAAGCCGCCGCCGCAACCGAGGAGGCCGGGGTGTAACGCCCCGGAACGCTGGTTGACGCGCGGGGGCCGGGACAAGGACCGCGAGGCGCCGTCGGAACGGCGCTGCCTCGTCACGGGCGAGGTACAGCCCAAGGCCGGGTTGATCCGCTTTGTTGCGGGGCCCGAGGGCATGGTCGTGCCCGATCTGGCCGAAAAACTGCCCGGCCGCGGCTTCTGGGTCGCGGCCGACCGGACGGCCCTGCAAAAAGCCGCCGACAAGGGGCTGTTTTCCCGGGGTGCAAGGGCCCATGTAAGGGCGGAACCGGATCTCGTGGACGGAATCGAGGCGGCGCTGGCGCGGCGGGTGATCGAACTGATCTCGCTGTCGCGCAAGGCCGGCGATGCGGTCGCGGGATTCGAAAAGGTCAAGGGCTGGCTGGCCGACGGCAAGGCAAAGGTGCTTTTCCAGGCCAGCGACGGGTCGGACCGTGGCAAGGGCAAGTTGTGGACGCCGCCCGGCGGCCGCTGGTTCGGGTGCCTGACGGCATCGGAATTGGGTTTGGCATTCGGGCGCGATCATGTCATACACAGCGCGCTCGCACCCGGGGGTCTGACCGACAGGGTCATCAGGGACGCCGGCAGGCTGAATGGTCTGCGCGGGCAAATCGGCAGTTCCTCTGCCGGGAAGGATTCGAGAGCGGATGAGCGATAGAGACGGAAAGAAACCCCTGGGTCTGGGCGGCGGCGCAGGCGGGCGTTCGGGGCAGGTGAAGCAGAGCTTCAGCCACGGGCGCACGCATAACGTGGTTGTCGAGACCAAGCGCAAGCGCGTTGTGACGCCCAAACCCTCGGCCGCAGCGGCGACGGGGCTGCGCGCGAACACGCCTGCGGCAGTGGCCTCGGACCCGTCCAAGCGCCCGGCAGGGATCTCGGAAGCCGAGATGGAGCGGCGGCTCAAGGCGCTTGCCGCCGCCAAGGCGCGCGAGGCCGAGGATATCGCCCGCCGCGCCGCCGAGGAAAAGGCGCGCGAGGAAGAACGCGAACGCCGCCGCGCCGAGATCGAAGCGAAGGAACGCGAGGAGCGCGAGCGCGAGGAAGCCCTGCGGCTGAAGGCCGAAGAGGACGAGCGCCGCGCCCGCGAGGCCGAGCTGCGCGCGCAGCGCAAGGCCGAGGTGACGGCGAAACCCGCCGAGCGCAGCTCTGCCACCACCGACCGCGCCGCCGCCGAGGCCGCGGCCGCGCGCGCCGACAAAGGCACGGCCCCGCGCCGCACCCCCGAACGCGCCCGTGCCCCCGAACCCGACCGCGATCGCGGCAAGGGCCGCGGCGGCGACACCCGCCGCGAGGGCAAGCTGTCGCTGACCCAGGCGCTGTCGGGCGAGGGCGGCCGCGTCCGCTCGCTGGCCGCGATGAAGCGCAAGCAGGAAAAGGCCCGCGCCAAGGCGCTGGGTCAGTCGCATCGCGCCGAAAAGCAGGTGCGCGACGTGCAGCTGCCGGAAACCATCACCGTCGGCGAGCTGGCGAACCGCATGGCCGAGCGTTCGGCCGATGTGGTCAAGTCGCTGATGAAGATGGGCATGATGGTCACCGCCAACCAGACCATCGACGCCGACACCGCCGAGCTGGTGATCGACGAGTTCGGCCACCGCGCCGTGCGCGTCTCGGACGCCGACGTGGAGCAGGTGATCGACAGCGTCGAGGACCGCGACGAGGACCTGCGTCCCCGGCCCCCGATCGTCACCATCATGGGCCACGTGGACCACGGCAAGACCTCGCTGCTGGACCGCATCCGCCAGGCGAACGTGGTCTCGGGCGAGGCCGGCGGCATCACCCAGCACATCGGCGCCTATCAGGTGCGCGCCGAAAGCGGGGCGCTGCTGACCTTCCTCGACACCCCCGGCCACGCGGCCTTCACCTCGATGCGGGCGCGCGGGGCCAATGTCACCGACATCGTGGTGCTGGTCGTGGCCGCCGACGACGCGGTGATGCCGCAGACGGTCGAGGCGATCAGCCATGCCAAGGCCGCGGGCGTCCCGATGATCGTCGCGATCAACAAGATCGACAAGCCGACCGCCAACCCGCAGAAGGTCCGCACCGACCTGCTGCAGCACGAGGTGGTGGTCGAGGCGATGTCGGGCGACGTGCAGGACGTCGAGGTTTCGGCCCATACCGGGCAGGGCGTTGACCAGCTGCTGGAAGCCATCGCGCTGCAGGCGGAAATCCTGGAACTGCGCGCCAACCCCGAGCGCGCGGCGCTGGGGGCGGTGATCGAGGCCAAGCTGGACGTGGGCCGCGGCCCCGTCGCCACGGTGCTGGTCCAGAACGGCACGCTGAAACAGGGCGACATCTTCGTCGTGGGCGAGCAGTGGGGCAAGGTCCGCGCGCTGATCAACGATAAGGGCGACCGCGTGTCCGAGGCCGGGCCGTCGACCCCCGTCGAGGTTCTGGGCCTGAACGGCACCCCCGAGGCCGGCGACGTGCTGAACGTGGTCGAGACCGAGGCCCAAGCCCGCGAGATCGCCAGCTACCGGATCCAGGCCGCCAAGGACAAGCGCGCCGCCGCCGGTGCCGCCACCACCCTGCAAGAGCTGATGGCCAAGGCCAAGGCCGACGAAAACGTCGCGGAACTGCCGGTGGTGGTGAAGGCCGACGTGCAGGGCTCGGCCGAGGCGATCGTGCAGGCGCTGGAAAAGGTCGGCAACGAAGAGGTCCGCGTCCGTGTGCTGCATTACGGCGTCGGCGCGATCACCGAATCGGACGTCGGCCTGGCCGAGGCCTCCAGCGCCCCGGTCATCGGCTTCAACGTGCGGGCCAACGCGCCCGCGCGGGCCAGCGCCAATCAGAAGGGCGTCGAGATCCGCTACTACTCGATCATCTACGACCTGATCGACGACATCAAGGCGGCGGCCTCGGGGCTGCTCTCGGCCGAGGTGCGGGAAAACTTCATCGGCTATGCCGAGATCAAGGAAGTGTTCCGCGTCACCGGCATCGGCAACGTCGCGGGCTGTCTGGTCACCGAAGGGGTGGCGCGGCGCTCCGCCGGGGTGCGCCTGCTGCGCGACAACGTGGTCATCCACGAGGGCACGCTCAAGACGCTCAAGCGCTTCAAGGACGAGGTCAAGGAAGTGCAGTCGGGCCAGGAATGCGGTATGGCGTTCGAGAACTACGACGACATCCGCAAGGGCGACGTCATCGAGATCTTCGAGCGCGAGGAGGTCGAGCGGAAGCTCTGACCTGCCTGGAAAACGGAAAGACGGCGCGTCCCTTGGGGGCGCGCCGTTTTCGTTTGGAGGGGGCGGTGATGGGAGGGGGGCGCTGGCGTCGGCGGAGTGTCCGGGTATTTGGGCCAGAAAGAAATGTGCTTTGGGACGCTGGCTGCGGCACTACGGAGTGCGACGATTTCGTGGCGAGGAAGCACTGGCGGCCGCGAAGTATCTGGGTATTTGAGCCAGAAAGAAACAGGCCTTTGAGGCGCCGGTTGCGGATTGCGGCGATTTCCTGGTGACGGAAACACTGGTGGCTGTGAAGTGCCTGGGTATTTGGACCCGAAAGAATGTGCTTTTGGACGCTGGCTGCGGCACTACGGAGTGCGGCGACTTCCCGGCGAGGAAGCACTGGTGGACGCGAAGTGTTCGGGCGTTCGGGCCAGACGGAAATGTGCTTTTGAAGGTGCTGGGGGCGGGGTCGGCGCTGCGGGGGTAAGCTGTCAGCGCAGGAAGGCGTTGGCGCAGTCCCGGGTCAGGCCGAGGGCGATGCCGTCGGCGGTCTCCGCCACGGTGCCGCACCATGTTCCCTGCGGCGAGAACAGCGATTTCGTCCGCCCGCCGCCGGGGCGATAGGCGATGCGGTGGCCGCGGCGGTCGAACAGGTTCAGCGTGCCGCCGTTGCGGGTGTAATAACCGACCGGCTCGTCACCCGCCCAGATCGTGCGGCCGCCGCCGGGCAGGTTCGCCGGATTGTCGGGGGCGTTGGCGCGGATGCCCGAGCCGTTGCCGGGCGCGGCGCCGCTGTTGCCGGGGGCGTGCGGCAGGTTTCCCGCCCGCGCCGGCTGGTTGGCGGGCGCGCCGGGGCCCAGGTCGAAGGGCATCTGCGACGGCTCGACGATGAACAGCGGCGCATCGGCAAATGCGGCGGGCGGCAGGGCGGGCGCCGCCAGCAGCGACAGGACCAGCAGGGCAGGGACCCGCAGCGAGGGGGCGCGCAGCGACGGAGCCCGCAGCATGGAAAGCGCCCGCAGCGACCGGGCCGGCAGCAGGGCAGGGGCGCCCCGGCCGCTCACACCATCCGTTCCTGTTCCTTGGCGGCGCGGATGAAGTCGGCGAACAGCGGCGCAGGGGCGAAGGGCTTGGATTTCAGCTCGGGGTGGGCCTGCACGCCGATGAACCACGGGTGGCCCTCGATCTCGACCACCTCGGGCAGGCGGTCGTCGGGGGACATGCCGGAAAACGCCAGCCCCGCCGCCTCGAGCTGCTCGCGATAGCTCACGTCGACCTCGTAGCGGTGGCGGTGGCGGTCCTCGATCTCGGTGGCGCCGTCATAGACCCGGCTGATCAGCGAGCCGGACTTGAGCACCGCCGTATAGGCCCCCAGCCGCATGGTGCCGCCCTTGGCGTCGTCGGGCTTGCGTTCCACCTTGCGGTTGCCCTGCACCCATTCCTTGAGGTGATAGACCACCGGCGTGCAGCGCCCGGCGCCCCCGTCGCGGTCGAACTCTTGCGAGCCCGCGTCGGTGATGCCGGCCAGGTTGCGCGCCGCCTCGATCACCGCGGTCTGCATCCCCAGGCAGATGCCCAGATAGGGGACGCGCTTTTCGCGGGCGTATTGCGCGGCGGTGATCATCCCCTCGGTGCCGCGCTCGCCAAAGCCGCCGGGCACGATGATGCCGTGATAGCCGTCCAGCAGATGGGTGCCGCCGTCCTGTTCCAGATCCTCGGCCGCGATCCATTCCGGGCGCACCCGCACCCGGTTGGCCATGCCGCCATGGGTCAGCGCCTCCGACACGGATTTATACGCGTCCTCCAGCTCGGTATATTTGCCGACCACGGCGATGCGGACCTCGCCCTCGGCATGGGTCAGCCGGTCCATCACGTCTTCCCAGCGCGACAGGTCGGGGCGCGGGGCGGGGCTGATCTGGAACGCGTCCAGCACCGCCCGGTCCAATCCGGCGCGGTGATAGGCTAGGGGCGCCTCGTAGATCGACTTGAGGTCATAGGCGGGGATCACCGAATCCGGCCGCACGTTGCAGAACAGCGCGATCTTGGCGCGCTCGCGGTCGGGGATCAGCTGTTCGGAACGGCAGACCAGCACGTCGGGCTGCAAGCCAATCGAGCGCAGCTCCTTGACCGAGTGCTGGGTGGGCTTGGTCTTCAGCTCGCCGCTGGCGGCAAGCCAGGGCAGCAGCGTCAGATGCATCAGGATGACCTTGCCGCGCGGGCGTTCCTGCGCGAACTGGCGGATCGCTTCGAAGAAGGGCAGCCCCTCGATATCGCCGACGGTGCCGCCGATTTCGCACAGCATGAAATCGACCTCATCCTCGCCGATGGCAAGGAAGTCCTTGATTTCGTTGGTGACGTGCGGAATGACCTGGATGGTCTTGCCCAAGTATTCGCCGCGGCGTTCCTTTTCCAGCACGTTGGAATAGATGCGCCCGGCGCTGATCGTGTCGCTGCGCCGCGCGGAAACCCCGGTGAAACGCTCGTAATGCCCCAGGTCCAGATCGGTCTCGGCGCCGTCGTCGGTGACGAAGACCTCGCCATGCTCGAACGGCGACATGGTGCCGGGATCGACGTTCAGATAGGGGTCCAGCTTGCGCAGCCGCACCGTATAGCCGCGCGCCTGCAACAGCGCCCCCAGGGCGGCCGAGGCAAGCCCCTTGCCCAGCGAGGACACGACACCGCCGGTGATGAAGATATAGCGCGCCATTCAGGGTCCCCGTGATCGTCTAGGCAATGCGGAACTGGCCCGGTTGGACCGGCATCACGGGACCCGGCCTATAGCCGATTCTTCGCAAAACCGCAACGGACACAGCAAGATGTCGTGGGGGCACAGGCAGCGCGCCCCCGCATGTCGGTCGGTCAATTGGCCGGCGGTGTCACCGGGGCCGGCGCGGTGGCCGGGGCCGATTCGGTGGCCGCAGCGGCAGGCTCGCTGCCGGTGGCGTCGGGTGCGGGCTCTGCCGGCACCTCGGCCGCCGGTGCGGGCGGGGTGACCGGGGCGTCGGTCGCCGGAGCCTCGGCCGCGGGGGCTGCATCCTCGGCGGTAGGCGCCTCGGCCGCGGGCGCCTCGGTTGCGGGCGCGGCGCCGGGCGGCAGCACCGGCTGGCCCACCCCGGGCGGCGGCGCATAGGTCGGCAGCGTCGGCAGGTTGCCCGCGGGCGCGGCCGGCGCCGGGGCGATGCGGTCCACCACCGAGCCCCCCACCGAATTGCGCGCCGCGATCACGGTCAGCGCGATCGAGGTGATCAGGAAGGCGGTGGCGATGATCCAGGTGCCGCGCGACAGCGCGTTCGCCGCCTGCCGCCCGGTCATCACGTTGCCGCCGCCGCCGCCGATGCCAAGCCCGCCACCCTCGGATCGCTGAAGCAGCACGATGCCGATCAGCAGCAGCGCAAGGATGAGATGCACGGTCAGGACGACGTTTTCCACGGGGCGGCAGCCTTATCTTTTCGGACCGGTGTTATCTATGCAGAGCCCCCGCGGAAGGCAAGCGATGCTTCCCCCAGCCCGACCCGGCAGCCCGTCTTTGGTGCGGAAATATCCCGCGGGCTTCCGAGCGCCCGGGATAGAAGGCGGATCAGAAAACAGCCCTCAGGGCTGTTTTCCCGCCGGATGGTCCGGTGGACCGTTTTCAGCGAGGAAGGCCACGGCAGTGGTCCGGGGCGCGAAGCCCCCCGGCTTGGCGGTGCCGCCCGGTGTCAGGCCAGCGCCTGCAGCGCCTGCGTCAGGTCGATGGCCCCGTCGTAAAGCGCCCGGCCCGAGATCGCCCCGGCGATCACGCCGCTGTCGCGCAGCTCGATCAGGTCCGACAGCCGCGACACCCCGCCCGAGGCGATCACCGGGATCGAGACCGCCCGCGCCAGCGCCGCGGTCGCCGCGACATTCGGGCCCTGCATGGCGCCGTCGCGGTCGATGTCGGTATAGATGATCGCGGCGACCCCGGCGTGCTCGAAGCTGCGGGCAAGGTCGGTGGCCATCACCTCGGTGTCCTGCGCCCAGCCGCGGGTGGCGACGCGGCCGCCGCGGGCGTCGATCCCCACCGCGATGCGGCCGGGGAAACGCTGCGCGGCCTCGGTCACCAGCGCCGGATTTTCGACCGCCACCGTGCCCAGGATCACCCGGCGGACGCCGCGGTCCAGCCAGAAACCGATGGTCTCCATGTCGCGGATGCCGCCGCCCAGCTGCACGGGGATGGAGACTGTGGCAAGGATCGATTCGACCGCCGCCGCGTTCACCGGCCGCCCGGCAAAGGCGCCGTTCAGGTCGACCAGATGCAGCCAGCGCGCCCCCGCCTGCTGGAATGCCAGCGCCTGCGCCGCCGGGTCGGTGCCGAAGACCGTCGCCGCCTCCATGTCGCCGCGCAGCAGCCGCACGCAATTGCCGTCCTTGAGGTCGATGGCGGGGTAGAGGATCATGTCGCGCTCCGTTCAGCCGTGGCGGGTTGCCCGCGTCCATGCCACAGCCGCCCCTTCCGGGAAAGCCCATGCGGGCCGGGCGCGCGACCTCACGTCACGCTTGCCAGAACGCCGGCGCCGCGGCCCAATCGCCCCAGAGGAACCGGAGGAGATATCCATGCGAACCATCACCCTGGCCGCCGCCCTGTCGCTGGTGGCGGGCGCCGCGCTTGCCGCCGACCCGATCGAGGGCATCTGGCAGACCCAGCCCGACGAGGGCTCGGTCGCGCTGGTGCAGATCATCCCCTGCGGCCCGGCGTTCTGCGGCACGATCATGCGCACCTTCAAGGGGACCGAGGAATACCGCTCGCCCAATATCGGCAAGCAGATCGTGATCGACATGGTGCCCTCGGGCGGCGGCGCCTATGCCGGCAAGGTGCTGCGCCCGGCCGACAACAAGATCTACAACGGCAAGGCCAGCGTCAGCGGCACCGCGATGAAGCTGTCGGGCTGCGTGGCGGGCGGGTTGATCTGCAAGTCGCAGAGCTGGACCAAGCTGAAATAGCGGGGTGCAAGGCGGCGCGGCCGGAGCGGGGGTTTTCCACCCCCGCACCCCCGAGGATATTTCGATGATGAAGAAATACTAGAACAGGACGCTCGCCCCTTCGTCGGCCGCCGAGGCATTGGCGCGGAACAGGGCGAAAAGCTCGCGGCCCAGGCCTTCTTCGTTTGCCGACAGGTCGGCGGTGGTCGCGGGGCGGTTGGCGAAATCCGGCGTCAGGCAGTCGAGCGTGCCGGTGATCGCGTCCAGCCGCAGCACATCGCCGTCGCGCAGTTGCGCGAGCGGCCCGCCGGCGGCGGCCTCGGGCGTGCAGTGGATCGCGGCCGGCACCTTGCCCGAGGCCCCCGACATCCGCCCGTCGGTCAGCAGCGCCACCCGCAGCCCGCGGTCGAGCAGCACCGACAGCAGCGGCGTCAGCGTATGCAGCTCGGGCATGCCGTTGGCGCGCGGGCCCTGGAAGCGGACGACGACGATGCTGTCGCCGGTGAACTCGCCCGCCTGAAACGCCGCCTTGACCTGCGCCTGGTCGGTGAAGATGCGGGCAGGGGCCTCGATCACATGCAGCTCGGGCTTGACGGCCGAGACCTTGATCACCGCGCGGCCGAGGTTGCCGGACAGCATGTGCAGCCCGCCGGTGGCGGCAAAGGGCGCGGCCACCGGGCGCAGGATGCGGTCGTTGAGCGTTTCGCGCGCGCCGGCGACCCACTCGGCGCCCTCGCCCGTCAGGCGCGGTTCCTGGCGGTAGCGGTCGAGTCCCGGGTCTATGATGGTGCGCGCGTCCCCGTGCAGCAGCCCCGCGTCGAGCAGCTGCGCGATCATGAAGCCCAGACCCCCGGCGGCGTGGAAATGGTTCACGTCGGCCAGCCCGTTCGGATAGACCCGCGCCAGCAGCGGCACCACCGCGCTGATTTCGTGAAAATCCTGCAGATCCAGCAGGATGCCCGCCGCCCGCGCCATCGCCGGCAGGTGGATGACGTGGTTAGTCGAGCCGCCCGTCGCCATCAGCCCGACGATTCCGTTGACGAAGGCGCGCTCGTCCAGGATCGCGCTGATCGGGGTATAGTCGGGGCCGATCGCGGTGATCCCGGCGGCGCGATGGACGCCTGCGATGGTCAGCGCCTCGCGCAGGGCCGTGCCGGGGTTGACGAAGCTGGACCCGGGCAGTTGCAGCCCCATGAACTCCATCAGCATCTGGTTCGAATTGGCGGTGCCGTAGAATGTGCAGGTGCCCGGCGCGTGGTAGGAGGCCATCTCGGCCGCCATCAGCGCCTCGCGCCCGACATTTCCGGCGGCGAATTCCTGCCGCACCCGGGCCTTTTCGTCGTTGGGCAGGCCCGAAGGCATCGGCCCGCCGGGCAGGAACACCGCCGGCACATGCCCGGCGGTCGCGGCGGCGATCACCAGCCCCGGCACGATCTTGTCGCAGATCCCCAGCCAGACCGCGGCGTCATAGGTGTCGTGCGACATCGCCACCGTGGCGGCCAGCGCGATCACGTCGCGGGAAAACAGCGACAGCTCCATTCCGGCGCGGCCCTGGGTGACGCCGTCGCACATGGCGGGGACGCCGCCCGCCACCTGGGCGGTGGCGCCCGCGGCATGGGCGGCGCGGCGGATCAGCTCGGGGTAATGCTCATAGGGCTGATGGGCCGAGAGCATGTCGTTATAGGCGGTGACGATGCCGATATTCGGCCGCCTTGTCGCGGCGAAATCCTGCTTGTCGGGCATGGCGGCATAGGCGTGGGCCTGGTTCGAGCAGGAGAGATGCGCACGGCGCGGCCCATCCTCGGCCGCGCGCGCCACCCGGGCCAGATAGGCGGCGCGGGGGCCGGCCGAACGCTGCCGGATGCGGTCGGTCACGCGGTCGATGACGGGATGCAGGGCCATGGCGCTTGTCCGCTTGCTAGGCAATCGCCGGAGTGTAGCGCGTTAGCGATAACGGGGCAAATATGGATTGCCGCGGGTGAGAGAGGAGGGAAGCGGGCTGAGAACGCTGTCGCGGCTTTGTGCGGAAAGACGCGCCGACATGTCGGCCGGATACCGGGGGCGTGGGAATCGCCGCGTCGTCACAGCGGATATCACGGACAGAAGCGTCCGCGCGACGGGCGGCGGAGGTCGGGGTTTCGATCTGCTCGGCTGTGGTGGGGGGCTGCCTGACTGCGTTTCCCGGCGTGGAAGTCTGTTTCATCCCGCCGGCGGAACCGAGTAGTCATGCGGGAGGAAGCGTCAGTGACGCCAGTGCGGGTGGGCCAGGTGGTGGCCCGCGTCGCATGGATTTTAAGGAGAAAAGGCCGAAGTTCCGTCTGGCAGGGTGGAAGTCCCGACCTGCAAGAAACAAGGTCGCCCCCAGGGTTTGCCGATTCCCGCCGCGGGCGCTGGACCCCGGAGGACATGCCGCAGAGAGGCGGGACCGCATCCGATGTGGATCAGGACGCGGTCGCTGCTGCAGAGGCCACAACGGCGCCGGGCGCCGAGCTTGCGCCGTACCAGCCCGCGCTCCCGATTCAGCAACACTTCCGGCGGTGGGCCCCGTCATACAGAGGATCAAAGGCGGGTGGTGACTGCCTCGGGCCTGCACATTATCAACAAGCCCGGGCAATTTTGCTGCACTCTGAAACCAGAGTGCAGCCTTGCCGCATGGGTGCAAGGAACAGCGCGGTTCCTGCGCGTCCTCAGCCCGCCGCGGCCGAGTCCTTTTTTGCCTCGGCGTGGATCTGCAGCGGCCGGGCGGCGGGGTTCTCGACCGCCTCCTCGTTCACCACGATCTCGGTCACGCTGTCCAGCCCGGGCAGCTCGAACATGCTGTCCAGCAGGATGTCCTCCATGATCGAGCGCAGGCCGCGGGCGCCGGTCTTGCGCTTGATCGCCCGCCGCGCGATCGCCTTCAGCGCGTCCTCGGTGAAGGTCAGCTTGACGTCCTCGAGATCGAACAGCCGCTGATACTGCTTGACCAGCGCGTTCTTGGGCTTGGTCAGGATCGCGATCAGCGCGTCCTCGTCCAGGTCAGTCAGCGTGGCGATCACCGGCAGGCGGCCGACGAATTCGGGGATCAGGCCGAACTTCAGCAGGTCCTCGGGCTCGAGGTCCTTGAAGATCTCGCCCACGCCGCGGTCGTCCTGTTCCTTGACCGAGGCGCCGAAACCGATGGCGCTGCCCTTGTTGCGCTGCGCGATGATCCGGTCCAGCCCGGCAAAGGCGCCGCCGCAGATGAACAGGATGTTGGTCGTGTCCACCTGCAGGAACTCCTGCTGCGGATGCTTGCGGCCGCCCTGCGGCGGCACGCTGGCGACCGTGCCCTCCATGATCTTCAGCAGCGCCTGCTGCACCCCCTCGCCCGAGACGTCGCGGGTGATCGAGGGGTTGTCGGACTTGCGGGTGATCTTGTCGACCTCGTCGATATAGACGATGCCGCGCTGCGCGCGTTCGACGTTGTATTCCGACGCCTGCAGCAGCTTGAGGATGATGTTCTCCACATCCTCGCCGACATAGCCGGCCTCGGTCAGCGTGGTCGCATCGGCCATGGTGAAGGGCACGTCCAGGATGCGGGCCAGGGTCTGCGCCAGCAGCGTCTTGCCGCAGCCGGTAGGGCCGATCAGCAGGATGTTCGACTTAGCCAGCTCGATGTCGGATTTCGAGCTGTGGTTCAGCCGCTTGTAGTGGTTGTGGACCGCGACCGACAGCACCCGCTTGGCGTGTTCCTGGCCGATCACGTAATCATCCAGCACCGCCATGATCTCGCGCGGGCTGGGCACGCCGTCGCCGGTCTTGAGCCCGGCGCTCTTGGTTTCCTCGCGGATGATGTCCATGCAGAGTTCGACGCATTCATCGCAGATGAACACGGTCGGGCCCGCGATCAGCTTGCGGACCTCGTGCTGGCTCTTGCCGCAGAAGCTGCAATAGAGCGTGTTCTTGCTGTCGCCGCCGGGCTGGTTTGCCATCGTCGTCATCCTTGCCTTGTCTGGACCGCGCGGAGCCATCCGCCGCGCGGTTCGGCGCGTCCTGTCGGTTCCGCCCATGTTAGGGGGGGCGGCGTCCGGTCACAATCCCGCATTTCCGGGCCCGCGGTTTTCAGGCCCAGTCCCTCGGCCCCATCCCCCGGCCGGGCGATCTTTGCCGCCCTTGCCGCGCCGGCTCAGCTTTCGGGCACGGCCTTGCCGCGTGCCGCGAGGATGTCGTCGATCAGCCCCCAGTCCTTCGCCTCGTCCGGAGACATGAAGCGGTCGCGTTCCAGCGCCTCCTCGACCTCGGCCAGGGTGCGGCCGGTGTGCTGCACATAGATCTCGTTCAGCCGCTGCTTGAGCTTTTCGGTTTCACGCGCGTGGATCAGGATGTCCGAGGCCGTGCCCTGGAACCCGCCCGAGGGCTGGTGCACCATGATCCGGCTGTTGGGCAGCGAAAACCGCGCGCCCTTTTCCCCCGCGGCCAGCAGCAGCGAGCCCATCGAGGCCGCCTGGCCGATCACCAGCGTCGAGATGCGGGGGCGGATATACTGCATCGTGTCGTAGATCGACAGCCCGGCCGTCACCAGCCCGCCGGGGCTGTTGATATACATGCTGATGTCCTTGGACGGGTTTTCCGCCTCGAGAAACAGCAGCTGCGCGCAGACCAGCGTCGCCATCCCGTCATGCACCGGGCCGGACAGGAAGATGATGCGTTCCTTGAGCAGGCGCGAGAAGATGTCATAGGCGCGTTCGCCCCGGCTGGTCTGTTCCACGACCATCGGGACGAGCGTATTCATGTAGTATTCTGCCGGATCCTGCATCTGCCCTGCCCGTTGCCTGATTTTCGATTCGCCTGCACTGGCCCTTGATCGGACCCGTCATAGCGGCGAACAGTTGACAGAGTCTTAGTTACGGGCGAGGTCCGCCGCAAGGGATGGGCTGAAAGCGCGGAAAATGCCGATGATCTTGATGGTGGGGCTTGGCAATCCCGGCGCGAAATACGCCGGCAACCGGCATAACGTCGGGTTCATGGCCGTGGACCGGATCGCCGCCGACCACGGGTTCTCGCCGTGGAAGCCGCGGTTCCAGGGGCTGGCGGCCGAGGGGCGGCTGGGCGAGAGCCGGGTGACGCTGCTCAAGCCGCAGGGCTACATGAATCTGTCCGGCCAGTCGGTGGGCGAGGCGATGCGCTATCTCAAGCTGACCCCGGCCGAGGTGGTGGTGCTGCATGACGAGCTCGACCTTGCCCCCGGGGTCTGCCGGCTCAAGACCGGGGGCGGGCACGCGGGGCACAACGGGCTGCGCTCGATCCACCAGCATATCGGCGAGGGCTACCGGCGGCTGCGCATCGGCATCGGCCACCCCGGCCACAAGGACCGGGTGACCGGCCATGTGCTCTCGGACTTCGCCAAGGCGGAACAGCCGATGCTGGAGGATCTGCTGCGCGGCATCTCGGACGGGGCCGCCGCACTCGCCCGCGGCGACGGCGCCGCCTTTGGCACCGCGCTGGCCGCCCGGATGACGCCGCCGAAACCCTCGCGCCCGGCGGCGCCCCCGGTTCAGGCCGACCCCGCCAAAGCCACCCCCGCCGCCCCGGAACCCCGTACGATGACCGACCGACTCAAATCGCTCGCCGACCGCTTCCGCTAGGTGGGCTTCTTCCTTGTCCAAATATCCTCCGGGCTTCCGAGCGCCCGGAAAACAGTCCGGTGGATTGTTTTCAGCGAGGAAGGCCACGGCAGTGGCCGGGGGGAAAACCCCCGGTCCGGCCGCAACGAAAGGAACCCCCGATGGAACCCTCGCTCAACGTCCTCGGCCAGCGGCTGCAGCCCTGTTCCACCGACCCGCTGACCGGGTTCTACCGCAACGGCTGCTGCGACACCGGGCCCGAGGACCGCGGCAGCCACACGGTCTGCGTGGTGGTCACCGCCGAGTTCCTGGCGCTGTCGAAATACCTGGGCAACGATCTTTCCACCCCGCGGCCCGAGTTCCGCTTTCCGGGGCTGAAGCCCGGCGACCGCTGGTGCCTCTGCGCCGCGCGCTTCCTGCAGGCGGCCGAGGAGTTCGCCGCCCCCAAGGTCGTGCTGGAGGCCACCCACGCAAGCGCCACCGAGATCGTGCCGCTGGAACTGTTGCGCGCCCATGCGGTTGAGGGGCCGCACTGACCGCCCCGCCGGCCGCCACCAGAGGTCCCGCATGATCCGCCCCCTTGTCCTTTCGCTTGCGCTGCTGGCGCTGCCTGCGGCGGCGCAGGAGCCCCGGCCCGACGACCGCGCCCGGCTGGACCAGCTCGACACCGCCATCGGCCGGGCGCTGCGGCAGGTGCTGGCCAAGGGCAGCGAGGCGGATCTGGCCGCCGCCACTGCGGTGCTGCGCGGGGCGGCCCTGCCGGCAGAGCAGGTGACGGTGGAGGCGCTGGCCGGCGACTGGCAGTGCCGGATGACCAAGATCGGCGGCATCCTGCCGCTGGTCGAATATCCGCCCTTCCGCTGCCGGATCGAGTTGCGCGACGGGGTGCTGCATTTCGACAAGCTGACCGGATCGCAGCGCAGCAGCGGCACCCTGCAGATTCTGGACGGCGCCTGGATCTATCTCGGCTCGACCTTCGTGCAGGGAGAGGCGCCGCTGCCCTATCGCGACTTCCCCGCCCATCTGGACACGACCGCCAGCGAGACCTTGCCCGATGCCGGGCTGCTGGAGATCACCGGCCCCGGGCGGGGGCGGCTGCTGTTGCCGCTGCCCTACCGGGAATCGCTGCTGAACGTGCTGACGCTGACGCGCCAGCCCCGATCCTAGCCCTCTATCTGCACGCCCAGGTGGCGGGCGACGGTGAAGATGTCCTTGTCGCCGCGGCCGCTGAGGTTCATCACGATCAGGTGGTCCTCGGGCAGGTCGGGCGCGATCTTCATCACATGCGCCAGCGCGTGGCAGGGCTCGAGCGCGGGGATGATGCCTTCGGTCTCGCAGCACAGGGTAAAGGCCGCCAGCGCCTCGGTGTCGGTGACGCTGACATATTCGGCGCGGCCGATGTCGTGCAGCCAGGCGTGCTCGGGGCCGATGCCGGGATAGTCCAGCCCGGCGCTGATCGAATGGCCTTCGAGGATCTGGCCCTCGGCGTCCTGCAGCAGATAGGTGCGGTTGCCGTGCAGCACGCCGGGGCGGCCGCCCGACAGGCTGGCGCAATGCTGCATGGTTTCGTCCACGCCCTTGCCGCCGGCCTCGACCCCGATGATCCGCACCGAGCGGTCGTCGAGGAACGGGTGGAACAGCCCCATCGCGTTGGAGCCGCCGCCGATCGCCGCGACCAGCGTGTCGGGCAGGCGGCCCTCGGCCTCCATCAGCTGGGCCTTGGTCTCGCGCCCGATGATGGTCTGGAAATCGCGCACCATCGCCGGATAGGGGTGCGGTCCGGCCACGGTGCCGATGCAATAGAAGGTGTCGCGCACGTTGGTCACCCAGTCGCGCAGCGCGTCGTTCATCGCGTCCTTCAGCGTGCCGCGGCCCGACTGCACCGGGACCACCTCGGCGCCCAGAAGCTTCATGCGGAATACGTTGGGCTGCTGGCGGCGCACGTCCTCGGCGCCCATGTAGACCACACATTTCAGCCCGAAACGCGCGCAGACGGTGGCGGTGGCCACCCCGTGCTGGCCGGCGCCGGTTTCCGCGATGATGCGGGTCTTGCCCATGCGCCGCGCCAGCAGGATCTGGCCCAGCACGTTGTTGATCTTGTGGCTGCCGGTGTGGTTCAGCTCTTCGCGCTTGAGATAGATGCGCGCGCCGCCCAGATGCGCGGTCAGGCGCTCGGCGAAATACAGCGGCGAGGGACGGCCGACATAATTTTTCCACAGATCGTCCATCTCGGCCCGGAAGGCGGGGTCGGTCTTGGCGCGCTCATATTCCGCCTGCAGGTCGAGGATCAGCGGCATTAGCGTTTCGCTGACGAAACGGCCGCCGAAAATGCCGAAACGGCCGCGGTCGTCCGGCCCGGTCGTGTAGCTGTTGATCAGATCTTCGGCCATCGTGCTCTCCCGCGCGGCTGACTGGGGCCTGCCTTGCCCGTCGAAGGAGCCCGTCAGAGAGGTTTCTTAAATCCGATGTGCGATGGGGTAAACCCGGCCCCCTGATAGAAGCGCAGTGCGTCGCTGCGGCTGGCGTTGCTGGTCAGCTGCAACAGCCCGCAGCCGGCGGCGCGGGCTCGCGATTCGGCGTCGGCGATCAGCCGCGCGCCCAGGCCCTGGCCGCGCAGGCTGGCGGCGATGCGCACCGCCTCGATCTCGGCGCGGCGGGTGGCGGAAAGCGACAGGCCGGACATGACGATCAGCTGATAGCAGGCGACGACGCGGCCGCCCGCATCCTCGGCCACGATCAACTGGTTGCCGGTTTCACCCTGCATGGCCGCGAAGGCGGCAAGATAGCGGTCGAGCCCGGCGGTCTCGCGCCCCGCACCGAGGATATCGTCGGAGAGCAGCGCCACCACCTCGGGCACGTCCTCGCGGGTGGCGGGGCGGAAACGGATGCTCATGCCCCGGCCTTGGCCCCGGCGGCAGCGACAAAGCGGCGGATGCGGTCCGCGTCCTTGATGCCCGGCGCGGATTCGACGCCCGAGGACACGTCGACCATCGGCGCGCCGGTCAGGCGCACCGCCTCGGCCACGTTGTCGGGGGTCAGCCCGCCCGCCAGCATCCACGGCCGCAGCAGTCGCCGCCCGGCCAGCAGCCGCCAGTCAAAGGCCAGCCCGTTGCCCCCCGGAAGCGCCGCCCCGGGGGCGGGTTTGGCATCGACCAGCAGCAGGTCGGCGACCAGCCCGTAATCCCACAGCGCATCCAGATCCTGGGGGGCGGCGATGCCCACCGCCTTCATCACCGGCAGGCGGGTGCGGGCGCGGATCTCGGCCACGCGGGCAGGGGATTCGCTGCCGTGCAGCTGGATGATGTCCAGCGCCACCCGCGCCAGCACCGCATCCAGCGCCGCGTCGTCGGGGTCCACGAACAGCCCGACGCGCGCCAGCAGATCAGGGGCATTTCCCGCCAGCGCGGCCGCCGATTCGATCGAGAGATGCCGGGGCGATTTCGGGAAGAACACGAATCCCGCATAGCGCGCGCCGGCCTGCGCCGCGGCCTCGATATCCTCGGGGCGGGTCAGGCCGCAGATCTTGACCTGGGCCATCAGCTCTTGGCGGGCAGCGCCGCGGGGCCCGCCGCGGGGCCCGTTGCCGGAGTCGCGGCGGTCGCCGGTGCCGGCGGCTTCGGCGCGTCGAGAATCGCCAGCACCTCGTCGCGGGGGGCGTGGTGGGTCTTGCGCAGGCTGCCGACCTCGCGCTCCAGCGCCTGCAGCTCATGCGCCCGCTGGGCGGATTGCCGGCGCAGCGACGATTCGCGCAGCCATTCCCAGACCACCCCCAGCAGCATCCCGGCCAGGATCGCCAGCAGGATGATCAGGAACAGCGGCATCCGCGCGCTCCAGTCGCCGGGGACCCACTGGTCCAGCCCGGCCGGAAGCAGGCTGACCTCGACGAACTGCCGGTTGGCCAGCGCGACCACGATCAGAACCGCCGCCAGCACCACGACGAACAGCAAGCGCAGATAACGCATCGGCAAGACCTTTCGCTGCCCGATCCTTACGCGCCCGATCCCGCCGGGCATCGGTTTCGGGTGTCGGGCGCAAGTTTCCTAGAACCGGCGGCGGGACGCAACCACCCTGAACCACACTTGGCCCCGCCGGGACAACAGGGCGCAGGGGCGTGTTCAGTCGGCGTCGGTGCCGTCCGCGTCCAGCCCGTTCAGCCGGTCGCGCAGCAGCTTGCCGGTCTTGAAGAAGGGGACGTGTTTTTCCTCGACCTGCACGGTCTCGCCGGTGCGCGGGTTGCGGCCCAGCCGGGCCTGCCGCTGCTTGACCGAAAACGCGCCGAAGCCGCGCAGTTCGACCCGCTCGCCCCGCGCCATGGCGCCGATGATCTCTTCGAACACGGTCGTCACGATCCGTTCCACGTCGCGCTGGAAAAGATGGGGATTTTCTTCGGCGATTTTCTGAATCAGTTCTGACCGGATCATGGGGCGTCCCGTTTTGTCTGTAGCACTGTCCGCGCGAGGAGATTCCAGGGAAGGAAACGCAACAGGACTGAAAAGGTTGCAGGTTTTCAGGGATATTACCATCCCCTTGCCATGAAAAAAGACCGCCCCCCGAACAGGGGGGCGGCCCGATGGTGCCGGCGCGGGGATTTTCCCGCGCCAGACCGGGATCAGTTGCGGCTCTTGAGCGCGGCGCCCAGGATGTCGCCCAGCGACGCGCCCGAATCGGACGAGCCGTACTGGTCGATGGCTTCCTTTTCCTCGGCGATCTCGCGGGCCTTGATCGACAGGCCCAGGCGGCGGGTGCGGGTGTCCACGTTGGTGACGCGGGCATCGACCGAATCGCCGACCTGGAAACGCTCGGGGCGCTGGTCCTGACGGTCGCGGGCCAGATCCGAACGGCGGATGAAGGACTTCACGCCGTTGAACTCGACCTCGATGCCGCCGTCCTCGATCGCGGTGACGGTGGCGGTGACCACGTCACCGCGCTTCACGCCATCGACGGCCTCGGACATGCTGTCGTTTTCCAGGGCCTTGATCGACAGGCTGATGCGTTCCTTGTCGACGTCGACTTCCTGAACCACGGCCTGGACGACGTCGCCCTTGCGGTAGTTCTGGATCGCATCCTCGCCGCGCTGGTCCCAGGACAGGTCGGACAGGTGCACCATGCCGTCGATGTCGCCTTCCAGGCCCACAAACAGACCGAACTCGGTGATGTTCTTGACCTCGCCCTCGATGGGCGTGCCGGCGGGGTGGGTTTCGGCAAAGACTTCCCACGGGTTGCGCATGGTCTGTTTCAGACCCAGCGACACGCGGCGCTTCTGCTCGTCGATCTCCAGCACCATCACGTCGACCTCTTGCGAGGTGGAGACGATCTTGCCGGGGTGGACGTTCTTCTTGGTCCAGCTCATTTCCGAGACGTGGACCAGACCCTCGACGCCGGCTTCCAGTTCCACGAAGGCGCCATAGTCGGTGATGTTGGTCACGCGGCCCTTGTGGACCGAGCCGATCGGGAACTTGTCCGACACGGTGTCCCACGGATCCGACTGCAGCTGCTTCATGCCCAGGCTGATGCGGTGGGTGTCCTTGTTGATCTTGACGACCTGGACCTTGACGGTCTCGCCGATCGACAGGATCTCGGACGGGTGGTTGACGCGGCGCCAGGCCATGTCGGTGACGTGCAGCAGCCCGTCAACACCGCCCAGATCGACGAAGGCGCCGTATTCGGTGATGTTCTTGACCACGCCGTCGACCACCTGACCTTCGTGCAGGTTGGCGATGACCTCGGCGCGCTGCTCGGCGCGGCTCTCTTCCAGGATGGCGCGGCGCGACACCACGATATTGCCGCGGCGGCGGTCCATCTTCAGGATCTGGAACGGCTGCTTGAGACCCATCAGCGGGCCGGCGTCGCGCACGGGACGCACGTCGACCTGACTACCGGGCAGGAAGGCCACGGCGCCGCCCAGATCGACGGTGAAGCCGCCCTTGACGCGGCCGAAGATGGCGCCCTCGACGCGCTCTTCCTTGGCGTAGGCCTGCTCCAGACGGTCCCAGGCCTCTTCGCGGCGGGCTTTCTCGCGCGAGATGCTGGCCTCGCCGCGGGCGTTCTCCACCCGGTCCAGATAGACCTCGACCTCGTCGCCGACGCTGAGTTTCGCGTCTTCGCCGGGGGCTGCGAATTCTTTCAGATCGACGCGGCCTTCCATCTTGTAGCCGACGTCGATGATGGCCTGCCCCGCCTCGATGGCGATGACGCGGCCCTTGACGACCGAGCCCTCTTCGGGCGTGTCGATTTCGAAGCTTTCGTTCAGGAGGGCTTCGAATTCCTCCATGGATGCGGTTTTCGCCATGCGGCAGTCGTTTCCTTTGAAGCTGTTACGGGCCGGGCGGTTGGCTCCGCCGGTCTGTGGTTTGCGTCCCCCGCGGCAACGACAAAGGGTCGCGGCATGACGCCCGACCCGTGTGCTGGCGGCCTGTTGTGGCCATGTCGCCCGAAAAGACTGTCGCGCCTATAGCGCGGAACGGGGTTCGGCGCAAGGCTGCGGGGTGGGGCCGGACCGGGGCGCTGTCCCGGCCGCTGCCGCGGCCTTCCTCGCTGAAAACGGTCCACCGGACCGTTTTCCGGGCGCTCGGAAGCCCGGGATATTTCGGGCAAGATGAAAGCGCGGAGGGTCAGCGGGGGGTGAGCCCGCCCAGGGCGGCGGCGAGTTCGTCGCGCAGCTGGCGGCGTTCCTCGGGCGAGAGCAGGGCGCCGAGCTCGATCTCGCGCTGGCCGTCGGTCAGGGTCAGGTAATCCTCGACCGGGCCGTCGCGGCGCAGGGTCAGCCGCACCCAATAGGGGTTGGCCTGCCACTGTCGCGGGGGGCGGCCGGGGTCGTGGCGGCTGACCAGCAGGGTGTCGGGGGTCAGGGTCAGCTCCTCGAAGCTGCCGCCGCCGCGCCAGTGGCGCTGCATCGCCCACCAGAGCCCGGTCAGCGCCGCCAGCGCGAACGGCAGCAGCCCCCACATCACCGCCGAGCCGGTCAGCGCCACCAGCGGCAGCACCAGCAGCAGGGCGGTAGCGCCGATGAACCAGACGAAACCATGGACGGTCAGCGAGCGGTGGCGCCAGATCAGCAGCCGGCGGGCGCCGTCCGGGGCATCAGGCTGCCAGGCATAGGGCATCGAAGGGGCAGGGTCCGTAAGGGGGCACGAAAAACG
Organism: Paracoccus solventivorans; assembly: GCF_900142875.1. Taxonomy (GTDB): domain Bacteria; phylum Pseudomonadota; class Alphaproteobacteria; order Rhodobacterales; family Rhodobacteraceae; genus Paracoccus; species Paracoccus solventivorans. The sequence goes on along the minus strand of NZ_FRCK01000002.1, from coordinate 215,165 downwards.
GCCCCGGATCGCTCCGGGGCCGCGGGACTTGCCGGGGCGGGATCAGTGGGCGCGCGCCCGGTCCCAGTCCTCGGGCCTGGGCAGCTGCTCGAACGTATGCTCGGGCGGCGGCGAGGGCAGGCTCCATTCCAGCGTGTCGGCGTATTCGTTCCAGTAGTTGTTCTCGGTCACGCGCTTGCCGGCGAACAGCGTGTAGAACACGATGCCGATGAACAGTAGGAACGAGGCGAACGACAGATAGGCGCCCAGCGACGAGATGTTGTTCCAGTAGGCGAAGGCCTCGGGATAGTCGATGTAGCGGCGCGGCATCCCCTGCTGGCCCAGGAAGTGCTGCGGGAAGAAGATGAGGTTCGAGCCGATGAACATCATCCAGAAATGCAGCTTGCCGGCCCATTCGGGATACTGGCGCCCGCTCATCTTGCCGATCCAGAAATACGACCCGGCGAAGATGGCGAAGACGGCGCCCAGCGACATCACATAGTGGAAATGCGCCACGATGTAGTAGGTGTCGTGATACACCCGGTCCAGCGGCGCCTGGCTGATGACGACGCCGGTCACGCCGCCGACGGTGAACAGGAACAGGAAGCCGAAGGCCCAGAGCATCGGCGTCTTGAACTCGATCGAGCCGCCCCACATCGTGGCGATCCACGAGAACACCTTGATGCCGGTCGGCACCGCGATGGTCATGGTGGCCAGCATGAAATAGGCCTGCTGGGTCAGCGACATGCCGGCGGTGTACATGTGGTGCGCCCAGACCACGAAGCCCAGGATCGCGATCGCCGCCATCGCCAGCACCATCGGCAGATAGCCGAAGATCGGCTTGCGCGCGAAGGTGGCGATGACGTGGCTGATGATCCCGAAGCCGGGCAGGATGATCATGTAGACCTCGGGGTGGCCGAAGAACCACAGGATATGCTGGTACAGAACCGGGTCGCCGCCGCCGGCGGGGTTGAAGAAGTTGGTGCCGAAGTTGCGGTCCATCAGCAGCATGGTGATACCGCCCGCCAGCACCGGCAGCGACAGCAGGATCATCCAGGCGGTGATGAACACCGACCAGGCGAACAGCGGCACCTTGAACAGGGTCATCCCCGGCGCGCGCATGTTCAGGAAGGTGGTGATGATGTTGATCGCCCCCAGGATCGACGAGGCGCCCGAGACGTGCACCGCAAAGATCGCCAGGTCCATCGAATAGCCGGCCTCGGTCGTCGACAGCGGCGGGTAGAGCACCCAGCCCACGCCCGAGCCCATCTGGTCGTTGCCACCCGGCGCGATCAGCGACGCCAGCCCCAGCGCGACGCCGCAGACATACATCCAGTAGGACAGGTTGTTCAGCCGCGGGAACGCCATGTCCGGCGCGCCGATGTGCAGCGGCAGGAAATAGTTGCCGAAACCGCCGAACAGCGCCGGGATCACGACGAAGAACATCATCAGGATGCCGTGATAGGTGATCATCACGTTCCACAGATGCCCGTTGGGGGTGCATTCGGCGCTGGCGTCGGCGATGAAGCGCGCGCCCTCGAGGCACATGTACTGCACGCCGGGGTGCTGCAGCTCCATCCGCATGTAGACGGTGAAGCAGACCGAGATCAGCCCCACTATCCCGGCGGTGAACAGGTAAAGGACCCCGATATCCTTGTGGTTGGTGGACATGAACCAGCGGGTGAAGAACCCGCGGGTATCATGCTGCGCACCATGGCCGGGAACGGCGGCGTCTGCCATGCGAATGCTCTCCTCAGAATCTTGCCGGACCGGCGGGGCCGGTGGGACTCAGCCGAAACTCTAGAGCAGGATTCCGGCTGGGGCAATGTGTCGCGCCATGCAGAGTGCGACAAAAAGGCCGAAAGGATGAGGAGATGGGGCTGGGCAGCGGCAGGGCCGCGAAAACCGGGCAGGAGAGGGGCGCGGGAAGGGAAGGGGGAAGGAAAATGCCCCCGGCCGGTGTCGCCGTCGGGGGCAGGCAGAGGCGGACCCGCCGGGTCCGCCCGTGTGGCCGCCGGGGAACGGCGGCCGGTGCGGGATCAGCCCTCGTCGGGCGAATGCGCGGCCAGGAACGCGGCCACGTCGGCCTGGTTCTTGTTCAGCTTGAAGGTCATCTTGGTCTTGGCCTTGTCGTCGCCGGTGTGGGCTTTCAGATAGGCGCCCGGATCGGTCATGTATTCGATCAGCGACGCTTCGTCCCAGACCATGTCGGGGTTCTTCTCGGCCAGTTCGAGAATGCCCTCACCGTATTTGAAGCCCTCTTCCGCAGCCGGCTTGGAACCGACGATGCCGTACAGGTTCGGGCCGGTCTTGCCGCCCTTGACGATGTCGGTGCCGTCCGGCGCCTGCACCATGTGGCAGGCCTTGCACTTGTTGAATTCCTTCTGACCCTTTTCGGCATCGCCGTCCTGGGCAACGGCCGGCACTGCCAGAGCAAGCGTGGCGAGCGTGGCGTAAAGGCTGATTCTCATTCGTCTTCCGTCCTTCCTCAGCGGTTCCATCCCTGCGAGGGAAACCCCTCGCGCCGGGCATATCATTCCAGTCCCCCGCACGACACTACAAAAGTCATACGGATTCGGTTCCCGGTCCCATTGCACGAACAAATCCGTTCAGCAACGCGTGATCCAGGTCGGCCATGGTCACCGGCAGGCCCAGATCGACCAGGCTGGTGACCCCGTGGCCGCTGATTCCGCAGGGCACGATGCCGGCGTAATGCGACAGGTCGGGCTCGACGTTGATCGCCAGCCCGTGGAAGCTGATCCAGCGGCGCAGCTTGATGCCGATGGCCGCGATCTTGTCCTCGCGCGCGGTGCCGTCGGGCAGGGGGGGCTTGTCGGGGCGGGCGATCCAGACGCCCACCCGGCCCTCGCGGATCTCGCCGCGCAGGCCGAACTCGGCCAGGGTCGCGATCACCCAGCCCTCGAGCGCCCGGACGAAATGACGCACGTCGCGGCCGCGGCGGTTGAGGTCGAGCATGACATAGACCACCCGCTGCCCCGGCCCGTGATAGGTGTACTGGCCGCCGCGCCCGGTCTGGTGGACCGGAAACCGATGCGGGTCGGTCAGGTCCCCGGGGCGGGCCGAGGTGCCGGCCGTGTAAAGCGGCGGATGCTCGACCAGCCAGATCGTCTCGGGCGCGGTGCCGGCCGCGATCCCGGCGACGCGGCTCTCCATCCAGGCGACGGCCTGCGGATGCGGCATCAGGCCGGGGGTCAGCAGCCATTGCGGCGCGGGGGCGGCGCCGGGGGTGGCAAGCGGCAGCGTGTCGGGCGTGGGCAGGGTCATCGGGACGAGAGATAGCGGCCGGGCGGGAATCCGCAAGGCTTGCGGCCTTGGCCGCGCCGGAGCGGGGGCCAGCCGCCGCGCCCCTGGGATAGTTTCACAAGGAAGAAGGGGGGGCGGCGCGCGCCGCCGTCAGGGCTTTTCCCCCAGCGGGCGGTGGATGGTGCGGCGGCGGCGGCGGACTTCGCGCAGATGCGACATATGGGCGGCGTTGGGGCCGGGGGGCGGCAGGTCCAGCACCGCCCGGCGCAGCGCCTCGATCCCCTCTTCCGAGCGGGCGGGCAGCGAGGCGGAATCGATCGGCTGGCCGATGGTGATGCGATAGGTGTGGCCGGCCTTGTTCAGCACCTCGTGAAACAGCGTCACGTCGCGCAGCGTCGGGTGGATCGCGTCCAGCAGGTAGAACAGCGCCGAGTTGCGCGCCCGGATGTGCAGCGGGATCACCGGGGCGCCGAACTTGCGCGCGATCATGGCGGCGCTGGCCATCCACGGCCGTTCGTGCAGCGTCAGCCCGCGGCGCTTGGCCAGCCGCCCCGAGGGGAAGATCAGCCCGATCCGCCCCTGTCCCAGCGCAGCGCGGGTATAGTCCATCGTCTGCTTGGTCTTGGCGTGGCTGCGCTTTTCCAGCCGCCATTCCACCGGGGCGATCAGCTCTTCGGTCTGGGGCAGCACCCGGATCATGTCGTGGTTGGCATAGATGAACAGATCGTCGCGCACAGCCGAGACCACCGCGTGCAGCACGATCCCGTCGGCGATGCCGGTCGGGTGGTTGGCCACGATCAGTGCCGGGCCGGTGGCGGGGATATGTTCCAGCCCGTCCACCCGCAGGTCGCGCAGGATCAGCCCCGAGATGCGGCGCATGATCTCGGCCGTGGGCAGGTCGCGGAACTCGGCCGCCAGCTCGATCGAGCGGGGGTACTGCAGCAGCTGCATCATCAGCAGCCGCGCCGCGGTATGGTGCGGCCGCCCTGAATAGAGCCAGGGCGCACGTTCCTCGATCAGCGGGTCCAGCCGCTGCTGCATCTCGGTCCGGGCCGGCAGGCGGCCCGTCGGGTCTGGCGATTCTCTCGGCGGCATCTGGCTCATCTGTCTGTGATTCCGATGGTTGCCCCTGAGGATTGACGCGGACAAGCCCCGTCGGGTTCCCCTCAGCCCCCGGCGGCAAGAATGCGCCGGACCATCTCGGCGCTGTTGACCGACAGCGACGGCATCGCGGCGATCCGTTCCAGCGCCGCGCGGGCCGCGGCGCGGCGGCTGGCGTCGTGCCGGGGCCAGGTTTCAAAGGCGGTCATCATCCGCGCCGCGGTCTGCGGGTTCGCCGGATCCAGCCGCATCAGCCATTCGGCCACGAAGTCGTAGCCCGAGCCGTCGGCGGCGTGGAACGCGGCCGGGTTCGCCGTCACCGCCCCGATCAGCGCGCGGAAGCGGTTCGGGTTCTTCCAGTCGAAATCGGAACGCGCGGCGAGGCTGCGGGCGATGGCGACGGCGCGGGCGGGCGGGGCGGCCATCGGCTGGATGGTGAAGAACTTGTCCATCACCAGCCGGTTGTCCGCGAACTGCGCCTCCATCTGCGCCAGCGCCGGGCCGGCGCGGTCCAGCCGCACCAGCGCTGCCAGCGCCCCCATGCGCTGGGTCATGTCGGGGGCGGCGTCCCACAGCGCCTGCGCCAGCGCGCCGCCGTCCAGCCGCGACAGCAGCCCCAGCGCCGCCAGCCGCAGCGAGCGCCGCCCGGCTGGCCCGGCATCGGGCGAATAGGGGCCGGCCGGGTTCATCCGCTCGTAAAGCGCCGTCAGCACCGGGCGGTGGTCGCGGGCAATGGTTTCGGCCAGCGCCTCGCGCGCCTCGTGGATGCGGTCGGGGTCGGGGATGGCGCCGCGGGCAGTGATCCCGGCCGCGATCTCGTCTTCGGACGGCAGGCGCAGCACCAGCGCCACGAAGGCGGGGTCGAGCGTCTCGTCCCCCAGCACCCCCGCCAGCGCCCCGGAAAACGCCGGGTCCGGGTCGCCGCCCTGCGCGGCAGTGACCAGCGCATCCAGCGCCAGCTCATGCCCGGCCTGCCAGCGGGCAAAGGCATCGCTGTCATGGGCCAGCAGCAGCGCGCGGTCGGCGGCGCTCATCCGCCGCTCGACCGTGACCGGGGCGGAAAACCCGCGCAGCAGCGACACCACGGGCCGCGCGCCGAGGCCGTCGAAATGCCATTCCTGTTCGGCCTCGGTCATTTCCAGCACCTGCGTCGGCAGCACCTCGTCGCCGTTGGGCGAGATCAGCCCCAGCGCGATCGGGATTACCCGCGGCGGCTTTTCGGGCTGGCCGGGGGTGGGGGCGGTCGCCTGCGCAAATCGCAGGGTCAGGCGGCCGGCGTCCTCGTCCCAGCTTTCCGCCAGGGCCAGCCGTGGCGTGCCGGCGTCGGTATACCAGCGCTTGAACTGCGCCAGATCGCGGCCGGTGGCGTCCTGAAACACCAGCAGCCAGTCCTCGATGGTGCAGGCCTGCCCGTCGTGGCGGTCGAAATACAGATCCATCCCGGCGCGCCAGCCATCCTCGCCCAGCAGCCGGCGCAGCATCCCGATCACCTCGGCGCCTTTTTCATAGACGGTGGCGGTGTAGAAATTGTTGATTTCCTCGTAGCGATCCGGGCGGGGCGGATGCGCCAGCGGCCCCGCATCCTCGCGGAACTGGCGGGCGCGCAGCGTCACCACATCCTCGATCCGCTTCACCGCGGCCGAGCGCAGGTCCGAGGTGAACTGCTGGTCGCGATAGACGGTCAGCCCCTCTTTCAGGCACAGCTGGAACCAGTCGCGGCAGGTGATGCGGTTGCCGGTCCAGTTGTGGAAATATTCATGCGCGATCACCGATTCGATGCGTTCATAATCGGCGTCGGTGGCGGTGTCGGGGCTGGCCAGCACCAGTTTCGAGTTGAAGATGTTCAACCCCTTGTTTTCCATGGCCCCCATGTTGAAATCATCGACCGCGACGATGTTGAACACGTCAAGGTCGTATTCGCGCCCGTAAGCCCGTTCGTCCCACGCCATCGAGGCCTTCAGCGCCTGCATCGCAAAGCCCGCGCGGTCCAGATCGCCCGGCCGCACCCAGATGTTCAGCGCCACCTCGCGCCCGGACATGGTGGTGAAACGGTCGGAAAGCGCGCGCAGATCGCCCGCCACCAGCGCGAACAGATAGGCGGGTTTCGGCCAGGGGTCGTGCCATTCCGCCCAGCCCCGACCCTGCGCCACCGGGTTGCCGTTCGACAGCAGCACCGGCAGGTCGGATCGCACCACTACCCGGAACGGCGCCATCACGTCGGGCCGGTCGGGATACCAGGTGATGTGGCGGAAGCCCTCGGCCTCGCATTGGGTGCAGAACATGCCGCCCGAGAGATACAGCCCCTCGAGCGCGGTGTTGTCGGCGGGGTCGATCTCGACCTCGGCGGCAAAGGTGAAGGGGCGGTCGGGCAGGGCGGCCTCGGCGATGCTCAGCGATTCCGCGCCGATGGTCAGATGCGCGGGATCGACCGGGCGCCCGTCGATGGCGACCGCGCGCGTGCGCAGCCCCGCGCCGCCGTCCATGACCAGCGGCCCCGGCCCGCTGCGCTCCATCGCGATGTCCGAGCGCACCACCGTCCCCCGCGGCGCCAGCGCGAACTCCAGCCGCGTTTCGGTGATGCGGAACGGCCAGGGGCGATAGTCGTCAAGCAAGCGGGTTTCCGCCATTTCTGCCTCCGCTGGGGAAATATGTTCGAACCGGGGAACTTGTGTCGAAGCAGAGTGTTAAGCGCAGGATTACGGGGTCGCAACCCGGGCTGTCCTCGTCTATGACGGCGCGGCAGAACCGGTCCCGAAATACCGAACAGCTTCAAGGAGTCACACACATGGCCAACTACGACCCCAACGATCCGCGCCGCACCGATGCCACCGACCCGCACCGTCCCGTGGATCCGGCCGGTCGCACCACCGCCGTGAACGAAACCTATGTCGAGCCGGTCGAGAAGAAAGCCTCGCCGCTGCCGCTGATCATCGGGATCCTGCTGGCCCTGGCGCTGGCCTGGTGGCTGCTGTCGAACTTCATGGGCAACGACACCGACACCGCGGGGGACACCACCACGACCACCACCACGGTGACCACGCCCGAGACCGACACCGCCCCGGCCACCACCACCACCGCCCCGGCAGTGACCGCACCGGCCGACACCACCACCGAAACCACCACCACCGAGGTGCCGGTGGAAGAGCCCGCGGCCGATACGGCGACCGACACCACCACGGATACCGCGCCGGCGGCGACCGACACCGCGCCCGTGACCGGCGCCGACTCTGCCGCGACCGAGGCCGAGACCGCGGTGGATGACGCCGAAGCCGCGGCCGACGCCGCCGAGGATGCCGCGGCCGAGGCCGAGGCTGCCGCCGACGCGGCCGCCGATGCCGCCGCCGATTCCGCGACCGACACCACCACCACCCCGGGCACGGTGGTCCCGCCCGCCACGAACTGACGGTCCTTTGCGGCCGCTCGGGTGCCGGGGTCATCCCTCGCCCCGGCACCCACCGACCGGCCCCAGGGCCATCCGACCGCCGCGCCCCCAGCGCGGCGGTTTTTTGCCGTCCTCGCGCGTGCGCGTATGGCGACTGCCCCGCTCTCAGGCTTGTGAAAGTCCGAAACGCGGTGCTAATGCAGGTGCAGCAACGGACAAAGGGGGGCGGGCCCGGTGAGAATTGGCGCGTTGAAGGAGATTTTCGAGGGAGAGGCGCGGGTAGCCGTCACTCCGTCGTCTGCGGGGCATCTGCAGAAGCTCGGGCACGAGGTTCACGTCGAATCCGGCGCCGGGGCGCGGTCCGGGTTTTCGGACGCGGCCTATGAGCGGGCGGGGGTGATCGTGCATCCCACCGCCGCGGCGCTGCTGGCGGCGGTGGATGTGGTCGCCAAGGTGCGGCCCCCGACCGAGGACGAGCTGGCGGCGATGCGCGAGGGGCAGACGCTGATCTCGTTCTTCTATCCCGGGCAGAACTCGGAGCTGCTGGAACAGGCGCGGGCGCGGGGCGTCGACGCCATCGCCATGGACATGGTGCCGCGGATTTCGCGGGCGCAGAAAATGGACGCGCTGTCCTCGATGGCCAATATCGCCGGGTACCGCGCGGTGATCGAGGCGGCGAACAACTTCGGCCGCTTCTTCACCGGGCAGGTGACGGCGGCGGGCAAGGTGCCGCCGGCCAAGGTGCTGGTGGTGGGTGCGGGCGTGGCCGGTCTGGCCGCGATCGGCGCCGCGACCAGCCTGGGCGCGCAGGTCTATGCCTTCGACGTGCGCCCCGAGGTGGCCGAGCAGATCGAATCGATGGGCGCCGAGTTCGTGTATCTCGACTTCACCGACCAGGTGCAGGACGGGGCCGCGACCGGCGGCTATGCCGCGCCATCGTCGCCCGAGTTCCTGGCCAAGCAGCTGGAAAAGTTCCGCGAGCTGGCGCCCGAGATGGACATCGTGATCACCACCGCGCTGATCCCCGGCCGGCCCGCGCCGAAGCTGTGGACCGCCGACATGGTCGAGGCGATGAAGCCCGGCTCGGTCATCGTCGACCTGGCCGCCGAGCGCGGCGGCAACTGCGACCTGACCGTCCCGGACGAGAAGATCGTGACCGAGAACGGCGTCACCGTCATCGGCTATACCGACTTCCCCTCGCGCATGGGGGCGCAGGCCTCCGAGCTTTACGGCAACAACGTGCGCCACATGCTGGCCGACCTGACGCCGGCCAAGGACGGCGCGCTGGTCCACGACATGGACGACGACGTGATCCGCGGGGCCACCATCACCCGCGACCACGACATCACCTGGCCGCCGCCCCCCCCCACGGTGCAGGCGATCGCCGCGCAGAAGCCGCGCGAGAAGGTCAAGGAGCCGACGCCCGAGGAACGCAGGGCCGCGGAACACGCAGCCTTCCGCCAGCAGACCCGCAACCAGGTGACGCTGCTGGTCGCCGGCGGCGCAGTGATGGCGCTGGCCGGGCTGTTCGCGCCGGCGTCGTTCCTGCAGCATTTCATCGTCTTCGTGCTGGCGGTGTTCATCGGTTTCCAGGTGATCTGGAACGTCGCGCATTCGCTGCACACGCCGCTGATGGCGGTCACCAACGCGATCTCGTCGATCGTGATCCTGGGGGCGCTGCTGCAGATCGGCTCGGGCTCGGCCTGGGTGATCATCCTGGCGGCGCTGTCGGTGCTGATGACCGGCGTCAACATCTTCGGGGGCTTCCTGGTCACGCGCCGGATGCTCGCCATGTTCCAGAAGTCGTAAGGGTCGATGATGGAGAATACCGTGATCACCACCGCCCCCGCCGCGCCCCTGAACGTCGTCCTGGACGTGCTGCCGGCCTACGGCTTCACCACCGCGGCCTATGTCGTCGCCGCGGTCCTGTTCATCCTGTCGCTGGGCGGGCTGTCCGGCCAGGAAAGCGCCAAGCGCGCGGTCTGGTACGGCATCGTCGGCATGGCGCTGGCGGTGCTGGCGACGCTGTTCGGCCCGGCCTCGGCCAACTGGTGGCTGACGGTCATCATGCTGGCCATCGGCGGCGCCGGCGGCTGGGTGCTGGCCACCCGCGTGCAGATGACCGAGATGCCGCAGCTGATCGCCGCGATGCACAGCCTGGTCGGGCTTGCCGCCGTGTTCATCGGCCTGAACGCGCAGCTTGAGCTGGGCCGGGTGATCCGCGCCCGGGCCGAGGGCGTGGCCGAGGGCTTCGGCGGCTTTGCCGCGATGCTGGCGCAGAAGACCCCGGCCGAGATCGCCATGCTCAAGATCGAGGTGGCGCTGGGCATCTTCATCGGCGCGGTCACCTTTACCGGCTCGGTCGTGGCCTACGGCAAGCTGGCCGGCAAGATCGACGGCAAGCCGAAGAAGCTGCCGGGCGGGCACATGCTGAACCTGACGGCGGCGCTGCTGTCGCTGCTGCTGACCATCCTTTACGTCACCGGCTGGGGCCCGGCGGTGCTGTGGCTGCTGATCCTTGCGGTGATCGCGGGCTTCATCGGCTGGCACCTGATCATGGGCATCGGCGGCGCCGACATGCCGGTGGTGGTGTCGATGCTGAACAGCTATTCCGGCTGGGCGGCGGCGATGATCGGCTTCACGCTGTCGAACGACCTGCTGATCGTGACCGGGGCGCTGGTCGGCTCTTCGGGTGCGATCCTGTCCTACATCATGTGCAAGGCGATGAACCGCTCGTTCATCAGCGTGATCCTGGGCGGCTTCGGCGGCGAGGCCGGCCCCGCGATGGAGATCGAGGGCGAACAGATCGCCATCGACGCCGACGGCGTGGCCGCGGCCCTGAACGAGGCCGACAGCGTCATCATCGTCCCCGGCTACGGCATGGCGGTGGCACAGGCCCAGCAGTCGGTCAGCGAGCTGACCCGCAAGCTGCGCGCCGCCGGCAAAGAGGTGCGTTTCGCCATCCACCCGGTCGCCGGCCGCCTGCCCGGGCACATGAACGTGCTGCTGGCCGAGGCCAAGGTCCCCTATGACATCGTGCTGGAAATGGACGAGATCAACGAGGACTTCCCTTCGACCGACGTGGCGATCGTCATCGGCTCGAACGACATCGTGAACCCGGCGGCACAAGAGGACCCGAACAGCCCCATCGCCGGGATGCCGGTGCTGGAGGTGTGGAAGGCCAAGCAGGTGTTCGTGTCGAAACGCGGCCAGGGCACCGGCTATTCCGGCATCGAGAACCCGCTGTTCTACAAGGAAAACACGCGGATGTTCTACGGCGACGCCAAGAAGTCCATCGACGCGCTGCTGCCGATGATCGACTGAGACCGGCGGCGGCTGGAAACAGGAAACCCCCGCTTCGGCGGGGGTTTTTTATTGGAAACGGCGGAGGGTTTGAGGCGCGGGACCGGGGCTCTGCCCCGGACCCCGGGATATTTTCAACCGCCCGAAGGGCCAAGGGGGAGCGCGGCGCTCAGGGGCGCGGACCCTTGGGCAGGGCGAGAGAGCCGTGGTCGGTGGGGGCTCTTGCTTGCGGCGTCTCAGGGGGTGATCAGCACCGGGGTGCCGTCGCGGACCATGGCATAGATATCCTCGATCTGGTCGTCGTTCACCGCGATGCAGCCGGCGGTCCAGTCGCGCTTGTGGGGCGCCAGCGCCCGGCCCTCGGGGCCCCAGCCGTGGATGAAGATGTCGCCGCCCGGGTCCTGCCCCTGCGTCAGCGCGAAACCGGCATCCTGCGGGTTGGGGTAAGAGATCCCCAGCGACAGGTGATACTTGCTGTCGGGGTTGCGGCGGTCGATGTAATACAGCCCCTCGGGGGTCTTGCCGTCGCCCGAGAACTGCTTGTGGCCCACCGGCTCGTTCCCCAGCCCGACATTATAGGCCGCGATCACGCTCGACCCGCTGAAGAACAGCATCTGCCGCGCCGATTTGTTCACCACGATCTGGGTTACCGGAGGGCCGTCATAGCTCTTGAACTTGCTGGGCGCGCAGGACGTCGCCAGCGCCAGCAGCATCGCCGCGATCGGCAGTCTGAACGAGGGTCTCATGATCTGTCCCGTGATTATTGCCCCGATCTTGCCGCAGCAGACGGCTTGGGACAACCGGGGCGGCGATCACGATGGGCTCAGCGGCGGGCCGGCGGCGGGGAATGGCCGGCGGGTCCGGCGCCGCGAAGCGCTTGCGCGGGCGGCGGTTTGCGGGTTGATGTCGGGGCATGGAAAAGCACCCGCCCCGCACCCCGAGCCCGCTGGACCACCCGCTGCGCTACGAGATGGTGAACGAGCTGCACGCCCGCCCCTCGCCGCGGCTGAACGTGCCCTGCACCGCGGTCTATGTCGCGTTCAAGGAACCGCGCGACGCCGCCAGCCGCGACCGCAGCGTCGATCTGGCGCATCTGGCCGAGCTGGTGGCGCGCCACGGCGCCCCCGCGCCGCCGCCAGAGGCCGGGCATTACGCCGCCCAGCTGGGCCGGCACGAGCTGCGCTGGGAAAGCCACAGCGAGTTCGTCAGCTACGCCAGCTTCTCGCCCGGCCGGCCGCATCGGCCCTTCGATCCGGCGCTGGCCGAGCTGTTTCCCGACGAATGGCAGGCCCGCGCCCCCGGGCGGCGGGTGGCGGCGGCGATCGTGCAGGTGCTGCCGATGCCCGAGGATCCGGCCGCGATCACCCCGCTGCTGGGGCAGTGGTTCGCCGCCGACGGGCTGGTCGCGGTGCAGGTGCTGGACGGGGCCGGGGTCGCCGCCACCGATTTCCGCGTCGATCCGGCCGGCTGGATGCGTTTTGCGGTATTCGTCGCCCCCGATGTCGGCGCCGGGCGCATCGGCCGCATCGTGCAGCGGCTGCTGGAGCTGGAAACCTATCGCGCCATGTCGATGCTGGGCCTGCCGCGAGTGCGGGCGCTGACCGCAACGATGAACACGCTGGAAACGAGGCTCGCCACCCTGCTCGAGCGGCTGGGCGACGACAGCGGCAGCCCCGATTCGGCGCTGCAGGAGCTTCTGGACCTGGCGCAGCAGCTGGAATCCGCGGCGACCCAGCACGGGTTCCGCTTTGGCGCCACCCGCGCCTATGAGGCCATCGTCCACGACCGCATCGCCACCCTGCGCGAGACCCGTTTCCAGGGGCGTCAGACCCTGACCGAGTTCATGGTGCGCCGCTATCAGCCCGCCATGCGCACCGTGCACTCGGCCGAGCGGCGGCTGGCGGCGCTGGTCGACCGGGCGGCGCGCGCGGGCGAGCTGCTGCGCACCCGCGTCGACGTGCAGCGCAGCGGCCAGAACCAGGCGCTGCTGGAACGCATGGACCGCCGCGCCGACCTGCAGCTGCGGCTGCAGCACACGGTCGAGGGGCTGTCGGTGTTTGCGATCAGCTATTATGCCGTGGGGCTGCTGGGCTATGCGGCGACGCCCCTGGCCGGCGAGTTCGGGGTGGACCGCGCGGTGTTGGTCGCGGTGCTCACGCCGCTGGTGGTGCTGGCGGTCTGGGCGGCGATGCGGCGGGTGCGCGCCCGGCTTCACGATGCGGCGGGGGATCGCTCCGGCCGCGGGGATCTTTGACGCAAGGGATATGCGATGAGCGACAAGCGGTTGGAGATATATGGTCTGGCGCATTGCTCGACCTGCCAAAAGGCGATTGCGGCGCTGGAGGGCGCTGGCTGGACGGTGGATTTCCGCGACGTGAAGACCGCGCCGCTGTCCGAGGCCGAGCGCGCGCGGCTGGTCGCTGATTTCGGGCCGAAGCTGGTCAACCGCGCCAGCCTCACCTGGCGCGCCATGTCCGAGGAAGAGCGCGCGGAAGAGCCGGTGGCGATGCTGGGCGCGCGCCCCTCGGTGATGAAGCGCCCGGCCATCGTCGCGGGCGACCAGCGGCTGCTGGGCTGGACCGCCAACGTCAAGCGCGCGCTCGGGGTCGAGGCCTAGACGATATAGCGGTCGCGGCGGTGGTTGATCGCGATCACCAGGTTCAGCACCGCCGCCCCCAGCGCCGACCACAGCACCCGCTGCCACGGCATCAGGGCAAAGGCGGCGGCGAACAGCGCCGCGTCGAACCCCATCTGCACCCAGCCGGCGCGGATCCCGAACCGGTCCTGCACATCCAGCGCCACCGCGCCGATGCCCCCCAGGCTGGTGCGGTGGCGAAACAGCGCCAGCAGCGCCGAGCCCGACACGAACCCAGCCAGCACCGCCGCCGCGCCGGGGTGCAGGTGGTCAAACCCGATCAGCCGCGGCAGCGCCATCGAGGTCGCCACCATCAGCAGCACTGCTAGGACGGTTCGGATCAGGAACCCCGCCCCCAGCCGGCGGTAGCCGAAACCGTAGAACGGCAGGCTCAGTACCAGATAGACCGGGCCGAAGCCGTAATCCGTCGCGTTCGAGATCAGCAGCGCCAGCCCCGCCAGCTGCCCGGTGATCAGCCCGGCGCTGCCCAGCAGCATCGCCCCGAATGCCGCCATCACGCCGCCAAAGGCGATGCCCTGCGCATCCTCCAGGACACTGTGGCGATGGGGCGCGGGTGGGGTGGGGGCGGGCTGGCTGCTCATGTGCGCGGGATGCCGGACTGCGCGGGCTGTGTCCAGAGGGAGCGGTGCGGGCGCGCGGGGGCAGCGGGGTGGAGGCGATGCGGTGCTGCGTGAAACAGGAGGTGGCGTGGCCAGTTGCGACGACACGGTCATGAGGGTGGCGAGTGGCGCGGGCGGAACGAGCGACCTCGCGGCAAGAATCGGCGGCGAAGGTCCTGTTGGCGGTGTTGCGGGGGTATTTGGACCAGAAAGAAGCCCGGTAGCAGAAAGTGGGCGCGCTTGCGGCCAACCGCGAGGCTGAGCGAGCGGCGCTGACAAGAGTTGGTGACAAGGGCGACGGAGGTGCTGCTGGCATTGCAGATGTGTTGGAGCCGGAAAGAAGCTCCGCTGCGGTGAGCGGGCTGTGGCGTCAGAGCGATCCCGAGCTAGCGGTGGAGGCGACAGGAGCTGGCGGCATAGGTTCTTCTGGCAGTGTTGCAGTGGGTATTTGGACCGGAAAGAAGCCCGACAGCGGCAGGTGGGCGCGCTTGCAGCCGGGCGACGGAGGTGCGGCTGGCCTTGCAGCTATATTGGAGCCGGAAAGAAGCTCTACTGCGGTAAGTGGGCGCTGTGGCGCCGGAAGCGATGCCGGCCAGCGGCGAGGGCGGCAAGAGCAGGCGGCAAAGGTCCTTCTGGCAGTGTTGCAGGGGGTATTTGGACCAGAACGGCGAGTTGGCGCCCTTGCGGCCGGGCGCGAGGCTAAGCGGCGCTGGCGTCAAGAGTTGGGGATAAGGGCGACGTGCCGCTGGCGTTGCAGGTGCGCGGAACTCCATTGCGGTGAGCGAGCGCCGTCGTGTCAGGGCAATACCGGGCCAACGGCGGGGCGGCAGGAACTGGCCGCGGGGTGACGCAACTCCTGCTTGCGACGTCGCAAAGGTCCTGGGCCCGCCACCCCACCCCGGTTGCTGCCCTTCATGACCTCGACCCTGGAGCAAGAGGCCAAGCCGCAAGCCGGGGTAGGCGCGCGGGCCTGCATGTCGGCGGCGCGGCGGCTGTGTATTCGGTCCGGAAGACGCCCGGCCGCGGTGAAGCGCGGGCAGCCATTGTGTCAGCACGCCGGCTGCGGTGAAGCGGACAGCCGTGGCGTCAGGGCGCGGGGTTGCGGTCGAGGCTGGCGATGCGGGTCGAGAGCAGGCGGAACAGCCCGTCGCGGTCGACCTCGCGGATGAACAGCGCGTTGGGCGGGCGGCCGGTCACCTCCCACCAGTCGACCACGGTCATGCCGCGGGTCAGGCGGCCCTCGGTCTCGATCTCGACATTGACGCGGCGGCCGGAAAACAGGTCGGGCGCGATCAGCCAGGCCACCGCGCAGGGGTCGTGCAGCGGTGCGCCCCCGGCCCCGTATTTCGCCCGGTCGAAGCGCTCGTAGAACGAGGTCCAGCTGGCGACGGCGCGCCCGACCGGGCCAGTCTGTCGCATCGCCTCGGTCCAGTCGCGGCTGGTCAGCGCCCTGTGGGTCGCATCGAGCGGCAGCACCACGATCTCGGCGCCCGAGCCGAACACAAGCGCGGCGGCCTCGGGGTCGACGTGGATGTTGAACTCGGCGGCCGGGGTGACGTTGCCCAGGTCTGACCAGGCCCCGCCCATCAGCACGATCCGGCGCAGCCTCGGGATGATGTCCGGGGCGCGCTCGAAGGCGGTGGCGATATTGGTCAGGGGCCCGATCGCGACGAGGGTGACGCTGCGGGCGGGTTCGCGGCGCAGGGTCTCGATGATGAAATCGACCGCGTGGCCGGGGGCGGGCTGCATCGTCGGCGCCGGCAGTTCGATCCCGTCAAGGCCCGAGGCGCCGTGCACATGCTCGGCCGTGACCAGCGCGCCCTTCAGCGGTCGGTCGCAGCCGGCATGGACGGGCAGGTCTGGCCGTCCGCCGAGTTCGCAGACGGTCAGGGCATTCTGCAGCGTCCTCTCCAGCGGCACGTTGCCTGCGACCACCGTCAGCCCCAGCAATTCGAGTTCGGGCGAGGCCAGCGCCAGCAGGATCGCCACCGCGTCGTCCTGGCCGGGATCGGTGTCGATGATGATCTTCTGCGCCATGGCTGCCCCCTATTGCCCGTCGCCGAGAGGGCGCCGCGTTCCGGCCCGCAGCCTAGCGGCCGGCCGGCGGCGCCAAAAGAGGTTGCGGCCCGAAAGACCCTGAAGGACTTCTTTCTGGCCCAAATACCCCTGCAAAGGCGCAATCAGGACCGCCGGCTGCGGTCACAGCCCCACGGCCATCCGCTCTGCCAGCGCCGCTTCCTGCGGGTCGCGCAGCACATAGCCGCGGCCCCAGACCGTCTCGATATGATTTTCGCCCCCCAGCGCCTCGGACAGTTTCTTGCGCAGCTTGCAGATGAACACGTCGATGATCTTGAGTTCCGGCTCGTCCATGCCGCCGTAGAGATGGTTCAGGAACATCTCTTTCGTCAGCGTGGTGCCCTTGCGCAGGCTGAGCAGTTCCAGGATCTGGTATTCCTTGCCGGTCAGGTTCACCGGCCGCCCGTCCACCTCGACCGAGCGCGCGTCGATGTTGACCACCATGCGGCCGGTGCGGATCACCGCCTGGGCATGGCCTTTGGAGCGCCGGATGATCGCCTGGATCCGCGCCACCAGCTCTTCGCGGTGGAAGGGCTTGGTCATGTAGTCGTCCGCCCCGAAACCGAAGCCGCGCAGCTTGATTTCGGTGTCGTCGGCCCCGGTCAGGATCAGGATCGGCGTGTCGATCTGCGACAGCCGGATCTGGCGCAGCACCTCCATCCCGTTCATGTCGGGCAGGTCGAGGTCCAGCAGGATCAGATCGTAGTCGTAAAGCTTCGCGAGATCGATTCCCTCCTCGCCCATGTCGGTCAGATAGACGTTGAAACTGGCATGATTCAGCATCAGCTCGATGCTTCGCGCCGTGGTGGGGTCGTCCTCGACCAGCAGGATCCGCATGACGTGGTCTCCGTCTTTTCGCCTCGATGCCTCCAGCATTGGTCCAATAGGTTAATATCTGGTGAACAGGTCAAGGATTGTTCGCCGCGGCATTCCGCGCGCCACGGTTTTTCGGGATCGCCTTGATCTTCAAGGCGGCGGGGCCAAGTTCCGCGACGATCTCGATCCAGCCGTCCAGCTCTTCCTCGGTCAGGCCGTAGCGCTCGATCGCCTCGTCGCGGGCCAGCAGCCCGTGGGTGATCGCCTCGACCACCACGGCCTTGCGCCGCGCGACCCAGCGTTCCTGCCCGCTGGGCAGGTCGGCCAGCGTCAGGATGCGGCCGTCGCCCAGGGTGACGGTGCGCGGCCGCGTGGATTTTCGGACAAACATGGATGCCCCCTCAGCAATGCTCATGGGGCCATCTGGCATGACGGGTCTTAAGCCGCGGTGAACGGCTCGGGTTGTAAACAACCGCATTTTTCCTATATTTCGCGCGAACCCCGCCATCCGATGGACCGTTTCCGTGACAATGCACGACCCGCGCGGCGCGACGCGCCCGCTCAACAGCCTTGGTTTTGCGCGCCCGCCGGCCGAAACGCGGGTGGTCGTCGCCATGTCCGGCGGCGTCGACAGCTCGGTCGTGGCCGCGCAGCTCAAGGCCGAGGGGTATGACGTCATCGGCGTCACCCTGCAGCTTTACGACCACGGCGCGGCGCTGAAGAAAAAGGGCGCCTGCTGCGCGGGGCAGGACATCCACGACGCGCGCCGGGTGGCGGAACGCATCGGCATCCCGCATTATGTGCTGGACTATGAGAACCGGTTTCGCGAATCGGTGATCGAGGAGTTCGCCGACGCCTATCTGGCCGGCGCCACCCCGGTGCCTTGTATCCGCTGCAACGAGCGGGTGAAGTTCCGCGACCTGCTGCAGACCGCGCGCGAGCTTGACGCCGACTGCATGGCGACCGGCCACTACATCCGCCGCTTCGACGGGCCCGAGGGCGCCGAGCTGCACATGGCCGCCGACCCCGACCGCGACCAGAGCTATTTCCTGTTCTCGACCACGCAGGAACAGCTGGATTTCCTGCGGTTTCCGCTGGGCGGGCTGGCCAGCAAGGCGCAGACAAGGGCGCTGGCCGCCGAACACGGGCTGATCGTCGCCGACAAGCCCGACAGCCAGGACATCTGCTTCGTCCCCGAGGGCAACTATGCCGCGGTGATCGAAAAGCTGCGCCCGGGCGCGGCCGAGCCGGGCGACATCGTCGATCTGGACGGCAATGTGCTGGGGGGCCACCGCGGGGTGATCCACTACACCATCGGCCAGCGCCGGGGCCTCGGCATCGGCGGCCTGGGCGATCCGCTGTATGTGGTGCGGCTGGACCCCGATTCGCGGCAGGTGATCGTCGGCCCGCGGGCGGCGCTGGCCACGCGCATCGTGCCGGTGGCCGAGGTCAACTGGCTGGGCGGTGGCGATTTCGCCGCGGCCGGCGAACGCGAGATCATGGTGCGCATCCGCTCGACCCGCCCGCCGGCGCCGGCGATCCTGCGCCCGACCGGCCCGACCACCGCCGAGGTCGAGCTAGCCGCGGCCGAGGAAGGCGTCAGCCCCGGCCAGGCCTGCGTGTTCTACGATTCCGGCTCGACCCGCGTACTGGGCGGCGGCTGGATCACCATCAGGGAGTCGCGTCGATGACCGGACAGCTGGGCGATATCGCCCTCACCATGAACGACGGCAGCCCCGCCAGGCTGGACGACTGGCGGGGCAAGGTGCTGCTGGTCGTCAACGTCGCCTCGAAATGCGGGCTGACCCCGCAGTACGAGGGGCTCGAGGCGCTGTATCGCGCCAGAAAGGACCAGGGGCTGGTGGTGCTGGGCGTGCCGGCCAACGACTTCAAGCAGCAGGAACCCGGCACCGACGCGGAGATCTGCGAGTTCGCCCGCTCGCGCTTTGACGTGACCTTCCCGCTGGCCGCCAAGACGGTGGTGACGGGGCAGGGGAAGCACAAGCTTTACGCAACGCTGACCGCCGCCGCCCCCGACGCCGTGGGCGAGGCCGATTGGCGCGAGCGTATCGGCGCCGGCGTCAACCCGAACCCCGAGGTGATGTGGAATTTTGAAAAGTTCCTGATCGACCGCGACGGCAACGTGGCGGGGCGCTTTGCCCCCGGGATCAAGCCCGACGACCCGCGGCTGGTGGCGGCGATCGACAGCGCGCTGGCGCAGGACTGACCGAACGCCCCGAACGTTCACCCCCCAACGCCGGGACTTCTTTCTGGCTCAAATACCCATGCAACCGCGCCGCGGGACCACCCGCGACGCCCCGCCGCGCTCAGCCCACCGCGGCCGCTGCGGCCTGTTCGCGGATCCGCTGCACCATCGCCCGCAGCCCGTTCGAGCGCTGCGAGGACAGATGCGCGTCCAGCCCCAGCCGGGCCAGCTCGGCCGGCGCGTCCACCTCCGCCACCTGCTCGACCGGCAGCCCGGAATACAGCGCGTGCAGCACCGCGATTAGCCCGCGCACGATCAGCGCATCGCTGTCGCCCTGGAAATCGAAGCGCCCGTCCTCGATCCGGGGCAGGATCCAGACCTGGCTGGCGCAGCCCTCGACCTTGGTGGCCGGGACCTGCAGCGCCGGGTCCATCGGCGGCATCGCCCGGCCCAGCTCGATCACGTGGCGGTAACGCTCTTCCCAGTCGTCCAGAAAGGCGAAAGTGTCGGCGATGTCTTCAAAGGCGGGCGTGGCCATGCTGGTCCTCGCGTCTGGTCAGGGGGTCTCGATACCGCGTCTGGCCGACAAGGTCAAAGCTGCTGTCCCTTCGCCGCAGCGGCGCCACGCCACCCCTTCCGGGCGCGGGGGCGATGTCCTATCAAGACGCAGACGCAGCTTGGGGAAGGGCAAACGATGAACCGCGTATTCTGGCCGCTTGCCGCCTGTCTGATGCTTGCCGGCTGCGGCGGCGGCGACAGCAGCCTCAACCCGCTGCGCTGGTTCGGGGGCGGCAAGGCCGCGCCGCGCGCGACCGACTCGCTGGCGCCCAAGGGCGGGTATGAGGGGACCGAGGCCAACCGCCTGCCCGTCGCCCAGGTGCTGACCGCGCGCTGGGAACCGACGGTCGAGGGGCGGCTGCTGGTGGTCACCGCGCTGGCCCCGACCAAGGGCTGGTGGGATGTCGAGCTGGTGACCGCGACGCCCATGCCCGAAGGCCGGGTGCGCCCCGATGCCGACGGGGTGCTGCGGCTGCAGCTCGTCGGTGCCCCGCCTGCGCCCGGCAGTGCCGCGGCGGCGATGCCGGCGCAGCAAGGCGCCGATACGCTGACCGTCGCCTTCCCGATCAGCCGCGCGGCGCTGGGCCGGATCGATTCGGTGCTGGTGCAGGCCGGGCAGAATGCGGTGACGCTGCGCCGCTAGGGCGCAGCCCGGGGGCTCAGCCCATCCGCCGCAGATAGGTCCAGGTCGGCACCCGCGCATCGCGCGCCACCGACCAGCTTTCCGCATCGCCCAGATAGGAAAACCCGGCGTTGGTCAGCACCTTGGCCGAGCCGGGGTTGTCCTGGAACGCCTCGGCGAACAGCGTGCGCGAGCCGTGCGGGTTGGCCGCGACCAGCGCCTGTACCGCCTCGGTGGCAAAGCCGGTGTTCCAGAACCCCGAGCCGATCCAGAACCCCAGTTCGGACTGTTCCGGCTCGATCCGGGTCAGCGACACCACGCCCAGCAGCTCGCCCAGGCCCGATTCGCTGGCGTCGATCGCCCAGACATCCTCGTTTCGGTCGGGCGACATGGCGCGGGCGACATATTGCCGGGCGGCGCCGGGGGGCAGCGGGTGGGGGATGGCGCGGGTGCCCTCGGCCACCCGGCGGTCGGCGGTGTAAAGCCGGATCAGCCCGGCATCCGATTCACGCAGTGGCCGCAGCAGGAACCGGCCTGCGGGGATGGTCTGCTGGGCGCCGGCCCCCGAGCCGTCTGCCGGGCGGGGCTCGGTGGTCCGGTCGAAAACCTGCACGTCCGGCGCGGATTTCGTCACGAGTCTGGTCTGGTTCATCCTGCTCCCCATCGGCGGCCCGTCCTTCCTCCTCAAGGCAGGGCGACCCTGAAACGACAACGGGGACCGGCAGCGCGCCGATCCCCGTTGCAATGATCTGCTGCGATCGGCTTACTCGGCCGCGGTGGCCGCGGGCTGGATCGAGATATAGGTTCGGCCCTTCAGTCCCTTGCGGAACGCAACGGTGCCTTCGGTCAGGGCGAACAGCGTGTGGTCGCGGCCCATGCCGACGTTCTCGCCCGGCCACCAGGTGGTGCCGCGCTGACGCACGATGATGTTGCCGGGAACGGCCGACTGGCCGCCGAACAGCTTGACGCCCAGGCGGCGCCCCGCGGAATCGCGGCCGTTACGGGACGAGCCGCCTGCTTTCTTGTGTGCCATGGATCAGTCTCCTCAGCGGCTGGTGGCGGCTTCGGCCGCATAGGCGCGACGGGCCGCACGGGCGCCGGTCGCGGCCTTGATGTCGGACTTGTCGGCGCCGGTTTCAAGGATGTCGGTCACGCGCAGCAGGGTCAGCTGCTGGCGATGGCCGCGGGTGCGCTTGGACGAGTGCTTGCGGCGGCGCTTGACGAAGGTGATGACCTTGTCGGCCTTGATGTTGTCGATGACCTCGGCCACGACGCCCGCGCCCTCGACCAGGGGCGCGCCGACGGTGGCGCCGACCATCAGGATTTCATTGAACTGGACCTTGTCGCCGGCGGCGGCGTCCAGTTTCTCGACGCGCAGCACGTCGCCGGGCTGGACCCGGTACTGCTTGCCGCCGGTCTTGAGGACTGCGAACATCTGTCGTCTTTCTCTTCTGCCGCGCCCTGTGGCCCCGGTTTCCCGGCGTTCGGCGGGCTTTCGCCCCTGCCTCGGACAGCGCATCCTTCGGGGGATGGTGTTGAAATCATCTGCACCGGCAGCGGGCAGAACCCGGCCGGTGCGCGGGTATATGGCGGATCGCCCGTCCCAAGTCAACGCGCAACAGCGCCGCAGGCTGCTTCTTCATCATGGAAATATCCTGCGGGGGTCCGGGGGTGGAAAACCCCCGGTCGCGACGATTCAGCCCTCGTCCCGTCCGGCCAGCTCCAGCCATTCCTCTTCGGCTGCGGCCAGTGCCGCCTGCCGCTCGGCCAGCCCCTCGCTGGCCTTGGCGAACTTGGCGGGGGCGGTCTGGAACAGGTCGGGCTGCGACAGGAACTCGGACAGCTTCGCGATCTCGGCTTCCAGCCGTTCCATGATCGCGGGCAGGGCCTCCAGCCGGTGCTTTTCCGTGAAGCTCAGCCCCGGGGGGCGCGCTGCCGCCGTGGCCGGGCGGGCAGGGGCAGGGGCGGGGGCCACCACCGCTGCAACCGTCACGACAGGCGCATCCTCGCCCCGCTGCGCGCGGTAATCGCTCCACCCGCCGGCATAGATCACCGCGCGGCCGTCGCCCTCCATCGCCACGGTGGTGGTGGCCACGCGGTCGATGAAGTCGCGGTCGTGGCTGACCAGCAGCACGGTGCCGTCATAATCGCCCAGGATGTCCTGCAGCAGGTCCAGCGTCTCGATGTCCAGATCGTTGGTCGGTTCGTCCAGAACCAGCAGGTTCGAGGGTTTCGCCATGATCCTTGCCAGCAGCAGCCGGGCCTTTTCCCCGCCGGAAAGACTGCCGACCGGGGCGCGGGCCTGCGC
Organism: Paracoccus solventivorans; assembly: GCF_900142875.1. Classification (GTDB taxonomy): domain Bacteria; phylum Pseudomonadota; class Alphaproteobacteria; order Rhodobacterales; family Rhodobacteraceae; genus Paracoccus; species Paracoccus solventivorans. The sequence continues at coordinate 192,295 of NZ_FRCK01000002.1, read as the reverse complement.
CTCGTCGAACAGGAAGTCCTTGAGATAGCCGACCACATGTTTGGGCTGGCCGCGCACCATCACCTGATCGGCGCGCCCGGACACCCGCATGTCGGGATCGCCTGCCAGCGCATCCCACAGCGTGACGGTCTCGTCGATGGCGGCGCGGGCCTGGTCGAAGACGGCGATTTCCAGATTGGTGCCGTGGGTGACGCTGCCGGTGTCGGGGGCGATCTCGCCGGTCAGCATCTTGATCAGCGTGGTCTTGCCGGCGCCGTTGGGGCCGACAAAGGCCACCCGGTCGCCGCGCAGCACCCGCAGGTCAAAGGGGCGCAGGATCACCCGCTCGCCGAAGCTTTTCGAAATGCCGCGCGCCTCGATCACCCGCTTGCCGGTCTGCGGGCCGGCGTCCAGCGCCATCGCCGCCGTCCCCTGCCGGCGGATCTGCGCCGCGCGTTCCTCGCGCATCGCCTGCAGGGCGCGCACCCGGCCCATGTTGCGCTTGCGGCGCGCGCTGATCCCCTCGACCGCCCAGCGGGCCTCGGCCTTGATCTTGCGGTCGAGCTTGTGGCGGGCCTCGTCCTCGGCGGCCCAGACCGTCTCACGCCATTCCTCGAAGGCGTCGAAGCCGCGGTCCTGCCGGCGCACCTCGCCGCGGTCGATCCACAGCGTGGCGCGGGTCAGGCGGCGCAGGAACGCGCGGTCGTGGGAAATCAGCACGAAGGCGGCACGGGTGTCGGACAGCTGTTCCTCCAGCCAGCCGATCGCCTGAATGTCCAGGTGGTTGGTCGGCTCGTCCAGCAGCATCAGCTCGGGCGCCTCGGCCAGCAGCCGCGCCAGCGCCGCCCGCCGGCGTTCCCCGCCCGAGGCGGTGGCGACGGGGCGTTCGGGGTCGAACTTCAGCCCCTCGGCGGCCATGGCGACGCGGTATTCCTCGCCCACATCCAGCCCGGCGGCGGCGAATTCGCCCAGCGTGGCAAAGCCGGAAAGGTCGGGGTCCTGCTCCATATACCCCACGCTGGTCCCGGCCGAGGCCACGACCTCGCCCCGGTCTGGCTCGACCAGCCCGGCCATCACCTTCATCAGCGTGGATTTGCCGGAACCGTTGCGCCCGACCAGCGCCACCCGGTCGCCCGGCTGGACGGACAGCGACAGCCCGTCGAACATGGGGTTGCCGCCGAAGGTCAGGGAAATACCGGAGAGTTGCAAAAGCGGAGCGCGCGCCATGCCCCGGCTGCTATCCGCGCGCCGCCACCGCGTCAACTGCCCCGCCCCCGGGCGATGCTGGACAAGCGCGGGCGGGGCTGGCTAGACCGGGCGCAAAGGGCAGGGATGGGCACGTGACAGCAGGGCAGGACCGGGACGACACCACAGCGGCGGATATGGCTGGCCGTATCGCCACGCTGCGCGACCGCGTGGCCGAGGCCGACGTCGCCTATCACCGCGACGACGCGCCGGTGATGTCGGACGCCGATTACGACGCGCTCAAGCGCGAGCTGGCGGCGCTCGAGGCCGCGCACCCCGAGCTGGCCGCCGCCGACAGCCCCACCCAGACCGTCGGCGCCGCCCCGTCCGAACGTTTCGCCAAGGTCCGCCACGCCCAGCGGATGATGTCGCTGGAAAACGCCTTCACCCCCGAGGCGGTGGCGGATTTCGCCGCCCGGGTGCGCAGCTTCCTTGGGCTTGCCCCCGAGGCGCCGCTTGGGATGACCGCCGAGCCCAAGATCGATGGGCTGTCGCTGTCGTTGCGCTATGAACAGGGGCGGCTGGTGCAGGCGGCGACCCGCGGCGACGGCACCACCGGCGAGAACGTCACCGCCAACGCCCGCACCATCGCCGATATTCCGGCCGTGATCCCCGATGCGCCCGAGGTGCTGGAGGTGCGGGGCGAGGTCTACATGACCCACGAAGATTTCGCCGCGCTGAACGATTCGGGCGCGGACCGGGTGTTCGCCAACCCGCGCAACGCCGCCGCGGGCTCGCTGCGCCAGCTGGACCCGGGCGTCACCGCGCGTCGGCCGCTGCGGTTCTTAGCCTATGGCTGGGGGCAGATCAGCGCGCCGCTGGCGGACACCCAGTCCGGCGCCATCGCCCGGCTGGCGGCGATGGGGTTCCCGACCACCTCGCCGCAGCTTTGCACCTCGCTCGAGGGGCTGCTGAGGGTGTGGACCGACCTGGAACAGCGCCGCGCCACGCTGGGCTTCGATATCGACGGGGTGGTCTACAAGGTCGACGACCTGTCGTTGCAGGACCGGCTGGGCTTCCGCTCGACCACGCCGCGCTGGGCTCTGGCGCACAAGTTTCCCGCCGAGATCGCCTGGACCCGGCTGGAGCGGATCGAGATCCAGGTCGGCCGCACCGGGGCGCTGTCGCCGGTGGCGCGGCTGGCGCCGGTCACCGTCGGCGGCGTCGTCGTGCAGAACGCCACCCTGCACAACGAGGATTACATCGCCGGCCACGATTCCCGCGGCCAGCCGATCCGCGAAGGCCGGGATATCCGCGAGGGCGACTGGGTGCAGGTCTATCGCGCCGGCGACGTGATCCCCAAGGTCGCCGACGTGGACCTGTCGCGCCGCACCAACCCCGCGCCCTATGTCTTTCCCACCACCTGCCCCGAATGCGGCAGCGAGGCGATCCGCGAGCCGGGCGATTCCGTGCGCCGCTGCTCGGGCGGCTTGGGCTGTCCCGCGCAGGCCATCGAGCGGCTGCGCCATTTCGTGTCCCGCGCCGCCTTCGACATCGAGGGGCTGGGCGCGAAACAGGTCGAGGCGTTCCATGCCGATCCGGTTCTGCCGATCCGCGAGCCTGCCGACATCTTCACCCTTGCTGCCCGCGATGCCGCCGGTCTGGCGCGGCTGAAGAACCGCGACGGTTGGGGCGAGCGTTCGGCCGAAAACCTGTTCCGTTCTATCGAGGAACGTCGCTCTATCCCCTTGGCGCGGCTGATCTTTGCGCTGGGCATCCGTCATGTGGGCGAGGTCGCGGCCGCGACGCTGGCCCGCCATTACGGCACGTGGGAGGCGTTGGTGGCCGCGCTGGACGCCGCCGCCCCCGCCGCCGCCCGCCACCGTGCCGCCGATGAAGCCGCCGCGGCCGAGCGCGCCGCCGCCGCGGCCGAGGGCCGCCGCGCCGCCATCGCCGCCGCCCGCGCCGCCGTCTGGGACGCCGACCCGCCGCTCCCCCCCGGCGCCCGCGCCGCGTGGGAGGATCTGACCGGCATCGAGGGCATCGGCGCGGTTCTGGGCGAATCGATCACCGCCAGCTTCGCGCAACCGGCCGAGCGCGGGGTGATCGACCGGCTGCTGGCGCAGCTGACCGTGGAACCCGCGGCAGCGCTGGCCGCCGCCGACAGCCCCATCGCCGGGCTGACCGTGGTGTTCACCGGCACGCTGGAACACATGACCCGCGCCGAGGCCAAGGCCCGCGCCGAGGCGCTGGGCGCCAAGGTCGCGGGCTCGGTTTCCGCCCGCACCGATCTGGTGGTGGCCGGGCCGGGCGCGGGGTCCAAGGCCGCAAAGGCCGAGGAACTGGGCGTCAAGGTGATAGACGAGGACGCATGGCTGGCGATCGCCCGGGCGTGACGGGGGCAGCGGGGAAGGGGCCGGGGTCCAGGGCTGCAAAGGCAGCGGAACCGTTGCTGCGGGTCACCGACGAGGACGCCTGCCCGGCGATTACCCGGGCGTGACGAGGCCGGGGGCGATGGGGCGAGATGTGGCAGGACCGGCGACAGGGCCGGAGGCAGGGGCCAGACCCGCAACGGCAGCGGAACCGGGGCTGCGGGTGACCGAAGAGGACGCCTGCCCGGCGATTGCCCGGCCGTGACGGGACCGGGGGCGAAGAGGTCGGACGTGGCAGGACCAGCGACAGGGGCGGACGGACAGAAACCCGAAGCGGCAGACCTCGGGGCCACCGGGCTGCACGACCCTGCCGCTGCCGCCCCGCGCCCGCCGCCCAAGGGCCGCCCGCCGATCCTGTTCCCGCTGTTCGCCGGCGCCGACACGCTGCCCGGCGTCGGCCCCAAGGCTGCCGAGGCGCTGGAGTCGCTGGCCATCACCCGGCCGCGCGACCTGCTGTTCCACCTGCCCGCCGCCGGCATCGCGCGCCGCCACGTCGCAAAACTCTCCGACCTGCGCCCGCCGGAAATCGCCACCGTGACGGTGCGGGTGGTGCGCCATCACCCGCCCTCGGGGCGCGGGCGGCCGTGGCGGGTGCTGTGCAGCGACGACTCCGGCGACCTGACGCTGGTGTTCTTCCACGCCCGCCAGCCGTGGATCGAATCGCAGCTGCCGGTGGGCGCGACCCGCGTGGTCTCGGGCAAGGCCGAGCTGTTCGACGGGCTGGCGCAGATGGTCCACCCGGACCATATCCTGACCCCCTCGGACCCCCTCCCGCCGGAGTTCGAGCCGGTCTATCCGCTGGCCGGCAGCCTGACCCAGCGCACGGTCTCTCGCGCGGTCGGCGCGGCCATTGAGCGCGCGCCGCCGCTGCCGGAATGGATCGAGCCCTCGTTGCTTGCGCAACGACTCTGGCCCGGCTGGCTGGAGGCGGTCAGGGCTGCCCATGAACCCGAGGGCATGGACCAGCTCTCCGCCCGCGCCCCCGCCCGCGAACGCCTGGCCTATGACGAGCTGCTGGCCCATCAGATGACGCTGGCGCTGGTGCGCCGCGACCGCCGCCGCAGTGCCGGGCGGGTGACGCAGGGCGACGGGCGGCTGCGCGAACGGATGCTGGCGGCGCTGCCCTGGCCGCCGACCGGGGCGCAGACCCGCGCGGTGGCGGAAATCACCGCCGACATGGCCAGCCCCCAGCGGATGAACCGGCTGCTGCAGGGCGACGTGGGCTCGGGCAAGACGTTGGTCGCGGCGCTGGCGCTGGCGGCGGCGGCCGAGGCGGGCGGTCAGGGGGTGCTGATGGCGCCCACCGAAATCCTCGCCCGCCAGCATCTTGCCGGGCTGCAGCCGCTGGCCGAGGCCGCGGGGCTGCGCATCGCCGTGCTGACCGGCCGCGACAAGGGCGAGGCGCGGGAAACCCTGCTGGCCGATCTGGCCGCGGGCCGCATCGACCTGCTGATCGGCACCCATGCGGTGTTCCAGCCCGGCGTCGAGTTCGCCGATCTGCGGCTGGCGGTGATCGACGAACAGCACCGTTTCGGCGTGGCGCAGCGGCTGGAGCTGGCGCAGAAGGGGCTGCGCCCCGACATGCTGGTGATGACCGCGACCCCGATCCCGCGCAGCCTGGCGCTGGCGCAGTTCGGCGACATGGACCTGTCGGTGCTGGACGAAAAACCGCCCGGCCGCCAGCCGATCACCACCACCGCGCTGCCCGACAGCCGCATGGAACAGGTGGTGGCGCGGCTCGACGCGGCGCTGGCGCAGGGCGCGCGCGCCTATTGGGTCTGCCCGCTGGTCGAGGAAAGCGAATCCGTCGACCTTACCGCCGCTGAGGAACGCTTCCGCCAGCTGCGCGCAAGTTTCGGCGAGCGCGTGCGGCTGGTCCACGGCCAGATGCCGCCTGATGCCCGCGACGCCGCGATGGCGGATTTCGCCCAGGGCCGCGCGCAGCTGCTGGTCGCCACCACGGTGATCGAGGTCGGCGTCAACGTCCCCGAGGCGACGATCATGGTGATCGAGCGCGCCGAAAGCTTCGGCCTCGCGCAGCTGCACCAGCTGCGCGGCCGGGTCGGGCGCGGCAGCGGCGCGTCAAGCTGCCTGCTGCTCTATCACGAACCGCTGTCCGACTCCGGCCGCCGCCGCCTGCAGATCCTGCGCGAGACCGAGGACGGGTTCCGCATCGCCGAGGAAGACCTGATGATGCGCGGCGCCGGCGACGTGATCGGCACCGCGCAATCCGGCCTGCCGCGGTTCCGCGTCGCCGACCTGGAACGCCAGTCCGAGCTGCTGGCGCTGGCCCGCCAGGACGCAAGGCTGCTGCTGGAACAGGACCCGGCGCTCGCCTCGAAGCGCGGCCTCGCGATCCGCAACCTGATGTGGCTGCTGGAACAGGACCGCGCCATCGCGCTGATGGCGGCGGGCTGACGCTGCTGGCAATCGGCACCCGCCTGCGCCCCGCGCTCTATCATCTTGCCTGAAACATCCCGGGCTTCCGAGCGACCGGAATAGAAGGCGGATCAGAAAACAGCCCGCGAGGCTGTTTTCCCGCCGGATGGTCCAGTGGACTGTTTCCAGCGAGGAAGGCCACGGCAGGGGCAGGGGGCAGCGCCCCCGCCTCGTCCGAACCGCCCTAGCCGCCGTTCCCGCGCAGGAACTGCGCCGCGCCCTCGGCGGCCCGCACCATGGCGCGGGATTTATGCACGCATTCCATGTATTCGCTGGCCGGGTCGCTGTCATAGACCACGCCGCCGCCGGCCTGCACGTAAAGCTTGCCGTCCTTGACCACGCCGGTGCGCAGCGCGATGCACATGTCCATCTCGCCGTTGGCGGCGAAATAGCCGATGGCGCCGCCGTAGATGCCGCGTTTTTCGGGCTCCAGCTCGTCGATGATCTCCATCGCGCGGACCTTGGGCGCGCCGCTGACGGTGCCGGCGGGCAGCCCGGCCAGCAGCGCCGACAGCGCGTCCTGATCCTCGCGCAGTTCGCCCACCACGTTCGAGACGATATGCATGACGTGGGAATAGCGCTCGATGATGAACTCTTCGGTCGGGCGCACGGTGCCGGGCTTGGCCACCCGGCCGACGTCGTTGCGGCCCAGGTCCAGCAGCATCAGATGCTCGGCCAGCTCCTTTTCGTCGGCCAGCAGGCTGGCCTCGTTCGCGCGGTCCTCGTCGGGGGTGGCGCCGCGGGGGCGGGTGCCGGCGATGGGGCGGATCGTCACCTCGCCGTCGCGCAGCCGCACCAGGATTTCCGGCGAGGCGCCGACGATCTGGAACCCGCCCATGTTGAGAAAGAACATGAAGGGCGAGGGGTTCGTGCGCCGCAGCGAGCGGTAGAGCGCGAAGGGCGGCAGCGGAAACTCGATGGTCCAGCGCTGCGCCGGCACAACCTGGAAGATGTCGCCGGCGCGGATGTGGTCGCGGGCGGTTTCCACTGCGGCCATATAGGCGTCGCGGGTGAAATTGGACTGCGGCTCGCCGATGGTGCGGCCCTCGCCCAGGGCGCGCGGCTCGGCCGGCTGGCGGTCCAGCGCGCGCAGCGCCTCCATCACCCGCTCGGCCGCCTGCGCATAGGCGGCGCGGGCGGGCACCGCGGGGTCGTGCCAGGCGGGGGCGCACAGCAGCACCTCGCCCTTGACCCCGTCCAGCACCGCCACGACCGAGGGGCGCAGCAGCATCGCGTCGGGGACCCCGATCGGGTCGGGGTTCACGTTCGGCAGATGCTCGACCAGCCGGATCATGTCATAGCCCAGATAGCCGAACAGCCCGGCGCCGCTGGCGGGCACGCCCTCGGGCATCTCGATCCGGCTTTCGGCGATCAGCGCGCGCAGGGAGTCGAGCGGCGGGCGCGGGTCGTCCTCGAAGGCGTCGGAATAGCGGGCCTGGCGGTTGATCCGGGCCTGGGTGCCGCGACATTCCCAGATCAGGTCCGGCTTCATGCCCACGATGGAATAGCGGCCGCGGAGCTCGCCGCCGGTGACGCTTTCCAGCATGAAGGACAGGGGCGCCGCCTCGGCCAGCTTCAGCATCAGGCTGACCGGCGTGTCGAGGTCGGCGGCCAGCCTGATGGTCACCAGCTGGTTGCGGCCTTCGGCCCAGCCGCGCTCGAACGCCGGGAAATCGGGGGAAAGTTCCATCACTGGATCATCGCATTGGCAGCGTTCAGCGCGCTGTCGTTGAGGGTGACGCCGTGGCTGGCCTGCAGCGCCCGCACATAGGCCTCGAACAGGTCCGACTGCACCGATTCGGTCAGCCGGGCCGCGACGCCGGACAGCACCGGCTGCGATTCCGCCGCCGACAGATCGGCGGGGCGGATCGCATCCAGCCGGATCAGGAACACCCGCCCCTCGGCCTCGACCGCGGCGGCATCGCCCACGGTTTCCAGCTGAAAGCCGCGGGTGACCACCTCGGCCGGGACGCCCTCGATGCCGTAGTTGCGCTCGACATCGGTGGCGGTCTGGAACCCGGCGGCGGGGTCCGGGGCGGCGGCCGCATCGGTTTCGGCAGCGGGGGACGGCGCGTCGCCATTGGCCTCGGAATCCAGCAGCAGCTCACGTTCCTCGGCGCGGATCTTCAGCTCGCGGCGGGTCTCGGCGGCGGTCCAGTCGGCCAGCACCAGCTCGCGCACCTGCTCGAACGGGATCAGCTCGGGCTCGATCAGCTCGTCCAGCCGCAGCGCGAACACCCCGCCGTCATCCAGCTCGTGCAGCTGCAGGAACTCGCCCTCGGTCACCGCGGCGGCGCGTTCGCGGAACGCCTCATAGGCGGCGATGCCTTGCGAGGGGGTCTCGGCCGAGAACTCGATCTCGCCCAGCTCCATGTCGGTTTCCGCGGCCAGATCCTCCAGCGAGGCGCCCCCGGCCAGCAGGTCCTCAAGCGCATGGGCCTGTTCCTCGATCACCCGGCGGGCGCGGTCGGCCGCGGCCTCGCCGCGCAGCTCGGGCACTGCCTGCTCGAAGCTCACGTCCACCGGATCGAGGATCGCATTCATGGAAAACAGCGCCGGGCCGAGATCGGTGGGCAGCGGCCCCACCACCCCGGGCTGGTCCAGCGCGAACACCGCCGCGCCGGCGGCGCCCAGCTCGGCTTCCGAACGCTCGCCCAGGTCGATATCGGTCAGGGTCAGGCCGCGTTCGGCCGCGAGCTGTTCAAAACTGACCTCGCCTGCGTCCAGCCGGGCCTTGGCGGCCTCGGCCTCGGCTTGCGAGGAATAGACCAGCCGCTCGACCATCCGGCGCTCGGGCTGCTGGAACTCGTCGATGCGGGACTGGTACAGCTCGCGCAGCGCGGCCTCGTCCAGCTGCACGGTGGATTCCAGCATCTCGGGGGTCAGCCAGGCATAGGTGATGCGGCGGCGTTCGGGGGCGGTGAACTGGGCGGCATTGGCTTGGTGCCAGGCGACCAGGGTTTCCTCGGCCGGGGCGGCGATCGGCGCGGCCAGATCGTCGGCGGTCAGCTCATCCCAGGAAAAATCGCGCCGTTCCAGGAGCCAGCGGGCGGTGGTGTCGCGCAGCGTCTGGGGGGCGGTGACGCCCCCGACCACCGCGCCCTGCAACAGCAGCCGCGCCGCATCCATGCGCATGTCTTCCTCGAACCGCGCGGGGGTCAGCCCCTCGCGGCGCAGCACGTCCTGATAGACCGCCGCATCGAACTGTCCGCCCGCGGTCTGGAAGGCGGGGGCGGTGGTGATGTCGCGCAGCACGGTCTCGTCGCCGACCGACAGGCCGATGCGGCGCGCCTCGGCCTCGAGCGCGGCGGCGGCGAACAGCCGTCCTTGCACCTGCTGGGGGATGCCGATGGCGCGGGCCTGGTCGGGGGTCAGCACCTGCCCCGTCTGCATCGCGAACCCCTGCATGTCCGAGCGCACACCCCGCACATAGTCGCGGCTGTCGATCTCGGCGCTGCCCACCGCGCCGATCGCGCCCGAGCTGACGCCCGAGAAATTGGTGATGCCGAACCCGCCCAGCCCCAGAAGCAGCAGCCCCATCAGCAACCAGACCACCGTCGATTTGCCCTTGGTGCGCAAGCTGCTCATGGGTTCGTCCCTTTTTGCGGTTTCTGCCGGCTTCTTAGGCAAGGCCCCGCGGACGGGCAAGGCAAAGAAGTTCGCAGCCCTACGGAATGGCGCGGCCCGCCAGCGCCCGCAGCCTGTCGGCCAGCGCCGCGATCCCGGCCGCGTCGACATTGGCAAAGGCGATGCGCAGGTGGCGGGCGCCGTCAGGATCGCCCTTGGGCATGAACATGGTGCCGGGCAGCAGCAGCACGCCCGCCTCATGCACCAGCCGCTGCGCCAGCGCGGCGGAATCTTCGGCGAAGGGATGCTCGACCCAGGCGAAATATGCCCCGCAGCCCTTCAGCCGCCAGCCGTCGAGCCCCGCCACCGCCCGTTCCATCGCGACGCGGCGGCGCAGGATTTCCTGCCGTTCCCCGGCCAGCCAGCCCTGCAGGTTCTGCATCCCCCACAGCGCCCCGATCTGGCCCAGCTGGGCGGTGCAGATCGACAGCGTGTCCAGCAGTTTTTCCACCTGCACCTGCCGCGCGTCGCTGGCGACCAGCGCGCCGACGCGGTGGCCGGTCAGCCGGTAGGCCTTGGAAAAGGAATACAGCTGGATCAGCACCTCGCCCCAGTCGGGGTCAGCAAACAGCCCATGCGGCGCGGTGTCGCGCGAATCGAAGTCGCGATAGGTCTCGTCGACGATCAGCGCGAGGCCGCGGGTGCGCGCGAGGTCGTAGAAGCCGCGCAGCACCTCGGCCGGGTATTCCGCGCCCGAGGGGTTGTTGGGCGTCACCAGCAGGATGGCGCGGGTGCGGGGCGTGATCAGCGCCGCTGCCGCCTGCGGATCGGGCACCATCCCGGGTCCGCATTTCAGCGGCACTGCCTCGATCCCCTGCATGTCCAGCCACATCTTGTGGTTGAAATACCACGGCACCGGCACGATCACCTGGTCGCCTCGCTGCGCGACGGAAGCCGCGGCGATGCAGAACGCCTGGTTGCAGCCGGGGGTGATCGCGACATTTTCGGCCCGCAGCGGGGCGCCGTAAGCGGTTGAGAATGCCGCGGCCACCGCCGCGCGCAGATCGGGGTTGCCCAGCACCGGCCCGTACAGATGCGCCTCGGCCCTTGTCAGCGAGGCCTCGGCAATGGCGCGGCGCAGCCCCTCGGGCGGCGGCTCGACGGGGGCGGCCTGGCTGACGTTGATCAGCGGCCGGTCGGCGGGAAAGCTGGCGCCTTCGAGCCAGCGCCGCGCCTCCATCACCGGGGGGCGGAAGGTGGCGGCAAGATCGGGGTTCAGGGGCAGCATCAGCGGGTTTCCTGGGGCAGCGGGGTGTGCGGGCCGGGGCCGGCCGCGCCGCCGAGCCCCGGCAACGACAGGTCGGGCAGCGACAGATCGGGGGCAGGGCGGGGCGCGCGCGCCTGCGCAGAGGCGGCGGTCGGCGTGCGCGCACCTGCCGGCGTTGCGGCGGGGGCGGTGGCGGCCGGGCTGTCCAGGCCGTTCCGTGCAGCCGCATCCGCGCCGGGGGCGCTGTCCCCGGTCGCGGTTTCCGCGGGAGACTCTGCTGCGTCAGGAGCGGAGTCCGCTGCTGGGGAAGCCGAGGCGCCGGTCGGGACTTGCGCGGCTGGATCAGGGTCAGCGCTCGAGGCTCCCTCCGCCGCGGCGGAGGTTTCCCGCGGTTCGGCCGGATCCGCAGCCGGAGCGGCCGCCTCTGCCTCATCGGCGCCGGCGTTGATCTCTCCGGCCTGGGGCAGGGCGGTTGTCGCTGCGTTCGGCGTGTCAGAGCCGGTTTCGGCCTGCGGCCCCGGGTCCTGGGCCGCCGTAAAAGCACCATCCGCAGCGGCAGGGCCGGTGTCGTCTTGCTCGCCCTCTGCACCCGGGGCAGGCGCCTCCGGCTCGGCGGAACCGGCTGCGAGTCCCGCAGCAGCGACGTCGGTTTCGGCAGCAGGAGAAGAATCGCCGTCGGAAATCCCGCCATCGCCAGCGGCCGTACCATCCATGACCCCGCGGTCCGTGCCGGCTGCATCCTTCCGCGGCAAGGCCGCGCCAGCAGAGGCGGGAGAAGTCGCGGCCGCGGAGTTCGGGGTTTCCGCCGCCTGCCTGAGGGTAGCCGCCGGCTCTGCGGCGCCCTCGCCCGTATCCTCGCCCGCGACCTTGCGGCCCGGCTGCGGGTCGGGATCCGGTGCGGGCAGGCGTCCCGGCGTCAGCGCCGGAGTGCCGGGCCGCGGTTGCGGCGCGGGTTCCGGTTCGGGGTCCGCGGTTTCGGCCAGCACCGCCGGGACTTGCGGCGCGGCGGCCTCGGCCGGGCGTTCGGCCGGCGTGGCGGGGGCGGGCTGGGGTTCGATCCCGTCGCTGTCGCCGTCGTTGCGGCGGGGCGGGGGCGCTTGCTGCGGCGCCAGCGCGGCGGCCGGCGCCACGGGGGGCAGGTCGGCGCCGCGCAGGAACTCTGACCCCACCGGATCGCGCAGCTCTGCCAGCGGCGGGCGCCGGAGCGGAGAGGCGGGGCCCGCATCAGCCGAGACCGCACCCGCTGCGCCCTCTGAGCCCGGGTCGGTTACGACGTCCGCCTGCGCCTCTGCTGGCGTCGCCGCCGCCATATCCATGACGGTGTCCGTATCGGTCACGGCTTCCTCGGCTGTATCCGACGCGGCGTCCGCCGGTGGCGCTCCTGCCGCTTCCGTGGCCGAAACCGGGGCGGCCTCCGCGGCCACCGTATCCGCAGCGCCCGGCACAGGCGCCGTCGTCATGGATTCCTCGACTAGCCCCGCGGGCAGGGCGTCGGTTGCGTCCGGGGCGGGCAGCGCCTCGGTCGGCGACTCGGCGGGCAACTCGACCGCGGCGGGCGCCGCCGGCGAGGATGCCCCGGCTGCGGGCTCTGCCTGTCGTGGCGCGGGGCGGGGAAAGCCCAGCGACAGCGCGGCCAGAGTCGCCCCGCACAGCAGCGTGCCGTGAACCAGTCCGGTCCAGAAACCCGCCATCCGCCTGTCCCCTGCACGTTACCCCTGCCGCTCGACGCGCGCCCCGGCGGCGGAAAAACCGCGGCCCGGGACCCGCGGCGGGGGTTGACCCCCCGCGCGGCTTGGGACCATCTATATCCAACCGCCCGTGGCGGACCACCCCCTTCCTTGCCCCTTTGGGCCCCCTTCTTCGCCCCCGTGTCCCCAAGCGCCCCATCTGTCCGCGAGCCTGAAGCGAGTCTCCGATGACCTTCCTGTCCACTGTCCCGGCGGTCCGTGCCGCCTCGGTTTCCGCCGAAGCCGGTCCGGCGCCGCGGATCCTGATGATCGACAATTACGACAGCTTCACCTGGAACCTCGTCCACTACCTGGCCGAGGCCGGCGCCACGGTGGAAATCGCCCGCAACGACGCGCTGTCGGTGGACGAGGCGCTGGCGCGGCGGCCGGCGGGGCTGCTGGTGTCGCCCGGTCCCTGCACGCCGGGGCAGGCCGGAATCATCGTGCCGCTGATCCGGGCTGCCGCGGAAACCGGGCTGCCGGTGCTGGGCGTCTGCCTGGGCCATCAGGCCATCGGCGAGGCGTTCGGCGGCCGCGTCATCCATGCGCCCCGCATCGTCCACGGCAAGACCGACATGATCACCCATGACGGCAGCGGGGTGTTCGCCGGGCTGCCCTCGCCGCTGCGGGCGACGCGCTATCATTCGCTGTGCGTGGACCCGGACAGCCTGCCCGATTGCCTGCGGGTGACCGCCACCGCCGCCGACGGCACCATCATGGGGCTGGCGCACCGCAGCCTGCCGGTCGAGGGCGTGCAGTTCCACCCTGAAAGCATCCGCTCGGAACACGGGCACGAGATGATCGCCAGCTTCCTGCGCCGTTGCAGCAACTCGACCGAGGCCGCATGACCGCCCCCGCCACCCGTCCCGCTTCCGACCCCCGCCCCGCCACCGACCCGCATCCCGTCACCGACATCCGCCCGCTGATCGGCATCGCCGCCACCCGTCCCCTGACCGGGGCCGAGGCCGAGGCCGCCTTCGGCGCGCTGTTCGACGCGCGGGCGACGCCGGCGCAGATCGGCGGGCTGCTGATGGCGATGCGGGTGCGCGGCGAGACGGTCGAGGAAATGGCCGCCGCCGCCCGCGCCATGCGCGCGCGGATGAACCGCATCACCGCCCCCGAAGGCGCCATCGACATCGTGGGCACCGGCGGCGACGGCAAGGGCACGCTGAACATCTCGACCGCCGCGGCGCTGGTGGTGGCGGGGGCGGGGGTGCCGGTGGCCAAGCACGGCAACCGCAACCTTTCGTCGAAATCCGGCAGCGCCGATGCGCTGACCCATCTGGGGCTGGATGTGATGGGCGGGCCGGCGGTGGCGCAGCGGGCGCTGGACGACTGCGGCATCTGCTTCATGATGGCGCCGACCCACCACCCGGCGATGCGCCATGTCGGCCCCGCGCGCGCGGAACTGGGCACGCGCACCATCTTCAACCTGCTGGGGCCGCTGACCAACCCGGCCGGGGTGCGCGCGCAGCTGACCGGGGCGTTTTCCAGCGACTGGCTGCGGCCGATGGCGGAAACCCTGCGCGAGCTCGGCTCGACCTCGGCCTGGCTGGTCCATGGCGGCGACGGCACCGACGAATTGTCCATCGCCGCTCCCAGCCGGGTGGTGCAGCTGAAGGACGGCGAGATCACCGAGTTCGAGATCTCGCCCGCGGACGCCGGCCTGCCCACCCACAAGTTCGAAGACATCATCGGCGGCGAGCCGGCCGAGAACGCCGCCGCCCTGCGCGCGCTGCTGGCCGGCGCCCCGGGAGCCTATCGCGACGCGGTGCTGCTGAACGCCGGCGCCGCGCTGCTGGTCGCGGGCCGCGCCACCGACCTGCGCGAGGGGGTGGCGCTTGCCCGCGACTCGATCGATTCCGGCAAGGCGGCCGAGCGGCTGTCGCGGCTGGCCGCGATCACCGGCGCGCCGGAAGCCTGACGGCACGATGCCCGGCGCGATCTCTTCTCTTGTCCCCAAATATCCCCGCCGGAGGCTCCGGCGGTGACGCAGCCGCTGCCGCCGCCGGCCTGGGCGCATCTGCCCTTCTTCACCCGCGACTGGCCGGCGATCCGCGAGCGGCTGCGCGGCATGGACTGGCTGCCGGGGCCGGGGCGCGTCTTTGCCGCGCTGGAGGCGGTACGGCCGCAGGATGTCAAGGTGGTGATCCTGGGGCAGGACCCCTATCCGACGCCGGGCCACGCCAACGGGCTGGCATTCTCGGTCAACCCGGGGGTGAAGCTGCCGCGCTCGCTGGCCAATATCTTTGCCGAGCTCGAGGCCGACACCGGCGCGCGCCCGCCCTCGGGCGACCTGAGCCACTGGGCACGGCAGGGGGTGCTGCTGCTCAACACCTCGCTGTCGGTGCTGCCGGGGCAGGCGGGGGCGCATGCGGATTGGGGCTGGGACCGGCTGGCACGCGAGGCCATCACTGATGCGCAGTCCCATGGGCCGTTGGGTTTCATCCTGTGGGGCGCCCATGCCGCCCGCGTCGCCCGCGGCCTGCCGCGCCCGCAGGACCTGGTGATCGAAAGCCCGCATCCCTCGCCCCTGTCGGCGCGGCGCGGTTTTTTCGGCTCAAGGCCGTTCAGCCGGGTGAACGCGTGGCTGCTGGCGCAGGGGCGCGATCCGATCGACTGGTCGGGGTGATGGCGCGGCCGGACCGGGGGTTTTCCACCCCCGGCCACTGCCGTGGCCTTCCTCGCTGAAAACAGTCCGCTGGACCATCCGGCGGGAAAACAGCCTTGGGGGCTGTTTTCTGATCCGCCTTCTATTCCGGGCGCTCGGAAGCCCCGAGGATATTTATGTGATGAAGAAAAGCCGCGCGTTGCCGTGTGGGCGCGGCGGTGTGGGGGGAGGCAGTTGCGTCCGGCCCTGCCGTGGCGCTATCTGTGTGCATGGATATTCTGGAACGCATCAAGAGCTACAAGCTCGAGGAAATCGCCGCCGCCAAGGCCGCGCGCTCGCTGTCGGCGGTCGAGGCCGAGGCGCGCGCCGCCCCGCCCCTGCGCGGCTTTGCGCAGGCGCTGGCCGACAAGGCCGCGACCGGCCCGGCGCTGATCGCCGAGATCAAGAAGGCCAGCCCCTCCAAGGGCTTGATCCGCCCCGACTTCGACCCGCCGGCGCTGGCCCGCGCCTATCAGCAGGGCGGCGCCGCCTGCCTGTCGGTGCTGACCGATGCGCCCTCGTTCCAGGGCGCGCCCGAGTTCCTGACCGCCGCCCGCGAGGCCTGCGAGCTGCCGGTGCTGCGCAAGGATTTCCTGCACGACCCCTATCAGGTCGCCGAGGCCCGCGCCTGGGGTGCCGACTGCATCCTGATCATCATGGCCTCGGTCGACAACGCGCTGGCGGCCGAGCTGGAGGACGCGGCGCGCCATTGGGGCATGGACGTGCTGATCGAGATCCATGACGAGTGGGAACTGGACCGCGCCATGCGGCTGGAATCGCCGCTGATCGGGGTGAACAACCGCAATCTCAAGACCTTCGAGGTGGATCTTGAGACGACGCTGCGGCTGGCCCCGCGCATTCCCGACGACCGCGAGGTGGTCTGCGAAAGCGGGCTGTTCACCGCTGCCGATCTGGCGCTTGTGATGCAGGGCGGCGTCCGCCGCTTCCTGATCGGGGAAAGCCTGATGCGCCAGCCGGACGTTGCCGCCGCCACCGAAGCCATCCTGAAGGTCGAGTGATGCTGACCCATTTCGACGCCGCCGGCCAGGCGCATATGGTCGATGTCTCGGGCAAGACTCCCACCACCCGCGAGGCGGTGGCCGAGGCTGTCGTGATCATGTCCCCGGAAACCCTGGCGCTGGCCCAGGGCGGTGCGGCCAAGGGCGACGTGCTGGGGGTGGCGCGGCTGGCCGGGATCATGGGCGCCAAGCGCACCGCCGACCTGATCCCGCTGTGCCACCCGCTGCCGCTGGACAAGGTCTCGGTCGATCTGGTGGCCGACCCGGCGCTGCCCGGCGTCCGCATCATCGCCACCGCCCGCACCACCGGCCGCACCGGCGTCGAGATGGAGGCGCTGACCGCGGCCTCGGTCGCGGCGCTGACGGTCTACGACATGCTCAAGGCGGCGCAGAAGGACATGCGGATCGAGGGCATCCGCCTGCTGAAGAAGACCGGCGGCAAGTCCGGCACCTTCGAGGCCGCGCCGTGACCGCGCTGAGCGTCGATCAGGCGCTGGCGCTGGTGCTGGGGCTGGCGCGCGCGCCGCAGCCGGAACGGCTGGCGCTGGCCGAGGCCCGCGGCCGGGTGCTGCTGGCGGATGCGGTGTCGCAGATGACGCAACCGCCCTTCGATGCCGCCGCGATGGACGGCTATGCGCTGCGCCGCGCCGACCTGCCCGGGCCGCTGCGGGTGGTGGCCGAGGCCGCCGCCGGCCGCGGCTGGGACGGCACGCTGGGGCCGGGCGAGGCCGCGCGCATCTTCACCGGCGCCCCGGTGCCCGACGGCGCCGAGCTGGTGGTGATGCAGGAGGACACCACCCGCGACGGCGATCTGGTCACCGTGACCGTGCCGCAGGAGCGCAGCAATATCCGCCCGCGCGGCAATGATTTTTCCGCCGGCGACCGGGTGGTGGCGGGGCGGGTGCTGTCGGCGGTCGATCTGGCGCTGCTGGCGGCGATGAACGTGCCGCAGGTGACGGTCGGGCGGCGCCCGCGCGTGGCGGTGCTGGCCGGCGGCGATGAGCTGGTGGCCCCCGGCGGGACGCCGGGCCCCGGCCAGATCATCAGCTCGAACGATCTCGCCGTGGCGGCGCTGGCCCGCGATGCGGGGGCCGAGGCCCGGATCCTGCCGCTGGCCCGCGACACCGAAGCCAGCCTGCGCGAGGCATTCGCCGCGGCCGCCGGCGCCGATCTGGTGGTGACCATCGGCGGCGCCTCGGTCGGTGAGCACGACCTGATCGCCCGCGTCGCCGCCGATCTGGGGATGGAGCGCGCCTTCCACCGCATCGCCATGCGCCCCGGCCGGCCGCTGATGGCCGGGCGGCTGGGCGAGGGCGCGATGCTGGGGCTGCCGGGCAACCCGGTCTCGGCGATCGTGACCGCGGTGCTGTTCATGCAGCCGTTGATCCGCGCGATGCAGGGCCACGCGGCGCCGCAGCCGGTGGTGCGCCACGCCGCGCTGGCCGGCGACCTGCCCCCCGAGGGCGGGCGCCAGCATTATCTGCGCGCGGCGCTGCGCGAGGACGGGCGCGGCACCGTGATCGCCCCGTTCGGCGACCAGGATTCCGCCCGGCTGGCGCTGCTGGCGCAGGCCGATGCGCTGCTGGTCCGCCCCGCGGACGACCCCGCGCGGCGTGCGGGCGAGCTGATGCAGTATATTCCGCTGCCGCGTTAACGGTTTCTTCATCCGAATCGGGATATGCGTTGACCTGAAAGGTGAACGTGCCTAGAACATTGGATGAACCTGCCCCGTTCGGGGCCGTTTTTGCGGGGATTGTGCGGTGCTGACCAGAAAGCAGATCCAGTTGCTCGAGTTCATCCAGAAACGGGTGGCGCGCGATGGCGTGCCGCCCTCTTTCGATGAAATGAAGATCGCGCTCGACCTGCGGTCGAAATCGGGCATCCACCGGCTGGTCACCGCGCTCGAGGAACGCGGCTTCATCCGCCGCCTGCCGCATCGCGCCCGGGCGCTGGAGATCATCCGCTTGCCCGACGCACTGGCGCGCGGCGAGGAAGGGACGGGTGAGGGGGCGGGCGGCTTTCAGCCGCGGGTGATCTCGAACGACCGCCCGGCACCGCCGCCACGCCCGCGCGGGGCGATGCCCATCGTCGACAGCCCGGCGGTGGAACTGCCGGTGATGGGTCGCATCGCGGCCGGAGTGCCGATCGAGGCGATCTCGGAAATCTCGCATCATATCGCGGTGCCCGGCTCGATGCTGTCGGGGCGCGACCATCACTATGCGCTCGAGGTTCGCGGCGATTCGATGATCGAGGCCGGGATCAACGACGGTGACGTGGTGGTGATCCGCGAACAGGACACCGCCGACAACGGCGACATCGTGGTGGCGCTGATCGAAGGCGCCGAGGCGACCCTGAAACGCTACCGCCGCCGCGGCGGCATGATCGCCCTCGAGGCCGCCAACCCGGCCTATGGAACCAAGGTCCTGTCCGAAGACAAGATCCGCATCCAGGGCCGCTTGGTCGGGCTGATCCGCAGCTATTGATTCGGAAGAGGCTGCGGCGGGAGTTCTGTGGCGAGGGCAGGAGGGAAGCAGCGCGCGAGATGGAGGCCTGCGCCGAGGCATGACGCGCTGTTGCCGGGGCGGCGCGGTGGTTGCTGTGTCTCTCGCTTGGCCTGCTGCAAGGCAGAGGTTGCGATGTCGCTTCTCGAAGCTGCGCCAGGGACGCCGGGTGAACCGCGCCGGGTTTGCTGGAGGCTCCCACTCCTGAGTAGGGTGGGGCATCAGGAGCACGACGAACAAGTTCCCCTGAAGTGCGTGAGCGTGCCGTGCGGCTGGTTCTCCACAATGAGGGTTAGCACGGATCGCGGTGGCGGGCGGTGATGTCGATTTCCGCGAAGATCGGCTGCGCGGCCCAGACCCTGAACGAGTGGGTCATGAGGCCGAGGTCGACAGCGGTAAGCGCGCGGGCATCCCGAGCGACATGGCCGAGAAGATGAAGGCGCTGGAGCGGGAGAACCGCGAGCTGCGTCAAGCGCACGAGATTCTCCGCAAGGCGTCAGCTTATTTTGCGATGGCGGAACTCGACCGCCGGTGGAAGTGATGGTGTCGTTCATCGACGTGCATCGCGGTGTGCATGGGGTAGAGCCGATCTGCAGCGTGCTGCCGATTGCCCCGTCCACCTATACGCTCATCTGGCCAAGCGTGCTGACCCGGCACGGATGTCGGATCGGGCGCACCGGGACGCGGCCCTGCGCTCTGACATCCGGCGGGTGTTCGAAGAGAACTGGCAGGTCTACGGCGTGCGGAAGGTCTGGCGGCAGCTCGGCCGCAAGGGCTTCAACGCGGCCCGTTGCACGGTGGCCAAGCTAATCTGTAGCATAAACAGGGCGCAGCAGCATGTGACACGCTATTGCCGGGACGGCCCGTCGTTGCCTGTGGGTAAAGCTTGCGGCGGGTAGACCAGGAACCTCGCCTCATCGGCGATGCCGAGCAGGTGACGTCTCGGCAAAGCGCTGGTGGATTCAGCAAGGCGCCGTTGGAGTAGCGCGGCCGCGGCCTGCGGCGGATGCGACGGCGGAGCCGTATCGAAGAGGAGCCGCTATCGCGCTCCAAAAATCGTCCCTTTGAACCGCATTGGCCTCATGTGCCGCTGGCCGGGGCGATTCTGCGCCGCCCAAGCGCTTGAGACGAGCCAGGCAAGGGCTGGGTGCAGCGGATCCCGGTCTTTGCTTGCCGGTCGGACTTTATCCGCATTGCGCTCGGCTTGTGGTCAGGACGTGGGGAACCTCAAAGCTTCCTTGCCCAGTGCAGGGCCGCATTCCAGAGTCGCGGAACGCGCTGGAGAACCCTTGTGACCGCCGTTCCGCCTGCGCTCAGCCCAGCCAGAGCACGGCGATGGTGGCCAGCGAGATGGCGGCAACTCCCAGCATATCGGCGATCGCTTCGGGCAGCTTGGACAGGGGGAACATGAGTGTCTCCATGTGTGTTTTTATTTTGTTCCCATTATTTTTACCCTTTGTAAAGAACAATCGTGGAACATGGTTGGAGATGAGAGCTGCTGGGGGAGGCGATAGAATGATGCTCTGCGGTTGAAACACCTTCGACGCGCCGCCTCGATTCGTTGGGCGCGGCTTCACCTGCGGATTGTGAACTACGCGCCGCGGTTGCACCGAAAGACCGCCCCGCGATGCAACCCTGCGCCCGCACCGCACGTTGGGAAGCGAACGGAAAAAGGCTCCGGCCACGACCTCAGCCCGAAAGGAGAGAGCCATGGGCAACCTGCCCTTCGAACGCAACCGCTACAACCCGGTCCGCGACACCACCCCGGAGGAAGCCGAACGCAACAAGCGCCGCCAGGCCGAACAGGATGCCGCGCAAGACCAGGGCGAGCCCGGGCGCAGTGTGCCCCCTGAAGGCGAGGACAAGATCCCGGGCGAAAGTGGCGAATGATTGGACCCGCCGGCGCCGGAGAAGGGGCCTATGTTGAGATGACAGGATCGAGCCCTGTTGCTTGGCCCTGTGCTTCCTGGTCGCGGGAATTCTTCCGCGGCGTGCTTGCTGAAAGTTCCTAGCTTTGAACCGCCTCTCGCCAATGCGAGTTCTCGTGCAAGTTGCACTGCCGTCGGCGCTGCTTGCACCGGGAAGAGCGACACTGCCTGTCTGCCGAAATCGGACGGGCTTGCGATACCGCTCTACGTCTGCATGAGAGGTCCCCACAGAAGGAAGAACCCAGAGGCTGTGAATGACGTTGGTGATGGGGCGGTAATGTGAAACGTCTGCAGGGCGTATCCGAGGAACGAGCATATCGGGGAAGCGTCAACGCCTTCCCTGGAAAATCAGTCGGTTCCGCGCTGAGGCTCGACGTATTGCAGCGCATGCCTAGGGGAGGAAGCCCCAAGCTTCCCGGCTGACCTCGACATAGGAACCTCCACCCCAACCCGCATCCGGGAAGCCCCCACCCGAAAGATCAGTCGCTCCCCCGATACGGCTCGACATATTGCAGCGCCAGGTCCCAGGGGAAGAAGATCCAGGTGTCCTGGCTGACCTCGGTGATATAGGTCTGGGTCATCGGCTGGCCCTTGGGCTTGGCGTAGACGGTGGCGAAATGCGCGCGGGGGTAGAGCTTGCGCACCAGTTCCAGCGTGCGGCCGCTGTCGACCAGGTCGTCGACGATCAGCACCCCCTCGCCGTCGCCCATCATCTCGGCATCGGGGGCTTTCAGCACCTGCAGCTCGCCCTGTTCGCCCTTGCGATAGGATTTCACGCTGATGGTGTCGATGGTGCGGATGTCGAGCTCGCGCGCGACGATCATCGCCGGGACCATGCCGCCGCGGGTGATCGCGACCACCGCCCGCCACTCGCCGCCGCCCTGCGGGGCCTTGTCCTGCAGCCGCCAGGCCAGGGCTCGGGCGTCGCGGTGCAGCTGGTCCCAGCTGACGTGAAAGCCGCGTTCATGCGGCAGGCGGTCGGGGCGCGGATTGGAGGGCGGGATGGACATGGGGCGGGCTCCTTGGGTTCTTGTCAGTTGCGAAGCATCAGCGTCAGGCCGAGTGCCCCGATCAGCGTGCCGGCGATGCGGTCGATCGCGGTCTTGGCGGCCCGATAGGCGCGGCGCATCGGGCCGGTCGCCATCAGCGCGGTGACGGCGGCGTAGAACCCCAGCTCGACCGCCAGCGCTACCAGATAGACGACGGCGCCGCCGAGGCTGGACAGGCCGGGAAACAGGGTCAGGATGACGCTGCCATAGAACAGCGCGGGCTTGGGGTTGGACAGGTTCAACGCCAGCCCTTGGCGAAAGCCGGGGCCGGTGGCGGCGGCGCCCTGCATCTCCAGCGGCTCGGCGGCGTGGCGCCACATCTGCACCGCGATCCAGATCAGATAGGCGCCGCCCAGCAGCCGCAGCAGCGTGTAGGACTGCGGCACCACCCGGAACAGCACCGTCAGCCCGAACAGCGCAAACAGGCACCAGACCGAGGCGCCAAAGGCCAGCCCCATCGCATAGGGCATCGAGGCCTGCCGCCCGCGCGCCGCGGCCGAGCGGCTGGCCGCGATGATCGCCGGCCCGGGCGAGAGGATCGCGAACCCCAGCGTGGTGACGAACAGCGCCAGCGCGGGCAGGGTGATGGCCTGCATCAGCGTCGTCCCGCGCCCGCAAGTGTCATTCGGCGGCCTTGCGGCCCGTCACCGCGTCGATGTCGGGGGCGTCCACCGCCTTCATGCCGACGACGTGATAGCCGGCGTCGACGTGATGGGTTTCCCCGGTCACCCCGGACCCGAGGTCGGACAGCAGATACAGCGCCGACTTGCCCACGTCGTCGGTGGTGACGTTGCGGCGCAGGGGCGAGTTCAGCTCGTTCCATTTCAGGATATAGCGGAAATCGCCGATGCCGCTGGCGGCCAGCGTCTTGACCGGCCCGGCAGAGATCGCGTTGACGCGGATGCCGTCCTTGCCCAGATCCTCGGCCAGATAGCGGACCGAGGCTTCCAGCGCGGCCTTGGCCACGCCCATGACGTTGTAATGCGGCATCACCCGCTCGGCCCCGTAATAGGTCAGGGTCAGCACCGAGCCGCCGTCGGGCATCATCGCCGCCGCCCGCTGCGTCACCGCGGTGAAGGAATAGACCGAGATGTCCATCGTCATCAGGAAATTGTCGCGGGTGGTGTCGACATAGCGGCCGCGCAATTCGTCCTTGTCGGAAAATCCGATGGCATGGACGATGAAATCCAGCTTGCCCCAGCGGTCCTTCAGCGCGGCGAACAGCGCGTCGACCGATTCCATGTCGCCCACGTCGCAAGGCAGCACGATGTCCGACCCCAGCTGCGCGGCCAGCGGATCGACCCGCTTCTTCAGCGCCTCGCCCTGATAGGAAAAGGCCAGTTCGGCGCCCTGCGCCGCCACGGCGCGGGCGATTCCCCACGCCATGGACTTGTCATTTGCAAGGCCCATGATGAGCCCCCGCCTGCCGGCCATCAGCCCCATCGCCGGGGTATCGCTTGACATGGGTTGTCCCTCGCGCTTTCAAACTTGCTCCGAGAATTAGGCGAAAGGCCGGAAGGCATCAAGATGAGCGACCGCACCGGGATTTTTCAGGGCGAGGATCCTTTCGCCATTGCCCGCGCCTGGCTGGACGAGGCCGCCGCGACCGAGCCCAATGACCCCAACGCCATCGCGCTGGCCACGGTGGACGCGGACGGGCTGCCCGACGTGCGCATGGTGCTGCTGAAAGAGATCGAGCCGGGGCCGGACGGCGGCTTCGTGTTCTATACCAATTACGACAGCGCCAAGGGCCGCCAGATCGCCGCGACCGGCAAGGCCGCCTTTGTGATGCACTGGAAATCGCTGCGCCGGCAGATCCGGGTCCGCGGCAGCGTGACCCGCGAGGAAGGCGCTGCCGCCGACGCCTATTACGCCAGCCGCGCGCTGCAGTCGCGCATCGGCGCCTGGTCCAGCCGGCAAAGCCAGCCGCTGGACAGCCGCGGGACGCTGATGGCCGAGGTGGCGCGGCAGGGGCTGCGCCACGGGCTGTCGCCCGCCCGCCCGCCGTTCTGGGGCGGCTTCCGCATCACGCCGGTGCAGATCGAGTTCTGGGCCGACGGCGCCTTTCGCCTGCACGACCGTTTCCGCTGGACCCGCCGGGCTGCGGCCGCGGGCGGCGGCTGGGACATCCAGCGGCTGCAGCCCTGAGTCCGGGCGCCTCTGCCGCGCCGCCCCGGCCGTTCCGGCGGGCCGCGTGGCGCCTGCGCCTGCCCGGCGCGAGGCGCCGCCCGGACAACTGCCGCCGGGGCCACGCACCGCTTCTCGGGTCAACATAGTTTGTGGACAAACTTGTCGCATCCGACCTTGTGCAGCTTTTCCTGCGCCCGGACGGGTGTTAGCTTGTCTCCGACGCCGGTTCGCGGCACGACTTTGCAACTTGTGCCCGGCGCGACAGGAATATCTCCGCGCCGAGCCTCAGAGGTATAATCTTGTAATGAATGGCGAAGAACCCGGGATCGGCGAATACGTCAAAGGCCAGATCAAGTGGTTCGATCCGGTCAAGGGGTTCGGTTTCCTGGCGGATGCGGAAGGCGGGCCCGACGTGCTCGTCCACGCCAATGTGCTGCGCAACTTCGGGCAAAGCTCGGTGGTAGAGGGGGCGCTGGTCGAGGTGCTGGCGATCCGCACCCCGCGCGGCCGGCAGGCGTCCGAGGTGGTGGCGGTGGTGCCGGCCCCTGCCGAATCCATCGCGCCGATCGCCGATCTCGAGCCGCTGGAGGATGCCGACCTGAACGCGCTGCCGCTGCTGCCGGCGCGGGTCAAGTGGTTCGACCGGATGAAGGGCTTTGGCTTTGCCAATATCTTCGGGCGCAAGGGCGACGTGTTCCTGCATGTCGAGGTGCTGCGCCGCTGGGGGTTCGCCGATCTGCAATCGGGCGAGGCCGTGGGGCTGCGCGTGGTCACCGCCCCGCGCGGGCTGATGGCGGCGCAGATCCTCGCGTGGGAACGCGCGGTGTCGGATTCGCTGGACCCCGAGCGTTCGGGCGAGGGCGAGTCGCAAGAGGATACCGGCCCCGCCTCCGCCTCCGCGGCTTCGCTGGAATCGCGGTCCGATCTGTCTGCGCCCCGGGGTGAGCCCCGCGCCGACCCGCCCGCCGCCCGTGGCGAGCGTCGTGTCGCGGCCGGGCGGCTGCTGCAGGGCGGCTCGGCGCTGATGCCGATGTCGAAACAGGCGCTGTGAGGGGCGCCCGGCGCATCGTCGCCGGGGCGCTGTTGCCGCTGGCGCTGTCGGCGGGGGCGGCGGCTGCGCAGGGCAGCTGCGACCCGGGGCAGGTGGTGCTGACCACGCCCTCGGGGTCCCATGCGGTGTTTTCCGTCGAGATCGCGGCCGACCCGGCCGCGCGCGCCCGCGGGCTGATGGGGCGCCGGCAGCTGCTGCGCAGCCACGGGATGCTGTTCGTCTATGAAGCGCCGCAGCCCGCCGGGTTCTGGATGAAGGACACGCTGATCCCGCTGGACATGCTGTTCTTCGACGAAAAGGGCGTGCTGCGCCACGTCCACCCGCAGGCCCAGCCCCACGACCTGACCATCATTCCCGGCGCCGCCCCCGGCGACCCCGACCCCAAGCGGCTGCTGGTGCTGGAACTTGCGGGCGGCGAGGCTGCGCGCCGCGGGCTGGTCCCCGGCACCACCCTGCGCCACCCCGTCGTGCCGCAGGCCACCGCCGCCGCCCCCTGCGACTGAGTTTCGCCCTTTCGCCCGCCGCGCCGCTGGTCTAGAACACGCTCGGTCCGGGGCGTGGCGCAGCCTGGTAGCGCGACGGTTTTGGGTACCGTAGGCCGGAGGTTCGAATCCTCTCGCCCCGACCAGCAGTCAGGCGGTTCCCGGGTGGGCCGGTTTACAGTCCGGTTTACAGGATGGTTCTTGAATGACCCGCATGATCCATGTCCTCAACGGCCCGAACCTGAACCTGCTGGGCCAGCGCCAGCCCGAGGTTTACGGCCACGAGACGCTGGCCGATGTGGAAACCCGCTGCACCGCGCTGGCGGATCAGCTGGGGCTGGGGCTGCGGTTCCGGCAGTCGAACCACGAAGGCCAGCTGGTCGACTGGATCCACGAGGCCCGCGCCGAGGCCGCCGGCATCGTCATCAACCCCGCCGCCTACAGCCATAGCTCGGTCGCGATCCTCGATGCGCTGAACGCCTATGACGGGCCGGTGATCGAGGTGCATATCTCGAACATCCACCGGCGCGAGTCCTTCCGGCACCATTCCTTCGTCAGCGCCCGCGCCGAGGGGGTGATCGCCGGCTGCGGGACCGAGGGCTATCTGCTGGCGCTGCGGCGTCTGGCCTCGATCCTGGGGCAATAGCGGCTTCCCGGGGCGATCTTTCGGGGCTATACCGCGCCCCGCGCACGTGACCAAAGGAATTGTGATGGCGAATGTGGTGGTGGTCGGCGCCCAGTGGGGCGACGAGGGCAAGGGCAAGATCGTCGACTGGCTGTCCGAGCGCGCCGACGTGATCGCGCGGTTCCAGGGCGGCCATAACGCCGGGCACACGCTGGTGATCGGCGGGCAGGTGTTCAAGCTGTCGCTGCTGCCCTCGGGGATCGTGCGCAAGAACAAGCTGGCGGTGATCGGCAACGGCGTGGTGCTGGACCCCTGGGCGCTGTTCTCCGAAATCGACAAGCTGTCGGGGCAGGGGGTCGAGATCTCGACCGCGAATCTGGTGATCGCGGAAAACACCCCCCTGATCCTGCCGCTGCACCAGGACCTGGACCGCCTGCGCGAGGAAGCCGCCGGCAAGGCCAAGATCGGCACCACCGGCCGCGGCATCGGCCCGGCGTATGAGGACAAGGTGGGCCGTCGCTCGATCCGCGTCGCCGATCTGGGCGACGAACAGACGCTGGACGACCGGCTGGACCGGCTGCTCGCGCATCACGACCCGCTGCGCCAAGGGCTGGGGGCGGACCCCATCGACCGCGCGGCGCTGCGCGCGCAGCTGCTGGAGATCGCGCCCAAGCTGCTGCCCTATGCGCAGCCGGTGTGGAAGGTGATGGCCGACGCCCGCAAATCCGGCAAGCGCATCCTGTTCGAGGGCGCGCAGGGCTCGCTGCTGGACATCGACTTCGGCACCTATCCCTATGTCACCTCGTCCACCACCATGTCGGGGGCGGCGGCCTCGGGGACGGGCATGGGGCCGGGGGCGATCGGCTATGTGCTGGGCATCGTCAAGGCCTATACCACCCGCGTGGGTTCCGGCCCGTTCCCGACCGAGCTCGAGGACGAGATCGGCCAGCGGCTGGGCGAACGCGGCCGCGAGTTCGGCACCGTCACCGGCCGCAAGCGCCGCTGCGGCTGGTTCGACGCGGCGCTGGTGCGCCAGACCTGCGCGATTTCCGGCGTCCACGGCATCGCGCTGACCAAGCTCGACGTGCTGGACGGGTTCGAGACGCTGAAGATCTGCACCGGCTACACCGTCGACGGGGTGCATTACGACCACCTGCCCACCGCCGCGGCGCTGCAGGCCCGCGCCGTTCCGGTCTACGAGGAAATCGAGGGCTGGTCGGAGTCGACCGAGGGCGCGCGCTCCTGGGCCGATCTGCCGGCGGCGGCGGTGAAATACGTCCGCCGCATCGAAGAGCTGATCCAGTGCCCGGTGGCGCTGCTCTCCACCAGCCCCGAACGCGACGACACCATTCTTGTCCACGACCCCTTCGCGGATTGATCCGATGGCGGGGCCGGGCAACGGAAAAGAGATGTCGCTGAAGGCCCGCAAGCGCTGGTCGCTGGTGCTGCTGCTGGTCTGGCTGCCGATCTGGATCGTGATCGCGGTCACCCTGATGAACTGGCTGGACGCGCGCTTCGGCCGGATGCCGATCTGGGCCGAGGTGCCGGTCTACATCTTCCTGGCCTTTGCCTGGGCGATCCCGTTCCGGCATGTGTTCCGGGGGATCGGCCGCGGCGAATGACGCCGCTGCTGTCCATTGCGCAGGGCGTCACCCTGATCGGCGGCGGCGCGGTGTCGGACGCGGATCTGGCGCAGGCGACGGTGCTGGCGCCCGCGATCATGGCTGCCGACAGCGGCTCGGAACGGGCGCTGGCGGCGGGGCTGATGCCGCTGGCGGTGGCGGGGGATTTCGATTCCCTTTCGGCTGAAGTGCGGGCGCAAATCCCCGCCGCCCGGCTGCACCATATCGCCGAGCAGGAGAGCACCGATTTTGAAAAATGCCTGTCGCGGATCGCCGCGCCCTTCGTGGTGGCGGTGGGGTTCGCCGGGCCGCGCCATGACCATCTGTTAGCCAATCTGACCACGCTGACCCGGCTGCGCCACCCGCCCTGCCTGCTGCTGGCGGGCACCGACGTGATGATCGCAGCGCCGCCGCGGCTGGCGCTGGACCTGCCGGCGGGCACGCGGGTCTCGCTCTACCCGCTGGGGCGGGTGAGCGGGGAAAGCCGCGGCCTGCGCTGGCCGATCTCCGGGCTGGTGTTCGAGCCGGCGGGCCGTGTCGGCACCTCGAACGCCGCCTTGGGCGGCGCGGTCGAGCTGGCGCTGGACGGGCCCTGCATCCTGATCCTGCCGCGCCGGCATCTGGCGCACGCGGTGGCGGCGCTGACCGAGGGTTGATCTCTGCCGCAACGGCTTGCGCCCGCCCCGTCGCGCTGTAGCCTGCCGGGGTCACAGGAGTTGCGCCATGCCCGTCAGGAACCGCTTTGCCGAGCTGCTGCCCGAGATCACCGGCTGGCGGCATGATTTCCACCGCCACCCCGAACTGGACTATGCCGTCCACCGCACCGCCGCCCGCGTGGCCGAGCTGCTGCGCGGCTTTGGCGCCGACGAGGTGACCGAGGGTGTCGGCCGCAGCGGCGTGGTGGCGGTGATCCGCGGCTGCCGCGACACGCGCGCGCGGGTGGTGGCGCTGCGCGCCGACATGGACGCGCTGCCGATCACCGAGATCACCGGCGCCGACTATGCCTCGACCACGCCGGGGGTCATGCACGCCTGCGGCCATGACGGCCACACCGCGATGCTGCTGGGGGCGGCGAAATACCTGGCCGAGACCCGCAATTTCGACGGCACCGCCGTGCTGGTGTTCCAGCCGGCCGAGGAAAACGGCGCCGGGGGGCTGGCCATGGTCCAGGACGGGCTGGTCGAGCGCTGGGGGATTCAAGAGTTCTATGCGCTGCACAACCTGCCCGGCCTGCCCGTCGGGCAATTCGCGATCCGCGAGGGCGGGATCATGGCCGCTGCCGACCAGTTCGACGTGGTGCTGACCGGCCGCGGCGGCCACGCGGCGCGGCCGCAGGATTGCGTCGATCCGGTGCTGGCTGCGGCGCAGCTGGTGACGGCGCTGCAATCGCTGGTGGCGCGCAACCTCGATCCGCTGCAGGCGGGGGTGGTCTCGGTCTGCTCGGTCGAGACCTCGAGCCACGCCTATAACATCATCCCGCAAGAGGTGCGGCTGCGGGGCACCGTGCGCTCGCTCGATGCCGGCGTGCGCGACCTGCTGGAACAGCGCTTTCACCGGGTGGTCGCCAGCACCGCCGAGGCGCTGGGGGTCAGCGCCGCCATCGACTATCGCCGCGGCTATCCGGTGACGGTGAACCACCGGGACGCCACCGCCCACGCGGCCGAGGTCGCCCGCGCCGTCGCCGGGTCGGTGGACACCGCCGCGCCGCCGCTGATGGCGGGCGAGGATTTCAGCTACATGCTCGAATCGCGGCCGGGGGCCTATATCTTCCTGGGCAACGGCGACAGCGCCATGCTGCACCACCCCGCCTATGATTTCGACGACAGCGCCATCCCGGCCGGGGCCAGCTGGCTGGCCGGGATGGTCGAGGCGCGGATGCCCGCCGGATGAGCGGCGGCGAGTCCCTGCCGCCTGCGTTGGCGGCGGGGCTGGATGTGCTGGGGCTGGCCGCGCCGGGCTTCGTGCCGCCCCCTGAGGTCGCGGCGGCGGCGCAGCAGGGGCTGGCGCTGCGCGCGCGCCACGGCCGCGGCGGCACCGGGGTCGGGCTGGCCCGGGCGCAGGCGCTGGCCGCGCGCCGCCCGCACTCCGCGCGCGAGATGCGGGTGATCGCCGGCTGGTTCGCCCGCTTCGCCGGCCTGCGGGCGCGCGAGGGCTGGGGCGAGGGCGCGCCCTCGGCCGCCTATATCGCCTGGCAGCTGTGGGGCGGCGATCCCGGCCGCGCCTGGGTCGAACGCCACCGCCCCGACTGGGGCT
Organism: Paracoccus solventivorans; assembly: GCF_900142875.1. Lineage (GTDB taxonomy): Bacteria > Pseudomonadota > Alphaproteobacteria > Rhodobacterales > Rhodobacteraceae > Paracoccus > Paracoccus solventivorans. The sequence continues at coordinate 162,389 of NZ_FRCK01000002.1, read as the reverse complement.
GAGCCGCCGTCAGTTCCGATACACCTCGACCTCGGGCAGGTCGGTCAGCCCCACCCCCAGTGTAGTCAGCACCGGCAGCGACACCTGGCTGCCGGCCGAGGCCGGGCCGGGCAGGGGGATCAGGTCGACATTCACCGATTTGCCGGTCGAGGGGTCCACCAGCCGCCCCTTGCCCGCGGCCTGCACCAGCGGCGTGCGGATCCAGAACCCGCCCTTGGTCGCATCCCCCAGCGAGGCGATGGTGGTCCCCAGCCGCGCCCCTGCGGCAGCAGGCCGGCTCGCCGCGGCCTTTTCCGCCGCCGAGGCATCCAGCGACGCAACCGAGCGCGCGCTGGCCGGGCGCTGCAGCGCGGTTTCGGTCACGCCCGAGGGGGCGGCGGGGGCCGTCGCCCGCGGCGGCGGCTGCGGCGTCCCGGTGGCCGCCAGGTCGCAGCCGGCCAGCGCCAGCAGCGGCAGCAGCAGCGCCAGTCGGTTGAACGCTTGTGCGGTGGTCATGGATCGTTCCCCGGGGTCTGTTGGCTTCCGCCCCAGACTGCCGCGCCCGGGCGCCGCTGTCCACGCCCGCGCCGGTTCTTCGGCGTCCCGCCGCCGCTCTTGCCGGGCCTTGAGCCGCCGCCCCGCGCTGCCTATGTTGCGGCCATGTCCTGCGCCCCGCTGATCGACCCTTTCGCCCGCCCCATCACCTACCTGCGGGTCTCGGTCACCGACCGCTGCGATTTCCGCTGCACCTATTGCATGGCCGAGCACATGCAGTTCCTGCCCAAGGCCGAGCTGCTGACGCTGGAGGAACTCGAACGCCTGGCGGGCGCCTTCATCGACCTGGGCGTGCGCAAGCTGCGCATCACCGGGGGCGAGCCGCTGGTGCGGCGCAACATCATGTCGCTGTTCCGGGTCATGTCCGGGCGGCTGGGCAACGGGCTGGACGAGCTGACCGTGACCACCAACGGCAGCCAGCTGTCGCGCTTTGCCGACGAGTTGGCCGATTGCGGGGTGCGGCGGGTGAATGTCTCGCTCGACACGCTCGACCCCGACAAGTTCGCCGCCATCACCCGCTGGGGCCGGCTGCCGCAGGTGCTGGGCGGCATCGCGGCCGCCAAGGCCGCGGGAATGCGGGTCAAGATCAACACCGTGGCGCTCAAGGGCTTCAACGAGGACGAGCTGTTCCCCCTGCTCGACTGGTGCGCGGGCGAGGGCCACGACCTGACCTTCATCGAGGTCATGCCGATGGGCGAGATGGGCGAGGAGGACCGGCTGGACCAGTACTGGCCGCTCAGCGACCTGCGCGCGCGGCTGGCCGAACGCTTCACCCTGCAGCCGCTGGCCGAGCGCAGCGGCGGCCCGGCCCGCTATGTGCGGATCGAGGAAACCGGGCAGAAGATCGGCTTCATCACCCCCTTGACCCATAATTTCTGCGAAAGCTGCAACCGCGTGCGCGTCACCTGCACGGGCGAGCTCTACATGTGCCTGGGGCAGGAGGACCGCGCCGACCTGCGCGCGCCCTTGCGCGCCAGCGCCGACGACGGCCCGCTGCGCGAGGCGATCCGCACCGCCATCGCCCGCAAGCCCAAGGGCCACGACTTCGACTATTCCCGCGGCGTCGCCGGCAAGGTCTCGCGCCACATGAGCCACACCGGCGGCTGAGGGCGGCGCGCAAGCGTCCGGAAACCTGCGCCGATCAGGCAGATGCCCCGTCAACAACCTGCGAATCGAGCGCCCGCGCATCCACCCCGTCCAGACAGTTGACGTTCACTGCCACGATCGTCTGGCCGTCCTGTTCCCCGGTCGCATAGGGCTGGATGCCGCAAGTCGGGCAGAAACGGTGCGAGATGACGTGCTTGTTGAAGCGGTATTCCGTCGTCGGACCGTCTGCGGTCAGCCGGAAGGCGATGGCACCGCATTGGCAACTGCCGGTATAGATCTTGTCAGGCATGGCGAACCCTCGCGCGTTAACCGCTTGCAACGCCACTCTGCCATAGATGCAGTCATGCGCAAGTTCATATTCCGTTCCGTCTCGGCCGTTGTCTTTCAACAGCTGCCTGCCTATCTGTTGCCCCTGTCCCCCGAAAAGGCCCCCGCATGGAACAGAAGTTCATCGAGGTACGCGGCGCGCGCGAACACAACCTCAAGAATGTCGACATGGACATCCCCCGCGACCGGCTGGTGGTGATCACCGGGCTGTCGGGGTCGGGGAAATCCAGCCTCGCCTTTGACACCATCTATGCCGAGGGGCAGCGGCGCTATGTCGAAAGCCTGTCGGCCTATGCGCGGCAGTTCCTCGACATGATGGGCAAGCCGGACGTGGACCATATCACCGGCCTGTCGCCGGCGATTTCCATCGAGCAGAAGACCACCAGCAAGAACCCGCGCTCGACCGTCGGCACGGTCACGGAAATCTACGACTATCTGCGGCTGCTGTTCGCGCGGGCAGGGACGCCCTATTCGCCGGCCACAGGCCTGCCGATCGAGGCGCAGCAGGTGCAGGACATGGTCGACCGGATCATGGCTCTGCCCGAGGGCACCCGCGCCTATCTGCTGGCCCCGATCGTGCGCGACCGCAAGGGCGCCTATGAGAAAGAGCTGCTGGAGCTGCGCAAGAAAGGCTTCCAGCGGGTCAAGATCGACGGCGCGTTCCACGAGCTCGACACGCCGCCGACGCTGGACAAGAAGTTCCGCCACGACATCGACGTGGTGGTGGACCGCATCGTGGTGCGCGAGGGGCTGGAAACGCGATTGGCCGATTCCCTGCGCACCGCGCTGGACCTCGCCGGGGGCATTGCGGTGCTGGAAACCGCGCCGGCCGAAGGTGAGCCCGAGCGCATCACCTTCAGCGAGAACTTCGCCTGCCCGGTCTCCGGCTTCACCATCCCGGAAATCGAGCCGCGGCTGTTTTCCTTCAACGCGCCGCTGGGGGCCTGCCCCGCCTGCGACGGGCTGGGGGCCGAACTGGTGTTCGACGAGCGGCTGATCGTGCCCGACACCGGCCTGTCGCTGGCGCAGGGCGCCATCGCGCCCTGGGCGAAGTCGAAATCCGCCTATCTGACCCAGACCATCAACGCGCTGGCGAAACACTACGGCTTCGACCGCAAGACCCCGTGGCGCGACCTGCCGGACGAGATCCGGCAGCTGTTCATGCACGGCTCGGGCAGCGAAGAGATCCGTTTCCGCTTTGACGACGCCGGCCGGGTGTATGAGGTCAGCCGCACCTTCGAGGGCGTGATCCCCAACATGGAACGCCGCTACCGCGAGACCGACAGCGCCTGGTCGCGCGAGGAGATGGAGCGTTACCAGAACGCACGCCCCTGCCATGTCTGCAACGGCTGGCGGCTGAAGCCCGAGGCGCTGGCGGTGAAGATCGCCGGCACCCATATCGGCCAGGTCACCGACCTGTCGATCCGCGAGGCGCTGGCCTGGACCGAGGACGCCCCGAACCACCTGACCAAGCAGAAGAACGAAATCGCCCGCGCCATCCTCAAGGAAATCCGCGAACGGCTGGGGTTCCTGGTCAATGTCGGGCTGGATTACCTGACGCTGAGCCGCGCCGCCGGCACGCTGTCGGGCGGCGAAAGCCAGCGCATCCGGCTGGCCAGCCAGATCGGCTCGGGCCTGACCGGGGTGCTCTATGTGCTGGACGAGCCCTCGATCGGGCTGCATCAGCGCGACAACGACCGGCTGCTGGGCGCGCTCAAGGGGTTGCGCGACCAGGGCAACTCGGTGATCGTGGTCGAACATGACGAGGACGCGATCCGCCATGCCGATTACGTCTTTGACATGGGGCCGGGGGCCGGGGTCCATGGCGGGCAGGTGGTGGCCAAGGGCACGCCGGCCGAGATCGAGGCCAACCCTGACAGCCTGACCGGGCAATATCTGTCCGGCGCGCGCGAGATCCCGGTCCCCGCCGAGCGCCGCAGGGGCAACGGCAAGGCCGTGACCGTTGAGGGCGCCACTGGCAACAACCTGCGCGACGTGACGGTGGATTTCCCGCTGGGGCGGTTCGTCTGCGTGACCGGCGTCTCGGGCGGCGGCAAGTCGACGCTGACCATCGAGACGCTGTTCAAGACCGCCTCGATGCGGCTGAACGGCGCCCGCCAGACCCCCGCGCCCGCGCGCGCGGTCAAGGGGCTGGAACAGCTGGACAAGGTGATCGACATCGACCAGCGGCCCATCGGGCGCACCCCGCGCTCGAACCCCGCCACCTACACTGGCGCCTATACCCATATCCGCGACTGGTTCGCCGGGCTGCCGGAATCGAAGGCCCGCGGCTACGGCCCCGGCCGCTTCAGCTTCAACGTCAAGGGCGGCCGCTGCGAGGCCTGCCAGGGCGACGGCGTCATCAAGATCGAGATGCATTTCCTGCCCGACGTCTACGTCACCTGCGAGACCTGCAAGGGCAAGCGCTACAACCGCGAGACGCTGGAGGTCGAGTTCAAGGGCCGATCCATCGCCGACGTGCTGGACATGACCATCGAGGACGCGCAGGAGTTCTTCCGCGCCGTGCCCTCGATCCGGTCCAAGATGGATGCGCTGGTCGAGGTCGGGCTGGGCTATGTCAAGGTCGGCCAGCAGGCCACCACCCTGTCGGGGGGCGAGGCGCAGCGGGTGAAGCTCGCCAAGGAGCTGTCGCGCGCCTCGACCGGGCGCACGCTCTATATCCTTGACGAGCCCACCACCGGGCTGCATTTCGACGACACCCGCAAGCTGCTCGAGGTGCTGCACCGGCTGGTCGAGCAGGGCAACACCGTGGTGGTGATCGAGCACAACCTCGACGTGATCAAGACCGCCGACTGGATCATCGACATCGGCCCCGAGGGCGGCGACGGCGGCGGGGTGATCGTCGCCACCGGCACGCCCGAGGATATCGCCGCGGTGCCCGGCAGCCACACCGGCCGCTATCTGGCGCCGCTGCTGGAGCGGACGGCCCCGGCGCGGCCCGCAGCCGCGACCAAACCGCGCAAGGCCGCCAGCGCCTGACCCGGCCCGGGCGGCGGCCGGCGGCGCTGGGGAAGGGGGGCTGTCTGCCCCCCATCGCCTGGCGGCGAATCCCCTCGAGGATCTTCGCGGCAAGATGAAAGCGGCGGGAAAGCCGGGGCTCTGCCGCTTCTTTCTGGTGAAAATACCCGATGGCGCAGCCGGGGCGACGGCGATTCCGTCCCAGCGGGGGCGTGGCGCCCGGTCGGCGGGGGGATCCGGGCAGCGGCCGGAAAACCCGGGCGCCGCGCCCCGGCTTTGGCGCCATGGTTGCATTGACCACCGGGCAGGGGAGGGATAAACGAAACTCCAGCCACACAGCCACGCGGCACCCGAGGGTCGCCGCCGTCAGGGGAGCCCTCTCGTGGACTATCTTCTGTCCGAATATCTGCCCGTCCTGGTCTTCATCGGCATGGCCGCGGCGCTGGCGATCATCCTCGTCCTTGCGGCTGCCGTGCTGGCGGTGCGCAACCCGGACCCGGAGAAGGTCAGCGCCTATGAATGCGGCTTCAACGCCTTCGACGATGCGCGGATGAAGTTCGACGTGCGGTTCTATCTCGTGTCGATCCTGTTCATCATCTTCGACCTCGAGATCGCGTTCCTGTTCCCCTGGGCGGTGAACCTGGCCGGGCTCAGCGATGTGGCCTTCTGGTCGATGATGGTCTTCCTGGCCGTCCTGACCATCGGATTTGCCTATGAATGGCGGAAAGGGGCGCTGGAATGGGCGTGATGACCGGGGCCAATACCGCGGGCGCCGACCGCGAGGTCGCGACGGCGCAGCTGAACCGCGAGCTGCAGGACAAGGGCTTCCTGCTGACCACCACCGAGGACATCATCAACTGGGCGCGCAACGGCTCGCTGCACTGGATGACCTTCGGCCTGGCCTGCTGCGCGGTCGAGATGATCCACGCCTCGATGCCGCGCTATGATCTGGAACGCTTCGGGACGGCGCCGCGGGCCTCGCCCCGGCAGTCGGACCTGATGATCGTCGCGGGCACGCTGACCAACAAGATGGCGCCGGCGCTGCGCAAGGTCTATGACCAGATGCCCGAGCCGCGCTATGTGATTTCCATGGGCAGCTGTGCCAATGGCGGCGGCTATTACCATTATTCCTATTCCGTCGTGCGCGGCTGCGACCGGATCGTGCCGGTCGACATCTACGTTCCCGGCTGCCCGCCCACCGCCGAGGCGCTGCTGTACGGCATCCTGCAACTGCAGCGGCGCATCCGCCGCACCGGCACGCTGGTGAGGTGATCCCGATGGCCGTCTATCCCGATCCGCAGGCGCTGGCCGAGCTGGGCGAAATGATCGCCGCCCGCCGCCCCAACGATGTGCTGAAATCCGAGGTCGCCTTTGGCGAGCTGACGCTGACCGTCCATGCGCAGTCCATCGTGGCGCTGGTGCAGGCACTGCGCGACGACCCGGCCTGCCGCTTTTCGACCCTGGTCGACATCACCGCCGTCGATCACCCGGAACGCCCGGCGCGCTTCGACGTGGTGTGGCATTTCCTGTCCATGTACACCAACCAGCGCATCCGGCTGAAGGCGGCGGTGCGCGAGGACGAGCTGGTGCCCTCGATCACCGGGCTGATGCCCTGCGCCAACTGGTTCGAGCGCGAGGTCTTCGACATGTTCGGGATCCTGTTCTCGGGGCACCCGGACCTGCGCCGGCTGCTGTCGGACTACGGGTTCCGCGGCCATCCGCTGCGCAAGGACTTCCCGACCACCGGCTATCTGGAAGTGCGCTGGGACGACGCCGAAAAGCGCGTGGTCTATGAGCCGGTCGATCTGGTGCAGGAATACCGGCAGTTCGATTTCCTCTCGCCGTGGGAGGGTGCGAAATACGTGCTGCCCGGCGACGAGAAGGCCCCCGCCACCACCGGCGTCACCGCAGAGGGCAAGAAGTGATGGACGGCGACATCCGCAACAACCAGTATGACGACGGCAGCGCGGACGTGCTGACCGACGAACAGCGCATCCGCAATTTCAACATCAACTTCGGCCCGCAACACCCTGCGGCGCATGGTGTTCTGCGCATGGTGCTGGAGCTTGACGGCGAGATCGTCGAGCGCGCCGACCCCCATATCGGGCTTTTGCACCGCGGCACCGAAAAGCTGATGGAAAGCCGCACCTATCTGCAGAACCTGCCCTATCTGGACCGGCTCGACTATGTGGCGCCGATGAACCAGGAACATGCCTGGTGCCTGGCGATCGAGCGGCTGACCGAGACCGAGGTGCCGCGCCGGGCGCAGTTGATCCGGGTGCTTTACAGCGAGATCGGGCGGATCCTGAACCATCTGCTGAACCTGACGTCGCAGGCAATGGACGTGGGCGCGCTGACCCCGCCGCTGTGGGGTTACGTCGAGCGTGAAAAGCTGATGGTGTTCTACGAGCGGGCCTGCGGGGCGCGGCTGCACGCCAATTATTTCCGCCCCGGCGGCGTCCATCAGGACCTGCCGCCGCAGCTGATCCAGGACATCGACGACTGGGCGGTGGCCTTTCCCAAGGTGGTCGACGACCTGCATGTGCTGCTGACCGAAAACCGCATCTTCAAGCAGCGCAACGTCGATATCGGCATCGTCAAGGAACAGGACATCCTCGACTGGGGCTATTCCGGGGTGATGGCGCGCGGCTCGGGCCTGGCCTGGGACCTGCGCCGCAGCCAGCCCTATGAATGCTACGACGAATTCGAGTTCCAGGTGCCGGTCGGCACCAACGGCGACTGCTACGACCGCTATCTGGTGCGGATGGAGGAGATGATCCAGTCGACCTCGATCATCCGCCAGGCCTGCGCCAAGCTGCTGGCGGAACCGCCCGGCGACGTGCTGGCGCGCGGCAAGCTGACGCCGCCTCGCCGCGCCGAGATGAAGCGCGACATGGAAGCGCTGATCCACCATTTCAAGCTGTATACCGAGGGGTTCAAGGTTCCCGCCGGCGAGGTCTATGCCGCGGTCGAGGCCCCCAAGGGCGAGTTCGGTGTCTACATGGTCGCGGACGGGACCAACCGTCCCTATCGGGCCAAGCTGCGGGCGCCGGGCTATCTGCACCTGCAGTCGATGGACTGGCTGTCGCGCGGGCACATGCTGGCCGATGTCGCGGCGCTGCTGGGCTCGATCGATATCGTGTTCGGAGAGATCGACCGGTGAGCATGTCGTCCCTTGGCCCGTCCCCGGCGCACGCCGCCGCCCCTCGCACCGGAGAGTTCGCCTGATGCTGCGCCGCCTGTCCCCCGTCCAGCCCGAGTCGTTCGAGTTCACCCCTGCGAACCTTGAATGGGCGCGGGCGCAACTGACCAAATATCCGCAGGGCCGGCAGGCCTCGGCGGTGATCGCGCTGCTGTGGCGCGCGCAGGAACAAGAGGGCTGGCTGTCGCGGCCGGCCATCGAATATGTCGCCGATTTCCTGGGGATGCCCTATATCAGGGTGCTTGAGGTTGCGACATTCTACTTTATGTATCAGCTGCAACCCGTTGGGAAGATTGCGCATATCCAGATCTGCGGCACCACCACCTGCATGATCTGCGGCGCCGAGGAGCTGATCGCCATCTGCCGCGAGAAGATCGCGCCGACCCCGCATACGGTCTCGGCCGACGGCAATTTCTCGTGGGAAGAGGTCGAGTGCCCGGGCGCCTGCTCGAACGCGCCGATGGCGCAGATCGGCAAGGATTATTACGAGGACCTGACCGCCGAGAAGCTTTCGGCGCTGATCGACGCCATGGCCGCGGGGCAGGTGCCGGTGCCGGGGCCACAGAACGGCCGGTTCTCGTCGGAGCCGCTGGGCGGGCCGGTGGCGCTGACCGCGACCGAGCGGGTGGAGCAGGCGAATGCCTCGGTCGCCCGGGCGACGCGGCTGCGCGACACGCTCAAGCGCATCGACGGGACCGAGGTGCCGATCCTGACCCCCTGGGTGCGCCCCGACACTGCCGATAGCGATTCCGGGGATGAGCCCAAGCCCAGCCTGGGCCGGCCCGCCGACAAGACCGGCGTGACCGTGCAGGAGGCGGCGGCGACCTCTCCGGGGATGCCCGTTTCCAAGATTGAACCGGCCGGCCAGCCCGCCGATGCGAAAGACACCGACTGACCCCGAACCCCAGCTGTAAAGGACCCCGCCATGACCAATTGCGCACGGAACTGCTGGATCTTCGCCGCGGTGATGGGGCTGGTCGTGCTGCTGTTCTCGCTGGGCGGGGTCGGCTTCATGGGCGGGCTGTTCCTGGGTTTCGTGACAGCGTGGCTGCTGGGCGGGCTGGGGATGTTCCTGCTGTGCCAGGGCGCCGAGGCCGATGAGAGCTGGGTCCCGGTCGAAGACGCCCGCGACCCCGACGAGCCGGTGCGGCAGTCGATCCGCCGCGACGGCGGGGCGGCGGCGCAGGTGGCGATCGCGCGGCCGCAGCGCCCGGCCGGGATGGCCGGCGCACCGGCCGAGGCCTCGGTCGGCGGCGGGCAGGCGGTGACCTTTGAACCCGGCAAGGGCGGGGCCACGAAGGCCAAGCCGGCGCCGCGGCGCAAGGCGGCGCGCGCGCTTGCAGCCGACGGGGATTCGGCGCATGCCCCCGCCGGCGGTGACGCCGCCGGCAGCGGCGGGACGACATGACGGCGCCGCGTCGGCCGCCCGGCCCTGCGCCGGGCCGGGACGACAGCGGCCAGATGCGGCTGGTGGCGCTGGTGATCGCGGGGGCGATGCTGGCATGGCTGGCGGCGAACTGGGCGGGGCGGCGTTACGGCTGGCCCGCGGAATATGCCTTTCTCGCCGATCTCGCGGCGATCGGGGCGCTGGTCTGGTCGCTGATGGTGACCTGGCGGATCTGGCGGCGGCGCGCTGATGCACCGCACGAACGATAGGACGACGACGCGATGCTGAGCGATCAGGACCGGATTTTCACGAATCTCTACGGCATGGGTGACCGCAGCCTGCGCGGCGCCCGCGCCCGCGGCCACTGGGACGGCACCGCCGGGATCATCGCCCGCGGCCGCGATGCCATCATCGACGAAATGAAGAAATCCGGCCTGCGCGGCCGGGGCGGCGCGGGCTTCCCCACCGGGATGAAGTGGTCCTTCATGCCCAAGGAAAGCGACGGGCGCCCGGCCTATCTGGTCATCAACGGCGACGAATCGGAACCTGCGACCTGCAAGGACCGCGAGATCATGCGCCACGATCCGCACACGCTGATCGAGGGGGCGCTGATCGCCGGCTTCGCCATGGGCGCGCACACCGCCTATATCTACATCCGCGGCGAGTTCATCCGCGAACGCGAATCGCTGCAATCTGCCATCGACGAATGCTATGACGCGGGGCTGCTGGGGCGGAACGCGGCGGGCTCGGGCTGGGACTTCGACCTGTTTGTGGCCCATGGCGCCGGCGCCTATATCTGCGGCGAGGAAACCGCGCTGCTGGAAAGCCTGGAAGGCAAAAAGGGGATGCCGCGGATGAAGCCGCCGTTCCCGGCCGGGGCGGGGCTTTACGGCTGCCCGACCACGGTCAACAACGTCGAATCCATCGCGGTGGTGCCCACGATCCTGCGCCGCGGAGCGGAATGGTTCGCCGGTTTCGGCCGCCCGAACAACGCCGGCGTCAAGCTGTTCGGCCTGACCGGCCATATCAACACCCCCTGCGTGGTCGAGGAATCGATGTCGATCCCGATGCGCGAGCTGATCGAGCGCCACGGCGGCGGCATCCGCGGCGGCTGGAAGAACCTCAAGGCGATCATCCCCGGCGGCGCCTCGTGCCCGGTGATCCCGGCGCATCTGTGCGAGGATGCGATCATGGATTTCGACGGGATGCGCGAGCTGCGCTCGTCCTTCGGCACCGCCTGCATGATCGTAATGGATCAGCAGACCGACATCATCAAGGCGATCTGGCGGCTGTCGGCGTTCTTCAAGCATGAAAGCTGCGGCCAGTGCACGCCCTGCCGCGAAGGCACGGGCTGGATGATGCGGGTGATGGAACGGCTGGTCCGCGGCGATGCCGAGGTCGAGGAAATCGACATGCTGCTGGACGTGACCAAGCAGGTCGAGGGCCACACGATCTGCGCGCTGGGGGACGCCTCGGCCTGGCCGATCCAGGGGCTGATCCGCCATTTCCGCGAGGAGATCGAGGACCGCATCAAGGCCAAGCGCACCGGCCGCATGGGCGCCATGGCGGCCGAGTGACCGCTTTTTCCGCATATCCCGCCGCTGCGGCGGCCGCGGCACACGCCGCCCGCGTCCCCGGGGCGCGTGCCGTTGTGTGCGCAGGGGGTGCGGCATGAAGGGGCAGATCCTGCATATCGACCCGCGTACGGGCGAGGGGGTCGTCACCGGCGCCGACGGGCGGCGCTATGCGTTCGCGGCCGAGGACCTGCTGGGCAGCGGCCAGATCGCGCGGCCGGGCGTTGCGGTGGATTTCCAGCCCCGGGGCGAGCGCGCGGCCGAGATCTATCCCGACCCCGGCGCGCCGCAGCCCGCCCGCCATTACGGCAAAAGCCGCATGGTGGCGGGGTTGCTGGCGCTGTTCTTCGGCTCGGTCGGGGCGCATAAGTTCTATCTGGGCTACAACCGCGCCGGGCTGATCATGCTGGCGGTGACGGCGCTGGGATGGCTGCTGTTCTTCATCCCCTCGGGGGTGGTCTGGCTGATCGCCTTTGTCGAAGGGGTGATCTATCTGACCCGCACCGACGAGCAGTTCCACGACACCTACGAGCTGGGCGAAAGGGACTGGTTCTGATGCGCGGTGCGGTCGTCCAGCGCGGCTTTCGGCGGCGCGCTCACGCGGGGTTGACCCATTCGTGCGGCCGCCCGGCGCCGCGGCGGGCCTATGTTGCAACTCTGTGCAACGAGGATATCGCCATGACCCGCAAGATGACCGGCCCCCTGAAACCCCTGGCCGCCGCAGCGCTGGCGCTTGCCGCACTGAGCGGCCCGGCGCTCGCGCTCGAGCCGCTGTCGCAGGAACGCTATATCAACGACCGGCTGATCGCGGCGCGGATCGCCGACCGCATCCGGCGCGAATGCCCGACGATCAACGGGCGGCTGATCTACGCCTATGGCCAGGCGCGCGCGCTGGAACGCTATGCGCTGGACAAGGGCTATTCCCGCGCCCAGGTCGACGCGTTTCTGGACAGCAAGGAAGAGCGCAAGCGCATCTATGCCGTGGCCGAGGACTACATGGCCCGCAACGGCGTCACCAAGGGCGATCCGCAAAGCTTCTGCCGGCTGGGGATGCAGGAAATCGCCAACCGGACGGTGACCGGCTCGCTGCTGGTGGCGAAATGAAGCGGGCGGTGCGCTGGATCGGGCTGGGGATCACCGCGGCTGCAGCAGCGACGATGCTGCTGGCCGACCTCGCGCTGGCGGCGCCCGCGCAGGCCCGTGGCGCCACGACATTCATTCCCGCGGAAACCCGCGGCGCGATGACATTTATCATTGCCGGACCCGGCGACGGGGCCGAATATCCGCACAAGACCATGGCCCCGTCGGGCCCAGGCACAGGCAAGGCAGTCAGATGAGCAACCTTCGCACCATCAAGATCGACGACCGGCTGGTTGATGTCGACCCGAACCTGACGCTGCTTCAGGCTTGCGAACAGGCGGGGATCGAGATTCCGCGGTTCTGCTACCACGAGCGGCTGTCGATCGCGGGCAACTGCCGGATGTGTCTGGTCGAGGTGGTGGGCGGGCCGCCCAAGCCCGCGGCGTCCTGCGCGATGCAGGTCAAGGACCTGCGCCCGGGGCCCGAGGGCGCGCCCTCGGAAATCCGCACCAACAGCCCGATGGTCCGCAAGGCCCGCGAGGGGGTGATGGAGTTCCTGCTGATCAACCACCCGCTGGACTGCCCGATCTGCGACCAGGGCGGGGAATGCGACCTGCAGGACCAGGCGATGGCCTATGGCGTCGATTTCTCGCGCTTCCGCGAGCCCAAGCGCGCGCTCGAGGATCTGGACCTCGGCCCGCTGGTCGAGACGCACATGACCCGCTGCATCCACTGCACCCGCTGCGTGCGCTTCATCGACGAGGTGGCGGGGGTGCCGCAGATGGGCCAGACCGGCCGCGGCGAGGATGAGGAAATCACCACCTATCTGGGCGCCTCGCTGGACACCAACCTGCAGGGCAACATCATCGACCTGTGCCCGGTGGGGGCGCTGGTCAACAAGCCCTATTCCTTCACCGCCCGCCCGTGGGAGCTGCGCAAGACCGAATCGATCGACGTGATGGACGCGCTGGGGTCGGCGATCCGCATCGACACCAAGGGCCGCGAGGTCATGCGCATCCTGCCGCGCAACAACGACGACGTGAACGAGGAATGGATTTCCGACAAGACCCGTTTCGTCTGGGACGGGCTGCGCCGGCAGCGGCTGGACAAGCCCTATATCCGTGAAAACGGCCGGCTGCGCCCGGCTGGCTGGGATGAGGCGCTGAACGCCGCCGCCGCCGCGATGAAGGGGCGCCGGGTCGCCGGACTGGTCGGGGATCTCGCCCCGGCCGAGGCCGCGTTCGCGCTCAAGCAGCTGGTCGAGGGGCTGGGCGGCGCGGTCGAGTGCCGCACCGACGGCGCGCGGCTGCCGGCTGGCAACCGCTCGGGCTTTGTCGGCACCGCCACCATCGCCGACATCGACGATGCCAAGCGCATCCTGCTGATCGGCACCAACCCGCGCGACGAGGCGCCGGTGCTGAACGCCCGCATCCGCAAGGCCTGGATCAACGGCGCGCAGATCGCGCTGCTGGGGCAGGCGGTGGACCTGACCTACGACTACCACCACCTGGGCACCGACCGCGAGGCGCTCTCGGGGCTGCTCGACGAGGATCTGGCCAATACCGAGGGCACGCCCGGCATCGTCATCATCGGCCAGGGCGCGCTGCGCGAGGCCGACGGCGCCGCGGTGCTGGGCCACGCCATGCGCGTCTGCGAGCTGGGCGACTGCAAGCTGCTGGTGCTGCACAGCGCCGCGGCCCGCGTCGGCGCCATGGACGTGGGCGCGGTGACCGAGGGCGGGCTGACCGCCGCCATCGAGGGGGCCGAGGTGATCTACAGCCTGGGCGCCGATGAGGTCGAGATCGCCCCGCGCGATCAGGGCGGGCCCTTCGTGATCTATCAGGGCAGCCACGGCGACCGCGGCGCCCATCGCGCCGACCTGATTCTGCCCGCCGCCTGCTACACCGAGGAAAACGGCATCTTCGTCAACACCGAGGGCCGGCCGCAGCTGGCGATGCGCGCCAATTTCGCGCCGGGCGAGGCCAAGGAGAACTGGGCGATCCTGCGGGCGCTGTCGGCCGAGCTGGGCCGCACCCAGCCCTGGGACAGCCTGCCCGAGCTGCGCCGCGCGGTCTTCGAGGCGGTGCCGCATCTGGCCGAGATCGACCTGGTGCCGGAAAACGACTGGCAGCCGCTTGAAACCGGGCCGCTGGGCCGCGCCAGCTTCCGCAACGCGATTGCGGATTTCTACCTGACCAACCCGATCGCGCGGTCCTCGCCGATCATGGCCGAACTGTCGGCGATGGCGGCGGCCCGCCGCAACCCGGCGCTGGCGGCGGAGTAGGCGGGATGCGTGTCGCGGTCACTGCGCTGATCGCCGCGGCGGGGCTGGGCCTCGGGCTGGCCGGCTGCGCGCCGACGGGCGCGAACAAGGGTGCAATGGCGCTGGCGGCGCCGCCCCCGGCCAAGCCGGCCGAGGTGGGGGTGCGCATCGTCGACCGCAGCGCCGCGGGCACCAGGCTGACGCGGGCGCGGGTCTCGACCAAATCGGGCGAGATCCTGATTCTGGAACCCGACGGCTCGACCTCGCAGGTGGCGCTGGACAGCCCGCAGGGCCGCGACGTGTTCGAGGTGACCGAGGACGAGCTGGCGGCGCTGGCCGACAACCTGGGGCTGAACCTGTCGCCCGCCGACATCGCCAATTTCCGCGTCGTCGCGCCGCACTTGCGGCGGATGCCCACCGCGCAGGAACGCGCGCTAAAGGAATTCGCCGCCCGCACCCGCCCGGCGCTGCCCGAGTTTCCGGCCGGATTCACCGCCGATCCCGAGGATTTCATCGCCGTCCGCGTGGACCGGCTGCAGCCCGGGGCAAATCAGCGCACCTCGGGCGACGAGCTGGTCGAGGTGACCGCGAATCTCAAGGCAGGGGTGGACGCCGATGTGGCCTTCGCCTATGCAACCTGCGCGCTGGCGGGCTGGGCAAACGGCAATGGCAAGGGCTATGGACGGCATATCCGCACCGTGCAGAACAAGCGCAACGGCAAGCTGCTGCTGGGCGCGGTATTCACATTGTCCGACACGCAGCCGATGGGGCTGCGGGTCATGGAAACCGATGATACCTTGCGCGTGTGCAAGGACCGCGGCATTCCCGCGGCATGACTAGGGGAAACCGAAAGCATGGCTGATTTCCTGGCATCCCCCATCGGGCATTTCCTGATCCTGCTGCTGCAGGGGCTGGCGATCATCGCCTTCGTGATGCTGTCTCTGGTGTATCTGGTCTATGGCGACCGCAAGATCTGGGCCGCCGTGCAGATGCGGCGCGGCCCCAACGTGGTCGGCCCCTGGGGCCTGCTGCAGACCTTTGCCGATGCGCTGAAATATCTGGTCAAGGAAATCGTGGTGCCCGCGGGCGCCGACAAGTTCGTGTTCTTCCTGGCGCCGTTCCTGTCGATGACGCTGGCGCTGGTCGGGTTCGTGGTGATCCCCTTCGCGCCGGGCTGGGTGATGTCGAACCTCAACATCGGCATCCTGTTCGTGCTCGCCGTCTCCTCGCTCGAGGTCTACGGGGTGATCATGGGCGGCTGGGCCTCGAACTCGAAATACCCGTTCCTCGCCTCGCTGCGCTCGGCCGCGCAGATGGTGTCCTACGAGGTCTCGCTGGGCCTGATCGTCATCGCGGTGATCATCTCGGCCGGCACCATGAACCTGTCGGGCATCGTCTACAGCCAGCAGGGCGCCTACGGGATGCTGAACTGGTACTGGCTGCCGCATCTGCCGATGCTGGTGCTGTTCTTCGTCAGCGCGCTGGCGGAAACCAACCGCCCGCCCTTCGACCTGGCCGAGGCGGAATCGGAACTGGTCGCCGGCCACATGGTCGAATATTCCTCGACCCCCTATCTGCTGTACATGGCCGGCGAATATATCGCGATCTGGCTGATGTGCGCGCTGATCTCGCTGCTGTTCTTCGGTGGCTGGCTGTCGCCCATCCCCGGCATTCCCGACGGCGCGCTGTGGATGTTCGCCAAGATGGTGTTCTGGTTCTGGATGTTCGCGATGGTCAAGGCGATCGTGCCGCGCTACCGCTACGACCAGCTGATGCGCGTGGGCTGGAAGGTGTTCCTGCCGCTGTCGCTGGGCTGGGTGGTGCTGATCGCATTCCTTGCGCGCTATGACGTGCTGGGCGGGTTCTGGGCACGCTGGGACCAGATCGCCCCGGTCGTGGGGGGCTGAGCCATGGTTCGTGCAACCGCTGACAATCCGGGCCGACGCGCCCTGCCGGTGACTTCTGCAAGGGAGGCGCGCTGAAATGGCCCTCGATCTCGTCCGCGCGACGAAATATTTCCTGATGTGGGACTTCATCAAGGGCTTCGGCCTGGGGGTCCGCTACTTCTTCGGTCCCAAGGAAACCATCAACTATCCGCATGAAAAGGGGCCGCTGTCGCCCCGGTTCCGCGGCGAACACGCGCTGCGCCGCTATCCCAACGGCGAGGAACGCTGCATCGCCTGCAAGCTGTGCGAGGCGATCTGCCCCGCGCAGGCGATCACCATCGACGCCGAGCCGCGCGAGGACGGCTCGCGCCGCACCACGCGCTATGACATCGACATGACCAAATGCATCTATTGCGGCTTCTGCCAGGAAGCCTGCCCGGTCGATGCCATCGTCGAGGGGCCGAACTTCGAGTTCGCCACCGAGACCCGCGAGGAACTGTTCTACGACAAGGCCAAGCTGCTTGCCAACGGCGAGCGCTGGGAGGCCGAGATCGCCCGCAACATCCAGCTCGACGCGCCCTACAGATGAGCGACGGTTTCACCAGATTGTTCCAGCAGATGCTCCAGTCCGGGCAGGAGATGGCGCGCGCCTTCAACCCGGCGCTGGAAAGCCTCGATCCGCGGGCGATGGAAAAGCTGATCCCCACCATGTCCGCGGACATGATGGAGATGTGGTTCGGCAAGACCTTCAACCGCGAGGGGCTGGACGCCAAGACCCGGCTGCTGTTGACCATCGCCGCGCTGACCGTGCAGGGCGCGCTGGCCGAGCCGCAGCTGCGGCTGGCCGTGCGCCACGCCCGCGCCGCCGGTGCCAGCCAGCGCGAGATCGCGGAAACGATCTGGCAGATGAGCGTATTCGGCGGCCTGCCCGCCATGCAGAAGGCGCTGGAACTGGCGCAATCGGTCTTTGCCGAGGAGGACACCCCCGAATGATGGTCTTCGCCTTCTATCTGTTCGCGATCTCGGTGCTGACGGCCGGGTTCATGGTGGTGATCTCGCGCAACCCGGTGCATTCGGTGCTGTGGCTGATCCTGTCCTTCGTGTCGGCCTCGGGGCTGTTCATCCTGCAGGGGGCGGAATTCGTCGCGCTGCTGCTGGTGATCGTCTATGTCGGCGCGGTGGCGGTGCTGTTCCTGTTCGTCGTGATGATGCTGGACGTGGATTTCGCCGCGCTCAAGGGCGAGATGGCGCGCTATCTGCCGCTGGGGCTGATGATCGCGCTGGTGATGATGGCGCAGCTGGGCATCGTGTTCGGCATGTGGGAATCCGCGCCGACGGCCGAGGCCGCCCGGGTGGCGCCGATCCTGGCTGATGTGCAGAACACCCACGCGCTGGGGGATGTGCTTTACGACCGCTATCTGCTGCCGTTCCAGCTGTCGGGGCTGATCCTGCTGGTGGCGATGATCGGGGCGATCCTGCTGACGCTGCGCCACCGCCGCGACATCAAGCGCCAGGACGTGCTGCAGCAGATGTGGCGCGACCCGGCCAAGGCGATGCGGATGACCGACCCCAAGCCGGGGCAGGGGCTGTAACCAACCCCGCCTCCGCCGCCAGGGCGGGGCGCGAGACACAAGGAACGGGGCGCCGCCGCGGCGTCCGACACGAACAACCGGGCCACGAACCCGAGAGGGACGAAGCGAATGATCGGACTGACACATTACCTGGTCGTGGGGGCGATCCTCTTCGTCACCGGCGTGTTCGGCATCTTCGTGAACCGCAAGAACGTCATCGTCATCCTGATGTCGATCGAGCTGATCCTGCTGTCGGTCAACATCAACTTCGTCGCCTTTTCGGCGCATCTGGGCGATCTGGCCGGGCAGGTGTTCACCATGTTCGTGCTGACCGTCGCCGCGGCCGAGGCGGCGATCGGCCTGTCCATCCTGGTGGTGTTCTTCCGCAACCGCGGCACCATCGAGGTCGAAGACGTCAACGTGATGAAGGGCTGAGGCGGTCATGGAACAGTTCATTCTCCTCGCTCCTCTTGCCGCGTCGGTCATCGCCGGGTTCCTCTGGCGGCTGATCTCCGAAAAGGGCGCGCAATATCTGACCACCGGCGTGCTGTTCGTCTGCGCGGCGCTCAGCTGGATGGTGTTCCTGAACTTCGACGGGGTGCCGCGGCAGATCCCGATGATGGACTGGATCGTCTCGGGCGATTTCGCGGCGCAATGGACCATCCGGCTGGACCGGCTGACCGCGATTATGCTGATCGTGGTGACCACGGTGTCGGCATTGGTGCACATGTATTCGCTGGGCTACATGGCCCATGACGACAACTGGTCCGAGGACGAGCCCTATCGCGCCCGCTTCTTCGCCTATCTGTCGTTCTTCACCTTTGCCATGCTGGCGCTGGTGACCGCCGACAACCTGCTGCAGATGTTCTTCGGCTGGGAGGGCGTGGGCCTCGCCTCCTATCTGCTGATCGGCTTCTACTACAAGAAACCCAGCGCCAACGCCGCCGCGATGAAGGCCTTCGTGGTCAACAGGGTCGGCGACTTCGGCTTCCTGCTGGGGATCTTCGGGATCTGGTGGCTGACCGGCTCGATCCGTTTCGACGAGATCTTCGCGCAGGTGCCGATGATCGCGCAGACCGAGGTGCCGTTCCTGTGGACGACCTGGAATGCCGCGAACCTGCTGGCGGTGCTGCTGTTCATCGGCGCGATGGGGAAATCGGCGCAGCTGGGCCTGCACACCTGGCTGCCCGACGCGATGGAAGGCCCGACCCCGGTGTCGGCGCTGATCCACGCCGCCACCATGGTGACCGCGGGGGTGTTCCTGGTCTGCCGGATGTCGCCGCTTTACGAATTCGCGCCCGAGGCCAAGAACTTCATCGTGCTGATCGGCGCCGCCACCGCGTTCTTTGCCGCCACCGTGGGTCTGGTGCAGAACGACATCAAGCGGGTGATCGCCTATTCGACCTGTTCGCAGCTGGGCTACATGTTCGTCGCGGCCGGCGTCGGGGTCTATTCGGTGGCGATGTTCCACCTGTTCACCCACGCCTTCTTCAAGGCGATGCTGTTCCTGGGCGCGGGTTCGGTGATCCACGCGATGCACCACGAACAGGACATGCGCAATTACGGCGGGCTGCGGAAGAAGATCCCCTATACCTTCTGGGCGATGCTGATCGGCACGCTGGCCATTACCGGTGTCGGCATCCCGCTGACCACCATCGGTTTTGCCGGCTTCCTGTCCAAGGATGCGGTGATCGAAAGCGCCTTCGCCTCGGGCCACTCCTACGCCTTCTGGCTGCTGGTGATCGCGGCCTGCTTCACCAGCTTCTATTCCTGGCGGCTGATGTTCCTGACCTTCTGGGGCGCGCCGCGTCCGCAGCGGGCCTGGGACGCCGAGATCGAGACCGAGGAAGAGGTGCAGCCCGGCTCCCCCGCCGCGGCCGAGGCCCACGCCCATCACGACCCGATGCACGCGCATGAACACGCGCATGAAAGCCCCGGCGTGATGCTGGTTCCGCTGGGCGTGCTGGCGCTGGGGGCGGTGTTCGCGGGCATGATCTGGTATGCGCCGTTCTTCGGCGACCACGACCGGGTGACGCAGTTCTTCCACATGCCGCATGTCGAGGCGGTTGCCGTCGAGGCGGCCGCGGCTGAAGGCGCCGAGGCCGAGGCTCCGGTCGCCGTTGCCGACGCGGGCGACGAGGCCGAGGCTCCGGTTGCCGTGGCCGATGCGGGCACCGTGGGCGGGGCGATCTACATGCACCCCGACAATCACGTCATGGACGAGGCGCACCACGCCCCGGTCTGGGTCAAGGTCTCGCCCTTCGTCGCGATGCTGCTGGGGCTGCTGGTCGCCTGGGTCATGTATATCCGCAACCCGGCGCTGCCGGCGCGGCTGGCCGAGGTGCAGCGCCCGCTCTACCGCTTCCTGCTGAACAAGTGGTATTTCGACGAGCTTTACGACTGGATCTTCGTGCGTCCGACGCGCTGGCTGGGCCGGGTGCTGTGGACGGGCGGCGACGGCCGCGGCATCGACGGCGCCATCAACGGCGTCGCGATGGGGCTGATCCCGCGGATGACCCGCTTTGCGGGGCGGGTGCAGTCGGGATATCTTTTCCACTATGCCTTCGGCATGGTCCTGGGCCTGCTGGGCCTGCTGATCTGGGTGATGGCGCGGGGCATGAACTGAGATGACGACCTATCCGCTTCTTTCGATCATCACCTTCCTGCCGATCGTGGCGGCGCTGATCCTGGCGCTGTTCCTGCGCGGCGAGGACGAGGCCGCCGGCCGCAACGCCAAATGGCTGGCGCTGGTCGCCACCACCGCCACCTTTGCGGTGTCGATGCTGGTGCTGCTGGGCTTCGATCCGCAGAACACCGGCTTCCAGTTCGTCGAGGACCAGCCCTGGGTGATGGGGCTGCGCTACAAGCTGGGCGTGGACGGGATCTCGATCCTGTTCGTGATGCTGACCACCTTCCTGATGCCGCTGGTGATCCTGTCCACCTGGCAGGTGACCGACCGGGTCAAGGACTACATGATCGCCTTTCTGGTGCTGGAAGGGCTGATGATCGGCGTCTTCGTGGCGCTGGACCTGGTGCTGTTCTACCTGTTCTTCGAGGCCGGGCTGATCCCGATGTTCCTGCTGATCGGGATCTGGGGCGGCAAGGACCGCATCTATGCGGCGTTCAAGTTCTTCCTGTATACCTTCCTCGGCTCGGTGCTGATGCTGGTCGCGATGATCGCCATGTGGCGCATGGCCGGCACCACCGACATCCCGACGCTGCTGGGCTTTGACTTCCCGGCCGAGCCGATGGCGGTGCTGGGCATGAGCATCGGCACCGGGGTGCAGATGCTGCTGTTCCTGGCGTTCCTGGCGTCCTTCGCGGTCAAGCTGCCGATGTGGCCGGTCCACACCTGGCTGCCCGACGCCCACGTGCAGGCGCCCACCGCGGCCTCGGTGCTGCTGGCGGCGGTGCTGCTGAAGATGGGCGGCTACGGCTTCCTGCGCTTCAGCCTGCCGATGTTCCCCGAGGCCTCGAACGCGGCGCAGCCCTATATCTTCTGGCTGTCGGCGATCGCCATCGTCTACACCAGCCTGGTGGCGCTGGCGCAGTCCGACATGAAGAAGCTGATCGCCTATTCCTCGGTCGCGCATATGGGCTACGTCACGCTGGGCACCTTTGCCGCCAACCATCAGGGCGTCGATGGTGCCATCTTCCAGATGCTGTCGCACGGCTTCATCTCGGGGGCGCTGTTCCTGCTGGTCGGCGTGATCTACGACCGCATGCACACGCGTGAGATCGATGCCTATGGCGGGTTGGTGAACCGGATGCCGGCCTATGCGCTGGTGTTCATGTTCTTCACCATGGCCAACGTCGGGTTGCCCGGCACCTCGGGCTTTGTGGGCGAGTTCCTGACCCTGCTGGCGGCATTCAAGGTCAACACCTGGGCGGCGGTGGTGGCGACCTCGGGGGTGATCCTGTCGGCCTCCTATGCGCTGTGGCTCTATCGTCGCATCACGCTGGGGGCGCTGGTCAAGGAAAGCCTGGCCGGGATCTCCGACATGAGCGCGCGCGAGCGCTGGATCTTTGCGCCGCTGATCGCGATGACGCTGCTGCTGGGCGTCTATCCGCGGGTGGTGACCGACATCACCGGCCCGTCGGTGGCCGCGCTGCTGAACAATTACCACGCCAGCCTGTCTGCCGAGGCCGCGACCGAGTTCGCCGCCCTGCCGGCCGACGGCAACTGAGAGGCCCCGCCATGAGCTCGATCGAACTGTCCATCCTGATGCCCGAGGCGGGGCTGGCGCTGTTTGCCCTGGCGGCGCTGATGTTCGGCGCCTTCGCCGGCAAGGACCGGGTCGCGGGGCCGGTGCTGTGGGCCGCGGTGGCGGCGCTGCTGGTCGCGGGCTTCGCCATCGGCTGGGGCGGGCGCGGCGACGGGCAGGGCTTCTTTGGCATGTTCATCGACGACGCCTTCGCCCGCTTTGCCAAGGTGACGGTGCTGCTGTCCGCCGCCGGCGTGTTGGCGATGAGCGCGGCCTGGCTGCAGCGGCAGGGGCTGCTGCGCTTCGAACTGCCGGTGCTGATCGTGCTGGCGGTGATCGGCATGATGATCATGGTCTCGGCCGGCGACCTGCTGACGCTGTACATGGGGCTCGAGCTGCAGTCGCTGGCGCTTTACATCGTCGCCGCGCTGCGCCGCGACAGCGTGCGTTCGTCCGAGGCGGGGCTGAAATATTTCGTGCTGGGCTCGCTCAGCTCGGGGATGCTGCTTTACGGCGCCTCGCTGGTCTATGGCTATGCGGGCACCACCAATCTGGCCGGGATCATGCAGGCGCTGGACGGCGGGCTGTCGGTGGGGCTGCTGTTCGGGCTGGTGTTCCTGCTGGTCGGCCTGTGCTTCAAGGTCTCGGCGGTGCCGTTCCACATGTGGACCCCCGACGTCTACGAGGGCTCGCCCACCCCGGTGACCGCCTTCTTCGCCACCGCGCCGAAGGTTGCCGCTATGGCGCTGATCGCGCGGCTGGTCTGGGGCGCCTTCGGCAGCGTGCCGGCGGAATGGTCGCAGATCATCGCGCTGCTGGCGGTGCTGTCGATGTTCCTGGGCTCGATCGCTGGTATCGGCCAGCGCGACATCAAGCGGCTGATGGCCTATTCCTCGATCGCGCATATGGGCTTTGCCTTCATCGGGCTGGCCGCGGGCACCGCCTACGGCGTGCAGTCGATGCTGCTCTACATGGCGATCTATGCGGTGATGAACGTCGGCACCTTTGCCTTCATCCTGTCGATGGAGCGCGGCGGACGTCCGGTCACCGCGCTCGAGGACCTGAACCTGATGGCGCGGACCGAGCCGCTGAAGTCGCTGGCCATGGGCATCCTGCTGTTCAGCCTGGCCGGGGTGCCGCCGATGCTGGGCTTCTTCGCCAAGTTCGGGGTGCTCAAGGCGGCGGTCGATGCCCAGATGGGCTGGCTGGCGCTGCTGGGGGTGGTCGCCTCGGTGATCGGGGCGTTCTATTACCTGCGCATGGTCTACTACCTGTATTTCGGCAGCCCGCGCGACGACATCGCCGAGGCCCGCACTGACGCCGCGCAATGGCTGGCGCTGGTCGGGGCCGCCGCGGCGATGGTGATCGGGGCGTTCTCGATGTTCGGCACCGAATCCGCGGCGCAGCGTGCGGCCGAGGCGCTGGTGCTGGCCGAGGCTGCCCCGGCGCCCGCCGCCGCTGCCACCGCCGCCGCGCCTGCCGCTCTTGACTGACCCGGCCGCGCAACGGCCGCAGCCATGGCCCGCCGGTGTCGGCCGGGTCGTGCTGCCGCGCGTCGACAGCACCAACGCCGAGGCGCTGCGCCAGGCCGCCACGCTGGGCGCGCCGACCTGGATCATGACCCGCGACCAGACCGCCGGCCGGGCCCGCCGCGGCCGCGGCTGGGTGATGCCCGCGGGCAATTTCGCCGCCAGCCTGGCCGCGCGGCCGCCGGGCACCCCCGCCGATCTGTCGCTTTACAGCTTCGTTGCCGCGCTGGCGCTGCACGAGGCGCTGGCCGCCGCCTGCGGCCCCACCGCGCGGCTGGCGATCAAATGGCCCAATGACGTGCTGCTGAACGGCGGCAAGGTCGCGGGCATCCTGCTGGAAAGCACCGGGCAGGGCGGCCGCGGCGGCATCGCGCTGGCGGTCGGCATCGGCGTGAACCTCGCCGCCGCCCCCGATGCCGCGGCGCTGGAGCCCCGCGCGGTGGCGCCGGTCTCGGTGCTGGGGGAAACCGGGCACAAGGTCTCGCCCGAGGAGTTCCTCGACCTGCTCGCCCCCGCCTTTGCCCGCTGGCAGCAGCAGCTGGAAACCCTGGGCTTCGCGCCCATCCGCAGCGCCTGGCTGGCGCGCGCCGCACGGCTGGGCCAGACCATCACCGCCCGCATCGGCGCGACCACCCGCAGCGGCCGGTTCGAGGGCATCGACGACAGCGGCGCGCTGATCCTGGTCACCGCCGCCGGGCGCGAAGCCATCCCCGCCGCCGAGATATTCTTCGAAGAGGACGCCTGATGCTGCTGTGTATCGACACCGGCAACACCAACACCCAGTTCTCGATCTGGGACGGGCGGCGGTTCCTGTGCCACTGGCGTTCGGCCACCGACCACCGCCGCACGGCCGACCAGTATTACGTCTGGCTGCGCTCGATGATGTCGCTGACCGGGATCGACGTCGATATCGACGCCTGCATCATCAGCTCGACCGTGCCGCGGGTGGTGTTCAACCTGCGCGTGCTCTGCAACCGCTATTTCGAGACCCGCCCGCTGGTGGTGGGCAAGCCCGACTGCCTGCTGCCGGCGCCGCCGCGGGTGGACCCGGGCACGGTGGTCGGCCCCGACCGCATCGTCAACACCTGGTCGGCCTTTGACCGCTACGGCCCCGATCTGGTGGTGGTGGATTTCGGCACCGCCACCACATTCGACGTGGTGGACAGCGACGGCGCCTATGTCGGCGGGGTGATCGCGCCGGGGGTGAACCTGTCGCTCGAGGCGCTGCACATGGGCGCGGCCTCGCTGCCGCATGTCGACGTGACCCGCCCGGCGCAGGTCATCGGCACCAATACCGTCGCCTGTATCGAATCGGGGGTGTTCTGGGGCTATGTCGGGCTGGTGCGCGAAATCTGCGCCCGTATCGCCGAGGAACGCGGTCAGGCGATGAAGATCATTGCAACCGGCGGGTTGGCCGCGCTGTTCCATCAGATCGAGGATCTGTTCGACACCTGGGACGACGATCTGACGATGCACGGGCTGCGGCTCATCCATGATTACAACAAGGAGATGGGCAATGTCTGAACGCCTGATCTATCTGCCGCTGGGCGGCGCGGGCGAAATCGGCATGAACGCCTATGTCTACGGATATGGGCAGCCGGGGCGGGAACGGCTGATCCTGGTCGACCTGGGGGTCACCTTCGGCGACATGGACAGCGCGCCGGGCATCGACCTGATCATGGCCGACATCCGCTGGCTCGAGGATAACCGCGACCGGCTGGACGGCATCTTCATCACCCACGGGCACGAGGATCACGTCGGCGCCCTGGGCCTGCTGTGGAGCCGGCTCAAGGCCCCGATCCATACCCGCCGCTTTACCGGTGCGCTGGCGCGGATGAAGCTGGAAGAGGCCGGCCAGCCCACCGACAGGCTGCGCATCGTCGAGCCCTATCCGCATGTGGTCGAGGCCGGGCCGTTCCGGGTGCAGTTCGTGCCGGTCAGCCACTCGATCCCCGAAAGCGCGGCGCTGGTCATCGACACGCCTGCGGGCCGCATCGTGCATTCCGGCGACTTCAAGCTGGACGGCACCCCGGTGGTGGGCGAGGCCTTCGACCCGGTGCTGTGGCACAAGATCGCCAGCGAGGCGCCGGTGGCGGCGCTGTTGTGCGATTCGACCAACGTGTTCAGCACCCATCCGGGGCGCTCGGAATCGGCGCTGGCGCAGCCGCTGCTGGAATTCGTCAGCGCGCAGAAACAGCTGGTGGTGGCGACGACCTTCGCCTCGAACGTGGCGCGGCTCAAGACGCTGGCCGACGCCGGCGTGACGGCGGGGCGGCAGATCTGCCTGCTGGGCCGGGCGATGCGCAAGATGGTCACCGCCGCGGTCGAGGCCGGGATCCTGCGCGACTTTCCCAAGGTGATCGGCCCGGACGAGGCCGCGGATCTGCCCCGCGACAAGGTGATGCTGATCGTCACCGGCAGCCAGGGCGAACGCCGCGCCGCCTCGATGCAGCTGTCGATGGGCCGCTATCTGGGGCTGCAGCTGCGCGAGGGCGACAGCTTCCTGTTTTCCAGCCGCACCATCCCCGGCAACGAACGCCCGGTGATCCGAATCATGAACAACCTCAGCCGCATGGGGGTGAATGTGTTCGATGCGGATTCGGGGTTCTTCCACGTCTCGGGCCACGCCAACCGCCCTGATCTGGAAGCGGTGCACGAGCTGCTGAAACCGGCGGTGGTGATCCCGATGCACGGCGAACACATGCATCTGCGCGAACACGCCAACCTCGCCCGCGCCAAGGGGCTGTCGGCCGAGGTGGTGACCAACGGCACCATGATCGACCTGGCCGGCGGCGGCATCCGCGTCGTCGACCAGATCGAGACCGGCCGCATCTATCTGGACGGCAACGTGCTGATCGGCGCCATGGACGGGGTGGTGCGCGACCGCATCCGCATGGCGTTGAACGGCCATGTCACCGTTTCGGTGATCGTCGACGAAAACGACGAGGCGCTGCCCGACGCCTGGGTGGAAACCATGGGGCTGGCCGCGCAGGGTCGCGCCGGCGTGCCGCTTGCCCGACATCTGGAAAGCGAGCTGGGCGAGTTCCTGGAACGCGCCGACCACGCCACCGTCATCAGCGACAAGAAGCTGGAAGAGGGGCTGCGCCGCATCACCCGCCAGGTCGCGATGGAAGAAATCGGCAAGAAACCCGAGGTCAAGGTCGTCATCAGCCGCCTCGCCGCCGACTGAGCCGGCCCCCCCGCGGCCCGCCGCTTGCGCGCAGAAGCTTCTTTCTGGTGAAAATACCCCGGGGGGGCCGCCCCCGGGCGGCGGGGGCAGCGCCCCCCTGAACCTTGCCGCTTGACCTTCGCCCGCCGTCGCGGCATCGCGCCTGCATGAGCGAGTTCGACCCCACCCCCCCGCGCCGCAACTTCTACGGCCGCCGCCACGGCAAGACCCTGCGCCAAAGCCAGAAGGGCTATCTGTCCGAGGATCTGGGCAGCCTGCGCCCGCGCGGGATCACCACCGCCGAAAACCCCGACCGCACCCCCATCGACCCGGCGGCGATCTTTGGCGACGCCCGCCCGGTCTGGCTGGAAATCGGCTTTGGCGGCGGCGAGCACATGGTCGCCATGGCCGCGCGCTATCCGGATATCGGGATCATCGGCTGCGAGCCCTTCATCAACGGCGTCGCCATGCTGCTGGGCAAGATCCGCGCGGCGGGCGTGTCGAACGTCAGCGTGCATCCGGGTGATGCGCGCGACCTGATGGACGTGCTGCCCGATGGCTCGATTGCCCGCGCGTTTCTCAATTATCCCGACCCCTGGCCCAAGGCCCGCCACCACCGCCGCCGCTTCGTCACGCCCGAGCATCTGATCCCGCTCTACCGGGTGATGGCGCCGGGGGCCGAGTTCCGGGTGGCGACCGACATTCCCGACTATATGCGCCAGACGCTGGAAGAGGTCCCGGCCGCCGGCTTCACCCTGGTCCACGAAGGGCCCGCGCCCTGGGACGACTGGCACTCCACCCGCTACGAGCAGAAGGCGCTGCGCGAGGGCCGCGTGCCGCATTACGCGACCTTCCGGCGCTAGGGGGGAGGTCGCTGGCACGGCCTGCCTCCGGCGGGGATATTTTTGCAAGGAAGAAGGGCATGGCCGCGCCCCTTTGGCCACGCTATCACTGCCGCGACCAAGGAGCCGATCATGTCCCACAGCACCCAGCCGCAACCGATGACCGCCCGCCGCTCGGGGCCCCTGAAGGGGAATGCGCTGGTGCCGGGGGACAAGTCGGTCAGCCACCGGGCGCTGATCCTGGGTGCGCTGGCGGTGGGCGAGACGCGGATCACCGGTCTGCTGGAATCGCAGGACGTGATCGACACCGCCCGCGCGATGGAGGCGTTCGGCGCCACTGTCGAGCGCGTGGGCGCGGGTGAGTGGCGGGTGCAGGGCGTCGGCGTGGGCGGATTTTCCTCGCCCGAAACCGTGATCGACTGCGGCAATTCCGGCACCGGGGTGCGGCTGATCATGGGCGCGATGGCGACCACGCCGATCACCGCCACCTTCACCGGCGATGCCAGCCTGTCGCGCCGGCCGATGCGGCGGATCACCGGCCCGCTCGAGCTGTTCGGGGCGCAGGTCACCGCGCGCGAGGGCGAGTTCCTGCCCGTGACCATCACCGGCGCCGCCGATCCGTTGCCGCTGCGCTACCGCACCCCGGTCGCGAGCGCGCAGATCAAGTCGGCGGTGCTGCTGGCCGGGCTCAATGCCCCCGGCGAAACCGTGGTGATCGAGGCCGAGCCGACCCGCGACCATACCGAGCGGATGCTGGCCGGGTTCGGCGCCACCGTCCGCACCGCGATCACCGACGAGGGCCATGTGATCACCCTGACCGGCCGCCCCGAGCTGCGCCCCTGCGCGGTAGCGGTGCCGCGCGACCCGTCCTCGGCGGCCTTCCCGGTGGCGGCGGCGCTGATCGTGCCGGGGTCGGAAATCCGGGTCGAGGGCGTCAGCCGCAACCCCACCCGCGACGGGCTCTATCACGTGCTGGCCGAGATGGGCGCCGACCTGCGCTGGGAAAACGACCGCATCGAGGGCGGAGAGCCGGTCGCCGACCTGACCGTCCGCCACGGCCCGCTGCACGGGGTGACGGTGGCCCCCGAGCGCGCCGCCAGCATGATCGACGAGTTTCCGATCCTGTCGGTGATCGCCGCCTTTGCCGAGGGCAGCACGGTGATGAACGGGGTGGCCGAGCTGCGGGTCAAGGAAAGCGACCGCATCGACGCCATGGCCCGCGGGCTCGAGGCGAACGGCGGCCGGGTCGAGGAAACCCGCGACAGCCTGACCGTGCACGGCACCGGCGGGCTGAAGGGCGGCGCCACCGTCGCCACCCATCTCGACCACCGCATCGCCATGTCGTTCCTGGTGGCCGGGCTGGTGTCGGAACGCCCGATCACCGTGGACGACGCCGGGCCGATCGCGACCAGCTTTCCCGATTTCGTGGCACTGATGCGCGGGTTGGGCGCCGAACTCGGCTAGGGCCGCATACCCGTTAACCGTGCTGCCATGCCGGGCAAGTTGACAACAATGCCCTGCGCGACGGTGTTGCCGAGCAGTGGCTAAGGCGGACATCCGGCCGATGCCGATGCCGATGCCGATGCCGATGCCGATGCGAAGGCGGAGCCCGGATTTCGGCCGGATGCTCTCTCGACGCAAGAACCAGATTGCCGGTTCTTCAACTCAGGCAAGTCCGCCGTCGCAAGCCGTTATGACAAGCGCAACGACTACATCCTTACCTCCGCCCAACTCGTTTCCATCCGCGTAAGGTTGCGAAAAATCCCAGTCGGCGGCCGAGGGGGCAGGATCGACGCAAGAACCAGATTGACCAGTTCTTCAGCGAGCCCCGGCAAGTCCCGCCGACGCAATCCGTTATGACAAGCGCGACGACCACATCCTTACCTCCGCCCCACTCGTTTCATCCGCAAAGGGTTGCGAGTATCTGAGTCGGCTACCGAGCGGGGCAGGGCGTCCGGGGCGGGCTCAGCCGCCCGCCAGCCCGATCTTCTGCAGCGCCGTGCGGATCTCGTCCAGCACCGCCGGGTCGTCGATGGTCGCCGGCATCTTGAAATCCTCGTTGTCGGCGATCTTGGCCATGGTCGCGCGCAGGATCTTGCCCGAGCGGGTCTTGGGCAGCCGGTCGACCACCACCGTGGTCTTGAAGGCGGCCACCGGCCCGATCTGGTCGCGCACCATCTGCACCACCTCGCGCCCGACCTGCTCGGCCGACGCCGCCGCGCCTTTCTTGAGGCACAGGAAGCCCAGCGGCGTCTGCCCCTTGAGCGGGTCGGCCACCCCGATCACCGCGCATTCGGCCACGTCGGGATGCGAGGACAGCACCTCCTCCATCGCGCCGGTGGACAGGCGGTGACCGGCGACGTTGATCACGTCATCGGTGCGCGCCATGATGTAGAGATAGCCGTCCTCGTCGATGAAGCCGGCATCGCCGGTCTCGTAATAGCCGGGGAAGGCGTCGAGATAGGATTTGCGGAACCGCTCCTCGGCGTTCCACAGCGTCGGCAGCGTGCCGGGGGGCAGGGGCAGCTTGATCGTGACCGCGCCCAGCGTGCCGGCGGGGACCGGGTGGCCGGCCTCGTCCAGCACCTGCACGTCATATCCCGGCATCGGCACGCTGGGCGAGCCGTGCTTGACCGGCAGCAGCCCCAGCCCCAGCGGGTTGGCGACGATGGGCCAGCCGGTCTCGGTCTGCCACCAGTGGTCGATCACCGGCACCTGCAGGTGCTCTTCCACCCATTTCACCGTGTCGGGGTCGGCGCGCTCGCCGGCCAGGAACACCGCCTGTAGCGACTTGAGGCTGTAGTCCTTGATATAGCTGCACTCGGGGTCCTCGCGCTTGACCGCGCGGATCGCGGTCGGCGCGGTGAAGAAGGACTTGACCTTGTGGTTCTGGATGATGCGGCCGAAGGTGCCGGGGTCGGGGGTGCCGACGGGCTTGCCCTCGAACACGATGGTGGTGGCGCCGGCGAACAGCGGCGCATAGCAGATATAGCTGTGGCCCACGACCCAGCCCACGTCGGAGGCCGCCCAGAACACGTCGCCGGTGTCGATGCCGTAGATGTTCTTCATCGTCCAGTTCAGCGCAACCACATGGCCGCCGGTGTGGCGCACCACCCCCTTGGGCTGGCCGGTGGTGCCCGAGGTATACAGGATATAGTGCGGGTGATTGCCGGCGACCGGCACGCATTCGGCCGGCTCGATCCCGTACTGGAAGCTGTGCCAGGCGACGTCGCGCCCCTCGACCAGCTTGGCGACCTCTTGCTCGCGCTGCAGGATCACGCAGAACTCGGGCGCGTGTTCAGCCAGCTCCAGCGCGCGGTCCAGCAGCGGCTTGTACTGCACGATCCGCCCCGGTTCCAGCCCGCAAGAGGCCGCGATGATCGCCTTGGGGGTGCAGTCGTCGATGCGCACCGCCAGCTCATGCGCGGCGAAGCCGCCGAACACGACCGAGTGGATCGCCCCCAGCCGCGAACAGGCCAGCATCGCCTCCAGCGCCTCGGGCACCATCGGCATGTAGATGATCACCCGGTCGCCCTTTTCGACGCCCTTGGCACGCAGCGCCCCCGCCAGGCTGGCGACGCGGGATTGCAGGTCGCGATAGGTGATGCCGCGATAGGAATGGGTGATCGGGCTGTCGTGGATGATGGCCAGTTGGTCGCCGCGCCCGGCCTCGACATGGCGGTCGACCGCATTCCAGCAGGCGTTGAGCTGCCCGTCCGAGAACCACTCGTAGAAGGGCGCGCGCTCGTCGAACAGCGCCTTGCCGGGCGGGGTCATCCAGTCGACGCGCGACGCCGCCTCCATCCAGAACGCTTCGGGATCGTTCTTCCACGCGGCGTAGACTTCCTGATAACTCATACCCCGGCTCTCCGCTGATCTTCCCTGTCTTCTGGTAAGACCCGGGGGCGCGGGGATCAAGAATATTGCCCCGGGAAGGCCGGGCAGGATCGAAAAATACCCGCGCTTTCCGGCGGGTGGGTTTGCAAACCTCGGGGGCCGGGTTTGCAGCCGCGGGCGGGGCGCCGCGGTCTTGCAAACCCGGGCGCGGTGCGCCCGGGCCCAGTGCGCGATTCGCCCTAGCCGTAATGGGCGACCGGGGTCCCGGCCAGCGCCGAGATGTTCAGCAGCCCCCGGGCGGTGATCGAGGGGGTGACGATATGCGCCTTGTTGCCCATGCCCATCAGGATCGGCCCGACCTCGAGCCCCTGCGCCCGGGTCTTGAGGATGTTGCGCACCCCCGAGGCCGCGTCGGTGCTGGCAAAGATCAGCACGTTCGCCGGGTCGTCGCCCAGCCGGGACGAGGGCAGCAGCCGCGCCCGCACCGCCGGGTCCAGCGCCGCGTCGACGTGCATTTCGCCGTCATAGAGGAAATCGACCTCGCGCTCGGCCAGGATATCCATCGCCTCGCGCATCTTGCGCCCCGAGGGGGTGTCGAGGTTGCCGAACTGCGAATGGCTGCACAGCGCGATGCGCGGGGTCAGGCCAAAGCGGCGGACGTGCCGGGCGCAGCCGATCGCGGTCTCGGCCACGTCGGCGGGGCTGGGGTCGTGGTGGACCTGGGTGTCGGCGATGAACAGCGGCCCGTCCTGGATCATCATCGACAGCGCCCCGATCGGGTGCAGCCCCTTGCGGGCCAGGATCTCGCGGATATAGCGCAGATGCCAGGTGTATTGCCCGAAGGTGCCGCAGATCAGGCTGTCGGCCTCGTCCCGGTGGACCATGACCGCGCCGATGGCGGTGGTGTTGGTGCGCATGATGGCGCGGGCGATGTCGGGGGTGACGCCGCGGCGCGCCATCAGCCCGTGGTAGGTTTCCCAGTAGTCGCGATAGCGGGGGTCGTCCTCGGGGTTGACGATCTGGAAATCGACATGCGGCCGGATCGGCAGCCCGGCGCGCTTGGCGCGGGTCTCGATCACCTCGGGGCGGCCGATCAGGATCGGCACGCCGTTGGTCTCCTCGAGCATGGCCTGGGCGGCGCGCAGCACCCGCTCGTCCTCGCCCTCGGCAAAGACGATGCGGCGGGCGGCGGTGGCGGCGGCCTCGAACACCGGGCGCATGATAAGCGAGCTGCGGAACACCGAGGCGTCGAGCTGCCGCTTGTAGGCGTGGATGTCGGCCAGCGGCCGCGTCGCCACCCCCGATTCCATCGCCGCGCGGGCGACGGCGGTGGCGACGACGCCGATCAGCCGCGGGTCGAAGGGCTTGGGGATCAGGTAGTCGGGCCCGAAGTTCATGGTCTCGCCGCGATAGGCGGCAGCCGCCTCGGCGCTGGTGGTGGCGCGGGCCAGCGCTGCGATCCCCTCGATGCAGGCCAGCTGCATGGCGTCGTTGATCTCGGTCGCGCCCACGTCCAGGGCGCCGCGGAAGATGAAGGGGAAGCACAGGACGTTGTTGACCTGGTTGGGATAATCGCTGCGGCCGGTGGCGATCAGCGCATCGGGGGCGACGGCGCGCACGTCCTCGGGCAGGATCTCGGGGGTCGGGTTGGCCAGCGCAAAGACGATGGGGCGCGGCGCCATGCGGGCGACCAGCTCGGGCGACAGCACCCCGGGGCCCGAGAGGCCCAGGAACAGGTCGGCGCCCTCGATCACCTGGTCCAGCCGGCGCAGCTCGGTTGCCTGGGCAAAGGCGGCCTTCTGCGGGTTCATGTCGTCGATCCGGCCCTCGTAGATCAGCCCGTGAATGTCGCAGAGCCAGACGTTTTCCCGCCGCACCCCCAGCTTCAGCAGCATGTTCAGGCAGGCGATGCCCGCGGCGCCGCCGCCGGTCGACACCACCTTGATCTGGTCGAAGCTGCGCCCGGTCACGCGCAGCGCGTTGGTGGCGGCGGCGCCGACCACGATGGCGGTGCCGTGCTGGTCGTCGTGGAACACCGGGATGTTCATCGACTCGCGGCACAGCCGCTCGACCACGAAACAATCGGGGGCCTTGATATCCTCGAGGTTGATGGCGCCGAAGGTCGGTTCCAGCGCGCGCACGATCTCGGCCAGCTTCACCGGGTCGGTCTCGTCGATTTCCAGGTCGAAACAGTCGATGTCGGCGAATTTCTTGAACAGGACCGCCTTGCCCTCCATCACCGGCTTCGAGGCTCGGGCGCCGATATTGCCCAGCCCCAGCACCGCGGTGCCGTTCGAGACCACCGCGACCAGGTTCCCGCGCGAGGTATAGCGGGCGGCGGTGGCGGGATCGTTGCGGATCTCGAGACAGGCCTCGGCCACGCCCGGCGAATAGGCCAGGCTGAGGTCGCGGCCGTTGGCCAGAGGCTTGGTCGCGCGGATCTCGAGCTTTCCGGGCCGCGGAAACTCGTGATAGTTCAGCGCCGCCTGCCGGGCATTGTCCTGCCGCCGTTCTTCCATGGTCCGATCTCCTGCTGCCTGCAGGTTTTTCCTAATCCCGCGCCCGCCCGGTCACAAGCGCGCCCCGCTGCGATCCCGTCTGGCGAAAGCCGCCTGCCGGGGAAGCGCCGCGGTCAGTGTGCGTGGTGGCCCCGGGGAAGCCCCGCGGCGCGCCCATGGTTGCCAGGGGGACGAGGCCCCGCGGCCGCCGCCCGTGGTTGCCCGGTGTGCGCATGTTCGTCCCGCGGGTGTTCCTGCACGCTCCTTTCTGTTCCTGCTCGCCGCGCGGCTCTGGCGCCCGGATTGTTGCAGTCTGCCGTCTCGTTCCTTCGCCTCCTCCTCATCGCAGCCGGCCGGTCCTGTCGCACCCTGGCAGTAACGCCGTGCTGCTGCCCCCACGCGCCCATCGTCCCGTCGGCGCATGGCGCCGCTCGTCCCACATCCCCGTTCACCTCGTACCCAGCCTTGCGCGCAGGCGCCGCCCCGGGAATGATGGCCCGGCAACCAGAGGGTAAGCCCATGTCCCTGATCGACGCCGCCCGGCGGGTCCGCGAGGCCGCCTATGCCCCCTATTCCGGCTTCAAGGTCGGGGCCGCCGTGCGCGGCGCCTCGGGCGCGATCTATGCCGGCTGCAACGTCGAGAACGTCGCCTACCCCGAGGGCACCTGCGCCGAGGCCGGCGCCATCGCCCGCATGGTCGCCGCCGGCGAGACGGTGATCACCGAGGTCTGCGTCATCTCTGCCAGCGCCCAGCCCGCGCCGCCCTGCGGCGGCTGCCGTCAGAAACTGGCCGAGTTCGCGCGCAGCGATACGCCGGTGCTGCTGGCCACGCTGGACGGCAAGTCCGTGACCACCACTGTGGGCGAGCTGCTGCCCGGCCGCTTCGACGTCGGCCACCTGGGCCGATAGGAGTGTCAGTTTCGCTGCATGGTGCCGGTCCTTTCGATTCGCCCGCCTTGCCCCAGTTGCGCATGAAAACCTTGCCAAAAGATTGACGCCGAAGGAGCCTTGATGACCCTGCACCCCAGCCTGACCATCGTCGATCACCCGCTGGTCCAGCACAAGCTGACGCTGATGCGCGACGAGGGCGCCTCGACCGCCACCTTCCGCCGGCTCTTGCGCGAGATCAGCCTGTTGCTGGCCTATGAGGTCACCCGCGATCTGGAGCTGCGCACCACCCGCATCCGCACCCCGATGTCCGAGATGGAGGCGCCGCTGCTCGCCGGCAAGAAACTGGCGCTGATCTCGATCCTGCGGGCGGGAAACGGGCTGCTGGACGGGATCCTCGAGCTGGTGCCCTCGGCCCGGGTCGGCTTCATCGGCCTCTACCGCGACCCCGAGACGCTGCGCCCGGTACAATATTACGACAAGGTGCCCGGAGAGCTGGGCGCGCGCATCGTGATCGTGGTCGATCCGATGCTGGCGACGGGCAATAGCTCGGCGGCGGCGATCGACCTGCTCAAGGAAAAGGGCGCGCGCGACATCCGCTTCCTGTGCCTGCTGGCCGCGCCCGAAGGGGTGCGCCGGATGGCCGAGGCCCATCCCGACGTGCCGATCTATACTGCCGCGCTGGACGAGCGCCTGGACGAGCACGGCTATATCGTGCCCGGGCTGGGCGACGCCGGGGACCGGCTGTTCGGCACGAAATGAGCGCGCGTTAACCGGCAGTTAGCGACTGCTACGCTATGGATCGGTCCAGGGCCCGCGAATCGGGGGCTAGAAGGGAAGGGCCGGCGATGTGGCTGCGGGTTGTCGCGCTGTTGTTATACATGCTCCCGGGGTTGGTCCTGGCCCAGGGGGCCGAGACTGTCGTGCCCCGTCCCGAAGGGCCGGTTGCGGGCACCCTGGACCCGCGCCGCCCGGCCGAGCCGCCGCCGCCGGATTTCACCGGCCGGCAATATATCGATGCAAACGGCTGCGTGTTCCTGCGGACCGAGGCGGGCTGGCGCGCCCGCCTGTCCCGCGAGGGCGCCGCGATCTGCGGCTGGCCGCCGACGCTTGCCGCCCGCGGGGCCGATGCCCCGTCGCCGCCCGGGACGGAACCGCGCGCGGCGCAGATCGAGCGGCTGCTGACCGAGACCATCATCACCAACCTGCACGAGGGCGAACTGGTCGCGGGCGAAACGCTGCCTCCGGTCCGGGGCGCTGGGGATTCCGCGGCAGGCGAGGCCCCGCCTGCGGCCAGGCCGGACGCCGATCCGCTGGGTATCGGCCGCATGATCGCGACCGCCCCGGACCTGCGCCGGCAGCTGGTCGGCCCCGCCCGTGCCGAGCATATGTGCAAGCTGATCGGCGCAAGTGACCCCCTGGGCCTCTGCGGCCCGGCCGAGAACCAGCTGGCGCTGGCGCCCCGGGTACCGGCCGTTGCGGCCGCACCGAAGCTTGCGACGGCAGAACCCGATATTCCGCCCACTTCGTTGGCGGCTGGGATGGTGCCGCAGATCGTGCCTCCGGCCACAACTCCGCCGGCCGCTGCTGCGACAGCCCCACAGGTGGCGTTTCCGGTCTCGGCTCCGCCGGGCGCTGTTGTGGCAGCTGCGCAAGCGGTGCCCGTGACAACCACTCCGCCGGCCGCTGCTGCGACAGCCTCGCAGGCCGCGCCTCCGGCAGCGACTCCTCCGGCCGCTACAGTGGCGGCTGTGCAAGCCGTGCCGGCGACAACCTCTCCTCCGACGCCGGCGACTTCACCGCCGACCGCCGCGTCACCGCCCACGACCTCGATCGCCTCCAGCCCAGCCACCGCGTCGCGCACAGCCTCCGGTCCGGCGGGGACGCGGCTCGACGTCCCGCTGCTGATCCCGCCGGGTGCGCGATATCTCGAGGTCGGCGCCTTCAAGGATCCGCTTGACGCACATAGGCTGGCGGAGAAACTGGTTGCCATGGGCCTGCCGGTGGTGCGCAGCAAGCCGGGGCAGACCACCCTCAGTTCCGTCATGGTCGGGCCGCTGGAGGGGCGAGAGGCGATGGTGCGCATGGCCGACCGGCTGCGCAAGGCGGGTTTCGCCCGGCTGGTGGCGCGATGAGTTTGTTACATCCGCAACGTCGTCTTCAGAAAGTGCCGCTGCGGTTCCGCCGGGCGCCACCCGCCTCCGGCCCAAGGCTCAGCGGGCGCAGATCTGTTGCAACTGCAACCACTCTCCCTCGCTGGCGAGCGGCTCGGGCTCGGACGATCGCCAGGGATCGGCCTCGATCAGCGTCAGCACGGTTTCCCCGGAGGGGTCGAGCGAGCGCGCATAGGGCTGGCTTGACACGCCCGCCTCTTCCATCCGCGCCAGCAGCGTCTCGTCATCGGGGCGGGGTGCGGGGCGTGACAGCAGCGCCGCGCCCTGTCCGGCGATGGACTCGGCCGCCAGCTCGCCCGAGGTCAACATTGTCAGCGCCGCGCGGATCCCGACCGCGCGCAGCACCGCCTCGAGCGGATCCGCATCCGCCGCCACCGCATCGGCCGCGAGCACATGCCCCGCCGCCACCGCCGGCCCCGGCTCGCCCGCGATCATGTCGTCGCCAATCACCACGATGCGCCCCGGCAGCGCCCGCGCCCCCCGCATCGTCGCCGGCAGCACCACGATCCGCCCCTCGGGGCCCAGCAGCCGCGCCGACAGCCGGTCGAGCACCGCCGCCCCCGCCGGCCGGTCGCAGGGAGTGCCGGCCGCTTGCCGCATGTCGGCCAGCAGCGCGAGCCCGATCGCCGTGCGCTGCGCCGGCGGCGCCACCCGTGCCGCATGGGCGATCACCGCGCCGGGCAGCCAGACAGCCGCGGCGAGCGCCCCGGCGGCGGCGGCTGACCAGATCAAGGCGCTGCGCAGCCGGCCCTTGTGCGGGCGGCTGGCGGCGATGGCGGAATGGACGCGCTCGATCGCCTGCACCATTAGCCGGTCGTCGATCTCCACCACCTCGTCCTGGGCGGCGTCGCCGGGGGCGAAGATCGCGGGCAGCTGGCCGGGATTGAGCCGCGTCACCGCCGGCAGCGACCAATGCGACAGCGGCTCTTCCGAGCGGGGATCGCGCAGGATCAGCGTGGCATCCCCGAAGGACACGATCACGTCATGCAGCCGCCCGCCCGGCTCGGGGCGCCACACCCCCGCGGCCTCGAGCCGCTGGAACTGCGTCAATGCGGTCACGGTGGCCGAAATCTCCGTTGCGGTTGTGCCGGGCGAACCGCCGATCGCGGCCTGGCCCGACGATGATTGTGCCGATTCCGGGCAATTCGTCCAGCCCCGTGGGCGCGGGTGCCATTTCAAGACCTGCTGAACTTCCGGGCACGGGTACATGCTGCCGTTGTGGGCAGGCGCCGGATTTTGGGGCTGTTTCGGCCGCGGGATCCGCGGGCGGCGTCAGGCGGAGAGGCTCGTTCCGGCTCCCCCGGACCAATGGGCGCGGCGACCCGTCTGGGACCTTGCGGGTTGTGGGGTGCTTCGGCTACGCCAAGCGGGCAATTCATGCCGAGCGCGATGCCAGAGAAGCAGCCATCAGCTGGAATTCGTTCCGCACTATTCGTCCAGCCGCGGGAACGTGGGTTTTCTCAAAGCTCTGCCGAACTTCCCCGGGGCACATGCGGATGTGGTACGGGATAGGGGTCGGGCTTCCGCGCCGTTGCCAGTTGTGGGGCCCGCAGGCAGCACCCGCAATCAAGCTCGTTCCGGTCGTTTCTATCGCCTCCGAGCGTGGTGTTTCGCCCCCGACCTCGCGGGGTGGCCGTGTAACGGCTGCGCCGGACGTGTGATCTGCGCCAAGCGTGCGGTGCCCCAAAAGCGGCCATTCATTGAAATTGGTTCCGGGTGGGCGGCTCTTCCGGAGCCGACTGAAACCCTCGGCGCGCAGCACGCGCCGATATCTCGGCCTCCTGCCGCTTTCCGGGACTGGGGCCGCGGCTGGGCGCCTGATTCCAGGCCGGTCGTTTGTCCAGCCGTCAGGCCGGCTCTGCTTTCGCCGTCCCGCAAGCGGGCATGCATTTCCGATCCGGGCAAATCCCCGCGCGGCACGGGCTGCCGTTGCTTGCAACTGCCCGCGCGCGCCTTGAACTGCTGCCTCGTGGGCCACTCACTGCCGGCGTCTCGGCGCCGAGCCGCGCTGGGCCCTGATCCAAGCCTCGTTACCCAGCCTTCAGGCGGGTTCTTGGTGTCTTCCCGTCCCGCCGCAGTGCGCATTTCCGATCCCTTGAGATTTACCAAACGGCATATACCCCACTTTGCCGGGAAAACCCCCGCGCACCCCAAGCTGCCGCAGGTTAACCGCCGAGCTTGCGAGTATCAGCCTTGCGGGATCCACAGCCGTTTATGCGGGCAACTGCCAGACCTCCGGGGAACGGAACCGCATGTTCCTCTTCCCCACCCATGCCCCCAGCCTCACCAGCCGATGAAGCTCGAAAACTCCGAGGCGCCGACCCGCCACATGTCCAGCGCCAGTTCAAAGCCGCTGTCGCTGAGCCCGTCGGGGCCCAGCGGCACCAGCATTTCCAGGAACGGGTCGCCCTCGTCGTCGATCCAGGCCTTGCCGAAGCGTTTGGTGCGGTTCCACTCGTTCACCCTGGCCGCGCTTAGCGGGGTGTCGAGGTCGAAGCCGGCGCGGAGCTCGAGCGAGGTGCAGGAGGCATCCTCGCAGCCGTAGAACCAGATCGAGAAGCGGATGCCTTCGATGCGCGATTCGATCTTGGGGTCGCCTTCGGAATCGAGGCTCGTGTCGGCCTTCAGTCCGTAATCCCGCAGCGCCGCGGCGATGGAATCGGCGGTGCCGACGATCTGCGCGGACAATGGGGTCGCCAACAAGGGAGTTGCCAGTGCGGAAACCAGCAGGGCCGGAACCAGAGCTTTCATCACGACACCTTGCATCATCGCGCGGACCACCACGCGCCACCCCAGATGCCGCGGCGGCGCCAAGGGCGCAAGGGGCCAGGCCGCGCGGGCCTATTCCTCGCCGATCTCCAGCCCCTTCTCGCTGGCCAGCCGGTGCATCCGGTCCTGCAGCTTTTCAAAGGCGCGGACCTCGATCTGGCGGATGCGCTCGCGCGAGACGCCGTAGCGTTCCGAGAGCTGCTCGAGCGTCACCGGGTCGTCGCGCAGCCGGCGTTCGGTCAGGATGTCGCGCTCGCGGTCGTTCAGCACGTCCATCGCCGCGGCCAGCATCGAGCGGCGGGTGTCCAGCTCGTCGGCCTCGGCGTAATCGCCGGCCTGGTCGGCGCTTTCGTCCTCGAGCCAGTCCTGCCACTGCGCGGTCGAATCGCCGTCGGCCGAGCCCACCGTCGCGTTCAGCGAGGCGTCGCCCCCCGACAGGCGCCGGTTCATCTCGATCACTTCCTGTTCGGTCACACTCAGGTCATGGGCGATCTGGGCGACGTTTTCCGGGCGCAGGTCGCCCTCTTCAAAGGCGCCCAGCTTGGCCTTGGCCTTGCGCAGGTTGAAGAACAGCTTCTTCTGGGCCGAGGTGGTGCCCATCTTCACCAGCGACCACGAGCGCAGGATATATTCCTGGATCGAGGCGCGGATCCACCACATCGCATAGGTGGCCAACCGGAACCCCTTGTCGGGGTCGAAGCGCTTGACCGCCTGCATCAGCCCGACATTGGCCTCGGAAATCACCTCGGCCTGCGGCAGGCCGTAGCCGCGGTAGCCCATGGCGATCTTGGCGGCCAGCCGCAGATGCGAGGTCACCAGCTTGTGCGCGGCCTCGGCGTCCTGATGGTCGACCCAGGCCTTGGCCAGCATGAACTCCTCTTCGGGTTCAAGCAGGGGGAACTTGCGGATCTCTTGCAGATAGCGGTTGAGACCCTGTTCGGGGCTGGGCGCAGGCAGTTTCGTGTAATTCGCCATCGTCATCCTTGTGCGGCATCGGGCCGCAACTCATATATCAGAACGCAGGGGGTCTGGGCCGGTTCCACGCAGGG
The DNA here is from genome assembly GCF_900142875.1 of Paracoccus solventivorans. GTDB lineage: Bacteria > Pseudomonadota > Alphaproteobacteria > Rhodobacterales > Rhodobacteraceae > Paracoccus > Paracoccus solventivorans. Next base: position 121,519 of record NZ_FRCK01000002.1, on the reverse strand, counting down.
CGGCGGCCAGTGTCGTCATGTCCGCGGGCATGGGGCTGTCGAAGCTGAGCCGGCGGCCGTCGGCGGGGTGGTCGAAGCCCAGATGCGCCGCGTGCAGCGCCTGCCGGGGAAACTCGGCGATGGCGGCGGCAGCCTCGGGCCCCAGCGCCCGGACCGAGGCGCGGCGCGCGCCACCATAGACCGGATCTCCGATCAGCCCCAGCCCGCAATAGGTCAAATGCACCCGAATCTGGTGGGTGCGGCCGGTTTCCAGCCGGCATTCCGCCAGCATCGCCGCCGGGGGCTGGCCGAAGCTTTCCAGCATCCGCGCCCGTGTCACCGCATGGCGGCCCTGGGTGGTGCTGACCGCCTGGCGCTGGCGGTCGCTGGGGTGGCGGCCGATGTTGGTCGCGATCCGCAGCACCCCGCCGGGCTCGAAACTGATGCCGGGCAGGCCGCGCAGCCGCGGGTCGGCGGGGTCGATCACCCCATGCGCCAGCGCCAGATAGCGGCGCGAGGCGCTGTGGTCCTCGAACTGCCGGGCCAGCGCGTGATGGGCGCGGTCGGTCTTGGCGACGACCAGCAGCCCCGAGGTGTCCTTGTCGATGCGGTGCACGATGCCGGGGCGCAGCGCGCCGCCGATCCCCGACAGGCTGCCCGCGCAATGCGCCAGCAGCGCGTTGACCAGCGTCCCCGAGGGGCTGCCGGGCGCCGGATGCACCACCATGCCGGCCGGCTTGTCGATGACGATCAGCTCGTCATCCTCATAGGCGATGGTCAGCGGGATCGCCTCGGGGCGGGCGTCGATCGGCTCGGGCGCGCCGATCGTGATTACATATTCGCCGGGAAGGGCGCGGGCCTTGCCGTCGCGCACGATGCCGGCGGGGCCGCGCACCGCGCCCTCGGCGATCAGCCGCACGATGCGGGAGCGCGACAGCGACGCCGACGCTGGCGCCGCCTCGGCCAGCGCCTTATCAAGCCGCAGGGGCTCGGTCGGCGGCAGGTCGGCCGCGAGGGTCAGAACGAGGTCGGGCATGGCGGCGCATGATAAGGCAGAGAGCGGGGCGGGGAAAGTGCCGGAACTGGCCTGGCTGCGCCGGCTGGTGACGGCGCTGGCGCTGGTGATGATGCTGGGCATCGCCGTGGTGGCGGCAACGCTGTGGTTGCGGCTGTCGCCGTCGCTGCCGGAACTGCCCGAAGCGATCACCCTGCCAAAGGGAGAGACCGCCGCCGCCGTCACCTTTGCCCGCGACTGGACGGTGGTGGTCACGGGGAGGGGCAACATCCTGCTGTTCGACCGCGGCGGCAGGCTGCGGCAGTCCGTGACGCCCGATTCCTGAGCCGCGGCGCTCCGACCGTCCGGGCTCGCCCGGCGTCGCCGCTGCATGGGTATTTGGACCAGAAAGAAATCACCGGGCGCGCCCGGCTGCGGGTTTCTTTCTGGCTCAAATACCCATTGCGGCCGTGCCGTCGGCGCGCAAGGGGAGTGCTCAGCCGACCGGCTGGTCGCCCGAGCCCTTGCCCTGCAATTCGGCGATCATCGCGCGCAGCTCGGCGTTTTCGGTGCGGGCCTTGATGGCCATGTCGCGGACCGCCTCGAACTCTTCGCGGGTGACGAAGTTGCGGTCCGCCAGCCAGCGGTCCACCCAGCTTTTCATCGCGGTCTCGGCCTCGTCCCGGGCGCCCTGGGCCACGCCCATCGCATTGGTCATCAGCCGGGACATGTCGTCCAGAAAACGGTTCGGCCCGCTGCCCTGGGTGGTCATGGTGTCGTCCTTTCGCGTCCTGCGTCGGGGCTCTATATGGCGCCGCCGCGCTCGCGCTTCAATGATCGGCTGTCAGCGGCGGCGCGGTTGACAGCGCCGCCCGGCCCGGCCAAGCAAACCCGGCCAAATCCCGGCGGTCCACGAGGAAACCATGATCCCATTCCCCGAAATCTCGCCGGACGTGTTCGCGATCACCATCGCCGGGCGTGAGTTCGCGCTGCGCTGGTATGCGCTGGCCTATCTGGCCGGGCTGCTGATCGGCTGGCGGATCATCGTGGCGCTGATGCGGCGCCCGCGGCTTTGGGGCGGGGCCGCGCCCATGCGCCCCGAACAGGTCGAGGAGCTGTTGACCTGGGTCGTCGTCGGGGTGATCCTGGGCGGGCGGCTGGGCTTCGTGCTGTTCTACGAGCCCGGCTACTACCTGTCGCACCCGGGTGAGATCATCAAGGTCTGGCAGGGCGGCATGTCGTTTCACGGCGGTTTCCTGGGGGTGGTGCTGGCCGCCTGGGCCTGGGCGCGCCGCCACGGCATCGCGGCGCTGTCGCTCGCCGATGCGCTGGCGGTGGCGGCGCCGGTCGGGCTGCTGCTGGGGCGGCTGGCCAATTTCATCAATGCCGAGCTGTGGGGGCGCCCGACCACCGCCCCCTGGGGGGTGATCTTCCCCGGCGAGGCCGCGCAGGACTGTCCCGGCATCGTCGGCGCCTGCGCCCGCCATCCCAGCCAGCTGTATGAGGCCGGGCTGGAGGGGCTGCTGCTGGGGCTGGTGCTGCTGGTGCTGGTGCGCCGCGGCGGGCTGGCGCGGCCGGGGCTGGCGCTGGGGGTGTTCCTGGCCGGCTACGGGCTGGCGCGTTTCGTGGTCGAGTTCTTCCGCCAGGCCGACGCCCGTTTCATCACCCCCGACAATCCGCTGGGCCATGTGCTGGGCGGGCCGGTTTGGGGCGTGACCATGGGGCAGCTGCTGTCGCTGCCGATGGTGGCGGTGGGCGCGGGCTTTGTCCTGTGGGCGCTGAGGTCGCGGTGACGCCGCTGGCCCGGATCATCGCCGCCCGCATCCGCGCCGAGGGGCCGATGGCGCTGGACGAGTACATGCGGCTGTGCCTCATGCATCCGCAGCACGGGTATTATTCCACCCGCGATCCGTTCGGCGCGCAGGGCGATTTCACCACCGCGCCGGAAATCAGCCAGATGTTCGGCGAGCTGGTCGGGCTGGCCATCGCGCAGGCGTGGCTGGACCAGGGCGCGCCCGCCCCGTTCACGCTGGCCGAGCTGGGGCCGGGGCGGGGAACGCTGATGGCGGACGTGTTGCGCGCCACCGCCCGCGTGCCCGGGTTCCGGCAGGCGGCGACGGTGGCGCTGGTCGAGGCCTCGCCGCATCTGCGCCTCGTGCAGCGCCAGCGGCTGGGCGAGGTGCTGCATCTCGATTCCGCCGCCGATCTGCCGCAGGCGCCGCTGTTCCTGATCGCCAACGAGTTCTTCGACGCGCTGCCGATCCGACAGGTGCAGCGCACCGCGCAAGGCTGGGCCGAGCGCATGGTGACGCTGGACGCCGCGGGCGCTCTGGCGCTGGCGCTGGGCGCGCCGCAGCCGCTGCCCCTGGACGGACCCGAGGGCGAGATCCGCGAGAGCTGCCCCGAGGGCGCGGCGATCACGGCCACCGTCGCCGGGCGCATCGCCAGCCACGGCGGCGCGGCCATCGTCATCGACTATGGCACCTGGGACGGGCGCGGCGACAGCCTGCAGGCGCTGCGGGCGCACGCCTATGACGACCCGCTGGCCCATCCCGGGGAAGCCGACCTGACCGCCCATGTCGATTTCGCGCCGCTCGCCGCTGCCGCGATCCGCGCGGGCGCGCTCGCATCCCCGCCCGAGCCGCAGGGCCCGTGGCTGCAGGCGCTGGGGATCGAGGCGCGGGCCGCGCGGCTGGCCGCTGCCGGCGATACGGGCGCGGCCGAGGCATTGGACCGCTTGACCGCGCCCGCGCGGATGGGTCACCTGTTCAAAGCGATGGCCGTCTGGGCCAAGGATTCGCCGCCGCCGCCGGGGTTCCGCCCGCTGCCGCTGCGGGACGGACCCGCGCCGCAACACCGTTCCGGCCCCGGCGGGGCCGGCCCCGCAACCTGACGCCCGATCCCCTTGACCCGGTGACGCTGACCCGATGACGCTGGAAATCCTGACCCATCCCGCCCTGCGCCCGCTGAGCCACGGGTTCTTCACCCGCAAGGGCGGGGCCTCTTCGGGGCTGTTTTCGGGGCTGAACTGCGGCCGCGGCTCGACCGACCAGCGCGAGATCGTGGCGATCAACCGCGCGCGGGTGGCGGCGGCGATGGGGGTGGGGCCGGACCGGCTGGCGACGGTGCACCAGACCCATTCCGACCTGGTGGTGACCCTGACCGGGGGCGAGGATCTGGACAGCGTGGCCGCGACCGAGGCCGACGCCATCGTCTCGACCGTGCCCGGGCTTGCCATCGCGGTGCTGACCGCCGACTGCCAGCCGATCCTGCTGGCCGACCGCCGGGCCGGGGTGATCGGCGCCGCCCATGCCGGCTGGAAAGGCGCGCTGGACGGGATTCTGGACGCTACGGTCGCCGCCATGCGCGCGGCGGGCGCGCGCGAGATCAGCGCGGTGATCGGCCCCTGCATCAGCCAGCGCGCCTATGAGGTGGGCGAGGATTTCATGGACCGCTTCCTGGTCGAGGACGACCGCCACGCGCGGTTCTTTTCCGGCGGGCCCAATGGCCGGCCGATGTTCGACCTGCCGGGATTCGGGCTGGCGGCGCTGCGCGAGCTGGGGGTCGAGGCCGAATGGATCGGCCACTGCACCTATTCCGACCCCGACCGCTTCTTCAGCTATCGCCGCGCCACCCATCAGGGGGCGGCCGATTACGGGCGGCTGATCTCGGCGATCGCGCTCTAGCGCGGCTCGACCATCTCGAACGGCACGCCGGGCTCGTCCTTGGCGCAGCGGATCACCAGGCTGGTCTTGACGCTGGCCACGTTGTCGGCGGCGGTCAGCTGTTCGGTCAGGAAGCGCTGGAAGGTGGACAGGTCCGGCGCCACGCATTTCAGGATGAAGTCGATCTCGCCGTTCAGCATGTGGCATTCGCGCACCAGCGCCCAGCCGCGGGCGCGGTCCTCGAAGGCGGTCAGGTCGCGTTCGGACTGGCTGTGCAGGCGCACCATGGCGAACACCTGCACCTCGAACCCCAGCTCGCGCGGGGCGACGTCGGCGTGATAGCCGCGGATGAAGCCCTGTTCTTCCAGCGTGCGGACCCGGCGCAGGCAGGGCGGGGCCGAGATGCCGACCCGGCGGGCCAGCTCGACGTTGGTCATCCGCCCGTCCGCCTGCAATTCCGCCAGGATCAGTCGGTCGATGTCATCCAGCCTGGCGCCTGCCATGTTCTGCCCACTCCTGCGTTCCGGCGCGGAACTTACGGGTTCGCGGCGGGCGGCGCAATATTGTTTCAAAAGATCGCCCCGCAACGCAGCGCTTGGCGGAAAGACCCGCGGGCAGGGGGGTGCGACAGGGGGTGCGGCATAATGCGCAATTATCGTATATACGAATATAAACATATCTGGCCCCGACAATTCTCGGAGACCCTTCATGTCCGCCATCCTGTCCTTTGGGGAAAGCCGCCCCGGCTATGACGTGCCGGTGCTGAACGAGCGCGAGGCCCGCGCCGCCGCCGGCATCCTGCTGCTGCTGTCGGTGATCGCCGCGATCAATGCGGCGCTGCTGGAAAACTTTCTGCCGATGCGGCTGGTGGTCACGCTGTTCTTCGTCGATTTCGCGCTGCGGGTGCTGGTGAACCCGCGCTTTGCCCCCAGCCTGGTGCTGGCGCGGCTGATCGTCGGCAACCAGCAGCCCGAGTTCACCGGCGCGCCGCAGAAACGCTTTGCCTGGTCGCTGGGGCTGGGGCTGGCGGCGGCGGTGATGGTGATGATCTGGGGCTTCAACATCGCCGGCCCGTGGCTGATGGCGGCCTGCATGGTCTGCATGGCGCTGCTGTATCTGGAAGCGGTGTTCGGCATCTGCGTGGGCTGCAAGCTGTATCCGCTGGTGATGCGCCGCGCGGTCAGCCACTGCCCGGGCGGCGTCTGCGCGATGAAGCCGCGCCGCGACCCGATGACCCGCGCCCGCAAGGCCGAGGTCGCGGTGCTGCTGGCGGTGCTGCTGGGCATCGCCGCGCTGATCCCGGTGGTGGCGACGATGGAGCCGCCGGCGCGGCCGGGCGCGGCCACCACCCCGGCCGCCGCGCCGGCCGCCGTCTCGATCACCGCGCCGGGCCCGGGCGAATAGCCCGCTTGTGAGCCACGCCCCGCGGCGCTACATCCTCAAGGTTCAGGAAGGAAATCCCATGGCCCAGACCCGTCACACCCGCGTTCTGATCATCGGCTCCGGCCCGGCCGGCTATACCGCCGGGGTCTATGCCGCCCGCGCGATGCTGGACCCGGTGCTGATCCAAGGGATGCAGCCGGGCGGGCAGCTGACCATCACCACCGACGTGGAAAACTGGCCGGGCGACGCCATGGTCACCGGCCCGGAACTGATGGCGCGCATGGAAAACCACGCCCGCGAGGTCGGGACCGAGATCGTCTCCGACACGGTGACCCGGCTCGACCTGTCGCAGCGACCGTTTGTCGCCGAATGCGACAGCGGCGCGCGGTGGACGGCCGATGCGGTGATCCTGGCCACCGGGGCGCAGGCGCGCTGGCTGGGGATGGACAGCGAGACCCGGTTCCAGGGCTTCGGCGTCTCGGCCTGCGCCACCTGCGACGGATTCTTCTATCGCGGGCGCGAGGTGGTCGTGGTCGGCGGCGGCAATACCGCGGTCGAGGAGGCGCTGTTCCTGACCAATTTCGCCAGCAAGGTGACGCTGGTCCACCGCCGCGACAGCCTGCGGGCGGAACGGGTGCTGCAGGATCGGCTGTTCAAGCATCCCAAGGTGGAAATTCTCTGGAACCACGAGATCGCCGAGATCACCGGCACCGACCAGCCGCTAGGGGTGACCGGGGCGGTGCTGCGCTCGACCGTGGACGGCGCCACCCGCAACATCGCCGCGGACGGGGTGTTCATCGCCATCGGCCATTCGCCCGCCTCGGAACTGGTCAAGGACCAGCTGAAGCTGCGCGACGGCGGCTATGTCCGGGTCGAGCCGGGCACCACCCGCACCTCGGTCCCCGGGGTGTTCGCGGCCGGCGACCTGACCGACGACAGCTATCGGCAAGCTGTGACCAGCGCCGGGATGGGCTGCATGGCGGCGCTGGATGCCGAGCATTTCCTGGCCGCCGAGGGCATGGCCGAGCGCGCCACAACCCCCGCCGCGGCGACCGATGTGCACCACGCGCCCGAGCGCGCCGGCACCGCCTGAGCCGTCGCAGACGCGCCCGCACCGCCGGCAGGCGGGCAAGCGGGCGCGCAACGGCAAAACGGGCCGGAAAAATCGCAACGACTGGCTGTTGCAGCGCCGCGGCACGGCGGCTAAGGCTGGATTCGCGCACCGCAGCAATTCGCGGCAGGCGCATGTTTTGTCCTGATGATCGAGTGTGCAGATGAGCCAGCCCAACCTCGTGCCGATTCCGGAACTTTACGTTAACGCCGACTCGGCGCAGAAGCTCAAGGCCGATGCGGGCGAGATGCCGTCCTGGGACCTGACCCAGCGGCAGCTGTGCGATCTGGAACTGCTGATGAGCGGGGGGTTCCATCCCCTCAAGGGGTTCCTGACCGAGGCCGATTATGACGGCGTGGTCAACGACATGCGGCTGTCCTCGGGGGCGCTGTGGCCGATGCCGATCACGCTGGACGTGTCCGAGGAATTCGCCGCCAAGGCAGAGCCGGGCACCGACATCGCGCTGCGCGACCCGGAAGGGGTGATCCTGGCCATCCTGTCGGTCACCGACCGCTGGACCCCCGACAAGAAGCACGAGGCCGAAAAGGTCTTTGGCAACGGCGCCGACGACATCGCGCATCCGGCGATCAACTATCTGCACAACGTGGCCGGGCCGGTCTATCTGGGCGGGCCGATCACCGGCATCCAGCCGCCGACGCATTACGATTTCAAGGCCCGCCGCGACACCCCGAACGAGCTGCGGGCGTTCTTCCGCAAGATGGGCTGGCGGCGGATCGTGGCGTTCCAGACCCGCAACCCGCTGCACCGCGCGCATCAGGAACTGACCTTCCGCGCCGCGCGCGAAGCGCAGGCGAACCTGCTGATCCATCCGGTCGTCGGCATGACCAAGCCGGGCGACGTGGACCATTTCACCCGCGTGCGCTGCTACGAGGCGGTGCTGGACAAATATCCGTCCGCCACCACGCATCTGTCGCTGCTGAACCTGGCGATGCGCATGGCCGGCCCGCGCGAGGCCGTGTGGCACGGCATCATCCGCCGCAACCACGGGCTGACCCACATGATCGTCGGCCGCGACCACGCCGGCCCCGGCAAGAACAGCCAGGGGCAGGATTTCTACGGCCCCTATGACGCGCAGGAACTGTTTCGCAAGCACCAGGCCGACATCGGGGTCGAGATGGTCGACTTCAAGCAGATGGTCTATGTGCAGGAACGCGCGCAATACGAGCCCCGGGACGAGGTCGAGGAGGGCGCGACCATCCTCGACATCTCGGGCACCGAACTGCGCCGCCGCCTGCGCGAGGGGCTGGAGATCCCCGAGTGGTTCAGCTTCCCCGAGGTGGTGAGCCAGCTGCGCCGCACCTCTCCCGCGCGCGACAGGCAGGGGTTCACGGTGTTCTTCACCGGGCTGTCGGGGTCGGGCAAATCCACCATCGCCAATGCGTTGATGGTCAAGCTGATGGAGCTGGGCGGACGTCCGGTGACGCTGCTCGACGGCGACGTGGTGCGCAAGCACCTGTCCTCGGAACTGGGGTTCAGCAAGGAACACCGCGACATCAACATCAAGCGCATCGGCTATGTCGCGTCCGAGATCACCAAGAACGGCGGCATCGCGCTCTGCGCCCCGATCGCGCCCTATGCCGCCACCCGCCGCGCCGTGCGCCAGATGATCGAGCAATACGGCGCCTTTCTTGAAGTCCACGTCGCCACCAGCCTTGAAGAATGCGAGCGCCGCGACCGCAAGGGGCTCTACAAGCTGGCGCGCGAGGGCAAGATCAAGGAGTTCACCGGGATTTCCGACCCCTACGAGGTTCCCGAAAACCCCGAGCTGCGCGTCCAGACCGAGGGCGTGGACGTGGACTATGCCGCCCAGCAGGTGCTGCTGAAGCTGGAAAGCATGGGGCTGATCGGGCTTGCGTGATCCCCTGACGGCAGGGCGGCAGGCCCTGCCCGACACTCCCTTGTCCCGGTTTCATCGGCGGGGCAGGGAACCCGGATGCTGCGACGGGATTTCCTTCTGACGGCGTGACGGCCGCATGGGCGGGCAGGGTCCCCTGCCGCCGTGTCATGCAGCGCTGCGCCCCGGGAGGGATCGCAGATGTCGCTGCATATCGTCACCGGCTCGGACGACAATTACGTCCCCGGCGTGCTGGTGCTGCTGGCTTCGGTCAATTTCCACAACCCGGGCGCAAGGTTCACCGTGCTGGACCTGGGGATCTCGCCTGAAAACCGCGCGCGGCTGGACCGGCTGGGCGAGCGGCTGGGCGCGCGGGTGGACCGGGTCGAGGTGCCGGTGGACGTGTTCGACCATGTGCCGGTGCGCCGCGCGCATCTGACCCGCGGCACCTTCCTGCGCCTGCTGATCCCTGAACTGCTGCCGGCCGACGACCGCGTGGTCTACATGGATTGCGACATGGTGGTGCTGGGCGATCTGTCGCCGCTGGCCACCGTGGAGCTGGGCGAACAGCTGATCGCCGCCGTACGCAGCCCCGGCAACCGCGACAACAAGGTCAACGCCGGGCTGCTGGTGATGAACCTGCCGCGGTGGCGCGCCGAGGACATGGGGCGGCGCTGCCTCGCGCGGTTCGTTTCCGATGAAAAGCCGGTGCTGAACGGGGATGAGGCGACGCTGAACCTGATGGCGCGGGGGCGGATCGTGTTCCTGCCGCCGGGGTTCAACCTGTTCGCCTTTTCCGGGTTCTACCCGACGCCGGCGGCGCTGCCCCCGGAGGTGCGGGTCGTGCATTACGTGGTGGACCGCAAGCCCTGGCGGCTGCGCACCGAGATGGACCGGCTGTGGTGGTTCCACGCCCGCCGCATCGCCGATCTGCTGCCGCCGCCGCGGCGGCTGCCGCTGCGCGCGCGGCTGTCGCAGCTGAACCGCGCACGGCGGAATGTGATGGGGCTGTGGCTGGGGCGGCGGAAATATCGCGCGCGGCGCGAGGTGGCGCGCGCGATGGAGCAGGGGATCGTCGAGCCCTATCTGGCCCGCTGGGCCGCCGCGGCGACCCAAGGCGCGCTCGCGGTCAGTGCACGCTGACCGGGTTCAGTTCGTTCTGGCGGGCCAGCATGAAGGCCAGGCCGCGGTCCGCGACCAGCGCCAGCCGCTCGCCGTCGATGCCGTGGACGGCGTAAAGCGCCTGCAGCTCGGGCGCCTGCTGGCGCACCTCGGCGGGCAGGCTGTCCATCTCAACCCGGCGGACATAGACGGTGTTGCCCTCGGCGGTCGGAAAATCATGTTTCATGTTCATGGCGATCCCCTTTACTTGCGGCTGATCGGTATGGTCTGGACGATGCTTTGCGGCGCGATCCGCCGCAGGTCGACGTGGAGCAGCCCGTTTTCCAGCGCCGCGCTTTCGACCTCGATCCCCTCGGCCAGCACGAAGCTGCGCTGGAAGGCGCGCGAGGCGATGCCGCGGTGCAGGAACACCCGCTCGGCATCGGCGTCGGCCTGGCGGCCGCGGATCACCAGCTGCCGGTCCTCGACCGTCAGCGACAGGTCGTCCTCGGCGAAACCGGCGACGGCCAGGGTGATGCGGAACCCGTCCGGGGCGCGATGCTCGATGTTGTAGGGAGGGTAGCCCTCGGCCCCCTTGGCGGCGCGTTCGGCCAGTCGCTCGAGCTGGTCGAAACCCAGCAGATAGGGATGCGTTCCCAGGCTCATCTTGGTCATCGGCGTCCTCGGTCAAGCGACTGCTTTTCCGGGTCCCGATTGCGGCGACCCGGCCACGGGACAGATATGTGATCCGGCGGACGCATCCGCAAGAGCCCGGGCCGGCCGGGCCAAACTTCCCCTTATCGAAGCGCTGCGGACCCTGTATCCTGCCGCCAGCCCCGCACGGCCCCCGCACCACGGACCCGCACCATGACCACCCCGCAAGAAATGTCGCCCGAGGACATCGCCCGCGCCCGGCTGGCCGCTCTGCGCCGCCAGCACCGCGAGCTGGACGAGCAGATCGCGGCCATGGCGGCGGGGGGCGTGGTGTGCAGCCTGACGCTGGGGCGGCTCAAGCGGCAGAAGCTGGCGCTCAAGGACCAGATCGCGCGGCTCGAGGACGAGCTGACCCCCGACATCATCGCCTGACTGCGCGCTTTTCCCCCGTTGCGCCCGCCCGGCGCGCGGCTATGATCCCGGCTTTCCGCGGGGTGAAGGGGTGACGAATGACGGTTCCGGTGGGCATCATCATGGGCAGCCAGTCCGACTGGGCCACGATGCGAGAGGCGGCGCAGGTGCTGGACGAGCTGGGCATCGCCCATGAAGCGCGCATCGTCAGCGCGCATCGCACGCCGGACCGGCTGTGGGATTACGGGCGCGCCGCCGTCGGCCGGGGCTTGCAGGTGATCATCGCCGGGGCCGGGGGCGCGGCGCATCTGCCGGGGATGATGGCCTCGAAAACCCGGATCCCGGTGATCGGGGTGCCGGTGCAGACACGGGCGCTGGGGGGCGTCGATTCGCTGTATTCCATCGTGCAGATGCCCAAGGGCTTCCCGGTCGCGACCATGGCGATCGGGGCGGCGGGGGCGGCGAACGCCGGGCTGATGGCGGCCGGGATCCTGGCGCTGTCGGACCCGGCGCTGGCCGCGCGGCTGGACGCCTGGCGCGCGGCGCTGAGCGCCTCGATCCCAGAGGCGCCGGAGGACATCCGGCCCGAGAGCTGACGCCCCGCCTGGGGTTTTCGCAGGCTGCCGCACCTCGGGCGTTACATCAGGGGTAGGTGAGACGGACGATGAGCAAGCCCAAGCAACTGCCGCCGGGCGCGGTGATCGGCATCCTCGGCGGCGGCCAGCTGGGGCGGATGCTGTCGGTCGCGGCCAGCCGCCTGGGCTATCGCTGCCATGTCTATGAACCCGGCGCCGCGCCCGCGGGCGACGTGGCCCACCGCCTGACCACCGCCCCTTACGAGGACGAGGCCGCGCTGCGCGCCTTTGCCGCCTCGGTCGACGTGGTGACCTATGAGTTCGAGAACGTCCCGGCCGAGGCGCTGGACCTGATCGAGAGCATCGTCCCGATCCGCCCCAACCGCCGCGCGCTGGCGGTCAGCCAGGATCGGCTGGCGGAAAAGGATTTCCTGTCCGGGTTGGGGCTGTCGGTCGCGCCCTATGCCGCCGTGGACAGCGCCGAGGACCTTGCCGCCGCGATGGCGGGCCGCGCGCGCGGCATCCTCAAGACCCGCCGCTTCGGCTATGACGGCAAGGGGCAGGTGCGGGTCGCCGCGGGCGATGACCCTGCTGCTGCCTGGGCGCAGGTGGGCGCGCCCTCGGTGCTGGAGGGGTTCGTCGATTTCTCGGCCGAAATCAGCGTGATCGCGGCGCGCGGGCAGGACGGCGCCGTCGCCGTCTATGATCCCGGGCTGAACGTGCACCGGGACGGCATCCTGCGCACCACCACGGTGCCTTGCGGCCTTCCGTCGCGGCTGATCCCCGAGGCGGTGCTGCTCGCGAGCCGCATCGTCACCGCACTCGACTACGTTGGCGTGATGGGGGTCGAGCTGTTCGTGACCCCGCAGGGTCTGGTGGTGAACGAGATCGCGCCGCGGGTCCACAACTCGGGGCACTGGACGCAGGCCGGCTGCGCGGTCGACCAGTTCGAGCAGCATATCCGCGCCGTGGCCGGGCTGCCGCTGGGCGACGGGCAGCGCCATGCCGACGTGGTGATGGAGAACCTGATCGGCGACGACATCCAGCGCCTGCCGCAGCTGCTGGCGCAGCCCGACACTCAGATCCATCTTTACGGCAAGGCCGAATCCCGCCCGGGCCGCAAGATGGGGCATGTGAACCGGATCCGGCGCTAGGCTTGCCGCCGGGCCGGACTGCCGGGCGCGCCCTCTGCCGGGGTGCCGCGCCCGGGCGCCTTTGCGACGTGCGGAAACGCTTGACCGCGGGCGACCCGCTCCGCCATATCCGCGCATCGTCGAGTGCCGCAGCGGCTTCGTGGCCCGCGCAGATGCGCCCCCGACCCCCGCTGCCAGAAGAGGAATGAGTTCATGGGCGGCCTGTTGGCCCTGTCGCGCGGCATCGACCGCATCAACACGGTGATCGGGCGCAGCGTCAGCTGGCTGATCCTGATCGCCGTGATCGTGAGTGCGGGGAACGCGATCATCCGAAAGGTCTGGTCGATCTCGTCCAACGCCTGGCTGGAACTGCAGTGGTATCTCTACGGGGCGGCGTTCCTGCTGGCCGCGGCCTATACGCTGCTGGAAAACGAACATATCCGCATCGACATCCTGTATGGCGCGCGGTCGCGGCGCACCCAGCACTGGATCGACCTGATCGGGCATCTGCTGTTCCTGATGCCCTTCGTCACGCTGATGATCTGGCTGATGATCCCGTGGTTCGAGCGGTCCTACCTGTCGGGCGAGCGGTCGATGAACGCGGGCGGGCTGATCCTGTGGCCGGCCAAGGCGCTGCTGCTGGCCGGGTTCATCCTGCTGTTCTTCCAGGGCATCTCCGAAATCATCAAGAAGATCGCGGTAATGCGGGGGCTGATCCCCGACACCCAGGCGCAGTTCACCAGCCACGGCGAGCTGGAGATCGACGAGCAGCTGCTGGCCGAGGCGGGCTTTGTCCAGCCCGACGCCGACACTGACGACACCGACGGCAGCAAGCGGGGAGAGCCGCGCAAATGATGGCACTCATCGCGCAGAACATGGCGCCGATCATGTTCATGAGCCTGGTGGTGTTCCTGCTGCTGGGCTATCCGGTCGCCTTCGCGCTGGCCGCCAACGGGCTGCTGTTCTTCGTCATCGGGGTAGAGCTCGCGCCGCTGTCGGGCGGCTCGATCAACCTCAGCTGGCCGCTGCTGCAGGCGATGCCGGAACGGCTGTGGGGGTTGCTGAGCAACGAGACCCTGCTGGCGATTCCCTTCTTCACCTTCATGGGCATCGTGCTGGAGAAATCCGGCATGGCCGAGGATCTGCTGGACACCATCGGCCAGCTGTTCGGCCCGGTGCGCGGCGGTCTGGCCTATGCGGTGATCATCGTCGGCGCGCTGCTGGCGGCGACCACCGGCGTGGTGGCGGCCTCGGTCATCGCCATGGGGCTGATCTCGCTGCCGATCATGCTGCGCTATGGCTATGACCGGCGCGTCGCCTCCGGGGTGATCGCGGCCTCGGGGACGCTGGCGCAGATCATTCCGCCCAGCCTGGTGCTGATCGTGCTGGCTGACCAGCTGGGCCGCTCGGTCGGCGACATGTACAAGGGGGCGATGATCCCCGGGCTGGTGCTGACCGGGCTCTACATGAGCTATGTGTTCGTGATGACGCTGGTGCGGCCAGGCTCGATGCCCGCGCTGCCGAAAGAGGCGCGGACGCTGGGTTCGGGCGTGGCCTCGCTGCTGGTCGCGATCGCGGCGACGGTGGCGATGGCCTGGCTGGCGTTCCGCTGGCTGCATCCGACGCAGGGCACCAATGCCGACATCCTCGCCCCGGCGCTGGCGGTGGTGGTCATCTACATCATCGCGCTGCTGGACCGCGCCCTGCGCATCAACGCGATGAGCCGGCTGGCGCAGCAGGTCATCATCGTGCTGATCCCGCCGCTGGCGCTGATCTTCCTGGTGCTGGGCACGATCTTCCTGGGCATCGCCACCCCCACCGAGGGCGGCGCCATGGGCGCGGTCGGCGCGCTGGTGCTGGCCGCCGCCAAGGGCCGGCTCAAGGGCGGGGTGATCAGTCAGGCGCTGACCGCCACCACACGGCTGTCGGCCTTCGTCATGTTCATCCTGGTGGGGGCGCGGGTGTTCTCGCTGACCTTCTACGGGGTGAACGGGCATCTGTGGGTCGAGCATCTGCTGACCTCGCTGCCCGGCGGCGAATACGGGTTCCTGATCGTGGTCTCGATCCTGGTGTTCCTGCTGGCGTTCTTCCTCGATTTCTTCGAGCTGGCGTTCATCATCGTGCCGCTGCTGGCCCCCGCGGCCGAGGCGCTGGGGATCGACCTGATCTGGTTCGGGGTGCTGCTGGCGGTGAACATGCAGACCTCGTTCATGCACCCGCCCTTCGGCTTTTCGCTGTTCTTCCTGCGCTCGGTTGCGCCCAAGGCGCCCTATCGCGACAAGGTGACCGGGCGGATGATCGAGCCGGTGCGCACCGGGCAGATCTACTGGGGGGCGGTGCCCTTCGTGGTGATCCAGCTGGTGATGGTGGCGGTGGTCATGCTGTTCCCGGGGCTGGTCATGCATTACAAGGGCCCGCCGATCGACACCTCGAACGTGCAGATCAACATCCCGATGAGCGGCGGGCTGGGCGGCGGAGGCCTCGGCGGGCTTGGCGGAGGCGGCCTTGGCGGCCTAGGCGGCAACCCGTTCGGCGCACCCGCCACCCCGCCCTCGCCGGGCGAAACCCCCACCCCGGCCGCACCCGCCGCGCCTGCGGCAGGTGGGCTTGGCGGGCTGGGTGCGCCGCCGAGCTTTGGCACGCCCACACCAGCTGCGCCTGAGGCCGCGCCCGCCGCGCCCGCCGCGCCCGCCGCGCCTGCGGAAGGTGGGCTTGGCGGGTTGGGCGCGCCGCCGAGCTTTGGCACGCCCGCACCGGCTGCGCCTGAGGCGGCGCCCGCCGCGCCTGCGGCAGGTGGTCTTGGAGGGCTGGGCAGTCCGCCGAGCTTCGGCACGCCCACACCGGCAGCGCCTGAGGCTGCGCCCGCTGCCCCGGCCGCGCCGGAGACTGCACCCGCTGCGCCTGCGGCAGGTGGTCTTGGCGGGCTGGGTGGGCCGCCGAGCTTTGGCGCTCCGGCCGCCACCGCCGACTGAGCCGGCAACCGGGACGACGAAAAAGGGCGCCCCTGCGGCGCCCTTTCTGCTGTCCGAAATCAGGAAAGATGCAGCGCCCGGACCTCGTGCCCGGGCTGCGGCCCGGCTGTGGTCCCTGACGGGCGGGCGCAGGCGTCGCTCCGCCTCAGCCGCGCATGAAAAAACCGCCGCCCCGATGCGGGGCGGCGGTTCTCAGTGGCGGTCCTTACAGCTTGCCGTTGCGCTGCTGGATCATCATCATCGTGTCGAAGGTGTATTCGCCGGTCTGGCTGTAGAGATACCAGTCGGCGAGGAAGGGCTTCTGCGCCTCCCACATGCGCTTGAACTCGGGGTTCTCGGCCGAGAGCTCGTCATAAACCTGGCGCGAGGCCTCGAAGCCCGCGACCATCACGTCCTCGGGGAAGGGCAGGGGCTGGGCGCCGCTTTGCGCCAGCCGCTTCAGCGCCGCCGGGTTCTTGTAGTCGTATTCGGCCAGGGTGTTGATGTCGACGGCCATGCAGGCGGTGCGCAGGATCGACTTGTAGGATTCCGGCAGCTCGTTCCACTTGGCCAGGTTGAAGAACATGCCGACTGTCGGCGCGCCTTCCCAGAAGCCGGGGTAGTAGTAGTAGGGCGCGACCTTCTGGAACCCCAGCTTTTCGTCGTCATAAGGGCCGACCCATTCGGCGGCGTCGATGGTGCCCTTTTCCAGCGCCGGGTAGATGTCGCCCCCCGCCAGCTGCTGCGGCACCACGCCCAGCTTCTCGACGATGCGGCCCGCCAGCCCGGCGATGCGCATCTTCAGCCCCTGCATGTCGGCCAGGCTGTTGATCTGCTTGCGATACCAGCCGCCCATCTGCACGCCGGTGTTGCCGCAGGGATAGCAGATCAGATTGTGCTTCTGCAGGAACTCGTTATAGGCGTCGATCCCGCCGCCGTGATAGTTGTAGGCGGCCTTGCCGCGGGCGTTGAAGGTCCAGGGCAGGTCGGCGCCGCAGGCGAATGCCGGGTCCTTGCCCCAGCTGTAGTAGCCGACCGAGTTCGCCATCTCGACCGTGCCGTCGGTGGCCGCGTCGATCGACTGCAGCCCGGGGACGATCTCGCCGGCGGCAAACACCTGGATGTTGAACTTGCCGTCGGTCGCCTCGCGCACCCGGTCGGCGACGTCGACGCCGCTGCCATAGATGGTTTCCAGCGACTTGGGGAAGGACGAGGCGCAGCGCCAGTTGATCGTGGGCTGCTCCTGCGCGATGGCGGGGGCGGCCAGCCCGGCGCCGGCGGCTGCGGCCGCGCCGCCGACCGAGGCGGTGGTCAGGAACCGGCGGCGGTCCAGTCGGGTGGTGTCGGTCAAGTCGTATCCTCCTGTCGAGTGATCCGGGCGCGCTCTTGACCGGAGCGCTACCCGCTTGCGGCGCAGATTGCATTCTTGCCGCGGCGCTGTCCACAAGCCGTTGCAGGGGTTTGCCCGATCCCGCCGGGGCGGCGGGGGCAGGCGCGCGGGGCCCCGGTGTTTTGCGTCTTTCCCTTCTGTGCCGACTGTGGAATCCATGGTGAAAACAAGGACCGACAGGGACGGCAATGGCAGCAAGCGGCACAGAGTCGGGGCAGGGCCTGCGCATGATCGCGCCGCCGCTGCTTTATGCGGTGCTGATGCTGGCGATTCCGCTGCTGACCATCCTGACGTTTTCCTTCATCCGCGACGGCTACCAGATCGTCATCTGGGAGTTGACGCTGGAAAACTATCGCGCGGTCTGGGCCGACCAGATCTTCCGCGCGCTGATGCTGCGCTCGCTGGGGGTGGCGATGCTGGTGACGCTGGCCACGGTGGTGCTGGCCTTCCCGGTCGCCTATTTCCTGTCCTTCGTGGTGGCGCCGCGGCGCAAGGCGATGTGGATCTTCCTGATCACCATCCCGTTCTGGACCAGCTACCTGATCCGGGTGTTCCTGTGGAAGGTGATCCTGGGCTATAACGGGGTCATCAACTCGGGGCTCAAGTCGCTGGGGCTGATCGAGCAGCCGCTGTCCTTCCTGCTCTACAACACCGGCTCGATCGTGGTGACGCTGGCGCACGCCTATGCCCCGTTTGCAATCCTGCCGATCTATGTGGCGCTGGAACGCATCGACCGCTCGCTGCTGGAGGCGGGGCGCGATCTCGGCGAAAGCCGGGCGATGACCTTCTGGCGGGTGACGCTGCCGCTGGCGATGCCGGGGGTGCTGGCGGCGGTGCTGATCGTGTTCATCCCCACCATGGGCGATTACGTCACCCCCACCCTGATCGGAGGCGGCAAGATCCCGATGGTGGCCAACCTGATCCAGGCGCAGATGCTGGACATCGACAACAAGCCACTGGGCTCGGCGATCGCGGTCACCGCGATGCTGATCGTCACCCTGCTGGCGGCGCTGTTCCTGCTGCTCAACCGCCGCTTCCTGCGGGTGCGGACATGAGGGGCGGGGGCTTGCGCGCCTATGCGCTGCTGTATCTGCTGTTCCTTTACGCGCCGATCCTGCTGCTGCCGGTCTTTGCCTTCAACTCGGGCACCATCGTCGCCTTTCCGCTGAACGAGTTCACCACCCAGTGGTTCTCGCAGCTGTGGGGCAACACCACCCTGCGCCGGGCGCTGGTCAATTCACTGACCATCGCGGTCAGCGCCGCGGTGCTGGCGACGGTGCTGGGGATGTTCGCGGCCCGCGCCTCGACCCGCTACCGCTTTCCGGGGCAGGGGGCGGCGCTGGGGCTGATCATGCTGCCGCTGGTGCTGCCGGAAATCATCGTCGGCGTGTCGCTGCTGGTGGTGCTGCTGGCGGTCGGGGTCGAGCTGTCGGTGCTGACCGTCATCATCGGGCACACGCTGATCTGCACCCCCTATTCCGTGGCGATCCTGACCACGGCGTTTTCCTCGCTGGACCAGTCGCTGGAGGAAGCCGCGCAGGATCTGGGCGAATCGCGCTGGAACGCGTTCCGGCTGGTGATCCTGCCGCTGGTGATGCCCGGCATCATGTCCTCGCTGCTGATGAGCTTCACCATCAGCCTGGACGAGTTCATCATCGCCTTTTTCCTGGCGGGGAACGAGCCGACGCTGCCCACCTATATCTTCAGCCAGCTGCGCTTCCCCAAGGCGATCCCGATGATCATGGCGCTGGGGACGGTACTGGTGGCGGCCTCGATCCTGCTTCTGGCGCTGGCCGAATATTTCCGCCGCCGCGGCGCCGCCCGCACCGGCCAGACCAACAGCGGAGGATTCCCGTGACCGCCCAGACTTCCGGTCCCGCCCCGAACCCCGGCCTCGCGCCTGCGCCCGCCGCCGCCGGCCCGGCCCGCGACGCACAGGGCCGCCCCACCCCCATCTCCTCGCGCCGGGCGATGATCGAATGCCGGGGCGTGCATAAATATTACGGCGACTACCACGCGCTGCGCGGCATCGACCTGACCATCCGCGAGGCCGAGTTCTTTTCCCTGCTCGGCCCCTCGGGCTGCGGCAAGACCACGCTCTTGCGCACCATCGCCGGGTTCGAGGACATTTCCTCGGGGGTGGTGCTGATCGACGGGCGCGACATGGCCAGGGTGCCGGCGAATGCGCGGCCGACCAACATGGTGTTCCAGTCCTACGCCATCTTCCCGCATCTGACCGTGGCGCAGAACGTGGCCTTCGGCCTGCGCCGCGACCCGCGAAGCCGCGCCGAAAAGGCCGCGGCGGTGGAAGAGGCGCTGGCGATGGTCGGGCTGAAGGGCTATGGCGCCCGCGCAGCGCACGCGCTTTCGGGCGGGCAGCGGCAGCGGGTGGCGCTGGCCCGGGCGCTGATCCTGAAACCCAAGGTGCTGCTGCTGGACGAGCCTCTGTCGGCGCTCGACCGCAAGATGCGCGAGCAGATGCAGGTCGAGCTGATCAAGCTGCAGCGCCAGGTCGGCATCACCTTCGTGCTGGTCACCCACGACCAGGAAGAAGCCTTGGTCATGTCCGACCGCATCGCCGTGATGTTCGAGGGCGAGATCGCGCAGCTTTCCTACCCCGAGGAGCTTTATTCCCGCCCGGTCAGCCGCCGCGTCGCCGATTTCATCGGCATGATGAACTTTCTGCCCGTCCGCATCCTCGGCGACAGCGACGCGGGCGTGCGCGTCGACGTGCCGGGGTTCGGCGAGTTCGACATTCCCGCCGCCAATGTCAGCCGCGCCGATCCGGGCGACCCCGGCCCCTCGGTCGGCTTCCGTCCCGAGGCGGTGACGATCCTGTCACGCGACGCCCCGGCGCCGCATCGAGAGACCCCCGGCGTGATCGAAGAGGTCGTCTATTACGGCGACATGACTTATTACGATGTGCGGCTGGAGGGGGCCGAACGCCCGGTCCGCATCTCGATGCGCAACGTCTTCGGCCGCGACATCCAGGACCTCGGCACCCGCACAAGGGTCAGCTGGTCCCCCGGCTCGCTGATCCTGTTCCGCTGACGCCGGGCGCAGCCGCGCGGCGCTTCTTCATCACTCAAATATCCCGGGGCTTCCGAGCGCCCGGAAAACGGTCCGGTGGACCGTTTTCAGCGAGGAAGGCCGCAGGCGCGAGGGGCAGCGCCCCTCTGCCCGCCTTGCCGTCAGGCCGCGTCGAGCGCCGCGATGATGGCGCCGAAATCGCTGGCCTTGAGGCTGGCGCCCCCGACCAGCGCCCCGTCGACATCGGCAATCGCAAAGATCTCGGCCGCGTTCGAGGGCTTGACGCTGCCGCCGTAGAGCAGCCGGAACCCGGCGCCGTCGCCGAAACGGGCGACCAGGGCTGCGCGCATGGCGGCGTGGACCTCGGCAATCTGCTCGTTCGTCGGGGTGCGGCCGGTGCCGATGGCCCAGACCGGTTCATAGGCGATCACGGTGTTGGCCGCGGTGGCGCAATCGGGCACGGACCCCGCCAGCTGCCGGGCGATCACGTCCAGCGTCTGACCCGCGTCGCGCTGCGCCTCGGTCTCGCCCACGCAGATCACGCTGGCGATGCCGGCGCGGTGGGCGGCGACAGCCTTGGCGCTAACGGCCGCGTCGGTCTCGCCATGGTCGGCGCGGCGCTCGGAATGGCCGACGATCACATAGACGGCGCCGGCGTCGCGCAGCTGCTCGGCCGCGATGTCGCCGGTATGGGCGCCCGAGTCTTTCGCATGGCAATCCTGCCCGCCGACCGCGACCACGCCCTGCCCGGCGCGTTCCACCATCGGATGGACCAGCGTCGCGGGCGGGCAGATCAGGATCTCGCAGCGGGCGCTGCCATGCTCGCGCATCAGGGTTTCCACCTCGGCCAGCGAGGCGATCGTTCCGTTCATCTTCCAGTTGCCGGCGGCAAGCTTGCGGGGCGCCATGTGATCCTCCGTATGGGTTGGCCCTCGCCTAGCCCGGCAGGGCGGCGGGGATCAAGGGCGGCAGCGCCGCAGGTCCGCCCGGACATGAGCTGCGTTCATGTAAAGCCTGCAAGACATGAATTACACATCTTGTCGCGCCTGCCCTATACAGGCGGCAATCCCAGCCGAACCCGATAGGTCGCCATGTCCTCCCAGTCCCAGCCCACGCTGTCCCCCGTTTTCGATGCCATCCGCGAAGCCGCTGCAAAGCGTATCCTGATCCTCGACGGCGCGATGGGGACGCAGATCCAGCAGCTGGGCCTGTCCGAGGATGATTTCACCGGCCACGGCGCAGGGTGCGGCTGCCATATCCACTCGAACCACCCGCAAAAGGGCAACAACGACCTGTTGAACCTGACCCAGCCCGCGGCGATCGAGGAAATCCATTACCGCTATGCGCTGGCCGGCGCCGATATCGTGGAAACCAACACGTTTTCCTCGACCAGCATCGCGCAGGCCGATTACGGGATGGAAGCGCAGGTGTTCGAGCTGAACCGGCAGGGCGCGATCCTCGCGCGCCGGGCGCTGGACCGGGCCACCGCGCAGGACGGGCGGCCGCGCTGGGTCGCGGGTGCGCTGGGGCCGACGAACCGCACCGCCTCGCTCAGCCCCGACGTGAACAACCCCGGTTTCCGCGCCATCAGCTTTGACCAGCTGCGGGTGGCCTATGCCGAACAGATCCGCGGGCTGATCGCCGGCGGCGCCGATCTGATCCTGATCGAGACGATCTTCGACACGCTGAACGCCAAGGCCGCGATCTTTGCCGCCGACGAGGTGTTCGAGGATACCGGCCTGATCCTGCCGCTGATGATTTCCGGCACCATCACCGACCTGTCGGGGCGCACCCTGTCGGGGCAGACGCCGACCGCGTTCTGGCATTCCATCCGCCACGCGCGGCCGCTGACCGTGGGGCTGAACTGCGCGCTGGGGGCGGATGCGATGCGCCCGCATCTGGTCGAGCTGTCGGATATCGCCGACACGCTGACCTGCGCCTATCCCAACGCCGGGCTGCCGAACGAGATGGGCGCCTATGACGAAACGCCCGAGCTGATGGCCGCGCAGATCGGCGGTTTCGCGGCCGAGGGGCTGGTCAATATCGTCGGCGGCTGCTGCGGCTCGACCCCCGAACATATCGCCGCCATTGCCGCGGCGGTGGCCGCGCATCCGCCGCGCCGGGTGCCCGAGATCGCGCCGCAGCTGCGGCTGTCGGGGCTGGAGCCGTTCATCAAGACCGACGCGATCCCCTTTGTGAACGTGGGTGAGCGCACGAACGTCACCGGCTCGGCCCGGTTCCGCAAGCTGATCACCGCCGGGGATTTCCCCGCGGCGCTGGAGGTCGCGCGCGACCAGGTGGAAAACGGCGCCCAGATCCTCGACGTGAACATGGACGAGGGGCTGATCGATTCGGCCGCCGCCATGACCACATTCCTGAACCTGATCGCGGCGGAACCCGACATCGCCCGCGTGCCGCTGATGATCGACAGCTCGAAATGGGAGGTGATCGAGGCCGGGCTGAAATGCACCCAGGGCAAGCCGGTGGTGAACTCGATCAGCCTGAAAGAGGGCGAGGAGCAGTTCCTGCACCACGCCCGCCTGTGCCGCCGCTATGGCGCCGCGGTGGTGGTGATGGCCTTCGACGAAACCGGGCAGGCGGATACCGAGAATCGCAAGGTCGAAATCTGCTCGCGCGCCTATGAGTTGCTGGTGAACACGGTCGGCTTCCCGCCCGAGGACATCATCTTCGACCCCAATATCTTCGCCGTGGCGACCGGGATCGAGGAACACGACAATTACGGTGTCGATTTCATCCGCGCCACCGCCCGCATCCGGCAGGGGCTGCCGCACGCGCATGTCTCGGGCGGGGTGTCGAACCTGTCCTTCAGTTTCCGCGGCAACGAGCCCGTGCGCGAGGCGATGCACGCGGTGTTCCTGTATCACGCGATCCAGGCCGGCATGGACATGGGCATCGTGAACGCGGGCCAGCTGGCGGTCTATGACCAGATCGACCCGGCGCTGCGCGAGGCCTGCGAGGACGTGGTGCTGAACCGCCGCCCGGCGGGCGAGGGCACCGCGACCGAGCGGCTCTTGGATCTTGCCCAGCGGTTCAAGGGCGAGGGCGGCGCCAAGGCCCGCGAAAAGGACCTGTCCTGGCGGGAATGGCCGGTGGACAAGCGGCTGGAACACGCGCTGGTCAACGGCATCACCGAATACATCACCGAGGATACCGAGGAAGCCCGGCTGGCCGCCGCCCGTCCGCTGCATGTCATCGAGGGCCCGCTGATGGCCGGGATGAACGTGGTCGGCGACCTGTTCGGCGCCGGCAAGATGTTCCTGCCGCAGGTGGTGAAATCGGCCCGGGTGATGAAACAGGCCGTGGCCCATCTGCTGCCCTTCATGGAGGCCGAAAAGTCCGAGGGCGGATCAAGTTCCGCCGGCAAGGTCTTGATGGCAACGGTGAAAGGCGACGTGCACGACATCGGCAAGAACATCGTCGGCGTGGTGCTGGCCTGCAACAACTACGAGATCATCGACCTGGGGGTGATGGTCCCGGCGCAGAAGATCCTGGAGACCGCGCGGGCGGAAAAGGTCGACATCATCGGGCTGTCGGGGCTGATTACCCCCTCGCTTGACGAGATGGTGCATGTCGCCTCGGAAATGGAGCGCGAGGGCTTCGACATCCCGCTGCTGATCGGCGGCGCCACCACGAGCTGCATGCATACCGCGGTCAAGATCAACCCGCGCTATCACAAGGGGCAGACCGTCTATGTGACGGATGCCAGCCGCGCGGTGGGGGTGGTCTCGAACCTGCTGTCGGACGAGAAGGTCAGCTATATCAGCGACCTGCGCCGGGAATATGAGGAGGTCGCGAACCGCTATAACCGCGGCGACGACAATCGCCCGCGGCTGTCGATCGAGGATGCGCGCGCCAATGCGGTCAAGCCGGACTGGTCCGCCTATCAGGCGACGCCGCCGCAGTTCACCGGTACGCTGGCGCTGCCCGACTGGGACCTGGCCGAGATCGCGCGCTATATCGACTGGACCCCGTTCTTCCAGACCTGGGAGATGAAGGGGGTCTATCCCCGCATCCTCGACGACCCGAAGCAGGGCGAGGCGGCGCGGGCGCTGTTCGCCGATGCGCAGGCGATGCTGGCGCGGATCATCGAGGGGCGCTGGCTGAGCCCGCGCGCGGTCATCGGCTTCTGGCCGGCGAACCGGGTCGGCGACGACATCCGGCTGTGGGCGGACGAGGACCGCGCCACGCCGCTGGCCACGCTGCACACGCTGCGCCAGCAGGTGATCAAGCGCGACGGCCGCCCGAACGTGGCGCTGGCCGATTTCATGGCGCCCGAGGGCCAGCAGGACTGGATCGGCGGCTTCGTGGTGACGGCGGGGGACGAAACCGACCGGGTGCAGGCCTTCAAGGACGCGCATGACGATTTCTCGGCGATCCTGCTGCAGGCGCTGGCCGACCGCTTTGCCGAGGCGCTGGCCGAGTTGGTGCACGAGCGGGTGCGCCGCCAATACTGGGGCTATGCGCCGGGCGAATCCTTCACCCCGCAGGAGCTGATCGCCGAACCCTATCAGGGCATCCGCCCGGCGCCGGGCTATCCCGCCCAGCCCGACCACACCGAAAAGCGCACGCTGTTTGCGCTGCTGGATGCCACCGCGGCGACGGGGGTCGAGCTGACCGACGGCATGGCGATGTGGCCGGGGTCCTCGGTTTCGGGGCTCTATCTGGCGCATCCCGACGCCTATTATTTCGGCGTCGCCAAGGTCGAGGCCGACCAGGTGGCCGATTACGCCGCCCGCAAGGGGATGACGCTGGCCGAGGCCGAGCGCTGGCTGGCGCCGCTGCTGAACTATACCCCCGCCGCGGTGATCGCCGCCGAGTGACGAAAACCGGCCCCGAAATCTGCCGCGCCCCCTTTTCAAACGCCGCGGGCGCGGCTATGTCAGCGCTCACCACGGATATGCGGTCGTGGCGGAATTGGTAGACGCGCAGCGTTGAGGTCGCTGTTCCTTAACCGGAGTGAAAGTTCGAGTCTTTTCGACCGCACCATGACAAAGGCGCCCCCTCGCGGGCGCCTTTTTCGTTTTGCACCGCGCCCGGGCCCGGCGCCGCCGTCGGTGCAATCGTCGGCGGGATCGGCCAGTTTCACCAAAATACGGCATTGCGGGACGATTGGGGCGCTGGTTAGAGTGTCCATGCGCAGACAAGAACGACGGGGAGCGAGCGCCTTGACCACTGCCTTCGGCAACGACGGTTTCGTCGTCTTCGACCATGTCCAGAAAAGCTACGACGGCCAGACCCTTGTCGTGAAGGACCTCAACCTCTCGATCGGCAAGGGCGAGTTCTTGACCATGCTGGGCCCCTCGGGGTCGGGCAAGACCACCTGCCTGATGATGCTGGCGGGGTTCGAGACCGCCACCCATGGCGAGATCCGGCTGGACGGACGCAACATCAACGACGTGCCGCCCCACAAGCGCGGCATCGGCATGGTGTTCCAGAACTATGCGCTGTTCCCTCATATGTCGGTGGGCGAGAATCTGGCGTTTCCGCTGGAAGTCCGCGGCATGGGCAAGGCCGAACGCGAAAGCCGCATCACCCGCGCGCTGGACATGGTGCAGATGGGCAAGTTCCGCAACCGCCGCCCGGCGCAGCTTTCGGGCGGCCAGCAGCAGCGGATCGCGCTGGCCCGGGCGCTGGTCTTCGACCCGCAGCTGGTGCTGATGGACGAGCCGCTGGGCGCGCTGGACAAGCAGCTGCGCGAGCATATGCAGTATGAAATCAAGTCGCTGCACGACAGTCTTGGAATCACCGTGGTCTATGTGACCCACGACCAGGGCGAGGCGCTGACCATGTCGGACCGCATCGCCGTGTTCAACGACGGCCGCATCCAGCAGCTGGCCGCGCCCTCGGTGCTGTACGAACAGCCGGAAAACAGCTTCGTCGCGGGATTCATCGGCGAAAACAACAAGCTGCCCGGCACGATCGAGAAGCTGGACGGCACCCGCGCGCTGGTGCGGCTGGCCACGGGCGAGCTGATTGACGCCACCGCCGTCAAGGTCGCCGGCATCGGGCATCAGACGCTGGTCTCGATCCGCCCGGAACGGGTCGAGTTCAAGCCCGAGCTGATGCCCTCGGACGCCCACACCATCGACGCGCAGGTGCGCGACGTGATCTACATGGGCGACATCCTGCGCGCCCGGATGACCGTCGCCGGCAGCGAGGATTTCGTGATGAAGTTCCGCAACACGCTGGGCCAGACCCGGCTGGAGCCGGGCCAGCGCATCAGGATCGGCTGGCACCCGCAGGACGCGAGGGCGCTTGATCCGGTCTGACAAGAATCGCACTTAACGGGAGGAAAGACATGAAGAAACTGCTGATCGCCTCGACGGCACTGGTCGGGATGGCCTCGATGGCCTCGGCCCAGGGCAGCGGCGTGCTGAACATTCTCGACTGGGGCGGCGCCTATGGGGCCTCGCACGCGGTGGCCTATAACGCCCCCTTTGAGGCCGAGACCGGCATCCGCATCACCGTGGCCGACGCCGACAACCCGGCCACCCCGATCAAGGCGATGGTCGAGGCAGGCAACGTCACCGCCGACGTGGCCTCGGTCGAATATGCCGACGCGCTGCGGCTGTGCGACGAGGGTGCGCTGGAAACCATCGACCTGTCGGTGCTCAAGCCCGGGCCGGACGGTGCGACCCCCGAGGATGATTTCCTGCCCGGCGCGCTGACCGACTGCTTTGTCGCCACCGACGTCTGGTCGATGGTGATGGCCTATGACGACAGCAAGTTCCCCGACGCCAAGCCCTCGACCCCGGCGGATTTCTTCGACACCGCCAAGTTCCCCGGCAAGCGCACCCTGCGCAAGGGCGCCAAGTTCAACCTGGAGTTCGCGCTGATGGCGGACGGGGTGGCGCCGGCCGATGTCTATGACGTGCTGGCCACCCCCGAGGGCGTGGACCAGGCGTTCGCCAAGCTCGACACCATCAAGGGCGACGTGGTCTGGTGGGAAGCCGGGGCGCAGCCGCCGCAGCTGCTGGCCGACGGCGAGGTGACGATGGCCTATGCCTTCAACGGCCGCATCTTCAACGCCGCCATCGGCGAGAACAAGCCGTTCAACATCGTCTGGACCGGGCAGGTCTACGAGATGGAGGGCTGGATCATCCCGAAAGGCGCGCCGAACAAGGACAACGCGCTGAAATACATCGCCTTCACCACCGAGGCCGAGCGCCTGGCCCGCGCCGCCGAGCTGATCAGCTATGGCCCGACGCGGAAGTCCTCGTCCGGGCTGGTCGGCAATGTCGACGGCAAGGACATCCCGATGTCGCCGCATCTGCCCACCACCCCCGGCAATATCGAGCAGGGCATCAACTCGAACGCCGATTTCTGGGTCGACCACGACAGCGAGCTGAGCGAGCGTTTCAACGCCTGGCTGGCCAGCTGACCTGACAGGGTGGGGGCGTCGCCGCAGTGTGGCGCCCCCATCGACCGCCCTCGCAACCGACCCCTTCAACGGGAAGGAACCCATATGACGAAACGACTGATCGCGGGCACCGCGCTGGCGCTGATGGCGGCCACGGCGGTTTCGGCCCAGGACGGGATCACCATCACCACCTATGGCGGCGCCTTTGGTGAGGCGCTGAACGAATCGCTGGCCAAGCCCTTTACCGCCGAAACCGGGATTCCGGCGATGATGGTCGACAACTCGGACCCCCCGGCCAAGCTCAAGGCCGAGGTCGAGGCCGGCAACGTCACCGGCAACGTGTTCGACGTGGAACAGTCCGACGTGATCCGGCTGTGCGACGAGGGGCTGATCGAGCCGATCGACCCCGCGATGCTGGCGCCGGGCGCCGACGGCTCGACGGCCGAGGACGATTACCTGCCGCAGGCGCTGCACGAATGCGCCACCGCGATCATGGTCTGGGCCACGGTCATCGCCTATGATGTCGGCGCGTTCGACACCGCGCCGGCCAAGGTCGCGGATTTCTTCGACCTGGAAAACTTCCCCGGCAAGCGCGGGATCATCAAGCGCCCGAAATACGCGCTGGAGTTCGCGCTGCTGGGCGATGGCGTGGCCCCGGACGAGGTGTATGACGTGCTGTCCACCCCCGAGGGCGTGGACCGCGCCTTTGCCAAGCTGGAATCCATCAAGGACCAGGTGGTCTGGTGGGAAGCCGGCGCGCAGGCCCCGCAGCTGCTGGCCGATGGCGAGGTCGCGATGACGCTGGCCTATAACGGCCGGATCTTCGATGCGATGGTCGGCGAGGGCAAGAACTTCGGCTTTGTCTGGGACGGCGCCAACCTCGACATGGACTACTGGGTGATCCCGAAGGGCGCCCCCAACATGGAGGCGGCGCAGAAGTTCATCGCCTTCGCCTCGGACCCGGCGCGGCAGGCGGATCTGTCGAAATACATCGCCTATGGTCCGCCGCGCAAATCGGCCGCGCCCAGCGTCGGCACCTACAAGGACGGCACCACCGAGATGGCGCCCTATCTGCCGACGACGCCCGAGAACGCCGAAAGCGCGCTGGTCAACGACGCCGGGTTCTGGGCCGACCACGGCACCGAGCTGACCGAGCGTTTCAACGCCTGGCTGGCCGGCTGAACCAGACCGGGGCGCGCGCAGACCGCGTGCGCCCCGACCCCGCAAAGGCAATTCGATGCTCAAGCCGCTGATCCTGTCCGCTGTCCTTCTGCCGGCCGCCGTTCTGGTCCCCGCGCTGGCGGATGATGCACCCCTGACCGTGGTGTCCTGGGGCGGGGATTTCGCGGCCATGCAGGATGCGGCGCTGGCGCAGCCCTTTGCCGCCGCCACCGGCCGCAAGCTGCGCTTCGTTGATACCGATGACCCGGCCGGGCTGGTCAAGGCCCAGGTCGAGGCCGGCAATGTCACCGCCGATGTGGCCAGCGTCGGGCAGGGCGCCGCCATGCGCCTGTGCGCCGAGGGCGATGTCGAGCCGATCGACCCCGCCACCCTGCCGCCCGCCCCCGACGGCACCCCCGCGGCGGCGGATTTCATGCCCGGCACGCTGGGCGAATGCTTCGTGCCGACCGACATCTATTCAACCGTCATCGCCTATGATGCGAGCGCCTTGGATCCCGCGCCGCAGACCGCGGCGGATTTCTTTGACCTGCAGCGGTTTCCGGGGCGGCGGGGGCTGGGGCGCACCCCGCAGTTCACGCTCGAGCTGGCGCTGATCGCCGACGGGGTGCCCGCCGGGCAGGTCTATGAGGTGCTGGCGACCGAGGCGGGCGTGGAACGGGCGCTGGCCCGGCTGGACGGCATCCGCGACCAGATCGTCTGGTGGGACGCCGGCGCGCAGCCGATCCAGCTGCTGGCCGACGCCGAGGTCGCCATGGCCCACGCCTATAACGGCCGCGTCTACAAGGCGGCCGAGCTCGACGGGCTGCCGCTGGCGATCCTGTGGGACGCGCAGCTTTACGAGGTCGAGGGCTGGGTGATCCCCAAGGGCGCGCCGCTGGCCGAGCAGGCGCATGAGTTCGTGGCGTTCTCGACCGCGGCCGAGGCGCAGCTGCGCAGCGCCGCGATCCTGCCCTATGGGCCGCCGCGGCTGTCGGCGCAGGCGATGCTGGCCGACGCGGGTACGGGGCTGGCCCCGCACCTGCCGACCGCCCCCGCGAACATGGCGAATGCGCTGTTCGTGGCCCCCGAGTTCTGGGCCGACCATGAAACCGAGCTGCGCGAGCGCTTTACCGCGTGGCTGGGACAGGATTGACTGGTCCCGGGCAACCGGACCGCTAGATATGACGAAGGACGCCATGCAGACCGCACTCGATCCTCACGCCGCAGTCGTCTCGGAAGCCTCGGGCGGGGCGGCGACGCTGCTGACCACCGCCGACGGGCAGCCGCTGGCGCGGGCGCTGGCCCGCAGCTCGGCCCGGGCGCGGCGGCGGGCGTTCCTGCTGGTGGCGCCGCTGCTGCTGTTCGTGGTGATCACCTTCGTGATCCCCATCGG
Organism: Paracoccus solventivorans; assembly: GCF_900142875.1. Classification (GTDB taxonomy): domain Bacteria; phylum Pseudomonadota; class Alphaproteobacteria; order Rhodobacterales; family Rhodobacteraceae; genus Paracoccus; species Paracoccus solventivorans. The sequence goes on along the minus strand of NZ_FRCK01000002.1, from coordinate 91,352 downwards.
GCAGATGCTGCACCGCTCGATGTACAACGCAGGGTTTGCGGACAACATGCCGCAGGTCTCGGCGTGGTTCCAGGACAACCCGCCCGGCACGCCCATCGACGACACCGCCTGGGGGGCGCTGGCCGCCGATCTCAAGGCCGCGGCCGAGAACCGCACCATCGGCATCGTCGGCACAAGGATCAACTATGACGTGCCGGGCACCCGCTCGCTGTTCACCTCGACCGGGCGCAAGGCCCGCGACGGGTTCGAGCCGCCCTACCGCGATGCGCTGCTGGCGGCGGACGCGAAATGGGACAACCCGACCCTGTGGCGGGCGATGCGCAGCGCCTCGTCGGCCTATACGGCCAATTTCTACCTGGCGGCGCTGGACCGCACCCGCGACGACGAAGGCAGCGTCACCATGGTCCCCGAGCGCCAGCAGGTCTATGTGATGCTGTTCAAGCGCACGCTGGGGTTGTCGCTGCTGATCACTGGCATGACCTTCCTGCTGGGCTTCCCGATCGCGCATCTGCTAGCGACGCTGCCGATGCGGAAATCGAACCTGCTGATGATCCTGGTGCTGCTGCCGTTCTGGACCTCGCTGCTGGTCAGGACCACCGCCTGGATGGTGCTGCTGCAGCAGCAGGGGGTGCTGAACGACATCTTCGTCTGGCTGGGAATCGTGGGGCCGGACGGGCGGCTGCAGATGATCTACAACCGCACCGGCACGATCATCGCCATGACCCATATCCTGCTGCCGTTCATGATCCTGCCGCTGTATTCCGTGATGCGCACGATCAACCCCAGCTATGTGCGCGCCGCGCGCAGCCTTGGCGCGACCAGCTGGACGGCGTTCCGGCGCGTCTATTTCCCCCAGACCCTGCCGGGGCTGGGGGCGGGGGCGCTGCTCGTGTTCATCCTCGCGGTCGGCTACTACATCACGCCGGCGCTGGTCGGCGGCTCGACCGGGCAGCTGATTTCCAACATGATCGCCATGCACATGACCGAGACGCTGAACTGGTCGATGGCGGCGGCGCTGGCCGCGCTGCTGCTGGGGGGCGTGCTGGTGCTTTACTGGGTCTACGACCGGCTGGTCGGGATCGACAATCTCAAGCTGGGGTAATCCGATGGCGCTGCCGACCTACGCCTCGCCGCTGGAGCGGATCTGGCACTGGACCTATATCGCGCTGTGCGTCGCGATCTTCACCTTCCTGATCGCGCCGATCCTGGTGGTGATCCCGCTCAGCTTCAACGCCGAGCCGTATTTCACCTTTACCGCCAAGATGCGCAGCTTCGACCCCGAGGGGTATTCGCTGCGCTGGTACGACACGCTGCTGACCTTCGGCATGGCGCGCCCCGACGCGCCGCGCGACGCTTCCTGGTGGGCGGATGTCTGGGCCAATGCGCGCTGGATCAACGCGGCCAAGAACTCGGTGATCATCGGCATCTTCTCGACCATCCTGGCCACGGTGCTGGGGACGCTGGCGGCGCTGGGGCTGTCGCGGCCGGAGATGCCGTTCCGCCGGGTGATCATGGCGGTGCTGATCTCGCCGATGATCGTGCCGATCATCATCACCGCGACGGGGATGTTCTTCTTCTACTCTTCGGCCTGCGTGGACAGCACCACCACGCTGGGGCGGCTGCTGGCGCCGGTGCTGTCGAACAACGGCTGCCTGGCGAACACCTATCTGGGGGTGATCCTGGCCCATGCCACGCTGGGGATTCCCTTTGTCATCATCACCGTGACCGCGACGCTGATCGGGTTCGACCAGTCGCTGAACCGCGCCGCGGCCAGCCTGGGGGCCAACCCTCGGCGGGTGTTCTTCAAGGTGACGATGCCGCTGATCCTGCCGGGCGTGATCTCGGGGGCGCTGTTCGCCTTCGTCACCTCGTTCGACGAGGTGGTGGCGGTGCTGTTCATCGCCGGCCCCGACCAGCAGACCATCCCGCGGCAGATGTGGAACGGCATCCGCGAACAGATCTCGCCCGCGATCCTGGCGGTGGCGACGCTGCTGGTGGTGTTCTCGATCGCGCTGCTGACCACGGTCGAGCTGCTGCGCCGGCGCGGCGAAAGATTGCGCGGCCTGACCCCGGCATGACCCCCGAGGAGCTTGAGGACGACGCCGCCCGGCCGCGCGCGCCAGAATTCGCCCTGACGCCGTTTCAGGAGCTGAACGGCAAGGGGCTGGCGGCGATCCACCGCTGGTATCTGCGCGACCTGTCCGCGGTGGGGGCGCTGATGGGTGACATCCGCGCCGGGCTGGCGCAGCCGGGGGAACTGGCCCCGGCGGTCAGGGGGATGCCGATGGCCCGGAACCTGGCGCTGTTCGGCACCGCCTGCGGCCAGCAATGCCGGGCGATCACCACCCACCACCAGATCGAGGATTTCCACCTTTACCCGGCGCTGGAACGGCAGGGAAACTCGGGGCTGAACGCGGTCCTTACCCGGTTGCGCGCCGAACACCGCGGGCTGGAGGTGCTGATCGAGACGCTGGCCGCGGCCGCCGATGCGCTGGCCGAGGACCCGGCGCCCGCGCGCTTCGATGCTTGCGCCGCGGGTTTTGCCGCGCTCGACCGCGCGGTGCGCTCGCATTTCCGCTATGAGGAAGACGAGATCGGCCCGGCGCTGGGGTATTACGAGGTCCGGGTCTGACGGCGCGCGCCTAGGGCAGCAGCCCCAGCCAGAACCACGCGGTCAGCAGGCTCAGCGCCGTGGCGACCAGCACGCTGGACGCCGCCACCCGCTGCGCGCGCCCGTAAAGCGCCGCGAACAGATAGGCGTTGACCCCCGGCGGCATCGCCGCGGTCAGCACCGCCGAGCGCACCCCGGCGGGGGGGGTGCCGAACGCATGGGTCAGCGCCAGCGTCACCGCCGGGTGGATGACCAGCGAGGCCGCGCAGCACAGGGCGACCAGCCGCAGCTCGCCCTCGGGGCGGTAGCGATAGAGGATGCCGCCCAGCCCGAACAGCGCCGCCGGCAGCGCCGCGCGCGCGATCATCCCCGCGGCGGCCCAGAACCCCTCGGGCAGGACCAGCCCGGCGGTCTGCGCCAGGTTGACCGCCAGCCCGGCGAGGATGCCGATCACCAGCGGCGTGCGCAGCACGCCCCCCAACGCCCGCAGCGCCACGGTCGCCACCGACAGGTTCTGGCCACGGGCGCGGGTGAACTCCATCACCGTGATCCCGAAGGTGTAAAGCAGCGGCGAATGGATCGAGATGATCGCATAATTCCCCGTCAGCGCCTGCGCCCCGTAAGCGCGTTCGGTGATCGGCACCCCCAGCAGCAGCGAGTTGGAAAACAGGCAGACGAAACCGATCGCCACGCAATCCTCGGGCGGGCGGCCAAGCGCCTGCGCGCCGAAATACCCCAGCGCGAATCCCAGGAAGGCGCCGGCATAGAACGCCCCCAGCATCCCGGCATCCAGGTCGGCGCCCAGGTCCATCGCCGCCATGGACTGGAACAGCAGCACCGGCAGGGCAAAGTTCTGCGCAAAGCGCTGGATGCCGTCGATGGCGGAATCCGACAGCATCCCGCGCCAGGTCACCACATAGCCGTAGCCGAGGATCAGGAAGACCGGCAGGACGACGGTGAAGAGGACGCTCACAACTCGATCACCATGAGGTCGTGGGCGGGGACCACATTCGCGGGCGTTTCGGCCAGCAGCTTGTCGTGGTCGAGGTCGATATGCATGTTCGTCAGCACCCCGCGCCGCGCGCCCGAGCGCCGGATCCAGTCCAGCGACAGCGCCAGATGCGCGTGGCTGGGATGCGGTGTGCGGCGCAGCGCGTCGCAGATGAACACCTCGGGGTGCATGATCGCGGGCCAGGCCTCGTCGGGGATCTCGCGCACGTCGGGCAGATAGACCAGCGCCTTGCCGCCCTCGGCCTCGGCGATGCGAAACCCCAGCGAGGGGATGCCGCCGTGGTCGACCGTGAACGGGGTGAAATGCAGCCCGCCGCCCGCGCCCTCGATGGTGAAGGGGCCCTCGATCAGGTTCAGCTGCAGGATCGGCGGATAGGTCGAGCCGGGCGGCGTCTCGAACGCATAGCCGAAGCGGTGCAGCAGCGCCTGCGCCGTGGGCTGGTCGGCCCAGCCCGGCAGCAGCGCGCGGCGGTTGTGGACAATCTGGCGCAGATCGTCGAGCCCGTGGATATGGTCGGCATGCGGATGCGTCCAGACTACCGCGTCGAGCAGCCCGACGCCCGCATCGGTCAGCTGCGCCACCATGTCGGGGCCGCTGTCGATCAGCACCTGCGTGGCGCCCAGGCGGCCCGGCCGCTCGACCAGCAGCGAACAGCGGCGGCGGCGGTTCCTGGGGTTGGCGGGGTCGCATTCGCCCCAATGCCCGCCCAGCCTCGGCACCCCCCCGGACGAGCCGCAGCCGAGGATTGTGGCGCGGATCACCGCGCCGGCCCCGCGGCCCGGGCAAACAGCCGGTCGAAATTGGCGCTGGTGGCGGCGGCGAACTCGGCCTCGGTCAGCCCGTAAAGCCCGGCGCCGGCGCGGGCGGTGTGGACGACATAGGCGGGCTCGTTGCGTTTGCCACGATAGGGGGGCGGGGCCAGATAGGGCGCGTCGGTTTCGACCAGCACCCGGTCGAGCGGCGCTGCGGCAAAGATCTCGCGGATCTCGGTAGAGCGGGGGAAGGCCGCGATCCCCGACATCGACAGGTAGAACCCCAGATCCAGCGCCACCTGTGCAAGCCTCGGCCCCGAAGTATAGCAGTGCATCACGCAGGAAAACGCCCCGGCTGCGTGTTCGCGCGCGAGGATCGCGGCCATGTCGTCGTCGGCGTCGCGGGAATGGATGATCAGCGGCAGCCCGGTGCGGCGCGCCGCCTCGATATGCACAGCCAGGCTTTCGGCCTGCGCGCGGGCGCTGTCGGCGGTGTAGTGATAGTCGAGCCCGGTCTCGCCGATGCCGACGAATTTCGGGTGCGCGGCCAGCGCTTCCAGCGCCTCGACGGTGACCAGCGGCTCCTCGGCCGCATACATTGGATGGGTGCCGGCGGCGTAGAACACGCCCTCATGCGCCTCGGCGATGGCGCGGACCTGCGGTTCCAGCCGCAGCCGGGTGCAGATGGTGACCATGCGGGTGACCCCGGCGGCGCGGGCGCGGGTGACCAGATCGCGGTGCTGGCCGTCGAAATCGGGGAAATCGAGGTGGCAATGGCTGTCCACCAGCTGCGGTGGCGCGGTGTCGGGGCTCATCGGATCATCCTCGGCCGGGCGCATCGGCGCGGCCTTGCGCAAGGGTCAGAAGCATATCCATCACCAGCGCCGCAGGGTCAAGGTTGACCGCCCGTCCGGCGCGGGCGCGCGCGGACAGCTCGGCCAGTGCGGCCGCCCAGTGCCGGGCGGCGCGGTCGTCGGGGGATATGCGGGCGAGGGTGGCGGATTCCTGCGGCGCGGCCTCGGGCAGGGGCGGGCCCAGCAGGCCGCTGCGGGCGGCGCGGGCCAGGAACAGCTCGATCAGGGTCATGGTCAGGTCGAAGGGGTCGCCGTCGGCCCCCGGCCGTCCGGCGGCGGCCTGCGCGAACGCCGCCGCGGCGTGGCGGTCCATGTCGGGATGGCGCGAAAACAGCGCGACCAGCTGCGCATAGCGGTCGAGCCCGTCCTGCCCGGCCAGCCGCAGCGCCTCGCCTACCGAGCCGCCCGACAGTGCCGCCAGCCGCGCCGCGTCGCCCGGCACCTGCAGCGGCGCGAGCGCCCGCGCCATGTCCTCGGGCGACAGCGGCGCCAGCCGCAGCTCGCGGCAGCGCGAGCGGATGGTGGGCAGCAGCCGCGCCGGCCGGTGCGCGACCAGCAGCAGCAGCGCGTCGCGCGGCGGCTCCTCCAGCAGCTTGAGCAGGGCGTTGGCGGCGTTGGGGTTCATGTCGTCGGCGGCGTCGATGATGGCGACGCGGCGCCCGCCCTCGACCGCTGAAAGCTGAAAGAACGACAGCAGCCGGCGCATGTCGTCGACGACGATTTCCCCCCGCAGCCGGCCCTTGTCGTCGAGGCTGCGGCGGACGAGATGCAGCCGCGGCTCGGACAGGGCCAGCAGCCGGCGGGCGACGGGGTGGTCGGGCGGCACCGACAGGTCGGGGCTGTCGGCATCGGCCAGCAGCCAGCGGGCGATGCGCCAGGCGAGCGTGGCCTTGCCGGTGCCGCGCGGGCCGGTGATCAGCCAGCCGTGATGCAGCCGTCCCGAGGTGGCGGAGGCGTGGAACTGCGCGATGGCGGCATCCTGGCCGACCAGAGTGGCGGTCTCGCGCGGGTGGGGGGCGCCGGGAACGCGGTCGGATTCGACGGGGACATCCTCGGTCATGGCGCGGCCAGGGCCTCGCGCACGCGGGCGGCGACGGCAGCCGCATCGCCGCTGCCGTCGATCAGCCGCACCCGTGCGGGGTGGCGGAAGGCGAGGTCGCGGAAGCCTGCGCGCAGGCGCTGCTGAAAGCCCAGGCCCATGGATTCATAGCGGTCCTCGGCCTCGGTCATGGCTTGCGCTTCTGCCCGGCCGGTGGCCCGGGCCAGCGCCTCGGCGGGGTCGAGGTCGATGACCAGGGTCCGGTCGGGCTCGACCCCGATCACCAGCCGGTGCAGCGCCTCGACCAACTCGGCGAACCGCGCCTGTTCGGCCGGATCATCGCCGCGCGCCGCGCCTTGGTAGACCCGGGTCGAATCGGCGAAACGGTCGCTCACCACCCAGGCGCCGCGGTCGAGCGCCGGGCGGATCAGGCGTTCCAGATGGTCGCGGCGGGCGGCGGTGAACAGCAAAAGCTCGGTTTCCGGTGACCAGCGGTCGGGCGGCCCCTCGACCAGCAGCCGGCGGATGTCCTCGGCGCCGGCCGAGCCGCCGGGCTCGCGGGTCAGCACCACCTCGCGCCCCTCGGCCCGCAGCGCCTCGGCCAGCAGCCGCGCCTGGGTGGATTTGCCCGACCCGTCGATTCCCTCGAAACTGATGAACACCGCCGCCGCCGGTCAGCCGCGGACCGCGGCCATCGCCCGCTGCCCCAGCCGTAGCGCCGCGTTCTGCAGCCGGCCCATGAAGCCCGCCCGCGCCACATCGGTGGCCGCAAACAGCGCCAGCCGCGATTCGACCGAGCCGGGGACCGAGATCACCAGCTCTCCCAGCCGCTGGCCGGCGGCGATGGGGGCCTCGACCGGGCTGTCGAACACGGCCTCGGCGGTGACGCCAGCGGCTGCGCCCGCGGGGATCAGCACGTTCACCCCGTCGTCGGTGGTCAGCGCCACCCGCCGCGATTCGCCCAGCCAGACCGGCGCCCAGGCCACGGTTTCCCCCTTGGGGATCACGGTCTGCATGGTGAACTGGCCAAAGGCCCAGTTGACGATCCGTTCGGATTCCTCGGCCCGCGCGCGTTCCGAGCCCAGCCCGTTCAGCACGAAGATCACCCGCCGCCCGTTCTGCACCGCCGAGCCGACCAGCCCGTAGCCCGCCTCTTGCGTGTGCCCGGTCTTGAGCCCGTCGGCCCCCAGCCCCATGCCGAGGATCGGGTTGCGGTTGTGGATATTCGCAGGCGCGCGGTTGTCGTATTCAAAGGTCTTGAGCGCGAAATTCGTGTAAAGCTGGGGGAAGTCGCGGATCAGCCGCTCGGCCAGCAGGCCGAGATCGGCTGCGGACATGACATGGCCCGGCGCCGGCCACCCCGAGGCGTTCACCAGCCTTGTGTCGTTCAGCCCCAGCTCGCGGGCGCGGGCATTCATCTGGCGGGTGAACTCTTCCTCGCTGCCGGCCAAGCCTTCGGCCAGCACCACGCAGGCGTCGTTGCCCGACAGCACGATCACGCCCTTGATCAGCTCGTCCACCGTCGGGCGGTCCTGTTCGTTCAGGAACATGGTCGAGCCGCCCATCTGCCGCGCCTTGGTCGAGACCGGCATGGTGGTATCGAGGCTGATGCGGCCTTGCCGCAGCGCCTCGAACACCATGTAGATGGTCATCAGCTTTGACATCGAGGCCGGGGGCAGGGCCTCATGCGCGTTCTTTTCCAGCAGCACGGTGCCGGTGGTCATGTCATAGACCCAGGCGGCGCGGGCCGAGGTGTCGAACCCCTGCGCCGCGGCGGGAATCGCCAGCAGCAGCGCCAGCGCCGCCGAGAGACCGGCCAGAACACGGGACAGAAGCGTGCGCATGAGTGGTCCTTTGCCTGTTTGGCGACAGGGTTAACCGAGCCGGCGCCATCTCGCAACGCCGTCCTCCCGCGCAGCCTGCACCGGCACAGGTAAAGATTCGCTGAACGCGCGCAGAGAAACTGCGCGCGTTCGTTCTTCCTTGCAGAAATATCCCGTGGCCCGGGGGCGCGCAGCCCCCGGATGCAACCTAGCCCTGAGACGCCCTCGGCGCGCGCGAGGGCCGCCGGGCCGGGCGCTTGCGCGCCGCGGCAGGCGCCGCCCCGCGGGACGGGCGGGCAGAGGGGGCGGGGGCCCCCGCCGGAACCTCGCCGCCGATCACCGGGATCGCGGTCTTGATGGTCTTTTCGATGGCCCGCAGCTCGCCCAGCTCGGCGGGCGAGCAGAAGGCCACGGCGCGGCCGTCGCGGCCGGCACGGGCGGTGCGGCCGATGCGGTGGACATAGTTCTCCGGCACGTTCGGCAGGTCGTAGTTATAGACATGCGCGACCTGCGGGATGTCGATGCCGCGTGCGGCCACATCGGTGGCGACCAGCACCTGCGTATCCTCGGCCCGGAACGAGGCCAGCGCCCGTTCCCGCTGCCCCTGGCTCTTGTTGCCGTGGATGGCGGCGACCTTGAAGCCCCATTTCTCCAGCAATTTAGACAGTTTTTCCGACCCGTGCTTGGTGCGGCCAAAGACGATCGCCAGCTCGCCCGGGTGCTTGGCCAGATACTCGGCCAGCAGCGTGGCCTTGTCGCCCTGGTTCACGAAGTGCACGCCTTGCGCGATCTTGTCGGCGGGGCGGCCCGGAGGGTTCGCCTCGACCCGCACCGGATCGGTCAGGTAGCTGTCGGCCAGTTCCTCCATCAGCTTGGGCATGGTGGCGGAAAACAGCAGCGTCTGGCGGTTGCGGGGCAGCAGCTTGGCGATGCGGCGCAGCGCGTGGATGAAGCCGATGTCCAGCATCTGGTCGGCCTCGTCCAGCACCAGATAGCTGGTGTCGTCAAAGCGGATGGCCTTGCGCTCGATCAGGTCGATCAGGCGGCCGGGGGTGGCGATCAGCACGTCGACGCCGCGCGACAGCCGGTCGATCTGCACGTTGATCGAGGCGCCGCCGACCACGCGAAAGGCGCGCAGCCCGGTGCCCTGAGCGAAGGCCTCGACGTTCTGGGCGATCTGCGTCGCCAGTTCGCGGGTCGGCGCCAGGATCAGGGCGCGGCAGGTGCCCGGCTCGGGGCGCTTGCCGGCGACCAGCAGCCGGGTCAGCATCGGCAGGCTGAAGGCCGCGGTCTTGCCAGTGCCGGTCTGCGCCAGCCCCAGTAGGTCGCGCCCCGCCACGATGGACGGAAACGCCTGCGCCTGGATCGGCGTCGGCTCGTTCAGCCCCAAGGGCGGCAGGTTGATCGCCACGCGGGCGTCGATGCCCATGCGGGTAAAGGCGGTGTCGATATCGGGAATGGCGCGGCGGACAAAGGGCTCGGCCTCGGCGCGGGCCTTCTTGGCGCGGCCGGGGCCGCGGCGGGCGTCGAACCCGGCCGAGCGCGGCTTGCCGGCAGGTGCGTCCTCGTCGCGGAAACGGCTGCCGCCCTGCGGCTTGCGGTTGCCCGAGGGACGCGAGGAATCGGTGCGGGAATTGCGGATATGTTCGTTCATTCTGGTTTTCCGTGCCGCGATTCCCCGTATCGGAAACGCAGCGACATGGGCCGCGGGCAGCGCCGGCGGCAGGGCAAGGGTCGCGGGTCAGATACGAAACCCGCCGGCAACCCTGCGTGAGATGGGGAACCAGTCGATTGTCGGACCCTGACGGAAACGGATTTCCGCGGCTGCTCACGCGGCAGCGGGTGGCGACCGGGCCAAGATGGCGATCCGGCCGCAAAAGTCAAGGGGTTGAGGGATTACCCCCGGCCAGCAACTCGCGCACCATCGGGATCACCTCTTGCCCGTACAACTGGATGCAGGACATCAGCTGGTCATGCGGCATCGGGCCGGTAGCGTATTTCAGGTCGAACTGCGCCACCCCCACCGCGCGCACGCTGGCGGCGATCTTGCGCGCCACCGTCTGCGGGCTGCCGACATAAAGCGAGCCGTGCTCGATCTCGGCCAGATAGCGGTCGCGGGTGACCGCGGGCCAGCCGCGTTCCCGGCCGAGGCGGTTGGTGAAGTCGCGGTAATGCGGCCAGAACGCCTCGCGCGCGGCCTCGTCGCTGGCGCCGACGAAGCCGGGCGAATGCATCCCGATCGGGCGCGGCGTGCGGCCGGTCTTGGCACAGGCCTCGTGATACAGATCGACAAAGGGGCGGAAGCGCGCCGGCTCGCCGCCGATGATCGCCAGCATCAGCTGCAGATCGTGGCGCACCACCCGCAGCACCGATTGCGGCGAGCCGCCGACCCCGACCCAGACCCGCATCCCCCCGGGCCCCAGCGGCGGATAGACCGCGGCATCCACCAGCGCGGCGCGGGTGCGGCCCTGCCAGCTTACGCGCTCCTCGCGCAGAAGCCGGGCGAACAGGTCCAGCCGTTCCTCGAACAGCGCCTCGTAATCCTGCAGGTCGAATCCGAACAGCCCGTAGCTTTCGGTGAAGGAACCGCGGCCCAGGATCGGCTCGGCCCGGCCCGATGAGACCGCGTTCAGGGTCGAGAACCGCTCGAACACCCGCACCGGGTCGTCGGTGGACAGCACCGTCACCGCCGTGCCCAGCCGGATGCGCGAGGTCCGCCCCGCGATCGCCGCCAGCAGGATTTCCGGCGCCGAGATGGCGAAATCGGGGCGGTGATGTTCGCCCAGCCCGATGAAGTCGATGCCCAGCCCGTCGGCCAGCACCGCCTGTTCGACCACGTCGCGCAGCACCTGCTGCATCGGCACCGGCTGCCCGTCCGCGCTAAGGTTCACGTCGCCGAAACTGTCCAGCCCCAAGGCGATTGCGGTCATGCGCTGCTCCTGCTGCGGGTGCGGTGCGACGTCCTAATCCGCGACCTTCTTCACGAATTGCGATTTCAGTCCCATCTGCCCGATTCCCGGGATCTTGCAGTCGATATCGTGGTCGCCGTCCACCAGCCGGATGCCGCGGACCTTGGTGCCGACCTTGACGACCGCGGACGAGCCCTTGACCTTCAGGTCCTTGATCACCGTCACCGTGTCGCCGTCACGCAGGACGTTGCCGACGCTGTCCCGCACCTCGGACGCCTCGTCGGCCGCCGTCCCCGGCTGCCATTCGTGGCCGCACTGGGGGCAGTTCAGCAGGGCATCCACCTGATAGGTGTAGGTCGAGGCGCATTCGGGGCATGGAGGCAGGATATCGGACATGCCGCCCGCTATAGAGGCAGCAAGCGCCGGACGCCAGACGTGCTGCGGAAAGCCCGGCGGCGTATCGGGCGGACCTGCGCGCGCCGGCGTGACGAAGCCGGGGGCGCTGCCCCCGGACCCCCGGGATATTTTCAGACAAAAGAGAAGGCAGGCGCGCGCGGTTGCGCCCGGCCCAATGAGGCGCACCACCTGGCACCCGAAGTTTTGGTTTCCGAGGCGCCGGGCGAAGCCGCCGTGCAGAACTTTCGCCACCGCGGGTGCGAACTCGATTACCTGCCGATATGCCTGGGCGGCATGGTCTCATTTCGCCCCGCTGGCGTCTTTTCCTGTCCTAAAGACCAAGGCCGAGGCTTGCTCAATATTCTTGGAGCGACGGGGGGTTCCGTGCTAAACAGGCAGGAAGTTCTGCATGAGACCTGTGACCGGATGTCGATAGACTTGCAGGGGACCGAGGGATGGCATTTGTCAGGGTCGGGCAGAACTCCTCCGGGCGTTTCGCGATGGCGGCTGGACTGCTGGTCCTGGCCGTGGCGGCGCTGGTCGCTTTCGGCTTTCTGGGCGTCGGCCGCGGGGGTGGCATCTACGGTTTCGACATGCGCTATATTCATGTCGCCGGCGAAATGTGGGACAATCTGCGAAACCCCTATGACGCCGCCGACTTCAAGGCGCATATGAAGTCGATTGCCGATTTCGATTCCGAAATCTTCGCCTATCCGCCGAACTCGGCACCGCTCGCGATGGTCCTGTCGATCGGCGATCTCGACTATGCCAGATTGGCGATGGGGGCGTTGAATATTGCCTCGATCCTGTTTCTGGTCCTGTTTCTCTGCAATGGGGCGTTGAAGGCGGGGGCGATCGACGCGGCCGATCAGGCCCGGATGCGCGCGGATATCCTTTTTGCCTCGGCCGTGGTCATCGGCAATCCCTTTACCGCCCATGTGGTGTGGATGGGGCAGACCACCCTGGTCGCGGCCGCGCTGCTGATGGGCTGCTGGCTGCTGGCCGACCGGCGCCGGGACATCCTGGCGGGCGTGCTTCTGGGCCTGAGCGCCTTCAAGCCGCAGCTGGCGCTGCTCGTCGGCCTCTGGTTCCTTCTCGACCGCAGATGGTCGCTGCTGCTGGCCGCCGCTGCGGCCACCCTGGCCGCCACCGCCTGGCCGATCATTGCGGCCGGGATCGAGGGTTCCTGGATCGCGTGGATCCGGTCGCTGGGCGAATATTCGGACAGCGAGTTCAACACCGCGACGTTCCGGCATGTGTTCGGCCTGCGCAGCGTCCTCGCGTCGGCGGGAATCGAGACCCCGTCGCTGATGCCGCTGGCCGCAGCCAGCGTGCTCCTGCTTTACCTGATACGCGACGGATACGAGAACATCTGGCTGATCGCGGCCATCCTCATCATCTCGGCGCTGCTGTTCATGGCGCATGACTACGATCTGGCGCCGGCGGCGGTGATCACCTACCCGCTGCTGCGGGCGGCGCGGGGACGAAGGACCCTGCTTGCCATCATCGCGGTTCTGGCCTGCATCCTGTTCTTCCCGCAGAGGATCTGGGAACGGCTCGATCTCGGCGCCGTCGCCCGCTCGCGCGAGCTGGCGCTGCTGGCGCTGCTGGCGATCTATCTGGTCATCTGCCGCAATCCGATCCGCTCTGCCGCGGCGCTGCGGACAGGCAGGTCGGCATGACCGAACGGCGCCCCCCTCCGGAACTGCTCTCGATCGTCTGCCCCTGTTTCAACGAAGAGGGCGGGCTTGGCGAGTTCGTGAGCCGCCTCGGCCAGGTCCTGAGGCCGCTCGGCCAGGGTTACGAGATCGTCTTTGTCAATGACGGCAGCAGCGACGGCACCCTGTCCGAGATGCATGGGCTTGCCGAGCGCGAGGGCAACATCACCATCGTCAACCTGTCGCGGAACTTCGGGAAAGAGATCGCCCTGACCGCAGGCCTGTGCCACGCCTCGGGCAATGCGGTGGTGGTGATCGACGCCGACCTTCAGGACCCGCCCGAGCTGATCCCGGCGTTCATCGAACGCTATCGCGAGGGCTACGACATCGCCTATGGTCGGCGCATCGAGCGGCAGGGGGACAACTGGCTGAAGCGGGCGACCGCGCGCGTCTTCTATCGGCTGATGCGCCGCCTTGGGCCGGTGCCGCTGCCCGAGAATGTCGGGGACTTCCGGCTGATGAGCCGCCGCTCGGTCGAGGCGCTGCTGCGGCTGCCGGAAACGCATCGCTTCATGAAGGGGCTGTTCGCCTGGATCGGCTTTCCCGCGGTGGCCGTGGATTACGTGCGCAAGCCGCGCTTTGCGGGCTCGTCCAAGTGGAATTACGGGCAGCTGGTGAATCTGTCCATCGAGGGGATCACCTCCTTTACCATCGTGCCGCTGCGGCTGACCGCCTATCTCGGATTCGCCATCGCGCTGGTCGCCTTTCTGGCCGGCACGTTCTATTTCCTCCGCACGATCTTCTTCGGCGAAGAGGTGCAGGGCTTTCCGACCCTGTTCCTGACCATCCTGCTGCTGGGCGGCGCGCAGCTGATCGCGTTGGGGGTGATCGGCGAATACCTGGGCCGCATCTTCAACGAGACCAAGCGCCGGCCGCTGTTCCTTGTCGATGACGTCCGCTGGTCGGGACCCGCCGCCGGGCGCCGGCCCCAGGACAGGCTGGCCCCCGGGATGCCACTGTCCCGGGTGGATGAAGCGGCGCCCGACATCATGTGGCTGACCGCGAACCCGGCGCTGCCCCTAGCCGCGCGGACGGAAGATGGCCCGCGATGACAGCATGTAGTTGATGACCGAGGCGATGCCGATTGCCGCCGCCAGGGCAACCGGCAGCGGCAGGCCGAGGGTCTGGAAGCCCAGAAGCATCGCGGCGCGCAGCGCAAAGACCACCCCGCTCCACAGCATGAAGGCGGCGTAGCGCCGCGATTTTCCGCGGGTTCCCGCGGCGTCGAAGGTGATGTGCTCGTGCCAGAAGAACACCCCGGTGGCGCTGACCAGCATCGCCAGCCCCAGCGCCACCGCAGAGGACAGGCCGAACAGCCCGACCGCGCCGAGGGTCACGACGTAATCGACCACGGCGCCAAGCGCCGAGCCTCCGGCAAACAGGCCGTATCGCCGTAAAATCCGCAGCATGTCCGCCTTGCGCTTGCCTGTGTCGTTCCCCGTGGCCCGCTGGGCGTTCCGCCGTGCCGGCACCGGCATGATCCCCCGGGCCGAGCGGTCCGGTCTGGAAAATAGGGCAGGACCGGCGCGCGGTCCATCGCAATGACCATCTCCGGCGCCGCGGGGCGTGCCTCGGCTTGAAACGATCGCGCGTCGGCGGTAATCTGGGAGAATGCATTAGGCTGATGTGATGGGCGTGGAATATGCCCTCCGTCAAGGTGTCGATTATCTGGACGGGGGCGGAATTGGATCGGAGAAGCCTGCTTTTCGGTGCCGGATCATCGGGGCTTTTCCTGATTGCGTCCGGCCGTGGCATTCCGGCCGCGGACAAGGATGATTTCAGCCTGCGCGTCGTCGAGTCCGGTCATAGCCTGACCGATGGCATCATGCCGCCGCTGGAGAGTTTCCTCCGCCTCAGGGGCTCTCGTCGCGGGGTGCTGGTGAAATCGACAATTCCCGGCAGCCCGATGGAATGGCGCTGGGAACATGCGCCCGAGGGCGACGCTCCCGATATTCGCGATCCCAAGGTAATGGCCAATTTCGACGTTCTGGTCATCACCGAGCGGGTATCGCTGGCCAACACCGCCCCCTATCACCGCTCGTCAGAGATGGCGCTGCGCTGGGCCGAGCATGCCTGGCGGCATGGCAGCGACGGTGCCGGCGCGCGCAGCATCCTGTTTGCGACCTGGGTCGATATGACCTCGGGGCCGGATTACCCCAATCCCTACAACGACCCGGAAGGGCATATTGCCTTCCGTGAGCGGATGCCGCTCGAAATGGCCCGTTGGGAAGAGATTCGAAGCCATGTGAATGCAGGATTGGCCGACGGGATGCCGCAAATGGCGATGATCCCCGGGCCATTGATCATGGCGGCGGCGCATGACGATATTCTGGCTGGCAAGGCGCCGGGGCTGGGCTCTTTGTCCGATCTGTTTGCGGATGACATCCATCTCAACGACAGGGGCAATTACCTGATCGCCCTGGCGCATTTCGCGGTGATCTACAGCAAGGATCCCCGCGGCCTGCCGGCGAATATTCCCCCCCGCTCCGGCCCGGATCAGGCACAGGCCGCATGGATGCAGGATCTGGTCTGGCGGGTGCTTGCGGAATACCGCGGCGGGAACGGCGGCGATTGACGCTGGCGCGGTGCAGGGTCGCGATGCGGAAGACGCCGCGCCCCGATTTTCCAAGCTGGCGACCCCGAGAGGATTCGAACCTCCAACCTGCCCCTTAGGAGGGGGCTGCTCTATCCAGTTGAGCCACGGGGTCGCTGGCGGTCTTGTCGCATGGGTGGCGGGGGCGTGGCAAGGTTGCGCCGGTATCTTGTCGTGCGCTAACACGATTCCATTCCCTGCCGCGCAACCCGGTGATTTCCGCATGAGCCCTGAACCCCGCCGTCGCCCGCTGACCCTTCGCGACGTGTCGCTTGCCTCGGGGGTCAGCGAGATGACCGTCAGCCGGGTGCTGCGCAACCGCGGCGATGTCTCGCCCGCCACCCGCGAAAAGGTGCTGACCGCGGCGCGGACGCTGGGCTATGTGCCCAACAAGATCGCCGGCGGGCTGGCCAGCCAGCGGGTCAACCTGGTGGCGGTGGTGATCCCGTCGCTGTCGAACCTGGTGTTTCCCGACGTGCTGGGCGGAATCTCGGCCGAGCTCGACGACACCGGGCTGCAACCCGTCGTGGGGGTGACCAACTACGGCCCCGCGCGCGAGGAGACCGTGCTTTACGACATGCTCAGCTGGCGGCCCTCGGGGGTGATCCTGGCCGGGCTGGAACACAGCCGCGCCTCGCGCGCGATGCTAGGCAATGCCGGGGTGCCGGTAGTCGAGATCATGGATGTCGACGGCCATCCCATCGACTGCGCCGTGGGCATCAGCCACGAGCGCGCGGGCGAAGAGATGGCGGCGCAGATCCTGGCCGCGGGCTATCGCCGCATCGGCTTCATCGGCACCCACATGCCCGAGGACCACCGCGCCCGCAAGCGGCTGGTCGGGTTCGAACGGGCGCTGGCGCAGGCCGGGCTGACGCTGGTGGCGCGCGAATATTATCAGGGCGGCTCGTCGCTGGCCAAGGGGCGCGAGCTGACCGAGCGGATCCTCGCGCGCGAGCCGGAACTGGATTTCCTGTATTATTCCAACGACCTGATCGGGGCGGGCGGGCTGATCTGGGCGCTGGGGCAGGGGATCGACATCCCCGGGCGGCTGGGGCTGGCCGGGTTCAACGGCGTCGACCTGCTGGACGGGCTGCCGATGCGGCTGGCGACCACCGATGCGCGGCGGCTGGACATCGGCCGGCGCGCGGCGCGCATCGTCGCCGGCAAGGACCCGCGCCCCGAGGACGGCATCATCGCGCTGGCCCCGACCTTTCTGCCCGGCGACACCATCCGCCCCCGCCGCGGCTGATCGCCGCGGCCTCTCGCGCTTGCCCGCCAGCAGTGCGAAACCTGGAAACGCCGCAGCGGCACTCGGGGGCCGAATCCTTGCGGCAGGCGGTTTCCTCCCCATATGGTGGCGACGTCACGCCGCAGGACCGCCGCAGCACGCCGGCCACCGCCAGACGCGGCGCAAGAGAACGGCGCGAGAAAGCGGCGCGCAGGACATGCGCAGGACACGGGCGCAACAGACGGGGGCCATTCGGAATGGGCAGGGCACCAGACAGCAGGCTGCAGGATTGCGCGGTCATGGTGGTCGAGGATGAATTCTTCCAGGCCGACGACCTTGCCTCGGCGCTGGGCCGAGCCGGGGCGCGGCTGGTCGGCCCCTTCGCCACGGTCGAGGCGGCGCTGGCCGCGCTGGAGCGGGGCGAGCATGTGGATGCGGCGATCCTCGACACCAACCTGCGCGGGGCGGCGGTCACGCCGGTGATCGCGGCGCTGACAAGGCGCGACATCCCCTATGCGCTGGCCACCGGCTACGACCGCGACATGCTGCCGGCGGACTGGCGCGAGGCGCCGGTGTTCCAGAAACCCTTCGAGATTTCCGCCCTGCTCGAGGCGATCGCCGAGCTGTGCTGCCACCGCCGCCAGGCGGGGCGCGGCAAGGGCGCCACCGATGGCGCCGGTTCCCCGGGGCGGGGCACGGTCTCGGCGCCGCGCTTCATGTAAGGGCGCGCCCGCCTTCAGCCCCGCGGCGTCAGCCCCGGGCGGCGCGGATCCAGCCGCCGCTGGGGCCGTCGCTGTCGGCGCTGCTGGGAAGCGGCAGCGCGATGGTGCAATGAACCCCGTTCGGGGTCAACTCATAGCTGGTCTCGGCCCTCAGCTGATAGGGCAGCGCCCGCTCGATCAGCTCGCGCCCCGAGCCGCTGCGCGGCCGCGGTCCCGGCCCGCGGTCGGGCCTGGGCACCGCCACCCCGCTTTCGCGCCACTCGACCCGCAGCACGCGCTCGCAGTCCCCATTTCCGTCCCCCGCGTCCTCGCCCTCGCCGGGCGCGCGATCCTCGAGCCGCCATTCGACCGACAGCCGCCCCTCGGGCAGCGATAGCGCCCCGTATTTCAGGGCATTGGTAGCCAGCTCGTGCAGCCCCAGCGCCAGCGGCTGCACCATGGACGACCGCAGGCGGATCCCCTCGGGCCCGTGCAGCCGCAGCCGCCCGCCATAGTCCGAACCGTTCGAGACCCCGTGCGCCGCCAGTTCCACCCGCAGCAGCTCGTCAAAGGTGATGCGGTCGCCCTCGGACAGCCGCGACAGCAGCCGGTTCACGCGGGCCAGCGCCCCCAGACGGTCGCGGAACCGGTCGCTGAACTCCTCCAGCGAGGCGCTGCCGGCCAGGGTCCGGTCGGCGACCGAGCGCACCACCCCCAGCAGATTGCGGGTGCGGTGCTGAAGCTCGGCGACCAGGATCTCCAGCCGCTCGGCTGTCTCCTGCTCTTCGGTGCCGTCGTGGCAGACGCCGCCGATGCGGGTGACCCGGCCCATCGGGTCGCGGATCGGGAAATCGGTATTGCGCAGCAGCCGCACCCGCCCGTCCGAGGGGCGGCGGATGCGCAGGTCGTAGGTCAGATGCTCGCCCTGCCGGATCTTCTCGAACGCCTGCCGGGCGGCGGCGCGGTCCTGGGGGACCACCAGCTCCAGCCAGTCGTCCAGCCCCTTGCCCTGCGCGGCCCAGTCCGGCGGCAGGCCGAACATCCGCGCTGAGGCCGGGCTGAGATATTCCAGCGCCAGCGTGCCCGCGTTGCGGATCCACAGCACGTCCGAGGACGCCTCGCCAAAGCTGCGCAGCCGTTCCTCGCGGTCGCGCAGCTCTTCCGCGGCGCGGCGGGCCTCGGTGATGTCGGCATAGAACACCGAGAACCCGTTCTCGCCCCCGAACGGCGCCACCCGCAGCGAGAACCAGCGGTCGAGGTCGGGGACGACATCCTCGACCCGCTCGGCGCGGCCGGTGCGCAGCACCCG
Organism: Paracoccus solventivorans; assembly: GCF_900142875.1. GTDB lineage: Bacteria > Pseudomonadota > Alphaproteobacteria > Rhodobacterales > Rhodobacteraceae > Paracoccus > Paracoccus solventivorans. The sequence continues at coordinate 72,407 of NZ_FRCK01000002.1, read as the reverse complement.
GTCGGCAATCGCCATCAGCGTCGGATGGTGCAGCGGGAACACCGCGCTGGCCAGCGTCCCCAGGGCGCGGGCGCGGTCCAGCCCGGTCTGGCGTTCATAGGCGGGGTTCAGCTCGACATAGCGCGCGTCCACCACCCGCCCGTCGCCGTCGCGCTGCGCCGCGCAGATCGCCACCCCTTCGTCGATGCGGTCGAACAGGGTGCGGTAGCGGGTCTCGCTGGCCTGCTGCGCGGTTTCGGCGCGGGCGCGCTGCACCGCGGCCCAGACCCGCTCGGCGGTTTCCTCGACCAGCGCCACGTCCAGCGGCGACCAGTCGCGCGGGGCCGTATGGATGACGCTCATCACCGCGCGGAACATGCCGTCCTTGATGACCGGCACCCCGATGACCGAGCGCGCCTGCACCTCGGCAAAGCTCTCGCGGCCGGGGTCGTCGCCGGGCAGGGCGGCGGTGTCGGCGCAGACATAGGTCTGGCCGGCGGCATAGGCGCAGCGCGGGCCGGGGCCGAAATCCTCCAGCCGAAAGCGCAGCTGGTGCGGCGGCTCGCCGGCATTGCCGCGCTGCAGGGTGGCGAACTGCCCCGACGGGTCGATCTCGTAATATTCGGCGCGGGCGACGCCCAGATGCCGGGCGAGCACCTGCATCGCCAGCGCCTGCATTGCCTGCGGGTCCGACACCGGCCGCAGCGCATCGGCCAGCCGCAGCAGGAACTCGTGGCGCTGCTCGCGCTGGCGCAGCTCGTGCTCGGCCTGCCGCCGCTCGGTGATGTCGCTGCACACCACGGTGATCCAGCCGGAATCGCGGGCGCCGACCGGGGCGAAATGGACCTCGAACCAGCGCCCGCGCAGGTGCAGGGGCGGGCCGGGGCGGATGCCGGTGCCGTCGCGGCGGATGCGCGCGAACGCGGCCATGCAGCCGGGGACCAGATCGGGCAGCAGCTCGGCCACGCTGCGCCCGACCGCCGCGCCGATGCCCGAGCCGAGGTCGAACTGCCGGGCGAAGGCCGGGTTCACCTCTCGGAACACCAGGTCCGACACCGCGCCCGCGCCGTCGGTCACCGCCTCGATCAGGGCGATGCCCTCGTTGATGGAATCGACGATGGCGCGGTACTTGGCCTCGCTGGCGCGCAGGGCGGTCTCGGCGCGGGCGCGCTCGACGGCGGCGCGGGTGCGCTCGGCCACCTCGGCGATCAGCGCTACCTCCGCGTCGGTCCAGCGCCGGGCCGAGTGGTGGTGGCAGCCGAAATGCACCACCTCGCGGCCGTTGCGCAAGAGCGGCACCGCGACAAGGGCCAGCACCCCGGTGGCCAGCCAGGCGCGGCGCACCGCCGGGTCCAGCCGCCGGTCGGTGGTGGCGTCGGCGACCACCACCGGCCGGCCCAGCCGCAGCTGCGCGCTGACCCAGCCGAGGCTGCTGGCGTCGTCGTCGAACCGTTCGGGCAGCGGCGGGAAATGCCGGCTGTACTGGCCGCGGACGTGGCACTGCCGCTCGCCGTCCGCGTCCTCGATGCCCAGATACAGCGTCCGGTCCGCGTCCAGATGCTGGCACAGCAGGCGGGCGCTGGTCTGCATGATCGCGGCGGGATCGTGCAGCGCGGCATGGGCGTCGCCCAACTGCAGCAGGAACGCCTGCTGCCGGTCGGTGCCCGGCAGGGGCGGGACGAGGCGCCGCCCCTGCGGCGCATCCCCGGGTGCAATCGCGTCAACGGACATCGGCTCCTCCGGCGCTGCGTCGGGCCGTTGCCGCCCGGACCATCCTTACCTGTGTGATCCTATCAGGAAACCCGGCGCTGGCGACGGCGTTTCCGCGCCGGGCGGCCGCTCAGGTGGTGGTGCGCACCACCACCACCGCCACCGCCGAGATCCCCAGAACGCAGGCGGTGGCGATGGTGATGCTGGTGCCGGCGGTCGCGGCCGCGATGCCGATCATCGCCCAGATCGCGGCGGCGGAAAACATCACCAGCCGTGGCAGGCGCAGCTGCACCCAGGCCGCGGCCAGCGCCGCCACCAGCAGCCCCAGCAGGATCGCGCGTTCCAGCCCCATCCCCAAGTCGAACAGCACCAGTCCCAGCGCGCTGGTCGCCGCCATCACCACCCAGCCCGCGACGAAGGCCAGCGCCGAGGCCCCCGGCGCCGGCGGGATCTCGACCCCCGGGATCGGCTCTGCCTGCCCCTGCACGGCATCGCATTGCCAGGCGAGCCCCAGCGTCAGCGCGGCGCAGGCACCCGCGGCCAGCGCCAGCCCCGGCAGCGGCGCGGGACCGATCACCCAGGGCCACAGCGCCGCCATCGCCAGCCCCAGCGCGATCGCCGGGGGCTGCGGCGCCGCCCGCCGCGCCCGCAGCCGGGCCGCCAGATGCAGCACCACCGCCACCAGCACCGCCGCCAGCAGCGCCCACAGAATCGCCGTCGTCGGCTGCGCCACCAGCCCCAGTAACGACAGCTCGCCGGCGCCGCCGCCCAGCGACATCCGCCCCGTCAGCGTGCGCTCGAAGGACAGGGGGGTGCTGGTGACCGGGGTCCAGCCTGACAGGGTGCGCAACGACGTCAGCAGGGCCGAGACGGCAAAGCCGCCCGCCGTCGCCACCTCGATCAGCACCTGCAGGTTCCGGTTCATGGCTCTGCAACGCCCCGCGCCGGGCCCGGGTCCATCGCAATCCCGGCATCATATGGTTTTCCCGGGGTCAGGAAAGCTCTCCGCCGGCGGTCAGCCGCGATGCGCCGCCCAGATAGGGCTGCAGCACCGCCGGCAGCTCGACCGAACCGTCCGCCTGCTGCCCGTTTTCCAGCACCGCGATCAGGGTGCGCCCCACCGCCAGCCCCGAGCCGTTCAGCGTGTGCACGAACTCGGGCCTGCCGCCGCCCGCGGGGCGATAGCGGGCGTTCATCCGCCGCGCCTGGAAATCGCCGCAATAGCTGACGCTGGAAATCTCTCGGTAGCGGTTCTGCCCGGGCAGCCAGACCTCGAGATCATGGGTGATGCGGGCGCCGAAGCCCATGTCGCCGGTGCACAGCACGATGGTGCGATAGGGCAGCCCCAGCGCCTCGAGCACGGCTTCGGCGCGCCGCGTCATCGCCTCATGCTCGGCCAGCCCCGATTCGGCGTCGGTGATCGACACCATCTCGACCTTTTCGAACTGGTGCTGGCGCAGCATCCCGGTGGTGTCGCGGCCCGCCGACCCGGCTTCGGAGCGGAAGCACTGCGAATGCGCGACCATGCGGCGGGGCAGGGTGGCGTGCTCGACCAGATCGCCGTGGACGGTGTTGGTCAGCGTCACCTCGGCGGTGGGGATCAGCCACCAGCCCTCGCGGGTCTGATAGCTGTCCTCGCCGAACTTGGGCAGCTGGCCGGTGCCCTCCATCATCGCGGGCAGGACCAGCACCGGCGCCCAGACCTCGGTCAGCCCGTGGCGGTCGACGTGCAGGTCCAGCATGAACTGCGCAAGCGCCCGGTGGATGCGCGCCACCGCGCCGGTCAGCATGACGAAACGCGCCCCCGACAGCTTGGCGGCGGTGGCGAAATCCATGCCCGGACGAACGCCGGCGATCTCGAAATGCTCGACGGGGGTGAAGTCCAGCGCCCGCGGCTCGCCCCAGCGGCGGATTTCCACGTTGTCGTTTTCGTCCGCCCCTTCGGGCACGCTCTCCAGCGGCAGGTTGGGGATGGTCATTAGCAGGTCGCGGAGCTCGGCGTCCAGCGCCGCGGCCTCGGCCTGCATGGCGGCGACCTCGGCCTTCTTGGCGGCGACCAGCGCGCGCAGTTCCTCGAACGCCGCCTCGTCGCCGCGCGCCTTGGCGGCGCCGACCTCCTTGCTGGCGCGGTTCTGCTCGGCCTGCGCGGTCTCGGCGGCGTTGATGCGGGTGCGGCGCTCGGCGTCCAGCGCCAGGATTTCGGGCGACAGCGGCGCCAGCCCGCGCCGGGAAAGCGCGGCATCGAACGCGGCCGGGTCGTCGCGGATCACGCGGATGTCGTGCATGAGGGGGGTCCTTTCGCCGTGTCGCCGGTGGATACAGGCACCCCCTTAACCCAGCGGGCGGCTTGACAAAAGCCCCGCGGCACTCAGCCCGCGGCGGCCAGAAGCGCCCCCAGTTCGCGCCAGAACCATGAGGGCGATTCATAGCCCTGAAAGCGCCCGACCTCGACCCGGTCGCGCAGCAGGATGAAGGTCGGCGTCGCATAAGGCGCGCCCGCCAGCACCAGCCCGTCGGGCCACGGCCCTTCCAGCGGCACCGGCACGACAGGCGCCGCCCGCCCCTCGGCCCGCGCCGCATACCCCGGCAGAACCTCGCGCCGGAACGCCGCGCAGAACGGACAGCCCGGCGATTCCACCAGCAGCAGCGCCAGTCCGCGCGGCACCGCCGCCGGTCCCCGCAGCGGCGCCGCCACTGCCGGAGCGGCGGCAGCAAGTGCAAACCAGGACAGCAACGCGCGCCGGCGGATCATGCAAGGCTCCTTCCAGAACCCCCACGGTCTCGACCAGCGGCCCGCAAGGTGCAAGTACTCGAGTTCTTCCTTGTGAAAATATCCTTCGGGGGCCCGGGGGGTGGAAAACCCCCGGTCCCGCCGCGCGGAAAACAATTCGGTGGACTGTTTTCAGCGAGGGCGGCCACGGCAGTGGCCCGGGGGTGGAAAACCCCCGGCCTGCCCGCCCGGCCTCAGCCCGCCGCCAGCTTCCGCTCGATCGCGATCAGCGCCTGCTTGCGCCACAGCCCGCCGGCATAGCCGGTCAGGCTGCCGTCCGCCCCGATCACCCGGTGACAGGGCACCACGATGGCGATCTGGTTCGAGCCGACCGCCCGCGCCACCGCCCGCACCGCGCTGGGCCGCCCGATGCGGGCGGCAAGCTCGCCATAGCTGACGGTGGCGCCGGGAGGGATGCGGCGCAGCTCTTCCCAGACCTCGCGCAGGAATTGGGTGCCGTGCAGGGTCAGTTGCAGCTCGAAATCGCCGCTTTCGCCGGCGAAATAGCGTTGCAACTGCGCCTCGGCCGCGTCGGTGACGCTGGTGCGGCCCAGCCCGATCCGGCCGCCGGCCGCCTTGGAGAGCCGTTGCAGCTCGGCCGCCAGCCCCTTGCGGTCGGTGAACTCGAGCAGATGCAGGCTGCGGTCGTCCGCCACCGCGATCATCCCGCCCAGCGGCGTGTCGAGCCATTCCGCGACCAGCCCCTGCGTACCCCCCGCCATCGCCGCCGGCGGATGGCCGAACAGCCGCGCGAAGGCGTCGCGAAAGCCGCTGGCGCTGTCGAACCCCGCGTCCAGCTGCGCCGCGATCACCGTCGCGCCCTCGGCCAGCGCCCGCGCCCCCTCGCGCAGCCGCATCTGTCGGGCGAGTTCCAGAAAGCTCATCCCGTAATGGCGCTTGAAGGCGCGCCGTACCGTCGAGGGGTCCAGCCCCAGCGCGGCCACGTCGGCCTCGGTCCAGCGCCGCGCGGGATCGGCCTCGAGCGCGTCGAGCATCCGGCGCAGCACCGCATCGCCCTCGGCCTCGGCGCCCAGCGGGTGGCAGCGCCGGCAGGGGCGAAATCCCGCGGCCAGCGCCTCGGCGGGGCTGGCGAACCAGCGGCAGTTTTCCGGGCGGGGTTTGCGCGCCGGGCAGGTCAGGCGGCAGAAGATGCCGGTGGTGGCGACGCCGACCCAGGCGCGGCCCTCATAGGCTGGGTCGCGGCGGATCAGCGCCTGGTAAAGCGCGGCGGAATCGGGGGTGAGGGGCAGCGTGTCCATAGCCTCACCATATCCGATTCGCGCGGGCGCGCAGCCGCGGATCGGGCGTTTATTTCCGGGCTGTCAGGGCGGGGGCCAGCCCCCGCGCCCCCGGATATTTGGGCACCAAAGACCGGGCCGAGGTCAGCCGAGGAAGTCGAGCATGTCCGCGGCGGCGGCCACCGGGTCGGCCTGGCCGGTGGCCACTTGCGCGCCGAGCGTGGCCAGCTTCGATGCGGCGGGTTCGCGCTCCAGCCGGGCGAGCAGCCCGGCGCGGACTTCGGACAGGAACCAGCTTTGCGCCTGTTCGGCGCGGTGGCGGTCGAAATGGCTGGTCTCGCGCCGCCATCGGGCCAGCGCCTGCATTTCCTCCCAGGCGCGCGACAGCCCGTCGCCCTCGACGGCGGAGACCGGCAGCGCCTTGGGAAAGCCTTCGGGGTCCTGCGGGCGCTTGCGCAGCAGCCGCAGCGCGCCCGCGTAATCCGAGACGGTGCGGTTGGCGGTGGCCTTGAGCTCTCCATCCGCCTTGTTGACCAGGATCAGGTCGGCCATTTCCATGATCCCGCGCTTGACGCCCTGCAATTCGTCGCCGCCCGCGGGAGCCAGCAGCAGAACGAACAGGTCGCTCATTTCCGCCACCAGCGTTTCCGACTGTCCGACGCCCACCGTCTCGATCAGCACCACGTCAAAGCCCGCGGCCTCGCACAGCCGCACGGTCTCGCGGGTGCGCCGGGCGACGCCGCCCAGTTCCGCGCGCGAGGGCGAGGGGCGGATATAGGCGTTCGGGTCGCGCGACAGCTGCTCCATCCGCGTCTTGTCGCCCAGGATCGAGCCGCCCGAGCGCGCCGAGGACGGATCGACCGCCAGCACCGCCACCCTCAGCCCCAGCCCGGTCAGCATCAACCCGAACGCCTCGATGAAGGTGGACTTGCCCACCCCCGGCGTACCCGACAGCCCGATCCGTAGCGCCTGCCGCCGGGGCAGGGCGGCCAGCAGCGCCACCGCCTGTTCGCGGTGATCGGCGCGGGTGCTTTCGATCAGGGTGATCGCGCGGGCCAGCGCGCGGCGTTCCCCCGCCGCCACGCGGGCGGCAAGCTCCGCGGCGAGATCGGCGGCAGGATCACGGGCGGCGGCAAGAGTCTCGGGCATCGTCGGTCCCTCTGGCTGGCGGTTGCCGGTGTGGTATTGGTCCGGGGCGCCCTTGCCAAGCCTGCGGGCCGCCGCAGGGGGCGCGGCGATTCGGGGTTGACGCAGGGCGCGGGCGACCCTATCCACGCACAACGGATTTCCGGGCGCTGCCTTGGCAAGCGCCCTTTCAATTTCCGGCACCGGCCGCAGCGGGGCCGGTCGCTGCAACGAAGGATCAAGATCATGTCGCGCGTCTGCGAACTGACCGGCAAGGGGCCGATGTCCGGCAACACCATTAGCCATGCCAACAACAAGAACCGCCGCCGGTTCCTGCCGAACTTGAACGACGTCACGCTGATGTCGGACAAGCTGGGGCAGTCCTATTCGCTGCGCATCTCGGCCGCGGCGCTGCGCTCGGTCGACCACCGCGGCGGGCTGGATGCGTTCCTGGCCAAGGCCAAGGACGACGAGCTGTCGCCCCGCGCGCTGAAGATCAAGCGCGACCTGGCCAAGGCCTGACCGCCCGCGGGCGGGTCGCGGCGCCATGGCCCACCGGGTCTGCTGCGATTCGCCCCGTCCTGTGCATGCCTGCTGCAAGCCCTGCCCGAACGGCGGGGCTTTGCGCGTTGCGCACCCGGCGGTCCCCCTGTCCCGCCGGCGTCCCTGCCGGATACCCCCCTTGGTCCCCGGCCTCTCACCGCGTAGACTGCCGGCGATGATCCCGATGCTGCGCCTGTCCCTCGTCCTGCTGATGCTGCTGACCAGCATTGCGCTGGGGATGGCGCGCGGGCAGCTGCGCCATGGGACCGAGGTGGTGCTGTGCACCGGCAGCGCCGTGGTGGTCGTCACCCGCGCCGCCCTGCCGGGCGAGCCGGGCCCCCAGGGCCACGCCCATTACTGCCCCGACATGGCGACGGCGCTGATCGCTGCGCTGGACCTGCCGCCGGTGCTGCCCCGGCGCCCGGCCGGGCCGCCGCAGGCCACCCTGCTGGCCGCCGCCCCTGTTCCCGCCACGGCGGATCGTCCCACCCCCCAGGCCCGCGGCCCGCCGCCGCCGCTGCTGGGTTGAGAACGACGATACTGTCACATCAGGAACGAGAGATTTCCATGAACCGCACTTCCTTCATCGCGGCCGCGCTGGCGGCCATCCTGCCCGCGGCCGTGCTGGCGCAGGACATCACCGTGACCGACGCCTATGCCCGCTCGACCAACCCCTCGGTCGGCGCCGCCTTCATGTCGATCACCAACAACGGCAGCGCCGATTGCGTGCTGGGCGCGGCCAGCGCCCCGCAGGTCACCGACCGCGCCGAGCTGCACACCCATGTCGAGGAAAACGGCGTGATGTCGATGGTGCAGGTCGACAGCATCACCATCCCCGCCGGCACTACCCACGCGCTGGAGCGGGGCGGCGATCACGTCATGTTCATGGCCACCAAGGCCCCGATGGCGCAGGGCGATGAGTTCGAGCTGACGCTGGACTTCGGCGCCTGCGGCACGGTGCCGGTGGCGCTGCGGGTGGACAACGACTTCGCCCCCGCCGGCGGAAATGACGATCACAGCGGCCATGGCGCCGCGCACTGAACCAGAGGGCTTCTTTCTGGTAAAAATACCCTACGGGGGTCCCGGGGGTGGAAAACCCCCGGTTGCGGCCGCGCAGATCGCGCGGCCGTTCCCTTTACAGACCCTGCGGATGCAGCCCGGCCACCGCGGCCTCGACCCGGGCGGCGGCATCGTCCAGCCCGGCCGCGTCCAGCCGCGCGACCTCGATCACCGCGCGCTCAAGCGCGTCGTGGCGGGCGCGGTGCTTTTCATAGCGCGGGTCGTAATGGTGGCGCATCAGCCCCTCGGCGAGCGCCGCCCATTCGCCGCGCTGCGCGAGGGTGCGCCAGTCCTCGATCCGCTCGGCCGGGTGCAGGGGGGCAAGCCGGGCGACGGTGGCCTCGACCCGGCCGGGTTCCAAGACCGCATCGGCATAGGCGCGGGCGGTATAGGCGGCACGGGCCGCCACCGGCACCGACAGCCGCAGCCGCGGTGCCTCGCAGATCGCGCGCCACATCGCCCGGGGCAGCGCCAGCCCGCCGATGCGAGAGCTTTCGGCCTCGACCACCACCGGCCGCGCGGGATCGAGCCCGGCCAGCGCCAGCGCCAGCCGCGTCTCGAACAGCTTCTGCGCCGGCTGGCCGCCGGGGCGGGCGCCGAACAGGCTGCCGCGGTGGTTGGCCAGCCCCTCGAGGTCGACCACCTGCACCCCGCGCGCGGCCAGACGGTGCAGGATCTCGGTCTTGGCGGCGCCGGTATTGCCGTCCAGCACCACCACCGGCGCGGGCGGGCCGCGGCGTTCCACCTGATCCAGCACCAGCGCGCGCCAGCTTTTCCAGCCGCCCGACAGCCGCGCGGTGCGCCAGCCGATCTGTGCCAGGATCGTGGCGAACGCGCCGGAACGCTGCCCGCCGCGCCAGCAATAGACCAGCGGCCGCCAGCCGCCGCCATGCCCAGCCAGCGGCCCCGCCACATGGCGCGCGACATTGGCCGCGGCCAGCGCGCCGCCGATCTTGCGGGCCTGAAAGGGCGAGACCTGCTTGTAGATGGTGCCGACCTCGGCCCGCTGCGCGTCGTCCAGCACCGGCAGGTTGATCGCGCCGGGCAGGTGGTCCTCGGCGAACTCGGACGGCGAGCGCGCGTCGATGATCGCATCGAACCCGGCGCCTGCCAGCCCGGTCAGAGAGGTCAGCTGGAACTCGGCCGGCTGCAAGCTCAGTAGACGTAGACCGGGGTGCCCAGCGGCACCTTGTCGAACAGGTCCATCACCGCCTCGTTGCGCATGCGGATGCAGCCGTTCGACACCGCCCGCCCGATCGACCCCGGCTCGGTGGTGCCGTGGATGCGGATCGAGGTGTCCTGCCCGGACACGGTGTGCAGATACAGCGCCCGTGCGCCCAGCGGGTTTTGCGGCCCGCCCGGCATCCCGTTGGCGTATTTGGCATATTGCTCGGGCTTGCGCTCGATCATCGCGGGGGTGGGGGTCCAGCTGGGCCATTCCACCTTGCGCCCGACCACGGCGCGGCCTTTCCACACCAGCTCGGCAGTGCCGACGGCGACGCCGTAGCGCACCGCCCGGCCCGGGGCGATCACATGGTAAAGATAATACTGGTTCGACACCACGATGATCGAGCCGACCTCGAACCCGTCGCGGATCGCGACCTCGGTCGGGGCGGGGTCATAAGGGGCGCGGCTGCGCGGTGCGGCCGGGGTCGCGGCAGCAGCGGCAGGCGCGGCGGCGGCCGTGGGCCGTGCCGCCTGCGCCAGCAGCGCCGAGGGCGCGGCCATGAGCGGCAGCGACAGCATCATCATCTGGCGGCGGTTCATGCGGCCGGTCATCGGTGTCCTGTCCCCCGTTGATTTCGGGTGTGGTTTCAGACTTGGTTTCGGGCCCCAGCGCTAACCTGCGGCGGCGGCGGTTTCAACTCAAAGCGGCGTGACGGTTGCAGCGGCGCGGTTTCGCGCCCATATCGGGACGGCGTAAGGAACCCTGCCCATGTGCTGCCAGCCCCGCAAATCGATCCCGACCGTCGCCCGCGCGCCGCGCCGCGCCGCGGTGCGCCCGGCGCATCTGTGCCGTGGGCAGGGCGGGCGCGGCTGCCGCTGTCACCAGCGCGGGCGCCGGGTCACCGCGCAGCCCCCGCGCGTCGCGCAGCCCCGGGACCGGATGCCGCCGCGGCGCCCGGCCGAGGCTGCGGCCGAGCCGCCGGGCCGTCCGCAGGGCCCGCCGGCCCGCTTCTTCGATCCTGACATCCATGCGAATCGAAGAGGCATCCCATGCAACACCCCAGACAGATCGAACTGCAGCTCGAGGGCCTGAGCTGCGCCTCCTGCGTTGGCCGGGCGGAACGCGCGCTTGCCGCCGTGCCCGGCGTCGCCGCGGCCAGCGTCAACCTGGCCACCCGCCGCGCCCGGCTGGAGCTTGACGACACGGCCGCCCTTGCCCCCGCGATCGAGGCCGTGGGCCGCGCCGGCTACCCCGCCGCGCTGGACAGCACCCGGCTGTCGGTCGAGGGCATGACCTGCGCCTCGTGCACCGGGCGGGTCGAGCGCGCGCTGCTGGCCCTGCCCGGCGTCGCCGAAGCTGTCGCCAACCTCGCCACCCGCTCGGTCACCGTCACCCATGCGCCGGGGATTTCCCCGCAGGCGCTGGCGGGCACGGTGACACGCGCGGGCTACAAGGCCAGCGCGCCCGAGGACGCCCCCGACGCCCCGCCGCCCGAGGATGAGGCCGGCGCGATGCGCCGCCGGATGATCCTGTCTGCGGCGCTGACCCTGCCGGTGTTCATCGCCGAGATGGGCGGCCACGCCTACCCGCCGTTCCACCACTGGCTGATGTCGGTGGTCGGCACGCAGCCGCTGTGGATCCTGCAGTTCCTGCTGACCCTGGCGGTGCTGGCCGGGCCGGGGCGGATCTTCTTTACCATCGGCATTCCGGCGCTGCTGCGCGGCGCGCCGGAAATGAACAGCCTGGTGGCGATGGGGGCGGGGGCGGCGTTCCTTTACTCCACAGTCGCCACATTCGCGCCCGGCGTGCTGCCCGAGGGCGGCGTGCATGTGTATTACGAGGCCGCGGCCGTCATCGTCACCCTGATCCTGCTGGGCCGCTGGCTCGAGGCGCGGGCGCGGGGCCGGGCGGGGCAGGCGATCCGGCGGCTGGTCGAGCTCGCCCCCGCCACCGCCCGCGTCATCCGCGCGGGCGAGCCGGTCGAGGTCGCGGTGGCCGAGCTGGTCCCCGGCGATCTGGTGCAGCTGCTGCCCGGCGGCCGTGTCGCCGTCGATGGCGAGCTGGTCGAGGGCGAGGGCGCCATCGACGAATCCATGCTGACCGGCGAGCCGCTGCCCGTCGCCAAGGCCCCCGGAGATCCGGTGACCGGGGGGACGGTGAACGGAGCCTCGGCGCTGGTCTACCGGGTGACCGCCACGGGCGCCGACACCGCGCTGGCGCGGATCGTGCGCATGGTCGAGGACGCGCAGGCCGCCAAGCTGCCGGTGCAGGGGCTGGTCGACCGGGTGACGCGGGTGTTCGTGCCGGTGGTGATCGCGCTGGCGATGCTGAGCTTTGCGGTCTGGCTGGCGCTGGGGGCGGGGCTGGCGGTGGCGCTGGTGTCCGCCATCTCGGTGCTGATCATCGCCTGCCCCTGTGCGATGGGGCTGGCGGTGCCGGTCTCGATCATGGTCGGCACCGGGCGCGGGGCCGAGCTGGGGATCCTGTTCCGCCGCGGCGATGCGTTGCAGCGGCTGGCCGACGCGCGGGTGGTCGGGTTCGACAAGACCGGCACGCTGACCATGGGCCGCCCGGCACTGGTCGCGCTGGAGGTCGCGGGCGGGGTTGCCGAGGATGAGGTCCTGCGACTGGCCGCCGGCGCCGAGGCGCAGTCCGAACATCCGCTGGCCGCGGCGGTGATCGAGGCGGCGCGGGCGCGCGGAATTGCGCCTGCCGCGGCCAGCGGCGTGTCGGCCTCGGCCGGGCGCGGGCTGGCGGCGACGGTCGAGGGCCGCGCGGTGCTGATCGGCAATGCCCGCGCCCTGTCCGAGGCCGGGATCTCTCCCGAGCCCGCGCTGATCGCCCGCGCCGAGGCGCTGTCGGCCGAGCCCGCGACCCCGGTGCATGTGGCGCTGGACGGTGCCCATGTGGCGGTGATGGCCATGGCCGACCCGCTGCGCGAGACCTCGGCCGCGGCGATTGCCGGGCTGCACGGGCTCGGCATCCAGACGCGGCTGATTTCCGGCGACGTGCAGGCGGCGGCGGATGCGGTCGGCGCCCGGCTGGGCATGGACCACGTCACCGGCGGCGTCCTGCCCGAGGGCAAGCTGGACGCGATCCGCGCCATGGGCGAGGGCAGCGTCTTCGTCGGCGACGGCATCAACGACGCCCCGGCGCTGGCCGCCGCCGAGACCGGCATCGCCATCGGCTCGGGCACCGACGTGGCGATCGAGGCGGCCGAGGTGGTGCTGTCCTCGGGCGATCCGGCCTCGGTCCCCCGCGCCATCCGGCTGAGCCGGGCGGTGATGCGCAACATCAGGCAGAACCTGTTCTGGGCCTTCGCCTATAACGTGGCGCTGATCCCGGTGGCGATGGGGGTGCTGGTGCCCTTCGGCGGGCCGCGGCTGTCGCCGATGCTGGGGGCGGCGGCGATGGCGCTGTCCTCGGTGTTCGTGGTGACCAATGCGCTGAGGCTGCGGCGGTTTTCGTGAGTGCAAGCATGGGACCGGGGCTCTGCCCCGGGCCACTGCCGTGGCCTTCCTCGCTGAAAACAGTCCACTGGACTGTTTTCCGGGCGCTCGAAAGCCCGCGGAATATTTCCGGACAGAAGAAAAAGGGGGCCGGGACGGCGCGCGCCTCAGTCCAGCAGCGCCGCGACCCAGGCGGGGACGGTGCTGGTGGCCGGGCCTTGGATCACGCGGTCGAAGCGGCCGGGGGCGGTGGCGGCGAGGTTGAGCTCGACCGTTTCCGCGCCGTTGTCGCGGGCCACGTCGACGAAGCCCGCGGCCGGGTAGACATTGCCCGAGGTTCCGATCGCCGCGAAGATGTCGGCGCGGTCGAGCGCCTGTTCGATGCGGTCCATGTGATAGGGCATCTCTCCGAACCAGACGATGTCGGGGCGCGCGCCGGGGGTGGCGCAGTCGGGGCAGGGCAGGCCCACCGCCATGGTCCGGGGCGCCGGCCAGCGCCGGGCGCAGGCGGGGCAGAGCGCCTGGTCCAGCCGCCCGTGCATGTGGATCACGTCGCGCGCGCCTGCATGTTCCAGCAGCGTGTCGACATTCTGGGTGATCAGGGTGACGCCCTCGGCCCGGCTCAGCCGCGCCAGCGCCTGATGCGCGGCATTGGGGCGGGCGGCGGCCGCTCCGGCGCGGCGCTGGTCGTAGAAGCGCAGCACCAGTGCCGGGTCGTGGCGGAACGCCTGCGGCGTCGCCACATCCTCGACCCGGTGCTGTTCCCACAGGCCCCCGCCATCGCGAAACGTGGCCAGCCCGCTTTCGGCGGACAGCCCCGCGCCGGTCAGCACCACGATGCGGGGGCGGCGGCTCATCGCCCGCAATAGGCCTCGGCGGTGCTGGCGAAGGTCTTGTAGCGCGCCCAGAACTGGTTGTCGGCGGCGGTCTTGGACATGCGCACGTCCTGCGCCTGCTGGGCGTCCTTGAAGAACCCGGCCGCCCGGCGCTGGTCGGCGCGCGACAGCGTCATGTTGGCGACCTGCTGGATGCAGCCGCACAGCCCGGGGCTGCGCGCGCCGCGGTCGGAACGGATGCAGGCGTTGTCGATGGGACCGGCCACGGCAAAGGGGGTGGTCAGCAGGATGGCGGCCACGGCCACGACGGGTTTCATCATGGGAATCTCCTGTCCTCGGGGTGCTGCGCTTGCGGCAGTCGTTTGTCTTGGTGTCCGCCGGTGGCGGCTGTGCCGGAAAATACCACCGCCGCGGGTGCGGGGCAACAAAACCCGCGCCCGTTCCATGGGCAGTGGTGTCGCAGGCGGCGGCCACCAGATGCGGCCCTTGCGGGGCGCGGCGGTCCGGTGGCCCGGGACGCGTGGGCGCGAATCGCGCGCCAGTCAGCTCGCGGGGGTGGCGCTGTAGCCGGCCTCGGCCAGCACCGCGGTGGCGCGGGCGACGTCGAGCCCCGAGACGGTCACCGTGCGGCTGTCCAGATCGACCGCGGCGGTTCCCCCGGCGGCGGCGATCGCCTGTTCGATGGCGGCGCGGCAATGGCCGCAGCTCATGTCTGGAACGTGGAACTTCATGGCGGTGCCTTTGGTGCTTGACGGAACAGCGGCAGTCTAGCACTGGCTGGGGCATGACCGCCATATCCGCCATCCAGATCCCGCCCCGAAAGCCGCTGCCGTGACCGGGGATCCCCGCCTCCAGCGCCCTGCCGCGCCGGTGCCCGGTGCCGTTCCGGTGGCGCCGGCGCTGCCGTCCTCGATCGGGCCCGCGCCGGCGCCGCTGCCCGACCCCGCGGCGGGCAATCGCCGGGCGGTGGTGCTGATGACCGGCTCGATGGCGGCCTTCGCGTTTGAGGATGCGCTGATCAAGACCCTGTCGGCCAGCCTGCCGGCGGGGCAGGTGCTGGCGACCATCGGCGTGCTGGGGATGGTGGTGTTCTGGGTGCTGCTGGCCCGGCAGGGCGGGCGGCTGTGGACCCGCGACCTGCTGGCGCGGCCGGTGCTGCTGCGCAACCTGGGCGAGGTCGTGGGCTCGATGGGTTTCGTCATGGCGCTGGCACTGACCGACCTGTCCTCGGCCTCGGCGATCCTGCAGGCGCTGCCGCTGGCGCTGGTGCTGGGCGGCGCGCTGTTTCTGGGCGAACGCGTGGGCTGGCGGCGCTGGACCGCGATCCTGGTCGGGTTCGCGGGGGTGCTGATGATCATCCGCCCCGGCACCGGCGGGTTCGAGCCGCGTTCGGTGCTGGCGCTGATCGGGGTGGCGGGGCTGGCGCTGCGCGACCTGGCCACGCGGCGGATGCCGCGCCATATCCTGTCGCACCAGCTGTCGGCCAGCGCCTTTGCCACGCTGATCCCCGGCGGGCTGGCGCTGGCCCTGCTGCGGGGCGAGGCGCTGCGCCTGCCCACCCCGGCCGAGGCCGCAGGCTTTGCCGCCTGCATCACCGTCGGCGTCGCGGGCTATGCGATGATGATCGTGGCGACCCGGGTGGGCGAGGCCTCGCTGGTCGCGCCCCTGCGCTATACGCGGCTGGTCTTTGCGCTGGTGGTGGCGGTGGTGGTGTTCGGCGAACGCCCCGACGCGTTGACGCTGGCCGGGGCCGCGCTGATCGTGGGTTCCGGCGCTTTCGCCATGTGGCGCGAACTGCGGCTGGCGGGGCGCCGCTAAGCCCCCTTTCCGCAACGCGCGGGGCGCTGTAATAGCGGCGCATGACCCAGCTTGATCTCATCCGCAACTTCTCGATCGTGGCCCATATCGACCACGGCAAATCCACGCTGGCCGACCGGCTGATCCAGCTGACCGGCACCGTCGCCGAGCGCGACATGAAAGAGCAGATGCTCGACAGCATGGATATCGAGCGCGAGCGCGGCATCACCATCAAGGCCAACACGGTGCGGATCAGCTATCCGGCCAGGGACGGCCAGACCTATGTGCTGAACCTGATCGACACCCCCGGCCACGTCGACTTCGCCTATGAGGTCAGCCGGTCCATGCGTGCGGTCGAGGGCAGCCTGCTGGTGGTGGATGCGACGCAGGGGGTCGAGGCGCAGACGCTGGCCAACGTCTATCAGGCCATCGATGCGGGGCACGAGATCGTCCCGGTGCTGAACAAGATCGACCTGCCCGCGGCGGAACCCGCGCGGGTCAAGGAACAGATCGAGGATGTGATCGGCATCGACGCCCAGGACGCGGTGGAGATTTCCGCCAAGACCGGCCTTGGCATCCCCGACGTTCTGGAAGCCATCGTCACCCGCCTGCCCGCCCCCAAGGGCGACCGTGATGCGGCGTTGAAGGCGATGCTGGTCGACAGCTGGTACGACCCATATCTGGGCGTCGTGGTGATGATCCGGGTCATGGACGGGGTGATCCGCAAGGGCGACCAGGTGCGCATGATGCAGACCGGCGCCAGCTACCGGCTGGACAAGCTGGCGGTGCTGACCCCGGCGATGAAGGACATCGCCGAGCTGGGCCCGGGCGAGATCGGGGTGTTCACCGCCTCGATCAAGCAGGTCCGCGACACCCGCGTCGGCGACACCATCACCCATGAGCGCAAGCCGACCGACGTGCCGCTGCCCGGCTTCAAGCCCGCGCAGCCGGTGGTGTTCTGCGGCCTGTTCCCGGTCGACGCCAACGACTTCGAGGCGCTGCGCGACGCCATCGAGAAGCTGGCGCTGAACGACGCCAGCTTCAGCTATGAGATGGAGACCTCGGCCGCGCTCGGCTTCGGCTTCCGCTGCGGGTTCCTGGGGCTGCTGCACCTCGAGGTGATCCGCGACCGGCTGGAACGCGAATACGACCTGGACCTGATCACCACCGCCCCCAGCGTGGTGTTCCACCTGTTCATGCGCGACGGCGAGATGCGCGACCTGCACAACCCCGCCGACATGCCCGACCTGACCCTGGTCGACCATATCGAGGAACCGCGCATCAAGGCCACGATCATGGTGCCCGACGAATATCTGGGCGACGTGCTGAAACTGTGCCAGGACCGCCGCGGCATCCAGCTGGACCTGACCTATGCCGGCAACCGCGCCATGGTGATCTATGACCTGCCGCTGGCCGAGGTGGTGTTCGACTTCTACGACCGGCTGAAATCGGTCACCAAGGGCTATGCCAGCTTCGATTACCAGATCAGCGAATACCGCGAGGATCACCTGGTCAAGATGTCGATCCTGGTCAACGACGAGCCGGTGGACGCGCTGTCGATCATGGTCCACCGCGACCGCGCCGAGGCCCGCGGCCGCGCCATGGTCGAAAAGCTGAAGGACCTGATCCCCCGCCACATGTTCAAGATTCCGATCCAGGCGGCCATCGGGGGCCGCGTGATCGCCCGCGAAACCCTCGCCGCCCTGCGCAAGGACGTGACCGCGAAGTGCTACGGCGGCGACGCGACGCGGAAGAAAAAACTGCTGGAAAAGCAGAAGGCCGGGAAGAAGAAGATGCGCCAGTTCGGCAAGGTGGAGATCCCGCAGAGCGCGTTCATCTCGGCGTTGAAGATGGATTCCTGACCCGGCTGCGGGGCAGCTGCGCGCAAACCCCCGCACCTGCCCGCGACCTTCGGCCCCTTGCGGGCCACTTGACGCAAGCCGTTGTCTCGCCCCACTCTCTCCCGAACGACCGGAGAGAGCCATGACCCCCGAGACTGCCCGCAAGATCCTGACTGCCCGCCGTGATGAGCTGCTGGCCTCGCTGCTGTCGATCGAGGATCAGCTCGACGATCCCATGCCGCAGGACTGGGACGATGCCGCGACCGAGCGGCAGGGGGATGAGGTGCTGTCGGCGCTGGGGCTTTCCGATCAGGCCGAGCTGCGCCGGATCGACGCGGCGCTGGCGCGGATCGAGGCGGGGGAATACGGCGATTGCGTGCGCTGCGGCAATCCGATCCCGCCCAAGCGGCTGGAACTGCTGCCCGACACCCCGTTCTGCGCCAATTGCGCGGTCTGATCTGGATCAAGGCGCCAGCGGCGAAGTTATTCAGAATAGGGCGGAAATCTGCTGAAAGGGTCGCGAATGCCGCGTCTGTTCCTGCTGCTTCTGTCGGTCTCGATGGCCACGCTTGCCGGTGTCGGCGTGATCGTGGCGCTGGTCATGGGGTATTATCACTGGCAGCCGATCGCGCTGTCGGCGGCCATCGGGGCGGCGATCTCGCTGCCGGTCAGCTGGTATGCGGCGGGCCGGATCCAGGACATGGATCCGCTGGACGGCCCGGAATAACGCCCCTCAGCCGTTCAGGAACGCGGCCACTCGGCCGGGCACCTCGGCCGGCTTTTCCGCGTGCAGCCAGTGACCGGCACCGGGGAGACAGGCGATCTCGGCCTGCGGGAACAGCGTGCGGATCGCGGCCTTCCCTTCGGCCTCGACATAGGGGCTGTTGCCGCCATGCAGGAACAGCGCCGGGCCGGTGAACTTGGTGCCGCCTGCGGGCCAGCCGGTCAGCTGCCCCATCTGCGTGCGTAGCGCTGCCAGGTTCATCTTCCACCGCGGCGGCTGCGCCTTCAGGTCCAGCGATTGCAGCAGGAACGCCCGCACCCCGGGGTCGTCCAGCTGCGCGGCCAGCGCCCGGTCGGCGGCACTGCGGCTGCTGATGCCGGTCAGGTCGGTCGCCTCGAGCGCGTCGATAATGCCGGTCTGGCTGTGCTCATAGGCGACCGGGGCGATGTCCAGCGCCACCAGCCGCCGCACAAGCTCGGGCCGGGTCAGCGCCAGCCACATCGCGGCCTTGCCGCCCATGGAGTGCCCGACCACATCGGCCCGCCCGCCATGGGAGGCGATCACCCCGGCCAGATCCGCGGCCATCGCCTCGTAATCATGCCTTGGGTCCCAGGGCGAATCGCCGTGGTTGCGCATGTCGACGGCGATCACCTGCCGCGTCTCGGCCAAGGCGCGGGCGATCACCCCCAGGTTGCGGGCCTGCCCGAACAATCCGTGGGCCAGCAAGACGGGTGGCAGCGGGCCGGCAGCGCCGGTGATGGTCAGCGACAGTTCCATGCCCCTGCTCTAGCCGTTCTGGCGAAGCCGCGACAAGGGGCATATCCTGCCGTCAAGAATCGCGGAAAGCAGGGGACCGATGGCGCAGGACGACGTGCGGGCGATGGCTGACGAGGTCGCCGCCCTGATGGCGCAACGGCTGGGCGGCGCGCGGCGGGGCAGCCAGCCCGACCTTGCCACCATGATCCGCCGCCGTGGCGGTGCGCTGCCGCGCCGGCAGCGGCGGGCGGCGCAGGTGCTGCTCAGGGCGCAGGCGCAGGCCGCCAGCCCCAAAGTCGCGCGGCAGATGGACAGCACCGCCGCCGCCCGCGCCCATGCCGAGCTGCTGCGCTATCTGCGGCCGCTGGGCGCCTCGGCCCGCTGGCAGGCGGGGGCGCTGAATGTGGCGGCGGCGGTGATGATGGGGCTGCTGCTGGTGGGTGCGGTCGCCGTCTGGATCATGGTCCGCCGCGGTCTGGCCTGACGACAAAAGGCGCCCCGGCAAGGGCGCCTCTTTCTTCCTTGTGAAAATATCCCCGGGCTTCCGAGCGCCTGAAAACAGTCCAGTGGACTGTTTTCAGCGAGGAAGGCCGCGGCGGCGGCCCGGGGCAGCGCCCCGGTCCTGCGGCGTCGCCGTGCGCTCACATCCCCGCGTAAAGCGGAAACTTCGCGCACAGCGCCTTGACCTCGGCGGCCACGCGGGCCTCGACCTCGGCATTGCCGTTCTCGCCCTCGGCGGCCAGCCCGTCGACCACCTCGACGATCCAGCGGGCGATCTGGCGGAACTCGGCCTCGCCGAAGCCGCGGGTGGTGCCGGCGGGGGTGCCCAGGCGGATGCCGCTGGTAACGAACGGCTTTTCCGGGTCGAAGGGAACGCCGTTCTTGTTGCAGGTGATATGAGCGCGCCCCAGCGCGGCCTCGGTCGCCTTGCCGGTCACCCCCTTGGGGCGCAGGTCGGCCAGCATCAGGTGGTTGTCGGTACCGCCCGACACGATGTCGATGCCGCCCTTCATCAGCTCATCCGCCATGGCGCGGGCATTCGCCACCACCTGCGCGGCGTAGTCCTTGAACGAGGGCTCCAGCGCCTCGCGCAGCGCCACCGCCTTGGCGGCGATCACATGCATCAGCGGCCCGCCCTGCAGCCCGGGGAACACCGCCGAGTTGATCTTTTTCGCGATCTCCGGGTCGTTGGTCAGCACCATGCCGCCGCGCGGCCCGCGCAGGGATTTATGCGTCGTGGTGGTCACCACATGCGCATGGGGCAGGGGCGAGGGATGCTGCCCGCCCGCGACCAGCCCGGCGATATGGGCCATGTCCACCATCAGATACGCGCCAATCTCGTCGGCGATGGCGCGGAAGGCGGCCCAGTCCCAGACGCGGGAATAGGCGGTGCCGCCGGCCACGATCAGCTTGGGCTTGTGCTCCAGCGCCCTGGCGCGGATCTCTTCCATGTCCAGCAGCTGGTCCTGGGGCCGCACGCCATAGCTGAGCACGTTGAACCACTTGCCCGACATGTTCACCGGCGAGCCATGGGTCAGGTGCCCGCCCGAGTTCAGGTCCAGCCCCATGAAGGTGTCGCCGGGCTGCAGCAGCGCCAGGAACACCGCCTGGTTCATCTGCGACCCCGAGTTCGGCTGCACGTTGGCGAAATTGCAGCCGAACAGCTGCTTGGCGCGCTCGATCGCCAGATCCTCGACGATATCGACGAACTGGCAGCCGCCGTAATAGCGCTTGCCCGGGTAGCCCTCGGCATATTTGTTGGTCAGCACCGAGCCCTGCGCCTCGAGCACGGCGCGGCTGACGATGTTCTCGGATGCGATCAGCTCGATCTCGTCGCGCTGGCGGCCCAGCTCCTTGCCGATGGCGTCAAAGATCTCGGGGTCGCGCTGCGAAAGGGGGGCGGTGAAAAACGCGCTGTCGGTCATGTTGTCCTCCGGGCCGGGGTTCGACCGCCTGTTAGCGGCTTTGCGCGGAGGTGGCCAGCGGGGGCGGCGGAAAACCTGCGTCCACCTCGGGTTGCGCGGCCGCAAACAGCCCGGCTGCCCTTGCCAAGCCCGCCGTCAGGTGCATGGATGCGCGCCATGACTGCGATCCATTTCTGTGCCAGCGACACCGATACCGCCCTGACTGCGCTGGGGCGGCTGATGCAGCGCTATGGTCAGGTGCCGGCGACGCGGGCCGATGTGGTGGTGGCGCTGGGGGGGGACGGGTTCCTGCTGTCCACGCTGCGCCAGAATCTGGGCAAGCCGGTCTACGGGATGAACCGCGGCACCGTCGGCTTTCTGATGAACGATTATTCCGAGGACGGTCTGCACGAGCGCATCGCCGCGGCCGAGGAAACCGTGATCAACCCGCTGTCGATGGTGGCGGGCGCCCCGGACGGCACCGAATCCCGGGCGCTGGCGATCAACGAGGTCAGCATGCTGCGCACCGGCCCGCAGGCGGCCAGCGTCCGCGTCACCGTCGACGGGCGCGTGCGGATGGAAGAGCTGGTCTGCGACGGGCTGATGGTGGCGACGCCCGCCGGCTCCACCGCCTACAACTATTCCGCGGGCGGGCCGATCCTGCCGATGGGCTCGGACGTGCTGGCGCTGACGCCGATCGCCTCGTTCCGGCCGCGGCGCTGGCGGGGCGCCATCCTGCGCCATGATTCGGTGATCCGGCTGGATGTGCTGGACGCGGCCAAGCGCCCGGTGATGGCGGACGCCGATTCCAAGCAGGTCGACCGGGTGCTGTGGGTCGAGATCCGCAGCGAGCCGCGCATCGCGCACCGGCTGCTGTTCGACCACGGCCACGGGATGGAGGAACGGATGATGCGCGAGCAGTTCCTGTAACCAGGCCGCTCGCGCGCCGGGCGGGGCTCAGCCCTGCCAGTCGAAGCTCAGCTGCTCGCGAAAGGCGAAGCGCTCGATATGGGCGTCGATGACCCGCTGCGTGGCCGCGGCCGATTCGGCCGGGGCGATCAGCGCGATGGTCAGCGCCTGCGGTCCGGCGGTCAGGGTGATCACCCGGTCGTCGGGCATCGCGATCCGGCCCTGGTTCGGATCGAACTCGACCTCGAACTTGTGGGCCCAGTGCTTGCAGAGCTGTTGCAGATATCGGCTGCCGTGTTCGGTGGCGACGGTGCAGGTGGTGTGGGTCAGATTCTGGGTCATGTCCCCGACCTAAGGCGGCGCTGCGCGATAGACAAGCGCGGCGCGCAGCACCCGGCTCAGCGCAGTCCGGTGGCTTCCAGCAGCCCCTTGCGCTTGGCCTCGTAGTAATAGCCGCGCGCATACCATTTGACCGCCGCGTCGTGGTTGCCGTCGGCGACCATATAGGCGCCGCGCAGGTATTTGACGCCGTATTTCAGGTTGGTCTCGGCATCCAGCAGCCCGGCGGGCTCTCCGCGATAGCCCATGCCGCGGGCGGTCGCGGGCAGGATCTGCATCAGCCCGTAATAGGGGCCGTTGCGGGCCCCGGGGCGATGGCGGCTTTCGCGGATCACCACCCGGTGCACCAGTGCCTCGGGGACGCCGTAAAGCCGGGAATATTTCTGGATCAGCGCCCGCAGCTCGGGGGTCTCGTTGGGATGCAGCGCGGTCTGCGGCGCCCGCGGCTCGGCGAAATACATGGCGTCGGGCTTGCCGCCGCCACAGGCGGACAACGCTGCGACCAGCGCCAGCGCGCCAAGCCGGCGAGTGGTGGGCCGGGGGATGGAAAGGGTCATCACTGCCTCGGGTGGTTTCTTCCTGTGATTTCGCCCTGCTTAACGTGCCGGACCCGGCGCCGTCAGTCGCAAAACAGGCCCCGCAGGCCGCCAGCGCCGCTGTCGGCGAGAAATCGCCGAGGCTTCTTTCTGGTGAAAATACCCCCGCCGGAGGCAAGGCCGGGCGCCCGCCCGGCCTTTCCCCATCGTCACGGGGCCTCGTCTCAGACGTGGATGGCGCCGTCGCCGCAAGCCAGCGCGGCCTCGCGCACCGCTTCGGAGACGGTGGGATGGGCGTGGCAGGTCAGCGCCACATCCTCGGCCGAGGCCCCGAACTCCATCGCCACGCAGATCTCGTGGATCATCTCGCCGGCGCCGGGGCCGATGATGTGGCAGCCGAGAATGCGGTCGGTGTCGGCATCGGCGATCAGCTTGACGAAGCCCTCGGCCTGCAGCATCGCCTTGGCGCGGGCGTTGCCCATCAGCGGGAACTTGCCGGTCTTGACCTTGCGCCCCGTGGCCTTCGCGGCTTCCTCGGTCAGCCCGACCGAGGCGATTTCCGGGGTGGTGTAGATCACGCCGGGGATCACGTCGTAATTCACGTGCCCATGCTTGCCGGCGATGACCTCGGCCACGGCCATGCCCTCGTCCTCGGCCTTGTGGGCCAGCATCGGGCCGGGCACCGCGTCGCCGATGGCGTAGATGCCGGGGACATTCGTCGCCCATGTCGCATCCACCGCGATCTGGCCGCGCTCGGTCAGCTGCACCCCCAGCGCCTCCAGCCCCAGCCCATCGTGGAACGGCCGGCGGCCGGTGGCGACCAGCACCACATCCGCCGCGATCCGCTGTTCCTCGCCGCCCTTTTTCGGCGCATAGACCACGGTCGCGCCGCTGTCGCTGGCCTCGACCCCCGACACCGCGGCGCCGAGGATGAACTTGAAGCCCTGCTTGGTCAGGATCTTCTGGAAGCTCTTCTGCACCTCGGCGTCCATGCCGGGGGTGATCGCGTCCAGATATTCGACCACCGTTACCTGCGCGCCCAGCCGGCTGTAGACCGAGCCGAGTTCCAGCCCGATCACGCCCGCGCCGATCACCACCATGGTTTCGGGGATCGTCTTCAGCGCTAACGCGCCGGTGGAATCGACCACCACGCCCGCATCGTTGTCGACCTGCACCCCCTTCAGCGCAGAGGGCACCGAGCCCGAGGCGATGACGATGTTCTTCGTCTCGTGCACCGTATCGCCGACCTTGACCTTGCCCGGCGCCTCGATGCTGGCCCAGCCCTTCAGCCAGTCGATCTTGTTCTTCTTGAACAGGAACTCGATGCCCTTGGTGTTGGTGCCGACGGTTTCGTCCTTGTAGCCCTGCATCCGGCCCCAGTCGATGTCGGCCGTCGCGTTCATCAGCCCCAGCTTGGCGAAGTTCTCGTGCAGCTCATGCGCCATGTGGCTGGCATGCAGCAGTGCCTTGGACGGGATGCAGCCCACGTTCAGGCAGGTGCCGCCCAGGGTTTCGCGCCCCTCGACACAGGCGACCTTGAGCCCCAGCTGCGCCGCGCGGATGGCGCAGACATAGCCACCGGGGCCGGCGCCGATGACGATCAGATCATACATCACTTGGTCCTTTGTTGATGACCGCCGGCCCGGGGGCTTCGCGCCCCCGGGCCCCCGCGGGATATTTGCAGACAGAAGATGCTCACAGGATCGCCGCGAGGATCATGGCCATCGTCGCGACGAAGCCGATGCCGAAGATGACGGAGCGCCACGGCACCCAGCCAAGCGCATAGGCCGGGACATAGAGGATGCGGGCGACCAGATAGGCCCAGGCGCAGGCGGCAGTCAGGGTGCCGTTCGAGCGGGTGAACTGCACCAGCACCACCGCAATGGTGAAGAAGACCAGCGCCTCGAAGTGATTGTCCACCGCGCGGCGCAGCCGGCCGGTCAGGGGCGAGAATGAAGGCGCGCTGTCGCGGGGGCTGGCGTTCCATGCCGCCAGCCCGTCGCGGTTCATCGACCATGCCGCCAGCCCGATCTGCACCGCCTGCAGGATCGCGGCGAGCCCGAGGACCAGCAGCTCGGCCGAGGGCGCGCTCATGCGGTCTGCACCGCGTGGTATTCGGCCGCCTGCACCCCGGCGCGGCTGGCGAAGACCTCGCCCCCGGCGCCCTGCAGGTAGTCGAGCGCGCGCTTGCCGTCGGCGATGGCGTAGAGCACCCAGACGCGGGTCTCGCCCTCGCGCCAGATCTGCAGCACCGACAGCGAGGCATGGCCCCGGTCCTCGGCATCGGCGTCGAACTCGGTGCGGAACTGCGGATAGTCGGCGATGTCGTAGCGGGCGATCAGCTGGTTGGTCATGGTGTGGTTCCTTGTGGCTTGCGGGGCGCGTCCCCGGCAGGGAACGCGCCCCGCCGGATCACAGGTCCATCAGCAGCCGGCGCGGATCCTCCAGCGCCTCCTTGACGCGCACGAGGAAGGTGACCGCGCCCTTGCCGTCGACGATGCGGTGATCGTAGCTCAGCGCCAGATACATCATCGGGCGGATCACGATCTGACCGCCGACCACCACCGGGCGGTCCTGGATCTTGTGCATCCCCAGGATCCCCGACTGCGGCGGGTTCAGGATCGGCGAGGACATCAGCGAGCCATAGACCCCGCCGTTCGAGATGGTGAAGCTGCCGCCCTGCATGTCGGCCATGGTCAGCTTGCCGTCACGCGCGCGCAGCCCCAGCTCGCCGATTTCCTTTTCGATCTGGGCGAAGCTCTTCTGGTCGGCGTCGCGGACCACCGGCACCACCAGCCCGTTGGGGGTGCCGACGGCGACGCCCATGTGCACGAAGTTCTTGTAGACGATGTCGCCGCCGTCGATCTCGGCATTGACCTCGGGGACTTCCTTCAGCGCGTGGCAGCACGCCTTCACGAAGAAGGACATGAAGCCCAGCTTGACGCGGTGCTTCTTCTCGAACTGGTCCTTGTAGCTGTTGCGCAGCTCCATGATGCCGGACATGTCCACCTCGTTGTAGGTGGTCAGGATCGCGGCGGTGTTCTGCGCGTCCTTGAGCCGGCGGGCGATGGTGGCGCGCAGCCGGGTCATGCGGACCCGCTCCTCGCGATGCGCATCCTCGGGCGAGGAGGGCGCGCGCGGGGCCGAGGCCGGGGCGGGCGCAGGCGCGGGGGCAGGGGCTGCGGCGCCGCGGGCCACGTCCTCTTTCATCACCCGCCCGTCGCGGCCCGAGCCCTGCAGCTGGTCGCGGCTGAGCCCGGCTTCCGCCATGGCCTTCTTCGCCGAGGGCGCGTCCTCGACATCGCTGCGCAGGGTCAGCTGCTCGGGGCCGGCGCCGGGCGAGTTCACCTTGTCGGCCTGTTCCTGCCGCTTGTCGGGGTCGCTGACCGGGGCGTCGCCCGGGCCGGCGCCGCCGGTCGAGCCGCCCGCCGCGCCTTCGGTGATGATCGCCAGCCGCGCCTTGGCGTCGACGGTGGCGCCTTCCTCGGCGAGGATCTCGGCCAGCACGCCCGCGACCGGGCTCGGTACCTCGACCGAGACCTTGTCGGTTTCCAGCTCGCACAGCATCTCGTCCTGTGCGACGGCGTCGCCCACTTTCTTGAACCAGGTGGCGACCGTGGCTTCGGTCACGCTTTCGCCCAGCGTGGGCACCATCACGTCAACGGATTTTCCGGCCATCTTCGGCTTACCCCTGTCTGCGGTCTCGTCTGCGGCGGGCTGCGCCGCGCCGGTGGTTGCATCGCGCGGGGCGGCGGCCGCCCCCGTCTCGTCGATCTGCGCCAGCAGCGCGTCCGGGCCGACCGTCTCGCCCTCGGGCGCGACGATTTCGGCCAGGATGCCGGCGGCGGGGCTGGGAACCTCGACCGTCACCTTGTCGGTCTCCAGCTCGCACAGCATCTCGTCCATGGCGACCGCATCGCCCGGTTTCTTGAACCAGGTCGCGACCGTCGCTTCCGAGACGCTTTCCCCCAGGGAGGGGACGCGGACTTCGATGGCCATGCTATCCTCCGATCGTGATCGCCTCGGCGACCAGCGCATCCTGTTCCGTCTTGTGGCGGCTGGCCAGCCCCGTCGCGACCGAGGCCTGCGCCACCCGCCCGACATAGCGGGCGCGCGGGTGGTCGGCGCCGACGCGGTTCAGCACCCATTCCAGGTTCGGCTCGACAAAGCTCCAGCCGCCCTGGTTCTTGGGCTCTTCCTGGCACCAGACGATCTCGGCGTGGCGGAAGCGTTCCAGCTCCTTGGTCAGCGACTGCGCCGGGAAGGGGTAGAACTGTTCCAGCCGCAGCAGATAGACGTCATCGGCCCCGGCCTCGTTCCGCGCGGCCAAGAGGTCGTAGTAGACCTTGCCCGAGCAGATCACCACGCGGCGGATCCCTTCGTCGGGGGCCAGCTGGAAATCGACCGTGCCGCGCTGCGCGTCGTCGTGCAGCACCCGGTGGAAGGTCGAGCCGGTCAGGAACTCGGCCGCGGTCGAGACCGCCTGCGGGTGGCGCAGCAGCGATTTCGGCGTCATCAGCATCAGCGGCTTGCGGAACGGCCGGTGGATCTGGCGGCGCAGGATGTGGAAATAGTTCGCCGGGGTGGTCAGGTTGGCCACGATCCAGTTGTCCTCGGCACACATCTGTAGCCAGCGTTCCAGCCGGGCCGAGGAGTGCTCCGGGCCCTGGCCCTCGAAGCCGTGCGGCATCAGCACCACCAGCCCCGACATCCGCAGCCATTTCTTTTCGCCCGACGAGATGAACTGGTCGAACATGATCTGCGCGCCGTTGGCGAAGTCGCCGAACTGCGCCTCCCACATGGTCAGGGCGTTGGGTTCGGCCATGGAATAGCCGTATTCGAAGCCCAGCACCGCGTATTCCGACAGCATCGAGTCGATGACCTCGTAGCGGGCCTGGCCGTCGCGGATGTGGTTCAGCGGATAGTGGCGTTCCTCGGTGGCCTGATCGACAAAGGCCGAGTGCCGCTGGCTGAAGGTGCCGCGGGCGCTGTCCTGGCCGGCCAACCGGACGGGATGGTTTTCCAGCAGCAGGCTGCCGAAGGCCAGCGCCTCGCCGGTGGCCCAGTCGAAGCCCTGTCCGGTCTCGAACATCTGCTTCTTGGCTTCCAGCAGGCGGGCGACGGTGCGGTGCAGGTTGAACCCTTCGGGCACGCGGGTCAGCGCTGCGCCGACATCGGCCATGGTCTCGGCCGAGATGCAGGTCTCTCCGGGGTGATAATCCTCGCCCTCGGCGGTCAGCCCGGCCCATTTGCCGTCCAGCCAGTCGGCCTTGTTGGGCTTGAAGTTCTTGCCGGCCTCGAACTCCTCGTTCAGATGCGCCTGGAACGCGGCCTTGAGATCCTCGATCTCGCCCTCGGGGATCAGCCCGTCCTTGACCAGTCGCTCGGTATACAGCTGCAGCGTGGTCTTGTGGGACTTGATCTCCTTGTACATCACCGGGTTGGTGAACATGGGCTCGTCGCCCTCGTTGTGACCGAAGCGGCGATAGCAGAAGATGTCGATCACCACGTCCTTGTGGAACTTCTGCCGGAACTCGGTCGCGACGCGGGCGGCGTGGACCACCGCCTCGGGGTCGTCGCCGTTGACGTGGAAGATCGGCGCCTCAACCATCAGCGCGATGTCGGTCGGATAAGGCGAGGTGCGGCTGAAATGCGGCGCGGTGGTGAAGCCGATCTGGTTGTTCACCACGATGTGGATGCAGCCGCCGGTGCGGTGGCCGCGGATACCCGACAGCTGCAGGCACTCGGCCACCACGCCCTGGCCGGCGAAGGCCGCGTCGCCGTGCAGCAGCACCGGCAGGCAGGCGATGCGTTCCTCGGTGTCGTGCATCTGGTCCTGCTTGGCGCGGACCTTGCCCAGCACCACCGGGTTCACCGCCTCCAGATGCGAGGGGTTGGCGGTCAGCGACAGATGCACCTCGTTGCCGTCGAAGGCGCGGTCCGAGCTGGCGCCGAGGTGGTATTTCACGTCGCCCGAGCCGTCCACGTCCTCGGGCTTGTAGCTGCCGCCCTGGAACTCGTGGAAGATCGCGCGATAGGGCTTGCCCATCACATTGGCCAGCACCGACAGCCGGCCCCGGTGCGGCATCCCAATCACGATGTCCTTGACCCCCAGCGCGCCGCCGCGCTTGATGATCTGCTCCATCGCCGGGATCAGCGCCTCGCCGCCGTCAAGGCCAAAGCGCTTGGTGCCCATGTACTTGACATGCAGGAATTTTTCGAAGCCCTCGGCCTCGACCAGCTTCTTGAGGATGGCGCGGCGGCCTTCCTGGGTGAACTGGATTTCCTTGCCGTAGCCCTCGATCCGCTCTTTCAGCCAGGCGGATTGCTCGGGGTCGGAGATATGCATGAACTGCAGCGCAAAGGTGCCGCAGTAGGTGCGCTTCATCAGCTCGGTGATCTGGCGGATCGAGGCGACCTGCAACCCCAGCACGTTGTCGATGAAGATCGGCCGGTCGAGATCGCTGGCGGTAAAGCCGTAGTTGGCGGGGTCGAGTTCGCCCAGCGGCGGCATCTCGCGCATCCCCAGCGGGTCGAGATCGGCGAACAGATGCCCGCGGATGCGATAGGCGCGGATCAGCATGATCGCGCGCACGCTGTCCAGCACCGCCCGGCGCAGCTGCTCGTCCGACAGCGACACGCCCTTTTCGGCGGCCTTGGCGGCGATCTTGTCCTGCGCGCCCTTGGCTTCGGCCTTGGCCGCCGGCCATTCGCCGGTCAGCGCGGCGGTGTTGTCGTCGGCGGGGACCGGCGGCCAGTCGCGCCGCGCCCAGCTGGCCCCCTGCGCCTCGCGCGTGACGGACGAAAGATCGTCGCCGAGGCTGCGGAAATACTCGTCCCAGGCCTGGTCGACGGCCGCGGGGTCGTTGGCCCACTGGCCATAAAGCTGTTCCACCCAGGCGGCGTTCGCGCCCTGAAGGAACGAGCTGTCACGGAAGGCGGCGTTGGGGGATTGATCGTTCATCGCGCTAGAGCCCTGCTGAACCGGTCTTGTTGAAGCGGCGCCGCACGAGCACCGGGCGGCACCCGGTCGTCCATCCGCCCCAGACTAGGCCGGGGCGGACCATCCTCCAATAGGCTTACCTGCCCATGGCCTTGAGCACCGCTTCGCCCAGCCCGGCGGGGCTGTCGGCGACGATGATGCCGGCCTCTTTCATCGCGGCGATCTTGGATTCCGCGTCACCCTTGCCGCCCGAGACGATGGCGCCGGCGTGGCCCATGCGGCGGCCGGGGGGGGCGGTGCGCCCGGCGATGAAGCCGGCGGTGGGCTTCCAGCGGCCGCGCTTCTTCTCGTCGGCCAGGAACTGGGCGGCCTCTTCCTCGGCGGAACCGCCGATCTCGCCGATCATGATGATCGATTCGGTTTCCGGGTCGGCCAGGAACATCTCGAGCACGTCGATATGCTCCATCCCCTTGATCGGGTCGCCGCCGATGCCGACCGCCGAGGACTGGCCCAGCCCCACGTCCGAGGTCTGCTTGACCGCCTCATAGGTCAGGGTGCCGGACCGCGAGACCACGCCGACCGAGCCGCGCTTGAAGATCGAGCCCGGCATGATGCCAATCTTGCATTCGTCGGGGGTCATGATGCCGGGGCAGTTCGGCCCGATCAGACGGCTGGCCGAACCTTCCAGCGCGCGCTTGACCCGCATCATGTCCAACACCGGGATGCCTTCGGTGATGCAGACGATCAGCGGGATTTCCGCGTCGATCGCTTCCAGGATCGAGTCGGCCGCGAAGGGCGGCGGCACATAGATCACGCTGGCGTTGGCGCCGGTGCGCGCGACCGCCTCGTGGACCGAGTTGAAGACCGGCAGGTCCAGATGGGTGGTGCCGCCCTTGCCCGGCGTCACGCCGCCGACCATCTGCGTGCCATAGGCGATCGCCTGCTCGGTGTGGAAGGTGCCCTGGCTGCCGGTGATCCCCTGGCAGATGACCTTGGTGTTTTTGTCAACGAGAACGGCCATGTTTTCCGTGTCCTTCGTTCAATGCTGAATCAGCGCTGCATCAGCGCCAGTATGATTTCGTTGTCGTGGGGGCCGAGAGGGTTGCGGGTGATGCCGATCCCCTCGCCGGGGCGACGGCCGGTCACCCAGATCTCGGATGCGCCAGAGTTCCTGACCTTTGCCGCCTGCGGGAACCACGTGCCGATGGCGGCGTGGATGGCGACGGTCTGGCCGGTCGAGGCCCGTGCCCCCACCGCGCAGGATCTTCCGTCGCGGGTCAGGCGGACCAGCGGTCGCCGGTCGTTGGTCACGAAGTCCCGCATCCCTCGGCGCCAGCCCCCGGCCGGGACATATCCGGCCGCGCGCAGCCGCGCCGAGCGGGAGGCGGGGTCGGCAGCGCCTTCCAGGCAAAACTGCTGGAACACTTGAACCAGACGCGAGCCTTCGGCCTTGTTGACCGCCACGCGGGGCGAGGTGTTGGCCAGTTCCTGCCGCTCGGCATAGGTCGAATCGTCGTCGCCGCTGCAAGCGGCCAGCGCCGCCAGCGACAGCGCCGACAATCCGACCCGCAGAGCAGCCCGGCCCTGCATCAGCCCTTGACCGCCTTGACGATCTTCTGCGCGCCGTCCTTGAGGTCGTCGGCGGCGATCACGTTCAGGCCGGATTCGGCGATGATCTTCTTGCCCAGCTCGACGTTCGTGCCCTCGAGCCGCACCACCAGTGGGACCTGCAGCCCGACCTCCTTCACCGCGGCGATGATGCCCTCGGCGATGATGTCGCAGCGCATGATGCCGCCGAAGATGTTGACCAGGATGCCTTTGACGTTCGGGTCCGAGGTGATGATCTTGAACGCCTCGGTCACCTTTTCCTTGGTGGCGCCGCCGCCGACGTCCAGGAAGTTGGCCGGTTCCGCACCATACAGCTTGATGATGTCCATCGTCGCCATGGCGAGGCCCGCGCCGTTCACCATGCAGCCGATCTCGCCGTCCAGCGCGATGTAGTTGAGGTCGTATTTCGAGGCTTCGAGTTCCTTGGGGTCTTCCTCGGTCTCGTCGCGCAGCGCCAGGATGTCCTTCTGGCGGTAGAGCGCGTTGTTGTCGAAGCCGACCTTGGCGTCCAGCACCTTCAGCTGGCCCTGCTCGGTCACGATCAGCGGGTTGATCTCGAGCATCTCCATGTCCTTCTCGACGAAGGCTTTATAGAGCAGCTTGACCAGCGCGCCGCATTGCTTGACCAGATCGCCCTCCAGCCCCAGCGCAAAGGCGACGCGGCGGCCGTGGAAATCCGACAGGCCCGAGGCCGGGTCGACGCTGAACGAGACGATCTTTTCGGGGGTCGAGGCCGCGACTTCCTCGATGTCCATGCCGCCCTCGGTCGAGGCGACGAAGCTGATGCGCGAGGTCGAGCGGTCGACCAGCAGCGCCAGATACAGCTCGCGCGCGATGTCGCTGCCGTCTTCCAGGTAGATCCGGTTCACCTGCTTGCCGGCGGGGCCGGTCTGGTGGGTGACCAGCGTGTTGCCCAGCATCTGGCGGACGTTCTCGACCACCTCGTCCACGGATTTGGCCAGCCGCACGCCGCCCTTGTCGCCGGCCTCGGGCTCCTTGAAGCGGCCCTTGCCGCGGCCGCCCGCATGGATCTGCGACTTGACGACCCACAG
The DNA here is from genome assembly GCF_900142875.1 of Paracoccus solventivorans. Classification (GTDB taxonomy): domain Bacteria; phylum Pseudomonadota; class Alphaproteobacteria; order Rhodobacterales; family Rhodobacteraceae; genus Paracoccus; species Paracoccus solventivorans. The sequence continues at coordinate 40,121 of NZ_FRCK01000002.1, read as the reverse complement.
CGGGCCGGGCAGTTCACGGGCCTTGGTCGCCGCTTCGTCGACGGTAAGGACCGCGCGGCCCTCGGACACCGGGGCGCCATATTGCTTCAGCAGCGCCTTGGCCTGGTATTCGTGGATGTTCATGGGAACCTCGCAAGGAAACTCGCCCACTCCCTTGGCACAAGCTGCGGGCAAAGCAAGCGCGACGGCGGGGATTCGGCGGGCTTCCGCCGTTTTGCCAGCTTCCGTGATCACAGGCCGCGCGCGTGTGATCACAAGACCGCATACCGTGGCATCCAAGGGGTGCGGGGACGTGTCGCACCCCTGATGCGGGCGCTGGATCGGGCGCTGGATCATGCCGCCATCGGCACCCCCTCGGGCATCGGAAGCGCGTCGCCCAGCAGGTCGCGGCGCAGCACCGCCGTGATGCGCGCCGCCGCCCTGCCATCGCCATAGGGCGAGTGGTGGCGCGCCATCGCCGCATGGGCGGCGGGGTCGTCCAGCAGCTGTTGCGCGGCGGCGCGGATGGTCTCGGTCTCGGTGCCGACCAGCCGGGTGACGCCGGCCATCACCGCCTCGGGACGTTCCGTCGTGTCGCGCAGCACCAGCACCGGCTTGCCAAGCGCCGGCGCCTCTTCCTGCACCCCGCCCGAATCCGACAGGATCAGCGTGGCGCGCTGCATGGCGCCGACAAAGGCCGCATAGTCCAGCGGCTCGCACAGGATCACCCGCTCGGCCGTGCTGAAGCGGGCGCGGATCACCTCGCGCACGCTGGGGTTGTGGTGGACCGGCAGCACCATCTGCACGTCGGGGTTGTCCCGGACCAGCGCCGCCAGCGCGTCGCAGATCCGCTGCAGGGGCGCGCCGAAGTTCTCGCGCCGGTGCAGGGTGACCAGCAGCATCCGCCGCGCCGGATCCAGCCCCAGCCCGGGGTCGGGGGCGGTGGCCGCGACATGATGCAGCGCGTCGATCACGGTGTTGCCGGTGATGTGGATGCGGGCGCCGTCATGCCCCTCGGCCAGCAGCCGGTCGGCGGCCAGCCCGGTCGGCGCGAAATGCCAGCGGGAGAGCTGGCTGGCGACCACGCGGTTCATTTCCTCGGGGAAGGGGCTGTCGAGGTCGCCGGTGCGCAGTCCGGCCTCGACATGGCCGAAGGGGATGCGCTCGTGGAATGCGGCCAGCGCCGCGGCCAGCACGGTGGTGGTATCGCCCTGCGCCAGCACCGCGTCGGGTCGCTCGCGGGCCAGCACCTCTTCCAGCCGCAGCAGCAGCCGCCCGGTCAGCCCGCTCAGCGTCTGGCCGGGCTGCATGATGTCCAGGTCGATGTCGGGGACGATCCCGAAGATGTCGAGCACCTGGTCCAGCATCTGGCGGTGCTGGGCGGTGGCCAGCACCCGGCAGTCGAACGCCGGGTCGGCCTGCAGCGCGCGGATGAGCGGTGCCATCTTGATCGCCTCGGGGCGGGTGCCGATGGTGCAGAGGATCTTCTTCATGGCCGGTGGTCCCTGGAAATCAGCGCCGAGGCGCGGTCGTAAAGCGCAAGGTCCTGCGCATTGGCGCGGACCAGCCGGTCGCGCAGCGCCTGGGGCAGGGGGTCCAGCACCGCCGCGACCTGGGCGTCTGTCGAGGCGGCGTCCTGCCGTGTGACGTTGTGGCGGGTCTGGGCGGGCAGGGTCAGCGCCAGCCCGTGCGCGGCGAGGATGGCGCCGAAGCGGGCCACGTCGCTTTCGAAACTTTCGGCCCGGCCCAGAAGCTCGACCCCCGCCAGCATCCGCAGCGCGGTGGCGAGGTCGTATTCGATGCCGGTGCCGCTGCGGCGCAGCAGCGGCCGGCTGCGGAACGGCGCGGCCAGGAAGCGGGTCTGCGCGTTCGAGACATGCACGGTCTCGGCCGGGGTCGCCAGGCAATGCGCCACCCAGCCGGCGAAGTCATGCTGCCGGGCCGCGATCCCGGTCGAGGTCATGTCGAAGGGCGGCGGCTCGGCCAGCCCGCAATCCGCCAGCGCCGCCGGCAATTCGCCCGGCGGCAGCGCCGCCAGCGGCACCCCGTCGCCACGCTCCGGCCCCCGCTTGAAGCGGTAGATCGAGGCGATCCGCAGGAACGGGTTGCGCAGGAACAGCGCCGCGAACACCCGATACTCCAGCGACGAGGGCTGCGGCAGCACCACCTGATGCGAGGAAAACGCCGCCGTCTCCGGCCGGCGCATGATGATCCGGTCCAGCTGTTCCTGGTCGATGGTGAAGAATGGATAGGGCCCGTCGAAACATTCGTGCCGCGCCCCGAAGTTGTGGCGCAGCACATGGTCGAACGAGGTGCCGGCGTTCTTGTAGAGATGGTAGTGCACGATCACCGGCCGCGGCCCCGGTTCAGGGGCGGGCGCCGGTGCGGCAGGGCGATTCTGTTGGTTTCGGGTCCACATGATCCGAACCTGCCACGCAAGGATGAAGATCCGGTTAAGCGAGCTCAGCGCACGGGCAGGCTGCCGGCGGGGCGGCGCTCGCGATAGCGATGCGGGGTCCATGCCCCCCAGCGTCCCTCGAAGATCGCGCGGTTACGGGCGAACAGCGCCTGTTTTTCACCGGACGGCAGGGCGCCGAAGCTGGCGGAAAGATGGTGGTGGCAGAAGGCATCCTCGGCCAGCGCCATCCCCAGCCCGGCGGCGCGGAAGGTCGCGCAGTGGTCGTCGTCCTCGAACATGCCGCGGCCGTAGATTTCCGGCAGATGCCCCAGCCGGTCGAGATCTTCGCGCCGGAACATCGCGCAGAAATAGGCGCAGACCCGCAGCGGGGTCGCGCGGCCGCGGTGGCCGGTGGCCAGGGCGCGCGCGGCCAGCGCCATCTGCTCCATATCGGCATAGGCGATCTCGACCCGGGCCTCGTTGCCGATGTTGTTGGTCAGGGGCCCGACGATGCCGATCTGCGGGTTGCGCTGCAGGTGGCGCAGCATCGCCAGCAACGCCCCGGGCGCGAGGAAGGTGTCGTTGTTCAGCAGCAGCACATATTCGCCGCGCGCCGCCGCGATCCCGCGGTTGTTGCCCTCCGCAAAGCCCAGATTCCGGTCATTTTCGACCAGCAGGATGCGCGGATCGGCGGCGGCGCGGGCGCGCAGCACCTCGCGCACCGGCGGCGCCGAGCCGTTGTCGACCAGCACCACCTCGAGATTGGGATAGACCTCACCGCGCCCCAGCAGCGCGTGCAGCGCCGCCAGCGTCATGTCGGTGTCGTCGCCGTAATGCAGCACGATCACCGACAGCAGCGGCTCGTCCCGCATATGGGCCAGCATGTCGGCGGCGCGGAAATCCCAGGCATTCTCAAGCGCATAGCGCCGCAGCCTTGCCGCAAGATCCGCATCGCGCGCCAGCGGCGCGGCCCGGCGGATGGCGGCGGCGAAATCTTCGGGAGAGTCGGCGCGCAGCACCAGATCGCCGGCCCGCGCCAGTTCCGGCAGCGAGGTCGAGACAGTCGGCCGTCCCACCGCCGCATATTCGTAGAACTTGACCGGATCGCAGGCCTTGATGATCGGCAGCAGCTGGAAGGGGATGATCAGCACCTCCATCTGCTGCAGGAACGCCGGCACGTCGGCATAGGGGATTTCCCCGTGCAGCGTGATGTTGTCGAGCCTGCCCAGCCCCAGCGGCGGCTCGGCCGTGACCGCGCCGCACAGGTGGATGTCGAAATCCGGGTTGGCGCGGGCGACGCGTTCCAGCAGGTCGCTGTCGAACCACTCGGCGATCGCGCCGACATAGCCGACGCGGATCGCCCCCGGCTGCAACGGGCCCAGCCAGTCCGGCGCGGGTTCGTCATGGTTGCGGATGAAATGGCTGACGTCGGTGCCGTTGCGCACCAGCGCCACCTCGCGCAGCGCGCCGAAGCGGTCGGCCAGATACAGGGAACTGACCACCATCTTGTCGACCTGGGCCGCCATCTCGAGCTCGGCCTCGAGCACCTGTGGCTGGGTGTTGGAAAACCCGCCGATGTCGTCCATGCAGTCGAAGGTCAGCTGGAACTCGGGCGACAGGTGGCGGGCGAGATGCCACCAATAGGGGTGCTGGATCACCACATGGCTGACCGGCGAGACCCCCACCGCATCGGCTAGCGCGTGGAAATGATCGACCCAGGCGCGCGCCTGCGCGGCCGAGGGCACGCCGGTATAGGCCGCAACCCCGCGCATCCCCCGCGCGGGCAGGCGGATGGCATGGACCCCCGGCGCAACCTCGCGCGCGCTGCCGTTCCCGGGCGAGCTCTCCATCTCCAGATAGAACACCCGGTGTCCGGCGGCGGCCATGCGGGTGGCCAGATGCTGCGGGCGCTGGGTGCGGAAATCCCAGCCGATGATCGAGAGGATGAAGATGTCGGGCGTGTCGCCCTGGCGGGGCGGGATGCCGGCATAGCCGCAGCCGGGCGCGGTCGGGGGGGCTTCGGCAAAGGCCAGCGCGCGCGGGATCCCGCCCGGCACCGGCAGTTGCCGGCGCAGCCGCTCGACCGCCGGCCCGGGCAGCACCCGGCGCAGCGCCCGCCCGCCGGCGCGCCAGGCACGGCGGTAGATCGGCTTGAGCACGGTCAGCCGCTCGCGATTCAGCCAGTCCGCAGTCTCGGCCAGCACCCGCTCGGTCGCGGCAAGATGCCCGCGCAGCCGCGCTTTATGCTCGCGCAGCTCGGCGAGGGTCTGGGCCTGCTGCTCGGCCTGTTCGGCCAACTCGTCGCGCTGCGCCCCGGCCGCGGCCGCACGGTCACGGCTGGCGGCGGCATCGGCCAGCGCGGCGTCGCGCTGCGCCCCGGCATCGGCAAGCTGCGTGGCCAGCGTGGCCGCCGCTTCGTCGTGCTGCGCCCGTGCTGCGACCAGCGCGGCAGAGGCAGCGTCGCGCTGCGCCGCGATGTCCGCCTGTACGGCGACCGCCTGGTCCCGCTGCGCCTCGGTCGCTTCCAGCCGCGCCGTCAGCGTCGCCACTGCGTCCCGTTGCGCTTCGGTCGCCTGCAGTTGCGCTGTCAGAAGGGCAATGGATTCATCCCGCTGCGCCTCGGTCGCTTCCAGCCGTGCCGTCAGTCCCGCCACCGCCTCATCTCGCTGCACCTCGGTCGCCGTCAGTTGCGCGCGCAGCGCGGCGAGCCCCCGGTCCCGCTGGGCCTCGGTGGCGGCCAGCTGCTCGCTGCGCGCCGCCAGCGCCTCGTGCAGCGCCGCGGCAGAGCGGTGGCCAGCGCGCAACGCTGCGGCCGAGGCGGCCTCGACCTCGGCGGCGACTGCGGCCAGCGCATCATGGCGCAGGCGGAACCCGGCCAGCGCGGCTTCGCCGGGGATGTTCTTCATCACCGAAATATCCTCGGGGGTCCGGGGGCAGACAGCCCCCGGTCCGACATCGCCCATGGACCCCGACAGCGCCTGGTAAAGCGCCCCCGCCAGCCGCGCGGCGGGCGTGTCGGGCAACGGCGCTGCCGCCCCATGCACCGCCGCCGGCAGGAAACTCGCCGCGGCCTGCGCCTGTGTGGCCGCGTCAGCTTCGCGGCCGCACAGGGATGCGATCCGGGCCAGCATCGCCCCCGGATCGGCGGTCCAGCCCGGGAAGGGCACCAGCAGCCGCGGCATTTCCCGGCTGTGCTCCAGCACCGACAGCATGTGCTGCACCCAGGACAGCATCGCCATTTCGGCGCCGGTGCGGTTGCGGCGGGCCAGCGATTGCGCGACCTCGGCCGGGTCGCGCAGGGCGATCAGCAGCGCCGCGCCGATTCTGCGCGCGTCGAGCCAGGCCCGCCACAGCGGCAGGGTCAGCGACAGCCGCGGATCCTTGATCACGATGCGCCGCGCAGTGCCGAAGCTTTCCGCCACCGCCGCGTCCATCCGCGCCAGCAGCGCCGCGTCGGGGGCGGGCAGGTCCAGCCGCCCGGCGCGCAGCCAGACCGCGCCCTGCTGCGCCAGGATCGCGTCGTTCAGCGCCACCACCGCGCGCGGCTCGAAATGCCCGCGCGGGTTGTCGAGGGCGGGGCCGCCCGCATCACGCGGCAGCGCCAGCCCCAGCGCCCCGCAGCATTCGCCCAGATATGAGGTGCCGCTGCGGTGCATCCCCGCGATCAGCAGCGCAAAGTCGGTCCTGCCCAATGTCCTGCCCGAAACCATGGTCTTTCGGGCAGGCTAGCGGCGACGGGTTAATTTCCCCTTAACGGCAGCTCAGATCTCGCCCTCGGCGCGCAGCCCGTCGAACACCTGTTCCAGCGCCCGGTCGAGCTTCTGGAACATTTCGTCCATCTGCGCGTCGGTCAGAATGAAAGGCGGGCACAGCACGATCGACTGCCCCAGCGGCCGGCAGATCAGCCCCAGGTCGGTGCAGGTGTTGGCGATACGCTCGCTGACCGAGAGATGCGGCGGGAAGGGCTGGCGGGTCTCGGCGTCCTTCACCGCCTCGAGCGCCCACATGAAGCCGACGCCGCGCAGCTCGCCGATGTTCTCGTGGCGCTGCATGATGTCGCGCAGGCCGGCCTCCATCCGCGGGGCCTTGTCGATGACGTTCTGCGCCAACCCCTCGTTCATCACCACGTCGATCGCCTTCAGGGCGATGGCGCAGCCGACCGGGTGGCCCGAGGCGGTGAAGCCGTGCGGAAACTCCTCGATCGGGGCGATGGCGGCGTCGAGCCGGTCCGACAGCTCCGGCCCAAGGATCACCGCCCCCATCGGGAAGAACCCGGCGGTCAGGTTCTTGGACGAGATGATCGCGTCGGGGGTAAAGCCATAGGTCTCGCAACCCCAGGTCGAGCCGGTGCGGCCGAATCCGCAGATCACCTCGTCCGAGATCACCGGGATCCCGTGTTTCTTCAGGATCGGCACCAGCGCCTGGAAATACCCCTGCGCCGGCGGGATCACGCCCCCCGCGCCCTGCACCGGCTCGGCAAAGAAACCGGCGATGGTGTCGGCGCCTTCGCGGGCGATCACCTCCTCCAGCTCGGCGGCCAGGCGGGCGACGAACTCGGCCTCGGATTCGCCGGGCTTGCCCTCGCGCCAGAAATGCGGGCAGGTCAGGTGGATGAAGCCGGGCAGCGGCAGGCCGAACACCTCGTTATAGGGCTTGCCGGTCATGCTGGCGGACACGGCGGTGACGCCGTGATAGGCGTTCCAGCGGGTCAGGATCTTACGGCGGTTCGGGTTCCCCTCGGCCCGGTGCAGGAACCACAGCATCTTGACCATGGTGTCGTTCGCCTCGGACCCCGAGTTGGTGTAGAACACCTTGCCGCGCGCGAACGGAGAGACCTCGACCAGCTTTTCCGACAGCATCACCGTCTGGTCGGACATGCGCCCGAAGAACGCGTGATAGCCGGGGAAGCGGTCGTATTGCGCCTTGGCGGCCTCGGTCAGGCCCTTGTGGTCAAAGCCGGCGACCATGTTCCACAGGCCGGAATTGGCATCCAGCCAGCGCCGCCCCTGGGTGTCGATGACATAGGGCCCCTCGCCATGGGTCAGCACGATGGTGCCGCGCCGCTCCACGCTGGGCAGGTCGGTAAAGCCGAACATCGACACGGTTTCGGCGCGGGCCGACCAGCTTTTCTCGTCCATGATGCAAACACCTCTCTCTGGTTGGGATCAGGCTAGCGCCGCCGTGGCGCGGGTTCAACGCGGCAAGGGGCGGCAGAATGGCCGGTCGCGCCGGCAGGCTGCCGGGCGGGCGCGGGTCATCCCTTGGTCTTGGGTGCCGGCGGCAGTGCTGGATCGGGGCGGCGGCCGGGGGCAGGCTGGGCGGATGATGTCCCTGTCTCGCACCCGTGCCCGTATCTGCGTGGCTGCCCTTGCGGCTCTGGCCGCGGCCCCCGCGGCGGCCGAGGTGGTGGCGCTGCTGCCGGTCAAGTTCCTCGACACCTCGGGCGAGGCCGCGGACCAGGGCGCGGCGCATCTGGCACGGCTGGAGGATTTCGGCGCCACGCTGGCCGAGGAAATGGCGGCCGGGCAGGGCACCAGCATCGCCCGCATCGACGCGGCCACCGTCGCCGTCGCCTGCTCGCCCGAAACCCCGGAATGTCTGGTGGCCCTTGCCCGCGACCAGGGCGCCGAGCGGGCGCTGTTCGTCGTCGTGCTCAAGACCAGCACGCTGATCATGCAGGGCTTCGCCACACTGGTCGACACGAAGGCCGAGACCGTGACCACACAGCGCGACCTGAGCTTCCGCGGCGATTCCGACGACAGCTGGACCCGCGCCGCCCGCTTCCTGGCCCGCGACCTGCGTTAAGCGGCGCGGGTTCCCATGGCCCGCCCGGGCCGCTATATGTGCCGGGTTCGACCGGCCGGCATCTCGCGGCCAGCATAAGGGCAGGGCGCGCCATGACCGACCAGACGCCGAAGAAGCTGTTCATCAAGACCTACGGCTGCCAGATGAACGTCTATGACAGCCAGCGCATGGCCGAGGCCATGGGCGCCGAGGGCTATGTCCAGACCGACCGCGCCGAAGATGCCGACATGGTGCTGCTGAACACCTGCCATATCCGCGAGAAGGCGGCCGAGAAGCTGTATTCCGACCTGGGCCGGCTGCGGCCGCTAAAGGGCGCGCGCCCGGATCTCAAGATCGGGGTCGCCGGCTGCGTGGCGCAGGCCGAGGGCGAAGAGATCATCCGCCGCGCCCCGCTGGTCGATCTGGTCGTGGGCCCGCAGTCCTATCACAACCTGCCCGCCATGGTGCGCGGCGAGGCCCCGGCGGTGAACACCGAGTTCCCGCCCGAGGACAAGTTCGACCACCTGCCGCAACGCCGCGCCACCCGCCGCGCCCCCGCCGCCTTCCTGACCGTGCAGGAGGGCTGTGACAAGTTCTGCGCCTTTTGCGTGGTCCCCTATACCCGCGGGGCCGAGGTCAGCCGCCCCATGGCCCGCATCATGGCCGAGGCGCGCGACCTGGTGGCGCGCGGCGTGCGCGAGATCACCCTGCTGGGCCAGAACGTCAACGGCTGGCACGGCGAGGGGGGCGAAGGTTTCGGCGCGCTGATCCGGCAGCTGGCGGGGATCGAGGGGCTGGACCGGATCCGCTACACCACCAGCCACCCCAACGACATGGGCGACGATCTGATCGAGGCGCATCGCGACATCCCGCAGCTGATGCCCTATCTGCACCTGCCGGTGCAGTCGGGGTCGGACCGCATCCTCAAGGCGATGAACCGCAAGCACACGGCCGAGCAGTATCTGCGGCTGATCGACCGCATCCGCGCCGCCCGCCCCGACATCATGCTGACCAGCGACTTCATCGTCGGCTTCCCCGGCGAAAGCGATCAGGACCACGCGGCCACGCTGCGGCTGGTGGAACAGGTCGGCTTCGGCACCGCCTTCAGCTTCAAGTATTCGCCGCGCCCCGGGACACCTGCTTTCGGGCGAGAGATGGTTGCCGATGAAATCGCCGACGCCCGGCTGCAGGAACTGCAGGCGCTGCTGGACCGCCAGCAGAAGGCCGCGCAGGAATCCATGGTCGGGCGCACCCTGGGGGTGCTGTTCGAGAAACCCGGCCGGATGCCGGGGCAGATGGTCGGCAAGTCGGACTATCTGCACTCGGTCTTCGTCCACGCGCCCGAGGTCGCGCCGGGCGAGCTGCTGCAGGTGCGGATCAAGGCCAGCGCGCCGAACTCGCTCGAAGGCGAGCTGGTCTGACGCTGATCTTGTAAGATACGGCGCGGTCGCGCCTTGTGGGCGCTGCCGGACGGGGGCTGTCTGCCCCCGCGAGGCCTGCGGCCTCTCCCCCGAGGATATTTAAGAACCGCCCGAATCCTCGCCCGCGACGCACGCGGGGATGGAAGGGGCAGGTTCTTCCTTGTGCAAATATCCTCGGGGGTCCGGGGGCGGACAGCCCCCGGTCCGGCCGTGCCGCCGGCGCGGCGCTCAGAAGCCGAGGTCGTCGGTGCCTTTCAGGTCCAGGATCTCGCGCGCCTCTTCCGGCGAGGCGATCTCCAGCCCCAGCCCCTCGATGATCTGGCGCACCAGCCGGACCTGCTGGGCGTTGGTCTCGGCCAGCTTGCCGGGCCCGGCCCAGAGCGAATCCTCCAGCCCGACGCGGACATGGCCGCCCATCGCCGCCGCCATCGCCGCGATCGGCAGCTGGTTGCGGCCCGCGCCCAGCACCGACCAGCGATAGTTGTCGCCGAACAGCCGGTCGGCGGTGCGCTTCATGTGCATCACGTCGTCGGGGTGGGCGCCGATCCCGCCCATCAGCCCGAACACGGTCTGGATGAACAGCGGTCCCTTGACGATGCCGCGGTCGTAGAAATGCTTGAGGTTGTACAGATGCGAGGTGTCGTAGCATTCGAACTCGAACCGCGTGCCGTTGGCGCCGAGATCGGTCATCACCTTTTCCAGGTCGCCGAAGGTGTTGCGGAACACGATGTCGCGGTTGCCCAGATAGGTTTTTTCCCATTCGTGCTTCAGCTTGCCCTCGAAGCGGTCGAGCATCGGGAACAGGCCGAAGTTCATGGTGCCCATGTTCATCGAGGCGACCTCGGGGCGGTAGGTCGCGGCGGGGCGCATCCGCTCCTCGATGGTCATGGTGGGGGCGCCGCCGGTGGTCAGGTTCACGATCACCGGCGAGCGCTGCTTGATGACCTGCAGGAACGGCAGGAACGCCTCGGGGGACTGGTCGGGGCTGCCGTCCTGCGGGTTGCGGGCGTGCAGGTGGACGATGGCGGCGCCGGCCTCGGCCGCGCCGATCGCGGCCTCGGCGATCTCGGACGGGGTCACCGGCAGATGGGGCGACATCGAGGGGGTATGGATGGCGCCGGTCACGGCACAGGTGATGATCGTCTTGCGGGGAGTCTTGGCCATGATGGGTCAGTCCTTGTCGGTCTTGGAATCGGTTCGGGAACGAAGATGGCGGTCCAGCGCCGCCAGCTCGCGGTCGCGCCAGGCGGTGCGGTCACGGATAGCCTGCGGATCGATCTCGGGGAAGGCGGCGGCGACGATGGCGGCGGCACGTTCCGAAAACGCCTCGGACCCGGCGCCGTCGTCGGCCAGCCGCCCCATGGTCGGGCCATAGCGGCGCATGTAGTCGTGCACCCCCGCCGGCGCGTTCAGCGAGACGGTTTCCAGCGGCCCCATCAGCGTCCAGCGCCGGCCCAGCCCGTGACGCATGGTGTCGTCGAGCGCCTGCACGGAACAGACCCCCTCGCCGACCAGCCGCAGCGCCTCGGCCAGCAGCACCGCCTGCAGCCGGTTCAGCACGAAGCCGGGGATTTCCCGGTTCAGCACCGCCGGCACCTGCCCGGCGGCGCGATAGATCGCCTCGGCCCGCGGCAGCACCCAGGGCTCGGTCTGGGGCGAGGGGCACAGCTCGACCACCGGCACCACATGCGGCGGGTTGACCGGATGCGCGACGATGCAGCGCCCCGCCCCCGCCAGCCCGACCGCGAATTGCGAGGCGACCAGCGCCGAGGACGACGAGGCGAGGATCACTCCCGGCGCCGCCGCCGCGTCCATGCGGGCGAACAGCTCGCGCTTGATCTCCAGCACCTCGGGGCCGCTTTCCTGCACCAGCGCCACCCCGTTCAGCGCCTGCTCCATGCTGTCGCAGGTGGTGACGCGGGCGGCGGCTTCGGGGTCGTCGCCCGCCTCGAGCAGCATGGCGCGCAGCAGCTCGGGCATCTGGGCGCGCAGCGCCGGGTCGGGGTCCCACAGCTGCACCTGGTGCCCGGCGCGGGCAAAGACGCAGGTCCAGGCCCGTCCGATCAGCCCGGCACCGACGATGCCGATGATATCCTTGTTGTCCATTCCCTCTCTCACAGCCACAGCACCTTGCGGCGCAATTCAAGATCCTCGGCCAGTTCGCGCGACGGGCCGTCGTGGAAGATGCGCCCGCGTTCCAGCGCCACCGTGCGGTCCGACAGCGCCAGCGCCAGGTCGAGGTTGTGGTCCACGATCACGATGGACAGACGGTCGCGCAGCCGGTCGAAGGTGCGGAACAGCTGTTCGACGACCGCGGGGGCCAGCCCCTCGAAGGGCTCGTCCAGCAGCAGGATCTTGGTGTCGCCCGACAGCGCCCGGGCCACGGCCGCCATCTGCTGCTCGCCGCCCGACAGGCGGTCGGCCTCGGTCTCCATCCGTTCGGCGAGGCGGGGGAAATATTCCAGGATTTCCTCGTCCGACCAGTGGGTGCCGGCGCCGGTGCGGCGGCGGATGCGGCCGAGTTCCAGGTTGTCGCGCACGGTCATCCCGGCGAACAGCCCGCGACCCTGCGGCACATAGCCCACCCCCGCCCGCGCCACCGCCGAGGGCGGCAGGCCGGAAATCTGCTGCCCGTCCAGCGTTATGGTGCCCGAGCTGACCGGCGCGATCCCGATCATCGCCTTGAGCAGCGTCGATTTCCCGGCGCCGTTGCGGCCCAACAGCGCGAGGATCTCGCCCTTGCGGATGTCGAAGCCGACGTCGTGCAGGATGTGGCTCTTGCCGTAATGGACGTTCACGCCCTCAAGCCGGCACAGGGTTTCGGTGCCCGCCTGCCCGTGATGGGCGGTCGCCGCCACCGCCGAGGTGCCCGAGCCGATGTAGATTTCCTGCACCTTGCCCGAGCTGCGCGCGGCCGCCACGTCGCCGTCCAGCAGCACCTTGCCCTCGTTCATCACCGTCACGTGGTCGGCGAGCGAAAACACCCGGTCGATATCGTGTTCGACCAGCAGCACCGGCACGTCCTGCGACACCTGCTTGATCAGGTTGCCCACGCGTTCGCGTTCCGCGACCGACAGCCCGGCCAGCGGCTCGTCCGCCAGCAGGATGCGCGGGCGGGTGGCCAGCGCCAGCCCGAGGTCCAGCAGCCGCTGCCCGCCGTAGGAGAGCGAGCCCGCGCGGGCGCCTTCCATCCCGCCAAGGCCGACCCATTCGATGATCTCGCGCGCCTGCGCGTTCACCCGCTCGATCGCGGCGGCCGAGCGCCAGGCGTTCATCCGCTGCGGGTCGGTGGATTGCACCGCAAGGCGGACGTTCTCGAACACGGTCAGTTCCGGGAACAGGCTGGTGATCTGGAACGAGCGGCCGATACCCTGCCGGGCGATCTCGTCGGCGCTTTGCCCGGCGATCTCGGCGCCTTCCAGCGTCACCCGGCCGGCGTCGGGGCGCAGCATCCCGGTCAGCAGGTTGAAGGCGGTGGTCTTGCCGGCGCCATTCGGCCCGATCAGCGCGTGCAGGGTGCGGTCGCGCACGGTCAGGCTGACCCCGTCCACGGCCTTGAGCCCGCCGAAGCTCTTGGCGATCTCGTCGGCTTTCAGCACCTCGTCCGGGCCGGGCGCGCCGTCGCGGCGCAGCATCGCGGGCAGGGGCAGGGCGGTGGCGCGACGGTCGGCCATGGCCGCGGCCAGCGTCGGGCCGGGGCGCAGCCGCGCCATTACCTGCCGGCCGATGCCCACCAGCCCCTCGGGCGCGAACATCACGAAGCCGACGAACACCAGCCCGAACCAGAACAGCCAGTTTTCCGTCCACATCGACAGGTATTCGCGGAAGAACACGTAGAACAGCGCCCCCAGCGCCGGCCCCAGGAAGCCGCGCATCCCGCCGATCACCGCCATCGCCAGCAGCTCGCCGGAAAACGCCACCGACATCGGCTCGGCCGAGGTCATGCGGTTCTTGAACATCAGAAGCGCGCCGGCCAGCGCGGTGACCGAGGCCGAGGTGACGAAGGCCGCCAGCTTGTAGCGCACCACCGGGAACCCAAGCGCCATGGCGCGGGTCTGGTTCTCGCGGATCGCTTCCAGCACCCGGCCCAGCGGCGCGTTGACCAGACGCCACAGCCCGAAGGCCACCGCCAGCGCGATCAGCGCGGTGACGATATAGAAGTTCATGTTGTTGTTCAGGTCGAAGCCGCCCCAGGACGGGCGCTCGACCCCGCCCAGGCCGTTCTCGCCGCCGGTCAGCGCGGTCCAGCGGAAGGCGATGGTGAACCCCAGCGCCGACAGCGCCAGCGTCATCAGCGAGAAATAGACGCCGCGGCGGCGCAGCATCAGCACGCCGAACCCCGCCGCCAGCACCGCCGACACCGCGAGCGCCGCGGCCAGCGGCAGCCAGAAGGCATGGCCGGGCAGGGCGCGCGCGGCCAGTGCCGCGGCATAGGCGCCCAGGCCGAACCAGGCGCCGTGGCCGAAGCTGACCAGCCCGGTATAGCCCGACAGCAGGTTCAGCCCCATGGCGGCGACGGCGAAGATCACCACCTCGACGGCCGAGGTCGTGGTCAGCCCGATCCATTGCAGCGCAAAGGGCAGTGCGGCCAGCGCCGCGGCGGCGATCAGCAGGGGATGGATGCGCATGAAGCCCCTCATTCGAAACGCAGGATGCGTTCGCCCATCAGCCCGCGCGGACGCAGCAGCAGCACGACGAACATCAGCAGATAGATGGCGGCCATGGACATCGCCGACTGGCCGATGGCGATCATGAAGCCCTTGACCAGCCCGACCAGCAGCGCGGCCACGACCACCCCCCAGAACGAGCCGAGGCCCCCGATCACCACCACGACGAAGGCCGCGGTCAGGATCTCGGCCCCCATCGCCGGGTGCACGGGATAGATCGGCGCCATCAGCACCCCGGCCAGCCCCGCCAGCCCGATGCCGATGCCGGCCACCGCCGACAGATAGGGGCGCAGGGAAATCCCCATCGCGCCCAGGATGTCGGGGTTCTGGATGCCGGCGCGCACGATGCGGCCAAAGGCCGTGCGGTTCAGCAGCACCCACACCGCCGCCACCACCGCGATCGCCACCGCGATCTGGAACAGCCGGTAGCGGGAATAGACGAAATCGCCCAGGAACACCTGCCCGGTCAGCACCGAGGGCATGGAATAGGCCTGCGGCGAGGCGCCGAAATACCAGCGCAGCGCCTGCTCGATCACCATGGCAAGTCCAAAGGTCAGCAGCAGCGAATAGAGCGGGTCGGCCTTATAGAAGCGGGTGAACAGCAGCCGCTCGGTCACCATGCCCAGCCCCGCGACCAGCAGCGGCACGATGACCAGCACGGGGAAGAACCCCAGATACGGGGTCAGCAGGAACGCGAGATAGGCCCCCAGCGCATAGAACGCCCCATGCGCCAGGTTCACGATCCCGCCCAGCGAAAAGATCAGCGACAGCCCCAGCGCGATCAGCAGGTAATAGAAGCCGTCCAGCAGCCCGTTCAGGAGCTGCGCGGCAAAGAGAAACAGGTTCATCGCTTGGCCCTTCCGGCAAAGGGAAGGGGCGCGGCCGCCGCCGCGCCCCGCGGTTTCAGGTCAGCCGCCGAAGCTGCATTCGCCCCCCACGGCAGCCTCGATCAGCGTTTCCAGCGGCTGGTCGGGGGCCGGCACCGGCGCCGAGGTGGTGAAGATGTCCCACTGGTTCTGCTGCTCGCCCGGGGGCAGCGCCGTGATCGTGTAGACCTCTTGCATCAGCTGGTGGTTCTTGGGGTTGAAATAGGCGGGACGCGATTTCATCACGTCGAAGGTGTTTTCCGGGTTCTCCAGATAGCCCACCAGCGCCTCGCCGTCGGTGCCCACCGCCTCGATCGCCTGCTTGAGGATATACATCGCGGTGTAGTCGCCGAAGGCCTGGTTTTCCGGCGGCTTGCCGTATTTGTCCGTGAACGCCTTGACGAAGGCCTGCGAGCGTTCGGTGTCGACCTGATGGGTCCAGACCGTCGGCCAGGTGCCCTTGAAGTTCTCGCCCCCCGCGGCCCAGGCCGAGGCGGTGTCGAAGCCGAAGCCGCCGACCGGCGCGTCCAGCCCGAACTCGGTATATTGCTTGAGGAAGCTGGTGATCTGCGTCCCGGCCAGGTTCGAGACCACGACATCGGGCTTCGCTTCGCGCACCTTCAGCAGATAGGACGAGAAATCGGTGGCGTCGGTCGGCACCAGATCGTCGCCGGCGATATTGCCGTTGCTGCGGTCCAGGAACGCCTTGGCCGCGTTCAGCAGGTCGTGGCCGAACGCATAGTCGGCGGTCAGCAGATACCAGTTCTTGCCGTCGACCAGCCCCTCGTTCTGCAGGTACTGGCCCTCGGCGTTCACGTACATCGCGTTCTGCGTCTCGACGTGGAACATGTAGCGCTTGCAGTCGCTGCCGCGCAGCGTGTCCGAGTTGGCGCCGGTGTTGATGAACGGGCGCTGGGCGCGGTCGGCGACCTGCGAGATGGTCAGCGCCGAGGCCGAGCTGATCTCGCCCACGATGGCGACGACCTCGTCGCGCTCGATCATGCGCTCGGCCTTGGTCGAGGCGGTCTGCGGGTTGACCGAGTCCTCCTTGATGATCTCGATCATGCGGCCGTTGACCCCGCCGGCGGCGTTGATCTCTTCGACGGCAAGATCGGCGGCCATGACCGCATATTCGCCCAGCGGGCCCAGGAACCCGGTGCGCGGCGTCAGGTGGCCGATGCGGATCGGCCCGTCGTCCTGCGCGAAAGCGCCCAGCGGCAACAGCGCGGCCCCAAGGGTCAGCGCGGTGGTGGCGGCAAGCAGCCGGCGGCGGTGAAGCATGGATTTCTCCTCCCCAGGAAAATCTCGTGGATCGCGGTCCTGCCGTGATCTGAGATCACAGTTGCAGTCGATTCCGCCTGCGTCAATCAAAAATTCATGCTGCAACTGCAAAATAGACCCGAGATATTATGGCCTTGCCTTGCGCGCGATCTGAGATCACAGTTAGGGCAAGCCGAGGGTGAAATGACCAGTCAGGATAAGACGATAACGCCGCTTCGGGTCGCCTCTCTGGCGAGCCAGGTCCATGATGCGCTGACGGAAATGCTGCTGTCGGGGGAACTGCGTCCCGACGATCGCATCCCGATGCGCGAACTGGCCGAACGGCTGGGGGTGTCGGTGATGCCGGTGCGCGACGCGGTGGCGCGGCTGGTGGCGCAGCAGGCGCTGGTGGTGCTGCCCAACCGCGCCGTGGCGGTGCCGCTGCTGACCAGGGGCCAGTTCCGCGACCTGACCGAGGTGCGCGTCCACAACGAGACCCACGCCGCCGCGCTGGCCGCGCGCCACGCCACCCCCGCGCAGGTCGCGGCGCTGCGCCAGGCCGATGCCGCATTCGCGCAGGCGCTGGGCGCCCCTGACGCCAAACCCTCGGTCCGCGCCAACAAGGAACTGCATTTCCTGCTGTACGAGGCCGCGGGGTCGGCCGTGCTGGTCGAGGTGATTCGGGCGCTGTGGCTGAAGGCCGGGCCGATCATCAACCTGGACCTGGAACAGGACACCCGCCGCCGCCGCACCGCAGTGTCGCGCGCCCTGCACGGGCAGCTGGTGCAGGCGGTCGAGGCCCGCGACCCGCAGGCCGCCGCCGATGCAGTCGAGGCCGACATCCGTTCGGCCGCCGAGTTCATCCTGTCGCGCGACATCCTGCCTGCGTGACCTCTCAACAGGGAAACCGTCCATGAATCTGGATCTCAACGGAAGCCGCGTCATCGTCACCGCCGGCGCCGCCGGCATCGGCCGCGCCATCGTCGAGGGGTTCCTCGCCGAAGGGGCGCAGGTGGCCACCTGCGACATCGACGAAGCGGCACTGGCGACGCTGCCCGAGGCGGTGTTCGCCCGCCGCGTCGACGTGGCCGATGCCGAGGCGCTGCGGGGCTTCGTGGCGGATGCCGCGGCGGCGATGGGCGGGCTGGACTGCCTGGTCAACAACGCCGGCATCGCCGGGCCGACCGCCAGGGTCGAGGATGTGGCGCTGGACCAGTGGAACGCCACGCTGGCGATCTGCCTGACCTCGCATTTCGTGGCCGCCGCCGCCGCCGTGCCGCTGCTGCGGGGCAGCGACAACCCCTCGATCGTGAATCTCTCGTCGCTGGCCGGGCGGCTGGGGTTCGCGCTGCGCAGCCCCTATGCGGCGGCGAAATGGGGGGTGATCGGGCTGACGAAATCGCTGGCGATCGAGCTGGGCGGCGATTCCATCCGGGTCAACGCGGTGCTGCCGGGGATCGTCTCGGGCGACCGCCAGCGCCGGGTGATGGAAGCCCGCGCCCAGGCCCGCGGCGCCTCGTTCGCCGAGATCGAGGCCGAGGCGTTTTCCCACAGCGCGATCCGTGAATACGTTACCCCGCAGCAGATCGCCAATCAGGTGCTGTATCTGGCCAGCCCCTTGGGGCGCACCATGTCGGGGCAGGCGATTTCCGTCTGCGGCGGCACCGACCGGCTGGGCTGAGCGGAAAACACCCCGCCGCGGGACCATGCCGCGGCGGGGGGGTCGTCATTCTGGAAACGGCGTGCCGCCGTGGTCGAGGAACCGCTCGAGCGCGGCCCGCCACGGCGCGATGTCGATGTCCTCGCGCGCCAGCCACTCGGGGTTGTAGTAGCTGTCGGCATAGCGGTCGCCGCTGTCGCAGATCAGCGTGACCAGCGAACCGCCCTGACCCTCGGCCATCATCGCCGCCGCCACGCAGCACAGCGCAAAGAAGTTGGTCCCGGTCGAGCCGCCGACCCGGCGGAACAGCCGGTCCGACAGCACATGCGCCGCGGCGATCGAGGCCGCGTCCGGCACCCGGATCATGTGGTCGATCACGCTGGGGATGAACGAAGGCTCGACCCGCGGCCGCCCGATCCCCTCGATGCGCGAGCCCGGCGCCTCGGTGTCGTCGCGGCCGGTGGCCCAGGCGTCGTAGAAGGCCGAGCCCTCGACATCGGCCACGCACAGCCGGGTGCGAAAGCCGCGATAGCGGATATAGCGCCCCAGCGTCGCCGCGGTGCCGCCGGTGCCGGCGCTGGTGACGATCCACTCCGGGACCGGGGCTTCCTCGCCCTCCATCTGGCGAAAGATGCTGTCGGCGATGTTGTTGTTGCCGCGCCAGTCGGTCGCCCGCTCGGCATGGGTGAACTGGTCCAGGTAATAGCCGCCATGCTTGGCGGCCAGCCTTGCCGCGACCTCGTAGACCTCGCCCGTATGCTCGACGAAGCTGCATTCGCCGCCGAAGCTGGTGATCGCCTCGATCTTCGACGGGCTGGTCGAGCGCGCCATCACCGCGATGAAGCGCAGCCCCAGCAGCCGGGCGAAATACGCCTCGGACACGGCGGTCGAGCCCGAGGACGCCTCGACCAGCACGGTATCGCGGCGGATGCGGCCGTTGCAGATCCCGTAAAGGAACAGCGAGCGCGCCAGCCGGTGCTTGAGACTGCCGGTCGGGTGGGTGCTTTCGTCCTTGAGATAGACCGAGATCCCGGGCAGCCCCGGAAAGATCGGCTTCAGCAGATGGGTGTCGGCGGAACGGTGGCTGTCGCCCGACAGCACCGCCACCGCCTGCCGCGCCCAGGCCCGGTCGCGGCATTCGGGCAGCGCCGGCAGCAGGCCGGGGCCGGAACCGGCGCCCGGGTCGGCCGGGAAGGAAAGGGAGGGCATCGTTACTCCTGCAACGGTAGCCGGCTGCGCACCAGCGCGGTCCAGTAGGACACGCCCCAGGCGATGGCATCGTCGTTGAAATCATAGGCGGGGTGGTGCAGCCCGGCGCTGTCGCCGTTGCCGATGTTGATCATCGCGCCCGGCACCTCGTTCAGCATGAAGGAAAAATCCTCGCCCCCCAGCGTCTGCGGCATGTCGCGGTGGACCCGGCCCGCGCCCGCCACGGTTTCCGCGGCCAGCGCCGCGTATTCGGTATGCGCGTCGTGGTTGACGGTGACCGGATAGTGGCGGCCATAGTCCAGCCGCGCGGTGGCGCCATAGGCGGCGGCGATGCCCTGCACCATCTCGCCCATCCGCGCCTCGATCAGGTCGCGGACCTCTTCGCGCAGGGTGCGCACGGTGCCGGCCAGCGCCAGCGTCTGCGGGATCACGTTATAGGCGTCGCCCGCCTGCACGCGGGTGACCGAGACCACGGCCGAATCCACCGGGTCGAGGTTGCGCGACACGATGCTCTGCAACCCCTGGATCAGCGCTGCCATCACCGGCATCGGGTCGATGGTGCGGTCGGGCTGGGCCGCATGGCCGCCCTTGCCGGTGATCTCGATGTCGAACATGTCGACCGAGCCCATGATCGGCCCCGGCGCGATGGTGAACTCGCCCACCGGCAGGCCGGGGCGGTTGTGCATCCCGTAGACCTCGTCGACCGGAAAGCGCTGGAACAGCCCGTCCTCGATCATGGCGCGGGCGCCGGCGCCGCCTTCCTCGGCCGGCTGGAAGATCAGCACCACCGTGCCGTCGAAGTTGCGGCTTTGCGCCAGCCCCATGGCGGCGCCCAGCAGCATGGCGGTGTGGCCGTCATGGCCGCAGGCGTGCATCTTGCCCGGCACTTCCGAGGCCCAGTCGGCGCCGGTGGCCTCGACGATCGGCAGCGCGTCCATGTCCGAGCGCAGGCCGATGGTCCGGCCCGAGCGGTTGGAGCGCCCGCGGATCACCGCCACCACGCCGGTGCGGCCGATGCCCTCGTGCACCTCGTCCACCCCGGCCTCGCGCAGCGCCTCGGCCACACGCGCCGCGGTGCGGGGCAGGTCGTAGAGCAGTTCCGGGTTGCGGTGCAGGTCGCGGCGGAAGTCGACCAGCTGGGTGATACGGTCGGAAATCCAGTTCTCGACGGCCATTTTCGGTTCCTATTCTTCCTTGGTGTCCATGCGATAACGGAAATCGCAGTGGGAGGCGCCCTGCATGATGGTCTGGCTGCGGGTCAGTTTCATCTTGGGGTTGTAGCCGATGCAGAAATCGCCGTCGCGGTTGCAGGACAGCAGATGCCCGATCCGGCCCACCCCCATCTCGCGATACATCTCGGCATAGCGGCAGCGGGTGACGTTGAACTCCATCTTCTCGTCGTCCACGCCCAGCATCTCGATCTCCAGCGAGCCGCCGGCGGTCCAGTTCGGCATGATCGCGGCGAAGTCGTGGAAATCGGGGGTGTGGCCCAGTTCGTTGGCGAAAGCCTGCCCCTGCTGGATCGCCGATTGCGTCACCGCGGTGCCGATGATCTCGTCGGCGGTGTCGGTGCCGTAGCGGGTCTCGAGCACCTCGTGCACGTTCTTGAGGATCTGCGCCTCGATCCGGCGGCGCTCGATGATGGGAAGCTGGCTCACTGGCTGGCCTTTCGGGTCTTGGGGGGTGGTCATTTCATTTCCTGCAGGTCCTTGCGGCGCATCCACGCCAGATAATTCGGCGCAATCCGGCGGGCGAAGCTGTGGAAGGGCAGGGGCCGCGGCTCGGACAGGGGCAGGGCCAGCGTATCGAGCGCG
The DNA here is from genome assembly GCF_900142875.1 of Paracoccus solventivorans. Taxonomy (GTDB): domain Bacteria; phylum Pseudomonadota; class Alphaproteobacteria; order Rhodobacterales; family Rhodobacteraceae; genus Paracoccus; species Paracoccus solventivorans. Next base: position 19,063 of record NZ_FRCK01000002.1, on the reverse strand, counting down.
ACACCCGACACCGCGCGCGCCATCTCGCGCCCCAGCGCCACGCCCAAGGCGACGCCGCGGCCGTTGCAGCCGATCCAGGTCCAGGCGTCCGGGCCCAGCTGGTGGATGCGCGGGAAACGGTCCCAGGTCATGCCGATATAGCCGGACCAGACATGGCTCATCCGCGGGGTGCCCAGCTGGGGATAGGCCTCGGCCAGGCTGCGGGCGGCCTTGTCGGCGACGCGGCGGGCCATGTCGCGCCGGCCCATCACCGCGCCGCCGGTGATCAGCCGGTTGCGCGCGTCATAGCGGAAGAACCGCAGGTCGCCGCGGGTGTCAGAGACCGCCTGCCGCCCGGGCAGGATGCTGGCGCGCAGCTCGTCCGGGATCGGGTCGGTGGACATCTGCCAGGACAGCACCGGCACGATGGTCTGCGCCAGCTTGCGGGCCAGCCGCGGCACCAGCTCGCCGGTATAGGCGTTGGTGGCCAGGATCATGTGGCGGGCGCGGACCTTGTGGCCCACGGTGGTGCGCACCATCCAGCGGTCGCCCTCGCGCGACCAGCCGGCGACCGGGGTCGCCTCGTGGATCACCGCGCCGTGGGCGGCGGCGGCGCGGGCGAGGCCGCGGGCGAGGCCCAGCGGGTTGATATGGCCGCCGGTGGGGTTCAGCATCCCGCCATACCAGAAATCCGTGCCCAGCAGCGCCGTGGTTTCTTCGCGATCGAGCAGGCGGGCAGGAAAGCCGTAATGCTGCCAGGCCTCGACCCGGGCGCGCGACAGCCTGACCCGGCCCGGCGAATGGGCGGGCTGGAACCAGCCGGTCTGTTCGGCCTCGGCGTCGGCCTCGATCCCTTCGCGCCGGGCGATGTCGAACAGCGTGTCGGCGCTGCCGCCCACCAGCCGCACGAAGCGTTCGCCCGCCGCACCCCAGCGCTCGGCCATGGCGCGGGGCTCGGCCGCGGTCAGGGTCGGGATCACCTGGCCGTTGTTGCGCCCCGAGGCGCCCCAGCCCACCGCCTGCGCTTCCAGCAGCAGCACCCGCTGCCCCGCGCGCGCCAGTTCCAGCGCCGCCGACAGCCCGGTGAAGCCGGCGCCGATCACCACCGCATCCGCTTCGGCGTCGCCGGCCAGCGGCGGCGCCTGCGGGGGCCGGGGGGTCACGGCAGCCCAGATCGAGTCGGGAAACACTACGTCGGCCATGGTCTTATCCTTGCTTCGCGCTCAGGCGGCGTCGGTCAGTTTCGGCGGCTGCCAGTCGCGGCCCGGGATCGAGGCCAGCAGCGCCTGGGTGTAATTGTGGCGGGGGTCGGCAAAGACCTCGGCGGTGGGGCCGGTCTCGACGATCTCGCCCTTCTGCATGACGATGATGCGGTCGCAGAGCTGGGCGGCGACGCGCAAATCGTGGGTGACGAACAGCAGCGACAGGTTCAGCCGGTCGCGCAGATCGGCCAGCAGCCGCAGCACCTGTGCCTGCACCGACACGTCCAGCGCCGACACCGGCTCGTCCGCGACGATCACCTTGGGCTGCATGGCGATGGCGCGGGCGATGCCGATGCGCTGGCGCTGGCCGCCGGAGAACTCGTGCGGGTAACGCTCGGCGGCGGCGGGCGACAGCTCCACCAGCGACAGCAGTTCGCGCGCGCGGGCATGGGCCTCGGCCCGGGGGACGCCGTGGACGATGGGGCCCTGCGCGATCAGGTCCACCACCCGCTTGCGCGGGTTCAGCGAGGCCATGGGGTCCTGGAAGATCATCTGGATGTCGCGGCGCATGGCGCGCAGCTGGCGGCGGTCGGCGTGGATCAGGTCGCGCCCGCCGATCACCACCTCGCCCCGGTCGGGCGGCAGCAGCCGGGTCACGATCCGCGACACCGTAGTCTTGCCCGAGCCGGATTCGCCAACCACGCCCAGCGTCTCGCCCTGCCGCAGCTCGAAACTGAGATCGCGCACCGCCGTCACCGCCTGCCGCCGCCCGGACAGCAGGCCGCCGCGGGCGGCAAAGGTCTTGGCCAGCCCCTGCGCCCGCAGCACCACCGGCGCGGCCGACAGGTCCTTGTGCGCCGGCGGGGTCAGCGCCGGCACCGCGGCGATCAGCGCCTGCGTATAGGGGTGGCGGGGGTGGTTCAGGATCTGCGCGGCCGGGCCGGATTCGACCAGCTCGCCCAGCCGCAGCACCGCGATGCGGTCGGCGATTTCCGCCACCACCCCGAAATCGTGGGTGATGAACAGGATGCCGGTGCCGTGCTGGCGCTGCATTTCCTTGATCAGATGCAGGATCTGCTTTTGCGTGGTCACGTCCAGCGCGGTGGTCGGCTCGTCGGCGATGATCAGCCGCGGGTTCAGCACCAGCGCCATGGCGATCATCACCCGCTGCCGCTGCCCGCCGGAAATCTGGTGCGGATAGGCGTTATAGGCCGAGGCCGGGTCGGGGATATGCACGTCGCCCAGGATCTCCAGCGCCCGCGCCCGCCGCGCCTTGCGGTCAAGGTCGGTGTGCAGGCGCAGCACCTCGTCGATCTGCCAGCCCACGGTCTTTTGCGGGTTCAGCGCCGTCATCGGTTCCTGAAAGATCATTGCCACGCGGTCGCCGCGGATGGCGCGCATCTCGGATTCCGACTTGGCGCAGATGTCCTCGCCGTCCAGCAGGATGCGCCCGGCCGAGACATGCACATGCGGTTCCGGCAGCAGCCGCATCACCGCATTCGCCGCCAGCGACTTGCCCGAGCCGGATTCGCCGACAAGGCAGACGATTTCCCCGGGGTTCACGGTCAGGTCCAGATGCTCGAGCGCATAGGGCCGGTCGCCCCCGGGGGGCAGCGAGATGCGCAGGTCCTGAATTTCAAGGATCGGGGCCGTGGTCATTTCTTTTGCCTCGGGTTCAGCACGTCGTTGAGGCCCTCGCCCAGCAGGCTGAAGGACAGCACGGTCAGCAGGATCGCGATGCCGGGGATCACGGTGCAGTACCAGTCGGTGCGCAGCACCGCGCGGCCCTGGCCGATCATGTTGCCCCAGCTGGCATAGTTCGGGTCGCCAAGCGCCAGGAAGGCCAGCGCGCTTTCCATCAGGATCGAGGTCGCCATCACCACTGAGGCGAAGACGATCACCGGCGGCAGCGCGTTGGGCAGGATCTCGCGGAAGATGATCGAGACGTTGCCGACGCCGAGATTGCGGGCGGCGTCGACGAACTCGCGCTTGCGCAGCGACATGAACTCGGCCCTGACCATGCGGGCGGGGGCGGTCCAGGACACGATGCCGATGGCGATCACGATGTTCTCGATGGTCGAGCCGAAGATCGCCACCAGCGCCAGCAGCAGCACGAAACTGGGGATGGTCTGGAACGCCTCGGTCACGCGCATCAGCAGGTCGTCGATCCAGCCGCCGAAATAGCCCGAGACCGCGCCGATCAGGATGCCGATGGTAATCGAGATCAGCGTCGCCACCACCCCGATCAGCAGCGAGATGCGGGCGCCGTGCAGGATGCCGGCCAGGATGTCGCGGCCCAGCTGGTCGGTGCCCAGCGGCGTCGCCGGATCGGCAAAGGGCGCGGTCAGCGGCACGCCCACCCGGCGCAGCGGGTCGCCGGGGGTGATGACCCCCGCCAGCAGCGCCGCCAGCACGACCGCGACGAACAGCACCAGCCCCAGCATCGCCGCGCGGTTGCGGCGGAAGCGCCGCCACAGCACGCCAGCCCGCGACGGGCGCGTCAGCTGCGGCTCGAGAACGGGTTCGATGTCGGGAACGCTCATTTCAGTTCGATCCTCGGGTCGAGCCAGGCATAGACGAGATCGGTCAGGATATTGACCACGACGACGATGATCGAGCACAGGAAGATGATGCCCATCAGCGTGTTCAGGTCGCGCTTGACGACCGAGGTATAGGCCAGCTGCCCCAGCCCGGGCAGGGAAAAGATGGTCTCGATCACCACCGAGCCGCCCAGCACCGTGGAAATCTGCAGCCCCAGCAGGGTGATCACCGGCAGCAGCGCGTTGCGCATGATGTGGTGGAACATCAACCGCGAACTGCCCGCGCCCTTGGCCCGCGCGGTGCGCACGAAGTCGAGGTCCATCACCTCGAGCACGCTGGTGCGCATCAGCCGCATGTAGAAGGCCAGGTAGATCAGCGACAGCGCCAGCGTCGGCATCAGCAGATGGGTGGCGATGTCCAGCCACAGCCGCCAGCCGGTGTGAAAGGCGCCGATGTCGCGGATGCCGCCGACCGGCAGCCAGTTCAGCTTGACCGAGAACAGCAGCACCAGCAGCAGCGCCAGGAAGAAGGACGGCATCGCATAGAACACCAGCCCCAGCGTCGAGATGATGTTGTCGGCCGCCGAATAGGCCCGGCGCGCCGCGAACGCCCCCAGCGCCACGCCGACCACAAAGGCCGAGGACAGCGCCCCCAGCATCAGCAGCAGCGTCACCCACAGCCGCGACGCCAGCACCTGCGTCACCGGCTGCTCATAGACATAGGACCAGCCCAGATCGAGCTGCGCCAGCTTGACCAGATAGCGCCACAGCTGCACCAGCACCGGCTGGTCCAGCCCGTATTCCTGCCGCAGCCGTGCGACAAAGGCGGGGTCGGCGCCGCCCATGTCGCCCACCAGCGCATCGACGGTATCGCCCGGGGCCAGCTTGATCAGCAGGAAGCTGCCCACGATGATCAGCAGGATCACCGGCAGCGCCTGCAGAAGGCGCCGCAGAAGATAAAGTAAAAGCGACATCGGTTGCCTGAACAATCATCCCGCGGGCGCCGCTGCGGACAGCCGGCGCCGGGGGATCGTGGTTGCGGGAAGGGCCGGGGCGGCTTGCGCGCCCCGGCCGGCGCCTGTCACTCGTCGATCCACAGGTCGTACCAGCTGGAGCTGTCCCAGCGTGGCGTGTTGTGGTGGTTGATCAGCTTCTTGTTGGTGATGCCAACGAAGGGATGCTCGATGGCGAAGATCACCGGCAGGTCGGTCATCGCCAGCCGCTGGATCTGGTGATAGAGATCGGCGCGCTTTGCCGGGTCCAGCTCTTCGGCGGCGGCGTCGATCAGCCCGTCCATCTCGGCCGATTCATAGCCGAACTGGTTCGACCAGGCGGTGCCCACCGGCGCCCCCGAGCGCAGCCACACCGTCGTCGAGACCGCGGGGTCCGAGCGGAACTGGTGCCAGCCGTTGGCGGTGTCGAAGTCGTGGTCGCGATAGACCCCGTTCAGGAAGCCCGGCGCGTCGTTGGTGACCAGATCGACCTGGATGCCGATTTCCTTCATCGCCTGCGCGAAATATTCGCCCCACAGCTGGGTGTATTCGCCCCAGGGCGCCGGGCGGTGGCGCAGCTTGAAGCGGATGCCGTCCGGCCCGACGGGATAGCCGGCCTCGTCCAGCAGCGCCTTGGCCTTTTCCACGTCGTATTCATAGACCGGCACGTCGTCGGTATAGTTGGCGCCGCCGACGCTGGGGATCGGGCCGTGGCCCGGCTTGGCAAAGCCGCGCATGATGGTGTTGATGGCGAAATCCAGGTCCAGCCCGTGATAGATCGCCTGCCGCACCTTCAGGTCGGCCAGGATCGGGTTGCGCAGGTTGAACTCGACCGTCGAGTGGGCGACGTTGTTTTCAAAGCCCTGCGTGCCCATGTCGAAGCGCGGGTCCTTGCCCAGCCGCTCGAGATCGGCCATCGAGATGCCGTTGAAGCCGGATTCATGCAGCTCTCCGGCCTCAAGCGCGGCGGCACCGGCGGCCTTGTCGGGGATGAAGCGCCAGATCACCCGATCCAGATAGGGGTATTCCGGCCCGCGCCAGTAATCGTCGTTGCGCACCCCGATGATATACTGGCCGCGTTCGTATTCCTGGAACTTGAACGGGCCGGTGCCGACCGGCGCCTGGTTGTGCGGGTTCTTGAGGATGTCGGTGCCTTCGTACAGGTGCCTGGGCACCGGGTGGCCCAGGTCGGGCATCGCGGCCACGATCAGGTCCAGCGGCATCGGCTCGGAATAGTTGAACACCGCAGTCAGCGGATCGGGGCAGTCGACCGATTCCAGGTTCGCCTGCAGCGTCGAGGAATAGTTCAGCAGCGGCTTCCACAGCTCCATCGCCGAAAACGCCACGTCGTCGCAGCTGAACGCCTCGCCATCGTGCCAGCGCACCCCGTCGCGCAGCTTGAAGGTGATGGCCTTGCCGTCCTCGCTGGACGACCATTCGGTGGCCAGCACGCCGACATAGCCGTCATAGGTCTTGTCGATCAGCGGCTCCATGAAGCGGCCGGTGATCTGGTAGACCCCGGTCGAGGCCCGCAGCGCCGGGTTCAGCACCCCCTGCTCGGTGTTCATGTGCACGAACACCGTGCCGCCGCGCTTGGGCTCGGCCTGCTGCGCCGCCGCCTGCTGCGCCACTGTCGCCGCGCTCAGCGCCGCGATGCAGGCGCCCAGCATCAATCCGCCATGCGTTTTCCGCATTGATCGTTCCCCCCTGGACGGGCCGGCTACGGAATTTCCGGCACTATGTGTGATCTCACCGACCTTCCGTCACCCCGCCGCGCATGTCAATGGATAACACTACCAATATCCTCAAAGTCGTATAAACTGACCTCGTAACGCCGAAAACTCGGCACAGTTTTTCGATATGAGCGGTAACATGGGAAATTATTCCTTGGATAACCCCGCGGCCGGGACGGTCTGGATCACCGGCGCCGGCTCGGGCATCGGTGCGGCCCTGGCGCGGCGCTTTGCGCAGGAAGGTTTTCCTGTGGCGCTGTCGGCGCGGACCGAGGCGCCGATCGCCGCGCTGGCGGCGGAAATCAACGCCGCGGGCGGGCAGGCGCGGGCATTTGCGCTGGATGTGCTGGACCGCGCGGCGGTGTTCGACACGGTGCGGCGAATCACCGACTGGCAGGGCGGCATCGCGGTGCTGTGCAACAACGCCGGGCTGAACAACCCGCACCGGCACTGGGACCACATCGATTTTGCCGAATGGGACGCGGTGATCGCGACCAACCTGTCCGGCGCGATCAACGTCATCGCCGCCACCCTGCCGGTCATGCGCGCGGGCGGTGGCGGGGTGATGATCCACACCGCCAGCCTCGCCGGGCGCCACCACATGCCGGCAGCGGGGGTGCCCTATGGCGCCTCGAAACACGCGCTGGTCGATCTCTCCGCCAGCCTCAACGCGGCCGAGGGCAGGAACGGCATCCGCTCGACCGCGCTCTGCCCCGGAGAGGTGGCCACGCCCCTGCTGCTCAAGCGTCCCGGCTTCGACCCTGGGTTGATGCAATGGATGATCCAGCCCGAGGACGTGGCCGAGCTGGCCCTGACCGTGGCACGGATGAACCCCGCCGTCGCCATCCACGAGATCGTGTTCGCGCCCCTGCAACGCGACAGCAAGCGAAAGGAAAGCCCGATGTCCCATCCCGTCAAAGGTGTCGACCACCTGTTCCTGCTGACCGCCGACCTGGACGGCAGCGCCGACAGATGGCGCCGGCTGGGCTTCACCCTGTCGCCGCGCGGCACCCACAGCCCGGAAAAGGGCACGGCGAATTATACGATCATCTTCGAGCATGATTATTTCGAGCTGCTGGGCGTCATCGCCGACACCCAAGCCAACCAGCACCAGCGCGACATGATCGCCCGCGACGGCGACGGGCTGCGCGCCATCGCCTGCCGCATCGACGACGCCCATGCGGCGCGGCGGCTGCTGGCCGCGCTGGGGATCGGCGCCGAGCCGGTGGCCGAGTTTTCGCGCCCGCTGCCGCTGCCCGACGGCGGCACCGGCACCGCCGCCTTTGCGGTGACGCATTTCGCCCGGCAGGACACGCCCGCCGGGTTCATGTTCATGTGCCAGCACAAGACCCCGGACATGGTGTGGCGCCCCGAGCTGCAGACCCACGCCAATACCGCGCGGGGGCTGGCCGGGATCGTCGCGGTCTCGGACGATCCCGAACAGGCGGCGGGGCGCTATGCGCGGCTGTTCGCGGCCGGGCAGGTGACACCGGCCGACGGCGGCTGGCTGGTCGCGACGGGGGCGGATTCGGCGCCGATCCTGTGCCTGGCGCCCGCGGCCGCGGCGGCGCGCTGGTCCGCGGCGGCGCTGGCCGCCACCCCGGCTTCGGCATTCGCCGCGATGCGGGTGGCGGTGCGCGACCTTTCGGCGGCGCGGGCGGCGGTGGCCGCGGGCGGCATTGCGACCCATGATCTGCCCGGCGGCTTCTGGGTCGCCCCCGCCGATACCTCGGGCGTCATCCTGGAGTTCGTCGCGTCATGAAATCCCCCGCACGGCGAATGAGCGATTCGCGCCGCCGCTCGGGCGAGCACGCCAGTTTTGACGAGGTGGACCGCCAGATCCTCGACCTGCTGCAGGAACGCGACCGCCCGGTGGCGGTGCTGGCCGAAGAGGTCGGGCTGTCGCAGACCCCCTGCTGGCGCCGGGTCCGGCGGCTTGAGGAAGCCGGCGTGATCCGCGGCCGGGTGGCGCTGGTCGACCACAAGCGCGCCGGGGTGCCGATGATCATCTTCATCGGCATCACCGCGCCGCGGCACGAGATTTCCTGGCTGAACCATTTCCGCGAGCTGATCGAAACCATCCCCGAGGTGGTCGAGGCCTATCGGCTGACCGGCTCGACCGATTACATCATGAAAGTGATGGTCCCCGACATCGAGGCCTTCGACCAGGTCTACAAGGCGATGATCGAGCGGCTGGAGTTTTCGCAGATCAACTCGTCGATCGCGATGGAGGAGCTGAAGTTCACCACCGCGGTGCCGACCACCTATCTGACCCCGCCCGTCGTCGAGCCCGAGGGCGAGGCGGGCTGACCCGCCCGCCGCTGGGCCCGCGGAGGGTGGGGTCAGCTGATCCGCCCGACGCCGAGGGAGCCAGGTAAACTGACCGCCGCCGAGCCGAGCGAGGCGAGGTCGACCCTGCCCGTTGAGGGCGAGGCAGGCTGCCCCCGCCCGTCACTGGCAGGGCTGGTGCTGGGAAGGCTGAGTGAGGCTGGGAAAATCGCCGCCGGGGGCGCCGCGTGCGCGCGCCCCGGCTCAGCCGCGCTCGGCGGTGTCCATCCAGATGGTGACCGGGCCGTCGTTGACCAGCGTCACCTGCATATCGGCGCCGAACTCGCCGGTCTCGACCTGCAGCCCCTGCTCGCGCAGCGCCTGCGCAAAGGCGAGGTAAAGCCGCTCGCCCTCGTCCGGGGCGGCGGCGGTGGAAAACCCGGGGCGGTTGCCGCTGCGCGTGTCGGCGGCAAGGGTGAACTGGCTGACCACCAGCGCCGCGCCGCCGCTGTCCTGCACGGAACGGTTCATCCGCCCCTGATCATCGCGGAAGATGCGCAGCCGCGCCACCCGCCCGGCCAGCTTGCGCGCCACCTCGGTGTCGTCGCCCTGCATGGCGCAGACCAGCACCAGCAGCCCGGCACTGATACGCCCGGTCGAGCGGCCGGCAACGGTGACCTCGGCCTGCGCGACGCGCTGGATCAGAACCCGCATGATCGTCCTTTCGCCGGCTGCCGCGTCAGCGCAGCATGATCCCCATGATCACGGCCATCAGCCCCAGCACCGAGGCCGCCAGCGCCCCCATGTTCACCGCCACCACCCGCTGCATGGTGGCGCGCATGGCGGCGTCGTCGAGCCGCGCGCGGCGGGCGCGGGTGACCGCCAGGATGCACCACAGGATCCCCGCCAGCCCCAGCGCGGTCAGCACCGCGCCGCCCCAGATCAGCATGTCGTAGATGGTCATCGCGCCCTCGTTCGCCGCCCGGATTGCCGTGGCCCGGGCCTAGCGGCGATTGCGCCGGGCGGCAAGTCGGCCTATGGCAGCGGCTTACCCCGCGGCGCGGTCCGCGGCGACCCACGGCAAGGGACAGCAAGCGACATGAGCGACGATCAGGCCTATGGCATCGCAGCCGGAGAGCTGCGCCAGTTCATCGAACAATTCGAACAGCTCGACGCCGAAAAGGCGGATATCGCCGAGCGCCAGAAAGAGCTGATGGCCGAGGCCAAGGCCCGCGGCTACGACACCAAGGTGATGCGCAAGGTCATCGCCCTGCGCAAGCGCGACAAGGACGACGTGGCCGAGGAAGAGGCGATCCTGGAGATGTACAAGGCCGCGCTGGGGATGTGATCCTGCAGCCGCGGTCGCGCGGGATGCGCTGCCGGAGCCGGGGGTTTTCCACCCCCGCGCCCCCGGAGGATATTTGAGACCGCCCGAAGCAGCGGTGCAGGGCAGGCGCGGGGGTGTATGCAGAAAGGGCCACCCTTGCGGCCCCGCGGGGAGGCGCGGTCTCGTCTGTGAGACCGGGGCGGGTCAGGGGCCGAGGAACTCGACGCCGGGCAGGGCGGCGATCATCGCCACGTCTTCCTCGTAGGCGTCGGTGATCTAGTCGACCAGATCCTGGGTCCAGCCGGGGATCGGGATCTCCTGCTGGATCGACTCGGGGCGGGCGTGGCGGCCCAGCATCTCGGCGAAGATGGCGCGGCGGGCGGCGACGGTCAGCGGGCCGGCGCGGGTCAGCGCCTCGCGCAGCTCAACCATCCCCGCGGGGGGCAGCAGGTCGCCCAGCACCGCGAGCCCGGATTTCAGCGGCACGTCGGCAGGCATCCGGGCGATGCGGCGGACGGCCTCGGGCCAGACCAGCGGCGTGTCCTCGTAGCACCAGACGATTACCCGCCGGCCCTGCATCGCTTCCACGATGCGCTGCATCGCCGGGCCCCAGCGCAGGCTGCGCGGATCGCACCCCGCCAGCGCCCGCACCCCCGGCGGATCGGGCAGGCGCGACAGCAGATGTGGGATCTGCAGCGCCGGGTTCTGGATCGCCAGCGAGACCTCGACCTCGGCCGAGGGGAACAGCCCTGCCACCGCCCGCATCCGCGGCCCGGCCTGCGGGAACAGCCCCTTGTCGGTCAGGCAGCGCACCGGCGCCCCGATCAGCGACGCCTGCGAGATCACCATCCGCCGCACATTGTCGGATTCCAGCAGCGCGTCGTAGATCACCTCTTCCATCGCCGGCGACGCCTCGCCCCCGCGCAGCGAGGTCAGCGATTCGTCCAGCACCCCCTTGTAGCGGCCGGGCGGCACCACCTCGACCCCGTTCGCCAGCAGCCAGTCGCGGTTCTCCATCAGGGTGCGGATCATGCGCTCGGGTTCGGTCCCGTGGGTGCCGAAATGGATGGCGACCTGCATTTGCAAAAAATCCTTGTTACAAACCCGGGTGTTCCGTCGCCTTCCGTGCCGCCTGCGTCAAGGGGAAATGCCCATGGCCGCCGCGCGACCCTGTGCGCTTGCACGAAAGGGTCGGCCCGCGTATCTCAGATGTCGGGCCGGTTTAGCTCAGTGGTAGAGCGTCTGATTTGTAATCAGGGGGTCGGGGGTTCAAATCCCTCAACCGGCACCATGTTTTCAAGGGATTGCGGGATTCCGGCATCCGGTCCCGGCGCATTTCCCGATGCCCGGCGGGTGCGCTCACCCGCCCCAGCTGCGTTCCGCCAGCGACAGCCAGTTGCGCCAGGCGATGCGCTCGACCAGGTCGCGGCCATAGCCGTGGGCCAGCATCGCCTCCAGCAGCCGGGGCATGGCGGCGGCGTCGGGCAGGTCGGCAGGCATCACCGCGCCGTCGAAATCCGACCCCAGCGCCACGCCCTCTTCGCCGAGGATGCCCAGCAGGTGGTCGAGATGGCGCAGCATCGGCCCAAAACCCCGGAACGGCTCGCGCCGCCCGTCGGGGGCCAGGAAGCCGGTGTTGAAGTTCAGCCCGACCACACCGCCCGAATCGGCGATCTGGCGCAGCTGCCGGTCGGTCAGGTTGCGCGAGCTGGGGCAGACCGCGTGCGCGCCGGAATGGGTGGCGACCAGCGGCGCGTCGCTCAGCCTCGCCACGTCGTCGCAGCCCTTTTCGTTCAGATGCGACAGGTCGATGATGATGCGCAGCGCGTTGCATTCGCGTACCAAGGCGCGGCCGCGTTCGGTCAGCCCCTCGCCGCGGTCGGGGGAGGAGGGGAAAGCGAAGGGCACCCCCTGACCATAGGCGGTCGGCCGCGACCAGACGAAGCCCAGCGAGCGCAGGCCGATCGCGTGCCAGACATGCAGCGCGTCCAGGTCGGCCAGCGGCTCGGCGCCCTCCATATGCAGGATCGCGGCGATGCGGCCGGCGTCCATCGCGGCGCGGATCTCGGCGGCGCTGCGGCAGATCGACAGCGTGCCGCCGCGTTCCAGTGCCAAGAGCGCCGCGGCCTGGGCAAAGGCCTGGGGCAGGGCGGCGCGGCTGTCCACCGGCGGCGGCAGCGGCAGGTCGAAGGGCGGGTTTTCCTTGAGCAGCACGATCCCGGCCACGTCGCCCGGGTCAGGATCCGGGATCCAGACCGCGAAGAACCCGCCCGCCATGCCGCCCCGGCGCAGCCGCGGCAGGTCGATGTGGCCGGTGCCGTCGCCCTGCAGCCACATCCGGTCCGCATCGGCCCCCGCCGCCACCGCCCGCTGCAGGTAATCGTTGTGTCCGTCGAAAACCGGGATCATCCGCACCCTCCGCTGCCTTGGGGCGACCAAGCACCGCCCGCCTGCGGGATGCAAGCCCCGCGGCACTTGCCCTTGCCGCGACCCCGTGCAACGCAAGGGGCGGGACAGGGCGCGGGGGGCGGCAATGGCCGGACGGATCATCACGGTGGCCCAGCAGAAGGGCGGCTCGGGCAAGACCACGCTGACGGTGAACCTGGCCGTCGCGCTGCGCCGCCGGGGCCTGAGCGTCGCGGTGCTGGACACCGACCCGCAGGGCAGCCTCGGCCGCTGGTTCATGGAGCGGCTGGACCGCCAGGGCGAGGACGAGGGGCTGGAGTTCACCACCTCCTCGGCCTGGGGGGCCAGCTATGAAAGCGAAAAGCTGAAGAAGCGCTTCGACGTGGTGCTGATCGACACACCGCCCAAGATCGAAAGCGACCTGCGCCCGGCCTTGCGGGTGGCGGATCTGGTGCTGGTGCCGGTGGCGTCCAGCCAAGTCGATCTGTGGGCGACCGAGGGGGTGCTGGACCTGGCCAGCCGCGAACGCCGCCCGGTGCTGGTGGTGCTGAACCGCACCCGCCCGAACACCCGGCTGGGGGCCGAGGTCGCGCAGGGCGCGGCGCAGCTGGGGGTGGCGGTGGCGCAGGCGCAGCTGGCCAACCGCGTGGCCTATGCCGAAACCCTGGGCCGAGGCGGCGCGGTGTCCGAGGGCCCGCCCGGCCCCGCCCGCGACGAGATCGCCGCGCTGGCCGACGAGATCCTGCGCTGCGTCGGCGGTGGAGACTAAGGATCCGACGTCCGGGCACAAGCGGACGGATGGGCGGACTAGGGTGTCCGGGCGAGGGGCGGCGATGGCTGAGAGGTTGAGCCTCGGCTTCGCGCACGGCGAAATCGCGGCACTGACCATCCGTGATGCGTTACGCCGCCGCGCATCCTGATCTTGTTGTCAGCATCTGCCGTAGGGATGTGGCAACGGGTGGGTGGTGCATGACGGCGGTCGCTGGGGAACACGGTGGTCGCCGGGCTCGGCCCGATGAAATCCTAGCGTTGGCCGAGATCACGCCCTGATCGAGATCGCCTCCACATCACCCGCGCGTCTTAACCTTATCTTCAACTTCCTGCCGTAGACCGGATCCCACGGGCGGATGCCGCCCGGATGTTGGGCAGGAGGGCACGCGCATGACGGCGGATTTCACCGATATTTTCGGGGCGCAGCCGATTCCGGCGGCAGACCTACCGCTCTCTGCGGCCGACCTCCGCACCCGGGTAGCCGAACTGGGACCGTGGTTCCACAATATCGAGCTCGCCCCCGGCATCGCCACCCGCGGAATCGCCCCTGCGCCCGGCCCGCAGCCTGCCGACCATCCGCTGCGGCGCTGGCAGGTGTATCGCGAGGTGCTGCCCGCGGATATGCGCGGGATGCGGGTGCTCGATCTCGGCTCGGCGGACGGGTTCTTTGCGCTGGAGATGGCGCGGCGCGGGGCATCGGTGCTGGCGCAGGACAGCTGGGGCGCGATGATCGCGCGGCTGCGCCTTGCCGCGCAGGCGACCGGGCTGCAGGACCGCATCTGGACACGGGTGGGCGAGGTGACGGCGATCCGGCCCCGGCGAACGCTATGACGCGGTGCTGGCGCTGGGGCTGCTCTATCACCTGCGCCACCCGTTCCACGACCTGGAAATCATCGCCCGCGCCACCGATCTGCTGTGGCTGGAAACCACGCTGCACCCGGGCGAGGGCAGCTTCATCCACTTCAAGCCCCCGGCCGAGGGCGTCCATCACATCCGCAAATGGTTCCCCACCCGCGACTGCGTGCGCGACATGCTTCAGGAGTGCCGCTTTACCAGCATCGAGACCATCCCCGACCCCACCCCCAACCGCGGCTCGTTCCTCGCGCGCCGCTAGAGCTTGTCAGTGCATGGCCTTCATCTTGCAGCAGATATTCCAGCGACCGGGGCGGTCTCCGATTCTGTCGAAGCCTGTGTATCCCCGTCGTCTCCACGCCCATGGTCGTCATCTCGGGGCGGGAACGGGCCATCGCCCGGTGCAAGGCCGGAATCGTCGGTTTCTTCCCCGCGCCGACGCGCGAAACCCTGGCCCTCACTCCGGTCCCGGGGATCAGCCGCGCCGCCTGCTGCGCTTGTTGCCGCCGCGCTGCCCGGCGCGGCCGGCGGTCGAGCGGCCGCGGGCCTGCACCGCAGCCTCGGCGGCGTCTTCCACCGCCTGCTGCCGGGCCAGCGGGTCGTCCGAGACCGCCAGCTCGACCGCCTCCAGCCGCTTGACCTCGTCGCGCAGCCGCGCGGCCTCCTCGAACTCGAGGTTCTCGGCCGCCTTGCGCATCTGCGCGCGCAACGCGTCGAGATGCGCGGCCAAGTTGGCGCCGACCAGCGGCTTCTCCACCGTGGCGGTGATCCGCGACTGGTCGGTGTCGCCCTGCCACAGCCCGGCCAGCACGTCGTCGACGTTCTTGCGCACCGTCTGCGGGGTGATGCCATGCGCCTCGTTATAGGCCTGCTGCTTCTGGCGGCGGCGCTCGGTCTCGCGCATGGCGCGTTCCATGCTGCCGGTGATGCGGTCGGCATACATGATCACCCGCCCGTCCACGTTGCGCGCCGCCCGGCCGATGGTCTGGATCAGCGAGGTCTCGCTGCGCAGGAACCCCTCTTTATCCGCATCCAGGATCGCTACCAGCCCGCATTCCGGGATGTCCAGCCCCTCGCGCAGCAGGTTGATCCCGACCAGAACGTCATAGGCCCCCAGCCGCAGATCGCGCAGGATTTCAATGCGTTCGATGGTGTCGATGTCGCTGTGCATGTAGCGCACGCGGATGCCCTGCTCGTGCAGATATTCGGTCAGATCCTCGGCCATGCGCTTGGTCAGGGTGGTGACCAGGGTGCGATAGCCGGCGGCGGCGACGCGGCGCACCTCGTCCAGCAGGTCGTCGACCTGGGTCTCCACCGGCCGGATCTCGATCACCGGGTCCAGCAGCCCGGTGGGGCGGATCACCTGCTCGGCAAAGACGCCGCCGGTCTGGTCCAGCTCCCAGCTGCCGGGGGTGGCCGACACGAACACCGATTGCGGGCGCATTGCGTCCCATTCCTCGAACTTCAGCGGCCGGTTGTCCATGCAGCTGGGCAGGCGGAACCCGTGCTCGGCCAGGGTGAACTTGCGCCGGAAGTCGCCGCGATACATGCCGCCGATCTGCGGCACGCTGACGTGGGATTCATCCGCGAACACGATGGCATTGTCGGGGATGAACTCGAACAGCGTCGGCGGCGGCTCGCCGGGGGCGCGGCCGGTCAGATAGCGGGAATAGTTCTCGATGCCGTTGCAGACCCCTGTCGCTTCAAGCATTTCCAGGTCGAAGTTCGTGCGCTGCTCGAGCCGCTGCGCCTCCAGCAGCTTGCCCTCGTCGTTCAATTGCGCCAGCCGCGTCTGAAGTTCGGCGCGTATCCCCTTGATCGCCTGCTGCAAGGTCGGACGCGGGGTGACATAGTGGCTGTTGGCATAAATGCGGATCTGCTTGTAGTCGCCGTCCCTGGCGCCGGTCAGCGGGTCGAACTCGGTGATGCTCTCCAGCTCGTTGTCGAAGAAGGAGAACCGCCAGGCCCGGTCCTCGAGGTGGGCCGGCCACAGCTCGACCACATCGCCGCGCACCCGGAAGGCGCCGCGCTGGAAGGCGCTGTCCAGCCGCTTGTACTGCTGGGCCACCAGCTCGTTGATGAAGCCGCGCTGGTCGTAGCTTTGCCCGACCACCAGGTCCTGGGTCATCGCCGAATAGGTCTCGACCGAGCCGATGCCGTAGATGCAGCTGACCGAGGCCACGATGATCACGTCGTCGCGTTCCAGCAGCGCCCTTGTGGCCGAGTGGCGCATCCGGTCGATGGCCTCGTTGATCTGGGATTCCTTCTCGATATAGGTGTCCGAGCGCGGCACATAGGCCTCGGGCTGGTAGTAGTCGTAGTAGCTGACGAAATATTCCACGGCGTTTTCAGGGAAGAACCCCTTGAACTCGCCGTATAATTGCGCGGCCAGGGTCTTGTTCGGGGCCAGGATGATCGCCGGGCGCTGGGTTTCCTCGATCACCTTGGCCATGGTGAAGGTCTTGCCGGTGCCGGTCGCGCCCAGCAGCACCTGCTCGCGCTCGCCGTCCCGCACCCCCTGCGCCAGCTCGGCAATGGCGGTGGGCTGGTCGCCGGCGGGCTGGAACTCGGAATGCATGACGAAGCGGCGCCCGCCTTCCAGCTTTTCCCGCGGTTGGGGCGTCAGCAGCAGCGGTGCGGGGGCGTTGGTGTTGTTGTGAGCCATGAGGATCCCTGACCGGGCCGGCCGACGCGGCCATCTGCCCGACCACGCAAGTTGGGCCCGAAGCGGCCGGTATTCAACCCGCAAGGGCCGCCCGCGGCACGGCGGGCGGCCCTTTCCGTGGCGTCTGCCCCCGTGTCCGGGGGCCGCGCAATCGCGGGAGCGCGATCACGAGGCGTCCAGCACCCCGCAGGCGATCCGGTCGCCGGCATTCCCCGCCGGCTGCGAGATATAGTCGTCGGCATCGGCATGGATCACGATGGCCGAGCCGTCGCTGTCCAGCACCTCGTCCATGGTGACGTTGTCGGTCAGCACCTCGCCCTGATAGCTGCCGTCGGCGCCGATGGTGATGTTGGGCATGTCGCCCGCGTGCATCCCGCCGGGCGCCTGCGCGCCATGGTCGCGGCCGCCGGTCAGGTGCCCGCCGGCGCTGTCGAAGCCGGGCGGCTCGCAGCTGCCGGTCTCGTGGATGTGGATGGCGCGGGTGCCCTCGGGCAGGTTCTCGAGCGTGAAGCTCAGGTGGATCTGGCCCGAGGCGGTCTCGGCCACGGTCACCGTGCCGAAGGCTTCGCCCTCGGGGCCAGCCATCTGGGCGGTGGCGCTGCGGGCGGTGCCGGTTGCCGGGGCGCTGTCGTCCGCTGCCGGTGCGGCCGCGTCGGCAGCGGGGGCCGCGGCATCGGCCGTGGGGGTCGCAGCATCGACCGCGGGGGCAGCCGTGCCGGTGGCCGTGGCCGCAGCGTCAGGCTGCGGGGCCGGGGCGGGGGACTGGGTGTCATCCTCGGCAGGCTCGGTCGCGACGGGGTTGGGGGTCGCGGCGGCACCGGTCGCGGGCAGCGACTCCGGGGCGCCGGGGGCTGGGGACTGGGTGTCGTCCTCGGCCGGCTCGGTCGCGACCGGGTTGGGGGTCGCGGCGGTCCCGGTCGCGGGCAGGGTCTCGGCCGGGGCGCCGGCGGTGGGGGACTCGGCGTCCGAGCCCTGGGCCGCGGTGTCGGCCCCGTCGCCCGAGACCGAGGTGGATTCGCCCGGCGGCGACGCGCCGTCGTCCGAGTCCTGGGCAAGGGCGGCCATCGGGGCCAGCGCCAGCAGGGCGCTCAGCGTGACTGCGCCAATCTGCCGCGGCCGGCCGGGCACGCGGGGGGCGATCTGGAAACGGGTCATCGGATCAGCTCCTCTGGGTTGTCGCGGCGTAACTCCATCGGCGCCCGGATGTTCCTGCCGCGGCGGAAACGCGGGCGCATCGGCTTGATTGCGCCGGCGCTCTGCGCCAAAAGAGGGCAGCCCGCGTCCACGCCGCCAAAGGGGGTCTTCATGCGCGTCCGCATCTATCAGCCTGCCCGCAACGTCATGCAGTCGGGGGCCCGCAGCAAGGGCTGGGTGCTCGAGTTTCCGCCCGCCGATCCGCGGGCGCTGGACCCGCTGATGGGCTGGACCTCGAGCGACGATACCCAGTCGCAGGTCCGGCTGCGCTTCCGCACCCGCGAAGAGGCCGAGGCCTATGCCAAGGCCAAGGGGCTGGATTACGTGACCACGCCCCCCAAGTCGCGTGCCCAGAACATCCGCCCGCGCGGCTATGGCGAAAACTTCGCCACCGACCGCCGCGCGCCCTGGCCGCACTGAGCCGGCCCGTGTAAATCGGGCGAAAGTTGTATACGTATCGGGGTAGTCTTACCCCGGATCGGGGTAAAGGTTTCAAAACCCATTGATATTGCTGTAATTGACGTGGGCGGTTCGATTGACTTGCACTGCTCTGGAGTGCAGTGAACAAGCTGCGGGAGTGGTCCGGCGTCTCTCTGGTCACTATGGTCGGCGTGGGCCTGTCGGCCTCGTCCGGGGTCGATTGCCTCAAGCTGCCAGAGCAAGAAACCAGCGAAGGCGATCTCGGACATTCCGCCGTCGTTAATGACGCTCAGAGATGGAATTCAACCCCGTCCAGTGCCGGGTAAAGCTCGGCGCCCTCCTGGCTGGACTACCCCAATTGGGATGGCGCAATTGATGAAAATGGCACCATAAACTCACAGAAACCGGGGGTCTGATGCCGAAAAGAATAGATCGGTTTCACAACCCTCGGCGTCTGTCCGAAAAAGTATAACGATAACAATCCATTGTTTCGTTCCGTGTCCGGCGCGACCTGTTTCGGCCTAGGCTGTGAACTCATAAACGGGATTCCGTTGTGATAGCAGGCGTGGTTCACTGGACCTATGGAGGGTTCAGGATGGCGCGTTTCGATCTGACGGAGTTTGAATGGGAACTGATCCGCCCGCTTCTGCCGAACAAGCCGCGTGGGGTGGCGCGGGTGGATGACCGGCGGGTGCTGAACGGTATCTTCTGGGT
>NZ_FRCK01000020.1 GCF_900142875.1 Paracoccus solventivorans | reverse complement strand
TCGCAGCCGTCGTCGTCGTCTTGCCGTGGTCAACGTGACCGATCGTCCCGATGTTGACGTGCGGTTTCGTGCGTTCGAATTTTGCCTTTGCCATCGTGGCCTCCTGATCGTCGGGCGGGCCGGCTGGACGACGCGCCTCGCGTAAACATCGCCGCGATCTATAAGTGAGTCGCTGGAAAATCAAGGCGGGCGCGTGCAGCGGGCGCGGGACTGCGGCAGCATTGCGGCACCCCTGCCAGAGGGCGGGACACCGTCCGCTCGCGGCACCGCCGCCAAGGCATGCGCGCCCCGCCTCTGCAACCCCGGCCACACCGGGAAAGCCTCGCGGATGCCCGTGTCATTTCAAGGGTCTGGGTAAAATCCGGCTGACGACTTCGTGATGCGCGCGCCGCGCTTCACGCTTGAGCCTCGGGGGCGGAGACATCATTTTAACGGCGCTTTTACATTTTTTAAGGAGCCATGAGATGCGCCTGATCCTCGCCGCCGCATTTGCCGTGACCCCCGCCCTCGCGCTCGCGCAGGACGACAGCGCCGTGCAGGACGCGCTCAAGGCGCGGCAGGGCTACATGGCCGCGATCTCGGCCAACATGGGACCGCTGGCCGCCATGGCCAAAGGTGACGTCGCCTATGACGAGGCGCAGGCGGTGTTCCACGCCAACAACCTGGCCGCCCTGGGCAATTACGAGGTCGAGATGCATTTCCTGCCCGACACCGCGCAGGGCCAGGTCGAGGGCAGCCATGCCCTGCCCAAGCTGTGGGACAACCTCGACGACGTGCGCGCCAAGCACGAGGACTTCAAGGTCGCGGCCGCGGCGGCGCCCGAGGGCGTCAAGGGCGGACAGGCGCAGGTCGGCGCGGTGGTCCAGTCGCTGGGCGGCACCTGCAAGGCCTGCCACGACAACTATCGCGCCAAGTGACCGGGATGGAGCCGGTCCGCGAAAAGCTGTGGGATCCGGCGCTGCGGGCGTTCCACTGGCTGCTGGCGTTCTTCGTGATCGCCGCGTGGGTGCTGGGCAAGTTCGGCCCCGCGAACATGTGGCTGCATTTCTGGTGCGGCTATGCGGTGGCGGGGCTGCTGGTGTTCCGGCTGATCTGGGGCTTCGTCGGCCCCGAGCCAGCCCGGTTCCGCCATTTCCTGACCGGGCCGGGCAAGATGCTGCGCTATGCGCGCGGCATGTTCCGGCGGGTGCCCTCCTACTGGCCGGGGCACAACCCGCTGGGGGCGCTGTCGGTGATCGCCATGTTGCTGGTGCTGGCGGCGCAGGTCGGGTCGGGGCTGGTCTCGGACCCCGATGACTTCATCAACGTCGGGCCGCTGGCCGGGCAGGTCAGCCAGGCGACCTCGCGCGCGGCGGTGGGCTGGCACAATCTGGGCGCCGTGCTGATCCTGGCTCTGGTGATCCTGCATGTCGGCGTGATCCTGTTCTATCGCTTCTGGAAGCGCGAGGATCTGGTGCGGCCGATGCTGACCGGCTGGAAGCTGGTGCGGCGCGACGATTAAGCGGCCCGCGCCCGTCGCAACGAAGCCCATCGCAACGAACAGGGCCGCCCACCGGGCGGCCCTTTGTCTCAGGTGAAACGGTTGTCGCGGGGGAAGCCGCGCGGGGCCATGCGGCCGGCGCTGGCGCGCTTGCCCAGCCACTCGGACAGGTCGGGTTCCGTGCGGGTGCGCCCGGCCGGGTCCAGCCAGGACAGCCCGGCCGAGAGCGTGATGCATCTCGCATCCGACAGCCCGCCGTCCTTGAACTTCTGCAGGCGCACTCCCTTGCCGCGGGCCATTTCCGGCAGTTCGGACAGCGGGAACACCAGCAGCTTGCGGTTCTCGCCCACCACGGCCAGGTGGTCGCCCTCGACCCGGCGCACCAGCAACGCCTCGCCGTTCAGCACCTGCTTGCCGCTGCGGGTCTGGGCCAGGATGTCGGTCGCGTTCACGATGAAGCCGTCGCCCGCCTTCGAGGCGACCACGAACTGCTGGTCCTCGCGCCAGGGGAACATGTCCAGCACCGCCGCGTCGTTGGGCAGGTCGATCATCAGCCGCAGGGGTTCCCCCAGCCCCCGCCCGCCGGGCAGGTTGTTGGCCGGCAGCGTGTAGAAGCGGCCGTTGGCGCCGAACACCATCAGCTTGTCGGTGGTTTCCGCGTGCAGCGCCATGAAGGGGCCGTCGCCGTCGCGGAACTTGACCTCGGCATCCAGCGGCTGGTGGCCCTTGACCGCGCGGATCCAGCCCATGCGCGACAGGATCACGGTGACCGGCTCGCGCTCGATCATCGCGTCCATGTCCAGCGGCTGCACGTCCTCGGACGCGGTGATCTCGGTCCGGCGGACGCCGGCGGGGTTCGACTTGCCGAACAGCCCGCGGATGTCGCGCAGTTCCGAGGCGATGCGCCCCCATTGCAGCGCCGGGTCGGCGACCAGCGCCAGCAGCCCCTCGCGCTCCTCGGCCAGCCGGTCGCGCTCGGCCCGCAGCTCGATTTCCTCGAGCTTGCGCAGGGCGCGCAGGCGCATGTTCAGGATCGCCTCGACCTGCAGCTCGGACAGGCCGAACTCGGCCATCATCACCCCCTTGGGGTCGTCCTCATAACGGATGATCTCGATCACCCGGTCGAGGTTCAGATAGGCGACGATATAGCCGTCCAGCACCTCGAGCCGCGCCGCGATCTTTTCCATCCGGTGGGTCGAGCGGCGCAGCAGCACCTCGCGCCGGTGGTCCAGAAAGGCGCGCAGCACCTCCTTGAGCGAGCAGACCTTGGGGGTGCGGCCGTCGATCAGCACGTTCATGTTCAGGCTGAAACGGGTTTCCAGGTCGCTGACCCTGAACAGCGCCGCCATCAGCTGCACCGGATCGACGCTGCGGGCGCGGGGTTCCAGCACGATGCGGATGTCCTCGGCCGATTCGTCGCGCACATCGGCGAGGATCGGGATCTTCTTGGTCAGCACCAGCTCGGCCAACCGCTCGATCAGCTTGGATTTCTGCACCAGATAGGGGATCTCGGTGACCACGATCTGCCAGGTGCCGCGGCCCAGATCCTCGATCACCCAGCGCGCGCGCAGGCGCATGCTGCCGCGGCCGGTGCGGTAAGCTTCGGCCAGCGTCGCCGCATCCTCGACCAACACGCCGCCGGTGGGGAAATCCGGGCCGGGCATGATGGTCATCAGGGTCTCGTCGCGGGCCTCGGGCGACTTGATCAGATGCAGGCAGGCGTCCACCACCTCGTGCAGGTTGTGGGGCGGGATATTGGTCGCCATCCCCACCGCGATGCCGCTGGCGCCGTTGCACAGCAGGTTCGGGAAGGCGGCGGGCAGCACCGCGGGTTCTTCCAGCGTGCCGTCGTAATTGGGGCGGAAATCGACCGCGTTTTCGGCCAGCCCCTCCATCAGCGCCTCGGCCGCGGCGGTCAGGCGGGCCTCGGTATAGCGGCTGGCGGCGGGGCTGTCGCCGTCGATGGAACCAAAGTTCCCCTGCCCGTCCACCAGCGGATAGCGCATCACGAAAGGCTGGGCGAGCCGGGCCATCGCGTCATAGATCGCGCTGTCGCCATGCGGGTGATAGTTCCCCATCACGTCGCCGGAAATCTTGGCCGACTTGCGGAACGCTCCGGTCGGCGACAGCCGCAGCTCGCGCATCGCGTAAAGGATGCGGCGATGGACCGGCTTCAGCCCGTCGCGGGCGTCGGGCAGCGCCCGGTGCATGATCGTGGACAGCGCATAGGTCAGATAGCGCTCGCCGATCGCGCGGCTGAGCGTTTCCGAGGTCGTCGCCTCGCCACTCGCCGTCCCGGCCTCGGGGCCGGAGTCGTCGGGATCGCGCGGCGTGTCGTGTGGGTCTTTGCTCATGGCGCCTGACTACGCCTGCGCCGGGTTCCGGTCCAGACCGCCGAATAGTGGCAATTCCGCCACAGAGCCGGTCACGAATGGCGGAACTGCAACGGTTCCAGGGAACGCGGCCCCCGCAAGCCGGGTTCTGCATGGTAATCCACCGCCGCAACCGGCATTCCGTCGCCCCGAAGCCAACAGCCGCCAGCCAGCCCTGATCGCCATGTTCCGCCTGATTGCCCTCGCCCTCACCTCGACCTTTGCCCTGCTGTTCCTGATCGGGACCAGCGGCGACCCGGTCGCTCCGGGTCCGGCGGTGATGTCGGCGGGGTTCATGGGCCGCGGCGCGGACGAGGCGGCGGACACCGCCCTGCAATATGTCGCCCGCCCGCATCAGGCGCTGAAGGCCAAGCCCGACAACGCCTCGGGGATCCTGCACATCCTGCCCTATGGCGCGCCGCTGCTGCCCATGGGCGAGACCGAGGGCGATTTCGTCAAGGTCCGCGACCGGGCCGGGCGGGTCGGCTTCGTGCGCAGCGACGTACTGACCGCCGCCTTCCCCGGCTGAGATTTGCGCACCGTCCTGATCACCGGCTGCTCGTCCGGCATCGGGCTGGACGCCGCGCGCCACCTGGCCCGCGCAGGCTGGCGCGTCATCGCCACCTGCCGCCGCGAACAGGACCTGGCCGCGCGCCGGGCCGAGGGGATGCTGGCGCTGCCGCTGGACCTGTCGGACCCGGGCAGCGTCGCCGCCTGCGCGCAAAAGGCGCTGGAGCTCGGCCCCGTCGACGCGCTGGTGAACAACGCCGCCTTTGCCCTGCCCGGCGCGGTCGAGGACCTGCCCCGCGACGGGCTGCGCGCGATCTTCGAGGCCAATCTGTTCGGCACCCACGACCTGAGCCGCCGCATGATTCCGCATTTCCGCGACCGCGGCGCCGGGCGCATCGTCAATGTCAGCTCGGTGCTCGGCCTTGTCGGCATCCCCTGGCGCGGCGCCTATGTGGCGACGAAATTCGCGCTGGAGGGGCTGACCGACGTGCTGCGCATCGAGATGGAGGGCACCGGCATCCGGGTGATCCTGATCCAGCCCGGCCCGATCACCAGCCGCATCCGCGCCAATTCCATCCCGCATTTCGAGCGCTGGATCGACTGGCAGGCCAGCCCGCGCGCCGGGCAATACCGCGACAGCCTGCTGCGGCGGCTCTACGAGCCCGGCGGCAAGGACCGGTTCGAGCTGCCGGCCGCGGCCGCCAGCGCCGTGATCCTGCGCGCGCTGGAAGCGCCGCGGCCCCGCGCCCGCTATCGGCTGACCCGCCCGACCACCATGGCGGAAATCGGGCGAAGGCTGTTGCCCACCGCGGCTCTGGACTGGTTCGCGCGGCGCAGCTAGTGTCGCCGCCAGCGAAAGGCACCCATTCCCATGCAGGACCAGCCCCTCTTCATCCTCGCGGCGCTCGCGGTCCTCGTGGTCACGGTGATCCTGATGGTCGGCATCGGCGGCTTTGCCCGCGGTGGCGATTTCAACCGCAAGCACGGCAACCGCATGATGCGCTGGCGCATCGTCGCGCAGGCGGTGGCGGTGGTGCTGATCCTGATCTTCATCTGGCTGAGGGGCTGAACATGGTCGTTCTGAACCGCATCTACACCCGCACCGGCGACAAGGGCGACACCGCGCTGTCGGACGGATCGCGCGTCGCCAAGCACGACCCGCGGGTCGAGGCCTACGGCACCGTGGACGAGCTGAACGCCACGCTGGGGCTGGCGCGGCTGCATGCCGACGGGCCGCTGGCCGAGCAGCTGGCGGTGATCCAGAACGAGCTGTTCGACCTGGGCGCCGACCTGTCGCGCCCGCATATGGACCGCGACGGCGACGCCCCCTATCCGGTGCTGCGCACCGTACAGGAACAGGTCGACCGTCTGGAGGCCGAGATCGACGCCATGAACGCGGCGCTGTCGCCGCTGCGCAGCTTCATCCTGCCCGGCGGCTCGGTGCTGGCGGCGCATCTGCACCTGTGCCGCACCGTGGCGCGGCGGGCGGAGCGGCGGGCGACGGAACTGGCGCAGGGGGGCGATGCCAACCCGGTGGCGGTGAAATATCTCAACCGGCTGTCCGACTGGATGTTCGTCGCCGCGCGGGTGGCCAATGCCGACACCGGCGACGTGCTGTGGGTGCCCGGCGCCTCGCGCGGGGGCAAGCCTGCGGCGGGGTGAACTGCCGCGCGGTGACTGCGCCAGTCCGCCGCAAGACGGCGAATGTCGCTTGCAGCCGCGCAAAGGGGGTTTAAACCAGCCCCGGCGACCGCTAAGCCATGCGCCGCATGTCATGGGATCATGAAACAGGGAGAGCAGCCGAATGAAGGTTCTCGTTCCGGTCAAGCGGGTGATTGACTACAACGTCAAGGCTCGTGTGAAGGCCGATGGTTCGGGGGTTGACCTCGCGAACGTGAAGATGTCGATGAACCCGTTCGACGAGATCGCGGTGGAAGAGGCGATCCGTCTGAAGGA
>NZ_FRCK01000026.1 GCF_900142875.1 Paracoccus solventivorans | reverse complement strand
CATCATGAGGCCGGACACATGTCAGCACCCGACAACGCGCCAAGATCAGCTTCAAAATCCCTCTTGCGCTTGGGGCGGTTACACATGTTGCACAAAGCCTCTGATGTCCGAGGTTCCCCTTTCCCCGGACGGATTTATCCCGCGGTTTCTGTGACAGGAATGCCGAGCGCGGTGTAGCCGTTCATGACGGCGATGCGGATCTGGACCTCCGCGACCTGTCGGTCAAAGTCCCGCGCCATGAGGCGCTGCCCCAGCAGTTTCATACAGTGCATCTTCGTTTCGGCACGGCTTCGTCGGTGGTATCCGCTCCATCGTCGCCAAAGCGCGCGGCCCAGATATTTCGCGGCGCGCAGGGCTTCGTTTCGCGCGGCGGCACCGGCGGTGAGGGTCTTCCACGGCTTTGCATTCTTCCGGGGCGGTATGACGGCATGTGCGCCGCGGTCGGCAATGGCATCGTGGCATTTGCGTGTGTCATAGGCACCGTCGGCGGTGACGCTGCCGATCTGCTCGTCCGCCGGGATCTGACCGAGCAGGTCGGGTAGCACCGGGGCATCACCGATGTGGCTCCCCGTGATCTCGACGGCTCGAACCTCCAGTGTTTGCTCGTCGATTCCGAGATGGATCTTGCGCCACACACGCCGTTTGGGGCCGCCATGCTTGCGGGCGTGCCATTCGCCTTCTCCCTCGACTTTGATCCCGGTGCTATCAATCAGCAGGTGCAACGGGCCCGTGGAGCCGCGGTAGGGGATGTTGACAGCCAAGGCCTTCTGACGGCGCGACAGCGTGCTGAAGTCGGGCACCGTCCAGTCGAGGCCAACCAGTCGCAGCAGGCTCTCGACGAAGCCGGTCGTCTGCCGGAGCGCCATGCCAAACAGCACCTTCATCGAAAGGCACGTCTGGATCGCGGCATCGCTGTAGGTCTGCTGGCGACCACGCCTGCCTGTCGGAGCGGCATCCCAGTTCATCGCGGGGTCGAACCAGATCGTCAGCGAGCCTCGGCGCTTGAGTGCTTCATTGTAGGCTGGCCAGTTCCTGGTCCTGTAGGTCGGGGGTGTGGGTCTGCTCATGCATCACAGCTACCACGCTGGATTCACGAGATGAATCCCTCACGCGATTTGTGCAACATGTGTAACCGCCCCAAGCGCAAGAGGGATTTTGAAGCTGATCTTGGCGCGTTGTCGGGTGCTGACATGTGTCCGGCCTCATGAT
>NZ_FRCK01000016.1 GCF_900142875.1 Paracoccus solventivorans | reverse complement strand
ATAATCTCCGACATGACCGCTCCCCTTTGTGGATCGTTGCAGACCCACCTTGGCACATCAGATGCCGTCGGGGGGCGGTCACATCATCAAAGCCCTGTCTGGCCGTAAATTTCTAAAAGACAGCAATCATTAACTCTTTCCCGAGCCATTGGAATCGCAATTGCGGCTTGAACTTGGTCCGCATCTTCGCTAATAATCTAACATCTGTTTGATTATTAGCGAAGAGATCATATGACCTCCCCACTTCATCAGCTGAAAATCATCGAGCTCGGTCATGTTATTGCTGGACCACTCTCGACCTCGCTGCTTTCTGATTTTGGGGCAGACGTCATCAAGATTGAGGCACCCAACCGGACGGACATGATGCGCGATCTCGGACCAAAGGCCGGGGACGGAGTTGGCGTTTGGTGGAAAACTCTGGGCCGCAACAAAAAAATTCTGAGCCTCGACTGGAAGTCGGGCGAAGGACGGGACATCCTGCGCAGACTGGTTGAAAGCGCCGACGTACTTGTTGAAAATTTCAGGCCAGGCGTGCTTGAACGTGCGGGTGTAGGGCCTGAAACCCTGCATAAGTGGAACCCGGATTTAGTTATTCTGCGCGTTTCGGGTTACGGTCAGGACGGCCCGATGCGGGACGTGCCCGCTTTCGGGCGCGCGGCAGAGGCGTTGAGTGGTCTAGCCCATCTGACTGGTTTTGCGGACGGGCCACCGATGCACCCCGGATTTCCAGCGGCCGACAGCACGACAGGGTTGATGGGTGCTTTGGGGATCATGATCGCGCTGTTTGCCCGGGAAAAAGGGATTGCGCGTGGTCAGGTCGTCGATCTTGCGGTGTTCGAGGCGCTGCTTCGACTGATGGACTATCCCGTGCCCGCATTGACGGGCGCGAACCTCTCGCCGCGGCGCAACGGGCTGCGCCAGCCGATGGATTTTGCGCCGGGGGGCATGTTCCGAACCTCTGATGGGGTGTGGGTGACCGTTTCGGCTGGCAGCGCAGAAACAGCGCAACGCCTGTTGCGGGCGGTCGGCGGAGATGCGCTGGCCGATGATCCGCGGTTCGCTACACTCGACGAGATGTCGCAGCATATGGCCGTGGTCTTCGACGCCATAAATGATTTCGTCACGCAACACACGCTTGCGGAAGTCGAGGCGGAGTTTGCCCGCTATGATGCGGTTGCCTCTCGTGTGCTGAGCGTCGAGGAGATCATGACGAATGAGCAGATACGTCATCGCGGCGACATCGTATCGGTTGAGGGCGAGCAGACGCAGGTGATTGGACCTATCCCGCATCTCAGCGCCACCCCCGGTGAGTTGCGCTGGCTAGGGCGGCCGCCGGGCGCGGACAGCCGAAGCATTCTGCGCAATCTTGGATATGAAGATGACCGGATCACTGTCCTGTGTGAGGCAGGGTTTGTAGGTGTGGATGGGAGCGAGACACAATGACATTTCGAATGACGGGTGAACAAAAGGAAATTCGAGATCAGATCCTGCGTGTATGTGTGCAGTTTGATGACGACTACTGGCTGGACCGGGATCGGAACGGGGGTTTCCCTCATGATTTGCACAGGGCGATGGCAGATGGTGGCTGGCTTGGCATTGCCATGCCGGAAGACGTAGGCGGTGCTGGTCTGGGGATCACCGAAGCGACCATCATGATGCAGGCGATTGCCGAATCGGGGGCTGGCGCCAGCGGGGCCTCGGCCATCCACATGAACATTTTCGGGCTCAACCCGGTGGTCAAGTTCGGAACCGATGAACAGCGCGCTCGCATGCTGCCCCCTCTGATCGCCGGCGATCAAAAAGCTTGTTTCGCTGTAACCGAGCCGACGACCGGGCTGGATACCACCAAGCTTAAAACCATAGCTGTGCGACAGGGGGACAGGTACGTCGTTCATGGTCAAAAGGTCTGGATTTCGACCGCGCAGGTGGCCCACAAGATGTTGCTTCTGGCCAGAACGACACGGCTTGAAGACGTGACTAACCCGACCGAGGGTTTGAGCCTGTTCTATACGGATCTGGACCGCAATTTCGTGGATGTTCGCGAAATCGAAAAAATGGGCCGGAAAGCCGTTGACTCGAATGAGATGTTCATCGACGGACTGCCAATCCCGGCCGAAGACTTGATTGGGGAAGAGGGCAAGGGTTTCCGACAGATTCTGCATGGGCTGAACCCGGAACGCATCCTCGTTGCCGGCGAATGCATCGGCATCGCACGCAATGCATTGGTGCGCGCCGCGCAATACGCCAACGAGCGTGTGGTCTTTGGGCGGCCGATCGGCCAGAATCAGGGCATCCAGCATCCGCTGGCAATGGCATGGGCACGGGTGGAAGCTGCCAATCTCATGGTGATGCATGCCGCCGCCCTCTATGATTCGGGAGAGGCGTGCGGAGTGGAAGCCAACGCTGCCAAGCTACTGGCCGCAGATGCCGCGGTCGAGGCGACTGAAGCAGCGCAGATTACCTTTGGCGGGTTTGGATACGCCAAGGAATATCATGTGGAGCGTCTGGTAAGAGAGGCACTACTTTTCCGTATCGTCCCCGTGACACCACAGATGCTTTTGTCGTTCATCGCCGAAAAAGCGTTAGGGCTTCCAAAGTCTTACTGACGAGAGGTGATCACTATAGCAAAGCGCATTCTTGTCTTGCATAGTTTTCTAACACGCGTCAGATTATCCGCAACGAACCCGAACGGGACACAGGGAGGAGGCGTCATGACTAAGACGCAGTACGGGTCTTCGCGAGGAGGCTTGGCGTCACGCGCAACCGTGTATGCAAGCGACTTGTTTGCGGGTAAAACCGTTGCTGTGACGGGCGCCGGCGGTGGCTTGGGTCTTTCCATTGCGGTGCTGTTCGCTAGGTTGGGTGCCAATCTTGCGATCAATGGACGCGACGCGGTAAAGCTGGCCACGGCGAAGGAATTTCTCGAAACTTTTGGTGGCATGGTGTTTGCCAAGCCTATGACGATCCGGGATCCTGGCCAGGTCGAGGACTTCGTTGGCGAGGTCAACCGTGAATTCGGATCGATTGACGTTCTGGTGAACAATGCCGGGGGTCAGTTTCCCCAAGCAGCGTTGGACTTTTCTCCGAAGGGCTGGAACGCGGTCATCGACACCAACCTCAACGGGACCTGGTGGATGATGCAATCCACCGCACGACACTGGGTCGAGCAAAAGCGACCCGGTTCCATCGTGAATATCGTGGCCGACATCTGGCGCGGCATGCCGGGCATCGCGCATACCTGTGCGGCGCGAGCAGGGGTGATATACTTGTCAAAATCGGTCGCGGTAGAGTGGGCGCCGCATGGGATTCGCGTGAACTGCGTGGCGCCCGGATGTTGTGAAAGCAACGGCTTTCACAACTATCCCGAAGACGGCGCGGCCACCTTCCAGGACTCAAATCCGATGCGCCACGCCGGCGACGAATGGGATGTCGCCGAAGGCGTTGTTTATATGGCGGCAAATTCGGGGAAATTCGTAACCGGTGAAGTTCTGAATATCGACGGTGGGCAGCAGTTGTGGGGAGATCCCTGGCCCACAGGTCGACCGGATTACTTCCGGATATCTTGATACGTGCATTGCCTGGGGGAAAACGGGGGCCATATGACGACACTAAGTAATAAGCCGATACTGGAATGCACAGGGATCGAACGCCGTTTTGGCGGTATCGTTGCTGTCACCGGTGTCGATCTTGTCATCCAGCGAGGGGAAATCTTCGGCCTTGTTGGGCCGAATGGCAGTGGCAAGACGACGCTTACCAATGCAATCACCGGGTTCTACCCGCCAAACGAGGGGACTGTCCGGTTGGCCGGAAAGAACATCACCGGCACGGCACCCCACAAGGTTGCAAAGCTCGGTGTGGCCCGGACGTTTCAGAACCTCGCGCTCTTCAATGGGATGAGCGTTCTCGATAATATCCTGCTCGGCCGGCACATTCATATGCACCCAGGAGTTTTCCGCACGGCGTTCTATTGGTGGGCGGCCCGCCCTGAAGAAGTCGAGAACCGCAAAATCGTCGAGGAGGTGATCGAGTTCCTGCAGCTCGAGAGCATCCGGTACGAACTGGTCGACGGCCTTCCGATCGGGCTGAAAAAGCGGGTCGAACTTGCGCGGGCCCTGGTGGCAGAGCCGCAGATGTTGATCCTTGACGAGCCGATGGCGGGTATGAACCAGGAGGAGAAGGGGTATATGTCCCGCTTCATTCTGGACGCGCGGGATGAACGCGGCGTTAGTGTCCTGCTTATCGAACATCATATGGACGTCATCATCGGTATTTGTGATCGGGTGCTGGCACTCAACTACGGCGAAATGATCGCCAGCGGTATCCCGAAGGATGTTGTAAAAGATCCTAGGGTTATCGAGGCATATATTGGAGGATCGCATGGTTGAAGCAGCAAAATCGCAGTTTTCCGCCAGCGAAACGATCGGGGCATTGCTGGCACGGAACGCGTCAAGCTACGGGTCGAATATTGCTATTCGCGAAAAGGAGCGTGGAATCTGGAAAGAAACCACCTGGGCAGAGTACGCCGAAGAAGTACTGGCCTGCGCTGCCGGGCTTGAGAAGATCGGCGTAAAGCCCGGCAAGGCTGTGCTCATTCTGGGCGACAACCGTGCGCGGCTATATGGAGGCATGCTCGCGATTTCGCTACTCGGGGCTTATGCAATGCCGGCTTATCCTGGCGCAACGATCGAAGAGCTTCAGCATTTCCTGAGCGAGGTCGAGATCGTAGCAGCCATAGCAGAAGATCAGGAGCAGGTGGACAAACTCCTCGAGCTACGGAGTGCGAGCGCGAGTGGCATAGCTCATGTTATATACGATGAAACACGCGGCTTGGGATCCTATGAAGACGATGGACTAATGTCATGGGATCACCTGATTAAAGTCGGACTGGATTATCTCAACTTGGATCCACACCGCCGCGATGAACTTCTGAACAGAGCAAAACCCGAGGACCCGGCAATCTTCCTGCATTCGTCGGGAACCACGGGCAAACCGAAGGGTGTCGTACTGAGCCAAAAAAACGTTCTTGCCGCAGCTCGCAACGGCCACGCGGCGGGAGTGTACGGAGAGGATGAGGACATCCTCGCATATCTCCCGATGGCCTGGGTCGGCGATTATGCCATCACGGTGGCGGCGGCGCTGATGTTCCGGTTCACAGTGAACGTACCGGAGAGGCAGGAAACGGTCGTGCGGGACATGCGGGAAATCGCACCGACCTTTTATTTGGCGGCACCCAGGAGCTGGGACCAAATGTTAACTACGATCCAAGTCGGCATGGAGAACTCAACCCCGTTGAAAAAGTGGTTTTACCACTTCTTCATGGACCGGGCGATTGCCGCCGAGACGCGCAAGCTGAACGGCCACAGTGGCGGTGCGTTGGAACCACTGGGCCGTTTTCTGGGGGAGGCGCTCATTTTCGGTCCAATCAAGGATCAATTCGGCATGAGTCGCCTGAGGAGTGCGTTTACCGGTGGCGAGGCAATTGGCGAAGACACCTTCGTGTTCTATCGCGCCCTCGGGATCAAGCTGCGCCAGTTCTACGGCCAGACGGAGAACAGTGCGATCACCGCGATGCAAGCCCCTAACGAAGTGCGCCTGCATACCGTCGGTAAACCCGCGCCCGGTGTCGAGGTGAAGATCGATGCGAGCGGCGAAATTCTCTTGCGCTCGGAAAGCGTGTTTGATGGCTACTTCAACAAACCGGAGGCGAGCGCTGAAGCCTTGGTGAGCGGGTGGTTGCATACCGGTGACGCCGGCTATCTGGAGGATAATGGCCAGCTTGTGGTTCTGGGGCGCGTCTCCGAGGTCATGCATACGGCGGGCGGTGAACGCTACGTGCCTAACTATATAGAGAACCGGCTGAAATTCAGTCCGTATATCAAGGATGCGGCCGTTGTCGGAGCGGGGCGGAATGAGCTGACTGCGATGATCTGCGTGGATTTTGAAGCTGTCGGTCATTGGGCCGAGGTGAACGGTGTGCCATATGTGTCCTATTCAGATTTGTCTCAGCGCGACGAAGTCGCGGCGCTAATACGCCCGGCTTTCGAACGGGTAAACAAGGCCGTCACCGAGCCACTGCACCTGAAGCGCTTTGTCTGCCTTCCAAAGGAATTTGACCCGGACGACGGCGAGATCACTCGAACCCGAAAATTGCGTCGCAAGGTCGTAGAGGAACGCTATGCCGACGTTATCGCGGCACTCTACGACGGTTCAGCCGAGGTCCATGTGAGTGCCCAGGTGGCTTACGAGACCGGAGAAATGGGGAAGGTTGAAAGAAACCTTCCCATAAGGGAGGTTTAAATGGATTGGGTTTTTTTATCAGAGCTTGCGATCAACGGTGCCCTGACGGGTCTGTTGTATTCACTTTTTGCCATCGGCCTGGTCCTGGTCTATAAGGCATCCTCGGTGCCCAATCTGGCGCAGGGCGGGCTGACAATGGTCGGGGCTTATGTGGTTCTTGCCCTAGCGCGCGATCTGGGAATGCCGTTATGGCTAGCTATTCCGCTTGCTGCGGTCGTCATGTTCGGTCTGGGGTTTGGCATTGAAAGGGTGGCGCTTCGGCGTCTCGCGGGCCGTCCGGTCGTCATGATCCTGATGCTGACACTTGGCCTCGACATCTTCCTGCGGGGCACAACGCTTGCAATCTCGGGTGGGACGTCGCGTTCGATGGAACTCGGTGTCAGCTATGAACCATTGCTCCTGGGCGACATCTTCATCAGCCGCATCCATCTGGTCGGCGCCGGCGTTGCGCTTGCCCTGTTCGTCGCTTTCATTGTGTTCTTTCGAACCCGGACCGGGATCAAATTGCGGGCGATCGCGGATGATTACATGGCATCATGGTCTGTCGGAATTTCGGTCGAGCGCGGTGTCGGGCTGTCCTGGGCCCTCGCTTCTGTGGTGGCTGTGGCGGCAGGTGTCATTTGGGGCGAAATCCAGGGTGTCGATCAGGCACTGTCGCTTCTGCTTCTCAAGGGTCTGACTGTCGCTGTTCTGGGTGGTCTCGACAGCATATTAGGCGCGATCGTTGCTGGTATCATTCTGGGCGTAATCGAAAATGTCGGTGCGGAATTTCTTGATCCGCTTGTCGGAGGCGGCAGCCGCGAACTCATCGTCGCCGCGGTCCTGATTCTTACGGTCATGATCCGTCCGCACGGACTGTTCGGCCGTCACGACATCGAAAGGGTGTAAAATGTTCTATCGACTCTCGGGTGTCTACCACTCCAGCTTGATCTCGGACAGCCGCATGTTCAAAGTTCCGGCAGACCGGAACTTGGCGGTGTTCCTTCTGTTGATCGGACTTGCGGCACCGTTTATCCTACCGTCACTTTACCTTAACAGTTACATTTTGCCTTGGCTGATCTGGACCGCCGCCGCTTTAGGACTGAACTTGGTGACAGGCTGGGCCGGACAGCTCCATCTCGGATATGCCGCAGTAATGGCCGTTGGTGCCTATTCGGCCATACATACCGTGCGGCTCGGGGTGCCTTGGGAAATCGCCTTGATCATTGGTGGGTTGGCGGCATCAGTGATCGGCAGTCTGTTCGCCTTTGCTGCATTGCGGGTCAAAGGTCTTTATCTCGCGCTCACGACCCTCGCGATGCAATTCGTGATGGACTGGGTATTGACCCACTCCCCAACGATTTCCGGCGGGTCACACGCATCACTTCAGGCTCCAACTTTGGCGCTGTTAGGACAGCAGATCACCTCTGATGCCGGCTATTATTATGTCGCACTTGGCTGGTGCGTCTTGGTCACAATCTTCATGCTAAACCTCAAGCGCACTGGGCTGGGACGTGCACTTGTCGCAGTGCGTGAGAAGGATTTTGCTGCGGCGATCCTCGGCGTAAACAGCTTCTACTACAAGATCCTAGCCTTCGCGGCATCGTCTTTCATTGCCGGTGTCAGCGGGGCCCTGCTGGTCGCGACCTTCTACTTTCTGGCCGCACCCGAACAGTTTTCGGTAAACGTATCAATCCAGGTATTGGCGATGGTGATCGTAGGCGGACTTGGCAGCATCATCGGGTCCTATTTCGGAGTTGCGTTGATCCTGCTCGTGCCGGGGCTGGTGAACGGGCTCGTCGTGACAGCGAGCGAAGAGCTCGGCATGCAGGTCAATGTGGAAACGCTCGCTCATATCCCCAATGCGGTCTACGGCGCGTTGATCGTCATCATTCTCATGATCGAACCGCTAGGTCTCGGAAAACTCTACGGCAATATCAGAGACTATCTTATGACCTGGCCCTTCGATCAGCTCAGAAAGTAAAGAGGAATGCCGATGCAAGAGAAAGCCCAAGGCCAGTCCATTCTGTCGATGAATAGCATCGAGGTGCTGTACGACAACGTAATGCTGGCGATCAAAGGCGTTTCTGTTCAGGTGCCGAAGGGCGGAATGGTCGCGCTTCTGGGCTCCAACGGAGCCGGAAAAAGCACAACATTGAAGGCGATCAGTGGTCTTCTGAAGGCAGAACGCGGCCATATCAGCCGGGGTGAGATAAAGTTTGACGGGACCGACATCACAGAGATGCTGGCGCAGAAACGTGTCGAAATGGGCATCTGTCACGTCATCGAAGGACGGCGCGTTTTCGAGCATCTGACTCCAGACGAGAACCTGACTGCGGCCGCACCGATGGGAATGTCCAGATCTGAATTGAGTGTGCAAAAGGATAAAATATACGACTATTTTCCCAGGCTTGCCGAGCGCCGTAATTCGCAGGCGGGTTATCTGTCGGGCGGCGAACAGCAAATGCTTGCCATTGGCCGAGCTCTTGTGACCCAACCGAGTCTTCTGATGCTCGATGAGCCGAGTCTTGGGCTAGCGCCATTCTTGGTGGCTGAAATTTTCGGCATCCTTCAAAAAATCAACCGCGAGGAGGGTTTGTCGGTGCTTTTGGTTGAACAGAATGCCTTGGCCGCGCTGGAAATCGTTTCGGAAGGTTATCTGATCGAAAACGGCCGCGTGGTCATGCATGGTACAGCCGAGGCGCTCAAATCCAACTCGGACATCCAGGAATTCTACCTTGGCGGCGGAGAAGGTACCAACTTTCACAATGTCAAACATTACAGCCGACGCAAGCGTTGGCTGAGTTAAGTCACTAGACAGAGATTGTTCAGGGAGGAAAAGATGAAGAAACTTACCAAGACACTAGCTGTTTTTTCTATGATGGGGAGCTAGATGGCCGGAACACTGGCTCTGGCGGAGCCATTCAAGGTCGGGGTTTGTTATGATCTTAGCAAGGCCTATACTTTCGCCACGCCTCAGGTGTCGCAGGCGGCGATGGATGTGGCGAAGCTGATCAACATGCAGGGTGGTATCGGTGGAGAGCCGGTAGAGGTTATCGTTCGTGATCACGGAAACGAGCCACAGCGCGGCATCGAGTGTTATTCCAGGCTGAGCCGGGAAGGGGTTTTCGTCTTCGACACGCTGTCGACGCCTGTATCTTTGGCGATCCTGCCACGCGCTATGGAAGATGGGCGGATTCTGATGCAGTCACTGGTGGGTCGGGGCGATGCGGTGGATGGAACCGTTTTCGAATGGGTCTATCCCGTCGGCCCGACATATTGGGGGCAGATGGCAAACGATATCAGATATATCAAACAGCTACATGACGACGATCTCTCGGACGTCAAGATCGGCTACATTTATTTCGACTACCCGTTCGGGCAGGAGCCGATCGAGATTCTGAAAACGCTGTCGCAGAAAGAGGGTTTCGAACTACTGCTTTACCCCGTGCCGCTGCCGGGCAGCGATCAATCCGGTGCATGGTCGAAGATGCGTCGTGACAATCCCGACCATGTGATCTCATGGATGCTTGGTGGTGCGCATGTCGTCGCTTCGAAGGAAATGCAACGCAATCGCATTCCGATGGACAAGTATATTTCCGTAAACTGGCTGAATGAAGTCGACATCGCCAATATTGGCGCCGAGGCCGCCACCGGGCTCAAGCGCGGCACAAATGTCGTGGGTGGTCAGGACGTGCCCCTGCGTCTGGAGATCATCAATAAACTTTATGACGAGGGAGAGGGCTCCGGTCCGCTCGTGAACACGCAGGACGTCTATTACAACACAGGTCTGGCGATGTATTCGATCATCTTCGAGGCTGCCCGCAGGGCCGCAGACCTGGAGGGGATGCCGATCACGGCGGAATCCTATAAAAAGGGCCTAGAGTCGCTGGAAAACTACGACGCCAACGGTCTGATGGCACCAATCACGGTCACAGCCGAGGATCACGGCGGCGGCGGCAAGACGCGTATCGAGATGTGGGATGGCGAAACCTGGGTTCCGCAGACTGACTGGATCGCGGCGTACGGAGAAGTTGTTTGGGACGTCGTTAGGGAAAGTTCTTCGAAGTACGGGGAATGAAGAATGGCAACTGAACGCAAAATGCGTGGGGCTGAGAATCAGTATTGGAACTATGAGCCCTGCGTTCAACAACGGGAGAGAGAAACATGAAAACCAAACGGAAAGTATGGACTATTGCCATCGCCGCTGCGTTGGCAACCAGCGGGGCGATGGCATCAGCTCAGGAAAATGAGCCGATCAAGTTCGGCCTCTGCTTTGACCTCAGCAAGTCATACGCATTCATTACGCCACAGGTCGCACAGGCGGCCCAAGATCTTGCGATGTACACCAATGAAAACGGTGGCATCGAGGGGCACCCGGTTGAAATCATCGTGCGCGATCACGGCAATGAGCCGCAGCGGGGCGTGGAATGCTATGAGCAGCTGAAGCGTGAGGGCGTTTTTATCTACAACTTCCTGTCTACGCCGGTCACGAACGCGGCTTTGCCGCGTGCCATGAAGGATGGCAACATTTTGATGCAATCTTTCGTCGGCCGTGGTGACGCAGTCGACGGCGAGGTTTTCGGATGGGTCTTCCCTGTCGGTCCGACCTATTGGCAGCAGGCGGCGAACGATGTTGCCTTCATCAAGGGCCAAATGGGGGGCGATCTGAGCGATGCCAAGATCGGCTTCATCTATCTGGACTATCCTTTCGGGCAGGAGCCGATCGAGATTCTTAAGACGCTTGCCGAGAAGGAAGGCTTCCAACTGGAGCTCTATCCGGTTCCGCTGCCGGGGTCGGATCAGTCCGGCGCATGGAGCAAGATTCGCCGAGACAAGCCTGACTATGTGATCAGCTGGCTATTGGCCGGTGGGCATGCTGTTGCGTCCAAGGAAATGCGTCGTAACGGTTTCCCAATCGACCGCTACTTGTCGGTGAACTGGATGAACGAGGTCGATATAAATAACATCGGCGCGGAAGAGGCAAAAGGTGTCTTGCGCGGGACTAACGTGGCCGGCGGGCAAGACGTGCCGATCGTCAAGACGATGCTCGACACCTACTATGCAAACGGAAAGGGAAGTGGGCCGGAAAGCCTGGTTCGTGACGTATACTACAATCTCGGCCTTGCGGTCTATACGACGGGTTTCGAAGCTGCTCGGCTTGCGATCCAGGAGAACGGTTGGCCGTTGACGCCCGAGAGCATGAAATCGGGCTACGAGGCGATAGAAAACTTCGACGCCAATGGCTTGATGGCCCCTGTGACCGTAACGCCCCAGGATCACGGTGGCGGTGGCAAGACACGCATTGAACAATGGGACGGGGCAAACTGGGTTCCTTTGACCGACTGGAGCGCGGACTACATCGATGTGGTGTGGGAAGTGATCAAGGAAAGCTCGGCGAAGTTCACTGTCGAATAGATGGCAGCTCCCCCGTGGCGATCATGTCGCGGGGGAGCAACAACCGCGTGTTCAAGTTAAAACGATGCTGGAGAAACGAAGTGGAAACCATGAGCCCGATCAAGCTTACAATTGAAGACGGAATCGCGACCGTCTGTATCAATCGGCCCGAACGCAAGAACGCGTTGTCTGTGGACGCAACGAACGGGCTGACAGATGCTTGGAAGAAAATCGGAGCGGATGACACCGTCCGCGTGGCGATACTTACCTCGACCGATTGCGGTGTCTTCAGTGCCGGGCTGGATTTGAAGGAAGCTTCGCAGATAGCGCGTGATGAAGGGGTCGATATTCTGACGAAAATGCGTGACCCGTTTCATGAAACCATGCGCGCCTGCAAGAAGCCGATCATCGCCGCGATGACCGGATCGCTGATGGCGGGGGGCATGATGCTGACCCTCAATTGCGACCTGCGCGTCGGCCTCAAGGGAACAAAGGTTGGTGTTACAGAGGTGAAGATTGGCCGGGGGTCGCCTTGGGCGGCGCCGGCGCTGTCGATGCTGCCGCAACCCATTCTCATGGAAATCCTTCTGACCGGCGATCTGATGCCGATTGAGCGTCTGCATGATTACGGGTTCACCAATTATCTCGAGGATACGCCGGACGCGGTGCGCGCGCGGGCGTTGGATCTCGCCAAGCGGATTGCCGGGGGCGCGCCGCTTTCCGTGATCGCCGCCAAAGGCGGCGTTCGCGCCACCATGGATCTGGGCTGCGCAGGCGGTCTGGAAGAAGGTAAGCGCCTGCACGAGGTCGTTTACGCCAGCAATGACGCAATCGAGGGCCCCAGAGCATTCGCCGAAAAGCGCGCCCCGGTGTGGACCGGAACCTGAAGGAGATTGGCATGACCGAGTTGATGCGCCTAGACCGGGACGGCCCTATCGGCATCCTACGCTTTACCCAGCCCGGGAAACGTAACCCCTACAGCATCGGGTTTGTCGAGGATCTCGTAGCATGCCTGCGGCAGGCGGAGCGGGACGACACGCTACGCGCAGTTGTCATGACCGGTGGCGATTATTTCAGCAGCGGTGGGGATCTGGTCGGCTTTCAGTCTGAGATTGCCAAAGGCGCGAGAGCCACATCGGAAATGGTGGACAAGGTTCATGATGGCGGGCGCGCCGCGTATCTCTTTCGGAAACCCCTGATCTCCGCCGTCTGCGGTGTCGCCTTCGGTGCCGGCCTGAGCCTGGCCCTGTCGGCGGATATCGTCGTAGCGGCCGAAGATGCCCGGCTGTGCGAGGTTTTTGCCCGTGTCGGCGGCTGCCCTGACACCGGGTCGAGCTGGCTTCTTCAGCAACGCGCCGGCGCGGGCGTGGCGCGGACGCTTGTTCTCACGGGGCGCGAGATCGACGGGCGCACCGCCCGCGACCTGCGCGTCGTCGAGGAATGTGTGCCGGCCGGACAGGTCGAGGCCCGCGCGCTTGAGATCGCGCGCGAGATTGCACAGCATCCGATGTTCGGCGTTCAAACCGCCAAGCGTGTGATGCGCGCGTCGGCGGAATGTAGTTATCTTGAGGCTCTGGACATCGAGCGTGACTGCCAAAGTGTTCTGCTGTGCGCGCATGACTTTCCCGAAGCTATGAACGCGTTTTCGGAGAAGCGCAAACCACAATTCACGGACCGATAAGTCGGTCGAAACCATATCGAAGAACTCAAGGGAGACCACGCCAATGAAGGTACTCGTGCCTGTCAAACGTGTGATCGACTACAACGTGAAGGTTCGCGTCAAGGCGGACGGAAGCGGTGTCGATCTCGCCAATGTCAAAATGTCCATGAACCCTTTCGACGAGATCGCGGTGGAAGAGGCGATCCGGTTGAAGGAAGCGGGAAAGGCTGATGAGGTCGTGGTGGTTTCCATCGGCGTCAAGCAAGCGCAGGAAACCCTGCGGACCGCGCTGGCCATGGGCGCCGACCGCGCCATTCTGGTCGTGGCTACGGACGATGTTCACAACGACATCGAACCGCTGGCCGTGGCCAAGATCCTGAAAGCCGTCATCGCCGAGGAAAACCCCGGTCTGGTGATTGCGGGCAAACAGGCCATCGACAATGACATGAACGCAACCGGTCAGATGCTGTCCGCTCTGCTGGGCTGGTCACAGGCGGCCTTCGCCTCGCATCTGGACATTCAGGGCGATCATGCGCTGGTCACGCGCGAAGTGGATGGCGGCCTGCAGACGATCAAGGTGAAACTGCCCACCATCGTCACCGCCGATCTGCGCCTGAACGAGCCGCGCTATGCATCGCTGCCGAACATCATGAAGGCCAAGAAAAAGCAACTCGATGAAAAGACCGCCGCCGATTACGGCGTCGATGTCACCCCGCGCCTGACTGTGGTCAAGACCACGGAACCCGCAGCGCGCGCGGCAGGCATCAAGGTGGGCTCGGTCGATGAGCTTGTGGCGAAACTCAAGGAAGTGGGGGCTGTATAATGGCTGTTCTTCTGATTGGTGAAGTAACCGACGGCACGCTGGCGCTGGACGCCACCGCCAAGGCCGTCACTGCGGCCAAGCAATTGGGCGAAGTGACCGTGCTCTGCACCGGCGCATCGGCCAAGGCCGCCGCGGATGAGGCGGCCAAGATTGCAGGCGTCTCCAAGGTGCTTGTCGCCGAAGACGCGCTCTATGGGCACCGTCTGGCTGAACCCGTCGCCGCGCTGATCGCCAGCATGGCCTCGGAGTATTCGCATATCGTGGCCCCCTCCACGACGGATGCGAAAAACATCATGCCGCGCGTCGCCGCTCTGCTGGACGTGATGATCCTGTCCGATGTCGTGGGCGTGGTCGATGCAGACACGTTTGAGCGTCCGATCTATGCGGGCAACGCGATCCAGACCGTGAAATCTACTGACAGCGTCAAGGTCATGACGATCCGCACCTCGACCTTCGATCTGGCCCCGATGGGCGGCTCTGCCTCGGTTGAGGCGATTGCCACGGGCGACAACCCCGGCCTGTCCGAATGGGTCGAAGACAAGGTGGCCGCCTCGGACCGCCCCGAACTGACCAGCGCAGGCGTGGTTGTGTCGGGCGGGCGCGGCGTCGGCTCGGAAGCTGACTTCGCCCTGATCGAGAAACTGGCCGACAAGCTGGGTGCCGCCGTCGGTGCATCCCGTGCCGCCGTTGACTCGGGCTACGCGCCCAACGACTGGCAGGTCGGACAGACAGGCAAGGTCGTGGCCCCCGATCTTTATGTCGCGGTCGGCATCTCGGGTGCGATCCAGCACCTTGCCGGCATGAAGGACAGCAAGATCATCGTCGCCATCAACAAGGACGAAGAAGCCCCGATCTTCCAGGTTGCCGACTATGGCCTTGTCGCGGATCTTTTCACCGCGGTGCCGGAATTGATCGAGAAACTCAGTTGATTCGGGGCGCACAGCGTTTGAAAGGTCCGCCTTGCGCGGAGCTTATCATGAACGGGAGCAACCAGTAGGGGAACCGGCTCTTGGGAGGATATTTGCTTAATCTGTTGAACCTGTTCCTCCTCATTTTCAAGACAAGACACCTGATAGATTTCAACAGATCAAGTCGCCTTTGTAGGAAAAAACATGTCTCTGATCAAGAACTCCCCAAACTGGGTTTCCGATGAACACAAGATGTTCGCGGAGAGTACCCGCAAACTTTTTGATGCCGAGATGGCGCCAAATGTCGACAAATGGGCGTCACAAGGCATCGTCGACAGAGAGTTCTGGAAGGTCGTCGGCGAGCAGGGCGTCATGGGCGGATCCATTGCGGAGGAGTATGGTGGATTCGGGGGCGGTATTGGGTTTGACGCGATCACTGTCTATGAACAAGGGCGCACCGGAGATACCGGCTGGGGTTACGGCATCCAGAGCATCGTAATTCACTATCTGAACACCTACGGCAGTGAAGGGCAAAAGAAAAAGTGGCTGCCGCGGTTGATTAGCGGCGAAAGCGTCGCCGCTATCGCCATGACAGAACCGGGCACCGGCTCGGACCTTCAGAGCGTTCAGACCTATGCAGAACGAGACGGCAATCACTACAAGATCAACGGGTCGAAGATTTTCATAACCAACGGTCATACCGCCGACATAGTCGTAGTGGTGGCCAAGACGGACAGAAGCGCAGGGGCCAAGGGTGTGTCGCTGATCGTTCTGGAGGCCAAGGAAGCAGAAGGATTCCGGCGTGGGAGGAACCTAAAGAAGCTTGGCATGAAGGGCTCTGACACGGCCGAGCTGTTTTTTGAGGATGTCCGCGTGCCCACAGCCAACCTGCTAGGTACTGAGGAAGGGCAGGGGTTCTATCAGCTGATGAAGCAATTGCCCTGGGAGCGATTGATGTCGGAATCACCGCGCTTGGTTTCATCGACTTCGCGATCGATGAGACCGTAAAATACGTTCAGGATCGCAAGGCGTTCGGCAAGCGGATCATGGATTTCCAGAACACCCGGTTCAAACTGGCGGAATGCAAGACCAAAGCCGAACTGCTGCGTAGCTTCGTCAATGACGACATTGCCCGAATAGAGGCTGGCGAGCTTGATGCTGCCACCGCGTCAATGGCGAAATGGTGGGGCAGTCAGACGCAGAACGAAGTCATGCATGAATGTCTGCAACTGCATGGCGGATACGGTTACATGATGGAATTCCCGATCGCGCGTCTTTACGCCGACAGCCGGGTGCAGATGATCTATGGCGGCACCAACGAAATCATGAACGAACTGATCGCTCGTTCGCTGGATGTCTGATCGGTCCGGGTGGGGTTACTCTTCGGCCGGGCCCAAGATCTCTTCGCTGTGCTCGCCCAACCGAGGGGCTGGTCGGTGGTCGTGTCGCGCCGGGGTTGCCGAAAATCGAACCGGCGGGCGTGTTGTCCAAATGGCACCTTCCGTTGGATGAGCAATCTGCTGAAAGAAACCGGTGGCGGCAAGATGGGGGTCGCTGGGCAGATCTGACAGGTTTCGGACTGGCATGGCGGGAATATCGGCCTGCTCCATCAGGGCAAGCCATTCTTTTGTGGTCCGTGTCAGCGCGAGCTGCGCCACCATATCGTAAACCGCGCCTA
The DNA here is from genome assembly GCF_900142875.1 of Paracoccus solventivorans. Lineage (GTDB taxonomy): Bacteria > Pseudomonadota > Alphaproteobacteria > Rhodobacterales > Rhodobacteraceae > Paracoccus > Paracoccus solventivorans. Next base: position 11,792 of record NZ_FRCK01000016.1, on the reverse strand, counting down.
TGTTGCGGCTGCGGGTGTCCATGTCGGTCACCCACAAGTGGCCGAGCATGTCATCCCGCCCGACTGCCTTGAAAAAGCGTGCCCATTGTACGTTGGTGTAGGGCAGAATAGTGATAAACCCGTCCGAAGTCTGAACCGGGCGGCGATGAGGGACAAGCATGCGGGCATAGCCGAAATCTTGCGGGTTGTCCTCGAATGTGGCACCATCCATATGTTCGGTCAGCAGGAACGACGTCAGCGTTTCAAACATCGGCACTTCGACATGCTGGGGCACGCCCGTGCGCTCACGATGGAACAAGGCGGCCATGACAGCATAGGCCGCAGTGACGCCGCCAAGCTTGTCGGCAAGGATCGTCGGGGCATAGGCCGGCGCAGCTTCGGGATCGCGCAATGATGCCAAGCTGGCCATCCCCGAGACCGATTGGACGATGTCGTCGAAGGCAGGTTTGGCCGCATAGGGCCCGTCCTGCCCAAAGCCGGTGGCGGATACCGTAATCAGTTTCGGATTCTCGCGGCGCAACGTTTCGGGGTCAAGGGACAATCTGGCAAGCGCCGCGGGCCGGATGCTGGAGATCATCACATCGGCATCGGCCAGCAGCTTGCGCAGCCGATCGCGATCATTTGGCGTCTTGAGGTCTAGAATGACGCTGCGTTTGTTGCGGTTTGCACCCAGAAAGGCGGCACCCATCAGCTTGTTGCGGGACGGCTGGACCTGGCGCAAAAGATCTCCCTCGGGGCTTTCCACCTTGATCACATCGGCCCCCAGATCGCCCAGCATTTGCGTGGCCAAAGGCCCGAAAACCACAGAAGTAAGATCGACAATCTTCACGCCATCAAGGATCGCGGGTTTCTGCGCAGCGGTCATTTACGCGCGTATCCTGTTTTATGACGAGGGTCGAACTCGGTGCGGATGGCTTTGCCGTCTGCGTCGAAAGCCGGGCAAGGGCCAAGTGTCGTCTCTCCGACGCTGCGCCGGATCGGGGGCGCAGGGACGTTGATTTCGCCAGATGGCGTGCTGATGACGGACCGGTCGAGTTGGGGGTGGTCGGACAGGGACGCCACATCGTTCACCGCCCCGTATGCAATGCCCGCCGCGTCAAGCCGCTTTAGCATCCCGGCGCGGTCATGAGAGGCGAACACGGCCTTGATGAGCGCTTCGAGCGCGGGCTTGTTCAGCAGCCGCGTCGAGTTGTCGTGAAAACGTGGATCGGTTGCCAGGGCGGTATCCCCAAGGATGTTGTCGCAAAAGCTCACCCACTCACCGCTGTGCTGTACGGCTATCACGATAAGCTGGCCGTCCCTGCACTCATAGGCGCCGTAGGGGCAGATCATCGTGTGGTTAAGACCGACGCGGGGCGTCGGTTTGGAAAGATAGTCGTGATAGAGCAGCGGAACCGACATCCAGTCGGCCATCACGTCGAACATGGCCACCGAAACGCCGCTGCCTGTGCCGGAGCGCTCACGCCCGATCAGCGCTTCGCAGATCCCGGCATGAGCTGTCATGCCCGTGGCGATGTCGCAGACCGACACGCCAACCCGCCCCGGACCGTCCGGCGTGCCGGTCACCGATGCCAGGCCGCTTTCGCATTGCACCAGAAGGTCATAAGCCTTGGCGTTGCGCATCGGGCCGTCTTCACCGTATCCGGTGATATCGCAGGTCACAAGCCGCGGGAACTTCTCTCGCAAGGTCGTCGAATCCAGACCCAGCTTTGCAAGGGCGCCCGGCAAAAGATTTTGGATGAACACATCCGCGTTTTCCAGCATTTTCAGCAGGATATCGCGATCTTCTGCTGCTTTGATGTCTAGTGCGACCGATTCCTTGCCCCGGTTCAGCCATGTAAAATAGGCGCTTTCGCCGTTGGCAACAGTATCATAGGCGCGCGCGAAATCGCCCACGCCCTTGCGTTCGACCTTGATCACCCGCGCACCGGCATCGGCAAGCCGCGAAGAGCAAAAAGGCGCCGCCACCGCCTGTTCGAGCGCGATGACGAGCTTGCCGGAAAGGGGCGCTGAATTTGAACTTGACATGGCGTTCTCTCACGTGATCCTAGGAGCGTGACAGAATCTAACAGATGTTAGAAACATTATCAATACGATTAACCAGGAATGGGCCATTTGAGGAGAATGCCGGTGCCGGACGCCACAGGACCAGACCAGATATTCCAACGCGCGCTGACAAACGGAGAGATCGTGCTGCCCAGATGCGATGATTGCGGAGCCTATCATTTCTTTCCAAGGGTCTTGTGTCCGCACTGCCATGGGACCGCGATCTCTTGGCATCCCGCCAGCGGTAAGGGCCGGGTCCATACTACCACTGTCGTGCGTCAGAAGCTCGAGCGCGGCGGCGACTATAACGTGTGCGTGGTGGAACTGGAGGAAGGCGTTCGGATGATGAGCCGAGTCGAGGGCATTGCCCCCCGTGACATTGTCATCGACATGGTCGTGACCGCCTTCGTGGGCGGGGCCGAGGGGCAACCGGCCGTGTTGTTCAAACCGGCGGAGGTATAGGCCATGACACCCAAACTTCGGGGAAAATCCGCCATTGTGGGAACCGGGCACGCGGGTTTTGGCGAGGCGCATGGGCTTACGGCCTATGATGTCATGGCGCAATCCGCGCTTGCGGCGCTTGGCGATGCGGGGCTGAAGCTGTCTGATGTGGACGGTCTGTTCTGCACCATGATGGAAGACAGCATGCCGGCGCTGATGGCGGCCGAATATCTGGGTATTCAGCCCAGGTTCATCGACGGCACCATGACGGGCGGTTCGTCCTTCGTGAATTACTTGACCTCCGCCACAATGGCGCTGGAGGCCGGCCTGTGTGATGTGGCGCTGATCGTTTATGGCTCCAACCAGCGCACCGCGTCGGGCAGGCTTGTGACGGCATCGCGCCCGCCCGCCTATGAGGCGCCGTATAATCCGCGCTATCCGATTTCCGCATATGCGATGGCGGCGGCACGGCACATGCATGAATTTGGCACCACCCGCGAACAGCTGGCCGATGTGGCCGTGGCCGCGCGGGCTTGGGCGCAGCACAACCCTGAGGCATTCGAGCGCGGCCCGCTGAGTCTTGAGGATGTTTTGGGCGCGCGTATGGTGGCCGATCCGTTGACGGTGCGCGATTGTTGTCTTGTCACCGATGGCGGCGGGGCGATCGTGATGGTGCGCGCCGACCGCGCCAAGGACTTCCCGAAGGCCCCGGTTTACGTTTTGGGCAGCGCGGCGGAAAGCTCGCACCGGCAAATATCGCAGATGAAGGATTTCACCGTGACCGCCGCTCGCGAGTCGGGCGCACGCGCCTTTGACGCGGCTGGCGTGTCGCCCGCTGACATTCAGGTGGTCGAGCTGTACGATGCGTTCACCATCAATACGATCCTGTTTCTGGAAGATCTCGGCTTTTGTGCCAAGGGCGAGGGCGGCGCCTTTGTCGAGGGCGGGCGCATCGCGCCGGGCGGGGTCTTGCCGGTGAATACCAATGGTGGGGGTCTGTCCTGTGTGCACCCCGGCATGTATGGCATTTTCACCGTGATCGAGGCGGCGCGGCAGATCCGTGGCGATGCGCCCGGCATTCAGTTGAGGGATGTCGACCTGGCGCTGGCCCATGGGAACGGCGGTGTGCTGTCCAGTCAGGTCACGGCAATCTTGGGTTCGCAAAACACCCTCTAAGAACAAACCAGGGAGGAAAGATCATGCCATTGGATTTCGACGCGCTATCGAACTGGGACTTCGAAGAGATCGAGCAGACACTGACCGATCGGGATACGATCCTTTATGCGCTCGGCCTCGGGTTTGGCGAGGATCCGACCGACAGGAAAGAGTTGGCCTTTGTCTATGAAGCTGGGCTGAGGGCGGTTCCCTCAATGGCGGTCACGATGGGGTACCCGGGCTTCTGGCTGCGCGACCCCAAGACCGGCGTGAACTGGCAGAAGGTGCTGCATGGTGAACAATGGCTAGACATCTACAAGCCGCTGCCGGTGAACGGCAACATCATCGGCCGCAGCCGGATCGACTTTATTTCCGACAAGGGCGAGGGCAAAGGTGCCGTCATCTACCAGAGCCGCGACATCATCAATGCCGATAGCGGCGAAAAGCTGGCTCGCGTGGCGATGTCGGCCTTCTGCCGTGGCGATGGTGGGTTCGGTGGCGAAAACAGGCCCGGCCCGGCCCCGGCGGCCTTGCCCGACCGCGCGCCCGATCATGTCTGCGATATCGAAACACTGCCGCGCCAGGCGCTGGTTTACCGCCTTAGCGGTGACATGAACCCGCTTCATGCCGACCCGGATGTGGCGCGTTCGGTCGGGTTCGACCGCCCGATCCTGCACGGCCTTGCGACCTATGGTCTGGCGGCGCGGGCGATCCTCAAATCGCTGCTCGATTATGACGCCGCCCGGCTTGTCGGGCTGGACGTGCGGTTTTCCGCCCCGGTCTATCCCGGCGAGACCGTGCGGTTTGAGATCTGGGAAGAGGGTGGCGAGGCCCGGTTCCGCGCTTCGATCCCGGCCCGCGACGTGGTGGTTCTAAACAATGGGGCTGCGCGTTTCGCGTGAGGGAGGGAGGATGACACAGCCGCTCAAGGATATCTTGGTGCTGGATTTCAGCACCCTTCTTCCCGGCCCGATGGCCACGCTCATGTTATCCGAAGCCGGGGCCGAGGTTATCAAGTTCGAGCGTCCGGGCACGGGTGAGGACGCACGCCTGACCGCGCCGAAAATAGACGGGGAGAGCATTGGCTTCGCTGTTTTGAATCACGGCAAGCGGTCGGTGGCAATCGACCTCAAGTCAAAGGGCGCAATGAATGTTCTGCGCCCTTTGCTTGAAAAGGCCGATGTTCTGGTAGAGCAATTTCGCCCCGGAGTGATGGACCGGCTCGGTCTGGGATACGAGGCCGTGCGCGAGATCAATCCCGGTCTCATCTATTGTTCGATCACCGGTTATGGACAGACCGGCCCGAAGGCTTCGACTGCCGGGCACGATCTCAATTATGTGGGCGATGCGGGGATTCTGTCGCTGAGCCGGGGACCGGATCAGCAGCCAACCATGCCCTTCGGGTTGGTCGCTGATATCGGGGGCGGAACCTATCCGGCGGTGGTCAATATCCTGCTGGCCCTGATTGCGCGGCAGGCAAGCGGTCAGGGAACGCATCTGGATATCGCCATGTCCGAGGGGGCGTTTGCCTTTGCCTACTGGGCCCAAGCAGATGGCGTGATCGCCGGCAATGACATCGCAAGCGGCAGCAGCCGTCTGACCGGCGGCCTAGCGCGCTATCGTCTCTATACCGCGGCGGACGGCCGTCAGATCGCCGTCGGGGCGATCGAGGAAAAGTTCTGGCAGTTGTTCTGCGATGTCATCGGCCTGCCGCAGGAGCTTCGTGATGACTGGTCCGACCCCAATGCCAGTGTTGCGGAAGTGGCGCGTCGTCTGGGCGACCATCCCTCGACCCATTGGGAGTCTTTGCTGGCCGCTGCGGACTGTTGTTGTTCCGTCGTGAAAACGCCCGCCGAAGCTGCGGCCGATCCGCATTTTATCGCGCGAGGCGTATTCGAGCGAAAGCTGAACATTTCTGGTCGGGAGGTACCGGCGCTGCCGCTGCCAATTGCTCCGGAATTCCGTTCTGCGGCGAGTTCGGCCGGACGTGCTGCGGCATTGGGGGAAGATAATACCCGCTTTGGCCAGGACTTGCGAAAAACACAATGAAATTCGTTGACCCGCAGGTTTTCAGATTGTACTCTAACATTTGTTAGAAAAAAAAATGGAGAGGTCCATTGGCCCAACCCCACGACGACCTGCCGACAGAAGCTGCGCGCTTTGTCTTGCCCGCGCACTTTGTCGAGAGCGACAGCCTCGAAGTGCAGGGTTTCATCACATCGGCTTTGCGCGATCTTCCTGTGGACGCGACCAATCGAGATAAGGCAATCCGCCTGTTCGAAGCGGTTCGCGACGATATCCGTTACGACCCGTATTGTTTTGCGCTGGATGAAGATTCTTATCGTGCCAGCCGGATCGCCGGGGCGGAGGCAGCCTTCTGCGTCCCCAAGGCAATCCTACTTGCGGCCTGTCTGCGCGCCGTCGGTATCCCCGCCGCTTTGGGATTCGCGGATGTGCGCAACCACCTGAATACTCCCAAGCTGCAGGAGCTGATGGGGACCGATCTCTTTATCTATCACGGTTATGTTCAACTGTGGCTGGGTGGTGAATCCTATAAGGTCACACCCGCTTTCAACATAGAGCTGTGTGAAAGATTCGGGGTCAAGCCTCTGGTTTTTGACGGCTATCACGATGCTCTTTTCCACGAATTCGACGAGAAGGACCAGCGCCACATGGAATATGTGAACGACCGGGGTCTTCATGTCGATGCGCCGATGACGGAATTCCTGACGGCCTTCAAGGAAACCTACCCGAAACTGGAAGAGTTCAACCGGGTGAGAATCTCCAAAGATTCGAGCGGGTATGATTCCGGTTTCGCAAAGGAGGGGGCCGCTTGAAATATCTTGACGATTTCGAGTCGGGCCAAGTCTTTCACTTTCGCAGCGCCCCGATGAGCGCACAGTCCATAAAGGCCTTTGCCCAGGAGTGGGACCCGCAGCGGCTGCACACCGACGAAGACTATGCGACCGCGATACATGGCAGCCTGATCGCCTCGGGATTTCAGACCGCGCTTGAGGTGTTCAAACCTGTCGTGACGGAATTGATGGTCAATGTGGCCAATATCGGCGGCATGGGCTTCGAGAATCTGCGCTGGCTGCTGCCTGTCCGCCCGGATGAACCCCTCGATATCGAAATGACTATCAACTCGGTCACGCCGTCCAAAAGCAAGCCCGATCGAGGTGTCTTGCACTATACGCTCAGCGTCAGGAACCCCAAGGGCGAGGTGGTTCTTTCAGCTGACGTCCCATTGATGATGAAGCGAAAACGAAATGACACAGGTTGATATGCAATCCAGCGAACAAGAAGAAGACCTTCGCCTGCTGCGCGAAAGCGCGCGCACGCTGTTTGACCGCGCGGGCGGAAGTGGACGGTCGCGAAAGCTCCGCGATGCCGGGGGCGAATTTGACCCGGATATGGTCCGGGAATTGGGCGAAGCCGGTGTTTTTGGCGTGGCCGTGCCCGAAGAACAGGGGGGGCTTGGCATGGGCCTGGCTGCCGGTGGCGTTATCGCCGAAGAGGTCGGCCGCGTGATCGCCCCGGAACCGGTCGTGGCGACGATTGGTCTTGGCCTAGGCCTTCTGCGCCGCCTTTGCCCGGAGCATCCGAAGCTGGAACAGCTTATCGGCGGCGAGGCATCGCTGGCGGTTGCCTGGCAGGAACGTGGTCCGGGCGGCGCTTCCGCTGATGCGACTTGCCGGTATGCGGACGGAAAGCTGACCGGCGGCAAGGCCTGGGTGGTTGGCGCGGGAGGAACGCAGGATTTCCTTGTTGTAGCCGAAGCAGATGGTGGCCCGGTTCTAGTTCTGGCCGAGGCCAGCGCGGATGGGCTTGTTACGACCAGGCGGGCGCAGGCCGATGGCAGTTCCTTGGGCGAGCTTTCCTTTTCAGGAACGCCGGCTGCGGAGCTGGCCTGCGGTGCCGCGGTTCAGGGAGCGCTGTCCGAGGCTGTGGCCGACGCAACGGCGCTTGCCGCAGCCGAGCTTGTCGGCCTGAGCCAGCGCGCCTTCGAGATTACGCTCGACTACATCAAGACGCGCGAGCAGTTCAACAAGCCGATCGGATCCTTCCAGGTCATCCAGCACCGCGCCGTCGACCTGAACGTGATGTGCGAGGTCGCGCAGGCCGCAGTGCGCGAAGTTCTGATGCGGATGGATGGCGAAACGGACGCAAGTATCCGCGCACGTCTGGCCAGCCGGGCCAAGGCACGGGCGGTCACGGCCGCCAGGAAAGTCACCCGCGACGCCATCCAGCTGCACGGCGCGGTCGGCTACACCGATGAATTCGATATCGGGCTTTATCTGAACCGGGCGCTGGTGCTGTCGGCCTGGCTGGGCGACGACGCCTATCACCGTCGGATCTGGTTTGACGCGCGCGAAGAAGAGGGGGCCGCACAATGACCGACTGGAACGCAATGAGCGATGCGGAATTCCGCAAAGAGGTGCGCGGGTTCCTCGAGGCCGAGTACCCCGAAGAGCTGCGCCATCTGCCGCACCGCCCCAAGTTCGCCGAGATTGAACATTGGCATCGCAAGCTGCACACCAAGGGATGGGTTGCGCCGGCCTGGCCCGCGGAATACGGCGGTATGGGGCTGAATGCCGCCAAGCTGCTGATCTTCTACGAAGAGCAGCAGCGCTGGGGTGTCAATCGTGGTCGAGACATGGGTGTGCAGATGGTCGGCCCCCTGATCATCAAGTTCGGCACTCAGAAACAAAAAAACTATTGGCTGCCGCGAATCCTCAGTTGCGAAGACATCTGGTGCCAGGGGTATTCGGAACCCGGTGCCGGGTCCGATCTGGCCAACCTGCGCACACGCGCAGAGATTGACGGCGACGACTTTGTCATAAACGGACAGAAGATCTGGACCACGATGGCGCATGACGCCACGCACATCTTCATGCTGGTCCGCACCGATCCGGACGCGCCCAAAAAACAACAGGGAATCAGCTTTGTCCTTGCGTCGATGGATCAACCCGGTGTCGAGGTGCGCACGATCACCACGCTTTCGGGGGAAACGGAATTTTGCGAGGTTTTCTTCGACAATGCCCGTACACCCCGCGAAAACCTCGTGGGCGAGTTGAACAAGGGCTGGACCATGGCCAAGGCGCTCCTGAGCTTCGAGCGCATCTTCATCGGCTCGCCCAGCCTGGCCCAGAACGCGTTGGGGCAGCTTGAGAGCTTCGCACGGGGCCGTGGCGCTTTTGACGATCCAGTGTTCCGCGACCGCTTTGCGCAAGCCGCGCTTGATGTCGAGGATCACGCGGCGCTTTACTCCCGTTTCGCCGACCAACTGAAGCGCGGCGAAACGCTGGGCGCCGATGTCTCGATGCTCAAGATCTGGGTGACCGAGTGCTTTCAGCGCATCACCGAGCTGATGATCGAGGCAGCCGGACCCGATGGCGGCACCGTCGGCCCGCTTCAGGTCGGCAATGTAAGCGTCGATGTCCTTGCGAGTTTCTACAAGGCCAGACCGACGACGATCTATGGAGGGTCGAACGAGATCCAGCGAAACATCCTGTCCAAGGCCGTTCTCGGATTGCCTGACTGAACCTAATACCCTGAGGAGGAAAAGAACCATGTCCGATCGTTACGCAAAATATCACAAGATGAGATTCGACTACCCGGCTGATCGCGTCCTGCGCATCACGTTCGACCGCCCTGAGACTTTCAATTCCGTAGATGCGGAAACCCACACTCAGATGACAGATATGTGGATCGATATCGATCGTGACCCCGACATCAATGCGGTCATAGTCACCGGCGCGGGCAAGGCATTCTCGGCCGGCGGCGATTTCAGCCTGATCGAAAACATGATCGGCAATTCGTACGAGATCATGAAGACGTGGAAAGAGGCCAAAGACCTCGTCTACAACATCATCAACTGTAACAAGCCGATTATTTCCGCCATCAACGGCCCTGCCGCCGGTGCCGGCCTTGTGGTGGCCATCCTAGCCGACATCTCGATCGCCGGTAAGAAGGCCAAGATCGTCGATGGTCACCCGCGTCTGGGCGTTGCCGCTGGCGATGTCGCGGCAATCATCTGGCCATTGCTGACCTCGATGGCCAAGGCGAAATACTATTTGATGACTTGTAAGCCGGTTTCGGGCGAAGAGGCCGAGCGCATCGGCCTAGTGTCAATGTGCGTCGAAGATGACGAGTTGCAGCAAATCGCTTTGGATACGGCCGTCGAGCTCGCCAACGGCTCGCAAAGCGCGATCCGCTGGACCAAATATTCGCTGAACAACTGGCTGCGCCAGGCTGGCCCGATCTTCGATGCCTCGACTGCGCTTGAAATGCTCGGGTTCATGGGCGAAGACGTCAAGGAAGGGGTACTGTCGCATCGCGAGAAGCGCGCGCCGAACTTCCGCAAGGACTGCCCGCTTTAAGCCACGACTGAAGAGGGAGGCATGATCATGTCTGAAGACATCTACAAGGACATAGCTCAAGCCTATGCCGCCGCAGCCGAAAGGGCATCTGGGCTGAAATCACGATTTGCGGCTGCCGGATTCGATCCGGCGGCCGTCAGGTCCTTGGCAGATCTGTCACGGCTGCCGGTGATGAAGAAGGAAGAGCTTCTCAAGCTCCAGCGCGCCAATCCGCCCTTCGGCGGGTTTCTCGCTGCCGATCTAAAGGATGTCGGCCGGATCTACGTGTCGCCCGGCCCGATCTTCGAGCCGTCGCTTTCGGGCGGCGGTGGCCACGGCTTGGACCTTCTATTCAGATCGGCCAGCGTGGGTGCGGGCGACATCATTCTGAACACCTGGATGTATCACCTCGTGCCGGCGGGGCTTTTGTTCGACGAAGCGGCACAGGCCGCCGGGGCCACCGTAATTCCCGGCGGCGTCGGCAATACCGAGCTTCAGGCGCAGATCATCGTCGAAACCGGCGTCACTTCGATCTGCGCATCCACCGCGTTTTTCCTGACGCTGGCGGACAAGGTGATCGAAACCTATGGCCGCGACGCCTGGAAGGTGAAAACGGCCTTCCTCGGTGGTGAGATGGGCGACTGGATGGCCAAGCGCCGCCGGATCGAGGCAGACTATGGCGTGACGACCTGGGCTGCCTATGCCACTGCGGATCTGGGCCTTGTCGGCTATGAGGATGGCGGCGATGGCTATCTGGTTCATCCCGACCGCGTTGTGCAGATCTGCGATCCGGTCAGTGGAGAACAGGTCGCTCACGGGGAACCGGGTGAGGTTGTTGTGACCGCGCGCGATGCCACCTGGCCGATGATTCGGTTTGGCACCGGAGACAGCGCTTTTGCGCTGGGGAGCAACGCTGATGGCACCGTCAGCCGGATTTCCGCACTGCAGGGCCGAGTCGGCGCAGCGGTCAAAGTGCGCGAGATTTTCGTTTATCCGCGCGTGATCGAGGAGGTCGTCATCGGCTCGCCCGGCGTGAAGGCCGCGCAGGCCGTGGTAACGCGCGAGAACGAACGCGACATGATCCGCATCTCGCTTGTGCTGGAAGACGGTGCCGATGCCTCGGCCGCAATCATCGCCGCTGCCGAGGCCTTCAAGTCGCATTCCAGGATCCGCGCCGACGCGGTGAGCGTGGTGCCGGAGTTGCCGGAGAATGCCGATCTGATCGTCAACGACAAGGACGGATGAGGCGCGGACCCGGACCGCGCTGATTTTCCGGGCAGATCGCAAGGCGGGCGACCAAATCCGGCTGATATGACTGTCTTGACCGAAACGGGTTTGCTCAAAGTTGCCCGCGCTCAGCCGCAGAGCGCGTCCTTCGCGGCACGGTATTCCCGGCCGAGGCGGTCGACGTAGTCCGCCGTTGTCGTCACCGCGTGAACCGCTCCGATACCCTGACCGCAGCCCCAGATGTCGCGCCATGCCTTTGGGCGGACGTCGCCGGTGGAGAGGTTTAGCTTGTTGCCTTCGCCGGTCAGGTTTTCCGGATCTAGGCCTATTGACCGGATCGAAGGTTTGAGGCAATTGGCATTCACCCCGCTGAAATGGGTAATCTCCCCCTTTTTGACGGGGTGTATTCGTAGAATTTACGCGGCCATTTTCAGTTTCATGGCAGGTGTGATGCCGCCGATGGCTCTGATGATGTGACCGCCCCCCGACGGCATCTGATGTGCCAAGGTGGGTCTGCAACGATCCACAAAGGGGAGCGGTCATGTCGGAGATTATCACGGT
>NZ_FRCK01000003.1 GCF_900142875.1 Paracoccus solventivorans | reverse complement strand
CCTACCGCGCCTACCGCGCCCTACCGCGCCCTACCGCGCCCTACCGCGCCCTACCGCGCCCTACCGCGCCCTACCGCGCCCTACCGCGCCCTACCGCGCCCTACCGCGCCCTACCGCGCCCTACCGCGCCCTACCGCGCCCTACGGGTTGCGGCGCTCTCGCGGGATGTCAACACTCGGGCCTGGAGTGTCGCGTCTGGCTCTTCCAGCCACTATGCGCCGCTTTTGAAACGAGGTCTCCGGTCTGCTCCCCGAGCAGCCCCGGACACCCGTTTACGACTGCGCATTTTTCACGCTTCCCTCCGGCGGTCCCACGGGCCGGCGCCGTCACCCCGGATGCCCCTAACGCGACCCATTTTTACGCTAGCCTCAAACGTTTTCCGCTTCCCGGCGGTCCCGCAGGCCGGCGCCCTCGCCGTGAACGACCCGTCACGCCGCCCCATTCTCACGCCTGCCCCACGCCGTGCCTCGCTGGCCGGCGCCCCTGCCCCGAGCAACCCATCACGCCCACCCGCTTTTCCATGCTCCCGCCCATAGAGGAGCGCCCTCTCCAATCTGGACCTCGGAGCAACCGGCGCAGTTCTTCTCGTGACCGCCAATGCCCCGTCCTGCATGAAAACCCGGTGCGACCGGCCCCTCTCAGAGCATTATCTCCGCTAAACCTCGCAACTCTTTCATCTTGCTATAAATATCCCGAAAGCTCCCGAGCAGTAGAAGCAGGAGACGGATCGGAGAACCCCGCGACGCAGTTTCACGGACCAACCCGGCGCACCGTTTTCCACGAGCATGGCCGGCCACGCCCGGCTCCGCCCGCGCCGCCTGAACCGCCGCCGAAAACCTCGACCGCGCGGCTCCTCGCGCTACGGCATCGCCACCCGCCGGGCGATCACCACGCGCCGGGCCCGCCTGCCGACACGGCGAGAGGACAACCCACAGCGCCCGCGTCTTCGTCAGGATTGCCCCCGTCGCCGCGACCGGCTAGCCCGGCAGCATGAGCATCGTTTCCGCACCGCCGCGCCCGCCTGTTCCAGGGACTGCCGCTTCCGATCCCGAGCTGCTGCGCCGCGGCTTTGCCGGGGTGGACTGCTGGATCTTCGATCTGGACAACACGCTCTACGCCCCTGAACTCCAGCTGTTTTCCCAGATCGAAGCGCGGATGACCGCCTATGTCGCCCGGCTGCTGTCGGTGGATGCGGCCGAGGCCAGCCGGCTGCGCGCGCATTACTGGCGCGAGCACGGTACCACCCTGGCCGGGCTGATGGCGCTGCACCGGATCGACCCCGAGCACTACCTGGCCGAGGTGCATGACATCGACCTCGACGCGCTGGCGCCGGACCCGGCGCTGACTGCCGCGCTGTCGGCGCTGCCGGGGCGGCGAATCGTGCACACCAATGCCGATTCCGCCTATGCCGGGCGGGTTCTGGCCCGGCAGCAGCTGGTGTTCGACGCGATCCACGGCATCGGCGAGACCGGTTATCACCCCAAGCCCGACCCGCGGTCCTTTGCCGCAGTGCTGGACGCGCACGGGCTCGACCCCGCGCGCTGCGCCATGTTCGAGGACGATCCCCGCAACCTCGAGGTGCCGCATTCCCTTGGAATGCGGACGATTTTGGTAGGGGACGGCCGCCAAGGCCCCGACGCGCTGGCGGGGCGGGATCCGGGGCGGCATGTGCACTGGCGGACCCTGAATCTTGCCAGCTTCGTCGCGAGTCTTGCCGCCGCCCTTGCCGGCGTGGCAAGTTCGCGGCCGACCCTTTGATCGATCGAGGTTTCCGATGTCCCAGTCCGATTCTTCCGCCGCGGCCGCCGTCAACGACGCCCTGACCGGCGACGAAGACCTGCAGTCGCACGACGAGCGCGTGGTCGCCGGGCGCATCCTGATGATCCTGGCCATGGTGGTGGTGCTGGTCGGGGTGGCGGTGGCGCTGTTCGGCCTGCCGGCGCTGACCATGGCCGCGCTGGCCGCCACGGTCGTCGTCATGGGGCTGCTGATCGCCTACGCGGCCGGATTCTAGGCGCGCCGGTGGCGGCTACGCCGGACACCGTCGATGTCCTGGTCTCTGGCGGCGGCGTCGCCGGGCTGACGGCGGCTGCCGGTTTCGGGGCCGCCGGGCTGCGGGTGCTCTGCGTCGATCCGGCCCCGCCGGTCACCGAGGAAAGCGGTGCCGGCGCCGATCTGCGCACCACCGCGTTTCTGCAGCCCTCGATCGCGCTGTTCCGTCGCATCGGCCTGTGGGATCGGCTGCAGCCCCATGGGGCGCCGCTGCAGGTGATGCGGATCGTCGATGCCGGCGGCGCCGAGCCGCGGCCGCGGCTGACCCGCGCCTTTGACGCGGGCGAGATTTCCGACCAGCCCTTTGGCTGGAACCTGCCCAACTGGCTGCTGCGGCGCGAGATTTCGGCGCGGCTGGCCGAGCTGCGGGGGGTCGAGTTCCGCCCCGGTACCGCCACCGCGGGGCTGACCGCGCGCGAAGATGCGGCGCTGGTCGAGCTGTCGGACGGGTCGCGGCTGCGGGCGCGGCTGGTGGTGGCGGCGGACGGGCGCAATTCCCCCGTGCGCCAGGCGCTGGGGATCGGCGTGCGCACCATCCGTTACGGGCAAAAGGCGCTGGCCTTCGCGGTGACGCACGAGATCCCGCACCAGAATGTCTCGACCGAGATCCACCGCTGCGGCGGCCCCTTCACGCTGGTGCCCCTGCCCGACCGGGGCGGCAAGCCCTCGTCGGCGGTGATCTGGATGGAGCGGGGGGCCGAGACCGCACGGCTGCGCGCCCTGCCGCGCGAGGCGTTCGAGGTCGAGCTGAACGACCGCTCGGCCGGGGTGCTGGGGCGGCTGCAGCTGGCCACCGGGCTGACGGAATGGCCGATCATCAGCCAGATCGCCGACCGCTATACCGGCCCGCGCACCGCGCTGATGGCCGAGGCCGCCCATGTCGTGCCGCCCATTGGCGCGCAGGGGCTGAACATGAGCCTGGCCGATCTGTCGGCGCTGCTGGACCTGATGACCCCGGACCCGGGCGACGCCGCGGCGCTGGCCCGCTATGAGCGCGAGCGCCGCCCCGAGGCGCTGGCGCGGCTGATCGGCATCGACGCGCTGAACCGCGCCAGCATGATGGCGCCGCGACCGCTACGCGACCTGCGGGCGGCTGCGCTGGGGGGGCTTTACGCGCTGGCGCCGGTGCGGCGGGCGATGATGCGGGCAGGACTGGGGACGCGCTGAGGGCGGGGGACCACGCACCCTACCCTTCCGTCAAAGTTTCCGCCCGTACCTCACACACACCCATCCCCACCGTTCCAGCCCGCCGTGCGCGTGGGTCCCACGCACCGTCCCCATCCGTTACAGCTCCCGTAGGGTGCGTGGTCCCCACGCACCCTCCATCCCCACCGTTCCCGCCCACCGCGCGCGTAGTTCCCACGCACCTTCCCCATCCTGCACCGTTCCCGCCATCCTGCCGCCACAAACCACCCGTCGCGTGGTCCCCACGCACCGACGCCCCCCTTATCCCAGCGGGCCGGAGCGGCGTTCCTCGGACAGGACCACGTTGGCCTCGACCTGGCCCACGCCGGGCAGGGTCATGATGCGGCGGCGCAGGATGCGTTCGAAATCGGGGATGTCGCGGGCGATGATCCGCAGCCGGTAGTCGAAGCGGCCCAGCACATGCTGCACCGTCTGCACCTCGGGGATGGCGGTGACCGCGCGTTCGAAGGTTTCCAGTTCGGGGCGGCCCCGCGCGGCCAGCCGGATGCCAAGGAAGACCGAGACGGTGAAGCCCAGCGCGGCCTGATCCACGACGATGCGGCGGCCGGCGATGATCCCGCTGTCCTGCAGGCGGCGGATGCGGCGCCAGACCGCGGGCTGGGTCAGGCCGATCTCGCGCCCGATTTCGGCCGCGCCCAGCGTGGCATCGCGGGCCAGCAGCCGCAGGATGGCAAGGTCGGTGGCGTCGGTGTCCGTCATAGCGCCAGCTCTGCCGTGTCCTTGATGGTCGCGACCAGCATCAGCGGCTCAATGTCGGTGACATGGGGCAGGCCGAGGACGCGGTCGCGGTAGATGCGCTGCCAGTCCTCCATGTCGCGGGCGATGACCGACAGGCGGATGTCGACCGAGCCGAGGAAGGTCTGGATCTCGATCACCTCGGGCAGTTGCCGGGCGGCGGCGGTGAAGCGGTCGAAGGCGCGCGGCTCGGTCTTGTCCAGCGTGAAGCGCAGCGAAACCTCGACCGCATAGCCGAGCGCGCGCCAGTCGATCCGCGCCTCGGTCGCGCGCAGCACGCCGCGTTCGCGCAGCCGGTCCAGCCGGCGCCATAGCGTGGCGGTGGTGACGCCGGCGCGGTCGGCCAGCGTGGCATTGTCGGCCTGCGGGTCGGCGAGCAGGTGGCGCAGGATGCGACGGTCGGTATCGTCGAGCATGATTTTTTCAGTATAAGGTTTATATCCGCATGGATTTCGCAAGTATTCTGCTGATTTCGCGAAAATTGCAACCTCTGCACCTGAGCAGCGCGCTAGAAAGCCACCAGCAACCAAGGAGACCCCGATGCGCGTTTACTACGACCGCGATTGCGACGTGAACCTGATCAAGGACAAGAAGATCGCCATCCTCGGCTATGGCAGCCAGGGCCACGCCCATGCGCTGAACCTGCGCGATTCGGGGGCGAAGAACCTGGTCGTGGCGCTGCGCGACGGCTCGCCCTCGGCGGCAAAGGCCGAGGCCGAGGGGCTGAAGGTGATGGGCATCGCCGAGGCCGCCGCCTGGGCCGACCTGATCATGTTCACCATGCCCGACGAGCTGCAGGCCGAGACCTACAAGAAATACGTCCACGACAACCTGCGCGACGGCGCGGCGATCGCCTTCGCCCACGGGCTGAACGTGCATTTCGGCCTGATCGAGCCGAAGCCTGGCGTCGACGTGATCATGATGGCGCCGAAGGGCCCCGGCCACACTGTGCGCAGCGAATACACCAAGGGCGGCGGCGTGCCCTGCCTGGTGGCCGTCCACCAGGACGCGACCGGCCGCGCCATGGACATCGGCCTGTCCTACTGCTCGGCCATCGGCGGCGGGCGTTCGGGGATCATCGAGACCAACTTCCGCCAGGAATGCGAAACCGACCTGTTCGGCGAGCAGGCGGTTCTGTGCGGCGGGCTGGTCGAGCTGATCCGCATGGGCTTCGAAACCCTGGTCGAGGCCGGGTATGAGCCGGAAATGGCCTATTTCGAATGCCTGCACGAGGTGAAGCTGATCGTGGACCTGATCTACGAAGGCGGCATCGCCAACATGAACTATTCGATCTCGAACACCGCGGAATACGGCGAATACGTCAGCGGCCCGCGCGTGCTGCCCTATGAGGAAACCAAGGCGCGGATGAAGGAAGTGCTGCGCGACATCCAGACCGGCAAGTTCGTGCGCGACTTCATGCAGGAAAACGCCGTCGGCCAGCCGATGTTCAAGGCCACCCGCCGCCTGAATGACGAACACCAGATCGAGCAGGTCGGCGAGAAGCTGCGCGCGATGATGCCCTGGATCTCCAAGGGCAAGATGGTGGACAAGGCGCGCAACTGATCGCGTCGCTGCCGGACCGGGGCTCTGCCCCGGACCCCGGGATATTTACAGACAGAAGATCAAGGGGCGCTTCGGCGTCCCTTTTTCTTACAGGTCGTTGTGGGCGTTCAGCAGCTCGGCGGCGCTGACGGTGCGGCCGGTGGGCAGGCGGCACAGATCGGCGCGGCGGCCCTTGTCCATGCGCAGGATGACGGTGCCGCCGCTGCGCTGGCAGTAATGCGCCGCCGGGTCGACCAGCGCCGCCGCCGCCCCGGTGGCCGGGGGTTTCGGCGCGGGCGTGCCGCAGGCGGCAAGCAGCAAAAGCGCCGGGGTCAGCGCGGCAAGCGGTGTCGGCAGGCGGGTCATGGCGGTGATCCTTTCGTCGTGCGCGGCCCAGACTGCCGCCCCCGGGGCGGCGGGGCAAGATGCGCGGCTATTCCTCGGTCACGTCGATCACGCCCTCGACCGCGCGCAGCGCCTGCCGCATCCGCGGGGTGACCGGGACATTCTCGGCCACCTCGACGTCATAGACGGTGTTGCCGTCGCGCACCCGCATCAGCAGCGGCCCCCTGCCCTTGGCCGAGACCGCGATTTCCGCGCTGGCCTCGCGCAGCCGGTCGAGCACCGCCAGCGCGGTGCGCGCGTCCCCCACCTCGACCGCCAGCTGGCCGGAACCCGCGTCGGCCACCGCATCCTCGAGCGCCTGCACCCCGCGCGCCAGCATCTTGACCTGATCGCCCGAGGGTTCCGCGTTCACGGTCAGCAGCACGTTCATGCCGGGTTCCAGCAGCGACCGATGCGCGTCGAGCACGTCGGAGAACACCGTCGCCTCGTAGAGCCCGGTGGGGTCCGACAGGGTGACGAAGGCATAGCGCGTGCCCTTGGCGGATTTCTTTTCCGCCCGCGCCGCCACGGTGCCGGCGATCTGGGCGACCAGCGGGCCGTCGGCGGCCGCAGCCTCGACCTCGGCCAGCGTCATCGCGTTCTTGCGCTTCAGCGCCGCCAGATAGTCGTCCAGCGGGTGGCCCGAGAGGTAGAAGCCGACCGCCAGCCGTTCCTCGGCCAGCTTCTCGGCCGGCATCCAGACCGGGGCCAGCGCCGGGCGCGGCGGCGGCAGATCCTCGCCGCCCCCGAACAGCGAGGACTGGCTGGACTGCGCGGCCTCTTGCACGGCCGAGGACCAGGCGACCAGCCCGTCCAGCGATTTCAGCACCCGCGCCCGGTTCGGCTCCAGCATGTCGAAGGCCCCGGCGCGGGCCAGCATCTCCAGCGCCCGCTTTCCGATCTGGCGCATGGGCACGCGGCGGGCAAAGTCGTGCAGATCGGCAAAGGGCCGGTCGCCGCGGGCCGCGACCAGCACGCGCATCGCCTCGACCCCGACGTTCTTGAGCGCGCCCAGCGCATAGACGATGCGCCCCTGGACCACGCTGAAGCGGGGCTGGCTGCGGTTGACGCAGGGCGGGATCACCTCGATCCCCATGCGGTCGACCTCGCGCCGATAGATCGCCAGCTTGTCGGTCAGGTGGATGTCGCAGTTCATCACCGCGGCCATGAACTCGACCGGGTGGTTCGCCTTGAGCCAGGCGGTCTGGTAGCTGACCACCGCATAGGCCGCGGCGTGGGATTTGTTGAACCCGTAGTTGGCGAATTTTTCCAGCAGGTCGAAGACTTCGCCGGCCTTCTTCTCCTCCACCCCCTGCGCCTTGGAGCCCTGGACGAACTTGGGACGCTCCTTGGCCATTTCCTCGGCGATCTTCTTGCCCATGGCGCGGCGCAGCAGGTCGGCGCCGCCAAGGCTGTAGCCGGCCATGACCTGCGCGATCTGCATCACCTGTTCCTGATAGACGATGATGCCTTGGGTTTCGGCCAGGATATGGTCGATCGACGGGTGGATGGATTCCAGCGGCCGCAGCCCGTTCTTGACCTCGCAATAGACCGGGATGTTTTCCATCGGGCCGGGCCGGTAAAGCGCCACCAGCGCCACGATATCCTCGATGCAGGTGGGGCGCATCCGGCGCAGCGCGTCCATCATCCCCGAGCTTTCCACCTGGAACACCGCGACCGTGCGGGCGCTGGCGAACAGGCGATAGGTGGGCTCGTCATCCAGCGGGATGGCGTTGATTTCGTCGACGGCGCCCGCGGGGGGCTCGTAAAGCCGGCGCCCGTCGGCCGCGACATGCAGGTGCCGGCCGCCGGCGCGGATCAGGTCGACGGCGTTCTGGATCACCGTCAGGGTCTTGAGGCCCAGGAAGTCGAACTTGACCAGCCCGGCCTGTTCCACCCATTTCATGTTGTATTGCGTGGCCGGCATGTCCGAGCCGGGGTCGCGGTACAGCGGCACCAGCCGGTCGAGCGGCCGGTCCCCGATCACCACCCCGGCCGCGTGGGTCGAGGCGTTGCGCAGCAGCCCCTCGACCTGGGCGGCATAGTCCAGCATCCGGGCGACGTTTTCCTCGGCGTCGCGGGCTTCGCGCAGGCGCGGCTCGTCGGCCAGCGCCTTGGTGATGGACACGGGCTTGACGCCCTCGACCGGGATCATCTTGGACAGCTTGTCGCGCTGGGGGAAACCCATGCCCAGCACGCGGCCCACGTCGTGCACCGCCGCCTTGGACAGCAGCGCGCCAAAGGTGATGATCTGGCCCACCTTGTCGCGGCCGTATTTCTCCTGGACGTAGCCGATCACCTCTTCGCGCCGGTCCATGCAGAAGTCGATGTCGAAGTCGGGCATCGACACCCGTTCCGGGTTCAGGAAGCGTTCGAACAGCAGCGAATAGCGCAGGGGATCAAGGTCGGTGATGGTCAGCGCATAGGCCACCAGCGAGCCCGCGCCCGAGCCGCGGCCGGGGCCCACGGGAATCCCCTGCCCCTTGGCCCATTTGATGAAGTCGGCGACGATCAGGAAATAGCCGGGGAAGCCCATCTGCTCGATGATCCCCAGCTCGAAATCCAGCCGTGCGTGATAGTCCTCGACAGTGACGGCGTGGGGAATGACGGCCAGCCGGGCCTCCAGCCCCTCGCGCGCCTGGCGGCGTAGCTCTTCGACCTCGTCATCGGCGAAGCGCGGCAGGATCGGCTTGTGACGGCTGACCGCAAAGGCGCAGCGGCGGGCGATCTCGACGGTGTTGGCGGTGGCCTCGGGCAGGTCGGCGAACAGGGCCAGCATCTCGGCCGCGGATTTGAAGTCGTGGTTGGCGGTCAGGCGGCGGCGGGGCGCGGACTGGTCCACCATCGCGCGTTCGCGGATGCAGATCAGCGCGTCATGGGCGCCGAACATCGCGGGATCGGGAAAATACACGTCGTTGGTGGCGACCAGCGGCAGGTCCAGCGCATAGGCGAGGTCGATCATCCCCCCTTCGCTGGCGGCCTCGGCCGGCATCAGCTGGCCGTTGTCCTGCATGTGGCGCTGCAGCTCCACATACAGCCGGTCGCCGAACATCCCCGCCAGATCGCGCAGATGCGATTCGGCATCCGCCAGCTTGCCCCCCGCCACCAGCTGCCCCAGCGGCCCGGTCGCGCCGCCGGTCAGGCAGATCAGCCCGGCCGAACGCTCGGCCAGCTCTTGCATGGTGACATGCGGGAAATCGCGCGGCGGCGTCACGTAAAGGCAGGTGGACAGCGCCATCAGGTTCATCCAGCCCGCCTGGTCCTGCGCCAGCAGCACCACCGGCGCGCAGGCCGCCCCCGCGTCCAGCGTGATCTGGCAGCCGACGATGGGCTGCACGCCCTCGTCCAGCGCCTTGACCGAGAACTCCAGCGCCGCGAACAGCGCGTTGGTGTCGGTCAGCGCCACCGCCGGCATCCCCTGCTTCGCGGCCATCCCCGGCAGTTTCTTGACGGGAATCGCCCCTTCCAGCAGCGAATGTTCGGAATGGCAGCGCAGGTGGATGAATTTGGGCTGGTCGGTCATGGCGGCGAACCTAGCACCTGCGGGCCGCGCGTGCGAGGTGGCGCGCGCGCTTTCCCTGCGCTATGCGGGCGCGGCGATTTGGCCGGAACCGGCGAAGACAGTCTAAACCGCAGCCGGGGTAATGCGGTGCGGATTGGGCGATTGTGCAAGGGCGGAAACAGGCTAACCTGCCAAAAACACAACGGGGATGGCGTGACTGACGAACTGTTCCGGGCCGAGGGCCTGTCCAAGACCTACCCCGGGGTGCGCGCGAACGACGAGGTGTCGTTTTCCGTCGCCGCGGGGGAAATCCACGCGCTTCTGGGCGAGAATGGCGCCGGGAAATCGACGCTGGTCAAGGCGATCTACGGGCTGATCCGCCCGGATGCGGGGCGGATGTGGCTGGGGGGCGTCCCCCATGCGCCGTCAGACCCCCATGCGGCGCGCGCGGCGGGCGTGGGCATGGTGTTCCAGCATTTCAGCCTGTTCGACGCGCTGACCGTGGCGGAAAACATCGCGCTGGGGATGGATGCGCCGCCGCGCCGCGCCGACCTGTCGCGCCGCATCGCGCAGGTCAGTGCCGCTTATGGCCTGCCGCTGAACCCGGCGCGGCGCATCGAATCCCTGTCGGCGGGCGAACGGCAGCGGGTCGAGATCGTGCGCTGCCTTCTGGGCAATCCGCGGCTGCTGATCATGGACGAACCGACCAGCGTGCTGACCCCGCAAGAGGCCGAGATCCTGTTTGCCACTCTGCGCCAGTTGGCCGCGCAGGGCACCGCGATCCTCTATATCAGCCACAAGCTGGACGAGATCCGCACCCATTGCGACCGCGCCACCATCCTGCGGCAGGGCCGCGTGGTGGGCACGGTGAACCCGCGCGACCATTCCGCCCGCGAGCTTGCGGCGATGATGGTGGGCGCCGAAATGCGGCTGGTCGACCGCTCCGGCCGGCAGGCGGGCGCGGTGGTGCTGACGGTCGCCGGGCTGACCTCGGCCCCCGCGACCGAGGGGACCTCGCTGCAGGATGTCGGCTTCCAGATCCGCGCAGGCGAGATCCTCGGCATCGGCGGCGTCGCCGGCAACGGGCAGGAGGAGTTGATCGCCGCGCTGTCGGGCGAGACCACCGGCCGCCCCGGCACCGTGGTGCTGGACGGCCACGACCTGTCCGCGCAAGGCCCCGAGCCGCGCCGCCGCGCCGGGCTGCTGGCCGCGCCCGAGGACCGGCTGGGCCATGCCGCCGTCCCAGAGATGAGCCTGACCGAAAACGCCATCCTCACCGGCGCCACCCGCCAGCAGCTGCAAAGGCGCGGCGTCATCGACCACCGCGCCGCCCGCCGCTTTGCCGAAACCATCATCGCCGATTTCGACGTGCGCACCCCCGGCCCCGCCACCGCCGCCGGGGCGCTGTCGGGCGGCAATCTGCAGAAATTCGTCATCGGCCGGGAAATCCTGCAGGCACCGCGGGCGCTGGTGGTGAACCAGCCGACCTGGGGGGTGGACGCGGGCGCCGCCGCTGCGATCCGGCAGGCGCTGCTGGACCTGGCCGGGCGCGGCGCCGCGGTCGTCGTCATCAGCCAGGACCTTGATGAACTGCTGGAGCTGTCGGACCGTTTCGCCGCGCTGAACGCCGGCCGGCTGTCGGCGCCGGTCGCGACCGAGGGGCTGACGCTGGAACAGATCGGCCTGATGCTGGGCGGCGCCCATGGGATGGAGGTCGCCCATGTTGCGGCTTGAACCCCGGGCCGCGACGCCGTGGTGGCTGGCCGTCGCCTCTCCGCTGATGGCGGTGGTGGCGACGATGGTGGCGGGGGGCGTGCTGTTCGCGCTGATGGGTTTCGACCCGGTGGCCTCGATCCGCACCATCTTCTGGGACCCGCTGTTCGGCCCCGCCTCGGGCTATTCCCGCCCGCAGCTGCTGGTCAAGGCCGGGCCGCTGATCCTGATCGCATCGGGCCTCGCCATCGGCTTCCGCGCCGGCATCTGGAACATCGGGGCCGAGGGGCAATACATCATCGGCGGCATCTGCGGCGCGGCGGTGGCGCTGGCCGCCTATCCGGCCGAAGGGGCGTGGATCTTTCCGGCCATGGTGCTGGCGGGCGCAGCCGGGGGCTGGGCCTGGGGGATGATCCCGGCGACCCTGCGCAACTGGACGGGGGCCTCGGAAATCCTGGTGTCGCTGATGCTGGTCTATGTGGCGCAGCGGGTGGCGGCGTGGATGGCGTTCGGCCCGATGCGCAGCCCCGAGGGCTTCGGGATGCCCGGCTCGCGCAACCTGCAGCATTACCCCTCGGCCGCGAACCCGGAACTGATGGCGGGCACCGGCGCGCATTGGGGGGTGGTCGCCGCGGCGCTGGCGGTGCTGGCCACCTGGTTCCTGATGAGCCGCCATATTCGCGGTTTCCGCATCCGCGTGGCCGGGCTGGCGCCGCGGGCCGCGCGCTTTGCCGGCGTGCGCCCTGAAACGCTGGTGGCGTTCTGCCTTGGCCTGTCGGGCGCGCTGGCCGGGATGGCGGGGCTCTTCGAGGTCTCGGGCCCCGGCGGGCAGATCACCGACAGCTTCGGATCGGGCTACGGCTTCACCGCCATCATCGTGGCGTTCCTGGGCCGGCTGCATCCGCTGGGGATCCTGCTGGCCGGGCTGCTGCTGGCGCTGACCTATATCGGCGGCGAGCTCGCACAGCTGATGCTGCAGCTGCCCGCCGCCACCGTGCAGGTGTTCCAGGGGATGCTGCTGTTCTTCCTGCTGGGCTTCGACACGCTGACCCGGTACCGCCTGCGCTGGAGGGGAACGAAATGATCGGCTGGACCACCTTGCTGCTGCTGATGTCGGCGGCCACCCCGATCCTGTTCGCCGCCCTGGGCGAGGCCATTGCCGAGCGCTCGGGCGTACTGAACCTGGGCGTCGAGGGGATGATGATCACCGGCGCGCTGGCAGGCTTTGCCGCCGCCCATGCCACCGGCAGCCCGCTGGCCGGCTTTGTCGCGGGGGCAGCCGCGGGGGCGGCGATCTCGCTGATCTTCGGGGTGCTGACCCAGTATCTGCTGACCAATCAGGTCGCCACCGGGCTGGCGCTGACCATGTTCGGGCTGGGGCTGACCGCGATGTTCGGCCGCCCGTACGAGGGCGTGAAAGCACCCTCGATGCCCGGCGGGCCGCTGGGGGTGAACTGGGCGATCTGGCTGGGGCTGGCGCTGGTGCCGCTGACCTGGTTCGTGCTGAACCGCACCCGCCGCGGGCTGATCCTGCGCGGGGTCGGCGAAAACCACGACGCCGCCCATGCGCTTGGCTACAAGGTGCGGCTGGTGCGGCTGGTGGCCATCGCCATCGGCGGCGCCATGGCCGGGATCGGCGGCGCCTATGTCTCGATCGCCACCGTGCTGCAATGGACCGAGGGCATGACCGCCGGCGCCGGCTGGATCGCGCTGGCCATCGTGGTCTTTGCGGGGTGGAGCCCGTGGGGCGTGCTGGCCGGGGCCTGGCTGTTCGGCGGCGTCGCCGTGCTGCAGCTGCGGCTGCAGGCGGCCGGGGTGGCGGTGCCGGTGCAGCTGCTCAGCATGGCGCCCTATCTTGCCACGATCGTCGTGCTGGTGATCATATCCGCGCGGCAGAAATACCGCGGCCGCGGCAGCGCCGCGCCCGGCTCGCTGGGGCGGCCGTTCCACGCTACAAGATGACAACGACCCGACAGAGGAGACTCCGATGAACCGCAGAACCCTTTTGGCCTCGGCCGCCGCACTGGCGCTGATGGCGATGCTGCCCCCCCTGCCGGCACGGGCGCAGGGCACCCCCATCCCCGAGGGCGAAAAGCTCAAGGTCGGGTTCATCTATGTCGGCCCGGTCGGCGACGGCGGCTGGTCCTATCAGCACGACCTGGGCCGCAAGGCGATCGAGGCGCATTTCGGCGACCGGATCGAGACCAGCTATATCGAGAACGTCCCCGAGGGCGCCGATGCCGAGCGCGCGCTGACCCAGCTGGCGCTGGCCGGCAACAAGCTGATCTTCGCCACCAGCTTCGGCTTCATGGACGCGGTGATCAACACCGCCGCCAAGTTCCCCGACGTGAAGTTCGAGCACGCCACCGGCTACAAGCGCGCCGAGAACGTCGCCACCTATGACGCCCGCTTCTACGAAGGCCGCGCCGTCATGGGCACCATCGCCGGGATGATGACCAAGACCAACAAGATCGGCTTCATCGGCTCGTTCCCGATCCCCGAGGTGATGCAGGGCATCAACTCGACCTTCATCCACGCCCGCAAGGTGAACCCGGATGTCGAGCTGAAGGTGGTCTGGGCCTATACCTGGTTCGACCCCGCGAAAGAGGCCGACGCCGCATCGGCGCTGCTGGCCGAGGGCGTGGACGTGATCCTGCAGCACACCGATTCCACCGCCCCGCTGGCCAAGCTGCAGGAAAAGGGCGGCATCGGCTTTGGCCAGGCCTCGGACATGGCGGCGTTCAAGCCCACCCCCCGGGTCAGCGCCATCATCGACAACTGGGAGCCCTATTACATCAAGCGCGTGGGCGAGGTGTTGGACGGCACCTGGGCCTCGCACGGCGTCTGGCTGGGGATCAAGGACGGCGAGGTCGGCATCGGCGAGATCACCGAGGCAGTCCCCGCCGAGGTCAAGGAAGCAGCCGAGGCCGTGCGCGACCAGATCGCCGGCGGCTATCACCCGTTCACCGGGCCGCTGAACAAGCAGGACGGCAGCGCCTGGTTGGCCGAGGGCCAGACCCCCACCGACGAAGAGCTGGCGTCGATGGATTTCTTCGTCGAGGGGATCACCGCCCAGATCCCGCGCTGATCGAGCAGAGGGAATGCAGAAAGGGCGGGCCATCGCGGTCCGCCCTTTTTCGTTCGCCCCGAGCGTAGCGGCCCTTGCAGCGTTGCGACGGGGGGCTGTCTGCCCCGCGCGGCCTGCGGCCTGTCGGGCTCTGCCCCTTGGCTCACTGAAACGGTCCACCGAACCGTTTCCGGGCGTTCGCCAGACCCGAGGATATTCGAGACCGCCCGAAGCCGCTGCCGCGGCCAAGAACTGCGTCAGTCCAGATGCGACTGGATGAACCACAGGTCCTTGTCGACCTGGCGCGAGACCTCGGTCAGGATGTCGGCGCTGTCTGCGTCGCCGGCCTCGTCCACCGTGTCGATTGCGCCGCGCAGCCGTTCACCCAGGGCGCGCATCCGGGCCGACACCTCCTTGAGATGGTCGGCGACCTTGGTCACGTCGGTCGGATAGGGCGGCAGCGCCGTAGCCTTGGCGACCTCCTCAACGGTGCCGACGGCGGTGCCGTCCAGCTGCTGGATGCGCTCGGCCATCGCGTCGACGCCGGGGTCCAGCCGCGCCTTGACCTGGTCCATCAGCTCGTGCACCGCGATGAAATTGGGGCCGCGCATGTTCCAATGCGCCTGTTTCAGCGCCATCGACAGCGCCAGCCCGTCGCTCATGCAGGCTTGCAGTTCGGTGATCGCGGTCTTGCGGGCGTTGTCTTCCAGCCCGGCCAGCTTCACAGCCATCTCGGTCTCCTTGCGGTGAACATCTTCGCAAGGACAACATGGGGTTGCGGCAATGGTTCCACCCGCTGGCCGCATGGCCCCCATGCGAAAACGGCGCCCCCGCAGGGACGCCGTTCGGAAATGCCGGACATGGTGGTCCGCGATCAGGCAGTGGCCTGCTGGATGAACTTCACGGCGTCGCCGAAGGTCTGGATCGTCTCGGCCGCGTCATCGGGAATCTCGATGCCGAACTCTTCCTCGAAGGCCATGACCAGCTCGACGGTGTCCAGCGAATCGGCGCCCAGATCGTCGATGAACGAGGCGGTCTCGGTGACCTTTTCCTCTTCGACGCCCAGATGCTCGACAACGATCTTCTTCACGCGATCAGCGATGTCGCTCATGTCTCGTTCCTCAGTTACGGGCACTCCGCCCGGATGCAGCCGGGCGGACCCGGCGACAAGCCGCGGGCGGGTCCCGACGGCCTTGAAGTGGGGATATAGCAACGCGGTCGTGATCCGCAACCGGTTTCGCGCGCCCCGTCAAACCATCGCCATGCCGCCGTTGACGTGCAGCGTAGCGCCGGTGACATATGCCGCCTCGGTGCTGGAAAGATACAGCACCGCGGCGGCGATTTCCTCGGGGCGGCCCATGCGACCGGCGGGAATCTGCCCAAGGATCCGCGATTTCTGCTCGTCGTTCAGCGCATCGGTCATCGCCGTCTCGATGAAGCCGGGGGCGACGCAGTTGACGGTGATGCCGCGGCTGGCGACCTCATAGGCCAGGCTTTTCGACATGCCGACCAGCCCGGCCTTGGCGGCGGCGTAATTGCCCTGCCCCGGGTTGCCGGTCTGCCCCACCACCGAGGTGATCGAGACGATCCGCCCCCAGCGCGCCTTCATCATCCCGCGCAGCACCCCGCGCGCCAGCCGGAAGGACGAGGTCAGGTTCACCTCGAGCACCTGCGCCCATTCCTCGTCCGACATCCGCATAAACAGATTGTCGCGGGTGATGCCGGCGTTGTTGACCAGGATATCGACCGAGCCCATCGCCGCCGCCGCCTGTTTCGGCAGCGCCTCGACCGCGGCCGCATCGCCCAGATTCGCCGTCACCACATGGGCGCGCGACCCCAGCCGCGCGGCCAGCTCCTGCAAGGGCGCCTCGCGCGTGCCCGACAGCGTCACCGCCGCGCCCGCCGCGTGCAGCGCCGTGGCGACGGCCGCGCCGATCCCGCCCGAGGCGCCGGTGACCAAAGCGTTCTTCCCGGTCAGATCAAACATCGAAAGCCTCATCTTCTGTCTCGAAATATCCCGGGGTCCGGGGCAGCGCCCCGGTCCGGCCTCAACCGTTGAGCGCCTCGATATCCGCAGGCGTCCCGATCGCCCGGGTCACGGCCCCCGGCGCAATGCGCTTGATCATCCCCGACAGCGCCTTGCCGGCACCGATTTCCCAGAACTCGGTGACGCCCTGCCCGGCCATCAGCTGCACCGACTCGCGCCAGCGGACGGCGCCGGTGACCTGTTCCACCAGCAGCTGCCGGATGGCGCCGGGCTGCAGCACCGGCTCGGCGCGGACATTGGCGACCAGCGGCACGGCGGGCTCGTGGATATCGACCCCGGCCAGCGCTTCGGCCATCACGGTGGCGGCGGGCTGCATCAGCGCGCAGTGGAAGGGCGCGGACACCGGCAGCATCAGCGCCCGCTTGGCGCCGCGTTCCTTGGCCAGCGCCGCGGCGCGTTCGACCGCGGCCTTGTGCCCAGAGATCACCACCTGCGCCGGGTCGTTGTCGTTGGCGGCCTGGCAGACCTCGTCCCCCGCCGCCTCGCGGGCGATCTCGTCCACCTGCGCCAGATCCAGCCCCAGGATCGCGGCCATGGCGCCGACGCCCACCGGCACCGCATCCTGCATGGCGGTGCCGCGGATGCGCAGCAGCCTTGCGGTATCGGCCAGGCTGATCGCGCCGGCGGCACACAGCGCCGAATATTCGCCCAGCGAATGCCCGGCGACATAGGCGGCGTCGGTGATGGCAAAGCCCTCGGCTTCCAGCGCGCGCATCGCCGCGACCGAGGTCGCCATCAGCGCCGGCTGGGCGTTGCGGGTCAGGGTCAGGGTGTCGGCGTCGCCTTCCCAGATCAGCGCCGAGAGGTTTTCGCCCAGCGCCTCGTCCACCTCGTCAAAGACGGCCTTGGCGGCGGGCCAGGTCTCGGCCAGCGCGCGGCCCATGCCGATGGTCTGGGCACCCTGCCCCGGAAAGACGAAAGCCCGCATGATCGGTCCCGTAGCTGCTGCATTTGGGCCGGGATAGCCCGGCGGGGGGCGGCATGGCAATTGGAACCGGGGAAAAAACGGGGCTTCGCCCCCGCCGGCCAAGGCCGGCTCCCCCAGGATATTTAAGTGATGAAGAAGAAAGCCGCCCCGTTGCGGGGGCGGCCCTGAAGCTTTCCGGGGATGCGAGGCGGTCAGCCGACCAGTTCAAGCCCCGAGAAAAAGAAGGCGATTTCCTGCGCCGCGGTTTCCGGGGCGTCCGAGCCGTGGACCGAGTTTTCGCCGACCGACAGCGCGAACTCCTTGCGGATGGTGCCTTCATCGGCCTGCGCGGGGTTGGTCGCGCCCATCACTTCGCGGTTCCTGGCGATGGCGTTTTCGCCCTCGAGCACCTGCACCACGACGGGTTCCGAGGCCATGAACTCGACCAGCTCGCCGTAGAAGGGGCGGTCCTTGTGGACTTCGTAGAACTTGCCGGCCTGGGCGGGCGACAGGTGGATGCGCTTCTGCGCGACGATGCGCAGGCCCGCGTCCTCGAACTTGGCATTGATCTTGCCGGTCAGGTTGCGGCGGGTGGCGTCGGGCTTGATGATGGAAAGCGTGCGTTCGATGGCCATGAGATTCCTCGGGTCCGAAGGTTGTTCGATTGGCCGGGCGGCTATCATGCCCCCCGCGCGATGAAAACCCCGTGGCAGCGGGCGCAAGGTGACAACGGCAGGGACGCGAGGTCGGGAATGCAAAAAGGGCAGCCCGTCAAGGCTGCCCCGATCATCGTCGCAGGTCCGTGGACCGCTGCGATCAGACGAACTGGATGTTCGTCGCCGATTCGCGCCCGTCGCGGCCGCTTTCCAGCTCGTAGCTGACTTTCTGCCCGTCGGCCGGAGCGTGCAGGCCCGCGCGCTCAAGCGCCGAGACGTGCAGGAACACGTCGCGGTTGCCGTTTTCCGGCTGGATGAAGCCGAAGCCTTTGGTCGAGTTGAACCATTTCACGGTGCCGTTGGCCATCGTGAGATCTCCTGTCATGTTGCCATCCGCGGAAATGCGATGGCCCGGCGCAGTCAGTCGAAAAGCATACTGAAGCCGGGTAACCGAAGACAGGTAGCAGATAGATAACGTTGCCCGACCTACCTAGGCGCTTTGCGGCGGCAATACAAGCGCCGCGTTGACGAATGCCGCCGGCTGCTGCAATCCCCCCCCATGCTGCGCATCGACGACATCTCCTATTCCATCGCCGGACGGCCGCTGTTCCAGAACGCCAGCGCGGTGATCCCGGACGGGCACAAGGTCGGGCTGGTCGGCCCGAACGGCGCCGGCAAGACCACGCTGTTCCGGCTGATCCGGGGCGAGCTGTCGCTGGACGGCGGCGCCATCACCCTGCCCGCCCGCGCCCGCATCGGCGGCGTCGCGCAGGAATCGCCCGCGACCGGGATCAGCGTGCTGGAGACGGTGCTGGCCGCCGACACGGAACGTCACGCGCTGCTGGCCGAGGCTGCCACCGCCAGCGACCCCCACCGCATCGCGGAAATCCAGACAAGGCTGGCCGACATCGACGCCTGGTCGGCCGAGGGGCGCGCGGCCGCGATCCTGCAGGGGCTGGGGTTCTCGCCCGCCGATCAGGCCCGGCCCACCGGCGATTTTTCGGGCGGCTGGCGGATGCGCATGGCGCTGGCGGGGGTGCTGTTCGCGCGTCCCGACCTGCTGCTGCTGGACGAGCCGACGAACTACCTCGACCTCGAAGGGGCGCTGTGGCTCGAAGGGTATCTGGCCCGCTACCCCCATACCGTCATCGTCATCAGCCACGACCGCGGGCTGCTGAACCGGGCCGTGGGGTCGATCCTGCACCTGGATGACCGCAGGCTGACGCTGTATTCCGGCGGCTACGACAGTTTCGCCCGCATCCGGGCCGAGCGCCGGGCCCTGCAGGCCGCCGAGGCCAAGAAGCAAGAGACCCGCCGCGCCCATCTGCAAAGCTTCGTGGACCGTTTCCGCGCCAAGGCCAGCAAGGCCGCGCAGGCCCAGTCCCGCCTGAAGGCGCTGGCAAAGATGGAGCCGATCACCGCCCCCGAAGAGGCGAAGTTCCACCGCTTCACCTTCCCCCAGCCCGACCAGCTGTCGCCGCCGATCCTGTCGCTGGACGGGGTCTCGGCGGGTTATGGCGAGCGCGCGGTGCTGCGGCGGCTGAATCTGCGCATCGACCAGGACGACCGCATCGCACTGCTGGGCCGCAACGGGCAGGGGAAATCCACCCTCTCCAAGCTGCTGGCCGGGCGGCTGCCGGCGATGGAGGGGGCGGTCGCGCGCTCGTCCAAGCTGCGGGTGGGGTATTTCGCCCAGCACCAGGTGGACGAATTGTCGCTGGACGAAACCCCGCTGGACCACGTCCGCCGCCTGCGCCCGGACGAGGCCCCGGCGCGGCTGCGCGCCCGGCTGGCCGGCTTCGGACTGATGGAGGCACAGGCGGACACCAAGGTGCGTGCGCTGTCGGGCGGGCAGAAATCGCGGCTGTCGCTGCTGCTGGCCACCATCGACGCGCCGCATCTGCTGATTCTCGACGAGCCGACCAACCACCTGGACATCGAATCGCGCGAGGCGCTGACCGAGGCGCTGAACGATTATACCGGCGCGGTGGTGCTGGTATCCCACGACATGCACCTGCTGGAACTGGTCGCGGACCGGCTGTGGCTGGTCGCGGACGGCGCGGTGCGCCCCTATGCCGACGACCTCGACAGCTACCGCAGGTCGCTACTGACCCCCGACGAACCCGAGCGCCCGCGCGAGGCGGCGAAACCCGCACCGAAACGCGCCAGCCGCGACGAGATCCTGGAACTGCGTGCCGAAGTCCGGCGCGGCGAGGAGCGGGTCGAAAAGCTGACCGCCATGCTGGAAAAGATCAGCGAAAAAATGGCCGACCCCGCGCTTTACGACGACCCCGCCGAGGCCGAGAAATGGGGCCGCAAGCACGCCGAGGCGACGCAAGCCCTGCCCCGCGCCGAGGCGCTGTGGCTGGACGCGCTGGAACGGCTGGAGGCGGCTGAGCGGGGCTGAGGCGGCGGTTGCGCGTGGGTGCGTGACCTCGGGGTGGGTTATCCGGGCCGAATGCTGCTGGCCGGATCAGATGCGGGCCTATGACAGCCGCCGCCGCATCGGGTCCACCGGGTCACCCTCCATGCCGACCGGACACGGCTGATCGGGCACCAGCCGGACCGGGCCCGGCCGTCCCGACGCGGGCGCGCGCCCTTTCCTCTGCCTCCCGGACCGCCTATATGCAGCACATGACTTCACCGGAGAATGGCATGACCCAGCCGCAGACAACTGAAGGCGAGCCGCTGATCGCGCCCTCGTCCGTCGACCACCCGCTTTACGAAAGCGTGGTCGAGGCCTGCCGCACGGTCTACGACCCGGAAATCCCGGTCAACATCTTCGACCTCGGGCTGATCTACACCATCGCCATCGACGACACCAACGCGGTGCGCATCATGATGACGCTGACCGCCCCCGGCTGCCCGGTCGCAGGAGAGATGCCGGGCTGGGTCGCCGATGCGGTCAGCGCGCTGGCCGGCGTGCGCCAGGTCGACGTGGACATGACCTTCCAGCCGCCCTGGGGAATGGAAATGATGTCCGACGAGGCGCGGCTGGAACTGGGCTTCATCTAAGCCCTGCACTCTCGCGCCACACCACCACAGAAATCCCGCACCGTCCGACGGCCCGTCGCTGCCACCTCCGTTCCCGGCGGCAGGCAACCCCAAGCGGCTTGCCTCCCCCGCGACCATTTTAGCCACCTCCGGCGCAGGCGGCCTGCCTCTCCCGCGCCAGCGTCTTCTTTCTGGTCTCAACACCCATCCGCCCGGCGATAAATCTCGCGGCCGCTTGCCCAGGCCCAACGTGCCTTCCCGCACCAGCCGCTTCTTTCCGGCTCAAATACCCATAGCCCCAGCGACGCAAACCCCGCGCTCGCCCACTTAAGCCCCGCACCAGCCGCTTCTTTCTGGCCCAAATACCCATCGCCCCAGCGACGCAGGACCCGCGCCGCCCATGGCCGCGTTAGCGGCCCAGCCAGCGCCGGAACCGGCCCCGCATCCGGTCGGCCCGCGCCTCGGCCCGCTCGACCGCCGGCTCCAGGCGGCGGGCGGCAAAGCGGTTCCACCGGCTCCAGAACAGGAACAGCGCCAGCCCCATCACCGCCAGGATCACCATCGCCAGCCAGTTCATCGGCCGGTCCTGCGGTCCCGCCACCGGGCGGATCGAGATCGCGTTCGGGAAGATGGTGATCAGGTCGTTGCGCCAGCCATAAGAGGTGATGCTGACCCAGCGCGGCTGCCCGGCGGTCGAGCGCATGTCCCCCGCGATCGCGTGCAGGTCCGAGCTGTCGTATTTGAAATACGGCGGCCAGATCAGGCCGGTGTCCTCGTTGCGATAGACCCGGGGGCGCCCGTTCGGCCGCACCGTGTCGATATAGCGCACGTCGCGCCGCCCTTCGGCGGTCTCGACCGCGCCGGTAGAGGCCGCGGCGTAGAAGATCCGGTTCCAGCCCAGGTCGGTCAGCTTGTTGTAGGTGTTGGTGATCCGCACCGTGTCGCGGCTGGGCAGCGAATAGTCGAGGAACAGGAACAGCAGCACGCCGAAGGCCACCCCCAGCACCACCTGGATGTTGCGCATGGACATCGCCTCTCCTTGCATCTTGCCTGCCCGGGCACTCTACCGGCCCCGCCCCCGGGGCGCGAGCAGGAATGTCGGGGAGTGCCGCCGGGTTCCGCCGCGGCCCCGCGGGGGCGCGTCGCGGGCAATTCCCCTTGCCCGTCCGCCGTGGCAGGATGGCGGAAAACGGACCCGAGAACATGAACCGAACCCTGCCCATCGGCGCGCTGGTCTATGTGCTGCTTGCGCTGCTGCTGTCGCTCTACTTCGCCTTCGCCGCCGTGCAGGGCCCCTCGGGGATCCTGCGCCGGGTCCAGCTCGAGGCCGAGACCGCGCAGCTGGTGGCCGAGCGCGACGCGCTGGCGGCCGAGGTGGCGCGGATGAAGAGCCTGACCCGGCGGCTGTCGGACGAATACCTCGATCTCGAACTGCTGGACGAACGCGCCCGCGACGTGCTGGGGCTGGTGCGCGGGGACGAGCTGATCGTCCGCTGATCCCGCGGCGTCCTGCCGCGTCTCCGCCAGCGTTCTCTGCCCATCTTCGCCGGCCACGCCCCCGGGCGCAGAATGCGCCTTGCGCCCGGCGAAATCCCGATTCTAAGATAGTTCAACGCTGAACCATTTTTTCGGCAGCATCCACGAACCCGGAGAACGCAGATGGCGAGAAAACCGGCCGAGACGGCCCAGCCCCCGCAGCAGCCCAATGTCTCACGCGACGAGCTGCTGAAATACTATCGGGAAATGCTGCTGATCCGGCGATTCGAGGAAAAGGCCGGCCAGCTTTACGGCATGGGGCTGATCGGCGGGTTCTGCCACCTCTACATCGGGCAAGAGGCCGTGGTGGTCGGGCTCGAAGCCGCCGCGAAAGAGGGCGACAAGCGCATCACCAGCTACCGCGACCACGGGCACATGCTGGCCTCGGGGATGAAGGCGCGCGGGGTGATGGCGGAACTCACCGGCCGCATCGGCGGCTATTCCAAGGGCAAGGGCGGCTCGATGCACATGTTCAGCCGCGAAAAGCATTTCTACGGCGGCCACGGCATCGTCGCGGCGCAGGTGCCGCTGGGCGCAGGGCTGGCATTTGCCGACAAGTACAAGGGCAACGACAACGTCACCTTTACCTATTTCGGCGACGGCGCTGCCAACCAGGGCCAGGTCTACGAGACCTACAACATGGCCGAGCTGTGGGAACTGCCGGTCGTCTTCGTGATCGAGAACAACCAGTACGCCATGGGGACCAGCATGAAGCGGTCCACCAAATCCACCACGCTGTTCGGCCGCGGCGAGGCCTTCGGCATCCCCGGCGAGCAGGTCGACGGCATGGACGTGCTGGCGGTCAAGGCCGCCGGCGAAAAGGCCGTGGCCCACTGCCGCGCCGGCAAGGGTCCGTATATCCTTGAAATGATGACCTATCGCTATCGCGGCCATTCCATGTCCGACCCGGCGAAATACCGCACCCGCGAAGAGGTGCAGAAGATGCGCGACGAGCGCGACCCGATCGAACACGTCCGCCAACTGCTGCTGCAGGGCGGGCACGCGGCCGAGGACGACCTCAAGGCGATCGACAAGGACATCAAGGACATCGTGAACGATTCCGCCGATTTCGCCCGCGAAAGCCCCGAGCCACCGCTGGAAGAGCTGTGGACCGACATCTACGCCGACGACGTGCCGCAGCAGTCGTCGCAAGACGTGAACGCCTGAGAGAGGGGCTGACAGATGGCAACCGAAATCCTGATGCCCGCGCTCTCTCCGACGATGGAGGAAGGC
Organism: Paracoccus solventivorans; assembly: GCF_900142875.1. Lineage (GTDB taxonomy): Bacteria > Pseudomonadota > Alphaproteobacteria > Rhodobacterales > Rhodobacteraceae > Paracoccus > Paracoccus solventivorans. The sequence continues at coordinate 400,363 of NZ_FRCK01000003.1, read as the reverse complement.
ACGCTGGCCAAATGGCTGGTGAAAGAAGGCGACACCGTGAAATCCGGCGACATCCTCGCCGAGATCGAGACCGACAAGGCCACGATGGAGTTCGAGGCGGTGGACGAGGGCGTGATCGGCCGCCTGCTGGTGGCCGAGGGCGCGCAGGGGGTCAAGGTCAACACCCCCATCGCCACGCTGCTGGCCGAGGGCGAATCGGCCGACGCCGCGCCCGCGCCCGCAGCGGAAAAACCGCCTGCCGAGAGCGAGGCCAGCCGCGACAAGGCGTCCGAGGCGGCCGAGGCGCCCGCCCCCGCCCCCGCCGCCGCCAAATCCGCGGTCGAATCGGTTCACACCCCGGAACCCGACGAATCCCCCGACTGGCCCGAGGGCACCGAGCTCAGGCAGATGACCGTCCGCGAGGCGCTGCGCGAGGCCATGGCCGAAGAGATGGAGCGCGACGAATCGGTGTTCCTGATGGGCGAGGAGGTCGGCGAATACCAGGGCGCCTACAAGATCAGCCAGGGGCTGCTGGACCGTTTCGGCCCGCGCCGGGTGGTGGACACGCCGATTTCCGAACATGGTTTCGCCGGCATCGGTGTCGGCGCCGCCTTTGGTGGGCTGCGCCCGATCGTCGAGTTCATGACCTTCAACTTTGCCATGCAGGCCATCGACCAGATCGTGAACTCGGCCGCCAAGACGCTGTACATGTCGGGCGGGCAGATGGGCTGCCCCATCGTGTTCCGCGGCCCGAACGGCGCCGCCGCCCGCGTCGCCGCCCAGCACAGCCAGGATTACGCGGCGTGGTATGCGGCGATCCCCGGCCTCAAGGTCGTGCAGCCCTATTCCGCCGCCGACGCCAAGGGGCTGCTGAAGACCGCGATCCGCGACCCGAACCCGGTGATCTTCCTGGAAAACGAGATCCTCTATGGCCGCAGTTTCGACGTGCCGGTGCTGGATGATTTCACCGTCCCCTTCGGCAAGGCCAAGGTGGCGCGCAAGGGCTCTGACGTGACCATCGTCAGCTTCGGCATCGGCATGGCCCATGCGCTGGAAGCGGCCGAGAAGCTGGCCGAGGGCGGGATCGAGGCCGAGGTGATCGACCTGCGCACCCTGCGCCCCATCGACTATGCCACGGTGCTGAAATCGGTGCAGAAGACCAACCGCTGCGTCACGGTGGAAGAGGGCTTCCCCGTTGGTTCCATCGGCAACCACATCAGCGCCTGGCTGATGGAAAACGCCTTTGACTGGCTGGACGCGCCGGTGATCAACTGCACCGGCAAGGACGTGCCGATGCCCTATGCGGCCAACCTTGAACGGCTGGCGCTGATCACGGCCGACGAGGTCGTGCAGGCCGTCCGCAACGTGACCTATCGGTAAGGGGGCGCGAGACATGGCAACCGAAATCCTGATGCCCGCGCTTTCCCCGACGATGGAGGAGGGCACGCTGGCCAAATGGCTGGTGAAAGAAGGCGACACCGTGAAATCCGGCGACATCCTCGCCGAGATCGAGACCGACAAGGCCACGATGGAGTTCGAGGCGGTGGACGAGGGTGTGATCGGCAAGATCCTGATCGCCGAGGGCACCCAGGGCGTCGCCGTCAACACCCCCATCGCGGTGCTGGTCGCAGAGGGCGAAAGCGTCGAGGATGTCGGGGGGGCAAGTCGCCCCTCCGCACCCAAATCCGAGACCGCGGCGGACGCACCCGATGAAAAGCCCGCTGCAAAACCCGATGCCGCAGCCCCGGCCGCGGGCAAGGCGCAGGCACCTGCAGCCACGGCAAGGGACAAGGGCAACCGCATCTTCGCCTCTCCGCTCGCGCGGCGGATCGCGGCGGAACGCGGCATCGACCTTGCCGGCATCACCGGCAGCGGCCCGAAAGGCCGCATCGTCAAGGCCGACGTGGAACAGGCCCAGCCCGGCGCGGCCAAACCCGCCGCCGCCGCCGAGGCCCCGAAACCCGCCGCAGCCCCGGCGGCCGCAGCCGCCGCCCCGCAGGGCATGGGCTACGAGACCGTGCGCAAGATGCTGGAAGGGCGCGAGACCACCGAGATCGCGCTGGACGGGATGCGCCGCACCATCGCCGCGCGGCTGTCCGAGGCCAAGCAGACCATCCCGCATTTCTACCTGCGCCGCTCGGTGAAACTCGACGCGCTGATGGAGTTCCGGGCGACGCTGAACGCGCAGCTGGAATCGCGGGGCGTCAAGCTGTCGGTCAACGACTTCATCATCAAGGCCTGCGCGCTGGCGCTGCAACAGGTGCCGGCGGCGAATGCGGTCTGGGCCGGCGACCGGATCATCCAGCTGAAACCCTCGGACGTGGCGGTCGCCGTCGCGGTCGAGGGCGGGCTGTTCACCCCGGTACTGAAGGACGCCCACCAGAAAACCCTGTCGGCACTGTCGGCGGAAATGAAGGACCTCGCCGCCCGCGCCCGCTCAAAGAAACTGGCGCCCCATGAATACCAGGGCGGCAGCTTCGCGATCTCGAACCTCGGCATGTTCGGGATCGAGAACTTCGACGCGGTGATCAACCCGCCCCACGGCGCCATCCTCGCCGTCGGCGCCGGCATCCCCACCCCTGTGGCCGAGGGGGGCGAGGTCGTGATCCGCAACCTGATGTCGCTGACCCTCTCGGTGGACCACCGGGTGATCGACGGCGCGCTTGGCGCGGAACTGCTGGCCGCCATCATCGCCCATCTGGAAAACCCGCTGGGGATGCTGGCCTAGACTGACAAGGGCGCCGCACCCCGGCGCCCCCGTTTCTTCCTTGCCCCAAGGCATGTGAGCCCCGGCAGCCGCCACACCCGCGCCGGAATAGCCCCTTCTTCCTTGCCCGAATATCGCCGGGCGGCGCGAAGCGCCGGGGGCAGCGCCCCCTACTCCGCCGCCGCCTCGGCGGCCCGGTTCAGTCCCAGCCGGCGCCCGATCCAGCCGCCCAGCCGCGCCTGCGCGCCATGCAGCAGTGAAAACAGCGACGGCACGAACAGCAGCGACAGCAGCGTCGACAGCAACAGCCCGCCGATCACCGCCACCGCCATGGGCGAGCGGAACTCGGACCCCTCGGCCGTGGACAGCGCCGAGGGCAGCATCCCTGCCGCCATGGCGATGGTGGTCATGATGATCGGGCGGGCGCGCTTGTGCACGGCGTCGAGGATCGCGTCGCGCTTTTCGGCGCCCCGCTCCATCGCCTGGACCGCGAACTCGACCAGCATGATCGCGTTCTTGGTGACGATGCCCATCAGCATCAGGAAGCCGATCACCACCGCCATGCCGATGGCGTTTCCAGTGATGTAAAGCGCCAGGATCGCGCCCCCGATGGCCAGCGGCAGCGACAGCAGGATGCTGATCGGGGTGACGAAATTATGAAACAGCAGCACCAGCACCACATAGACGAACATCACCCCCGCCCCCATGGCGAGGCCGAAGGCGGAAAACACCTCGCCCATGATCTCGGCATCGCCCGAGGCCTGGAACTCGGTCCCCGGCGGCAGTTCCAGCTCGGCCTGCGCCGCCTGCACCTGCGCCGCGACCGGGCCCAGGATCGCGCCATCGGCCAGGTTCGCCGACACGGTGGTGCGATAGCGCTGGTCATAGCGGGCGATCTGGGTGGCGCCGGCCGACAGCGTGACCTCGGCCAGGGCGCCCAGCGGCACCTGCCCGGCCGAGGACGGCACCCGCAGGTTGCGCAGCTCCATCAGGTCGCCGCGCGCCTGTTCGTTCAGCCGCACCATGATCGGCACCTGCTCGTCGCCGGCATTGAACTTGGGCAGGTTCGATTCCGCATCCCCCAGCGTCGCCACCAGCAGCGTCTGCGCCATGGCGGCGGTAGACACGCCCAGCTGCGCCGCCACCCCTTCGCGCGGGGTGATCTGGATTTCCGGGCGTTGCAGCGCCGACGACGAGGTGACGTTTTCCAGCTGCGGCATCTCGCGCATCCTTGCCACCAGCAGCTCGGCCGCCTGCGCGGCGCCGTCCTCGGTGTCGCCCATGACGCTGACGGTCAGGTCGTTGCCGCCGGCCTGATTCTGGAAATTGAGCCGCACGTCGGCCACGTCGGCCAGCATCTGCTTCAGCCCGGCCTCGATCTCGGCCTGAGAGCGGTCGCGGCTGGCCTTGTTGCCATAGTTGATCATCAGCCGCGACTTGGTGGGCTCGGACGTGCCGCCCATGACAAAGACCGACTCGACCTCCGGGATGGTGGCGATGCGGTGCGACAGGGCGCGCATCACCGCCTCGTTGTCCTCGACCAGCGATCCGGGGGGCAGCTCGACCTCGATCTGGCTGCGGCCGACGTCGCCCTCGGCGATGAACTCGGTCGGCAGCAGCGTGGCGGAATAGATCGAGCCCGCAAACACCCCCAGACCCAGCAGCAGGGTCAGCCCGCGGTGGCGCATGGTCCAGCCCAGCACCCGCATCAGCCCGCGCATCGCCACCCCGTCGCCCGAGCTTTCGGCGTGGCCGCCGCCGCGGATGAAATAGGCGGCCAGCATGGGCGTGATGATCCGCGCCACCAGCAGCGAAAACAGCACCGAGACCGCCACCGTCAGCCCGAACTGCTTGAAATACTGCCCGGCGATCCCGGACATGAAGGCCACCGGCGCGAACACCGCCACGATGGAAAAGCTGATCGCGATCACGGTCATGCCGATCTCGGCCGCGGCTTCCTCGGCCGCCTGATAGGGCGGGCTGCCCTCGTGCATGTGGCGCACGATGTTCTCGATCTCGACGATGGCGTCGTCGACAAGGATGCCGGTCACCAGCGTGATCGCCAGCAGGCTGATGCCGTTCAGCGTGAACCCCAGCCACTCCATCACGAAGAAGGTGGGGATCACCGACAGCGGCAGCGCTGTGGCGGCGATCAGCGTGGCGCGCCAGTTGCGCAGGAACAGCAGCACCACGATCACCGCCAGCGCCGCGCCTTCGTACAGCGTGTGCATGGCGGTGTCGTAGGATTGCAGCGTATAGGTGGTGGCGTCGTCGATCAGGGTAATGCGCAGGTTCGGATAGCGCGCGCCCAGTTCCTCCAGCCGCGCCTTGGCGTTGTCGCCCGCCACCAGGTCCGAGGCGCCCGAGGCGCGGTAAACGCCGAACGCCACCACCGGCTCGGCCCCCAGCAGCGCAAAGCTGCGCTCGTCGGTGGCGCCGTCGCTGACCGTGCCCAGCTGGTCCAGCCGCACCGTGCGTCCGCCGGCGATGGAGATGGGCGTGCCGGCCAGCTGCGCCACCGTGTCGGCGGACCCCAGGGTGCGGATGGAATATTCCCGCCCCGCCAGATCGCCGCGGCCGCCGCCCATGTTGATATTGCGCTGCCGCAGCTCGGACGACACCTCGGCTGCGGTCAGCCCGTGCGCCAGCAGCCGGTCGGGGTCCAGCGCCACCTCGATCTGGCGGTCGGCGCCGCCGATCCGCTCGATCGATCCGATGCCGGGCAGCGCCGACAGCTCGCGCGAGATCACGTCGTCGACGAACTTGGACAGCCCTTCCAGCGAGCGCGAGGGGTCGCTGACCGCATAGGTCAGCACCGGCATCCCGGTCACGTCCAGCCGCCGCACCAAGGGCTCGGTGATCGATTGCGGCAGGTCGGCGCGGACGCTGGCCACCGCGTCCTTGATGTCGTTCAGCGCCCGGTCGCTGTCGGTTTCCAGCTCGAACTCGATGGTCAGGCTGGCAGCCCCGTCCGAGGCGGTGGCGCTGACATGGCGCACCCCCTGCACATTGGCGATGGCATCCTCGATCGGGCGCACCACCTGCGAGGTCAGCTCCGTCGGCGCCGCCCCGGGCTGGCCGATGCTGACCGAGATGATCGGCAGATCCACGTTCGGCATCGCCGTGACCGGCAGCCGCATGAAGCTGACCAGCCCCAGCACCACCAGCACCATGAAGATGGCGATGGGCGGGACCGGATGGCGGATCGACCAGGTGGAAAGATTCATGGCCGCGCCCCGGTCTCGGCCGCCTGCGCGGCAAGGGGCGCCGCGGCTTCCGAGGCGGTGGAAGCCTGCTCCCCCGGGGTCCCGGAAGCGGCGGCGGGCCGGGTCTGGCCGGGATTGTCCGCCATGGCCCCGTCGGGGGGCGCATCCTGCGGCTCGGTCGTGGCGCTCACCCGGTCGCCGCTGCGGAAGAACGCGCCGGCGCGGGCGATCACGGTCTCGCCCGCGGCCAGCCCTTCGGCGATCTCGCGCTGGCCCTGCCACAGCAGCCCGGCGCGCACGGCGCGGGTTTCCACGACGCCGCCCTCGACCACCTGCACCCGCTCGCCCGAGGCGTCGGCCAGCACCGCGGTGGCGGGGACGGTCACCGCCTCGCGCCGCTCGGTGACGATGTCGCCGCTGACGAACAGCCCGATCAGCAGCCGCTCATCCGCGGGCAGCTCGACCCGGACCAGCCCCAGCCTTGTGGTGGCATCGACCGCGGCGGGCAGTTGCCGCACCCGCCCGGTGATGCGGCCGACGCCGGCCACGTCCAGCTCGGCCGCCTGGCCGAGGCGCAGCGCGGGCAGCGCGGTCTCGATCACCTCGCCCTCGAACTCGATCGAGCCGTCGGCGATCAGGGTGAACATCGGCCCGGCGCTGGCGGTGGCGATCGCGCCGATCTGCGCATTGCGGCTGGAGACGCGGCCCGCCACCGGGGCGGTGATGCGGGTGCGGTCGACGTTGATCTGGGCGATGTCGCGGGCGGCGCGGGCCTGCGCCGCGGCGGCGCGGGCGACCGCCAGCCCCTCGCGCGAGCTGATGGCGGCGGCGCGGGCGCCGGCCTCGGCCGCGATGGCCTGATCCAGCGCCGCCTGGGTGCCGCTGCCCGACTGCCGCAGGCTGCGGGCGCGTTCCAGCGCGGCCACGGCCTGGGTCAGCGCGGCCTCGTTGCTGGCGATCTGGCTTTCCGCCTGCGCCACCCCCGCGGTGGCGCGCTGCAGTTCCGCGTCGGCCTGCGCCAGCTGCGCCCTGAGCGTCACGTCGGACAGCAGCGCAAGCTCCTGCCCCTGCTCCACCCGGTCGCCGGGCTCGGCGCCAAGGGTCAGGATCTCCTGCCCCTCGATGCGGGGGGTGACCTGCACCACCTCGCGCGCGACCAGCGTGCCCGACAGCGGCACCCGCGCCTGCACCTCGGCCCGCACGGCGGGGGCGACGGTGACGGTGGGGGCGGTCGCCTCGGCCGCGGGGGGTGCGGGCGGGGGGTCACCCATGGCCAGCGCCGTCCCCGGCCCCAGCAGGGCCAGCGTCAAGAAAAAGGAAAAGCGCCGCATGGTCAAAGGCCCTGATAACATCGCTGCCACATAAGCAACGCCGCCGGCTGCGACAACGTGCCATGGCAAGCCGGTGATCGGCGCCGTGAGCTGCGCCGGGGGCGCGGCTAGACTTGCACCTTGACGCCCGGCAGGCGCAATTCCGCCAACAGGTCGCGCAGTTCCTGCCGGGCGGCGATGTTCGACATCGACAGCTGCTGGGTGCCGATGTCGCGCAGGTCCAGCAGGGTCAGCCCGCGGGGAAACAGCTCGCGGTAGATCACCCGCTCGGCGAACCCCGCCGCGACGCGGAAGCCGATGCGGCGCGACAGCCGGGTCAGCGCCTCTCCGACCCGGCGTTTGTTGTGCATTTCGGTGGTGCCCAGCCGGTTGCGCAGCACCACCCAGTCGATCGGCCCGGCCCCCGCCTGCCCGCGCAGCTGCCGCGCCGACCAGACCATTTCCGAATAGATCGAGGGCCCCAGCACCTCGCCCTCGGGCGACATCCGCGCCAGCAGGTCAAAGTCGATGAAGCTGTCGTTCATCGGGGTGACCAGCGTGTCGGCCAGCGTATGCGCCATCTGGCTGAGCTTCGTATGCGAGCCGGGGCAGTCGATCACGATGAAGTCATGTTCGGGGTCCAGCGCCCCCACCGCCGCCGACAGCGGGTCCACGCCCTCGACGTCGCGGGGCAGTTCGCCCAGCGTGGGGGTGGGCAGCGCGATCCCCTCGCGCGCCAGGAACGCCATGCGGTTTTCCAGATAGCGGCCGAAGCTGCGCTGGCGCACATCCAGGTCCAGCGCACCGACGCGGTGCCCCATCCGGGCCAGCGCGGTCGCGATATGCATCGAGGTCGTGGATTTCCCCGACCCGCCCTTTTCATTGCCGACGACGATGATATGCGCCACGAATCGCCTCCGCTTGCCGGCGCAATCTAGCGGCTGCGCGCCCCCGAGTCATGGCCGCGCCGCGATTGAGCTGTGGACAACCCGCGAGAATGTCTCGAAAAACCAATGCAAAACGCCGCCCGGCAAGGGCGGCGTCGCTTTTCCTGCAACAGTCGGGATCAGAAGCCCAGACCGGCGTATTTGTTCTTGAAGCGCGAGACGCGCCCCCCGGTGTCCATCAGCTTGGCCGAGCCGCCGGTCCAGGCGGGGTGCGAGGTCGGATCGATGTCCAGCGACATCGTGTCGCCCTCTTTGCCCCAGGTCGAGCGGGTCTGATAGGTGGTCCCGTCGGTCATCTTGACGGTGATCATGTGATAGGCGGGGTGGATTTCGGCTTTCATGGCGCGCGACCTCAGGCTTGGGCGTCGGCCTTGGCGGCCTTCGGCTTGTAGTTGGACATCTCGGCGATACGGGCGGATTTGCCGCGGCGCTCGCGCAGGTAGTACAGCTTGGCGCGGCGGACGCGGCCACGGCGGACGACCTCGATCGATTCGACGTTGGTCGAATACAGCGGGAACACCCGCTCGACCCCTTCGCCGAACGAGATCTTGCGCACGGTGAACGAGGCGGCCAGCGTGTCGCCGCCGCGGCGGCTGATGCAGACGCCTTCGTACATCTGCACGCGGGTACGGGTGCCCTCGGTCACCTTGTAGCCGACGCGCACGGTGTCGCCGGCCTTGAAATCGGGGATGGTCTTGCCGAGAGCGGCGATCTGCTCGGCTTCCAGCTGGGCGATCAGGTTCATCGCATTTCGTCCTTGTCATGCTCGCGGCGGTCCCGCGATTGGTCTGATGCGCCCGAGAGCTGCGTCCTTCGGTCCGGGTCCACATGCCGTCCGGCATATGCCCGCCACAGGTCGGGGCGGCGTTGCTTGGTCAGGCTTTCGGCCTGTTCTTCCCGCCAGCGCGAGATTGCCGCGTGATTGCCCGACAACAGCACGTCGGGGACCCTGCGACCCTCCCATTCGGCGGGTTTCGTGTATTGCGGGTGTTCAAGCAGGCCGTGGGCAAAGGATTCCTCGGCCAGAGAATCCTGATTCCCCAGCACGCGCGGTATAAGGCGGACCGTCGCGTCGATCAAGACCTGAGCGGCGATCTCGCCCCCGGTCAGGACGTAATCGCCGATGCTGATTTCCGTGACGTCATGGGCGTCCAGCACCCGCTGGTCCACCCCCTCGAACCGGCCGCAGATCAGCGTAACGCCGGGGCCCTGCGCCAACTCGCGCGCCAGCGCCTGGGTCAGCGGGCGGCCGCGGGGCGACAGATAGACCACCGGCAGTTCCGGTGCGGCGGCTTTCGCCGCCTGCAGCGCGGGGCCCAGCACATCGGGGCGGATCACCAGCCCGGCGCCGCCGCCGGCGGGCGTGTCGTCCACATTGCGATGCCGGCCCAGGCCGAAATCGCGCAGCTGGATGGTGCGCAGCGCCCAGATCCCGTCGGCCAGCGCGCGGCCGGTCAGCGACAGGCCCAGCGTGCCGGGAAACGCCTCGGGGAACAGGGTGACGATCTGCGCGGTCCAGGGGGCCGCAGGCGCGGGGCTATTCATCGCTGTCCGGCGGATCGGCGACGATGCGCCCGGCCGCGACATCCACGGTCGGCACCGCCGCGCGGGTAAAGGGGATTAGCAGCGCGCCCCCCGGCCCCTGCACGTCCAGGATATCGCCGGCGCCGTGGTCGTGGATCGCGCGCACCCGCCCCAGCACCGCGCCGCCGGGGTCCACCACCTCGAGCCCGATCAGGTCGGCATGGTAGAATTCATCCTCGGGCAGCGCCGGCAGCGCCGCCCGGTCGGCCCACAGCGTCGCGCCCTTCAGCGCCTCGGCCTGCTCGCGGGTCTCGAGCCCGGACAGCCGCGCGGCCAGCCCGCCGGTGACCGGGCGGGTCAGCCGCACCGTGAAGCGGCGCGTGCCGTCCTCGGTCGCAAGCGGGCCATAGGTGGCGATGTCCTCGGCGGTGGTGCAGAAGCTTTTCAGCCGCACCTCGCCACGAACGCCGAAAGCGCCGGCGATGGCGCCGACGCAGACAGTTTCAGCCTTGGCGCCTTCGGTCATGGGCGGCCTTTCGCTGGACAGACGGGCTGCGGCGGGACCCTGCCCCGCCGCAGCCAGGGATCATTCGCTCGCGGCTTCCTCGGCCGGAGCTTCGGCCGGGGCGGCCTTGGCTTCCTCGGCGGCGGCGCGGGCGGCCTCTTCGCGGTCGAGGCGCTTCTGCGCGCGCTCTTTCGCGGCCTTGCCCGGCTCGCCCTTCTTCAGGTTCTGGCGCTCGGTCTTTTCCTTCACGCCGGCGGCTTCCAGGAAGCGCGCCACCCGGTCGGTCGGCTGCGCGCCGTGGCTCAGCCAGTACTGCACCCGGTCAAGGTCGATCTTGACGCGGTCTTCCGAATCCTTGGGCAGCAGCGGGTTGTAGACGCCCAGCTTTTCCAGGAAGCGGCCGTCGCGCGGCATCCGCGAATCCGAGGCCACGATGGCGTAATGGGGGCGTTTCTTGGACCCGCCACGGGCGAGACGGATTTTCATGGCCATTTGGTTGTTCTCCTTTGGAAATGGCGTGTTGCGACGCGCGGGCGCGCCTCAGGACTGAAGGATCTCGTGGTGCCGGATCACCTCGGCGATCACGAAGTTGAGGAACTTGCGCGCGAACTCGGGGTCGAGATCGGCCTCGCGCGCCAGCCGTTCCAGCCGCTCGATCTGCTGCGCCTCGCGCGCAGGGTCCGAGGGCGGAAGATCATGTTCGGCCTTGAGCCGGCCGACCGATTGCGTGTGCTGGAACCGCTCGGCCAGCGTATAGACCAGGATCGCATCCAGCCGGTCGATGCTGGCGCGATGTTCCCGCAGCAGGGCGGCGGCGCGGTTCTGGGCGTCACTCATCCAGGGGCTCTCTTGCGGTTGCGGATTGCGCGGTCATGGGGCGGGCGGTCATTTCTTGCCGAACAGCCCCGAGAGCCCACCCGGCAGGTTCATGCCGCCCAGCTGCCCGCCCAGGCCCCGCGGGTCCTGCAGCATCTTCGCGGCCTCGGCCATCTTGGCCGGATCGGCCTCGGCCAGATCGGGCAGCCCGCCGCCCTTGCCGGACATGGCGCGCATCGCCTGTTTCAGCATCGCGCCCTTGCCCATCTTGCTGACCTTTTTCATGGTGTCGGCCATCTGCCGCTGCATCTTCAGCAGCTTGTTCAGCTCGGCCACCTCCATGCCCGCACCGGCAGCGATGCGCTTCTTGCGGCTGGCCTGCAGCAGCTCGGGGTTGGCGCGTTCCTTCTTGGTCATCGAGTTGATCAGCGCGATCTGCCGGCGCAGCATGGTATCGTCGATCCCCGCCGCCTCGGCCTGTTTCGCCATCTTCCCCATGCCGGGCATCATGCCCATGATGGACTGCATCCCGCCCATCTTCTGCATCTGCTCCAGCTGGTTGCGCAGGTCGTTCATGTTGAACAGACCCTTGGCAAACCGCTTCATCATGCGCTCGGCCTGCTCGACCTCGAGCACCTGCTGCGCTTTCTCGACCAGCGCCACGATGTCGCCCATGCCGAGGATGCGGCCCGCGACCCGCTCGGCATCGAAGCTTTCCAGCGCGTCCATCTTTTCGCCAAGCCCGACGAAGCGGATCGGCTTGCCGGTGATCTGGCGCATCGACAGCGCCGCGCCGCCGCGGCCGTCGCCGTCCATCCGGGTCAGCACCACGCCGGACACGCCGACCTTGGCATCGAACTCGGTCGCGACGTTCACCGCATCCTGCCCGGTCAGCCCATCGACGACCAGCAGCGTCTCGCGCGGGTTCACCACGTCGCGGACGGCCTGCACCTCATCCATCAGCACCTGGTCGATATGCAGCCGCCCGGCGGTGTCGAGCATGTAGACGTCATAGCCGCCGAAGCTCGCCTGCTGACGCGCACGGCGCGCGATCTGGACGGCATTTTCGCCCGGCACGATCGGCAGCGTGTCGACGCCGATCTGCTGGCCCAGGATCGCCAGCTGCTCCATCGCGGCGGGGCGGTTGGTGTCGAGGCTGGCAATCAGCACGCGCTTTTTCTCGCGCTCGGTCAGGCGCTTGGCGAGCTTGGCGGTGGTGGTGGTCTTCCCCGAGCCCTGCAGACCCACCATCAGGATCGGCGCGGGGGGCGTGTCGATCTTCAGCGTGTCGGGGGCGTCGTCGCCCTGCAGGGTGCGGATCAGCTCGTCATGGACGATCTTGACCACCTGCTGGCCGGGGGTGATCGACTTGGTGACCGCGGCCCCGGTGGCCTTGGCGGTGACCGCGCGCACGAAGCTGCGCACCACCGGCAGCGAGACGTCGGCGTCCAGCAGCGCCTGGCGCACCTCGCGCATGGCGGCGGTGACGTCATCCTCGGTCAGGGCGCCCTGCCGGGTCAGGCGGTCGAAGACGCCGCCAAGACGGTCAGAAAGGCTCTCGAACATCGCGACCTCCGGCTATCGCCGCATCAAAACCAGTATGGCCCCCGTGGGCGCATCCGCGCTGACGGGGGGCGATCCCCGAACAGGCGGGGACCGGAAGGATGACCTTCCGGGGAATCCGGGTGGACATTTCAGATCGCGGGGCCAGAGTCAACCTTGCCTGCGCAGATGGGGGCGCAGATGGGGGCTCCGCCCCCGCCGCGTTGCGGCTCCCCCGGGGTATTTGAGCCAGAAAGAACACCATGAACCCACCGATCAGCCGCTTTGCCATCCCGAATCTGCGCGCCCTGCCCACCGATATCCAGGAAATGATCCGCGCCGTGCAGGAGAAATCCGGCTTCGTGCCGAACGTGTTCCTGGCGCTGGCGCACCGCCCGGCCGAGTTCCGGGCCTTCTTCGCCTATCACGAGGCGCTGATGGACAAGGACGAGGGCCTGTCGCGGGCCGAGCGCGAGATGATCGTGGTCGCCACCAGCGGGCTGAACCGCTGCCAGTATTGCGTGGTGGCGCATGGGGCGATCCTGCGGGTGCGGGCCAAGGATCCGCAACTGGCCGACCGGCTGGCGGTCAACTGGCGCAAGACGCCGCTGAGCGACCGCCATTACGCCATGCTGGATTATGCCGAGCTGGTGGCAATGGAGGCCGAGAACGTCACCCAGGACGATTACGAGGACATGATCGAGGCGGGCTTCACTCCTGACGAGATCTGGGACATCGGCGCCATCGCCGCCTTCTTCGGCATGTCGAACCGGATCGCGAACATGGCGGACATCCCCCCGAACGAGGAGTTCTTCATGCTGGGCCGGGTGCCGCGCCAGCAGTGACCCGCTCGCGCAGGGCCTTGCCGGCGCTGGCGGCGCGGCGCAGCGCCCCGGCGAGGGTGATCACATCGATGGCGGTGGCCACGAAGCGTGCGCCCTCGGCGATGGCGCGGCTGGCGTTCGGCTCGTCGGTCCAGATGATGCCGGGGGCCTTGCCCGCCGCCGCGATCCGCCTTGTCGCGTCCGAGATCGCCGCCAGCACCTCGGGGTGGTCGAGCTGGCCCAGATACCCCATGTCCGCCGACAGGTCGGCCGGGCCCAGGAACACCCCGTCCACGCCCTCGACCGTCAGGATTTCGTCCAGCGCCGCCAGCCCGGCGCGGGTCTCCACCTGCACCCCCAGCCAGATCTGCGCATCGGCCGTGGCCAGGTAATCGGGGATCCCCGAAAACCGCGAGGCCCGCGCCAGCGCCGAGCCGACCCCGCGCATCCCCCGCGGCGGATAGCGCACGGCGCGGACCAGCGCCTGCGCCTGCGCGGCGCTGTCCACCATCGGGATCAGCAGCGACTGCGCGCCAAGGTCCAGCGCCTGCTTGATCGCCCAATCCTCGCCCATCGGCAGCCGCACCACCGGGCTGCTGCCCGAGGCCTCGACCACGCTCAGCTGCGCGAGGATCGAGCGCAGGTCGTTCGGCGCGTGCTCGCCGTCGATCAGCAGCCAGTCGAAGCCGGCGGTGGCGGCGATCTCGGCGGCATAGGGGTCGGCAAGGCCCAGCCAGGCGCCGATCAGCACCTCGCCTGCGGCAAGCCGGGATTTGAAATTGTTCTGGGGGGCGGGCATCTTCAGGCTCTGCTGGTGGAACGCCGGCAGCATGGCCCGCGCCGTCTCCCTGCACAAGCGGGCTTCTTTCTGGCCCAAATACCCATGCCGCCGCGCCGCAAGGGCCAGCGGCGACACCCTGCCGCCGCTGCGCCCAGGCGCCCGTTCAGGCGGCCCGCGCCTCGGGGTCCACCAGCGCCACCAGATCCATCATGATCCGGTTCAGCTCGAAATCCTTGGGCGTATAGACCCGCGCCACCCCCATCGCGCGCAGCTGCGCGGCGTCGTCCTCGGGGATGATGCCGCCGACGATCACCGGGATGTGGCCCAAGCCCGCCGCGCGCATCCGCTCCATCACGTCGCGGACCAGCGGCAGGTGGCTGCCCGACAGGATCGACAGCCCGACCACATGCGCATGCTGTTCCTGCGCGGCCGCGACGATCTCGGCCGGGGTCAGGCGGATGCCGTCATAGGTGATGTCCATGCCGCAGTCGCGAGCGCGGAAGGCGATCTGCTCGGCGCCGTTGGAATGTCCGTCCAGCCCCGGCTTGCCGACCACGAACTTCATCCGCCGCCCCAGCCGGGTGCTGACCGCATCCACCGCCTCGCGGATCGGCTCGAGCCCTTCGGTCCGGTTCGAGGGCGAGGGCGAGACGCCGGTGGGGCCGCGGTATTCGCCGTGGACCGCGCGCATGACGCCCGCCCATTCGCCGGTGGTGGCCCCGGCCTTCGCCGCCGCGATCGAGGCGGGCATGATATTGCGCCCCTCTTGCGCGTCCGCGCGCAAGCGCGACAGCGCGGCCTCGACGGCCGCGTTGTCGCGGGCCTGGCGCCAATCGTCCAGCCTTGCGATCTGGTCCTGTTCCACCGCCGGATCGACGACCAGGATGCCGCCGTCGCCCGAGGTCAGCGGCGAGGGCTCGCCCTGCTGCCAGCGGTTGACGCCGACCACCACGGTCTCGCCATCCTCGACCCGGTTCAGCCGGGCGGCGTTCGATTCGACCAGCCGCGATTTCATGTAGTCGATGGCCGCGATGGCACCACCCATCTCGTCCAGCAGCTTGAGCTCGGCGCGCGCCCCGTCCTTCAGCGCCTCGACCTTTGCGGCCACCGCCGGGTTGCCGTCGAACAGGTCGCCGTATTCCAGCAGGTCGGTCTCATAGGCCATGATCTGTTGCATCCGCAACGACCACTGCTGGTCCCAGGGGCGCGGCAGGCCCAGCGCCTCGTTCCAGGCCGGCAGCTGCACGGCGCGGGCGCGGGCGTTCTTCGACAGCGTCACCGCCAGCATCTCGATCAGGATCCGGTAGACGTTGTTTTCCGGCTGCTGCTCGGTCAGGCCCAGGCTGTTGACCTGCACCCCGTAGCGGAAGCGGCGGTATTTCTCGTCCTCGATGCCGTAGCGGTCGCGGCAGATCTCGTCCCACAGCTCGGTAAAGGCGCGCATCTTGCACAGCTCGGTGACGAAGCGGATGCCCGCGTTCACGAAGAAGCTGATGCGGCCGACCATGGCCGGGAACGCCTCGGGCGCGACCTTGGTTTTCAGATCGTCCAGCACCGCGATGCCGGTGGCCAGCGCATAGGCCAGTTCCTGTTCCGGCGTCGCCCCGGCCTCTTGCAGGTGATAGGAACACACGTTCATCGGGTTCCATTTCGGCAGCTGCTGCGCCGTATATGCGGCAACGTCGGTAATCATCCGCAGGCTGGGCTTGGGCGGGCAGATATAGGTGCCGCGCGACAGGTATTCCTTGATGATGTCGTTCTGCACCGTGCCCTGCAGCTTCGAGACATCCGCCCCCTGCTCTTCGGCCACTGCGATATAAAGCGACAGCAGCCACGGCGCGGTGGCGTTGATGGTCATCGAGGTGTTCATCTGCTCCAGCGGGATCTGGTCGAACAGCGTGCGCATGTCGCCCAGATGGCAGACGGGAACGCCGACCTTGCCGACCTCGCCCCGCGCCAGCACATGGTCCGAATCATAGCCGGTCTGCGTCGGCAGGTCGAACGCCACCGACAGCCCGGTCTGCCCCTTGGCGAGGTTGGTGCGGTAAAGCTGGTTGGACTTCGCGGCGGTGGAATGGCCGGCATAGGTGCGGAACAGCCAGGGTTTGTCCTTGGGGGCCACGGCGAATCCCTTTCGCAAGATTCTTTCGGTTGGGGTCAGTTAGCGGACATAATGCTGCGCCGTCAATTCGCTGCGGCGCGGCACTGCTCTTGCGTGACGGCGGGAGCCTCCGGCGGGGATATTTGGGCCACGATGAAAGCCGCGCTCTCAGGACGCGGCGACGAGAGGGACATAATATTGCGCGACCTATGCGGGACACTATTGCAATGTTGCGCGCGGCTCTTTAGCGATTGGGACCGGACGCCGCGATTCTGCGCTGCGGCATGATTACGCAAGGACTATGGCCATGGCCCTCGACAACCCCAGCCCCATCGCCCCCTATGACGCACCGCAAAAGGATCTCTACGAAATCGGAGAGATGCCGCCCCTGGGCCATGTTCCCAAGCAGATGTACGCTTGGGCGATTCGCCGCGAGCGGCATGGCGAGCCCGACAAGGCCATGCAGGTCGAGGTCGTCGACACCTGGGAGATCGACAGCAACGAGGTGCTGGTGCTCGTGATGGCCGCGGGCGTCAACTACAACGGCATCTGGGCGGGGCTGGGCACGCCGGTCAGCCCCTTCGACGGGCACAAGCAGCCTTATCACATCGCCGGCTCGGACGCCTCGGGGATCGTGTGGAAGGTCGGCGACAAGGTGCGCAACTGGAAGGTCGGCGACGAGGTCGTGATCCACTGCAACCAGGATGACGGCAACGACGAGGAATGCAACGGCGGCGACCCGATGTATTCGCCCAGCCAGCGCATCTGGGGCTACGAGACCCCGGACGGCAGCTTCGCCCAGTTCACCCGCGTGCAGGCCCAGCAGCTGATGCCGCGCCCGCGCCACCTGACCTGGGAGGAATCGGCCTGCTACACGCTGACGCTGGCCACCGCCTATCGGATGCTGTTCGGGCACGAGCCGCATGAGCTCAAGCCCGGCATGAACGTGCTGGTCTGGGGCGCCTCGGGCGGGCTGGGGTCCTTCGCGATCCAGCTGATCAACGCCGCCGGCGCCAACGCCATCGGGGTGATCTCGGAAGAGGACAAGCGCGAGTTCGTGATGAACCTGGGTGCCAAGGGCGTCATCAACCGCAAGGATTTCAACTGTTGGGGCGCCCTGCCCAAGGTCAACAGCGAGGAATACAAGCAGTGGTTCAACGAGGTCCGCAAGTTCGGCAAGGCGATCTGGGACATCACCGGCAAGGGCAACAACGTCGACATCGTCTTTGAGCACCCGGGCGAGGCGACCTTTCCGGTGTCGACCTTCGTCTGCAAAAAGGGCGGCATGGTGGTGATCTGCGCCGGCACCACCGGCTTCAACTGCACCTTCGACGTGCGCTACATGTGGATGCACCAGAAGCGCCTGCAGGGCTCGCATTTCGCGCATCTCAAGCAGGCCTCGGCCGCGAACCGGCTGATGCTGGAACGCCGCATCGACCCGGCCATGTCCGAGGTGTTCCCCTGGGCGGACATCCCGCAGGCGCATCTGAAGATGCTGCGCAACCAGCACAAGCCGGGCAACATGGCGGTGCTGGTGCAGGCGCCCGAGGCCGGGCTGCGCACCTTCGAGGACGCGCTCGAGGCCGGCCGCAGGGGCTGAGCGCCCATCCCCGGAACGCGGAAGCGCGCCCCTTTTGGGCGCGCTTTTCGTTGGTGCGGTGCGGCTCAGTAATTCCCGGGCGGGTCGCTGGACGGGAACGAGGCGTCGCTGGCCTCGTCCACCGCGTCCCAGCGCCGCGGCGGGTCGCGCATGGCGCCGCGCCCGGCGGGGCGGACGAAATCGCAGTCCTCGGTCGCCTCGCCCTCGGCCGCGGCCTTGTCGGAAATCGCCGCCAGCCGCCCGCGCCGATGCAGCCGCCGGTGCGAGTGGTGCCCCTTACGGCAGAACATCGCGGCGGCCCAGCCCAGCACCCCGGCCAGCGCCACATAGGGCAGGATCGAACCGGCCCGCTCATGGTGATGTGTCATCTTGCTTTGCTCCGTTGCAGCCCGGCGGCGCCCTGCGGCAACCGCGGTCGCGACCCCAACGCGCCCGGCCGCCGCGCGGATCCACGCAGCCACTGCCGCCGGCGCTTTCATCGTGGCCCAAATATCCCCGCCGGAGGCCCCGGCCGCGCCACCCTGCGGGCCGCCCCCGCCTGTTCCCCGAATGCCGCCGCTTGGCCCCACCCGCCGCCGCGGCTAGGATGGCGCGATGCAGCCGACGCTTCGCCTCGACGCCCCCGCCGAACGGCCCGATCCGCCGTCGCTTTCCGCCGATCAGGCCGAGGCCTGGGACCGGCTGGCCGAGGCGCTGGCCGCCGCCGGCGTGGACCTCATGTCCGAGGAAATCGTGCCCCCCGCGCCCGGCAAGGCGCAGGTGCTGGCGGTGCTCGGCAAGGCGGGGTCGGGCAAGACGCTGCTGCTGGCCGAGATCACCCGGGCGCTGGTCGCAGCCGGGGTGCATGTGGTCAGCGGCGATTACGAGGGCAAGCGCCGCAAGGACGCCCGCAGCGTGGCGATTCTGGCGCCCACCAACAAGGCGGCCTTTGTCCTGCGCACGCGGGGCGTGCCCGCCACCACCATCCACCGGATCCTTTATACTCCGGTCTACGATCCCGAATACGAGCGCCTGGCCGAGTGGCTGGCCGGCACCGGCGAGCGCCCGGTGATCGCGGCGCTCAGCGACGAGGCGATGGACCGGGCGCTGCTGTTCTATCAGCAGCACGGCTCGATCCCCGGGGCGCTGGCGGCGGCGGGGCTGCGGGGCTCGGATTTCATCACCGGCTGGAAACGGCGCGAGGACCCGCTGGACATCGGGCTGATCGACGAATCCTCGATGCTGGACGAACGCCAGTTCGAGGATCTGCGCGAGATCTTTCCGCTGCTGGTGCTGTTCGGCGATCCGGCGCAGCTGGCCCCGGTGGGGCAGTCGGGACAGATGGTGTTCGACCGGCTGGCGGCGCCTCAAAAGCTGATGCTCAGCCGTATCCACCGGCAGGCGGGCGACAGCCCGATCCTCGACCTCGCCCATGCGTTGTCCGACCCGGCGGTGGATTTCCCGGGCTTTGAACGGCTGGTGCGTGACGCTGCCAGCCGCGACGACCGGGTGGTCTGGGCGGAACGCATGGACAGCGACCTGATGGCGCGCTCGCCCGCGCTGGTCTGGCGCAACGCCACGCGGGTGCGGCTGATCACCGCCTTTCGCGCCGCCCATGGCGCGCCGGGCGATGCGCTGCTGCCGGGCGAGCCGCTGGTCTGCGACGGGATCGAGCTGCCGCTGAAGCACCGCAAGAAGCGCATCGATCTCGAGGCGCGCGGGCTGATCAAGGGCGCGCAGGTGATCTATCTGGGGCCGGGCAAGAAGCCGGGGTTTTCGCGGCTGCACGTCATCGGCGTCCCCGAGCCGCGGCTGTGGGCCGCCAGCATCATCAAGATCGAGACGCCGGACGTCGAGGAACCCTTCATCCCCTATGCCGCCCGCATGGGCGCGGCCTTCCTGCACGGCGCCGCGGTGACGATCCACAAGGCACAGGGCTCGCAATGGCCCGAGGTGCAGCTGTTCGGCCCCGACATCTCGGCCGCCGCCTGGGCGAACCGGACCGAGGCCGGGCTGCCGCTGTGGAAGCGGCTGGCCTATGTCGCGATCACACGCGCGCAGGAGCGGCTGTTCTGGGTCACCCGCGCGGCGCTGGCGCGGCCGAAATCGGGGCTGTCGGTCAGCGACCTGACGGTCGAGGCCGCGGCGCTGGAGCTGGCGGCGCCCGAAGCCGCGCCCGAATGAGCGTGGCGCGGCCGGAGCCTCCGGCGGGGATATTTTCGCCACGATGAAAAGCGGGAAAGACCGGGATCAGCCGCGAGCGGGTTTGTGCAGTGCCTTGCCGCTGCGTTGTTCCATGCGGTCGACCAGCGCCTCGGTCAGGGCCTCGCGCGGGATGCCGGTTTCGCGCGCAAGCCGCAGCAGCCCGAAATGCACGCGGGCGATTTCCTGATAATATCCGGCAAAGGCGAAGTTGATCGAGGCGCCGGCCACCGCACCGAACACCGGCGTCGCCTGCGCCGCCAGCTTCTGGCCCAGCACCGCCGCCAGCCGCGGCGCGATGCGCGCGATCAGCCCCTGCACGGTCTGGCCAGTGATCGTCACCTTGGCCGCCAGCAGCCCCAGGTCGGTGCCGTCGTCGTCCGACATCGGCCCGGCGGCGGCAAAGACCCGGATCGCCTCGATCCGGGTTTCCTCGGCGTCGGGGTCGAAGCCGTGTTCGGCGGCGATTTCCAGGATCGCGCGCAGCAGCATGGACACGGTCAGCGGCAGTTCCACCATCGCGCCCGGCAGCCCGGCCGCGCCGCCGGCGGCGCCGGAGACGGTCGTCGCCAGCCGGTTGAACCAGTCGCCGCGGTCGCGGACATAGTGGCGCGAGCGGCTGGCCGCGTCGAAGGCGCGGTTCAGCGCCGCCAGGGTGATCCCGTCCAGACGGTGGCGCACGAAGCCCGGCAGCCGGTCCAGCAGCCCCTGCGCGCCGCCGCCGATGCTGACCAGCAGATCCATCACCAGCCCGCCGGCATCGAGGTATTTCCCGGCCAGCCGGTCGATCTGCAGATGCACCGAGGGGTCGTCGATCGGCGGCAGGATCGCCTGCCGGGGGATGGTCGTGGGCGTGGCTGCCATGGGTCCGTCCTTGCTTGGCGCGACATTTCCACGGAAACGCGCCCCGCCCGGCGCTGTCAAGCGCCCGAGGGGCAGGCGTTCGCGGCCGCGGTCTCGCGCGTGACCGTGCCGCGCAGGTCAACCCATGCGCCGGGTTCCAGTTCCAGCCCCAGCACCCGGTCGGGGTTGGTGGGCGGCGGCATCTCGACCCCCTCCAGCCGCGAAAATCCGAAGCGGCTGTAATAGGGCGCATCGCCCACCAGCATCACCCGCTGCCAACCCATCGCCGCCGCGAGCGACAGGCTTTCGCGCATCAAGAGCCCGCCCAGCCCCTCGCCCTGCGCGGTCGGGTGGACTGCGACCGGGCCCAGCAGCAGCACCTTTTGCCCCGCCACCCGCACCGGCCAATAGCGGATCGCGGCCAGTAGCACGCCCGCGCTGCCGTCGCCGTCACTGGTGCCGGCGCGCAGGGTCAGGCACAGCTCGCGCACCGGCGCCACGCCTTCGCGCAGCCGATAGGACGACAGCGCCGTCCGCCCCGGTGCGAAGCACAGGTCCAGCAGGGCCTCGACCTCGGGGGTGTCGGCGTCGGTTTCGGGGGACAGGCTATACATCGGACCTTTGCGCCGCGGATCGGGCGCGGGCTTAACACCCTGCGCCCGCGCAGGAAAGACCGCGCCGGGTGCTTGCCCCGGGGCCGCGATGTCCCCATCATGCGCTCCCCGCCCTCTCTCCAGCGAAAGGCCGCATCCATGTTCTATCGACCCGAGGCGGGGCACGGCCTGCCGCACAACCCGTTCAACGCCATCATCGCGCCGCGCCCCATCGGCTGGGTGTCGACGCGCGGGCGGCAGGGGGACAACCTCGCGCCCTATTCCTTCTTCAACGCCACCGCCTATGTACCGCCGCAGGTGATGTTCGCCTCGACCGGGGACAAGCCGGACCGGCCGGGCACCAAGGACAGCGTGGCGCAGATCGCGGAAAGCCGGGTGTTCTGCATCAACATCGCCGACGGGGCGCTGAAGGACGCGATGAACGCCAGCTCTGCCCGGCTGCCGGCGGGGGTGAGCGAGTTCGAGGCCGCCGGGCTGACGGCGGCGGATTGCGAGACCATCGACTGCCCGCGGGTAGCCGAGGCGGCGGCGAGCCTGGAGTGCCGGATGACCAGGATCATCCGGCTGGCGGGCAAGGCCAACCACATGGTGCTGGGGGTGGTCACCGGCATCCACCTGCGCGACGATTGCGTGGTCGAGGGACGGTTCGACCTGCGCCGCACCGGCTGGCTGTCGCGGCTGGGCTATCGCGACTACGCCATTACCACCGAGCTGTTCGAGATGCAGCGCCCGGATTAGGCGCCGCTTTCCGGGCTCCCTGTCCCCAGCCGGGCCAGCAGCCGCGCCCTTGCAGGGGGCAGTGGTCGGCCCACCTGCCCCTCGGCCAGCCGCGCAGCCAGGAAATACCCCGTCAGCGCCAGCGCCTCGGCCAGCCCCCCTGCCCGCTCAGGCCCGCCGAGGATCGCGGGCAGGGGCAGCAGCCGCGGCGCCCATTCCCCCGCCGCGGCCCCTGTCACCGCATGGCCGGTGCGGGGGGAAACCCAAGCCAGCCCCTCGCGCGCGCCGCTGACCGCGCAGCGATCCAGCGACAGACCGAACCCCAGCTCGTCCAGCAGCAGCAGCTCCCACCGCAGGTAATCGGCGGCCCAGGGCGTGGTTTCTTCATCACCGAAATATCCTCGGGGCTCTTGAGCGCCCGGGATAGGAGGCGGATCAGAAAACAGCCCACGAGGCTGTTTTCCCGCCGGATGGTTCGGTGGACCGTTTTCAGCGAAGCAGGCCACGGAAGTGGCGCGGGGGGCAGACAGCCCCCCGGCTCCGGCCGCACCATCTGGCACCGCGGTTCCTGCTTCGATCGCGTCCAGCAGGGCCTCGGTCGCGTCGGTCAGCCGCGGGTGCGGGTCGCGTTCGGGCAGCGCCCAGCGGATCAGCGCGGTGATCGCGTTCAGCCCGGCCAGCGCATCGGCATCGGCCATCAGCCCCGGCCGCGCCCGCGCGGGTTCCGCCGAGAAACTGCCCAGCTGGTCGTCCAGCCGCGCCCGCCAGCGCAGGCTCAGCCGGTTGCCCGGTTGCAGCATGGCGGCGCGCTTGACGCTGGCCCCGCCCGGCACCACCCCCGAGATCAGCCCGGCATCGCGCGCCAGCACGGTCAGGATCACCGCGTGTTCGCCGTGCCTGCGCCGCGCGATCACGGTTGCCTCGCCCTGCCACTCCATCCGTCTTTCCTTCCGGTGCCGCCTGCCGCAATCTGGGACATTATCCGGCGAAGAAAGGGCGCGCGATGTTGAAATCATGGATCGAGGCACAGGCGCGGCTGGTCGAGGTCGCCGCGGGACGCGCCCCCGCCGACATGGTGATCCGCGGCGGGCAATGGGTGAACGTGCACACGCGCGAGGTGCTGGCAGGTCACGACATCGCCATCGCCGACGGGCGCATCGCCTGCGTGCTGGCGGATGCATCAGCCAATATCGGCCCCGACACGCAGGTGATCGAGGCGCAGGGCCGCTACATGATCCCCGGGCTGATCGACGCGCATATGCATGTCGAATCGGGGATGCTGACGCCGGCCGGTTTCGCCGCCGCGGTGATCCCGCACGGCACCACCACCATCCTGCACGACCCGCATGAGATCGCGAACGTGATGGGGTTGGAGGGGGTGCGGCTGATGCGAGACGAAAGCCTGCGCCAGCCGATCACCATGCTGACCCAGATGCCCAGCTGCGCGCCCTCGGCCCCCGGGCTGGAAACCACCGGCCACCCGATCACGGCGGGCGAGGTCGCGCAGGCGATGGGCTGGGAAGGCATCGTGGGTCTGGGCGAGATGATGAACTTTCCCGGCGTGGCGGCGGGTGACCCGGCGATGCTGTCGGAAATCGCCGCGACTCGCGCCGCGGGCAAGGTGGTCGGCGGGCATTACGCCAGCCCCGACCTGGGGCGCAGCTTTGCGGCCTATGTCGCGGGGGGCGCGGCCGACGACCACGAAACCGTGGCCGAGCATCAGGCCATCGCCCGGGTGCGGCAGGGGATGGGGGCGATGCTGCGGCTGGGCTCGGCCTGGCACGACGTGGCGGCGCAGATCACCGCGATCACCGAAAAGGGGCTGGACCCGGCCGGCTTCATGCTGTGCACCGACGATTGCCACGCGGGCACGCTGGTCCACGACGGGCATATGGACCGGGTGGTGCGCCATGCCATCGACTGCGGCTGCGACCCGCTGATCGCGATCCAGATGGCCACGATCAACACCGCCCGGCATTTCGGGCTGGAACGAGAGCTGGGCTCGATCACCCCGGGGCGGCGGGCGGATGTGATCCTGAGCAGCGACCTGCGGGCGCTGCCGGTCGAGCTGGTGATCGCGCAGGGCCGCGTGGTGGCGGAATCCGGGCGGCTGCTGGTCGACTGCCCGCAGATCGACTGGCCCGAGGCGGCGCGCAACTCGGTGCATCTGGGGCGCCGGCTGGCGGCGGCGGATTTTCGGGTGCCGGCCGCGGGCAACCGCGCGACGGTGCGGGTGATCGGCGTGGTCGAGAACCAGGCCCCGACACGGGCGCTGACCGCCGATCTGCCGGTCCGCGACGGGGCGGTGCAGCCCGAGGGCGACTTGGCGCGGATCGCGCTGGTGGAACGCCACCGCGGCACCGGCGGCGTGGTCAACGGATTCGTGCAGGGCTTCGGCTATCAGGGCCGGATGGCGGTGGCCTCGACCGTGGCGCATGACAGCCACCACATGATCGTCGTCGGCACCTGCGGCGACAATATGGCCGCGGCCGTCGCGCGGCTGGGCGAGCTGGGCGGCGGCATCACCGTGTTCCGCGACGGCGTGGAGCTGGCACATGTCGCACTGCCCATCGCCGGGCTGATGTCCGACCGCCCGGCCCCGCAGGTCGCCGCAGCCGCGGAAGCGGTCAACCAGGCGATCCGCGACTGCGGTTGCAGCATGAACAACGCAGTGATGCAGCATGTGCTGCTGGCGCTGGTGGTGATCCCCGAGCTGCGGATTTCCGACCTGGGGCTGGTGGATGTGACGCGGTTCGAGCTGGTCGATGTGGTGATGTCGTCGGCGTAGAATGGGTATTTGAGCCAGAAAGAAGCTATTCCTCGGTCGCCACTGAGGCGCCGCCGTCGCGGTGGATCGACAGGTAGCGGGCGCGGGGGCCGAAGGCGGAAAACAACTCGCGCCCGGTGCTGGTCAGGAAGGATTGTGCGGGTAGCGCGGTGATTTCATCGTAAAGCGCGGCGCGGCGGTCGGCGTCGAGGTGGGCCGCGACCTCATCGAGCAGCAGCACCGGGCGCTCTGCCGCCAGCGCGCGGGCGTTGGCGAGGATGAGGGACAGCAGCAGCGCCTTTTGCTCTCCGGTAGAGCTCAGCGCGGCCGGCATGTCCTGCGGCCCCCAATGCGCGCCCAGATCGGCGCGATGCGGGCCGGTCAGGGTGCGGCCGGCGGCCATGTCGCGGGGGCGGGTCGCGGCCAGCCGCGCGGCGATGCTGTCCGGGTCGGGGTCGTCGGCGTGGCCCTCGCCCGGCAGCAGCGCCAGCGTTGCGGCGGGAAAGCCGGTAGCGGCGCTAGCCTGCGCGGCGTGGATGCGGTCCAGCGCCGCCAGCCGGTTCGCGGTCAGCTCTGCCCCCGCCTGCGCCATGCGGGTTTCCAGCGCCCGGAACCAACGGTCGTCGCGGATCTCGTCGCGCAGCAGGCGGTTGCGTTCGCGCATCGCGCGCTCGTAAGCCAGCGCGGTTTCCGCATGCGAGGGGATCAGGCTCAGCGTCAGCCGGTCGAGGAACCGCCGCCGCGATTCGGGCGGGTCGGTCCACAGCCGGTCCATCGCGGGGGTGACCCAGATCAGCCGCAGCAGCCGCCCCAGCGCCACCTGCGGCGCGGGCTTGTCGTCGATGGTCAGCTTGCGCGATTCGCCGGGACTGGCGCCGGTTTCCACCTGATGGTCGCCGATCACCGCCCGGATCCGCCAGCCCGCATCCGGCCCCTGCCGCGCCTGATCGCCGGGGGCGGTATTGCGCAGGCCGCGGCCGGGGGACAGCATCGACAGGGCTTCAAGGATATTGGTCTTGCCCGCGCCATTCGGGCCAAAGATCGCCAGCGGCCGGTCGTCGAGGTCCAGCCCCAGCCGGGGCCAGGACCGGAATTGCGCAAGCTCCAGCCGGGTGAGCGTCACACCCGCATCGGCATCACGACATAAACCGCCGATTCGTCCCCGCCCTCGCGGATCAGGGCGGCGTCGCCCGAGCCGTTGAACAGGAACACCGCGTTCTCGCGGTCGATCTGGGCGGCGATTTCCTGCAGGTATTTGGCGTTGAAGCCGATCTCCAGTGGCTCGTCGGCATAGGCCACGGCCAGTTCCTCGTCAGCCGCGCCGGCATCGGGGGCGTTCACCGACAGCACCAGCCGATCCTCGTCCAGCGCCAGCTTGACCGCGCGCGAACGCTCGCTGCTGACGGTGGCCACCCGGTCCACGGCGCGGGCGAAATCGGCGGCATCGACCTCGAGCCGGCGGGTGTTGCCGCGCGGGATCACCCGGCTGTAGTCGGGGAAGGTGCCGTCGATGACCTTGGAGGTCAGGGTGATCGTCGGCGTCGCAAACCGCACCTTGGTTTCGCCGACGGACACCGCGATCTCGGCCTCATCGTCGTCCAAGAGCTTGCGCAGCTCGGCCACGGTCTTGCGCGGCACGATCACGCCGGGCATCGATTCAGCCCCCGCGGGCAGGGCCGCATCGACGCGGGCCAGCCGGTGGCCGTCGGTCGCCACGCAGCGCAGGGCCCGGCCGCCCTCGGTCTCGGCCACATGCATGTAGACGCCGTTCAGGTAATAGCGGGTCTCTTCGGTCGAGATCGCAAACCGCGACTTGTCGAACAGCCGCCGCAGCACCGGGGCGGGCGCCGCGAAATTGGCGGCGTATTCGGTCGAGGCCATCACCGGGAAATCCTCGCGCGGCAGCGTCGCGAGGTTGAAGTTCGAGCGCCCCGCCTGCACGGTCAGCCGCGCGGTGGCGGCATCGGCGGCGATGTTGACCAGCGCCCCGTCGGGCAGCTTGCGGGCGATTTCGTTCAGCAGCGCCGCGCTGACCGTGGTGGCGCCGGGGCGTTCCACCATGGCGGGGGCGCGGTCCACGATTTCGGTGTCAAGATCGGTGGCGCGGA
The DNA here is from genome assembly GCF_900142875.1 of Paracoccus solventivorans. GTDB lineage: Bacteria > Pseudomonadota > Alphaproteobacteria > Rhodobacterales > Rhodobacteraceae > Paracoccus > Paracoccus solventivorans. The sequence continues at coordinate 373,291 of NZ_FRCK01000003.1, read as the reverse complement.
AGCTGACGCCATCCGCCCCCGCCTCGATCAGCACGTTGGCCAGAATCGGGATGGTGTTGCGGCGCTCGACCACCGACTGGGCCTGGTTGGCCGCCTTGACGAGCACCGCGCGTTCGATCGAAAATTTCATGGTTCCCTGGCCCCGTCTGTCGTCAGCGCGCCGATGCCGGCCGGCAGGCGCGCGCGCCACGTTCCGTCAATGCGCGGCGGCGGTCAAGCATTTGCCGAGCCTTACATCTCGAGCGCGCGGCGCAGCAGGTCGATATCCTCGGCCATGCTGCGATCCTCGCGCCGCAGCTCCTCGATCTTGCGCACCCCGTGCATGATCGTGGTGTGGTCGCGCCCGCCGAAGCGGCGGCCGATTTCCGGCAGGCTGCGGCTGGTCATCTGCTTGGCCAGATACATGGCGATCTGCCGCGGCCGGGCCAGCGTGCGCACCCGCTTGGGTCCCACCAGATCGGACAGGCGGATGTTGTAGTGTTCCGCCACCTTGCGCTGGATTTCCTCGACCGAGACCTTGCGGTCCGAGGCGCGCAGGATGTCGGCCAGGCTTTCCTGGGTCATGTCCAGGTCGATGTCGTGCCCGGTCAGGCTGGCAAAGGCGAACAGCCGCTGCAGCGCCCCTTCGAGCACGCGCACGTTCGAGGTGATGCGGTGGGCCAGAAACTCCAGCACCCCGTCGCAGAGCGTCAGCCCCGGATAGGTGGCGCGGAACAGCTCGGTCTTGGATTGCAGGATCGACAGGCGCAGCTCGTAATCGGTGGGGTGCAGGTCCACGATCAGCCCGCAGGACAAGCGCGAGCGGATACGTTCCTCCATGTCCTTGATCTCGCCGGGGGCGCGGTCGGCGGAAATCACGATCTGCTTGCCCTGGTCGACCAGCGCGTTGAAGGTATGGAAGAACTCTTCCTGCGTGGAATCCTTGCCGGCGATGAACTGCACGTCGTCGACCATCAGCAGGTCGACGGTGCGGAACAGCTCCTTGAAGTTCATCACCGTGCGCTCGCGCAGGGCGCGGACAAAGCGGTACATGAACTGTTCGGCCGACAGGTAGAGCACCCGCGCCTCGGGGTCGCGGGCCTGGCGTTCGCGGGCGATGGCGTGCATCAGGTGGGTCTTGCCCAGCCCGACGCCGCCGTAAAGGAACAGCGGGTTGAAGGTGACGGGGCCGCCCTCGGCCACGCGGCGGGCGGCGGCATGGGCCAGCTCGTTGGGCTTGCCGACGATGAAATTGTCGAAGGTGAAGCGGGAATCGAGCGGGGCCGACATCTCGTCATCGCCCATGATGCCGCGGGCGGGGACACGCGCCGCGGGCTGTTCGGGCGCCGGTGCCGGCGAAGCGGAGGCGGCGGGCGCGGGGCGGGCGGCGCCGGTGGCGATGGTGAAGTTCAGCCGCTCGACCTCGGCGCCCTGATTGCTGAGCGCGTCGAGAATCGGGCGGGCATAGTGGCGCGACACCCAGTCGGACAGGAACCTGGTCGGGCAGGCGATGTCGGCAGAGCCGCCCTCGATCGCGCGCAGATCCAGCGGTGCGATCCAGGTCGCGAAATTATGCGTCCCCACCCGCGCCTCAAGCTCTGACCGCACGCCCGCCCATAGTTCGTTCATCGACTTGTCCCTTCTGTCCCCGGTTCCCGCCGTTGCATCGGCAGGACATGCGGCCGCCCGCGGCAGGGGACGAGCGGAACAGAACCATCCACGCGCGCCCCGGGCTGCGGGGCGCGAGCCGGGCCTTGCGGCCCCGTCGGTCTGTTCCCGGGTCGGCCGGTCCGGTGGCAGCCGGATCGACCTGCGGCGCGCCGCGACGGCCCGGTGGCAGCCGGAACGTTGCGGCTGGCGCCTGCCCGGACGCGGCGAAATGGCCTGTCCGGGTGATCGCCCCCTGTCGCGAGTGAATCGCTGCGACAAGGCTAGCGGCAAGCGCGGCGGGGCTGCAACCGAACTATGCGCTTGACAGCACCTTTGCGCCCCGAATCTGCGCGACTGTGGCAGATGGGTGATTTTCCAGTTTTTACAGGAATTTGGACGGCTTCCACAGGACGGAAAGCCCCATGAAAAACGCCCCGGAACAACCGGGGCGTGCTGGATATTCCGGCGCTTCCGGCCCGTCGAAAGGGCCGTAAATCCGGGGCCGCAGAGGGGTGAATCAGGCGGTGGTCATCGCCTTCACGCGGGCCGACAGCCGCGACATCTTGCGCGCGGCGGTGTTCTTGTGGACCACGCCCTTGGTCACGCCCCGCATCAGTTCCGGCTGCGCCGCCCGCAGCGCCTCGGCCGCGACCTGCGCGTCACCGCCGGCGATCGCTTCCTCGACCTTGCGCAGGAAGGTGCGGATGCGCGAGCGGCGGGCCTTGTTGACGGCGGTGCGGCGCTCGGTCTGGCGGGCGCGTTTCTGGGACTGGGGGGTATTGGCCATGGGTGTTCGTTTTCTCTGTCGGTCTGTTGCGGTTGTGTCTGTGCGCAAAAGACCCGGCAAACCGCCCCAAAAGGAGCGGTGCTGATTCTTGCCTAAGCGGGCCCACGCGCATGTCAGCGGGGCCTATAGACCAGCCCGCGCCGAAAGGAAAGCCCGCTCAGCGGTCGCGGAACTGCGCCTCGCGCTTTTCGGCGAAGGCGCTCATCCCTTCCTTCTGGTCCTCGGTCGCGAACAGCGCGTGGAAGGCGCGGCGCTCGTACAGCAGCCCCTCGCGCAGGGTGGTCTCATAGCTGCGGTTCACCGCTTCCTTGGCGACCATGGTGGCCACGGCGGATTTCGAGGCGATCTTGCGCGCCGCCGCCATCGCCTCATCCACCAGCTTGTCGACCGGGACCACGCGGCTGACCAGGCCGGAACGCTCGGCCTCGGCCGCATCCATGAAACGCCCGGTCAGGTTCATGTCCATCGCCTTGGACTTGCCGACGAAACGGGTCAGGCGCTGGGTGCCGCCGATACCGGCGATCACGCCCAGATTGATCTCGGGCTGGCCGAACTTGGCGTTTTCCGCGCAGATGATGAAGTCGCACATCATCGCCAGCTCGCAGCCGCCGCCCAGCGCGTAGCCCGCGACCGCGGCGATGATCGGCTTGCGGACGCGGTTGATCCGCTCGATCTCGGGGCCGAACAGGTCGCCGGTCAGCACGTCCACATAGGATTTCGCCGCCATTTCCTTGATGTCGGCGCCGGCGGCAAAGGCTTTCTCGCTGCCGGTCAGCACGATGCAGCGAATCGCCGGGTCGGCATCGGCCGCCGTCACCGCCGCCGCCAGCTCGGAAATCAGCTCACCGCTGAGCGCGTTCAGCGCCTCGGGCCGGTTCAACCGGATCAGGGCGACTCGGTCGTTGTTCTCGACGATCAGGGTCTGATAGGCCATGCGAAACTGTCCCTCGGGTTAGGCGGCATCGCGCGCTTGTTACCAAAGCCCACGCCCGCGTGCCAGCCGGTCGATGCCGCGCCAGCGCGCGGGGGCCGACGCGCAGGGTCAGTGCTGGCACTGCGGGCAGAACCAGCTCGACCGGCCCGACTGCGCAATCCGGGCGATCACGCCGCCGCAGCCCGGGGTCGGGCAGGCCCCGCCCTCGCGCCCGTAGACGCGGAACTCGTGCTGGAAATACCCCATCTCTCCCGAGGCCTGCCGGTGGTCGCGCAGCGAGGAGCCGCCGGCCAAGATCGCCTCGGCCAGCACGTCGCGGATATGGCCCCACAGCGGTGCGATCTCGCCCGCGGCAAGCGCGCCGCCGGGGCGCGCGGGATGGATGCCGGCGCGAAACAGCGCCTCGCACACATAGATATTGCCCAGCCCGGCGACGATGCGCTGGTCCAGCAGCAGCGATTTCACCGGCGCCTTGCGCCCCGCAAACGCCGCCGCCAGCACGCCGGGGGTGAAGTCCTCGCCCAGCGGTTCCGGCCCCAGCCGGGCCAGCAGCGGGTGATCCTGCCCCGGGCGCACCAGATCGACCGCCCCGAAGCGGCGCGCGTCGTTCAGCGTCACGGTAACACCCGCATCCGTGGTCAGCACCAGATGGTCGTGCTGCGCGCGCAGGCTGGCGTCGTGGTGGAACCCGCCCAGGATCCCGCCTTCGACCCGGATGCGGCCGGACATGCCCAGATGCAGCAGCATGGCCGCATCGCGGTCGAGGTCGATCAGGATGTATTTCGACCGCCGCCGCAACCCTTCCACCCGCGCGCCGGTCAGCACCTGCACCAGATCCGGCGGCATCGGCCAGCGCAGGTTGGGGCGGCGCTGGTCCACCCGCACCAGCCTGTGGCCGGTCAGATGCGGCTCGAGGCCGCGGCGCACGGTTTCCACCTCTGGCAGTTCTGGCATTTCCCGGCTTTCCGCTGCATGGTGCCGCCCGGACCGGCGACCCTGGATGGCAGACCTATGAACGACAAGGCGCGTAATCAAACCCATTTCGGCTTCCGGCAGGTCGCAGAGGATGAAAAGGCCGGGCTGGTGCACGGGGTGTTTTCCCGCGTCGCCTCGAAATACGACGTGATGAACGACCTGATGAGCGTCGGCATCCACCGGATCTGGAAGAACGCGATGATGGACTGGCTGGCGCCGCAGTCGGGCCAGCATCTGCTGGACGTGGCGGGCGGGACCGGCGACATCGCCTTTCGCTTTCTGGGCCGCGCACCGGGGGCGCGGGTCACCGTCTGCGACATGACCGAATCGATGCTGGTCGAGGGGCGCAAGCGCGCCGAGGCCGGGCGGCTGGCCGACCGGCTGGCCTGGGTGACGGGCGACGCCATGGCTCTGCCCTTTGCCGATGCCAGCTTCGACCGCTACACGATCAGCTTCGGCATCCGCAACGTCACCCGCATTCCCGACGCGCTGGCCGAGGCCCATCGCGTGCTCAGGCCCGGCGGCCGGCTGATGGTGCTGGAGTTTTCGCAGATCCCGGTGCCGGCGCTGCAATGGGCCTATGACCGCTATTCCTTCAACGTGATCCCGCCGCTGGGGCAGCTGGTGGCGCAGGACCGCGACAGCTACCAGTATCTGGTCGAATCGATCCGCCGCTTCCCCGACCAGCAAACCTTTGCCGCGATGATCCGCGACGCCGGGTTCGAGCGGGTGCAGTATCGCAACCTGTCCATGGGAATCGCGGCGCTGCATTCGGGCTGGAAGCTCTGAATGCGGGGACCTCACAACATCTGGCGGCTGATCCGCACCGGCGCGACATTCCAGCGCACTGGCGCCATGGGGGCGGCGCTCGACGCGATGAACGCGCCCGCGCGGGTGCGGGCGGCGGCGCGGCTGCTGGGCTGGCCCTTCGCCTGGCTGGGCTATCGCGGCGACCCCGACCTGCCGCCGATCACCCGGGCGCTGACCGCGCTGGGGCCGGCCTATATCAAGTTCGGGCAGATCCTCTCGACCCGGCCCGATGTGGTGGGGGTGGAAATGGCCGGGCATCTGCGGATGCTGCAGGACCGGCTGCCGCCATTCCCCGACGAGATCGCCCGCGCGCAGATCGAGCAGGATCTGGGCGCGCCGGTGGCGACGCTGTTTTCCGAGTTTTCCCCGCCGGTGGCGGCGGCCTCGATCGCGCAGGTGCACCGGGCGCGGCGGGCGGACAGCGGCGCCGAGGTGGCGGTCAAGGTGCTGCGCCCCGGCATCCTGGCCGATTTCCGCCGCGATCTCGACGCCTTCCACCTGGCGGCCTCGCTGATCGAGTTCCTGTCGCCCTCGTCCCGTCGGCTGCGGCCGCTGGACGTGGTGGGACATTTCGAATCGGTGGTGCTGGGCGAGCTGGACCTGCGGCTCGAGGCCGCCTCGGCCTCCGAGTTCGCCGAGAACACTCGGGGGGACGAAGAATTCGCCGTCCCCCGCCCGCATTGGGACCTGAGCAGCCGCCGCGTGCTGACCAGCGACTGGGCCGAGGGCATTCCGATGTCGGACGTCGCCGCGATCCGGGCCGCGGGCCACGACACCAGCCGCATCGCCGCCCGGCTGCTGCAGCTGTTCCTGTCCCACGCGCTGCGCGACGGGTTCTTCCACGCCGACATGCACCAGGGCAACCTGCGGGTGGCGGCGAACGGCGACATCGTCGCCTTTGACTTCGGCATCATGGGCGAGATCGACGAATACACCCGCCGGGTCTATGCCGAGATCCTCTATGGCTTCATCCAGCGCGATTATCACCGCGTCGCGCGGGTGCATTTCGAGGCGGGCTATGTGCCCTCGGACCGCAACATCGCCCAGTTCGCGCGCGCCCTGCGGGCGGTGGGCGAGCCGATCTTCGACGCCGATGCCAGCCGCATCTCGATGGCCAACCTGCTGGCCTATCTCTTCGAGGTGACCGAGCGTTTCGGCATGGCCACGCGGACCGAGCTGATCCTGCTGCAGCGGACCATGGTGGTGGTCGAGGGCGTGACCCGCACGCTGGACCCGCAGATCAACATCTGGGCGACGGCGCGGCCGGTGGTCGAGACCTATATCCGCAGCAACATCGGCCCCCGCGCGCTGCTGCGCGATGGTCTGCGCGTGCTCGAGGCGCTGGGTCGGCACGGGCCCCTGCTGCCCGAGATCGTGGACCGGCAGATGGACCACCTGTCCCGCCCGCAACCGCTGCCGGTAGTCGTGGACCGCCGCCCGCCGCTGTGGCTGGTGGCAGTCGCGCTGCTGTCGGCCGGAACCGCCCTGGGTGCGCTGCTGTCCTGACGGGGGGCGCCCGGGCCGGCGGGTGCCCCGTGTGCGCCCGCTGACCGCTGCACGTAGCCGCCCGGCACCGCTGCGGTCGATCACCGCTGCGCGCCTATTCCCTCGCTCACTCCGCGCCATTGCGCGAGCCGTTGAACCGTCAAGCGGGGCTGCCTCAGTCAAGTCCTTTATCCCCGCGCAATTTCTACACGCGCCCGCTGGCAACAGCCCCGCATCGTGCAGCCTTCCCCCCTTCCTGCTTCAGCCGTAGCGGTAGCCAGGCAGGCCCGTGGCGGAGCGGCCGGCGCTGCTCGACAGCAGCAGCAGCGCCGCATTGTAGGAGGATTGCGCCGGGCTGACCGTCTCGGCACGGATCAGGAATCTCTGGATGATCTTTTCCAGATTCGCCGGCTCGGCGAAGACGGAGGGCGAGCCCGAGCCGAACAGCCCAGCGGTGCGCTGCTTCAGCTGCTCAAGCTGCTTTTCCACCGGGAAATTGGTGAAATCGGAGGTCAGGCCCAGCGCGCCCTCGATCACCTTCCGCAGCGGTGCCGAGCCCAGGATGTTGTACCAGCGGATATTATCCGAGGCCGCGGATTCGCCGATCTTGGCCAGTTCCCTCTGCGCATTCATCGCCAGGCGCAGATTGCCGTCGACGGTCCCCACCCGCCGCTCCAGCTCAGCGGCGACATGGCGCTCGGCGACTTCATCGGCCAGCTGCTGGTCCGGCCCCGCACCGGAGCCGAAGCCGAAAGCCTGGGCGAGCGCGAGATAGCGCTTGTCCCCCAGGCGGTTGGCAAGGCTCTTGGGATCGCTCAGGTCCGATTCGAGCACCTTGCGGATGAAGAAGCGATTGTTGATGTCGTCCTCGAGGCCAAAGGCGCTCAGCGCGGCGTTGCGCAGCCGGTAATCCGCCACCAGCGCCTCGGCAGTCCCGGTGCTGCCCAGCCGTTCGCGGACATAGGCGACATCGCGGGCGACGGCAGGTTCCCGCGCCACCAGCGATCGCTGCAGATCGCCGGTGCGCTGTAGCAGCCGCCAGCCTGCATAACCGCCCTGCCCGACAACCGGCTGGAAGATCATGACAGATGCGCGAACAATCGCGCCTCCCGCGGCAACAGGCTGCGCAGCTGGCGAAGCGCGCGGTAGATGTTGCCGTCGATCACATCGGCGGTGGCACTGTTCAGGGCCAGCCGGCTGTCACGGTCGTCGAAGACCTGCGACAGCTGCTCGATTCCGCGCAGCAGATTGCGGCGTCCCCGGGTTTCGTCCACGTCCCCCGACAGCATCAGCTGCGCGTCGTAGCAGACTCGCGCCACGGGGGTGGAGACGTCATCGGGGTGGATGGCCTCCTTCAGCCGCAGGATACTGGCATTGGGGGTCTTGATCGAGATCTTGCAACGCCGGTCCCCGTTCTCGATGACGGCGCCATTAATCAGCACGCGTTCATTCGGCGCGAGTTTCAGGATGAGTCCGCTCATGTGATGTTCCGCTCCGGCCGCAGGGCGGCCAATATCATTGGACCGACAGGATCTGCCCGATATACGGGGAAAGGGTTGCAGCCGTCCGATGCGTCAGCCCGGCTGCTCGAAAAGTCCCCGCGCAATCGAGCGGTTGATCTCGATCAGCGCGTCCGCATCGCCGCTGCCGTCCAGCACCCGGCCGGTTTCGCGTTCCACGAATTGCGCCAGGGACAGAAGCTGCGCGCGCAGCGCCTGCGGCAGCCCGTTGCCGTTGCCGGCCAGGTCCTGCGCCGCGGCCCGCCAGAAACGGCGGTTTTCGTGGACCGCAGCCGCCAGCAGCGCAAAGCCGCCTTTGCCACGTTCGGACGCCTGGATCATGCCCGCGGCAAGGCGCGAGAGGATAAGCGCCTCGGCCCGGCGGGGGTCGGAATCGGCCAGGGCGGTTGCCGCGTAGCCGACGGGAACCTGTGCGTTCAAATCCGGTCCTTTCGATGGAATGGGGACGAGGTCGGGGGTTCCGGGGCCCCGAAGGGCCCCGGATCAGCTCATCAGCCGCGGAACAGCGACAGCAGGGTCTGCGGCGCCTGGTTGGCAATCGACAGCGACTGCGTTGCCAGCTGCTGCTGGACCTGCAGCGCCTGCAGGCGCGCCGAGGCCTCCTCCATGTCGGCGTCGACCAACGCGCCGATGCCCGAGGTCATCGCGTCCGACAGCTTCTTGACGAAATCCGACTGGATCTCGATCCGCTTGGCGACCGAGCCGAAGTTGGCGGCAGCGGTGATCGAGGTCTGAAGCTGGGTCTCGATCCCCGCCAGTGCCGTGGCCGCGCCGGCTGCGGTGCTGACGTCGTAGGCCGCCACCGCCGTCTGCACCGCGGTCAGGTTCTGGGGGGTGATCGCGATGCTGGCGGTGGTCACCGTCCCGTCCGAGGCTCGGTCGAGCGAAGCCAGGACGTTCACCGCCGCGGTCTCGCTGTTGTTGACCAGATTCAGGCCGTTGAACTGCGCGGCGCTGATGATCGAGCCGATTTCCGTGGCCATCGCGGTCAGATCCGTCTGGATCTTGGTGCGATCGACGTTTTCTTCCTGCGCCGAGATGATCAGCTGCTTCATCTCTTTCAGCAGGTCGGTCACCGACTCGGACGCGGCACGCGCCACGCCGACGGTCGACTGCCCCAGGGCCAGGCTGTCGCCGACGGACTTGAAGCTGTCGACATCGGCCTCCATCGTCTTGGTGATCGCCCAGACGGCGGCATTGTCCTTGGCGGAAGCGATCGATTTGCCGGTCGAGATCTCGTCCTGGGTCTTGGCCAGGTTCGAGTTGATGCCGCGAAGGGTCTGCAGCGCAACCATTGCGCTGTTGTTGGTCAGAATGCTGGACATTATATCCTCCGGTATTTCCGGGCTAGTTATATCCACCCGGGTTTCATGGGTTTCGGCCTTTCTGACCAGCGGGAATTACCCGGCGTCAACTTGACGCAATCACCTTTTACGGCGGTGGCCCCTAAGGAATAGTGAATTTCCGCCTCGGTGCCAAAGCCGGAATCCGGCGCATTTTATCAAAATCGCTGCGCGCGGGCGGGAAGGCCGGTGCTGACCCGCTGCCGCCCGGCCCGGTCATATACGTCCAGCCCGCCCAGCACGGCCGACAATTCGCGCAGCCAGTCGCGCGAGGCGTCAAGCCCGTCTGCCGCGGCCGCGGCCAGCCCCTTCAACCGCTCGAGTTCGCGGGCGCAATCGGCGCGGGTCTCCGGCTCAAGGGGTTCGCGCTCGACGCGAGCCCGGAATCGCTCGAGCAGCCTTTCGCAAGCGGCCGAATCACCGGCAAGCATGGCTTGGCAGGCCGCGTCCAGAATCCGGATCGGATCGGTCATGGCGTCACCTCCAGCCGCGAATCGAGCCGCAGGTCGATCCGTGCCGCGATCGCCGCGGCGTGCTGTTCGACCAGGAACGACGCGAATTGCGATTCGCCCGCCCCGCCGTGGAAGGGCGTTCCGCTTTGGTCCGGCATGGCGATCTTCAGCATCTCGGTCAGGAATGCCGTCTCCAGCCGGTCGCCGCTGGAGGGCGCAGGCGGCAGCGGCCTGGGAGTCATCATCTGGATCTTCACCGAAACACCTCCGATTAAATTGCTGTGCTTTGTCCAATATCGGACGGCGGTAAATATTTGGTAACGAGAAGCGGATAAAACAGAGGAAAGTGATTCTCAAAGGGCGAGCCATGCCGGCACTCAATATCCCTGCTCAAATGACTGCGCCCCGGCCGGGGATGGTGACGGGACGGGAACCGGCGCGGGATCGCGGCGGCGCCGATTTCGGGGAATGGATGGCACGAACAGCAACTGGCGGCAGGCATCAGGCGGCCACGGCAGCCGGGGAATCCGGCGCCGCCGCGGCGTCGAGGTTCCAGAAGGATCCTGCCGATTCGCCCGCTCTGCACGACGCAGCGGAAGACGAGGCGGGCGAAATCTCGACGGCTGGGACCGACGCGCCGCAGGAGGAGGGTGTTCTTCTCGAAACCGACATCCTCCCGGCGGCGCCGATTGCTGTGCCCGAGACGCCATCCCCGCTGCCCGGTCCGCCTCAATGGACTCTGCCACCGGCGGAAGCGCCGTTGGCCCAGACAGAGCCGCGGGCCGTTTCATCTGCGGAAGTGACCGAGGGGGAAGGCGATCTGGTCACATCAAGATCGAATCCGGCGCCCGCTTCCCATGAGCTCGCCACGTTGCGCGCTTCCGGCGCCGCCGGAACGGCGCCTGGCAGTCTGGATACCGGGAAAGCCGCGCCCGATCCGGCCGACGCGGCGAAATTCGCGGAAATCACCGCGCCAGAGGCGCCGCCGCACGATGCCCCCGACAGCACCACGCCGGAGGCCACAGGCACGGCAGGCACGGCAGCGCCTCGAGATGCGGCGGGCCAGGCGTCCCAGGCGACGGCCGATCCGGACATGCCCGGGGCACTGGCGGCACCGCTTGCGCGCGACACCGCCGCTGCCTCGGCGGACCAGTCCCTTACGTTCCGCCTGCCGCCGCTGGCCGAACCCTACCGGCAGATCGCCGACGCCATCGTGCGCACCAGCTCGGGACAGGTCGAGATCACGCTCGATCCGATCGAGTTGGGGCGGGTGACGGTGCTGCTGGGCGAGGACGGAAACCCCGGCCGCCTGGCGCTGCTGGTCGAGCGCCCCGAGACGCTCGAGCTGATTCGCCGCCACAGCGACCAGCTGCTGCGGGATCTGCGGGAAAACGGGATGCCCGACGCTTGGCTCGAGGATCTGCGGCAGGACGACTCCGCCAACCAGCGCGACAATCCGCCGCAGACGTCCGGTCAACCTGAGGGCGAAAGCCCCAGTGCCATTCAACCCCTACTTGCAGCCGAGACGGCGCGGCCGGTTGCGCTCGGGCAACTCAATATTCGCTTTTAGGAAAGCCCCATGACCAGTTCCATCGCTGCAACCACCCCAAGTATCCTCGCCGCCACGCCTAACGCGGGGAAGGATGCCACTACGCAGGCGGCCAGCTTCGCCGGCGGCGATTTCCAGACCTTTCTCAAGATGCTGACCACGCAGATAAAGCATCAGGACCCGCTGAACCCGATGGAGGGCTCGGACTTCGCCGTCCAGCTCGCGACGTTTTCGGGGGTCGAGCAGCAGGTCAGGACGAACCAGCTGCTGGAGCAATTGGCGGGCGAGCGCAGCGGGGGCTTGGCCGCGCTTGCCGACTGGATCGGCCGGGAGGTGCGGACCACCGCCCCGGTTGCCTTCGACGGCACCCCGATCACCCTCGACATCCAGCCGGATCAGGGCGCGGACCGGGTCGAGCTGGTCACGCTCGACCCTCGCGGCCGCGAGATCATGCGCGAGGACATCGGCTTGGGCAGCGGCGAGATCGACTGGATGGGACGGACCGAGGACGGGCCGCTGCCCGCCGGAACCTACAGCTTCAAGCTGGTGAGCTATCGCGGCGACGAGATTCTGGCGACCGGTGCGGTCGGTGCCTTCACCCGTGTCACCGGCGCCGAGCTGACGACGGAAGGGGCCCGGCTGTCCCTGCACGGCGGCGCAACCGCACTGGAGAGCGAGGTGACGGCCTTACGCGAGTTGCGATGATGCCCCGGGCGCGCGGCGTAATGAGATTCAGAAGTTGCGTGCCTGATATGGAAACCCGATGTCTTACCGCTACAAGAACCCGTAAAGAAAGGAAAAAATTCCAGCAAATCCATTCTATCCACCCCCGCATCGACCGCCGGTTCAACAATTTTACGCACCGTCCATCCCGTCTGGACGCGCGGCTGCCCTTGCAGAACCGTTGTCGGTGTCTATAACCCCGGGCGATTTGGACACCGCGATCGCCAGGGGACCCCATGCCGAAGAGAACCGATATTTCCTCGATCCTCATCATCGGCGCCGGACCCATCGTCATCGGACAGGCCTGCGAGTTCGATTATTCCGGCGCCCAGGCCTGCAAGGCGCTGCGCGAGGAAGGTTACCGGGTCATCCTGGTCAACTCGAACCCGGCAACGATCATGACCGATCCGGGGATGGCCGATGCGACCTATATCGAGCCGATCACCCCGGAAGTCGTCGAAAAGATCATCGCGACCGAGCGGCCCGACGCGCTGCTGCCGACCATGGGCGGCCAGACCGCGCTGAACACCGCGCTGGCGCTGGACGACATGGGCGTGCTTAAGAAATACGGGGTCGAGATGATCGGCGCCCAGCGTGCCGCCATCGAAAAGGCCGAGGACCGCGCCCAGTTCCGCGACGCGATGGAGCGGATCGGGCTGGAGAACCCGCGCGCCACCATCATCACCGCCCCCAAGGCCGCCAGCGGCAAGTTTGACATCAACGCCGGCGTCGCCCTGGCCATGGAAAAGCTGGACGAGATCGGGCTGCCGGCCATCATCCGCCCCGCCTTTACCCTGGGCGGCACCGGCGGCGGCGTCGCCTATAACCGCGACGACTATCGCGCCATCGTGCGGTCCGGGCTCGACGCCAGCCCTGTCGCACAGGTGCTGATCGACGAAAGCCTGCTCGGCTGGAAAGAGTTCGAGATGGAGGTCGTCCGCGACAAGGCCGACAACGCCATCATCATCTGCTCGATCGAGAATATCGACCCGATGGGGGTCCACACCGGCGATTCGATCACCGTCGCCCCCGCGCTGACGCTGAGCGACCGCGAATACCAGCGGATGCGCAGCGCCTCGATCGCGGTTCTGCGCGAGATCGGGGTCGAGACCGGCGGCTCGAACGTGCAGTTCGCGGTGGACCCGGCGACCGGCCGCATGGTGGTGATCGAGATGAACCCGCGGGTCAGTCGCTCGTCGGCGCTCGCCTCCAAGGCGACGGGGTTCCCGATCGCCAAGATCGCCGCGAAACTCGCGGTCGGCTATACGCTGGACGAGCTCGACAACGACATCACCCGGGTGACCCCGGCCAGTTTCGAGCCCTCGATCGACTATGTGGTGACCAAGATCCCGCGTTTCGCCTTCGAGAAGTTCCCCGGCTCCAAGCCCGACCTGACCACGGCGATGAAATCGGTGGGCGAGGTGATGGCGATCGGCCGCAGCTTCCACGAATCGCTGCAAAAGGCGCTGTGCTCGATGGAAAGCGGGCTGACGGGCCTGGACGAGATCGAGATCGAGGGCGCGGCCGAGCAGGGAAAACCCGCCTATATCAAGGCGTTGTCGCGTCAGACCCCCGACCGGCTGCGCGTCATCGCCCAGTCCATGCGCGACGGGCTGACCGACGAGGACATTCAGCGCGTCACCAGTTTCGACCCCTGGCTCCTGGCCCGCATCCGCGAGATCGTCGAGGCCGAGGCCGGGATCCGCGCCTCGGGCCTGCCCACGGACGCCGCCGGGCTGCGCCGGATCAAGATGATGGGGTTCTCGGACGCGCGCATCGCCGCGCTGACCGGGCGCAGCGAAACCGACATCCGCCGGGCCCGCCGCGCCACCGGCGTGCTGCCGGTATTCAAGCGCATCGACACCTGCGCCGCCGAGTTCGAGGCGCAGACCCCCTATATGTATTCGACCTACGAGGCCCCGGCGATGGGCGAGGTCGAGGACGAGGCCCGGCCCTCGGACCGCAAGAAGGTGGTGATCCTCGGCGGCGGTCCCAACCGCATCGGCCAGGGGATCGAGTTCGATTACTGCTGCTGCCACGCCTGTTTCGCGCTGACCGACGTCGGCTATGAAACCATCATGGTGAACTGCAACCCGGAAACCGTGTCGACCGACTACGACACCTCGGACCGGCTGTATTTCGAGCCGCTGACCCTGGAACATGTGCTGGAAATCCTGCGGGTCGAACGGGAAAACGGCACGCTGCACGGGGTGATCGTGCAGTTCGGCGGGCAGACGCCGCTGAAACTCGCCAATGCGCTCGAGGCCGAGGGGATCCCGATCCTGGGCACCTCGCCCGACGCCATCGACCTGGCCGAGGACCGCGAGCGCTTCCAGAAGCTGCTGCAGGATCTGGGGCTGAAACAGCCGGTCAACGGCATCGCCTCGAGCCCCGAACAGGCGCGCGAAATCGCTGCGCAGGTCGGCTTCCCGCTGGTCATCCGCCCCTCTTACGTGCTGGGCGGCCGCGCGATGGAGATCGTGCGCGACATGGACCACCTGAACCGCTACATCACCACCGCGGTGCAGGTTTCCGGCAAGAACCCGGTGCTGCTGGACAGCTACCTGTCGGGCGCGATCGAGGTCGACGTGGACGCGCTCTGCGACGGCAACAACGTCCATGTCGCCGGAATCATGGAACATATCGAGGAAGCCGGCGTCCATTCCGGCGACAGCGCCTGTTCCCTGCCCCCCCATACGCTTAGCGCCGCGACGCTTAAGGAGCTGAAGTCCCAGACCGAAAAGATGGCGCGGGCGCTGAACGTGGTCGGGCTGATGAACGTGCAGTTCGCGATCAAGAACGGCGATATCTACGTGCTCGAGGTGAACCCGCGCGCCTCGCGCACCGTGCCCTTCGTGGCCAAGGCCACCGACAGCGCCATCGCCTCGATCGCCGCGCGGCTGATGGCGGGTGAGCCGCTGTCGGCTTTCCCGACCCGCGCCCCCTACCCCGCCGGGCTCGGCCCCGACGATCCGCTGCCCTTCGCCGACCCGCTGACCCTGGCCGACCCGGTGACGCCGTGGTTCTCGGTCAAGGAAGCGGTGCTGCCCTTTGCCCGTTTCCCCGGCGTCGACACGCTGCTGGGCCCGGAAATGCGCTCGACCGGCGAGGTGATGGGCTGGGACCGCAACTTCCCGCGCGCCTTCCTCAAGGCGCAGATGGGCGCCGGCACGCATCTGCCCGAATCGGGGCGGGTGTTCCTGTCGATCAAGGACGACGACAAGACGCCCGAGATGGCCGCCGCCGCCCGCGATCTGGTCGAGATGGGCTTCACCCTGATCGCCACCCAAGGCACGGCCGAGTTCCTGCGCGCCGCGGGGGTCGAGGCCGAGTTGGTCAACAAGGTCTATGAGGGCCGGCCGAACATCGTCGACCGGCTCAAGAACGGCGACGTGGCGATGGTGCTGAACACCACCGAGGGCGCGCAAGCGATCGCCGATTCGCGCGACATCCGCTCGGTCGCGCTGTACGATCGGATCCCGTATTTCACCACTGCGGCCGGCTCGATTGCGGCGGTCGCGGCGATCCGGTCCCGGGAAGAGGGCGAGGTCGGGGTGCGCACCCTGCAGGGCTGAGCCGCGCGGCAAGTGGAATAACGCATGAGTTTCAACAGCTTCGGCCGCATCTTCACCTTCACCACCTGGGGCGAAAGCCACGGGCCGGCGCTGGGGGTGACGGTGGACGGCTGCCCGCCCGGCGTCGCGCTGGATGAGAGCTTGATCCAGCCCTTCCTCGACCGCCGGCGGCCGGGGCAGTCCCGCATGACCACCCAGCGGCAAGAGCCGGACCAGGTGCGCATCCTGTCGGGGGTGTTTCAGGGGCGGACCACCGGCACCCCGATCCAGCTGATGATCGAGAACACCGACCAGCGCTCGCGCGATTACGGCGACATCGCGCAGGCGTTCCGACCGGGCCACGCCGACATCGCCTATCACCTGAAATACGGCATCCGCGACTATCGCGGCGGCGGGCGGTCGAGCGCGCGGGAAACCGCGGCCCGGGTCGCGGCCGGGGCGGTGGCCCGCGCGGTGCTGGCGGAACTGGCGCCGGGGCTGTCGATCCTGGGCTATATGGTGCAGATGGGCGAGCTGACGCTCGACCGCAGCCGCTTCGACGCGGCCGAGATCGAGCGCAACGATTTCTTCCTGCCCGATGCCGCTGCGGTCGCGGAATGGGCCGAGTATCTGTCCCGGATCCGCAAAGAGCAGGATAGCATCGGCGCCGCGGTCGAGGTGCTGATCCGCGGCTGCCCCCCGGGGCTGGGGGCGCCGGTCTATGCCAAGCTCGACACCGATCTTGCCGCCGCGATGATGTCGATCAACGCGGTCAAGGGGGTCGAGGTCGGCGAGGGGATGGCGGCGGCGGCGCTGCGCGGCACCGACAATGCCGACGAAATCCGCATGGGGGTAGAGGGGCCGCAGTTCCTGTCGAACCACGCCGGCGGCATCCTGGGCGGCATCTCGACCGGGCAGGACATCGTGGTGCGGTTCGCGGTCAAGCCGACCAGCTCGATCCTGACCCCGCGCCGCACCATCGACGCCGCGGGGCGCGAGATCGACCTGGTGACCAAGGGGCGCCACGACCCTTGCGTCGGCATCCGCGCGGTGCCGGTGGCCGAGGCGATGGCGGCCTGCGTCATCCTTGACCAGCTGCTGCTCGACCGCGCGCAGACCGGCGGCCGGCGCGGGGTGATCGGCCCGGGCTCAGGCGGCGAGCCGGTCTGATACCACCACAAAGGGCGCGATCGTCACCGATTCGCCCTCGAAGATGCAGAGCGATCCCGGCGGCACCTCGGACCAGTCGAGTTCGTCGCTTTCCAGCGGCTCGGATACCACCGCCCAGCCGTGGCGCGTTTCCGACCAGCGGTAGTAAAGCGTCGGCGCCTGGTCGTCCGTGGCATAGCGCGCCGCGTAAAGCCGCACCCCGTCGGAAAAGGCGCAGGTCAGCCGCACATGCGGCGCGGTTCCACGCTGCCGGGCCAGCGCCTCGAACCGGGCGGTGGCGCGGGCCAGCGCCCCGCCGGGTTCCTGCGCCAGCCCCTCGCCGAGCGCGCACAGGAACAGCGCCTCGCTGTCGGTGGCGCCCTTGCGGTGGCCATAGGCATCGTCGGGGATCAGCAGCTCGGCCGAGCGGCGCCAGGAATCATAGCCGCCGAACTGCCCGTTGTGCATGAAGCACCAGCGGCCGACCGCAAACGGGTGGCAGTTGTTGCGGCTGGTCGCGGTGCCGGTCGAGGCGCGGACATGCGCCATGAACAGATGCGATTTCACCGTCGCGGTCAGGCTGCGGAGGTTCGGGTCGGACCAGGCCGGCATCACGTCGCGGTAAAGCCCCGGTTCCTCGCGGTCGCCGTACCAGGCAAGGCCGAAGCCGTCGGCGTTGACCGAGGTGGCGCAGCGCGTGGCGCCGTGGCTTTGCCGCACCAGCGAATGCCCCGGCCGGCTGACGATATCTTCCAGATAGATCGGCCTGCCCAGATAGGCCGCCCAGCGACACATTTCCCTGCCCCTCTTGCCGGTTTTTCCGAAATCTAGCAGGCAAGCGCCCGGATTTCATCCGTTTTTCGCCGCGGGACGCCGGCAGGAAAGGACACATCTGCGCGATGGGGCGGATCACTCCGCCCCCCCCCCGAGGCCGCGGTCAGGCCGCGTCCGCGATTGTCCGCTCGACCGCCTCGACCGCCTTGTCCAGCGCCGCGAGTGAGGGGGCGCCGCCCTGCGCCCGGTCGGGACGGCCGCCGCCACCCTTGCCGCCAAGCGCCGCAACCGCAGCCTGGACCAGCGTCACCGCGCTGATCCGCTGCGACAGCTCGGGCGTCACCGCGGCGGCGACCGTGGCCTTGCCGTTGTCCTCGGTCATCACCACCACCGCACCATTGGCCAGACCGGCGCGCATCTGGTCGGCCAGCGCCCCCAGCTCCTTGCCGGACACCCCGTCGACGCGCCGCGCAATCAGCTGCACGCCGGCGATCTCCTTGGGCGCGGCCTCGGCACCGCCCCCCATCGCGAGCTGGCGCTTGAGTTGGGCGATCTCGTTCTGCATCGCCTTGCGGTCGTCGATCAGCGCCTTGACCCGCGGCACCACATCGCCGGCCTGCGCCTTCAGCATCCCCGCGATCTCGGTCAGTTGCCGCTCGATATCGCGCAGATGCGCCAGCGCCGGCTCTCCGGTCAGCGCCTCGATCCGCCGCACCCCCGCCGCCGAGGCGCTGTCGCCCAGCAGCACAAAGGCGCCGATATCGCCGGTGCGGCCGACATGGGTGCCGCCGCAGAGCTCGATCGAATAGATGTCGCGATTAGCGCCCTTGCCCGAGCCCTCGCGCCGGCCCATCGAGACCACCCGCACCTCGTCGCCGTATTTCTCGCCGAACAGCGCCTGCGCACCCATCTCGCGGGCATCATCGGGCGCCATCACCCGCGTCTCGACCGGAGCGTTCTGGCGGATGATCGCGTTGACCTCGGCCTCGACCGCGGCCAGCTCCTCGGCGGTCAGCGCCTTGCCGTGGCTGAAGTCGAAGCGCAGTCGGTCGGCGGCGTTGAGGCTGCCCTTCTGGACCACATGCTCGCCCAGCGTACCGCGCAGCGCCTCGTTCAGCAGGTGGGTCGCCGAATGGTTGGCCTGGATCGCGCTGCGCCGGGCGCTGTCGACCGACAGCGCCGCACCCTGGCCACGTTCCAGACGGCCCAGGGTGACTTCGGCCACGTGGATGAAAAGATTGCCGGATTTCCGCGTGTCGGTGACCCGCGCCGCGCCGGTTTCGGTCTTGATCAGCCCGGTATCGCCGACCTGGCCGCCGCTTTCTGCATAGAAAGGGGACTGGTTCAGCACGATCTGGACCTTGTCACCTTCGGCCGCGGCCTCGGTCTCGGTCCCGTCGATGACCAGCGCGAGGATGGCACCCTCGGCCTGCTCGGTGTCATAGCCGAGGAACTCGGTCGCCCCGAAGCGGTCGGCCAGGTCGAACCAGATCGCCGCGTCGCGGGTTTCGCCCGAGCCGGCCCAAGCGGCGCGCGCCTTGGCCTTCTGCTCGGCCATGGCGGCGTCGAAGCCCGCGACCTCGACCGCGCGGCCCTGCTCGCGCAGCGCGTCCTGGGTCAGGTCGAGCGGGAAACCATAGGTGTCGTAGAGCTTGAACGCGGTCTCGCCCGGAAGATCGGCGCCCTCGGGCAGGCGCGAGAGCTCGTCCGAAAGCAGCCGCAGCCCGCGGTCGAGGGTCTGGCGGAAGCGGGTCTCCTCGCCGCGCAGGGTCTCCTCGATCAGGGGCTGGGCCTGCACGAGTTCGGGGTAGGCCGCGCCCATCTGCCGGACCAGCGCCGGCACCAGCCGGTGCATCAGCGGGTCCTGCGCACCCAGCATATGCGCGTGGCGCATGGCGCGGCGCATGATGCGGCGCAGCACATAGCCGCGGCCCTCGTTCGAGGGCATCACCCCGTCCGCGATCAGGAAGCTGGTCGAGCGCAGATGGTCGGCGATGACCCGGTGATGCACCTTGCCCGGCCCGTCGGGATCCGCACTGGTCGCATTGGCCGAGGCCTCGATCAGCGCCCGCATCAGGTCGGTGTCGTAGTTGTCGTGCTTGCCCTGCAGCAGCGCCCCGATGCGTTCCAGGCCCATGCCGGTGTCGATCGAGGGGTTCGGCAGCGGCTTCATCGAGCCGTCCTCGAACTGCTCGAACTGCATGAACACCAGGTTCCAGATCTCGATGAAGCGGTCGCCATCCTCGTCCGCGCTGCCGGGCGGGCCGCCCCAGACCCCGGGGCCGTGGTCATAGAAGATCTCGGTGCAGGGGCCGCAGGGGCCGGTCGGACCCATCTGCCAGAAATTGTCGCTGGTGGGGATGCGGATGATCCGCTCGTCGGGCAGCCCGGCGACCTTCCTCCAGATCTCGGCAGCCTCGTCGTCGGTGTGGTAGACGGTGACCAGCAGCTTGTCCGCCGGGATGCCGAATTCCCTGGTCAGCAGCTCCCAGGCATAGGGGATCGCCTGGTCCTTGAAATAATCGCCAAAGCTGAAATTGCCCAGCATTTCAAAGAAGGTGTGGTGGCGGGCGGTATAGCCGACATTGTCCAGGTCGTTGTGCTTGCCGCCGGCGCGCACGCATTTCTGCGCGGTGGTCGCGCGGGTATAGTCGCGATGTTCCAGCCCGGTGAACAGGTTCTTGAACTGCACCATCCCCGAGTTGGTGAACATCAGCGTCGGGTCGTTGCGCGGCACCAGCGGCGAGCTGGCCACCCGCCGGTGGCCGTTCCGGTCGAAAAAGTCGAGAAAGGTCGAGCGGATGTCGTTCAGACTGGCCATGGGGGTGTTCCTGCGGGAAATGCTGCCGGGCAGAGATAGCCGCGCCCGCCCCGTCTGTCCAGAATGGGACGGGCGGCAGCCGGGCTTTCCCGGCCGGCTTTGCGGCCCGGGGGACCAGCCCGACGGGGCCGATCCCGGGGCGGCGCCGATCAATCCTCGGTCAGCGCGCCGTCCTCCTCCGTGCCGGCGGCGAAATCCAGGCCGTGGCTGGCGCGGATCCGGTCCTCGATCGCATGAGCGACCTCCGGGCGGTCGCGCAGGAACTGCTTGGCATTCTCGCGCCCCTGGCCGATGCGCTCGTCGCCATAGGAGTACCAGGCGCCAGATTTTTCCACGACCCCGGCCTTGACCCCCAGGTCGATCAGCTCGCCCACCTTGGAAATCCCCTCGCCATACATGATATCGAACTCGACCTGCTTGAACGGCGGGGCGACCTTGTTCTTGACCACCTTGACCTTGGTGGTGTTGCCGACCACCTCATCGCGGTCCTTGATCGAACCGATGCGGCGGATATCCAGCCGCACCGAGGCGTAGAATTTCAACGCGTTGCCGCCGGTGGTGGTTTCCGGGTTGCCGAACATCACCCCGATCTTCATGCGGATCTGGTTGATGAAGATCACCATGCAGTTCGAGCGGCCGATGGAGGCGGTCAGCTTGCGCATCGCCTGGCTCATCAGCCGGGCCTGGCTGCCCATCTGCATGTCGCCCATGTCGCCTTCGATTTCCGACTTGGGCGTCAGCGCCGCGACCGAATCGACCACCACCAGGCTGACCGCGCCCGAACGCACCAGCGTATCGACGATTTCCAGCGCCTGCTCGCCGGTGTCGGGCTGGGAGATCAGCAACTCGTCCAGGTTCACGCCCAGCTTGCGGGCATATTGCGGGTCCAGCGCGTGCTCGGCGTCGACAAAGGCGCAGACGCCGCCTTTCTTCTGCTCTTCCGCCACCACATGCAGCGTCAGCGTGGTCTTGCCCGAGCTTTCCGGCCCGAAGATCTCGATGATGCGGCCCTTGGGCAGCCCGCCGATTCCCAGCGCGATGTCCAGCCCCAGCGAGCCGGTCGAGGTCGCCTCGATCTCGGCCACAGGGTTGTCGGCCCCGAGCTTCATGATCGAGCCCTTGCCGAACTGCCGTTCGATCTGCGCCAGTGCGCTGTCGAGCGCCTTTTGCCGGTCCGCGCTGCGTTTGTCGTCCATTTTCAGAATGCTCGCCCCAGACATTTCTTTCACCTTATTGCGCGGCATCGCCCGGCACAACGATGGCCGGAGACAATCGCATGTTCTTCAACTGTTCTATCCCTGTTTGCCCTGCTGCGCCAGTCCTCGCAAGTGCCATCCCGGGATTTGCATAGAGGACAGAAGTTAACAAACCGTTGACCGGCTTGCGGCAGGACGCCGGTGCGGCCATCTTGCGCCCCATGCCAGCGATTTGCCCCCCATGACCCCCGCCGCCCGCGCCGCCGCCGCCATCGAGATTCTGGACGCGATCAACGCCGGCGCCCCGGCCGAGGCGCAGCTGACCCGCTGGGCCCGCGCCAGCCGCTTTGCCGGCTCGGGCGACCGGGCGGCGGTGCGCGACCTGGTGTATGCGACCCTGCGCCGCCGCCGCAGCCGAGCGGCGCTGGGGGGCGGCGACAGCGGCCGGGCGCTGATCCTGGGGGCGCTGCGCGAGGCGGGGGTGGACCCCGCCACGATCTTCGACGGCACCGGCCACGGCCCCGCCCCGCTGACCGTAGAGGAAAGCGTTGCTGGCCGCCCCCCGACTGCTGCCGAGGCGCTGGACCTACCCGATTGGATTTCTCAGCGATTTCAGCATGATTTTGGCGAAAACTTCCCACAGATCGCCGCGACGTTGCGCGAGCGGGCGCCGGTCTGGCTGCGCGCCAATCTCGCCCGCGCGACCGCAGCTCAGGCACAGTCGGCGCTGGCCCGGGACGGGATCGAAACCGCCATCGATCCCCGCTGCGACACCGCGCTTTGCGTGACCGCGGGCGAGCGGCGGCTGCAAGCCTCGGCCGCCTGGCGCGAGGGGCTGGTCGAGCTGCAGGACTTGTCGCCGCAGATCGCCTGCGCGGCGCTGGAGCTGACGCCAGGGACGCGCGTGCTTGATCTTTGCGCGGGCGGGGGCGGCAAGGCGCTGGCGCTGGCCGCCCGCGGCGCGCAGGTCACCGCCTGGGACGCAGCGCCGGCGCGGATGCGCGACCTGCCCCGGCGGGCCGAGCGGGCCGGGGCGAGGATCACGCTGGCCGATCCCTCGGGGCCGCAGGGGCTCTATGATCTGGTGGTCGCGGATGTGCCCTGTTCGGGCTCGGGGACCTGGCGGCGCACGCCAGATGCGAAATGGCGGTTGACCCCCGAGAATCTTGTCGCGCTGGAACGCACGCAGGCAGCGATCCTGACCCGGGCCGCGACTCATGTCCGTACGGGCGGCCGGCTGGCCTATATGACCTGCTCGCTGCTACGGTCCGAAAACGAGGCGCAGGTGGCGGATTTCCTGTCCGCGCACCCGGATTTCCGGTTGGAAACCAGTCGGCGGATGTCGCCGCTGACGGAAAGCGACGGATTTTTCCTCGCGGTGCTCAGGCGTTAATCCCCGCTTAACGCCTCGTCCGCTATGCTGGGGCGAATCGAGGGACGAGGCCGGGATGAAGGACAACGCACTGCTGCTTTCCCGCGGGCTGGCGGCCGTGCCCCTGCTGGTGCTGCCGATGGCCTTGGGTGCCTTGTGGCTGGCGCTGCAACCGCAGGCGGTGCCGCCGCGAGTACTGATCATCGGGGGCGCGGTAGCGGTGGCTTGGTATCTGCTGGCCGGGCTGATGGTCGGGCAGCAGCTGGTGCAGCATGCGCGCACCCGCCGGCAGCTGCGCGCCTCGCGGCAAATGCTGGCCGAACAGCCCGGTTGCGCCTGGATCGTCGATGCTGAGGGCGCGATCCGCGCCCAGTCTCCGCAAGCCGAACAGCTGCATGACCTGACGGGGCGCGATGTGGCGGTCCTCCTGTCCCGCCATCGCGCCAGCCCGGCCACCACGGCGCAGAAACTGCTGCTGCGGCTCGCGGACGGGCGGCCGTGCGAGCTGCCGCTGGCCGACGGCACCCGCCTGCTGGCCCGCCGCATTCCGGGAACCGGGCTGCAACTATGGCGGATCGAGGCGCCGGTCCCTGCCCCGCCGCCAGCGGCACCGGCAGCCGCGGACCCGCCGACAAACCCCGGCTATCAGGACCTGCCGATCGCGATTCTCGAGTTCGACCCCGAGGGCCGGGTGATCGAGGCGAACCCGGCCGCAGAGGCGCTGCTGGGCCCGGTCCAGCCCGGCAGCCCCCTGGGGACGCTGATCGACGGGCTGGGACGCCCGCTCGACGACTGGATCGCCGAGGCGCACGAAGGCCGCGACAATGGCCGCGCCGAGGTGCTTCAGACCCGCGGCGAGGTCGAGCGCAACCTGCAAGTCAGCCTGGTCGCGACCGCGGATCCCGGGCGGATGGTGGCGGTGCTGACCGATGTCAGCGCGCTGAAATCGCTCGAGGCGCAGTTCACCCAAAGCCAGAAGATGCAGGCCATTGGCCAGCTTGCCGGCGGAATCGCGCATGATTTCAACAATCTGCTGACCGCGATCAGCGGGCATTGCGACCTTCTGATGGCGCAGCGCGACCATGCCGACCCCGATTACGCCGACCTGCACCAGATCTCGCAGAACGCCAACCGCGCGGCGGCGCTGGTCCGGCAGCTGCTGGCGTTTTCGCGCAAGCAGACGCTGACCCCGGAACTCATCGACCTGCGCGATTCCCTGTCGGATCTCAGCCATCTGCTCAACCGGCTGGTCGGGGAACGGACGGTGGTGACGGTCACCCACGACCCGGCGCTGCGGCCGATCCGGGCCGATGCACGGCAGCTCGAGCAGGTGCTGATGAACCTGGTGGTCAACGCCCGCGATGCCATGCCGGGCGGCGGCGAGATCGCGATCCGCACCGAAAACGTCACCCTCGACTCGGGGCTGACCCTCGAGCGGGTGAATATCCCCAAGGGGGAATATGTCCGGATCACCGTCACCGACGAAGGCAGCGGCATTCCCGCCGAGATCTTCGACAAGATCTTCGACCCGTTCTTCACCACCAAGAAACAGGGCGAGGGCACCGGGCTGGGCCTGTCCACCGCCTATGGCATCGTCAAGCAGACCGGCGGCTATATCTTCTGCCACAGCGTCCTGGGCGAGGGCACCAGATTCACCCTGTATTTCCCCGCCCAACGCCCGCGCCCCGCCGCGCCCGCCCGCCGCCAGGCCGCGGCGGTCGACGATCTGCCCGACGACCGCCGCCGCACCATCCTGCTGGTCGAGGACGAGGCCCCGGTCCGCGCCTTTGCCAGCCGGGCGCTGCGGCTGCACGGCTACGAGGTGATCGAGGCCGACAGCGGCGAGCGCGCGCTCGAGATCCTCGCCGACCCGGCGCTGGCGGTGGACCTGTTCGTCACCGATGTGGTGATGCCGGGACTGGACGGCCCGAGCTGGGTTCGCGAGGCGCTGCGCAAGCGCATGAACACCCCGGTGATCTTCATGTCCGGCTATATGGAGACGCCTCCCGGCGCCGGCAGCGAGACGTTTCCGGGGGCGGTGTTTCTGGCCAAGCCGTTCTCGCTTTCCGAGCTGGCCACGACCGTCGCCGGCCATCTGGCGGCAGGACTGGGACGGAGCGCGGGCGGCAGTCCGGGCGCCTGACGGCGCTGGCTGCGCGGCCCTCGCCACGCTGGACAGAGAACATTGCGCGGCCTAGGAACGGTTTCTGGCACGGTGCTGCTTCGGGCGCGTTGCCGGCATCGACGCTGCGTTGCTTTGGATACCGGCCCCGACATGACCTCCGCCCGCAAGACCGTGTTGATGCTTGTGGCGGTGCTGTTCACCGTGGCCCTGGGTCTCGGCATGACCGCGGCGACCATGCGGCTGGAAAACCGCGCCGCCGCCATCCGCTTCGAGCGGCTGGCCGATTCCGTCGCCAACCGCATCCACCAGCGGATGGTCCAGCATCTGGCGCTGCTGCGCGCCACCCGCAGTCATTTCGATGCCAGCGAGCAGCCGGTCTCGGTCACCGAGTTCCGCCGCTTCGTCGACGGGCTGGCGCTGCAGCGCGACTACAGCGGCATCCAGGGCATCGGCTACGCCGCCCTCACCCCGGTCGGCGACAGCGGCCGCGCCAGTGCCCGGATCACCCAGGTCCAGGGGATGCCGATCGAGGTCCATCCCCGCAGCGACCAGAACCTGATCGGGCCCATCGCGCTGCTGGAACCCATGGACGCGCGCAACAGCGCCGCCATCGGCTATGACATGTTTTCCGAGCCGGTCCGGCAAGAGGCGATCACCGCCGCGCTGGCCAGCGGAGAGCCGCACGCCACCGGCCCCGTCCAGCTGGTGCAGGAGATCACTGCCGAGAAACAGGCCGGCTTCCTGATCTATACCCCGACGCGCGAAGGGCTTTTCCAGCATTTCCCGGCCCGGGAGCAGGGCGGGCTCGTCTATGCCGCCTTCCGCGCCGGGGACCTGCATCACGCGGTGCTCGAGACTTTTCCCGACCCTCCGGTGCTGCTGCGCACCATCGACCGGGCGGCGCCTGAGCAGCCGCTGTTCGACAACCACCCCGCCGGGCTGCCCGAGTGGCTGACCCGCCACAGCGTCCAGCGCGAATTCGACATCGCCGGGCGCAGCTGGCAGGTGACCCTGACCCCGCGGGCCGAGTTCCTGGGGGCAGACGACCGCCGGGCCAGCGCCATCGTCGGGGCACTGTCGGCGCTGCTGGTGCTGGCGGTGGTCGCGGCGGTGCTGACGCTGTTCCGGGCGCTGGCCGAGACCGAACGCAGCGCCCGCCAGTCGGCGCAGCAGGCCGAGGAACGCGCCCTGCTGCTGCGCGAGATGCAGCACCGCATCAAGAATCACCTGGCGCGGATCCAGGCGATCGCCCGGCAGACCGCCCGTTCGACCGCGGATCTGGAAGAGTTCGAGCAGGTGTTCGGCGCGCGGCTGTCCGCGATGGCCAAGGCGCAGGACGCCGTGACCCGCGGCCAGCGCGATTCGGCCGATCTGCGCGAGCTGCTGCAGGGCGAGATCGGCAGCATCGCCCGGAAAAGCCCGGCAGGCGGCATCCTGTCCGGCCCCGAGGTGCAGCTGGACGGGCGCGAGGCGCAGGCGGTGGGGCTGGTGGTCTATGAGCTGGGCACCAACGCCATGAAACACGGGGCCGGCAGCTCGGGCCCGGTGGTGCAGTGGCGGGTCGAGCCGCGCGAAAACCGCCGCTGGCTGGTGCTGGACTGGTTCGAGGCCGGCGCCACCCTCTGCCCCGATTCCGCCGAGGCCCCCGCGGGCGGCTTCGGTTCGCAGCTGATCGAGGCGCTGGTCGAGGGCGATCTCGAGGGGCGGTTCACCCGCGACTTCGACAGCTCGGGGATGAGGATCGCCATCGAGTTTCCGCTGTCGCTGGCCTGAGCGGCGTCCGCCACACTAAAGCTCATCCAGCATTCCGGCCGGAATCTCGGACGGAAGTTCGGGCGGCTCGGCCTCGCGCCGGCCGAACAGCGCCCCGCGCGCTCCGCCCAGCAGCGGCCCCCGCCCCTGCGCCACCACCGCCAGCGACGCCGGGGTGCCGGTCCGGGTCGAGCCCAGCGGCGCGCCCAGCAGCGTCAGCCGCTCGCGCGCGCGGGCGACCTTTTCGGGCGCGACCGGGGCGGCGAGGGCAAAGCTGTTGTAGGTTTCGGGCGCGTCCGCCAGCCCCTCGAACCCGCGCGCCCGCAGCCCGGCGCGCAGCTGGTCGAACCGCGCCAGATAGCGCGTCGCATGGACCGGGGTGCGCGAATGGAACGCCCCGGCCGCCAGCCGCCAGTCGCCCAACTCGGCATGAAGCTCGCGCACGAAACGCGCGGCATAGCGGGCGTTTTCCAGCGGGTCGAACATCGCCACCAGCGAGGGGAAATTGGCGCCGTGCCAGCGGTAGTTCAGCTGGAAACAGCCGATGTCAAGGTTCAGCCGCCCGGCCTCGACCCGATCTTCGGCAAAGGCCAGCGCCTCGGCCGGGTCGTCGAACCAGCTGCCGGCGCCCTCGGCATTCACGCTCCACGCCCAGGGGCGAACGAGGCCGCCACGCCGGCGCCCGGTTTCGGTCAGGGTCAGCGCGCCCATGATGTCAGGCGGCACCCCGGTTTCCGCAGCGGCGGTCAGCGCTGCCCATTCGCAGACCGCGGCCGGCTGGTCGGCGGGGGCGCCCGACGCCCATGCCGGGCCGGCCAGCGCGCCGCAGACCACCCAAAGCAATGCGACCAGCCGCATGGTTTCCCCCGTCAAGACAAGGGGGACGCTAGCAGCCGCTGCCTAAGATTCGGTTAAGTTCAGCCGAAAAGCTCGTGGCAGAAGTTCAGACCGTCGACCAGCGCATCGACCTCGGCCCTTGTGTTGTACATCGCAAAGCTGGCGCGTGCCGAGGCCGCCAGCCCGTAATGCTGCATCAAGGGCATGGCGCAATGCGTCCCCGCCCGCACCGCAATGCCGCGCTGGTCGAGGATCGTGGCGATGTCATGGGCGTGCGCGCCTTGCATCGTCATCGAGAAGATCGCCCCCTTGTCCGGCGCATTCCCCTGGATATTCAGCCAGTTGAGCGCGCCCAGCCGTTCGTTGGCATAGTCGCGCAGCCCGGCCTCATGCGCGGCGATGTTCTCCATCCCCAGCGCCATCAGATAATCCAGCGCCGCTCCCAGCCCGATCTGGTTGACGATGCCGGGGGTGCCGGCCTCGAACCGCAGAGGCGGGTCGGCATAGCTGACCGCATCGCGCGAGACCTCGCGGATCATGTCGCCGCCGCCCAGGAACGGCCGCATCTCGGCCTGGCGCTCGGGCCGGATCCAGATCGCACCGGACCCCGAGGGGCCGTAAAGCTTGTGCCCTGTGATCACATAGAAATCGCAGCCCAGCGCCTGCACGTCGACCGGCATGTGCACCGCCGCCTGGCTGCCGTCGACCAGCACCGGCACGTCGGTGCCGCGCGCGATGGCGCCGACGTCGACCACGGTGCCGGTCACGTTCGACATATGGGTGATGGCGATCAGCCTGGTGCGCGGGCCCACCGCCTCCAGCACCTTGTCGGCGGGCAGGCTGCCGTCGGGATCGGGCTCGACCCAGCGCAGCACCACCCCCTGGCGTTCGCGCAGGAAATGCCAGGGCACGATATTGGCGTGGTGCTCCAGCACCGACAGCAGGATTTCATCCCCCGGTTGCAGCCGCGGCGCCGCCCAGGCATAGCTGACCAGGTTGATCCCCTCGGTCGAGCCGCTGGTGAACACGATCTCGTTTTCGTCGCGCGCGCCCAGAAAGCGGGCGATGATGCCGCGCACGGCCTCATACCGGTCGGTGGCGAGGTTGGACAGATAGTGCAACCCCCTGTGAACGTTGGCGTATTCCCCCGCATAGGCGCGCGAGACCGCGTCGATCACCACCTGCGGCTTTTGCGCGCTGGCGCCGCTGTCCAGATAGACCAGTGGCCGCCCGTGCACCTGCGTGGACAGGATCGGGAAATCCGCGCGGACCTTGTCGATGTCGAAGCTCATGCCGGACCCCCGGGAAAAAGGTTGAGGGTGGCGGCAAGGACCGACAGCAGGAAGCTGGCCAGCATCACCGTGCCCAGAATCCCCATCACCACCAACAGCGGGTTGCGAAAACCATGGACGGCCATGGTCAGGCCGACCATCAGATAGGCGGCCAGCAGCAGCGAGGCGATGCCGACCAGCGCGCCCAGCGGGGGCAGGATCAGCGTCGCCAGCAGCTGCACGACCTGAAAGGCGACCATGATCGCCTCGATCCAGCCGACCGCCAGCAGCGCGTCGGGAAACCGCCCGGTGCCGCCGAAGACGCGGCCGACCTCGGACAGCAGGAACGCGCCCAGCGCCGCCGAGGCCACCTGGACCCCCGCCATCGACATGGGCGACGCCGCCAGCACCGCCAGCAGCCCGGCCTCGCCCCCGCTCGCCGGCAGCAGCTGCGCCCCCAGCCAGGACAGGATCGCCGAGGCGGCCGCGGTCGCGAACACCAGCCCCCAGCGGTCGGCGAGGGTCCAGTTACGGGCCGCCAGCACCAGCCACCCGCCCAGCGGGTTGCGGATCGTCAGCCTTATCAGTTCGAACATGCCGCCTGCCTTCATGCCGCCCGCCGTCATGCGGGCCGTCTGGTGCCCGAGAGTTCCCGCAATCCCGCGATCCAGAACAGCAGGAACGCCGCCCCGGCCAGAATGTTCACCACCGTCACGGCCGGGCCGGGCCCGACGAACCCTTGCACCAGCCCTTGCAGCAGCATCACCGGCACCGCCGCCGCCAGCGCCCAGATCAGCGCCAGCCGGGACTGCCGCCCGTCGAGTCTGGCGCCCAGCAGCCGGGCGGCGCCCTGCGCCAGCCAGGCCAGCGCCAGGACCAGCAGCGGCATCAGGAACATCGTGGCCAGCAGCGCGCCGCCCAGCCGCGCCTGCAGCGGCACGGACGGATCCAGCGCCGCTGCCCGCGCATGCGCCGGCCATTGCGCGACGAAATACAGCGCCATCGTGCCGATCAGCAGCGCCAGCAGCGCCGGTTCCGACATCAGCGCCACCTCCCGCACCGCGCGGCCGGGCGCGCGCCAGGTCAGCAGGATGCGGGGGATCAGCCCCATGGGTCAGCCCTTGGCCCGGGCGGTCAGCCACTCTTCCAGCCGGTCCGAGATCTCGGCGCGCAGCGCCTCGTCCTCGACCTCTTCCAGTGCGTCGGCCAGGAAGCTCAGCACCAGCAGCACCACCGCCCGTTCCCGCGGTACCCCGCGCGAGCGCAGGTAGAACAGTGCGGTTTCGTCCAGCGCGCCGGTGGTCGAGCCGTGGCTGCATTTCACGTCATCGGCGTAGATTTCCAGCTCGGGCTTGGCAAGGTACTGGCTGTTTTCGTCCAGCAGCAGCGCCTGGCTGATCTGGTAGCCGTCGGTCTTCTGCGCGCCGGGGCGGACGAGGATCTTGCCCTGAAAGACGCCGGTGGCGCCGTTCTTGAGCACCTTCTTGAACACCTGCCGGCTTTCGCCGCGCAGCCCGGTGTGGGTGATGAACACGGTGTCGTCCTGATGGACCGCGGCGCCGTCGCCCAGCATCGCGCAGGCGACATGGGCCACCGCATCGTCACCCAGCAGCTCGATCACCGATTCCGTGCGCAGATGCCGCCCGTCCACCGACAGCGCGAAGGACTTGAGCGAGGCGCCCTCGGCCACCCGGCCGAACAGGTGGATGTTGGACACCCGCGGCACCCCGGCGCGATGGGCGGCGACGTGATGCAGCTTGGCGCCGGCGGCCAGATCGGCCTCGATCACGATATTGCCGCGCGCGCCCACCAGCCCGTTTTCCAGCAGGGTCAGGTCGGCGCCCGGTTCCAGCCGCAGCACGTGGTGGATGGTCACGTCCGCCGCCGGGTCGGAACGGCGATAGAGGATCTGCACCGGCTTTGCCGCCTGCCCGGTGACGCGGATCACCGCGCCGTCGGTGGCAATCGCGGTGTTCAACGCCGCAAAGGGGCGGGAAACGGGGGACTGCCCCTGTTTTTCCAGCGCGCCATAGGCATCGCCGACCCAGTGGTCGGCCTGGGCGTCGGCCTGCGACAGGGGCGCGACCTCGACCCCCGCCAGCGACAGATCGTCGGAGGCCGCGGCGTCGAAACGCCCGTCCACGAACACCAGCCGCAGCTTGTCCACGCCGGCAAACAGCGTCGGATCGCCCGTGACCGCATCCAGCGGCACCGGATCGGGGGCGGCGGCGTTGAAGGGCGCCGGGTCGGTATAGCGCCAGTATTCATGGCGCGGGCCGGGCAGGCCCTGCGCGCTCAGCCGGTCCAGCGCATCGGTGCGGGCGGCGTCAGTGGCACGGGCGCGCGGGCGCGGCGTGGCGGCCAGCCGCGCCTGCAGCTGCTGGGCGGCGGGGCTGGGGCGCGGCGCGCCCTCGACGGCGGGGGTCTGGATCAAGGCCGCTTCAGGCATCTGCGACCTCGGCCAGGATGTCGGCATAACCGTTCTGCTCGACCTCGAGCGCCAGTTCCGGCCCGCCGGATTTCACGATCCGCCCGTCGAACATGATATGCACCACGTCGGGGACGATATGGTCCAGCAGCCGCTGGTAATGCGTGATCACAAGGAAGCTGCGGTCCGGCGCGCGCAGCGCGTTCACCCCCTGCGCGACCAGCCGCATCGCATCGACGTCAAGACCCGAGTCGGTCTCGTCCAGGATGCACATCCGCGGCTCGAGCATCGCCATCTGCAGGATTTCGTTGCGCTTTTTCTCGCCGCCCGAGAAACCGACGTTGACCGGGCGCTTGAGCATCTCGGCGTCGATGTCCAGCGCCTTGGCGCGTTCGCGCACCAGCTTCAGAAACTCGCCGGCCGACAGCTCTTCTTCGCCGCGGGCCTTGCGCTGCGCGTTCACGGCGGTGCGCAGAAAGGTCATGTTGCCGACGCCCGGGATCTCGACCGGGTACTGGAACGCCAGGAACAGCCCGGCGGCGGCGCGCTCTTCGGGCTCCATCTCCAGCAGGTCGTGGCCTTCCAGCGTGGCCTGGCCTTCGGTCACCTCATAGCCGTCGCGGCCCGACAGCACATAGGACAGCGTGGATTTCCCCGAGCCGTTCGGCCCCATGATCGCATGGACCTGCCCGGCGGGGACGGTCAGCGTCACGCCCTTGAGGATCTGCTTGCCCTCGTCCTCGAGCGCAACGTGGAGATTGTTGATTTGCAGCATCGTCGTTCCTTTCCTCGGCGCCGGTCCGGGTCCGGCTGGGGGCTGCGGCCCCCGGTGTCACGTCAGGCGGGCGTCATCCCGCGCGGATTCGATCAGGTAATTCGCATTGCTCTTGCTGACCCGCCAGTCCTTGAGCGGGCGATAGCCTGCCGCGGCCTGCCAGTCCAGAAAGCCCGGCAGATTGGCGTCGTCGACCTCGACCAGCATCAGCGGGCGGGCGCGGGCGATGGTGGCCGACAGGCCTTCCAGCACCTCGAGCTCCATCCCCTCGACGTCGATCTTGATCAGATCGGGGCTCTCGCCCGCCAGCAATTCGTCGCCGGGCAGCATCGGGATGCTGCCCTCGGCCGGACGCAGGCGGGTCGCGCCCAGGTTACGGTCGTGGCGCCGCATCCCGTAGCCCTGCCCCGGTGCCGCCCCCAGCGCCACCCCCAGGTGGTCCAGGCAGATCACCCCGGACAACCCGTTCAGCAGCACATTGGCCATCAGCGGCGCCGCCGCCAGCGGGTTCGGCTCGAACACGATGACGCGGGCGGCGCGCATCCGGCGGGCAAAGAACACCGCGTGGTTGCCGATATTGGCGCCGATATCGACCACCACCGCCCCCGGCCCCAGCAGCCCCTTGAGCGCGCGCAGCTCGCGCGCCTCGTAGAAGCCGCCGGCGCGCAGGGCGTCCTGCACCGGGTCGCGGCGGAAGTTCAGCGCAAAGCTCATCCCGCCCCAATGCACCAGGTCCAGCGGCGGGAACGCCACCACGGCGCCCGAGGCCAGCGCAGCCCGTGCCGCCGCCACGTCGAAATACGACGCGTCGGTGGTCTCGGGCCGCGGCAGGGTGACCGGCTCAGACTGCATGGCGGGGCAAGGGCTTTCGCATCAGCCGACGCTGCCTTCCAGGCTGATCGCGACCAGGGCCTGCGCCTCCATCGCGAACTCCATCGGCAGGGCCTGCAGCACGTCGCGGCAGAAGCCGTTGACGACCAGCGCCACCGCCTCTTCCTCGTCCATGCCGCGGGCGCGGCAATAGAACAGCTGATCCTCGTCCACCTTGCTGGTGGTGGCCTCGTGCTCGACGCGCGAAGAGCTGTTCTTGACCTCGATATAGGGCACGGTATGCGCCCCACAGCGGTCCCCGATCAGCAGGCTGTCGCATTGGGTATAGTTGCGGCTGTCGGTTGCGCGCGGGTGCATCGAAACCAGCCCGCGATAGGTGTTCTGCGCTTGCCCCGCGGAAATCCCTTTGGAAACAATGCGAGAGCGGGTGTTCTTGCCAAGATGGATCATCTTGGTGCCGGTATCGGCCTGCTGGAAGTTGTTGGTGATGGCGATCGAGTAGAACTCGCCCTGGCTTTCCTCGCCCCGCAGGATGCAGGAGGGGTATTTCCAGGTGATGGCGCTGCCGGTTTCCACCTGCGTCCACATCACCTTGGCCCGCGGCTCGCGGCAATCGGCGCGCTTGGTGACAAAGTTGTAGATGCCGCCACGGCCTTCCTCGTCGCCGGGGAACCAGTTCTGCACGGTGGAATATTTCACCTCGGCGTCTTCGAGGATGACGATTTCCACAACCGCCGCGTGCAGCTGGGCGGTGTCACGCTTGGGCGCGGTGCAGCCTTCCAGATAGCTGACGTAGCTGCCCTTGTCGGCGATGATCAGCGTGCGCTCGAACTGGCCGGTGTTTTCGGCGTTGATGCGGAAATAGGTCGACAGCTCCATCGGGCAGCGCACGCCCGGCGGCACATAGACGAAGGACCCGTCCGAGAACACCGCCGAGTTCAGGGTGGCGAAGTAGTTGTCCGACTGCGGCACCACCGAGCCGAGGTATTTCTTGACCAGCTCGGGGTGTTTGCGGATCGCTTCCGAGATCGGGCAGAAGATCACCCCCGCCTTGGCCAGCTCGTCCTGGAAGGTGGTGCCGACGCTGACGGAATCGAACACCGCATCGACCGCGACCTTGCGCACGTCGGCGGGGGCAGCCTCGGCGCCCTCGACCCCGGCCAGGATCTCCTGCTCGCGCAGCGGAATCCCCAGTTTCTCATAGGTGGCCAGCAGCTTCGGATCGACCTCGTCCAGCGATTTCGGCCGCCCCGCCATGCTTTTCGGGCGGGCGTAGTAATACTGGTCCTGAAAGTCGATTTCGGGATAGTTGAGCATCGCCCAGCTGGGCTCGGTCATGGTCTGCCAGCGGCGGAATGCCGCCAGCCGCCACTCGGTCATCCACTCGGGCTCCTCGTTCTTCTGGCTGATCAGCCGAACGATGTCCTCGTTGATGCCCTTGGGGGCGTATTCCATCTCGATCTCGGTGTCCCACCCGTATTTGTAGGAACCCATGCTCGCGACGGTTTCGACCGTCTCGCGGTCAACGCCTTCGCGGACTTCGATCTCGGGCGCGTCCTGAACGGTCATATCTACCTTCCCTGCTTGCCTTGCCAGCGGGCGCGGGCGGCAAGCCACGCGTCGGCAAAGCGGTCCAAATCCTCAAGCGTCGTCGTTCCCCCGAACGAGACGCGCAACGCGCAGCCGGCATCCGGGCCGGCCACGCCCATCGCGCGCAGGACCCCGCTTTCCCGGACCTTGCCGGAAGAACAGGCGGACCCGGCGGAAACGGCAAAGCCGGCCAGGTCCATCTGCATCACCTGCGTCTCGCCCTTCCACCCTGGGGTCAGGATGGACAGCGTCTGCGGCAGGCGCGGGGATTCGCGCCCCGGAAACATAGTAATTCCCTCGGCATTTTCCAGCCTGTCGAGCAGATGATCGCGCATTTCGGCCAGACGCTCGGCCATTCCCCCGGCCAGGTCGCGCTGCGCGGCCCCAGCGGCGGCGGCAAACCCGGCGATGGCGGCCAGGTTTTCGGTGCCGGCGCGGCGGCCGCTTTCCTGCCCGCCGCCGCGCAAAAGCGCCTCGCGGTCCTCTCCGGCCGCCAGCACCAGCGCACCGATGCCGCGGGGGCCGCCCAGCTTGTGGGCGCTGACCATGCCGGCGCGGATCCCCAGCCAGTCGAAGGCAAAGGGGACCTTGCCGAATCCCTGCGTCAGGTCGCTGGCCGCCAGCCCCTGCGGCAGGGTCTGGATCACCCCGGTTTCACTGTTGGCCAGCTGCAGGGTGGCGCTTGCGGGATCGGGGGGGGTGACCTGCCCGTCCGGGCCGGTCGCCAGCGTCTCGTCGCACCACGCTCGCACGCAGTCATGCTCGATCCCCGTGCAGGCAAGCCCGCGCCCGGACAGCGCCAGCGCCGCCGCTTCGGTCGCGCCCGAGGTGAACACGATATCGGCCTGCGCCGCCCCCAGCGCCTCCGCCAGCTGCTCGCGCGAGCGTTCCAGCAGCATCTTGGCCGCCCGCCCCTCGGCATGGACGCTTGACGGGTTGCCGATGATGTCCAGCGCATCGGCCATCGCAGCCCGCGCCTCGGGGCGCAGCGGCGCGGTGGCGTTCCAGTCCAGATAGACCCGGTTCATTCGGCAGCCTCGGCCAGCCGTGCGGCGATACGCTCGGCCAGGCGGCGCGCGACCTCGGCCTTGGGCAGCCGGGGCCAGTGCTCGACATTCTCCGCGGTCACCAGGATCGCGGTGTTGTCGGTGCCGCCCATGACGCCCGAGCCGGGGCTGACGTCGTTCGCGACGATCCAGTCGCAGCCCTTGCGCTGGCGCTTGGCGACCGCATTGGCAACCACATTGTCGGTTTCCGCGGCAAAGCCGATCACCAGCGAGGGCCGCTGTTCCGCGCGGCTGACCCAGGCAAGAATGTCAGGGTTTTCAACCATTTCCAGCGACGGCGGCCGGCCGCTGCCGTCCTTCTTCATCTTCTGCCCCGAGGCATTGACCACCCGCCAGTCCGCCACCGCCGCCGCCATCACCGCCGCATCGGCGGGCAAGGCCGCCTCGACCGCCGCGCGCATCTCGGCCGCGGTCTCGACCCGCAGCACCTGCACCCCGGGGGGCGGCGGCACCGCGGCCGGACCGGTCACGAAACTGACCTGCGCCCCCAGATCGCGCAGCGCCGCCGCGATCGCCGCTCCCTGCGCCCCGGAGGAGCGGTTGGCGATATAGCGCACCGGGTCGATCGGCTCATGCGTGGGCCCCGAGGTCACGACGACATGCCGCCCGCGCAGCGGCCCGTCGGGCGGCGCAATGGCAGGCGGGGCCGCGTCTTCCGGCGCTAGCCGCAGGCGGTCGCTGGTCAGCCGCAGCGGCGGCTCGACCCCGCCGCCCAGCGCCGCAAGGATCGCATCGAGGATCGCCTGCGGCTCGGCCATGCGCCCCTCGCCCCATTCGCCGCAGGCCATGTCGCCTTCATCCGGACCGACGAAAAGGACGCCATCTCCCTGCAGCAGTTGGCGGTTGCGACGGGTGGCGGCATGTTCCCACATGCGCACGTTCATCGCCGGCGCGATCAGCACCGGCTTGTCGGTGGCCAGCAGCAGCGTCGAGGCCAGGTCCCCGGCCAGCCCCGCGGCCATCTTGGCCATCAGATCCGCCGTGGCGGGCGCCACCACCACCAGATCGGCCGAGCGCGACAGCTGGATATGGCCCATCTCGGCCTCGCGGGTCAGGTCCCATAGCGCGGAATGGCACAGCTCGCCCGACAGCGCCGAAAGCGTCAGCGGGGTGACGAATTGCGCGCCGCCCTCGGTCAGCACCGTGGTGACCCCGATCCCGGCCTTGCGCAGCAGCCGCACCAGTTCGGGCAGCTTGAAGGCGGCGATCCCGCCCCCCACGATCAGCAGAACGCGCTTTCCCTGCATCCCGGTCATCCCCTGCTCCTGCGGCCGCCGCGACCAGTCCTAGAAGACTGGCGCCCGCGGGGCAAGAAAGGCCGGGGACGGGCATCCATGAAACGGCATGGGCTTCTTTCTGGCCCAAATACCCATGCAGCGCTGACGCCGGACCCCGGCGCCGGACCGGGGCGCTGCAATCGGGCCGCTGCCGCGGCTTTCCTCGCAAAAACCAGTCCACCGGACCATCCGGCGGGGAAACAGCCTTGTGGGCGGTTTTCTGATCCGCCTCCTATTCCGGGTGCCCGGAAGCCCGGGGATATTTGGGGCAAGATGAGAACCGCCCCGATCTCACCGTCAGGATGCGGCCGCAAAGGGCAGGCGATAGCCGATCGCCTCGGCCAGATGCGGGGCGCGCACGCGGTCCGAGTGGTCCAGGTCGGCGATGGTGCGGGCGGTGCGCAGGATGCGGTGATAACCGCGGGCGCTGAGGCCCAGCCGCTCGGCGGCGCGATGGATCAGCGCGCGGCCCTCGCTGTCGGGTTCGGCAATCTCCTCGAGCACGGGACCCGAGGCATCCGCATTGACCCGCAGCCCGAGGCTGTCGCCGAATCGCCGCGCCTGCACCGCCCGCGCCGCCTGCACCCGGGCGGCGATGGCGGCAGTGCTCTCGCCGCCCTGGCGCTGGTCGAGATCGGAGATGGCGACCGGCGGCACCTCGATCCGCAGGTCGAAACGGTCCATCAGCGGGCCGGAGAGCTTGCCCAGGTAATCCGCCCCGCATTGCGGCGCACGGGCGCAGGCGCGGGCGGCATCGGCCAGATGGCCGCAGCGGCAGGGGTTGGCCGCAGCGACCAGCAGGAACCGGCAGGGATAGCGCACATGCGCATTGGCGCGCGCCACCACCACCTCGCCGGTCTCCAGCGGCTGGCGCAGGGTCTCGAGCACTTGGCGGGAAAATTCCGGCAGCTCGTCCAGGAACAGCACGCCGTTATGGGCCAGGCTGATCTCGCCCGGCCGCGCCCCGCGCCCGCCGCCGACGATCGCCGGCATCGAGGCGGTGTGGTGGGGGTCGCGATAGGGCGGCTCGCGCGAGATGCCGCCATCGGTCAGCAGCCCGGCCAGCGACTGGATCATCGAGGTCTCCAGCGCCTCGGCCGGGGAAAGCTCGGGCATCAGCCCCGGCAGTCGCGCAGCCAGCATCGACTTGCCCGAACCGGGGGGGCCGACCATCAGCAGGTGGTGACGCCCGGCGGCGGCGATTTCCAGCGCCCGCCGCGCCCGTTCCTGGCCGCGCACGTCGGCCATGTCGGCGCGACGCTGCGGCCGCGCCACCTGCCCGGGCGCCGAGGGCGCGACCGGGGCGCGGCCGGTCAGATGATCGACCACCTGCTTCAGCACCGCCGGCGCCACCACCGGCACCGCCCCCACCCAGGCGGCCTCGGCCCCGCAACCCGGCGGGCAGATCAGGCTGCGCTGATCCTCGGCCGCGGCGACGGCGGCGGGCAAGGCGCCGGCGACCGACACCAGCCGCCCGTCCAGCGACAGCTCGCCCAGCGAGACCACGTTCGCAAGTTCCTCTGCCGGCACCACCTCGAGCAC
The DNA here is from genome assembly GCF_900142875.1 of Paracoccus solventivorans. Taxonomy (GTDB): domain Bacteria; phylum Pseudomonadota; class Alphaproteobacteria; order Rhodobacterales; family Rhodobacteraceae; genus Paracoccus; species Paracoccus solventivorans. The sequence goes on along the minus strand of NZ_FRCK01000003.1, from coordinate 334,723 downwards.
CGCCAGCACCGCCAGCGCAATGGGCAGGTCGAAATGCGAGCCCTCCTTGGGCAGGTCGGCAGGCGACAGATTCACCGTCACCCGTTTGGAGGGCATCGCCACCGACATGGCGCCAAAGGCGGCGCGGATCCGTTCGCGCGCCTCGCTGACCGCCTTGTCGGGCAGACCGACGATGGAAAACGACGGGATTCCGGCCGAGACCGCCGCCTGCACCTCGACCAACCGCGCCTCGATCCCGTCAAAGGCGACGGTAAAGGCAATCGCGACCATCCTGCCCTCCGCTGCCCCGTTTCCACGGGTCTAGCAGCGGGAGTTTAAGGAAAGGTTAACGGGCTCGCGGCGTCAACAAAGGCCTAGCCGTCAATCGACCTTGGGAGCTTCGATCAGCAAGGCACGGAAATCATTGACATTGGTCAGCGTCGGCCCGGTCACGATCTGCGCGCCGATCCGCGCAAAGAATCCGTGGGCGTCGTTGCTCTCCAGCGCCGCTGTCGCGTCCGCGCCGCAGGCCCGCGCGCGGTCGAGCGTATCCGGACCGATCAGCGCCCCCGCCACCTCGGCCGCACCGTCGATGCCGTCGGTATCGCAGGCGATGGCGTGGATGCCCGCAGCCCCGTTCAGCGCCAGCGCCAGCGCCAGCGCATATTCCGCATTCGGCCCGCCGCAGCCGTCGCCACGCCGGGTCACGGTCAGCTCGCCGCCCGACAGAATCACCCGCGGCCCGGTTGCGTCCAGCGCCAGCCCCGCATGTGCCGCAGCGACCTCTCGCGCCTCGCCCTCGATGGAATCGCCCAGGATATCCACGGGGTAACCATGGTCGGCAGCCAACTCGGCCGCCGCCGCCAATGAGCGTGACGGCGCCGCGTAAACCACATTCTCGACCCGCGACAGCACCGGATCCTCGGGCGCGCGCACCCCGGTGCCACGCGCCAGAACCTCCGCCGCCGAGGCCGGGACCGGCACCCCCCAGCGGTCCAGAATCGCCCGCGCATCCGCCGCGGTCGAGCGGTCCCCCACCGTGGGACCCGAACCGATCAGCGCCGGATCGTCGCCCGGCACATCGGAAATCATCAGCGCCAGCACCCGCGCCGGCCAGGCAGCAGCGGCCAGCTGCCCGCCCTTGACCCGGCTCAGATGCTTGCGGACGATATTCATCTGCCCGATCGGCGCGCCGCTGGCCAGAAGCGCGCGGCTGAGCGCCTGTTTTTCGGCCAAGGTGATGTCACCGGCCGGCGCGCAGAGCAGGGCCGAGGCCCCACCCGAGATCAGCGCCAGCACGAAATCTCCCTCGCCCAAGCCTTCCAGCAGCGTCAACATCCGCAGCGTGGCCTCAACCCCGGCCTGGTCGGGGACCGGATGCGCGGCCTCGACGATCTCGATGCCGCAGGTCGGGCGGGCGTGGCCGTAGCGGGTGATCACCAGCCCCTCGCACGGGCCCCAGGCGGCCTCGACCGCCTCGGCCATGCGTGCGCTCGCCTTGCCGGCGCCGACCACCACCACCCGGCCGACGGTTGGCCGCGGGGGCAGGAAGCCGGCCAGGCTTTCCATCGGATCGGCCACCGCGACGGCCCGGTCGAACAGGGCGCGAAGGAGTTTCTCGGGCGTCATCTGCGGCTCCCTCGGGCTGGGTCTAGCGGGCAGCAGCGCCCGCGGCGCGTCGGCGCTCGATCGCCTCCCAGATCAGGGCGGCGGCATTGATGCCGTCGAATCGCTCGAGCTCCTGGATCCCGGTGGGGGAGGTGACGTTGATCTCGGTCAGCCAGCCGTCGATCACGTCGATGCCGACGAAGATCAGCCCCTTTTCGCGCAGCACCGGCCCGATGGTGGCGCAGATTTCCCGCTCGCGCTCGGTCAGCCCGACTTTTTCGGGCCGGCCGCCGACATGCATGTTCGAGCGCGCCTCGCCCTGCGCGGGGATGCGGTTGATCGCGCCCACAGCCTCGCCGTCGACCAGAATGATGCGCTTGTCGCCCTTGACCACTGCGGGCAGGTATTTCTGCACGATCACCGGCTCGCGGGTAATGCCGCCGAACAGTTCGAGCAGGGACGACAGATTCGCATCGGCCTGCGGCAGGTGGAACACCCCGGCGCCGCCATTGCCGTAAAGCGGCTTGATGATGATCTCGTCGTGGCGGGCGCGGAAGGCGCGGATCGATTCGACGTCGCGGGCGATCATCGTCGGCGGGGTCAGCTGCGGGAAATCCAGCACGAACAGCTTTTCCGGCAGGTTGCGGACCCAGAACGGGTCGTTGACCACCAGCACGTCCGGATGAACCCGGTCCAGCAGATGGGTAGTGGTGACATAGCTCATGTCGAAGGGCGGGTCCTGGCGCAGCCAGATCACGTCGAACCCGGACAGATCGGCAATGCGCCACTCGCCGAAGCTGACGTGATTGCCCTGCTCACGCCGCAGCGTCACGTCGCGGCCCCGCGCCAACAGCCGGCCTTCGTCGAAGATCAGCCCGTCCGGAGTGTACTGGAACAGCCGATGCCCCCGCGCCTCTGCCTCCAGCCCGATGCGAAAGGTCGAATCGGCGTCGATCGACACATGTTCGATCGGATCCATCTGAAGGGCGACCCTGAGGGACATATGGCGACTCCGGCCTTCATGTTGCGCTGGAACAGGTTCTGACCCGACGGACAGGGCGATGCAAGCGCAGGACGGGTCGCATCAGTTGGCGCCGAAGGCATTCTCGATGATATCCACCCGGCCGCAGCCATCCACCAGCGCGGCGTCGAAGCGCATCTCGGTCAGCGAGCCGGTGGGGAAACGCTCGGTATAAAGCAGGGCCGCCATGCAGATGCGGTCCATCTGGCGCCGCGACAGCCGCTGCGCTGCCAGATCATGGGTATCGGATTTCTTGACCTCGACGAAGACGATGGCATCGCCGTCGCGCAGGATCAGGTCAACCTCTCCGGCGGCGCTGCGCCAGCGCCGTTCCAGAATCTCGCAGCCGCGTTCGGCATAAAGCTCGGCCACGCGGGCCTCGGCGGCCTGGCCCGAGGCGTAAGCCGAAATCCCGCGGGCCACCCTTGCGTGGCTGGCCGTGCCGCCGTGCCGGGTTTCAAGCCAGGGCATGATCATCTGCATCCGTTCCATCCTCCTGCATGGCCAGGGCCATGCGATAAACCTCTTTGCGCGGGCGCCCGGTCTGCTCAGCCACCTCGGCCACCGCGTCGCGCATGGTCATCCGGCCGAGCCGGGTCCGCAGCGCCTCTTGCACCGCCGCATCATCGGCAAGCGCCACCGCCGGCGGCCCCAGCACCACCACCACCTCTCCGCGAAGGCCCTCGGCGGGGATCCGCTCAGCCAGGACCCGGGCCGGCCCGCGCATCACCTCTTCGAATTTCTTGGTCAGTTCCCTGCAGATCGAGATATCACGTTCCCCATCTGTTTCGCACAAATCTTTCAACAATTCCTTAACGCGCCTCGGACTTTCGAAAATGACCGCAGTCGCGTCGATTCCCGCCAGTTCCGACAGCCAGCGGCGGCGGGCGCTGCGCTGCGAGGGCGCGAATCCCGCGAACAGGAAGCGGTCGGTCGGCTGCCCCGCCACCGCCAGCGCCGCCAGCAGTGCCGAGGCGCCGGGCACGGCGTGGACCCTGCCGCCTGCCGCCGCGATGTCCCGCGCCAGCCGGAACCCGGGGTCGGCGACCAGCGGCGTGCCGGCGTCCGAGCAATAGGCCACCGACTGCCCCGCCGAAATCGCCGCCAGGATCGCGGGGCGCGCACGCTCGGCATTGTGGTCGTGATAGGACAGGATCTGCCGTCCCCGCAGCGGGATCCCGTGGATCGCCATCAGGTGGCGCAGGGTGCGGGTATCCTCGGCCGCCAGCAGCTCAGCCGCGTTCAGCACGTCGAGCGCGCGCAGCGTGATGTCGCGCGCCCGCCCGATCGGGGTCGAGACCAGATAGAGCCCCGGGTCCAGCCGCTCGGCCAGCACCGAGGCGGGAATCGCCCGCGCGCCCCCGGCATCAGGCCGGTCTCCGGGATGTTGCTGGTCCTGCATTCTCGACCCTCTGCTCTGCCGCCGCGTTCCCGGCCGCGTGGCGCGTCAGGTTGCCACGCCGGGCGGTCTGTGACTACCCTTGCCCGACCCGGCACACCACCACAACGAGGGAATCAACCCCATGGTCTCAATCGCCCAGCGCCCCCGGGGCGCCGACCGGAGCCAGCTGTCCCGGACCCTGGCCCCGCACAGGTTGCGCCGCCCCCTGCTGCGGGTCGCAGCCCTGTTTTCCGCCATGGCGCTGGCCGCCTGCGAACCCTCCGGGCTGTCCGTCGGCGGCCCGCAGACCGGCCCCATCATCGACCCCACCCAGCCGCTGCAGGTGGCGCTGCTGGTGCCCGGCGGCTCGGGCGACCCGAATTACGACTACATGGCCCGCTCGATGAGCAATGCCGCCCGCATGGCCGTCGCCGACGCGCAGGGCGCGCGCATCGACCTGCGCATCTATGACAGCGGCGACGACGCGGCGCTGGCGGTGCAGCGCGCCAACCAGGCGGTGGCCGAGGGCGCCAAGATCATCGTCGGGCCGCTGCACGCGGAATCGGCCAATGCCGTCGGCACCGCCGTGGCCGGGCGGGTGAACGTGCTGTCATTCTCCAACAACGCCGATATCGCGGGGGGCAATCTCTTCGTGCTGGGCAACACCTTCGGCAACACCGCCGACCGGCTGGTGTCCTACGGGGTCTCGCAGGGGCTGAGCCGCTTCCTGCTGGTCCATGAAAACGACGTCGCCGGCCAGATCGGCGGCGCCGCGATCGAAACCGCCATCGCCCGCAACCGCGCCACGCTGGTCGGCAAGTCCGCCCATGGCCCCACGCGCCCGGAAATGGACGCCATCGCCCCCACCGTGGCCCGCGCCGCCGCCGCCAACCAGGCGCAGGCGATCTTCCTGACCGGCAACAACCAGGCGGTGCTGCCCGAAATTGCCGCCGCGCTGGCCGAGGCGGGGCTGAGCAGCCGCTCGATCCAGCTGATGGGGCTGACCCGCTGGGACGTGCCCGCCAGCCGCGCCGCGCTGCCGCAGCTGCAGAACGGCTGGTTCGCCATCCCCGACCTGGGGCGGATGGCGCAGTTCAACAGCCGCTACCGCGCCGCCTATGGCGAGACCCCGCATGAGTTCGCGACGCTGGCCTATGACGCGGTGTCGGCGCTGGCCGCGCAGCTGCGGGCGGGCAGGCGTAACGCCGTCACCACCGCCGGGCTGACCCAGGGCGCCGGGTTCGCCGGCATCCAGGGCACGTTCCGGCTGATGCCCGACGGCAGCAACCAGCGGCAGCTGTCGGTGGCGACGCTGCGCGGCGGGCAGCTGGTGGTGCTGGACCCGGCCCGGGGCAGCTTCCGCGGCGCCGGGTTCTGACCTTGCCGCGACGACCAGGCCGGAACGGGGCGGAGGGGACAGACGGCCCCGCCGCCCCCGCCCCGATCCAGAGCGCCCCGGCCCTGCCCGGGGCGCATCCGTTGTTCGACCCCGACCGCGCCATCGCCGCGCTGGACGCGGGGTTGGCCGGGCTGTCCGACCCGCGCGACATCCGCGCCCGCAGCGTCGCGATCCTGTCCACCCTGCGCGCCGAGGCGATGGAGGATATCACCGCCGGGCTCGCCTCGCACCCGCGCAAGGGGCGTGAGACCGTGCGCGCCATCGCCGAGCTGACCGACGCCACCATCCGCGCCATCCATTACGTCGCCACCACCCGCCTGCACCCCAACCTTGCCCCGACCGAGGGCGAGCGCATCGCGGTGATCGCCACCGGCGGCTATGGCCGCGGCGAGATGGCGCCCCATTCCGACATCGACCTGCTGTTCCTGCTGCCGTGGAAGCCCAGCGGCTGGATCGAAAGCGTCGTGGAATCCATGCTCTACATGCTGTGGGACCTGCGGCTAAAGGTCGGCCACGCCACCCGCAGCCTGGACGACTGCCTGCGGCTGGCGGAACAGGACTTCACCATCCGCACCAGCCTGCTGGAACACCGGCTGGTCTGCGGCGACGCGGTGCTGGCGCAATCGCTGCGCGACCGGCTGTGGCCCGAGCTGTTCGCCCGCACCATCCCCGAGTTCATCGAGGCCAAGCTGACTGAGCGGGCCGAGCGCCACCGCCGCCAGGGCGGCCGCCGCTATGTGCTGGAACCCAACGTGAAAGAGGGCAAGGGCGGGCTGCGCGACCTGCAGACCCTCTACTGGATCGCCAAATACATCCATCAGGTCGACCGCGCCATCGAGCTGGTCGACCTCGGCCATTTCACCCGCGCCGAACACACCACCTTCTGGGCAGCCGAGGATTTCCTGTGGGCGGTGCGCTGCCACATGCATCTGGTCGCCGGCCGCGCGGTGGAAAAGCTCAGCTTCGATATGCAGCTCGAGGTGGCCGAGCGCATGGGCTACCGCGACGCCGGCGGCCGGCGCGGCGTGGAAATCTTCATGCAGACCTATTTCCGCCACGCCACCAAGGTAGGCGAGCTGACCCGCGTGTTCCTGACCGGGCTGGAACAGCGCCACCTGTATCGGGCCTCGTTCCTGGAACGTCTGCGCCGGCCGCGGGTGGCGGCCGGGCTGCGGGTGGAAACCGGGCGGCTGGCCATCGCCGACCCCAAGCGCTATTTCGCCGACCCGCTGAACATCCTGCGCCTGTTCCAAGAGGCGCTGCGCACCGGCATCCTGATCCACCCCGAGGCGATGCGGCTGGTCACCCAGAACCTGCGCCGCATCGACGATGCCATGCGCAATTCGCCCGAGGCCGGGCGCATCTTCCTGGGGCTGCTGCTCGATCACGGCAACCCGGAACGCGCGCTGCGCCGCATGAACGAGCTGGGAGTGCTGGGCGCCTATATCCCCGAGTTCGAGCGCATCGTCGCGATGATGCAGTTCAACGTCTATCACCACTACACGGTGGACGAGCATCTGATCCAATGCGTGGCCGCGCTGTCGCAGATCGAGCGGGGCGAGCTGGTCGAGAACCTGCCCATCGTGTCCGGCATCATGGCCGAGGGCCGCATCGACCGCACGGTGATCTATCTGGCCACGCTGCTGCACGACATCGGCAAGGGCCGCCCCGAGGATCACTCGATCATCGGCGCCCGTATCGCGCGGCGGGTCTGCCAGCGGCTGGGGCTGGAGCCGGCGCGGGTCGAGCTGGTGGAATGGCTGATCCGCAACCACCTGCTGATGTCGGACGTGGCGCAGAAACGCGACATTTCCGACCCGCGCACGCTGGGCGATTTCGCCAAGGCGGTGCGCTCGCGCCAGCGGCTGGACCTGCTGACCGTGCTGACGGTCTGCGACATCCGCGGGGTCGGCCCCAACACCTGGAACAACTGGAAGGCCGAGCTGCTGCGCAACCTGCACCGGCTGACCGCCGAGGCGCTGGAAAACGGGCTGGAAGAGGTCAACCGCGAACAACAGGCTGACGAGGCGCGCCGCGACCTGACGCTGCTACTGACCGCGCAGGGCTGGGACACGGCCGAGATCGACGCCGAGACCGCCCGCCACGACGACGGCTATTGGCAGGGGTTGCCCGGCGACACCCACCAGGTCTTTGCCCGGCTGTTGCGCGGGATCGGCGCGGGGGAAATCCGCATGGACCTCGACCCCGACCTGCGCCGAGACGCCACCCGCGCGGCCTTTGTAGTCGCCGACCAGCCGGGGCTGTTTTCGCGGCTGGCCGGGGCGCTGGCGCTGGCCGGGGCCAATGTCGTCGACGCGCGCACCTATACCACCCGCGACGGTTATGCGACGGCGGTGTTCTGGGTGCAGGACGCCGAGGGCCGCCCCTATTCCGCCGAACGGATGCCGCAGCTGCGCCGGATGATCGACCGCACGCTGGCCGGCCGCGCGGTGGCGCAGGCGGCGCTGGCCGACCGCGACCGGGTGAAGAAACGCGACCGCGGCTTTCGCTTTCCCACCCATGTCACCTTCGACAACGAGGGCTCGGACATCCACACAATCGTCGAGGTGGACACCCGCGACCGCCCCGGCCTGCTTTACGACCTGACCCGCACCCTGGCCGAGGAACAGGTCCAGATCGTCAGCGCCGTGATCGCCACCTTTGGCGCGCAGGTGGTCGACGCGTTCTACGTCAAGGAGGCCGACGGCGCCAAGCTTCTGTCGCCCGCGCGGCAACAGGCCCTTGAACGCAGGCTGCGCGAGGCGATACGCGAGGGCGCGGAACGAGCGAGGGCCTGAGCGATGCGGGGCGGACAGCGGGGCGGACTGGTGCGGGGGTTCATCTCCGTAGGCCTATGGACTTTCCTGTCGCGGGTCTCGGGCTTCGTGCGCGACATCCTGATGGCGGCGTGGCTGGGCACCGGCCCGGTGGTCGAGGCGTTTTTCGTCGCGCTGTCGCTGCCCAACATGTTCCGCCGCTTTTTCGCCGAGGGCGCGTTCAACACCGCCTTCGTGCCGCTGTTCTCCAAGAAGCTCGAGGGCGGCGAGGACCCGCAGAAATTCGCGCAGGACGCGTTTTCCGGGCTGGCCTTCGTGGTGGCGGTGTTCTCGGCCGTGGCGATGATCGCCATGCCGGGGCTGGTGTGGCTGATGGCGGCGGGGTTCGCGGAGGACGAGCGCTTCGACCTGGCGGTGGAATACGGGCGCATCACCTTCCCCTATATCCTACTGATCTCGCTGGCCTCGATGATCTCGGGGGTGCTGAACGCGAACGGGCGCTTCACCGCGGCGGCGGCCGCGCCGGTGCTGCTGAACCTGCTGTTCATCGCCGGCCTGGTGCTGGGGCGCATGCTGCACTGGGACCTGGGGCTGACGCTGGCCTGGGCCACGCCGATCACCGGGATCGCGCAGCTGGCGCTGGTCTGGTGGGACGCGGCGCGCAACGGCTGGCGGCTGGTCCCACGCCGCCCCCGCCTGACCCCGGACATGAAGCGGCTGCTGACCATCGCCCTGCCCGCGATCTTTGCCGGGGGCGTGGTGCAGATAAACCTGCTGGTCGGGCGGCAGGTGGGCTCGTTCTTCGAGGGCGCGATCGGCTGGCTGAACTATTCCGACCGGCTCTACCAGCTGCCGCTGGGGGTGGTCGGCGCCGCGGTGGCGGTGGTGCTGCTGCCCGAGCTTGCCCGCCGCCTGCGCGCCGGCGACGAACCCGGTGGCCAGTCGGCGCTGTCGCGCGCGACCGAGTTCGGGATGTTCCTGACCCTGCCCGCCGCCTTTGCCATCACGGTGATCGCGGTGCCGATGGTGGCGACGCTGTTCCAGCGCGGCGCCTTCGACGCTCATGACACCGCGATGACCGCGCAGGCGCTGGTGGTCTATGCGCTGGGGCTGCCGGCCTTCGTGCTGCAAAAGATCCTGCAGCCGCTCTATTTCGCGCGCGAGGATACCAGGACCCCGTTTCGCTATGCGGTGAACTCGATGGTGGTGAACGCGGCCGCGGCTTTCGGGCTGATGGGGATGGTGGGCTTCCTCGCCGCAGCAATCGGCACCACGCTGGCCGCCTGGGTGATGGTGGCGCAGCTGTGGTGGGGAACGCGCGCGATGGGACAGGCCGCGCGCTTCGACGCGCGGCTGCGCCGGACGATGCCGCGGATCCTGCTGTCCTCGGCGCTGATGGCGGCGGCGCTGTGGCTGCTGCGCAGCCGGCTGGCCGCGGATGGCGAAGGCGACGTGGCGGGGCTTGCCATCCTCGTCTTCGGCGGCGCCGCGATCTATTTCGCGCTGAGCTTCGCCACCGGCGCGATCAGCCCGGCCGAGCTGCGCGCCTATACGCGGCGCAAGCGCTGAAGGCGCCGCCGCACCGGGGGTTTTCTACCCCCGGACCCCCGGAGGATATTTGCACCACGATGAAAGCCATAGCGGCTGCGGGGTGTTCTTTCTGGTGAAAATACCCCGGGGTCCGGGGCAGCGCCCCGGTCCGGCGGCGCCGTCAGCGGTGCCGCACCCGCCGGCGGACGCGGGAAAACCCGCCGGGGACCAGCACGAAGGACAGGGTAAAGCCGATCCCGAAACCGGCGATCTCGGCGATCCAGTTCTTGCCCGAGCTGCCGAAGACCACCCCGAACACCAGCTGGAACAGCAGCAGCATCCCGATCAGGGTAAAGGCGCGCATCTGGTTGGCGTTTTCCTGCCCCAGCCGCGTCCACAGCAGAAAGGTGAAGGCGCCCAGCAGCCCGTAGACCGGCGTATAGCCCCCCACCAGCGGATCGAAGCGCAGCTGCGGCAGCAGCCCCGCCGCCAGCGAATAGACCGCCGCCCCGCCGATGGCCGAGGCCGCGAACAGCACCACCACCGCCCAGGGCCGCATCGACCGCGCTGCCATGTTGCCAAGCGCCAGCAGGAACACCAGCACGAACAGCGCATGGGTGGCCGAGTAATGGACGAAGGGATAGGTGACCAGCCGGTGCAGTTCCGCCCCCGCGACCGAGCCGCGCTCCCAGGCGCGCAGCAGGAACTCGGGGGCAAAGGCCGTCTGCTCGACCAGGATCTGGCGGGCGGCGCGGCCGGCATTGCTGCCCCCGGCCAGGAATCCCAGCCGGCCAAGGCCGAAATACGCCTCGGTCGCGATGATCGGCAGGGCCAGCACCCACAGCACCGCGGGCAGGCTGTTGAGGGGGCTTTCGGGTGATCCGGCGCGCATTTGTGTCGGTTGCTCCATTCCCGCGGCGCGGTTGCGCCTGTCGGGGGCAAGGGGTAATCCCTTCGCATCCGGTTTTCCAGCAGGCAGTTCCATGGCACGCGTTCACTCTCCGCGCATCTTTTCGGGCATCCAGCCGTCGGGCGGGCTGACGCTTGGCAATTACCTGGGCGCGCTGCGCCGCTTTGCCGAGAAACAGGGCGAGGTCGAGACGGTCTATTGCCTGGTCGACCTGCACGCGATCACCGTCTGGCAAGAGCCCGAGCGGCTGCGCCAGCAGACGCGCGAGGCTGCCGCCGCCTTCATGGCCGCCGGCATCGACCCGGCGCAGTCGGTGCTGTTCGTGCAAAGTCACGTCCCCGCGCACGCCGAGCTGGCGTGGCTGTTGTCCTGCGTCGCGCGGCTGGGGTGGATGAACCGGATGACCCAGTTCAAGGACAAGGCCGGCAAGAACGCCGAGGCCGCGAGCCTGGGGCTTTACGCCTATCCGGCGCTGATGGCGGCCGACATCCTGGCTTATCACGCCACCCATGTGCCGGTGGGCGAGGACCAGAAGCAGCATATCGAGCTGACCCGAGACATCGCCGCCAAGTTCAACCACGATTACGGCGTCGATTTCTTCCCCAGCCCCGAACCGGTGATCGAGGGCGCTGCGACGCGCGTGATGTCCCTGCGCGACGGCACCAAGAAGATGTCCAAGTCCGACCCCTCGGACGCCAGCCGCATCAACCTGACCGACCACGCCGACGCCATCGCGCAAAAGATCCGCAAGGCACGCACCGACGCCGAGCCGCTGCCCGGCGCCATGGAGGGGCTGAAGGACCGCCCCGAGGCCCGCAACCTGGTCAACATCTTCGCCGCGCTGTCGGACGAGACCCCGGATGCGGTGCTGGCCCGGTTCGAGGGTCAGGGCTTCGGCGCCTTCAAGCCGGCACTGGCGGACCTCGCCGTGTCGGTGCTGGCCCCGATCACCCGACGGATGAACGAGCTGATGGCCGACCCGGCCGAGATCGACCGCATCCTGCGCGCGGGCGCGCTGCGCGCCGATGCGATCGCCGCCCCGATCGTGGCCGAGGCGCGCGAGATCATGGGGATGATCCCGGCGGCACGCTGAGCCGGGGGACGGCGGGGGCTCTGCCCCCGTCCCGTTCCGGGACTCCCCCGGGATATTTCTGCACCAAAGACGGGCTCAGGCACCCGGGGGCGGGATGGTTCCGGCCGGGGTGGGCAGGATTTCCTGCAGCCTTTCCTCTGGCCGGCAGAGCCGCGTGCCAAGCGCGGTGCGCACGAAGGGGCGTTCCAGCAGGATCGGATGCGCCTCGACCGCGTCCAGCAGCTGCTCGTCGGTCAGTGCGGGATCGTCGAGCCCGAGATCGTCATAGGGCGTGTTGCGCCGGCGCAGGGCCTGGCGGATGGTCAGCCCGGCGTCGGTGATCCACTGCCGGATCGTCTCGCGGTCGGGCGGGGTCTGCCGGTAGTCGATCACCTCGGGGGTTTCGCCGGCATCGCGCAGGGCCTGCAGGACGCGGCGCGAGGTGCTGCAATTCGGGTTGTGCCAGATCGTGGTCATGGCCCCATCCTGCACCCGCGCCTAGAACAGCGCAAGCTGGTCCCCCGGCCGCGGCGGCGGGGCAAAACGGCTGCAATCCAGCGGCGGCGCGGCGGAATCGTAACCCAGACGCTTGCGGGCGACGCGGAAGCGCTGGTGCATCAGCTCGGCCTCGACCCCCTCGCCGCGCATCCGCTGGCCGAAACGCGGGTCGTTGTCGCGGCCGCCGCGGATCGCCTGAATGCGGGACATCACATGGGCGGCGCGGCCGGGGTGGTGGCGGTCCAGCCAGTCGCGAAACAGCGCCGCGACCTCGTGCGGCAGGCGGATCGGGATCAGGCTGGCACTGGCGGCGCCGGCTTCACGCGCGGCCGCCAGCAGCGATTCGATTTCGTGGTCGGTCAGCCCGGGGATGATCGGGGCCAGCATCACCCGCACCCGGACCCCCGCCCCGGCCAGCGCCCGGATCATCGCCAGCCGGGTGGCGGGGGCGGGGGCGCGGGGCTCCATCTGCCGGGCCAGCGCAGGGTCCAGCGTGGTGAGCGATACGCCGACGAAGATCTGCCCCCGCGCCGCCATCGCCCCGATCAGGTCGAGATCGCGCAGCACCAGACGCCCCCGCGTCACCAGGCTGACCGGGTGGTTCCAGTCATGCAGCACCTGCAGGCATTGCCGCATGATGCCCAGCCGCGCCTCGGCCGGCTGATAGGGATCGGTGTTGGTGCCGAAGGCGATGGGCGCCACCGCATAGGAGGGGCGGGCGATTTCCGCCGCCAGCAGCCGGGCGGCATCGGGCTTGGCGGTGATGCGGGTTTCAAAGTCGAGCCCCGGCGACAGCCCCAGATAGGCGTGGCTGGGGCGCGCGAAACAATAGATGCAGCCATGTTCGCAGCCCCGATACGGGTTCACCGAGCGGTCGAAGGGCACATCGGGGGATTGGTTGCGGCTGATGATCCGGCGCGGGGTCTCCAGCGAGATTTCCGTGCGCAGCAGATGTTCCTCGGGCGGGCTGTCCCAGCCGTCGGATTCGCGCACCGCCTGATAGGGCTCGAATCGTCCGGCCGGGCGGTGGGCCGCACCGCGGGCCTTGAGGATTTCATCGGGGTCGCGAGGTGGCAGCATCCTGCCGAGGATGGAACATTATGCGAACATCTGCAAGTGCCGCATTCATCCTGGCTGCAATGGCGGCTTTTCAACCGGCACCACCCACCCCATATTGATCGGGTAGACGGAGGAAACCATGCCCCTGCCCCATTTCCTGCTGCTGGTCCTGGCGGTGATCCTTGCAGCCGCGCTGACGCTGGTGCTGGCGATTGCGCTGGGGGTGCCGTTGCAGGTGCTGGCACTGGTGACGGTGGTGGCGGCGCTGGCCGCGCATCTGTCGGCGCGGACGGGCAACGGGCCGCGGCATACCTCCGAAGGGTAAGGGCCGCTCAGCTTTCCAGTTCTGCGTCCCAGTAAAGGTAATCCATCCAGCTGACATGCAGGTGGTTCGGCGGAAAGCGCCGGCCGATGGCCTGCATCTCTGCGGTCTGCGGCCGGCGCGGCGTGCGCTTGAGCCGCATGCCGGAGGCGCGCAGGCTCTTGTTGGCCTTGCGCAGGTTGCAGGGTGAACAGGCGGCGACCACGTTTTCCCAGCTGGTCACGCCGCCCCGCGACCGCGGCACCACATGGTCGAAGGTCAGATCCCCGCGCGCCCCGCAATACTGGCAGCGGAACTCATCGCGCAGGAACAGGTTGAAGCGGGTGAAGGCCACATGCTTGCGCGGCTTGACGTAATCGCGCAGCACCACCACCGAGGGCAGCCGGATCGCCGCGTGCTGGCTGCGCACCACCTCGTCATATTCGGCCAGGATCGCCACCCGGTCCAGAACCACCGCCTTGATGGTTTCCTGCCAGGGCCACAGCGACAGCGGATAATAGCTGAGCGGGCGGTAGTCGGCGTTCAGCACCAGGGCCGGGTTGCGGCGCAGTGAAGCGGGATCGCGCACGAACTGGGTGCGGAAATCCGTGTCCACCTGCCTGTTGTCGAGCATCCGTGATATGTCCCCCGCCATCTCGCCTCAAGGAACCTGCGCCGACTATATGCCGGTGAAAGCCGCTGGCAAGCGTCAACAGCGGCCGCGCGCAAGGTTTCGCGCGGCCGTCACATTGCGGGAAAAGCCGGGAATGCTCAGCCGGTGCCCAGCCGCGCGCGAATGAAGGACAGCGCCATGCCCAGCCCGTCGGGGGAAATCCCGTGGCCGGTGCCGCGCATGGTGTGGGTGGCGACCTCGAACCCGGCGGCGCGCAGCGCGCGCTCAGCCAGGCCCATGTCGGCGTGGGGCACCATCTGGTCCTGATCGCCGTGCAGCAGCAGCACCGGCGGGCGCAGCGTGGTTTCGGCCAGCGCCTCGGGGGCCAGCAGCCGCCCGGAAAACCCGACGATCCCCGCCACGGCCTGATCACGGCGCGGCAGCACATGCAGCGCCATCATCGTGCCCTGCGAGAACCCGACCACCACCATGCGATCGGCCGCCAGCCCCTCGCGCGCCAGCACGGAATCGAGGAACCCGTTCAGGTCGTCGATGGCATGGGCCATCGAGGCGCGGGCCTCGTCCTCGGTCGAGCCGTCCAGCCAGGGGATCGGGAACCACTGGTATCCCATGGGATTGTTGCGGCAGCGTTCCGGCGCGTCGGGGGAATAGAACGCCGTTTTCGGCAGATAGGGCGCCAGCGGATCGGCCAGCCCCAGCAGGTCGGCCCCGTCGGCACCATAGCCATGCAGGAACACCACCACCGAATCCGCCTGCGCAGGCCCGCGGCGTTCGGATTGCAACTCGCGCGTCATGTCACCCCCTCGCGTCCCTTGGCGTCGCGGTAATAGGCCCAGAGCCCGCGCGCCGCAACCGAGCGCCAGGGCGCCCATGCCTCGGCCTGCGCGGCCAGCGCCTTGGGCCGGGGACGTTCGGGCAGGTCGTACATCAGCCGCGCGGCCTCTTGCAGGGCAAGGTCGGCGGGGGCGAAGACATCGGCCCGGCCCAGCGCAAAGATCAGATACATCTCGGCGGTCCAGCGCCCGATTCCGGGCAGCGCGGTCAGCGTGGCGATCACCTGCTCGTCCGGCTGCTCGCGCAGCGCGTCGAAGTCGATCCCCGCCTCGGCCACCGCCCGCAGGTAGCGGCGCTTGGGGCCGGACAGGCCGCAAAGCCGCAGCGTCTCGTCATCGGTGGCCAGCACCGCCTCGGGCCGGTCCAGCCCGGCCTGGGTCAGGCGGGCAAAAATGGTGCGGGCGGCGCTGGTCGAAAGCTGCTGCGAGGTGATCGCATTGACGATCGCCGCAAACCCGTCCGGGCGCCGGCGCAGATCCAGCGGGCCCAGCCCGGGCAGCACCCGCGCCCAGACCGGGCAGATGCGGGCCAGATGCGCAGCACCCTCGGTCAGGTCGGCCTCGGCCTCGATCAGCCGCAGGCTCACCGCTGGCCCTGCTCGATGGTGCTGGCCCAGACCCGCGCCGATTCCAGCAGCCGGGTCTGATAGGCGGTCGAGATATGGTTGCGCAGCGCCGCTTCCGCCGCCGCCGCATCGCCCGAGGCGATGGCGTCGACGATCTCCTGATGCTCGGCCAGCGACTTGTGCCCCCTGCCCTCGGCCGCGAGCGAGGTGCGCGCCATCAGCGCCATGGTGCGATGCACGATGTCGAGCTGCTGGACCAGATAGCGGTTGTGCGAGGCCAGGTGGATCTGGTGGTGAAAGCGCCGGTTCGCGCGGCTGAGCGCCTGCGGATCATCGACGATGGCGTGATCCTCCTGCACCATGCGGCCCAGCACCAGCACCTCTTCGCGGGTGGCGTGGCGGGCGGCCAGCCTTGCTGCCAGCGCCTCGAGCTCGGTGCGCACGGTGTAAAGCTCGGCCAGCTGGTTGTGGTCCAGCGTCGCCACGATCAGGCTGCGCCCGTCGCGGGTCAGCATCGACTGGGTTTCCAGCCGCTGCAGCGCCTCGCGCACGGGGGTGCGGCTGACGCCGAAACGCTCGGCGAGTTCGGATTCCACCAGCCGGTCGCCGGGACGGTAGGTGCCGTCGTCGATGGCCGAGAGGATCAGGCTGTATGCATCTTTCATGTCGCAGGAAGACTTGGCGCCCGGGGCGCCGGAATGCAAGCGCGCGGGACAGTTGCTGCGGCAAAAGGCGGGCTGTCTGCCCCCCATCGCCTGGCGGCGATTCCCCCCGAGGATATTTGCGCCACGATGAAAGCGGCAGGGGTGGCTTTCATCGTGGCACAAATATCCATCGCAACCGCGACGCCGGAATGGCCGCGCCGCAAGGGGCGCTGCGGTTCAGCCGGCCGTAGCCCGGCGCGTAGTGGGCTGCGGGGTGCCGCCCATGCGCGCGCCGCCGCGGTCCGAGCGGATCGGGTCGGCCAGCAGCCGCAGCCCGTTCAGCACCACCAGCACGGTGCCGCCCTCGTGGCCCAGCACCGCCAGCGGCAGCGGCAGCGCGAAAAACAGGCTGCCCGCGACCAGCAGCACCATCATCCCCAGCGAAAACACCAGGTTCTGCCGGATGATCCGCCTTGTGCGCCGCGCCAGCCGGTGCGCACCCGCCAGCCGCCCCATGTCGTCCGACAGCAGCGCCACATCCGCCGCCTGCAGCGCCACGTCGCTGCCGGCCGCGCCCATGGCGATGCCGACATCGGCGCGGGCCAGCGCAGCCGCGTCGTTCACCCCGTCGCCGACAAAGGCGACGCGGCCGCGCGCGGCGAGTTCCCCGACCAGCCGCACCTTGTCCTCGGGCAGCAGGTCGGCGTGGATGTCGGCAGGGGCAAAGCCCAGCTCGGCGCCGATGCGCAGCCCGACCGGGCGGCGGTCGCCGGTCATCATGGCGATGGCGCCCACCCCTTCGTGGCGCAACGCCGCCAGCCCCGCCGCCGAGGTCTCGCGCGGGCGGTCGGCCACTGCGACCGCGCCGAGGATGCGGGGGCCGCGGCCCAGCCACACCACGGTCTGCGCCTGGTCCTGCAACCCCTCGATCACGTCCGGGTCGGCACCCATCCGTGCTGCCATGCGCCGGTTGCCGGCCCAGATCCCGTCCCCTTGCGCATCAAGCCCACCAATGCCCTCGCTGGGGATGGAAACCACATCGCGCACCGGCGCCGGGTCCACGCCCTGCGCCCGCGCGTGGCGGCGGATCGCGTCGGCGATGGGATGTTCGGACTGCGCCTCGAGCCCGGCCAGCAGCGACAGGAACTCGCGCTCGTCCCCCAGCGCCTCGACCGTGGTGACCATTGCCTTGCCGGTGGTCAGCGTGCCGGTCTTGTCAAAGGCAAAGGTCTCGACATCCGCCAGCATCTCCAGCGCGGCGCCGCCCTTGAACAGCACGCCGCCCCGCGCCGCCGCCGCCAGCCCCGACAGGATCGCCGCCGGGACCGAGATCACCACCGCGCAGGGGCTGGCCGCGACCAGCAGCGTGGCGGCGCGGTAAAGCGCCTCGCGCGTGTCCCAGCCCAGCGCCAGGAACGCCAGCAGCGCCAGCACCGAGCCCGCCAGCACCGCTGCGGTGTAGCGCTGGCCGAACCAGTCGCTGAAGCGTTCCGAGGGCGCGCGGGCGTGCTGGGCCTGGGTGACCAGCTCGATCATCCGCGCCACCGTGCTGTCCTCGACCGAGCGGACGACCTGCACCGCCAGCACCCCGTTGAGGTTCACCGTCGCCTCGAACACCTTGCCGCCGGGCGCCTTGTGGACCGGCATCGACTCGCCGGTGATCGTAGCCTCGTCCAGCGAGCCCTCGCCCTCGATCACCACGCCGTCGGCGGGGACCTGGGCGCCGGGGCGCAGGATCACCACGTCGCCGGGGCGCAGCACCCCTACCGGCACCTCGGTCACCGCCCCGTCCGGGCCGCGCAGCAGGGCGCTGGCCGGGCGCAGCGCCATCAGCGCCTGCACCGCGCGGCGGGCGCGGCCCATGGCGCGGTGCTCCAGCGTGTGGGACAGGTCGAACAGCGTCAGCAGCACCGCCCCTTCCAGGGCCGCGCCCACCGCCGCCGCCGCCAGCGCCGCCACGATCATCAACAGGTCGATGTCGAGCACCCGGTCGCGCCACAATTCGCGCAAGGCCCGCCAGCCCGTCGGCACGCCCCCGGCCAGATAGACCAGCGCCAGCCCCGCCGGCCCCCACGGGCCTTGCAGCACGAATGCGTCCAGCGCCGCCAGCGCCATTCCGAACAGTGTAGCGCCGGTCAGCAGCGCCATGGAGTCGCGCAGGACCCCGGGGTGATTCTCTGTCAAGGCCATGCCTGTCTGTGCCGCGCGGGCAGTGGATGGGAAGGCGCAGGCCAAGCCTAGCAATCCGGCGGGCGGATTTGAAATGACTTCGGTCAGGAGGGATGCAGAGGGCCGCGGCCGCGCTCAGTTCGCCTTGCCGCCGATCCGCGCCAGCAGCATCGCGGGCAGCGTTCCCACCGCCACGATCAGCAGCGCGGCGATGGCGCCCTCTTCATAGGTGCCGCGGGCGGCCTCACCATAGAGATGGGTGGCGAGGGTCTCGAAGTTCAGCGGCCGCAGCAGCAGCGTGGCCGGCAGCTCCTTCATGCAGTCCACGAACACCAGCAGCGCGGCCGAGGCCAGCGCCGCGCGGCACAGCGGCAGATGCACATGGCACAGCGTGCCGCAGCTGCCGCGGCCCAGGCAGCGCGCGGCATGGTCGTAAGAGCGCGGCAGCCGCGCCAGCCCGGATTCCACCCCGCCCGAGCCGATGGTCAGGAAGCGCACGAAATACGCATAGGACAGCGCTGCCCCCGATCCGATCAGCAAAAGCCCGGTCGAGACCCCGAACCATTCGCGCGCGGCCGCGTCGATGCTGCGGTCCAGCGCCGCGATGGGGATCAGGATGCCGATCGCCACCACGGTGCCGGGCATCGCATAGCCGATGGCGGCGATGCGCCCCAGCGCCGCGGTGGTGCGCGACTGGAAGGCGCGGGTGACGAAGGCCACCAGCAGCCCCGCCGCCACCACCAGCGCCGTGACCGACCCGGCCAGCACCACGGTGTTCAGCGCCTCGCCCGCCAGCCGTGGCGAGACGCCCGAGGCCTGCACCCGCCGGAATGCGACGATGGAGAGATGCAGCGCCGGGAACACGAAGCCCAGCATCACCGGCACCAGCGCCAGCCCCAGCGCGACAAGCCCGGCGACCGGCCCCAGCCGGTGGCGGGCCAGCGGGCGGGCGCGCTGCGCGTTGGTCCAGTAGCGCTGGCTGCGCCGCGCCCAGCGTTCCAGCACCACCAGCGCCACCACCACCGCCAGCATCACCAGCGCGATCTGCGCTGCCCCCGGCAGGTCCGAGCGAGTGACCCAGGTGGTATAGATCGAGTTGGTCAGCGTGCGGATGCCCAGGAACTCGGTGGCGCCGATGTCGTTCAGCGCCTCCATCAGCGCCAGCGACACCCCCACGGCGATGGCCGGGCGCGCCAGCGGCAGCGCCACCCGCAGGAACACGCCGCGCCGTGTGACGCCGAAACTGCGCGAGACCTCGACCAGATTGGCAGCTTGCGTCACGAACATCGCGCGGGTGGTCAGGTAGACATAGGGGTAGAGCACCAGCCCCAGCAGCAGGATCCCCCCGGTCATCGAACGGATGTCGGGCAGGCGGAAATCGCGCGGGCTGTCGAAACCCAGCAGCGCCCGGATCGCGGTCTGCACCGGACCCAGCGGGTGCAGGATGTCCAGATAGGCATAGGCGATGATATAGGTGGGCACCGCCAGCGGCAGCAGCAGCAGCCACTCCAGCCAGCGCCGGCCCGGGAACTCATAGGCCGTGACCAGCCAGGCGGCCGAGGTGCCGATCACCGTCACCAGCACCCCCACCCCGGCCAGCAGGATCGCGGTCTGGCTGACCGCCTGCGGCAGCACATGCGCCAGCATATGCGACCACAGCCCCTGCGAGCCGCGCGCGGCCTGCCACAGCAGCGCCAGCACCGGCACCGCCACCAGCGCCGCCACCAGCGCCAGACCCGCCACCCACAGCCGCCCCGAGCGCGAGCGCGTCACCGCCGCGGGCGCCGCCCGGGCGGGGGCGGCCGGGCGGGCAAGCGCGTCGGGAGCGGCAGAGATGACCATGGGGTGCAATCGGCCAGAGGGCCGCGCCACCGCGCCGCCCCCCGGCCCCTTTCGCGGCTCAGTTGTCGATGCCGACCTTTTCGGCCAGCTCGCTGGCTTCCTTGCGCTTGGCGACGATCTCGATGATCGGGGTCGGGTCGATCTTCAGCTCGCCGAACTCGGCGATGATCGGGTCGACGGCGACGCCGGCCTTGACCGGGTATTCGAAGTTGGCCTGCGCATACAGCTCCTGCGCCTCGTCCGAGACCAGGTATTCCAGCAGCGCCACCGCCTGATCGCGGTTCGGCGCGTGCCTGGCCACCGCCGCGCCGCTGATGTTGACGTGGGTGCCGCCGTTTTCAAAGGTGGGCAGGATCACCGTGATCGCCTCGCCCCATGCCTTCTGCTCGTCGCCGCCGCGGCCGGACCGCATCAGCCCGACATAATAGGAATTGGCGATGCCGATGTCGCAGATACCGCCCAGGATGTCCTTGGCGACCTCGCGGTCGCCGCCGGCGGCCTTGCGGGCCAGGTTGGCCTTGATCCCGGACAGCCATTCCTCTGTGGCCTCGGCGCCGTGATGCACGTCATAGGCGGCGAACAGCGCGGTGTTGTAGGGGTGCTGGCCGGAGCGGATGCAGACCCGGCCCTTGTATTCGGGGTCGGCCAGATCGGCATACTGGAAGCTCTCCAGCCCCAGGTCCTTGGCGGCATAAAGCACGCGGGCCCGCATCGACAGCGCGAACCAGTTGCCCTCGGCGTCGCGCAGGTTTTCGGGCACCGCCTCGGCCAGAACCGCGGATTCGACCGGCTGGGTCAGGCCTTTTTCGACCAGATCCGCCAGATTGCCCGCGTCCACCGTCATCAGCAGGTCGGCGGGCGAGCTTTCGCCCTCGGACGCCACCCGCTCGGGCATCCCGTCCTTGAGGAACACCGTGTTCACCTTGACCCCGGTCTTTTCCGTATAGGCGTCCAGCAGCGGCTGGATCAGCCCCGGCTCGCGGGTGGTGTAGATGTTCACCTCGTCGGCCTGCACGGCCGCGCCGACCGAGATGGCGACGGCACCGCCCATCAGGGCCGCGCGCAACGAAAAGCGGGAAATCATCAGCGGGTCCTTTCAACTGTCCCTGCCGGGCTGCGCCCGGCGTCAATCCGCCATGCCATGGCTGACAGTTCCAATCAAGTATTCTTGCCGGCCATCGGCGCCCGCCGTCAGGCGCTGGCAGCGGCGGCAAGGGCCGCGGCGTCGTCCTCGGGCGGCAGCACGATGGCCTGTTCGGCGTCGATGCCGAAACGGACGATCTCGCCCAGCATGGTGTCCAGCCGCTGCGAGGTGCGCAGCCGCAGCGGCGCTTCCAGCCCCTCGACGCGCAGGGTCAGCTGCTCGACCTCGCCCAGGAAACTGCGCTGGACCAGCGTGCCGCGCAGATCGGCGCCGCGGCGCTCGGCGCAGATGTCGACCGGGAACAGCGCCTTGGGGCGGATGCACACCACCGCGGGCGCGCCTTCGGCAAAGCCGGGGGCGGGGAACGCGCCCAGCACGGTTTCCGCGCGCCCGCCCCGGACGCGGGCGGGGATCTGGTTGCAGGGCCCCAGGAAGCGCGCGGCGTAGATCGAGCCGGGGCGGTCGTACAGGTTGTAGCCGGTGCCGGTCTGCACCACCTGCCCCGCCCGCATCAGCACCACCCGGTCGCCGATCGACATCGCCTCTTCGGGGTCGTGGGTCACGATCACCGCGGTGGCATTGGCGTCGTGCAGCGTGGCCAGAGTTTCCATCCGCACATGCTCGCGCAGCCGCCGGTCGAGGTTGGAAAACGGCTCGTCCATCAGCAGCACCAGCGGCTGCGGCGCCAAGGCCCGGGCCAGCGCCACCCGCTGCTGCTCGCCCCCCGACAGCTCATGCGGGTGGCGGCTGGCCAACTCGGCGATGCCGATGCGGCGGATGATGCGGTCGGCCTGCGCCGCGGCCTGCGCTTTCGGCAGCTGGCGCAGCCCGAACAGGATGTTGTCGCGCACGCTCAGATGCGGGAACAGCGCATAATCCTGGAACATGAAGCCGACGCGGCGATCCTCGGGCTCGACGAAGCGCGAGGGGCCGGCGATCTCCTGCCCGTCCAGCAGGATGCGGCCGCTGTCGGGCACCTCGACCCCGGCGATCAGCCGCAGCAGCGTCGATTTCCCGCAGCCCGAGGGGCCGACCAGGCAGACCACCTCGCCGCGCATGATCTCCAGCGAGACGTCGCGCAGCGCAGGACGGTCGCCGAACCGGCGCGACACTCGGTCGAGTTCAAGGATCGGTCGGCCCTGTTCGGTCATGCACCCTGCTTTCATCGCCCGCGGCAGTTTCGGCGCCGACCATATCCGCCCCGGCGCGGTTCAGCCAGACCGCGGCGACGGCGGTGATGCCGGAAACCAGAACACCCCGCAGGGGAGGATGCGGGGTGCCTGGGCCGGCGCGGCGGAGGCCGCCCTGCCAATCGGTGGCCGGTCAGGGTTTTCCCGGCAGCATCGGCGCGGCGCGGTCCAGCACCAGCTCGCTGCGCGAGAACCGGATCGGGGTGCGCAGCCCGGGGATGCCCTCGGGCGCGATGCGCAGGCCGCGGGCGATCACCTGCGGCTCTGCCAGCGCGTCGGCGACGCTGTTGATCGGGCCGGCGGGCACGCCCTCGGATTCCAGCGCGGCGATGGCCTCGGCCCGGGTGCGGGAAGATGTCGCGCCGGCGATCAGCGCACACAGCGGCTCGCGGTTTTCCACCCGCGCCGGGTTGGTGGCATAGGCGGGGTCGCCGTCCAGAGGCCCCAGCGCCAGCGCCCGGCACAGCCCGGCGAATTGCCGGTCATTGCCGCAGGCGATGATCAGATGCCCGTCGCTGGCCGGAAACACCTGATAGGGCACGATATTCGGATGCGCATTGCCCAGCCGCCGCGGCACCGTGCCGCCAATCAGGTGGTTCATCGCCTGATTGGCCAGCACCGCCACGCCTACATCCAGCAGCGACAGGTCCACCTGTTGCCCCCGGCCAGAGCGTTCCCGTTCCGCCAGCGCCGCCTGGATGCCGATCACCCCGTAAAGCCCGGTGAAGATGTCGATCCAGGCCACGCCAACCTTCTGCGGCTCGCCATTCGGTTCGCCGGTCAGGTCCATGATCCCGCACATGCCCTGGATCAGGAAATCATAGCCCGGCTGGGTGGCGCGCGGCCCGTCCTGTCCGAAACCGGTGACCGAGGCATAGATCAGCCGCGGGTTCAGCGCCGACAGGCTGTCGTAATCCAGCCCGAAGCGCTTCAGCCCGCTGACCTTGAAGTTTTCCACCACCACGTCGGCAGTGGCGATCAGCTCTTTCAGCCGCGCCAGATCGCCCGCGTCCTTAAAGTCGCAGGTGATCGAGGTCTTGCCGCGGTTGGCCGCGTGGAAATACGCCGCCACCCGTTCGGTGCCGCCATCCGGCCGCGGCCGGTCCAGGAACGGGGGCCCCCAGCTGCGGGTATCGTCGCCCTCGGGGGCCTCGACCTTGATCACCTCGGCGCCCAGATCGGCCAGGGTCTGGCCGATCCACGGGCCGGCGAGGATGCGGGCCAGTTCGACCACCCGCAGCCCTTTCAGCGGCGCCCCCGTATCTGACTGATCGCTCACGCGAAGGCCTGCAACCCGGTGATCGCGCGGCCCAGGATCAGCGCGTGCACGTCGTGGGTGCCCTCATAGGTGTTCACGGTTTCAAGGTTCTGCGCGTGGCGCATGACCTGGAACTCTTCGGAAATGCCGTTGCCGCCGTGCATGTCGCGGGCGATGCGGGCGATGTCCAGCGCCTTGCCGCAGTTGTTGCGCTTGACGATGGAAATCATCTCGGGCGCGGCCTGCGCCGCATCCATCAGCCGCCCGACCTGCAGGCTTGCCTGCAACCCCAGGGTGATCTCGGTCATCATGTTGGCCAGTTTCAGCTGGTAAAGCTGGGTGTTGGCCAGCGGCCGCTTGAACTGGTGGCGGTCCAGCCCGTATTGCCGCGCGGCGTGGAAACAGAACTCGGCCGCACCCAGCACGCCCCAGCTGATCCCGTAGCGGGCGCGGTTGAGACAGCCGAACGGCCCCTTCAGCCCCTCGACGTTGGGCAGCAGCGCATCCTCGCCCACCTCGACGTCCTGCATGACGATCTCGCCGGTGATCGAGGCGCGCAAGCTCAGCTTGCCCTCGATCTTGGGGGCAGAGAGGCCCTTCATGCCCTTGTCCAGAACGAAGCCACGGATCTTGCCGCCATGCGCCTCGGACTTGGCCCAGACCACGAACACATCCGCGATGGGCGAGTTGGAAATCCACATCTTGGTGCCGTTCAGCACATAGCCGCCGGCGGTCTTTTTGGCGGTGGTCTTCATGCCGCCGGGGTCCGAGCCCGCGTCGGGCTCGGTCAGGCCGAAGCAGCCGATGAACTCGCCCGAGGCCAGTTTTGGCAGGTATTTCTGCCGCTGTTCCTCGGAGCCGTAGGCATAGATCGGATACATCACCAGCGACGACTGCACCGACATCATCGAGCGATAGCCCGAATCGACCCGCTCGACCTCGCGCGCGACCAGCCCGTAGCTGACGTAAGACGCCCCCAGGCCGCCGTATTCCTCGGGGACGGTGACGCCCAGCAGGCCCATCTCGCCCATCTCGCGGAAGATCGCGGGGTCGGTCGCCTCGTCGCGATAGGCGGCGATCACCCGCGGCTGCAGCTTTTCCTGCGCATAGGCGCGGGCGCTGTCGCGCATCATCCGCTCGTCCTCGGACAGCTGGTCGTTCAGGCGGAACGGGTCCTCCCAATCGAAGCGGTTCAGGTCGGGCGCGTCCTTGGGCTTGAGTGCGGGCATGATTTCCTCTCCGTATGCTGAGCCGGGTCTAGCGAAGCTGCGCAGGCAAGGATAACGATGTTTCCTGTCCAGTTCATGAGTTTTCCTGATGATCCGCCAGAACCGCCCCTCGTACACGCCGACGGTGCAGGAATTGCGCGCCCTGCTTTACAGCGCCGATCTGGGCACGGCCTCGGCCGCGGCCGAGGCGCTGAGCCTGACCCAGGGCGCGGTCAGCCGCTCGATCCGCACGCTGGAGGAACGGCTGGGCGTGCGGCTGTTTCACCGCGAACGCCAGCGGCTGGTGCTGTCGGATGCCGGCCGCGCGCTGGTGCGCGACGCGCGCGACATCCTCGACCGGATCGAATCATCGGCGCGGATGGTGATGGCCTTCGGCGGGGGCGAGGACGTGCTGCGGCTGGCGGTGCTGCCGACCTTTGCCACCAGCTGGCTGATCCCGCGGCTGGCCGGGTTCTCGCGCCGCCACCCGAGCATCGGGATCGACCTGGCCGAGGCGCTGGCGCCGGTGGATTTCGACGATTCGCCCTTTGACGCGGCGCTGCAGCGGGTGGAAATGGCGCGGCCGGGCACCAGGGTGCTGCCGATCTGTCCCGAAAACCTGATCGTGGTCGCCTCGCCGGCGCTGATCGGGGCCGCGGTGCTGCCCCCGGCCGAGCTGCTGAACTGGCCGCTGATCCAGCAATCCACCCGCCCCGAATTGTGGAGCGACTGGCTCGCCGCCGCCGGGGTCGAGCCCTTCGGCCAGCTGCGCGGGCCGCGGTTCCAGCATTTCGGCATGGTGATCGCCGCCGCCCGCGCCGGCATGGGGGTGGCGCTGCTGCCCGACATCTTCGCGGCCGAGGCGCTGGCCGAGGGCACGCTGCGCCAGCCCTGCCCGCAGGTGCTGACCGGCGGCTCATCCTATGCGCTGATCCGCCCGGCGCAAGCGCAGGCGCAACGCTCGCTGGACCTGTTTTCGGAATGGTTGCAGGAGCTTGCCGAACCCTGAGCGGGCGGCAGGATCGGCGGGGGGATTGAGCCCGGCATCGTCGTGCATCACAGGCTCTGAGAACTCGTGGCGCCGCTATCAGGCGCACAGGCACGCCGCGATTCGCAGGGCCGACACAAACGGGCACAAGGCCCCTCAGACGGTGCGGGAATGGTACCGCCTCCCCGGCTCGAACGGGGGACCTCCGGATCCACAATCCGGCGCTCTAACCAACTGAGCTAAGGCGGCACAGGCGCTTCAGATAGACGCTTGCCGGGGGGGATGCAAGCCCGACTTGCCGCCCCTGCCCCCGTCGGATAGACCGCCTGACGCAGGCCGTGGAAGGAGCGATGCCATGGGGATCAACAAGGAAAGCGACGTCGCCGCCAATCTGCAGATCGGGCCGACGGATCTGGGCATGGTGCGCATCTATGTCGAGGGCGAGGGCGTCGAGCTGCCGCTCGACTTCGACCCCGACGAGGCCATCGAGATCGCCGAGGAACTGATGGCCGCCGCCGAGGCTGCGCGGGAGATCGGCCAGGCCCCGAAGCCGAAATCCCCCCGCCCCAAGGGCCCCGCGCGCCGCTGAGCCCCGGCGCTTTCATCTTGGCCCAGATATCCCGGGGAAGCCGTCGCAGACGACGGGGCAGCGCCCCCTTATCCGTCGATCGCCGCCCCCGGATCGCTGGCCCGCAGCAGCCGCACTGCCGCCACCCGCGCCACGTCGCGCAGCAGCCGCGCGCGCCGCGCCGCCGCCAGCTTGGCCAGCGGCGCCATCAGCTCCAGCTCGGCGCCGTGGGAATCGGCCAGGATCAGCCCGCCGCCGTCGGGCAGGACCTCGCGCGGGAAATCGCCGTCCACCGCCCAGAAGAAGCGGTCGCACCAGTCCAGATAGCCCTGCCACTTGCGGTCGGCGGCGAAATCGGCGCGGCAACTCTTGCACTCGACGATCCAGATCTCGCCGCCCGGGGCCACCGACACCACGTCGACCCGCAGCCCCGGCGCCGGCACGAATTCGCACAACGGCGCATGGCCCAGCGCCAGCAGCATCCGCGAGACGCCGCGGGCCAGCAGCTGTCCCGGCCGCGGCAGCGCCGGCACGGGCTGGGGCAGGATCGTTGGAATCACCATGGCGCCACCATGAACGAAGCGGAAACATCCTGCAACGCCCGGCAGGTCTTGCGGCGCCGCTTCCCGGTCACTACCTAAGGCGCTGGCGGGTTTCTGCTCTTCTCGTGACGGCCTTTTTTTCCACTGGCCTATAACTTCACCGAGGGGGCTGGCTCTGTCAGGGCCCTGGTCCTGTTACCCGGCTCCCACCTGGACATCCAGGCTTTCGGGGAAACCTGCGTCGGCACGGTCGCTGCGGTTCCCGCCACCTGAAAAGGCCGCCCCCCGGGGCGGCCTTTTTCGTTGCAAGAAAGGGGCGGCCGCTGGGGCCGCCCCTTCCCGAGAGACTTCTGACGAGGGAAAATCAGAAGCCGTAGACCAGCGACACGCCCAGCGTGTTGTCGGTGCGGATCGCGCGGTCCGAGACGTATTCCGTCTTGTAGGACACGCGGGTCGCCAGCGCGTCGCTCATCTTGAAGTTCAGGCCCAGCTCGTTCCACGCGATGTCATTGGCATCCGACGTCAGATAGTCGGTGTCGTTGGTCAGGAAGAACTGGTCGTTGAACTTGTGATAGAAGCGCGACGACGCGATGTAGCCGACCGAGGTGTCGGATTCGACATAAGCAGCATCCGGAAGCGCGGAAACGGTCCGCACGGTGTGGGTGTAGCGGATCCCGACGCCGGCCTGCACGCGCCAGGCGGTGGTGTCGTTGTTGATGACCCGGTAGCCCGGACCGAAGCCCAGGAAGGCATCGCGCTTCAGACGGCCGTCACGATCAGCGAATTCGTCGGGATCGTCCACGGCCAGAGTGTCCAGATCATCATCGGCGATCCCATCAACTGCAGCCCGGCCCAGCACGAAGGCATAGAGCTGTTCGTTGAAGAAATAGTTGCCGTCGTAGATCACCGAGGTGCGCTTGGTGTCGGTCTCGCCGTCGTTGTCCTCGCCGTATTCCAGCAACAGCCCGACCGACTGCTGGAACGGGCCCTGGTTGTTCGACAGCCGCCCGGCCAGCGAGAAATCCTGGTTCTCATAGTTGCCGCTGCGGCCGGCATAGGTCAGCGCGATCGAGCCGAAGGTGCCGGTGCGGCGGTCGGCCGGGCCGAAGCGGGCGGCGTCCTGCGAACGCTCGAAATCGTCCTGCACCGCCTCTTCGACATCATCCAGCCGGTCCTCGACCCCGCCGACGCCGGTGATGTTGGCACCGGTCGAGAATTCGGTCTGCGCGAACACCGGGGCGCCGATCACGATGGCAAGCGCCGAGGCGCTGGCGATAAGGGAAAGCTTTTTCATGGTGAACCTCTCGTCCTGTGGCGGCGACAGGCGCCGCTTGTTCATGCAACGATGAACTAGACCCTTGGTGCCCGCCGGTTAACCGGTGCGCGAAACACGGCCGGTGTCACGCAACCGTGACCCGCTGTTACGGAACCTTTGCAGTGACGACAGGGGTAAGGACTGTTTTGTCTGCGACATTCCGGAAAAGCACCGTGACAGAGGCAGTTGTCCTTAACGGGAACAATCCGGGAATTGCGCACCGGTCGCCGCGAATGCTCACGCAATCACGGAATCGCGCGCGGCGGCGGGCGCAGGATGTTGCAAATAACCCACAAGGTGATGCCGGAAAACTGCGCCCGATCCGGCCGCCGCAGCGCTCTGCCGGGACCCCGCAAAACCGGGCTGGACTCAGGGAGCGACTCGGCCGCGCGGGCGGGCCGGGACGGGCACCGCAACGGGCTCGTGTCCGGTCACCGGGGCGCGGCTGCCGCGGCGGGGCGGGTCGCCCGGCTCGGCCATGCGCATCACCGCAATGGCGAACTGCACCCCGGCAAAGACGATGGTGTTGAAGGCCACCAGCATCACGATGGCCAGCCAGCCGCCGGTGGTTTCCAGGGTCAGGTGCCGCAGATGCGCCACGTCCAGCGCCAGCAGCAGCCCGGTGAACACCAGCGCCAGCAGGAACCCCAGCGCGATGTTGCGCAGATACAGCCGCACCAGCTCGGGCAGGACGGGCTCGGGCAGCTCGTCGCCGGCGGCATCGGAAAGCGCCCGCTGGGGCGCAGGCGTTACAGGGTCGGGCATCACGGGCTCGGGCATGGGCGACCTTCCGCAGGCTCTGCCATCAATCTAGGGGCTGCGGCCGGCCATGTCACCTGCGGCCGCACGCCGCCCCGTTCAGAATGCGTCGGGGCGGGCGTCGCGGGCCATGTGGTCCAGCACCGCGTTGACGAAGCGCGTCTCTCGCCCGTCGGGGAAGAACGCATCCGCCACCGCGACATATTCAGAAATCACCACCCGCGGCGGCACGTCCGAGCCGACCAGCTCGGCCCCGGCGGCGCGGAACAGCGCCCGCAGCACCGGG
This sequence comes from Paracoccus solventivorans, assembly GCF_900142875.1. Lineage (GTDB taxonomy): Bacteria > Pseudomonadota > Alphaproteobacteria > Rhodobacterales > Rhodobacteraceae > Paracoccus > Paracoccus solventivorans. The sequence continues at coordinate 305,242 of NZ_FRCK01000003.1, read as the reverse complement.
TCGATGCGGGCGATGGGCCATTTCGCCACCAGCGCGCGGTCGGTCATCTGGTCAATCCGCGCCTGCCAGTTCACCGTCGCATCCACGATGCGCTTGAACAGGTCCTCGTCGGCCTCGGGCGAGGTGCCCTCTTCGTAATCGACGCCGATCCGCCAGTTCGAGAACTCGCGCACAACCCGGTCGGCGGACTGGTCGGCGGCCTCCATCTGGAACAGCGCCTGCACGGCATAGACCCGCGCCGCAGCGCTGAGCGCGCGGCGGTCGGGGCGGGCCTGCCGGGATTTCGGAGCCTCGCTCATGCCTGGCCCGATCCGTCGATCTCGCCCGCCAGCCGCAGCACGTCGCGGTCCTCGTCGCGGCCGAACCCCATCGGGCGCTTCGCCCCCGCCCAGCGGCGGTGCAGCGCGATCAGATGCAGCGCCGCGGCCGCGGCGCCGCCGCCCTTGTCCTGCTGCGCGGGGTCGGCGCGGACCACTGCCTGTTCCATGTTCTCGACGGTCAGGATGCCGTTGCCGATGCACAGCCCCTGCAGGCCCAGCAGCGCCAGCCCGCGCGAGCTGTCGTTGCAGACGGTCTCGTAATGCGTGGTCTCGCCCCGGATCACGCAGCCCAGCGCGACGAAGCCGTCGTATTGCGCCAGCCGCCCGGCCATGCCGATGGCGGTGGGGATTTCCAGCGCGCCCGGCACCTCGACCAGATCGACGCTGGCGCCGGCGGTCTCGGCCACCGCGCGGGCGCCGGCGATCAGCCCGTCGGCGATGGCGCGGTAATAGGGCGCCACCACGATCAGCAGCCGCACCGGCGCGTCACGGGCCGGCAGCGGCAGGGTGGCGTGTTCGGTCAGCGCGGCCATGGTCTCAGTCCTGCGGAATCGGGCGGGTGGAATGGATGGAAAGCCCATAGGCGTCAAGCCCGATCACCTTGGGCAAGCCCGAATTGGTCAGCAGCACCAGCTCGTGCACCCCCAGCGAGGCGAGGATCTGCGCCCCCAGCCCGTATTGGCGCAGCGTGTGCGGCGAGGCCTCGCCCACCCGCGGCAGGGTCGGCGACAGGTCGCGCAGCAGCACGACGACGCCGCGGCCTTCCTCGGCGATCATCCGCATGGCGGCGGGCAGGTCGCCGGGGCGGCCGATGCCCAGCACGTCGTGCAGCGGGTCCAGCGCGTGCATCCGCACCAGCACCGGCTCGGGCGTGGTCAGGTCGCCCTTGCTCAGCACGATATGCTCGGCACCCTGCGCCTCGTCGGCAAAGACCCGCATCATCCATTCGCCGCCATGGGCCGAGGCAACCTGCCGCTGCTGGCGTTCGGCGATCAGGTTGTCGTGGCGGCGGCGATAGGCGATCAGGTCGCTGATGGTGCCGATCTTCAGCCCGTGCTTCTGTGCGAAGGCCACCAGATCGGGCAGCCGCGCCATCGAGCCGTCGTCCTTCATGATCTCGCAGATCACCCCGGCGGGGTTCAGCCCGGCCAGCCGCGAAATATCCACCGCGGCCTCGGTATGGCCGGCGCGGACCAGCACCCCGCCCCGGCGCGCACGCAGCGGGAACACATGCCCCGGCGTGGCGATGTCGGCGGCCCCGCGCGACGGGTCGATGGCGACCGACACCGTGCGGGCGCGGTCGTGGGCGGAAATCCCGGTGGTCACTCCCTCGCGCGCCTCGATCGACATGGTGAAGGCGGTCTCGTGGCGGCTCGAGTTCTTGGGCGACATCAGCGGCAGCCCCAGCGCGTCCACCCGCTCGGCGGTCAGCGCCAGGCAGATCAGCCCGCGGCCGTGGGTGGCCATGAAGTTGATCGCGTCGGGCGTCGCCATCTGGGCGGGGATGACCAGATCGCCCTCGTTCTCGCGGTCCTCGTGATCGACCAGCACGAACATGCGCCCGTTGCGGGCGTCCTCGATGATCTCTTCAATGCTCGAGATCGCGTCGGACCAGTCGCGCTCGACCTGTCCGGGCTGTTCATATTGCATCTTGGCGGCCTCGCAGAATGTTTGGCGATGGCTTAACGCAAGCCGCCGCCCGGCGAAAGGGTGGCGGACATGCCTCTCGCCCTGCGCATGGCGCTTCGGGCGGTTCTTAAATATCCCGGGGCTCCGGGGCAGAGCCCCGGCTTGGGGCGCGCCCTGGCCGCCTACCCCGCCTCGGCCAGCCGCGCGACATAGCGGGCCAGCGTATCGATTTCCAGGTTGACAAGATCGCCCTCGGCCACCTCGCCCCAGTTGGTGACCTCGCGGGTATGGGGGATCAGGTTGACCCCGAAGCGGTTGCCGGCGACCTCGTTCACGGTCAGCGAGGTACCGTTCAGCGCCACCGAGCCCTTGGGCGCGATGAAACGCGCCAGCTCGTGCGGGGCCTCGAAGGTCAGGCGCAGGCTGTCGCCCTCGGGGCGGGCCTCGACCACCCGCGCCACCCCGTCCACGTGGCCGGACACGATATGGCCGCCCAGCTCGTCGCCCAGCTTCAGCGCCCGTTCCAGGTTGATCCGCCGCCCGACCGGCCAGCCGTCCCGGCCGATATTGGTCTTCTCCATGGTCTCGGCCGAGATATCGACCTCGAACCAGCCCTCGCCCTTGGCGACCACGGTCAGGCACACCCCGTCGCAGGCGATCGAGGCGCCCATGTCCACGCCGCCCATGTCATAGGAACAGGCGATTCTCGCCCGCAGGTCGCCGCGCATCTCGGCCCTTGCGACCGTCCCGATGTCGGTGATGATTCCGGTAAACATCCGCCTGTCCCCGCCTGTCCTGTGCTGATCGCGCGCCACGATGACCGCCCGCGCGCCGCAAGGCAAGCGGCCCCGGCCGAAATCCGCGCCGCAGCCCCGCCCCGGACCCGCCTCGGGCCCCGGCTCGGCCCCGAAGCGACAAACTGTCTGAATATGCAACTTGACCGGGACCACGGTTCACGTGTTTGTCGCGCTGGTAACCTGTGTCGTTTTGTCTGTACCGGACCTTCCGCATGAACGCCCGCCCCCGAGGACTCATGGCTGCCGTGGCCCGGATCACGCCGCCCGGCGCCGAACGCCGGGTCTTCCTGATGCTGCAGGGGCCGCATGGCCTGTTCTTCGACCGGCTGGGGCAGCTGCTGACCGACGCGGGCGCCGAGGTCTGGCGCGTCGGCTTCAACGCCGGCGACGAGTTCTTCTGGAGCGATCGCGCCCGTTTCATCCCCCACCAGGGCGGCCCGGACAGCTGGCCCGCGCATCTCGAGCGGCTGATCGCGGAAAAGCGGGTCACCGACGTCGTGCTTTACGGCGACGTGCGCCCGGTCCACGCGGCGGCAAGGCAGGCGGCGGCGCGGCACGGGCTGGTGCTGCATGTGTTCGAGGAAGGCTATCTGCGCCCCTACTGGATCACCTATGAACGCGGCGGCGCCAACGGCAATTCCCGGCTGATGGAGATCGGGCTGGACCGGATGCGCGCCATGCAGCGCAAGTTCGGCGACGACGTGAACCGGCCGCCGGCGCGCTGGGGCGACATGCGCCAGCACAAGTTCTACGGCGCGCTCTATCACTTCATGGTGCTGACCGCGAACCGGCGCTTTCCCGGGTTCAGCTCGCATCGCGGCATCTCGCTGTGGCGCGAGTTCCGGCTGAATCTCGCCCGACTGCTGCTGGCCCCGGCGCAATCCCTGCAAAGCTGGCGGCAGGTGGAACGCATCCGCTCGGCCGGGTTCCCCTATGCGCTGGTGCTGCTGCAACTGGAACATGATTCCAGCTTCGTCGCCCATTCGCCCTACCGCACCATGGCCGAGTTCACCGCCGAGGTGCTGTCGGCCTTTGCCCGCTCGGCCCCGCGCCACCATCATCTGGTGTTCAAGGCGCACCCGCTCGAGGACGGCCGGGCCGGGCTGCACCGGGTGGTGCGCGAACAGGCGCAGGCGGCGGGGCTGGCGGATCGGGTGCATCTGATCGGCGGCGGCAAGCTGGCGGCGCTGCTGTCGCAGGCGCGGGCGGTGGTGACGATCAACTCGACCTCGGCCCAGCAGGCGCTGTGGCGGGGGCTGCCGGTCAAGGCGCTGGGGCGGGCGGTCTATGCCAAGCCGGGGCTGGTCTCGGGGCAGGCGCTGGACGATTTCTTCCGCCAGCCCGCCCCGCCCGATACCGCCCGCTATCGCGACTATCGCAACTATCTGCTGGACACCTGCCAGGTGCCCGGCGGATTCTACGCCCGCCGCTCGCGCGCCCATGCGCTGCGGCTGGTGGTGGACATGATGCTGGCCGACGACGACCCCTATGCCGCCTTCGAGGGCGGTCATGCGTATAATCGACAACAAATGAGCGATAACGACCGCTGAACCTGCGGCTTTCAGTGGATGATCCCGGCCGCGCAGGTTAAACAATGTTTTGAACTTATGTGATCCGGCGACGCAGAATCACCGGAAGGGACAGGAGACCGGACTTGACTGAACTCACCCTCTCGCCCCTGCCGCGCGGCGGCTCTGCCCGGATCGCGCTGCGTTTCATGGCCATGGCGTCGCTGGTGCTGCTGGCGGCCTGCGCCCTGCCCCGCTCGGGTCCCAGCAAGAAGGAAATCTACCGGGGCTCGATCGAGAACGGCGGCAACGCCCATATCCTGTTCGTCGACGACCGGGTGGCGCGCGCGGCCTCCTACACCCCCAGCTACGGGTTCGGGCAGGATTTCCTGAGCGCGGGCCAGGTCGGCGCCGACGAGATCCGCCCGGGCGACGTGCTGGGTCTGACGATCTGGGAAAACGTCGACGACGGGCTGCTGGCCTCGATGGGGTCGTCGAACACCGCGCTGACGGAACTGCAGGTCGACAGCGCCGGCTATATCTTCGTGCCCTACGCCGGGCGGGTGCGGGCGGCGGGCAACTCGCCCGAAGAGCTGCGCAACCTGATCACCCAGCGCCTGGCCACCCAGACCCCCGACCCGCAGGTGACGGTGACCCGCGTCGCGGGCGACGGCGCCACCGTGTCGGTGATGGGCCGCGTCGGCGGCCAGGGCGTGTTCCCGATCGAGCGGCCGACGCGGTCGCTGTCGGCGATGCTGGCACGCGCCGGCGGGGTCTCGATCGACCCCGAGGTGGCGGTGGTCACCGTCAAGCGCGGCGGCAGCACCGGCCGGATCTGGCTGCGCGACCTGTACTCCAACCCGCGCTACGACATCGCGCTGCGCCCCGGCGACGTGATCCTGGTGGAAGAGGACCAGCGCAGCTTCACCGCGCTTGGCGCGCTGGGCGGGCAGACCAAGGTTCCTCTGGGATCCGAGGAAATCAACGCGATCGAGGCCATCGCCATGGTCGGCGGTCTGAGCACCAGCCTTGCCGACCCGACCGGCGTGTTCGTGCTGCGCAACGAGCCGCAGGCGGTGGCGACCCGGGTTCTGGGCAAGAGCGTCTATGGCGACCAGCGCATGGCCTATGTGCTGGACCTGACCCGGCCGAACGGGCTGTTCCTGGCCCGCGACTTCCTGATCCGCGCCGGCGATACCGTCTATGTGACCGAGGCGCCCTATGTGCAGTGGCAAAAAACCCTCGGCGCGATCACCGGCAGTGTCGCCACCGCGGATTCGATGGCCAGCATCGGCGAGTGATCGCCCGCCACCGGCCGCCGCCGGCAGAGCCGCCGCGACCGTCGCGGCGGCTTTTCGTCTATAACGGCGGCTTCTTCCTGCAACCGCGGCTGCGGCGGATCCTTGAACTGGCGGGCTGGCGCCTGTGCACCGGCCTGCCCGGGGCGGGGGATGCGGTCGCGGTCTGGGGCGCCGGCCCCACCGCCTGGCGCGGCCGCGCCATCGCCCGGCAGCGCGGCGCCAAGGTCGTCTCGGTCGAGGATGCGTTCCTGCGCTCGGTCCTGCCGGGACGGGATCGCAGCCGCATCGGCCGGCGCGGCCCCATCGGGCTGCTGATCGACCCGCTGGGGCTGCATTTCGACCCCTCCTCCCCGTCGCTGATCGAAGAGCTGGCCGCCTCGCCGCAGGCCGCGGCGCTGGCCGCGCGGGCCGACGCCATGCTGGCCCGGCTGCGCGCCGCGGATCTGTCGAAATACAACGCCCACCGCCCCGGCCTGCCCGCCGCCGCCCCCGGCTATGTGCTGGTGGTGGACCAGACCCGGGGCGATGCCTCGCTGATGGGTGCGGGGCGCGAGACCTTCCTGCGGATGCTCGCCGCCGCCCGCGACGAACACCCCGGCGCCCGCATCGTCCTGCGCAGCCATCCCGAAACCGCCGCCGGGCTGCGCCCCGGGCATCTGACCGCCGCCGACCTGCGCCCGGGCGAGGTGCTGTGCGATGCCCCGGTCTCGCCCTGGCAGCTGGTCGGGGATGCGGCGGCGGTCTATGTGGTCAGCTCGCAGCTGGGGTACGAGGCGATGCTGGCCGGCCACCGCCCGCGGCTGTTCGGTCAGTCCTTCTATGCCGGTTGGGGGCTTTCCGACGACGAGGCGCCGGTGCCGCGCCGGCTGGGCCGCACCACCCTGCCCGCGCTGTTCGCCGCCAGCCATCTGCTGGCGCCGGTCTGGTACGACCCCTGCCGCGACAGACTGACCGACCTCGAGGGCGCGATCCGCCAGCTGGAGGCCGAGGCGCGCGCCCATGCCCAGGACCGCGACGGGCATCTGGCGCTGGGGATGCGGCTGTGGAAACGCCGTCCCCTGGCCCGGTTCTTCGGCGAGGGGCGCGGGGTGCGGTTCACCGATCGCCCTTCGCCGGCGGTGTCGCTGGTCTGGGCCGGCCGTGCGGACAAGGCGCCGCAGGCGCTGCGGGTCGAGGACGGATTCCTGCGCTCGCGCGGCCTCGGGGCGGCGCTGGTGCCGCCGCTGTCGCTGGTCGCCGATTCCCGCGGCATCTACTACGACCCCGGCCGCGAAAGCGATCTCGAGCGGCTGATCGCCCAGCCGCTGCCGCCCGGCGGCCGGGACCGCGCCACGGCGCTGATCGCCCGGCTGCGGCGGGCGGCGCTGACCAAATACAACCTGCCGGGGACGATGCCCGCGACCCCCCGCGACGGGCGACGGGTGATCCTGGTCCCCGGTCAGGTCGAGGATGACGCCTCGATCCGGCTGGGTGCCGGGGCCGAACGGACCAACCTCGCGCTGCTGGCCCGCACCCGCGCGGAAAACCCCGGGGCGCTGATCGTCTGGAAGCCGCACCCGGATGTCGAGGCCGGGCTGCGCCCAGGCGCGGTCACCGACACGCAGCTTGCGGGGCTGGCCGACATCACCGCCGCCGGCGCCCCCGCCGCCGCGCTGATCGACGCGGCCGATGAGGTCTGGACGATCACCTCGACCCTCGGCTTCGAGGCGCTGATCCGCGGCAAGCCGGTCACCACCCTGGGCGCGCCCTTCTATGCCGGCTGGGGGCTGACCCGCGACCTTGGGCCGATCCCCGCCCGCCGCACCGCCCGCCCCGACCTTGAAACCCTGGTCCACGCCGCGCTGATCGCCTATCCGCGCTACTGCGATCCGCTGTCGAACCTGCCCTGCCCGGTCGAGGTCGCCGCCGAGCGTCTGGCCGACCCCGCCGCCGCCCCCCAGCCCCCGACCCTGCGCTGGCTGGCCAAGCTGCAAGGCGCGTTCAGCGGGCACAGCCGGCTGTGGCGATAAGCTCTTTCTTCCTTGTGAAAATATCCCGGGCCCGGGGCAGCGCCCCGGTCCGGGCGCGCGGAGCGAACCACGAATCAGCTTTCTGCACCCCGGTTTTAGCGAAGACGCCGGCCCCGCTTTCTCAGCGCACCGCCACCCAGCGATGGAACACGTCGCCGCCCAACGCCCGGGTTTCGGCCAGCCGGAACCGGGGCACCTCGGCCAGCGCCCCCAGCCCCAGCGGCGCGACGGCGGCGCGGCTGTCGCCGCCCAGCACCATCCCGGCGGTGTAGCCAACCAACTCGTCCACCAGCCCCGCCGCCAGCAGCGCCGCGGCCAGCTGCCCGCCGCCTTCGCAGAACACCCGGGTCAGCCCGAGCCGGCCCAGCTCGGCCAGCGCCTCATCCACCGGACCGGGCAGCACCCACAGCGGGCCGTGGTCCGGCCCCTCGGGCGGCAGCGCAGGGATCGGGGCATTGGCGATCACCACCCGCACCGGCTGGCGGACCGGGCCAAAACCACGCACGTTCAGCGCCGGCAGGTCGGCGCGAGCGGTCCCCTTCCCGACCATCACCGCGTCATGGGTCAGCCGCAGCAGGTGCACATGCCGCCGCGCGGCCTCGCCGGTGATCCAGCGGCTTTCGCCTGCGGCGGTGGCGATGCGGCCGTCGAAACTGGTGGCGAGCTTCAGCGTCACCATCGGCCGGCCCAGCGTCACCCGGGACAGGAACCCGCGCTGCAACTCAACGGCCGGGGCGGAACGCACCCCCTCGACCACCTCGATCCCGGCCGCGCGCAGCCGCGCATGGCCGCGCCCGGCGACGCGCGGGTCCGGGTCGGTCAGGGCCGAGACCACCCGCGCCACCCCCGCCGCGACCAGCGCATCGCTGCAGGGGGGCGCGCGGCCATGATGGGCGCAGGGTTCCAGCGTGACATAGGCGGTGGCGCCGCGTGCGGCCGCGCCGGCCGCATCCAGCGCCATGCGCTCGGCGTGCGGACGGCCGCCGGGCTGGGTCCAGCCGCGGCCGACTACAAGGCCCGCGGCCACGATCACGCAGCCCACGGCGGGGTTCGGCCAGACATTGCCCAAGCCCCGCCGCGCCAGTCGCAGCGCGTGGTCCATGTGGCGCAGGTCGTGGGCGGCGGCGCTCACTCGGTCGTCGGGCGCAGTTCCGACACGAAGCGGTCGAAATCGTCGGCGGCCTGGAAGTTCTTGTAGACGCTGGCAAATCTGACATAGGCCACGGTGTCGATACGGGCCAGGGTTTCCATCACGATCTCGCCGATCACCTTCGACGGAATGTCGGCCTCGCCCATGCTTTCCAGCCGCCGCACGATGCCAGAGATCAGCTGGTCGATGCGCTCGGATTCGATCGGGCGCTTCTGCATGGCGATGCGGATCGAGCGGGCGAGCTTGTCGCGGTCGAAATCCTCGCGCCGGCCGGTGGATTTGATCACCACCAGATCGCGCAGCTGCACCCGCTCATAGGTGGTGAAGCGGCCGCCGCAGGCGGGGCAGAAGCGGCGGCGGCGGATGGCAACGTTGTCTTCGGCGGGGCGGGAATCCTTGACTTGCGTATCGACGTTTCCGCAGAACGGACAGCGCATGGGTGGACCCTCGATCAGCCTCAGATACAGCCAGCATACAGAGCCCGCATGATCTTGGGTAGTGGCTTGCGCGAGCTACTAGATACCCGCCTCGGCCGTCCTGTCCCCGGCGTCATCCTCGGCATCGTGGACCAGTGCGATGCTGCGGGTGGTGCGCGCGCCCAGCTCGCGCAGCATTTCCGCCTGCCGCACCACATTGCCGGGGCCGCGCGACAGCCGCGCCACCGCCGCGGCATGGGCGCGGTGGGCGGCATCCAGCGCCGCCCCGGCCTCGTCCAGCGCCGCCACCACCAGCGCCAGCTTGTCGTAAAGCGCGCCGGCGCGGCGGGCGATCTCGGCCCCGTTGCGTTCGCGGCGCTCCACCGCCCAGAGATGTTCGACCGTGCGCAGCGCCAGCATCAGGGTCGAGGGGGTGACCAGCCCCACCCGCCGTTCCAGCGCCTGCGTCATCAGCGTGGGCTCGGTGCGCAGCGCCTCGGCAAAGGCGCCCTCGACCGGCAGGAACATCAGCACGTAATCGACGGAATCAGGGTGCAGCGCCTGATAGCCGCGGTCCGACAGCTCGGCGACATGGGCGCGGATGGCGGCGACATGGCGGCGCAGCGCGGCATCGCGCTCGCCCGGCTCCTCGGCCGCGCAGGCCTCGGCATAGGCGTTGAGCGAGCATTTCGCGTCGATCACCAGCGAACGGCCGCCCGGCATCTCCACCACCACGTCCGGCCGCAGCCGCCGCCCGTCGCCGTTGGTGCCCGAGGTCTGGGTGCGATAGTGGCGGCCGGGTTCCAGCCCCGCGGATTCCAGCACCTGCGCAAGGATCATCTCTCCCCACGCCCCCTGGCGCTGCTTGTCGCCGCGCAGCGCCCGGGTCAGCGCCACCGCGTCGCGGCCGATTTCCTCGGACCGGCGGTGCAGCCCCTCGATCTGCTCGCGCAGGGCCGCCTGCGCCGCTTGGTCGGCGCGCTGGCCGGCCTGCAATTCGTCCTGGAACCGCGCCACCTGTTCGCGGAACGGGGTCAGCAACCCGGTCAGCCGTTCCTGATGCGCGCGTTCCAGATCGGCGCCCTGCCGGCGCAGGGATTCATCGGCGATCAGGCGGAATTGCGCGGTCATTTCCTCGCGCGCCTGCCGCAGCGCCTGCAACTCGGCGGCGGCGCGGGCGGATTGATGCGCGGCCTCAAGCCTTGCCGCATCCAGCGCGCGGTCGCGGGCCGCGATGTCCTGCCGGGCGGCGTGCAGCGCGTCGGTCAGGTTGTCGCGCTCCTCGGCCAGCTCGGCCAGGCGGGCGGACAGCGCCGCGTCGCCGGCGCGCAGCGCCGCGGATTCGACGGCCGCCGCATGGGCCGCACCCTCGGCCCGGCGGCGGGCGCGGGCCTGCGCCAGCGCCCAGGCCAGCAGCACCAGCGCCAGCACCCAGCCCAGCAGCCCCACGGCCGGATCAATTGACATCTGTCCGATAAGGTCCATTTTCGTTGTATCGCCCCGGTATTCCGGCCATTGTTCTTGATTTGGTCCCAAGGTTCAACCGGCAACCGCGGTTCCCGCGCCGCAAAGTCGAAAGGGTTCTAACGATGTCCCGTTCCGTCGCCGTCCTTGTCGGCTCGCTGCGCGCACGGTCGATCAACCGCATCACTGCCAAGGCGCTGGCCCGCGTGGCCGAGGGCAGCCTGGATTTCGATTTCGTCGAGATCGGGGACCTGCCGCTTTACAACGAGGATCTGTGGCAGAACGGTCGCGGCCCCGCCCCGGTCGAGCGGATGAAGGCGCAGGTCGCCGCCGCAGACGCGGTATTGCTGGTGTCGCCCGAATACAACCGCGCCGTGCCCGGCGTACTGTGCAACGCGCTGGACTGGGGCAGCCGCCCCTCTGGCACATCGGTGTGGAGCCGCAAGCCCGCGGCCTGCGTCGGCGCCTCGCAGGGCGCGATCGGGACGGCGGCGGCGCAGGTCCATCTCAAGGCGCGGATGGTGACGCTAGGGATGGTTGCCATGGGCCACCCCGAGTTCTACCTGCGCTTCGAGCCGGAAAAATACGCCGAGGACGGCAGCGTCCAGGACGAGAACCTGCGCAAGTTCCTGCAAACCTACATGGACGCCTTTGCCCGCCATATCGAGCGGCTGGACTGACAGCCGGTGCTGCCGGCGCGTTCTTCAAGGAACGACAGCAGCGCCGTGGCGAACACCGCATGTTCGCGCACGGTGACGGAATGGTCGGCCAGCCAGCGCAGCAGCGAATAATCGGTCTGCGACGAATACCCCATCGGGCAGTCGGGGAAGCGCCGCGCCGGCAGGGGCCCGCTGGCGAGGGTCACGAGGTTGCTGTGCCGGGGGTCGCGCGCGATCCGCTGCATCATCTGCGCCAGCGGCGTGGCATCACCCTCGAGCCAGTGAAAGAAGATTCCGTCGTCATGATGCAGGAAACCGGTCAGCGCCTGTTCGCGATTGCTGCGGCGAGCGCTGTCAACCAGCAGGCGAGTAATCTCGCTTCTGGGGGTCAGGCGGGTTTCGCTGCGGTAAAGCACGAAGGAACGTTCGGTCATGCCATCCTCCGAAGGTATGACCCGACAACCGGGATCACCAGCAATCATGGACTGCACTCAACCGTCTGGTAACCCGATTCGGCCCAGAATTAACATTCTATTATTGATGTTGAACGGCAGGATTCGGCCGATCCGGCGCAACCTGTGGGCGAATACTTGCCCGGAAACATGAGCTTCCGGGCAGAGCCCGTTGTTATTGATCGAGGAACGACCGCAACTTGCGCGATCGCGAGGGGTGCTTGAGCTTACGCAGCGCCTTGGCCTCGATCTGGCGGATGCGTTCGCGGGTGACGCTGAACTGCTGGCCGACCTCTTCCAGCGTGTGGTCGGTGTTCATGCCGATGCCAAAGCGCATCCGCAGCACCCGCTCCTCGCGCGGGGTCAGGCTGGCCAGCACGCGGGTGGTGGTTTCCTTCAGGTTTTCCTGGATGGCGCTGTCCAGCGGCAGGACGGCGTTCTTGTCCTCGATGAAATCGCCCAGCTGGCTGTCCTCCTCGTCCCCGATCGGGGTTTCGAGGGAGATCGGCTCCTTGGCGATCTTCATCACCTTGCGGACCTTTTCCAGCGGCATCTGCAGCTTGTCGGCCAGTTCTTCAGGCGTCGGCTCGCGGCCGATCTCGTGCAGCATCTGGCGCGAGGTGCGCACCAGCTTGTTGATCGTCTCGATCATGTGCACGGGGATGCGGATGGTGCGGGCCTGGTCGGCGATCGAGCGGGTGATCGCCTGCCGGATCCACCAGGTCGCATAGGTCGAGAACTTGTAGCCGCGGCGGTATTCGAACTTGTCCACCGCCTTCATCAGGCCGATGTTGCCTTCCTGAATAAGATCAAGGAATTGCAGGCCCCTGTTCGTGTATTTCTTGGCGATGGAGATCACCAGCCGCAGGTTGGCCTCGACCATTTCCTTCTTGGCCTGCCGCGCCTCTTTTTCGCCGCGCTGCACCTGGTTGACGATGCGGCGGAATTCTTCGATGTCGACGCCGACATACTGGCCGACCTCGGCCATGTCGGCACGCAGGCTTTCCACCTGGGTGCGCGAACGCTCGAACAGCGCCTGCCAGCCGCGGCCCTTGTTCTCGGCCATGCGGTCGACCCAGGTCGGGTCAAGCTCGGCACCGCGGTAGCAGTCGATGAACTCGCGGCGGTTGATGCGGGCGGCGTCGGCCAGCTTCACCATGCCGGAATCGATGGTCACGATGCGGCGGTTGATGCCGTAGACCTGATCGACCAGCGCCTCGATGCGGTTGTTGTGCAGATGCAGCTCGTTGACCAGCGCCACGATCTCGCTGCGCAGCTTCTGATAGGCATCCTCGTCCGAGGCCGAAAAGCTGGCATCCTCGTTCAGCGTCGCCGACATCCGCTGGTCCTGCATGTCGGCCAGCTGTTCGTAATGCCCGGCGATCGCCTCGAGCAATTCCAGCACCCGCGGCTTGAGGCTGGCCTCCATCGCGGCCAGCGACAGGTTCTGGCCGTCGTCCTCGTCATCCTCGTCGACATCGGGGCGCAGCGGGTTGCCGTCGGCGTCCACCTCGTCGCCGCCGCGCTTTTCGGCGCGGGGCGCTTCGGCGGCGCTGCCCAGCGGCAGGTCCACCGGCAGTTCCTCGTCCTCGTCCTCGCCCATCGCGCGGCCGAAGGTGGTTTCCAGGTCGATCACGTCGCGCAGCAGGATGTCCTCGTTCAGAAGCTCCTGCCGCCACATGGTGATGGCCTTGAAGGTCAGCGGGCTTTCGCACAGCCCGGCGATCATGGTGTTGCGGCCGGCCTCGATGCGCTTGGCGATCGCGATCTCGCCCTCGCGCGACAGCAGCTCGACCGAGCCCATCTCGCGCAGATACATCCGCACCGGGTCGTCGGTGCGGTCGAGCTTTTCGGTTTCCGGCGCCGCCACCGCGATCTCGCGGCTGGTCGAGACCGGCACCACGGCGCCGCCGGCCTCGGCCTCTTCGGCCTCTTCGTCCTCGATGATGTTGATGCCCATCTCGGACAGCATCGACATCACATCCTCGATCTGTTCCGAGGACACCTGATCGGGCGGCAGCACCGAGTTCAGCTGGTCATAGGTGATGTAGCCGCGCTCGCGCGCCTCGGCGATCATCCGCTTCACCGCGGCCTGGCTCATGTCCAGCGAGTGATCGTCGTCCTTGGCTTCCGGCTTGTCGTCGTCGTCCTTGGCCATGGGCGGTTCCTTCTTAGCTGATTCGCGGGAACGGCGAATCGGGTGCCGGGATTCCGGCGGTTCTAGTCGAAAGCTGCCGCCGATCAAAGACGGCGACAGGTGATTCGGTCCGGTGATTCGCCACGCTCAGCGGCGTTTCCGCCAGATTTCCTCGCTAAGCGCGCGGCTGAGCCGGTCGGCAAGCGCCTTGCGGTCCTCGCCCAGGTCGTCACTGGCGCCGATCGCAGGGTGGTCGGCCTCGAGTCGCGCCCGCGTCGATTGCGTGACGCGCCAGGTCAGCCCCTCGTCGGCGAGTCCCTCGATCTCGGCCTCGGCGCGGGCGAGTTCCTCGCGGGCGGCGCGGCGGGACTCGATCCGGTCCAGGGCGTTCAGCAGCATCGGCTCGGCGGTTTCACTGGCGCCCGCGGGACGCGAGATCGCCGGGGCCGAGCGGACATGGGGATCGGCCATGATCGAATCAAGGGCAAGGCGGCCCGCCGCGCTGCGGGTTCCGGCCAGCAGGTCGTGGACCAGCGCCGCCCGGCCGGGGTCTGCGGGCTCTAGCCGTTCCAGCCGCGATTCGACCCGCGGCACCAGATGCGGATGGGTGGCGCAGATCGCCAGCACCATCGCCTCGATCAGCTGCTCGCCCGCATCGGTGGCCACCAGCGCCGAGGCGCGGGTCTGCGGCAGCGGCGGCGGCACCGCATCGCGGCGGGCAAAGCGGCCGGTCTGGGTGCGGGGCGGCGCGAACAGCGCCCAGCGGCGGTTTTTCAGCTCTCGCGTGTAATGTTCGCGGGTAGCGGGGTCGGGGATGCGCGCCACCGCCTCCCCCAGCGCGCGGTCCAGCGCGGCGCGGCGTTCCGGGCTGTCGAAAACCCGGCCCTCGGTCTCGCGCTGCCACAGCAGCTCGACCAGCGGCTGCGCCTGGTCCAGCACCGCCCGCATCGCCCCCACCCCGCCGCTGCGGATCAGGTCGTCGGGGTCCTGTCCGCCCGGCATCAGCGCGAATCGCAGCGCCTGCCCCGGCCCGGCCAGCGGCAGCGCCATGTCGATCAGCCGCATCGCCGCGCGCTGCCCGGCGGCATCGCCGTCCAGCGTGATGATCGGTTCCGGCGAGACGCGCCACATCAGCCGCAGCTGATCCTCGGTGATGGCGGTGCCCAGCGGCGCCACCGCCCCCTCGAACCCCGCCAGCGCCAGCGCGATCACGTCCATGTAGCCCTCGGCCACCACCAGCGGCTGCCCCTTGGACACCGCCGCCCGCGCGGGTCCAAGGTTGTAGAGATTGCGCCCCTTGTCGAACAGCGCGGTTTCCGGGCCGTTGAGGTATTTGGCCCGCGCATTCGGGTCCATCGCCCGCCCGCCAAAGGAAATGCAGCGCCCGCGGGCGTCGCGGATCGGAAAGATGATGCGGCCGCGGAAGCGGTCATAGGCGGCGCCGCCGTCGTCGGGCTTGGCGGCCAGACCGGCCTCGACCGCCAGTTTTTCCGGCACGCCGGATTCCGTCAGATGCCGCAGCAGCCCCTGCCGCAGGTCGGGGGCAAAGCCGATCTCGAAACGGTCGAGCGCCGCCCCCTCCAGCCCGCGCCCGGCCAGATAGTCGCGCGCCCCTGCCCCGGCGCCGGTCTGCAATTGCAGGCGGAACCAGCGCAGCGCGCGGTCCATCACCTCGACCAACTGGCTGCGGCGGTCGGTCTGCGCCTGTTCGCGGGGGCTGCGTTCCGGCATCGGCAGCCCGGCCTCGGACGCCATCACCGCCACCGCGTCCATGAACCCCATGCCCTCGGCCTCGCGCAGGAAGGTCAGCGCGTCGCCCTTGGCGTGGCAGCCGAAGCAGTAATAAAACCCCTTCTGGTCGTCGACATGGAACGAGGCGGTCTTTTCCCCGTGGAACGGGCATGGCGCCCACCAGTCGCCCTTGGCCTGGTTCGAGCGTTTCAGGTCCCAGGTCACCTTGCGCCCCACGATCCGGCTGATCGGAACGCGGTTGCGCAGCTCGTCAAGAAATCCGGGCGGCAGGCTCATGGCGCGATCATCCCGCCCCCACCGCGCCGCGCACAAGCCCCCAGTAGTGGTCCGCCACCGCCTGCCGGTCCAGCCGCCCGCCCTCGCGAAACCAGTTGGTGACCCCGGTCAGCATGGCGATCAGCGCCATGGTGGTCAGCCGCGCATCCGCCAGCCGCATCACCCCCGCCGCCGCACCCTCGCGCAGGATCGCGGTCAGCGCGTCCTCATAGCGGCCGCGCAGGGCGGCGATGGCGGCGTGGTTCTCGGGGGAAAGATTGCGCAGCTCCATGTAGCTGAGGAACACCGAATCGGCGTGGTCCAGCGAATAGGCGATGTGAAAGCGCACGAAGGCTTCCAGCCGATCCAGCGGCGGGGCGTCGGGGCCGTCGCCCCAGGCGGAAAGCAGGTCCTCCATATGCTCGACCAGCAGCCCGGCCAGCAGCGCCTGCTTGTCGGGCGTATAGGCATAAAGCGCCCCCGCCTGCACGCCCACGGCAGCGGCGATCTGACGCATCGAGACGGCGGCATAGCCATGCCGCGCGAAAAGCCTTAGCGCCGCCTGCCGGACAAGCGGCCCGGTGATCGCGGCATGGGAACCAGTGGTGCGGGCCATGGCGCCGTTCTAGGCCATGGCACGCGCTGGGGAAAGATGCCCCTGCCCCGGGCGCCGGACATGCTTGCCGCGCCGGGCCGCAGTTTCTATCGTGCCCGCGATGTCCAGCCGCCCCCCCATCCGCCGACTCGCCCCGCTGGCCGCGCTTGCGGTGCTGGCGGGCTGCGGCGATCCCGGCGGCGGCGACTATCCGCGGTTGCTGCCGCTGTCGCAACTGAACGCGCCCCCCGCCGTCCCCGCCCACGCGGCCGAGGCCGCCGCCGACCCCGCCGCGGTCGAGACGTCGCTGCGCGCCCGGCAGGCCGCGGCCCGCCGCCACGCCCCCGAGAGCCCTGTCACCGGCGATGCGGCGCTGACCGCCCGCGCCGCCGCCCTGCGCACCCGCGCCGGGGCGCTGGCCGCGACCGACCCGGCCGCCGCCGCGGCACCCACGCCCACGCCTGCGAGTGAAACCGACCCCGAAACCGCCGCGCGGGCCGAGGCCCTGCGCCAGCGCGCCCGCGACATGCTCAACCCCGGCGCGGCGGACGAACTGCCGCCCTGCCCGCCCGGAACCGCCGATCCCCAAGCCGCGGGCTGCGCGCCCGACTGACCAAGAGAGACCCCATGCCCGTGATCACCTGCATCGACGACCTCAAGCGCCTGCACAAGGCGCGCACCCCGCGGATGTTCTACGACTACGCGGAATCGGGCAGCTACACCGAGCAGACGTTCCGGGAAAACACCAGCGACTTCCAGCAGATCCGCCTGCGCCAGAAGGTGGCGGTGGACATGACCAACCGCAGCCTCACCTCGGACATGGTGGGGCTGCCGGTGTCGATGCCGGTGGCGCTGGCGCCGGTGGGGATGACCGGGATGCAGCGCGCCGACGGCGAGATCAAGGCCGCGCGCGCAGCTGAGGAAGCGGGCGTGCCCTTCTGCCTGTCCACCATGTCGATCTGTTCGATCGAGGATGTGGCGATGCACACTTCGAAACCCTTCATGTTCCAGCTTTACGTGATGAAGGATCAGGAGTTCCTGGAAAACATCATCGCCCGCGCCAAGGCCGCGCGCTGTTCGGCGCTGGTGCTGACGCTGGACCTGCAGATCCTGGGACAGCGGCACAAGGACCTGAAGAACGGGCTGTCGGCGCCGCCCAAGCTGACGCTGTCCTCGATCGCCGATCTGGCGACGCGCTGGCGCTGGGGGCTGGAGATGTTGCAGACGAAACGACGGTTCTTCGGCAATATCGTCGGCCACGCCAAGGGGGTGACCGACACCGCCAACCTGGCCAGCTGGACGGCCGAGCAGTTCGACCCGCAGCTGGACTGGACCAAGATCGCCCGCATCCGCGAGCTGTGGGGCGGCAAGCTGATCCTCAAGGGGATTCTGGACGCCGAGGACGCCCGCATCGCCGCCGATTTCGGGGCCGATGCGATCATCGTGTCGAACCACGGCGGCAGGCAGCTGGACGGGGCGCTAAGCTCCATCCGGGTGCTGCCGGAAATCGTGGCCGCGGTCGGTGACCGGATCGAGGTGCATCTCGATTCCGGCATCCGCTCGGGGCAGGACGTGCTCAAGGCGCTGGCGCTGGGGGCGCACGCGACCTGGATCGGGCGCGCCTGGGTGCACGGGCTGGGCGCGCTGGGGCAAGAGGGCGTGACCGCCGCGCTCGAGGTGATCCGCAAGGAACTGGACGTGACCATGGCGCTGTGCGGCGAACGCGACATCCGCAACGTCGGGCGCCACAATGTCATGGTCCCCGCTAACTGGGGCAGCGACTACGTCTGACCGCCGATCCCCAAACTGTGATCCGCCGCCACGCCGCGCGCGGTTTATCCTGTGCCCGGCCGACAGTTCCATGCCTCGCGCAGGAGCAGGCGGGGCGTTTCGGTCTGATCGGCCGGACTCCGATGCAGCTGCTCCGGGGAGTGACGCTGATGACGATTCGTTCGGGATGGATGGCCGCAGCGATGGTCCTGCTGATGGCCGGCGGGGCCCAGGCCCAGACCGCCGCGACCGGCGACGGCGGAATGACGCTTTACACCTATGACCAGGATACCGGCGGGGTTTCGACCTGCTATGACCAATGCGCCCAGAACTGGCCGCCGTTTCTGGGCGAGGCCGGCAGCGACCGCGGCGAAGGCTGGACGCTGGTCGAACGCACCGACGGGACCATGCAATGGGCATATGACGGCCGCCCGGTCTATTACTATGCCGGCGATGCCGCCGCGGGCGACAAGGCCGGGGACGGCAGGGGCGGCATGTGGCATGTGCTGACCGCAGACTAGTTTCGCCTGCGGCGGGCATGGATGTTGGCGCTTTCCTTTCCGCCCGCGCGCGTGTATAGGCGCGGCTTCCGGCCATGCACCCTTGGAGGATGGCCGGCAGCAACCTGAAAGGAAATTCGCAATGGCCAAAGAGATCCCTGATCTGGTGGCCGAGGCACGCGCGGGGACAGGCAAGGGGGCCGCCCGCCAAGCTCGCCGCGCAGGCAAGGTGCCCGGTATCGTTTACGGCGACGGGAAAGACCCGCAGCCGATCCAGCTCGACTTCAACCCGCTGCTGACCAAGCTGCGCGCCGGTCGCTTCATGTCCACGCTGTGGAACCTGAAGGTCGAGGGGCAGGACGACGTGCGCGTCATCTGCCGCGGCGTCCAGCGCGACGTGGTCAAGGACCTGCCGACGCATATCGACTTCATGCGCGTGCACCGCAACAGCCGCGTGAACCTGTTCGTGAACGTCGAGTTCATCAACCACGAGGACAGCCCCGGCCTGAAGCGCGGCGGCACGCTGGTGGTGGTGCGCCCCGAGGTCGAGCTGGTGGTGACCGCCTCGGACATCCCCGAGCAGATCACCGTCGACCTGGCCGGCCGCAAGATCGGCGACGTGATCCACATCAACGACGTCGAGCTGCCCCAGGGCGTGCGCCCGACCATCGAGCGCAACTTCGTCATCGCCAATATCACCGCGCCCTCGGGCCTGCGGTCGGACGACAACGAAGCCGAGGCCGAGGAAGCTGCCGCCGAGGCCTGATCGCCCCGACGCGCGAAACTGCAAGGGGCGGTGCCATGGCGCCGCCCTTTTTCGTTCCGCCCTGCTCTGCCCCCTGCCCGAAGGCCCATCTTCTGTCCCCAAATATCCCGGGGTGCGGGGCAGCGCCCCGCTTGGCTTCCGCCTTTCCCGCCGCCTGCGCTGCTGCTAGACCGCCCCCATGACCGAACCCATCCATATTGTCGGCGCCGGCATGGCCGGATCCGAGGCCGCCTGGCAGGCAGCGCAGGCGGGCGTGCCCGTGGTGCTGCATGAAATGCGCCCCCATGTCGGCACCTTCGCCCATCGCACCGGCGACTGCGCCGAGATGGTCTGTTCCAACAGCTTCCGCTCCGACGACGACGTGAACAACGCGGTCGGGCTGCTGCATTGGGAAATGCGCGCGGCGGGCGGGCTGCTGATGGCGGCGGCCGACCGCCACCGCCTGCCCGCGGGCGGCGCGCTGGCCGTGGACCGCGACGCGTTTTCGACCGAAGTCACCGCCACCCTGCGCGCGCACCCGCTGGTCAGCATCGCCAGCGGCGAAATCACCGCCCTGCCCGACAGCGGCAACTGGATCATCGCCACCGGGCCGCTGACCTCGGACGCGCTGGCGCAGGCGATCCGGGCCGAGACCGGGACCGAATCGCTCGCCTTCTTCGACGCCATCGCCCCTATCGTCCACGCCGAGACCATCGACATGGGAATCGCCTGGCGCCAGT
Organism: Paracoccus solventivorans; assembly: GCF_900142875.1. Lineage (GTDB taxonomy): Bacteria > Pseudomonadota > Alphaproteobacteria > Rhodobacterales > Rhodobacteraceae > Paracoccus > Paracoccus solventivorans. Next base: position 285,043 of record NZ_FRCK01000003.1, on the reverse strand, counting down.
CGCGCTATGACAAGGGCGAGACCGAGGCGGAACGCACCGCCTATATCAACTGCCCGATGACCCGCGCCGACTACGACGCCTTCATCGACGCGCTGCTGGCCGCCGACAAGACCGAGTTCCGCGAGGGCGAGGAGTCATCCGTCCCCAACCCCACCCCTTACTTCGACGGCTGCCTGCCGATCGAGGTGATGGCCGAGCGCGGGCGCGAGACCCTGCGCCACGGCCCGATGAAGCCGGTCGGGCTGACCAACGCCCACAAGCCGGACCAGAAACCCTATGCGGTGGTCCAGCTGCGCCGGGATAATGCGCTGGGAACGCTGTATAATATCGTCGGCTTCCAGACCAAGATGAAATACGGCGCGCAAGTTCAGGTGTTCCGCATGATCCCCGGGCTGCAGGATGCCGGCTTTGCCCGGTTGGGGGGCATCCACCGCAACAGCTTCCTGAACTCGCCCACGCTGCTGGACGGGCGGATGCGGCTGCGCGCGCGTCCGCATATCCGCTTTGCCGGGCAGGTGACGGGGGTCGAGGGCTATGTGGAAAGCGCCGCCATGGGCCTGCTGGCCGGGCGGATGGCCGCCGCGCAGGCGCTGGGGCGCGATCTGGCCCCACCGCCCGGCACCACCGCCATGGGGGCGCTGGTCCATCACATCACCGGCGGCGCCGAGGCCAAGACGTTCCAGCCGATGAACGTCAATTTCGGGCTGTTCCCGCCGGTCGAGGCGCGCGGCGGCCGCCGCGGCCGCAAGGATCGCTATCCCGCCTATACCGAGCGCGCCAAGCAGGATTTCTCCGCGTGGCTGGCGGCGCAATAGACGGGATCAGGCGGACGCGGTTTGCGCCCTCGCCCACCGGGCCGCTGCATCTGGGCCACGCCTTCGCCGCGCTGACCGCCGCGCGGCTGGCCGACCCGGGGCAGTTCCTGCTGCGGATCGAGGACATCGATCGCTCTCGCTGCCGCAAGGAATGGGAGGCGGCGATCCATGAGGACCTGCATTGGCTGGGCCTGAGCTGGCCGCAGCCGGTGATGCGCCAGTCCGAGCGCCTGCCCGAATATGCGGCGGCGCTGGACCGGCTGGCAGCGATGGGGCTGCTCTACCCCTGCCGCTGCCGCCGCGCCGATATCGCAGCGGCACTGTCGGCCCCGCAAGAGGGTGCGCTGGGCCCCGATGGCCCGGTCTACCCCGGCACCTGCCGCGGACGGGCGATGGCAGAGGCCGGGCCGGGTGACGCGATCCGGCTGGACGTGGCCCGCGCCTTTACCACGCTGGGTCTGGACCGGATCGGCTTCATGGACGAGGCGGTGCTGCCCGGCCAGCGTCACGAGCTGACCGCGGCGGATTTCATCAGCGGCATCGGCGACGTGGTGCTGGCGCGGCGCGGGATGGGGACCAGCTATCACCTGTCGGTGGTGGTGGACGATGCCGCACAGGGGATCACTCTGGTCACGCGCGGCAAGGATCTGTTTGATTCCACCTATATCCACGCGCTTCTTCAGGCGCTGCTGGACCTGCCGCAGCCGCTTTATCATCACCACCGCCTGATCCGCGACGACAGCGGCAAGCGCCTGGCCAAGCGAGACGACGCGCGGGCGATTGCGCTGTATCGGGCGCAGGGCGCCTCGCCTGCCGATATCGTCGCCATGGTGTTTGGGGGCGGGTGAAGTCTTCTCGCCCGGCGCCTTCGTCAGCGCCGCATGGGTATTTGGGCCAGAAAGAAGTCCCTGAGGGGTCAGTCCTCGGGCGCCATCAGTTCGACCTCGGCGCCGTCGCGCAGCGCGGTGTAAAAGCAGCTGCGGCGGTTGGTGTGGCAGGCGGGGCCGGTCTGCTCGATCAGCAACAGCAGGCAGTCGCGGTCGCAGTCGAGCCGCATTTCCACCAGCCGCTGGGTGTGGCCCGAGGTCTCGCCCTTGATCCAGAAGCCCTGCCGCGAGCGCGACCAATAGGTGACGCGGCCGGTCTGCAGCGTGCGGGCGACCGATTCGGCGTTCATCCAGGCCAGCATCAGCACCTCGCCGGTCGCGTGGTCCTGCGCGATGGCGGGGATCAGGCCGTTTGCGTCATAGCGCAGGCTGGCGGGGTCGAACATCGGTTTTCCTTTCGGCTGTGGACGCCTATCTAACGGCCAGAGCCCAAGGGGAAAAGCGATGGCCGATGACGACATGATGGCGCTGTATTCGCGTAGGCTGCTGGCGCTGGCATCCGACATCCCGCATCTGGGGCGGCTGGCCGCGCCGACCGGCAGCGCCACGCGGCGGTCGCCGCAATGCGGATCGACCGTGACCGCCCACGTCGTGGTGGCAGACGGGGTGGTGACCGGGTTCGCGCAAGAGGTGCGGGCCTGCGCGCTGGGGCAGGCCTCGGCCGCGGTGCTGGGGGCTGCGGTGATCGGCCGCACCCCGGCGGAACTGGCCGCCGCGCGCGATGCGATCCGCGCCATGCTGACCACCGGCGCCCCCGCCCCCGAGGGCGTCTTCGCCGAGGCCGAGGCCCTGACCCCGGCGCGAGAGTTCCCGAACCGCCACGCCTCGATCCTGCTGGCGTGGGAGGCCGCGGCCGAGGCGGCCGGCGCCTAGAGGGGGGGCGAGCCGCGCTCGGGGCTGATCCCGATCAGGTCAAAGAAGGATTGCGGGGCCCGGGACAGCAGTTCCTCGGCCAGATCCAGCCCCATGGCGGGGCCGTCGGCCGCAAGCCCGCGGCGCTCGCCGGTGATCGACAGCGAGCCGTCGGGCAGCAGGATCTCGCCCCGCAGCCACAGCTGATCGCCGTCCAGCAGCGCCAAGCCCGCGATGGGGGTCTGGCAGGATCCGTCCAGCCGGCGCAGATAGGCGCGCTCAGCTTCCACCCGCAGGGCGGTGGGCTGGTCGGCAATGGCCGCCAGCAGCCCGGCCGCGATCTCGTCGCCCTTGCGCCGTTCCACCCCGATGGCGCCCTGCGCGACCGCGGGCAGCATGTCTTCGGGCTCGATCGCGCCCCTGACGACTTCCAGCAGCCCCAGCCTTGTCAACCCGGCCATGGCGAGGAAGGTCGCCGCCGCCACGCCTTCGTCCAGCTTGCGCATCCGTGTCTGCACGTTGCCGCGGAACTCGACCAGCTGCAGGTCGGGGCGGCGATGCGCCAGTTGCGCGCGCCGGCGCAGGCTGGAGGAACCCACCGCCGTGCCCGCCGGCAGCTCGGCGATCGAACCATAGCGGCGGCTGACGAAGGCGTCGCGCACATCCTCTCGCGGCAGGTAGCAGTCGATCACCAGCCCGTCGGGCTGCAGCACCGGCATGTCCTTCATCGAGTGCACGGCGATGTCGATGCTGCGGTCCAGCAGCGCATCCTCGATCTCGCGGGTGAACAGGCCCTTGCCGCCGATCTCGCGCAGCGGGCGGTCCAGCACCCGGTCGCCGGTGGTCTTGATGACGTGGATTTCAAACGCGGCCTCGGGCAGCCCATGGGCCGCCATCAGCCGGTCGCGGGTCTCATGCGCCTGCGCCAGCGCCAGCGGAGAGCCGCGGGTGCCGATGCGCAACGGGCGTTCGGGGGAAGGGTGTGCGTCCATGGCCACGGGTTAGCCCCACGGCAGCGGCTTGACAACCGCCCCCCCGCTGCGATGAAGGGCGCATGACTGCGATGCCCACCCCCCGCCCGACCAAGACCCTCCTGCGTGCCCTTGCCGGGGAACGCCTGCCGACGCCGCCGATCTGGATGATGCGGCAGGCGGGGCGCTATCTGCCCGAATACCGCGCGACCCGGGCGCAGGCCGGCGACTTTCTGTCGCTGTGCTATACGCCTGATCTGGCGGCCGAGGTGACGCTGCAACCGATCCGCCGCTTCGGCTTCGACGCGGCGATCCTGTTTGCCGACATCCTGCTGATTCCGCAGGCGCTGGGGATGGACCTGTGGTTCGTCACCGGCGAGGGGCCGCGGCTGTCCACCGTCACAACTCCGGCGGAGCTGGCGGCGCTGAAACCGGCCGGGGCGGTGCATGAGACCCTGGCCCCGGTCTATGAAACCCTGCGCATCCTGTCGCGCGAGCTGCCCCGCGAAACCACGCTGATCGGCTTTGCCGGCGCGCCCTGGACGGTGGCGACCTATATGGTCGCGGGCCGCGGCGGGCTGGAACAAGCCCCGGCACATGCGCTGAAGGATCAGGACCGCGCGACGTTCCAGGGGATCATCGACCTGGTGACCGAGGCCACGATCACCTATCTCTCCGCCCAGATCGAGGCCGGGGCCGAGGTGGTCAAGCTGTTCGACAGCTGGGCCGGCAGCCTGCGCGGGCAGGATTTCGACGATTTCGCGCTGGAACCCACCCGCCGCATCATCGCGGCGCTGAAGGACCGCCACCCGGATATCCCGGTGATCGCCTTCCCGCGCGAAGCGGGTGAGCGCTATGTCGGCTTTGCCCGCGCCACCGGCGCCAATTGCGTGGCGCTGGACAACTCGGTCGCGGCGGAATGGGCGGCGGAGCATGTGCAGAAGGACGGCTGCGTGCAGGGCAACCTTGCGCCCGGGCACATGGTCACCGGCGGGCAGGCGCTGGTGGACGAGACGCGGCGGATCGTCGCAGCGTTCTCCAATGGGCCGCATATCTTCAACCTCGGCCACGGCATCACCCCGGATGCGAACCCCGACAACGTGGCGCTGATGATCCAAACGGTGCGCGGCGGCTGACACCCAGCCATGTGGATCGCGGCGACCCTGATTGCCTCGCTGGCGCAGACGGGGCGCAATGCCGCGCAGATGGGGCTGACCGCGCGCATCGGCACCATGGGCGCGACCGGCGTACGCTTTGTCTTCGGCCTGCCGTTTGCGCTGCTGTTCCTGGCGGTGGCGGCACTGGTCGGGCCGGTCCCCGCCCCGGACGCGACCGTGCTCGGATATGCGGCGCTGGGGGCGGTGGCGCAGGTCGCCGCGACGGCGCTGATGCTGACGGCGATGCGGCACCGGGGCTTTGCCGTCGCCACCGCGCTGATCAAGACCGAGCCGGTGACGCTGGCGCTGATGGGCTGGGCGATGCTGGGCGACGCGCTCTCGCCCCAGCGCGCGCTGGCGATCCTGGTGGCAACGCTCGGGGTGCTCATGGCCTCGGGCCGGGGGTGGAGACGCGCGGCCCCCGGTCCGGCGCTGCTTGCGATCGGGGCGGGCGCGCTGTTCGGCCTGTCGGCGATCGGCTTTCGCGGCGCGATCCTGGCGCTACCCGAGGGGGGCGAGGTCGTGCGCGCCACCACCGTGCTTGCCATCACCCTGGCCCTGCAGACCGCGATGGTCGGCGCCTGGCTGGCGCTGGCCGACCGCGCGGCTTTGCGCGGCATGGCCGCCGCATGGCGGGAATCGCTGGGCGCGGGGTTCCTGGGGGCGCTGGCCTCTCAGTTCTGGTTCATCGCCTTTGCACTGACCCCGGCCGCGAATGTGCGCACGCTGGCGCTGGTCGAGATCGCCTTCGCCGCTGCCGTCAGCCGCCACCGGCGCGAGGCGATGTCCCCCACCCAGCTTGCCGGCATGGCGCTGATCCTGATCGGCGTCGCCTGGCTGATCCTGGCCGGCGCGAGCGGCTGACTCCTCGCAGTTCCAGCCCGTCGTTGGTGTAGAAATATCCCGGGGCTTCCGAGCGCCCGGAAAACGGTCCGGTGGACCGTTTTCAGCGAGGAAGGCCACGGCAGTGGCCCGGGGCAGAGCCCCGGTCCCCGCTAAACCCACTTCGCCAGCGGCGGCAGGCTCATCAGCACCGCGTCGGGGTCGTGCCCGGTTTCCAGCCCGAACTTGGTGCCGCGGTCATAGACGAGGTTGTATTCGGCATAGAGCCCGCGGTGGATCAGCTGCGCATCCTTGTGGCCTGCGTTCCACTCGCGCCCCATGCGGCGGCGGACCAGCGGCAGGAAGGCGGGCAGGAACGCCTCGCCCACCGCCTTGGTAAAGGCGAAATCCCCCTGCCAGTCGCCGCTGTTCAGGTCGTCATAGAAGATGCCGCCGACGCCGCGGGCGCGGCCGCGATGGGGGATGAAGAAATATTCGTCCGCCCAGGCCTTGAAGCGGTCATAGTAATCCGCGCCATGCGGGGTGCAGGCGTCGCGCAGCGTGTCGTGGAAATGCGCGGTATCCTCGGGGTATTCCAGGCAGGGGTTCAGGTCGGCGCCGCCACCGAACCACCACGCATTCGGGGTCCAGAACATCCGCGTGTTCATGTGCACCGCCGGCACATGCGGGTTCTTCATATGCGCGACCAGGCTGATGCCGCTGGCCCAGAACCGCGGGTCGCTGTCCATCCCCGGCACGCCGCGCGCCGCCATCGCCGCCTGTGCGCGGGGGGCCAGCGTGCCATGCACCTCGGACCAGTTCACGCCGACCTTCTCGAACACGCGCCCGCCGCGCATCACCGACATGATGCCGCCGCCGCCGTTGCCGGCGCGCTCGGTCGGGGTTACCTCGAAGCGGCCGGGCGTCGGCGGGCCCGCCGCGGGCTCGCCCCCGGTCTCACCGTGGGCCATGGCGCCGCCGGCCTCGTCCTCCAGCGCCTCGAACGCCTCCACGATCCGGTCGCGCAGGTTGCGAAACCACAGCGCCGCCTCGCGCCGTTCGTCGATCATGTCCATCCCGAAAGCCCCTTTCGTGATTTGCGCCAGCGTGCCGGGCGCGCTACCCTGTCAATCCGTCCTGACTAAGGCGAGCACCGATGACCCGCAACCTGACCCTTGCCGCGCTTGGCTGCCTGATGCTCGCGTCCTGCGGGACGCCGCAGGAGCAGTGCATTTCCCGCAACACCCGCGAATACCGCACCGTGGCGAACCTGCTGCAAGAGGTCGAGGGCAATCTTGCCCGCGGCTATGCGTGGGAAGAGCGCACCGTCTGGCGCCCCGAGTTCGACACGTGCAGCCATGTGGTGCGCGACAAGGACGGCAACGCCCATATCATCCGCCGCGGCTGCTGGCGCGATGTCGCGGAAACCGAACGCTACCGCGTGCCCATCGACCCCGCGGTCGAGCGCCGCAAGGCCGAGGGTCTGCGCTTGCGGCTGACCGAGCTGACCCCGGGGGCCGAGGCCGCGGTGCGCGCCTGCCGCAGCGCCTATCCCGAGGACTAGCGGCCACACCACAGCGGCAGGCGCCTAGCGCCGCCGCCGCGTCTTCGGCTGCCCAGCACCCGAACCCTTGCCCGCGGGCGCCTTGCGGCCCGCGCCGCTGGCAGAGATGATCTTGAAGCGGCTGTCGCCGCCGATTTCCTGCACATCCCCGAAATGCTCGGCCAGCACCGCTTCGTAGGGCAGATGCCGGTTGGCGACCATCCACAGCCGCCCGGCCCCGGTCAGCAGCCCCGCCGCGGCGCGGATGAAGCGCGCCCCCAGATGCGGGTCGGCGGCACGGGTTTCGTGGAAGGGTGGATTCATCACCACCCCGTTCACCGGCTCGGGCAGGCGGAAGGTGGTGGCGTCGGCCCAGTGGAACTGCGCGCGCGGGTCGGTGATGTTGCGGCGCGCGCATTCCAGCGCGGCGTGGTCGGCCTCGACCAGATGCAGCTGCTCGACGCCCGGATGGGTCAGGATCTGCGCGGCCAGCCAGCCCCAGCCCGCACCCAGCTCGACGATGCGGGTGGGCAGGCGCTCGGGCAGCGCCGCGGCCAGCGCCTGCGAGGCCGGGTCCGGCCCGTCGGCCGAAAACACCCCCGGCGCGGTGACGAAACCGCCCGCGATCTGATGCTGGCGCCCGGCCCAGTCCGGCGGCAGCCACGCGCCCGCGGGCAGCGTCACCCGAAAGATCTTGCCATGCGCGCGCGACTGCACCTGGTCCACCGGGGCGAGTTCGCGCAGCTCGCGCAGCACGGAATCGACGCCATCGGTCTTTTGCCCGTCGATCCACAGCGCATCCCCCGGCGCCAGCGCCGCGGCCGCGGCCGCGATGCGGGCCCGCGCCTCGGCCCGCGCCCGCGGCAGGAAGACCACCGCCGCATCGGCGCGGCCCTCAGGCCCCGCGGCGGGGGCGGTCAGCACCCGGAACCCCTGCCCCGCCACCGCGTCGTGCAGCGGCCGGAACCCCTGCACCACCAGCGTGCGCGCCGGGTCAAAGGGCGCAACATCGCCCGGCCCCGCCCCGATCAGCAGCAGCTTTCCCGCGGGCGGGTCGATCAGTTCAAGCCGTGATCCGGCCATCTATGCGGTCCCCGCCATTTATTCCTTTTCCATGGTGCATTGCAGCGGGTGCTGCTGGCGGCGCGCCAGCTCCATCACCTGCGCGACCTTGGTCTCCGCGATCTCGTGCGAGAACACCCCCACCACCGCCACCCCCTTGCGGTGCACGGTCAGCATGATCTCGATCGCCTGCGCGTGGGTCATGCCGAACAGCCGTTCCAGGATATGGACCACGAACTCCATCGGGGTGAAATCGTCGTTCAGCAGCAGCACCTTGTACATCGGCGGGCGCTGGGTCCGCGGCTTGGTCTTGACCGCGACCCCCGCCTCGCCGCCGCCATCGGGGGGCGAGGGCGGCGCAGGGTCGGTCATGCGCGGGGTATCGGTCGAAGACAGCGTCACGGGCAGCTGGTCCTGGCTGGTCAGGGGCATGGCGGTTTGCCGTCCGAATATAAGGATCGCGGCGGGCAAGGAAAGGCCCGGGCAGATACGCACGCCCGGCGGAACACGGCCTGAGGTTGAAAAACTGGCGATTGCGTGGTTCCCGGGCGCAATTCGCCGTGCTATTGTCGATTTATAAACGAATGGCGTGCGACAAGAACACGCCCACAGGCAGAGAGAGCAGGACAGTGCAGATTCTCTATCGGACCCTCATCGCGGGGTGGATCGCCCTTATCGGCGCGCTCGTGCCGCTGACGGCGTCCTCCGCGCCCTTTGCGGCCTTTGTCATGGACGGGCGGACCGGCAAGGAAATCTATTCGCAGAACGCCAATGCCCGGCTGCACCCGGCCTCGCTGACCAAGATGATGACGCTCTACATGGCCTTCACGGCCATCGAGCGGGGGCAGGTGCGGCTGGACAGCCGCTTTACCGTCACCCCGCACGCCGCGGGGCAGCCGCCCTCGCGGCTGGGGCTGCGCGCCGGCCAGCAGATCGAGCTGCGCTACCTGATTCGGGCCGCGGCGGTGAAATCGGCCAATGACGCTGCCACCGCGATCGGCGAGGGGCTGGCCGGTTCCGAAAAGCGCTTCGGCCAGCAGATGACCGCCATGGCGCGGGCGCTGGGGATGAACAACAGCAACTTCCTGAACGCCAACGGGCTGACGCAGCAGGGGCATTATTCCTCGGCCCGCGACATGACCCTGCTGGGGCGGCGGCTGTTCTATGATTTCCCGCAGTATTACTCGATCTTCTCGCGCCGCTCGGCCGACGCCGGGATCGCCACCGTGTCCAGCACCAACAAGCGCTTCCTGGACAACTATTCCGGCGCCGACGGGATCAAGACCGGCTACACCCGCGCGGCGGGGTTCAACCTGACCGCCTCGGCGCAGCGCGGCTCCAAGCGGATCATCGCCACGGTGATGGGCGGCCAGTCCACCGCGCAGCGCAACGAGGTCATGGCGCAGCTGCTCGACACCGGTTTCGGCAAGGCCCCGACCAAGGTGCGCGAGGAACGCCCCGATCCGCCCGCCTATATCGCCGAACGCAAGCGCAGCGTGCAGATGGCGCGCAGCGCGCCGCCGGTGCCCTCGCCGGTGGCGGCGCGGCAGGTCCGCGGCTCGACCGTGCCGCTGGAACCGCCGGCGCAGCGCCAGGCCGAGGCCGCACCGGCCCGCAACGTCGGCTCGGCCCGCCCGTTGCGCCGCCCAGGCAGCGCCGTGGCGCTGGCCGCGGCCCCTGCGGCCGAACCCGCCGCCGAACCTGCACCCGCGCCGACCACGGCGGCGGTGCGGCTGGCCGTGGTCGGGTCCGCTCGCCCGGTTCCGGCGCCGCGCACCGTCGCTGTCGCATCGGCGTCCGCTGCGGCCCCGGCCGCCCAGGCCAAAGCGCCGCGCACCCCCGGCTCGACCTTCGCCGCCGCCGAACCGGCAAGCGGGCGCGCCGCGCTGCTGGCCTCATCGAAGCCGGTGCCCAAGTCCGACACGGTGATCCTGGCCGCGCTCGAGGAAGAGGGCGACCGTTCGGATCCCGAGGCGACCGAGATCGTCTCGCGCCCCGTCACCAAGGGCCGCGGCAACTACGGCATCACCCTGGGCCGCTACAAGACCAAGGCCGAGGCCGAGCAGCTGCTGCTGCGCATCGCGCTGCAGGAAAGCGCGGTGCTGAGCAACGCCGTCCGCCGCGTCGGCGACACCCCCCGCGGCTGGGAGGCCAATTTCTCGGGCCTGACCCGCGACGCCGCACAACTGGCCTGCGACAAGCTCGCCGCCACCGCCCAGCGCTGCACGGTGCTGGGGAACTAGGCGCGCTGGGGCGGCCCCGGCGGGCACGTCCTTTGCGACAAGACACCGAAAACCCCGCGTGAGGCGCGGGGTTTTCTTTTGGGCGGCATCGCGCGCGCCTGGCCGGTTGGGCAAGCCGCCATGGTCATGGAGAGAGCATTCCACCGCATCTGTTGGACGCATGAGCCATGCCGGTCGGGACGAAACCATGCTACATTAGCAGTAACGACTACCTCCCGCTGCGCATAGAGAATACCGTCGCTGCCGGGCAGCCGTCGGCACGCCTCGGGTGCAGTGACAGAGCCTGTTAAGCCAACTCCGACAGCCATCTGCCGGTCCGCTCGACGACAATCCGAGTCACAGAGCCCTGACAAACCCGCCGTGCAGCCTCTATGCCAGTGCGTCGGAGCGCACCCTCCGCCCCTTACGGCTTCGGCCGGTCGTCCCATTCGTCGCTGAGGATACGTTCGGCGTCGCCCTTGGGGTCGTCGTACTGGCGGTTGCGCAGCGCCCAGAGGAAGGCCAGCAGCCCCAGCGCCCCCAGCAGCAGCGATACCGGGATCAGGAAGGCCAGCACCTCCATCAGCGCAGCCTCAGCGCGTTCAGCGTCACGCAGATGGAACTCGCCGACATCGCCAGCGCCGCGATCAGGGGGGTGGCGAAGCCGGCGATGGCGATCGGCACCGCCAGGATGTTGTAGCTGACCGAGATGCCGAAATTCTCGCGGATGCGGCGGACCGAGGCGCGCGCGACGCCGACCGCCTCGGCCACCGGCGCGAGGTTCGAGCCGACCAGCACCATGTCCGAGGCCACCCGCGCCGCATCCAGCGCAGTCGCCGGAGAAATCGAGGCATGGGCCGCGCTCAGCGCCGCGGTGTCGTTCAGCCCGTCGCCGACCATCAGCACCCGGCGCCCCTCGGCCCCCAGCGCGGCCACCACGGCCGCCTTGTCCTGCGGCAGCACATCGGCGCGCCATTCGGCAATCCCCAGCCGCGCGGCGGTATCCGCGACCGCGCCGGCGCCGTCGCCCGACAGGATCAGCACCCGCAGCCCCAGCGCCTGCAGCCTTGCCACGGCCGCCTCGGCCCCAGGGCGCAGGCTGTCGGTGAAGTCGATGCGCTGCACCCGCTCGCCGATGCGCAGCCAGCTGGCGGCGCCCGGGGCGCCACCCTCGGCCCCGATCCAGTCGGCGCGACCCAGCCGCACCAGCTGCCCCTGCCAGCGGCCCTCGACCCCGTAGCCCGGCACCTCGCGCAGCTCGTCCAGCGCGGCGGGGGCGGTGTCTGCCAGCGCCTCGGCCAGCGCCCGCGACAGCGGGTGGCTCGATCCCGCGGCCAGGGACAGCGCCACCGCGCGCGCCTCACCGGCCAGCGCGTCGGGGTTGTTCACCCGCGGGGTGCCCATGGTCAGCGTGCCGGTCTTGTCGAACACCACCGTGTCGACCTCGGCCAGACGTTCCAGCGCGGTGCCGTCCTTGATCAGCAGCCCGGCGCGGAACAGCCGCCCCGACGCCGCGGTGATCACCGCCGGCACCGCCAGCCCCAGCGCGCAGGGGCAGGTGATGATCAGCACCGCCGCGGCGACGTTCAGCGCCACCCGCGCGTCGCGCGTGGCCCACAGCCAGCCCAGAAAGCTGAGCAGCGCCACCGTATGCACCACCGGCGCATAGAAGCGGCTGGCGCGGTCGGCCAGCGAGGTGTAGTGCCCGCGCGCCGATTCCGCCGCCGCGACCAGCGCGGTCAGCCGCGCAAGCGAGCTGTCCTGCCCCGCCGCCGTCACCCGCAGAGTCAAGGGGCCGGTCAGGTTCACCTCTCCCGCGGACAGCGGCTGCCCCGGATGCGCGGCGACCGGCACCGATTCCCCGGTCAGCAGCGAGCGGTCGATTTCAGACGCGCCCGCCGTCACCACCCCGTCCGCGGGGATGCGCCCGCCGGGCCGCACCAGGATCAGGTCGTCCGGGCGCAGTTCGGCCACCGGCACGGTTTCCTCGGCCCCGTCGGTCAGGCGGATCGCGCGCGGCACCTCGAGCGCGGTCAGCTCTTCGGCGGCGGAACGCGCCACCGCGCGGGTGCGATAGTCCAGATAGCGCCCGATCAGCAGGAAGAAGCACAGCATCGCGGCGGCGTCGAAATAGGCGTGGCGCCCGCCGTGGAAGGTCTCATAGACCGAGATCGCGCTGGCCAGGATCAGCGCCAGCGAGATCGGTACGTCCATCCCCAGCCGCCGTGCCCGCAGCGCCCGCCAGGCGCTGGAAAAGAACGGCTGCCCGGCAAAGGCCACGGTGGGCAGCGCGATGGCGCCGGAAATCCAGTGGAACAGGTCGCGGGTGTTGGCGTCGGCCCCCGACCACACCGCCACCGACAGGATCATGATGTTCATCATCGCAAAGCCGGACACCCCGATCCGCATCAGCAGATCGCGGCCGTGGCGGTCGGCGGCGGTGGCCGACAGCGCGCCTGGGTCGAGTTCATGCGCCTCGTAGCCGATGCGGTCGAGCACCGGGATCAGGTCGGGCGCGGCCAGCCCCTCGGCGTCGACGATGACCCGGCGCAGGGTCAGGTTCACCCGCGCGTCGCGCACCCCCGGCACCGCCCGCAGCGCGCGCTCGACATCCGAGATGCAGGCGGCGCAATGGGCGGTGGGCAGCGACAGCACGATGTCGCCGCGCGCCGGCCCGGTCTGCGCCAGCCGCCCGGCCAGCGGCGCTGCATCGCAGGCCGGGCAGGCGCTGAAGCGGCTTTCGAAATCCTGGGTGGCGTGGGTCATCCCTTCACCCGGCTGCCCGAGAAATGGTCGATGCGCTGGCGGAACGGGGTGCCGTCCCAGGCCTCGGCGGTCAGGTGGATGATCCAGTTGCCCGGGGCCAGGGTCAGCGGGGCGCGGAACATCCCGTTTTCATAGCTGAACTGCGGGGTCTGGTCGTCGCGCACATGGGTGGGTCGGCCGATGCTGGCGGTCAGGTTGCGGACCCGGGCCGGGTTGCCCTGCGCATCGCGGACCATCAGCGTCAGCTCGGTCCCGTCATAGTCGGGGGTGACGGTCCAGCCCAGCGATTCCTGCGCCACCCGCTCGGCGTCGAACACCTGCGAGGCGACGTAGCTGTTCGGGGTTTCCAGCCCCGGGAAAGTGCTGACCGCCTTGAAGGCCATCAGCAGGTTCACCGCGATGATGACGCCAAAGGCGCCCAGGGTGATCGCCAGCACATGCCGGCCGGTCAGTTCGCATGCCATCTATCGCCCCCTTCCCTGGAACACGGTTTCCACCGCGGCGCGGCGGCCGGACACCACATCCTCGATCCACAGGATCAGCCCGGCCTGCGCGCCGTCCGCCAGCGCCGAGCCCGGCCCGGCGGTCAGGTAGACGCGCTGTTCGTAGGTGGCGTCCTGCGCCACGGTCACGGCGTCGCCGCCGCCTTCCAGCGTCAGCTCAAGCCCGTCCAGCGCCGCGCCCGCGGCATCGCTGACCCCCACGGCAAAGGTCTTTTCCTCGCCCTGCTTGTTGCGCAGCCGCAGTTCGTAGGTGTTGCGGATCGAGCCGTCGGACATGGTGACATACAGCGGGTTGCGGATCGGGGTGACGTTCAGATCATAGGGCGAACGCAGGAAAAGCGCCACGATCAACCCGACGCCGATCGCCGACCACAGGCCGAAATACAGCAGCGTGCGCGGGCGCAGCACATGGCGCCACAGCGACTCGCCCTCTTGCCCGGTCTTTTCGGCGCTTTCATCCTTGAGCGCCATATAGTCGATCAGCCCGCGCGGTTTGCCGATGCGCGCCATCACGTCGTCGCAGGCGTCGATGCACAGCGCGCAGGTGATGCATTCCAGCTGCTGGCCGTCGCGGATGTCGATGCCCATCGGGCAGACGTGGACGCAGGCCAGGCAGTCGATGCAGTCGCCCTTGAGCGCGGTAGGGCTGTCGGATTTCGTGGCCTCGCCCTTGGCGATCTTGCCGCGCGGCTCGCCCCGCCATTCGCGATAGGCGACGGTCAGCGTGTCCTCGTCCATCATCGCGCCCTGGATGCGCGGCCAGGGACAGGCGTAGATGCAGATCTGCTCGCGCGCGAAACCGCCAAAGAAAAAGGTGGTCGCGGTCATGATCGCGATGGTGGAGTAGGCGATCGGATGGGCGTTGCCGGTGACCAGATTGCCCAGCAGCGTCGGGGCATCGGCGAAATAGAACACCCAGGCGCCGCCGGTCAGCAGCCCGATCAGCAGCCACACCACCCATTTGGTGACCCGTAGCCGCGCCTTGCGCGCGTCCCAGCGCTGTTCGTACAGGCGGATGCGGGCGTTGCGGTCGCCCTCGATCCAGCGCTCGACCAGGATGTACAGGTCGGTCCAGACGGTCTGCGGGCAGGCATAGCCGCACCAGACCCGCCCCAGCGCCGAGGTGAACAGGAACAGCCCCAGCCCGGCCATGATCAGCAGCCCGGCGACGAAATAGAACTCGTGCGGCCAGATCTCGATCCAGAAGAAGAAGAAGCGGCGGTTGGCGAGGTCCACCAGCACCGCCTGGTCGGGCAGGCCGGGGCCGCGGTCCCAGCGGATCCAGGGGGTGATGTAGTAGATGCCCAGCGTCACCGCCATCAGCACCCATTTGAGGCTTCGGAACTTTCCCTTCACCCGGCGCGGAAAGATGGGTTCGCGCGCCGCATAGAGGCGTGGGGGTTCCTGCTCGACTGTGGACATCCGTCGCTCCGTTGCCGCAGGGCACGGTGGCGGACCCTGCAAATGCGGGCTTGACTTACATCAAGCAACCGATGGCCCGTCATATATGGGACAGGGCCGGAAGCTTTTAGGGGCGTTTTGTCGCAGCCTCCGCCAAGGCCGGACAGAACGCGATCCGGGCGCGGCCCTGGGGGGCGCGCCCGGGAAGTCCGGTGGTCCGCCGGCCAGCCGCTGCGGCGACCGGCCCGGCTGCGCGGTCACGCAATCGGGGCCGGCGCGGGTGCAGCCCGGCGGGCGGGGGCGGCGATCACTCGCCGCCGCCCAGCCCGTGCACATAGGTCGCGACCGCGCGGATGTGGCTTTCCGACAGGCGGCCCGCCCAGGCCGGCATCACGCCGAAGGGGCCGTCGTGGATGATCCGGCGGATCGTGGCCTCGTCGGCCTGCCCGTTGACGTTGTACAGCCAGACCGCATCGGTCAGGTCGGGCGCGCCCTGCATCCGGTCGCCGGTGCCGTCCTCGGCGTGGCAGGCGATGCACTGCTCTTCAAAGACCACGGCGCCGGCCTCGGCCGCGGCCTGATCGTGCGGCTGGCCCGACAGCGACAGCACGAATTGCGTCACCTCGTCGATCTGCTGGTCCTCCAGCAGCCCGTCCACGCCGAAGCGCGGCATTTCCGAATAGCGGGTGTCGCCGTCGTCGGGGCTGCGGATGCCGTGCATCACCGTCAGGTGAATGTCCTCGATCGAACCGCCCCACAGCCAGTCGTTGTCCAGCAGGCTGGGATAGCCCGGGTTGCCGCCCGCGCCCGAACCGTGGCACTGCGCGCAATAGGTGCGGAACACCGCGGCGCCGGCGTTGTTGGCATAGTTGAGCAGATCGGGATCGCCCTGGATCTCGGTCAGGTCCACTGCGGCCAGCCGGGTCTCGATCGGGGCGTTCGCCTCGTCAAAACGCTGGATCTCGCGCGCAACCTCGTCGCGCGGGGTCGTGCCCAGGAAGCCCTGGGTGGTGCCCTTCAGCAGCGGCACCGCCGGGAAGGCCAGCGCATAGGCCAGCGCCCAGGCGATCGTCACGTAGAAGGTCCACAGCCACCAGCGCGGCAGCGGGTTGTCGTATTCCTCGATCCCGTCCCAGCTGTGGCCGGTGGACTGGACCTCGACCACCTTCTTGCCGACCCGGCGGGTGACCTTGCGGCGCGGCTCGCGATCCGCGCGCGGCTTCACCCCCACGATATTCTCGGGGACGTTGCGCAGGATCTGCTCGGCGTTTTCCGCGTCGGCGGCCTGCCGCTCCAGCGAGATCCGGTTTTCCGGGTTCGCCGGGCTGGTGTGCGGATCGTCGGCGCTGACCCCCAGGTTTTCGGCCACCTGGCGGTCCAGCGGGGTCGGCGTCGGGTTTTCGTCTTTCGGATCGGCCATCAGTCGACCTCCTTGCGGTCCTCCGCTTCCCTGTCCTCAGGGGCGGGTTTCGTCTCGTTGCGGAAGATGCTCTCGGCGGCGTCCTTTTGCAGCCGGCGCGCGCCGGGGCGCCAGACGAACAGGATCACCCCGACGAACACCAGTGTCAGCACCAGCAGCACCCAGCTGTCGGCGAGCTGGCGCAGGAACGTATAGCGGTCCATGCTCCTGCCCGCGTCAGCGATGCTGGTCGGGCTGGAAGGTCGAGAAATCGACCATCGTCCCCAGGACCTGCAGATAGGCGATCAGCGCATCCATCTCGGTCACGCCCGGCTGGCGGTCGAAGTTGCGCTGCTGCGCCCCCGGATACCGCTCTTCCAGGTCCGAGCCGTCCGCGTCGGGATCGGCCTGCGCCACGAAGTCGGCGCGCGCCTCGGCTAGCATCTCGTCGCTGTAGGGCACGCCGACGCGGCGGTCGGCGACCAGCCGGTCCTCGATGTACTTGGCGTCGATCGGGCGGTTCAGCAGGAAGCCGTAGCCGGGCATGATCGATTCCGGCACCACCGACTGCGGATTGACCAGGTGGTCGATGTGCCATTCGTCCGAATAGCGGCCGCCGACCCGGGCCAGGTCCGGCCCGGTGCGCTTGGAGCCCCACTGGAACGGGTGGTCGTACATCGATTCCGCGGCAAGGCTGTAATGGCCATAGCGCTCGACCTCGTCCCGCATCGGGCGGATCATTTGGCTGTGGCAGGTATAGCAGCCCTCGCGGACATAGATGTCCCGCCCGGTCAGTTCGAGCGGCGTATAGGGACGCATCCCCTCGACCTTCTCGATGGTGTTTTCCAGGTAGAACAGCGGCGCGATCTGCACGATGCCGCCGATGGTGACGACCAGGAACGAGAACACCAGCAGCAGGGTGGCGTTCTTTTCGATGATCTTGTGGTGATCAAGAAGGGCCATGAACTTTGCCTTTTCTTATTCGGCCGGCACGGCGACGCGATCCGACGCGACGCGCGGCTGGCGGGCAACCGTGGCCCAGAGGTTCCAGCACATGATGATGCCGCCGGTCAGGTAGAACACCCCGCCCAGGGTCCGCACCACCAGCATCGGGTATTTGGCGACCACCGTGTCGGCGAAGGCGTTGACCAGGAAGCCCTGGGTGTCGACCTCGCGCCACATCAGCCCCTCCATGATGCCCGACACCCACATGGACGAGGCGTAGAGCACCAGCCCGATGGTGGCGAGCCAGAAGTGCCAGCTGACCAGCGACAGCGAATACAGACGCTCACGCCCCCACAGACGCGGCACCAGGTAGTAGAGCGCGCCAAAGGTGATCATGCCGTTCCAGCCCAGCGCGCCGGAATGCACGTGGCCGATGGTCCAGTCGGTATAGTGCGACAGCGAGTTCACGGCCTTGATCGACATCATCGGCCCCTCGAACGTCGCCATGCCGTAGAAGCCGACGGCGACGACCATCATGCGGATGATCGGGTCGGTGCGCAGCTTGTCCCAGGCGCCCGAGAGGGTCATCAGCCCGTTGATCATGCCGCCCCAGCTGGGCATCCACAGCATGATCGAGAACACCATCCCCAGCGTCGCGGCCCAGGCCGGCAGCGCGGTGTAGTGCAGGTGGTGGGGGCCGGCCCAGATATACATGAAGATCAGCGCCCAGAAGTGGATGATCGACAGCTTGTAGCTGTAGACCGGACGCTCGGCCTGTTTCGGGATGAAGTAATACATCATCCCCAGGAAGCCCGCGGTCAGGAAGAAGCCGACGGCGTTGTGGCCGTACCACCACTGCGTCATGGCGTCCTGCACGCCCGAGAACAGCTGCACCGACTTGGACCCGAACACGGACACCGGAATCGCAAGGTTGTTGACCACGTGCAGCATCGCGATGGTCACGATGAAGGACAGGTAGAACCAGTTGGCGACGTAGATATGGGGCTCGCGCCGCTTCATGATGGTGCCGACGAACACCGCCAGGTAGGTCACCCAGACCGCGGTCAGCAGCCAGTCGGCGTACCATTCCGGCTCGGCGTATTCCTTGGAATGGGTGGCGCCCAGCACATAGCCGCTGGCGGCCAGCACGATGAACAGGTTGTAGCCCCAGAACACGAACCACGCCGCATTGCCGCCCCACAGCCGCGTGGCCGAGGTGCGCTGCACCACATAGAACGAGGTCGCGATCAGCGCGTTGCCGCCAAAGGCGAAGATCACCGCCGAGGTGTGCAGCGGGCGCAGCCGGCCGAAGTTGGTGTAGCCGGCGGTCCATTCGGACAGGTTCAGCACCGGCCAGGCCTGCTGGGCGGCGATGACGACGCCGACGAGGAAGCCCACGACCGCCCATCCGGCGGTGGCGATCACCCCCGCACGGATCACGCCGTCCATGTATTCCGATCCGGCATTCGCCAGCGCGCGCTGGCGGATCGGGTCGTCCATGGTCCGCATGGTCCACAGGAACGCCGTGCCTGCGGCCAGCATCACAATCAGCGCGCTTACCATAAATGCCAGATCGCGCGCGTAATTGGCCGCGATCGCGGCAAAGACCGCAATCGCGCCCAGCACGATCAGCTTCAAGCTATCCCACATCGTGTCGGTATCCTTCGTGTCGAAACGGCCCGGCCGACTCGTCCGCTGACGATCCGCCAGGCCGTCGTGCCCGTGTGCTCTAGGGAGGGAAACTTGACCAATCCTTGATCTAGGTCAATCAAAGGGGGGCAAACTGCGGCTTAAGGTCGCCCCCGCGGGCAAGTTGTCCCGCCAATATGGAGCAGCGCAATGGGCTACAAGACCATCCTTACCGTCATCACCCAGACCGGCCAGATCGCGCAGCTCGAATCCGCCATGGCGCTGGCCCGGCGCGAGGATGCGCATCTCGAGGTGTTCGCGCTGGGGGTCGACCGCACCCAGACCGGATATTACTACGCCGGCGCCTCGGCCTATGTGTTCCAGGAGGCCGTCGACCGCGCCATGGCCACCGCCGAGGCGATCGAGGCCGAGATGCGCGAGCAGCTCTCGCACGAGGATATCCGCTGGTCGCTGGACAGCGCAGTGGCCCAGATCGGCGGGCTGTCGTCGCTGGTGGCGATGCGGGCGCGCTATGTCGATCTGGTGGTGCAGACCCAGCCCTACGGCCCCGACGCCGCCCCCGACGCCGAAGCCGTGGTCGAGGCGGCGCTGTTCGAGGGCGGCGCCCCGGCGCTGATCATGCCGCGCGGGGCAGAGCTGGGAACCGCGGTGGGCAAGCGGGTGCTGATCGGCTGGAACCAGTCCGACGAGGCGCTGCACGCCGTCCGCCGCGCCATGCCGCTGCTCAAGATGGCCGAATCGGTGGAAATCGCGGTGGTGGACCCCTCGCCCCATTCGCCCGAGGGCTCGGACCCCGGCGGGCGGCTGTGCCAGATGCTGACCCGCCACGGGGTCAACGCCAATATCGCGGTGCTGGCCAAGACCCTGCCCACCGTCACCGAAGTGCTGAACCGCCGCGCGATCGAGACCGGCGCCGACATGATGGTGATCGGCGCCTACAGCAAGTCGCGGCTGCGCGAGGCGATCCTGGGCGGCGTGACAAGGCGGATGCTGGAACATGCTACGCTGCCGGTGCTGATGGCGCGCTGAGCGCTTAAGGAGCGGCCGGGCATCCGGCCCTTCCTGCATCACGGGCCGCGCCCCATTACGCCCCCCGAGGGTGAGGTTCAGATCGGCAGGCCGCCGTCGGAGCTGATGGCGCGCTGAGCGCAGTCACGCGCCGATCGCGCAAAGGGGGTGACCCGGCATCCGGCCGTCCCCGCAGCACGGGCCCGTCCCCATCGCAGCCTTCTGGAGGAGTCAGATCGGCAGGCCGCCGTCGGAATCGTCGCCGCTTTCGGTGACCAGCCGGTTGAAATCGGGCACCGCCACCTGCCGCTTGCCGACCAGCCGGATCACCCCGTCCCGCTTCAGCGCCGAGATCTGGCGGCTGACGGTTTCCAGCGTCAGGCCAAGATAATCGGCCATCGCCTCGCGGGTCAGTGGCAGCTCGATCTCGATCCCGTTTTCCGGCTCGGCCTGCATCAGGGCGGCGTGGCGGCGCGCCAGGATCACCAGGAACGAGGCGATCTTTTCGCGCGCCGACTTGCGGCCCAGCAGCAGCAGCCATTCGCGCGCCGCGTCCAGGTCGTCCAGCGTCATGTCCAGCAGCCGCCCCGAGATCCGCGGGTTCGAGCGCAGCAGATCCTCGAAGGGCTTGCGGCGGAAACAGCACAGCAGCAGGTCCGACAGCGCGGTCACGTCATAGGCCGACACCGCCCGTCCCGGCCGGCCCAGGAAGTCCGACGGCAGCAGCAGCCCGACCATCTGGGTGCGCCCGTCCTCCATCGTCTGCGACAGCCCGGCCACGCCGGTGACGACCGAGGCCACGAACTCCATCCGCTCGCCCGCCAGCGCCACGGTCTGGCCGGCCTGATAACGGCGATAGTATTTGGTGGCGTCGAGACGGTCGAGATCCCCCGCCTCGCAGGTGGCACAGACCGCGCGGTAACGGATCGGGCAATCCGCACAGGGAACCTGCATCGGGTGGCAGGTTTCAGGGGTGATGCTCTTGACCTGTGTCAATGCCGTGTCCAGTTAAGCCGGGCAATGAATAGCGCCATGGAACAGGAATCGCAACTGACCCGCCTGGGGTTGTTCGACGCGCGCGTGCCGCGTTACACATCCTATCCGACCGCGCCGCATTTCAAACCCACGGTAGGCGCTGCCGATTTCACCCGCTGGGTGCAGGAGATCCCGGCCGGGGCGGCGATCTCGCTGTACATGCATGTGCCGTTCTGCCGCAGGCTGTGCTGGTTCTGCGCCTGCCGCACCCAGGGCACCCAGTCGGACGCGCCGGTGCGCGCCTATGCCGACGTGCTGCTGCAGGAACTCGATCTGCTCAAGGCCAGGCTCGCCCCCGGGGTCAGGCTGTCGCGCCTGCACTGGGGCGGCGGCACGCCGACGCTGATGCCGCCCGACATGATGCGCCGCGTGGCCGGCGCGGTGTTCGACGCGTTCCCGCTTGCCGAGGGGGCAGAGTTCTCGGTCGAGATCGACCCCAACGAGATCGACGAGGCCCGCATGGACGCGCTGGCCGAGGCCGGACTGACCCGCGCCTCGATCGGGGTGCAGGACTTCGACCCCGAGATCCAGAAGACCATCGGCCGCGAACAGAGCTTCGAGATCACCGCGCAGGCGATCCGCATGATCCGCGACCGCGGCATCGCCAGCCTGAACACCGACATCCTTTACGGGCTGCCCCACCAGACCCCGCAGAAGATCGCCGATTCCATCCAGAAGCTGATGGCGCTGTCGCCCGACCGCATCGCGCTTTACGGCTATGCGCATGTGCCGTGGATGGCCAAGCGGCAGGTGATGATTCCCGACGACACCCTGCCCGACGCGCAGGCGCGGCTGCGGCTGTTCGAGGTCGCCCGCGACCTGCTGGTCGCCGACGGCTATGACGAGATCGGCATCGACCATTTCGCCCGCCCCGGCGACGGGCTGGCGGTGGCGCAGCGCGCCGGGCTGCTGCGCCGCAACTTCCAGGGCTACACCGACGATCTGGCGCAGGCGCTGGTGGGCATGGGCGCCTCGTCGATCTCGCGGTTTCCGCAGGGCTATGCACAGAACGCCCCCGCCACCGGCGCCTATACCAAGGCGATCCGCGAGGGGCGCTTCTCGACCACCCGCGGCCATGTGTTCACCGACGAGGACAACTGGCGCGCCCGGATGATCGAGGCGCTGATGTGCGATTTCCGCATCTCGGCCGAGGAGTTCATCCGCGACCACGGCTTCACCCAGGCCGCACTCGCCGCGCTGTTCGCCCCGGTCAAGGAAGAGTTCGGCGACATGGTGCAGCTGGACGATAGCGGCCTGTCGATCCCCGAACCGGGCCGCCCGCTGACACGGATGATCGCCCGCCGCTTCGACGGCTACGAGATGGAGGCCAAGGGCCACAGCCCCGCCATCTGACCTGCCGCGCGGGGGCCAGCCCCCGCGCCCCCGGGATATTTCAGGACAGAAGATGTTTCCGCCGGAGCGGCTTCTTCTGTCCGAAAATATCCTCGGGGGAATCGCCGTCAGGCGATGGGGGGCAGACAGCCCCCTTGCGACGGCGCCGCAGCCACCCCGCCCCTGCCCTATCGGCCCAGCTTCGCGTGAACCTCGTCCAGATCGACCTCGCCCTTGGGGAACTTGTTGTCGGGGTCGTCGAAGTCATAGCGGAACAGCTGGAAGTCCTTGCGGTAGATTTCCCAGATCAGATGCCGCGACAGGTCGTCGAAATATGCGCTGACCTTGTGGGCGCGTTTCGGCCCGTGGCCTTCGGATTCGTTGAACCGCGGCACCTGCGCCACGTCCATGCGGACCGGAGTGCGCGCCGCGTCCAGCACCCTCTGCATCCCCTCGTTGAAGTTTTCCGTAAAGAAGATCTGGTCGTAGCGGCCGCCGTTCACGATGAAGGTGGCGATATGGCCCGACATCGCCGACCAGTGGATGTCCGGCTCCATCGGGCGGCGCCAGCGGATGGTGTCGCGGGCAAACAGCAGGAAGCGGCGGAAGCTGCGGATCTGGTCGAAGTCGAACCCGTCCTCGGGGCTGCCGACCTCGACCCCGTAGCGCTGCATCAGCTGCGGCACCAGATTGCCGCGGTAGCGCTTGCCGTTGCGCTGGATGCCGGCGATCTTGTCGAAGAATGACGACAGGATCCGCGCATAGGGATTGCGCACGCAGGTGAAGGCGACCGGGCGGTGGGCCAGCACCGCCGCCTCGATCAGCGGCTGGCTGCGATCCTGGTTCCACTTGTGCAGCCCCTCGGTCGCGTCGTGGATGTCGCCGTCGTAATAGCGGCCGTGGTCGGAATGGAACATGATCTGCCCGATGGTCGAGCAGGCGCATTTGGGCACCACCCGATAGGCCATGCTTTCGCTTTCGGTCATCCAGGTTCCGGGAAACCCCATGGCTCGCGTCCTCGTAAAACTCGTAAGATATTGGTGCGTCTTGTTCGTGCCCATAAAATCGTTATGCACGCAAGGCAACTCGCCACCGGCGGATCGCCCGAAACGGGGGCGCACGCACGCGGCCCGGCGGGCCGGAAACACCGCACGGGGTAGCTGCGCATGGCCCGCATCGCCTTCATCCTGCTTTGCCACAAGGACCCGGTGGGGGTTATCGCGCAGGCCAGGCGGCTGACCGAATCCGGGGATTTCGTCGCCATCCATTTCGACGGCCGCGCCGATGCGGCGGATTACGCGCAGATTCGCGCCGGGCTTGCCGGCAACCCGGCGGTCGCCTTTGCGGCGCGGCGGGTGCGCTGCGGCTGGGGCGAATGGTCGCTGGTCGCCGCCACGCTGGAGGCCGTCCGCACCGCCGTCGCGGCGTTTCCGCAGGCCTCGCATTTCTACATGCTGTCCGGCGACTGCATGCCGATCAAATCCGCGGCCTATGCGCATGAGTTCCTGGACGCCCACGACCTCGATTTCATCGAAAGCTTCGATTTCTTCGACAGCGACTGGATCAAGACCGGCATCAAGGAAGAGCGGCTGATCTATCGCCACTGGTTCAACGAACGCACCCGCAAGCGACTGTTCTATGCCAGCCTCGAGGCGCAGAAGCGGCTGGGGCTGGCGCGGCGGGTGCCCCCCGACCTGCAGGTGATGATCGGCTCGCAATGGTGGTGCCTGCGCCGGCAGACGATCGAGACCCTGCTGGCCTTCTGCGACCAGCGGCGCGACGTGATGCGGTTCTTTGCCACCACCTGGATCCCGGACGAGACCTTCTTTCAGACCATCGTCGCCCATGTGGTGCCGCGCCGGGAAATCCGCTCGCGCACGCTGACCTTCCTGATGTTCACCGACTACGGGATGCCGGTGACCTTCTACAACGACCACTACGACCTGCTGCTGGGGCAGGATTATCTGTTCGCCCGCAAGATCAGCCCCGACGCGATCGAGCTGCGCAAGCGGCTGGGGGCGCTGTGGCAGGCCAGCGACGCGCAGTTCCCGATCACCAACGAGGCCGCCGGGCTCTATCGCTTCCTCGCGGGGCGCGGCCGCATCGGCCGCCGCTTCGGCCAGCGCTTCTGGGAGGCGGACGGATCATTGGGCCGCGGGCGGCGGCTGATCCTGATCGTGGCGAAGAAATGGCATATCGCCAAGCGGCTGACCGCGGCGATCCGCCGCCACACCGGCATCCCGGCGGTGGACTACCTGTTCAATGAACTGGACGCGCATCTGCCCGACATGGGCGGGATCGAGACGACGCTGGCCAAGCGCGAACGCCACCGCCGCGCGCTGGTCAAGATGCTGTTCGTCCAGTTCGAAAGCCCCTGCGTGGCGCTGTGCCTCGACCCCTCGGCGCTGGGGCTGATCCAGGATTTCCTGGACGACAAGGCCGAAACAAGGGTGCTGCTGATCGATTCGGATTTCGACGACGATTATGTGCGCGGCCATATCGGCCGGGTCGGGCTGGCCGGTCAGCACAGCGCCCCCGAGCAGGTCAGCCGGCTGATCCCCGCCGTCCGCGCCGATCTGGAACATGAAGGCGAGCGCATCCGCGACCTGGAGATCGAGGGGTTCCAGGTGATCTCGCCGGCGCTTGGAACCAATGCCAACGCCGCGGCGCTGGCAAGGCTGCTGGACCTCGACCCCGATACGGCGCTAGCCCTTGCCGGCACCGATCATCTGTTCGACGACTGAAGGAGCCCGTCCATGGCCTATGACGACAGCAACATCTTTGCCCGCATCCTGCGCGGCGAAATCCCCAATGACACGGTGGCGGAAAACGAACACGCGCTGGCCTTCCGCGACATCCGCCCGCAGGCGCCGATCCATGTGCTGGTGATCCCCAAGGGCGCCTATGTCAGCTACGACGATTTCGCAGCCAATGCCCCGGACGCGGAAATCGTCGGCTTTCACCGGCTGGTGGCGCAGGTCGCAAGGTCCGAGGGGCTGATGCTGGCCGAGGGCAGCGCCGGGTTCCGCGCCATCACCAACGCCGGCGATGACGGCGTGCAGGAGGTGCCGCATTTCCATCTGCACCTGCTGGGCGGCCGCCCGCTGGGCCGGATGCTGGCGCCGCAATAAGGCTCAGCCCCGGGTCAGTTCAAGGAACACGTCCTGCAGATCGGGCTGCTCGGTCGAGACATCGACCATCGGCACCCCGGCCCCGCGCAGCGCATCGACGATCTGCGCGGCCTGGGTGCGGCCGGTGTTCCAGCTCAGCGCCAGTTGCCCGTCGGGGCGGCGCTCGGCGGTGACGCCCTCAGGCAGCGGCGGCAATTCGCCGCGCCAGTCGCCGGGATCGACCAGCAGCGTCTTGGACCCCATCCGCGCCAGCAACTGGCCGGTGGGCTCCTGCACGATCCTGGCGCCGTGGTTGATGATGGCGATCTCGTCGCACATCTCCTCGGCCTCTTCCAGGTAATGGGTGGTCAGGATCACCGTCATTCCTTGCGCATTCAGGCGGCGCACGTTGGTCCACAACATCTCGCGCAGCCCGATGTCGACGCCGGCGGTGGGTTCGTCCAGCACCAGGATGCGCGGGCGGTGGACCAGCGCCTTGGCCAGCAGCAGCCGCCGCTTCATCCCGCCCGAAAGCTGCCTTGTATAGCTTTCCGCCTGCGCGGTCAGTCCGACGAGTTCAAGGATCTCGTCCGTCCAGCGGTCGGCCTTGGGGACCGCGTAGAGCCCGGCCTGCACCTCGAGACTGGCGCGCGGGGTCAGGAACGGGTCGATGTTCAGCTCCTGCGGCATCACCCCGATGGCGGCGCGGGACTGGCGCGGGTTCACGTCCTGGTCGAAACCCCAGATCTCGACCTTGCCGGCGGTCTTGTTGACCAGCCCGGCGAGGATGTTGATCAGCGTCGATTTCCCGGCCCCGTTCGGCCCCAGCAGCCCGAAGATCGAGCCGCGGGGGATCACCAGATCGACGCCCTTCAGCGCCTCTTTCGGGGGGCTGGCGCCGTCTGCGGCATAGACCTTGCGCAGCCCGCTCAGGCGGATCGCCGCATCGGGCAGGGCAGCAGCTTGCGGCTGGATCGGGGCGGGGTGCGGAATGGGGGACATCGGATAGCCTTTCGCGGCCCGGGGCCGCGGCTGCGGCGCATCTTGCGGCAGCGGGCCGGGGCTGGGTAGTATGGCCCCGTTAAACCGGTCCCGCCCCGCCAGCACAAGAGAGCCCAGATGCAGCACGCAATCTCTGAAACCCCGATGTCCACCAACCAGGACCCGGAGGCGGCGGTCCTGCCCGCCCCCGAGACCGAGATCGTGACCAGCTGGAAGGTCGCCTGCTCGGGCAACGAGGCGCTGGGGCTGGGCCATCCGCGGGTGTGGCTGCGCATCGCGCCCGAGACCGGCTTTGTCGATTGCGGCTATTGCGACAAACGCTTCGTGATCGACGCCGAACACGCGCACGAGGATCACTGATCCCCCCCTCCGCTCCCGACGGGCCACTTCTTCCTTACTCAAATATCCCGGGGTGCGGGGCAGCGCCCCGCTTGCGGCGCGATCTGCTGATGCGGCGCGGCCGGACTGGGGCGCCGCCCCAGACCCCGGGATACTTAGGCACCAAAGACCACGCCACCGGGCGAGAGTGCGGCGCGCCTGATCAATGCGCCTCGGCCCAGTTGCGCCCCGAGCCCGCATCGACGACCAGCGGCACGCTGAGGCGCACGACCGGATCGGCGGCGCCAGCCATCACCTGGCGCGCGGCGGCGATCAGCGGTTCGACCGCAGCCTCCTCCGCCTCGAACACCAGCTCGTCGTGGACCTGCAGCAGCATCCGCGCGGGAATGCCTTCGATCGCTTCGGGCATGCGGATCATGGCGCGGCGGATGATGTCGGCAGCGGTGCCCTGGATCGGCGCGTTGATCGCCGCGCGGCGCGCACCGGCCGCCGCCGGGCCGGAAGACGAGATCCCCGGCGTATGGATGCGCCGCCTGAACAGCGTGCGCACGAAGCCCTGCGCCTTGGCCTCGGCAGTGGTGCGGTCCATATAGGCGCGGATTTCCGGGAAGCGCTGGAAATACATGTCGATGAAGGCCTGCGCCTCGGCCCGCGGGATGCGCAGGTTGCGCGCCAGCCCATAGCCCGAGATCCCGTAGATCACCCCGAAGTTGATCGCCTTGGCCTGCCGCCGGATCATCGGGTCCATGCCCTCGACCGGCACCCCGAACATCTGGCTGGCGGTCATCGCATGGATGTCGATGCCGTCGGCGAATGCCTGTTTCAGCGCCGGGATATCGGCGATATGGGCGAGAATCCGCAACTCGATCTGGCTGTAGTCGAGGCTGACCAGCCGCTTGCCCTCGGGCGCCAGGAACGCCTCGCGGATGCGGCGGCCTTCTTCCGTGCGCACCGGGATATTTTGCAGGTTCGGATCGGTCGAGGCCAGCCGCCCGGTCGCCGCACCCGCGATGGAATAGCAGGTGTGCACCCGCCCGGTGTCCGGGTTGACGAAGGTCGGCAGCGCATCGGTATAGGTGGATTTCAGCTTGGCCAGCGCCCGCCAGTCGAGGATGCGGGCGGGCAGCGCGTGCCCCTCGGCCGCAAGATCCTCGAGCACGTCGGCGCTGGTCGACAGCGCCCCCGACTTGCCGGCCTTGGTGCCGGTCAGCCCCATCTGGCCGAACAGGATCTCTCCCAGCTGCTTGGGCGAACCGAGGTTGAACCTGCCCCCCGCAAGCCCATGCGCCTCTTCCTCCAAGGCCGCCATCTTCTGCGCAAAGGCGCCGGACATCCGCGACAGATGCTGGCTGTCGATCTGGACGCCGGCCATCTCCATCCCGGCGAGCACCTCGATCATCGGCCGCTCCATCGTCTCGTAGACGGTGGTGACCTGGGCCGCCGGCAGCTGCGGGCGGAAATGCTGCCACAGCCGCCAGGTGATCTCGGCATCCTCGGCGCCGTAGCGGGTGGCGGCGTCGATGGGCACCTGCGCGAAGGTGATCTGGCTCTTGCCCGAGCCGATCAGCCCCTTGATCGGCTGGCAGCGGTGCCCGACATAGGTTTCCGCCAGCTCGTCCAGCCCGTGGTTGTGCAGGCCCGAGTTCAGCACATAGCTCATCAGCATGGTGTCATCGACCGGCGCCATGCGGATGCCCAGCCGGGCGAGGATCTTCCAGTCGTATTTGGCATTGTGCAGGATCTTCAGCACCGCCGGGTCTTCCAGCACCGGCTTGAGCATCGCCAGCGCCTGATCCATCGGGATCTGCCCCGCCGCCTGCGCGCCGCCGCCGAACAGATCGGCGGTGCCCTCGACATGGCCCAGCGGCAGATAGGCGGCCTTGCCAACCTCGGTGCAGAAGGAAATCCCCACCAGATCGGCGCGCATCTCGTCCAGCCCGGTGGTCTCGGTATCAACGGCGACCATGCCGCGCTCGGCGATCGCGTCCAGCCAGCGCTGCAGCGCGGCGGTGTCGCGGATCGTCTCATAGGCGTCGCAATCGACCGGCGGGAACTGAGGGGCGGCGGGGGCCGCAGCCTCGGGCGGGGGGACCACCAGCTCGGGCGCGGTCGTCCCGAAACGCTCGGCCACGCGCTTGGTCAGGCTGCGGAACTCCATCCGGTTGAGGAACTCCATCAGCACGTCGGGGTCGGGGTCCTTGACCTCGAGCGTGGCCATGGCGAAGTCGATCGGCGTCTCGCAATCCAGCTGCACCAGCCGTTTCGAGACGCGGATCTGATCGGCATGGTCGATCAGGGTCTGGCGCCGCTTGGGCTGCCTGATCTCTGCCGCGCGGTCGAGCAGCGATTCGAGGTCGCCGTATTCGTTGATCAGCAGGGCGGCGGTCTTGATGCCGATGCCCGGCGCCCCCGGCACGTTGTCGGTGGGGTCGCCCGCCAGCGCCTGCACATCGGCCACAAGCTCGGGCCACACGCCGAATTTCTCGAACACCTCGTCGCGGCCGATGGGCTTGCCCTTGATCGGGTCCAGCATCTCGACCCCCTCGCCCACCAGTTGCATCAGGTCCTTGTCGGAACTGATGATGGTGACGCGCCCGCCCAGCTCACGCGCCTGGCAGGCCAGGGTGGCGATGATGTCGTCGGCCTCGAAATCGCGGATCTCGATCGAGGGCAGGTTGAAGGCGATGGTCGCCTCGCGCGTCAGGGGAAACTGCGGGCGCAGTTCTTCGGGGGGCTCGGGGCGGTTGGCCTTGTAGGCGGGGAAGATCTCGTTGCGGAAGGTTTTCGAGGAGTGGTCGAAGATCACCGCCACATGCGTCGGCGCATCCGGCCCCTTGGCATCGTTGATGTATTTCCAGATCATGTTGCAGAAACCGGCCACCGCCCCGATCGGCAGCCCGTCGGATTTCCGCGTCAGCGGCGGCAGCGCGTGAAAGGCGCGGAAGATGAAGGCCGAGCCGTCGATCAGATGCAGGTGGCTGCCCTTGCCGAAGCCTTCGTCGTTCATCGCCCGTTCCCCTTGTTCGCCGTTGCGCCATCTTCTGCCATGCCGCGGGCACTGGCGCAAACGGCCCCCGCAGCGCCCCGCCTGCCCGCGCCGCGCCACCTGCCCCGCCGCATGGGTATTTGAGCCAGAAAGAAGCTCGCATCCGCCGGGCACCATGGACTTCTTTCTGGTCCAAATACCCATGCGACCGCGACGCAGGCCCAAGGCCGCATGGCGGGGCGCGGCGGCGCGGCGGCAGCGGTATGCCACCGCATACCGATTGATCCCCCAGCGCTTTCGGCCTATGACGCCCGCGTTATCAGCCCATCGCTGCCAAAGGATCAGCCCATGACCGACACCCGCACCGAAACCGACAGCTTCGGCCCGCTGGAAGTTCCGTCCGACCGCTATTGGGGCGCGCAGACGCAGCGGTCCCTGGGCAATTTCAAGATCGGCTGGGAAAAGCAGCCCACAGCCATCGTCCGCGCGCTTGGCGTGGTGAAACAGGCGGCGGCGCAGGTCAACATGGCGACCGGCAAGCTGGACCCCGCCATCGGGGGCGCGATGGTCGAGGCCGCAGGCGAGGTAATCGCGGGCAAGCTCGACGATCATTTCCCGCTGGTGGTCTGGCAGACCGGTTCCGGCACCCAGTCGAACATGAACGCCAACGAGGTGATCTCGAACCGCGCCATCGAGATCCTGGGCGGCGAGATGGGCTCGAAAAAGCCGGTCCATCCGAACGATCACGTCAACATGGGCCAGTCCTCGAACGACACCTTCCCGACCGCGATGCATGTCGCCATTGGCATGGTCGCGCGCGACGTGCTGCTGCCGGGGCTGGAGCATCTGGCGGGTGCGCTCGAGGCCAAGCGCGACGAGTTCAAGGACATCATCAAGATCGGCCGCACCCATACCCAGGACGCCACCCCCCTGACCCTGGGGCAGGAGTTTTCCGGCTATGCCCATCAGGTCCGCATGGGGATCGAGCGGGTCAAGCTGTGCTTGCCGCAGATCTACGAACTTGCGCAGGGCGGCACCGCCGTCGGCACCGGGCTGAACACGAAAAAGGGCTGGGACACCGCCATCGCCGCCGAGATCGCCAAGATCACCAGCCTGCCCTTTGTCACCGCGCCGAACAAGTTCGAGGCGCTGGCCGCCCATGACGCGATGGTGTTCTTCCACGGCGCGCTCAAGACCATCGCCGGCTCGCTGTTCAAGATCGCCAACGATCTGCGCTTTCTGGGCTCGGGGCCCCGCTCGGGTCTGGGCGAGCTGATCCTGCCCGAGAACGAGCCGGGTTCGTCGATCATGCCGGGCAAGGTGAACCCGACCCAGGCCGAGGCGCTGACCATGGTCTGCGCCCATGTGATGGGCAACGACGCGGCGGTGGGCTTTGCCGGTAGCCAGGGGCATTTCGAGCTGAACGTGTTCAACCCGATGATGTCCTACAACGTGCTGCAATCCATGCAGCTGCTGGGCGACGCCGCCGTCTCCTTCACCGACAACATGGTGGTCGGGACGCAGGCCAACACCGCGCGCATCGAAAAGCTGATGAAGGAAAGCCTGATGCTGGTGACGGCGCTGGCGCCCACCATCGGCTATGACAACGCCACGCTGGTTGCCAAGACCGCCCACAAGAACGGCACCACCCTGCGGGAAGAGGCCGTTGGCCTCGGCCTCGTCACCGAGGACGAATTCGACCGCATCGTGCGCCCCGAACAGATGGTCGGCCCCGAGGACTGATCGCCATTCCGCGCGGGGCCACGGTCCCGCGCGGCTTTCCCGGCGCCCGCGGGCGCGCTATCCTGCCGCCATGGCGCAGATCACCAACCTCAACCGTTTCCGCAAGGACCGCGCCCGCGCCGACAAGCGCCGGCAGGGCGACGAGAACGCCGCGAAATACGGCCGCAGCAAGGCCGAGCGCGCGCAGGACCAGGCCGAGGCGGCGCGGGCCGCCCGCATCCTCGACCAGCACCGGCGCGAGAACGGGGACGGGGATGACGCTTGACCTGCCGCCGCTGTCGCCGCCGCGCAAGCGCTCGGTCACCATCGACGGGCACGCCACCAGCGTCAGCCTGGAAGATGCGTTCTGGCGCGCCGCCGCCGATGCCGCTGCCGCCCGCGGCATCACCCGCGCGCAGCTGATCGCCGCCATCGACCACGCCCGCCCGCCCGAAGTCGGGCTGGCCACCGCCCTGCGGCTGTTCCTGTTTGCCCAGCTTGCGCCCCCGCCCCGCGCTGACTAGAACCGCGCCACACCAGAGCGAGAGGATCTCATGGCAGGCCATTCCAAATGGGCCAACATCCAGCATCGCAAGGGCAAGCAGGACAAGCTGCGGTCCAAGCTGTTTTCAAAGCTGGCCAAGGAAATCACCGTCGCCGCCAAGATGGGCGACCCCGACCCGGAAAAGAACCCGCGGCTGCGGATGGCGGTGAAAGAGGCGCGGTCGAACTCGGTTCCCAAGGACGTGATCGACCGCGCGATCAAGAAATCGCTGGGCGGCGACACCGAGAACTACGAGGAAATCCGCTATGAGGGCTACGGCCCCGGCGGTATCGCCATCATCGTCGAGGCGATGACCGACAACCGCAACCGCACCGCCTCGAACGTGCGCAGCTATTTCACCAAGCACGGCGGCGACCTGGGGCAGACCGGCTCGGTCAGCTTCATGTTCGACCGGGTGGGCGAGATCATGTATCCGGCCAGCGCGGGCGATGCCGACACGGTGATGATGGCGGCGCTGGAGGCGGGCGCATCCGACGTGGAAAGCGACGACGAGGGGCACTGGATCTATACCGGCGACAGCGACCTGGCCGAGGTGGCCTCGGCGCTGGAAACCGCGCTGGGCGAATCGGAAACCGCCAAGCTGATCTGGAAGCCGCAGTCCCCGGCCGAGGTCGCCGATCTCGACCATGCGCAAAAGCTGATGAAGCTGATCGACACGCTGGAAGAGGACGACGACGTGCAGAACGTCACCGCCAATTTCGACCTGTCCGAAGAGGTCGCGGCGCAGCTGGGCTGAGCGGACGGGCAAGGATTCCGGCGGCGCCCGCTGCGGCGCCGCTTTTTCATGCGGGGACGGCAGGATGATTCAGGCGGGCAGCTATCTGGCGGGGCTGGGGGTCGGGCTGTCGCTGATCATGGCGATCGGGGCGCAGAACGCCTTTGTCCTGAAACAGGGGCTGCTGCGCAACCACGTCTTTGCCGTCTGCCTGTTCTGCGCCGCCTCGGACGCGGCGCTGATCGCGGCGGGGGTGGCGGGCGCCGGCGCCATCGCGCGCAATGCGCCGTGGTTCCTGCAGGCGATGCGCTGGGGCGGGGCGGCGTTCCTGCTGTGGTACGGGCTGCGCTCGGCCCGCGCGGCCTGGCGCGGGGACGAGGCGCTGCAGGCCAGCGCCGGGGCCGCCCCGGCACTGGGGCCGACGCTGGCGACGCTGGCGGCGCTCACCTGGCTCAACCCGCATGTGTGGCTGGACACGGTGGTGCTGATCGGCTCGATCTCGTCGGCGCAGCCCGACCGGCTGGGGTTTGCGCTGGGGGCGATGAGCGGCTCGTTCCTGTTCTTCTTTTCGCTGGGCTTTGGTGCGCGGCTGTTGGCGCCGCTGTTCGCGCGCCCGGTGTCCTGGCGGGTGCTCGAGGCCGGGGTGGCGCTGGTGATGTGGACCATCGCCGCGACGCTGATCCTCGGCGACTGAGCGCCGCACCCCACCCGGCAAAGGATGCGCCCGCGGCACGGGAGCCATGGGTATTTGAGCCAGAAAGAAGCCCCCTCGCCCGCCTAAGGCGGCAGCTGCTTCTTTCTGGTCCAAATACCCATGCAGCGGCGACGCCGGCGCGGCCGATGCAGCTATGTGCGGCCGTTGCCGGGATGCGCCAGCCGCTTGAGCACCCCGGCCCGCGTCACCCGGCCGCCGCCGGCGACCGGCAGCGCCTCGGCCGTGGTCAGCGCGGACATCACCTCGCGCGCGGGCAGCGTCCCCGGCAGCGGCGCCCCCGGCGCCTCGCCCGGTTCGGCCAGGTCGGCGGCGGTCAGCACCGCCACCGGGTTCATGTGGGCGACGAACTCGGCCACATAGGCGTTGGCCGGGTTGCGCAGGATGTCCAGCGCGGTGCCGGTCTGCACGATCCGCCCCTCGTCCATCAGCGCGATGCGGTCGCCCAGCTTGAACGCCTCGTCCAGGTCGTGGCTGACGAAGATGATGGTGCGCGGGCGGCTGGCCTGCATCGCCAGCAGGTCGTCCTGCAGCCTGGTGCGGATCAGCGGGTCCAGCGCCGAGAACGGCTCGTCCATCAGCAGGATCGGGGCGCGGGTGGCAAAGGCGCGGGCCAGCCCCACGCGCTGCTGCATCCCGCCCGACAGGTCTCCGACCCGGCGGTCGGCCCAGTCCGACAGGCCGACGGTTTCCAGCTCCTGCTCGACGCGGGCGCGGCGCTGGCGGCGGGACTGCCCGGCAAGCTCCAGCCCCAGCCCGACGTTCTCGCGCACCGTGCGCCAGGGCAGCAGTCCGAATTGCTGGAACACCATCGACACATGGTCCAGCCGGATCCGGCGCAACGTCTGGGGGTCGGCGCTGGTGACGCTGGTCATCGCCTCGTCCATGCGGATGCGGACATCGCCGCGCACCGCCGGGTTCAGCGCGTTCACCGTCCGCAAGAGCGTCGATTTCCCCGAGCCGGACAGCCCCATCAGCACCACGATTTCACCCGCCCCGACCTCGAGCGAGCAGTCATGCACCCCCAGCACCTGCCCGGTCGCCTCGCGGATGGCGCTGCGGTCCAGCCCCTCGTCGGCCAGCGGCAGCGCCCGCTCCGGGCGGTCGCCGAAGACGATGGACACGCGGTCGAAGACCACGGCGGGCGGGCGCGGCGGCGCCGCCGCAGAGGGCGCGGGGGCGGCCTGGGTAACGGGGGACGGGGCGGTCATTTCTCTCTCCGTGGTGCGGCCAGCAGCCGGTCGAGGATGATCGCCACCACCACGATCACGATGCCCGATTCGAACCCCAGCGCCGTGTTCACGCTGTTGAGCGCACGCACCACCGGCACCCCCAGCCCCGCCGCCCCGACCAGCGCCGAGATCACCACCATCGACAGCGACAGCATGATGGTCTGGTTCAGCCCGGCCATGATCTGGGGCGCGGCACTGGGCAGCTCGACCTTCCACAGCAGCTGCCGGCGGGTGGCGCCAAAGGCGCGGGCGGCCTCGACCAGCGGCAGCGGCGTCGAGGCGATGCCCAGCCGCGTCAGCCTTATCGGCGCCGGCAGCACGAATATCACCGTGGCAACCAGCCCCGGCACCGTGCCGATGCCAAAGAACACGATCGCCGGGATCAGATAGACGAAGCTGGGTAGCGTCTGCATCAGGTCCAGCAGCGGCCGCGCCAGCCGGTAGAGCCGCGGCCGGTGCGCCAGCGCGATTCCCGTGGGCACCCCCAGCGCCATGCAGACGATCCCCGCCGCCAGCACCAGCGACAGCGATTCCATCGTCGGCTTCCAGTAGCCCTGGTTGAGGATGAACAGGAACCCCGCCGCCACCCCGGCAGCGACCGCCAGCCCGCGCCGCAGCAGCAGCGCCAGCGCCGCCGCCGCTGCGGTGAACAGCAGCGGATGCGGGAACACCAGCACCGCGTGGATCGCGTCGACCAGCGCCCCCAGCCCGCTCGCGACCGCGGCGAACACCGGCTCGGCGTGCAGCTTGAGCCAGTCGAACACCTGCCGCGCGATCCTGCCGACCGGCAGCTTGCTTTCGGTCAGGACCGCGGTCAGACGTTCCATCACCCTTCCAGCGCCGTGGTCAGCGCCGCCTGCGCATCGCCCCCGTCGATGGTGGTGACGCCCTCGAGCCATTGCCCGGCGACCTCGGGATGCGCCTTGAGCCAGTCGCGCGCCGCCGCCTCGGGGTCGCGGCCCTCGTCGAGGATCGCGCCCATGATCTCGTTCTCCATCGCCAGGGTGAACTCGAGATTCTGCAGGAGTCGGCCGACGTTCGGACATTCGGCGACATAGCCGGCGCGGGTGGTGGTGCGCACCTCGGCGCCGCCCAGGTCGGGGCCGAAGATCTCGTCGCCGCCGGGCAGATAGGTCATCTCGAAGCGTTCGTTCATCGGGTGCGGCTCCCACCCCAGGAACACCACCGGCTTGCCGGCGGCATCGGCGCGGGCGACCTGCGCCAGCATCCCCTGTTCGCTGGATTCGACCAGTTCGAAGGTGCCCAGCCCGAACTGGTCGGCAGCGATCATGTCCAGCAGCAGCCGGTTGCCGTCGTTGCCCGGCTCGATCCCATAGATGCGGCCCTCCAGCACGTCGCGCTGCGCGGCGATGGACGCGAAATCGGTGATCCCGGCCTCGACCCCGGCTTGGTTGGTGGCCAGCGTGTATTTGGCGCCGGTCAGGTTGGTGCGCACCGTGTCGATGGTCCCGGCCTCGGCATAGGGGCGCAGGTCGGCGATCATCGAGGGGTGCCAGTAGCCCAGGAACACGTCCAGGTCGTCGCTGGCCAGCGAGGCGAAGGTGAAGGGCAGCGACAGCACCGTGACCTCGGGCTCATACCCCAGCGCCTTGAGCACGGTGGTGGTCAGCCCGGTGGTGGCCGAGATATCGGTCCAGCCGGGGTCCGACATGCGGATGCTGCGGCAGCTGTCGGGCTCGGCCGCAAACGCGGCGGGCGCGGCCAGCGGCAGCATCGCGGCGGCAAGCGCCAGCAGGCTGGTGCGGAAGGTCATGGCTTTCTCCTTCTTCGTCGTTTCCGTGGCAGCGCCGGGGCGTTTGTTGATTGACGAGTCAATCAGGCTGCGCTATTCCTCACGGCACTTGGTGATTCTGCCGAGGGTCCTCTTATGCCTAAAATCGGGGCCGAGGCCAGCCGAAAGGCGGCCCTGGTGGATGCCGCCATCGCCGCCGTCGGGCGGACGGGCACGCAAGAGGTGACCGTGGCCCGGATCGCCCGCGATGCGGGGATGTCGCCGGCGCTGGCCCATCACTATTTCGGATCGAAATCGCAGATGCTGGTTGCGGCAATGCGCCACATCCTGATCCGCTACGGCGAAAGCGTCCGGCAGGCGCTGGCTGCAGCCGCGCCGGACCGCCGGGCCGAGGCGATCGTCGCCGCCAGCCTCGACAGCGCCCATTTCGACCGCGAGACCACCGCCGCCTGGCTGAACTTCTATCCGCTGGCCCTGACCGAGCCCGAGGCGGCGCGACTGCTGGCCATCTATCACCGCCGCCTGCGCAGCAACCTGCTGCACGCGCTGCGGCCGCGGGCGGGCGCGGATGCGGCGCGGCTGGCCGAGACGCTGGGGGCGCTGATCGACGGCATCTATCTGCGCGCGGTGATCGACGCCCGCGGCCCGGTCCCGGACCAGGCGCACCGCATGGTGCAGCAATGGCTCTCCGACGCGCTGCGCTAAGCCCGGTCACCCGGCCCGCGCCGCGCGCCTGCGGGTCACTTGCGCCATTTGTCCAGGCTGACCACCTCGGCGCCGCCGCCGGTGCCACCGGCGGGTCCGTCGTCGTTATCGTCGCCGTTGCCGTCGCCGCCCTCGGCCTCGGCCTCGGGCGAGGTGTCGTCGTCGCCCTCGCCCTCCTGGGTCTCGAATCGCAGGCCGAACTCGACCGAGGGGTCGACGAAGGTGCGCACCGAATCGAAGGGGATGTACAGCGGCTCGGGCGAGTTGCCGAAGTTCAGGGTGATGGTGAAGCCCTCGTGCGTGACCTTGAGATTGTCGAACCAGTGCTGGATGACGATGGTCATTTCCTCGGGGTAGCGCTCGCGCAGCCAGTCGGCCATCTCGACCCCCTCGTCGCGGGTGTCGAAGGTGATGAAGAAATGATGCTCGCCCGGCAGCCCTTCCTCGGCCACAACCTGCAGCACGTCGGCGATCAGCCCCTGCATGGCACGGTGCATCATGCCGCCATAATCGATTCCGCGCGCCATCAGCCTCTCCTTCGCAACGGGGTCAGCATAGGGATGTGACGCCGGATGAAAAGGCCCGCCGCACCGGCGATTTCGGCCGGCATACCGTCGGCACGGCAGGACAAGCGACAGGATGAAAGGGAGAAGGTGGCGCGGTTGACGGGGCTCGAACCCGCGACCCCCGGCGTGACAGGCCGGTACTCTAACCAACTGAGCTACAACCGCGCATTACCCGGTGGCGACCGTCTGGTGGTGGATGGCGCGGTTGACGGGGCTCGAACCCGCGACCCCCGGCGTGACAGGCCGGTACTCTAACCAACTGAGCTACAACCGCCCACACCACACCCAGATCGCCTCTGGGGTGACGGGGATGTACGCATCGCCGCGCAGGAGGTCAAGCGACAAAGCGCGCCGCGGGGGAGGAATGGCGAAAAACTGACGGCGGCGGGGGATGGGGCGAGGCCGGAGAGGGTCCCGAGGGAGCGAGGCGGCGCGCGGGGATGGTCGTGAGGCGGAAGCCGCGACAAGCGGCTGGGACGAACGTCGAGGGAACCGAGCCGCCGAGGAAGAGGTCCCGCGGGCAATCGAGCCGTCGAGGCAGAGGTCCTGCGCAATCCAAGGGGCCGCATACCGGCGAGGCAACGGTCGCGAAAGAACCGGGCTGTGCGAGCGCTTCAACCGGCACTGCTCAACCGGGCGCCGCGCAAGCAGTTGAAAACCCGCAGCGTGACCCGCCCAAAATGAAACCGCTAATCGCCATGACGAAAATCGGGCGGCAGTCCCGCTGCCGCCCGGCCGTTCATGTCCCCTGCCCGGCCGGTGGTGCCGGGGGCTCAGTCATTCCTCGGGCAGGTATTCGGGCAGGTTCTGCACCTCGGCGGCGGGGGTGCCGACATAGGCGCGCATGTCGCTGCCGTCGGGCTGGCGCTGGAAGGACACCTCGTCGAAGGGATAGGCGAGGTCGCGTTCGCCGATGCCCAGGAAGCCACCGACCCCGACGATCACCTGCTGGATCTGCCCAGAGGGGTCGGCGATCACGTCGCGGATGTCGCCGATATGCTCGTCGCCGGCTGCATAGACCGGGGTGCCGGTCAGCGCGTCGGCCGACAGCTCCTCGACCGGGACCGCGGCATAGCCCTCGCGGATATCAAGCTCGGAGGCGCGCAGCCGCGGGGTCGCCGGGGCGGGGGCGGGGCCGGTGACCTCGACGGCGGGCTGGTCCTGCTGGACCTCGACCTGCGCCTGCTCGGCGCCCTCGACCTCGACCTGCGGCTCGGGGGCGTCCTGCATCTGCACCTGAGCGTCGCCGGCCTGTTCGACCGCGATCTCGGGCTGGTTCTGCCTGATCTCGACCTGCGCCTCGGTGGCGCGGGTGACGTCGATCTGCGGCTCGGCCTCGGTCACCTGGACCTGGGCCTCGGCGCCCTCGACGGTGATCCGGGGCTGCGGCTGCACGAAGGACACCACCGGCTCGGGCACCTCGACGGTGACCTCGGGGCGGGCCTCGTCCACGGTCACCTCGGGATCGGCCAGCGCGACCGAGACGATGGGCTGCGGGATGTTCACGGTCACCGTCGGCTCGGCCTGGGTGACGGTGATCTTGGGGGCGCATTGCTCGACCGTGACCTCGGGCGGGGCCTGGGTGACGGTGACGGTCGGTTCGGGCTGCTCGACGGTGACCTGGGGGGCGGGCTGGCTGACATGGACCCGCGGCGTGGGGGCGTCGACAGTCACGGTCGGCTCGGCCTGCTCGACCACCACCTGCCCGCCCAGCCCGGCGGCGCCTGCGGCAGCATCATCGGCGGGCGCGTCGGCCGCTGCCTCGGTTCCCGTGTCCGTCGTCGCCTCGGCCGGTGGGGGGGCGGCGTCCTGGTCGGTTGCGGCGTCGGTATCGGTCTGCGCCATCGCCCCCGCGGCGACGAGTGACAGCACTGCGGCTGTCCCCAGAAGATGCTTGCTCAGCATGGCATGAGATCCTTGTCCTGTGGTGTGCTCCGGGCATCGCCGGATCAACCCGAGCGGCCAACCAGGGTTCCAGCCGCAACGAAAAAGGGCGCCCCGAAGGGCGCCCCGTCTGGCCGTCTTGCGGGCCGGATCACTGCATGACGGTGGATTTGTCGAAATCCGGCAGCGCTTCCAGCTCTTCGCGGGTGAAGTTGGTGGCAAAGAACGCGTCGTCGCCGATGCGGACGAAATGCAGCGCGTCCTTGCCCAGCAGCACCTGCTTGGCGCCGATGCCCAGGAAGCCGCCGATATCCGCGACATAACCCAGCACGTTGCCGTCGGCGTCGACCACGATGTCGCCGACCTTGGCGATATCGGTCCACTCGGCCGGGCGCTCGGTCAGCACCGGGTCGTCCCAGACGGTGGACGAGGGCTGGTTGGTGGTCCAGATCCGGCGGTTGAGCAGCCACGACCCCAGCATCCCGGGATTGTCGGCGCTGAGCGCGGGCGCATCGACATCGGGGGCGACCACGACGGCGCCGGTGGTGTCGGTGGTGGTCATGTCGGTGGTCGTGGTGGTGGTGCCGTCCGCCGGGGTCATCGGCGCCGGCGTCACGTCCGAACCCGGCGCATCCGTGCCCATGGTGTCGGTGGTCGCGGTAGTATCGGTGGTCGTGGTGGTGGTGTCGGTCGTGGTGGTGACGGCGGCGTCGCCCGAACCGGCGGTCACCGCCTCGTCCGCGGCGCTTTCGGCGCTGTCGGCGGCATCCTCGACCACATCGGCGGTGCCGGTGGTCACGGTCTCGTCAACCGCGCTTTCGGCACTGTCGGCCCCGTCCTCGAGCTGATCCGCAGCACCCGCGGCCGCATTGTCGAGGTCCGTCGCCGCATCCTCGACGATGGTCGTCGATTCGGTGGTCGTGGTGGCGGTGCCGTCCGGGGCCGGGGTCTGGGCCATCGCAAAGCCGGTCAGGGCAAGCGACGACGTGGCGGCAAGAAGCAGGGCTTTCATCGTGGGCCTCCTTTGTCGTGGCGAAGATGGGGAACGCGGTTCCCCGACTGTGCCGGCCCAACGCGGACCCGCCGCAACCGTTCCGCCCGCCGTGATTTTCCGCCCCTCCGCCGGCGTCATCCCGCCGGGGCGCTGATCCTGCCGCCGCAGACGGCGCGCGGCGCGCCGGTGGTGCCGGGACCCGAGGTCGGCAGCCCGCGCAGCACCCGCGCGGCCAGCCAGGCAAAGCCCTGCGCCTCGATCATGTCGCCGTCCAGCCCGGCGGCCTCGACTGGCTGCACCGGCAGACGACAACGCGACCCCAGCGCCGCCATGATCGCGGCATTGTGACGGCCGCCGCCGCAGACCAGCAGCATTTCCGGGCGCGAGGGCAGCAGCCCCAGCCCCCTTGCCACCGCAGCCGCCGCGGCATGGACCAGCGTCGCCGCCGCATCGGCGTCCCCCAGAGCCGCCACCGCCGCCGACAGCCCGGCGAACGCATCCCGGTCCAGCGATTTCGGCGCCGGGCGGGTGAAATACTCGTGGCGCAGGAAAGCCTCGACCACGGTTTCATCCGGCGTGCCCGCAGCGGCCAGCGCCCCGCCCTCGTCCCGCGCCAAGCCGCGCCGCGCCCGCATCAGGTCGTTCAGCGGCGCATTGGCCGGGCCGGTGTCAAAGGCGATGCAGGCGCGCAGCGGATCGGGCTTGCGCGGGTCGCACCAGGTCAGATTGCCGACCCCGCCCAGGTTCAGGAACACCACCGGCGCGGCCGCAAGCCGCCCCTGCGCCACCGCCCAGCGGGCCAGCGCGTGGTGGAAGAACGGCACCAAAGGCGCGCCCTCGCCCCCCTGGCGCACATCCTCGCGCCGGAAATCCCAGACCACGCGGCGCCCGGTCGCCCGCGCCAGACGCCAGCCCTGCCCGGCCTGATGGGTGCGGCCGTGCGCGGGGTCATGGGCCAGGGTCTGGCCATGATAGCCGATCAGCGCCGCCTCGGGAAAATCCGCCGCCAGTGCTGCGTGGGCGGCCACCGACAGCGCCGCGGCCTCGGCCACGCCCTCGTCGCCCGGCCACCGGCCAAGTGCGGCGTGCAGCACCGCGGCCTCGGCGGCGCAATAGGGGCGATAGGCGCTGCGGCCGAAGCCGTGGATCGCCTCGCCGTCCGTCTCGACCACCGCCGCGTCCACCCCGTCGAGCGAGGTCCCCGACATCATCCCCAGCACCAGCATCCGCACCCCCGCCAGTTCGCTTTTCCTTGCCCCGCGCTGGCTGTATAGGCGGGCGCAGTGAAAGGAAAAAGCCGATGACCTACCGCCCGAAATCCGAGTTCCTGACCGTCATGGTCGAACGCGGCTATCTGGCCGACTGCACCGACATGCAGGCGCTGGATGTTGCCCTGATCGAGGGGCCGGTGACGGCCTATATCGGCTATGACGCGACCGCGGCCAGCCTGCATGTCGGCCACCTGCTGAACATCATGATGCTGCGCTGGTTCCAGAAGACCGGCAACCGCCCGATCACCCTGATGGGCGGCGGCACCACCAAGGTCGGCGACCCCTCGTTCCGCAGCGAGGAACGCCCGCTGCTGACCCCGGACGCGATCCAGTCGAACATCGACGGGATGCAGCAGGTCTTTGCCCGCTACCTGCAATACGGCGACAGCGGCGCGATGATGCTGAACAACGCCGAGTGGCTGGACAACCTCAACTACCTCGATTTCCTGCGCGACATCGGGCGGCATTTCTCGGTCAACCGGATGCTGTCCTTCGAATCGGTGAAATCGCGGCTGGACCGGGAACAGAGCCTGTCGTTCCTTGAATTCAACTACATGATCCTGCAGGCCTACGACTTCCTCGAGCTGTACCGGCGCTATGGCTGCCGGCTGCAGATGGGCGGGTCTGACCAGTGGGGCAATATCGTCAACGGGATCGACCTGACCCGCCGGGTGCTGGATGCGGAGATCTGGGGCCTGACCTCGCCGCTGCTGACCACCTCGGACGGGCGCAAGATGGGCAAGTCGGCGGGCGGCGCGGTGTGGCTGAACGGGGCGATGCTGTCGCCTTACGAGTTCTGGCAGTTCTGGCGCAACACCACCGACGCCGACGTGGGCCGGTTCCTCAAGCTTTATACCGAGCTGCCGGTGGCGGAATGCGAGCGGCTGGGTACGCTGCAGGGCGCCGCGATCAACGACGCCAAGATCATCCTGGCGAACGAGGTCACC
The DNA here is from genome assembly GCF_900142875.1 of Paracoccus solventivorans. Lineage (GTDB taxonomy): Bacteria > Pseudomonadota > Alphaproteobacteria > Rhodobacterales > Rhodobacteraceae > Paracoccus > Paracoccus solventivorans. The sequence goes on along the minus strand of NZ_FRCK01000003.1, from coordinate 242,170 downwards.
ACCCTGCTGCACGGGGCCGACGCCGCCGCCAGCGCCGAAGCCACCGCGCGCGAAGTGTTCGAGCAGGGCGGCACCGGCGCCGATCTGGAGCTGGTCGCCATGCCCGCCGCCGCCTTTGACGGCGGGCTGTCGGTGGCGCAGATGCTGGCGCAGACCGGGCTCACCTCCAGCGGCAAAGAGGCCAAGCGCCTGATCGCCGAGGGCGGGCTGCGGCTGAACAACGACCCCGTGACCGACCCGCAGCGGCTGCTGACCGCGGACGAGGTGGGCGAGGGCATGAAGATCAGCCTGGGCAAGAAAAAGCACCGGATGCTGCGCATCGCCGGCTAGGCCGCCGGCCGCAGGCGCCCTTCTCCGGCGCCTGCGACAACCGGGCCGCGCCCGTCCCGCGCGGCTGCTCTTGACGCGCCCGGTCGCGCTGGCGCTTCATCCCCGGGACCCTACCCCGAGGAGCCCCCGATGACCGACCTGCCGCTGAGCTTCACCCCCGAGGTCCGCGAGGCGCTGGACGCGGGCCGCCCCGTCGTGGCGCTGGAATCGACGATCATCACCCACGGGATGCCCCACCCCCGCAATCTGGACATGGCGCGCGAGGTCGAGCGCGCGGTGCGCGACGCCGGCGCCACCCCCGCCACCATCGCGGTGATCGGCGGGCAGATCCGCATCGGGCTGGACGACGCGACGCTGGAACATCTGGCCGCGGCCGAGGGGGTGATGAAGGTCAGCCGCGCCGATCTGGCCGTCTGCCTGACCAGCGGCCGCACCGGCGCCACCACGGTCGCCGCGACGATGATCTGCGCGGCGCTGGCCGGCATAAGGGTGTTCGCGACCGGCGGCATCGGCGGCGTCCACCGCAACGTCGAAGAGACCATGGACATCTCGGCCGATCTTTACGAGCTGGCGGCGACACCGGTGACGGTGGTGTCCTCGGGGGCCAAGGCGATCCTCGACCTGCCGCGGACCTTCGAGTTCCTGGAAACCCTGGGCGTGCCGGTGATCGCGGTCGGGCAGGATGCGATTCCCGCCTATTGGTCGCGCGATTCCGGCCTGCCCGCGCCCTTGCGGCTGGACGACCCGGCCCAGATCGCCGCCGCCGCAAGGATGCGCCGCACCCTGGGCCTGCCCGGCGGGCAGCTGGTGGTGAACCCGATCCCGGCCGAGGCCGAGATTCCCCGCGCCGAGATCTTCCCAGCCGTCGAACGCGCGCTGGAAGAGGCCGCCCGCAAGCGCATCGCCGCCAAGGCGGTCACCCCCTTCCTGCTCGATCGCGTCTACGACCTGACGCAGGGCCGCTCGGTTGAGGCCAATATCGCGCTGGTGCTGGCCAACGCCCGGCTGGCCGCAGAAATCGCGGCGCAGGACGCCTGAGCTTCTTTCATCCTGCCGCAAATATCCTCGGGGCTTCCGTGCGCCCGGAATAGAAGGCGGATCATAAAACTGCCCAAGGCTGTTTTCCGCCGGATGGTCCGGTGGACTGTTTTCAGCGAGGAAGGCCACGGCAGTGGCCACGGGCTGGCCCCCGCTCCGGCAGCGCCGCGAATGGAAGGCGGATCAGAAAAACCGCCCCCCCAAAGCTGCTTTTCTGCCGGATGGCCCGGTGGCGTCGCCCCGACCGCCGCTAGCCGTAAAGCCGCGGCAGATCCACCGAATCGCGGCTGCCCACATTCGCCAGATCGCCGCGCAGGAAGGCCTCGGCGGCCTGTCGCCCGGCGGCCTTCATCCGCCCGATCAGCCCCGGCCCCGGCATCAGCTTGCTGTGCGCCCCCAGCGAGTTCATCAGCGCGTCATCGGAAATCAGGTGGATCAGCGGCGATTTCATGCCGCGGCCGGACAGCCGCCCCTCGGCGGTCAGGCGCTTGACGAACTGGATGGCGCGCAATTCCCGCTGCAGCGAGGAATTGAAGCTGATCTCGTTGATCCGGTCCTGGATCTCGACCGGGGTGCGGGGAATGCCGTCGCGCTCCATCGGGTTGATCGCCACGATCACGATGTCGGCGGGCAGCTCGGGCTCGAACAGCGGGAACAGCGCCGGGTTGCCGGAATAGCCGCCGTCCCAGAACGCCTCGCGCCGGCCGGTCTGGGGGTCCTCGATCTCGACCGCACGGAACAGCGTCGGCAGGCAGGCCGAGGCCATCACCGCATCCGGCGTCACCTCGCCCCCGGAAAACACCCGCACCCGGCCGGTGCGCACATTGGTGGCCGTGACAAACAGCGCCGGGGCGCGGCCGCCCTGCCCCGCGTCCAGCGGATGCGGCATCCGGGCAATGACCGCACCCAGCGGGTTGCTGTAGAACGGGCCGCTGTCATAGGGGCTGAACACCCGCGCGATGCCTTCGGCCCAGGCGGCGGGGGAAAACATCTCGGCCCAGCGGTGCCAGGCGGTCGGCACCGGCGCCAGGCTGGACATCCAGCGCACCAGCCGGTTGTCGGAATAATGGCTGACCTCGCGCCACACATGGTCAAGGTTCTCGCGCGCCGCCTGCCGCCCGGCGCGGCCCTCGGCCACCGCCAGCCCGGCGGCCAGCGCCGCCCCGTTCAGCGCCCCGGCCGAGGTGCCGCTGATGCCGGCGATCTCGATCTCGTCGCCTTCCAGCAGCCGGTCCAGCACGCCCCAGGAAAACGCGCCATGCGCACCGCCGCCCTGCAGGGCCAGGTTGATCGGTTTCGCCATCTCGCGCCCCTCGTGGCTTTGCCCCCGCGCTGGCCGAGCCGCGCGATCAGGCGTCCGAATTGGCCTCGGAGCGGCTCTTGCCGGACACGTCCATCGCCAGCGTCGCCGCCATGAACCCGTCCAGGTCGCCGTCCAGCACCCCCTGCGTGTCCGAGGTCTCAAAGCCGGTGCGCAGGTCCTTCACCATCTGGTAGGGCTGCAGCACGTAAGAACGGATCTGGTTGCCCCAGCCGGCCTCGCCCTTGGAATCATGGGCGGCGTTGATCGCGGCGTTGCGGCGGTCCAGTTCCAGCTGATACAGCCGCGACCGCAGCGCGTTCATCGCGATCTCGCGGTTCTGGTGCTGCGACTTCATGCTGCTGGTGACGACGATATTGGTCGGCAGGTGGGTGATGCGCACCGCCGAATCGGTGGTGTTGACGTGCTGCCCGCCCGCGCCCGAGGACCGGTAGGTGTCGATCCTGATCTCGTTGTCGGGGATGACGATCTCGATATTGTCGTCCACCACCGGATAGACCCAGACCGAGCAGAACGAGGTATGCCGCCGCGCCGAGCTGTCGAAGGGGCTGATCCGCACCAGCCGGTGCACGCCCGATTCCGATTTCAGCCAGCCATAGGCGTTGGGCCCGGTGATCTTGTAGGTGACCGAGCGGATCCCGGCCTCGTCCCCCGCGGTCTCGGACTGCAGCTCGACCTTGTAGCCCTTTTTCTCGGCCCAGCGCGTGTACATCCGCGCCAGGATCGCGGCCCAGTCGCAGCTTTCGGTGCCGCCGGCGCCGGCGTGGATCTCGATGAAGCTGTCGTTGCTGTCGGCCTCGCCGTCCAGCAGCGCCTCGAGCTCTTTCTGAGCGGCGGTCTCGGCCAGGGATTTCAGCGTGGCCTCGGCGTCGGCGACGATCTCGGCGTCGCCCTCGGCCTCGCCCAGCTCGATCAGCTCGACGCTGTCGCGCAGGTCCTGGTCCAGCCGGCGATAGGTTTCCACCTTGTCCGACAGGATCTGGCGGTCGCGCATCAGCTTTTGCGCGCGGGCCGGGTCGGACCAGAGGTCCCCGTCCTCGATCATCGCGTTCATCTCTTCCAGCCGGTGCGGCGCGGTGTTCCAGTCCATGCGCTGCGCGAGCAGGCCCAGCGACTTGAGGATGGACTCGACGGTGGCTTGGGTTTCGGCACGCATGGGCGGTCCCTGACAGGCGAACGGCAATTCGGATGAAAGCGGCTGATACCGCGGCCCGGCCGCCGGCACAAGCAGGACGGCGGCCCTGCCCCCCGCCGCGGCGGGGCCTAGTAGAGCCCGCCCGAGCTCATGCTGCCGAAATCGGCCTTTTTCGGGATCACCTTGCGCTTGCCGGTCGAGGTGGTGACCGCCTTGTCCGCGGTCTCGGTCACGTCCGAGCTTTGCTTGCGGCCGAAACCGCCGTCGATCACATAGTCGCTGGCGGTGGTGCCGTTGCGGAAATATTCGGCGATGGTGTATTTTCCATAGGACACGTCGGCGAAATACCCGCCCGGCGGCACCTTGAAGGCGCTGCCCCCGTATTGCTTGACCGCCTGCCGCATGAAGGCGTTGAACACCGGCACGCACATGGTGCCGCCATAGGCGTTCGACCCCAGGCTGCGCGGCTCGTCAAAGCCGATATAGCAGCCCGCCACCAGGTTCGAGGTGAAGCCGACGAACCACACGTCCTTGGCGTCGTTGGTGGTCCCGGTCTTGCCCGCCACCGGCACCGGCAGCTTGACCCCTTTGCCCGAGCCGCGGCTGACCACCCCTTCCAGCATCGAGGTCAGCTGATAGGCGGTCACCGCGTCCATCACCCGTTCCCGGTCCGAGGCGATCACCGGCGCCTGCCCGGCGGGCAGGTTGCCCATGTCGCAGGTGGTGCAGCTGCGGCGGTCGTGGCGATAGACGGTGCGGCCGCGGCGATCCTGCACCCGGTCGACCAGCGTCGGCTCCACCCGCTCGCCGCCGTTGGCGAACATGGCATAGGCGGCGACCATCTTGAACAGGGTGGTTTCCTGCGCCCCCAGGCTGTTGGCCAGGAACGGCGACAGCCGGTCGTAGACGCCGAAACGTTCCGCATAGGCGGCCACCGTATCCATGCCGATGTCCTGCGCGATGCGGATGGTCATCAGGTTGCGCGACTGCTCGATCCCGGTGCGCAGCGGCGTGGGGCCATAGAAGCCGCCGCCGGCATTCTTGGGGGTCCACAGCCCCTGCGGGGTGTTCACGGTGATCGGTTCATCTGCAACGATAGTGGCGGGGGTATAACCCTTGTCCAGCGCCGCCGCATAGACGAAGGGCTTGAAGGACGACCCCGGCTGCCGCATCGCCTGCGTCGCGCGGTTGAAGACCGAGCTTTGATAGCTGAAGCCGCCCTGCATCGCCACCACGCGGCCGGTGTTCACGTCCATCGCCATGAACCCGCCCTGCACCCGCGGCACCTGCCGCAGCGTCCAGCGGATGAAGGCGCCGGTATTGTCGTCGGTCATCTGCCGGACCAGCACCACCTCGCCCACTTCCAGCAGGTCCGAGGCGACCCTGGCCTGCGGCGCCCGCTGGGTGCCGGGCAGCATCTTGCGCGCCCATTGCACGTCCTTGGCCGGGATCAGATGCGGCTCGTCGCCCTGCGGGACGCCCTCGATCCCGATCACGGCGTCGGTCTCGGTCAGCTCCAGCACCACTGCCGGGTGCCAGCCCTCGATGTCGCGCGGCACCTTGGCGCGGGCCAGCGCCGCACGCCAGTCCGGCTCGGCCGCCAGCTTGTCCGCCGGGATGGTGATGCCGGTGCCGCGCCACAGCCCCAGCCCGCGGTCATAGCGTTCCAGCGCATCCTGCAGCGACTTGGCGGCGATCGCCTGCAGCTGCGGATCGACGGTGGCGCGGATCTGCAGCCCACCGCCGAAGAACTCGTCCTCGCCGAACTGCGCCGACAGCTGGCGGCGGATCTCGTCGGTGAAATAGCCGCGCGGGGGCAGGCTGTTGCGGAATGCCGGGAAATCGCCGTTCTGCACGGTCCGCAGCGGCTGCGCCGATTCGGCGCGGAACACCGCTTCGGTCAGATAGCCGTTCTGCCACATCTCGCGCAGCACATAGTTGCGGCGTTCGGTGATCCGTTCCTTGTCGCGCACCACCGACCGCGAGGGCGCCTGCGGCATCGCCGCCAGCATCGCGGCCTCGTGCGGGGCCAATTCGGTCAGAGACTTGTTGAAATAGGTCTGCGCCGCCGCCGCGACGCCCGAGCTGTTCTGCCCCAGGAAGATCTCGTTGAGGTACAGTTCAAGGATCTGGTCCTTGCTCAGCGTGTTCTCGATCCGCGTGGCCAGGATCAGTTCGCGCACCTTGCGTTCCACGCTGCGCGACGAATCGAGCAGGAAGTTCTTCATCACCTGCTGGGTGATGGTCGAGGCCCCGCGCACGCTGGCCCCGCGGGTCTGCACCGCCTGCACCGCCGCGCCGATCATGCCGCGCGGGTCGTAGCCGTGGTGCTTGTAGAAGTTCTTGTCCTCGGCCGAGATGAAGGCCTGTTTCACCAGATCGGGGATTTCCTCGATCGGGACGAAGATCCGCCGTTCCTCGGCGAATTCGTCGATCAGCTTGCCCTCGCCGGAATAGATGCGGCTGATGGTCTTGGGGGCATAGCTGGCCAGCGCCTCGTGGCTGGGCAGGTCGCGGGCGTAGATCCAGAAGATCCCGCCGATCCCCAGCGCGACGAACAGCGCCGCGGTGACGAACCAGGAAAAGATCGCGCCGACGAAATTGAGCAGGAAACGGATCAAGCGACAGGCCCACCATAGCCAAGCAGAGGGTTTCCTATACCGCCTGTCGCGCCCGGATCAAAGCGGCGTTGCATCACCCGGGCGGGGTCTTGTGCGATCCCGGCGCCTTGCTGCCGCTGCCCGGGGCCGGGGTTTCGGCGGGCTTTTCCGCGGGGGTCCAGGCGGCGGCCCAGTCGACGATCCCCGCCGCCAGCGCCGCGGCGACGCGGGCGCGCCAATCCGGGTCAAACAGGTTGCTGCGGTCGTCGGGGTCGGTCAGGAACCCCAGCTCGATCAGCACCGAGGGAATGTCGGGCGATTTCAGCACCGAAAACGCCGCGCCGCGGATCGGCACCCGGTGCATGTCCACCCCCGCCGCATCCATCTGCGCCACCAGCATCCGCGCCGCATCGGCGCTGCGGAGCTGGGTGTCCAGCCGCGCCAGGTCGATCAGCGCCCGGCTGACATCCTCGTCGGTGTCCGACAGGTCGAGCCCGGCCAGCATGTCGCTGCGGTCGTGCAGCAAGGCCAGCTGCCGGGCGGCGCGGTCGTTCGAGCGCGCGTCCCAGGTATAGATGGTCGCGCCCGCCGCCTCGCCCGCCGGCAGCGCATCCGCGTGCAGCGAGATGAACAGGTCGGCCCCCTTGGCCCGCGCGATGGTGGTGCGCGCCTCGAGCGGCACGAAGTGGTCATCCTCGCGTGTCAGCACCACCTCGATGCCGCGGTCGCGCAGCACGGCGGCGAACTCGCGCGCAAAGCCCAGCATCAGCGCCGCTTCCGAGATGCCGCCGACCTGCGCGCCGGGGTCGATGCCGCCATGGCCGGGGTCAAGCACCACCCGCAGCCGCTCCCCCGCGGGCGCGGCGGGCGGGCGGGCGGTGTCGGCGGGTTCCGGCAGGCCGCGCAGCACCGTCAGGCTGTCGCGGCGGGGGCGGAACTCGGCCGGCTTCACCGGCACCAGCCGCAAGGACAGCGCCGGCGCCGGCCCGCCGGTCAGCTGCGCGCTGTCCAGGTTCATCGGCCCGGGCAGGGTCAGCACCGCCCGCGCGCCGCCCTGCGGCGCCGGCCCCCAGCGCAACGCCAGCGCCGCGGCGGGGTCGGCATCCGGGTCAGTGTCGGCAGGGGGCGGCGCCTGCGGGACCTCGGTATCGCGCAGGTCCACCACCAGCCGCGGCGGCGCGTCGATCACCGCGACCGCATGGGCCACCGCCCGCGACAGCCCGATGGTCAGCGCGATCGGCCGCGGCCGCCCACGGTCCCTGCCCTCGAACCCCAGCATGACGCGGCCCTGATCGACCTCGGCCAGCGTTTCGGCCACGACCGGCCCCGGCCGCCCCACCACCGCCAGCGCGGCCAGCAGCAGCGCCGCCGCCGCAAGGCGCAGGATCCCCACCGCTCAGCGCCCGGCCATGAAGGCCGCCAGCCGGTCCAGCCCCTCGGTGATCTCGGCGGTGGACTGGGCATAGGACAGCCGCAGCGTCCCCGCCCCCCGGATCGGGTCGAAATCCAGCCCCGGCGTGACCGCGACGCCGGCGCGGTCGAGGATCTCGGCCGCCAGCGCCCGGCTGTCGTCGGTCAGCGCCGACACATCGGCATAGATGTAGAAGGCCCCGTCCGGCGGCGCGATGCGGTCGAACCCCATCGCCGGCAGCCGTTCCAGCATCAGCTGCCGGTTATGCGCATAGACAGCCAGGTTGGCCTGCGCCTCGGCATCCGCCTCGGGCGACAGTGCGGCCAGCGCCGCCACCTGGCTGGCGTGGGGGGCGCAGATGAACATGTTCGCGGCCAGCCGGCCGATGGTGCGCACCATGTCGGGCGGCACCACCATCCAGCCGACCCGCCAGCCGGTCATGCTGAAGTATTTGGAAAAGCTGTTGATCACCACCACATCGTCGGTCAGCTCCAGCGCGCTGACCGGGCGGGTGCCGTAATCCAGCCCGTGATAGATCTCGTCCGAGACCAGCGCCGCGCCGATCTCTTGCGTGCGGGCGACCAGCGCAGCCAGCGCGTCGCGGTCCAGCATCGTCCCCGAGGGGTTCCCGGGCGAGGCGATCATCACCCCCTGCACATCACCGGGAATGTCCTCGGGCACCGGCTGATAGCGGTTTTCGGCGCGGGTCTGCATCCCCACCGGCTGCACCGACATGGCGCGCAGGATCTGGCGATAGCTGGGATAGCCCGGCTCGCCCACCGCCACCCGGTCGCCTGCGTCGAACAGCGCCGAGAACGCCAGCACGAAGGCCCCCGAGGAACCCGGCGTCACCACCACCCGCGCGGGGTCGAGGTCAATCCCGTACCAGCGCCGGTACAGCCCGGCGATGGCGGCGCGCAATTCCGGCATCCCCAGCGGGATCGTGTAGCCCAGGGGCTGCGACAGCGCCTGCCCCAGCTTATCCAGCGCCGCGCGGGGGGCGGGGGTCGAGGGCTGGCCGACCTCCATATGCACGATGCGGCGGCCCTGCGCCTCGGCGCGGCTCGCGGCCTCCATCACGTCCATGACGATGAAGGGGTCGACCTGACCCCGCTGCGATTGCCGCATCCGACTGCGCCCCATGGTTTTTTGCTTGGCGCCCTTTTGGCCCCGCCCCCGACCCCGGTCAAGAGACGGCGAGCCCGCCCGCAAGGGGTGGACAGACCGCGCACCGGCAGGGCAAATGCCTCCGGCACCGGAAGGGCCGAGACCGGAAAGGACCCCGTGATGAAATCGCTGATGACCGCTGCCGCCATGGCGGCGCTGCTGGCTTCGCCCGCAGCCGCCTTCGACCCCGCGAACATGACCGAGGCCGAGCGCGAGGCCTTTGGCGAGGCGGTGCGCGGCTACATCATGGACAACCCGCAGGTGCTGGTCGAGGCGATCAACGCCATGGAGGCCCGGCGGCTGGAGGCCGAGGCCGAAAACGACAAGCTGCTGGTCGCCGCCAACAGCGCTGCGCTGTTCGAGGACGGGTATTCCTGGATCGGCGGCAACCCCGAGGGCGGGCTGACCATCGTCGAGTTCATCGACTATCGCTGCGGCTATTGCCGCCGCATCGCGCCGGAGCTGGACAAGGTGGTGGCCGAGGACGGCGATATCCGCCTGATCCTCAAGGAGTTCCCGATCCTCGGGCAGGAAAGCGACTTGGCCTCGCGCTATGCCATCGCGGTGCGGCAGATCGCCGGTGGCGACGCCTACAAGGCGGCACATGACCGGCTTTACGAATTGCGCGGCGGCGTCACCATCGAGACGCTGAATGCGCTGTCGGCGGATCTGGGGCTGGACGCGCAGGCGATCGTGCAGCGGATGAACACCGAGGAGGTGTCCTCGGAAATCCGCCAGAACCGCCAGCTGGCCGAGCGGATGCAGATCATGGGCACGCCGACCTTCGTCATCGGCCCGGAACTGCTGCGCGGCGTGCCGACCGCCGGGCTGGCGGCGGTGATCGAGACCATCCGCGCCGAGGCGGGCTGAGGGCCGCCGCCGGGCATTGTGGCGGCGCTGCGCCCGTTCGTCAGCGGCACCAATCCGCGCCGGCTGGTTCTGGGAATGCGCCGTCGGACCGGGGCTCTGCCCCGGACCCCGGGATATTTGAGACCGCCCGAAGCGCGTTAACCGAATCTTCAGGATTTAGGGGCAATGTCGGAATTGCGGTACAGGCGGGGACGCCGATGACCGCACCGACCGAAAGCCGCCCCCGTCCCTGTGGCGGGGGCGTGCCTGTTTCGGGCGGTCGGAAATATCCTCGGGGGTGAATGGCGCCCCGAAGGGCGCCAGAGGGGGCGGAAAGCCCCCTGAGAACAGTTCCGCCGGGCGTTACTCGGCCGCTTCGGCGGCGCCGGAAAGCTCTTCGGCGCGGCGCTCGACCAGCTCGACGATATGGTCGATCATCTGGTCATTGGTCATCTTGTGGTCCTGCTTGCCGGCCAGATAGACCATGCCGCTGCCAGCGCCGCCGCCGGTAAAGCCGATGTCGGTCATCAGCGCCTCGCCGGGCCCGTTCACCACGCAGCCGATGATCGACAGGCTCATCGGGGTCTTGATGTGCTCGAGCCGCTGTTCGAGGATTTCCACGGTCTTGATTACGTCGAACCCCTGCCGCGCGCAGCTGGGGCAAGAGATGATCTGCACGCCGCGGGTGCGCAGCCCCAGCGATTTCAGGATCTCGTAGCCGACGCGCACCTCTTCCACCGGATCGGCCGACAGCGACACCCGGATGGTATCGCCGATCCCGGCCCAGAGCAGGTTGCCCATGCCGACCGCGGATTTCACCGTGCCGCCGCGCAGCCCGCCCGCCTCGGTGATGCCCAGGTGGATCGGCGCGTCGGTGGCTTCCGCCAGCGCCTGATAGGCGGCGGCGGCCAGGAACACGTCCGAGGCCTTCACGCTGATCTTGAACTCGTGGAAATCGTTGTCCTGCAGCAGCTTGATATGGTCGAGCCCGCTTTCCACCATCGCGTCCGGGCAGGGCTCGCCGTATTTCTCCAGCAGGTGGCGTTCCAGGCTGCCCGCGTTCACCCCGATGCGGATCGAACAGCCGTGGTCGCGGGCGGCCTGCACCACCTCGCGCACCCGCGCCGGCTCGCCGATATTGCCGGGGTTGATGCGCAGGCAGGCGGCGCCGGCCTCGGCAGCCTCGATGGCGCGGCGGTAGTGGAAATGGATGTCGGCGACGATCGGCACCGGGCTTTCGCGGGTGATCTCGCGCAGCGCCCGGGTCGAGGCCTCGTCGGGGGTCGAGATGCGCACGATGTCGGCGCCCGCATCCGCGGCGGCGATCACCTGCGCCAGCGTCGCGCGCACGTCCGAGGAATCGGTGTTGGTCATGGTCTGGACGCTGATCGGGGCATCGCCCCCGACCGGGACCGAACCGACCATGATCTGCCGCGACCGGCGGCGCTGAATATTGCGCCAGGGGCGGATCGGGTTATGCGTCATCGCTGGACCTTTCGGCTGTCGCCGACACAGATAGGCGCTTGGCCCCGCCGGGGCAACCGGCCGCCGCGGGGTTTCCCCTGCCCGGCCGCGCGGCCTATTCCTGGGGCGCGGGGTCCTCGCCCACCAGCGGCGCGGCCGAGGCGACCGCGAACATCGTCGCCAGCGCCGGGTCGGCGGCCGGGTCGGCCAGCGCGAACTTGCCGGTCAGCGCGTCGGGCGACAGCTCGATGTTGCGCACCACCTGCGGCCCGGGCGCGGCCGGGCCATAGGTCTGCCCGTTCACCGCGAAATACACCGCCCCCGAGTTGCCGGTCCGCAGCAGCGGCGGCTGTTCGCTGGCCGGCAGCACGAAGCGTTCGCCCGCGTCGAGGGTCTTTTCCAGCAGCACCGAGCCGTCCGCGGCGCTGACCCGCACCCAGGCGGGGCGGGTGGCAAGGATTTCCACCTGCGGCGGCTCGGGGCCCAGGGTGCGCACCGACGGCGCCTCGGCCACGGTCTGCGCGCCCGGCGCCTGCACGCCCGGCAGGTTCAGCGGCACGGTGGGGGTCAGCGCCAGTTCGGTCGCCTCGGAGGGCGTCACCGCCTGCGGCGCGGCCTCGGCGGGATCGGGCAGGCCCGGGTCGATTGCGGCGATGGGGGTGTCGCGCGGGGTCAGCACCGGCACCTCGAGCGCACGGGGGCGATAGATACGGTCCATCGCCTCGGGCTGCGGCAGGTCGACCGCGCCCGCATCCGCCACCCCGACCGGCGCGGCCTCTTGCACCGGGTCCAGCGCCGCGATCACCGCCGGCGCCTGGTCCGAGGGGGTCAGGTTGACCTTCTGCACCTCTTGCAGCACCGCCCAGCCGCCATAGCCCAGCCCCAGCGCCAAGGCCCCCATGACCAGCACCGAGCCGATGGCCCGCGGCTCGATCGAGGACCAGAAGCTTTCCGGCTGCGGGATGAACAGCGCCCGCGGGTTGGCCAGCGCCTCGGCCGGGTCCGAGGGGCGGCGGGTCGGCTTGGGACCGGCGGCGGCGGGGGCCATGCCGTGCACCGGCTGGAACCCCGATTCCTCGCAGAAGCGGCGGAACACCCAGTCCTGGTCCATGCCCAGATAGCGCGCATAGGACCGCACATAGCCCGACACGAAGCTGGGCGCGTCAAAGGCCGACAGGTCGCTGTTCTCGATCGCGGCAACGTACGAGGCGCGGATGCGCAGCTCGCGCTGCACATCCAGCAGCGACTTGCCCATGGTGGCGCGTTCGCCACGCATGATGTCGCCCAGCCGCATCTCGAAATCGTCGAACCCCGGAGCCGAATCCCGCCCGTTGACGGAATCATCCGGCCCTGCGGGCGCTCTCGTCCCGATCATTCCTGCCTGCCCCATTTCTAGCCGTCCCGGATTCGCTTGTGCCTCAACGCGAATCTGGCGTGATTTGTTTAAATTGATGCTATCACGCTGGCGAGAGGGGGGACACTACTTCTTGGGCGTCAAGCCACTGCATGCGCACGATTCAGCGCACAGCGCGACCACAGCGCATCCATGGCATGGACCAGATGGTCGATCTGCTTGGGATCGTGCACCGGCGACGGGGTAAAGCGCAGGCGTTCCGTGCCGCGGGGCACGGTGGGGAAGTTGATCGGCTGCACGTAGATGCCGAACTCGTCCAGCAGCATGTCGGACAGCATCTTGCAGTGGACCGGGTTGCCGACATGCACCGGCACGATATGGGTGCCGCGGTCGTCGATGGGCAGGCCCAGCCCGCGCAGGCGCATCTTGAGGATGCGGGCGTGCAGCTGCTGGGCGTCGCGCAGCTGCTGGCCCTCTTCGGTCTTCAGCAGCGCGATCGAGGCCGCCGCACCGGCCGCCACCGCCGGCGGGATCGAGGTGGTGAAGATGAATCCCGGCGCGTAGGAGCGGATCGCGTCGCACATCTTGGCCGAGGCCGCGATATAGCCGCCGAACACCCCGAAGGCCTTGCCCAGCGTGCCGTTGAAGATGTCGATGCGGTGCATCAGCCCGTCACGCTCGGCCACGCCGCCGCCGCGGGGGCCGTACATGCCGACCGCGTGCACCTCGTCCAGATAGGTCAGGGCGTTGAATTCGTCGGCGAGGTCGCAGATCGCCTCGATCGGGCCGAAGTCGCCGTCCATCGAATAGATCGATTCAAAGGCGATCAGCTTGGGCACAGCCGGGTCGTCGGCGGCCAGCAGCTCGCGCAGATGCTCGACGTCGTTGTGGCGGAAGATGCGCTTGGCGCCGTCGAAACGCTTGATCCCCTCGATCATCGAGGCGTGGTTCAGCTCGTCCGAATAGATGATCAGGCCGGGGAACAGCTTGCGCAGCGTGGAAAGCGTCGCGTCATTGGCGATATAGGCGCTGGAAAACACCAGCGCGGATTCCTTGCCGTGCAGGTCGGCCAGTTCGGCCTCGAGCCGCTTGTGATAGATGGTGGTGCCGGAAATGTTGCGGGTGCCGCCCGAGCCGGCGCCGGTGGCGTCCAGCGCCTCGTGCATGGCGCCCAGCACGGCGGGGTGCTGGCCCATCCCCAGATAGTCGTTGCCGCACCAGATGGTGATTTCCTGCTCGGTCCCGTCGGGGCGGGTCCAGATCGCTTGCGGGAAATGCCCCTTGCGACGCTCGACGTCGATGAACACGCGATAGCGGCCTTCGTCATGCAGGCGCTGCAGGGCCTGGTCGATTGCGGCATCGTAGTTCATCAGCTTGCTCCTTGCTTGCCATTCGGCGGGCTTGCGTCACGGGCCTGCGGCGATCATGGTCGCCGGTGGGGCCGCTCGTCATTGATAAGGATCAATGGCAGGAAAATACACCCTTTAATCCCCGATGGGACGAAAAGTCGTACCGTCCGGGACATGCTCTGCGGGAAAGGACGGCAAATGGCAAGGATGGCGCGGCTGGACGAGGTATTGACGACGCTGGACGAGGGGCTGCCGGCGGCGCTGGACCGGCTGATGGCGTTCCTGCGCATCCCCTCGATCTCGACTGACCCGGCCTATGCCGGGCGGGTGCGCGAGGCGGCGGGCTGGCTGCAGGGCGAGCTGGCGGCGCTGGGGTTTCAGGCGACGGTCGAGGACACGCCCGGCCACCCGATGGTGGTCGCGCGCAGCCAGCCGGGCGCGGGCCGCAGCCTGCTGTTCTATGGCCATTACGACGTGCAGCCGGTCGACCCGCTGGCGCTGTGGGACCGCGACCCCTTCGACCCGGCGATCGAGGACACCCCCGCCGGCCCGGTGATCCGCGGCCGCGGCGCCAGCGACGACAAGGGCCAGCTGATGACCTTTGTTGAGGCTTGCCGGGCCTGGAAAACCGTGCATGGCGCCCTGCCCGCGGGGCTGGTGCTGCTGTTCGAGGGCGAGGAGGAATCCGGCTCTCCGAGCCTCGAGGGGTTCCTGCGCGACAATGCCGAGCGGCTGCGCGCCAGCCTGGCGCTGATCTGCGACACCGGCATGTATGCCGACGGACGCCCGGCGATCACCACCCAGCTGCGCGGGCTGCTGGGCGAGGAGATCGTGATCCGCGGCGCCGACCGCGACCTGCATTCCGGCAGCTTCGGCGGGCTGGCGGCGAACCCGCTGCAGGTGCTGGTGAACGCGCTGGCGGCGCTGAAGGACGCGCAGGGACGGGTGACGCTGCCCGGGTTCTACGACGGCGCGCCCGAGTTGTCCGAGACGCTGCGCGCGGACTGGGAGGCGCTGGGGTTCAATGCGGGCGACTTTTTGTCGCAGGTCGGGCTGCGCCATCCCATCGGCGAGCCGGGACGCAGCGGGCTGGAAATGGTGTGGAACCGCCCGACCCTTGAAATCAACGGCATCGCCGGCGGCTATGCCGGCGAGGGGTTCAAGACCGTGCTGCCGGCCGAGGCCCGCGCCAAGGTCTCCTGCCGGCTGGTCGGCACCCAGGACCCCGAGGCGATCCGCGAAGCCCTGCGCGCCCATGTCCGCAGCTTCCTGCCCACGGATTGCAGCGTCGAGTTCCACCCGCACGGCGGCTCGATGGCCAGCGTCATGGATATTTCGGACCCGGCCTTCGGCGCGGCGCGGCAGGCGCTGAGCGACGAGTGGGGCCGCGAGGCGGCCTTTATCGGCGCCGGCGGCTCGATCCCGGTGGCGGGGGATTTCAAGCGGCTGCTGGGGATGGATTCGCTGCTGGTCGGCTTTGCCCGCGACGACGACCGCATCCACTCTCCCAACGAGAAATACGACGTGGAAAGCTTTGCGAAAGGCGCGCGCAGCTGGGCGCGGATCCTGGCGGCGCTGGGTTGAACGGCGCGGCCGGAGCGGGGTTCTCCACCCCGGCCACTGCCGTGGCCGTCCTCGCTGAACGCAGTCCACTGGGCCATCTCCGGCGGGAAAACGGCCTTGCGGGCTGTTTTCTGATCCGCCTCCTGTTCCGGGCGCTCGGAAGCCCCCAGGATATTTGGGGCAAGCTGAAAGGGGGGGGCATTGCCGAATAATCCGCGCAGACGGATTGCCGCGGCTTTGCTGGCGCTGGCGGCGTTTTCGCCTTGCGGCGCCGTGGCCGAGACCCCGGATTACGCCGCGATGATGGCGGAGGCTGCCTGGGACTGGCAGCCCGGCGATCCGATCTTCCTGAACGGGATCAATGCGCTCGACGAGCTGATCCGGCAGGCCGAGGGCGGAGACTGGGGTTCCGTCGGCATCCTCCGCCCGTCCAGCGGCGACCCGCGCGTGGTGTTCGCCGATGAAGAAGCCGGGATTACCGAACTGATTCTCTATGAAATCACGGATCGCCGCGCCCCGTCGGAATATGCGGTTTACCGGATCGGGGGCACGTCGGGGAACGGGCTGGGGCTGCTGACGAATTACAGCCTGTTTTCGGCCTACGGCAGCGGCCTCGACAGGCTGATGCTGTTCGGGAACGGGGCTTTCTACAATGCCGAGCTGGTCTTTGAGGCGGCGCTGAGCGAAGGCCATGTCCTTGGAACGCCGCGGAAACTTGCCGGATTGACGACGATGGAGGGGCCGCTGGCGCAGGCGCTGCTTGCGGAATGGCAAGCCCACCCCTATTGCGTCGCGGCGCTGTCGGCCGGCGAATGCTGGGAAGAGCTGCGCGAGATCGCCGTTATCACCCCCGGCACGCTGCTGGCATCAGGCAGGCTGGAACAGGTTTATCCCTAGAAGTCCGCGGGACGGTCCTTGCCCGTCAAGCAAAGGACCGCCCTGCCATGGACGGTCAGGCGGCGCGGGACATCAGCACCGATTCGACCTTTTTCTGGGCGCCGCCCTCGTCGATGCCGTTCACGGCGGCGACCTCGCGGGTCAGGCGGTCCAGCGCGGCCTCGTAGAGCTGGCGCTCGGAATAGGATTGCTCGCGCTGGTCGTCGCTGCGGTGCAGGTCGCGCACCACCTCGGCGATGGACAGCAGGTCGCCCGAGTTGATCTTCTGTTCGTATTCCTGCGCCCGGCGCGACCACATCGCGCGCTTGACACGGGCCTTGCCCTTGAGCGTTTCCAGCGCGCGGTCCACCAGGTCGGGCGAGGCGAGGCCGCGCATCCCGATCTCGGTCGCGCGGGCGGTCGGGACACGCAAGGTCATCTTGTCCTTTTCAAACGAGATCACGAACATCTCGAGCTTGAGGCCGGCGACTTCCTGCTCTTCGATGGACACGATCCGGCCGACGCCGTGGGCCGGATAGACCACGAAATCGTCGGGGCGGAACTCGTTCTTCTTGGTCTTCGACATCTTGCTTCCTTCCAGATCGCGCCGCGGATGGCGCAAAAAGACCCCTGGGGGGTTGCCCTCCCGAGGTCCCTGTGGTTGTTGTCGGTCAGCCGGATGGGCAGACATCCGGGCACACTATGGCTGGCCAGTGTCCATGACCCTGCCGGTGCAACAATCTTGTATCACGAATCACCCCCTTTTAGAAGGGGTTTTTCCCGGGCGCGAATCGCGGCCGGCCCTGGCGCGCGGCCGGGCCGGCGCATGGACCCGGGCCGGCGCTGGCGCGGCCGGCCGGGGCCGAGAGCGATCAGTCACCCTCGCCGGGGTTGGGCGAGAAGTATTTGTCCAGCTTTCCGGTCACGCCGTCCATTTCCTCGGCGGTGGGCAGCGGGTCCTTCTTGCGGGTGATGACCGGCCATTGCTCGGAATAGGTGCGGTTGAACTCGACCCAGGCTTCCATGTCGGGCTCGGTATCCGGGCGGATGGCGTCCGCCGGGCATTCCGGTTCGCAGACCCCGCAGTCGATGCATTCATCCGGGTGGATCACCAGGGTGTTTTCCCCCTCGTAGAAACAGTCGACCGGACAGACCTCGACGCAATCCGTGTATTTGCACATGATGCAGTTGTCGGTCACGACATAGGTCATGGTCAGCCTCGTGGGGGAAGTTGCGAGGCTCACCTATGCCTTTCGCGCGGGGGGTTCAAGCCGGGCTGCCCGGTTCCCCGGCGTCCCCCACCTGCGCCGTGTCGTCGCGGTCGAGATCCTGGAACAGCGCCTGCGCCTCGGCCGCCGGACCGCGGCGCAGGCCGGGGGCCAGCACCCGCAGGCTGCGCACGCCCGAGGGCGCCGCCACGGTCACCACATCGCCGGGTCGGACCTCGTGGCCCGGCTTGCGGCAGGGGGCGCCATTCACCCGCACGCCGCCCTGCGCGATGCGGTCGGCGGCCAGGGTGCGCGACTTGAAGGCGCGGGCGTGGAACAGCCAGCGGTCCAGCCGGATCGCCTCTGACGGCTGCGGCGGGTCGTCGCCGCCCGGGCGACCGCCCCTGCGCGCCATCAGCCCGCCTGCATGGCTGCGGCGCTCACGTCTTGTTCTTCAACGCGGCGAGCACGGCAAAGGGGCTGTCGGGGTCCACCGGCTTGTCGTGGCGGGGCGGCCGGGCCTCGAAGCTGCGCTCGGGCTTGCCGCCCTTGCCGCGGTTCTCGTTGCGCTCGCCCCGCCCCTCACCGCGTCCCTCGCCCCGGGGCTTTCCGCTCGGCTTGCCGCCGGGTTTCCCCTGCCGCTGCGGGCGCTGCCCGTCCTCGCCTTCGCGCCGCCGCTCGCCGCGGGGGCGGTCGGAGCGGTCGGATTGGGGGCGATCCGATTGCGGCCGGTCGGCGCGGGCACCCTCGGGCTGGCCGGGGGCGGCGCCATCGCGGCGCGGGCGGCGCTGGAAGCGCCCCTCGGCTTCGGCGCCGCGACGCGGGCCGCGGGGGCGCGGGGCCCAGGTGAAGCTGTAGAAGACCTCCATTTCGGGGGCGGGCGTCTCGGCAGCATCCCCGTCGGCCGGGGCGCCCCCGGCCTCGGCAGCCTCGGCCCCGGTGCCATCGGCGCCGGTATCCTCGGCCTCGGCCCCCTCGCCTGCTTCCGCGGCAGCGGCAGCCTCGGCCTCGGCCGCAGCGGCAGCCTCGGCGGCGCGTTTCTCGGCCTGCTCGGCTTCCCAGCGGGCGCGGGTCTCGGCGGCGAGCACGCTTTCCTCTTCGGTCAGCGGCGCGTCCGATACCGGCGCATCGCCGCCCTCCTCGCCCATTTCCGGCGTGGCGTCAGCCTCGGCCGGGGGCGGAACGGCGCGGGTCTTGACCCGTTCGCCGCGTTCGGCGCGATAGCCCAGCCCGCCCATCAGATCGGCGAATTGCTCCAGCGTCATGCCGGTGATCGACAGCATGTCGGCGGTAGCCTCGAACCCGCCGCGGCTGTCCTGGCCGCGCAGCATGTCGGCCAGCCGTTCCAGCATGTCGATGCGGATCGCGCGCTCGCCGGCCGGGTGATAGCCCGACAGCGTGTAATAGTCGCGCGGCACCTCGGGCAGGTTCGGGATGGTCACCAGCCCGGGCGGCGGCGATTCGGGGAACTCGTCCGCGCCCGCCCACAGCGCCGACAGCAGCAGCCGCAGCCGGGTCGGCGCCGGCTTCAGCAGCGCCGGCTGGAAGACGGTGTACTGGCCGAAGCGCACCCCGTGCTTGCGCAGGCTGCCCCGCGCGTCCTGGTCCAGCGCCTTGATGTCGGCAGCCACCGCGTCGCGCGGCAGCACCCCCAGCGCCTCGACCAGCCGGAACGCCACGCCGCGCGCCAGCCCGGCCAGCGTCTCGTCGGCCTGCATCGCCAGCAGCGGCTCGAACCCGGCGGCGATCTTGCGGTCGATGAAATGCTGCAGCCGGCGGCGGACCTTTTCGGCCACCTCTTCGCCCGCATCCTCGTCCACGAAGACCTCGATCGCGGGCTTCAGCGGCTCGGAGCCCTTGACCAGCTTGCCCACCGCCGAGGCGCCCCACATCAGCCCGCCCTGCTCGGTAAAGTCGAGCTCGGTATCGGGGGCGTTGTAGAAGCGGTCGGCGCGCAGATGGAACTCGGGGCGCAGCGCCTCGTATGCGGCGCGGGTCAGCATCCTTGCCTCGTCGCCCTGGGCGGCGGGATCGGTCCGAAAGCGGAACCCGTCCAGCCGGCCGGCGAACTCGCCCTCGACCGTCACTTCGCCCTTGTCGTTCACCTCGGCCACCAGGCTCTCCTTCTGTTTGAGCCGGCGCAGCAGCACGGATGTGCGCCGGTCCACGAATCGCTGCGTCAGCGCGGCGTGCAGCGCATCAGACAGACGGTCTTCTACAGCCCGCGTCTCGCCGCGCCAATGGGCTTCGTCGCGCACCCAGCCGCTGCGCTGCGCCACATAGGTCCAGGTGCGGATATAGGCCAGCCGCTTGCTGATCGCGTCGATGTCGCCGCCGGTGCGGTCGATGCGGGCGACGGCGCGGGCCAGCCAGTCGCCGGGAATGCCGCCGTCCTGCAGGAAACCGTAGATCCTGGTCAGCAGCGTGGTGTGTTCGGCGGGCGAAATGCCGCGGAAATCCGGGATCCGGCAGACGTCCCACAGCAGCCGCACATCCTTGGGGTGGGTCACGCGGTCGCGGATCTCGGGCAGCCCCGACAGCACCTTGAGCGCGGCAAGATCGTCGGCCTCGCGCCCGCGGCCCAGCCATTCGCTGCCCGAGGGGCGTTCCAGCGACTGGATCAGCCGGTCCACGGTGCCGAACTCCAGCGCCGAGTTGCGCCACACCAGGCGCGAGATCGGCTGGAAACGGTGGTTCTCGATGGCGTCGATCAGCCCCTCGTCCAGCTCGCGCGCCTCGCCGGTGACGCCGAAGGTGCCGGGCTCGGTATGGCGGCCGGCACGGCCGGCGATCTGGCCCAGCTCGTGCGGGAACAGCGGCCGCATCCGGCGGCCGTCGAACTTGTGGGTGGATTCAAAGGCAACGTGGCGGATGTCGAGGTTCAGCCCCATGCCGATGGCGTCGGTGGCGACCAGGTAATCGACCTCGCCTGCCTGATACATCGCCACCTGCGCGTTGCGGGTGCGGGGCGACAGCGCCCCCATCACCACTGCGCAGCCGCCCTTGAGCCGGCGCAGAAGCTCCGCCGTCGCATAGACGTCATCGACCGAGAACCCGACGATGGCCGAGCGCGCGGGCATCCGCGACAGTTTCTTCGACCCCGCCCAGCTGAGCGTGGAAAACCGCTCGCGCCGGATGAAATGCGCCTCGGGGACCAGCGCGGCAATGGCCGGGCGCATGGTGTCGGACCCGAGGAACAGGGTCTCGTGCAGCCCGCGCATGTGCAGCAGCCGGTCGGTGAAGACATGGCCGCGTTCCGGGTCGGCGCATAGCTGGATCTCGTCGATGGCGACGAAATCGGCCAGCACCTCGGGCATGGCCTCGGTGGTGGCGACCCAATAGGCGGCGCGCTCGGGGACGATGCGTTCCTCACCGGTAATCAGCGCCACCACCGAGGGGCCGCGCGCCTTGACGATGCGGTCGTAGACCTCGCGCGCCAACAGCCGCAGCGGCAGGCCGATGACGCCAGTGCGATGGGCCAGCATCCGCTCGATCGCGTAATGGGTCTTGCCGGTGTTGGTCGGCCCCAGCACGGCCGTGACGCGCCCCGCCACCTCAGACGCCCTGCCCCGGCGTCACCGACAGCCGCGCGGCGCCATCCTGCGCGTCGGGCTGATGCGGATTGACGCCCAGGCTTTCGCGATAGGCGGCCAGCGCCCGCGCCGTATCGCCGCTGTCCTCGAGGATCGCCGCCAGCAGCGTGATCGAGGGCCAGTGCCGCGGTTCAAGCTGCAGGGCGCGGGCCAGGTCGGCCATGGCGGGGCCGGTCTGCCCGGCCATCTGGAACGCCGCCGCCCGCGCTGCCCAGCCGGCGGCGAAATCCGGCGCGTGGTCGGTCAGCGCGGTCAGATGCCCGATGGCAGCCGCGGTGTCCCCCGCATCCAGCGCCGATTCGCCGCGCATCAGCAGCAGGTCCAGCGCGGCCGAGCCGGACCGCGACCAGGCCCGCTCGATATCCGATTGCGCCCGCATCCAGCCCTCGCCATCGGCGGCCAGTTCGCTGAACAGCGCCTCCATGTCGTCGGGGGGTTCCGCCGGGCTCTGGGCCGCCAGCGGCGCGGCGGCCAGCGCCGCCGACAGCAGGGCCGCGGCAAATGCCGTGGCGACAGGGTGGAACTGGGGCTTGGGCGCGCGCATAAGGTCGATGTAGACACTCGAGCGCCGCGGCGCCAGCATGGGAGACAGGGACAGATGAGTTCAGTGATCGAAGGCGCCATCAAGGCACTGGCCGCGCGGATTTCCTCGTTCGACGGCACCGCCAAGTTCGTGATCGACGGTGTCGGCGCGATCATGATCGACGAGAACGGCGTGCGCGCCGGCGACGACGAGGCCGAGGTGACGCTGACCGCCAGCCGCGACACCTTCGAGGGGCTGCTGAACGGCGAGACCAATCCGACCATGGCCTATATGACCGGCAAGCTGAAGATTGACGGCTCGCTGCCAACGGCGATGAAGCTGGGCTCGGCGCTGTCCTGAGCCATGGCGCCCGGACGCGCCGCACCGATCATGCCGGGGACCGCCGCCTGCCTGCGGCGGTTCCCGGCCGCGCCGCTGCACCGCCTGCCGGATGAACCCGACAGCGGCGGGCAGGCGTTCTGGGTCACCACCAGCGACGGGCTGCGGCTGCGGCTGGGGCTGTGGCAGCCGGCGGGGACGGCGCGGGGCACGGTGCTGCTGTTCCAGGGCCGCACCGAATATCTGGAAAAATACAGCCCCATCGCCGCATGGCTGGCGGCGCAGGGGCTGGCGGTGATCGCGCCGGACTGGCGCGGACAGGGGCTGTCGGACCGGCTGCTGGCCGACCCGCGCCCGGGCCATATCGGCGATTTCGCCGATTACCGCGCCGATGCGGCCGCCGTGGTCAGCGCCGCCGAATCGCTGGCGCTGCCGCGGCCGTGGCATCTGCTGGCGCATTCCATGGGCGGCTGCATCGGGCTGGCGGCGCTGCTGGACGGGCTGCCGGTGGCGCGGGCGGCGTTCTCGGCCCCGATGTGGGGGCTGCACCACCCGCTGGTGCCGGGGGGCGTGATCAGCGCGCTGACCTCGGGCGCGCGGCTGCTGCACCGGACCGGCCGCGCCGCGGTGGGCACGGGCGGCGGCGGCACCTATCTGCTGGACGCGAGGTTCCGGGGCAATGCGCTGACCTCGGATGCGCGGCAATGGGCGCGGCTGGTGGCGCAGGCCGGCAGCTGGCCCGAGCTTACTCTGGGCGGCGCCACCTATGGCTGGATCGCCGCCGCGCGCCGGGAAATGGCACGCCTCGCCGCAATGCCTTCGCCTGAAATCCCTGCGCTGATCGGGGTCGGGGGCGCCGAGGCGGTGGTGTCGCCAGCCGCGATCCGCCGCCGCGCGGCCAGCTGGCCACAAGCCCGGCTGTCAGAGCTGCCCGGGGCGCGGCACGAGCTGATGTTCGACCACTCCGCCCCGCAATTCCTCGCCGCCGTTGAACAGCTTTTCGCCGCCTGAAGCTGCTTCTTCATCATCCAAATATCCTGGGGGAGCCGGTCGCAGACCGGCGGGGGCAAAGCCCCCTGCTAGGCCCCCTCGCCCCGCATCCGCCGCAATTCGGCCACCAGCGCCCGGGTCGAGCCATCCTGCCCGCCGCCCTCGCCGCCCTCGAGCAGCGGCAGCACCTCGCCCGCCAGCTCCTTGCCCAGCTCGACCCCCCATTGGTCGAAGCTGTTGATGCCCAGGATCGCACCCTCGACAAACACCCGGTGCTCATACAGCGCCACCAGCTGTCCCAGCGTATAGGGGGTCAGCGCCGGGATCAGCAGCGTGGTCGAGGGGCGGTTTCCGGGGAACACCCGATGCGCGGCCTGACATTCGGCCTCGGGGCCGGTCAGCCCCATGGCGGCGACGATCTCGCGCGCCTCTTCCATGCTGCGCCCGCGCAGCAGCGCACCGGATTGCGCCAGGCAATTGGCGATCAGCAGCCGCTGGTGATGGTCCAATCCGGGTTCCTCGCCCCGCGCGGCCACGATGAATTCGCAGGGCACCACCGCGCTGCCCTGATGCAGCAGTTGGAAGAACGCGTGCTGACCGTTGGTCCCCGGCTCTCCCCACACGATGGGCCCCGAGGGCCGCGCCAGCGCCTGCCCGTCCATGGTGACGCCCTTGCCGTTCGATTCCATCTCCAGCTGTTGCAGATAGGCCGGCAGGCGGCGCAGGCGCTGCGCATAGGGCAGCACCGCGCGGGTCGGATAGCCGCAGATCTGGTGGTGCCAGATCCCGACCAGCGCCAGCATCACGGCCAGGTTTTCCGCCAGCGGCGCGGCGCGGAAATGCGCGTCCATGGCGCGGCCGCCGGCCAGGAACTCGTCGAAGCGATCCGGGCCGATCCCCAGCATCAGCGACAGCCCGACCGGGCCCCAGACGGAAAACCGCCCCCCCACCCAGTCCTCGAAGCCGAACACCGCCCGGCGGTCGATGCCGAAATCGGCGGTGCGCGCCAGCGCGGTCGAGACGGCGGCGAACTGAAGCTCGGGCCGGGCGACGCTTGCCGCCATCCAGCGGCGCACGGTGTCGGCGTTGGTCATCGTCTCGACGGTGGTGAAGGTCTTGGAGGCAACGATCACCAGCGTGGTTTCCGGGTCCAGCCCGCGCAGCGTGTCGGTGGCATCGGCGCCGTCGACGTTGGACAGGAAATGCAGCCGCGGCCCGTCAGCCCACGGCGCCAGCGCCAGCGAGGCCATGGCGGGCCCGAGGTCCGAACCCCCAATACCGATGTTGACCACATCGGTATAGCGCCCGCCCTGCCCCGCGATCCGCCCCGCGCGCACCGCCCTTGCAAAGTCCCGCATCCGGTCCAGTGTGGCGTGCACGCCCGGCAGCACGTCGCTTCCGTCGACCTCGATCGGCCCGTCCAGCGCGCGCAGGGCCACATGCAGCGCGGCGCGGCCCTCGGTCTCGTTGATCCTTTCGCCGGAAAACATCGCCTCGCGCCGCGCAGACACGCCCGCGGCCAGCGCCAGCAGCAGCCCGAGCGCCCGCGCGTCGATGGCGGTCTTGGACCAGTCGAGCCACAGCCCGTCCGCCGCCACCGCACAACGCCGCGCCCGCTGGGGGTCGGCGTCGAACAGGGCGGTGATCGGGCGGGCCGCGGTCGCGGCCCGATGCGCGGCAAGCTGCTGCCAGAGCTCTGTCATCTTCACTACTCGTTACCTGTCACCCGGCCGATGCAGCCACGGCCTATTCGGCGTAATGGACCCGCAGCCCCTTCAGAAACGCCCTTATCGGCGCCTCTTCAACCGGCAGCGAGGCGGCGCGTTCCAGCGCCGCACGCTTTTCCGGGCCGGTGATCATCAGCAGCGCATCGGTGGCCGAGGTCAGCGCCGGCAGGGTCAGCGTCACCCGCGGCTCGGGCGCGGCCGGGGCGGTGATCGCCAGCACCGGCGGCGCCGAGGGCTCCAGCGCGGCACCGAGCCCCTCGGCCCCGGGGAACAGGCTGGCGGTGTGCATGTCCTCGCCCATGCCCAGCAGCAGCACCGACAGCGGCAGCAGCGGCGCCACGCGCGCCGCAGCCGCCGCGGCGCCCGCGTCGGGGTCCAGCCCCTCGGTATACAGCGGCACCAGCTCTGCCGCCGCGCCCTCGTCGATCAGGTTGCGCCGGATCAGCCGCGCGTTCGAGCGGTTGTGGTCGGGCGCCACCCAGCGTTCGTCGCCGGGCAGCACCACCACCCGCGCCCAGTCCAGCGGCGCCGCCGCCAGCGCCTTGTAGACCGGCACCGGGGTCGAGCCGCCGGGCAGGCACAGCACCGCCCGGTCGCGGGTCTTCAGCGCCATGCCCAGCGATTCGGCGATATCCTGCGCCACGGCCAGCGTCAGCGCCTCGCGGTCGGGATGCTCGGTCAGTTTCATGGTCTCATGTCCCCAGTCTGCATCTCTGTTGCGTGTTGTGGTGGTGGCTCATGCCCGGATCTCGCGCCAGCGGCGCCCGTCGCGGTGCATCAGCGCCAGCGCCTCGTCCGGGCCGCTGCTGCCGGGCTGATAGGGTTCGGGGCGGGCGGTGCCGTTTTCCCAGGCGGCGATGATCGGGTCGATCCAGGCCCAGGCGGCCTCGACCTCGTCCCCGCGCATGAACAGGGTCTGGTTGCCGCGGATCACGTCGGTGATCAGCCGCTCATAGGCGTCGGGCATGTCGGCGCCCTCGGGGCCCAGCGCCTCGGCAAAGCTCATGTCCAGCGGCACCTCGACCAGGCGCATGCCGCCGGGGCCGGGCTCCTTGATCATCACCTTGAGGTTGATCCCCTCGTTCGGCTGCAGGCGGATCACCAGCTGGTTGGCCTTGTGCCCGGCCGAATCGTCAAAGATCGAGTGCGGCGGCTCGCGGAACACCACCGCGATTTCGCTGCTGCGCTCGCGCAGGCGCTTGCCGGTGCGCAGGTAGAACGGCACCCCCTGCCAGCGCCAGTTGGCGATGCGCAGCTTCAGCGCGACGAAGCTTTCGGTACGGCTGTGGGGGTTGTCCACGTCCTGCGCATAGGAAGGCGCCGCCCCCGCCGCATATTGCCCGCGCACCACGTCGGCGGGCGCAACCGGTTCCAGCGCCCGGATCACCTTGAGCTTTTCGTCGCGCACCGCGTCGGGGTCGAAGTGATACGGCGGCTCCATCGCGATCAGGCAGACCAGCTGCATCAGGTGGTTCTGCACCATGTCGCGCATGGCGCCGGCGTGGTCGTAATAGGCGCCGCGCCCGGCGACGCCCACGGTCTCGGCCACGGTGATCTGCACATGGTCGATGTAAAGCGCGTTCCACAGCGGCTCGAACAGCATGTTGGCAAAACGCACCGCCATCAGGTTCTGGACGGTTTCCTTGCCCAGGTAGTGGTCGATCCGGTAGATCTGCGCCTCGGAAAAATGCCGCACCAGCGTGCGGTTCAGCGCCCGCGCGGTATCGAGATCGCGGCCGAACGGCTTTTCGGCGACGATCCGCGCGTCCGGCCCGGCGATGGAATGGTCCGAGAGCCGCCGCGCGATGTCGCCAAACAGCGACGGCGCCACCGACAGGTAGAACGCCTGCACCACCCCCGGCCGCATCCGCGCCGCGAGTTCCGGCCAGCCGGACTCGCCGGTGGCGTCGATGGCCAGATAGGACAGCCGCTCCAGAAACCCCGGCAGCTCGGGCGATTGCGCGCGGGGCGGGTCGAACTCGGCAATCGCGGCGGCCACCTCGTCGCGAAAGGCGGCGTCGTCCATGCGGGTGCGGGCGGCGCCGATGATGCGCGCCTCCGGCGGGAACTGCCCCGCGGCATGGCGGCGAAACAGCGCGGGCAGGATCTTGCGGCGGGCAAGATCCCCGGTCGCCCCGAAGATGACGAGATCGAAATCATCGACCTGGATCAGACGCGATGCCATCGCGGAACCTTTCGGACTGGTGATCAGGTGGTAGAGGCTGCGGGCCGACGCGGCAAGCGCCCAGCCGCCCTGCGGCAAGGGTCCGCCCGGCGTTTGCCGCGTGTTTCCCGCTAGCTTCCTGCCCGTTCCAGCGCCTTGCCCAGCCGCGGCAGCCGCGCGCGGCCCATCAGCTCGCGCAGCGCGACCGGCCCGCCCAGCGCCTGCGCGCGGCCGTGGGCGGCATGGACGCTGGCGGCAACCGGGGCGGCGTCCCTTTGCCACAGATCCAGCAGGAAGGGATCGGGATGGACCGCCCGCAACCCCAGCGCCGCCAGCGTGCGCGCCGGAAAATCGCGCAGGTTGGCGGTGACGATCACGCTCGCCCCCGCCGCCAGCGCGGTTTCGACGACATGGCGGTCGGCGGGGTCGGGCCAGTCGTAGCCGGCGGTCGTGCCGGGCGGCTCGGGGGTCTCTGCCGCCGGATGGCCCAGCCGCAGCAGCGCGATCTCGGCCCTGGCAACGGCGGCGTGCTGCTCGCCCAGCCGCGCGGCGGCGTGGCGCCATTCGGCCAGGATCCGCGCCGACCACAGCGGCGCATACAGCCCCGCCTCGGCCGTGCCGATCAGGATTTCCCGCAGCACCGTGGGGTAAAGCACGCAGGCATCCAGAACCGCCCTGACCATCATCCACCTTGTTTTCCGCGCGCGCCTGCGCCACCTGCCCCTGCATGTCGTCGCCCCAAAGCCGCGCCGCAAGGGGCGGTTGCCGGACAAGACCCCGGCGGGATGCACCAAAGGGCCTGCTTGACTATCCCGGATGGCCGCGCCACCTGTCCCCGGATTACGACCTCGTGAGGGCCACATGTCCATTCCCCAGCAGGGCGGCGGCCCGATCGAGCGGCGCGAAGAGCTGGCCGACTACATCGCCTCGGGCGAGAAACCGCGCGATGCGTGGCGCATCGGGACCGAACACGAGAAGTTCGGCTTTCTGACAGATACGCTGGAACCGCTGCCCTATGAGGGGCAGCGTTCGGTGCTGGCGATGCTGGAAGGGCTGCGCGACCGTTTTGGCTGGTCCGAGCTGCGCGAAAACGGGCATCTGATCGGGCTGTCGCGGGACGGCGCCAATGTCAGCCTGGAACCCGGCGGCCAGCTGGAGCTGTCCGGCGCGCCCCTGTCCGACATCCACCAGACCGACGCCGAGACCCGCCAGCACCTGGCCGAGGTCAGGGCGGTGGCCGAGCCGCTGGGCATCGGCTTCATGGGGCTGGGGGCGGCGCCGGTGTGGCGGCAGGACCAGATGCCGATGATGCCCAAGGGCCGCTATGCGCTGATGACCCCCTATATGCAGCGGGTCGGCACGCTGGGCACCCAGATGATGTATCGGACCTGCACGGTGCAGGTGAACCTGGACTTCGCGTCCGAATCCGACATGGTGCAGAAGCTGCGGGTGGCGCTGGCATTGCAGCCGGTGGCGACGGCGCTATTTGCCAGCTCTCCGTTCCTGGACGGGCAGGTGAACGGGATGAAATCCTGGCGCGCCCATATCTGGCAGAACCTGGACGCGGCGCGCACCGGGCTGTTGCCTTTCGCGTTCGAGGACGGGTTCGGGTATGAGCGCTGGGTGGACTATGTGCTTGATGTGCCGATGTATTTCGTCTACCGCGACGGGCAATACATCGACGCGCTGGGACAGAGCTTCCGCGATTTCCTGAACGGGCGGCTGCCGGCGCTGCCGGGGGAAATCCCCACGCTGTCGGATTGGGCCGACCACATGACCACCGTCTTCCCCGAAGCGCGGGTCAAGAAATACATCGAGATGCGCGGCGCCGATGGTGGACCGCTGAGCCACCTGAACGCCCTGCCGGCGCTGTGGGTGGGGCTGACCTATGACCAGGGCGCGCTGGACGCCGCCAGCGAGCTGATCCGCGGCTGGACGGCCGAGCAGCGCGAAGGGCTGCGCCGCGCCGCCGCCCGCGACGGGCTGGCGGGTGAACACGACGGGCTGCGGCTGCGCGATCTGGCGGCCGAGGTGCTGGGCCTGGCCGAGGCCGGGCTGGCGGCGCGCGGCCAGCTGGCGGGGGGCGCGGACGAGACCGGCTTCCTTGCCGTGCTGCGCGAGCGGGTGGAACGCGGCGCGACGCTGGCCGACGACCTGCTGGCGAAATACCACGGCGAATGGCAGGGCGACCTGACCCGCATCTACGCCGATACCGCTTACTGAAACGGGCTTACTGAAAACGGGGCCCGCATCGAACGGGCCCCGCGAAAGATCAGGCCGGGGCCGAGCTTTAGCCCTGGCGGCGCTCTTCCATGAACTGGTCGAACTCGGCCTTGTCGCGAGCCTCGCGCAGCTTCTGCAGGAAGTCGAGGAAGGCGCTGTGTTCGTCCTCCAGCCGCTTCAGCGTCTCGTCGCGATAGGCGTCGAAGGCGGCGTTGCCGGTGGTTTCGACGCGGTTGAAGCGGCCGGGGCCGGCGTGGCGGCGGGTGCAGTTTCCGAACATGCGTTTGCTCCAGATCATGTAGCCGAGGATGGCGAGGCCGACCGGCCAGGCAGCGACGAAGCCCAGGATCATGGCGATGATCCACGCGGGCTTGCCGCGGGCGTCGAGCCAGTCGCGGGCCTGCATCAGCACCCGCTTGACCGACTGCACGAAGCCGTCGGCCGGCGCGACCGGGGTTGCGATGGGGGGATAGGCATGGGGCATGGGGTGCTCCGGGGCATGTTAATGTTAATCACATTAACAATGTGGAACGCAGCCGGCCCGCGTCAATCCCCCGCCCGCGATTTTTTCATTCGGGGATCACGCCCAGCCCGCGCAGATAGATCAGCACCCCGCTTTCCAGCATCTCGGCGGCGCCGATGGGGCTGCGGGTGCCGGGACGGCCGCGGCCGAACAGCTCGACCACCCCGTGCGACAGCGCCCAGACGTGGTTCGCCACCATCGTCGCGGGCGGGCGGCGCCCGAGGGGCAGGCGCGCGAACAGCGCCTCGGCCGCACGGACCAGCGCCAGCTCGGCCCGCTCGGCGGCGGCGGCCAGATCGGCGTTGCCGGCGATCGACAGCCCCGATTCGAACATCGCCATGTAGAACCCGGGCCTTGCGGCGGCAAAGCCCAGATAGGCCTCGCCCATGCGCAGGAACGCCGACAGCGCCGAGGGTCGGCCGCCGTCGAACGCCGCTTCGAGCCTGGCGGCGAAATCGAGGAACCCCTGCCGCACCACCTCTTCCAGCAGCTGGTCGCGGCCCGAGAAATGCCGATAGGGTGCGGCGGCGCTGACGCCGGCCTGGCGCGCGGCCTCGGCAAGCGTAAAGGCCATCGGCCCCTTCTGCTCGATCAGCGCCACGGTCGCGTCGACCAGCGCCTGCCGCAGGTTGCCGTGGTGATAGCTGTCGCGGGCCATGGGCGCGGCGCCGCCCTAGCCGCCTTCGCCGAAATAGCCGTCGACCAGCTCGGTCAGCGCCTGCATCAGCGCCTCGGCATCCGGCCCCGAGGTGGTGACCTGGATGGCGCTGCCGCGGGGGGCGACCAGCATCAGCAGCCCCATGATCGAATCGCCCGACACCCGCTCGCCATCCTTTTCGACGATGGCGCGGGCGTTGAATTGCTCGACCGTTTCGACGAAGCGGGCCGAGGCGCGGGCGTGCAGTCCCTTTTCGTTGATGATCCGCAGCTCGCGGCGCAGTTCCGTCACGAAACCGCCCTTTGCGCCTGCGGGGCTGCCGGGCCGGGGGCGTAGCAGTCGATGTATTTGCGCCCGGCCTCGCAGGCCAGCATCGCCGCCTGTCCCACGTCCAGATGCCGCGACTTGGCCAGCTTGACCAGCAGCGGCAGGTTGGCGCCGTACAGGATGCGGCGCTGTTCCGGCAGGCAGGCCGGCATCGACAGGTTCGAGGGCGAGCCGCCGAACAGGTCGGTGACGATCACCACCCCCGCGCCGGTGTCGACCGCATTCGCGGCGGCGCAGATCTCGTCCTGCTTGGCGGCGCGGTCGTGATCTTCCTCGATGGTCACGGCCACGATGCCGGCCTGAGGGCCGACGACATGCTCAACCGCCGCGAGGTATTCACGGGCCAGCCCGCCATGTGCAACGATGACAATTCCGATCAACTGTGTTCCACCATCACGACGGATCGGCCTTGCCCGATCCCCCCAGATACGCCCCCGACAGAGTTGCCGCGCCGGCACCGGCTGCCGAAAGGGGCGCCCGGGAACGTCGCTCTATCTCTCGATGTCGTTTAGACACCTGCCAACATTTTTTAGCAAGGTCGTCAGCCATCAACTCGACCAAAGTGACCGAGCGGTGTTGCCCGCCCGTGCAGCCGAAGCCGATGGTCAGATGGGCCTTGCCCTCATCCACCTGCGCCGGAAGAACATAAAGGATAAGATCTCGCAGCTTGTCAAAAAAGGGCTGGAACCGCGGGTCTGCCGTCACGTAATGCTGAACCGCCGGGTCGCGGCCGTCCAGCGGGCGCAGCGCTGGCTCCCAATGCGGGTTGGCCAGGAAGCGGCAGTCGAACATGAAATCCAGCCCCCGCGGCACCCCGCGCTTGTAGCTGAAGGATTCCAGCGACACCGACAGCCCCGGCCCGCCGCGGGCGTCGAAGGACTGCGCCAGCTCGGCCCGCAGGTCGTGGGGGGACAGCTCGGTGGTGTCGATCAGCAGGTCGGCGCGGTCGCGCACCGCGGCCAGCAGGTCGCGTTCGGCGGTGATCGCCTCGACCGGGGGGATGTCGCCGGCCAGCGGGTGGCGGCGGCGGGTTTCGGAATAGCGGCGCACCAGCACCTCGGTGGCGCAGTCGAGATACAGCACCTCGGGCAGGAAGGCCGGGTTGCGGGTCAGCGAATCGATCAGCTCGATCAGGTTGGCGGCCGAGAAGTCGCGGTTGCGCACGTCCAGCCCCAGCGCCAGCGGCACCGGCCGGGGCGGCCCGTCCAGCAGCCGCGGCACCAGCGACAGCGGCAGGTTGTCGATCGCCTCGAATCCCATGTCCTCGAGCGCGTGGATCGCGGTCGAGCGCCCGGCGCCGGAGGGCCCGGTGACCAGCACCAGCCGCTGGGCATCGACGATGCCGCCCGCGGGTGCCTGCGGCACGGTGCCTTCGGCCGCCGCGCCCTGCGCGGTCTCGCCGCTGCTCCCCCTGCCCTCCTCGCCGTTCATCTCGGTTCCCGTTCGGTTGCGCCGCGGCGCGTCAGTCGCTGCGCCCGCCCAGCAGCAGCTGGCGCAGCGCCGGGGCAAGATGCGGCCCCATCGGCCCCAGCACAAGGGGCAGCGCGATCCCCTGCAGGGTGATGCTGCGCCGGGGCGGCAGGCGCATGGTTTCGGCCCGGCCCAGATCGACCACCTGCGCCACCGGCACGGGGCCCGCGGCGGCGGCCGAGAGAATCCCCATCCCCCGCGCCTCGATCCGCCCCGCCAGCGGCGGCGGGCAGGCGGCGATCAGCCGGCCGTTGCGGGCGTCCAGCAGCACCCGGTCGTCGGCAACCAGCAGCGCCCCCTGCGCCATCAGCGCCAGCGCGAGCGACGATTTCCCCGCCCCAGACGGCCCGAGGATCAGCAGCCCCCGCCCCTCGACCGCCACCGCGCTGGCGTGAATCGTGGTCACCGCCGCCGCCCCGGCCGCGGGCGGATTGCAACATCTGCAAAGATGGTATCGCTAACTTCCGATGGTTGCGCTAACTGTGGCCTTTGCCGGTCTATCATCGTCAAATCCCCATGTTATTAGATGCGCCCAGCGACAGCGCCCTTATGGAGTACCGGCATGGCACAGACCCGCGTCAACCCGAACTGCAAACTCGAAGACCAGGGAATCGTCGGGCTGGGCCAGGTTCACTATAACCTGCTCGAACCCGCACTGGTCGAAGCCGCGATCCGGCGCGAGGAAGGCAAGCTGGGTCTGGGCGGCGCGTTCCTGGTGTCGACCGGCGCCAAGACCGGCCGCTCGCCCAAGGACAAGTTCGTGGTCCGCACCGCTTCGGTCGAGGATTCGATCTGGTGGGACAACAATCCGCCCATGGACCCCGAGGCGTTCGAGCGGCTGCACGCCGACATGCTGGAACACATGAAGGGCAGGGAATATTTCGTGCAGGACCTGTTCGGCGGCGCCGATCCCGAACAGCGGCTGGACGTGCGGGTGGTCAGCGAGCTGGCCTGGCACAGCCTGTTCATCCGCCATCTGCTGCGCCGCCCCGAGGCCGAGGAACTGGCCGGCTTCACCCCCGACTGGACCATCGTCAACTGTCCCAGCTTCAAGGCCGACCCGGCGCGCCACGGCTGCCGCACCGAGACGGTGATCGCGCTGAACTTCGATCGCAAGCTGATCCTGATCGCCAACACGGAATACGCGGGCGAGAACAAGAAGGGCGTGTTCACCCTGTTGAACTACATCCTGCCCGGGCGCGACATCATGCCGATGCACTGCTCGGCCAATCACGCCGTCGGCAATCCTGACGAGGTGGCGATCTTTTTCGGCCTGTCGGGCACCGGCAAGACCACGCTGTCGCAGGATCCCTCGCGCACGCTGATCGGCGATGACGAACACGGCTGGTCGGACAAGGGCGTCTTCAACTTCGAGGGCGGCTGCTACGCCAAGACCATCAACCTGTCGCCCGTGGCGGAACCGGAAATCTACGCCACCACCTCGCGATTCGCGACCGTGGTGGAAAACATGGTGTTCGACCCCGACACGCTGGAGCTGGACTTCGCCGACAGCTCGATCACCGAGAACATGCGCTGCGCCTATCCGCTGGAGGCGATCTCGAACGCCTCGGAAACCGGCATCGCCGGGCAACCGAGGAACGTCATCATGCTGACCTCGGACGCCTATGGGGTGATGCCGCCGATCGCACGGCTGACGCCCCAGCAGGCGATGTATCACTTCCTGTCCGGCTTCACCTCGAAGACCCCGGGGACCGAGGACGGGATCGTCGAGCCGGTGCCGACCTTCTCGACCTGCTTCGGCGCGCCGTTCATGCCGCGGCGCCCCGAGGAATACGGCCGCCTGCTGGCCGAGCGGATCCGCAAGTCCGGCGCCACCTGCTGGCTGGTCAACACCGGCTGGACCGGCGGCCCGTTCGGCACCGGAAGCCGGATGCCGATCAAGGCCACCCGCGCCCTGCTGGCCGCGGCGCTGGACGGCTCGCTGAACGGGGTCGAGTTCCGCTGCGACCCGAACTTCGGCTTCGAGGTGCCGGTGAGCGTGCCGGGCGTCGACGACAAGCTGCTGGACCCGCGCGCGACCTGGGCGGACGGTGCCGCCTATGACGCGCAGGCGGAAAAGCTGAAGGGGATGTTCCGCGACAACTTCACCAAATACGAAGACAAGGTGGACCAGGACGTGCGCGACGCGGCGATCTGACCCGACGCCCGGATGCGAGGAAAGGGCCGTCCCTGCGGGGGCGGCTTTTTCTTTGGGCCGGACCGGGGCGCCGCCTCCCTCGGGCTTCGCCCCTTTCTCGCTGAAAACAGTCCGCTGGACTGTTTTCCAGGCGCTCGAAAGCCCGGGGTATTTGGGCCAGAAAGAAGCGACCCTTTTCGGCATGGAATAATTGCCCGGCCGGCCCCGCGCCTGATGGCGCGTGATCTGCCGGGTGCATTCATCCGTGCGATGATTCTGACGATGGCGGCGCCGTGCCTATTTGCGGCGCAGGCGCGAGCGTTTGCGTTCCGCCGCGTCCGCGCGCAGCTTGCCGCGGATGAAACCGCGGCGGGCGGCCTTGCCGCGGGGGCCGCCGGGGGCGGGCAGCGGCGCGCCCTCGACCTCGACCAGTTCCAGCGTCAGCCCGCCGGTGGTGGGCACCGCCTCGGCCAGCCGCACGGTGACGCGCTGGCCGATGCCGATGCGCAGCCCGCTGTCGGCCCCGATCAGCGTTTGGTTATCGGGGTCGTAGTGGAAATACTCGCGCCCGATCTCGCGGATCGGCAGCAGCCCGTCGGCGCCGGTCTCGTCCAGCCGCACGAAGGCGCCGAAGCGCTGCACCCCGTTGATGCGGCCGGAAAACTCGGTCCCCACCCGCTCGGACAGATAGGCGGCCAGATAGCGGTCGTTGGTGTCGCGCTCGGCCGCCATGCTGCGGCGCTCGGTGTCGCTGATATGCTGGGCGGTCTGTTCCAGCGTCTCGATATCCTGCGCCGACAGCCCGTCCTTTCCCCAGCCATGCGCCGAGATCAGCGCCCGGTGCACGATCAGGTCCGAATAGCGCCGGATCGGCGAGGTGAAATGCGCGTAGTTTTTCAACGCCAGCCCAAAATGCCCGAGGTTTTCCGCATTGTAATACGCCTGCGTCATGGAGCGCAGGGTGCTGATGTTGATCAGCTCGTCGAAATCGGTGCCCTGCGCCTGCGCCAGCAGGCGGTTGAGCTGGCTGGTCTGCAGCACCTGCCCCTTGGCCAGGCTGAACCCCGATACCTGCGCCACCTCGCGCAGCGCATCCAGCTTTTCGGGGCTGGGTTCCTCGTGGACGCGGAACAGCAGCGGCCGGCGCAGGCGGGTCAGTTCCTCGGCGGCGGCGACATTGGCCAGCACCATGAACTCTTCGATCAGCCGGTGTGCGTCGTAGCGCTCGCGGAAGGCCACCGATTTCACCCGGCCGTCCGGGGTCAGCTCGATCTTGCGCTCGGGCAGTTCCAGGTCCAGCGGCTGCCGGCGCGCGCGGGCGGCCTTGAGCAGCTCGTACCCCGCGAACAGCGGCCGGATCACCTCGTCCATCAGGGCCGCGGTCTGCTCGTCGTGCTGGCCGTCGGCGGCGGCCTGCGCCTGTTCGTAGGACAGCGAGGCAAGGCTGCGCATCATCCCCCGGCAGAAGCGATGCCCGATCTTGTTGCCCTGCGCGTCCAACCGCATGCGGACCGCGATCACCGGCCGGTCCACGCCCTGGTGCAGCGAACAGAGATCGCCCGACAGGATGTCGGGCAGCATCGGCACCACCCGGTCGGGGAAATAGGTCGAGTTGCCGCGGTTGCGGGCCTCGCGGTCCAGCGCCGATTGCGGGCGCACGTAATGCGCCACATCGGCGATGGCCACCCACAGCACCACCCCGCCCGGGTTGCCCGGGTCGTCGTCCAGCATCGCCGCCACCGCGTCGTCGTGGTCGCGGGCGTCCTCGGGGTCGATGGTGACCAGGGGCAGGTCGCGCAGATCCTCGCGCTCGCCCATGGGGGCGGGTTTCTGGGCGTCGGCCTCGGCCATCACCGCGTCGGGGAAATCGTCGGGAATGCCGTGCTGGTTGATGGCGATCAGGCTGACCGCGCGGGGGGCCGACGGATCGCCCAGCCGCTCGATGATGCGCGCATCCGGCAGGCCCAGGCGGGCGCGGGTGCCGATCTGCTCGGCCTCGACCAGCTCGCCGTCCTGTGCGTCCAGCGTGGCGTCGCCGCGCACCCGCCAGGTCTTGTCCGCGCCCTTGTCGATGGGCAGGATGCGGCCGCCCTCGGTTTCCTTGCGGAAGATGCCGACGATGCGATGCGGGGCGGTGCCGATGCGGCGCATCAGCCGCGCCTCGTACTGGTGGTCCTCGCCCTCGGTCTCGGCCAGCCGGACCAGCACCCGCTCGCCCGCACCCACCGCCGGGTCGGTGCGCCGCGGCAGGAACAGAATGCGCGGCATCGGCGCCGCCCCCTGCCATTCCAGCGGCCGCGCGAACAGGTCGCCGCTATCGTCGGGGGGCAGGATCTCGACCACGCTGACCGGGGGCAGCCGTTCGTAGTCGCGATAGCTGCGGCGGCGGCGTTCCAGCAGCCCCTCGGCCTCCAGCTCGCGCAGCAGGCGCTTCAGCTCGATCCGGGCGCTGCCCTTGATGTTGAAGGCCTTGGCGATGTCGCGCTTGGCGGTCGCGTCGGGGTTGTCTGCGATCCAGTCGAGGATCTGCTGGCGGGAGGGGAGCATCTGGACCATGGCGACACGCTTATCACGCCGCCCGCAGCGGCGGCAGAGGGGAAAGCACGGCCCCGCGCCACAAGTTCCGCCTGGCTCGGGTTCAGGCGGCCGAGGTCTTCAGCGCCCGCACCCGTTCCGCCAGCCCGGCCATGTCGTTGTCGGGGATGCCCAGCTCGGCCAGATGGGCGACGGTGTTGAACAGGTAATCGGCATTCGGCCCGCGCCCGCCATGGGCGGCGGCGATGATCGCAGCCTGTTCGTCCGCCGACAGCCCCGCCGCGTATTGCCGATGCTCGGGGCGCATCACATAGGTGACCGCGGCGACGCGGCGCCCGTCGGCCAGCGTCAGGTCGATGCTGGCCTCGCGATAGGCCTCGGTCACCAGCTCGCGGGTGCGGATGGCGGCAATGACTTCGGGCCACAGCGCATCCTCGATTCGCAGCGCCAGCCCGGTGCAGGAGGCGCCGGCGCAGCGTTCCAGCCCCAGCACCAGCCCCGGCTGCGCCAGCGTCCCGCGATGGCAGACCGAAAGCAGGCAGAAGCTGCGCCGCCAGCCGTCGCTGCGCGCGATCACCCGCTCGGCCACCGGGAAATCCGGCGCCCACATCAGCGAGCCATAGCCGAAGACCCAGAAACCCTTGTCCATCCGCTTGCCCTTTCCACCGGGCAAAGGTTAGGGCGGACGCGCGGTTTTGCAAGTGAGGTCCCGATGCGGTTCCTGTCGATCCTGCTGCTGGTGGGGGCGGCGCTGGCCGCGACATGGCTGGGCGGCGAGACATGGCTGGCCGCAAGGGCGCAGCGCCTGATCGCACAGGATCCCCGGCTGGAGGCAGCGGCGGTGGCGCCGCTGCGGCGGCTGGACCGGATCGGGCTGCATCTCTCCGAGCTCTCCGTCCAGACGCAGGGCGGCGCGGCGCTGCTGCCTTCGGTCGAGCTCTGGGCGGCGCCGAGTGCGCCCACCCATTTCCACGCCGAACTGCCGGCGCAGATGCAGCTGCCGCTGCTGGGAAAGGCACGGCAGGTCGCGGCGCAGGATGCGGGGCTGGGGCTGCGGGTGTCCCCGGGCAGCCGGATGGCGGTGGGGCTGATGGCGGCAAGCAGCGGCCCGGTCAGCGTCGACGGCACGCCGTTGCTGGCGCGGCTGGAGGCGCAGGCGCTGCTGGCGCCGATGGGGGCGCAGGCCCCGCAAGCCGCCCGCGCCGCCTATGCGGTCGAGGCCGAATGGTCCGGGCTATCCCCCGCGGCGCTGCTGGAACTGCCCCCGGCGCTGGCCGCGCAGGCGCTGTCGGGCAAGGGCAGCGCGCAGGTCTTTCTGACCGGCCCGCTGCGCCCCCGCGGGCCCGAGCCGCAACTGGCCGGCATCGCCTCGCCCGGCTTCACCCTGACGCTGGGGCCGCAGACGCTGCGCATCGCCGGGCAGCTGACGGCGGACGCGGACAACCGGGCCGAGGGCGCGCTGTTCCTTTACACCGCCGACGCCCGCGCCTGGATGCAGCTGGCGGGCGATCTGGGGCTGATCCCGCCCCGGCTGGTCATGCTCGCCGGCACCGCCCTGGAACAGGCCGCCGCAACCGAGATCGACCTGCCCGCGACCACCCAAGCCCCGGACGAGCCCGCCCCGGGCGAGCTGCGCATCCCGCTGATCTTCCGCGACGGCCGCATGTTCCTCGGCCCGCTGCCGCTCGGCGAAGCGCCGCGCCTCAGCCGCTGACCCTCACCGCCCCGCAACTCCAAGGGGCTTTCATCTGCCCTAAATAGCCCGGGGTCCGGGGCAGGACCCCGGTCCACCGGACCGTTTTTCAGCGAGAAAGGCCGGGGCAGAGCCCCGATCCGTCACTCCTTCCCCGCGCGGCCAAAGTCGGGGGCGGCGGTGTCCTGCCCCGCCTCGATGATGCCGCGGCGGATGGCGCGAGTGCGGGTGAAGTAGTCGTGCAGATGCTGGCCGTCACCCATGCGGATGGCGCGTTGCAGCACGAACAGCTCTTCGGCGAAGCGGCCGAGGATATCCAGCGTCGCCTCGCGGTTGTGCAGGAACACGTCACGCCACATGGTCGGGTCCGAGGCGGCGATGCGGGTGAAATCGCGGAAACCGGCGGCGGAGTACTTGATCACCTCGTCGTCGGTGACCCGGCGCAGGTGGTCGGCGACCCCGACCATCGTATAGGCGATCAGGTGCGGCGCGTGACTGGTCACCGCCAGCACCAGGTCGTGATGCGCGGGCTCCATCGTCTCGACATTGGCGCCCAGCGCGCGGACCAGTTCCGTCAGCCGCGCGACCGCCGCGGGGTCGCTGTCGGGCAGCGGCGTCAGCAGCCACCAGCGGTTGCGAAACAGCGAAGGAAAGCCCGAGCGCGGGCCGGAGTGTTCGGTCCCCGCCAGCGGGTGACCGGGGATGAAATGCACGCCCTTAGGGACATGGGGCGCCACTGCCTCGATCACCGACTGCTTGACCGAGCCGACGTCGGTCAGGATCGCGCCCGGGGCCAGATGCGGGGCGATCTCGGCTGCGATCTCGCCCATGGCGCCCACCGGCACCGCCAGCACCACCAGATCGGCGCCGGCAACGGCCTCGGCCGCGCTGTCGGTCACCTCGTCCACCAGCCCGATCTCGCGCGCGGTGGCGCGGGTCTCGTCCGAGCGGGCATAGCCCACGATTCGCCCCGCCAGCCCCGATTCGCGCATCGCCAGTGCCATCGAGCCGGCAATCAGCCCCAGCCCGATCAGCGCCACGCGCCGGAACATCGGCGCGGCTGCCGGCGCGCTCATGTCGCCACCGCGGCGCGGCCGGCCATGAACTGGCCGATGACATGGGCCACGCGGCGGCACGAGGCCTCGTCCCCGATGGTGATGCGCAGGCATTGCGGCAGGCCGTAGCCGCCGACCCCGCGCACGATGATGCCCTCACCCCGCAGCATGGCGTCGCAGGCCTCGGCCGTCGCCGCGTCCTCGAACCGGGCGAGGATGAAATTGGCGAACGACGGGTCCGAAGGCACGCCGCGTTCCGCCAGCGCCGCCGCCAGCCAGTCGCGCAGCCGCGCGTTCTCGCTGCGGGAATGTTCCAGATGCGCATGGTCGCGCACCGCGGCCTCGGCCCCTTCCAGCGCCAGGCTGGACAGGTTGAACGGGCCGCGGATGCGGTTCAGCACGTCGATGATCTCGCGCGCGGCATAGGCCCAGCCGACCCGCAGCCCACCCAGCCCGTAGATCTTTGAAAATGTCCGGGTCATCACCACGTTGGGCAGGCGCTCGACAAGCCCGGCGCCGCCGTCGAAATCGGGGCCGACATATTCGGCATAGGCCCCGTCGATCACCAGCAGCGTCTGCGGCACCGCCTCGGCCAACCGCGCAAGCTCTTCCTCGGCGACCATGGTGCCGGTGGGGTTGTTGGGGTTGGCGACAAAGATCAGCCGCGTGTCCGGGGTCGCGGCCGCGATCAGCGCGTCGATGTCGGTGGTCCGCTCGCGCTCGGGCGCGGCGACCGGGGTCGCGCCTGCGGCGAGCGCGCTGATGCGATACATCAGGAACCCGTGTTCGGTGAACAGCACCTCGCACCCCGGCCCGGCATAGGCCTGGCACAGGAAATGGATGATCTCGTCCGAACCCACGCCGCAGATGATCCGGTCGGGGTCCAGCCCGTGCACCTCGGCGATCGCAGCGCGCAGCCTTGCGTGGTCGGTCGAGGGGTAGCGGTGCATCGCATGCGCCGCCCGCGCCACCGCCTCGCGCGTCTTGTCGCTGGCGCCGAACGGGTTCTCGTTCGAGCTGAGCTTCAGCACGTCGCTGCGCCCCGACAGCGTGGCGGCCCCGGCCTCGTAAAGCGCGATCTCCATGATGCCGGGCTGCGGCTGGATCACGGGGCGGGGCTGGTCGGAACCGGGCTGGCTGGGGCTGGGCGGCTGCTGGCTCATGTCGTGCTCTCGAATGGGTCACGTCGTCTTAGGCAAGCGGCCGGGCGATGGAAAGGGGCAGGCGCGGCGGCGGCTGCCCATGCCGGGCGGCGGCAGGGACAGCGGCCTCGTGCCGCCCGCTCGCGCCGGTTTGCGCGGACAGGCAGTTGACCCGGCGCGACGCCGGGCCGACAACGCCATCATGCGCCTGTCCGATTTCGATTTCGACCTGCCCGAGCGGCTGATCGCCACCCGCCCCGCCCGCCCGCGCAGCGCCGCGCGGCTGCTGGTGGCGCAGGGCGATACGATCACCGATGCCCATGTCCGCGACCTGCCGGCGTTCCTGCGCCCGGGCGACCTTCTGGTGCTGAACGACACCCGCGTGATCCCCGCGCGGCTGACCGGCACCCGCACCCGCGCGTCAGAGCAGGGCCCGGCCACCGCCCGGATCGAGGTCACGCTGCTGGAACCCGCCCCCGGCGGCCGGTGGCGGGCGCTGGCCAAGCCGCTGCGCAAGCTGCGCGAGGGCGAGGTGATCCGCTTTGGCGACGCGCTGTCGGCGCGGGTGGACCGCATCGAGGACGCCGCGCTGCTGCTGGATTTCGACGCGGCGGGCGAGGCGTTCGACGCGGCGCTGGCGCTGGTCGGCGCCATGCCCCTGCCCCCCTATATCGCCGCGCTGCGCCCCCCGGACGAACAGGACCGCACCGACTACCAGACCGTCTGGGCCGAGCGTCCGGGCGCGGTCGCCGCCCCCACCGCGAGCCTGCATTTCGACGATGCGCTGCTGGCCACGCTGGCGGCGATGGGGGTGCAGACCACCCGCGTCACCCTGCATGTGGGGGCGGGGACGTTCCTGCCGGTCAAGACCGACGACATCAGCCAGCACCGGATGCACGCCGAACGCGGCATCGTCTCGGCCGCTGCCGCCGCCGCGATCAATGCCGCGCGGGCCGAGGGTCGCCGCGTGATCCCGGTCGGCACCACCGCGCTGCGGCTGATCGAATCGGCGGCCGCGCCCGACGGGCGGGTGAGCCCCTATGACGGGATGACCGACATCTTCATCCGCCCCGGCTACCGCTTCCGCGTCACCGACGGGCTGATGACCAATTTCCACCTGCCGAAATCGACGCTGATGATGCTGGTCTCGGCGCTGATGGGGGTGGATCGTGTCCGCGCGATCTACGCGCACGCCGTTGATCAAGACTACAGGTTCTTCAGCTACGGAGACGCATCCCTGCTGCTGCCCGAGGCGCCATGCTGACCGTTCTGCGCACCACCTGGCCGCTGCTGCTGGGCATCCTGCTGTTCATGGTCGGCAACGGGATGCAGGGCACGCTGCTGGGCGTGCGCGGCGGCATCGAGGGGATCCCGACCTCGCTGATGTCGGTGGTCATGGCCGGTTATTTCGGCGGCTTCGTGCTGGGCAGCCTGGCGGTGCCGCCGATGATCCAGCGGGTCGGGCATGTGCGGGTGTTCGCGGCGCTGGGGTCGCTGATCTCGGCGGTGCTGATCCTTTACGCCGCCGCGCCGCACTGGATCGCCTGGGCGGTTCTGCGGCTGCTGATCGGCTTCTGCTTCTGCGGGGTCTACATCACCGCCGAAAGCTGGGTGAACGCCAGCGCCACCAACGAGACC
The DNA here is from genome assembly GCF_900142875.1 of Paracoccus solventivorans. Lineage (GTDB taxonomy): Bacteria > Pseudomonadota > Alphaproteobacteria > Rhodobacterales > Rhodobacteraceae > Paracoccus > Paracoccus solventivorans. The sequence goes on along the minus strand of NZ_FRCK01000003.1, from coordinate 199,768 downwards.
CGCGGCCAGGCGATGTCGGCCTATTTCATCATGCAGATGCTGGGGCTGGTCACCGGGCAGGCGCTGCTGAACGTCGGCGACCCGGCGGGGTGGATGCTGTTCGTCATCCCCTCGGTGCTGGTGTCGCTGGCTTTCACCCCGATCCTGCTGGCGCAGGTGCAGGCCCCGCGGTTCGAGCAGATCAAGCCGATGAGCCTGCCGCGGCTTTACCGCGCATCGCCCCTGGGGTGCGTCGGCATCTTCCTGGTGGGCGGGGTGTTTTCGGCGCTGCTGGGCATGGGCGCGGTCTGGGGGGCGGTGATCGGGCTGGACGTCAAGCAGATCTCGGCCTTCGTCGCGGCGATCTCGGTCGGCGGGCTGCTGGCGCAATATCCGATCGGCTGGCTGTCGGACCGGCTGGACCGGCGCAAGCTGATCATCGCGCTGTCGGGGTTCGGCGCGGCGGTGGCGGCGGTGGTCGCGGTGGCCGAGCTGGGCATCTGGGGCTATCTGCTGGCCGCGGCGCTGGTCGGCGGCGTCGCCAACCCGGTCTATGCGCTGCTGATCGCCTATACCAACGACTTCCTGGACGCCTCGGACATGGCGGCGGCCTCGGCCGGGCTGCTGCTGGTCAACGGCGCGGGCTCGGTGTTCGGGCCGATCCTGACCGGCTGGCTGATGACCCTGATCGGCCCCGAGGGGTTCTGGATCTATATGGCGGTGCTGCTGGCGATGCTGACCGCCTATGGCGCCTGGCGGATGACGCAGCGCGCCACGCCCAGCCTGGACCAGAACTTTGCCGTGCTGATGCCCGCCGCAACCCCGGTTGCGGTCGAGGCCGCGCTGGCCGAGGCTGGGGACAGCCATTCCACCCACCCGCAGGATGACTAGATATGACCCACAGCGACGCCCAGCCCGATCCGACGCCGGAAGACATCATCAGTTTCTGGATCGACGAGACCGGGCCCAAGGGCTGGTACCAGCAAAGCGACGATCTGGACCGGCTGGTGCGCGACCGCTTCATGGCCGCCTGGATCGACGCGCCGCGGCTGGCCGAGGCATGGGCCGGCAGCGCCACCGGCGCGCTGGCGGCGCTGATCCTGACCGACCAGTTCCCGCGCAACATGTTCCGGGACGACGCCCGCGCCTTTTCCACCGACCCGCTGGCGCTGCGCATCGCCCGCGCCGCGCTGGACGCCGGCCACGACCTGGCCACCCCGGAACCGGCGCGGCAGTTCTTTTACCTGCCCTTCGAGCACAGCGAAGAGCCGGCCGACCAGGAGCTGGCGGTCGAGCTGTTCGCCCAGCGGATGCCGGGCGAGAACCTGCTGCACGCGCAGATCCACCGCGACACCATCGCGAAATTCGGCCGCTTTCCGTGGCGCAATGCCGCACTTGCGCGGATTTCCACGGAATCCGAGCGGATGGTGATGGACGCAGGCGGCTATGGGGCGCTGGTCTCGGGCAGTCTGTCGCTTGCCGATCTGCCCTGAGCCTGCAAATGTGAACCGGCCGGCAGCGACGAGGGGAAAGCGATGGCGCAGAGTTTCGACGTGGTGGTGATCGGCGCCGGTCCCGGCGGCTATGTCTGCGCGATCCGCGCCGCGCAGCTGGGGCTGAAGACCGCGGTGATCGAACGCGAGAACCTGGGCGGCATCTGCCTCAACTGGGGCTGCATCCCGACCAAGGCGCTGCTGCGCTCGGCCGAGGTGTTCCACCTGATGGGGCGGGCCAAGGATTACGGGCTGAAGGCCGGCGACCTGGGCTTTGACCTGGGCGCGGTGGTGCAGCGGTCGCGCGGCGTGGCCAAGCAGCTGGCCGGCGGCGTCGGCCACCTGCTGAAAAAGAACAAGGTCGCGGTGGTGATGGGCGAGGCGACGCTGACCGCGCCCGGCAAGCTTTCGGTCAAGACCGACAAGGGGGTTGAGGAGGTCACGGCCAAGAATATCGTGCTGGCCACCGGCGCCCGCGCCCGCGAGCTGCCGGGGCTGGAGGCCGACGGCGAGCTGGTCTGGACCTACCGCCACGCGCTGGTGCCCAGGCGGATGCCGGAAAACCTGCTGGTCATCGGCTCGGGCGCGATCGGGATCGAGTTCGCCAGCTTCTTCAACACGCTGGGCGCCAAAACCACGGTGGTCGAGGTGATGGACCGCGTGCTGCCGGTCGAGGACGCCGAGATTTCCGCCTTTGCCAAGAAGCAGTTCGTCAAGCAGGGCATGACGATCATGGAAAAGGCCACGGTCAAGCAGCTGGACCGCAAAGGCAAGACCGTGACCGCCCATATCGAGACGGGCGGCAAGACCGTGACGCAGGAGTTCGACACGGTGATTTCCGCGGTGGGCATCGTCGGCAACGTCGAGGGGCTGGGGCTCGAGGCGCTGGGGGTCAAGCTGGACCGCAGCCACGTGGTGACCGACGAATACTGCCGCACCGGCGTCGACGGGCTTTACGCCATCGGCGACGTGGCCGGCGCGCCTTGGCTTGCCCACAAGGCCAGCCACGAAGGGGTGATGGTGGCCGAGCTGATCGCCGGGAAAAACGTGCACCCGGTCAAGGCCGCGAACATCCCCGGCTGCACCTATTGCCAGCCGCAGGTCGCCTCGGTCGGGCTGACCGAGGCCAAGGCGAAAGAGGCGGGGCACGAGGTGAAAATCGGCCGCTTCCCCTTTGTCGGCAACGGCAAGGCCATCGCCCTGGGCGAGCCCGAGGGCATGGTGAAGACGGTGTTCGACGCCAAGACCGGCGAGCTTTTAGGCGCCCATATGGTCGGCACCGAGGTCACCGAGCTGATCCAGGGCTACGTGATCGGCAAGACCGCCGAGCTGACCGAGGAAGACTTCATGCACACGGTCTTTGCCCACCCGACCCTGTCGGAAATGATGCATGAATCGGTGCTGGACGCCTATGGGCGGGCGATCCATTTCTGAGTTGCGGCATCCGGGGGCCTTGCCCCCGGACCCCCAGGATATTTGAACACCAAAGACAGGCTGCGGGCCGTCTTGCCTAACCCGCCCCGCCGAGGTTGACCGCGGCCACGCTGTCGCTTTTCGGACGCGGGTCCTCGGGCAGCGTGCCGTGGACCAGATACAGCACCTGCTCGGCGATGGATGTTGCGTGGTCGCCCATGCGCTCGACGTTCTTGGCAATGAAATGCAGGTGCATGCAGGCGGTGATGTTGCGCGGGTCCTCCATCATGTGGGTCAGGAACTCGCGGAACAGCGCATTGTACATCTGGTCGACCTCGATGTCGCGGGCGCGGACCTCGGCCGCCAGAGTCGCATCGCGGCGGACATAGCTGTCCAGCGCGTCGCGCAGCAGGGTGCTGACGGCTTCCGTCATCCGCCGCAGCGCCAGGCCGGCGCCGGGAATCGTGGGCATCTGCGCCAGCAGATGGGTGCGCTTGGCCATGTTCTTGGCGTAATCCCCCACCCGCTCCAGCGCCGAGGCGACCTTGATCACCGTCAGCACCAGCCGCAGGTCGGTGGCCCGCGGGGCGCGCAGCGCGATCAGCCTTGCGGCGGATTCGTTGATCTGCACCTCGAGATGGTCGATCTCGCGGTCGCGGCGGCGGACTTCCTCGGCCAGGGCCTCGTCGCTGGTTTCCAGCGCGCGGGCGGCATCGGCGATCGCGGTCTCGACCAGCCCGCCCATGCGCATCACCTCGGCCTGGATGCTTTCCAGGTCGCGGTCAAAGGCGGACATGATGTGCTTGTCGCGTTGCATTGCAAACGTCCTTTCCGTCAGCCGATCCGGCCGGTGATGTAGCTTTCCGTCCGCGGGTCCTTCGGACTGGTGAAGATGTCGTCGGTGCTGGCGTATTCGACCAGGTGCCCCAGGTGGAAGAACGCGGTCTTCTGGCTGACCCTTGCGGCCTGCTGCATCGAGTGGGTGACGATCACCACCGAATAGCGGTCGCGCAGCTCGTCGATCAGTTCCTCGATCTGGGCGGTGGCGATGGGGTCGAGCGCCGAGCAGGGTTCGTCCATCAGCAAGACCTCGGGCGAGGTGGCGATGGCGCGGGCGATGCACAGCCGCTGCTGCTGCCCGCCGGACAGGCTGGTGCCGGTTTCCCCCAGCCGGTCCTTGACGTCGTCCCACAGCGCCGCCCGGCGCAGGGATTTTTCCACCACCGCATCCAGATCGGCGCGGGTCGGGGCCAGCCCGTGGATACGGGGGCCGTAAGCCACGTTGTCATAGATCGACTTGGGGAACGGGTTGGGTTTCTGGAACACCATCCCCACCCGCGCCCGCAGCTGCACCGGATCGACGCGGGGGTCATAGATATCCTCGCCGTCCAGCAGCATCTGCCCGCCGACCCGCGCGGCCGCGATGGTGTCGTTCATCCGGTTCAGGCAGCGCAGAAAGGTGGACTTGCCGCAGCCCGAGGGGCCGATGAAGGCCGTCACCGTCTTGTCGAGGATATCGACGCCCACGTCCTTGAGCGCGTGTTTTTCCCCATACCACACCTGCACGTCGCGGCATTCGAATTTGACGTCCCGGGTCTCGGTCTGCACGCTGCGCTCCGCCTGTGTCATCTGGTTCATGGATATGGTCTTTCCGGCCGCGGTTACCAGCGGCGCTCGAACTTGCGGCGCAGCCAGATGGCGATCAGGTTCATCGCCAGCAGGAAGGCCAGCAGCACGATGATCGCCCCCGAGGCGCGTTCGAAGAAGGCCGGGTCGGCGCGCTGGGTCCAGTTGTAGATCTGCACCGGCAGCGCCGAGGCCGGATCGAACAGCCCCTGCGGCGGGGCCGAGGGATAGGTAGTTACGAACGCAACCATCCCGATCAGCATCAAGGGCGCGGTTTCCCCCAGCGCCTGCGCCAGCCCCAGGATGGTGCCGGTCAGGACCCCCGGCATCGCCAGCGGCAGCACGTGATGGAACACCGTCTGCATCCGCGACGCCCCTACCCCCAGCGCCGCATCGCGGATCGAGGGCGGCACCGCCTTCAGTGCCGCGCGGGTGGAAATGATGATGGTGGGCAGCGTCATCAGCGTCAGCACCAGCCCGCCGACAATGGGGGCCGAGCGCGGCAGCCCGACGAAATTGATGAAGGCGGCCAGCCCGAGGATCCCGAACACGATCGAGGGGACGGCGGCGAGGTTCGAGATATTCACCTCGATCACGTCGGTCAGCCGGTTCTTGGGCGCGAACTCCTCAAGCCAGATCGAGGCCGCCACCCCGATCGGCAGCGCCAGCACCAGCACGATCAGCATCATGTAGAACGAGCCGAGGATCGCAACGCCCAGTCCTGCGGCCTCGGGGCGGCTGTCCGAGCCGTCGGGCGCGGTGATGAAGCGCCAGTTGAAGCCGGCACGCACCACCCCGCGGTCGCGCAGCGCCATCGCCAGATCATATTGCGCGACCGAGGTCCTGGCGTCCCGCGCCGCCATCTCGCGAGTGATGCGGCCCTTGAGCATCGCATCCACCCGCGACGAGGTCATCATCCGCCACTCGATTTCCTGCCCGACCAGCGAAGGGTCGGCCAGCACCGCCCGGCGCAGATCGGCGCGGGCCTGCGCCGACAGGAAGCCGGTGATGTCGCGCTGGGTCAGGCCCCCGACCTGAATGCCGCTGCGCGCGATCTCGCGGGTCAGGGCCTGGTCCAGCAGCCGGCTGTAGCTCATGGTCAGGATCTTCGCCATCTCGGCCGGGTCGCGGTTGCCCTGGGGGTCGACGACATCGGCCGCAATCACCACCGGAATGGTGGCGCGGGCCTGCACAAAGGCCGAGGCGCCGTCGCGGAACACGGTGAACATCAGCACCGCCAGCGCCGCCATGGCGGTCAGGATCGCCGCGGCGCCATAGGTGCGGAACCGCCGCTCGGCCGCATTGCGGCGGCGGGTGCCGGCGTCGGTCTGCAGCAGCGAGCGGCGGGGGCGCGGGGCGGTCTGGGCCGGATCGCTCATTCGTATTGCTCCCGGTATTTGCGCACGATGTAGAGGGCGAGCACGTTCAGCCCCAGCGTCATCACGAACAGCGTCAGCCCCAGCGCAAAGGCGACCAGCGTCTCGGGCGAGTTGAAGTCGTTGTCGCCGGTCAGCTGGCCCACGATCTTGACGGTGATGGTGGTCATCGCCTCGAACGGGTTGCCGCTGATCCGGGCCATGGCGCCCGCGCCCAGCACCACGATCATGGTTTCACCGATGGCGCGGGATGCCGCCAGCAGCACCGCGCCGACGATGCCGGGCAGCGCCGCCGGGATCACCACGTGGCGGATGGTTTCCGAGGGGGTCGAGCCCAGCCCCAGCGCCCCGTCGCGCAGCGATTGCGGCACCGCGTTGATGATGTCGTCCGAAAGCGAGCTGACGAACGGGATCAGCATGATCCCCATCACCAGCCCGGCTGTCGCGACCGAGGCGCCGCTGTCCCCCAGCCCCAGCGGCTGCGCCAGCCAGTCGCGGATCAGCGGGCCGACCGTGACCAGCGCGAACAGCCCGTAGACGATGGTCGGGATCCCGGCCAGCACCTCGATCGCCGGCTTGGCGACCGCGCGCACCCGGCGCGAGGCGTATTCCGACATGTAGATCGCCGCGAACAGCCCGATCGGCACCGCCACTAGCAGCGCGATGAAGCTGATATACAGCGTCCCCCACAGCAGCGGCAGCATCCCCAGTTTGGATCCGCCGCCGAAGCGCGGGGTCCATTCGGTGCCGAACAGGAACTCGTGCCAGGGGTAAAGCCGGAAGAAGCTGGCCGATTCGAAGACCAGCGACAGCACGATCCCCAGCGTGGTGGCGATGGCGATCAGCGAACACAGGATCAGCAGCAGCCCGATCACCCGCTCGACCGCGTTGCGGGCACGGAAGCCGGGCGAGATGCGGGCGAGCCCCACCCCCAGCCCGGCCAGCGCCAGCAGTGCCGCCGCCGGGGCCAGCAGCGCCCCCGCGCCGTGGGTCGCGCCGGGGATCAGCGGCCCCGCCAGCCCGCCCAGCACCAGCAGCCCCAGCGGCGGCAGCGCCGCCAGCAGCGCCACCAGCCAGCCGTGATAGGCCGGGCGCGAATGCAGCTGCCGCGTATCCCCCGCGACCAGCGCCACCGCGCGGCGCCGGCCCAGCAGATAGCCGAGCCCCGCAAGCCCCAGGATGATGATGAGTGTCGTAAGAGGTGACATGGATCCTCGAAAGCAGCGCCGGGCGCAGGACCGGACGGGGCCGGCCTGCGGGCGGTTGCGTGGTCAGTCTGCGCCCATGACGTGTTCCGCGGCCACCGCCGCCTGCACCGCGGCCAGCTGCGGGTCGGGCACCAGCCCGTAATCCGCCAGCGGTCCGCCGGGCCCGGCGATGGCATCGACGACGAAGAACTCGGCGAACTCCTTCAGCCCGGGCACCAGGCCGAAGTGGTCCGCCTTGACATAGAAGAACAGCGGCCGCGACACCGGATATTCCCCCGAGGCGACGCTGGCGACCGTGGGCACCACCCCGTCGATCGGCGCCACCTTCAGCCGGGTGGTGTTGTTTTCATAGAAGGACAGCCCGAACACTCCCATGCCGTTGGGGTTGCTGTCGACGCGGGCCAGTGTCTCGGTATAATCGCCGTCGATGTCGACCGCGCGCCCGTCGCTGCGCAGCGCGGTGCAGGCGGCACGGGCAGCCTTGTCCCCGTCCAGCGCCGCCAGCTCCGCCCGCGTCCCCGAGGCGTCGCAGCCCGCCGCCATCACCTTTTCCTCGAACACCTCGCGGGTGCCGTGCTTGGTGCCGGGAACGAACACCGCGATTTCCTGCGCGGGCAGCGTGGGATTCACATCCGCCCAGCGGCGGGCAGGATTGGGGGTGCGGCGCCCGTCCACCACCACCTCGGCGGCCAGCGCGGCGTGGATGTCCTGCGTGCTCAGCGCGAAATCGGGACCATTGATCCCCGAGGCAAAGACGATGCCGTCATAGCCGAACCGCACCTCGATCACCCGGGCGACGCCGTTGGCGTGGCAGTCGGCGAGCTCGGCTTGCGTCATCGGGCGCGAGGAATTGGCGATGTCGATGGTGCGCGGGCCGACCCCGGCGCAGAACTGCTTGATCCCGGCGCCGCTGCCGCCGCCCTCGACCACCGGGGCGGCGAAATCGGTATTGTCGGCAAAGGCTTCGGCGGCGATGGTCGCATAGGGCAGCACGGTCGACGAGCCTGCCACCTGAATCTGGTTGCGGGCCGCGGCCGGCAGGGCCGAGGCCGCCAGCAGCGCCAGAGCCGCGGCGGACATTCTCATCATGCTCATCGGCAGCTCCTGCTGTTTGCCATGAGTTCGGTATCCGGGCCGTGCCGTCTCATAGCGTCCCCGGAACGGCAAGGAAAGAATCGGCCGCCATGGGAATCGGCCCGCCGGGGGAATTGCCGCGGCGGCACCCCGTTTCCGCAGTCCCGGCCCGACCCGCAGCGGGGAATCGGCCGGCAGCGGGAATTGCCGCCGCGACCCCAATTCCCGCCACACCGGCCCGACCCGCAGCGGGGAATCGGACCACAGGGAATCAAGAAGGGGACCGGCACGCGGCCGATCCCCCTCCGATCCCCTCCGGCCCGGATGCCGGGCCCCCGATCAGCACACGGGGGCGCGGCCCGGCGCTCAGTTCGACAGCCGCTCGATCTCTTCCTTGAGCCGCAGCTTTTCCTTTTTCATCGCCGCGATCGACAGGTCGTCCGAGCCCGGAGCGCGTTGCGCGCGCTCGACTTCCTCCGAAAGATGCTGGTGTTTTCTGCGCAGTTCCGCGACATGCGACTGAACCGACATTCGATCCTCCTGCTATGGGTCGATGGACCCAGTGCAGCATGTTTCGGCGCCGCTGTCACCCGAAACCTCGCGTTCCCTTTCGGCCCCGGCGACGATGGCGGCGCCGTCGCGCAGCACCGCCCGGGCGGCGGCGCTCAGATCCTCGCAGTCGCGCTCATGGGCGGGGCGGGCGTGCAGGACAAAGGGCGCGTGCAGCCGCAGCCCGCCGCGGGCGCCCTTGCGCGCGGTGACGATCACGCGGCCCGCGTCATGCCCCTGCCGCGCGGCCAGCGGCAGCAGCGACACCGCCCCCGCCCGCCCGGCCAGCGCCACCAGAATGCGGTCCAGCGCCTCGGCCCGGTGGATCAGGGTCAGCCCGCCCCCGGGCCGCAGCCGCCGCAACCCGGCATCGATCCAGGATTCCAGCGCGGTGTCCTCGTGCCGGGCGGCGGCGCGGGCCGCGTCGGGCGCGCGGGTGCCGCTGGCAAAGAACGGCGGGTTCGCGATGACGTGATCAAAGCTTTCCGCCCGCAGCGCCGCCGGCATCTGCGCCAGATCGCCGGTCACGATCCGCGCCGCGATGCCAGTCGCGGCGACGTTATGCCGCGCCAGCGCCGCCAGCTCTTCCTGTCGCTCGAGCCCGGTCAGCGCCACGCCCGGCACCCGCGCGCCCAGGCAGAACAGCGCCACCCCCGCCCCGCAGCCCAGTTCCAGCACCCGCTCGCCCGGCCGCGCGGGACAGGCGGCGGCCAGCATCACCGCATCGGTGCCGGCGCGATAGCCGCGGGCGGGCTGGCGCAGCACCAGCCGCCCGCCCAGGAACCCGTCGTCCCGGGTGGTCGCGTCGTTCATCCGATACCGTGGTCGCGCAGGATGGAGGCCGCCATGAAATGATCGCGGTCCGCCACCATCAGCCGCCGCGGCAGCACCCCGATCGAGCCCTCCAGCACGCTCATGTGCTGGTCGAACTGGAACGCGACGATTCCCTCGGCCTCCAGCAGGCCGCTGGCGCGGGTGATGGTCAGCGGATCGGTGGTGCGCAGGACTTCCTTCATCCCCGCAAGCTAGGGCGCAGTTGCGCAACTGTCCACGCCGTGGCAATGGGCAATCGCGCAAGACGCATGGCAGCACAGGCGTGGAACGGGTGCGGAAACGGGACGCGAAAGGGGTATCTTCATGGGTGTGAACGAAACCGTGGCCAAGCCGCTGGACCGGCTGTCGACCCTGCTCGCCCCCGAGATGGAGGCCGTGAACGCCCTGATCCGCAGCCGGATGGAAAGCCGCCACGCCCCCCGCATCCCCGAGGTGACCGCCCACCTGGTCGAGGCCGGCGGCAAGCGCCTGCGCCCCATGCTGACGCTGGCCGCGGCAAGGATGCTGGGCTACCGCGGCACGCATCACCACCTGCTGGCCGCCACGGTCGAGTTCATCCACACCGCCACCCTGCTGCACGACGACGTGGTGGACGAAAGCCGCCAGCGCCGCGGCCGCCCCACCGCCAACCTGCTGTGGGACAACAAGTCCAGCGTGCTGGTCGGCGACTATCTGTTCGCCCGCAGCTTCCAGCTGATGACCGAGACCGGCAACCTGCGGGTGATGGAGATCCTCTCCAACGCGTCGGCCGTCATTGCCGAGGGCGAGGTGCTGCAGCTGACCGCCGCGCAGGACCTCGGCACCGACGAGGCGGTCTATCTGCAGGTGGTCCGCGGCAAGACCGCGGCGCTGTTTTCCGCCGCGACCGAGGTGGGCGCGGTGATCGCCGGCGCCACCCCCGCGCAGGTGCAGGCGCTTTACGACTATGGCGATGCGCTGGGGATCGCCTTCCAGATCGTCGACGACATCCTCGACTACAGCGGCGCGGCCGAAACCATCGGCAAGAACGTCGGCGACGATTTCCGCGAACGCAAGCTGACGCTGCCGGTGATCAAGGCGGTGGCGCAGGCCGACGCCGGGGAACGCGAGTTCTGGCAGCGCACCATCGAAAAGGGCGACCAGCAGGACGGCGACCTCGACCGGGCACTGGCGATCCTCGCCCGCCACGGCGCGATCGAGGCTGCGCGCGCCGATGCGCTGTCCTGGGCCGCCGGCGCCCGGCAGTCACTGGACCTGCTGCCCGAGGGCGAGATCCGCCAGCTGCTGGCCGAACTGGCCGATTTCGTCGTCGCCCGCGTCGCCTGAACCGTCCCCCGGCCCGGGAAAACCCCCGCCAGGACTTCTTTCTGGCCCAAATACCCCTGCGGCCGCGCCACCCCGCGCGGCGCCTGCCCATCGGCAGCAGCTTGCCCACCGGGTCACGTCTCGGTCACCGGCGCGCGGTAATCGTTTCTAAATCATTTGTCGTGTTATATGTGGTTCCCGGAAAAAGGCCGAGAAACGGTCCCAGGATGCAGGCATGAAGACACCCGAACGGCCCCGGCGCATTGCCGCCGACAAACGCTATGCCGCCCCCTCGTCCCCGCAGGGCCCTGCTGCGGCCGGCGGCGGGTTGCCGCCGCAACAGGCGGCGCGCCGCGCCAAGCCGGCGCCGAAGAAGCCCCGGCGCGGGAACTTCGTTACCCGCGGGGTGGCGGGGGCGGTGTCGCTGGTCTGGCGGGTGATCTGGGGCGCATTCTGGCGCACCGGGCTGGCGCTGGCGCTGATCCTGGGGCTGACCGTCGCCTATTACTATTCCACCCTGCCCGACCCGCAGGCGCTGTTCGACGCGCGCGCCCGCGGCTCGGTCACCATGCTCGACCGCGAGGGGCGGGTCTTCGCCTGGCGGGGTGAGACCTACAACACCGTCAGCGCCGACCAGATCTCGCCCCATCTGCGCAACGCCGTGGTCGCGACCGAGGACAAGCGCTTCTACAGCCATCTCGGCATCGACCCGCGCGGCATCGCCGGCGCCATCCGCATCAACCTGTCGCAGGGGCGCAGCGCGCTGTCCGGGCACGGCGGCTCGACCATCACCCAGCAGGTCTCCAAGCTCCTGTGCCTGGGCGAGGGGTTCGACCCGATCAAATGGAAGGACGAGGCCGAATACGAAGCGTCCTGCCGGGTCGGCTCGTTGTGGCGCAAGGTCAAGGAAGTCCCCTACAGCCTTGCGCTGGAAGCGAAATATTCCAAGTCCGACATCCTCAACATCTACATGAACCGCAGCTACCTGGGCGCCGGCGCCCGCGGGTTCGAGGCTGCGGCACAGCGCTATTTCGGCAAGTCCGCGGCCGAGGTCACCCCGGCCGAGGCCGCGATGCTGGCCGGGCTGCTCAAGGCGCCCAGCTATTTCTCGCCCACCTCGAACCTGCAGCGCTCGCAGGACCGGGCCGGGGTCATCCTCGGGCTGATGCATGACCAGGGCTATCTGACCGACGCCGACTTCGCCCAGGCCAAGGCCAACCCGGCGGTGCTGTCCAAGGCCGCCGCCGCCCGCGCCGGGGGGTATTTCGCCGACTGGGTGATGGAATCGGGGCCGGGATTCCTGACCTCGGAAACCACCGAGGACGTGACCATCACCACCACCTTCGACCAGACCATCCAGCGCCAGGCCGAGCGGGCGCTGAAGCGGGTGTTCGAGGAAAAGGTCAAGGACGGCTCGCAGGCGCAGGCCGCGGTGGTGGTGATGTCGGCCGACGGCGCAGTGCGCGCGATGATCGGCGGGCGCGACACCACCGCCGCGGGCACCTTCAACCGCGCGACCCAGGCCAAGCGGCAGACGGGTTCCGCCTTCAAGCCCTTTGTCTATGCGGCGGCGCTGGACCAGGGGTTCTCGCCCAACGACACCATCCTGGACGCGCCGATCACCATCCACATCAAGGGCTCCAAGCCCTGGACGCCCAAGAACTACACCCGCAACCACCTGGGCCAGATCACCCTGACCACGGCGCTGGCCAAGTCGATCAACACCTCGACCATTCGCCTGCAAGAGGCGGTGGGGCGTGAAAACGTCCGCCGGGTGGCCCGCGATTTCGGCTTTGCCCATGACCTGACCGCGGGGCCGTCGATGGGGCTGGGGGTGTCGGAAACCACGCTGCTGGAAATGACCGGCGCCTATGCCGGCATCCGCAACGGCGGCACCGCCGTGCGCCCCTATGGGCTGGTCGAGCTGCGCATCAAGGGCGACGACAAGCCCCTGATCGGGCAGGCCGGCGGCATGGGGCAGCGGGTGATCTCGACCAAGGCGGCGTCCGAGCTGATCTGGATGATGAAGCAGGTGGTGGAAAGCGGCACCGGCACCCGCGCAAGGCTGCCGGGGCGCGAGGTGGCGGGCAAGACCGGCACCACCTCCTCCTATCGCGACGCTTGGTTCATCGGCTTTACCGAGCAATATGTGACCGGCGTCTGGATGGGCTACGACGACAACACGCCGCTGTCCGGGGTGACCGGCGGCGGGCTGCCGGCGGAGATCTGGCAGGCGGTGATGGAGGAAATCCACGAGGGGCTGCCGGCCAATCCGCTGGATGTGGTCGCACCCGACGGCGGCGGCAGCATGATCGTTGCCAGCGACATCGTGTCGGCCGATTCGGACGACCCGCTGGCGGCGGCGCTGGCCGCGGCGGTGGCGGCAGCGCAGCCGGTGGGCGGCGATTACGGCGGCGCGGTATCCGCCGACGCCCCGCCCCCGGTCGCGGTGACCATGCCCGACGGCTCGGACGACCCGCTGTCGGCCGCGTTGGCCGAGGCGATGGGCCCCGGCGCGGCGCCGCCGTCCGACCAGATGCAGCTGCTCGACCCCCAGACCGCCAACCCGACCCCGGCCCCGGCCGCGCCGGTCCCGGCGCCGGTGCCGGTGCAGGCGACGCCCCTGACGCCGTCGCCGGTCGGCGCCGCCCCGCCACCCGCCCGCGCACCGCGCAGCCCCGGCTCCACGGTCAGCTCCTCGCCCACGCCCCGCAGCGAGGCGGCGGCGGCGGGGGCCGCCCTGGCCGAGGCGCTGGTCGGCGGCCCGCAGGCCAACGGCGCCCTGCAGGCCGCCGCAGTCGGCGCCGCCCTCGCCGAGGCCTTGGCCGGAGAGGCGCCGGCGAACCTGACCACCGAGCGCGCGGTCAACGACGCCCTGACCGAAGCCCTGCGCGGGATCACCGGCACCAACTGACGCCCCCGGGGCCCTCCCCTGCGCCGGGTCGCTACAGCTGCCGGCCCCAAATGAAAAAGCCCCGCCAAGGCGGGGCTTTTTCATGTATCGAAGCAGCGGACCGCATCTGGACCTCCGGCCATGCCCGGCCGAAGCAGCGCGACCGCGTCACCCCGCCCGTTGCAGATCCGCGATCAGTCCGCGCACGTCGCCGCGGCGGCGGGCCAGCATCGCCCCGATCTCTTCGCGCTCCGAGGCCAGCATGTTCACCCCCTCGATGATCAGGTTGAAGAACCGCGCCTGCCCGCTGCGGTCCGAGACGTGCCACTCGACCTTGGTCGGGGTCTGGCCGCGCAGATAGGCGGTGGAATCCACCGTCCAGAAGGACTTGAGCTGCCGCGCCGCGCCGATCTCGATCCGCGCGCCCAGGAACTCCTGGAAACGTTTTCCGTATTTGCGCGAGACATAGCCCGACATCGCCTGCCGGAAGGCGGCGAACTCCTGTGCGCCCAGCTGGCGTGCCGCCGGCCCCAGCGCCGCCCGCGCCATCGCGTCGATGTCGGCGCGGCGGGTGAAGATCCGCTCGAAGGCCGGGTACAGCTGCGCCGCCGGCCGGCCCGAATTGACGGTGGCCAGCACCTCCTGGACCGTGGCGCTGACCAGCGCCACCGCCTGGTTGCCGTTCAGCGCGTGGGCCGGCATCGCGGCCCAGACGGCGCCGCCCCCGATCAGCCCCAGGACCCCGCGGCGGGTGCTATTCGTCGGAATACGGGTCAATGACCTCTCCTTCCTCTTTCAGCTCATACTGGCGGTGCTGCGTGTACAGCAGCCGCGTCTGCGCGTAGCTGTCGGCACTTTCGTGCAGAACCGAGTCCAGGGTCGAGCCGAATTGCGCCCGCTCACCCGCTTTTGACAGCACCCGCGCCGCCAGCCCGGCGCGCCGCACGTCCCGGTGCACCACGCCGTCCAGCGGGTCGATCAGCAGCACGTCCACGATGTCGCCGACCAGATCGCGCTGCGTCGAGGGGCCCAGCACCGGCAGTTCAAGATAGGCGCCGGCCGGAACCCCCCAGACATGCAGGGTCTCGCCGAAATCGGTGTCGACCTCGGGCAGGTCGAAATCCTCGGTCGCCAGGTCGAACAGCCCGCCGATGCCCAGCGTCGAATTGACCATGAAGCGGAACATGTTGCGGGCCGCGGGCTCGGGGCGGCCCTGCAGCAGGCTGTTGACCACCTTGCCCGGCAGCGCCAGGTTCGCGCCGAAATTGCCGATCATCTCGACGGCGCCGGGCCCCTCGGCGGGCTGGCCGCTGACCAGCGCCTGCGACACCGGCCGCAGCACCGCCGCATCCAGCGACTTGTTGAAGCCGTGGACCCGGCGGTTCATCGGCTCGAACGGGTCCGCGATATCACCCGGAGGCGCCGAGGCGCAGCCGGCAAGGGCCAGACTCAGCAAAAGCGGGGCAGCGCGCATCAACTTCTCCTCAATCTTTTCGTGCGAGAACACGAATCAGCGGTGCCGGCGGCCGTCTGCGGCCAGCCCGGCGCTGCTTTCCCGGGGATAGACAGGGGCGGCTGCCACGGCAACCGCGCTGAACAAGGGGGCGTGCGCGTGGGCGGGGAATGGCACGACGGTTTTGCCGAGCTGCGCGCGGCGCGTGCGGGCAGCCCCGGGCTGCTGGCGGCGGTCGCGGTGTTTTCCGTGGCCGTCAACCTGCTGGCGCTGACCGGGCCGCTGTTCATGCTGCAGGTCTATGACCGGGTGCTGGTTAGCCGCTCGGGCCCGACCCTGGCGGCGCTGTTCCTGCTGGTGAGCTTCCTGTTCCTGATGCTGGGGGTGATCGACCTGGCGCGCAGCCGGGTGATGGCGCGGATCGCGCTGCGGTTGCAGGACCGGCTTGAACCACGGGTCTTTCAGGCGGCACTGGCGCAAGGGGGCGCGCCCGCGGCCGGGTTGCGCGATCTTGATTCGCTGCGGCAGCTGCTGGCCTCGCCCTTGGCGCTGGCACTGTTCGACCTGCCCTGGGCGCCGCTGTTCCTGGCGGGGCTCTATCTGTTCCACCCGCTGCTGGGCGGGGTCGCGACGCTGGGCGGGCTGGTGCTGGTGGCGGCCAGCTGGCTCAACCGCTGGCAGAGCCGCGCGCCGCTGCGCGCCGCCGCCGCGGCCGAGCATGACGCCGACCGCCTCGCCGGGCTTTACCGCGACGAGGGCGAGCTGATCGGCGCGCTGGGAATGCGCGGGGCCAGCCTCGCGCGCTGGCGCCACGCCCGCGAACGCATGGCCGATGCCGCGCTGGTGGCGCTGGATCGCGGCGCCGGGTTCACGGTGTTTTCCCGCAGCTTCCGGCTGTTCCTGCAATCGGCGCTGCTGGCGGCGGGCGCCTGGCTGGTGCTGCGCCACGAACTGACGCCGGGCGCGATGATCGCCAGCTCGGTGCTGATGGGGCGGGCGCTTGCTCCGGTCGACCAGCTGGTCGCCGGCTGGTCGGCGGTGCAGCGGGCGCTGGACGGCTGGGAGCGGCTGGGGCAGCTGCTGTCCCGGCACCCGCCGCCGGTTCCCCGCACCCCCCTGCCCCGCCCGGCCGCGCGGCTGGAGGTAACCAATCTTGCCCTCATCCCCCCGGGGCAGGATCTGCCCGCGCTGCGCGGCATCGGGTTCTCGCTGGCGCCGGGGCAGGCGCTGGGGGTGGTCGGCCCTTCGGGCGCGGGCAAGTCGACGCTGGCGCGCGCGCTGATCGGCACCTGGCCGGCGGCGGCGGGCGCGATCCGGCTGGATGGCGCGGCGCTGGACCAGTACGACCCCGACACGCTGGGCGGGCTGATCGGCTATCTGCCGCAGCGGGTGACGCTGTTCGACGGCACCGTGGCGGAAAACATCGCGCGGCTGTCGCCGCAGCCCGTCCCCGCGGCGGTGGTGCGCGCCGCCGTTGCGGCCGGGGCGCACCGGATGATCCTGGGGTTGCCGCAGGGCTATGACACCCCGCTGAGCCAGGCGGGGGCGCCGCTTTCGGGCGGGCAGATCCAGCGCCTCGGCCTCGCCCGCGCGCTTTACGGACAGCCGGTGCTGCTGATCCTGGACGAGCCGGATTCGCATCTCGACGCCGAGGGGGCGGCAGCGCTGAACCTCGCCATTCGCGCGGTGAAGTCGCGGGCGGGCGCGGTGGTGATCATCGCCCACCGCCCCGCTGCCATCGCCGAATGCGAGCTGCTGCTGCGGATGGATGCGGGACGGCAGACCGCCTTCGGCCCGCGCGACGAGGTTCTGGGCGGGACACTGCGTAGCGCCACAGCCCGCCGCGCCTCTGGCGGGGGTGCGGCATGATCCCTCCTTCCGCTGCCATGCCGCCGGAAACCGCCCTGGGCCGCGCCCCGGTGGCGGTGATCGGCCCCGGCGCCCGGATGCCTGCGGCTGCTCTGCCCCACCGCCGCTCGGCCCGCGGCGCGCTGTGGCTGGGGCTGATCGGGCTGGTGCTGCTGCTCGGCGGCTTCGGCAGCTGGGCGGTCGCCGCCCGGATCGCCGGCGCGATCATCGCCCCGGGCCAGGTCGAGGTCGAGCGGCACAACCACACCCTCCAGCATCCCGGCGGCGGCGTGGTCGAGACCGTCGCCATCCGCGACGGCCAGATTGTCGCGGCCGGCGAATTGCTGCTTCGCCTCGACGGCACCCTGCCCCGCAGCGAGCTTGCCATCGTCGAGGCGCAGTATTTCGAGCTGCTGGCCCGGCGCGGCCGGCTCGAGGCCGAACGCGCGGACCGCCCCGACATCGGCTTTCCCGCCGAGCTGACGCTGGCCGCGGCCACGCGCCCGGAAATCGCGGCGTTGATGCAGGGGCAGGCGCGGCTGTTTTCCGGCCGCCGCGACACGCTGGAACAGGCCGGCCGACAATGGGACCAGCAGTCGCAGCAGGTCCGCAACCAGATCGCCGGCATCGACGCGCAGGCGCAGGCGCTGCGCGACCAGCAGGCGCTGATCGAGCAGGAGCTTTCCGCCCAGCGCAGCCTGCTCGAACGCGGGCTGACCCCGGCCGCTCGAGTGCTGGCGCTGGAACGCGAACAGGCGCGGCTGGCCGGGCTGATCGGAGAGATGCAGTCCCAGCGCGCCCAGGCCGGCACCCGCCTGGCCGAAATCGGCATCGCGCGGCTAAAGGCCGCCGCCGAGCGCCGCGAAGCCGCCGAGGCCGAGCTGCGCCAGCTGGCCCCGCGTGAACTGGAACTGGCCGAGCGCCGCCAGGCCCTGGCCGCCCAGATCGCCCGGCTGGAGCTCCGCGCCCCGGTGGCGGGCGTGGTGCACCAGCTGCGCGCGCCCGCGCCCGGCGCGGTGCTGCGGCCGGCCGAGCCGGTGCTGTCGCTGGTTCCGCTGGACCGGCCGCGGGTGATCGCCGCCCGGATCCCCCCGGCCCGGATCGGCCATATCGCGCCGGGCCAGCCGGCGGTGCTGCGCCTGCCCGGCGCCCCCGCCCGCCAGCCGCCGATCGAGGGAAGGGTCGAGCGCATCTCGGCCGACGTGGTGACGGACCCGGCGACCGGACAGCAGTTCTACCGCGCCGAGGTGACGATACCGCCCCCCGGCCCCGACCAGCCGGACGAGGGCGCCCTGATTCCCGGAATGCCGGTCGAGGTCCATTTCCAGACCGGCTCGCGCAGCCCGCTTTCCTATCTGCTGCAGCCGCTGACCGACCAGCTCGGTCGCGCCCTGCGCGAGCCGTAATACGGTGTCTCGGCCCGCAAGCCTTCCCTCAGCCACTGGGCGCGGGGGCGGCTTTCTCTGGTCCTTGGTTCAAGCCGGGCGGGAGTGCGCAACTCGCGGGCGCGGGCGGGCGGCGGCGCAGCCTCCGGGTCCTTGATGACGTCGATCGCCCGCACAGTTCGCGGGTGCGTGTATGCGGCCGGCGGCTTGGCTGCACGGTGTATGGGAGGACCCTGTCCGCTCCGCTCGCGGGCGCGAACGAGCGGCGGCCGTGCCTGACGCCCCAATCATGTAGTTGTCGGCGCTCGCTTCGCCGGCGCGGGCGAGAGGCGGCGCGCATCTTCCTGCATAGCGCCGCACTGCTGGTCGCTCGGTTCGCGGGCGGTGGTGGCTGCTCCGCGTCAGAGTGTCCATCTTCTCGGCGCTGTCCGCTCGGCTCGCGTGCGAGCGCGAGGGGGCGGCAAACACCAGCGGCGGCGCGGGTGATGGGAACCCCGCCCGGCTCGCGCGCGCGAGTTGGGGGCGGGCCTCTGCGCACTGGATCTTCACGGGCGGGACCACTCGGCTCACGCGCGCGAGTGGGGGCACCATCCACCGCACGCCCAAGGGCCAGCCCGCCCCCCGCTCGGCTCGCGCGCGCGCGAGTGGGGGCGTAAGACGCCGCTGCGAACCAAGCGTTTATCACGCAGCGCTCGGCTCGCGCGCGCGCGAGTGGGGGCGTCCCCCTCGGCCAGAAACAACCGCCGCTGGTCAGCGCTCGGCTCGCGCGCGCGCGAGTGGGGGCGTCGATGAGGCGTACGAGGTGATCCAGGCGCTGGCCGCTCGGCTCGCGCGCGAGTGGGGGCCTGGACGCGATCCGCGGTCCACATCTGCGTCGGCACGCGCGCTCACTTGCGCGCGCGAGCGGAGGCCGCTTGTAATCTCTAGGGAATGGAAAGCGGCGAAGCTCAGCTCGCGTGCGCGCGCGACAGGCGGTTGCAGATGCGCACGATCACTTGCACCTGCCCGACGCCGTTCAACTCGCTGTCGGGCGCGGGAGACGCAGACCGGCGACATGCGCTGGATGTCAACGCTGCGCACCGCTCAGCTCGCACGCACAGGAGAGACGCGGCAGCGCCCCTGCACCGGCGGACCCATCTCAGACCCCTTCGCCCCCAGGCACGCAGCGGGTCGCCGGCCCACCCGAACGGCACCGCCTCGGATCTCGGCCTCCTCAGCACGGCAGCGGCGGCCTCCCCTTCCCCCCGCCCATTCGCGCCACCCATTGCCGCGCCGCGCTGCGCGTCCTATGGCTTGCACTTCGGGTTCCACCGCGGGGCGGGTTCATGCGGATCATCATCTGCGGCGCGGGACAGGTCGGCTGGCAGATCGCCCGGCAGCTTTCGCGCGAACGACATGACATCGTGCTGATCGACCGCGACGAGCGGCTGATCCAGCAGGCCAACGACGCGCTGGACGTGCAGGGAATCACCGGCCACGCCAGCCATCCCGACGTGCTGGAAAGCGCCGGGGCCGAGGATTGCGACCTGCTGATCGCCGCCACCGCCAGCGACGAGGTGAACATCGTCGCCTGCGAGGTCGCCCATGCGCTGTTCTCGGTCCCGCGCCGCTTTGCCCGGCTGCGCGGCCATGCCTATCTGCTGCCGCAATACGCCGATCTCTACCAGGCGCAGAACCTGCCGATCGACGTGGTGATCAGCCCGGAACAAGAGGTCGCGCTGGCGGCGCTGTCGCGGCTGGACGTGCCGACCACGCTGGACACCGAAACCTTCATGGAGGGGCGGGTCCGGCTGCTGGCCATGGCGCTGACCGAGAACTGCCCGATCCTGAACACGCCGCTGCGCCATCTGGACCAGACCTTCTTCGGGCTGCGCGCGGTGGTGGTGGGGCTGCGCCGCGCCGGCCGCTTCTTCGCGCCCGAGCCGAACGACCAGCTGCATGCGGGCGACCACGCCTATGTGGTGGCCGCGGTCGAGGATGTGGCGCGGACGCTGGACATCTTCGGCCTGCCCTCGCGCCCGGTGGAACGGGTGGTGCTGATCGGCGGCGGCAATATCGGGCTGGCGGTGGCGCGGGCGCTGGATGCGCGGCCCGGCATCTCGCTGAAGCTGATCGAGCGCGACCGCGACCGGGCCGAGGCCGCGGCCGAGGCGCTGCGCCGCACCGTGGTGCTGCATGGCGACGGCATGGCCGCCGACCTGATGGCCGAGGCGGGCGTGCCCCGCGCCGATGCGGTGCTGACGCTGACCGCCGACGACCGCACCAACCTGCTGGCCGCGGTGCGCGCCAAGCAGGCCGGGGCGCGGATGGTGGATGCGCTGATCAACGACACCACGCTGATGCCGCTGGCCGCGAATCTGGGGATCGACGGGCTGATCAGCCCGCGCGCGGTCACGGTGTCCTCGATCCTGCGCCATATCCGCCGCGGCCGGGTCCGCGACGTCTACGCCCTGGGCGATTCCGAGGCCGAGCTGATCGAGGCGCAGGTCCTGCCCGGCTCGGCGCTGGCCGGGCAGCGGGTGCGCGAGATCCAGCTGCCCCGCGGCGCGCTGGTCGCCGCGGTCGAGAAACAGGGCGTGATCCTCAAGCCCCGCCCCGACACCCGCATCGACCAGGGCGACCTGGTGCTGATCTTCGCCCTGTCCGGCGACATCGAGGAGGTCGAGCGTCTGTTGCAGGTCTCGGCCGACTGGTTCTGATGGACCGGCTGCTGGGACGCCTGCCGGTGCTGGTGATCGCGGGGCTGGTGCTGGCGCTGGCCATGCTGATCCCCGCCGCCCATGCCGAGG
Source organism: Paracoccus solventivorans (assembly GCF_900142875.1). Classification (GTDB taxonomy): domain Bacteria; phylum Pseudomonadota; class Alphaproteobacteria; order Rhodobacterales; family Rhodobacteraceae; genus Paracoccus; species Paracoccus solventivorans. Next base: position 178,564 of record NZ_FRCK01000003.1, on the reverse strand, counting down.
CGGTGGGCGAGCGCCGGCTGGCGCTGATCTTTGCCGGATCGGGCGCGGGGCTGCTGGTGCTGTGGCTGATGCTGGGCATCGCCACCGCCGCCGCCCCCGAGGCGCCGCTGTCGCGCGGTGTGCTGGTGACGCTGCTGGGGGTGTTCGCACTGCTGCCGTTACCGGCCGCGATCCCATTTGCCGCCGCCATGCCGGACACCGGGCTCTTCAACGCTTGGTGGGAAATGCTGTCCTGCCTGACCACCACCGGCGCCTCGCTTTACGCGGCCGAGCTGGTGGCCCCGACCCTGCATCTGTGGCGCGGCATCCTGGGCTGGCTGGGCGGGCTGTTCATCCTGACCGCCGCCATCGCGCTGATGGCGCCGATGCGGGTCGGCGGCTTCGAGATCATGGACCGCTCGACCGGCACCGACGAGCGTTTCGACCGCATCGGCGGCGCCGCGAGCGCTGAAATGCGCCCCGGTCGTGATGAGCATATGAAGGATCCGGCGCGACGGCTGATCCGCTGGGGGATGGCGATCGCGCCGGTCTATGCCGGGCTGACGGTGGCGCTGTGGGCCGGGCTGGTCGTCACCGGCCAGGGCGCGCTGGGGGCGCTGCTGCGGGCGATGGGCACGCTGTCGACCAGCGGCATCGGGATGGATGCGCGCCCGGTCGGCAGCACCGGCGGCATCGCGGCCGAGGCGCTGGTGGCGCTGTTCCTGCTGGCCGCGCTCAGCCGCCGCGCCTGGCCGGGGGGCGACGAGCTGCGCACCACCCCCCGGCTGCGCCACGACCCCGAGCTGCGGGTGGCGGCCGGGCTGGTGGCGCTGGTCACGCTGACGCTGGTGCTGCGGCCGTTCCTGGGCGCCTTCCTGGCCGAGTTCCAGCCGGTGCTGGCGCCCGAGCCTGCGGCCCCCGACGTCGGTGGCGGGCTGGCGCGGGCGGCGGGGGCGGCCTGGGGCAGCCTGTTCACCGCGCTGTCATTCCTGACCACCACCGGCTGGACCTCGATCCAGTGGGAAGGCGCGCGCGCCTGGGCCGGGCTGACCGCGCCGGGGCTGATGCTGGCGGGGCTGGCAATCATGGGCGGCGGCGTCGCCACCACCGCCGGCGGCGTCAAGCTGCTGCGGGTCTTTGCCCTGGCGCTGCACGCGCGGCGCGAACTGGACAAGATCGTGCACCCCGCCTCGGTCGCCGGCGGCGGGCCGGTGATCCGGCGGCTGCGCGGGCCGGGGGCCTATCTCGCGTTCATCTTCTTCATGGTGTTTGCCATGTCGATCATGGCCACGATCGCGCTGGTGTCGCTGCGCGCGGTCACGCTGGAAACCGCCACCATCCTCAGCGTCGCGGCGCTGACCAACACCGGCCCGCTGGCCGAGGCGATCCCCCTGATCCCGGTCTACGAGGGCAGCGTCGGCATTGCCGGATCGCCCTGGCAGGGCTGGGCCGGGCTGGCGCCGGCCACCAAGGCGGTGCTGGCGGCGGCGATGGTGGCCGGGCGGCTCGAGATGCTGGCGATCCTGGCGCTGCTGACCCCGGGGGCGTGGCGGCGCTGATCCCTGCGGCGATCGTTGCAGGGGGGACGGCGGGATTTGCGGATGGCCCGGAAATCGGGCATTGTGCGGCGATTCCCGCACAGGGCCCCCGCTGCGCATGACCGAAGAACCGCTTTGCCTAGGCGACGCCCGGCTGGGCCCGCCGGTGTTCCTGGCCCCGATGGCCGGGATCACCGACCTGCCGTTCCGCCGCGCCGTCGCCCGCCACGGCGCCGGGCTGGTGGTCAGCGAGATGGTCGCCTCGACCGAGATGGTGACGCCGCGCCCCTCGACCCGCGCGGCGGTGCGGGCGAAAGCGATGATCGAGGAAAACGGCGTGCCGGTCAGCGTCCAGATCGCCGGGCGCGAGCCGGGACCGCTGGCAGAAACCGCGCGGATCGTGGCCGGGATGGGCGCGGGGATCATCGACATCAACATGGGCTGCCCGGCGCGCAAGGTCACCGGCGGGCTGTCGGGCGCCGCCTTGATGCGCGAACCCGACCGGGCGCTGTCGCTGATCGAGGCGGTGGTGGCAGCGGTCGCACCGCTGCCGGTGACGCTGAAGATGCGGCTGGGCTGGGACGCGGGCTGCCTGAACGCGGCCGATCTGGCCCGCCGCGCCCGCGATGCGGGCGTGCGGATGATCGCCGTTCACGGGCGGACGCGGGCGCAGTTCTACACCGGCAGCGCCGATTGGGCCGCGATAAGCGCGGTGCGCGCGGCGGTGCCCGACCTGCCGCTGGTCGCCAACGGCGACGTGGTGGATGCGGCCTCGGCCCGCACTGCCCGGGCGCTGTCGGGGGCCGATGCGGTGATGGTGGGGCGCGGCGCGCAAGGCGCGCCCTGGCGGCTGGCCGAGATCGCGGCGGCGAACCACGGCGCGCCCGCGCCGGTGATCCCGCGCGGCGCCGCGTTGGCGGATGCGGTCGCCGACCACCACGCCGACATCCTGTCCCATTACGGCCGCGACCTTGGCCTGCGGGTCGCGCGCAAGCATCTGGGCTGGTACCTGGCCGCGGCTGACCTTGATGACGCGACGCAGGCCCGCGCCGCGCTAATGGCGGCAGCCTCGCCCGAGGCCGCACGCGCCGCGATCCGCGCCGTCTTTTGCGGGGCCGAGGCCCGCGCCGCATGAGCGCGCCCCTTGCCGCCGCGCCTGTCCCCGATCCCGCGCTGGCGCTGGAATCGCTGCCGCTGCCGGTCGCCTGTTTCGACGCCGAGGGCCGCTGGGCCAGCCTCAACGAGGCGGCCGAGGAATGGCTCAACCTGTCCTCGACCGGGGTGCGGGGGCGGGCGCCCGAGGACCGCGCCCTGATCGCGCGGCTGCGCACCGATCCCGGCCTGGGGGCGCTGGTCGCGCAGGCAGCGGCCACCGATGAGCCGGTGCTGCACGCCGCCGTGCAGTTCCAGACCAGCGACCGCGCCGACCGCTGGACCACGCGGCAGGCGGCGGTGCATCTGTGCGCGCTGCCGGGCGGCGGCGTGGTCGCCGCGATCCTGCCCGCGGCGACGGGCGACGCCGCCATGCCGCGGCGCGCCGCGCGCAGCGCCATCGGCATGGCCGAGATGCTGGCGCATGAGATCCGCAACCCGCTGGCCGGCATCCGCGGCGCCGCGCAGCTGCTGGCCACCGACCTGTCCCCCGAGGACCGCGAGCTGGCCGATCTGATCGTCGCCGAAAGCCGCCGCATCGTGGCGCTGCTGGACGAGGTCGAGCGTTTCGGCGACACCTCGCCCCCGCGGCTGCAGGCGGTGAACATCCACGACATCCTGGAACGCGCCCGGCGCAGCATCCTGCTGGCGGACGCGGGCGCGGGGCTGCGGATCGTGACCGACTACGACCCCTCGCTGCCCCCGGCGCTGGCCGATCCCGACCGGATCATGCAGGTGGCGCTGAACCTGCTGCAGAACGCCGTGCAGGCGATCTCCGGCGCCCCCGGCGCGGTTCCCGGCACGATCCGCCTGCGCACCGCCTGGGACGGCGCGCTGCGCAACCCGGACGGCGCCCCCCTGCCCATCCAGCTTGAAATCGAGGACGACGGCCCCGGCATCCCGCGCCGCATCGCCGACCAGGTGTTCGAGCCCTTCGTCTCGGGGCGCGAGAACGGCACCGGGCTGGGGCTGGCGCTGGCCGGCAAGATCGTGACCGACCACGGCGGGCTGATCCGCGCCGAAAGCCGCCCGGGGCGGACGGTGCTGCGGGTGTCGCTGCCCCAGGCGGGCAAGGGGGGCGGCTGATGGACGGGACCGTGCTGATCGCCGACGACGACCGCGGCATCCGCATCGTGCTGACGCAGGCGCTGACCCGCGCCGGCTGCCGCGTCCACGCCACCGGCAGCCTGGCGCAGCTGATGCGCTGGGTCGAGGAGGGCGCGGGCGATCTGGTCATCACCGACGTGATGATGCCCGACGGCAACGGGCTGGACCTGATCCCCGCCATCGCCCGCGCCCGCCCCGACCTGCCGGTGATCGTGATCTCGGCGCAGAACTCGATCGTGACCGCGATCCGCGCGACCGAGGCCGCGGTGTTCGACTACCTGCCCAAGCCCTTCGACCTGCCCGAGCTGATGGCGCGGGTGCGGGCGGGGCTGGAACGCCGCCGCCAGCGCACGCCCGCCGCTCCGACGCCGGCCCCTGCCCCCGCCCCCGCCCCTGCCGCGTCCGATGGCACTGCGCTGATCGGCGCCACCCCCGCCATGCAGGCGCTGTTCCGCGAGGTGGCGCGGGTGGTCGCCACCGACCTGCCCATCGTCATCGCGGCCGAGCCCGGGGCCGGGCGCAGCACCCTGGCCCGCGCCCTGCACATGCTGGGCGAACGCCGCGGCGGGCCTCTGGTCACGCTGGTCCCCGGCGACCCGCCCGAGGCGCTGGCGGCCCGGCTGGCCGAGGCGCGGGGCGGCACGCTGATCGTCGAGGACCCGGCCGCGCATGACCCGGCCACGCAGCTGCGGCTGGCGGTGCTGCTGGACGCGCCGCCCGCCGAGGGGCCTTCGCCGCGGCTGGTCGCCACCACCGGCCCCGATCCGCTGGCCGACATCGCCGCCGGGCGGCTGAGCCCGGAACTCTACTACCGGCTGGCCGGGGCGGTGCTGGCGCTGCCGCCGCTGCGCGAGCGGCTGGACGACCTGCCCGCGCTGGCGCGGCTGATGCTGGAACGTGCCGGCGGGCAGGCGCGCGAGCTTTCCCCCGCGGCGCTGGAGCTGCTGCGGGCGCATCTCTTTCCCGGCAACCTGCGCGAGCTGGACAACCTGCTGCGCCGCCTGTCGCTGACCGCCCAGGCCCCGCGCATCGAGGCGACCGAGGTCGCCGCCGCCCTGGCCGCCACCCGCACCGCACCCCGCGCCCCCCGCCCCGACCCCAGCCAGCCGCTGGCCGAGACCGTCGAGCAGCATCTGCAGCGCTATTTCGACCTGCACGGCAATGACCTGCCGCCGCCCGGGCTTTACGACCGGATCATGCGCGAATCCGAACGGCCGCTGATCCAGATCGCGCTGGATGCCTGCAACGGCAACCAGCTGCGCTGCGCCGAATTGCTGGGGCTGAATCGCAATACCCTGCGCAAGAAGATCGCAGAGCTCGATATCCAGGTGACACGGCGCCGTCGTGTGATGTAAAAGCGTCACAGAGGGCACAGGACTCCGTAACTCCCGTGCAACAGCAACGCCGCGGCAACAGCGGCGCGGAAACAAAGGCGAGGCGGCAGGTGGTGGCATACGCCCTTGCGGGACGATCATGGGAACGGCTGGCGCGGCTGCGCCGGCAGCGGCGCGTGCAGAACGCGGCGACGCTGTCGCTTGCCGTGCTGGGGCCGGTGCTGGCGGTGGCGACCTATGGGGTGATGGGGCCGCTGTCGGGACAGGCCGACAGCACCGGGCTGCGGCTGATCCTGCTGGCCGATCTGGTCTATATCCTGCTGCTGACCGGAATGGTCGGCTGGCGGATGGCGGCGATCCTGGCCGCGCGCAAGGCGGCGACTGCCGGCTCGCGGCTGCACATGCGGCTGGTCGGCGTCTTTACCGCGCTGGCGCTGGTGCCGACGGTGCTGGTGGCGCTGTTCGCCGGGCTGACCGTCAATATCGGGCTCGAGGGCTGGTTTTCCAGCCGGGTGCAGCAGGTGGTTGCGACCTCGCTGTCGGCGGCCGAGGCCTATCAGGACGAACACCGCCGCGACCTGACCGCCGACGCCAACCTGCTGGCGCGGGTGCTGAACGACGCCGGCCGCGCCGCGCCCTTCCTGGACGACGGCACCCTGCGCGGGCTGCTGACCGAGGCGCAGGGCCTGATCCAGCGCGGCCTGCGCGAGGCCTATGTCATCGACGCCACCGGCGACATCCGCGCCCGCGGCGACCGCAGCTATCGCTTCTGGTACGAGCAGCCGACAGAAGACCAGTTCCGCATCGTCGACCGCGACGGGATCCTGCTGGTCGAGGACTGGCAGAACAACGAGTTCCGCGCCCTGGTGCGGCTGGACCGGCTGGTGAACCGCTATCTTTACGTCACCCGCGACGTGGACGGCAGCCTGCTGGGGCTGCTGGACGACACCCGCGCCACGGTCGGCGAATACCAGCGGCTGGAACAGACCCGCAGCCGGGTGCTGTTCGAGTTCTCGCTGCTGTATCTGGCCTTTGCGCTGCTGCTGGTCGCAGGCGCGATCTGGCTGGGGCTGTGGTTCGCCGAACGGCTGAGCCGGCCCATCGGGCGGCTGGCCGCGGCGTCCGAGCTGGTGGGCGAGGGCGACCTGGACGTGCGCGTTCCCGTCCCCGACACCGGCGACGAGATCCAGACCCTCGGCCTCAGCTTCAACCGCATGACCGAGGCGCTCAAGCGCCAGCGGGTCGAACTGGTGGAAAGCTACCGTGCCGCCGACGACCAGCGACGGCTGTTCGACAGCGTGCTGAGCTCGGTCACCGCCGGGGTGATCGGGCTGGGAAGGGACGAGCGCATCGATTTCGTCAACCGCTCGGCCCTGCGGCTCTTGGCTCTGACCCCCGACGCCGCCGACGACCGGCCGCTGCTGGAGGTGGTGCCCGAGTTCGAGCCGCTGTTCCAGCGCCTGCAGGGCTCGGTCGCCGACAGCGTGCAGGACGAGGTGCGGCTGCACCGCGGCGGCCATATCGAAAGCCTGCTGGTGCGCATGGCCGAGCGCCTGGCCGAGGACGGCAGCGTCGCGGGCTATGTGATCGCCTTCGACGACGTGACCGAGCTGGTCACCGCGCAGCGCATGGCCGCCTGGGGCGACGTGGCAAGGCGCGTGGCGCATGAGATCAAGAACCCGCTGACCCCGATCCAGCTGTCGGCCGAACGCATCCGGCGCAAGTTCGGCAAGCTGGCCTCCTCGGACGAGGACCGCGAGGCGCTGGCGCAATATACCGACGTGATCATCCGCCAGACCAGCGACCTGCGCCGCATCGTGGACGAGTTCAGCCGCTTTGCCCGGATGCCGGAACCCGACCGCCGCGAGACCGACCTCGCCGCGCTGCTGCGCGAGGCGGTGGTGCTGCAGCAGGATGCCGTTTCGGGCGGGATCGCAGCAGAGATCCCCGCCCAGCCGGTGATTGTCGATTGCGACGCGGGCATGATGGGGCAGGTCTTCACCAACCTGCTGAAGAACGCCGCCGAGGCGCTGGCGGACCGCCCGCCCGGCGACTGGACCCCCCGGGTCGAGGTGACGCTGGACGCCCGCCCCGATGCCGTCGCCATCCGCATCTGCGACAACGGCGTCGGCCTGCCCGAGGACCGCGGCCGGCTGTTCGAGCCCTATGTGACGCTGAAACAGGGCGGCACCGGGCTGGGGCTGCCGATCGTCAAGAAGATCGTCGAGGAACACGGCGGCACGCTGATGCTGTCCGACGCGCCCCCCGACGCCAGCGGCCACCGCGGCGCGATGGCCGAGATCCGACTGCCCCGCGAACGCCAGCCGGTGCGGCTGCCGCCATCGCGCAAACACAAACCAGAAGAGGCGACAGGCAAATGAGCGACATTCTGATCGTCGACGACGAACGCGACATCCGCGAACTCATCGCCGATATTCTCGGCGACGAGGGGTTCACGACCCGGACCGCCGCCAATGCCGACGAGGCGCTGGCCGCGATCAACGCCGAGGAACCGGCGCTGATGATCCTGGACATCTGGCTCAAGGACAGCCGGATGGACGGGATCGACATCCTCAAGCAGGTCAAGCGCAACAACCCCTCGGTGCCGGTGGTCATCATCTCGGGGCACGGCAACATCGAGATCGCGGTGGCGGCGATCAAGCAGGGCGCCTACGACTTCATCGAGAAGCCCTTCAACATCGACCAGCTGATGGTCGTGATCACGCGGGCCATGGAAACCTCGCGCCTGCGCCGCGAGAACCGGCAGCTGAAGAAAAAGGAAACCGCGGCGGCCGAGATGCTGGGCCAGTCCGCGCCGTTCCGGCGGCTGCGCGACAACCTGGACAAGGTGGCGCGCTCGAACGGGCGGGTGATGCTGACCGGCGAGCCGGGCACCGGCAAGGAGCTGGCGGCGCGCTACATCCACGCGCAGTCGCCGCGCGCCGAGGGGCCGTTCGTCGCCGTCCCCTGCGCCACCATCGAGCCCGAGCGGATGGAAGAGGTGCTGTTCGGCCGCGAATCGGCCGAGCGCGGGGTCGAGCCGGGGCTGCTGGAACAGGCCCATGGCGGGGTGATCTATTTCGACGAGGTGGCGGACATGCCGCTGGGCACCCAGCCCAAGATCCTGCGGGTGCTGACCGAACAGCAGTTCCAGCGCGCCGGCGGCACCGACAAGGTGCGGGTGGACCTGCGGGTGATCTCCTCGACCACCCGCGACCTGGGCAGCGAGATCGCCGCCGGCCGCTTCCGGCAGGAGCTTTACGACCGGCTGAACGTGGTCCCGGTCGCGGTCCCCGGCCTGGCCGAGCGCCGCGACGACATCGCCGCGCTGGCCGAATATTTCGTCGAGCAGTTCCACGCCGGCCAGGGCCTGCCGCTGCGCGCGATCCCCGAGGAAACCGTCGCGGCGCTGCAGGCGATGCGCTGGCCGGGCAACATCCGCCAGCTGCGCAACGTGATCGAGCGGGTGCTGATCCTGGGCGAGGGCAGCGGCCCGATCCAGCCCGCGGAACTGGAACCCCAGGGCGCCACCCCCGAAAACGGCGAGGCCCTGGCGCTTGGCCCCCAGATCACCGCGCTGGCCCTGCGCGAGGCGCGCGAGCTGTTCGAGCGCGAATATCTGCTGGCCCAGATCAATCGTTTCGGCGGCAACATCAGCCGCACCGCGCAATTCGTCGGCATGGAACGCTCGGCGCTGCACCGCAAGCTCAAGTCGCTGGGCGTCGTCGGCGGGATGCGGGTCGAGGAAGAGATGATGGCCAAGTAGGGCCGACAGGGCCTCGGCGCCGCGCCCGCGGCACCGCTCCGACGCCTCCGGCGGGGATATTTGGGGACAGAAGACGGGGTGGCGCCCCGCTCTATCCGATCTTCTGTCTGGAAATATCCCGGGGCCCGGGGCAGAGCCCCCGGTCGGGCGCTGCGGCATAAGCTGCCGGTGAGAATGGCAGCCGGACGGTTCCCGCAGCGGGTTTTCTGCGAGTAAAGGATCCCCTTGGCGCCCGCCGCGCTCTGCCGTCCTAGTCGTTGGCCAGCGGGTCCCAGCCGCCGAGGCGGCGGGGTTCCTCTTCATCGTCCAGGTCAAGGTCGTCGGGGCACGGCTGGTCGCCGTCCAGCGCCTCGAAGGCTTCGCGCTGGCGGCGGGTCCAGCGGACGGTCAGGCGCGTGCCGTTGTCGTCCGGCTCCTCGCGTTCCACCACCCCCGCGGCGTGCAGCCAGGCGCGGCGGCGGCCGTCGGCGTGGTCGAGCGTCACCACCCCGGGTTCGCGGTGTTCGTTCAGCACCTCGGCCAGCCGGTGGTCGATGGCGGCGATCAGGTCGGGCAGCCCCTCGCCGGTCAGGGCGCTGACCGCCTGCACGTCGGCGCGGCGCGCATCGGTGCGGCGCAGCGCGGCGCGCGTGTCGGGCGACAGCGCGTCGATCTTGTTCCAGACCTCGATCAGCGCCACGTCCTCATCCACCCCCAGCCCGTCGAGGATGTCGCCGACATCGGCGGCCTGTTCCTCGGTCTCCGGGTGGCTGATGTCGCGCACATGCAGGATCAGGTCGGCCTCGAGCACCTCTTCCAGCGTGGCGCGGAAGGCCGCCACCAGCTCGTGCGGCAGGTCCGAGATGAAGCCCACGGTGTCGGACAGGATGATCCGCCGCCCCCGCGCCTCGCCATCCGGGGACGGCAGGTGGATCGCCCGCATCGTCGGGTCGAGCGTGGCGAACAGCATGTCCTTGGCCAGCACTTCGGCCCCGGTCAGGCGGTTGAACAGCGTCGATTTCCCGGCGTTGGTATAGCCGACCAGCGCCACGATCGGATAGGGAACGCGGGCGCGGGCGGCGCGGTGCAGGCTGCGGGTGCGCACCACCTTTTCCAGCTGCCGGCGCAGCCGCACCACCTGGTCGTCGATGGCACGGCGGTCGGCCTCGAGCTGGGTCTCGCCCGGGCCGCCGACGAAGCCGAAGCCGCCGCGCTGGCGTTCGAGGTGGGTCCAGGCCCGCACCAGCCGCGTGCGCTGGTAGGACAGCGCCGCCAGTTCCACCTGCAGCACGCCCTCGCGCGTGCGGGCGCGGTCGGCGAAGATTTCCAGGATCAGCCCGGTGCGGTCCAGGATCTTGACGTCCCAGTGCTTTTCCAGGTTGCGCTGCTGGACCGGGGTCAGCGGGCCGTCGATCAGCACCAGATCGGCCTCGGCCGCGGCGATCTCGGCCCCCATCTCGTCAAGCTTGCCCGAGGAAAACAGCATCCCCGGCGCCGGCTTGCGCAGCCGCGCGACCGCAGCGCCCACCACGTCGATCGCGGGCAGGGCGCGGGCCAGCGCCACGGCCTCTTCCAGCGCCAGATCGGGCGAGCGGCGCTGGTCGCGGCGATCGCCAAGGTCGGGGTGGATGACAAAGGCGCGGGCGGGGGCGGTGCCGGTCTGGTGCGCCTCGGGCAAGATCAGTCCTCGCCTTCGTAGAGGCTGATCGGCTGCCCCGGCATGATGGTCGAGATCGCGTGCTTGTAGACCAGCTGCGACTGGCCGTCGCGGCGCAGGAGCACGCAGAAATTGTCGAACCAGGTGATGACGCCCTGCAGCTTGACGCCGTTGATCAGAAAGATGGTGACCGGGACCTTGGCCTTGCGGACATGGTTCAGAAACGCATCCTGAAGGTTCTGTTTGTCGCCGGCCATGCGGGACACCTTTTCTTTTTATGTGCGGTTTGTCGGGCGGTCCTGGTTCACGTTTAGGTCAGCGCAGCCGGGGTGACAACCGCCCGCGCCCGGTTGTCGCAAGGGTGTTTCCCTTTCGCCACGCTGCTGCGGAACCCCGGCCCCAACGGCCGCCGGCGCCCCCGCCCGGCGCTTGCGGAAACGCTGGCGCAGGCCCGGTCCCGCGGCTAGCCTGCCCGGCGAGGGCGAGGCGGAATGGAGGAGTCCCGGATGTTCCTGTCGGTGTTCGATCTGTTCAAGGTCGGGGTGGGGCCGTCGTCGTCCCATACCATGGGGCCGATGGTGGCGGGGGCGCGGTTCCTGGACCTGCTGCGGGCGGCGCCGTTCCAGGCGCGGGGGCTGCGCGCCAGCCTGCACGGCAGCCTGGCCTTTACCGGCAAGGGCCATGCCACCGACCGGGCCACGATCCTGGGGCTGGCCGGGTTCACCCCCGACACCATGGACCGCGCCGCCGCCGACGCGGCGCTGGCGGCCAATCGCGACACCCTGCTGCTGCATCCCGAGGGGCTGGGGGCGCTGCACTTCGACCCGGCGGCGGATCTGGTCTTCGACTACGACCGCCCCCTGCCCGGCCACGCCAACGGCATGATCCTGATGGCCACGGACTCGCAGGGCGACGTGATCCTGCGCGAGACCTATTACTCCATCGGCGGCGGCTTCGTGCTGACCGAGGCCGAGCTGGCCGAAGCCGCGGCCGAGCGGCGCAGCGACGCCTCGAGCAGCGTCCCCTATCCCTTCGCCACCGCTGCCGAGATGCTGGCGATGGCCGCGCAATCGGGGCTGTCGATCGCGCAGATGAAGCTGGCCAACGAGCGCGTGTTCCGCAGCGAGGCCGAGATCCGCGCCGGGCTGTCACGGATCTGGCAGGTGATGCGCGACTGCATGGACCGCGGGCTGGCGGTGCAGGGCACGCTGCCGGGCGGGCTGAACATCCGCCGCCGCGCCCATGCGATCCACCAGGCGCTATTGGCCGAGCGCGGGCAGAACCTGACCGCGCCCCATGTCATCAACGACTGGATGTCCACCTATGCCATGGCGGTGAACGAGGAAAACGCCGCCGGCGGGCAGGTGGTCACCGCCCCCACCAACGGCGCCGCCGGGGTGGTGCCGGCGGTGATCCGCTACTGGCTGGACCATGTGCCCGGCGCTTCTGAACGTGATCTGGGCATGTTTCTGCTGACCGCGGCGGCGGTGGGCGGGCTGGTCAAGCACAACGCCTCGATCTCGGGCGCCGAGGCCGGCTGTCAGGCCGAGGTGGGTTCGGCCTCTGCCATGGCCGCCGCCGGGCTGGCGGCGGTGCTGGGCGGCACGCCCGCGCAGGTGGAAAATGCCGCCGAAATCGCGCTGGAGCATCACCTGGGCATGACTTGCGACCCGGTGCGCGGGCTGGTGCAGGTGCCCTGCATCGAAAGGAACGGGCTGGGCGCGATCAAGGCGGTCAGCGCCGCCAGCCTGTCGCTGCGCGGCGACGGCGCGCATTTCGTGCCGCTGGACGCCGCGATCGAGACCATGCGCCAGACCGGCCGCGACATGAGCGAGAAATACAAGGAGACCTCGCTGGGCGGGCTGGCGGTCAATGTCCCGAACTGTTGATGGCTAAAACCCTGCCCATCGACCGCTCGCGGCTGCGCAAATGCTTGTCACTGGCGGGGCTGCTGGCTAAGGCTGGGGGAAAAACCGGCTGTGGGACAGTATCGAGATGACCTTGCGCCCTAACCTGCGCCCCCTTGCGCGCCCCTTCATGCGCGTGGCCCTGCTGGCCGCGCCGCTGGCGCTGGCCGCTTGCGGCGACGACATGCGGATGCCCTGGGACAAGCCCGAGCCGGTGGCAGAGGCCCCGGCCGAGCCCGCACCGCCGCATATCCCGGAACCGACCGGCGGCTCTCCGACCCAGCAGCCGCTGGAAATCCCCGGCCCGACCGCCAAGGTCGCCACCGCCGAGGCCCGCACCCTGGCCGTCACCGATCTGGTGGCCGGGGGCGAGGGCTGGGCGGCCTCGGTCAGCGGCAGCACGGCGCGGTTCCAGCCCGAGGGCGCGGCCGCCCGCCAGGTCGAGGTGCGGCGCATCCCGTGGTCGGGCGGCGTCGAATATATCGGCACGCTGGGCGGGCAGCCCTTTGTCCTGCGCATCCAGAGCGCCGATTGCGGCAAGCAGAAGCTGAGCGCGCTGGTCCGCGCCGGCGGCCAGACCTATAACGGCTGCGCCGCGCCGGCAGCCCCTGCCGCGGCTACCCCCGCCTCGGGCGCGCCATCCGCCAAGGCCGCCGCCACCCCGGCCGCGCCCAAGCCGGCTGCCTGACAAGGACCCGGGCGGCGCGGCACGCGCGGCCCGGGGACCCTGCCGACCGACCGCCCTCCCGGACGCATCGCCCCCTGCAAGACCGCCGCAAAAGGACAGCCCCGCATGACCAAGCGACGCCCGACCCCCACGACCCGCCGGCTGCTCGCCTCGGCGCTGCCGGTGGTGGCGGCGCTGGTGCCGGCCGGGGCCGGGCTTGCCGATCCGGGCATCGTGCTGAACCGCTATGCCCTGCCCGGCGCCATCGACACCCCCTCGGCCGAGATGATGCCAGACGGCACGCTGGGCGCGGTGCTGGGCTATTCCGGCGTCGGCGGCAACGGCGTGGGCGTCAGCTTCCAGGTGCTGCCCCGGGTCAGCGCGGTGCTGCGCTATGGCAAGTTCGACAATGACGCGATGGCGCACGGCTATACCCGCGAGCGCTCGTTCGACCTGCGGCTGCAACTGCTGACCGAGGACCCGGACGGTTGGCGCCCCTCGGTCGCGGTCGGGCTGCAGGACATGATCGGCACCGGCTATTATTCCTCGGAATACATCGTCGCCACCCGGAACCTGACCCCGCGGCTGCGGGTGTCGGCGGGTCTGGGCTGGGGGCGGCTGGCCAGGTCGGGCGGCATCGGCTCGCTCAGCGACGACCGGCCGGTGCCGGATGCGCAGGACCGCGGCCGGCTGACCAACGCCAGCTGGTTCCGCGGCGAGATGGCGCCCTTTGCCAATATCGCCTGGCAGGCCACCGACAAGCTGACGCTGCTGGCGGAATATTCCGGCGACGATTACGCCTGCGAGACCGGCGACAGCAGCTGCGCGGTCGAGGACTGGCGCAGCGACGACGAGGCGCTGAAGAACAACCTCAACCTCGGGCTGAACTATCGGGCCGGGCAGCATTACAACATCGGCGCCTATGTGCTGGGCGGGCGGCATTTCGGCATCCAGGCCAGCCTGGCGCTGAACCCGCGGCAGGCGCCCTACCCCTCGGGGCTGGAAAAGGCCCCGGCGCCGGTCCGTCCGCGCGTCGCCCCCGCCGCCGACCCCGAGGGCTGGTCGGGTCGCTGGTCCGCCGACCCCACCGCCCAGCCCGCCATCCAGAAGGCCCTGGGCGATGCCTTGGCAAAAGAGGGCCAGACCCTCGAATCCATGGCGTTGACCGCGACAAGGGCCGAGGTCCGCATCCGCAACACCCGCCACATCCAGCAGGCCGAGGCGATCGGGCGCACCGTCCGGCTGATGACCAGGGCGCTGCCGCCGTCGGTGGAGACGCTGGTGGTGACCTCGGTCGAGGGCGGGATGCCGGTGTCCTCGCTGAGCTTCCGCCGCTCGGACGTGGAACGGCTGGAGAATACCGAGGCCGGGCGCATCGCCGCCGTCGCCACGCTGACCGACCCCGCCGCGCGCAACGATCTGCTGGTGCAGAGCCCCGGCATCGCCCCCCGCTTCCAGTGGTCGCTGGGGCCCTCCTTCACCGTCGGCCTGTTCGACCCCGACGAGCCGCTGCGCTACGAGGTCGGCGCCGCGCTGAACGGCAGCTACGAGCTGACGCCGGGGCTGACCGTCAAGGGCACGCTGCGCCAGCGCCTGTTCGGCAACGCCGACCAGAAGGCGCCCGGCGACTGGGCCAGCATCGACGACTATCGCAATGCGACCTGGGATCAGATCGTAGACGAAAACGGCGGCATCCCCCGGGTGCGCTCGGACAGCCGCATGTATTCCGGCAACGACCGCCTGCAGGTGCCGCAGCTGGTGCTGAACTGGAACGCCCACCCCGCCCCGGCGATCTACACCCGCGTCACCGTTGGGCTGCTGGAAACCATGTATGGCGGCATTTCCACCGAGGTGCTGTGGAAGCCGGTGGAGTCGCGGCTGGCGCTGGGGGCCGAGGTCAACCGGGTCCGCAAGCGCGACTATCGCGACGCCTTCGAGTTTCTGGATTACGAGGCCACCACCGCCCATGTCTCGGCCTATTACGAGCTGGGCGACGGCTTCATGGGCCAGCTCGACGTGGGGAAATACCTGGCGGGCGACACCGGCGCCACGCTGAGCCTGCGGCGCGAGTTTGCCAGCGGCTGGTCGGTCAGCGCCTATGTGACAAAAACCGACCTCAGCAACGACGATTCCGGCGAGGGCTCGTTCGACAAGGGCGTCTCGGTGCAGATCCCGATGAACTGGGCGCTGGGGACCCCGTCGAAACGCAGCGTGGGCGGCAGCATCAGCTCGAACACCCGCGACAGCGGCCAGCGGGTGCGCACCGAGCGGCTTTACCACACGATCCGCGACAGTCATTCGACCAAGGTTTACGACGGCTGGGGGAGGTTCTGGCGATGAGCAGGCATATCCGACAGGCGGCCGCGGCGCTGGCGCTGCTGGCCGTGGCAGGGTGTTCGGGCGGCTCGGGCGGCACGCCCGCCGACAGCGACGGCCCCTCGATGCTGGGCGTCGGCGGCGCCGTGCTGCGCGACACCGTCAGCGCGCGCAAGGCCCCGGCTGCGGCGACGGCCCCCGACCCGCAGGCCATGGCCGCCGAGGCGCTGGCCGCCAACCCCGGGCCGCTGATCCTGGTCGGGCTCGAGGACCAGGGCACCACCCAGGTGCTGGCGATGGTGGGCGAGAACCGCGGGATGCGGACCTATATGACCAAGACCGAGCAGGCGCTGATCCTGCGCGGCGTCATGCTGACCGGCACCCGCGGGCTGGGGCACGACCTGTCGGTGGCCGAGGCCGATGGCGCGGCCGCGCTGATCGCCGCCGGGCGCTCGGGCGAGGCCCGGCGGGTGATGCGCTATTACAGCGGCGACGGGCTGGAGCGGCCGCTGGAGTTCGCCTGCCGCGTCGGCCCGGGCCCGAACGCCGGCGTGATGGTCGAGGATTGCGCAGGCCACGGCATCAGCTTTCAGAACAGCTACCTGCCCGCGGCCGGGGTGTCGCGGCAATGGATCGGCCCGGGCTTGGGCTATGCGACCATCCAGGTGCTGCGCAACTGACGCGCTGCGAAGGAAAAAACCCGCCGTCGGCGGGTTTTTTCGTGGGTGGGAAGGGAGAGGGCTGGTCTATGGCTGGTCCTGGTTCAGCGCCGGGATCAGTCGACCTCCGGCGCCGGATCGTCATCGTCGTCCGAAGCAATGACGGCGATCACGCCCAGCAGCAGCAGCGCGGGAATGATCAGCCCGGCGTTGGTCGAGGCCGGGCGGGTATCGACGACCACCGGCTCGACCTCGACAACCGGGGCGACATAGCCGCCGGCGAATGCCGAGGACACCGACAGGCCAAGGGCAGCGGCAAAAGCAGTGAATTTTGTCATGATCATGCTCTTATGACTGGTTGCGCACCGTCGGTCACCCGTCAGCGTATTCCGAATCTCTCACAGGTCACGAAAACTTGAAAGAAATAAATGGGACCAGTCCGAAGACTGGTCCACATGTCGTCTCGCAAATCAAACCGGCGCCTGCTCATCGTCATCGTCGTCCGAGGCGATGACGGCGATCACGCCCAGCAGCAGCAGCGCCGGAATGATCAGCCCGGCGTTGGTCGAGGCCGGCTTGGTGTCGACGACGACAGGTTCGACCTCGACGATGGGGGCGACATAGCCGCCGGCCAGCGCGGTGGACGCCGACAGGCCGAGGGCCACGGCGAAAGCAGTGAATTTCTTCATGATGATCCTCATGCGTTCGGAACCTGCCGTCTGCACGGCATTAACCAGGATCATTTGCACATGTCATTAAAATTGGAAAGCTGTAAAACAACTTACAACAAAAACATCGGAAAAGATTCGCCGTTCGGGTTTCGACCGTCACGTGCACACGAGATTTGCAGATTTCAGATCAGACAGGCGGGCACGGCGTGACAACTGCCCCATAAATCCCGCGCCAAAAACCCACGGACCGGCGTCTTCCCCAGCCAAGCCGCAGACCGCAAAAGGAAAGGCCGGTCGCAAGGACCGGCCTTTCGTATTCCCATTGAAACCAATGGTTTGTCGGATCAGTCCGAAGCCACCGCGGCGATGACGCCCAGCAGCAGCAGCGCCGGGATGACGAGGCCGGCGTTGGTCGAGGCCGGGCGGGTGTCGACGACGACGGGCTCGACGTCGACGACGGGGGCGACATAGCCGCCGGCCAGCGCGGTGGACGCCGACAGGCCGAGGGCCACGGCGAAAGCAGTGAATTTCTTCATGATGATCCTCATGCGTTCGGAACCTGCCGTCTGCACGGCATTAACCAGGATCATTTGCACATGTCATTAAAATTGGAAAGCTGTAAAACAACTTACAACAAAAACATCGGAAAAGATTCGCCGTTCGGGTTTCGACCGTCACGTGCACACGAGATTTGCAGATTTCAGATCAGACAGGCGGGCACGGCGTGACAACTGCCCCATAAATCCCGCGCCAAAAACCCACGGACCGGCGTCTTCCCCAGCCAAGCCGCAGACCGCAAAAGGAAAGGCCGGTCGCAAGGACCGGCCTTTCGTATTCCCATTGAAACCAATGGTTTGTCGGATCAGTCCGAAGCCACCGCGGCGATGACGCCCAGCAGCAGCAGCGCCGGGATGACGAGGCCGGCGTTGGTCGAGGCCGGGCGGGTGTCGACGACGACGGGCTCGACGTCGACGACGGGGGCAACGTAGCCACCGGCGAAGGCGGACGAGGCGGTCAGGCCGAGGGCAACGGCGACGGCAGAAAGTTTGGTCATGATCATGCTCCGTATTTCTTTTTGAAGTCTGCCGGTTGCCCGACAGCATCGCAGCGACAGTCGCATAAAGCCGGACCCTAGAAAAGCGGCACGGACGGCCGCGGCAGCGGGTCCGCCGCCACTGTTGCATATTGGCCAACACCGGCATCGCAGCCCGGTTCCGCGGCAGCGGAAAGCAGCCGGCACCGTGGCAATTTTGCATCGCCCGACGGAAAACTCCGGCAAGATGCTGCGCATTTTTCCCGCGCCCGGCGCCGCTTGCCGCCGATCCTCGGACCCGGTTCAGCCGGGCCGCACCCACGCCAGCCGCGGAAGCGCCGAATCACCGGCGCGGCAGCGGGCGAATCGCCCGGCGTCGCGCCGAAGTTTCGCAAGGAAATCAGGCTGCGCGGTGACTTAACCCCGCGCGCCGCCTTTCGGCCCTGGCTTCGGTCCGCCCCGGCCCGGGCCCGCGCCCTTGGGCCCGCTGCCGCGCGGCCCGCCGCTGCGGGGGCCGGTATTCGCCGGACCGCTGCGCCCCGGACCCGAGGACTTGAACCCGGGCTTGAACCCGCCGCCCTTGCGGGGGCCACTGCCCTCGGCCCTGCCCGCTTCGGGCCGCGGCGCCCCGCGCGCGCCGAAGCTCTTCCCGCCCGGCCGGGCGTCGCCACGCTCTGACCGCGCGGAAAACCCCTTGCCCGCGGCGCGCTCGGGCCGATCGCCCTCCGCACGGCGGGGGGTAGACGGACGCCGTTCTTCGCCATCACGGCCGGCATAAGGACGCCGCTCTTCGCCGTCACGCGCAGCACGTGGCTTGCGGTCGAACCCGCCCTCGCGCGCCGGACGCGGCCCACGCTCATCACGCTGCGGCCGCTCTCCGCGAGGGGCATCATCGCGGCGAGCATACGGACGCCGCTCCTCTCCATCCCGCGCAACCCGCGGCTTGCGATCAAACCCGCCCTCGCGCGCCGGGCGCGGCCCGCGTTCCCCATCCCGCTGCGGCCGTTCACCGCGAGGACCGTCATCGCGGCGCGCATAAGGACGCCGCTCTTCCCCTTCACGCGCCACACGCGGCTTGCGGTCGAACCCGCCCTCGCGCGCCGGACGCGGCCCGCGCTCTCCGTCACGCTGCGGCCGTTCACCGCGAGGCGCATCGTCGCGGCGGGCGAAGGGCCTCCGTTCCTCCCCGTCACGCTGCGGGCGCTCGCTCCGGAACTCCGGCCGCTCACCGGCAGCCTTGCGCATCCGCGGCTTGCGCTCGGGGCGCTCGCCTTCCCCGGCATCGCGGCGGGGCGGACGGTCGGGGCGCAGCCCCATGTCGCGCGCCGCGCCCGAGGCGCGGGGGCGGCGCGGAGTGTTGTCCTCGCCCTCGGTCTCGCCGGTGTAAAGCCCGCCCAGCTGGTCGCGCAGGATTCGGCGCTTGACCTCGCGCACCTCGTTCACCTCGAGCCCGGCCAGCTTGAACGGGCCGTAGCCGATGCGGATCAGCCGGTTCACCTGCAGCCCGACATGGGCCATGGCGCGGCGAATCTCGCGGTTGCGGCCCTCGCGGATGCCGACGGTCAGCCAGGCGTTGGCGCCCTGCTGGCTGTCCAGCTTGATCTCCATCGGGGCGAAATCCTCGCCGTCGATGGTGGCGCCGCGGCGCAGCGGGTCAAAGGTCAGCTCGGTCGGGTTGCCGTTGACGCGCACCCGATAGCGGCGCAGCCAGGCGGTGGCGGGCAGCTCCAGCCGCCGCTTCAACTCGCCATCGTTGGTCAGCAGCAACAGCCCCTCGGAGTTGAGGTCCAGCCGCCCCACGCTCATCACCCGCGGCAGGTCGCGCGGCAGGGCGTCGAACACGGTCTGCCGGCCCTTTTCGTCGGATTCCGAGGTCACCAGCCCGACCGGCTTGTAATAGAGCCACAGCCGGGTTTCCTGCGGCGCCTCCATCGGCTTGCCGTCGATACGCACCTGGTCCGTGGGCAGGATGTCCAGCGCCGGGCTGGCAATCTTGCGGCCGTTCACGATGACGCGGCCCTCGAGGATCATGCGCTCGGCCTCGCGGCGGCTGGCAACGCCGGCGCGGGCCATCACCTTGGCGATGCGTTCGCCCGCGGGGGTCTCCGGCTCGGGCGCGCTGTCGGCATTGCCGTCGGTCGCTTCGGTCGGCTCGGGCGCACTGTCGTCGGTCGGCTCGGGCGCCGGGGGCGGCTCGGGAATCTGGTCGTCGTTGTCGGGGGTGGGCTGGTCGGTCATGGCGATCTCCTGCGCATCGCTGCGGTGGTCAAGTGGCCCAGAGTATCCGCAGACGCGCGCCGCGGAAAGCCGTCCTTGCAAGAACGCTGCGGCCGGGGCATCGGTGGGCATGTTTCACAGCCAGATGGACGCAGCACTTTCCGAAGCCAGCGCCGCCGCCGCCCGCGGCGAGGTGCCGGTGGGCGCGGTGCTGACCGACGCGGCGGGCCGCGTCGTCGCCCGCGCCGGCAACCGCACAAGGGAATTGTCCGACCCGACTGCGCACGCGGAAATCCTGGCGATCCGCGCCGCCTGCGCCGCTGCGGGCTCGGAACGGCTGCCCGGTTATCGGCTGTGGGTCACGCTGGAACCCTGCCCGATGTGCGCCGCCGCGATCTCGGCCGCGCGCATCGCGGTGCTGTATTACGGGGCGCCCGACCCGCGCATGGGCGGCGTTGCGCATGGGGCGCGGGTGTTCGACCATCCGCAATGCCACCACCGCCCCGAGGTCTACGAAGGCATCCGCGCCGAGGATTCGGCCGCGCTGCTGCGCAGCTTCTTCGGCGCAAGGCGTGAGGGCGGTCGATAACCGCTTGCAGCCGCGCAGCCCTGCTGAAAGGTTGCGCGCGATACGGCTGATGGAGGCAACGGTCGATGTTCCAGAAAATCCTTGTCGCGAACCGCGGAGAGATTGCGATCCGGGTTTTGCGGGCGGCGAACGAGCTGGGCAAGCGCACGGTCGCGATCTACGCCGAGGAGGACAAGCTGAGCCTGCACCGCTTCAAGGCGGATGAGGCCTATCGCATCGGCGAGGGGCTGGGGCCGGTCGCCGCCTATCTGTCGATCCCCGAAATCATCCGCGTGGCCCGCGAATCGGGCGCCGACGCGATCCATCCGGGCTATGGGCTGCTGTCGGAAAACCCCGATTTCGTGGATGCCTGCGTGGCGGCCGGGATCGCCTTCATCGGCCCCACGGCCGAGACCATGCGCGCGCTTGGCGACAAGGCCAGCGCCCGCCAGGTCGCGATCGAGGCCGGGGTGCCCGTGATCCCCGCGACCGGGGTGCTGGGCGAGGATTTCGACGCGATCCGGCGCGATGCCGCGCAGATCGGCTATCCGCTGATGCTCAAGGCCAGCTGGGGCGGCGGCGGCCGGGGGATGCGGCCCATCGCCTCGGCCGACGAGCTGGTGGAAAAGATCCGCGAAGGCCGGCGCGAGGCCGAGGCCGCCTTCGGCAACGGCGAGGGCTATCTGGAAAAGATGATCCAGCGCGCCCGCCACGTCGAGGTGCAGCTGCTGGGCGACGGCCACGGCGGGCTTTACCACCTGTATGAACGCGACTGCACCGTGCAGCGCCGCAACCAGAAGGTGGTCGAGCGCGCCCCCGCCCCCTATCTCAGCGACGAACAGCGCGCCGAGGTCTGCGGGCTGGCGCTGAAGATCGGCACCGCCGTCGGCTATCGCAACGCCGGCACGGTCGAGTTCCTGCAGGACATCGACTCGGGCGCCTTCTATTTCATCGAGGTGAACCCGCGCATCCAGGTCGAGCATACCGTGACCGAAGAGGTCACCGGCATCGACATCGTGCAGGCCCAGATCCGCATCGCCGAGGGCGCGACGCTGGCGCAGGCGACCGGGATGGCCTCGCAGGCGGCGATCACGCTCTCGGGCCACGCGATCCAGTGCCGGGTGACCACCGAGGACCCGCAGAACAACTTCATCCCCGACTACGGGCGCATCACCGCCTATCGCAGCGCCACCGGCAACGGCATCCGCCTGGACGGCGGCACCGCCTATGCCGGCGCGGTCATCACCCGCTATTACGATTCGCTGCTGGTCAAAGTCACCGCCTGGGCGCAGACCCCCGAGGCCGCGATCCGCCGCATGGACCGGGCGCTGCGCGAGTTCCGGGTGCGGGGCGTCTCGACCAACATCGACTTTGTCATCAACCTGCTGAAACACCCGGTTTTCCTGTCTGACCAGGCCACCACCAAGTTCATCGACACCACGCCCGAGCTGTTCGAGTTCGCCCCCCGCCAGGACCGCGGCACCCGCATCCTGAACTATCTGGCCGACATCAGCGTGAACGGGCACCCGGAAACCGCCGGCCGCCCCCGCCCCGCCCGCGCCCGCGCACCGGTGCCCCCCGCACCGCGGACCAGCGCCACGGGCCAGCCGCCCGAGGGCACGCGCCAGATTCTGGAACGCGAGGGCCCCCAAGGGGTGGTGGCGTGGATGGAGCAGCAGCGCCAGCTGCTGATCACCGACACCACCATGCGCGACGGGCACCAGTCGCTGCTGGCGACACGGATGCGGTCCATCGACATGATCCGGGTCGCGCCCTCTTACGCGGCGAATCTGCCCGGGCTGTTCTCGGTCGAATGCTGGGGCGGCGCGACCTTCGACGTGGCCTATCGCTTCCTGCAGGAATGTCCGTGGCAGCGGCTGCGCGACATCCGCGCAGCGATGCCCAACGTGATGACGCAGATGCTGCTGCGGGCCTCGAACGGGGTCGGCTACACCAACTATCCCGACAATGTAGTGCAGGAATTCGTGCGCCAGGCGGCCGAGACCGGGGTCGATGTGTTCCGGGTGTTCGACAGCCTCAACTGGGTCGAGAACATGCGCGTCGCCATGGATGCGGTGATCGATTCGGGCAAGCTGTGCGAGGCCGCGATCTGCTATACCGGCGATCTGCTGGACCCCGCCCGCGCCAAGTATGACCTGAAATACTACGTTGCCATGGCGCAGGAACTGCGCGCCGCCGGCGCCCATGTGCTGGGCGTCAAGGACATGGCCGGGCTGCTGAAGCCCGAGGCCGCCCGCGTGCTGTTCGCCGCCCTGCGCGATGAGGTGGGGCTGCCGATCCATTTCCACACCCACGACACCAGCGGCATCGCCAGCGCCACCGTGCTGGCGGCGGCGGAAACCGGGGTGGCGGTGGTGGATGCGGCGATGGACGCGTTCTCGGGCGGGACCTCGCAGCCCTGCCTGGGCTCGATCGTGGCGGCGCTTTCCGGCACCGACCGCGACACCGGGCTGGATCTGGCCGCAATCCGCGAGATTTCCAACTACTGGGAGCGGGTGCGCGATCTCTACTGCGCCTTCGAGGCCGGCAGCCGCGCCCCGGCCTCCGAGGTGTATCTGCACGAGATGCCGGGCGGCCAGTTCACCAATCTCAAAGCGCAGGCGCGCAGCCTCGGGCTCGAGGAACGCTGGCACGAGATCGCGCAGGCCTATGCCGACGTGAACGCGATGTTCGGCGATATCGTCAAGGTCACCCCCAGCTCCAAGGTGGTGGGCGACATGGCGCTGATGATGGTGGCGCAGGGGCTGACGAGGGCGCAGGTCGAGGACCCCGCGGTCGAGGTCGCCTTCCCCGATTCGGTGGTCGACATGATGCGCGGCAATCTGGGCCAGCCGCCCGGGGGCTGGCCGCCGGCGCTGCAACGCAAGGTGCTGAAGGGCGAAGCCCCGATCACCACCCGCCCCGGCGCACTGATGCCGCCGGTCGATCTGGCCGCCGCCCGCGCCGAGCTGGAAGCGGCGCTGGAACGCCCGGTCGACGACGAGGACCTGAACGGCTGGTTGATGTATCCCAAGGTGTTCACCGACTATGCCGAGCGTCACCGCATCTACGGCCCGGTCCGCACCCTGCCCACCCCGGCCTTCTTCTACGGGATGGAGCCGGGCGAGCAGATCAGCGTCGAGATCGACCCCGGCAAGACCCTTGAAATCCAGCTGCTGACGCTCGGCGACCGCGACGACGCCGGCCACGTCAAGGTGTTCTTCGAGCTGAACGGGCAGCCGCGCACCGTCCGCGTCCCCGACCGCGGCGCAAGTGCCACAGCCGCCGCCCGCCCTCGTGCGGAATCCGGCAACCCCGCCCATGTCGGCGCGCCGATGCCGGGGGTGGTGGCCAGCGTGGTGGTCCAGCCCGGGGCCAGCGTGCAGCCCGGCGACCTGCTGCTGACCATCGAGGCGATGAAGATGGAAACCGCCATCCACACCGACCGCGCCGGCCGGATCAAGGCGATCCATGTGGCGCCCGGCGCGCAGATCGACGCCAAGGACCTGCTGGTCGAGCTGGAATGAAGCAAGGGGGCGCTCGCGCCCCCTCTGCCGCGCGCGGGCGCGCGGCATTCACCCCCTGAGGATATTTAGGACCGCCCGAAGCCCATGGGGGGTGCGGGTCGCGCTCAGGCAGGGGCGCCGTCCGGCGGCGCGGGCTGCGGCCGCGCGGGCAGCGTGTAGATCAGGCAGTCGCCGTCGCGCCGCTCACCGCCCCAGCGATAGGGAGGATCGGCCGGGGGCAGCTCGAATGCGGCGCAGAGCCGGTATTTCCCGTCCGCGAGCGGCTCGATCCGATAGGGCTCGCCGCTGCGGCTGTCGGTCAGCGGCACCGGGCCGGGGCAGCCCTCGGTCGGGGAGAGATCGGCGGGCAGCTCGCGCGGGCCCGAATCGCCGACCAGGCACGAGATATGGCTGGACAGGCGCGACAGATCGGCGGCGCGCGCGTCGTCGCGGCGTTCCTTGCGCGCCTGCACCGGCCCTCCCGCGATCGCCAGCCCGGCGACCACCGCCCCCGCCGCCAGCGCGGCGATGGCCCAGCTGGCCCAGCCCTGCCCCTGTCTGCGCCCGCCCGGCTCAGTCATCCAGCTCTCCCCGGTAATAGGCGAACACCAGCGCGCCCACGGCGGCGATCAGCGCCGCCTTGGCGGCAAAGCGCGGCGTCAGATCGCCGTTCAGCAGCGAATAGATCACCGCCACCAGATCGCCCAGCAGCGCCAGCGACGCTAGCAGCAGCGTCATCGCCGCGAACCACTTGCGCACCAGCGAGCGGCGGCGGCCGCTGTCCTGCGCAGTGTCCCGCATCACCCTGCGGTTGAGCAGCAGGAACAGCGGCACGGTGGGAATCAGCGTCGCCATGCTCCACCGCATGGACGAGGTGGAGGGATAGTAATAGCGCTGGTCCGGGTCCGGCAGCAGCGCCTCGATCACCTCGAAGCCCAGCATGGTGACATGCCAGCAGATCAGCCCCAGCAGCAGAAACAGCAGCCCATAGATCAGCCCCTCGCGCGCCGAGACATAGGCGCGGGGCCGCGGCACCGGCGGCAGGCCGGGCGCCGCGGGCAGCCAGGCGGCCAGCGCGGCGGCGATCTCGCGCCCGCTCCACCCCGCTTGCGTCAGCGCCGCCGCCAGCTCGTCGCCGCTGCGCCCGGAGGCCAGTCCCGAGCGCACGAAATCGTTCAACTCGTCGCTTCGCGCCATGTATTGCCGCCCCTGTGGTCCGCAGCCATTGGCCAGCAGCACACCGCCCGCGTCAAGGGCCGCCCCCCGGCGGCAGGCATCTTCTGTCTCCAAATATCCCCGCCGGAGGCTCCGGCCGCGCCAATGGGCACGGCGGTGCATTTTACCTCTTGCACCCCCCGGCAAGCTTGTCTAAATCCCCCTCCACCGGCAGCGGATGCTACCGGGACGGGGCGCGGGCGTAGCTCAGGGGTAGAGCATAACCTTGCCAAGGTTAGGGTCGTGAGTTCGAATCTCATCGCCCGCTCCAATCGAAAAAGGCCGGTCCTGCGGGGCCGGCCTTTTCCGTTCTCGGGTTGTTTTCCGGGTCATGAGGCCACAGGGGCCGGACAGGAAAACGCCCCGCAGCCTTGCGGCGCGGGGCGTCGTGTCAGCCCTTGCGGCACGGAACCTTACAGCATCGAGGGCAGCACCATGTCCGGCGGGCGGTGGCCGTCGGCAAAGGTCTTGATGTTGATGATGACCTTTTCGCCCATCTCGTTGCGCCCCTCGACCGTGGCCGAGCCCATATGCGGCAGCAGCACCACGTTCGGGGCCTCGCGCAGCCGCGGGTTGATCTCGTGGCCGTGCTCGAACACGTCGAGCCCCGCCCCCGCCAACTCGCCCGCGCGCAGCATCCTGGTCAGGGCGTTCTCGTCGATCACCTCGCCGCGCGAGGTGTTCACCACCACCGCCGTCGGCTTCATCAGCTTCAGCCGCCGCGCGTTCAGCAGGTGAAAGGTCGAGGGGGTGTGCGGGGCGTTGATCGACAGGATATCGATGCGCGCCAGCATCTGGTCGAGGCTTTCCCAGTATGTCGCCTGCAGGTCGGATTCGACCTCGGGGCGCAGCCGGCGGCGGTTGTGGTAATGCACCTGCATCCCGAAGACATTGGCCCGCCGCGCCACCGCCTGCCCGATCCGGCCCATGCCGAGGATCCCCAGACGCCGCCCGCCGATGCGCCCGCCCAGATGCGCGGTGGGCGACCAGCCCTGCCAGCGGCCGGACTGCATCTCGGCCAGGCCCTCGGGAATGCGGCGGGTCACGGCCAGCATCAGCGCGATCGCCATGTCGGCGGTGTCCTCGGTCACGACCCCGGGGGTGTTCGTGACCTGGATGCCGCGGCTGCGGGCCGAGGCCACGTCGATGTGATCGAACCCCGCCCCGTAGTTGGCGATCAGCCGCAGCCGCTCGCCCGCCTGCGCCAGAAGCCCCGCGTCGACCTGGTCGGTGATGGTGGGGACCAGAACATCGCTGTCCCGCATCGCCCGCGCCAGTTCCTCGCGGGTCATCGGGGTGTCGGTTTCGCGCAGTGACACGTCGAACAGCTCGGCCAGACGTGCCTCGACCGCCTGAGGCAGGCGGCGGGTCACGACGACCTTGAGCCGATCACGCTTGGGTGCGATGTCAGCCATGTGACCTCTCTTCCAATGCCGGATTACGTTTGGCAAACTGCCCGCAAGCCGGGGCTTGCACAAGACCCCGGACGGGCGGGCAGACATGCCGCGGTGCTTTCCGCGGCCGGCAAGGAAGACGACATGACCAAGCGATCCGGGGCAGAGGCTGCACGGACGGGGTATCCGGGTTGGGCGGCGCTGCTGGCCGTGGCGGTGACCGCCGCCGCGCTGTGGGGGGCGCCGGCGGCGGCGCAGGACGGGGGCGCCGACCCGGCGATCGAGATCGACCGCAGCGACGTGACCGCCGATTCCCTGATCAGCCGCCACCAGGCCACCCCGCGCGACCCCAACCGCGGCCCGGTCACCAACCTGCCGCTGCCCCGCTACGTCAGCCTGAAGGGGGGCGAGGGCAACGCGCGGCGCGGCCCCTCGCTGTCGCACCGCATCGACTGGGTGTTCCGCCATCCGGGGATGCCGCTGCTGGTGGTGGCCGAGTTCGGGCACTGGCGCCGGGTCGAGGACCAGGACGGCGCCGGCGGCTGGGTGCATTATTCGCTGCTGTCGGGGGTGCGCACCGCCATCATCACCACCGACATGGCCGAGCTGCGCAGCCGTGCCGACCTGAACGCCTCGGTGCTGGCGCGGGCCGAGGCCGGGGCCATCGTGCGGCTGCACGAATGCACGCCCGACTGGTGCCGGGTGTCGGGCGGGGGCGAAAAGGGCTGGGTGCCCAAAACCTCGCTATGGGGGGTGGATCCCGACGAGATCCGCGACTGAGCCCGCAGCCGGGCCGGCATTCCAGCGCCGGCGCGCCTGGGGCGGCAGCCCCGTGGACGGCACCGGCGCCGGCTGGCCGGTCAGGGCGTGACCACCGTCACGGAATCGCCGCCGGGCGGGGTGACGACCTTGACCGGATCGCTGCTCGGGGTGGTGATGGTGGTGGTGGTCGGCCCCGGGGTGCAGGCCGCCATCGTCAGGATCGCGGCCACCGCCAGGGCGGGCTTGATGCAGGACATGTCGGGTCTCCTTCCTGTGATGAGGATGCGGCGGATCGCCGCCTGATGGAAACGCCGGACCCCCCGGTTTTCGTTCCCCCACCGTGGCATACGGGGTTGACTTCGCGGCGCCGGGGCGGCAGGAACCCGGCTTTCGGCCCATGGACACCGGGGCGGCAGGCCATGGCGGCCCGCGCGCAAGGGGCTAGGTGCCGTCCCACGGATGCGCGCCATCCCCTTCAGGCTGATTACAATGACCGATCACGAACTCGCCGCGCCACTGGCCGCGGCCCTGGCTGCCAAGGGCTATGCCAGCCTCACCTCTGTCCAGCAGGCGGTGCTGACCCCCGAAACCACCGGGCGCGACCTGCTGGTGTCGGCGCAGACCGGTTCCGGCAAGACCGTGGGCTTCGGGCTGGCGATGGCCTCGGACATCCTCGACGACGGGCAGCTGCCGCTGGGCGGGCTGCCGGTGGCGCTGGCCATCGCCCCCACGCGCGAGCTGGCGCTGCAGGTGGCGCGCGAGCTGGGCTGGCTTTACGCCGGGACCGGGGCGCAGATCGCCACCTGCGTCGGCGGCATGGATTTCCGCACCGAGCGCCGGGCGCTGGACCGCGGCGCGCAGATCGTCGTCGGCACCCCCGGCCGCCTGCGCGACCATCTGGAACGCGGCAGCCTGGACCTGTCCACCCTGCGCGCCTGCGTGCTGGACGAGGCCGACGAGATGCTGGACCTCGGCTTCCGCGAGGATCTGGAGTTCATCCTGCAATCCGCCCCGGCCGAGCGCCGCACGCTGATGTTTTCGGCCACCGTGCCGCCCGCCATCGCCAGGCTGGCGACCGAGTTCCAGCGCGACGCCCTGCGCGTGGTCGCGACCGGAGAGGCGCGCCAGCACGGCGACATCGCCTATCGCGCCGCCAGCGTCACCCTGCGCGACCGCGAGAACGCCATCTTCAACCTGCTGCGTTTCCACGATGCCCGCACCGCCATCGTGTTCTGCAAGACCCGCGCCAATGTGAACCACCTGCTGGCGCGGATGGGCAACCGCGGCTTTCGCGCCGTGGCGCTGTCGGGCGAGCTCAGCCAGCAGGAACGCACCCACGCCCTGCAGGCGCTGCGCGACGGGCGCGCGCAGGTCTGCATCGCCACCGACGTGGCCGCGCGCGGCATCGACCTGCCGGGGCTCGACCTGGTGATCCATGCCGACCTGCCCACCAACTCGGAAACCCTGCTGCACCGTTCGGGGCGCACCGGGCGGGCGGGGTCCAAGGGGATCTCGGCGCTGATCGTCACGCCCGCGGACTACAAGAAGGCACAACGGCTGCTGCAGGGGGCGCGGGTGACGGCGGAATGGGGCAAGGCGCCCTCGGCCGACGAGGTGCGGGCGCGCGACGATGCGCGGATGCTGGACCACCCCGCCCTGACCGCCGACGCGGATGACGAGGCCGAAGCCGCCGACCGGCTGCTTGAGCGTTTCGACGCAAGGCAGGTCGCCGCCGCCTTTGCCCGGCTGTGGCGCGAGGGGCGCCCGGTCCCCGAAGAACTGGCCGATGCGCCCATCCCCGGCGGTCCGGCCCCTGCCCCGCGCGAGCGTGGCGATTTCAGCGATGCCGCCTGGTTTTCGCTGTCGGTCGGCCATACCGGCCGCGCCGAGGCGCGCTGGCTGCTGCCCAAGATCTGCGAGGCAGGCGGCATCACCCGCGACGCCATCGGCGCGATCCGCGTGCGCGAAACCGAAAGCTTCGTGCAGATCGCCGCCGCCATGGCCTCGCGCTTTGGCCCGCTGACCGAGATCGAGCCGGGGCTGGTCATGCGCCGTATCGACGGCGAACCCGCCGATGACCGCGCCCCCCGCCCCCGCGCCGCCGCACCCCGCCGCAGCGCCGCCGCCGAACCCTCGCACCCGCCGCGGTGGCAGCCGCTGCCGGACGCCGACGGCCAGCCGCCGCAGGCGCCGGCAAAATACGGCGCGAAGAAACCCGGTGCGGGCAAGTTCGCCGCCGCAAAATCCGGCGCCGAGAAATACGGCACCCCGAAATACGGGACGAGGAAATACGGCGCCGAGAACCCGCGGCCCGACGAGCCGTCGGACGCACGGCCCGCCACCCCGCGGGCGAAACGCGCCCCCGCTGCGGCGCCCGGGGCCAGGCGCCCGGCCAAGCCTGCGGGCGGTGCGGCACGGCCGCAGCGCCCGGGCAAGCCGCGGGGACCGGGCAAGCCGCCGCGGCGCTGAGCCGGGGCGCCGTTCAGGCGGCAGTATAGCCGCCGTCGACCACCAGCGCGGCTCCGGCCATGAAGCTGGCGCCCTCGGACAGCAGGAAGGCCGCCGCATGGGCGATCTCCTCGGCCCGGCCCAGCCGGCCGATGGCGTGCTGCCCGACCAGAGCGGCGCGGGTGTCGGCGTCCAGCGCGTCCAGCAGCGGGGTGTCGACATAGCCCGGGTGGATCGAGTTGATCCGTACCCCCTGCGCCGCATAGGCCAGCGCGGCCGAGCGGGTCAGCCCGGTGACCCCGTGTTTCGCCGCCACATAGGCCGGCGCGCCGGGATTGCCGACCAGCCCCAGGATCGAGGACATGTTCACGATCGCCCCGCCCCCCGCGGCCAGGATCGCCGGGATCTGGTGGCGCAGCCCGTATTGCACGCCGCTGAGGTTGATGGCGATGACGCGCTGCCAGTCCTCGGGGGACAGCTCGCCCGCCGGCAGCAGCGTGCCGCCGATGCCGGCGTTGTTGAAGGCCATGTGCAGGGCGCCGAACCGCTCGACCGCCAGCGCTACCGCCGATTGCGAATCCTCGGGGCGGGACACGTCGCCTGCATGGGCCACCGCCTGCCCGCCCGCGTCCCTTATGGCGGCGGCCAGCGTCTCGGCCTTGCCCGAATCGATGTCCGACACCACCAGCCGCAGCCCGTTGTCCGCCAGCAGCCGCGCCGTCGCCTCGCCGATGCCGGAACCCGCGCCGGTGACAAGGACGGTATCGCCTTTGAAGCTGTATTTCATGGAAATCTCCGTGGTTGCCGGGTGCTCGGGCGCCGGATGCCGGCCGCGGCCGCTTTGGCGCGGCCGGATGATGCGCCCGCCCCAGAATACCCCCGCCCCCGCCCGTGGCCAGAGCATCGCGCCGCCTGCGTCGATATGTGGCCGCCCGTCGCGCACCCGTCCCCGCACCGGCGGCGCGCCGCCCGCGCCGGGATGAATCGTTGCGGCACTGCGGCCCCTGTGCAAGATAATCGCGAGTGCACGGACCGTTTGTCAGGGGAGGGGCTGATGGTCGCCAGCATTTCGAAATCCGATTGGGAAAGTTTTCGTGCTGTCGGGCGGGTGCCTCCCAGCATCCGCGAAGTCGTGTTGCAAAGCTGGAAACGCTCGTCAAAGCTGGCCATGGCTTCGCCGAAATACGCCCCGATGCTGGCGCCTGACGACCTGCATACAACCCGGACCCGCGCCCGGCGCCTGCGGCAGGCGGCACAGGCCGCGCTGTCCAAGGCCGATTTCCTGCTGCGCCAGTCCGGCAACATGCTGCTGCTGTGCGATCACGATTGCGTGGTGCTGGATGCGGCGGGTGATTCGGACACCATCGCCCGCGGCCGGGAAAACCACCTGCATCTGGGCGGAAAATGGTCCGAAACCGCCATCGGCACCAACGCCATCGGCACCGCGATCCACCTGGGCCGCTCGGTGCAGGTCGACGGGCCGGAACATTTCTTCGAGGAAATCCAGCGCTGGAACTGCGCGGCCAGCCCGATCAAGGACCCCGGCACCGGGCAGCTGCTGGGGGTGCTGAACATCTCGTGGTCGGCGGGGCAGAAACAGCCGGGCAGCACGGCGCTTTCCTCGGCCTTCGCGCTGCAGGTGGAAAGCGAGCTGGCCCACCGGCTGGCGCAGGACCGCCAGCTGCTGCTGCAATGTCTGCACCAGCGCCGCCTGTCGGAACCGGTGCTGCTGCTGGACCGCACCGGCGCCGAGATCTTTTCATCGGGCGAGTTCGCCCATGCGCCCGAGTTTTCGCAGGCGCTGGCCGGGCTGCGCCAGCGCCTGCCCGAGCTGATCGAGCTGGGCGCCGACCGCGCCGCCGAAGCGCTGGCCGGCCATCTGCCCGACGCGGCGCTGGACGTGATCGAGCCGCGTGCCGACGCGATCGGGGTGGTGATCTCGCTGAAAGCCCGGCGCACCCGGCGCAAGCCCGAGGCGCTGGACCTGCCGCAGCTGGGCCGCACCGGCGCCACCATGGCCGAGCTGGTGGCGCAGGCGCAGCGGCTGCTGGACACCAGCCTGCCGATCCTGATCGAAGGCGAGACCGGCACCGGCAAGGCCACGCTTGCCCGCGCCATGCACGACGCTTCGTCCGCCGCCCGCGCCGGCCGCTTCACCATGCTGGAATGCGCGCTGCTGTCGGACGAGGGGCTGCGCGCGGACCTGGCGCGCGGGGCGCTGGCGCTTGACGGCGGCACGCTGTGCCTCGACAGCCCCGGCCGCGCCAGCCCGGCGGTGCAGAAGCTGCTGCTGAGCGTGATCGAGACCGCCGAGCGCGCCGGCTGCCGGGTCATCACCCTGGCCTCGCGATCGCTGTTCCAGATGATGCAGGACGGCAGCCTGCACCGCGAGCTTTACTATCGCATCGCCGGCGCCCGGCTGACCATCCCGCCGCTGCGCGACCGCCCGGCGGAAATCCCGCTGTATCTGCAGGCGATCCTGGCCCGGCACCGGCTGGAAAACGGCGGGCGCGAGCTGCGCTTCACCGCCGGCGCCATGGCGGTGCTGCGCGCGCATTCCTGGCCCGGCAACCTGCGCGAGATGCAGAATCTGGTCTCGGCCCAGTCGGCGCTGTCGCGCAGCGCGTTGATCGACGCCCGCGACCTGCCGCCGGAAATCGGCCGTCCCCCGGCCGAGCCCCTGCGCGAGGACAGCCTGCTCGACGTCGAAAAGGCCGAGATCATCGCCGCGCTGGACGCCACCGCCGGCAACATGACCGAGGCCGCGCGGCGGCTGGGGATCGCACGCTCGACCCTCTATCTCAAGCTTGACGCCTACGGGATCGCGCGGCCGCGCAGCAAGCCCTAGGCTCGCGTCCGCAGCATGTCCGTCAGCCTGTCCGAATATCGGACACCCCGCCGATCACGCCTGATTCCATCCTGACCCCGACCCGCCAGCCATGGCGGGCCGGTCAAAGGGAGGAGTGAGACGTGCCACTTGACAGCAAGAACAAGCGGTCCGTGCAGGTGCTGGGCATCGACGCCGGCGGGACCATGACGGACACATTCTTCGTGGATGCCGACGGCGATTTCGTCGTGGGCAAGGCGCAATCGACGCCGCAGGACGAATCCATCGGGCTGATCGAATCCTCGCGCGAGGGGCTCGAGGCCTGGGGGCTGAACCTGTCCGACGCGCTGGCCTCGTTGCAGACCGGGGTCTATTCCGGCACCGCGATGCTGAACCGCGTGGTGCAGCGCAAGGGGCTGCGCACCGGGCTGATCGTCAATGCGGGGATGGAAGATTTCCACCGCATGGGCCGCGCGATCCAGGCCTATCTGGGCTTTGCCTACGAGGACCGCATCCACCTGAACACCCATTACTACGACGATCCGCTGGTGCCCCGCCACCTGACCCGCGGCGTGATGGAACGCGTGGACATGTTCGGCACCGTGGTGATCCCCCTGCGCGAGGAGGGCGCAAGGAAAGCCGCGCGCGAGCTGATCGAGCAGGATGTGGAAGGGATCGTGATCTCGTTCCTGCACAGCTACAAGAACCCCACGCATGAGCGCCGCGTCCGCGACATCGTGCTGGAAGAGGTCAAGGCCGCGGGCAAGGACATCCCGGTGTTCGCCTCGGTCGACTATTACCCGCTGCGCAAGGAAACCCACCGCACCAATACCACCGTGCTCGAGGCGTTCGCGGCGGAACCCTCGCGCAAGTCGCTCAAGCAGATCTCGGCCGCGTTCCAGGAACATGGCGCAAAGTTCGACATGCGGGTGATGGCCACCCACGGCGGCACCATCAGCTGGAAGGCCAAGGAGTTGGCGCGCACCATCGTGTCCGGCCCCATCGGCGGCGTGATCGGGGCGAAATACCTGGGCGAGACGCTGGGCTATTCCAACATCGCCTGCACCGACATCGGCGGCACCTCGTTCGACGTGGCGTTGATCACCCAGAACGAGCTGACCATCAAGAACGACCCCGACATGGCGCGGCTGGTGCTGTCGCTGCCGCTGGTGGCGATGGATTCGGTCGGGTCGGGCGCCGGCACCTATATCCGGCTGGACCCCTACACCAAGGCGATCAAGCTGGGCCCGGACAGCGCCGGCTATCGCGTCGGCGTCTGCTGGGCGGATTCCGGGGTGGAAACCGTCACCATTTCCGACTGCCACGTCATCCTGGGCTATCTGAACCCCGACAACTTCCTGGGCGGGCAGGTCAAGCTGGACCGCGAGCGCGCCTGGAACGCGATGAAGGAACAGGTGGCCGACCCGCTGGGCCTGTCGGTCGAGGATGCCGCCGCCGGGGTGATCGAACTGCTGGACAGCGACCTGCGCGACTATGTGCGCTCGATGATCTCGGGCAAGGGGTCGAGCCCCAGCAACTTCGTCTGCTTCAGCTACGGCGGCGCGGGGCCGGTCCACACCTACGGCTATACGCAGGGGATGGGGTTCGAGGACATCATCATCCCGGCCTGGGCCGCGGGCTTCAGCGCATTCGGCTGCGCGGCGGCGGATTTCGAATACCGCTACGACAAGTCGCTGGACATCAACATCGCCACCGATGCCGCCGACGGCGCCAAGGCCGATCAGGCCCGCATCCTGCAGGCGGCCTGGGACGAGCTGAAAGAGCGCGTGCTCGAAGAGTTCGCCATCAACGGCTATTCCGCCGACAAGGTGACGCTGCAACCCGGGTTCCGGATGCAGTATCGCGGCCAGCTGAACGACCTTGAAATCGAATCCCCGATCTCGTCGGCCGCGACCGCCGAGGACTGGGACAAGCTGGTCGAGGCGTTCAACGACACCTACGGCCGGGTCTATGCCGCCTCGGCCCGCTCGCCCGAGCTGGGGTATTCGGTCACCGGCGCGATCATGCGCGGCATGGTGCCGATCCAGAAGCCCAAGATCCCGCATGAAGAGCTGGGCCCGGAAATCCCGCCCGAGGGCGCGAAACTGGGCACGCGCAAGTTCTACCGCCACAAGAAATGGGTGGATGCGCAGCTGTACCAGATGGAAACGCTGCAACCCGGCAACCGCATCACCGGCCCCGCGATCATCGAATCCGACGCTACCACGCTGGTGGTGCCCGGCGGCTTCGAGACGTTCCTGGACGGCCACCGCCTGTTCCACCTGAAAGAAGTCTGAGGGGAGGAAAGACCAATGAACATCCAAGCCAATTTCGAGGGCATCGTCCGCGGCGGCGAGACCCTGAAACAGCACCGCGACCGGCTGATGGAGGCCACCAAGCGCACCGGCCATTACGCCGGCATCAAGACGCTGGAACTGCGCGACAGCCAGCCGATCCTGTACAACAAGCTGTTCTCGCGGCTGCGGGCCGGGGTGGTGGACGCCCGCGAGACCGCCAAGAAGATCGCGGCCAGCCCGATCGTGGAACAGGAAGGCGAGCTTTGCTTCACGCTCTATAACGCGGCAGGCGATGCGATCCTGACTTCGACCGGGATCATCATCCACGTCGGCACCATGGGCGCGGCGATCAAGTACATGATCGAGAACGACTGGGAATCGAACCCCGGCATCAACGACAAGGACATTTTCTGTAACAACGACAACCTGATCGGCAACGTCCATACCTGCGACATCCACACCATCGTGCCGCTGTTCCACGAGGGCAAGCTGATCGGCTGGGTCGGCGGCGTGACGCACGTGATCGACACCGGCTCGGTCGGCCCGGGCTCGATGTCCACCGGCCAGGTGCAGCGCTTCGGCGACGGTTATCAGATCACCTGCCGCAAGATCGGGATCAACGATACGCTGCTGCGCGACTGGCTGCATGAAAGCCAGCGCTCGGTGCGGACCACGCGCTACTGGATGCTGGACGAACGCACCCGCATCGCCGGCTGCCACATGATCCGTGATCTGGTCGAGCAGGTCATCGCCGACGAAGGCATCGATGCCTATATGAAATTCGCCTATGAATCGATCGAGCACGGTCGGCAGGGCCTGCAGGCCCGCATCAAGGCGATGACCATCCCGGGCAAATATCGCCAGGTCGGTTTCGTCGATGTGCCTTACGAGCATGAGGATGTGCGGGTGCCTTCGGATTTCGCGAAGGTCGACACGATCATGCACACCCCGTCCGAGATCACCATCCGCCCCGACGCGACATGGCGGCTGGACTTCGAGGGCTCGTCCCGTTGGGGCTGGCATACCTACAACGCCCATGCGGTCAGCTTCACCAGCGGAATCTGGGTGATGATGACGCAATCGCTGATCCCGACCGAGATGATCAACGACGGCGCCGCCTACGGGACCGAGTTCCGGCTGCCCAAGGGCACCTGGATGAACCCCGACGACCGACGGGTGGCCTTCAGCTATTCGTGGCACTTCCTGGTCAGTTCCTGGACCTCGCTGTGGCGCGGGCTGTCACGCAGCTATTTCGGGCGCGGCTATCTGGAGGAAGTGAACGCCGGCAACGCCAATACCTCGAACTGGCTGCAAGGCGGCGGCTTCAACCAGTTTGACGAAGTTCACGCCGTCAACTCGTTCGAATGTGCCGCCAACGGGGTGGGCGCCAGCGCCCACAAGGACGGGATCAGCCACGCCGCCGCCATCTGGAACCCGGAAGGCGACATGGGCGACATGGAGATCTGGGAGCTGGCCGAGCCCCTGATCTACCTGGGGCGCGAGATCAAGGCCTCGTCGGGCGGCGCGGGCAAGTATCGCGGCGGCTGCGGCTTCCAGTCGCTGCGCATGGTCTGGAACGCCAAGGACTGGACGATGTTCTTCATGGGCAACGGCCATATCAGCTCTGACTGGGGTCTGATGGGCGGTTATCCGGCGGCATCGGGCTATCGCTTCGAGGCCCATGACACCAACCTCAAGCAGATCATCGCGGATGGGGGCGAGATCCCGCATGGCGGTGACCACGACCCGGAAAACCCGGTCTGGGACAGCCTGATCCCTGACGCGCTGATCAAGCGCGACAAGCAGGCCATCACCACCGAAGCCATGTTCAAGGATTACGATCTTTACCTGAACTACATGCGCGGTGGTCCGGGCTTTGGCGACCCGCTGGACCGCGTTCCCCAAAGCGTGGCCGACGACGTGAACGGCGGCTATCTGATCGAGCGTTTTGCGAACTCGGTCTATGGCGTCAAGCTGGTCAAGGGCGAAGACGGGCTGTTCGGCGTCGATGAGGCCGGAACCGAGGCGCGCCGCGCGGAAATCCGCAAGCAGCGGCTGGCCCGCGCGGTTCCGACCCGCGACTGGATGGCCAAAGAGCGCGAACGCATCCTGGCCAAGGACGCCGGCGTCCATGTCCAGCAGATGTTCGCCGCCAGCTTCAAGCTGGGCCCGCGCTTCGAGGAAAGCTTCCGCAAGTTCTGGGACCTGCCCGCCGACTGGCAGCTGCAGGAGGCCGACCTGCCGATCCCCTCCTACGGGCGCGAATACTCGATGGACATCTCGGAACTGCCGGATGTCCGCACGGTCAAGTTCGTCGACGAGTGATGCCGCGTGCCGCCCCCTGGCGGGCGGCACCCCCTTGAACCCGAAAGGAAATCACGATGGCTTACACGAAGAACAAGATCCGGGACCTGGTGGAAGGCACCATCGACCGCGACACCCTGCACACCATGCTGTCCACCCCCAAGGACAAGGAGCGCTTCCAGATCTACCTGGAAATCCTGCAGGAACAGGTGCCGTGGGACGACCGCATCATCCTGCCGCTGGGCCCCAAGCTGTTCATCGTCCAGCGCAAGTCGGACAGGAAATGGGTGGTGAAAAGCCTGGCCGGGCATGAGTTCTGCGACTGGCGCGACAACTGGAAACTGCACGCGGTGATGCATGTCCGCGAAACCGACGCAGAGATGGAGGAGCTTTATCCCCGGCTCATGGCCCCCACCACCAGCTGGCAGGTGATCCGCGAATACTATTGCCCGCTGTCCGGCGACCTGCTGGATGTCGAGGCGCCGACCCCGTGGTATCCGGTGATCCACGATTTCGAGCCCGACATCGACAGCTTCTATCAGGACTGGCTGGGGCTGGAACTGCCCGAACGCGCCGCCTGAGCCGCTGCCCCCCGCATCAGATGCCGCGCCCGGTCCCCGCCGGGCGCGGCCGCTGCATTCGGCCACGGTTGACCTGCCGGCCCGGTTTCGTCACCTTGCCCGCGAGAAAAACGAACGAGGTCAATATGCGCGCCGTCGCCGCCGCCACCGCCATCGCCCTGCTGACCGCGCTGCCGGCCGGGGCCGAGACCCGGGGCTTCATCGGCTTCAACTGGAGCTTCGACAGCTACGGCTCGACCCCGGAAGGGGTGCTGGGCATCGCCAGGATCCGGCTGGATTCCGACGGGGACGCGCGCGGGGCGAAAGCCTCGGTGCATCTGCCGCTGGCCCACGGGCTGTCCTTCGGCAGCGCCAAGCTGGTGGGCGTGCGCGGCAAGAGCGACCGGATGATCGAGGCCGGGGTCGGCTGGTCGGCCGCGACCGGCTCGGTCATCGGCACCGCCGGGCTCTGGGCGCCCTACGTGGACGCGGGGCTGGACTTCGACCTGTCCGGGGTGCGCGGCTATGGCGGCATCAACAGCCTGAAGGACTGGGACTGATCTCTGCCGCCCGAGCGGGGACCAGCCTGCGTTCGGCCGGGCTTTCCAAGGCCGGGTTTTGCCGGGATCGGTCGCATATGACGGGCTGCGCCGCGGGCCGGGCTTGACCTCGCGGTCGCATCGGGACCACATCCCCCCTTGCCCCGCCCCCGCCTGAAGGAGAGCCCGATGCCCCGTCTGTTCACCCCGCTTTCGGTCGGCGGCCTGCAGCTTTCCAATCGCATCGTCATCGCGCCGATGTGCCAATATTCAGCCGAGGACGGCTGCACCACCGACTGGCACCTGATCCATCTGGGCCAGCTGGCGCTGTCCGGCGCGGCGCTGCTGACCATCGAGGCCACCGCCGTCCTGCCCGAGGGCCGCATCTCCTACGCCGATGTCGGGCTGTGGGACGACCGGACCGAATCGGCGCTGGCCCGCACGCTGGAGGGCGTGCGCCGCTGGTCCGACATGCCCATCGCCATCCAGCTGGCCCACGCCGGGCGCAAGGCCTCGACCGACCTGCCGTGGCTGGGCGGCGGGCAGATCGCGCCCGATCATCCGAACGGCTGGCAGACGGTCGCCCCCAGCGCCGCAGCGTTCCAGCAGGGCGAGAACCCGCCCCAGGCGCTGGACCGCGCCGGGCTCGACCGGGTGCGCGACGCCTTCGCCGCCGCCGCCGCGCGTGCCGGGCGGCTGGGGCTGGACGCGGTGCAGATCCACGCCGCCCACGGCTATCTGCTGCACGAGTTCCTGTCGCCGCTGTCGAACCTGCGCGACGACGACTATGGCGGCAGCCTGGAAAACCGGATGCGCTTCCCGCTCGAGGTGTTCGATGCCGTCCGCGCCGCCTTTCCCGCCGAACGCCCGGTCTCGGTCCGCGTCTCCGGCACCGATTGGGTCGAGGGGGGCTGGGACATCGCCCAGACAGTGGCTTTTGCGCAGGCGCTGGAGGCACGGGGCTGCGCCGCGATCCACGTCTCCAGCGGCGGGCTGGACCCGCGCCAGCAGATCCCGGTTGGGCCGGGCTATCAGGTGCCGCTGGCCCGCGCCGTGAAACAGGCGGTAGGCATCCCGGTGGTCGCGGTCGGCCTGATCACCGGCTACGACCAGGCCGAGGCGATCGTCGCCACCAACGACGCCGATCTGGTCGCGCTGGCCCGCACGGTGCTTTACGACCCGCGCTGGCCCTGGCACGCCGCCGCACATCTGGGCGCAAGCGTCAAGGCCGCGCCGCAATACCTGCGCTGCCAGCCCCGGCAGTTCCGCGAGTTGTTCGAGGTGTAGGGATGCCACGGCTCCAGCCGGGGCCGTGAAGCCGCTGCAAACCGACCGACACTGACATGCCCGCGGCGCCCGCCGCCGCGGGTGCGAGGCCCGCCGGCTTGCGGGGGGGGGGGGGCAATCGTCTTCCCCCGCGGTCCGCGGCGCTGCGCCCGCCACCCCACCAACCCACAGTCGACACGGGAACATTCCGCCCCGCCGCCGGTTACCGCGTCCCAGCAAAAGGAGGATGCCATGCCGGTCCATCGTGCCCTGGCCCCGATCTGCGCGGCGTTGTTGGCCGGCGCGCAGCCCCTGCCCGCCGCCGCCGATCCCTTGCCGCCGGACACCACCTATCGTCCGCTGCCGGTGATGCCCCCCTCTCGCGCCCACGCCATCGACGAGGCGCAGAAGCCCGCCGTCATGGCCCGCCAGCGCGAGCTGCTGGACAGCCGCTATGATCTCGCGGACCGGCCGCTGCCGGGGGCGATGATGTCGGGCGGAACCAAGCCGGTGCAGGAGGGGGTGCGAGTGCGCCTGCCCGAGGGGCAGGACTGGGACTCGCTGGCCGCCATGACCCCGGCCGAGATCCGCGACGGCGACCTGCTGCCGCAGGGCTTCCTGCCGCTGCCGCATGTCAAGCAGGCCACCGGCGGACAGGTGTTCCCGCAGAACCAGATCGACCGGATCGCCGCGCAGGAACAGCGCGACCTGCGCCGATTCGACGTCGATTTCGACCTGCCCGACCACCTGACGCCCGAGTTCCCGCCGCCGATCTTCCTGACCACCCAGCCGCACCTGGGGGACGTCTCGCGCGGCGAGCTGCTGACCATCCGCAACTATTACGAGATCATGAACGGGCTGGTCACCCCCGTGCAGATGGAAGGGCTGCGCCTGCTGCTGACCCCATTCCCGCAGGAAGAGTTCAACCAGACCGAGGACCGCAAGGTCGCCGACCCCTCGCTGGGGGTGGCCTGCCTCGACTGCCATTCCAACTTCCACAGCAACGCGGCGTTTCACCAGACCCCGGACGTGCGCCCGCAGGCCAGCCGCTTCCGGCTGGACACCACCAGCCTGCGCGGCATGTTCAACCAGCAGATCCACGGCTCGAAGCGCTCGCTGCGCTCGATCGAGGATTTCACCGAGTTCGAGCAGCGCACCGCCTATTTCAACGGCGACCACGTCAGCGCCACCCGCAAGGGCGTGCATCTGCCCGACCGCGCCAATCAGGTGGCGATGATGGCGCAGATGCAGAACATCATCGACTTTCCCCCCGCCCCCAAGCTGGACCCGTTCGGGCGGCTGGACCCCACGCTCGCGACCGAGCAGGAGCTGGCCGGCGAGGCGGTCTTTCTGGGCAAGGGCCGCTGCGCGGAATGCCACAACCCGCAGACCGCCTTCATGGACAACCAGATGCACGACCTGAAGCTTGAACGGTTCTACAAGCCCGGGCAGGTCCATAACGACATGGCGACGCTGCCGGACGGGCCGATCAAGACCTTCACCCTGCGTGGCATCAAGGATTCGCCGCCCTATCTGCACGACGGCCGCCTGATGACGCTGGCCGACACGGTCGAGTTCTTCAACCTGGTGCTGGGGACGGGGCTGAGCGGCGACGAGAAAGAGGCGCTGACCGCCTATCTGCTGACGCTTTAGGAAAGGATGGACATCATGTTCCCCAGGATGATCGCGGCGGGGTGGGTGCTGCTGGCGGCCCCGGCGCTGGCCCAGATCGGCAACCCCGGCAATCTGGCCCCCGACACGGCGATGCAGGACGCGGCCACCCCGGCGCCGCACCAGCGCAACGCCCACGACACCCTCTCCTATCAGCTGCTGGCCGCCGGCGGCATGGCCGAGGTGGCGCTGGCGCAGCTGGCGCTGGACCGCGCCGGCTCGGACGAGCTGCGCGGCTTTGCCGAGATGATGGTGCGCGACCACTCCGACGCCAACGAGCGGCTTGCCGCGCTGGCCGAGGCCGCGAACGTGCCCCTGCCCGAGGGGCCGGACCCCGAACATCAGGCGATGCAGGAGCGGCTGGCCGGGCTCGAAGGCGGTGATTTCGACCTGGCCTATATCCGCGGCCAGATCACCGACCACCAGAAGACCGTGCAGCTGCTGTCGGCCGAGGTGACCGGCGGGCAGGACGCCGAGCTTCAGCGCCTTGCGGCCGAGCTGCTGCCGGTGGTGCAGGGGCATCTCGACCGCGCCCGCGACATCCATGCGCGGCTGGCCGGCATTTCCCCGGCCGTGACCCCCGCACCCGTGGCGCGTCCCGACCCTGCCGCGACCCCCGACCCCGCCGCGACCCCCGACCCTGCCGCGACCCCCGACCCCGGCGCTTCTCCCGACCCCGCCGCGGCGTCGCCAGCGCCCCCTGCGGCGCCGGCGGCCCCCGAGACGCCCTGAGCCCGCCATGAAGCTGCTGGTCACAGGGGCAAGCGGGCTGATCGGGCAAAGCGTCTGCACCCGGCTGGCGGCGGACGGGCACGAGGTCTGGGGCACCACCCGCGGCGCCCCGCGCCCCGGGCAGGGCGCGGTCGCAGGCTGGCTGCGCATGGATTTCACCCGCCCCGACCCCGCGGGCTGGCGCGCGCAGCTGCAGGGGTTCGAGGCGGTGGTGAACTGCGTCGGCGTCCTGCAGGACAGCCCGCGCGAGGATACCGCCGCCGCCCATGACAGCGGCGCCGAGGCGCTGTTTCGCGCCTGCGCCGAGGCGGGCGTGCGCCGCGTCCTGCATTTCTCGGCCATCGGGGTCGACCGCCACCAGCTGTCGGGGTTTTCGGCCAGCAAGCTGGCGGGGGACCGGGCGCTGATGGCGCTGGATCTGGACTGGGTGATCCTGCGCCCCTCGGTGGTGCTGGGCGGCCCGGTCTATGGTGCCAGCGCCCTGATCCGCGGGCTGGCGGCGCTGCCGCTGCTGCCGGTGATGCCCGCGACCGGCCCGCTGCAGGTGGTGGCGCTGGAGGACGTGGCCGAGACCGTGGCCTTTCTGATCCGCCCCGAGGCCCCTGCCCGGCTGGTGCTGGAGCTTGCCGGCCCGGAACGCCTGTCCTTTGCCGAGGTGGTGGCGCGGCATCGCGCCTGGCTGGGCTGGCGCCCGGCGCGGCGGATCGGGGTGCCGGGGTGGCTGGCAGCGCTGCTTTATCGGCTGGGCGACGCGGCGGCGCGGCTGGGCTGGCGCCCGCCCCTGCGCAGCACCGCCCGGCGCGAGATCACCCAGGGCGCGGTCGGCGATCCCGCCCCGTGGATGGAGGCGACGGGGATCTTTCCGCTGAGCCTGTCCGAGGCGCTGGCCCGGCGCCCGGTCTCGGTGCAGGAACGCTGGTTCGCGCCGCTCTATGTCATCAAGCCGGTGCTGATGGTGGTGCTGGTGCTGTTCTGGACGATCACGGCGGTGATCTCGCTGACCACCGGCTATCACAACGGGGTCGAGCTGATGCACCGCGCCGGCACCGGGCCGCTGGCCGGGCCGGGGGTGGTGGCCGGGGCGCTGGCCGATCTGGCGGTCGGGCTGTCGATCGCCTGGCGCCCCAGCGCGCGGCGCGGGTTGTGGGCCGCGATCGCGCTGTCGGCGTTCTACATCGTCACCGGCACCCTGCTGCTGCCCGAGCTGTGGAACGAGCCGCTGGGACCGCTGCTGAAGATCTGGCCGATCCTGATGGCGCATTTCGTCGCGCTGGCCATCCTGGACGAACGCTGATGCTGTATTACGCGCTGAAATACCTGCATGTCATCGGCGCCTCGGTGCTGCTGGGGACGGGGGCGGGCATCGCCTTCTTCATGCTGCTGGCGC
Source organism: Paracoccus solventivorans (assembly GCF_900142875.1). GTDB lineage: Bacteria > Pseudomonadota > Alphaproteobacteria > Rhodobacterales > Rhodobacteraceae > Paracoccus > Paracoccus solventivorans. Next base: position 135,106 of record NZ_FRCK01000003.1, on the reverse strand, counting down.
ATTGGACCGGCAGCAAGCCGCTGATCGCCGGGGTGGCGCGCATCGTGGTGATCGCGGATTTCCTGTTCACCGCCACCGCGGTGGTGGCGCAGCCGGTCACCGGGCTGGCGCTGGTCTGGGTGATGGGCTACGGGCTGGGCGAGCACTGGATCGTGCTGTCGATCCTGCTTTACATCGTCACCGGGGCGTTCTGGCTGCCGGTGGTGTGGATCCAGATGCAGATGCGCGACATGGCCCAGGCGGCGCTGCGCGACGGCACCGAACTGCCCGCCCGCTACCACCGCCTGTTCCGGGTCTGGTTCGTCTTCGGCTTTCCGGCGTTCTTCGCGGTGCTGGGGATCTTGTGGCTGATGATCGCCCGCCCGGCCCAGATCTGGTAGGTGGGCCGCGATTTTCGCGCCCGCGCGCAGGAACAATCCGCCCCGCTTCCGGTTGTCCGCCCCCGCCATCGCCGATGGCAGGGATCAATCCGTGACACAGGAGGACAGCATGGCAGATCGCTGGAGGGATGACGAGCGCAGCCGCTGGGACGAAAACCGCAACCGCGGCAGCTACGGCAGCGCGTCCAGCAGCCGCTACCGCGAGGGCTATGGCTCGCAGGGCCAGGGCCGCGTGGCCCGTCAGGAGGATTACTGGCGCGCCGGCCAGGGCAGCCTGTCCCGCAATACCGGCAGCTACGGGGGCGCGTCCAGCAGCCGCGATTACGACCGCGGCTACGGCGCGGGCTCGTCCGGCAGCCGGGATTACGACCGGAGTTATGGCGCGGGCTACTCGGGCTCTTCGAGCTATGCGGGCCGCGCCGGGCGCGACACCGACTATGGCTCGGGCTATCGCGGCTATCGCAGCTATGACGATGACGACCGCCGCAGCGGCTATCGCAGCGGGGATTACCGCAGCGGCGACTATCGCAGCGGCGACCGCGGCTGGATGGAACGCGCGGGCGACGAGGTGGCGTCCTGGTTCGGCGACGACGAGGCCGAGCGCCGCCGCCGCATGGACGAGCTGCGCGACGACGACGACCGCCGCGGCGCTTATTCCCGCAGCGGCTACAACCGGATGGGCGGACGCTACCGCGACGACTGGTAAGGCGCCGCAAGCGCGCCTGCCACAAGTGACGGGCAAGGGGCCGGATTGCCGCGGGGCGATCCGGCCCCTTTTGCATCCCGCTCCCTCCGATTCCCGGCCGGCTGCGGGGAACCGCGGCCGGGTCGGCGCGCTTTCCCCCTGTCGGCGAAACGGGCGGGTGCGAGTGTCCGCCCGCCGCCCCCCGGGGTGATGAAGGAGCGGGATCTTGCGGAGTCTGGAGCGGGGGAATGGCAACCGCGCCGCCGAACAGCCGGCAGGCGAGATCACCGAACCCGACCCCGGCATCGCGCCGCCGCTCGCCGGCCACAAGGGCGCGGGCGCCTGCCTTATGGTCCGCGCCGCCTGGCACGGGGACATCCGGTTCCAGTCGCCGCCCGCCCCCCTGCCCGCGTGCACGCCTGAAAGCCTGGACCCAATCATCCGCGCCATGCTGGCCGAGGCGCGCCCAGCCCTGCAGGATGCGGCTGCGGCCGAGCGGCTGGTGGCCGCGGTGCTGGAACGCGCGATCCGCAGCTGCCGGCGCGGCGAGCTGGGCGAGGCAGCGCTCGAGCAGCCGGGCCCATGGCTTTTCCGGCTGCTCGCGCAGGAAATCCAGGCGCGGCGCCGATATCCGGGCTGACCCGGGCACCAGTCGGGCGGCGGGGCGACACGGGGTTCCCCCCCTGCCCCGGCGCCCGCAAGACGCGCAGAAAAATCCCGTCCGCCCCCGGCTTCGCCGCTTTTCCTCTGGAACATTTGCCTCCGCCGCCGGTTCAGGGCGCCCACAGCATGGAGGCGACCACATGGCACGCGAAGCAGAGCCATCCGGGAAAAAGAAGGATGGCGATCAGCCGGGCGACACCGCGCAGGGCAGCGCGACCCAGGGAAGCACGGCTTCGGGGAACCAGGACCAGACTCAAGGCCAGGGCAGCCAGAGCCAGTCGGGTCAGGGCCAATCGGGTCAGGGTCAATCGGCCCAAGGGCAGTCGGGCCAGTTCGGCCAAAAACCGGCCGCCGGAACCCAGACGCGCAATGCTGTCCAGGGGCAGGCCGCGCGGTCGCAGAACGACGACACCGATGATGACGACGATGACGATGGCGACATCGCCAATGATGGCTTCGCGCAGCTGCGGGCGCATCACGGCACCTTGCGCGCCCTGCTGGGCGAAGCCTCGAAGGTGACCGACGGCGAAGAGGCCGAGGAGCTGCTGGACCGCCTGTCCTCGGCCTGGGCCCGCCACGCCGCGGCGCATGAGCTGCTGTACGAATCCGCGACCGACGCCGGGCTGCGCGAGTTCCCGGCGCTGAACGAGACCGCCATCGACGGCGATCTGGTGTCGTTTCTGCTGCGCGCCGGAGAGCAGCTCTACGGCCCCATGGCGCTGGCCGCACTGCGGGTCGCCGCACGGCTGATCGGCGAGATCATCGAACGCGAGGAAAAGCCCCGCAGCGGGCTTCTTGCAAAGGCAAAGGCGGCCGGGGTCGACCCGGCGGCCCTGGGCAGGGACCTCGGTTCCTACCTTACGGCGCCATCCCGACGGGGTGGCATAAGATCGCCGCGTCTGCGGCACCTTACGGCAATTCAGGAGGACAACATGCCGAGGAATTCGAACATGCCTGAGCGCGACGAATACGGGCGTTTCGTCAGCGACGACGATCGTGGGGGCCGGGGTCGCAGCTCTGGCCGGGACAGCGACGACCGCGAACGCGACAGCCGCGGCCGCTTCATGAGCGACGACGACCGTGGCGGTCGCGGGCGCAGTTCTGGCCGCGACAGCGATGATCGTGAACGCGACAGCCGCGGCCGTTTCATGAGCGACGATGACCGTGGCGGACGCTCGCGCTCGTCCAGCCGCTACGACGACGACGACCGCCGCTATTCCTCGCGCGGGCGCGACGACGATGACGACGATCGCGGCTATTCGCGCGACCGCGGGCAAGGCGGCTGGTTCGGCGATCCCCGTGGCCATTCGGAAGCCGCGCGGCTGGGCTGGGAACATCGCCGCGACGATGACGACGACGATTACGGCCGCGGCCGCTCGCGCTCGTCCAGCCGCTACGACGACGACGACCGCCGCTACTCCTCGTCCTCGCGCGGCGGGCGTGATCGCGACGACGACCGCGGCTCTTCGCGCGACCGCGGGCAAGGCGGCTGGTTCGGCGACCCCCGCGGCCATTCGGAAGCCGCACGGCTTGGCTGGGAACATCGCCGCGACGATGACGACGACGATTACGGCCGCGGCCGCTCGCGCTCGTCCAGCCGCTATGATGACGACGACGACCGCCGTTCGTCCTCGCGCGGCCGCCGCTGACCGACCCGGACGACAGGCAGAAAGGGGGCCGCGAGGCCCCCTTTTTCATGCGCCCGCCGTGGCCGCGATCAGCAGGGGCGTGACAGTTTCTGCCGATGCCACAGCCGCTCGATCAGCATGACCAGCAGCGCCCCCACCTCGGCTTCAGAGCCGAGCGCCGGCACATAGGCCAGCGCCTGCACCATCGCCTCGGCCAGCAGGTCGTCGGCCAGCGCCGCATCCGGCACCAGCACCCGCGCCATCGCCCGCAGCCCCGGCACCATCTCGATCAGCGACATTCCGGGGCCGGAGAGGTCCGGGGTGACCGGCAGGCCCGAACGGAAGATCGCCACATGCAGCAGCACCGCCGAGGCCAGCGCCTCGGGCCCGTCCTCGCTGTGGACGCAGCTGCCGGCGGGGTAATGTTCAAGGCAGCGTTCCGGGTGGTCGGTGAAGATGACGAAGGGAACCCCCGTCGCCTGCAACCGCCGCGCCAAGGGGTTCGGATCGCCCAGGTTCACCACCGCGGCGTCGAGTTCCAGCACCGCCGCGCCGCCCGGGTGGCCGTTCACCGCAGACAGCCCGCCTCCAGTCTTTCCCGCGCCTCCGGCACCCGGCGCACAGCGGGCACGCAGCGGCAGCGGCGGCATGCCCTGCCCTGCCCCGTCGCCGGGCGGCAGCACCTCGACCGCCGCACCGGCCTCGCGCAGATAGGCGGCAAGGGAGGCGCTGCCCGCATCCTCCCACAGCGCCAGCCGCAGCCCGGACAGGTCGCTGGCGCGGTAGTAATGGCTCAGCCCCGCCGGGATCGCAGAGGGGGCAGCCGGGCGATGGGTCATGGTCGCGCTCCGTCACATGTGGCTGGCCGCGGGGGCGGGACGCCCGGCGGCCGCTGGCCGGCCGGGGGGCGCCTGCCCCTCATACCGGCCAGCTGTCGAGGATTTCGTCAAAGGGCGCGGTTTCGATCTGCTGGGACAGCCTGGTGCGAAACAGCGTCATCGCGGCGTCATGGCCGGTGTCGGTGGACGAGCACACCCCGTCGCTGACCAGCACCACCCGGTAGCCCAGGTCCACCGCCCCCATGACGGTGGCCATGACGCAGATGTCGGTCTCTCCTCCGGTCATCACCAGCGTGTTGATTCCGGCGCCGCGCAGGAAATGATGCAGCCGCCCGTCGTGCCAGGGCGAATACACCGGTTTGTCGATCACCCGCGCCGGCGGCACATGACCGGCCAGTTCGGGCAGCAGCTCCAGCCAGCCGGGGTCCAGCCGCTCGCGCAGCATCTCGGGCCATTCGGCGTAATAGCGCGCCCAGGCGCCGCCGGTCTGGGCATGGCTGGCCGGGGGGACAAAGCGGGTGAACACGGTGCGCTCGGTCCGCGCGGCCACCAGATGCGCCACCACGGGGCGGACCTTCTCGATCCACGGGATCGCCCAGGGCGAACCGGCGCCGAACAGTCTTTGCATGTCGATGCAAAGATGCGCCGCCTCATCGCCCAGGGGGCCGAATCTCAGGGTGTCCTGCATGTATGTCCGCCGGGTCGGAATGGTCGGGGATCGGGATGATCTGGGGGACGAACCGGAATCCGGCAGGTTTCGTTCCGCTGCCGCCGAATTATTGGAACATCGGGAAGGCTGGCCGGTTGGAGGGTCCGCATCGAGCACGAGGAGGATGTCCCGATGAACCAGAACAACCAGAACAACGACAAGAAGGGCCAGGGCCAAGGCGGTCAGGGCGGCCAAGGCGGCGGTCAGGGCGGCCAAGGCGGTCAGGGCGGCGGCCAGGGCGGCGGTGGCGGTCAAGGCGGTGGCCAGGGCGGCGGTCAAGGCGGCCAGGGGGGCGGCCAAGGCGGCGGCCGCAAGGACGACGATCAGCGCCGCGGCTGATTCCTGCCCAAAGCGGTGACCGCAAGGTCACCGCCCCTCACGATCGTGGTTTTCCGCTTCTGGCCGGGCGGTTACCGCGCTATCATCCGGTTGCGCCCGAACGTCCCGACGGATGTGCCTCGCACCGGATCCGGCCCCGTCTTCCAAGCCTGCATTCCGTGATGCGTCGCGTCCCCCCGGGAAAAGGGTGTTCAGCGAAGGGGGGACGGATGGCCGGTTTGCATTTTCTGGACGGCGGCGGCGAGATGGCGCAGGCCATCCGGGCCAAGGACTGGTCCGCACACGAGCTGGGCCCCCCCGAGGGCTGGCCCTCGGCGCTCAAGGTGACGCTGGGCATGGCGCTGAACTCAAAGTTCCCGAAATGCCTGGTCTGGGGTCCCGGCCTGGTAACGCTTTACAACGACGCCTTCCGCCCGATCCTCGGGGACAAGGGCGATGTGCTGGGCTGCTCTTTCGCCGATATCTGGGGCGAGGTCTGGGACCAGATCGGCCCGATGGCCGCGCGCGCCTTTGCCGGCGAGGCGACCTTTATCGAGGACTTCCCCCTGACCATCGACCGCTACGGCTACCCCGAGCCCTGCAACTTCACCTTTTGCTACAGCCCGATCCGGGACGAAAACGGCGTGGTGCGCGGCATGATGGACACGGTGATCGAAACCACCCGCACGGTCGAGACCGCCCGCCAGCTGCAACTGCGCAACAGCGAGCTGGCGCACCGGATCAAGAACACGCTGACCGTGGTGTCCGCGATCGTCAACCAGACCCTGCAAAGCCACGAGGGCCCGGACGCCGGCGACCACCTGCGCCAGCGGATCGGCGCGCTGGCCCATGCGCAGACCCTGCTGACCCGGGCGCAGGTCCGAAACGCCCGCATGGGCGAGGTCGTGCTCGAGGCGCTCAAACCCTTCCGCAGCGGCCAGGGCCGGTTCCACATCGACGGCCCCGCCGTCGGGGTCAGCGCCAAGCAGGCCCTGACCCTGGCGCTGGCCATCAACGAGCTGGCGACCAATGCCCTGAAATACGGGGCGCTGTCGGCGCCCGAGGGGCGGGTCGAACTGCGCTGGACCGCCGGCCGCCCGGGCAGCGACGACGACTTCACCCTGGTCTGGACCGAAACCGGCGGCCCACCGCCCAAGCCGCCCGCCGGCCGCGGCTTCGGCTCGCTGATCATCGAAGAGGTGCTGCCCGAGGATTTCATGGGCGAAAGCACCATCTCGCATGATGCGCCGGGGCTGTGCTGCCGGCTGCGGACCCGGATGCGCCACCTGGGCACCTCGGGGCCGGATGACGCCGGCGACGATCACGGCGAACACCCCCGTTCCGCCAGCTTGTAAGGGGACGCGGGACCGCGCCGGACCGGCGGGATACGGCCGCCGCCGCCGGTCCGCGCAAGGGTGTCGGAACAACTGCGCACCAGGCAGGTTGTCGGGCCGTCCGCGTCCCGGCGGGCAGGCCCCATGGGAAAGATTGATTTGTTTTCGGATTTTGTTGTCACAGGGGCGGAAAATCTGATGCGGACGGGCTGCCCCTGAGGAACGGGTTCGACTAGACTGGCCCTGCTGACGACAGAGACATGGAGTTCCCGATGGCCAACAGCGACTGCGGCCCGGTTGTCGATCCCGAGCTGGACAAGGCCCTGTCCGAGCTGCTGGCACAGACGGCGAAAGAGCCGATCTCGCCCCGGCTGCGCGAACTGGCGCAGCAGCTCGAGGCGGCGCTTGCCCAGGCGCGCGAGCGGCGGGGCCGCGACGCCTCCTGACGCACCCCGGCCAGTTTTCGCCAAACCCGCCCCCGCGGCGATTTCCGGCGGAACCGGCTGCGCGCCCCGGCATTGAGCCTCCGATACACTCGGACTTGCAAGGGAGCGCCCATGTCGGACGATATTCTCGGATATATCCCGGCGCTCCGCGCCTATTCACGCGCCCTGTGCCGGTCGGTCCCGGATGCCGAGGACCTGGTTCAGGAAACCCTGCTTCGCGCCATCGAGAACGTGCACCAGTATCGCCCCGGCACCAACATGCGGGCCTGGCTGTTCACCATCATGCGCAACCGTTTCCTGACCAACTGCCGCAAGTCGGCGCGCGAGCGGACGGGGGCGGCGGATTGCGTGTCAAGCTCGGTGCGGGTGCAGGTGAAGCCGGGGCAGGACTGGCACATGCAGGCGCGCGAGATGCAGGCGGCGCTGCGCGAGATGCCCCCCCATTACCGCGAGGCGATCGTGCTGGTCGGCGCCCTGGGCGAGAGCTATCTGGACGCCGCGCGCATCCTTGGCTGCGACATCGGCACCATCAAGAGCCGGGTGAACCGCGCCCGCCACATCCTTCAGGACCGGCTGGAACCGGCGCTGTAGGCGCCCTCTGCGCTGCGCGGGAACGCAGCGCCCTGGAAGTGACAGCCCCTTGAAAATGAGAAGGGCGGCCCACCGGCCGCCCCTTTTCGCATCCGGCCCGGCCGGCCCCGCCCGGCGGCGCCGGACACAGCCGTCGGGTGCAGTGGTCAGGCGGGCGCCGCCGCCTCGACGTTCGCCTCGCTCTCGGCGATCTCGGTCAGCAGCTCGTCGGTGTCGGATTCCTCGGTCAGTGTCTCGTCCAGCAGCGCGGCGGCATCGTCCAGCCCCAGCTGCCGCGCCCATTGCCGCAGCGTGCCATAGCGGGCGATCTCGTAATGCTCGACCGCCTGCGCCGCCGCGATCAGCCCGGCGTCCAGCGCCGGCGAGCCCTTGAAGGCCGCCATCACCTCTTCGCCCTCTTCGATGATGCCGTCGATGGCCGGGCAGGTCTTGCCGCGGGGGGACTTGCCGATGATGTCGAACACCTGCCGCAGGCGCTCGACATGGGTTTCCGTCTGGTCGCGGTGCTTTTCGAACGCCTGGCGCAGATGATCCGACTGCGCGCCGCGCGCCATCTTGGGCAGCGCCTTCAGGATCTGGCGCTCGGCATAATAGATGTCCTTCAGCGTCTCGTGGAACAGGTCGTCAAGAACCTTGTCGGGCATTGGATTTCTCCCTTCCGTGGGCGCCGGCGGGGGCCGGCGTCGGTTTCGCGGGGCCTGAACCGGCACGCCCGGGGAATGTTCCCGGGAACATTCCGCCCCGCCGCGGATTGCCGTCTTTTGAGGCAAGGGAGGAACCGATGACCCGTCCGATCGCGATGGCACGTTTCGACCGCGGCTGGCCGCTGGCCGGGGGCGCCGCCACGGTGCTGTCGGTGCTGGTGCTGGGGCTGGCCGCGATGGCCGCCGGCCTGCCGTTCTGGATGCCGCTGAACGCCACCAGCCACGCGCTGCACGGCCCCGAGGCCGGGCAGTTCGCCGGGCTCGACCTCGCGCATACCGGGGTCGGCGCCGTGATCCATGTCGCCGCCTGCTTCTTCTGGGCGGCGGTGGCGGTGCTGATGCTGCGCGCCGCCGAACGGGGCAGCCCGATGCTGGCCTGGGCGGCGGGGCTGGCCACCGGCGCGCTGGCCGGGGTGGTGGATTACGCGCTGATGCCCGCCCGCCTGACCCCGGGGTGGGAGCTGGTGCTGCCCGCCGCCGGGGTGATGGCGGGGCTGGCCGCGATGGGCGTGGGCATCGCGCTGGGGCTGCGGGCCGCGCATGTGCCCGACACCCCCGCCCACCTGCACGCCACGCCGCCCCCGAATGCCGCCGACCAGCCCGGCATCGTCCACGAGGACTGACGCAGGCAGGCCCCTGCCCGCGCCAGCTGCTTCTTTCTGGCCCAATTACCCATGCTGCGGCGACGCAAACCCCTCGCCGCAACCCCGGGGGCCCGGCCTAGATCGCCAGATAGCGGTTGCGCAGATCGGCGTCGTCCAGCAGCTCCTGCGCCGAGCCGGTGAACACCAGTTCGCCGGAATCGAGGATCACCGCCCGGTCCGCCAGCCGCAGCGCCGCCACCGCGTTCTGTTCCACGATGATGGTGGTGATGCCGCGGGCCTTGATGTCCTGCACGATATGCTCGATCTCGCGCACGATCACCGGGGCCAGCCCCTCGTAGGGCTCGTCCAGCAGCAGCAGTTTGACCTCGCGCGCCAGCGCCCGGGCGACCGACAGCATCTGCTGCTCGCCCCCCGACAGGGTGACCCCCTCCTGGTTGCGGCGCTCGGCCAGCCGCGGGAAATGCTCGTAGATCTGCTCGATCTCCCAGCCCTTGTTGGGGGCGACCTGCGACAGGATCAGGTTCTCCTCGACGGTCATGCCGGGGATGATGCGGCGGTCCTCGGGGACCAGCTGGATCCCGGCCTGGCTGGCCTGCCAGGATTTCATCTGGTGGACCGGCTGCCCCTCCAGCCAGATTTCCCCGCGCATCACCGCCGGGTTGTCGGCCCGGGCAATGGCGCGCATGGTCGAGGTCTTGCCGGCACCGTTGCGGCCCAGCAGGGCCAGCACCTCGCCCTTGCGCAGCTCGAGGCTGACGCCCTGCACGATGTAGCTTTCGCCGTAATAGGCATGGACGTCGCGCAGCGCGAAGAACGCATCCGGCGCCGGGCCGGTCACTGGTGCCGCATTCATTCCGCCGCCCCCCCGAGATAGGCTTCCTGCACTCTGGGGTCCTCCTTGATGTCCTGCGGCAGGCCCGAGGCGATGATCCGCCCTTGCGCCAGCACCGAGATCTTGTCGGCCAGCGAGAACACCACATGCATGTCGTGTTCGATGATGACCTTGGTCATGCCGCGCAGCTTGATCTTCTTCAGCAGCTCGATGGTGGTGTTGGTGTCGTGGCGCGACATGCCGGCGGTGGGTTCGTCCAGCAGCAGCAGCCGCGGATGCTGGATCAGGCACATGCACAGCTCCAGCCGCCGCTTGTCGCCGCGCGACAGCGCGCCGGAATGGTCGTCGCGCCGGTCCCACATGCCGAAATCGTTCAGCAGGCTTTCGGCCTCTTCCCGGATCGCGGCTTCGCGGGCCGTGGTGCGGAACATGTTCAGCCGGAAGGACCCGTCGCGGCGGGCGAAGGCCGGGGCCATGACGTTGTGCAGCACCGAGAGGTCGGCGAAGATCTCGGGCGTCTGGAACACCCGGGAAATCCCCAGCTGGTTGATCTCGTGCGGGGCCTTGCCGGTTAGCACGGTGCCGTCGAACACCACCGCCCCCGAGGTCGGCGCGATCCGCCCGATGATCACGTTCAGCAGGGTGGACTTGCCCGCGCCGTTCGGCCCGATGATCGCGTGGGTCTTGCCCTCTTCGATCTGCAGGTCGATGTCGGACAGCGCGCGCAGCCCGCCGAAGTTCTTGATCACGTCCGCAGCGTGCAGGACGATGTTCTTGCCGTTCGCGGCGTTGCCGGCCGCTGCGTTTTCGCTCGTCACGCTCATTTCCCGCCAGCCTCCGGTTTGGTGCCGCGCCCGCGCCGGAACCGCGCGACCAGCTTCAGATAGCCCTCGACCAGCCCACCGGGCAGGAACACCACGATCAGCACGAACAGCAGCCCCAGGGTCAGGTGCCAGCCCTCGCCCACGAACTTGGACAGCACGGTGACGGCAAGGTTCTGCACCCCGTCAGGCAGGAAATCGAAGGCCGCGTTCAGCATGTTCTTGTTGATGGCCGAGAAGATGTTCTCGAAATACTCGATCACCCAGGCGCCGATCACCGGGCCGATCAGCGTGCCCACCCCGCCCAGGATGGTCATCAGCACGATGTTGCCCGATTCCGTCCAGCGCATCCGTTCCGCCCCGGCGATGGGGTCGGTGACCGACAGCAGCCCGCCCGCCAGCCCCGCGAACATCCCCGAGATGACGAAGGCCGCCAGCATATAGGGCCGGATGTTGAAGCCGGTGTAGATCATCCTCGTCTGGTTCGACTTGATCCCCCGCAGCGCCAGCCCGAAGGGCGAAGCAAAGATCTTCTGCGAGATGAAGAAGGCCAGGATCAGCAGCGCCGCGCAGATGTAGAAGCCGAAATAGCCGCTGACGGTGTTACCCAAGAGCGCCGGCGTCGGCAGCCCCGCGCCCCCCACGGTTCCGGCCCCCAGCGCCTCGTCGATCACCCGCGGGTCGTTGCGGGCCAGCAGCAGCCCGGTTTCGCCATTGGTGATCGGGGTCAGCACCGAATAGGCCAGGCTGTAGCACATCTGCGCGAATGCCAGCGTCAGGATCGAGAAATAGATCCCCGTGCGCCGCAGGCTGAAGAACCCGATCACCAGCGCGAACACCCCCGCCAGCAGAGTCGAGAAGATCAGCGCCGGCACGATGTCCATGGTCAGCAGCTTGAACGACCACACCGCGGTATAGGAACCGACGCCCAGGAAGGCGGCGTGGCCGAAGGACAGATAGCCGGTCAGCCCGAACAGGATGTTGAAGCCGATGGCAAAGATCGCATAGATCGCGAATTTCTGCATCAGCCCGGGATAGGCGGCGCCCAGCGGCGCCAGCCAGATCGGCATGGTGACGACGACCAGGGCAAAGATCGCCAGCTTGATCTGGTCCTTGCGGGAAAGATGGAACATCGGATCAGCCCTCCATCACGCCGCGCCGGCCCATCAGGCCGCGGGGCCGCACCAGCAGGATCACCACCGCCACCAGATAGATGATCACCTGGTCGATGCCGGGGATCAGCGACTTCACCTCAGTCATCGAGGCGAAGCTTTGCAGGATGCCCAGCAGGAACCCCGCCAGCACCGCGCCCGGCAGCGAGCCCATGCCGCCCACCACGACGACGACGAAGCTGAGCACCAGGAAATCCATGCCGATCTGGTAGTTCGGCGGCAGCAGCGGCGTGTACATCGCCCCCGCCACCCCGGCGACCACGGCCGCGAGGCCAAAGACCACGGTAAAGCGCTTGTCGATGTTGATGCCCAGCAGCCCCACCGCCTCGCGGTCCGCCATGCCGGCGCGCACCACCATCCCGAAGGTGGTGAAGCGCAGGAAGGCGAACACCGCCGCGATCACCCCCAGCGAGAACATCAGATAGATCATCCGCCACCACGGATAGGTCAGGGTATTCGGCTCCATCCCCAGCCAGCGGCCGATATCGGCGGCCGAGCGCAGGTCCGAGGGGATCGGCTGCGGCCAGGGGTTGGGGCCGTAGATGCTTTTCACGATCTCGCCGATGACGATGGCCAGGCCGAAGGTCACCAGGATCTGTTCCGCGTGGGTGCGCTTGTAGAAATGCTTGATCAGCCCGCGCTCCATCCCGATGCCGATGGCCAGCATCACCGGGATGGTCAGCAGGATCGAGAACGGCACCGAGTAATCGACCAGGAACAGCCCGAAATCGCCCAGCCAGTCCTGGACGATGGGGGCGCGCACCTCGAGCGGCTGCCCCCAGGGCGACAGCTGCGTCGGGTCGGTGGTGACCTTTTCGATGGTGATCAGATAGCGGAAGGTCACCGCCATGAAGCAGCCCAGCATGAACAGGGCGCCATGCGCGAAATTGACCACGCCCAAGGTGCCGAAAACCAGGGTGAGCCCCAATGCGATCAACGCATAGGCCCCCCCCTTGTCCAGCCCATTGAGCAGCTGCGCGAGAAACGCGTTCATTTTCCCCCCTGCGGGTCAGGCCCCGTATTTTCTTGTGATTGGTGACGGCAGGGCCCGGCCCGCTAACGCGCGCCGGGCCCCGGATCACTGCGCGATCAGCACTGGTTGGGCTCGTAGGGGCCCAGCTCGCCGCCGAAGATCGCGGGGTCATAGGTGACTTCGTCGCGGGCCGAGCGGCCGATCACGTTCAGCACGTCGAACTTGCTGGTGGGGGCGTCGTTGCCGCGCACCACCAGCACTTCCTTGAAGCACTGGTGATCGCTGTCGCGATACAGCGTCGGGCCGTTGCCCATGCCGTCGAACTCGTGGCCTTCCAGCGCCTTGATGACCTCGGGCGGATAGAAGGACCCGGCGCGTTCCACCGCATCGGCGTAAAGGATGGCCTGCACATAGCCGGTATGGGCCGACTGCGAGGGCGGCGCGCCGTAAGCCTCACCGTAGGATTTGGTAAAGGCCTTGGTGCCCTCGTCCTCAAGCGCCCAGTGCCAGTTCGAGGTGCCGATGATGCCCTTGACCGCCTCGCCCGCGCCCACCGCCATCAGTTCCGAGAACATCGGCACCACGATCTCGAAGTTCTTGCCGTTGGCCTGGCGGTCGCGCAGCCCGAACTGCACCGCCTGCGGCAGCGAGTTCACCATGTCGTGGCCGTAGTGGTTCAGGATCAGCACGTCCGCGCCCGAGTTCAGCACCGGGGTCAGGTATTGCGAATAATCGCCCAGCCCCAGCGGCGTGCGCACGGTGGCGACGGTTTCCCAGCCCAGCGCCTCGGTGGCGTTCTTGATCGATTCCTCTTGTGTCCAGCCCCAGGTGTAGTCGGCGGTCAGGTGATAGGCGCGGCGGTCGCGGCCATAGGCCTCGGCCAGATGCGGGGCGATGGCGACGCCCGACTGATAGGCGTTGAAGAAATGCCGGAAACCGTAGCGGCGCTTGTCCTTGCCGGTGGTGTCGTTGGAATGGGTCAGCCCGGCCATGTAGATCACGCCGCGTTCCTGGCACAGCGACTGCACGGCGATCGCCTCGCCCGAGGTCACGGACCCGGTGACCATGATCGCGCCGTCACGCTCGATCATCCGGCGCGCGCCGTCGCGGGCGGCGTCGGTGTTGGTCTGGGTGTCGCCGGACACGAAGGCGACCTTCTGCCCCAGCACCCCGTTGCCCTTGAGGCTGAGCGGCTTGAGCGTGTTGAGCAGCCCGCCGTCGCCCTCGCCGTTGATGTGCTTGACCGCCAGCTCGTAGCCCTTGAGCTGGTCCAGCCCCTCTTCGGCATAGGATCCGGTCTGCGGCACGTTGAAGCCGAACACGATCTTGCCGCTGGCGGTGGGGTCGTTGCAGAAGTTCTGCGCCCAGGCGCCGCGGGTGAAGAACATCGGCGAGGCCAGCGTCGCCGCCGCCCCCGCCCCCATCGTGCGCAGCAGCCCGCGCCGGTTGATGATCAGTTTCGACATTTCATTCCTCCCTGGTGCGACTTTTTGTCATTGTTACTTGCATCAAGAGGACATGGATGGAACGATTTCAATAAGAACCTGATTGCAAACAGTTTTTTTGTAAACCATCAAACGATTTACAAGAAATCCTGTCAATGATTGACTCAGGGACGGGAAGACAGGGGGACATCATGCGCGCGCCGGTCGGCATCAGGATACGTCGGCAGCGGCTGGACCGCGGCATCTCGCAGGCGGCGCTGGCCCGGATGGTCGGGATCTCGTCCAGCTACCTGAACCTGATCGAGAACTCGAAACGCGACGTCGGCGGCGCGCTCCTGCTGCGCATCGCGGAACATCTGCAGCTGGACATCGACGCGCTGTCGGGCGACCAGGAACAGAAGACCCTGCAGAACGTGCAGGAGATGCTGCGCGACCCGGTGCTGCAGGGGCTGGATTTCGGCCAGACCGATTTCCGCGACCTGCTGGCCCGCTTCCCCGAGGTGGCGCAGGCGCTGATCCGGCTGCACCGCATGGGCGCCGAGGCGATGGCCGAGGTCGAGGCCTTCACCAACCGCTTCGCCTCGGACCCGCTGCTGGGGCAGATGCTGCACGAGGTGCTGAACCGGCTGACCGGAATGCGGTCGAGCGCCGAGATCATCGCCCGGGTCGAGGATCTGAGCGAGGCCGACCGCCGCCGCTTCACCGTCGCCATCAACCGCGAGGCGCAGGAACTGAGCACCACCATGCGCGGGCTGGTCGGCTATTTCGACCGCGCCACCATCAAGCGGCGCACCATCTCGCCAGTGCGGCAGGTCGAGGACGCCTTCATCGCGGCCAACAACCATTTCCCCGAGCTGGAAGATCTGGCCGCCGAGCTGCGCGCCAGCATTCCCGGCGCGTTCGGGGAAACCGCGCTGGCCGCACATCTCGCCGAGCGTTTCGGCCTGCGCTGCCAGCGCTGGCCCGAGGCCCCCGGCGCCCCCGCCCCGCGCCTGGCCGAGCGCTCGCGCGCCGATGTCGAGGCCGGGGTGCTGTGGCTGCGGGCCTCGGCGCCGCTGGCGACGCGGGTGTTCCGCATGTGCCGCCAGATCGCCGAACTGGCCGCGCCCGAGCTGCTGGACCGGACCTGCGCGGCGCTGGAACCCGCCTCGGACGAGGCGCGGCAACTGATGCGGGGGGCGCTGTCCTCTTACGTCGCGGGGGCGATGATGATGCCTTACGAGCGGATCAGTGCCACCGCCGCCGAACACCGCTACGACATCGACCTGCTCAGCCATATCCACGGCGCCAGTTTCGAGCAGGTGGCCCACCGGCTGGTGACGCTGCGCCGCCCGGGGGCCGAGGGCGTGCCCTTCGGGTTCCTGCGCGCCGATCCCTCGGGGCGGCTGACCAAGCGGTTCCCGCTGCCCGGGCTCAGCCTGCCGGGGGGCGGGCATGGCTGCCTGCTCTGGCCGATCTATCACACGGCGGCGGCGGGCGGGGTGATCCGCCAGATCGCCGAGTTCCCCAACGGCGCGCGCTTCCTGATGATCGCGAAATCGGTGCCCAAGCGGATCTCGACCTGGGCCGAACAGCCGCTGGTGTTTTCGGTGATGCTGGCCTGCGACATCCACCACGCCGACCGCACCGTCTATGGGCAGGGGCTGAACCTGTCGGACACAAGCACGCAGCTGGCGGTCGGCCCGTCCTGCCAGCTGTGCATCCGCCAGAATTGCAGCCATCGTCAGGAGGACGCACCCGCCTGACAGGACCCCTCAAGGGCCGGCGGCGCCGCCGGGCACAGCGGCAGCGAGATGCGGAAACACGCACCGGGCAGCGCGCCCTCGACCAGCTCGATCCGGCCCTGCAGCTTGCGCACGATGGTGTGGCTGATGTTCAGCCCCAGCCCCAGCCCCGGGAAGGCGCCGCCGGTGTTGCCCGCCTCGCCGATGCGGACGAACTTGTCGAAGATGGTGGCGCGGAACTCGGGGGCGATCCCGGCCCCGTTGTCCATGATCTCGACCTGATATTCCGTCGCCGTCACGCGCGACCGCACATGCACCCGCGGTTCGGGATCGCGGTTGTGGGCGATGGCGTTGGCGATGATGTTGATGAAAACCTGGCACAGCCGGTCGCTGTCCCCCGCCACCACCACAGGCACCGGCGCGTGCTCGCGCGAGAACCCGATGTTGCGCTGGCGGGCGATGGCGTCGCAGACCTCCATCGCGCGGCTCAGCGCCGCCTCGGGGTCGACGGGGTGGTTTTCCCAGTCCCGCTCGCCATGTTCCAGCGCGCTGAGGTCCAGGATCTCGTCCAGCAGCCGGGTCAGCCGGACGCTTTCGTGGTGGATCAGCCCGACGAAGCGGTCCCGCTGCGCCTCGTCCAGATCGGGCTGGCGCATCAGGATTTCGGAAATCGAGCGGATCGAGGTCATCGGCGTGCGCACCTCGTGGCTGACCTGGCTGAGGAAATCGTCCTTCTGCCGGTGCAGCGCGTGCAGCTTTGCGTTCGCCTCTTGCAGCTGCCGGGCGGTCTGGCGCAGCTCGTTGGACTTCTTTTCCAGCTCGTTGGAGTGCGAGATCACCTGCAGCGTTTCGTCGGCGATCTGCATCACCTCGTCCAGCGACAGCGCGTCGCCCCGCACCACCTTGGACAGCAGGATATGCGCCGAGGCCGCGCCGATGGAACTGGCCAGCTCGCGTTCCAGCCGGATGACGAAGGCGGGCGGCGCGTCGGCGCCGCGGGCGTGCGCACCATGGCGGATGCCCGCATCCTCGAACAGCGCACGGGCGCGCTGCCAGCCCAGCACCCGCTCGGCCAGAAAGAACAGGTCGTCGGCGGTGGCTGTGCTGCGGATCGCCCGGCCGGTGCCGCCATGCCCCTGCCCGCGCTGCCCCGAGCGGAACACGTCCACGAACACCCCGGCCTGGATCCGCTCCAGCCGGTCCTGCCTTGTAGCCAGCGAGGTCAGCACCAGCATGCCCGCGTTCAGCAACATGCTCCAGAACAGCGAATGCACCAGCGGGTCGGTGTCACCCATCCCGAACAGCGCCTGCGGGCGCAGCGCGGCGATCCCCCAGGGGCCCCGCGCCAGCAGCCCCGCCACCATGTCGCTGCCGGCGGCGAAACTGGGCAGGAACAGCGTCCAGCCCCAGACCGCGAACCCCAGCCCCATCCCGGCCAGCGCGCCGCGCACCGTGGCGCCGCGCCAGTACAGCGCCGCCAGCAGCGCCGGCAGGAACTGCGCCACCCCGGCGAATGAGATCAGCCCGATCGGCGCCAGCGCCCCGCTTTCCCCGGTCAGCCAGAAATAGATGAACCCCAGGAACAGGATCACCGCGATCGAGGTGCGCCGGCTGACCAGCAGCAGCCGCGCGATGCCCTGCGCCTCGTGCGCGGCCAGGTCGCGGGTAAAGCGCAGCGCCAGCGGCAGCACGATATGGTTCGACACCATGATCGACAGCGCGATGGAGGCCACGATGATCATCGAGGTGGCCGAGGAAAACCCCCCGATAAAGGCAAACAGCGCCAGCGCGTTCTGGTCGGCCGCCATCGGCAGGGTCAGCACGAACATGTCCGGGTTCGACCCCTCCGGCATGGTCGCGAGCCCGTAAAAGGCGATGGGCAGGGTGAACAGGCTCATCAGCAGCAGATAGGCCGGGAACGCCCAGGCGGCGGTGCGCAGGTGGTTTTCGTCGGCGTTTTCCACCACGGTGATCTGGAACTGCCGCGGCAGGCAGATCACCGCGCAGGCCGACAGGAACAGCACCGTCACCCAGCGGCTGCCGAAGGGGCCGGGCTCGTGGATGGTGAACCCGGCCTCGGCGGCGCGGGCGTAGATCTGCGCGGGACCGTCGGACAGGCCGAAGACCACGAACAGCCCCACCGCCACCAGCGCCACGAACTTGACGCTGGCCTCGAATGCGATGGCGGCGACCACGCCCGGGTGCTGTTCGCGCGCGTCGACGTTGCGGGTGCCGAACAGGATGGTGAACACGGCCATGCCCATCGCCACCGCCAGCCCCAGCCCCGCGTCGCCCAGCCCCGCCAGCCGCCCGCGCCCGTCCGCGGTCGAGATCACCTGGATCGAGGTCGTCACCGCCTTGAGCTGCAGCGCGATATAGGGGGTGATCGTCACCACCGCGATCACCGTTACCAGGATCGCCAGCTTGCTGGACTTGCCAAAGCGCGAGGACAGGAAATCCGCGATCGAGGTGATCCGCTGCCCGTGCGCGATCCGCAGCAGCTTGCGCAGCAGGAACCACCAGCCGACGAAGACCAGCGTCGGGCCCATGTAGATCGCCATGAACTCCAGCCCGTTGCGGGCCGCGGTGCCCACCGCGCCGTAGAACGTCCAGCTGGTGCAATAGACCGAGATCGACAGCGTATAGACCAGCGGCGAGCGCAGGAACCCCGCCCGCCCCTGCCGCGCCCGCAGGTCCGAGACATAGGCCAGCGCGAACAGCAGCCCGACATAGGCGACCGCGGTCAGGATGACGAAATCGGGCGACAGCATCAGCCGTCATCCCCGGGCGCGGGGTCCTCGGCGGTGTCGGGGCGGCGCCTTGTCATCGCAAAGGCGCCCAGGATCAGCGCCAGCCAGACCCCGAACAGATACACCGCCTCAAGCGGGATGCCGAACACCAGCAGCCCGCGGTTGAACAGGTTCAGGAACGGCGGCAGCAGCAGCAGCGTGCCGAAGGCGGGCAGGACAAAGGCCGCGTCGCGGCGGCGCGTGTCCCCGGCGGGGCGGTTCGGCGGCCCGGCCACGCCCGCGCCCTAGCCCGAGGCGGCGATGCGGGCGGCGCGCTGCCCCAGCAGGCGCTGCACCTCGTCCACCACGTCGTCGTTGGCGAAGGGCTTGGAAATGAAACCGTCGGCCTTGAGATCCAGCGCCAGCTGCCGGTCGTGGCTTTGCCCGCGCGCGGTCAGGATCAGCACCGGCATGTCGGCCTGTTCCGGGTCCGTCCGCAGCGAGCGCAGGATGTCGAGCCCGCTGCGCCCCGGCAGCATCACGTCCAGCACCAGCATTCCCGGGCGCGTGCGCCGCACCATGTCCAGCACCGCCGCCCCGTCGGTGACCGAGGCCACGCTCCACCCCGCGCGCCCCAGCAGGAAGCTCAGGGTTTCGAGTATGGTGGGCTCATCCTCCGCGATCAGGACATCGCACATCTCGGCCGCTCTCCTCCTCGTCCGGGGCTGGATGCTAGGACGGGGCGCGGCGGTCTGGCAAGGGTCAAGGCCGGCGAGCAGGGCCGCCGCCGGGGGACGGGGGCGCCCCGACGGGCGCCCGCGCCTAGAACTTGGCCACCAGGTTCAGGAACAGCCCGTCGCCGAGATAATCGAGGTCGGTCAGGTCGTCCGAGACCTTGCCCCATTCATAGCCGACCCCGATCTTGGCGTGGTTGCCGAGATGGCGATAGACGCCCAGCAGCGCGCCGGTCTCGTCGATCTTCAGTTCGCGGGTGCGCAGGATCCGGCCCTCGGCCAGGATGTCCCACATGTGGACGACGTGCCAGTCCAGCCGCAGGATCGCCAGATCGGCGGAGGAGGTCACGAAATCCTCGGTCCCGCGATCCGCCACCTTGGAGCGGCGATAGCCGTATTTGCCGCCGATGGTCAGCTTGGGCGTCAGGTCGTAGTTGGCATCCACCGAGAAC
The DNA here is from genome assembly GCF_900142875.1 of Paracoccus solventivorans. GTDB lineage: Bacteria > Pseudomonadota > Alphaproteobacteria > Rhodobacterales > Rhodobacteraceae > Paracoccus > Paracoccus solventivorans. Next base: position 115,322 of record NZ_FRCK01000003.1, on the reverse strand, counting down.
ACATGGCTTTTCTGCATCGGCCCGTCCTCGGACCCCGAGGCGGTGACCTGATCCTCGCCCGGCAGGTCGTGCAGATAGGTGTATTTCAGCAGCATGTTCAGGCGGTCGTTCAGCACCGGGCGATAGGCATAGCCCAGGCCGAACTCCAGATACTCGCCGTCGCGATAGCTGTCCTCGGCGCTGTCCGAAAACAGCGAATCGAGGTTGAACAGCAGCCGCCAGTCGTCGTTGACCTTGTATTCATACCCCAGCGCCAGGGCCCAGGTATCGCGGTCGCGCGTCAGCCCCTCGCCCTCTTCGGTGCGGTATTCCAGCCGAGCCCGCCCGCGCACCAGGTCGTTGTCGCTGTAGCCCAGCCCCAGCGACACCGCCCGGCGCTCGAAATCGCCGCCGATGCTGTCGCGCACGGTGCCGATCTCCATGCCGCCGGTGATCGTCCAGCGTTCGCCGGGCGTATAGGTGACGCCGTAGGATTCCGCGAGCGAGCGGCGCGTGCCGTAAAGATCCCAGCGGTTTTCGGCGAAGGTCGAGAAGCGGTCCGAATAGCGGTACCGGGTCCCGGCGACGATCACGCCGTCATCGCGGCCGATCAGCTCGCGCATGTCCTCGCTGCGGGTCGGGTCCAGCGTATAGCCCAGATAGACCTCGCTGTCGGCGGTGGGCGCATAGGTGACGCGGGCCGCGCCGCCCTCGCCCAGCGAGCCGTCGGAATATTCCGCGGCGAAGCGCAGCTTTTCGGTCAGCCGGGTCTCGAAGCCCAGCCCCAGCCGGTTGTTGCGCGACACCTGCCCCGAGCGGCTGACCGTGCCCTGCCCGAAACCGTAGATCTTCAGGTCGTCGTCCCGCTCCCACGTCAGCCGCGCGCCCAGATCGGTGCGGCGGCCGGTGTCCTCGGGGCGCGACAGCACCACGCGGTCCAGATGCGCCACCGCCAGATCCAGCGTCCAGTTGGCGTTCAGGTCGCGCGAATAGCGCAGCTCGCCGCTGTCCTTGCGGTCGCCGCCGTCGCGGTGGAAGCGTTCGTACAGCATCGCGACGCGGGACTGCGCGCTCAGCTCGACCTCGGATTCAAGCCCCCACAGCCACTGATCCTCGGTCACGTCCTCGGTCAGGGTGGAAAACCCGGCCTGCTTGCTTTCGCCATAGACCGTCAGATAGCCCGGCATCGCCAGCCCCAGGTCGCCGAAGCTCAGATGGGTGTCGGCGCTGTAGGCGCGGGCGCGGTTATCCACGCCGGACACGCCGCCGTCGCTGATGGTCAGCCCGCCGTCGGTCGAGATCGAGCGGCCAAAGCCCGGCCCCTCGCTTTGCGCGGCCTCGACCAGCACATGGCTCTGTTCGCCGAACTCATAGCGCAGGTCCACCGCCGCCATGCGCTGGTCGGCAGCCACATCGGCGTTGGCGGTGTTTTCCTTCATCGCCGAAACGCCCAGCCGCAGCCCTTCGGTCACGTTGAACTCGGCCCGCCCGCCCAGAGAATGGCCGTCCACGTCGCTGATCGTGGGGGTGTATTCGTACTGGACGACCAGGTTGACGTCATAGCTGCCCAGCGGGCCGCTGCCGATGATGCCGCTGCCCGAGGCCGAGGAGTTCAGCGGCTCAGCCAGGGTGATGACGCCCTGGAAATAGTCGATCTCGTAATCGACGCCGGCGGACAGGCGGCGGGTGCGCACCACCCGGCCGGTGTCGGGGTCGACGACCTGCACCGTCACGGTTTCCGAGCCGCCGTTGATGTCCTGCCGCTTGAGGAAATAGACCGAGCCGCCGGTGCCGCGCAGGATGTCGCGCTGCGGCAGCGTGTCGGGCTGGGCCGCGTACAGCACCACCCGCGCGCGGGGGTCGCCGTCCCCGGTCAGCGCCTCGGTTGCCAGATCGACCTTGGCGCCGTAAAGCGCGCGCGATCCCGGGCTCAGCCGGCCGCTGATGCTGTCGGCCTTGAAATCGCCCCACAGGAAGCTGTTCTGGTCCTTTTCGACCTTGAGGTAGATCCGCCCCGAAGTCGGCGCGTCATCAAAGGACGAGCTGTCGTCGCCATAGGTCGGATACATGTCCTCGGGGTCGAGCCGGCGCAGCACGTTGCGCGGGTCCTTTTCGTCCAGCCGGCTGAAGATCTCGTCCACCGGCCCCTCGCCCGTGTCCAGCGACGAGGTGATGCGATAGCCGCCGGCGGTGCTGCCCTTGATATAGAACGCCAGCCTGCCGTCGACATAGCTGCGTTCGTAATCGGGCGCGGTCGATTCCAGATCGTCGCGGAAGCGGCGGCCGACGGTCAGGTCGGCGCGGACCACGACCTCAGCCCTTACCGAGGAATTGTTCGCAGCTGGACAGCAGACGCTTTGAAACGGTGCTGATCGCCCTCGATCTGCGGGGGCCTGTCGCCAGGACCTAGCTGCCGCACCCCGTGCCCTGATCGAGTCCGAACCACCCGCCGGGCCGGATGACCCGCAGGCGCTGACCCGGGCAACCGCGCCCTGTCGCCCCTACCGCCCGCGCAGCCAGCTTTGCGGCGGGCTGCCGAAATGGCTGCGGAAGGCGGCGACGAAGGCGCTGGGGCTGCGCCAGCCCAGCGAATGCGCGATGGTGGTGCTGCTTTCGCCGCGCTCGAGCCGGCCGACGGCGGCCAGCAGCCGCACCCGCACCCGCCAGTCGCGGAACGACAGGCCGGTTTCGGCGCGAAACAGCCGCGCCAGCGTGCGCGGGCTTGCCCCCACCTCGGCCGCCAGCACCGGCAGCGGTCGCGGGTCGGCCGGGTTGCGGCCCAGATGCGCGGTCAGCCGGCGCAGCCGCTTGTCGTGCCCGGCGGGCAGGTCCAGCGGCGCCGGCGGGGCGGATGCGATCTCGTCCAGCGCCACCGCCCCCAGCCGGGCAAGCCGGGCGGGGTCGGTCTCCTCCACCATCCGCAGGATCACCTCGCGCAGAAGCGGCGCGACCGGCAGCACCTCGCACCCCTGCGCCCCTCCCTGCGCTCCCGGCCGCAGCGGGCACGAGGGATCGACGTAGAGATTGCGCGTCCGTGCCCCCGTCCCGGGGCGCGAGACCACCCGCATCTCGTGCCGCGTGCCGCCGGGGATCCAGATGCCGAAGCCGGGCGGGACCAGCCACACGCCATCGTCCGCGCTCAGCCGCAGCAGCCCCTCGGCCGCCCACAGCAGCTGCCCGCGCGGGTGGGCGTGGGGCGCGACATGGGCGCCCGCCGCCAGGTCGCGCCCATGCGCCAGCACCGGCCGCGCGGGGTCCAGCACATAGGCCGCGCCGCTGGGGTCAAAGCGCAGCTGTGGCGAGTCGGCGATATCCTTTGTCATGATGGCGATCTTACGCAGGTGCCCGGGACTGGTCCAGAATGTGGCGAACCCAGTCCACGCCCCGGCACGCCCATGTCCTACGTCCTTCCCCTTGCCCCACGCCGCCTGTCGCCCAGCCCGCTGATCCTGCTGGCCAGCCTGCTGGCGGCGGTGGCGCTGGGGCTGGCGCTGCCGCAGCCGATGGGCGCCACCGCCGCGGTGGTGCTGGCGACGTTGGCCCTGTGGAGCACCGGGGCGATCCCGCCGTTCCTGACCTCGCTGGTCTTCTTCGCCGCCGTGCTGATCCCCGGGCTGGCCCCGCCCGAGCTGGTGTTCGCCGGCTTCGGCTCGGCGGCGGTGTGGCTGATCGTGTCGGGCTTCGTGATCGGGGCGGCGATCACCACCTCGGGGCTGGGCGCGCGGCTGGCCGAGGCGCTGGTGCCGCTGGCCGGCCACAGCTATCCGCGGCTGGTCGCGGTGCTGACGCTGGCGGCGATGGCGCTGGGGTTCGTGATGCCGTCCTCGGTCGGGCGGGCGGTGGTGCTGGTGCCGGTGGGCATGGCGCTGGCGCAGCGGCTGGGGCTGGCGCCGGGCTCGAACGGACGCATCGGGGTGGCGGTGGCACTGACGCTGGCCTGCAACATGCCCAGTTTCGCGATCCTGCCGTCGAACATCCCCAACATGATCCTGGCCGGCGCGGCCGAGGGGCAGCACGGCGTCTCCTTCGGCTATCTGTCCTATCTGCTGCTGCATTACCCGGTGCTGGGTATCGTGAAATCGGCGCTGACCGTGGCGCTGGTGGTGTGGCTGTTTCCCGACCGGCTTGCCGCCGGCCCTGCAGAGACGCAGACCAGCCGCACCAGGCTTTCGGCGGCCGAGCGGCGGGTGGCGCTGATCCTGGCCGCGACGCTGGCGCTGTGGATGACCGACCGGCTGCACGGCATCGGCCCGGCCTGGATCGGCATCGCCACCGCCGCGGCGCTGCTGATGCCGCGCCTGGGGGTGGTGGCGCCGAAACAGTTCAACGCCTCGGTCGATTTCGGCATGGTGCTGTTCGTCGCCGCGGCCCTGGCGCTGGGGGCGGTGGTCAACGCCTCGGGGCTGGGGGCGCTGGCCGGGGGCGCCCTGCAAGAGCTACTGCCCCTGCGCGAGGGCGCCAGCTTCACCAATTTCCTGTCGCTGACCGGGATGGCCGGGCTGATGGGGCTGGTCACCACCATGCCGGGGGTGCCCACGGTGCTGACGCCGATGGCCCCCGATCTGGCGGCGGCGACCGGGCTGTCGCTGCAGGCGGTGCTGATGACGCAGGTGGTCGGCTTTGCCACGGTGATCTTTCCCTATCAGGTCGGGCCGCTGGTGATGGCCATGCAGCTTTCGGGGGAGCGGCTGGCGCATGTGCTGCGCGCCACCCTGCCGCTGGGGGTGCTGACCTTCGTGGTGCTGATGCCGATGGACTGGCTGTGGTGGCGGCTGCTGGGCTGGCTGTGACCCCGCCCCGCAGCGCCAGCCCTTCCGTCGCCAACGCCTTGCCGCAATCCCCCCGGCGCAACCATATCGGTGGAACCCGACCCCCCGTTTCCCCGCAACAGCCTGGCAGGCAGTTCCCATGACCCACTCGGACGACGCTTCGCTGCCGCTGCCGGTCGCGCGGCCCGCAGCCTCCGCCCCTCCGGCGCCGCGCCGGCGCAGGCGCTGGCTGCTGGTGCTGCTGGTGCCGGTGCTGATGTTCTCGGGCGCGGTGATCGGGCTTTATTTCCAGCCTCCGGCGCTGCGCGGCTTTTACGCGCTGACCGGGTTGCGGCCGGGCGGCGGGGCGGCCTATCCGATCGCGCTGCCGCCCGACATCGAGCTGCCCCGCGACATGGCCGAGACCATGCGCGCCACCGATGTGCTGGGGCTGGCGCGGCTGCTGCCGCGCGGCGATCTGTCCCCGGTCGCAGCGCCCTATGGCGCGGGCGACGCGCGGCTGGCCGAGATCCTGGTGGCCGAGGGCGCGCGGGTGGACAAGGGCGCGGTGGTCGCCCGGCTGGACAACCACGACGTCCTGCACAGCGCGGTCCTGCAGGCCGAGGCCGCGCTGGCGATCCGCGAGGCCGCGCTGATGCAGACCCGCGCCGCCGTGCAAAGCAGCCGCGACGAGGCGCAGGCGACGCTGGACCAGATGCGCGCCGCCGCCGCCGATGCCACCACGCAGCGCCAGCGCACCGAAGAGCTGCTGGCCCGCGCCGCCGCCACCCGCGCCACGCTCGACGCCCAGCTTGCCGCCGAACGGCAGGCGCTGGCCGCCGTCGCCAAGGCCGAGGCAACGCTGGCCCGCTTCACCACCGTGGCGCTGGACGACCAGCCCGACGTGGTGGTGGCGCGGCGCAATCTTCAGGCGGCCCAGGCCGATCTGGACCGCGCGCGCCGCGACATGGGCCGGGCCGAGGTGCTGGCGCCGATCACCGGCACGGTGCTGGACATCACCGCCACCCCCGGCGCGCGCCCGCCGGCCGAGGGGATCATGCTGATCGGCGACACCTCGGTGATGATGGCCGAGGCCGAGATCTGGCAGGACCGCATCTCGCAGGTCGCCGTGGGCCAGCCAGTCGAGCTGGCGTCGACCGCGCTTGGCCGGACCTTCCACGGCCGGGTGCAGTCGATCGGGCTGATCGTCGGGCGCCAGGGGCTGGTCGCCGACGACACCGCCGCCAACACCGACGCCCGGGTGGTGCGGGTGATGGTGGCGCTGGACGCAGCCTCGAGCACGCAGGCCGCCGGCTTCACCAACCTCGAGGTGATCGCCCGCATCGACACCCGCCCCGATCCCGCGCCGGCCCCGGCAGGCCCCGCGCCCGCCATCGGAGTGGCGCCCGTGGCCGACTCCGCGGCCGCACCCGGGGCCGCACCGGCGCCCGACCCTGCACCGGCGCGCAACCCCGGCCCAACAGCCACCACCGGGACAGCCCCAACCCCCGCAACAGACTCCGCAACCTCAACCGCAACCGTCCCTGCGCCCACGGCAGACACCGCATCCGCGGCAAACCCAGCCGCCACCGGGATCGCGCCCGCGGCAGAGGCCGCAGCAGACACAGCCCCCACCGCACCCGCCTCCAACGCCGCGCCAGCGTCAACAGCAACTCCCGCCCCCAAGGCCGCGCCATGAGCCGGCTGCTGCAGGCGCTGTTCGGGCGGCTGCCGATCGGCTGGCTGCAACTGACCCACAGCCGCACCCGCTTTGCCGCGGCGCTGGCGGGGGTGGCGTTTGCCAATGTGCTGGTCTTCGTGCAGCTGGGGATCATGCAGTCGATGGCCACCGCCACGCTGACCCCCTACGGGTTCTTCCGGGCCGATGTGATGATCTCGGCCCCCGATGCCAATGCCATGGCCGAGGGCGGCAATGTCGCCCGGCAATGGATGCTGCAGGCGATGGCCCACCCCGAGGTGACCTCGGGCATGGGGCTGTTCCTGGCCAACGTGAACTGGCAGCGCGCGGGCGAGGGGCTGTCGCTGACCACCTTCGGCATCGACCCGGCGCAGCCGGAGTTCCTGGCGCCCGAGCTTGCCGCCAAGACCGCGCCCCTGCAGATGCGGATGGCGGGGCTGTTGGACCGTCTGGCGCGCGGGCTGCCGCGGGACGAGGCCGCCGGCATCCGCCCGCAGGCGCCGCTGTCCTTCGAGACCTCGGGGCAGACGCTGACGCTGTACGACAGCTTTGCCGGCGGCGGCGGCTTTGGCGGCGATGGCTACATGCTGGTGTCGGACCAGACCTTCCTGTCGCTGTTTCCCGGCCGCAGCTCGGCCGCGCCCGACCACATCCTGCTGCGCCTGCGTCCCGGCGCCGACCCCGAACGGGTCGCGGCCGAGCTGCGCGGACTGGTTTCCGACAAGACCCTGCGCATCCGCAGCTATGCGGCGGCCGCGCAAGAGGACCTGTCCTATCAGCAGACCCAGCGCCCGACCGGGGTGATCTTCGGCTTTGGCGTGCTGATCGGGGTGCTGGTGGGGATCGTCATCGTCTATCAGGTGCTGTCCACCGACGTCGCCGACCACATGCGCGAATACGCCACCTTCAAGGCGATGGGCTACGGCCACCGCTTCTTCCTGGGCATCGTGTTCGAGGAGGCGCTGATCCTGGGGCTGCTGGGCTTTGTCCCCGGGGCGCTGGTCGGGGGCGGGCTGCTGACGCTGATGGGGCGGATCACCACCCTGCCGCTGGCGGTGACGCCGGGGATGGTGCTGTCGGTGCTGGCCGGCACGCTGGTGTTTTCCATCCTGTCGGGCGCCATCGCCACAAGGCGGCTGGCCGGCGCCGACCCCGCGGACCTGTTCTGATGGGGGACGAGGATTTCCCCGTGCAGGCCCGGGCGCTGAACTACTGGTTCGGCCGCGGCGAGGCGCGCAAGCAGGCGCTTTACGACATCGACCTGCGCATCGCGCGCGGCAGCCTGACGGTGCTGGTCGGCCCCTCGGGCTCGGGCAAGACCACGCTTCTGACGCTGCTCGGGTGCCTGCGCGAGGTGCAGCAGGGCTTGGTCATCCTGCTGGGCCATGAATTGCACGGCGCCACCCCGGCGCTGGCCACGGCGCTGCGGCGGCGGCTGGGCTTCATCTTCCAGGCGCATAACCTGCATGAAAGCCTGACCGCGGCGCAGAACGTGATGATGGGGGTACAGGTGCTGGGCCGGGTGGACAAGGCCCGGGCACAGGCGGCCGCGGCGCATGTGCTGGGCCTGCTGGGCCTGTCCGAGCGGCTGGACTATCTGCCCGCGAACCTCTCGGGCGGGCAGAAGCAGCGCGTCGCCATCGCCCGCGCGCTGGTCGGCAACCCCGAGCTGGTGCTGGCCGACGAACCCACCGCTGCGCTGGACCGCGACAGCGGCGCCAATGTGGTGGAGCTGCTCAAGCGGCTGGGACAGGCGCGCGGCACCACCACGATCATGGTCACCCACGACAACCGCATCCTGGACCGCGCCGACCGCATCCTGACGCTCGAGGATGGCCGCATCGTCGGCGACGAGGCTCGCGGCGGCTGAGTCGCTGCGCCCGCCAACCCCGGCTGTCCGGGCGAGTTCCCCGCAGATTCAGAGCGCTTTCGCGGCCCGCCCGCGCGCAACCGAAGCGGGCTCCCCCCGGCTCCGCCGCCTGCCGGGCGCGGAATCTCGCCTTTTCCCTTGCCGGATTTGAGCGGAAAACCACCTGATCCGACATGATTCGCCCCAAAATGGGCAGCAACAGCGTTGTGCGGGCCAAAACGCCCGAATAACCCGGTTCAGTCAACAGGCGCATCCCAGCGGAACCCTCCCCCGACGGAGCGTTCCCCGGCCGCGTCTCCATGGAAGGCAAGGATGGCGGACGCGCTCGCGCTCCGCACCGGCCGGTGCAGCCGACAGGCGCCCGGCCCCTGACCGCGCATGGCCGCCCGGCAGCGACGCCGGGCCCCCGCGACCCCGGTCGCGACGGCCGGCCGCGCGGGCACCGGTGGGTTCCGCGGGGCGCTGTGGACGGCGCGCAGGGTCGGCAGGCAACATCGTGGGAGTGAGACCATGGCTGAAAGGACTGGCAGGCGCGGGGTTCCGCCGCAGGCGGCGTCCGGCGGGAAACGGGCGCAGGTGCTGGCCGCGCTGCTGTGCGGGGCGGCGGTGCTGCTGCCGGCCGGCGGCGGCAGCTGGGCGCAGGGGGTCACCGATGCGCATCCCTTTGCCATGCGGCCGATCGACTCGATCTCGGTCAGGCTCGCCAACCCCACGGGCGATGCCGCCTATGACGACCGCATGGTCGACAGCGTGCGCCGGGCGATCGGGCTGTTCCCGGGCTCGGCCTTTTCCGACGACCGGATCGGGTTCGCGCTGGCGGCGGTGCGCCGCAACCCCGCGGTGCAGTCGGTGGATTACGACGTGCTGCCCTCGGCGACCGGCGGGGTCGACCTGACGGTCTCGTTCTCGCTGGGCGACCAGGCGCAGCCCGCCCGGGGCCGGGGCATGGCGGTCAGCGGCGATCCCAAGGATTTCCCGCTGATCCTCGATCGCAACGGCACCATGCTGCGCTTCAAGCTGGATGCGCTGGGATTGTACTACGCCAACAACAACGCCTGGTATGGCCGCCCCGACCTGATGCTGAACGGCAATCCGATGGTCGAGGGCCGCCCCTCGGGCCGCGGCTATGACGACTGGACCGAGGCGTATCTGCATTACGGCGTCTACGGCATCACGCCGCTGAGCGAGTCGCTGTCCGTCTATGGCGGGCTCAGCGCCATCACCTCGGGCTCGTTCGGGCAGGAGCTGTTCACCGACGAGACCCGCAGCTACACGTTCTTCGAGGACGCCTATGTCGGCATCGTTGGCGGCGGCGTCGATGCGCGCGGCAACCGGCTGGCCTTCAACGTCACCGCCGGGCGCCAGCGCTTCACCCTGTCCAACGGCTTCCTGATCGCCAACACCGCGGCCAATGGCGGGGAACGCGCGGCGTTGCAGGCCAATGCCCGCTGGGCCTCGGATTTCCTGGCGCTGGCGCAGATATCGTACAACGATACCAAGTTCGAGGCCTTCTATCTCGACCCAGACGAATTGCCGATCCTGGACACCAAGACCCGGATCCTGGGGCTGCCTTGGGCACCTTTCTGGCGCTGCGCGCGCAGCTGGGCTGGCTGGTCGAACAGGGCCGCGGCGGCGCCATCGTCAACGTCGGGTCGATCGCCGGCATGACCGGGCTGGCCGGCAACCCGGCCTATGTCGCCTCCAAGCACGCCGTGAACGGGCTGACCCGCAACGCGGCGGTGGATTACGCGCCCTACGGGATCCGGGTGAACTCGGTCAACATGGCCGCGACCGACACGCCGATGATCGCCCGCGCCGGGGCGCTGGTCGCCGCCTCGATGCGCGAGGCGCAGGGCCCGCAGATGGGCCGCATCAAGACCGACAGCATCCTGTCCTGGACCGATCCGAACCATCGCCCCGCCACCGTGGCCGAGCAGGTGTCGATGATGCTGTTCCTGCTGTCGGACGAAGCCTCGAACCTGACCGGCGCCATCTACGCCACTGACGGCGGCTGGACCGGTTATTGAGAGGACTGTGCGGGGCTGAGGGGCGAGGGGCCTGCGGTGTCTGGTCCGGGCATCCGCGGCGTCGGTGTGACGGGGCTTCCCATTGCTCCCGCCCGGGTCTCCGCATCCAGTTCCAACGAGCACTCCTCCCGGTCCCGCAACTTGCGGTGGCCCGCCTGCACAAGCCGCCCGCCGCCCTTGCCAGGGCGTGGAGCGGTAGGACCGTAGGACGCAGAATGACAAGCGGCCCGTAACTGTTTCAAGCGTCGCCAGCCGGTGGGACTGGCCATCTCCTTGCCCGAGCGTGGCCTCCACTTCCCGACCTTCCGGACACCCTCCTGGTCGCGCAACCTGCAGCCGAGCGGCCCCCACCTGCACAGGGTCGCCTGCCGCCGGGGGAGGTGCGGGGCCGTATTGCACAGAATAGCAAACAGCTCGCAGCGTCTGGCCCAAACTCACCCGCCGCCCCTGCCGGGCGTGGCCCCTAGGGCGCAGAGTGCCAAGTGGCGCAGCGCCTTAGCCCGAGCGTCGCAAGTCGGTGTAGCTGGCCTCTCCTTTGCTCCAGCCGGATTTTCTTCTGCCGCCCCCCGCCTCTTCCGGTCCCGCCGCCTGCGGCAGGCAGTCCCCGCCTGCACGGAGTCGCTCGCCCCTCGGAAGCGTCCGGGGTCCTGCGGCACAGCATGGCTGGCGGGCCGCAGCTGGTCCGGGAGCCGCCAACTCAGTGTAACTGGCCCCGTTTGCTCCAGCCCGCCCTCTCCGCACCTGCCTCCCGTCCCGCAACCCGCGGCCGCGCGCCCCGCTCCAGCCGCTCCCACGCCCCCATTCTCGCGACTCCCTGCCCATATTGGGCAGGGGGCGCTTTCGTTTCGGGGCATCGCTGGTAGAAGCCCTCTGATCCCGCGCCCCGAATGGGAAGAGGTTGACATGTCCAGCTCTGCATGGGCGGCCGCGCCGGCCCCCGGCCACGACACCGCGCCTCCGCGCATTTCCCCGCCCCGGTCCGCCGAGGTCGAGCGGGCGCTGCGGCAGAACTATCCCCGCTTTCAATACTGCTTCGTGGATTTCCTGGCCGAGCAGCTCGCCGACATGAGCCGCAGCTTTCAGGGCGACCTGCAGATGGTGGTGCTGCTGGCCACCGTCGGCCAGGTCTCGCTGAGCGCGGCGATCGCGGCCGAGGCCGGCGGGCGCAGCCCCGCCGAGCTGGCGCCCGAGCGCCGCGGGATGACCACCAACCGCCTGGCCGACTGCACCGGCATCCCGCGCGAGACCGCGCGCCGCAAGCTCATCGCCATGGAGAAGATGGGCTGGCTGACGCGCGAGGATAATTTCTGGTACCTGACCACCAGCGGCGAGGATACGGTGGCCCGGCAGGCGCTGGCCGCGCTGGACGACCGCGCCCTTTCACGCACCGCGCGGCTCTACAGCAGCCTGTCGCGGCTGATCGACCCGGCGACCTGATCCCTCCCCGGCACGCGGCCGGGGTGGTTTCCGCCGGGAACCTCCGCCCGGGGCCGTTGGCCTTGGCGGGCTTGCGCAGAGGTCCCGCAGCAGGCACTCCATAAGAATGTCTGTATAAACTCTTGCCCCCCGGAACCCCGGCTTGCAATGCCCCCGCGGCAGCCGTCCCTCCGGGACGGCATCAGGGCGCATCTCCCCCCCTCCAGAACAACAAGGGCGACATGACGCTGGATTATCTCGCGGTGCTGATGGCCGGGGCGGTGGCCGGCGGCTTCATCAACGGGCTGGCCGGGTTCGGGACGGCGCTGCTGGCGCTGGGGCTGTGGCTGCAGATCATGCCGGCGCAGCAGGCGGTGGCGGTGGTGGTGGTGATGTCGGTGGTCAGCGGCCTGCAGGGGCTGTGGGTGATCCGGGGCGAAATCCGCGCCCAGCCCGGGCGGCTGTCCCGGTTCCTGCTGCCGGGGCTGGTCGGGCTGCCGATGGGGGTCACGCTGCTGGGCATGGTCAGCGTGCTGGCGCTGAAGCTGGCCATCGCCGGGTTCATGGTCGCCTATGGCGGCTTCTTCAGCCTGCGCCGCTCGCTGCCGCGGTTCCAGCGGCCGACGCCGGTGCTGGATGCGGGCATCGGGTTCATGGGCGGGGTGCTGGGGGGCGCCGCCTCGCTGTCGGGGGCGCTGCCGACGATGTGGTGCGCCATGCGCCCCTGGCCCAAGGGCGAGACCCGCGCGGTGCTGCAGCCCTATAACGTCGGGATCCTGGGCGTGGCGGTGCTGCTGTTCGCCCTGCAGGGCATCTATGACCGCGAGACCCTGCTGCTGGTCGGCCTTGCCCTGCCGGGCACGCTGATCGGCGCGCAATTCGGCATCGCCCTGTTCCACCGGCTCAGCGATGCGCAATTCCGCCGGCTGCTGATCCTGGTGATGTTCGGCTCGGGGCTGGCGCTGGCGCTGCGCGAGCTGCTCTGAGCCGCGCTTGCCGGGGGGATCAGATGTGCAGCAGCTCGATCGCCGCCAGCGCGAATGCCGCGAGCAGCACCGTCAGCCCGCAGACCATGGCGATGGCGCCGCCGCCGACCTCGCCCAGCTTCTTCAGCGAGGTCTTCATTCCCAGCGCCGCGATGGCGATGATCAGGCACCAGCGCGACAGTTCCAGCAGCAGCGCGGTCGCCTCGGGCGGGATGACATTGGCGCTGCCGACCAGCACCAGCGCGGCAAAGCCGATGACGAAGAACGGGATCGGCAGCCCGCCGGACTGGCCGGGCGCGCGGCCCTTGCCGAAGACCACCGACAGCCCCACCACCACCGGCACCAGCAGCGCCACCCGCAGCAGCTTGACGAAGGTGGCGGTGGCCCCGGCCTCGTCCGACACCGAATAGCCCGCGCCGACCACCTGCGCCACGTCGTGGATGGTGGCGCCGAAGAACACCCCCATCGCATGGTCCGACAGCCCCAGCGCCGCGCCGATGATCGGGTAAAGGATCATCGCCAGCGTCGACAGCGCGGTGACGGCGATCACGGTGAAGATGGTGTCGCGCTCGTGGTTCGGATCGGTTTTCGGCAGCACCGAGGCAATCGCCAGTGCCGCCGAGGCCCCGCAGATCGCCACCGCGCCCCCGGCCAGCAGCCCGAAGGGCAGCGACCGCCCCGACAGCCGCGCCAGCACCACCCCGCCCGCGATGGTCAGCGCCACCCCGGCCAGAATGACGAACACCACCTCGACCCCCGCCGCGGCGATCTGCTGGACGGTGATCCCCAGCCCCAGCAGCGCCACCCCGAAGCGCAGCAGCCGGCGCGAGGCGAACTCGATGCCCGGCTCGGTCGGTGCCCCGGGCTCAGCCAGAAAGGCAAAGGCCATGCCGAGCAGCAGCGCGATCAGCATCACCGGCGCGCCGTAATGTTCCGAAACGAACTTGGCGGCCAGCGCCACGGTCAGCGAGGACACCAGCCCCGGGAACAGCAGCCGCAGGCGCCGCGGCATGGAGGCGGCAAATTGCATCATCAGATCATCTCTTTCCGGCGGTCGTCCGTTTCGCCAAGGCGCCGGGGCACCGCCGGTTACATGCCCGCATCGACGCGTTCAAGCTTGCCGGCGATGCGCCGTCCCGCGTAGGGTCGCGGGTCCGACATCGGGGCACGCTTGCCGGGATCACCCACATCGCCCGCAGCGGGCCCGGCCCCCTCGTCCCCAGACCGGGCGAGCGGCGCCGCAACCCGGCAACGCGCCAGCGCCGCACCCTAGGCCGGACACCCGCGCTGCGCCACCAGCGGTGACGTATTTCCCTCAACCATGCGACGAGATGCCGCCCTTGCAGAAGCGGGCAGGAGGGGGCGTCGTGGAAAAAGGCGCAGGCTCCTGATCGTGCAGCCCGGCAACGGCAGCTGCCCACAGCCAGCCATACCGGCAGCACCCGAGACGGGCCGACAGCACTCGTAGGACCAGCGGCAAGGCGAGAAGAAACGCTCTCTACCCAACCGGCTGGCAACCGAAGATTGCGATCGCCAGCCCAGCCTGCACCAGCGGCAGGGCAAGCGCCGCAACAAAGAACGTTCGCTGGCGCTACGCCTCCAGCCAGCGACCGCGGGTTTCCCCGTCTGCCGCGCGCATGGTGCTGGCAGCAGGCTTCACAGTGGGACTGCCGGAGCCGGCGGCCAAGCTTCTCGGGAAGGGACGCCTCTCCCTACCCGCAAGCCGGCAATCGCAGACTGCCGCGAGAGCCTGCTTCCTCAGGTTGCCGACCGCAGCTTCCGATATGTCAGCAACACCAACAGCAACTCCGCCAGCCTCACCAGCAGCCGCAGGCCCCCCGACACGCCGCGTCCGCCCTACCCCCGCAGGCTGGCGACCGCGGGTTGCCGATAGGCGAGCCAGGCGGGCAGCGCGGACAGCAGCGCCGCCAGGGCCAGCAGCAGCGCAAGCCCCGCCAGATCGCCCGCGGTCAGCGTGACCGGAAGCTCGAACCCCTGCCGCTGCGCGATCGCGGCGGACAGCAGGCGGGCGGCGAGGACACCGGCGCCGAGCCCCAGCGCGATGCCGGCGGCAGCCAGTGCGAACAACTCGCCCCAGACCATGGCGAAGATCGCCCCGCGCGGCGCCCCCAGCGCCCGCAGCGCCCCGATCTGGCGCCGCCGCTGGCCGACATGGGTCAGCGTCACCAGAAGCAGCGCGACCGCCACCAGCGCCTGCGCCGCGGCGGCGACGGCGGCCAGCACCTGCCGCGCATCGCCGAGCGTGGCGTAAAGGCCGGTCAGCACCTCGGCCGGGAATACCGCCATGGTGTCCTCCTGCGCGCGGTAATCCTGCCGCAGCTTGTAGGCGTCTGCGATGGTCGCGGGCTTGACCAGGATGGCGGGAACGCCGGGGGCGCCGTGCCAGCCCTCCTCCTCGGGCAGGGGCGCGTCGGGGTGGAAGCTGCCGTGGGCTTCATCCTCCACATGTTCCTGCTCAGCAGAGTCAAGGTCGCCATGGCCGTCGCCCTCCACGAGGTGCTGCGCAGCGGATTCGGGGTTGTCATGGTCCGCGCTTTGCCTCGGGCCCTCCGTGTCGGGGTCGAGGCTGCCGTGGGCTTCATCCTCGGCGTGGTCATGCCCGGCTGCCATGCCATGCACCCGCCACACCGACTGGATCGGCACCATGATGGCACGGTCCCAGGGGGTGTTGGTGGGCGCGAGCCGGCCGGTGATGCGGTAGCGCACGTTCTCGTGGTCGTGGCCCAGCTCGCCGTGGGTGGGGGTGATCTCGTCACCGGGCGCAAGGCCGGTCAGGGCGCCGGCTACGGCCTCGCCCTCGGTCGCGAACATCCGGCCCTGGGCCATGCCGGGGGCGGTTTCGGAAATCAGGCGGGCGGTGGTGCCGATCACCGGGGTGCCGTGGTGGAAATCGCCGAAGCCCACCGGCGCGGCCCAGGCGACGCGGGGGTCGTCGTGCAGCGCGGCCAGCACGTCGCCGCCCACCAGCGGCAGCGCCGCGGGTTGCAGGAAGACGGTGGAGAGGACCAGCTGCGTCTCGCTGCCCGGGGCGCCGATCACCAGCTCGAACTTGTCGGCGGCGCGGGCGCTGCCCAGCCGCAGCGCGCGTTCCTGCAAGGTGACCGCGACCCCCAGCGCCGCCGCCAGCGCCACCAGCGCCACGATGACCAGCGCGCCCGCCTTCATGCGGCCCAGATCGGCAAGGATGAAACGCAGCATCAGGCGGGCTCCGTCACGTCTTCGTGGACCACGCCGCCGGCCAGGGTCAGGCGGCGGGGCAGCAGGGCGATCAGCGCGGGGTCGTGCGAGACAACGATCAGCGTCGCCCCGCTGCGGCGCGCCAGCCCGACCAGCAGCGCCCCGATGGCGGCGCCGTTGGCGGGGTCGAGGCTGGCGGTCGGTTCATCTGCAACGATTACCCCGGGGCGGCGCAGCAGCGCGCGGGCGACGGCGACGCGCTGCATCTCGCCGCGCGACATGGTCTCGACCTTCTGCGCGGGACGGTGCAGCCCGACCTCGGCCAGCAGCCCGGCCGCGCGGGCGGCCAGCGCCCGGTCCGCCACCCGGGCCAGCCGCGCGGGCAGCAGCGTGTTTTCCAGCGCCGACAGCCCGGGGAACAGGTGGAAATCCTGCATCACCAGCCCGACATTGGCGCCGCGCCAGCGGTCGCGGGCGCTTTCGGGCAGGCGCGCGATGTCGGTGCCGTTCCACAGCACCTGCCCGGCGCCGGGGCGCTCCAGCCCGGTGATCACGTTGACCAGCGTCGATTTGCCGGACCCGGACGGGCCGGCAATCGCCAGCTGCCCGCCCGCGGCGACGCTCAGCCGGGGAATGCTCAGCGCCGGGGTGTCGAGGCCGGGGAACCCGACCTCGACCCCGGTCAGGGCCAGTGACAGCATCCCGGATCAGACCTTGGCGAAACGCGCGCCGCGCAGGCGCAGCTGGCTGACAAAGCCGGTCTCGGGGTCGGTCCAGGACCCGCGTTCCAGCGTGCCCCGGGCCTCGATGCGCTGGTTCGGGTCGGTGAAAGTCTGCTTGCGGTCCAGATAGACGACAAGGATATTGTCCGGCCAGTCCGCGTCGGTCGAGCAGAACGGGCACAGCGCCATCGGGATCTCGGTCAGGACGAAGAACTGCGCCTCGGCCTTCAGCGGCGGGGCCATGAAGCCCTGGATGCTGACCTTGCGCCCGGTCAGCTGCTTCACCTTGTCCGAGAACTCGAGCCCCAGGGCGCTGAACGAGCTGTAAAGCTCGGCAAAGGACAGATCGGGCGAGGCCGCGGCGGCGGGACGCAGCGCGGGCAGCGACAGCGCGGCGGCCAGCAGCGGCAGGCAGGAACGGCGGGTCAGGTTCTGGGTCATCACGGGTATCGCTTTTCAGGTTGCGGCCGCCCGGACGCCCCGGGCAGCCGCGGTCAGGGGGTCATTTCTGGTCGGTGCCCAGGGCAAGCACGTCGGCCAGCACCTTGTAGACGTCGGACTGCTCCATGTAGCCCTTGAACGCCTCGGCCCCGGGGCCCGAGGCCTGCAGCACCACATCGTCCACCGCGTGCACGGCGGTGTCGTTGTCGCGCGGCAGGTTGCCGGTGCGCAGCACCGCACCGGGCACGTCCTTGTAGGCCTCGTTGGCGACATAGCGGCCGTCGCCGTCCTGGATCGCCGGGACGAAGGGGCCGTCGAGCTTGGCGCCCCAGGTCTCGTAGTAATCCGGGAAGTTCGACGAGAAGATCGCCAGCGGACGCTTGACCTCGAGGCTGTCGGGATAGCCGTCGCCATCGGCGTCGACGTAATCGGGAAAGCCCGCGTCGTCGTAGACGGCAAGCTTTTCGCGCATGTCGTCGCCGGGCTTTTCGGTGTCGATGGTGCCGATCAGCGACAGCCCGTGGGTGTGGTCGCCGGTCAGCACGACCAGCGTGTCGGGGTTCCGGGCGGCGAAGTCGCGGGCCAGGGCGACGGTGTGGTCCAGCTCGATCGTGTCCAGCACCGCGCGTTCCCAGTCCATCGGGTGGGACATCTTGTCGACCGAGGCGGCCTCGACCATCAGGAAGAACCCGTCCTCGTTGCGCGACAGCTGGTCCAGCGCGGCGGCGGTCATCTCGACCAGCCCGGGCTGATCGGGGAACTTGTCGACCGTGCCCTTGCCCAGTTGGTTGCGGTCCAGCCAGGTGTCCATGTTGCCGGTGTGGAACAGCCCCAGCAGGCGCCCGGCGTTGGTGCCCGCGGCCAGTTCCTCGCGCGTGGTGGCGATGGCATAGCCCGCGTCGCGGAACAGCTGGATATAGTCCTTGTCATCCTTGCGCTTGGAGCCGGGCACCTCGGCGTTCAGGAAATAGGCCGAGCCGCCGCCCAGCATCACCTCGGGCAGCACCTCGTGGAACATGCCGGTGATCTCGGCCTTGTCGCCGCGACGGCGGGTGTGGGCCACCACCGCCGCCGGGGTGGCGTCCTGCAGTTCCGAGTTCGAGACGATGCCGATCGCCTTGTTGGTGGTGCGGCGCAGCGCCTCGGCGATGGTCTCGACGCGGGGGTCGTCCAGGCTGTCGGGGGTGCGGTCGGCATAGACGCCCAGCGCGTTCACCCGGCTTTTGTGCCCGGTCATGTAGGCCGAGGCGGTGTTGGCGGAATCGGTGGCGATGGAATGCGTCGAGGAGGTGCCGATGAAGGCCATGTGGTCCAGATCGTCCATCGCCAGCCGGCCGTCGGCCTTGCCGCCGGTCATCCCCCGGGACATGATCCGGGCCGAGGTGCGGTGCGCCACCGACAGCCCGTCGCCGATGATGAAGATGACGTTGCGGACGCGCGGCGCCTCGGCGGTGGCATAGACCTCCCACGTCGCGGATTTCGTCTCGTCCCCGGCCTTGACCTCGACGGTGTAGCGGCCCGGCTCGGCCAGCGACAGGTCGCGCAGGATCAGCGCCGATCCCAGGGTGGCGCCGTCGGCATCCGTTTCCTCGGCAACGAACGCGGCCGGCTGGCCGAACACCTCGGCATAGGGCTTGCCGTTCACCGTGACCGCGATGTCGGCTTCGCCATGGGCGGCGTCGAGCTCGACCTTGAAGTCGAACGGCGATTTCGCAAGGATCGTCGCCCGGTCCAGCGGATAGATCTCGGCCGCGCCGGCGGCGCCCGCCAGGATGGTGCTGGCCGCAAGGGCGGAAACGATAGTGCGCATATGGTCCTCATCGGAGTTTCGTGCAGGGCGGCTGGCCCTGCGGCACCGTCTAGCGGGGTTGTGTGACAGCGGCGGCACGGGGGCGTGACAGTTCGGTGAAATCGGCGCTTCCCGGGTGGCAGGGGCGGTCGGAGGGCGGCCAGCAGTTCGGGGAGCCACGGCTGATGGCGGCGCGCCGAGCTCTCGGCGGCGGTCGAGGGTGACGCTGCTTTTGGAATGGCGTGAGGAGCTGGTGACAATTCGTCCCCGCGCCGCAGAAACGAAACCGGGCGGCACCGGCGCTGGGACCGATGCGCCCGGCAAGGGGGCGGTCAGGGGTGCCGGTTCAGCCCAGCGCGTAGCCCGCGCCGCGGACGGTGCGCAGCAGGTCGTCGCCGCCGTGCTGGCACAGCGCCTTGCGCAGCCGGCCGACATGCACGTCGACGGTGCGCGATTCGACGTGGATGTCGCGGCCCCACACCCGGTCCAGCAGCCGTTCGCGGCTGAGCACCTGCCCGGGCTTTTCCATCAGCGTGGCCAGCAGGCGGAACTCGGTCGGGCTCAGCTCGATCTCGTGGCCGGCGCGGGTGACGCGGTGGGCCTCGGCGTCCAGCCGCAGGTCCCGGAACTCGAGCACGGCGCCGGCCGCGGCCGGGTGCACCCGCCGCAGGTTGGCGCGGATGCGGGCCATCAGCTCGGCCAGGGAATAGGGCTTGCCGACGTAATCATCGGCGCCGGTTTCCAGCCCGCGCACCCGGTCGGGCACGTCCAGCCGCGCCGACAGCATGATCACCGGGATCGCGCGGGTGTCGGGGTTGGACTTGAGCCGGCGGCAGACCTCGATCCCCGACAGGTTCGGCATCATCCAGTCCAGGATCACCAGGTCGGGCGGGTTTTCCGCGACCAGCAGCATCGCCTCTTCGCCGTCGCCGGCCTCGGCCACCTGATAGCCCTCGGCCGCGAGGTTATAGGCGATCACGTCGCGCTGCGCCGGCTCGTCCTCGACCAGCAGGATCAGCGGCTTCACGGCGACTGCCATGCGCCCTCCTGCTTGTGGGTGCCGGGGGTCAGGGCGGTGTGGTCGGCCTTGGGACGTTCGTCGTCGGGCAGGTTGCCGGTCACCAGATAGATCACCTGCTCGGCGATGGAGGTCGCATGGTCGCCCATCCTCTCGATGTTCTTGGCGATGAAATGCAGGTGCATGCAGGCGGTGATGTTGCGCGGGTCCTCCATCATGTGGGTCAGGAACTCGCGGAACAGGGTGTTGTACATCTGGTCGACGTCGTGGTCGCCCAGCCGCACCCGCTCGGCCAGCGCCTCGTCGCGCTGGATGAAGGCGTCGAGCGCGTTCTTCATCTGCAACCGCACCGCGTCGCCCATGCGCCGGATCGACCCCGAGGCGCCGTCGATCGCCGGCATCTGCGCCAGCACGGTCGAGCGGCGGGCCAGGTTCTTGGCATAGTCGCCGCAGCGTTCCAGCGCCGCCGCGATCTTCATCGTGGCCAGCACATAGCGCAGGTCCGACGCCGTGGGCGCGCGCAGTGCGATCAGCCGCGCGGTCTCGACGTCGATCTGTTCTTCCAGCGCGTCGATGGCCTTGTCGCCGCGGCGCACCGCCTCGGCCAGATCCTCGTCGCGGGTCTCCAGCGCGCGGATCGCGTCCATCACCGCGGCCTCGACCAGCCCGCCCATGCGCGCCAGCAGCGCCTCGATGGTTTCCAGGTCACGGTCGAAGGCCGTGACGATATGCTGTCGCCTGTCCATCATGCCCTCCGTCACCCGATCCGTCCGGTAATATAGTTCTCCGTGCGCGGATCGACAGGGTTGGTAAAGACCGTTTCGGTGTCGCCGTATTCCACCAGCTCGCCAAGGTGAAAGAAAGCCGTATGCTGGCTGACCCGCGAGGCCTGCTGCATCGAGTGGGTGACGATCACCACCGAGAACTGGTCGGCAAGCTCATGGATCAACTCCTCGATCTGCGCGGTGGCGATGGGGTCCAGCGCGGAACAGGGCTCGTCCATCAACAAGACCTCGGGCGAGGTGGCGATGGCACGGGCGATGCACAGCCGCTGCTGCTGCCCGCCCGACAGCCCGGTGCCAGATTCGTGCAGCCGGTCCTTGACGTCGTTCCACAGCGCCGCCCGGCGCAGGGATCTTTCCACCACCACGTCCAGATCGGCGCGGGTCGGGGCCAGCCCGTGGATGCGCGGGCCGTAAGCCACGTTGTCGTAGATCGACTTGGGGAACGGGTTGGGTTTCTGGAACACCATTCCCACCCGCGCCCGCAGCTGCACCGGATCGACGCGGGGGTCGTGGATATCCTCGCCGTCCAGCCGGATGTCGCCCAGCACCCGGCACCCGGGGATGGTGTCGTTCATCCGGTTCAGGCAGCGCAGAAAGGTGGACTTGCCGCAGCCCGACGGGCCGATGAAGGCCGTCACCGCTCGGTCGGCGATGTCGATATCGACGTCGCGTAGCGCGTGGGTGGCGCCGTAATAGACCTGCACCCCCCGCGCGCTGACCTTGCAGGCCGCGGCAGCCGCCAGGGGTTTCGGCATCCGCATGTCGTACATCACAGTCTCCATCACCAGCGGCGCTCGAAGCGCCGGCGCAGCAGGATCGCCGCTGCATTCATCACCAGCAGGAACCCCAGCAGCACGATGATCGCGCCCCAGGCCCGTTCGACAAAGGCCGGGTCCGCGCGCTGGGTCCAGTTGTAGATCTGCGCCGGCAGCGCCGGGGCGGGGTCGAAGAAGCCCTCGGGCGGGGCGGAGGGGAACTCGCGCACGAATGCGACCATCCCGATCAGCAGCAAGGGCGCGGTTTCGCCCAAAGCCTGCGCCAGCCCGATGATGGCGCCGGTCAGGATGCCGGGGGCGGCCAGCGGCAGCACGTGATGGAACACCGCCTGCATCCGCGACGCCCCCACCCCCAGCGCCGCATCGCGGATCGAGGGCGGCACCGCCTTCAGCGCCGCGCGGGTGGCGATGATGATGGTGGGCAGGGTCATCAGCGTCAGCACCAGCCCGCCGACGATGGGGGCCGACTGCGGCAGCCCGGCAAAGTTGATGAAGATGGCCAGCCCCAGCACCCCGAACACGATCGAGGGCACGGCGGCCAGATTGGCGATGTTCACCTCGATCAGGTCGGTCCAGCGGTTCTTCGGCGCGAACTCCTCCAGATAGATCGAGGACGCGACGCCCAGCGGCAGCGCCAGCCCCAGCACGATCAGCATCATATAGGCCGAGCCGAGGATCGCGACGCCCAGTCCCGCCGCCTCGGGGCGCAGGTCCGAGGCATCGGGGGCGGTCAGGAAGCCGGGGTTGAAGTCACGCGACATCATCCCCCGCGCCACCATCTCGTCCGCCAGCAACAGCTGCTGCGGGGTGACGTTGCGGTCCAGCTGCGCGCTGTCCATGGTCACGCGGCCCTTCAGGTAGCCGTCGATGCGGCCGTTCGCCAGCAGCGAGACCTGAACCGTGCCGCCCACCAGCGCGGGTTCGGCCAGCACCTTGTTGCGCAGCTGCGCCGGGGCCTCTTTCGAGACCATCGCCGCGATTTCGGCGTCGGTCAGCGGCAGCGCGATGCCGGCCTGCGCGATGGCGTCTTTCAGCGCGGCGTCGATCACCTTGCCATAGCCGATGGTGGTGACCTTGCGCATCGCCGCCGGGTCGCGGGTCCCCGAGGGGTCCAGCGCGGATTCGGCCAGCATGACGGGGATGTGGATCTGGGTCTGCCGGAACGCCCCCAGCCCCGAGGACAGCACCGAGGACAGCAGCAACAGCAGCGCCGCCACCCCGACCAGCACCGCGCCCATGCCATAGGCGCGGAATCGCGCCTCGGCCGCGCGGCGCCGCGCGGTGCGGGGGTCGCGGGCGAACAGCGATCCCGCCCCTGCGGTTACGGGGGTCATGCTCATTCGTATTGCTCCCGATAGCGGCGCACGATGGCCAGGGCCGCCACGTTCAGCCCCAGCGTGACAAGGAACAGCGTCAGCCCCAGCGCGAATGCGACCAGCGTTTCCGGGGCGGCAAAGTCGTTGTCGCCGGTCAGCTGGCTGACGATCTTGACGGTGATGGTGGTCATCGCCTCGAATGGGTTGAGGCTGAGCCGCGCGGCCGCCCCCGCCCCCAGCACCACGATCATGGTCTCGCCGATGGCGCGGCTTGCTGCCAGCAGCACCGCGCCGACGATGCCGGGCAGCGCCGCGGGCAGGATCACCTGCCGGATGGTTTCCGAACGCGTGGCCCCCAGCGCAAAGGCCCCGTCGCGCAGCGACTGCGGCACCTGGCTGATGATGTCGTCCGACAGCGACGACACAAAGGGGATCAGCATGATCCCCATCACCAGCCCCGCCGTCATCACCGAGGACGCGCTGTTGCCCAGCCCCAGGGGCTGCGCCAGCCAGTCGCGCAGCAGCGGCCCGACGGTGATCAGCGCGAACAGCCCGTAGACGATGGTCGGGATCCCGGCGAGGATTTCCAGCGCCGGCTTGACCACCGCGCGCATCCGTCGCCCGGCGTATTCCGACATGTAGATCGCCGCGAACAGCCCCACCGGCACGGCGAATGCCAGCGCGATCAGGCTGATATACAGCGTCCCCCACAGCAGCGGCAGGATGCCCAGCTGCGAGCGCCCCTGGAACTGCGGCGCCCAAGTGGCCGAGAAGAAGAACTCGCGCCAGTCGTAGAGGGAAAAGAAATGCCGCGTCTCGAACAGCATCGACAGCACGATGCCCGCGGTGGTGGCGATGGCGATGGTCGAGGCGAGGATCAGCACCGCCATCATCCCGCGCTCGACCGCGTTGCGGGCGCGGAAATCGGGGGTGTTGCGGCGCAGCGCCCAGACCAGCGCCGCCAGCGCCAAGGCCAGCGCCGCGGCGGCGGCGAGCGGCCCGGCCTGCCCGGCCAGCAGCAGCAGCAGATACAGCAGCAGCGCCGGGCCCAGCGTCAGCTGCACCGCCGCCCAGCCGTAATGCGCGGGCAGCGAATGCAGGGCGCGGTGGTCGCCCGCGGCCGCGGACAGCACCCGCGCACGGCCAAGGACATAGGCAGCGCCGGCCAGCGCCAGCACCGCGGTGACAAGCCAGAATGGGGACACGGGGACCTCCGGTCGGCAGGGCTCGGCGATCCGGCCTGACGCCGGATCGCCCTGGTTTCGGCCTTGGGGATCAGTCCAGCGTGGTCTCGTCCGCGACCACGGCCTGCGCCTTCGCCAGCTCGGGGTCGGGCACCAGCCCGTATTCGGCCAGCGGGCCGCCGGCACCGGCGATCTCGTCCGAGACGAACAGCTCGGCGTAGTCCTTCAGCCCGGGGATCACGCCGATATGGGCCTTCTTGACGTAGAAGAACAGCGGCCGCGACACCGGGTATTCGCCCGAGGCGATGGTCTCGGTCGAGGGCGTGACCCCGTTCATCGTGGCGACCTGCAGCTTGGACGCATTGTTTTCATAGAAGGACAGGCCAAAGACGCCGATGCCTTCCTTGTTGCTGTCGATGCGCGACAGGGTCTCGGTATAGTCGCCGTCGATCTCGACCGCGCGGCCATCGGTGCGCAGGGTGGTGCAGGTCTTGGCGGCGTCATCGCCGACCAGCGCGGCCAGCGCCTCTTCGGCGCCGCTGTCCTTGCAGCCGCGCTCGATCACGTTCAGGTCGAAGACCTCGCGGGTGCCGTGCTTGGTGCCGGGGATGAAGGCCATGATCGGTTGCGCCGGCAGTTCCGGGTTCACCTGGTCCCAGCTGGTGGCGGGGTTCGCGACCAGCTTGCCGTCCACGATCACCTGCGCGGCCAGCGCCTTGTACCAGTCGGCCGGGGTAAAGGCGAAAGCGTTGCCGCCGATATCCGAGGCAAAGACGATGCCGTCATAGCCGAACTGCACCTCGATGATGTCGGTGACGCCGGCGGCCGCGCAGGCCTCGATCTCGCTGTCCTTGATGCGGCGCGAGGCGTTGGCGATGTCGACGGTGTTTTCGCCCACGCCTTCGCAGAACTTCTTGAGCCCCGCCGAGGAGCCGCCGGATTCGACGACCGGGGTCGGGAAGCCGGCGCTTTCGCCGAAGATCTCGGCAACGATGGTGGCATAGGGCAGCACGGTGGACGACCCCGCCACCTGCACCTGGTCGCGGGCGGCGGCAGCGCCGGCCGACACGGCCAGAATGGCAAGGATCGAGGCAGTCTGTCTGATGCAGGACATACGGTTTTCCTGTTCGTATCACGCACGACCGTCGGGGTGACGGTCGATGCGGGCAGGTCTACCGCCGGAGCGCAACGGTTTGACGACGGTTCTGTAACGGTTTGATGAAGATTGCAGCCGCAGCAAAAGCCGCGTCACGCGGTCGGCAGGAACACCGAAACCGTGGTGCCGCGGCCGCGTTCGCTGGCGATGGCCAGCCGGCCGCGGTGGCGGTTGACGATATGCTTGACGATGGCCAGCCCCAGCCCGGTGCCGCCCTGCCCGCGCGAGCGCGAGCGGTCCACGCGATAGAACCGCTCGGTCAGCCGCGGCAGGTGCTGGGGCTCGATCCCCTCGCCCTGGTCGGCCACGTCGATGCGCAGCATCCCCTCGCCCTTGTCCGGGTGGACCCTGACGGTGACGCGCCGGCCCAGAGTATCGTATTTGACCGCATTCTCGATCAGGTTCTGCAGCACCTGCGTCAGCTGGTCGGCATCGGCGGGAATCGGGGGAAGGCCCGGGGTCGTCTCCAGCTCAAGCGCCACCCCGGCCGCCTCGGCCTGCGGGCGCAGCGTGTCGGTGACGGCGCGGGCCAGATCGGCCACGTCCACCGGGGTGGTGGGGCGGCGGCGTTCCTCGGCCTCGGTCCTGGACAGCGACAGCAGGTCGCGCACCAGCCGCGCCATGCGCTGCGCCTCGTGCTGCATGGCGGTCAGGAAGCGTTCGCGCGCCGCCGGATCGTCGCGGGCCGCACCCTTGAGCGTGTCGATGATGCTGACCAGCGTGGTCAGCGGACTGCGCAGCTCGTGGCTGACATTGGCCACGAAATCGCGGCGGAAGGCGCCGATAAGTTCCTGCTCGGTGACGTCCTGAAAGGCGCAGAGCGCCTCGGGGCGGCCGGCGTTCGACAGCGGGGTGACGGTGACCAGCCAGGTGACGGTGGCCGAGGGGCCGATGACCTCGTAGGGCGCCTGCCCGGTGATGCCCTCGCGCAGCGCCGCGCCGATGGCGGCCAGCAGCGCCGGCTGGCGCAGGCCGATGGCGTAGTGCCGGCCGATCTGCCCCTCGCCCAGCAGCGCCCGGCCGGCGGCGTTGGCGGTGGTGATCTGTTCCCGCGCCCCGATCAGCACCATCGGCAGCGGCACGGCGGCGAGGATGTCGTCAAGCTGTCGTCCGTCCACCCCTGCCCCCTGCGGCCGCACCGCCCGAGCCTGCCCGCCCCGGCGCCGTCGAGGGGATATCTATCCGCTGGACGCCGCCTTCGCCACCGGCGCCGTGGATCGCGGCGCTTGCGCGGCAGAGAGTGGCCGGGGCGGAGGCCTATCCGGCACGCTTTGGCGTGACGACCGCACCCCACACCTGCTTGCCACGGTTTGCGCGGGCAGCAACACTGCGCGCGGTGAGGGTTGCTGCGTCCTTACCGGCAACAACCGCGCATCCGTCAATCGCAACTGGCAGAGCTACTGCCCGACCTGGAGGACCCCCTGTGAACACCCCCGCAACCCCTGCACCCGCCGCCGACGCCCCGATCAGCCGCTTTCCGGTTCCCCGGCTGGCCGACCTGCCCGAGGACATCCGCACCCGCATCGAGGCGGTGCAGGAAAAATCCGGCTTCATCCCCAACGTGTTCCTGGCGCTGGCGCATCGGCCCGACGAGTTCCGCGCCTTCTTCGCCTATCACGACGCGCTGATGGAGCGTCCGGGCAACCTGACCAAGGCCGAGCGCGAGATGATCGTCGTCGCCACCTCGACCGTGAACCAGTGCCAGTACTGCGTCATCGCCCATGGCGCGATCCTGCGCATCCGCGCCAAGAACCCGCTGATCGCCGACCAGGTGGCGGTCAACTATCGCAAGGCCGATATCACGCCGCGGCAAAAGGCGATGCTGGATTTCGCCATGAAGGTCTCGGCCCGCGCGCAAGAGGTCGGCGACGCGGATTTCGCCACCCTGCGCGGCCACGGCTTCGACGAGGACGACATCTGGGACATCACCGCCATCGCCGCCTTCTTCGGCCTGTCGAACCGGCTGGCCAACGTGTCCAACATGCGCCCGAACCCCGAGTTCTACGCCCTGGGCCGCTGAGCGCCGGGCGGCCGGGCGCAGCCGCAAGCCGGGGGTTGCGGCGCGGCCCGCTGCCAGTAGCCAAGCGCCCGGCAAGCGGGTAATCCCGGCCCAGTTGCCGGGTGGCGCGAAGGGGGAAGGAACATGAGCCAATACGACCAGGGGCTGGAGCGCCAGGCGGCCAATCACCAGCCGATGACGCCGATTTCCTATCTGCAGCGGGCGGCGCTGATCCATCCCGACCACATCGCGGTGATCCACGGTCGCCAGCGTCACAGCTATGCCCGGCTCTGGGCCGATTGCCGGCGGCTGGCCTCGGCGCTGGTGGCGCGGGGGATCGGGCGCGGCGACACCGTCTCGGTGCTGCTGTCGAACACGCCGCCGATGATCCAGGCGCATTTCGGTGTGCCGATGGCCGGGGGCGCGGTGCTGCATTCGCTCAACACCCGCTCGGACCCCGCCACCGTCGCCTTTCAGATGGACCACGCGGAAACCCGGGTGCTGATCGTCGACCGAGAGTTCTCTGCCCTGGCGGCCGAGGCGCTGGCGCAGGCAAAGGTGCAGCCGCTGGTGATCGACTTCGACGACACGGAATACCCCGACGACGCCCCTCACCCCAAGGGCGAGCCCATCGGCAGCCTGGATTACGCGCAGTTCCTGGCCGCGGGCGACCCGGATTTCGAGGGCGCCCGGCCCGGCGACGAATGGGACGCGATCGCGCTGAACTATACCTCGGGGACCACGGGCAATCCCAAGGGGGTGGTCTATCATCACCGCGGCGCGGCGCTGATGGCGCTGAACAACGTCATCCACGCCGGGCTGGGCCGGCATCCGGTGTATCTGTGGACGCTGCCGATGTTCCACTGCAACGGCTGGTGCTTTCCCTGGACCCTGCCGGTGCAGGCGGGCACGCAGGTGTGCCTGCGCTGGGTGCGGGCGGGGGCGATCTACGACGCCATCGCGGACCACGGCGTCACCCATCTGTGCGGCGCGCCCGTGGTCATGACGACGCTGCTGAACGCGCCCGCCGGGCAGAAGCGCAGCTTTCCGCAGCAGGTGGTGTTCAACACCGCCGCCGCCCCGCCCCCCGAGACCGTGCTGCGCGCCATGGCCGAGGCCGGTTTCAGCGTCACCCATCTTTACGGCCTGACCGAGACCTACGGCCCCGCGGTGGTCTGCGAATGGAACCCCGCCTGGGACGCGCTGCCCGCCCCGGAACAGGCGGCCCGCAAGGCGCGGCAGGGGGTGCGCTACCTGTCGCTGGACGATCTGGCGGTGATGGACCCCGACACCATGCAGCCCGTCCCCGCCGACGGCCGCACCCTGGGCGAGGTGATGTTCCGCGGCAACAATGTGATGAAGGGCTATCTGAAGAACCCCGAGGCCACCGCTGAGGCCTTTGCCGGCGGCTGGTTCCATTCCGGCGACCTGGCGGTAATGCATCCCGACGGCTACCTGCAGCTCAAGGACCGCTCCAAGGACATCATCATCTCGGGGGGCGAGAACATCTCGTCGATCGAGATCGAGGAGCAGCTTTACCGCCACCCCGCAGTCGCGATCTGCGCGGTGGTCGCCATGCCCAGCGAGAAATGGGGCGAGACCCCCTGCGCCTTTGTCGAGTTGCACGAGGGCCACGAGCTGACCGAGGCCGCGCTGATCGCCCATTGCCGGGCCGGGCTGGCGGGCTACAAATCGCCCGCGCGGGTGGTGTTCGGGGCACTGCCCAGGACCTCGACCGGCAAGATCCAGAAATTCGCGCTGCGTGCGCGCGCGGCGGAACTGGCGCAGGCGCCAGCCTGACCGGCGGGCCCGGCCCCCTGCCTGCCCGGTTCCCGGACGCTCCGTCGGCGGAGTATCCGGGGAACGGTGACAGACAATGGTGGTGCAAAGGCCGGCGGGGGAAGGAACCGGGCTGCCCCGGTTCCATCCCCCGGTCCTATCCCGCGATGTCGATGACCACCCGGCCGCGGATGCGCCCGGCCACGATGTCGGCCGCAAGCCTGGGCAGTTCCGACATCGTGAATATTTTTCTCCGGTCTTACGCGGGGTGGTGCTGCTCGACGCCGATTCGCGCGGGCGGGTCGAACTGGTTTCGCCGGATCCGCCGCTGGCGCCGCATTTCCACCCGAACCACCTGTCCAATCCGGACGACGCGCACCGCACCACCGGCAGGTCGAACCCGCCTGCCCCTTGCCCGCCGCCCGCCCCGCGCCCTGCGACATTGCGGGCAGATGATTGTTCCTTGTTTATACCTTCAAATATGCGCATATTGAAAAGTACGCTCAAGCAGGAGAATCGCTCATGACCCTTGAAAACGCCGTCCGCGCCTTTGCCGGCATCATGGTCCTGGTCTCGGTCGCGCTGACCGTCTGGGTGTCGCCGCATTTCGTCTGGCTGACGCTGTTCGTCGGCGCCAACCTGCTGCAATCGGCCTTTACCGGCATCTGTCCCGCGGCCAACATGCTGCGCAAGCTCGGCTTCCGGCCCGGGCACGCCGCCTGAACCACAGCTGAACGGAGGCCCGACGCCATGCGTCCGCTGCTGATCGCGGTCCTGGTCACCGCTGCCTCGGCCGTCACTGCGGCCGAGACCCTGCTGCTTGCGCCACAAGACATCCCGCAGTGGAAGGCCGTCTATGGCCGGGTCGAGGCCCGCGATCTGGTGCCGGCGCGGGCACGGATCGGCGGCACGGTGGTCGAGCTTTCGGTCACCGAGGGCGACAGCGTGGCGGCGGGCACGCAGATCGCGCTGGTGCGCGACGACAAAATCAGCTTCCAGATCGCGGCGATCGACGCGCAGCTGCGCGCGCTTGAGGCGCAGCTGGACCGCGCACAGGCGGAGCTGACCCGCGGGCGCTCGCTGGTCGAGCGCGGGGTGTCCACCGCGCAGCGGCTCGAACAGCTGGAAACCGACGTCAGCGTGACGCAGAACCAGATCGCCGCGGCGCAGGCGCAGCGCGACGTCGCCCTGCAGCAGGCGGAAGAGGGCGAGGTGCTGGCCCCGGTCGACGGGCGGGTGCTGACCGTGCCCGTCACCCGCGACGCGGTGATCATGGGCGGCGAGCCGGTGGCGACCATCGCAGGCGGCGGCTTCTTCCTGCGCCTGGCCATTCCCGAACGCCACGCCCCGGACCTGCGCGAGGGGGCGGAATTGCAGATCACCTCGAACGGCACGGTGATGCCGGGCCGCCTGGCCAAGCTTTACCCGCAGATCGAGAACGGCCGCGTCATCGCCGATGTCGAGGTCGAGGGGCTGGACGCCAGCTTCGTCGACGCCCGCGTGCTGGTGCGGGTGCCGGTGGGGGTGCGCCAGGCGCTGCTGGTGCCGCAGGCGGCGCTGAGCTCGCATTCCGGGCTGGATTTCGTGCGCATCCGCCAGGGCGACACCGAGGTCGAGCGCGCAGTGGTACCGGGCGAGGTGCTGGAGCTGGACGGCGCCGCCCTTGTCGAGATCCTGACCGGCCTGCACGCCGGCGATACCGTGCTGCTGCCCTGAGATGACTGCCAACGCCCCCCGCGACCGCGGCCCGCACGACGATGGGCCCCGCGACGACACCCCGCGCCTTGGCCTGGCGGGGCTGCTGACCCGCGCCTTCATCGCCTCGCCGCTGACGCCGCTGCTGCTGATCGCCTCGCTGGCCTTCGGGCTGATCGCGCTGATGGCGCTGCCGCGCGAGGAAGAGCCGCAGATCTCGGTGCCGATGATCGACATCCAGGTGCAGGCGCCGGGGCTCAAGGCCCCCGATGCGGTCAAGCTGATCACCGAGCCGCTGGAGCAGATCGTCAAGGGCATCGACGGGGTCGAGCACGTCTATTCCCAGACCCAGGATGACGGGGTGCTGGTCACCGCGCGCTTCCTGACCGGGACCTCGGCCGACACCGCGGTGCTGCGCGTCCACGACAAGCTGCGCGCCAACATGGACCGGATCCCGCTGGGCATCCCCGAGCCGCTGATCGTCGGGCGCGGCATCGACGACGTGGCGATCGTGTCGCTGACCCTGGCCCCCGCGCCCGGCTCCGCCGGGCAGGTCACCGCCAACGACCTGACCCGGATCGCCCGGCAGTTGCAGACCGAGATCACCAAGATCGAGGATGTCGGCCTGACCTATCTGGTCGGCGCCGTGGACGAGGCGATCCGCATCGCCCCCGACCCGGCGCGGCTGGCGCTGTACGGGCTGACCCTGCAGCAGCTGGCCGGCAAGGTGCAGGGCGCCAACCGCGCCTTTCCCACCGGCCATGTCCGCGACGGGGGCCAGCAGATCATGCTGGTCGCCGGCGAAACGCTCGCCACGCCCGAGGCGATCGGGAACCTGCTGCTGACCACCCGCGACGGCCGCCCGGTCTATCTGCGCGACGTGGCCGATGTGACGCTGGCCACCGACACGGCCGACGCGATGGTGGCGACCGTCACCAGCGGCGCGGACGGCCAGCCCCTGCGCGCGCCCGCGGTGACGCTGGCCGTCGCCAAGCGCGCCGGCTCGAACGCGGTAACGGTGGCGGAGACCATCCTGCACCGGGTCGATGAATTGCAGGGCCGGCTGATCCCCGCCGACATCGCGGTCGAGATCACTCGCGACTATGGCGAGACCGCCAACGAAAAGGCCAACGAGCTGCTGTTCCACCTGGCGCTTGCCACGGTGTCGATCATCGCGCTGGTTTGGCTGACCATCGGCTGGCACGAGGCGCTGGTGGTCGCGGTGGTGATCCCGGTCACCATTCTGCTGACGCTGTTTGCCTCCTGGATCATGGGCTACACGCTGAACCGGGTGTCGCTGTTCGCGCTGATCTTTTCCATCGGCATCCTGGTCGACGACGCCATCGTGGTGATCGAGAACATCGCCCGCCACTGGGCGATGAACGACGGCCGCCCCCGCGCAAGGGCCGCGATCGAGGCGGTGGCCGAGGTCGGCAACCCCACCATCGTCGCCACGCTGACCGTGGTCGCGGCGCTGCTGCCGATGCTGTTCGTGTCGGGGATGATGGGCCCCTATATGAGCCCGATCCCGGCCAATGCCTCGGCGGCGATGATCTTCTCGTTCTTCGTCGCGGTGATGGTGACGCCCTGGCTGATGATGAAGATCGCCGGGCGCGCGCCGATGACCGGCCACGCCGGGGCCGCGCATGGCGGGGGCGCGCTGGGGCGCGCCTATGCGATGGTGGCGCGGCCGCTGCTGGCCAGCAAGGCGCGGGGCTGGCTGTTCCTGGCGCTGGTGCTGGCGCTGACCGCGGGCTCGCTGTCGCTGTTCTACACCCGCGACGTGACGGTCAAGCTGCTACCCTTTGACAACAAGTCCGAACTGGCGGTGATGATCGACCTGCCCGAGGGCGCCTCGGTCGAGGATACCGACGCGGTGGCGCAAGAGGTCGCGGGCATCCTGCTGGGGATGGAGGAGGTGGTCTCGGTCCAGACCCATGCCGGAACCGCCGCGCCCTTCGACTTCAACGGGCTGGTGCGCCACAGCTTTCACCGCAGCCAGCCGCAGCTGGGCGACGTGGCGGTGAACCTGCGCCCCAAGGCCGAGCGCAACCGCGCCAGCCACGACATCGCGCTGGAGATCCGCGAGCGGCTGCGCGCCGCCACCATGCCCGCCGGCACGGTGCTGAAGGTGGTCGAGCCGCCGCCCGGCCCGCCGGTCATGGCGACGCTGCTGGCCGAGATCTACGGCCCCGACGCCGCCACGCGGCGCGCGGTGGCAGCGCGGGTCGAGGATGCGTTCCGATCCGTCCCCTTCATCGTCGACATCGACAACTCCTACGGCACCGCGCCGCGCAAGCTGCGGACGGTGATCTCGACCGACGAGCTGGAGTTCTTCCGCGTCGAGGAAGGCGACGTGCTGGACACAATCGGGCTGCTGAACTCGGGCGCCTTGGTCGGCTATTCGCATCGCGGCGAGGGCCGCCCGCCGATCCCGATCCGCATCGAGCGCCCCCGCGCGCAGCGGGTGATGGACGAGGATTTCCTGACCACTCCCATCCCCGCCAACGTGCTGCCCGGCGACCGCGGCGTGGTCGAGCTGGGCGACGTGGTCGCGGTGGTCGAGGAACGCGCCTCGCTGCCGATCTTCCGCCGCAACGGCCGCGCGGCGGAAATGGTGACGGCAGAGCTCGCCGGCGATTTCGAGGCCCCGCTTTACGGGATGCTGGCCGTGCAGGATGCGCTGGAGGCGCAAGACTGGACCGACCTGCCCCGCCCCGTCATCAGCCTGCACGGCCAGCCCGCCGACGAATCCGCGCCCACGCTGCTGTGGGACGGCGAATGGGAGGTGACCTGGGTCACCTTCCGCGACATGGGCGCGGCCTTCATGGTGGCGCTGCTGGGGATCTATATCCTGGTGGTGGCGCAGTTCCGGTCGTTCAAGCTGCCGCTGGTGGTGCTGACGCCGGTGCCGCTGACCTTCATCGGGATCATGCTGGGGCACTGGCTGTTCGGGGCGCCGTTCTCGGCCACCTCGATGATCGGTTTCATCGCGCTGGCAGGGATTATCGTCAGGAACTCGATCCTGCTGGTCGATTTCATCCGCCACACCCCGCGCGGCGACCGCCCGCTGACCGAGGTGCTGATCGAGGCCGGGGCCATCCGCTTCAAGCCGATCCTGCTGACCGGCATCGCGGCGATGATCGGCGCGGCGGTGATCCTGGCGGACCCGATCTTCCAGGGGCTGGCGATCTCGCTGCTGTTCGGGGTGGCCAGCTCGACGCTGCTGACAGTGCTGGTGATCCCGGTGATCTACCGGGTGCTGCGGGGGTAGCGGAGGGGCGCGGCCACGTCTCGCAATGGGGCATGACGGACTCTGCCGAACGAACCGCAACCTTGAGCGGGGTCAGTGCACCGCACCCCGGGCCGGCCCCGCTCAGCCGCCCAGCTCTCGCAGCGTTGCGCCGATGCGGCGGATGCCCTCGGGAATATGCTCTGAGGGGATCGAGGAATAGGCAAGGCGGAAGAAGTCCTGCCCCGCGGCCGGCTGGTGGAAGAACGGCGCACCGGGCTCGATCAGCACCTCGCGCCGCTTGAGCCGCGCAGCGAGTTCCGCGGAATCCACGCCCCCCGGCGCCGCCAGCCAGAAGCTGGACCCGCCCGTCGCCTCGGGCGAGGCCAGCCGCAGCCCCTCGGCCGCCATGGCGGCCAGCATCACCTCGCGCCGCCTGGCATAGGCGCGGCGCATCCGGTTCGCCTGCGCGTCGTAATGTCCAAGCGACAGGAAATGCGCCAGCGTCCGCTGCATGTGGCCGGGCGGATGGCGCAGCATCATGCCGCGCAGCGCCCGCGCCTCGGCGATGACGCGCGGGTCGGCCACCAGATAGCCCAGCCGCAGCCCCGGAAACACCGATTTCGAGAACGAGCCGACATAGATCACCGCCCCGGCCCGGTCGATGGCCTTCAGCGCGGGCGACGGCGCGCCGGCAAAGGACATCTCGAACTCATAATCGTCCTCGACCACGGCAAAGCCCTGCGCCTGCGCGCGTGCCAGCAGCTGCTTGCGGCGGGGCAGCGGCATGGTGGAATTAGTCGGGCACTGGTGGCTGGCGGTGGTGAACACGACCGCGACCCCGGGCGGGATGGCGTCGGGCGGCAGGCCGCTGCCGTCGACGGGCACCGGCAGCACCCGCGCCGCGCGCGCCGCGAGGATCTCGCGCAGGCCGGGATAGCACGGGTCCTCGATGGCGCAGGCGGTGCCGGCGCGCAGCAGCACCTGCGCCACCAGCCACAGCGCGTTCTGCGCGCCCATGGTCAGCAGGATCTCGTCGCGCCCGGCACTGATACCGCGCCGGGGCAGGATCTGGCGGGCGATGTGGTCGACCAGCTCGGGGTCGTCGGCGTCGTAGAGATCGCCGGTGACGGCATCGAACTCTCTCCGTCCCAGCGTGCGCATCGCGCAGTCGCGCCAGGCGGCGTGGTCGACCAGCGTCGGGTCCGCCTGGCCGTAGACGAAGGGATAGGCAAAGCGGCGCCAGTCGTGGTCGCGATCCCGGCGCTGCGCCCGCAGGAAGCGGCCGTCGATCCGCTGCCCCCAATCGAAACCCGCCGCCGCCGGGGCCAGCGGTTCGGCCTCGAGCCGCCGCTCGACGGTGTCCGAGATGTAATGCCCCGAACGGTCGCGGCTGCTGAGGTAATCGGTCGAGACCAGCTCGGCGAACGCCTGCGCCACCGTCACCCGCGCCACCCCCAGATGCCGGGCCAGCGCGCGGGTCGAGGGCAGTTTTTCCTCCGGGCGGAACCGGCCGGCCGCCACCGCGGCGATGATCTGGCGCCGCAGCTGCACCTGCAGGGGCAGGCCGTCGGCGTGGTCCAGAAAGAAGGCGTCGGTGGGGATGGGCATCAGGGCGATCCGCGGCGGTGTCGGGGTCCATCAGTCCCCGGAATACCGCCGCGGATCAAGCGTCAGGCCGCCAGCCGCCCCAGCGCCGCGTCGATGGCGTCGGTGATGCGGTCGATGTCGTCGGGCGTGGCGATCAGCGCGGGCGACAGGCACAGCGTGTTGTTCAGCCCCGGCAGCGAGCGGTTGGTCGCCCCGATGATCACCCCCTGCGCCAGGCAGTCGGCCACCACCGCCTGCACGCGCTTTTCGTCCAGCGGCTCTTTCGTGGTGCGGTCGGCGACCAGCTCGGCCCCCAGGAACAGCCCCTTGCCGCGCACGTCGCCGATCACCTTGTGCTTGTCCATCAGCGCCTGCAGGTTGGCCAGGCAACGCTCGCCCATCGCCTCGGTATTGGCCAGCAGCCCCTCGTCCTCGATGATGCGCATGTTTTCCAGCGCCGCCGCCGGACCCGAGGTGCAGCCGCCAAAGGTCGAGATGTCGCGGAAATAGCTCATCGGGTCGGCGGGGTCGTCCTTGAACATCTCGAACACCCGCTCGGTGGTGACGGTGCAGGAAATCGCCGCGTAGCCCGAGGCCAACCCCTTGGCCATGGTGACGAAATCCGGCTCGATCCCGTATTGCTGATAGCCGAACCAGCTGCCGGTGCGGCCCAGCCCGCAGACCACCTCGTCGATATGCAGCAGGATGTCGTATTTGCGGCAGATCTCCTGCACGCGCTGCCAGTAGCCCTCGGGCGGCACGATCACGCCGCCGCCGGCGGTGACCGGTTCCAGCACGATGGCACCGACGGTATCGGGGCCTTCGCGCAGGATCACCTCTTCGATGGCATCCGCGGCGCGCTGGCCGTAATTCTCGACATCCCATTGCTTGCGGTATTCAAGGCAGTGCGGAACCATCACGAAGCCGTCGGGATAGGGGCCGTATTGCTCGGCCCGCTGCGGCTGCCCCGAGGTGGCGAGCGTGCCGATGGTGGTGCCGTGATAGTCCCGCTCGCGGTAGAGGATCTTCCACTTCTTGCCCTTGTAGTGGCGATGCGCGATCTGGCGCACCATCTTGTAGGCCTTCTCGTTCGCCTCGGAGCCCGAGTTGGAATAATAGACCCGGGTCAGGCCCGGCATCCGCTCCACCAGCTTTTCGGCGAACAGCGCCGCGGGCACGTTGCCGGCGGCCCCGGCGTAATAGTTCAGCCGCAGCAGCTGGTCGCGCACCGCATTGGCGATGCTTTCGCGGCCGTAGCCCACGTTTACCGTCCAGACGCCGCCCGAGACGGCATCGAGGTATTCCCTGCCCTTCGTATCCCAGAGCCGCATCCCCTTCCCCTCGACAAACACCCGCGGGTCCGAGGTTTCATAGGGTTTGTGCTGGCTGAGATGGTGCCAGACATGGGCGCGATCGGCCTCGACCACATGCGACAGGTCGTTCTGGGAAAGGTCAAGGGACATGGCTGCGGTTCCGGGGAATGAGAGGGGGTCCATCCTTGATTGCGCCGAAACCGGCCAGGAAGATAGAGCCAGATTGCCGGATGGTATAGGGCCAGCATTGGGGCGGCTTCCGGCATGGCCGCGCCGGCGGGGCCGGCCGCAAGCGTGGCCTCATTTCCGGCGCAAGGCCCGCGTCACAGCGCCCGCGGCGCGATGTCGGCTGCGTCCCGCGCCGGGGCGGTGGTGACGCTGTTGCGCAGGGCGACGCCGAAGCCGGGGGCCGAGATTTCAAAGATATCGCCCGGCAGCACCCTGACCCCGTCGGCAAACGACAGGGTGGCAGTGCCGAAGAAATGCACATGCACGTCGCCGGGCTGGCGGAACAGCTCGTATTTGAAATGATGATGTTCCAGATTGGAAAGGCTGTGGGACATGTTGACCTCTCCGGTCAGGAACGGCTTTTCCCAGATCGGCCGGTCGTCGCGCAGGATCCGGCTGGTGCCGCGCACATCCGGCGGGCAATCGCCCAGCCGGATTTCGGGGCCGAAACTGGCCGGGCGCAGCTTGGAATGGGCCAGCCACAGGTAGTTGCCCCGTTCGGTGACGTGATCCGAAAACTCGTTGGCCAGCGCGAACCCCAGCCGCCACGGGCGGCGGTCCGGGCCGACCACGTAGATGCCGGCCAGTTCCGGTTCTTCGCCCAGGTCCTCGCCGAAGGCCGGCGACACCAGCGCCGCACCCGGCGCCGCCAGATTATGGCCGTTGCCCTTGTAGAACCATTCCGGCTGCACCCCCACCTCTCCGCCCGCGGGCTTGCCACCCTCGAGCCCCATGCGGAACATGCGCATGGAATCCGTCATGTCGGTTTCCTGCTGCAGCTTGCCATGCATCTCGGCCCTTGTGGCGGCCGAGCCGAGATGGGTCAGCCCGGTCCCGCTCAGATGCAGATGCGCCGGATCGGGATGGGTCAGCGGCGGCAGGTAGCGGTTGTCGCGGGCCAGCTCCTCGGGGTCGTGGGCGGCGCCTTGCGCAAGCCCCTCGATCAGCGCGGCCAGCGGGATGTCCCGGGCGATCGCCTGCATCGCCAGCGCATAAAGGCTTTCGGCCTCGGGCAGTTCCCGGGCGGGGCCGCCATCCTCGCGCAGCAGGACCCTGATCGTCCCCTCGGGGGTTCTCATTTGCGACAGCAACATGGTCGGTGGCCTTTCGTATCCGTGCCGGGATCACATCCGCAGGATGATCTTGCCGAAATTATCGGCGGTTTCGAGAATGCGATGCGCCTCTGCCGCATCGCGGAAGGGCAGCACCGCGTGGATTTCCGGCGCGATGCGGCCGGCGGCCAGTTCCGGCAGCCAGCGCTGGCGGAACCGCGCCACCACCGCAGCCTTTTCCGCCACCGAATGCGGCCGCAGGGTAAAGCCGCGCAGCTGGATCATCCGGGTCAGCACCCGGGCGATATCCAGCTCTGCCGTGCCCTGGCTGAGCAGCCCGACAAAGGCCAGCCGCCCGCGCCAGCGCAGCAGGTCGATGTGGCGCGCCAGATAGGCGGGGCCGACGAAATCCTCGATCACATCGACCCCCTCGGGCCAGATTTCCCGCAGGGCCGTCGCAAAGTCGCCTTCGCGATAGTTCAGCACATGCGGCACACCCATCGCCCGCAGCCGTGCCGCCTTGTCCTCGCGCCCGGTGGTGGTGGCGATCTCGGCCCCGACCGCCTGCGCCATGCGGATCGCGGTGCTGCCGACGGCCGAGCCGCCGGCGTGGATCAGCACCCGCTCGCCCGGGGCAAGGCGCGACAGTTCGAACAGGGTTTCATGGGCGGTGCAGAAGGTCTCGATGACGGCGGCCGCGCGGATATCGTCCCAGTCCGGCGGCACCGGGACGACATGGCGATGATCGGCGCAGGCGAACTCGGCATAGCCGCCGCCCTCCAGCAGGGCCGCGACCCGCATGCCCACGGTGATCCCATGGACCTCGGGGCCGGTGGCGATCACCTCGCCGCCGACCTCGACCCCCAGCACCGGGTTGACGCCGGGCGGCAGCGGATAGTTTCCCGCCCGCTGCATCGCGTCCAGCCGGTTCACGCCCACCGCGCCGACCCGGATCAGCACCTGAGCGGGGCCGGGCTGCGGGCGCGGCGCGGTCAGAAAGCGCAGCGCTTCCGGGCCGCCCGGCTGCGGGGAATGGCAGATCCACATCGTGTTCATCCTTGCTCCTTCGCGCGGGGCGGCTGCCAGACCGCGGGGTCGTGGCCGTGGTTGGGCGCGTGGAACCATTGTTCCTGAACGAAACGGAACGCGCCCTCGTAGCCCCTGCGGATCCGGGCAAAGCCGGGGAAATGGATATGCATCCCCGCGACCAGCAGATCCTCATCGACGCAAAGCTGCAGGATGCGCTGCCGGGACAGCGCCGCGGCGGCCGAGTCGCTGTCGAAGATCATGCCCACGCCGGGATCGCCCAGCTGGACCTCGGGGATATGGACGGTATCGCCCCAGACGATCATCGCCTCGCCGCGCGAGCGCAGGATATAGCAGCTGTGCCCCGGCGTGTGGCCGGTCGAGGGCAAGGCGGTGATCCCGGGCAGCACCTCGTGCCGCTCGGTAAAGGGGCGGGCCGAGCCATCGGCAAGCCAGGGGCCAAGCTGGATGCGGGCCGCGTCGAAATAGACCCGCTTCTGCCGCTCGGTGGCGCGGGCGCGGGCCGCGTCGTCGAACCAGTGGTCGATCTCGGCCCGGTGCAGATGCAGGCGTGCATTCGGAAATAGTTTCCGCCCGCTTGCGGGATCGGTCAGCCCGCAGGAGTGGTCGGGGTGGACATGGGTCAGCAGGATATCCGTGACCGCCCCGGGTGCCACGCCGAGATGCGCCATCAGCTCGGGCAGCCGGCCGCAGGTCGGCCCCATGATCCCGCCCGAGCCGCAGTCGACCAGGATCACCCGCGTCCCGTCGCGGATCAGGAAGGTATTGATCGAGACCACCGGCGGGCAGACGCGGGTTTCGGCCTGAAGGAACCGGCGCAGCTTGGCGTGATCGGCGTCGCGCATGATTTCCAGCGTGTCATAGGCCATGTAGCCGTCGCAGAGCGTGGTCACCAGGCAGTCCCCGACCAGGCGGTGATAGACGGCCGGCACCTGCTGGAAACCGGTCATTGGTCCACCCCGGCAAGGCGGGGCCGCAGCTGCGGGCGCGGCTGTTCCACCAGCTGGTAATGCGCACCGATCCAGCGGCGTAGCTGGGCGCGGGCGATCTTGCCGATGCTGTTGCGGGGCAGCTCGTCGATGGTGACGAACAGCCGGGGCCGCTTGTAGCCGGTCAGTTCCCGCAGCGCCGGTTGCAGCCGGTCCAGCCAGTCCGGCGGCGGGTTGGCGGCCACCAGCGTGACGATCTCGCCCCAGTAGTCCGACGGATAGCCCAGCACGATCAGCTCGGTTTCCGGCAGATGCGGGGCCAGCGCGCGCTCGACCTCGTCGGGCGAGACCTTGTAGCCGCCGGTCTTCATCATGTCCGACTGGCGCGAGACCAGGAACAGCCGCCCGCGCGCGTCGATGCGGCCAAGATCGCCGGTATCGTGATACTCGCCGGGCGCCAACATGCGCGGGCCGTCAAGCGTCATGTAGCCCTGCGACAGATGCGGGCTGAACAGGTGGATACGGCCGGTCTCGCCTTGCGGCAGCGCGTCGCCCGTCTCGTCGCGGATGGCGATACGCACGCCGGTGGCGGGCCAGCCTACGCAAAGCCCCTCGCCTGCCGCCTCGCCCTGGGCATAGACCTCGGCGGTCTCGGCGGGATCGAGGACGGTGATCGGGTTGAAGATTTCGCTCTTGCCATAGGTGACGCGGATGATCGGGCCGAAGCAATCGACCGCGCGCCGGTAGGTCAGCGGCGTCAGCGGCGCGGTGCCGGTCAGGATCATGCGCAAGGGCCAGTGCCGGCCGGTATGTTCCGGCGCGGCTGCGGCGGCGGTCAGCTTTGCCAGCACGGTGGGCGGCGCGAAAACCTCGGTGATCGCGCCCGAGGCCAGCAGCGGCAGCACCGTTTCGGGATCGACACCCCGCAACAGATGCACGCTGGCCCCCTCGGCCATAAAGGCAAAGGTCAGCAGCGAGCTGCCATGCGAAAACGGCGTCATCAGCAGGATGCGGTTCGCGCCGTCCGGCAGCAGCGGCAGCGCCGCGCGCAGCATCAGCGTGCCGGCCCAGCGCCCGCGATGGCTGTGGATCGCCCCCTTGGCCGGGCCGGTGGTGCCGCTGGTGAACACGATCCGCGAGGGCGCGTCCGGCGCGACCTCCGGCCAGCCTTCGGGGGTCAGGGGCCGCGGCGCGATGGCGCGCACGTTCAGCAGCCGCGCCGGGATGGCGGGCAAGGGGTCCGCCCCGTCGACCAGCGCAAGGCGGGCGGTGCTGCAGGCCATGACATGGGTCAGCTCGGCCTCGCTCAGCGCGGGGTTGGCCGGGACCTCGGTGGCCCCGGCCAATGCGACGGCATAGCTGGCCGCGGCGGCAAGGGCGGAATTGTGAAACACCGTGGCGACGAAATCCCCCGGCCCGAACCCGAGGCGCCGCAACTCGTCCGCGATGCCTGCGGCCCGGTCAAGCACGTCGCCGATGCGGTGCTGGCCGTCCGCATCCACGATGCCGATCCGCGCGCCATAGCGTTGCCGCAAGGGCGCGAGTTCTTCGCCCCAGTTCATCATCACGGCTCCTCCGGCGGGAAATGCTCGGGGCCGAGGGGGTCTTCCCCGGCCGCGGCCAGCGCCCGCGCCCATTTGTCCAGCCACCAGCCATAGGGTTCCGGCCAGTCGGCAAAGCCCGGATCGACCCCCATCTGCCAGGCGGCGTGGCGCGCCCAGAACGGATTGAACAGCATCTGGCGGCCGATGCAGATCAGGTCGGCCCTGCCCTCTTGCAGCAACCGCTCGGCATAGGCGGGGCTGCGGATCATTCCGACCGCCGCCGTCGGCATCCCGGTCTCGCGCCGCAGCCGGTCGGACAGCGCGACCTGATAGCCCGGCCCGCGCGCAAGGTTGGAATTGGTGGCCCCCGCCCGCATGTTGCCGCCCGAGGAACAGTCGATCAGATCGACCCCGGCCGCCCGCAATTCGCGCGCCAGCACGATGCTGTCGTCCTCGGTCCAGCCGCCGTCGATCCAGTCCGTCACCGACAGCCGGGCGAACAGGGGCATCGAATCCGGCATGATCCCGCGCAGCGCCCGCACCACCGTCAGCGGCAGGCGCATGCGGTTTTCCAGGCTGCCGCCCCAGCGATCCTGGCGCTGGTTGGCCAGCGGCGACAGGAAGCTTTGCAACAGGTAGCCATGCGCCAGATGCAGCTCCAGCAGGTCGAAGCCGGCCAGGATGGCGCGGCGC
The DNA here is from genome assembly GCF_900142875.1 of Paracoccus solventivorans. Classification (GTDB taxonomy): domain Bacteria; phylum Pseudomonadota; class Alphaproteobacteria; order Rhodobacterales; family Rhodobacteraceae; genus Paracoccus; species Paracoccus solventivorans. The sequence continues at coordinate 73,111 of NZ_FRCK01000003.1, read as the reverse complement.
GCCCCGGCGACAAAGGCGTCGATCACCCCCTCGATCTGCGCCTCGCTCATCGCGACGGGGGTCAGCCAGCCCTCGGCCAGCGGCAGCGCCGAGGGGCCGATCGGGAACAGCCGCTCGTTGCCGGCGGCCAGATCGCGCTCGCCGATCGGGCCGTTGCCCTCATGCGCGCGCTGCTGGCCGCCCTTGCGGCCGCCATGGCTGATCTGGATGGCGGTTTTCGCGCCGTAGCGCTTCATCTCGCTGACCAGCCGCGCCATCGGCTCGATATGGCTATCGGCCCAAAGCCCCGGATCGCCGTTCGAGACCCGCCCGGCCCGGGTGACGAAGGTCTGCTCCATGATGACCAGCCCGGCGCCGCCCATCGCCATGCGCTGGTAATGCGCGAACTGGAACGGGGTCAGCCGGCCGTCCTCGGCGCTGTAGGTGCCCATGGGCGACACCACGATGCGGTTCTTCAGGGTCACGCCCCGCACCGTCCACGGGCGGAACAACAGCGGGGTTTCGGCTCTGGCGATCATGTTCATGCCCAGAGCCCCCGGATCGCGGCCAGCGCCGCGCTGGCCGGAAGCTCGCCGCCGCCCTCGGCAAACAGCGTCTCGCCAAGCGCCCTGCCCGCGCCCGGGGCGGCGCCTGCCGCCGCCAGCCGCGCGTCAAAGACCGACAGCGCCCGGTCCCGGGTCAGGAAGATCAGCTCGCGCGGGACATCCGCCGTCACCGCCTCGCGCCGGCTGCCGTCCTTCATCACCAGCACCACCCGCGCATCCAGCGGGCCGATCGGGTCGTCCGGGATGACGGTGGTGCGCGCGACGAGGTTCAGGACCGCCGGATCGGCGCGCAGGCTGTTGCCCATTTCATAGGTGATGTCGCCCTGGGTCAGCATGGTCGCGACCGCAAAGGCGGTGCTGGCCTGGCATTGCACCAGCCGCTCGAACGGGCCCTTGTAATTGGTGCCGGGATATTCGGTGAAGGGCTTCCACAGCGTGACCTCGATCGCCTCGATGGCCTGCGGGTCGACGCCGTCCTGGAAATGCTTCTGCGCCGCCATGGCCGCCGGCATGTTGTCGCCCAGCGTGGCGTAGGGTTTGCACAGGATTTCCAGCATGATGGCGGGATCGGGCGGGCTTTCCCAGACATCGGGGCGGGTATCCATCCCGGCCAGCGTGGCCAGAAAGCCCCTGGGCCCGTCCAGCGCCTGGGGGGCGCCCTGCACGCCGGCCTGCGCCAGCAGCGCCGCGATCAGCCCGCCTTGGGCGGCCCGGCCGTTCTGGACGCGCCATTCGTCGGCCCCGGCCCGCACCGGCTCCAGCGTACCGCCGGTGGTCGAGGCGGCGATGGAAACCGCCGAGGCCGCCTGCGCCGGATCAAGCCCCAGCACCACCGCCGCCCCGGCAGCCGCGGCGATGGTTCCGAAACTGGGGCTGGTGCGAAAGCCGCGGGCGATCAGCCGGCGCGCCACCACCTCGTCGCGGCCCAGCCAGTTGATCACGCTGTAGCCCGCGATCAACCCGCGCAAGGCGGTTTCCAGGCTGGCCCCCTCGCGCTCGGCCAGCGCCAGCACCGCGGGCGGCACCAGCGAGCCGGGATGGGTCCAGGACGGCATGTCGGTGTCGTCCTGAAAATGGGCGTGCGCCGCGACGCCATTGGCGAAGGCCGCCTCGGACGGCGACAACCGCGCGCCCGAAATCCAGGCGGCGGCGCTGCCGGGGCTGTCCTCGGGCAGCGGCCGCGACAGGGCCAGCGCCGCCCGCGCGGTCGGCTCGCCGCGGGCCGACACCGCAAGCCCGAGCGTGTCGAGCAGGCACATCAGCGCCTTGTCGCGGACCGGCGGCGCGATCTCACGCCCGGCGAAGCTTCCCAGATACTCGCCAATCATGTTTCCGGCAGATGCCATGTTCGGGTTCCTCCTCCCCGGTTCGTTTCAGTTGCCGCCCCGGCTGTAGGCCCAGGCGCGGCTGACGGTGACCGACAGCCCGCGCCGCAGCCGCACCAGCCCCAGCGCCTGCACCCAGGCAGCGGCAAAGACGTCCAGGACGACCGCATCGTCGATCCGGGTCAGGCCGCGGGCGGCCAGGATCTCGGCCATGACCCCTTCGGCCGGCACGATCACCTCGGCGCCGTCGGCGATCAGGTCGCGGGCGGTGCGGGTAAAGGCATCGATCAGCGCCGAAGGCTCGTCGCGCGCCGCGATCAGCGCGTATTCGTCCATGCCCGGCACCAGCGAGGTGACGGCGGTCACCCGCGCCTCGAGATGATGCTTGGCCACCGACAGCCGGGTCATGTAGGCCACATTGGGCGAGTTCGAGATCAGCCCGATCCTTGTGCCCAGCGCGCAGCCGGTCAGCAGTGCCGCCTCGGTCAGCGACACCACGGGGATGTCGACCGCCGTACGCATCTCGCGCAGATAGGGTTCGCTGAACGAGCCCATGACGAAGGCGTCGTAGCCTTGGCGCTCGGCCTCGACCGCCTGTTCGACGATGGGGCCCAGAACGCGGTGGTAAAGATAGGCGTTGCCCAGCGCGTCGCTGGGGCTGAGTTCGCCATAGGTGCCCTCGGCAAGGCCGTGGACGTGAACCTCGGCATCCTTGCCCAGAAAGCGGCCGGCATGGTCCTCGATGCCGCGCTTGTAGGCCGCGATGCGGGTCAGTTCGTTGACGGACTGGTGCCAGATCCTGATGGTCATGTCAGGCCTCCGCGTTGGCGGCCCGGGGGAAGACCTCGGGGCCCATGGGCGATTCACCATTGGCGGCCAGCGCCTTGGCCCATTTTTCCAGCCACCAGCCATATTGCGGCGTCCAGTCGGCAAAGCCCTGATTGACCCCCAGCGTCTCGGCCGCATGATGCGCCCAGAACGGATCGAACAGCGCCTGCCGGGCGATGCAGATCAGATCCGCCTGCCCGGCCTGCAGGATGCGCTCGGCGAACTCCGGGGTGCGGATCATGCCGACCGCGGCCGTAGCCACACCCGCCTCGGCGCGGATGCGGTCGGCAAAGGGCACCTGATAGCCCGGGCCGCGCCCGAGGCTGGAATTGGTCGCGCCGGTGCGCAGGTTGCCGCCGGACGAGCAGTCGATCAGGTCGATCCCGGCCTCTTGCAGCGCCCGCGCCAGCACGATGCTGTCGTCGATGGTCCAGCCGCCGTCGATCCAGTCGGTCGCCGAGATGCGGGCGAACAGCGGCATGGACGCGGGCACGACCTCGCGCACGGCGCGGACCACCTCCAGCGGAAAGCACATCCGGTTTTCCAGGCTGCCGCCGTAGCCGTCCTGGCGCTGGTTCGCGAGCGGCGACAGGAAATTCTGCAACAGATAGCCATGCGCCATGTGGATCTCGATCAGGTCGAAGCCGGCAAGAACCGCCCGCCGCGCCGCCGCGACCCAGGCATCGCGCAACCCGTCAAGCTGCCCGGCGGTGATTTCCTCTGGGGTCTGCCAGCCTTCGCCCAGGGGCAGGGCCGAGGGCGCCAGCGGGGTCCAGATCTCTTCGCCGGCGGCCAGGTCGCGTTCGGTCAGCGGACCGTTGCCGCGGAACGCCCGCTGCATCGCGCTTTTGCGGCCGCCGTGGTTCAGCTGGATGCCGATGCGGGCGCCATAGGCTTTCACGTGGCTGGCCAGGGCGCGCATCCCCTCGATCTGCCCGTCCTCCCACATGCCCAGATCGCCGTTGGTAATCCGGCCGCGCCGGGTGATCGAGGTCTGCTCGACCATGACCAGCCCCGCGCCGCCCATCGCGAAGCCGGGATAATGGGTGTGATGGAACGGCTGAAGCCGGCCGTTCTCGGCGCAATAGGTGCCCATGGGCGAGATGACGACACGATTCTTCAGCGTCACGCCGCGCAGGGTGAAAGGGGTGAAAAGTCTGACTTCGCTGGCCATTGCAACCTCTCCATTCAGCGCTGCGTCACCGCGAACGCAGATATCCGTTCCGGGCGACGCAGCGGCCGCCCGGTCCCGCCCGCCCCGCAGGGCGCCCGGCATGTGCAGATCTTGGCGTTACGCCGGGCTCAGCGGCCGCGGCGCTGCCCCTCAGTCCCGGCCTTCCGCCTGGCGCGGCGGCATGCAGGACCCTTGGGGGTCGAAACTCGTGGGTATGATGACACGGCGCGGCTCCTCCCTCTTGCCGTGGGTGATCAGGTCGAGCAGCAGCGACGCCGCCGTTGCCCCCACCTCGTTCTGGTCCCAGCTTACGACCCCGATCGGGGGCTGGTGCAGGTCGCTCAGGTCGTTGCGCCCCGATCCGACCACGGAAATATCGTCGGGAATCGACAGGCCGCGGGTCCGGATGGCGCGCAGCACGCCCGACAGCATGTCGATGCCGCCGGCGATGATCGCGGTGGGCGGTTTCGACAGCCCCAGCAGCGAGGATGTGGCGCGATAGGCATGGTCGCGCAGAAAGCTTTCGGCCACGATCAGCGCGGGGTCCGCCTCGATCCCCATGTCGGCATGGGCCTGCAGGAACCCCCGCACGCGGGCGGCACCGGGGTGCAGCTGGCGCGGGCCGGTCAGGATGGCGATGCGGCGATGGCCCAGGCGCAGCAGATGGCTGGTGGCCTTGTGGGTTCCGCCCTCGTGGTCGGCATAGACCGCCTCGCACCACGCCGGCTGGTCGCGGTCGATCATCACCAGCGGCACTGGCAGGTCGCGCAGGATCTCTTCGAACTCGCCCTCAATGGGGGTGTAGGGGCCCATCAGCACCCCGTCGACCTGCCCCGAGGAAAAGCTGCGCAAAAGCTCGATCTCGCGCTGGCGGCGCCCTTCGGAATTGGCGATCAGCAGGGCGTAGCCCGCCTCCATGAACGCGTTCTGCGCGGTCGAGACGAAGCCGCCCAGCTGGGCGATGTTGATCTCGCGCAGGATGCACCCCACCGTGCGGCTGCGCCCCATCCGCATGGATTTCGCGGCGGCATTGGGCACGTAGCCCAGTTCCTCGATGGCGCTTTCGACGGCCTTGCGGATATGCGGGGTGACGTCCGTCGCCTCGTTGATGACCCGCGACACCGTGCCGATCGACACTTTCGCCAGTTTCGCGACCTCGCGGATGGTGGGGGTTCGTGCCATGTCCTGCCCTTTTCCGCTCAGATCTCGAAGGCCCATTGCTCGGTCGCGATACGCCAGCCGTCGCCGTCGCGCATAAGCCATCCGAAGCCGGGAAAATGGATATGCATCCCGGCGACCAGCATGTCCTCGTCATGGATGCGCTGCAAAAGCGCGATCCGGTTGCGCGCCGCCAGGTCGGGGTCATGATCGAAGCTCATCGAGACGCCGGGACGCGCCACCTGCACCTCGGGGACATGGGCGAGATCGCCCCAGACGATCATCTGCCGCCCCTGCGAACGGATCGCCCAGGTCGAATGGCCGGGCGTGTGGCCGGCGCATTCCAGCAGGGTGATGCCCGGCAGCACCTCGTCGCCGTCCCCGGCCTCGTCCAGCAGCCCGGCGTCGCGATAGGGGCCGACCTGCGCGCGCGTCCAGTCGAAATAGCGCAGCCGCTTGCGCTCATCCGCGCGGTCGCGTTCCTCGTCCGAAAACCAATGCGCGATCTCCTTGCGGTTCACGATCAGCCGGGCATTGGGGAACAGGCGCCTGCCGTCCCGCGTATCGGTCAGCCCGGCGGAATGGTCCGGGTGGCAATGGGTCAGCAGCACATGCTCGATGCTGGCCGGATCCACGCCCGCGGCGGCAAGGTTTTCAAACAGCTTGCCCGCGGTGGGGCCGAAATTGTCCTGCGAGCCGGTGTCGATCAGCACCCGCCCCATCGGGCCGCGCAGAAGAAAGCAGTTGACCGAGATGCGGGGCGGCGAGAGGCGGTGATCGCGCGCCATCATCCGGTCCACCTCGTCGCGCGAGAACTCGCGGAAGATATCGTAGCCCATTTCGACGAAGCCGTCGGACAAGGCGGTCACCAGCACCTCGCCGAAGCGACGATGGTAGACGCCGGGGATCTGTCGTGTCGGCAGCTGGTTCATCTTGGCCTTCGCATCTTGACTGCAGAGGGGTGCCCCGCCGCCCGAACGGCGGGGACGCGAAATCATATCAGTGCTATCTCACGCAAATCGCGGATATCTTCCAGCGCCCAGAGCCTGTCGAACAGCTGCCCCGCACGCGCCTGCGGCAGCTTGCGGCTGGCGCAATCCAGGAACTTGTCGCGGATTTCCGCGCGCTCCAGCGGCAACTGCCAGCTGCCGCGCGCGTGTGCGACCGGCGCGTGGCGCAGGACCCGGCCGTCGGTGGTATCGACCCAGACCAGATCGAAGGGCGCATTCGGCAGGTCGGCGCCGGCCTTGTCCTCGCTGGCGGTGACCTCGACCCGTTCCAGCAGCGCCTGCACCTCGGGGCGCTGCACGAAGCCGTCGGTCAGCTCGTCCAGCCCCAGCCGGCGCTGCACGACCGCCCCGGCCATGGCGAACTCCATCGAGAACTTGGCCTCCAGCCCGGTCTGCGGGCGGCTGTTGCGCAGCATCAGCTTTTGCGTGGCGCCGGTGTGGACGTGGATCGTTTCAACCGTATCGGGTGCAAGATCGTGCTGCCGGACCAGATCCAGCATCGCGTCCAGCGCGCGATGGGTGGCATAGCAGGTCGGGTAGCGCTTGAGATTGACCCCGTATCTTTCGGCCAGCGAGACCTCTCCGATCCGAAACCCGGCCGGGTCCAGCTGCGGTGTCCCCGAGGGCGAAAAGGCGCGCAGGAACCCGGTGCGATGCTCGAACACATCGGCGCTGCCGGTATAGCCGGCGCTTGCCAGCCGCGCGGCATGGATGCCCGATTGCGCGGTCCGCCCGGCGTGCAGCGATTTCGTCATCGAGCCGAAGTTCGCCACCAGCCCCGCGGCCAGCGAGGCCGCGATCGCCAGAGCGTGCCGGGTCTGTCCGACGTTCAGCCCCAGCAGCCTTGCCGCCGCCGCGGCGCAGGCCAGCGTCCCCATCACCGCGGTCGGGTGAAAGCCGCGGTCGTGCAGATGGCCGGGCTCGATCTCGTCCAGATGCGCCCAAAGCTCATAACCGGCCAGCCAGGCGGCCAGCGCCTCGGCGCCGGTCGAGTGCCGCTCATGGCCCAGCGCCAGGATCGTCGGCACCAGCACGGTGCTGGGATGGCCGGCCAGCGCCACATCGTCGAAATCCAGCACATGCCCGGCCACGCCGTTGATCAGCGCCGCATCCCCGGCGCCGTAGAACCTGCCGTTGACGGCGGGCGCCGCCTCGTTGCTGCCCGGCATGGGCGTGGCGATCACCGCCGCCAGTTCGACGGCGGGTTCTGCCGCGCCGGCCAGCATGCAGCCGATGCAGTCGACAAAGCCGATCCGCGCCGCGTGCCGGGCGGCCTCGGGCGCCGTGCCGGCATCGAAGCCGGTGACGAATTGCGCAGCCTTCAGGGTGATGCTGTCCATGGCCGCCTCAATAGGACCGCGGCAGGCCGAGGACGTGCTGCCCCACATAAGCCAGCACCAGGTTGGTCGAGATCGGCGCGGTCTGGTAGATCCGGCATTCGCGCCATTTGCGCTCGATCCCGTATTCGCTGGCGTAGCCGAAGCCGCCAAAGGTCTGCAGCGCGGTATCGGCGGCCTTCCAGGTCGCCTCGGCGGCCAGATGCTTGGCCATGTTCGCCTCGGCCCCGCAGGGCTGGTGGGCGTCGAACAACGCCGCCGCCTTGCGGGCCATCAGATCGGCGGCCTCAAGCTCGACATGGGCGCGGGCGATGGGGAACTGCACCCCCTGGTTCGCGCCGATCGGCCGGCCGAACACCACCCGCTCGCCGGCATATTCCACCGCGCGCCGGATCATGTAGCGCCCGTCGCCCACGCATTCCGAGGCGACCAGGATCCGCTCGGCATTCATGCCGTCGAGGATGTAGCGAAAGCCCCTGCCCTCTTCACCCACCAGCGCCGAGGCGGGGACCCGCAGGTTCTCGATGAAGACCTCGGTGGTGTTGTGGTTCATCAGCGCCCGGATCGGGCGGATCTCGACGCCGTTGCCGCGCGCCTCGCGCAGGTCGATCAGGAAGACCGAGATGCCGTCGGTCTTTTTCGCCACCTGGTCCAGCGGCGTGGTGCGCGCCAGCAGCAGCATCAGGTCGGAATAGAGCGCGCGCGAGGTGAAGACCTTCTGGCCGTCGATCACGTAATGGTCGCCATCCCGCACCGCGCGGGTCTTGAGCTGGGTGGTGTCGGAACCCGTGGTCGGCTCGGTCACGCCGAAGGCTTGCAGCCGCAGCGTGCCCGCGGCGATTTCCGGCAGGTATTTGCGCTTCTGTTCCTCGGTTCCGTGGCGCAGCAGCGTGCCCATGATGTACATCTGCGCATGGGCGGGGCTGGCCTGACAGCCGCTGGCGTTGATCTCCTCAAGGACCACGGCCGCCGCCCGCAGGGGCAGGCCGGCGCCACCATATTCCTCGGGGATCAGCGCCGCAAGGAACCCGCCTTCGGTCAGTTCCGCCACGAACTCGGTCGGATAGCCCGACTCTTCATCCAGCCGGGCCCAGTAGTCCAGCGGATAGCGGGCGCAGATGCGGCGGATCGAGTCGCGAAGTTCGGGATAGTCTTCGCCAAGGTCGAGGCTGACGGGGTCCTGGTTCATTCCTGCGGGTCTTTCATGCAACGGGCTGATAGGTCTTGGGCAATCCGGCGCGGGCGATGGCGCCGCTATAGCGCTCATCCCCCAGCCAGCTTTCGACGTCGCGGCGCAGATCCAGCAGGGCGCCGATGTCGATCCCGGTGGCAAAGCCCATGCTTTCCAGCATGAAGGCGGTGTCTTCGGTGTTGATGTTGCCGGTGGCGCCGGGGGCGAAGGGACAGCCCCCCAGACCGGCAAGCGAGCTGTCGAACGCCCGCACCCCGGTTTCCAGCGCCGCCGCGACATTGGCGAGGCCAAGGCCCCGCGTGTCGTGGAAATGGCAGATCACCCGGCGGCCGGCGGCGATGTCGATGATCGGCGGCAGCATGTCGCGCACCTGCGCCGGATTGCCGTAGCCGACCGTATCCGCGACGATCAGCTCGTCCGCGCCGCCCGCAACCACGATCCGGGCCACTTCAAGGACGCGGCCGGGATCGACCGCCCCCTGAAGGGTGCAGCCGAAACTGGTGGCAAGCCCGACGCCCAGCACCATGTCGCGCCCGGCGACGCTGTCCTTCAGCGCCACGATGCGGTGGAACTCGGCGATGGCCTCGTCGGTGGTGCGCCGCACATTGGCAAGGCTGTGCGCCTCGGAAATCGACAGCACGAAATTGAGATGCCTTATGCCCGCCGCCAGGGCGTTTTCCGCGCCCTTCAGGTTCGGGACCAGCGCCGAGGCGACCACCCCGTCCAGTTCCGGGACGACCCGGGCCAGTTCCGCGGCATCGGCGAATTGCGGCACCACCTTGGCCGGCACGAAAGAGGTCAGTTCGATCTCGCGCAGCCCGGCATCGCGCAGCCGGAACGCCCATTCGCGCTTGCGTTCGGTGGGAAGGAATCTGGCCGCCATCTGGATGCCGTCGCGCAGCCCGACCTCGCGCAGGGTTACCCGTTCTGCCATCTCAGACCCCCCGGAATTGCGGTTTGCGCTTTTCGTTGAAGGCGCGGATGCCTTCCAGCCGGTCCTCGGTGCTGACCATGCGGTTGTAGCACTCGATCTCGAAGGCGAGCCCGTCGGCCAGCGACATCTGCATCCCGCGGGTGATCGACTGCTTGGCCTGGCGCACCGAGATCGGCGCATTGCCGGCGATGCGCCGCGCGATGGCCAGTGCCGCATCCAGCAGTTCCGCCTGCGGCAGGACGCGGTTGACCAGCCCCCAGTCGCAGGCGTCGGCGGCCGTGAACGGCAGCCCGGTCAGGATCACCTCCTTGGCGCGCCGCTCGCCCATGGCGCGGGGCAGGTTCTGGGTGCCGCCGGCGCCCGGCATGATCCCCAGCGTGACCTCGGTCAGCGCAAAGCGGGCGTTGTCCGCGGCATAGGCGAAATCCAGCGCCGCGGTGATCTCGCAGCCGCCGCCATAGGCCGCGCCGTTGATCGCTCCGATCACCGGGATCGGACAGGCGATGATGGCGCGCAGCATGCGCTCGAACATGGCGTGCTGGCGCAGCCATTGCGCATCGCTCATGCCGTTGCGCTCTTTCAGGTCGCCGCCGGCGCAGAATGCCTTGTCGCCGGCCCCGGTCACCACGATGGCGCGCACCCCGTCGCTGTCCAGCTGAAAGCGCTCGAACAGGTCCATCAGCTCTTCGCCCATGCGGGTGTTCATCGCATTGGCGGCCTGGGGCCGGTTCAGCGTCAACAGCAGAACATGGTCGTCGATGCGTTCGACCAGAAGGGTTTCATATGCTTGTGTCATTGCAATTCCTGCCGGATTGTCTGGTCCTGCGCGCCAAGCCGCGGCGCCACCCCGCCCGAGGACGGGCGATGGTCGTCGATGGAAAAGGGTAGCCCCACCCAGCGGTGACCGCCCGCCGGGGTCAGGATGCCGACCGCCTCGGTCTGCGGATGGGTCCAGACCTGATCGACGCGCAGAAGCGGGCAGTTCGGCACCTGCGCGGCGTCAAGCAGCGCCGCGACCTCGGCCACGCGCAGCCGCCCGATCGCCGCCTCGATCTGCGGGATCAGCTCGTCGCGCAGCATCACGCGGCCGCGGTTCTGCCGGAAACGCTCATCCGCGCCCAACCCGGCAAGGCCGGGGATTGCCTCGCACAGGCGGGCGAACAGCCGGTCGTTGCCGGCGGCGATCATCACCTGGCCATCGGCGGCCTCGAACGCCTGATAGGGCACGATCTCGGCCAGCCCCGAGCCATGCGGCTTGCGCACCTCGCCCGAGACGGCATGGGCGGCCAGCGGAATGGTCATCCAGGCCAGCCCCGTCTCGAAAAGCGAGGTCGCGACATGCGCCCCCTGCCCGGTCTTCTGCCGCTCGACCAGCGCGGCGAGCAGGCCGATCACCGTCCACATCCCCGAGCCCATGTCGACCAGCGACACCCCGACCCGCACCGGCGGCCGGTCCGCCTCGCCGGTCACCGACATGATCCCGGACGAGGCCTGCGCCAGCGGATCGTAGCCCGGCTTGGCCGCCAGCGGCCCCGACTTGCCGAACGCGCCGATGTCGCACCAGATCAGCTCGGGGTGCTCTGCCCGCACTTCCGCCACGTCGATGCCGAACTTGGCCAGCAGCCCGGGGCGCAGGTTCTGGATCACCGCATCCGCCCGGGCGATCAGCCGGCGCAGCAGCCCGAGCTGCTCGGGGTCCGAAAAATCCAGCGTCACGCTTTCCTTGCCGCGGTTGAGGGCGTGGAAGGCGGTGGCGTCGTCATCCAGAAAGGGCGGCCCCCAGCCGCGGGCGTAATCGCCCGTCTCGGGGTTCTCGACCTTGATCACCCTGGCCCCCAGCTCGGCCAGGATCAGCCCGGCATAGGGGCCGGCCACCGAGTGGCCCAGTTCCAGAATGGTTAGACCGGCGAGCGGTGCGGTATTTGTCAAAACATCGTCTCCTTTGCGGGGCGGGCGGGGATCAGAGATATTCCTCTGCCAGCGCCGCCCCCCTGATCTCTGACGTCAGTCCCGAGCGGCGGATCTGCCCCGAGCGCATGACATGTCCGTAATGGGCGATCTTCAGCGCCGGCCGGGCCATCTGCTCGGTCATCAGCACCGCGATCCCCTCGTCCTGCATCTGCCGCACGGCGGCCGAGATCTGCTGGATCCAGACCGGCGCCAGCCCCAGAAACGGCTCGTCAAGCAGCAGAAGCCGGGGCGCCCCGCCCATGGCGCGGGCGATGGCGACCAGCTGCTGCTGGCCCCCGCTCAGCTCTCCGGCCGGCTGCGACTGGCGTTCGCCCAGAAAGCGGAAGCTGGCGACCATCCGGTCCCAGCGCGCCGCCTGTTCGCGCGCCGACAGCCGCGCGGCCCCGGCCAGCACATTATCCTTGACCGACATCGCGGCGAAGACCCGCCGGCCCTCGGGGGAATAGCCTATCCCCGCCCTGGCCCGGGCATCGCTGGGCATGGCGGAGATGTCGCGCCCGTCAAAGCGGATGCGGCCGCGGGAATGGCGCACCAGCCCGATCACCGAATTGATGAGGCTGGACTTGCCGGCGCCGTTCGCGCCGATCAGCAGCACGGTCTGGCCCGCCTCGACCTGCAGCGTCACCCCGTCGACCGCCCGGGTGCCGCCATAGGCGACATGAAGATCCTCAATGCTCAGCATCGCCGTCCTCCTCGTCGCCGCCGCCCAGATAGGCGTCGATCACGTCCTTGCGGTTCAGCACCTCGTCCGGAGAGCCGGTGGCGATCAGCCTGCCGCCGTCCAGCACGATGACCTCGGGGCACAGGCGGCGGATCAGCTCCATGTCGTGTTCGACCAGCAGCACGCCGCAGCCGAACTCGCGCTGCGCGAAGCCGACATAGGCGTCGATGTTGCTGCGCTCGGATTTCTCAAGCCCCGCCGCCGGCTCGTCCAGCAGCAGGATCCGGGGCTGCGTCGCCAGCGCCATGGTCAGCCCCAGCATCTTTTGCAGCCCGTAGGGCAGCACCTCGGCGTGGCGATTCCAGTTCTCGACCAGGCCGAACTGCTCCAGCAGCGGCGCCAGCCGCTCCAGCACCGATAGATCCCTGCGGGCAAAGCGCACGGCCGAGCGCAGGTTGTCGCTGACGCTATGGCCGCTGAAGGTGGCGGTCTGCTGAAAGCTGCGCACCAGACCGCGGCCGGCATTGTCATAGACCGGGCGGCCGTCGATCCGGGTCTCGCCCAGCCGCACCTGCCCCGAGCTGGCGGCCAGCCGGCCCGAGATGATGTTGATCATCGTGGTCTTGCCGGCGCCGTTGGGCCCGATCACCCCCAGAAGCCCGCCGGGCTGCAGGGTGAAGCTGACATCGTGAAAGACCTTCAGCCCGCCGAAGGACTTGGACATCCGCTCGGCGTAAAGCGCCTCGGCCGGAAGCTGGGGAACCGCAGTCATCGGATATCCCCCTTCGGCGCCTTGCGGGCGGGGCCATTCCCCAGCCAGCGGCTTCCCCTGGCGCGCAGCGACCCGATCAGCGTCGTCACGGTGCCGATCACGCCGCCGCGGGCCAGCAGGGTCACGACGATGATCAGCAGCCCGAACAGCCCCGGCGACAGCTCGCCGCGCAGCGCGAAGTAGTCGGTGGCCGAGACCAGCAGGATCGCCCCCACCAGCGTGCCCAGGATCGAGCCCTTGCCGCCCACGATCGTGTAGGTGATGTAGTTGACCGAGGACATCGGCGCGAAAGAGGTCGGATGCGCCGTCATCAGCATGTTGACCAGCGCAAACCCCGCAAGCCCGGACACCCCCGCCGCGACCGCGAAGGCCATGGCCTTGTATTTCCAGCAGGCCAGCCCCAGGCTTTCGGCCAGGACGTCGTTCTTTTCGATGGCCGCGAATTCGTAGCGGAACCGCCGCGTGAAGATGGCGGTGACCAGGAAGCCGGCAAAGGCCAGCCCGGTCGTGGTCAGCAGCACATGCGAGTTGTCCCACAGCTCGAAGCCGAAGAAGCGGACCGCGGGCATTCCCACCAGACCGTTCGAGCCGCCGGTCAGGGGCGCCGCCTCGAACAGCAGCAGCTGCACGATCTCGGTCAGGACGAAGGTGACCAGCACGAAATAGACGCCCTTGAGCCGCAGGATCAGCCAGCCCAGCGGAACCGCGCAAAGCGCCGGCACCAGAAAGGCCGCCAGCCCCAGCACGACCACATCTGTCACCCCCAGCCGCAGCGACAGGACCGCCACCGTGTAGCCGCCGATCGCCATGAACGAGGGGACGGCAAAGCTCATCAGGTCCAGCCGCAGCATGATGTAGACGCCCAGCGCGGCCGTGGCGGCGATCAGGATCAGATTGGCCTGGGACAGGGCCTGCGGATTAGTGGTCAGCGCCGGGATGGCAAAGGCCAGCAGAACCAGCCCCAGCGTGATCCATTCGTGGCTGCCGAAGAACGGCGCCTTCTGTTTCAGATAGCCCGAAATCGTTGCTGCGGCGGTGGTCATGCGCGACGGACCTCCTTGCCCAGCAGGCCCTGCGGCCGGATCACCAGGATGATCAGCACCAGGACGAACAGCGTCAGCGCCCCCTTGGAGCCGCCCAGATAGACGGCGGCATAGGCTTCCACGAGGCCGACGATGAAGGCGGCGACGGTGGCCCCGGTCACGCTGCCAAGGCCGCCCAGGATCACCGTCAGGAACGAGAACGCCAGCACCGGGTCGCCGACATGCGGCGCCAGCGCGAGGATCGGGGTCACCAGCGCCCCGGTCAGCCCGGCAAGCCCGGTCGCCAGCGCGAAGGCAAAGGGGAACAGCACTTTCGTCCGCATCCCCAGCGCGCTGGCCACCGCGCGATCCTCGGCCATGGCGCGCATGGCGCGGCCCAGATTGGTGCGGTAGACCAGCCAGTAGACTAGGACGATTGCAGCAAGGCAGACCCCCAGCACGACCATGTTCGCGTAAGGGAAATAGACGCCGCCCGCCCGCCAGACCCCCGCGATGGGGAAAGAGAACTCGGGCGATTCAGCCCCGAAGATCATCAGGATCGCGGTGGCCATGACAAGGTAGAACCCCATCGTGACCATCAAGGTGGCCTGGTGATCCTCGATCACGCGCTCGAGGATCAGCGTCTCGAACAGCCATCCCAGCATCGCCGTGCTGCCCACCGCGATCAGCAGCGCGACCGGGTAGGACAGGCCCAGCATCGAGGTGCAGTAATAGGCGACATAGCCGCCCATCACGTAAAAGCCGCCATGCGCGAAGTTCACCACCCCCAGGATGCCGAAGATCAGCGTGAACCCAAGCGCGAGCAGGGTGTATTGAGACCCCAGGCTGATGCCGATCAGCCCTGTTGCAATGAAGCCTTCCATGGTTCCTCCCGGATCCGTCAGCCTTCGCTGACAGCTTCAGCGCGGATGAAATCCTTTTGCTCGCCGCCCTGGATCACGCCGATGGCAAAGGGATAGGACAGCTCCTGGTTGATCCCGAAGAAGCTCTGGCCGATCCAGTGACCGGCGCCGATATGCTCGTCATCGACCGGCAGCGCGCGCATCGCCTCGGCGATCTTTTCGGAATCGTCCACCGTCTGCGCCGCCTGCACCGCCTTGATCATCATCCGCGCCGCATAGACCCAGCGGAAGAAGTCGCTGTTTTCCGGGCGCGGCCCGCCCATCAGCTCGACATGCTTCTGTTCCAGCGCGCGCAGGTTGTCGTCCATGGCGACCGGCTCGAACCACAGGAAGTCCTGCAGCACGTTCAGCCCGCCAGCCACGCGGCCGATTTCCTCGGTCCCCGGCCCGCCCAGCCGGAAGATCGGCCCTGTGAACCCGGCCTGGCGCAATTGCTTGACGATGATGCCCGCATCCCCCGCCGGCGACGAGGCCAGATCGACCGCGCCGGGATCGGCCGCCAGCAGGCGGGTGACGATCGGCGCGAAATTGGTGGTGCCCCGCTGGTAATATTCCTCGACCGCGGTGACGCCCTTTTCCGTGAAGATCTGCGCATTCACGCTGGCGATATCGGTGCCGCCCTGATCGTTCGGCGCGACGATGGCCACCTTGTCGAAGTCGTAGAGCTCGAGCCCCTTGTCGATGATCGGCGCCGCCCAGCCCGAGGGCCCGGGCCCGATGTGGAACACGTTGGGCCATTGCGGGCCGATGGCGTCCTTGGCGAAGCTGTTGACCATCGCCACCATGCGGTTGCGGTTGGCCACCGGCTTCATCCCGGTCACCTCGGGCGATCCGACGGCGCCGACCACCACCTTGATCCCTTCGGCCGCCAGCGCATTCATGGCCGAGGCCGCGCCCTCGGCGGTATATTTGGAATCGATGACCACCGGGGTGACGGTGCAGGGCGTGCCGTCGATGACCAGCCGCTCCTCCGCCATCGTTTCCTTGGCAACGAACTCGAGCGCGCCGCGCAGGGCCAGGCCCCACTGGGCAGCCGGCCCCGACAGAACCGCCGGAGAGCCGATCTTCAGTTCGCAGGCGAAAGCCGTTCCCCCGAACACCAGCGATGCAAGCAGAGTGCCGCCCAAAAGGCGACCAAATCCCGAAGCCATCATCCATCCTCCCCAGTTGGTGGCTTGGCGGCCCGCAACCGC
Organism: Paracoccus solventivorans; assembly: GCF_900142875.1. Lineage (GTDB taxonomy): Bacteria > Pseudomonadota > Alphaproteobacteria > Rhodobacterales > Rhodobacteraceae > Paracoccus > Paracoccus solventivorans. Next base: position 57,066 of record NZ_FRCK01000003.1, on the reverse strand, counting down.
GATCCTTGGGGCACCCCTCCTCCGAAGCGCCCATGACTGCCGCCACGCCGGAGCTTATGGCGGGCAAAACCTGCTTGTCAATAAAACGTTTCATTGAAAGTTGGGATGGATGGCTGCGGCGGCAGACCGTTGCAGACTGGAAAGAATATCAATTATATTCAAATCATTACAAAGTATATCCGCATGAGATGTCCGACGATACCCCTTTCCGCGGCCTGAGCCACAAGCGTTTTCTACGCGCGAGAACCATCATTTATGAACCGTTATTCCGAAACTAAGCGTAGCTGTCCTGCCGGCGGCATCCGGGGTGATTCCCCTGCCCCGCCCCCGCGCAAGAGACGAAACCAGACGTTTCGGACCGTGAAGCTCGACTGCATCCCGACACGCCCGGCAAGCGCGACAGCACCTCCGCACGCAGGGCGTCGCAGTCATCCGCACCGCCGCTCTCGATGCATGCCCGCCGATCCGCACCGCCTCATGCCAAGCACCCACGCCCGGCGCAGCATCCCGGCGTCGGCCCTGCCCCGAAGGGCCGCATTCACCGCCGCTCGCTCCCCTTGAGTGCCTCGACCACGCGGTCCGCCATGCGGGCGCAGCGGGCACCGTCGAAGGGAAAGACCGTGTCGAAGCCGCCCCGCCGGCGGGTTTCCAGGGTGGCGCGCAGGTGGCGGCGGGCGGGTGCGCGCGGGGATCGGGTTCACCCCGGATCGCGGGCGATGGCCGGCACGGGCAGCCCCTCGGCCTCGCGCAGCAGGAACACCAGGCGCAGCTCGGCCGGCAGGCGGGCCAGCGTCTCTTCCAGCAGCGCGGACCTCGTAGCGGCCGGCGCCGGTCTCGGCTTGCCCGAGGCCCCCGGCCGTGGCCCGGCTCAGGCGCGACTGCGGCCGTTGGAACGGAAAACGCGGCGGGAAAGGACCCGCCGCGCGGTGGGGCAGCGCCTATTGCGCCTGCGCAAAGGCCGCCGCGGCGGCTTCGGCGCTGGCGGTCATGCCGTCGATGCCCCCGGTCATCAGATACCAGACCTTGCTGTCCAGATGGATCACCCGGCCTTCCTGCCAGGCACTGGTCGCCGTCACCCGTTCGTCCGCAGCCAGGCGGTCGGCCAGCGGCGCGACCTCGGTATTGCCCACGGCGGCGTTGCGGTCGATGGTGAAGATCCAGTCGGGGTCGGCGGCCAGCGCCGCCTCGAGCGCTTCCTGCTGGCGCTGCCGGGCGGCCGCGGCCTCGGGGGTGCCGGGCTCGGGGCGGGGGCCGGGGGCGGCCTCGGACGGGCCGATCGCCGGCTCGATCCCGGTCAGGTCATAGACTCCGCCGAAGCGAGAGCCCGGGGGCTGCGCGCTGAATCCCTCTCCGGCGCCGAACAGCAGCAGGCCGGTGCCGGCCTTGCCGCCCAGCTCGTGGGTCCGGGCGATGGTTTCCCTGAAGGCGGCGATGCGGGCGGCCGCGGCCTCCTCGGCGCCAAGCAGCCTGCCGAGGTTTTCGGTGCTGGCGATCACGTTCGACACCATGTCGCCGGCGCCGGCGCTGAGGTCGACCGTGGGCGCGATCGCGGCCATCTGCTCGAACTGGGCGGCAGAGCGCCCGCCGACGACGATCAGATCGGGGGCCAGGGCTTTCAGCGCCGCGGCATCGGGTTCGAACAGGGTTCCGGCCGGGGCATGGCGGTCCTCGGCAAAGCCCATCAGATGCGCGGGGAAGTTCGCCGGACCGTCGGCGGATTTCGGCACCGCGACCACCAGATCGGATTTGCCAAGCGCGTTGACGATATCCAGCGTCGGCAGGTCGAAGACCGCGATCTTCTGCGGCGCGGCCGGCAGCACCGTTTCCCCCTGGGCATGGGGAATGCGGACTTCCTGCGCCAGTGCAGGGGCGGCCCCCACGGCGAGGGCAAGGGCGACGGCCAGCGGCAGGCCAGGGATGATTTTCTTCACGGACAGTCCTCCGAGGTCCCGGCAGTCTGCGGCCCCGTCCGAGGCGCAGGAAACCTGCCAAGCGATTGTTTTTCCGGATGGGTGGCGGAGAGGGACCCCGGCTGCCTGCTGCCGGCTTAGGCCATAAAGCCCATCTGGGACAAGGGAACATTCCCGCAAGGGGGTGGCCAGAGCTGTGCGACTTGTCACCGAGGGCACCGGAGGGGCAGCGCGGGATGTCGCGCGAGAGCGTCGCCGGCCGAAAGTTGCGGCGGTGCAGTCCACATGAGCCCGACGAGCGCGTCTCCACCGAGAAGAGCCTGCGACGCACGAAGGCGACGGCGTCGCCGGCGGCGATGCCCAGCGACCGGCTTGCCCTTGAGTTGTACGCCGTCAGCAGCGACGTGCCGGATCAGGTTCAGCAAATAGAGGTCGAGCCCGTCGAGCCCGAGTGTGGCGCAGAGCCGCACGTCGTCGGCCACGTTCTGCGGGGTCTGCCCGGGCAGGCCGTAGATCAGGTCGATGACGATCGCGCCGCGGTCGAGCGCGACCAGGTCGCGCAGGAAGCGAACCACCCCGGCCCGTGTCGCGTCACGCCCGAGCGGCTTGCGGATCGCGTCAGAAAGGCTCTGCGCCCCGCGCGCGGGGCCCGCGCAGAAGCCAGGGCGCGGGCGGCAAAAGCCGCCCGCAGCCGGTCATTCGATATCGAACACGACGCCCTGCGCCAGCGGCAGCTGGGTCGAGTAGTTGATCGTGTTGGTCTGGCGGCGCATATAGCCCTTCCACGCGTCCGAGCCGCTTTCGCGCCCGCCGCCGGTCTCTTTCTCGCCCCCGAACGCCCCGCCGATCTCGGCGCCCGAGGTGCCGATATTGACATTGGCGATACCGCAATCCGAGCCGGCCGCCGAGACGAAGGTTTCCGCCTCGCGCAGGTCCAGCGTGAAGATCGACGAGGAAAGCCCCGCGCCGACCGCGTTATGCAGGCGGATCGCCTCGGCCAGATCGCTGTATTTCATCACATAGAGGATCGGGGCGAAGGTTTCCTCCAGCACCGGGCCGGTCTGCTCGGGCATCTCGACCAAGGCGGGACGGGCGTAGAAGGCGGTGTCCGGCCCGACCGAAACGCGCTCGCCGCCATGGACGGTGCCGCCGGCCGCCTTTGCAGCCTGCAGCGCGTCCTGCATCGCCTGAAAGGCCTGGCCGTCCACCAGCGGGCCGACCAGCGCGCCGCTGTCCAGCGGATTGCCGATGCTGACCGAGCCGTAGGCCTTGATCAGCCGCGGCACCAGCGCATCATAGACGGAGTCGTGGACGAACAGGCGGCGCAGCGTCGTGCAGCGCTGGCCTGCCGTGCCCATGGCGCCAAAGGCGATCGCGCGCAGGGCCATGTCCAGATCGGCCGAGGGGCAGACGATGCCGGCATTGTTGCCGCCCAGTTCCAGGATCGAGCGGCCGAAGCGCTCGGCCACCTTGGGCCCGACGATCCGGCCCATGCGGGTCGAGCCGGTGGCCGAGATCAGCGGCACGTCGTGGCTGGCGACCAGCGCCTCGCCGATGTCGGGGCCGCCGATCAGCACCTGGCTGAGGCCCTTAGGCGCGTCGCCGAAACGGGCCAGCGCGCGGTCGAAGATGGCCTGGGTGGCCAGCGCGGTCAGCGGCGTCTTTTCCGACGGCTTCCAGACGACCGCATTGCCGCAGACCAGCGCCAGCGCGGCATTCCACGACCAGACCGCGACCGGGAAGTTGAAGGCCGAGATTACGCCCACGACGCCCAGCGGGTGCCAGGTCTCCATCATTCGGTGGCCCGGGCGTTCCGAGGCGATGGTCAGCCCGTAAAGCTGCCGCGACAGCCCGACGGCGAAATCGCAGATGTCGATCATCTCCTGCACCTCGCCCAGCCCCTCGGACGGGATCTTGCCCGCCTCGATGGACACGAGCCGGCCCAGATCGTCCTTGGCGGCGCGCAGTTCCTCGCCCAGCAGGCGGACCAGCTCGCCCCGGCGCGGGGCGGGGACGGTGCGCCATGCCTCGAAGGCCGCGCGGGCGCTGGCGATGGCCTGCCGCGTATCCTCGGCGCTGTGGGGCTTCAGCCGGGCGACCTCCTCCCCGGTGACCGGCGAAAAGCTGGCCAGGGTGCCGCCGGTATAGGCATCGCTTTCGACACCAAGCCGGGTCAGCAATTCGGTCGTACGGGCGGCGATGGATTGCGACATGGGTTCGTCCTTTTCTGTCATCCGAGTTTCACCACGCCGCGCGCGGCGGGTGCGATCTGTGCAAGCAGGCTGCGCAAGCGGCGCTGCGGCGCCCCGGCCCCGACCGGGGATGATGTCGGCGCTCATGCTCGCACGGCTCCTTCGTGTGTATGACGCCGTGGATAGCATGGGCGGTCCGGGGCGGCCTGCGATGATTGGGGCTGACCTCATGCCAGACGGGAATGACGTTCCGGGAGCGAGCACCCGAAAAACCGGCGCTACATCGCACCCTGATAGCTTCGGGTGACGCAGGCGCGCTCGACGTGGTGGATCATGCTGTTGAAATCGAAGACCGGCCGGCCGGTGACGGTCTGGACCGCCTGCGCATAGGGCGGCAGGTCCGAGCATTCCAACAGGACGGCCCCGATCTCGGGGTGGCGCGCGACAAGCTCGGCGGCGACAGTGCTGACCTCGGCTTCGATCCGCGTGCTGTCGAGCGTGCCCTTTTCCTCGAGGATGGCGCTGCGGAACTCCGGCTGCTCTTCCATCCCGGCGACGTGCAGCGCGATGCCGGGGCCGACACCGCAGGCGGTAAAATGCGCCGGCGTCAGGCGCGAGGCGTTGGCGGTGATGATGCCGACCGGGCGGCCGGTGATCCGGGCGATGAACGGAATCTGCAGCAGGGGCGACAGAAAGACCGGGATCTCGACCGCCGCCGCAACCTCGCGCTGAAACAGCGCCATGAAACCGCAGGCGCCGGTGATCGCCTTCACGCCTTCGGCCTGCAGTTTCCGCGCGCCCTCGACAAAGGGCGTCACCAGCGCCGGATCGGCCTGATTGAGCAGCCGGTCGATCGACGCGCCCTCGACCCGGTGATAGCGCACGGGAAAGGGATAGGTGGTGGCGTTGCCGACATTGCCGGGAACGCAGGGATAGGCGGCGTCAAGGATCAGGATACCGATGCTTTCGCCATACCATGACTGGGATTTGCGACCGATCCGGAACATCATCGAGCCCATCAGATGGCAAAGCGTTTCAGGATGCGCTTTTCAAGCCATGTCACCAGCCGGGTCAGCGGGAAGGCGACGACGAAATAGATCAGCGCGACGGCGGTAAAGACCTCGACCGGGCGGCCGGTGCGGTTCGAGATGGTGGTGCCGATGAACATCAGCTCCATCATGCCGATGGCCGACACCAGCGAGCTTTCCTTGAAGATGCCGATGCCGTTCGACAGCAGCACCGGGACCGAGCGCAGCGTGGCCTGCGGCAGCACGATCCGGGTGGCGCGCGTCCATGGGGACAGGCCAAGCGCATGGCAGGCATCGTATTGCTCGCGCCCGATGGATTTCATGCCGGCCCGGAACGTCTCGGACATGATCGCGCCGCCGTAAAGCGTCAGGCACAGCACGGCGGCGGTAAAGTTCGACAGGTCGGTGCCCAGAAAGATCGGCATGCAGTAGAAGATCCAGAAGATCTGGATCAGCACCGGCGTGCCGCGAAAGAACTCGACATAGACGGCGGCGATCCAGCGCACCGGCGCGATGGATGAATTTCGCAGCAGCGCCAGCACAAAGCCCCAGACGATGCCAAGGGCAAAGGCGATCAGCGTCAGGCGCAGGGTCATGCCCAGCCCCATCAGCAGGGCATCCTGATAGCGGGCCAGGAACGAGAAATCGATGGTCATGGCAAGGACCCCTCAGGCCCGTGCGGCGTCAAGCCGCTGTTCAACCCACGCAGCGACCCGCGACACCGGAAAGGAAATGGCGAAATAGATCAGCGCGACGGCGGTGTAGGTTTCGATCGGGCGATAGCTCTGGGTGGCGACCTGCCGGCCCATGTACATCAGGTCGCTGAGCGCCACGATCGCCACCAGCGCGGATTGCTGGAACAGCGTGATGCCGTTGGTGATCAGCACCGGCAGCGCGGCGCGGAAGGCATGGGGAAACACCACGTAGCGAACCCGCTGCAGCGGCGAAAACCCCAGCGCCACACCCGCATCCAGCTGTTCGCGCGGCACCGCCTGGATGGCGGCGCGGTAAGCCTCGGCGTTGAAACAGGCAAGGTTGATGCCCAGCGCCAGAATGCCCATCGGCAGCGGCGCCAGGTAGATCCCGAACAGGATCGGCACGCAGTAGAAGAACCACAGGATCTGGACCAGAACCGGGGTGCAGCGGAACAGCTCGATCATCAGGGCAAAGGGCGCCCGCAGCAGCCAGTATTTCGAGAGCACCAGCAGCGCGATCACGAAGCCCAGCGTCAGCGCGATGATATTGGCGATCACGGTCAACTGCACCGTGACCTTCAGCCCCTCCATCAGGACCGGCCAAGCCTGAAGGATGTAGTGAAACTGGAATTCATACTCCATCGCCGCGCCTCATGTCTTGATATGGAAGACGCGCTCGATGAATTCGCGCGTGCGCGGGTTCACCGGATCGCCCAGCACCTGCTCGGGCGGGCCATCCTCGACCACGACGCCGCCGGCGCAGAAGATGACCCGGCTGGCGATGTTCTTCGCAAACCACATGTCATGGGTGACCAGCATCATCGGCATCTGCTGTTCGGCCAGTTCCAGCATCACCGCCTCGACCTCGGCCACCAGCTCGGGGTCCAGCGCCGATGTCACCTCGTCGAACAGCATCAGCCGCGGGTCCAGCATCAGCGCCCGCGCGATGGCCACCCGCTGCTTCTGGCCGCCGGAAAGCTGGCTGGGATAGCTTTGTGCCTTGCTTTCCAGTCCCAGCCTCTTGAGAAGCTGCATCCCCTTGTCCAGCGCCGCCGGTTTCGGCATGCCGCGCGTCTTGATCGCGGCCAGCGTCAGGTTGCTGATGATCGTCAGATGCGGGAACAGCGTGTAGTGCTGGAACACCATCCCCACCTGCTTGCGCAGCGTGCTGTCGATCCGGGTCTTGCCCGATTGCTCGTGCCCGGTGATGTAGCGCTTGCCCAGAAGGTCGATTTCGCCGCGGCGGATATCCTCCAGCCCCATCATGATGCGCAGAAGGGTCGATTTGCCGCCGCCCGAGGGGCCGATCACGACCAGCCGGTCGCCGGGCCACATCTCAAGGTCGATGCCCGACAGGACCTGAAGCGTCCCGTAATTCTTGTGAACGCCGCGCATCTCGACGAGGGGCTGAATCTCGGTCATTCATCGCTCCGGTAAAGCCGGGCCATCGTCCCGCAGGCAAAAGCCGCGGAACGACAAGGCCCTGATCATGTTGCAGGAAACCAGGCGGTTACTGGTTCTCGTCGATGATCTGCTGGACGGCGGCTTGCAGCATTGCGTCGATCCGGCCGGTTGCGCGCAGCTCTTCCAGGAAGAAGTTCAGCGACTGCAGATCCTGGTAGGACATCGAGCGATTGACACCCATGGCCATCCCCTGCCGGGACAGGGCGGGCTCGGGGATGATATGCGTGGCCCAGTCCTCGTTCGAGGCGACATAGACGGTGTTGGAATCCACCGGATCGGCCAACACATCGCCGCGGCCCGACATCAGCGCCAGCCGCGCCTCGTCCCCCGACGGCAGGCGCAGGATCTCGGCGTTCCGGGCAGCGTCCGTCACCGCGCGGTCCATGTAGGTGCCCGAGGTCACGATGACCGTCACCCCGTCCACGTCGAAATCGGCAAAGCTGGCCGGGGTGGCGGGGATCTTGTTGTTGCCCTGGCGATAGGCCAGCGAGATCTGGTCGGGGATCGCGGCATCCGAGAACCCCACCGCCAGCGCGCGCTGCGGGGTCTGGTTCAGTGCCAGCGCCAGATCCCAGCGGTTGGCCTGAAGCCCCGCGACGATATTGTCCCAGGTGGTGTCCACGAATTCGGCCCGCACGCCCAGCACGTCTTCGGCATACATCCGGCACAGATCGGCAAACAGGCCCGAATATTCGCCCGTCAGCGGATCGAAGCTGACGAAGGGCGGATAGACGGCGGCCCCGCAGCGCAGCACGCCCGATTGCTGGACATTGGCCCAGCTGGCGGTTCCGTCCTGGGCAGCTGCGGGCGCGGCAAGGCTTGCGGCAAGCAGCAGCCCGCCAATCATATTCGTGGTTTTCGACATAGTCCTCTCCCTCGTCGCAATACGACGCCCCGTGGAAATCCGGAGCTTGTTATTTACCGTCCTCCAGCGCCCCGGCTGGCGGGGCTACGGTCTGTCGTTGAAAGCGAGAGTGAGGCAGAACCAGCCCTGCTGAAAATCAAGGAATCGGTCTGAACTCATGTCGGAATGGAATGATTGCCCGTGGCGCTTCAGGGGCGTTCCGCGGCCATTTCTTCCGTCAGCCAGTCGCGGAACAGGACCAGCGGATGATGCGTGCCGCGATCCTCGGGCCAGCACAGGTGATAGGCATCGACGCTTTCCAGGGCCAGGGGCAGCGCCTCGACGATGCGGCCTTCGCGCAGCTCGTCCCCGAACATGAACCGGGGCAGCAGAGCGATACCCAGTCCCGCCGCCGCCGCCTCGAACAGCGTCGTGAACTGGTCGAACAGCATGCCGTGAACGGCCTGGTCATCCACCCCGTAATGGCGCAGCCAGCGTTCCCATGCATCCGGTCTTGTGGTCAGATGCAGCAGCGGCGCCTGTCGGATGTCGGCGGGCTCGCGGAACCGGAAACGCTCTATCAGCTGCGGCGCGCAGACCGGCAGGATGATCTCGTTGCGCAGCGCCACCATCTGGACGCCGGTCCATTGCGGGGGGCCGAAATAGATGGCGGCGTCGATGATATCCTGATTGAAGTCGAACTTTGCCGGCCGGCTGAGGACGTTCAGCATCACCTCGGGGTGGCGCGCGACGAACCGGGGCAGCCGCGGCGTCAGCCAGCGCGCCCCGAAGGTGGGCGGCACGCCCAGCGTCAAAGAGCCGCCGGACGGATTGGCCCGCAGGTTCAGCGACGCGTTCGAGATCTTGGTCAGCGCCTCGCGGATTTCGCGCGCATACACCATGCCGCCCAGCGTCAGGCGGATCTTCTGCTTTTCGCGCACGAACAGCTCGACCCCCAGCTGCCCTTCCAGCGCCTTGATCTGTCGCGAGACCGCCGATTGCGTCAGCGACAATTCGTCGGCCGCGCGGGTGATCGAGCCGGTTCTGGCGGCAGCCTCGAACGCCGCAAGCAGCGGCAGCGACGGAAGGAACCTTCGGGCAGAGAAGATGGCTATGACTCCACGGTATGATGTCATGCAAAACGCTTGCTAGCGTAAGCCTCTCCGGCCCCTGAATAAAGATGCAAAACACCGGGCCGGCACGCACCGCCCGGCCATTCAGGACAAACGGGAGGGATGATGCTCAACGATCCGCGCTCGCACGGTCTGTGGGGAAAAACCGCGCCGGCCCCGCCGCCGACCCACGCGCTTGAAGGCGAGGTGATGACCGATGTAGCGATCATCGGCGGCGGCTATACCGGCCTTTCCACCGCGCTGCATCTGGCCGAATGCGGCATCGGCTGCATCGTCGTCGAGGCCCAGCAGATCGGCTTTGGCGGCTCGGGACGCAATGTCGGGCTGGTCAATGCCGGCATGTGGGTGATGCCAGAGGAATTGATCGCCACGCTGGGGCCGGATCATGGCAGCCGGCTGCTGGAGCTGCTGGGCAACGGGCCGGCGCAGGTTTGGGACATTACCCGCCGCTACGGCATCGATTGCGAGGCTACGCCGGTCGGAACGCTGCATGCCGGTGTCGGACGCAAGGGGTTTGGCGAACTGGCCGAACGCGCCCGGCAATGGCAGAAACTCGGCGCCCCGGTCGAGCTTCTGGGCAAGGCCGAGGCGGCCCGGATGCTGGGCACCCATGCGTTCGAAGGCGCGCTTCTGGACCGCCGGGCGGGCACCATCCAGCCGCTCGCCTATGCGCGCGGGCTGGCGCGGGCCGCCATCGGCAAGGGCGCGGCAATCCATACCGACACGCCGGCCCTTGCGCTGGAACGCAGCGGCAAGGGCTGGCTGGTGCGCACCCCAAAAGGCACCGTCCGGGCGGGCCGGGTGGTGGTGGCAACCGACATGTATACCCGCTTCGTGATGGCGGAAATCGCCCGCCAGCAGGTCGTCCTGCCCTATTTCAACATGGCGACGACGCCCCTGCCCGAGGATGTGGCGCAAACCATCGTGCCGGGCCGCCAGGGCGTCTGGGACACCAAAGAGGTGCTGCTGTCCTATCGCTTCGATCGGATGAATCGGCTGATCTTCGGCTCGGTCGGGGCGCTGAAGAACGGCGGCGCGGCCGTGCATCGGGCCTGGGCAAGGACCGCGCTGCGCCGGCTTTATCCGCAGATCGGCCCGGTCGATTTCGAACAGGAATGGTTCGGCAGCATCGGCATGACCTCGGACAACCTGCCGCGCTTTCATCGACTGGAGGACGGGGTTTTCGCCTTTTGCGGCTATAACGGGCGCGGCATCGCGCCGGGCACGGTCTTTGGCCAGTGCATGGCCGCCCTGCTGGCCGGCGAGATCGCCGAATCCGATCTGCCCCTGCCCGTCACCCGCCCGGCCCCGGCCGCCTGGCGCGGGTTGCAGCAGCTCTTTTACGAAACCGGCGCACAGGCGGTCCACTTGGCCGAGACCGGCCGCGACACCTTCCTGAAATCCGTTCCCTTCTCCAAAGGTGCCCCATGACCGGCTTTATCCGAGCGCCCCGGATCGCCAATCTCGAAATCTCGGAAATCGTCCAGCTGACTGAGAAGGCGGCGGTGCTGAAATCGCAGGGCCATGACATCATTGCCCTGTCGACCGGGGAACCGGATTTCCCGACGCCCCCGCATGTGATCGAGGCCGCACACCGGGCCGCGCTGGCGGGCAAGACCCGCTATCCGGCCACGTTGGGAACGGCCGAACTGCGCGCCGCCATCGCTGCCGTCAACGGCGTGTCCCCAGCCGAGGTGATCGTCTCGACCGGCGCCAAGCAGGTGCTGGCGAATGCCATGCTGGCCAGCCTTGCCGATGACGACGAGGTCATCATCCCGGCCCCCTACTGGACCAGCTATTCCGACATCGTGGCGCTGGCAGGGGGCAGGCCGGTGGTGCTGCCCTGCCCGATGACGCGAGGGTTCAAGCTGACGCCCGAGGCGCTGGAGGCCGCGATCACCCCCCGCACCCGCTGGCTGATGCTGAACTCGCCCTCGAACCCCTCGGGCGCGATCTATTCGGCGGCCGAGATCCGCGCATTGGCCGAGGTGCTGGCGCGGCATGAACAGGTCTGGGTGCTGTCGGACGAGATCTACGAGCACCTGAGCTACGTCCCTTTCACGCGCTTCCGCGATGCCGCGCCGGAACTGGCCGACCGCACGCTGGTGGTGAACGGGGTGTCCAAGGCCTATTCGATGACCGGCTGGCGGATCGGCTGGGGCGTCGGGCCGGCGGCGCTGATCAAGGCGATGGGCGCGGTGCAGGGGCAGATCACCTCGGGCGCGTCGTCGATTTCGCAGGCGGCGGCGCTGGCAGCACTGACCGGGGACCAGTCGTTGCTGGAGACCCGCCGCGCGGCGATGCGGGCACGACGCGACCACGTGGTTGCGGGGTTGAACGCGATGCCGGGCGTGGTGTGCCCCGAGCCCAAGGGCGCGTTCTATGCCTTTCCCGATCTGTCGCGGGCAATCGCCGCGGGCGGCTTTGAATCCGACGCCGCGATCTGCGCCTGGCTGCTGGATCAGGCCGGCGTCGCCATCGTGCCGGGTCGCGCCTTTGGCCTGCCGGGGCACGCGCGGCTGTCCTTTGCCTATGCCGAGCGGGATCTCGAAGAGGGTCTGAGCCGCATTCACGCGGCGCTGGACGTGCGACTGGGCGTCACGGCCTGAAGCCGACACATCAGGGAAGAAAAGGAAACGGGATGGGCCGTTCGGTCATCGTGCATGAAAACTTCCTGCGGCGGGTCGCCGCCGGCGATCTGCCGGCAGGGCGCGCGCCTTCGGGACCGCTGCCCCCGGCTTTAGCGGTGTCGCTGTATCGATCGGGCTGCCTGACGCGGCATCTCGACCGCACCAGCCGGGCGATGCAGGCGGCGGGCACGGGGTTCTATACCATCGGCTCGTCCGGGCATGAGGGGCTGGCGGCGGTGGCAGCGGCGCTGCGGCCGACCGACATGGCCTTCCTGCATTATCGCGACGCCGCCTTTCAGATCCAGCGCGCCGAACAGGTGCCCGGCCAGACCATCGCCTGGGACATGCTGCTGTCCTTTGCCTCGTCCTCGGACGACCCGATCTCGGGCGGGCGGCACAAGGTGCTGGGATCGAAGGCGCTGTTCATCCCGCCGCAGACCTCGACCATTGCCAGCCATCTGCCCAAGGCGGTGGGCGCGGCCTATGCCATCGGCGCGGCGAAACGCCACCGGCCTGAACATGCGATCCTGCCCGACGACGCCATCGTCTATTGCAGCTTCGGCGACGCCTCGGCCAACCATTCGACCGCGCAGGGCGCCTTCAACGCCGCGCAATGGACGGCGTTCCAGTCGATCCCGATGCCGCTGCTGTTCTGCTGCGAGGACAACGGCATCGGCATCTCGACCAAGACCCCGCGGGGCTGGATCGCCGCCACCTTCGCAAACCGTGAGGGGCTGAAATATTTCGCCTGCGACGGGCGGGACATCTACGAAACCTATGCCACGGCGCTGGCCGCGGCCGATTATGTCCGCCGGCGCCGCAAGCCCGCCTTCCTGCATGTCCGCACCATCCGCCTGTACGGCCATGCCGGTGCCGACATGCCGACGACCTATCTGCCCAAGGCCGAGGTCGAGGCCGAAGAGGCGCAGGATCCGCTGCTGCATTCGGTGCGGCTGCTGTCGCAGGCGGGCGCGCTGACCCCACCCGCGGCGCTGGAAATCTATCGGGACACCGCCGACCGCGTGACGCGGGTGGCCGCCGCTGCCGTCAAGCGCCCGCGCCTGCGCGATGCGGCGGGGGTGATGGCCAGCATCGTCCCGCCCGTACGCGCCTGCCACCCGACCAACGGCCCCACCACGGCGGCCCGCGCGGCCGCCTTTGGCAGCGACCTGAGGGCGATGGAGGAACCGCAGATCATGTCGCGCCTGATCAACTGGGCGCTGACCGACCTGATGCTGACCCACCCGGAGATCGTGATGATGGGCGAGGATGTCGGCCGCAAGGGCGGGGTCTATGGTGTTACCCAGAAGCTGATCCAGCGCTTTGGCCCCGACCGGATGATCGACACGCTGCTGGACGAACAGTCCATCCTGGGCCTTGCCATCGGCATGGCGCAGAACGGTTTCGTGCCGATGCCGGAAATCCAGTTCCTCGCCTATCTGCACAATGCCGAGGACCAGATCCGGGGCGAGGCGGCGACGCTGTCCTTCTTTTCCAACGGCCAATACACCAACCCGATGGTGCTGCGCATCGCCGGGCTGGGTTACCAGAAGGGCTTCGGCGGGCATTTCCACAACGACAACTCGGTGGCGGTGCTGCGCGACATTCCCGGCGTGATCCTGGCGGTGCCGTCGAACGGCGCCGATGCGGCGCGGATGCTGCGCGAATGCGTGCGGCTGGCCCGCGAAGAGCAGCGCGTGGTGGTGTTTCTGGAACCCATCGCGCTTTACCCGATGCGCGACCTGCACGAGGACAAGGACGGGCTGTGGATGCGCCGCTATCCCGACCCGTCCGAGGTCATCGCGCTTGGCGAGGTCGGCGTGACCGGCACGGGCGAGGATCTGGCGATCGTGACCTTCGGCAATGGCGTCTATCTGGCAAACCGCGCCCTCTCGCGGATCGAGGCTGCCGGGATCAAGGCGCGGATCGTCGATCTGCGCTGGCTGTCGCCCCTGCCCAAGGAGGGGCTGACCCGCGCCGTCGCCGGCTGCCGCAATATCCTGGTCGTGGACGAGACCCGACATTCCGGCGGCGTGGCCGAGGCGCTGATGGCGCATTTCCACGAAGCCTCGCAGGCGCAGCTGGCGCGCATCACCGCCGAGGACAGCTTCATCGCGACTGGCCCGGCCTATGCCGCGACCATGCCTTCGGCCGAGGGCATCGCCGAGGCGGCGATCTCGCTGGCGGGCAGGGTCGCCAAGAACCGGGCAAGAGGACAAGCATGAAAACCGCAGTGGTGATCTGCCCCGGCCGGGGCACCTACAATACGGCCGAGCTGGGCTATCTGCGGCGGCATTTTCCCGACCCGCGCCTGCTGTCCGCCTTTGACGACGAGCGTGCGGCACGCGGGCAGGAAACGCTGACCGCATTGGATGGCGCACAGAAATTCGTCATGTCGCACCATACCAGGGGCGACAATGCCTCGGGGCTGATCTTCGCCGCCTCGCTGGGCGATTTCATGGCAATCAACCGTGAAAAGGTCGAGGTCGTCGCCGTCACCGGCAACTCGATGGGCTGGTACAGCGCGCTCGCCTGTGCCGGTGCGACCACGCCCGAGGACGGGTTTCGCATCGCCAATACCATGGGCACGCTGATGCAGCAGGCGATGATCGGCGGCCAGTTGATCCACCCGTGGGTGGACGAGGACTGGCGCCCCGACCCCGCCCGCCGGGCCGAGCTGCTGGCGCTGATCGCCACCATCGCCGGCCGCCCCGATCACCGGCTGTTCCTGTCGATCGACCTTGGCGGAATGCTGGTCATCGCGGGCAATACCGCCGGGCTGAAGGCATTCGAAGCCGCCGTGACGCCGGTTCAGGGCCGCTTCCCGATGCGGCTGGGCAATCACGCCGCCTTCCATACGCCGCTGCAAGAGCCGGTGGCCGAGCAGGGCCGCGCCGCCCTGCCCGTCTCGCTGTTTCGCCGGCCGGCATGGCCGCTGATCGACGGGCGCGGCGCGATCTGGTGGCCCGGCGCCACCGACCCCGGAGCGCTGCGCGCCTATACGCTGGGCCATCAGGTCGTCGAGCCCTACGACTTCACCCACGCCGTCGCCGTGGCGGCGCGCGAATTCGCACCCGACCTGTTCATCGTCACCGGCCCCGGCACGACACTTGGCGGCGCGGTGGCGCAAAGCCTGATCCTGGCAGATTGGGCGGACCTGCCCGACAAGGCGAGCTTCCAATCCCGCCAGAAGGCCGCCCCCCTGCTCATCTCGATGGGTATGCCGGATCAGCGCCCTCTGATCATGTGAGGAGGAGCTGCGCGTGGCGCGAGACAGTGGGGTCCGTCACCAGCCGGTCAGGCACAGGTCCAGATCCGGGCCGTCTGGGTGGCCGGTGCCGGGGGCCAGAATCTGCGCGGGACAGGTATGAGGCGGGTCGCCGCTGCGCCTCGAGCGGGGCGCGCGATCATCGTTCTGGCGCTTCTGCAGCCTTCGTGCCCCTGAGCTTTCCCGTCTCGCAGTCCCATTGCCGGCCGGGCATCATCCGGATTGTCGCGGCGGCGGCCTCCGGCTATCGGTTCCCAAACCGGGTTCCGGCAACCGGCCGCCCCCGGTCAGCAATTAGCCAGCGGATTGAAACGAATGAGGCTTACGGCGCTTTCCCTTGTCATCTCGGCACTGGCCCTGACGGCGTGCAGATCCGAGCCGGTGGACCTTGGCCTGATGTGTGGCGACGATGCCGAAGCGACGGTTCGCGAGGCGAGTGCCATCGTCTATGGGACCGAGATCCCGGCCCCGCAGGTCCGGGACGCGCATCCGCTGGCCGAGGCCGATCTGCTGGGGCTCGACATCGGCGATGCCGAGCGGCCGGGGCTTCTGGCCTCGGATGCGGGCGGCGGGCTGTATCATCGGCGCTGCTCGAATGAGCTGCTGTGTACCGCTGACGATGCGCGCGAGACGCTGGCCGCCTGTGCTGACAAGGCGGGCTGCAAGATTGTCGGTGCAGTCAGGCTTGGCAGCTTCCATCCGCTCTATCTGGCTGACACCGAGGGCGGGCATGTCTGTGCCCCGAGGTGGCAGTAAGACCCCCGGATATTCAGGTTTCCGCTGCGTGGCATGACTGCGCCCGACGGCGCCAGCCCCCGCTGCGCTGGCGGAAGGCGTGCCACACCGGAGTGAACGGCGGAAAGATCAGGGCCCCGGGGCTACGCCGCAGGCCTGTCTGGCTGCAACACTCCCGCAGGCAGATGGCCGCGACAGGACATGCGGGCAATCTCGATCGAAACTGTCGAGCGCTGCTGTCGCATTGGTCCGCGCGGCAGAAGCGTTACACAGGCTGCAGCAAGACAGCCAGCCACCCAGACGGCAGCCAGCGTCCAGCCAACCTGCTCCGCCGCGTCAGCCATCCAGCACTCTGGTGGCCAGGCAGTCGTTTCCAGACAGCGTCATGACTCGAATCTTTGGACCACTGGGGAGTGCCGGCGATCGCCATCGCCATCCCCATGCCGCTCTCCGGTCCAAGCAGCCATCCCCTTGTGCGCTCCGCAGCAACCGTGATGTGCAGCCAGTGCACCGGCATTCTGATCCCGCATCCGCCTGTCGACGGGCTGTCACGATACGTAACCGCCCTGCCACGGTCAGCCCCTCTCTTCCAGCCGGTCGAGACGCAGACGGTGCCGCTTGTCGGTGACCGACGCAAGGCAGAGCTGCGTCGCCAGGATCACGCCAAGGCCCCCCGCCCCGGCCAGAAGCAGCATCAGCAGGATCTGGTATCGGGCGGCATCCAGGGGATCCATGCCGCCCAGAATCTGCCCGGTCATGATACCCGGCAGGGTGATGATGCCTGCGCCCGCCATCTGGTTGATGACCGGGATCAGGCCGTTATGGGCGGCCGACAGGCGGAGTTCGCGCAGGGCGAGATGGCTGTCGGCGCCCAGGGACAGCCGGGCCTCTATCGCGCGCCGCTCGCGCTGGACGCTGCCAAGCATCGTGTTCAGCGCCAGGCTGGTGCTGTTCATCACCGTGCCCAGGATGATGCCGACCAGGGGGATCGTGTGCCGGGGGTCGAGCCAGGCCGCCTCGCGCAGCGCCGTCGCCAGCGCTATGCCGGTCACGAAGGTCGTAGCGATCACTACCGGCAGCCCACCAAGGCCGAAACGAAGCCAGCCGCGCAACTGCCGCTTCTGCCGGGAGTGAACTTCCCAGGTTGCAGCCAGGATCATGACCGCAGCAAAGCCCAGCGTGACCACAGGCGACGAGAGCGCGAAGATGTAGCGCAGCAGCAGCCCGACCAGCACCAACTGCGCGACCATCCGCAAGACCGCGATGGCCATCGCCCGGTGAAACCCGAGCGACAGCAGCAGCGAAAGCCCCGAGGCGATCAGCAGGCTAAGGGCCGCCAGCAGCAGGTCGAATGCGGAGAGGGTGATCGGCGTCACGAAACGACCTCGGCCAGCCCGCAGTCCGACAGCGCGTAGTGCCGATCTGCGATGCGGGCGACCTGCTCGGGATCATGCGATACCACCAGCAACCCCGTGCCATCCTCCTTTGCCCGGGCCAGGACCCTTTCCACCATCAGCGTCGCAGCGGGGTCGAGGGCAGAGGTCGGCTCGTCCAGCAGAATGAAATACGGCTGCAGGATCAAGGCTCTGATGAGGGCCAAACGTTGGCGCTCGCCGCTCGAAACCTCGTCGGGCGCCGCGTCCATGAGCTTGTCGGGAAGCGCGAGATCGGGGAACAGCCGCCGCCCCCGCGCCTCGTCCGACATATGCAGCGCACACGAGAGGCCCACCACCCGGAATCTGCCGGCACATAGACCACCAGCCGGCGCCAGTCGTTGGCGGGAATTTCCTCTCGCACCAGGCTGCCGATCCGCGCGGTGCCAAATCCCGGGTCCAGGTCGGCGATCAGCCGCAGCAGCCGGCTCTTGCCGCTGCCCGAGGGTCCGGTCAGCACGACGCATTCTCCGGGCGCGACCGTCAGGCTGCAGCGCGGACATCCCTCGCCCCAGGACAGGTTCTCGACGATCAGCGGGGCCGCCCTGGCCGGCGCGGCAGTTGCAGACACTGGGTTTCCTGCTCGGACAAGGGATGGCATCTGTCCATGTGCTCCGATATGGTAGCGAACGCTACATCCACCGGGTTGGAGACGCAAGCCGACCATGACCAAGACACGCAGGAATGGCCCGGCGCCAGCACGGGATATCCTCACACAGCGCCATGCCCGCTGCCGTGATCGCCTGTCGCCGGCCTGCACGAGGGTCGCGGACTATATCGCAGCCAATCCGATCGAGACCCTGACCCTTTCGGCGCTCGATCTGGGGCGCGCGACCGGAACCTCGGACGCGACCGTCGTGCGCGCCGTCCAGGCGCTCGGGTTCGACGGGCTGCACGATCTGCGAAGCGAGCTTGCCTCCGCCTACAGGGAAAGAAGCGCCCCGGCCGACAATCTGGCCCGGACCTGGGCCGAGGTCGGCGAGGATACCGAGGCCGCGATGGACAGGGTGATCGCCTCGCTCAGCGATGCCCTGGCGGCGCTGCGCGATGGCCCGGTGCGCCGCGCCATGCCGGATGCGCTGAAGATCCTGCATGTCGCTGAAAGGATCGCCGTCTTCGGCGTCGGCCCCACCGCACATATCGCCGCATATTTCGCCGCCCGATTGCGTCGCAAGGGGCGGCGGCAGCTTGTCCTCGACCAGATGGGACCGGCCCTTGCCGACCAGCTGCTGGAACTGGAACGTGGCGATGCGCTGGTGATGCTGGCCTATGGCAAACCCTACCCCGAGGCCGAGGCAACCATCTTCGAGGCGCGCCGCCTGCAGATCCCGGTCATTCTGCTGACAGACGCCCCGGACGAAAAACCGGCGCGATCCGCAACGGTGGTCCTGCCCGTCCCCCGGGGCCGCAGCGGGCATGTGGCGCTGCACAGCGCCACCGTGGCCTGCCTCGAGATGCTGCTGCTGGGGCTGGCGACCACGGATCGGGAGACTGCCGCCACCGCCCTGGCGGAACTGGAGCGCCTGCGGGAAACCACCCGCCCCGCCCGACGCGCCGCGCGGACGGAATCCGATACGGAAGAATGAGCACGCAGGGAGCGGTTCTCGGACCTATCTGGCTGTGAACGCGGCGGGTAAAAGCGCTGTGGTCGGAATAGCCACAAGCCAGCGCGATCTGCGCCGCCCGGCCGTCGTTTGCGGCAGGTCGGATTCGGCCCCACCATAATCCAGCCCCTGTCAGATATTGATCTGTTGGCCCAATTCGACGACCCGGTTCGATGGCAGCCGATAAAAATTGGTGGGCTCGGAGGCCGAGCGGTACATTCCCGCATAAAGCCGCGAAGCCCAGAGGGGCATCAGCCGCGCCTTCCCCACCCGCAGCGAGCGACGGTTGAGGAAATAGGACGTGGACATCACGTCGAATCTAAGCCCCTGCGCCTTGGCCCCCGCCAGCGCCTTGGGGACATTCGGCTGCTCCATATAGCCAAAGCGCAGCCAGACCCTCCAGAACCGGGGGGCGAGCTGTTCGACGCGGATGCGACGGTCCTCGGGAACGCGGGGCGTGGTCGCGGCCTCGACCGTCACGACGAAGTTGCGCTCGTGCAGGACGCGATTGTGCTTGAGATTGTGCATCAGCGCCGGAGGGGCGATCTTCGAATCCGCGGTCAGGAACACCGCCGTGCCCGGCACCACCGTCGGCGGGCTGTCGGTCAATTGCTCGACCAGGAAATCCAGCGCCACGCTTTCCGCCGACAGCTTGCGCTGCAAAAGCAGCGTGCCCCGCATCCAGACCAGCATGAAAGTCACCACCACGGCCGCAAACATCAGCGGGACATAGCCGCCATCGACCACCTTCATCAGGTTGGCTGAAAAGAACACCAGCTCGATGGCCAGGACCGGCAGCATGATCCCCAGCACGGCAAGCCAGTTCCATTTCCAGGCATAGCGGAACACGATGACCGCCAGGATCGAGGTGATCACCATGTCCCCGGTCACCGCAATGCCATAGGCGCTGGCAAGCCGCTCGGACGAGCCGAAGGCCAGAACCAGCGCGCAGACCCCGGTCATCAGGATCAGGTTCACACGCGGCAGATAGACCTGCCCCTGCTGGGTGTCGGAGGTGTGCTGGATTTCCAGCCGCGGCAGCAGCCCAAGCTGCACCGCCTGCTGGGACACGGAAAACGCCCCCGAAATCACCGACTGGCTGGCGATCACCGTGGCCGCCGTCGCCAGCACCACCAGCGGCAGGGTGAACGCCGCGGGCGCCAGCAGAAAGAACGGATTGTCGGCATTTTCCGGGTGGGACAGCACCATCGCCCCCTGTCCCATATAGCTGAGCGTCAGGGCCGGGAACACGATGGCCAGCCAAGACATGCGCACGGGGCCGCGCCCGAAATGACCCATGTCGGCGTATAGCGCCTCGGCTCCGGTCACGGCCAGGAAGACGGAACCCATCACCGGCAGCACATCCAGGCCGTTCCGGGCAATGAAGCCTGTGGCATAAAGCGGATTCAGCGCCTGCAGGATGCGGGAATCGTCCAGCAGATGCATCGCCCCAAGAACACCGAGGGTCAGAAACCAGATCAGCATCACCGGGCCGAAAAACCGCGACACCGCCTCGGTTCCTGTCCGCTGCACCCAAAACAGCGCCACCACGATGATCAGCGTGACCGGCACCACCCAGTTGCCGAACCCGGGCAGGACAAGGGTCATGCCCTCGACCGCCGACAGCACCGACATCGCCGGGGTGATCATCGAGTCGCCGAAGAACAGCGACACCCCCCACGATCCCCACAAGATACAGCCACCAGGCCCGGCGGTGCAGCGCCCCCTGGGCCTTGGCGACCAGCGACAGGGTGCCGCCCTCACCGTTGTTATCAGCACGCAGGATCAGGACGACATATTTCAGCGTGACGATCAGCACCACGGTCCAGAACAGCAGCGACACGATGCCGATCACCGCGGTTTCCGCCATGTGGTGTTCATGCGCATGCCGCAGCGATTCCCGAAGCGCATAAAGCGGCGAGGTCCCGATGTCGCCATACACCACCCCCAGGGTGGAAAGGATCAGCCCCGGAGTCGGGGAGGCGCCGATCTCGGGATGATCGGTCGTCACGGCGTCGGGATCGGGTGGCTTATCGGAGTCGGGCGTCCGGTCGCCGCTGCTGGCAACAGGCTCGGTCATGATCGGTGCCCCCCTTTCAGGGCAGGACGGCTGTTAACGCGCCCGCCACGCGCCGGCAGGATTGAGAATGCCGGCCTTGGCAGAAAGGTTCCGTGTCACGTCCTTTGGACTTGCCATGCAGGTGATGCGATCTTGCCGCTTCTTGACGGCTTTCGAAGCCTGGCCATCCTGAGAGGCGGGACGGCACGCAAAGGACCAGCATGGATATTCGCGATGCGAAAACGGCCAGATCGAACTGGACAACAATATCTGCGAGCGGTCAATCAGCCCGCTGACCCTCGGGCGTAAGAATTATCTCTTCATGCTCGGAAGCGATCGCATACACTCTCATCGAGACCGCCCGCATGAGCCATGTCGACGACGAAGCCTGGCTAACCTGGCTGCTGACCCACATTGCCGATCGCGAGATCAGCCGCATCGATGAACTCGCACCGTGGAGTTGGCAGAAAAGATGAATGTCAACCGCGGTCACCCCGGACGTATACGTAAGGCCCGGCGATTAATTCTTATAGATCGTGTCCTTTTCAAAAAGGGGGCAGTTCCGGTGCTGGGATAGAGTCAGGTCTCGAGCTCTTTGAGTTGATAAGTTTATTGGCCGAAGCAAAATTATTGTCGCACTAAATAGCTAACACAAGGTTACTGCCGCGTGCTTCCGGTGACGCTTCAACGCCGCCTGCGGGCAGGCGGAGATCCGGTCTTGCCCAAGGCACGCAAGATGCGCACGAGACGTGTGAGCAACATTCTCGCGGAGATCGCGTGCAACTGATGAGGTTTCGTGACTGCGGCCAGGCGGGGGCCCACGATCCAGTAAAACCTGACAAAGCTTCGGCCTGCAGCGGTGCGGATAAGGTGATGATCCCGGAAGTAGCGCAGCGCGACCACGTCGGGGTGCAGGCGATCACCATAAGCGGCGGTCGCAACGAAACAGCCGCCTCCGGATGCCGAATCATAGTCCCGAGGTTCCTCTGCCGGAGGATCAGGCAGGTAGTCCCCGCTGTCGTAAATATCAGGCAGGTAGTCGGTGTCGTCAGCATATGAAGGGGGCTGATCTGTTCCGGGAATCTGAGGGACCGACCCGAGTTCCTCCGCACCGGATCCAGGATATCCGGGTTCGGGTTGCGTATCTTCCGGAGCAGGAGGTCGATACGACGGGAGCGGCTCTTTGGGTTGCTCTGGATGACCGCTTTCGACACGATCAATGGCGTCTGCGGCGGTATTCCATCCCTCCACGCCACTAACGATCTCGCCAAAGTCCGGAGCGGCCTTGTAAACCTCGGCAATCTGCTCGTGCGATAGGCCGGAGAATACCGACTGCAGTAAAGCATCAACCTGCTCACCATCTCGAAAGTCGATCACGAGTTCCGACATCTGTTCAAGAAGACCTGCTCCTCCCACAAAGCGGATCTCTTGTCCGCCGGGAAGAGTCAGGATCAGATCCCCCGCGTTCATGGAAAGGGCGCGACCTAAGCCTTGAACGTCCTGGAATACGCCTCCAAGACCAATCGCATCTCCTGAATCGAACCCCGTGATCTCGATGTTCTGGGCGCCCTTGGTGAGGATGATGTCATTACCGAGGCCGGCGTTGATGGCCGTGATCTGGGAGTCGTCGTCTCCCAGCACCAGGACCAGATCATCGCCCTCGCCACCATCGACGACGTCGGAGCCTTGATCCGCGATCAAGACATCGTTGCCTTTCCCTCCGAGGAGAACATCGTCTCCGCGGCCGCCGATGATGACGTCGTTACCCGCCCCCCCGTCAAGCGTATCGTTGCCTACATGCCCCCTGAGGATGTCATTCCCGGTTCCGCCGATAATATGGTCGTTGACCATGCCGGTGCGCGGGTTGGTCACGTTGTGAGCGCCTTCCAGCACCAGATCCCGCCCGGGGTCCGAGATGGTGATCATGATGACATCGCCAGGGGCGAGAACCAAGTCGTCTCCAATCGCCTCTTCTGTGCGAACCTTCATGTCGCCGCGGGTATCCACCGTGAGCCCGGGTTTCGGATACCGGTCCGATTCGTCCTGCGCGGTGTATGGGGAGTCGGCCGGCGTTAGGTGATGCACCGACACATGCCCGCTGTCACCAAGTCCAGAGAGATCGATCGAAGCCTTGCCTTCGTTGCGGTTGTGCAGGAAGACGATCCGCTGGCCGTCGCCCTGAAACCCGGTCACATTGACTTGGTCCGGTATGCCCAGACCAACCGCAGCTGTGTCATCATCGATAACCGCCTTGCCGATGAGATGACTCTCGGCCAAGTCGTAGATCTGCCCCATCGGGGTGGCGATGACCTTGATGTCGCCACCGTTGCTCTCGCGCCCATTCAGCAGGGAGTCATAAAGCTTGTTGGACTGCCACCCATATTGCGTTCCCCATATGTAAATCTCGTCGATCCCGGCTTCCACGAACTGGCCGAACGTCTCGATCCAGTGGCCTGCCTGGTCAGTGCCCATCGGGCCATCCTTGCTCATGTTGAACTCGGACAGCGAGAGCTTGAGGTCTCCGAAGCCTTCCACATTCTTGAAGACCTCCATCGTCTTCAGAATACGGGTTACCTTGCCGGCAACACCATCCAGGGCGTTCGGATAGGCATGCTGATAGATGGTGGTGACATAGGGGCGGGCTTCTGCCGAGATCGCCTGTGCAATCTGGTTGCTCTCGTCCAAGGCGCTGGCGCGCCACGATGCACCCGCCTGAATGCCTATGCCCGCCGGCTCCCAATCGCTCCCCAGTTGGTCGGCGAGGCTCAGGTTGAGGTCATGGAGACCTATGATCTCGTGCGACGCGATCATGCCGTAATCAGTCGCGTCGATCGTGGACCAGTATTCGTTGCCGATCTCGAAGCCTTCGATCTGGGCTTCGGGATATTCTACGAGCGCCTGCTCAAGTTCGTCCAGATACCGGTCGAACCCGGCGTCGTCGAAGGTCTTGCTGCCCGCATCCCAGAACTGGAATGTCGGGACAACGATCGTGAGACTCGCGCCGTGGTCGATCGAAAGCTGAAGCGCCTCGCGTATGGTCATGACATAGCCGTCGGACCCCGGCTCCATCGAGGGGCCGAAAAGTCTTTCAAGCCCACCGTTCTCCCAAGTCTGATGTTCCGTCACGGACCCACCCGGGTAGCGGAAGCTACTGAAGTCGATCTCCTTCAGCATCTCCTGATAGGCCTCTCCCGGCGTGGCGCTGTCGCGGGTGAGAACGATGTTCCCACCGAAATGAGATTGGGTGATGACTGTCATCTTCGCCTCATCAACAGGACGAACGCGACTCTGCGCCCGTTCCTTACGATGAGGTATTCGCCTTAATATTCCGGTAAGCCGGCGCCCGGCAGAAAGCGGTAAATAAGGAAGATTTTATGCGTCCGCAGTGGCAGGACCGATCAGCACCTCGCCTTCGCCGGGCGCGGGGGGTTCGCGCTCGACCAGCTCCAGCACCCCCGGCGCGATGACCTGCATGGCGCGATAGGTCGGGTGCAATGCCGGATCGGTCATGAGACTACTTCCCCCTGCACGGCGCCGACGATCGCTGCGCCCAGCCGCGCCGTCGCATCCATGCCCAGCCCAAGGATCGAACGCTCCATCAGGCTTTTCAACCGGGTGATAGGCGCTCGGCGCCACCTCCGGCAGCGCCGGTCATCTTGCGGCCGCGCCGCGGCGCGTGCCCGACGCCCCCGCCAGCGCCACCACCGCCAGCACAAGCGGGATGAAGGATAGCCACAGCACCATGCCCCAGCCATAGGCCGCCAGCAGACCGCCCGACAGGAACGAGCCGACCGCCATCGTCCCGAACACGACGAAATCGTTGAGCGACTGCACCCGTGCCTTTTCCTCGGGGCGGTGGGTTTCCAGCACCATGGCCGAGGCGCCGATGAAGCCGAAGTTCCAGCCGACGCCCAGCAGGATCAGCGTCAGCCAGAAATGCGCGACGTCGATCCCCGTCAGCCCGACCGCGGCCGACAGCCCGGTCAGCGCCAGACCGACCATCACCACCGATGTCGCGCCGAAGCGGGTGATCAGCCGCCCGGTGAAGAAGCTGGGCGCATACATCGCGATCACATGCCATTGCAGCCCGAGATTGGCCGATTCCTGCGACAGGCCGCACATCTGCATCGCCAGGGGTGCGGCGGTCATCAGGAAGTTCATCAGCAGATAGGAAACCACCCCGCAGATGACGGCGATGATGAAGCGCGGTTGCCGCGCGATGATGGCGAGCGGACGGCCGCCCGCTGCCTCTTGCACGGTAGGCTTGGGCAGGCGCACGCCCAGCAGGATGAATGCCGACAGCGCCGCCACCGCCGCCTGCGCCACAAAGGTCGCGACGAAAGTATAGGGCTGCCACAGGTTCATGGTGTAGGTCACCAGCTGCGGGCCGATCACGCCGGCGAACACCCCGCCCGCCATCACGAAGGACAGCGCGCGCGGGCGCCGCGCCGGCGGGACGCAATCGGCGGCGGCAAAGCGGAACGACAGCACCACCGCCGCATAGGCGCCGCCGAAGAAGGTCGCCGCGCAGAACAGCCAGAACGATCCGATCACCACCGCCAGCGCCGCCAGCAGCCCGACCAGCACGCCGCAGCCCGTCCCGGCCAGAAACGCGGCGCGGCGGCCGTGACGCTGGGCGATGGCGCCTGCCGGCAGGGTGCAGGCGGCCATGCCCACGACAAAGATCGAGATCGGCAGGGTCGCCAGCGCCGGCGAGGGGGCGAGCATGTTTCCGACGATGGCGCCGGTGGCATAGACGACGACCGAATTCGCGCCGGCCAGCGCCTGCGCGATGGTCAGCCGGGCGACGTTGCTGCGCGCATGATCGTATTGCGGGACTTGGACGGGTTCAAAGGTGGCTACGGCAAGTTGCGACATGAAGCTCGGGGCATGAGAAGGTTGAGCAGGCGTTCCGGCAGGAACGGCCCGGCAGATGGGCGGCGATCGGGCGGAAGCTGGCGTGCTCCTCGTTCCAGCGGGTCCGGGCGCAATGTGCCGCGAAGTCCGCCGGGGCCCGACCTTACGCTTTGCCCTTGCGCCTGTATCTCGACGGACAGACATTGAATGTCGAATATCTGCCAATCCCCCGAGGCCCGGCATGACATGGCTGCCGATCACTCGCCCGCCCGGCCTGCTATCCCCGGCACCGATCACCCTGCGGGTGCAGACCATCCCGGCGCGCCGCTATTTCCCCGACCATTCGCACCCGTGGAACCAGCTGGTCTATGCAGTGTCCGGCGTCCTGACCATCAGCACCGGGGCCGAGTCGTTTGTCATCACCCCCGACCAGGCGGTCTGGCTGCCGACCGGCACGAATCACCGCGTCGGCTCGCTGCACGGGGCCGAGTTCCGCAGCCTCTGGATCGAGGACGAGGCCGGCAGCGGCCTGCCGCCAACGCCCACCGTCTTCCGCGTGCCGCCGCTGCTGCAAGCGCTGATCGTCGAGGCCGCGCAAATCGACGGCCAGGGCGACGAGGATGGCTATGCCGGCCGCATCACGGCGCTGATCCTTGACCAGCTCAGGCGCGCCCACGCCCTGCCCGCGGCGCTACCCTGGCCCCGGCACGAATCCCTGATCCGTCTGTGCGAGGCGCTGTATTTGGACCCGGCCGACACCCGCAGCCCACAGGACTGGGCGCAAGATCTGGGGATGTCGCCCCGCACCCTCGCCCGCCGCTTCGAGACCGATCTGGGCATAAGCCTGCGGTCCTGGCGACGGCGCCTGCGGCTGTTCCGATCGGTCGAACTGCTCGGCGGCGGGCTGGGCGTGACGCAGGTCGCGATGGAGCTTGGCTATGGCTCGACCTCGGCCTTCATCCATGCGTTCCGCATGGAAATGGGCAGCAGCCCGCAAGCCTATATGCGCAAACGCGCCGGTTAAGGGCCTCTGCCGACCGCATGAGGGCCAACGCCCCGCAGCAAGCGCCCGCCCGCCCGAGGCGCAAGGAGGTGATGCGCAGACCGGCAGGGCCG
Source organism: Paracoccus solventivorans (assembly GCF_900142875.1). Lineage (GTDB taxonomy): Bacteria > Pseudomonadota > Alphaproteobacteria > Rhodobacterales > Rhodobacteraceae > Paracoccus > Paracoccus solventivorans. The sequence continues at coordinate 30,098 of NZ_FRCK01000003.1, read as the reverse complement.
GCAGGCTGGCGCCCGCAAGGACAAGATTTCGACGTTGCGTGATGTTTCCTTCGTGTTTGACGCCGTGAAACATGGCAGGCCGGCCCCCTCGCTGAACGTCCTGATCAGGACATCTGCCGTGCCTCGGCAATGGCGGCGCGCAGGCGCGCCTCGCCCAGTGCGCCCGAATAAAGCGTCGTGCCGATGATGAAGGCCGGGGTGCCGCCCAGCCCCAGCGCCGCCGCCTGCGCAGCATTGCGTGCCAGCAGCCCGTCCCATTTGCCACGCTCGGCGCGATAGGCCGCCAGCGCCGCATCGGTGTCGGTGCCGCCCGCTGCCAGGGCCTGCCGGACCTGATCTTCGGTCAGCCGCGCGTCGGTCGCCATCAGGGCGGAATGCGCCGCTTCATAGCCGCCGGCCGAGGCCGCACCGAAGACAAGCTGGCTGGCCAGCACAGAAGGGGCGCCGAAGATCGGCCAGTCCTTCATCACCAGCCTTATGTCGCCGTCCCCGGCCACGACATTGGTCAGCATGTCATGGTCGCGTTTGCAGAACGGGCATTGATAATCGAAATATTCGACGATGGTCAGCCGCCCGCCGGGGTTGCCCAGCACCGGGTTGTCGGGATCGTGCAGCACGTCGTCGATGGTCATGGCGTCGGGAGAGGTGCCCCGGGTACGCAAGGCCACGGCGCCGATTCCGGCCAGCATCAGCCCGGCGGCGCCGGCGCCCAGCATCTTCCGGCGATTGATGGTCATGTCGTTTCTCCTGAATGATCCGGGGTTGCGTCGGCGGTCCGGGCCACCGGGCGGGGGCGGGGCTTGCCGACAGGCGGGGTCAGGCCGCTGCCGGATTCGGCCTTGGTCAGCACGATCACCCTGGTCATGCTGTCGGTCTGGCTCGCCAGATGGATGATGTCCTGGTTGAACAGCCGGATGCAGCCCGCGGTGTCCGAACCCCCGATCGAGGCCGGGTCCATGGTGCCGTGGATGCGATAGTAGGTATCGCCCTGGCTGTTATGCAGGTAAAGCGCCCGCGCGCCCATGGGGTTGTCGACCCCACCCTCGAGCCCCTTTTCGACCGGGCCGTAAAGCTCGGGGTTGGTGGCGACCATGTTGTCGGTGGGCTTCCAGCTGGGCCAGTCGCGCTGATAGGGGATATGGGCGGCGCCGGTGAAGCCATAGCCCGCGGCGCCCACCGCCACGGTGTAGCGCATCGCCTTGTTGCCCGGCTGCACCTGGTACAGGTGGTTGGCATGGGGATCGACGATGATCGTGCCCGGGGCCTCGTCGGTCCAGTAATCCACCAGTTGCCGGGCCTTATCCTCGGTCAGCAGATGGGGCGCCACCGCCTCGACCCGGTGGCCGTTGTCGTCCATCGCGCCATACATGGCCGCGATCTCGGGGCGGACGGCGGGCGGGGGCGGCTCGGCCGGGGCCAGAGGCGGGTCGGGCCGGGCGCAGGCGGCCAGCGCCAGCACGGTCAGCGCCACCAGTTTCAGGCGTATCCGGTGCATCCTCACTCTCCTGTCGCTTGCGCGATCATGCGGGTCAGGGCGGCGCGCGAGATCTCGCCCGTATGGGCCGCGACCAGCCCGCCCCTTGCGTCGAAAACCAGCGTCGCGGGCAGGCCGACCGTATCCAGCGCCGCCATCAGCCGGTGCTGCGGATCGCGGACCATGCCCGTGGCGGGCAGGTTTTCGGCCTGAAGGAAGTGGTGGATCTGGGCGGTATCTTCGCCCTGGTTGGCAAAGACGAAATCGGCGCCGGGGGTGGTTGCCGCCAGCTGGGTCATCATCGGCATCTCGCGCCGGCAGGGCGGGCACCACGTCGCCCACAGGTTCAGCACCAGCGGCCTGTCGCGCCCGGCCAGCTGCACGGCGCTGCCGTCCAGCGCGATCAGCTGCATCACCGGCAAATCGACCGCCGGGCGGGTCAGCGCAGCGGTGGCAGCCTGATGCGCAACCAGCGCCGCCACGCCGCCCACGGCCAGCTGCAGGGCCGCGGCCCGTTGACGGCGCAGCAGGGCCAGCAGCAGGACGGCAGCACCCGCGGCCCAACCCGCCGCCGGCAGAAACCCGCCCTGCCACAGCCTGAGCGCATCCAACGGATGAGTGGCAAAGGACGGCCAGTTCGCCGCGACGAACCCAGCCCGCGCACCCAGGATCCACGCCAGCAGCGCGATCCCCGTCCACTGCGCGGCATCACGGTGTTGCAGCCGCGCCGCGATCTCGGTCGCCGCCGCGAACAGGAACAGCCCCGCGACCGCCGCGAAACGCGCCCCGTCGAAGACCAGCGGCCCGATCGAAACCGCGTTCACGGCGCCACCTTCGCGATCGAGGCCAGCAACGCCCCACTGTCCATCTGGCCGATCAACCGGCTGTCCGGGGGCTCGGTCCGGGCGGCGTCAAGAAAAATCATCGTCGGAGGCCCGGCGGCGGCCAGATCCTGCATCAGCCCCCGGGCCTCGGGGGTGACGTCACTGAGGTCCAGCTTGATCGCCGCCAAATCGGCCAGCGCGGCATGAACGGCGGGATCGGCCAGCGGCCCGCGTTCGATGGCGCGGCAGGTCACGCACCAGTCGGCGGTCAGGTAAAGCAGCGCCGGCTGGCCCTCGGCCGAGGCCAGCGCCTGCTGCAATCCGGCCCGGGTGGAGGCTTGCGCGAATTGCACCTCGGCCGCGGCAGCCGGGGCCGCCCCGCCCGCCAAGGGTGCCAGCGGGCGCAGCGGGTCATGCGCGCCCAGCGCCGCGCCCAAGCCCTGCATCAGCCCGGCAAACAGCAGCAGCACGCCAAGCGCCGCGCCAAGGCGACGGTTGCGGGTCGCATCCCACTCCAGCCGGTCCAGCGCGCCAAGGAACACCGCCGCGCCGACCAGCAGGACCGCCCACAGCGCCAGTGTGACCGGGCCGGGCAGCACCCGCCCCGCCAGCCAGATCGCGAAGCCGAGGAAGATCACCCCGAAGGCGCGCTTCGCCCCCTCCATCCAGCCGCCGCTGCGGGGCAGGATGCGCGGGCCGAACAGGCCAATGGCCAGCAGCGGCACCCCCTGCCCCAGCCCCAGCGCGAACAGCGCTGCCGCCCCCAGCACCACGTCGCCAGTCTGCGCGATGTAAAGCAGCGCCCCGGCCAGAGGCGCGGTGACGCAAGGTCCCACGATCAGCGCCGAGGTGAAGCCCAGCGCCGCCGCACCGCCGACCGAGCCGCGGCGGCCTTGGGCCCGCCCCAGCCGGGCCTGCAGCGCCTGCGGCATCTGCAGCTCGTAGAAACCGAACATCGACAGCGCCAGTGCCACGAAGATCGCGGCGATCACGCCGACGGCGGCGGGCGATTGCAGCAGCATCTGCAGATTCGCCCCCGACCATGCCGCGGCGATGCCCAGCAGGCCGAAAGCTGCGGCCATCGCCAGCACATAGGCTCCGGTCAGCACCAGCCCACGCCGCGCGGTCAGGCTCTCCCCCTGCCCGGCCAGCATCCCGGCGACGATGGGGAACATCGGAAAGACGCAAGGGGTAAAGGCCAGCAGCAGCCCGAACCCCAGGAAACCGGCGACCACCAGCGCGCCACCGCCGCGCGCGGCCAGCCCCTGCACCATGCCCTGATCCTGCGCCAGCACCAGCCCCGACCCAGCCGCGACCGGCTCGGCCCCCTGCGGGCTCCACCCGCCTGCGCCGGCGCCATTCCCGGGCAGCACGCTGCCGTCCGCATCCAGCCGGACGGTTTGCGGAGCATAGCAGATGCCGTCCTGCTGGCAGCCCTGCCAGCGCAGGGTGACGGGCTGGGCCACAGGCTCCAGCGTCGCGGTGACTTCGCCCCGATAGATCTGGCCCGCACCGAAATACGGGTCCTCATGGACCTCGCCCGCGGGCAGGGTCAGGGGCAGGCTCTGGCCGTCGGCCTCCGCGGCGAACTCGTCGCGGTAGAGATAATAGCCCTCGGCGACGCGCCAGTTCAGGACCAGTGCGCCGCCCTCGTCCCGCTCGACGTCCAGGGCAAAGGCATCCTGCGGCTGCAGGGGCGGCTCATGCAGCTGGGCCGACGCCCCCGTCGCGACGAAAAGCGCGGCGAGCAGCGTCAGCGCCCCTGCAAGCGAAAGAAGAAACAATCTCGTCATCATGCCGGCCGGGCTAGAGACGCGACCTTAAGCCCAGCTTAAGCTGCGCCGACGTAGACGTGATCGCAGCGGATCGCGACAAGGGGACTTCATGCGCTTGCTGATTGTCGAGGACGACCCGGTCCTGTCGGACGGGCTTTGCGTCGGTCTGGGGCTGTCGGGGTTCACGGCGGATGCGGTGGGCACGCTCGGGGATGCCCGCGCGGCGCTGCAGGATGCCGACTTTGCCGGGGTGGTGCTGGACATCATGCTGCCCGACGGCTCGGGGCTGGAACTGCTGGCCGAATTGCGGGCCGCGGGATCGCGGCTTCCGATCCTGCTGCTGACGGCCCGCGACCAGATACGCGACCGGGTGCAGGGGCTGGACGCGGGGGCGGACGATTATCTGGGCAAGCCCTTCGACCTGGCCGAGCTGGCCGCCCGCACCCGCGCCATGCTGCGCCGGCACGAGGGGCGGGCCTCGGCCGTGATCGACTGGAACGGACTGCGGCTGGACCCGGCCCGGATGTGCGGAACGAAAGACGGCTGCGAGATCGCATTCTCGCGCCGCGAATTCGCCGTCTTGCAGGCGCTGATCGAGCGCCCGGGCGCCATCATCGCCAAACCCACGCTGGAAGAGCGGCTTTACGGCTGGCAGGAAGAGGTCGAAAGCAACACGGTCGAGGTCCATATCCACAAGCTGCGCGCCAAGCTGGGCGCCGGCTTCATCCAGACCATCCGCGGCGCAGGCTATCGGCTGGCCGCCCCCGACGGCAGGGACGCGCAACCATGAGCTCGATCCGCACCCGCCTGTTTGCCATCCTGCTGCTGGCGACCGGCGCGATCTGGCTGTCGGCGATGGGCTGGATCCAGCATTCGACCCGGACCGAAGTCGGCTATGTGCTGGACCGGCGCTTGCAGGAATCGGCGCAGATGGTGGCTTCGCTGATCCGGCGGGGCGGCGGCATCGCCGGCCCCGATGCGGCCTCGCTGGTCGACCAGGCCCCGGCGCTGCCCGACAGCGGCCCGCATGATTTTACCCGGCAGCTGGTCTGCCAGGTCTGGGGTTTCGACGGGCAGCTGAAAAGCGAATCCTCGGGGGCGCCGCGGGGACGGCTTGCCGATCAGGCCGGCTTTACCGACCGCGAGGTCGAGGGCGAAACCTGGCGCGTCTATACCCATGTCGATCCCGAACTGGGCATACGCGTCATGGTCGGCGATGCGTTGGCGATGCGCGACCGGCTGGTGCATGGCGTGGTGATGGGCCTTCTGGCCCCGGCGGTGCTGATCCTGCCGCTGCTGGCGGCGCTGATCTGGCTAGCGGTGCGGCGCGGGCTCGAGCCGCTGGACCGGCTGGCCGCGGCCCTGTCGCGCCGGCCGGCGACCGATCTCAGCCCCCTGCCCGAGACCCGCGCCACGTCCGAGCTGCGCCCGATGATCGAGGCGCTGAACGGGCTGTTCCACCGCGTCGAGGGTTTGCGCGAACGCGAGCGTAGCTTTACCGCCTTTGCCGCGCATGAGCTCAAGACCCCGCTGGCCGGGCTGAAGACGCAGGCCCAGATCGCAACGCTGGCCCCCGAGGGCGCGACGCGCGACCGCGCGCTGGCGCAGATCGCGCAGGGGGTGGATCGCACCGACCGCATGGTGCGCCAGCTTCTGGACATGACCGCCGTTGAAAACCCCGTCCAGGCCGACGCCCCGGCGCAGGACGGCGCCCGCATTCTTGCCGATGTCGCGGACGATCTGGCCGGGCTGGCGCAGGTGCGCGGCATCGCCGTGGAACTGGACACCGGTTTGACCGAATGGCGCACCCCGCACGCCGCGCTGCTGGCACCGGCGCTGCGCAACCTGCTGGAAAACGCGATCCTCGCCTCGCCGCGCGGCAGCACGGTCGAGGCGCGGCTGGCGCAGGAGGGCGAGACGGTCCGCTTCAGCGTGCTGGACCGCGGCCCCGGCATCGCCCGGACCGACCGCCCCCATGTCACCGACCGTTTCTATCGCGGCGCGGCCAACCCTTCGGGCGGCGGCAGCGGGCTGGGGCTGTCCATCGTTGCCTCGGCCGTTCAGGCGATGGGCGGAGAACTGCGGCTGAACCCCCGCGCCGGCGGCGGCGAGCAGGCCGAACTGATCCTGCCCGATGCGCCCCGCCCTGCGCCCCCGTGACACGCAGCGTTCAGGCGCACTTCAGCTCGCCTGCCTGCCCGCTGCGCCGCGGCCTCCATCCCGGTGCTTGGCCGCGCTCGTGCAGGCGAGGCACGGGATCAGAAGATCGCCACCTGGGTGCCGATCTCGACCAGCGGGTAGAGCCGGGCGATATGTTCGTTGTAAAGCCCATAGCAGCCGCTGGACGACTTGCGGCCGATCTTGCGGGTGTCATGCGTGCCGTGGATCAGATAGGCGGGCCAGGACAGGTAAAGCGCATAGACGCCCAGGGGGTTGTCCTCGGCCCCGCCCTCGACCCGCTGCGGCAATGTCGGATCGCGTTCCCGCATGCTGGGGGTCGGCGTCCACGACGGGCGTTCCGCCTTGCGCACCACTTCGGTCCTGCCGCGCTTGGTCAGCTCCTCCGAAACCGGGATGGATGAGGGGAAAACCAGATAGGTGCTTTCGTCGCCGGACCAGAAATGCAGGGCGCGCGAGTTGATGTCCGCCAGGATCACGCCCTTGCCGAGCGACGGATAGAAATCGTTCCAATGGCGGTTGCGGAACGCGGATATGTTGCGTTTCGCGTCCTGCGCAGGGTCAAGCTGATAAAGCCCCATGTCCGGCGCCTGCCCCGCGGCGGCCGTGCCGTAAACGGCCTGTCCCGTGGTCGGGTCGATCGCCTGCGCGGTCGCGAGCCTTGGCAAGGCGACGCCGCAGGCCAGCAATCCGCCCAGAAAAACCCGCCGACTTGCACTGCCCGAGAAATCGCTCGCAGGGCCGCAGGGGGGTGGAGGGCAAGGTCGGTCCATGTCTCATGCTCCAGTCGTTCATGGGCAAAGCGCCCATCCCGATGGCCGGCCAAGCTTAAGCCCAGCTTAAGGGCGGCACGGGCCAGGCAGCGACCGCCCCTCTTAAGACTGGGTTAAGCCGCGACACCTAGCCATGCACGGCAGATTCGAAAGGACAGCCCATGGCAGACAGCATCTTCACCTCCGACCGCAGGCGGTTCCTGCAGATCGGCATCGCTGCCGGCGCTTTGTCGGCCAGCGGCATCCCCGCGCAGGCGCAGGACAATCCGATGCCGGCGGATTTGCGGCAGGATCTGGAACAGGAACAGCTTGGCGCCGTCCTGGGCAATGCCTCGGGGGACGTCACGCTGACCGAGTTTTTCGACTACAACTGCCCCTATTGCCGCGTCATGGTTGCCGACATCCACCAGTTGATCTCAGAGGACCCGCAATTGCGCGTCGTGCTGAGGGAATGGCCGGTCTTCGGGGCGGGGTCGCTTTACAGCGCCCGCGCCTCGCTGGCGTCGTTGCGGCAGGGAAAGTTCTGGCAGTTTCACACCGGCCTGATGGGCATCGAGGGCCAGGCCGACGACAAAAGCGCCCTTCCCGTCGCAGAGGCGGCCGGGTTGGACATGGACCGCCTGCGCAAGGACATGGATGACATCGTGATCGCCCGCCAGATCGAGCATTCGTGGATTCTGGCCGAAAACATGGGGCTGGCCGGCACGCCCACCTTCATTGCCGGGGAGTTCGGCGCTTTCGGCAGGCAATCGCTGGACGAACTTCGCGGCATGATCGCGCAGGTGCGCCGCAGCTCGTAGAGCAATGGGTTTCTGCCGGGCGACGGTTGCCCCTGGAGTCGCAGAGGGTGTCGACGCCGCCGAAGCAAGAGCAGGCCGCGGGGGCGGGCCATGGATATCCGCCGGCTTGAGGAAACCTGCATCCGGTCCCTCTGTGATTTCATCGACTTCGGCACCAGCGGGATCAGCCCGTTTCTCTCGGGTAGGGATACTGTCAGGGGCGTGAGCAGCAGTTCGTCTGCGCCGCCGCAGGTCAGGACGCAATGCCGAAGCGCTGCCGGTATTCGCCCGGCGTCAGCCCGATGAAGCGGGCGAATATCTTGCGGAAGGCTCCTGCATCGCCGTAGCCGACCCTCCACGCGATCTGCTCGATCGTAAGCGCGCTGAACTGGAGCAACTCGCAGGCCTTGCTGACGCGCAGCCGCTGCCCGTATTCCGAGGTCGTCATCCCGGTCGCCCTGCGGAAGCGGCGCAGGAAGGTGCGGCGTTCCAGACCTGCCCTCGCCGCCAACGTTTCCAGTGAAACATCCTTCGCCTCGGTCTCCTGCAGCCAGCGCTGGACGTCGAGGATGGCGGCGTCGCCATGGCTCATGCAGGGCGAGAACAGGCTGTAATAGCGCTGCTCGCGCCCCGGCGGGTCGACCAGCAGGAAGCGCGCGGTCTGGGTCATCACCTCGGCACCGCGCAGGCGTTCCAGCAGCCGCAGGCACAGATCGGTCCAGGACATCAGCCCGCCCGCCGTCAGGATCTGGCCGCCATCGATCAGCAGCCGGTCCACGTCGACCGGCACGCGCGGGAAGCGGGCGCGGAACTGGTCTTCCAGAATCCAGTGCGTCGTCGCGGGCCGGCCGTCCAGCAGCCCCGTTTCGGCCAGCAGGAAGGCGCCGGCACAGACGGAAGCAAGAATGCCGCCGGCGTCATGGCGGGCCCGCAGCCAGTCCAGCCAAGGCGCGGCGATGTTCGCCGTTGCGGGCCCGCCCAGGCTGGGCGGCAGGATCAGGACGTCAGGTCCGGCATCGTGGGACGGGCCGGTGGCAAAAACCCGCTGTGGCGGGCTGCCTTCCGGTTCGACGCGCCAGTGGCTGACGGTGATGTGGTTCGGGGGCTGCGTTTCGCCCGGGGCCGCAAACCGGTTGGATATCGTGAAGAGGTCCGTCATCGACAGCACCGCCGACATCTGCACCCCCGGATAGAGCAGGAGTCCGACTTCCGCAGCCTGGGGTTCTGTCATTTGTCGCTATTGCCCCTGATTATGTCGATATCGCCAATAGGCATGCATCAGACCGCCCCCTATTGTCCAGTCATCGCAATCTGAACCGCAGAAAGGACAAGCCATGAGCAAGCGCGCCATCGTCGTGGTCGATCTCCAGAACGACTATTTTCCCGGCGGGAAGTATGAGCTTGTCGGCATCGACAAGGCCTCGGCGAATGCGGCCCGGGTGATCGAGGCCGCCCGCGACAAGGGGGACCGCGTCATCCACGTCCAGCACATCTTCCCCAGCCAGGATGCGCCGTTCTTCACCCCCGATTCCGCAGGCGCAGAGATCAATCCGGTCGTCGCCCCGCGCGAGGGCGAGACGGTCGTGGTCAAGAACCATCCGAACTCCTTCCTCAAGACCGACCTGAAGGACATCCTCGATGGAGACGGAATCGAAGAGGTCGTGGTCGTCGGCGCGATGAGCCACATGTGCATCGACGCGACCACCCGCGCCGCCAGCGACTTCGGCTACAAGACCACCGTGGTTCAGGATGCCTGCGCAACCCGCGATCTGGAACATGACGGCGTCACCGTGCCGGCAGCCTCCGTCCATACCGCCATGATGTCGGCGCTAGGTTTCGCCTATGCCGAGATTACGGATACCGACACTTACGTGGCCCCGTAATCGGGTGCCGGTGCAGGCGGGCACGCAGGTGTGCCTGCGCTGGGTGCGGGCGGGAGCGATCTACGACGCCATCGCGGACCACGGCGTCACCCATCTGTGTGGCGCGCCCGTGGTCATGACGACGCTGCTGAACGCGCCCGCCGGGCAGAAGCGCAGCTTTCCGCAGCAGGTGGTGTTCAACACCGCCGCCGCGCCGCCCCCCGAGACCGTGCTGCGCGCCATGGCCGAGGCCGGTTTCAGCGTCACCCATCTTTACGGCCTGACCGAGACCTACGGCCCCGCGGTGGTCTGCGAATGGAACCCCGCCTGGGACGCGCTGCCCGCCCCGGAGCAGGCGGCCCGCAAGGCGCGGCAGGGGGTGCGCTACCTGTCGCTGGACGATCTGGCGGTGATGGACCCCGACACCATGCAGCCCGTGCCCGCCGACGGCCGCACCCTGGGCGAGGTGATGTTCCGCGGCAACAACGTGATGAAGGGGTATCTGAAGAACCCCGAGGCCACCGCCGAGGCCTTTGCCGGCGGCTGGTTCCATTCCGGCGACCTGGCGGTGATGCATCCCGACGGCTACCTGCAGCTCAAGGACCGCTCCAAGGACATCATCATCTCGGGGGGCGAGAACATCTCGTCGATCGAGATCGAGGAGCAGCTTTACCGCCACCCCGCGGTCGCGATCTGCGCGGTGGTCGCCATGCCCAGCGAGAAATGGGGCGAGACCCCTTGCGCCTTCGTCGAGCTGCACGAGGGCCACGAGCTGACCGAGGCCGCACTGATCGCGCATTGCCGGGCGGGACTGGCGGGCTACAAATCGCCCGCGCGGGTGGTGTTCGGGGCGCTGCCCAGGACCTCGACCGGCAAGATCCAGAAATTCGCGCTGCGTGCGCGTGCGGCGGAACTGGCGCAGGCGCCGGCCTGACGGGCAGGCCCGGCCCCCTTGCCGGCCCGGTTCCCAGACGCTCCGTCGGCGGAGTATCAGGGAGACGGTGACAGACAATGCCGGCGCAAAGGCCGGCGGGGGATGGAACCGGGCGGCCCCGGTTCCATCCCCCGGTCCTATCCCGCGATGTCGATGACCACCCGGCCGCGGATGCGCCCGGCCACGATGTCGGCCGCAAGCCCGGGCAGTTCCGACATCGGCTCGACCCGGGCGATGCGGTCCAGATGCGCCTTGTCCAGATGCGCGGCCAGCGTCGCCCAGGCCCGATCGCGCTTGGCCTGCGGCGCCATCACGCTGTCCACCCCCAAGAGCGCCACCCCGCGCAGAATATGCGGCATCACCGTCGCCGGAAGATCGAACCCTCCCGCCAGCCCGCAGGCCGCCACCGCGCCGCCGTAACTGGTCTGCGCCAGCACATTGGCCAGCGTGGTGGACCCCACGCTGTCCACCGCCCCCGCCCAGCGTTCCTTTTGCAGCGGGCTGCCCTTTTCGGCCAAGGTGGCGCGATCCACGAAGCCCGTGGCGCCCAGCCAGGCCAGATAATCATGCGTCTCGGGGCGGCCGGTGGCGGCGGTGACGGTATAGCCCTTGGCCGACAGCAGGCTGACCGCGGTCGAACCGACCCCGCCCGCCGCGCCCGTCACCAGCACCTCGGCGCCGCCCGGCCGGATCGCGCCCCAGTCCTCCAGCGCGTCGACGCAAAGCGCGGCGGTATAGCCGGCGGTGCCGATGGCCATGGCATCCTGCAGCGAAAACCCCTGCGGCAGGCGGGTCAGCCATTCGGGCTTGAGGCGCTGGAACCGGCTGTAGCCGCCCCATTCGGTTTCCGACAGGCCCCAGCCGTTCACGATCACCTTGTCGCCCGGCCGCCAGCGGTCCGAGCGGCTTTCGACCACCGTGCCGGCAAGGTCGATCCCCGCCACCATCGGCAGGCGGCGCGCGATGCGGCCCTTGCCGGTGATGGCCAGCCCGTCCTTGTAGTTCAGGGTCGAATAGGCGACCTCGACCAACACCTCGTGGTCGGGCAGCTGGTCGACGGTCAGGTCGCGAAAGCCGGCCGCCGGCTTGCCGTCGCGGTCCTCGATCAGCAGGGCGCGGAATGTTTCGGTCATGGGGCTCCTCCTTGGGGTTTACGGGCGTTGCGGCGGGCCAGCGCCTGGTCCAGCGCCGCCCGCATATCCTCGACGTGATCCTGCATCAGCCGCGCCGCCGCCTCGCCCTGACGCGCGGCGATGGCTGCGTGGATGCGCTGGTGCGCCGCCACCGTGCGGCGACGTTCGTGCTCGCGATAGATCAGCATGTTGGTGATCGGGATGAAGCTTTCGAGCATCGCGTGCATCATCAGCTGCAAGGGGCCGTTGCCGGTGGCCTGCACCACCGCGCGGTGGAAGCGCACGTCCGAGGCGCAGAAATCCTCGTCCGACAGCGCTTCGTCCTGTTGCAGGGCGATCTCGGCCGCCATGGCCGTCAGGTCGGCATCGCTGCGGTTCTGCGCGGCCAGGCGGCAGCACAGTGCCTCGGTCTGCATCCGCGCGGTCACGATCTCGTCGATGCCGAAACAGCCCATGCCGACCAGCAGCGTCGCGGTGTCGGTGATGCTGCGCGCGGCGGCCCCCACGTCGGGGCGGTTGACGAAGGTCCCGCCCGAGGGTCCGCGGCGCGAACGGATCAGGTTCTGCGCCGCCAGCACCTTCAGCGCCTCGCGCACCGTGGGGCGCGAGATGCCGAAGCGACGGGCCAGCTCTTCCTCGGTCGGCAGGCGCTCGTCCACGGCCAGCCGTCCTTCGAGGATGGCGGTGCGGATCAGATCGGCCACCTGCCGGGCCAGGCCGCCGCGCACGATCTCGTCATATTGCAAGGCCATGGGGGCGCTCCTTTCCCGGCAGGCTAGCAGGGAGGTTAGAAACATAAAAGGTCAGATGAATAGAGAAATAGACGGGTCCGGGGCACCCTGGGCTTGCCCGCTGGCCAGCAGCAGATTTCTGTCCGCTGAGCTATCTGCCACGCCACCGCCAACGCGGCCCACGGCAGAGGACGTGAATGACTGAAGACCGAGTTCAGCAGCAGGCAACGCATGCAAGGGTTGCGAGTTCGTTCAAGTGTCTCGGCACCGGATATGGAGATGCCGGGACGCCCTGACAGGACACGGACCAAGGTCAGCAGCACTCGCCACGTCTTGAGATTGGAGCCCCCGCTTTTGGTGAAGGACGGACGCGATGAGACAATTCCATCTTTCGGCCGTCGCGCTGCTGGCGGGATTGTTCGCCGTTGCGCCTATCCTTGCCGAAACCATGTCGTTTCCCGCCGCGGTCGGAGAGCCGTATACCGGGCGCATGACGGTCGAGGCCTTCCCGGTGGATGGTGGCCATCGCATGCACCGTGTCCGGGGCGACGCCGAGGTGCGGTTTTCAGCGTCGGGCAAGGGTCGGATCCTGTTCAGCACCACGGCGGCGCTCGACGACGGCGGCAGTCTCGATCTGAGCGTGACGCTTGCCCCGGATCAGGAGGGGGCGTGGCGCAGCCTGTCGGAGACCGGGCCGACCGAGATCACCGCGGCAGGCCGCGTCCTGTCCGTGACCGAGCTGGATGGTTTCCACATGGTCCTGACCGGTCAGATCGGCCCCGAGATGGGCAAGCTCACCCTGCGCCGCATCCCCACCGAGAACCCCGGCACCGCGCCGGATGCGGAAATGATCACGGTCTTCCTGTTCGACGTCAGCCTGCCCTCGTCCGAACCCGGCCCCGAACCGCGGCAAGACGAGACATTACCCAGGGCCGAGACCTCATCGGCCGCCGAGGGCGGTGGCGGGTGCGAGCGGATCGAGTGGCGGCTCGTCAACCGCTGGAATTGGGGCGGTGGCCTCAGCCTGAGCCGCGAGCCCCACTGCGTGCCCAAAAGAAGCACCGACGATTGAACATCGCCAAGCTTCTGCGCTCTGATGGCGTCACATGGGCAAAGAGGATGGAGTTCACCCGATGAAACGCCTGCTTGCCGCGCTGCTGCTCTCTTCCGCCTTGCTGCTCCCCGGCCACGCACGTGCCGCCGAGAACCTCGACACCATGTCCTCGGCGCAGATCGTCGTGCAGGCGGGATCGCTGCATCCCTCGGCGCTTTACGTGCTCGCCAGCCGGCTGCTGGCCGAGGGCAAGGGGCAAGAGGCGGCGAACTGGATGTATGCCGGCCAGCTGCGCTATCGCTTCATGCTGTCCGTGCCGGATGCCGGCGCCAGCGACCGCATCCTGTTTTCGGCGCTGACGGAACAGGTGGGCCGGCCGGTGAACGAATATATCGCCGGCGACCCCGACGAATGGATCGCGGCGATGCGCTGGGCGCTGGACTGGGACGCGGCGACCGACAACCACGTCACCTCCAAGACCGGGCACGCGGCCGAGCTGGCGCAGGTGCGGGGCGGGCTGGAGCGGCTGATCTCCAAGGTCGACGCCAGTCGCGACGAGATCCGCCGCGAACGCACCGACAACGGGCTGGAAAACCGCTGATCGACGCTGCAAGGAGGAACCTTCCCATGACCATTTCCGCACCGCTGCGACGCCTTGTCCCCGCGCTTGCCGCCGCGCTCTGGCTGGCGCCCGTGCAGGCGCAGACGACCGATCATCTGGGCCTGCCCGGTCCGATCGCGCTGGCCGGCGACAGCTATGCGCTGGCCTGGTCCGCGCGCCCGGCGGAAAACCATACCAAGCAGGAATACCTGCCGCCGGGCGAAACCCCGGACAGCTACAACCGGATGCTGCTGGTGGAAACGGTGGCGGGCGACATCGGGGTGATGGATGCGGTGCGGGCGCAGGCAGAGATACTGACCCAACGCAAGGCCACGGACCCGCTGGTCAACATGGATATCGTCCAGAACGAGGCCACGGGCGAGGCGTTGCTGGATTTCATCGTCAGCAGCAAGGACGAGGCGGGCGAATATATCGTCGAATGGAACGCCTATCGCTATGCGCCGCTGGCCGAGGCCGCGGGCGGGCCCGGGGTGATGCTGTTCGGCGTCAGCCACCGGGCTTATGGAAACGAGGCCGCCAAGACCTTCCTGCAGGGGTTGTCCACGCTGCGCCCGACGCAGATCAGGGCGCTGGCCGAGGCACCTCTGCCGCAACCGGGGGGCTGAGGATGCACGCCGCCCCTCGCCCTGCAGCTGCTCCGGCACCGGTATCGACGCATGTTCCAACCCGCCTGCTTGCGGCGCTCAATGAAAGGTCCCTGCTTATGACGTTACTGGGGAACAAGACTGGAAAATCCCGTTTCGCCCTAATCCTGCTGGGCGCCATGGCGGCCGCCGGCCCGGCAGCGGCGCAGGATTATCTGGGCATCCACCTCGACACGATGCGGGAACACAACTTGAGGCTGCACCAGCAACAGAACGCCAGCCCGGGCAGAGCCGGAAAGTCCCCTGCATCCAAGCCCAAGTCCGGCAAGATGTCCCCCCAGGCCGAAGCCCGCGCCCGGGCCGAGGGCGCAAGGATCATGGAAGAGCACAAGCGCCAGCTTGCCCCCCGCTACCGGATGCGGGTCGAGCGCGACGGCAAGGCTTCGGCCGACCGCTGGCTGGCCGAAGAGTCGCGGCGGCTGGGCATCGAGACCGGCCGCAAGATGCGGGCGAAATATTCCGGGCAATAGCCCGACGAAACGCAGGAGCGGCGGATGCGCACTGCCCCCCACCTGTTCTGCGTGCTGGCTGCCCTGGGGCTGGCCGGCGCCGCCCATGCCGACCCGCTGGCCGAACTGAGTGATTCCGTCACCGATCTGTTCAGCCGCGCCGAAAGCGCCCGCGCCCATGCGCGGCATTGCGCGGGGCGTCCCGATGCAGACCGGGTGGCGCTGCGGGATGCGCTGGCCGGCTGGTCGCATCGCAACGACGCGGCAGGCTATGACGCGCTCACGGCCGCGCTCAAGGACGCGGCGCCGGGGCTGGCGGAACAGACCGACGCCGCCCTTGCCCAGATCGACGCGGCCGTGGCGCAGCAGATCGCCGTCAAGCCGCAGCTTTGCGCCGGCCTGCCCGAACGGCTGAAATCCGACGAATTCGCGCTGCGCCCGGCCCTGCGTGAAACCCGGCGGATCGCCCGCGAACTGGGCGTCCGCCCCGCCGACCCCATGCCGCCCCGGATCGAACCGGGGCTGGCCGCGGCGGTCCAGCCGCTGGCGCAATTCTCGGCCTGGGCCAGCGCCGCGATGGCGGAAATTGCCTCGGCCCCCGGCGCGCAGTCCGACCGCGCCCTGCGCGAGGCGCGCGAGGAGCATCTGCTGGCGCTGCTCGAACCACAGGGGCGGCTGGCGTTCCGTGGCCGCGTGATCTCGGACAGCGAGTTGCGCGAATGGCGCGGCGACCGGCAATCCAGCTTTGCCGCCAGTTGCCGCCGCTTTGCCGACAAGGACGGCCAGCAGCGGATGGCTGAGCTCGTGGACAGCACAGCGGTGCTGACCGGCAAGGTCTACTGGGTCCGCGACGACGCCCCCGGCGGCATGATCAGCTTGCGCGACTGCCGCATCCTCGACGCGGCCGCGGCGGGCCTGCCGCTGGCCGACGCCGGCCCGGTGGAGTTGGAACCGCGCCCGCCCGAGCTGGCCGAGCTGCTGGCCGCACCGGGACCGCGGATCGGGTCCGCCGATGTCGACCGGGTGCTTTACACCGCCGAGTTCTCGACCCGGCTGGACGGTGCGGGCAACGGCTATCTGGACCGGCAAGAGGATATCTGGGTGCTGCTGCGCGACGGCACCGCCATGCGCCACGACTGGCCGGTTCCCTTCGGCGATCTGGCGCTGGACATGTCGCGGGCGCGCGAACCCGGACGCTGGTTCACCTGGGCCGAGCACGGCAAGGATGTGGTGCTGACCGCGGCGGACGGCACGACGCTGGAGCTGGCAGGCGCGGAACGACTGCTGCCGATGCCCGAAGGCGGGACCATTTCCGGCCGCTGGGCGATGACCGACATTGCCATTGGCGGGCTTCGGCGCGACCGCAGCTTCGACTTTGCCGCAGATGGCACCCTGCTGCACAGCAGCGACAGTTTCGTCGGCGGCCGGGTCGGGACCAGCTTCATCACCTCGTCCCTGACCCCCGAGCAACAGACCCGCTCCGCCTATCGCTTCCAGGGCTACGCGCTGATCCTGACCGGCCCCAAGGGCGAAGAGCGCCATTTCGCGGCCCGGCTGGAGAACGGCGACCCCGCCGCGCCCGACGACCTGATCATCGACGGCCGCGTCTATTGGCGCGACGACAAATAGCCCGGCGGGCAATCGGCGGCGGGGCGCTCAGGGCGCGCGGAACCGGTCCAGCAGCATCGCGCCGCGCTGGCTGCGGGGGACGAACAGCGACGCGCCGTCCTCCGACCAGAAGGGCGGGGCGCGCAGCTGCCAGCCGGCGCCGCCCTCGATCTGGCCCAGTTCGGCCCCGCCCTGGACATCCCAGAACCGCAGGCGGTCGCCGCCCCGCTCCGAGGCGCCGGGCTCCCCCCGCGCGATGATGCCGCTGGCCGAGACCGCCGCTGGAAAGGCGGACATATCGCGCCTGGCCAGTTCCGCGATCCGGCTGCCGTCGGCGTCCAGCAGGACCAGCGGCCTCGTGCTGCCGCCGGTCAGGATGCGGCTCCCTCGCGCAGCAAAGACGGCCTCGAAACCGTATCCCTCGGGCGGCGTGAGCGTGCCGGGATAGGCGGTCAGAGAGCGGCCCTCCACCGGGACATCGGCGAACACGCGCAGGTCGTCACGCTGGGTGACGACCGCATCGCCGCCCGATTCCGTGCAGGATTGCCGGATCACGCCGCAGGCGATCAGCAGGCGGGTGCCATCAGGCGACAGGAACAGCCGCGCGACCCCGCCGCGCAGCGGCAGCGGATAACGCCCGCCTTCCGCGCCGGTTCCGGGGTCAAAGACCAGCAGCCCCGGGCGCCAGCCATCGGGGGTGCGCATCTCGACCGCCATCACCACGCGACCGTCGCCCAAGGCTTGCGCAATGCTGTTGCGCGATGGCGCCACGCCCTCGAACCCCACGGTGCCAAGGCAGCCCGAGCGCCCCAGCGCACGGTCGATCCAGCCGCAGGTCCGCGACCCGTGCCACGCCGCCAATCCCCCCGCCCCGACCAGCGCCAGCGCGGCCACCGCCGCGGCGATCAGCCGACCCCGCCTCATTCCCCTGCCCCCGCCGCGTAAAGCCGCAGCTGACTATCGGCTCCGGCCGCGGGCTTTCCGGCCAGCGCCACGATCACCGCATCGCGCTGCGGATGCCACAGGATCGCCGGGGCAAGCTCGCGGGCGATGTCATGCGCAGCCAGCAGCCGTCCGCTGGCGATGTCGTGGATGCGAATCGCGGCCCGGAGCTTGCCCGGCCCGGAAAAGCGGCGCGCGAGGATGGCAATGCGGTCCCCATCGGGCGAGCGGGCGCTGTCCAGCCGCAGAAAGGGGATAAAGTCATCGGGCAGGTCCAGCGCCAGCCGCGTGGCGCCCGGCCGGATCTCGGCGCCCGCGGGCAGGCGGGCGTTTGGGTCAGGCAGCGGCTGCTGCCGGGTCAGGATTACCTGACCCGAGGCCGCGTCGAAGGCGACATGCGCAAAGACCACATTGCCGGAGGGCGAAAACCCCAAATCAAAGGCCCGGCCATCGGCATCGGGGGGCGCGTGGCGGTGCTCGATCCCGGCGAACCAGTGCCGTTCGCCGTCGCGGTCGAACAGCATCACGCGGGTTTCGCGCGGCTGGCTGCCGCCCGGCAGGTCGCAGGTGTAAAGCGCGTTGCAGCTGATCGCCATGGCCGTGCCGTCGGGCGACAGGCGCAACTGCTCGGGGCGGCCCTGCGTCCCCAGATCGGCGCGGGCGATCTCGGCCCCTGTCGCGGGGTCGAGCGTGGCCACGACCATTTGCGCCTGCAGCCGGTTGCGGCGTCCGGGGCGATAGTCGATGCCGCCGACGACCAGCCGGCCCTGCGCATCGGTTGCCAGCGTGTCCCCCGTCACCACCAGATCACGCAGGGAAAAGGCTGCAAGACAGCCGCTTTCCCCCATGACCCGCCCGGCCCGCCCGCAGGAGCCGGACAGGGCAAGACCCGCGCCCGCGGCCCCCAGCAGCAGCACGGCCAGCAGCAGCGCGCGTTTCATTCCGCGGGCCGCTTGGGGAACCAGTGGCGGCATTCCCCGGCAATGCGCAGGACCACCAGCGTCTCGCCGTCGAAATGCCCCTCGGCCACCACGCAGCCGCTGCGGGCAAAGGCATCCTCGATGCGGGCGCGGTCGGCGTCGCCGGCGCGCAGAGGGGGCGGCATGGTCAGGTCGTGGCCGGACAGCGGGCGGTCGCGGGTGCCGTCGGGGTGGATGCGGAACACCCCGCGCCACGGGCAGGGTGCCTTGACGCAATATATTCCCGTGGTGCCGAGGCCCCAGAACTGTTCGCCGTCCGCCGGGACCGGCAGGGGCTCGATCGACAGTGCCTGCACGGCAGAGGCAGACAGGACCAGCGCGGCGGCAAGGATGCTGCGGAACATGGCGGTTCCTTTCCCGAAATCATCGTTCCCCCATGGGACGCGGGGTGCGGCCCGGACCTTGGGCGCTTAGTCGGGGGCGGCCAGCCGGCCGGCCACGGCAGCCCGGTCGGGCGCGTCATGGACCCGCCGCGACAGTTCGGCTGACAGCCGGATGCCGCCGGGGCGGACCGTGAACACGTCCCAGTTCGTCGCATCCCCGAGACGGCTTTGCAGAAGCAGCAGCTCCGGTCCGTCCGGGGGCGCCAGCAGGAAGGCGTCCAGCAATGCGAACTCCACGCCGGGATCGAGGCTGCGGCGGTCGAACGCCTGCTCGACCCCGTCGCGCTGGAAGGACAGGGTGACGCCATCGCCGCCCTCGCGCAAGACAAGCTGGAACCCCTCGAAATCATGGCGCTGCGCGACGGCCAAAGGCCCGTGGTCGGCCGGGGACGCTGGTTGCGGCGGGCGGGCTCCCAGAACCCGGCCCGGTGGCGCGGCAGGGTCGGATGCGCCGTCCCAGACCGGGGGCGCCTCGGCCAGCCGGTCGGGCGCCTCGACGGTTTCGCGCGCGGGGCCGCGCCCCTCGGCCGAAGGGGCGCCGTCGGCCAGCTGCGGCGCGTCAGGCTGCGGCATCAGCAACGCCACCGCGGCCAGCGCCGCCAGCGCCCCTGCCGCGGGGGCCAGCCAGAGCCGCCACCCAAGGCGGCGCGGTGCCGGCGGCGGCGCGGGCGGAGGATCGGCAAGGCGCGCCTGCGCCGCGGCGATGGTGGCCTGCATCCGCGCCGGGTCCGGCTCGGGCGTGGGGAGCCGGCGCAGCAGGTCAAGCGGATCGGACAGCCGGCTTGTCACAGCACCCCCCGCAGCGTCTTGCGCGCCTTGTGGATATGCCAGGCCACGGTCACCTCCTTGCAGCCCATGATCTGCGCGGCCTCGGCTTGGCTCAACCCCTCGGCATGGACCAGCATCACCGCATCGCGCTGCTTGTCGGGCAGCGCAAGCACCGCCCGCCAGATGTCGGCGACACGCAAAGCGTCCTCCTGATCCGGGGGGTGGCTGTCCTCGGCCACCACGGCGACGGCATCGGCCAGCCGGGTGCGGCGCTGCTGGCTGCGCTGAAGATCGCGCACCGCATTCAGCGTGACCTTGTAAAGCCAGCTGGTGAAGGCGGCGCGGCCGTCGAAGCTGCGGATCGCCTGCGGCAGCCGCATGCAGACGGTCTGGGTCACGTCCTCGGCATCGCTTTCATGCCCGAGCCAGCGATAGGCGATGCGGAAGACATAGCGGTAATGGGTCGCGACCAGAGCCTCGAACGCCGCGGCATCGCCGGCGCGCACGCGCGCCAGCAGCGCCTGTTCTTCCATCTCGGACCGAATATCGCGCAACCTGTATGCCTGCCGAACCGAGCCGCCACAATTCATCGTCACATATGCACAGGATCACAGAGAGAGGCGCAAGCAAAGCGAAGAACGTGCCGAAGGCGGGTAACACGGCGAACCTTCGCCAAGATCCAGCCCGCGGCCGTCGTCCCAAGGGCAGAAAGGAGGCCTTCATGGGTGTAAGCCATCTGTCCCGTTGTCCGATCCGACGGACGATGATTGTTGCCGCACTCTGCGGCGTGCCGGCCGCGGCGCAACCGGCGGCGACAGACATCACCCTCAAACCTGGGACAGAGCTGCCGCAGGCCGATGTCCCGATCGACCTGGGCTTGTGTCGGCATCATGGGGTTGAGCCCCGGACGGCCGCGGGGCAGGTGGTTGGTGGTGCGGGTTGGGCGGTTACCGATGAAGCGCCACTCGGCGCACTGACAGCGGTCAGCTTCGTCGCCGGATCACGGACAATGACCAGCGGCGCCTGCGTCCTGAGCGGTGGGCGCGTCGGCATCTTCGACGGCGCGGAGCTGCTGGCCCTTGTGGAAGATTCGCAACCGGGCGGTACCGCGATAGCGCATCTGCGCCGCAGCGGCGACCGCTTGCGCATCTGGGACGGCGCGATGCTGTCCCGGCCCGTGGCCGACATCATGCTGGCAGAAAATGTCCCCGCAATCGTCCCGCTGCCGCCCTTCGACATCTTTTGCGGCGGAGCGCTGCGGATGCCGCTGATCCATGGCCTGACCCTTGGCGATGCGAACATCCTGCTGGCCGACCATGGCTGGGAACCGGCCGGACCTGCGCCACCTTCGGACCCTATCGCGGCCGAGCTTGTGGCCAACGGCTTTACCGGGGTCGAGCATTGTTCCGGGACCGGCTTCGTCTTTTGCACCCTGTCGTTCGTTCAGGGTTCAGCCACCGCCTCGGTCCTGACCTTCGGCGACATGAACCTGCCGGCAGGACCCCTCGTGGCGGATTACGACGTGACTTGCCCCGACTTATCCTCTCAACCCGGATGAAGGAAAAGATGATGAACCGACTCGCCCCCGCGCTGGCGCTTGCCCTTGTTGTCGGCACCCCGGTAGTGGCCGAAGACTCGAACCTGCATGCGGTGCTGTCGGTCCTTCCCGACACGGTGTTTTCCGACCTCACGCCGGATGTCGCGCGGTATCTGGATCTGTCCGCCATCGCTGAAGCCCATGGTGGCGCGCTGGGGCGCGAGGCCCTTTCTCGCGCCCTGCTGGGGGGCGGCATCCGCCCGGCGGAGGCGCTTGCCCTCGGCTCCCCGGAAAGCTTTGCCGAAAAATCCGGGATCGACAGCGCCACGTTGGCTTTCGTTGCCGGCATCGGGCAACCGCCGGGCGCGGTCTCGGTCTGGGGCTTTGCGGACGCGGAAGCTGCGACGACGGCGTTCTCCGGCCTCTCGGGACGCGGCTTCACCGAACTGCCGTCGAAGATGATCGCGAATGGAGAGCCGGGCATCGTCGATCTGGCCACGCGCGATCCCGCCGACCCATGGCGCGGCCCGATGGGGCAGGCATCGGTCGTGGGGCTTTCAGGCCCGGCCCTGCTGCAAGCGGGCGACGCCGCGGCGCTGGAGCCGCTTCTGGCGGGCGGGCCCTCGGCTCTGGACACGCTGGCCGGCAGGATCCTTCTGGATGCGCTGGAAGCAGAAGAGGGCGCGGTGCTGCAGGCGGCGTTCCTCAACCCGTGGCACGGGCTGGGCGGCGGCATCGATCCCGCGACCCTTGCCGGAAAGAACCCGGACGAAGCCCGCGCTGCCCTGGAACAGGCCGCCGCCGGGGCTTCCAGCGGGCTGCCTCTTTGGCAGGGTGCAGCACTGGCCGATCTGGAAACCTCCGAGGGTCCCGCCCTGGTCGTTGCCTTCGCCTATGCAGACTGCACCGATGCGCAGGCGGCAGTGGACGGCGCGGCGAACCTGTGGCGGGAAATGGACGGCACGGCCGAGGATCTTGCCGAGGCAAGCGTCGCCGAGAGCCAACCATCCGGTTGCGCGGCGATCCTGCGCATAGCCGGGCACGACGACACGCCCCGGCCCTTCAACCAGGCCACCCATGCATTGATGGCAGGGAACCTGCCCGCGCTGCGTATCGGCACCGGGGACTGAGGGATGCTCGCTGGCCCGAAGGGAAAGGTTTTCGCCCTTGCCGGACGCTGGCTCCTCGCGCTGTGGCTCTGTGCCCTTCTCTCTGCCTGTGCGGATCGACAGGCGGCCGTCGAGGCCGCGACCGCACTGGTCGAAACGACCTATCCCGGCCAGCTGGAGCTGGTCGGCGCGCATCTGCAAAAGGACCATTACGACGTCGTTTTCGCGATCAGGGGCGATCCGTTCACGCGGATCCGCTTTGGCGTCGACCGCGATGCCTCGCGCTGCCGTCCGGCGTCGCCCTGCGAGGACCGCCTGCACCGCGCCTATGCAGCCGGCGTTTCCGCAGGGGTCAAGCTGAGGGCGTTGAACGCAGCCTTCCCCCGGTGCGGTATCGTGCCGCTTGCGGTTCAGGACGCGCAGGCCGGGACCGGATTCACCACGGTCGTCGAGCTGGACCTTGCCGTGCAGGATCAGCAACCCGCACTGGACCGCCTGACACCCTGCATCGCGGCGTTCCGATCCGCCCTCCCCCCCACGCCACACCCGAGCAGCGCAGCCTGAAGCTGCGCATCCTGCTGCCGAAACCGGGCGAGACAGCCCGTCCCCCTGCCCTGCTGACCTTCGAGACGACGCTGGCCAGGACGCCAAGCGATGACATCAGCTTTCTGACCGGGATCGGACCGGAGACGGACCGCATTTCTGCCGAAAACCTGAGGGTTCACCCCGCCTTCCTGTCCGCCAAGAAAGTCCGGAACCAGCTTGTCGATGCTGCCGAAGGGGCGCTTTCGGACGATCCCGCCGGCGGACATGTTCCGAAGCTCGCCTTTGCCACCGGCGCGCGTCTGGACCCGCAGCGGCTGGACGTGATCCGCAGCTATATCCTTGCCTGCAGCACCGCGCAGAAGGGTCAGGGACCCTGCAAGACGGATATCGCGGTGCGGCTGCGCCATGATCTCGGCACAGGCGAAGTGGCCCCCGAGGCCATCCTCCGCGATATCCGCGACACCTCGGGCAGCCTCCATCTGCCGCCCTTGCCCGGCCGCGGCGTCGGTTGACGATCAGAAATGAATGCTTCGGCAGTCGGTATTCTCAAGGCCAAGTGCCAACAGCTCAACATCCATGATCGGGGAACGAACCGCCTTGTAGGCCGCCGACGGGTCTTCGTCGGCCGAGTGCAGGACCAGCAAACGCGATCGCTGGACCTCTGCCATCTGCTGGAACAACCGCAGGAACCGCGTCCAGCTTTCACCATCCGGGGCAAGCTGCGCCGGAATGTCGGAAAGCTGCTGGAACGACATCTGCCATTCGGCCTCGGCAGCCTTCAGTGCGGCATCGAGTTCGGGTCTGGGCAGGTCAAGGGCCCCGCGATGCGCATCCACAAGCCCGGCCAGCACAATGTCACGATTGCCCTCATGGTCCTGTTGGGATCGGCGAACGACGATTTCGGTGCAGGCGGCTGCGGCCTTTCGGACAAAGGTCCGACGATCTTCAGGAATGTCCACGTCCTGGGCGATCAGTTGGCAATCGCGCCCTGCAAAGCCCAGCCGCTGCATCGCGTCGTTGACCAATTCGGTGGTGGGCCCGAACTCGGAAGCCGGGATCAACGTGCTTGTCCGGTTCTCCAGCCACTGCAGACGGTTGGTCTGCAGCGCCACCTGGGCTTCGAGGAAGGCTATGAAAATATCCCGGTCTTCCTGCTGCTCGGCAGGGGAGACAAGCTTTGCCAGGGCGCGAAAGCTCCGGCCGAATTCAGCTCGGCTAGCGGCGATGTCGTCATGCAGCGCACGGCGCACATCGTCCGACAGCTCTGTTCGTTTGAGGGACGCCGCGACGACTTCGGCGCTCGCCATCCGCCCTTTGCCGATAACCTGATCGGGTCTGGTATCGATGATCTGGCGGCAGGTTCGGTTTGCCCTTTCGGAAAACTCCGCTTCATCAGCTGATGCGGAGCATGGCAGATGCATGAAAGCGACGGACACCAGTGTAATCCATAGCGGGCGGCAACGTGATTTCTTCACAATACTGGTCCTTCCTCGCTTTCCAGAAGTTTCAAGTGTTGCGGCCAACCTCTGGTTCTGCGCCACTAGATAGGTCGCATTGCCGGCGTTACGCAGCGACCACGCCACCGCAGGATTGCTTGTGCCCCGCCCCGAGAAGAACACCGGGATGCGCAATTCGGTCGCAAAGTTCACGGCACCGCCGCGCCGGAGGGCCTGGTCCGGGACCTCGTTGATGATGATGCGATAGGCTTCCTCACCGCGAACCGGCGCCTTGCTGGTGCGGACCACCCGGATGATCTTCGTCGCCCCCGGCGGCAGTCGCACGGCTGGCGGACTGACCACCACATCACCGGTGCGCTGCAGGCTTCCTTTCCCGCCCTGCTGGGTCCAGCGGAAGCTGCGCGCTTGCACGGTCATCGTGTCCCGTTCGGGGGATACCCTACTTGCAAGAACAATTAGTCATAACTTTACAGGAACTGGTAAACACACTCGTTTCCTGGCGCAAGCACTGCGCACCCGCAGGTTGTGAATTGTTCTTTTCTGCGGCCGGGAGCCGATCGGGCCGATTTCGTCGCCGCTGCTTGGTTAGAGTCAACGGCTTAAGCAGTCATGGCTGCGCCAAAAGCCCCGCCATCAGCCTCGCCCGGCTGGTCCCTGCGTCAATGTTATGCGGCCGGGCTGGTGTTCTGCGGATGCCGGGCCGTGGCGCGAGGGTGTTCCCTGATGCCCAAAGGATGCCCGATCCCGATGCGCAGGCCTGCTGCAATTTTTACGATTTCGCGCCGTCTGCGGCGCGCGCCCACTTCCCTGAAGCAGCCCCCGTCAGCGCGGCAGCGCAGGGACGAAGATGGTCAGCACCACCACCGGCCGCGCCACGAACCCCGCCATCTGCGGCGCCGGACCCACCGCTTAGGCTGTGAACCCATGATCGGGATTCCCTGTTTCCTTCTGCGGTGATTCACTTCTGGGAACCGGAGTGAGCATGACAGGCAGGCAGGATTTGAGCGATGCGGAGTGGGCGGTGATCTCGGGCATCTTCTACATCCTGAGGACCCGCGCGGCCTGGCCTTACAACATCGACGAGGTTCTCGAGGCCCTCGCCGACGCGTGCAGGACCGAGGCCGATCCTCGCCTGTCAGAACTGCGGCGCCGGCGTGCCGGTTGAGTGAGGTGGCGGAAATGCAGTGTCAACACTTCAAGGTGCTCGACACTGCCGCGGATAAACTGAGTGGCAGCATTGCTCGCTAACCACTCGGTTGGGCCGATCTCGTGAATGCCTGCTCTCCCGCCCTTGCTGCCTTTCGCCATCGCCAGATGCCGCCGCGCGGGGCTTTCTGACCAGTAGCCGGTCAAGCGACGGTTCCTATCTTCGACTTGCGCAAGCGGCGATAGAATGTCGAACGGTCGATCTTCGCCGCGCGGGCCGCAGCGGAAACGTTGCCGCCGTGTTCAACGAGTAGTTGCAGCAGGTCATCCTCGGATACGGTGCTTGCGGGCAGTCGGGTTGTGGCGGTTCGATCGGCTATCGCACCCGGCAGATGGTCGGGCAAGACGCAAGCACCATCGTACATCGCAGAAACAAGCTCGCACAGATTGATGATCTCGCGCACGTTCCCGGGCCAGTCGTAGCACAGCAGCAGAGCCATCGCCTCGGGCGAGAAACAGGGCTGGCCGTCGGTCGCGGCGGCGATGCGTTCAATCAGCCATTCCAGATCGGCGCGCGCCCGCGCCGGCGGGATTTCAAGGACCAGCCCGTTCAGTCGGTACAACAGATCCTGCCGGAACTGCCCCTGCGCCACCAGGCCGGCCAAGTCACGATGCGTGGCCGAGATCACGCGGATATCGACCGGCTCGGCCCGGGTCGCGCCCACCGGCAGCACCTCGCGCTCGGACAGCACGCGCAGCAGCCGCGCCTGCAGGCCCAAGGGCATGTCGCCGATCTCGTCCAAGAACAGCGTGCCGCCATGCGCCTCGCGGATCAGGCCCTTTTTCCCGCGCGTATGGGCGCCGGTGAAGGCGTTGGGGACATAGCCGAAAAGCTCGCTTTCGATCAGCGCCTCGGGCAGGGCGGCGCAGTTGATGGCGACGAAGGAGCCGCGGCGGCGCGAGGCATCGTGCATGGCGCGGGCGACGTATTCCTTGCCGGTGCCGGTCTCGCCCTGCAGGATGACGCTGATCTGCCGGTCCAGCACCTTGCCCGCGCGCAGCGCCAGCTGCCGCATCGCCGGGTCGCCGCCATGGCATGGGTGAAGGGCATAACTTCAAGCAATTGCGAGACGCGATCCTCGCCCTCAGCGAGGCCGGTGATTGGGAGGTCGCGCGCAGGGAATGGAGCCTCGTCGACATCTCCGAGGCCAACGAGCCTGAAACATGCCTCTGCGGCCATTTCCCGATCATCGAAATCTGCACTATCGCCAACCGGGTCAACGGCCATCGGGCCAAGATCGGCAACCGCTGCGTCAAACGCTTCCTGGGCTTACGCTCGGATTTGATTTTCGCCGCCATCAAGCGCATCCGGAAGGACATCACCAAAAGCCTCAATGCCGACGCCATCGTGTTCTTCAACGAGCGGGGCTTGCTGACGGCCTGGGAGTACAATTTCCTTCAGGACACGATGGCCAAGCGCGCGCTGTCGCCGGCGCAGAGCGCGACGCGCGAGAAGATCAACCGCAAGGTCCTTGAGGCGGTCGGCAAGCGCGGCTTTCGCGGGCCTGACTAGGGTGCAGAAGAAGAGGAAGGGGCGGCGTCAGCGTCGCCGCAGCGCATCCTGGCACCCGTGTTTTCGGTCGCAAGAGGCATACGGTCTCTCCATGTGACGCTATTGTCAATGGGCCCGGAAGGGAACAAGGGCAACTCAACCTCGGCCTGCCCAGGTCTGTGAAACGCTACGCGGAGGTCACATGAGCCGGAAAGAAGAGGAGCAGATGGCAGCCATGTGCGCCAAAGCGATGGCGATGATCTGCGTGCGCAACACGATGCTGGAAGGTCTTCATGCCGGGCGGGTGCCGGTAACGAAGACCGGGGATTTCTCCGATGTTTTCGTCGTTGACGCGGACGGCCAGCACATCCCCTGGACAGAGGTGTCGCGGCTCGACGACGATGAGATGCGCGATCTGATGCGCCAGGTCGTCAATCGCCTCTACACGTTTCAGGTCCGCTTCGGCGAGCCAGAGTTTCAGGCCTTCGTCGATCGCTGGCTGGGAGCGGCACGAAAATGGGATGAGCCGATGCTCGACGATGGCCTCGCGAACAGCACATCTTACCCGGATGAATGTTGAACTATGAGCTGCCCTGCCGTACCATCGCCGCAGGACATGGCTGGAGCGTCGCGCTGTGCGAGCAGACGCTCATTTCTCCCTCGCGAGCCGCAAATTCGCACATCGTCGCGCCAGTATTTGCGCGACGCTATGCTGCTCAGGACTACGCCCATGCCCGATCCTGCCCTCTATTCCTGCCCGGACGCCGCCGGGCGCTTCTCTGTAACCGTTCGTAGTTGCTGCGTAATCTATGCGCAGGTACTTCAGGAAGCGGGACGGGAATGGCACGGCAACGACAAACCACCGCAACGAAGCTTCGGCTGGTCGCCCAGACCAGCGACGAGGCCGTTGCGCGCGTGGCCAAAGCCCGCAAGCCCGATCCCCGCCTCGTCGATCTTGTCCGGCAACTCGCCCGACAAGCTGCACGCGATTTTGTCCAACAGGAGACGGCCCGGATGCCAAGTGACCGCCTCCCCGACTGAGGAGGCCCCCGCATGAAGGTCGCGCTCTACGCCCGCTACTCGTCCGACAACCAACGCGATGCCTCGATCACCGATCAGTTGCGTATGTGCCGTCTGCGCGCCGAAAAGGAAGGCTGGACCGTCGTCGAGGAATACACCGATCACGCCATCTCCGGCGCCAGCATGATCCTGCGACCGGGCGTCCAGGCCCTGATCTCCGATTCCCTGCGCGGCCGTTTCGACATGATCATGGCCGAGGCCATGGACCGGCTATCGCGCGACCAGGAGGATATCGCCGGCATCTTCAAGCGCATGACCTATGCCGATGTGAAGATGTTCACCCTGTCCGAGGGCGAGATCACCCATCTGCATGTCGGGTTGAAGGGCACGATGAACGCGCTGTTCCTGAAGGATCTGGCCGACAAGACCCGTCGTGGGCTGCGCGGCCGCGTCGAGGATGGCAAATCCGGCGGCGGTCTCTGCTACGGTTATGACGTGGTGAAGAAGTTCGATGATCGTGGGGAAGCCATCCGGGGCGATAGGACCATCAACGAGACCGAGGCCGGGATCGTGCGACGCATCTTCGCCGATTATCTTGACGGAAAGTCCTCGCGCACGATCGCCATGTCGCTGAACCACGAAGGCGTGGCAGGGCCACAGGGCAGTGAATGGGGGCCATCGACGATCCACGGCAACCCGAAGCGCGGCACCGGCATCCTGAACAACGAGCTTTACATCGGCAAGCTGGTCTGGAACCGGCTGCGCTATATCAAGGACCCCGACACCGGTCGGCGCGTATCCCGCCTGAACCCGGAAAGCGATTGGGTCGTCCATGAGGTGCCCGATCTGCGGCTCATAGACCAAAACATCTGGGATGCGGTCAAGGCGAGGCAGAGCCGCCTTGCCTACGATGTGGTCGAAACCAGCCCAAACCCCCTGAACGACCGGCGGCGCCCAAAGCATCTCTTCGCCGGCCTCGTCAAATGCGGCTGCTGCGGTGGCGGCTATACGATGATCTCGAAGGATCTTCTCGGCTGCGCGACGGCGCGCAACAAGGGCACCTGCAACAACCGGCTCAACATCCGGCGCGATGCGCTGGAAGCGTCGATCCTCAACGGGCTACGCAAGCACCTGATGGATCCCGCGCTGTTCAAGGAGTTCTGTACCGAGTTCACCAGGGAGGTGAATCGGCTGCGCATCGAGCGCGGCGCCGATCTGGAGGGTTGGAAACGGGAACTGGAGCGTGTTGACAAGGAGTTGGACAAGATCGTCGACGCGATCGTGCACGGCTTCCCGCTATCGAAGCTGAAGGACAAGTCCGAGAAGCTGGAAGCCCGCAAAGCTGAACTGACGGAGAAACTGGCCAACGCGGACGAGCCGCCTCCCCTTCTGCACCCGAACATGGCGGCACTCTATGCGCAGCGGATCGGCCAACTCTACGAACATCTGCAAGATGAAGACGGTCGTAGTCGCGCTGCCGAGACCTTTCGGTCGCTGGTCGATCAGGTGACGCTGGTTCCCGACAATGGCGAGCTAGCCATCGTCCTGCGCGGCGACCTCGGTGCGATCCTGCGGTTTGCGGCGGGCAAGAAAAACCCCGACTTCCTTGCGGAGGCCGAGGCGCTGGACAACCTGCTCGGGGCTTCGATGGCTTCGCGGAAGGCCGGGCGCACAAATGCAAAAACCTCCGCAGCCGGGGCTTTGGAGGTTTCGCAATTATCGTTGGTTGCGGGGGTAGGATTTGAACCTACGACCTTCAGGTTATGAGCCTGACGAGCTACCGGGCTGCTCTACCCCGCGACTGTTGCTGCGTGTTGT
>NZ_FRCK01000019.1 GCF_900142875.1 Paracoccus solventivorans | reverse complement strand
CCACCAGATATGAAAAGACAGCGCAAAACTACCTCGCCGCCGTCCTCATGGCATGCTCAAGGCTCTGGATGCGGAATTATGAGTCCGCAGCCTAGAAGCCGTAGATCGGGAACGCCCCGCAGATGGCGCGGACCTCGGCCCGTACCTCGGCCTCGACCGCCGCGTCGCCCTCGGGGTTTTGCGACAGCGCATCCAGCACCCGCAGGATCAGGGCGCCGATCTTGCGGAACTCCGCCTCGCCAAAGCCGCGGGTGGTCCCGGCCGAGCTGCCCAGGCGGATGCCCGAGGTGACGAAGGGTTTTTCCGGGTCGTTGGGGATGGCGTTCTTGTTGCAGGTCAGGCCCGCACGCTCCAGCGCGATCTCGGCCAGCTTGCCGGTCACGCCCTTGGGCCGCAGGTCCACCAGCACCATGTGGCAGTCGGTCCCGCCCGAGACGATGCCCAGCCCGCCCTCTTTCAGCACCGCCGCCAGCGCCTGCGCATTGGCGATGACCCGGCCGGCATAATCGGCAAAATCGGGGCGCAGCGCCTCGCCGAAGGCCACGGCCTTGGCGGCGATGACATGCATCAGGGGCCCGCCCTGGTTGCCGGGAAACACGGCGCTGTTGAGCTTTTTCGCCAGCGCCTCGTCGTTGGTCAGGATCACCCCGCCGCGCGGGCCGCGCAGGGTCTTGTGCGTGGTCGAGGTGGTGACATGCGCGTGCGGCACCGGGTTCGGGTAATGCCCGCCCGCGATCAGCCCGGCGTAATGGGCCATGTCGACCATCAGATAGGCGCCGACCTCATCGGCAATCTTGCGGAAGGCGGCGAAGTCCAGCTTGCGCGGATAGGCGGAGGCGCCGGCGACGATCAGCTTGGGCCGGGTTTCCAGCGCCCGCTGGCGGACCTTTTCCATGTCCAGCACATGGGTGTCGGGCTCGACCTCATAGGACCCCACGTCGAACCACTTGCCCGACATGGTGACCGGCGAGCCATGGGTCAGGTGGCCGCCATGGGCCAGCGACAGGCCCATGATCCGGTCGCCCGGCTGCAGCAGCGCCAGGAACACCGCCTGATTGGCCTGCGCGCCCGAATGTGGCTGGACGTTGGCGAAACCGGCGCCGAACAGCTGCTTCAGCCGGTCGATGGCGACTTCCTCGACCTTGTCGACGAATTCGCAGCCGCCGTAGTAGCGCTTGCCGGGATAGCCTTCGGCATATTTGTTGGTCAGCACCGAACCCTGCGCCGCCAGCACATCGGCCGAGACGATGTTTTCCGAGGCGATCAGCTCGATCTGGTGCTGCTGGCGGTCCAGCTCTTCGGCCACCGCAGCGGCGATCACCGCGTCCGAGATGGTGGTCTTGGGAAGGCGGTCAAACATGTGGATTGTCCTTTCGAAAGCTCAGGCCGATTCGGCCGCCAGTTCGCGCGCCCCGATGTCCAGAAGCTGGGCCAGATGCGGGGCGAAGCTGTTCCAGATATCCATGCGGAAGCTGTTGTCCGCATCGCGCCACAGCACCACGGTGGCGCCGTCGAAGACGGTGCGGCGGCCTTCGCCCACGGCGATCCCGTCGATGTCGCGGGGGCAGCCCAGGCTCAGCAGCTCGGCCGCGCGGGGACCGTCGATGCGCAGCGTCACCTCGCGCCCCGAGATGTCGACCAGGCTGTGCGGCTGGTCCACGCCCGCGCTGGCGGCCATCAGTCCGGCCACCAAGTCGGCAGAGGTCAGGATCGTCCATTCGTCGGGGCCAAGGCAGATCGCCTCGGTCCCGTCGCCCGCCGCCCGCTGCCCGATGCATTCGGGCAGGGTCAGGCCAAGGGCGGCGCCAAGCGCGGGCAGCGCGGGTTTGCGGGCGCGCAGGGACAGGCGGCCCGGCGCGGGCTGGGTGCTGACCCGGGCGGCGCGGGTTTCCACCAGGACGCCGGGGGTCAGCGAGGAAATCTGGATGCTCATCTTCGCCTCCGGGTCAGATTTTCAGGCGGGAGTTTTCGGGATCGACAAAGACCGTCCCGGTGATTTTCGCGGCGATGACGCGGTCGGGCATCGCGATATGGACGGTCTCGCCCATCCGGTCATGCCCGCCCTCGACCAGCGCCAGCGCGATGGGCCGGCCGACCGCGTCCGAGACATAGGACGAGGTCACATGCCCCACCATCGTCATCGGCACCGGCTGTCGCGGGTCAAAGACGATCTGCGCGCCCTCTTCCAGCTTGGAGCGGTCCTCGGTCAGCAGCCCGACCAGCTGCTTGCGGCCCTTGGCGGCAAGGTCGGGCCGCGCCAGACCGCGCTTGCCCACGAAGTCGGGCTTGTTCTTACCCACGGCCCAGCCCATGCCGGCGTCAAAGGGCGTGACCGTGCCGTCGGTGTCCTGGCCGACGATGATGTAGCCCTTTTCGGCGCGCAGCACGTGCATCGTCTCGGTCCCGTAGGCCACGATGCCGTATTGCTGGCCCGCCTGCCACAGGATCTCCCACAGCGCGGCGCCCATGGGGGCGGGCACGTTGACCTCGAACCCGATCTCGCCGGTGAAGCTGACGCGGAACAGCCGCGCAGGCATTCCTGCCACGGTGCATTGCACGCAGGACATATGCGGGAAGGCGTCCTCGGTCAGTTCCACCCCTTCGACGAAGGGGGCCAGCAGCTTGGCGGCATTGGGGCCGTTCAGCGCGATGGTGGACCACTGTTCGGTGGTCGAGGTCAGCCAGACATCCAGATCGGGCCATTCGGTCTGAAGGTAATCCTCCATCATGTTCATGACCCGCGCGGCGCCGCCGGTGGTGGTGGTGACGTGGAAACGGTCCTGCGCCATGCGCCCGATCACGCCGTCGTCGCGGATATAGCCGTCATCGCCCAGCAGCAGCCCATAGCGGCAGCGCCCGACGCCCAGTTTGGCCCAGGGGTTGGTATACATCCGCTCCATGAAGGTGACGGCATCGGGGCCGACCACCTCGATCTTGCCAAGGGTCGAGGCGTCGAAGATGCCGACGCTGGCCCGCGTCTCGCGGCATTCGCGGCGCACCGCGGCCTCCATGTCCTCGCCTGCCTTGGGGAAATACCAGGCGCGGCGCCATTGCCCGACCGGCTCGAAGACGGCGCCGTTCGCGGCGGCCCAGGGGTCGATCTGGGTCTTGCGCGTCACCTCGAAATGCGCGCCCCGCTGATAGCCGGCAAAGGCCCCGAAGGTGGTCGGCGTATAGGGCGGGCGGAAGGTGGTCAGCCCGACCTGCGGCGCGGGCCGGCCCAGCGCGTCGGCGGCGATGTTCAGGCCGTTGATGTTCGACATCTTGCCCTGATCGGTCGCCATGCCGTTGGTGGTGTAGCGCTTCACATGCTCGATCGAGCGCATGCCTTCGCGCACCGCCAGCCGCAGGTCCTTGGCGGTCACGTCGTTCTGGTAATCGACGAAAGCCTTGGCGCGGCCCGGGTTGCGGTCGGTCGGCAGTTCCTTCATCGACACGCCGCTGCCGGGGCGGTCGTTTTCTACCGACAGCGCGACGGGATTGCCGGGCTTGCCAAGGGCGGCGGCGACCTCGCGGCCACGCTCGGCGCCGTCCTTCAGCGCCGCCTCGATCCCCCACAGCCCGCGGCCCGCGCCCGCGATCACGCAATCCTCGCGCGTCCAGTCGGGCAGGAAGGTCGAGAGATCGTCGTCCCAGGCCAGCTTGCCCTGCGTATGCGAGAAGAGATGCAGCGAGGGCGTCCAGCCCCCCGACATCAGCAGCGCGTCGCATCCGATCTGCTGGCCCGCGCCGACCGTCGCGCCGCTGACCGGGTTCACCCGCACGCCGCTGATCCGCAGCCGCCCCGAGGTCGCCGTCACCGTATGCGACAGCCTGACCGGGATGCCCAGCGCGCGCGCCTCGTTCACCAGATCCTCGCGGACATGGGGGCGGGTGTCCACGATGGCCTGCACCCGCGCGCCCACCGCTTGAAGGTCGAAGGCCGCATACCAGGCGCTGTCGTGGCTGGTCACCACCACCGGCGCATTGCCGACCTTGACGCCGTAGCGGTTCAGATAGGTCTGCGCCGCGCCGGCCAGCATCACGCCCGGGCGGTCGTTGCCGTGGAACACCAGCGGCTTTTCCAGCGCGCCCTGCGCCAGCACCACCTGCCGCGCCCGCACCCGCCACATCCGCTCGCGCGGGGTGTCAGCGGGCAGGGAGGGCAGGTGATCGGTCACCCGCTCGCACAGGCCCAGCATGTTCTGGTGGTAATAGCCGATGGCGGTGGTGCGGGTCATGATGCGCACGCCCGCCGCCTTCAGCGCCGCGATCTCTGCGGCCAGCCAGTCCCACGCCGGGCGGCCGTCGATCCGCGCCTGCGGTTCGGACAGCAGCGTGCCGCCGGGTTCCGCGTTCTCGTCCACCATGACGATCTTCAACCCCTCGGCCAGCGCCGCCCGTGCCGCTGCCAGCCCCGCCGGCCCCGCGCCCACGATCAGCAGGTCGCAATGCAGATAGCGCGAGGC
Organism: Paracoccus solventivorans; assembly: GCF_900142875.1. GTDB lineage: Bacteria > Pseudomonadota > Alphaproteobacteria > Rhodobacterales > Rhodobacteraceae > Paracoccus > Paracoccus solventivorans. The sequence goes on along the minus strand of NZ_FRCK01000019.1, from coordinate 9,217 downwards.
GTATTGGTCCGGGTCTTCCTCGGTCGGGGCGACGCCCAGCCCCGCCGCGGCGCGGATGAAGGGCTCGTAGACCTTGTTCCAGAAGCTTTTCGGCCACATGAAGGTCTTGTAGTAGAACCCGGCCGAGAACATCATGTAGGCGGCATCGTTGACCGCGCCCACGTCCCATTTCAGGCTGGGGAACTTGTTCTGCGAGGTGGTCTCCAGCCCGTTCCAGATCTCCTGCACGGTGGCGCGGGTGTTCGGCTCGAACCGGCCCGGGCCGCGGCGGGTGCCGATCAGGGCGTTGGGTTCCTCGGAACCGGCGGCGATGGCGCCGCGCGGGCGGTGATACTTGAACGACCGGCCCATCAGGTGGACGCCGTTGGCCAAGAGCGCCGAGGCGACGGTATCGCCCTGCGCGCCGCGGTAGCTGCGCCCGTCAAAGGTGAAGTTCACCGGGCGCGACGTATCCACCCGGCCGCGGCCGGGGACGCGATACTGGCTCATTTGCTGGGCTCCGAAGCTGCGGTCAGAGAGGCCAGATCCGGGCGCGGCTGACCTGCGGGATAGGTGGTCAGGAAGCGGTCGCTGACGGTATCGCGCACCGCGTTGAAGAAGCGGCCGCAGCCGTGCATGTGCCGCCAGCGTTCGTAATGCGGGCCGCGCACGTTGCTGCGGATGAACAGGAACCCTTCCCATTCGTCGTCGGACAGCGCCGAGGGGTCCGGCGGCCGGACGATATGCGCCTCGCCGGCATAGGTGAACTCGGCCTCGGGCAGGGTCTCGTTGCAATAGGGGCAATGGATCAGAAGCATGGTCGGGATCCTCAGTGCGCCACAGCGGCGGCGGCGGCCTCGTCGATCAGCCGGCCGGTGCGGAAACGGTCCAGCGTGAAGGGCGCGTTGATCGGGTGCGGCTCGTCCTTGGCGACGGTCCAGGCCAGCACATGCGCGGCCCCCGGCGTCGCCTTGAACCCGCCGGTGCCCCAGCCGCAGTTGACGTAAAGCCCCTTGACCGGCGTCTTGCCCAGGATGGCCGAGCGGTCGGGGGTCACGTCCACGATCCCGCCCCATTTGCGCAGCATCCGCATCCGGTTGAAGATCGGGAACACCTCGGTGATCGCGGCGATGGTGTGTTCGATCAGCGGCAGCCCGCCGCGCTGGCTGTAGCTGGTGTACTGGTCGGTGCCCGAGCCGATCACCAGCTCGCCCTTGTCGGACTGGCTGATATAGGCGTGGACCGCGTTCGACATCACCACGCAGGGGAAGCAGGACTTCACCGGCTCGCTGACCAGCGCCTGCAGCGGATAGCTTTCCAGCGGCAGCCGCACGCCCGCACTGTCCATCACCACGCTGGTATTGCCGGCGGCAGAGACCGCGACCTTCTTGGCCTTGATGAAGCCCTTGGCGGTCTCGACCCCGGCGACCGAGCCATCGGGATTGCGCCGGATCGCCGTCACCGGGCAGTTCTGGATGATGTCCACGCCGCGCGCCGCCGCCGCCCGCGCATAGCCCCAGGCCACCGCGTCATGCCGCGCGGTCCCGGCCCGTTCCTGCAGCGCGCCCCCCATCACCGGATAGCGGGCGTCGGGCGAGATGTTCAGCGGCGGGCAGTAGTCCTTGCATTCCTGCGTGGTCAGCCAGCGGTTGTCGACGCCGTTCAGCCGGTTGGAATGGATATGCCGCTTGAAGCTTTGCACGTCATGGACGTTATGGGCCAGCATCAGCACGCCGCGCCGCGAATACATGACGTTGTAGTTCAGCTCCTGGCTGAGGTTTTCCCACAGGTCCACGGCGTGGTCGAACAGCCGCGCGCTTTCGTCGTAAAGGTAATTCGAGCGGATGATGGTGGTGTTGCGGCCGGTGTTGCCGCCGCCCAGCCAGCCCTTGTCGATCACCGCGACATTGGTGATGCCGTGTTCCCTGGCCAGGTAATAGGCCGCGCCCAGCCCGTGCCCGCCGGCGCCGACGATCACCACGTCGTATTCCGCCCGGGGCTGGCTTTCGGGCCATTGCTCGGTCCAGTGCTTATGCCCGGTCAGGGCGTTCCTTACCAAAGAAAATGCGCTGAAGCGTGTCATGTCCGGCCGCCAACTCTAGGGATACAGTGCAATCTACGCTGGAGCGGCGGGCCAGGATGGAATATATGCGCCAGAGACGTTGGATGATTGCGCCATGACCCGCCCTGCCCCCCTGCCGCAGAAGCGGCTGCGCATCGGCTTTCTGCTGGCCGACCGCTTCACGCTGTCGGCCTTTGCCAATTTCGTCGACGTGCTGCGGCTGGCCGCGGACGAGGCCGACAATTCGCGCCCGATCCTGTGCGACTGGTCGGTGCTGTCGCACGACCAGTCCCCCATCCGGTCCAGCTGCGGCATCCGCGTCCAGCCCGACACAAGGCTGCGCAACAGCGGCGGCTATGACTATCTGGTGGTGGTCGGCGGGCTGATCGGCGACTATCGCCCGATCAGCGACGAGGCGCTGGACTACATCCGCACCGCCGCGGCCGCGGGCGTGCCCCTGATCGGCCTGTGCACCGGCGTGTTCATCCTGCAAGAGGCCGGGCTGCTGCAGGGCTACCGCTGCTGCGTCAGCTGGTTCCACCATCAGGATTTCCTGGACCGTTTCGACACCGAGACCCCGGTCTCGGACCAGATCTTCGTGATCGACCGCGACCGGATGACCTGCTCGGGCGGGCATGGCGCGGCGCATCTGGCGGCGTTCCTGGTCCAGCGCCATATCGGCCAGTCCGCCGCGATCAAGAGCCTGAACATCATGATGATCGACGACGCGCTGAGCGGAGAGCGCCCCCAGCCCGGCCAGCAGCTGGCGCAGCGGGCCGCCGATCCGCTGGTCAAGCGCGCGGTGCTGCGGATGCAGCAGAACATCGAGATGCCCAAGACCATCGACGATCTGGCCCGGGAACTGGCGGTGCCGCGCCGCACGCTCGAGCGCCGCTTCCGGGCCGATCTGAAACGCTCGCCGCGCCAGGTCTATCTGGAGCTGCGCATCGACAAGGCGCTGCGGCGGCTGCGCTCGAGCTCGGACAGTCTGACCTCGGTCGCGCTGGCCTGCGGCTTCTGCGACGCGCCGCATCTGGCGCGCACCATGAAGGCAGAGCTGGGGCTGACCCCCACCGAATACCGGCGGGCGCAGTCCGGCCATGCCGACGGGCAATATGCCACCGGGGTACTGATCCCGCCGCCGGCGCAGGCCGGGGCGGGAAAGCCGCTTGCGTCCGGGGAAACGGATCCCCCCGCCGCCGGCTGACGATCAGAACGTCATGCGGGTGGTCAGGTAGAAGCTGCGCCCCGGTTCTCCGCAGCGGCGTGGTCGCGGCGGGCCGCGTAGAGCAGGCGCTGACCGCCGCAAACCTGTCGCGACTCTACGGCATCCGGGTCCATCGCGACCGAACCGTCGACGGCAGGGTTAATTTCTACGAGGGCTAGGCATAGTAAGCCGGTGTCCGGCCGGCGGGCCGGTCCGCACGAGGTACGATAAAGCCCCGGCACGCGGAAATCCTCGCTACCCTGCGAAAAGGGCTCCGCCCAGCTACCCGACCGGACCGGCCTGCGGCTCCAATCACCGGAGTTTGCCTGCCCCTTACGCCCCACGGAGGCGAGAAACCTGCGAGGAGCCGGGTAAGCAGGCGTGGAACGCCGTGCTGATGAACGCCATCATCCTCGGCTGCACAGCGACCTTGCGGACTGAGGGCAACCGCGACGCTTGGCACCGGCAACAGCCGATGACGCAGCCGGACAAACAATCCCGCAACGCCGCTTCCCGGCCCCGTGCCTCACCCCTCCTGTTCGCGGTCGATGTCCACCCGCGAGGGCCAGAGTTCGGCGCATCTCAGGTAGAACGGATGGCCGATCAGCTCGCCCCGGGTCGAGACCTTGAAGATGCCGCGCGCGCTCATCACCGGGGTGTTTTCCACCCGCGCCACCATCTGGGTGAAGCACATCTTCCGGGTCAGGCCGGTGATCTCGACCCGCGCGGTCACCCATTGCCCGGACAGGACCGGGTGCAGAAAGTCGATGGACAGCGTGACCGTGGGGGTGACGATCCGGGACAGCCCCACGGCATATTGCGCGCCCAGCGCGGCGTAATCCGCAAAGGCCGCGATCGCGCCGCCGTGGCATATTCCCAAGGGGTTGAGATGGCGGTCCCCGCAGCGGAAGCCCAGCTCAAGCTGCTGGTCCGCGGTCTCGCGGAAGCCGACCGGGCCGAAGCTGCGGGCGAACCCGAACTCCAGGTCCAGCAGCGTCCATCCCGGCGGGAATCCCGCGGCAGTTTCGGTGTTATTAGCCATTTTTCGCCCCATTTCTGCCTGTCCCCGCCGGGCAGGCCTGGGCGCAGGCAGCGCGGGGCCGCCTGCGCCGGTGATCCGCTCAGGATTGCAGCATGTCGCGCAGCAGGAACTTCTGGATCTTGCCGCTGGGGGTGCGGGGCATCGCCTGAATGATCTCGATACGCTCGGGCCAGTATTGCTTGGCGACCTTTTTCTCGTCCATCCACAGGCGCAGGTCGTCCAGCGACACGGAGGCGCCGTTTTCCGCCACCACAAAGGCGCAGGCGCGCTCGCCCAGACGCTCGTCGGGATAGCCGACCAGCGCGGCGATAGTGATGGCGGGGTGTTCGACCAGCAGGTTCTCGATCTCGACGACCGGGATGTTCTCGCCGCCGCGGATGATGACATCCTTGGTGCGGCCGGCGATGCGGATATAGCCGGCGCAATCCTCGTCGGCCAGGCCATAGGCCAGATCGCCGGTATCCATCCACCCCTCGGCGTCAAAGGTATCCTCGGGCGGGATGCCCATGTAGCCGATATGCAGCTGCGCGCCGCGCACCAGCAGGCGCCCGCGCTCACCCGCCGCCCGCGTCCGGCCGGAATCGTCGACCACCTTCACCTGCATCCCCGCCACCGGCCGCCCGTCCGAAGTCGCGGACAGCTGCCCCGCCCGCTCGGGCTCCGTCATGGTCGAGGCCAGGCTTTCCGTCATCCCCCAGACCGAGGTCACCGTCGTGCCGAGCACCTCGCTGGCCTGGCGCACCAGCACCGGGGGAATCGGCGCGCCGGCGCACAGGAACAGCCGCAGGGTTTCGGGACGCGGGGCGCCGGCCTGAACCTCGCGCACCAGATCGGCGAGGAAAGGGGTGGCGCCGCCGCTGAAGGTGACCTTGTATTCGTCGATCAGTTCCAGTGCATGGCGGCCGTTCCAGCTTTCCTGCAGCACCATGGTGGCGCGGTTGAAGATCGCCAGCAGCACCCCGGCCGCAAGTCCCAGCATGTGGCCCACGGGCGAGCCGACCAGCAGCACGTCGTCATTGGTCAGATGGCCGCGCTCGGTCATGCTGCGGGCCGCGTTCACCATGCTGTTGACGGTGTGCTGCACTCCCTTGGGCGAACCGGTGGTCCCCGAGGTGTACATCAGCATCGACGCCTCGCCCGGATCGGTGACGGGCGGCGTGCCCGCGGGCGGCAGCTCGACGCGCTCGCCCGACTCCAGCAGCGCCTCGAAACTGTCGGGGCCGGTGCCGTTCGCCACCACCACATGGTCCAGGTGGTCCAGCTCGTCGCGCAGCAGCCTTGCGGTGCTGACCAGATCCAGCGAGCCGAAGCCCTGCGGCACGATGAACACCTTGCAGCGCGCAAACCCCAGCATGAAGCGCAGCTCGCGTTCGCGGAAGATCGGCATCAGCGGGTTGGTGATCGCGCCCAGCCGCTGGGTCGCCAGCACGGCCACCACGAACTCCCACCAGTTGGGCATCTGCAGCGCCACCACGTCGCCCTTGCCCACGCCCAGCTTGCGCAGGCCGCCGGCGGCGCGGGCAATGCGGTCCTCGAGCTCGCGGAAGGTCAGCCGGACCACGCCCGAGGCGCGATCCCCGACCACCGCCAGCTTGTCGGGGTGGTCCTGCAGCGCCCGGCGCAGGAAATCGTCATAATGCTCATCCGTCCAGTGGCCCTGGTCGCGCAGCTTGCGCCTGTGCGCGGCGAGGTCGAATCGGGTCATGTGTATCCCTCCCATGAATTGGCGCAGCGCCCCTCCACCCCCGGGGCGATGGCTGCGAAAGCGGCGGCTGCGGTGCGGCCGCGTCAGCTGGCGATCGGGGCGATCAGGCGGCGGACGCCGTCGCTGCCGATGGAATCGTAAAGCGCGAAGGGGCCGCCCAGATATGCGGGGAAGCCGGCGGCGCTGATGCTGTGGAAATCGGCGGCCCGGCGGCTGTCGGCATCCAGATCCCGGCCGTGTTCCAGCGCCGCGACCACGGCCGCGCCCAGCAGCGCGCCGGCAATGACCTGATCCTGCCCCTGCGGCGCGTCGATCCAGATGCCGGTGGGGGCGATGCCCGGATGCTCGCCCAGCACCCGGGCCGAGACCGGCTGCACCGGCCCGCCCGGCAGGATCGTCGCCGACAGCCGCGCCCAGCGGGCCGCGGCCTCGACATCGGCGGGCTCGAACCGGGCAGCCACATTGGCCCAGCTCTGGCGGATGGCTGCGGCGATGCTGTCGTAGACCTCGGGCAAGGCGCCGCTCTTGCGCTGTTTTTGCCAGGTCTGCTTGCCCAGAAACAGGCTCGAGATCATGTCGCGCGGCTCGGGGCGCTTGATCAGATCGGCGAAGATGTCGATTTCCTTGCCGACCGCCGCATCCATCGGCAGCGGCAGGCCGAACTCGACGCAATCGAGGATCGCGGTGATCGCCGGGTAATGGCCGCCGGTTTCCTCTTGCCGGGCACGGCGCAGCCCTGCCAGCCGGGCCGCGACCTCCTCGGCCGAGGGGATGCGGTAGTCTGCGCGGTCCCAGGGCTGTTTCGGCTGGGGACCGGACCGGATCCATTCCACGCAGGCTGCGATTTCCTGCCCGGCAGGCACGACGCGATGCGCAACCCCGGCGGCGACCGCATCGGCGGCGGTAAAGCGGGCCGCGTCCAGCAGCACCGGCATCGCCGCCTCGATCCCGACCAGCCGCGGCAACCGCTGGGTGCCGCCGCCGCCCGGCAGCAGCCCGACCAGCGATTCGGGCAGGCCCAGCGCGGTCGCTGGCGTGTCGGCCAGCACCCGGTAATGCCCGGCCAGCGCGAATTCGCAGCCGCCGCCCAGCGCCAGCCCGTTGATCGCAAAGGCGACCGGCACGTCCGCGGTTTCCAGCTTGCGGAAGGCGCGGCCGATGGGGGCGAAATGGTCGCGCCCGATCTGCCAGCGCTGGTCTTCAGGGGCGGCGATGATCATCGCATAGGCCTGTGCCAGCTCGCCCAGATCGGCCCCCGCGCAAAAGGCGGTGGTTTTCCCCGAAGAGATCACCAGCCCCCGCAGCCCGCTGCTTCCCAGCCAGTCGGCGACCGCCTCGGCCTCGTGGATGGCGCGATTCGAAAAGACATTCATGGTCCGGCCCGGCATATCGAAGACCAGATGGCCGATGCCGTCCTCGAGCAGCTCATATCGGAACTCGATAAGTTCCGGCGGTTGCGTGGTCATGTCTTGTCCTCCCAGCAGACGGCAGTGCCGGCACAAATATAGTGTGCTACAATATAGTGCACATGCATACCGGATGCGTCAATTCCCAGAATGCGGGAAGCGCCGGAATATGCGCGCGCTCAGCCCGCGGCGGGCGCGCGCAGGTAGATGCCGGTCGCGATGATGCGATAGACCGCCACCCCGTCCTGATTCTCGCCCTCCATGCGGAACGAGACGATGCCCCGGTCCGGCTTCGACTGCGACAGCCGCGCGGACAGCACCTCGACCCGCAGCCACAGCCGGTCGCCCGGCCGCACCGGATGCAGCCAGCGCAGCTCGTCGCAGCCCGGCGCCGCAAGCCCCGCCCGCGACGGCAGGAACCCGTCGACCAGCAGCCGCATCATCAGCGCCGCCGTCATCCACCCCGAGGCGATGATGGAACCATAGAGCCCGGCCGCGGCCGCCTGCGGATCGATGTGGAACGACTGCGGATCGTAGCGGCGGGCGAACTCGATGATCTCCTGCTCGGTCACCTCGACCGGGCCGAACCGATAGCGGTCGCCGGGGCGATAATGCTCGAACCAGCGGTCTGCCGCGGGTAGCTTGAAACCGGTTTCGCTTGTCATCCGTCCCGCCCTTATCCAGCCCTGCGCGCCGGCAAATCAATTGCTAGCATACTATATGATTGCATATCTGTTTGCCATCGTCTAGGCTGGTCCCCGCATCACAGCTCAAGCACCGGAGGAGGGGGCATGGAGTTCCAGGGGCAGTCCATCAGGATGACGATGGAGGACGGGCTTGCAAGGGTGACCCTGTGCCAGGCCGATCGCGGCAATCCCATCGACGCGACGCTGGGGGCCGAGCTGCTCGAACTCTCGGGCATCCTCATGACCGCGCCCGGCGTGCGCGCGGTGCTGCTGACGGCCGAGGGGCGGTTCTTTTCCGTGGGCGGCGATCTCAACAGCTTCAAGGACCGCATCGACGAGCTGCCCCGGCTGGTGCTCGACTGGACCTCGGATTTCCACACCGCGCTGTCCCGGCTGCGCCGCATGGACGCGCCGATTGTCTGCGCGGTCGAGGGTGGCGTCGCCGGCGGCGCGGTGTCGATGATGGCCTTTGCCGACGTGATCCACGCGGCCGATTCGGTCCGGTTCACCGCCGCTTTCCCCGCCATCGGCTTCTGCGCCGACAGCGGCACCACCGTGTCGCTGTCCGAGCGGATGGGCATCGCAAGGGCGCGGCGCTTCATCCTGTGCAACGAAACCATCTCGGCCGGTGAGGCGCAGGCCGCCGGGCTGGTCGACCACCTGCACCCGCTGCCCGAGGTCCGTGCCGCGGCCGAGGCCACGGCCCGGCGTCTGGCCCAGGGGCCGACCCGCGCCTATGGCATGATCAAGCGCTGCTTTTCCGGCGCCCTCGGCCGCAGCCTCGACGAGCAGCTCGAGCTCGAGGCGGTGTCGCTGTCTCAGGCCGCCGGCTTTGCCGATGCGCGCGAGGGGATCACCGCCTTTGTCCAGAAGCGCAAGGCGGATTTCACCGGCAGCTAGTTTCGCCGCCCGACCCCGCCGGCCGGCGGGACCACCCTGCCGGCCGGGCAAGCAATGGCAAGAAGAAGGAAACGGACGATGAAGGTTCTCGTTCCGGTCAAGCGGGTGATTGACTACAACGTCAAGGCTCGTGTTAAGGCCGATGGTTCGGGGGTTGACCTCGCGAACGTGAAGATGTCGATGAACCCGTTCGACGAGATCGCGGTGGAAGAGGCGATCCGTCTGAAGGA
>NZ_FRCK01000018.1 GCF_900142875.1 Paracoccus solventivorans | reverse complement strand
TTATGCAGAGGTCTCCATAACCGCAAAAACGCCCTCTTCGCCGGGAACGAGGTCGGCGCAGAGAACTGGGCATTGCTCGCCAGCCTGATCGCGAACTGCAAGATGTGCGACGTCGATCCGGTCAGTTACCTCTCCGATACGTTGCGCGCGTTGCTCGACGGGCATCCCCGAAGCCGCATCGACGACCTCATGCCCTGGAACTTCTCGACCGCGTCAAGCCGCGCCGCATAGGGGATCGCCGAGGCGCTTACACCTATGCGCATGGGAAAACCATCGATTTTTACTTTTGCCCGACTTGCGGGTGTTTGGCCTATTATCGTGCGCAGAGAGCAGATAGTGAGGGACGCTGGAAGATCGCGGCCAACCTGCGTTTGGTTGAAGACCCCGCAAGTGTTGCCGACATTCCGGTCGAACATTTTGATGGCCTCGATACCTTCGCTGATCTCCCCAGTGATGGGCGTCGTGTTTTCGATATGTGGTTCTGACAGCAGATACTTCAATCGGCTTTAGTCAGCACAATACCCATCCAGGGCGACCACGACCCGTCCGCTTCCATTTCCCAAGTGCCTGTCAGCTTGTTCCAGTCTTCGTCGAATGCACCTCGGAGTCTGATCCCTTGGCCATCGATCTTCCAGTCATGACCATCGAGCGCGCAACGGAAGCGCGATGTTTCGCCTTTAGCGTCGTAAGAGGTTGAAAAGAGCGTCCTCGCTTCAGAGTCCCAGCCGATTATCTCGGTCGATCGGGTGATATCCTCGCCCATCCTGGCGTCTACCCGATGGAGCAAGAAACACTTTCCAGGTAGCCACTCGTATATATCAGTGGCAACCATGGTCTGTTCTTCGGCCTCATCGCTGGCCCTGATTTGTCCTTCTGTATTCCAGATGCCTACAAAAGGACTGAGTGATTTCATCGTCTCAGATGCGTCCGTCATTGACTTCTCCATATCAATGTTTTCAGCAGCTTATCACATCTCCCAGACGCAGGAGCGGACATTTATCGACAGCGCAGCATCGGTCACTCTGGGCTCTGACCTGCCGTTCGCTGCGCCTGGAACGAAAGGCTGGTTAGCCTAATCCACGGGCGCTTTGGGTCAGCGACCTGTCACAAAAGTCGGTTTTGTCTGTCACTCGACATGGGTGTCAGACGACACCAAGTTCTGCCTCTGCCTAACGGATAAGCTATTGAATTTTCTCGGGGCTCATTTAGGCGAACGCAGCGATATTACCTTTTCCGACTCACAGTTTTACCTTTCAGGCGCTTAGCAGGGCGGCGCGCCCAATACTCCTGGATTTTGAGAGACGAACCGTTTGGGCCGCATAGGTTTTTTGAGAGCCCGCACCTATCTTTTTTCGCCGCACCACTGCACGGGCCGTTCGAGCAGGATTTAGCGAACGGCGGCAGGGAGCTTAACCTGCCCATGCTGTCCCGCGTTGCTTTGGCGAAGGGTTAGTCAGTGGCCAGCGCATGGCGGTTGACGCGAGTCTGATCGAGGCGGATGCGAACATGATCTGACCAGAGCCAGACGGCAACCCGGATGCGGTCGATGCCTCAGCATCGCATCCGCGGTTTGCAGTAGCAAGCAAAGCCCTGCGGGACATGCGGGCGACGTGATCCTTCCGGTATTCTATTCCGACGCGGAGTTCGGAACAAAAGCGGTCACGGACGCGTTACGGCTCCTAATGCAAGCACCGAGCGGCGACCGAAACGACCAATCAGGTAGATGGTCCGCTTCCACTCTTAAGCGTGACTTAAGGTGAGCGATTAAAGTTCGGAATTTGCTTCGGGAAACACTAAACACCAGTGAGCGTGCCATGGTATTTACGATCGGAACCCTTGTCCTTGTGAGTTTTGCGGTATCGCTCGTGGCGCTCGTGGTCCTGATCTGGGCGATTTCGCGCAGTCAGATGCGCTTTACCCAAGCTGACGCACGCACAATTTTTGAAGCCGAAGAACGTGGTGAGGTTCTCGATGATCCGAGCACCAGGCCGGAGCAGACCGACTCGCCGCAGGGCCGCGGTGGGGATAGCCTGGTCCCCGCAAATTGCCGCCGCCTTATCCTGTTCATCTTTGCCACCGCAACGCTTTGGCTGGTTGTGGGCAGCACTTATGGGCTGATCGCCTCGCTCAAATTGCACCTTCCCGATTGGCTGAACGGTTCTGCGCCCCTGACCTTCGGACGTATGCGCGCCATTCATCTCAATCTGGTCATTTACGGATGGCTTTCACTTGGATTGATGGGCCTGGCGCTCTGGCTGATCCCGACGATATTCGCGACCCAACTGCGGTTGCCTGCGCTCGCCTTTGTCGGAGCGATCATCTTGAATCTGGCCGTCGGCGCCGGTGCCTGGGCTATCAGCACGGGCTGGACCGATGGCCTCGAATGGCTGGAGATTCCGTGGCAGATTGATATCTTCATTGCCCTTGCGGTGTTCTTGTTCGTGATCCCCCTGATGGTCACGGCATGGCATCGGCAGGTGAAGCATATTTACGTGACGGGGTGGTATTACCTGGGTGCCATGGTCTGGTTTCCGGTTCTGTTCATCGTCGCGAACATCCCGAATCTGCATGTGGGCGCGCAGCAGGCGACAGTGAATTGGTGGTTTGCCCATAACGTGCTGGGCCTGTGGCTGACGCCACTCGGCGTCGGGGCGGCCTATTACCTTCTGCCGCGGATTATCGGCAAGCCGATCTATTCCTACAGCCTGTCCCTGGTCGGCTTCTGGGCGCTGGCCTTGTTTTACAGCCAAGTCGGCATCCACCATCTGATCGGCGGGCCGGTGCCGACATGGGTCGTGACCCTGTCGGTGGTGCAGTCGATCATGATGTTCGTTCCGGTGATTGCGGTCGCGATCAACCAGCATCCACTTTGGCTGGGTAATCTCGGCGCGTTCCGGGCCAGTATCCCGCTGCGCTTCGTGGCCATCGGGGCACTGATGTATACGGCGGCTTCGTTCCAGGGCTCGCTTGAAGCACTGCGCGCGATGAACTCGATCACACATTTCACGCATTACACGGTCGGACATGCCCATCTTGGGGCTTACGCCTTTGTGACCTTCGTGCTTTTCGGCGGGATTTACTACGTCATGCCGCGCCTTGTCGGGCGCGTCTGGCCGCTGGCGTCGTTCATCGTGGCGCATTGGTGGCTCGTAGTGGTCGGGTTCACCATTTATTTCGTTTCGCTCACCCTTGGCGGCTGGCTGCAGGGTCAGGCGATGCTGGATCCGGCACGCGACTGGATGGAGAGCATGGAGCTGACGATACCCTATCTCACCGGCCGTTCGGTCGGCGGGTCGCTGATGGTGCTGGGCCATTTCGCCTTTGCGGTGAACATGGTCGCGATCCTCGTCGGCCGTGGGGCCGAGCGCAAAGCCGGTTCCGGGCTGCTTGAGGCCGAGGTCGCAGCGCGGCCGGGCCAATGAGGAGGCAAAAATGAACCGATTCATACCCCTGATATTGCTCGCAGCGGCCATTCTGGCCTTCGCGACCGTCTTCCTCGTCATTCTGCCAGCCGGGGAAATCCGTTCGGCGGCCGCAGCACCCGATCTGAAACCCTACACCGGAACCGAACTGCGTGGTCGTGCGACATACGTCGATCTGGGCTGCGTCTATTGCCATAGCCAGCAGCCGCGCGCACCCGAACAGGCACCCGATGTGGAGCGCGGGTGGGGACGCCCCTCGACTGCGTCTGATTACGCGTATGACACGCCTCATCTTCTGGGAACGATGCGGACCGGGCCGGACCTGCTGAACATTGGCGCGCGCATGCCAAGCCGAGCCTGGCACCTGACACATCTTTACCAGCCGAGGGCGATCCATCCGACTTCGATCATGCCAAGCTATCCGTTCCTTTTTGAAACGAAAACGAATGCAGGTCCGGACGATGTCGTGGTGCAGCTTCCCGATCAATATCGACTGGCGGATGGCGTTGTCGTGGCGCGGACCGAAGCATTGGATCTTGTGGATTACCTCCTCAGCCTCGACCGGACCTATCCTGCGGCCAACCCCGAGTTGCGCGACAATGGGTATTCACCTGACAGGGGGGCGAATCAGTGAAGGAGCGCAAGAGCAAATTCAGCCGCGACTTCGGTCCGGCCGCCCGCAACATGGACGAGAGTTTAGAGCCGTCCGAACTCCAGAATCCGGTGCCCTGGCCACTCATAGCCATTGCGCTTGCCCTTGCCATAGCGGGTGGCGTGACGCTCTACCTTGATGCGAAGGCAACGCCGAGGGGTGAAGACGCACAGCAGGAACGGACTGCCGCCGACGAAGGGGCTGCGCCGGTGGATGCCAGTGTCGCCGAAATGGATGACGCAGAGGGTGATTTTGCGGTCGCGCAAGGTGCGGCGCTGTTCGGGACCTATTGTGCGACCTGCCATCAGACCAATGGGTCGGGTGTGCGCGGCGCGATCCCGCCGCTTGACGGTTCGCGTTACGTCCTTGCCGATGCGCAGGTGCCTGCGGCGATCCTGCTGCGCGGTATTGCCGGGCCCATCGAGGTCAAAGGCGAACTCTACAACGGGCGAATGCCTACCTTTCATGCGACACTTGAGGATGAAGAGATCGCTTTGATCCTGACGCATATCCGGGCCAAATGGTCGAACACGGCAGAAATGGTTTCGCCAGATCAGGTCGCGGGCGTTCGACAGGCGCTGGACGGCGATCTCGGCCGCCCCTGGGAAAGCGGGTCTGAGCTTGAGGACGCATTCGGGATTGAAGCGGCCCCTGCCGCGGATGACGAGGGCGAACCGGCTGTCTCCGGTCAGGACGCGGACGCTCAGGAGGATCCACAATGAAACCGGCTTTGCCATTCATCATTATTGCGCTCTTCTTTGCAGGCGCCGGCATCACGCAAGATGCTGCGCCGACGGACGGCAGGGCGATTGATTGGCGTGCCGCAGAGAATTATGCGCGCGTTGCCGAAGACGCCGACCCGGCAAGTGTCCTGAACCTGATCGAAGGAGAGGCGAACTCTGCCGAAGCCCCCTGGGCCTGCGCCTCGTGTCATGGCGACGCCGGTGAAGGCGCACAGAACATTCCGCGTTTGGCAGGTATGCCCGCGGGCTATCTGGTGAAGCAGCTGCACGATTACAAAAGCGGCGCGCGGATCAACGATAATATGCAATATGTCGTTTCGACATTGGACGACGCGGAAATGGCCGCGCTTGGCGCATATTACGCGGCGTTGGAAACCGGCCCGTCGTCCAACGCGTCGCTGGGTGGTGATCTGGAGCGTGGTCGAACCCTTGCGCTGGCGGGCGACTGGTCGGTGAGCGTTCCGTCCTGCTTTTCCTGTCACGGCGCGCTGGGATGGGGTGTGGGGGAAACTTTCCCCGCAATCGCCGGGCAGCATCCGGCCTACACCCACACCCAGCTGGCCGCGTGGAAGGCAGGGCGCCGGGCCAATTCGCCGCTTGGCCTCATGCATTCCGTCGCCGCGTCGCTGTCCGAGAAGGATATGCGCGCCGTCTCGGACTACCTTGCCACGCTGCCGCCGCCGCAGCCTCGTAACCCCGCGCGTTGATCAGGAGGACCGGACATGTCTGAGAAAAAGCAACAGGAGGAGACGCGCAGCGGCCGGGCGGTGCGGCGATGGCTCTATGCCGGACTTGGGGCCTTGGTTCTCGTCCTTGGCGGAGCCTACCTTTATCGCATCGACGCGGTGAACCGGCTGCTGGGCACGGCTCACGAGGTCGGCGAAGCGCAACAAGCTGGCGAGAGGTCACGCGAGGCCCGCGAGAAGTTTCGCAAAACAAGCGAAAAATTGGCCGCGAGCGAGACAAATGTTGCAAATCTGGCAATCCCCACCGGATCTGACGGCTTTTTCGCCCCGCCTCTGGAGGACGAAATTCCGGAGGACGATTTCGGCGAATCCATTCGTCGCGGCCGCGAGATTTTCCTCAACCCGGGTGCGAATGCGACGGAGTTCGTCGGCAACTCACTGGCCTGCGCGAACTGCCACCTCGACGCGGGGCGGCGCCCGAACTCGGCCCCGATGTGGGCTGCGGCCGGAATGTATCCGACCTTTCGAGGCAAAAACCAGATGATCAATACAATGGAAGACCGCATGAATGGTTGCTTTACCTACTCCATGAACGGCTCCCAGAGTCCGTCGGGAGGTCCACCACCGCCTGGCCATCAGATCTACAAGGATCTGGAAAGCTATTTTCACTGGCTCGCCACGGGCGCACCGAACCGGGTCGATCTGCCCGGTTCCGGCTACCCGACGCCTGACAAGCCGGAAGCCGACTATGATCCCGCGCGCGGTGAAAAGGTGTTCGAGGCGCAATGTGCGGTCTGTCACGGCGACGACGGACAGGGGCGGCAGGACATGAACGGCCGCTATGCCTTTCCGCCGCTCTGGGGGCCGGATTCCTACAACTGGGGCGCCGGCATGCACCGCGTCAACACCGCCGCCGGTTTCATCTATGCCAACATGCCGCTCGGCCTGCCCTATTCGCTCAGCCCGCAGGACGCCTGGGATGTTGCCGCGTATATCAACAGTCACGAACGCCCCCCTGACCCCCGCCAGACCGGATCGATAGAAGAGGGCGACCCCGGAATGAGCGTTGCGGAGGCTGCCGAGCGGTTCCACGACCATATGGGCTATTACGGCCGCGAGGTGCGCGGCACCGTGATCGGCGCCGGTCAGGACGCCGAACCCGCCGATGCGCCGTCCGCCACGGGAACCGTCGTTCCGGAGCAGTAGCGCGATGGATGCCCCGCGCGAATTCGATCCTGCGACGCTAGACGGTCTTGATCGGGGAATTGTCGGAATCGACGGGCTCTGGTGCCCGAGTTGTGCGGCTGCGGTGGGCCGCGCAATGACAGCGGTGCCGGGCGTGACGCGGGCGCAAGTCTCGTTTGCCGGTGGGTCTGCCGCGCTTGCGTGGGAAGACGGGACCGATCTGGGCGCGGTGGCGCGCAAGGTTTCCGCCATGGGTTACCGATTGACCGCGCCTGAAACGGGCGGCGGCATGGAAGGGCGTATCGCTGCAGAGATGCGCCGGGTCGCGATCAGACTGGCGGTGGCAGTCGTCTTCGGCATGTGGACGATGATGCTGTCGATTCTGCTCTACCTCAACCCTGACAACATTGCAGCCGGCGCGACCGGCCGCGCGTTGGCCCTGGCCGCAGGGGCAACCGCGCTGCCGGTCGTTGTCTGGGCCGGAGCGCCCATCCTGCTGGCCGGTTGGCGCACGGCGCGCGTCGGTGTGCCGGGGATGGACAGCCTTGTCGCGCTGGGAGTGACCGGCGCTGTCGCGGCATCCTTCTGGTCGCTATCTGCGGGTCATTCCGAAGTGTGGTTCGACACGTCGGTGATGCTCGTCACGCTTCTGACGTTGGCCCGCCTCGTTGAAATGGCGACGCTTCGCCAATCCAGCCGCGCCATCGCGGCCTTGCGCGCCGCGCTGCCCGAAACAGCCCGCAGGATCGGCGCTGACGGTACCGCGCGCGAGGTTCTGGCATCAAGCATCCGCAAGGGCGAGGTCATTCGCGTCGCCGCAGGCGAGCGCGTGCCCCTGGATGGGAACCTTGTCACAGGCGACAGCAGCTTTGACACCAGCATCATGACGGGCGAATCCGCACCGCGCGAAATCATCCAGGGCAGCGCCGTCGAAGCGGGCTTCGTCAACCTGTCGCGCATGATCGAGATTGACGTCACCGCAGCGGTCGGCGCGCGCAGGATCGACCTGATGGGTGTCGATATCGCGACCGCACTTCATGACCGCCCCGAAATTCACCGGCTGGCCGACCGGCTGGCACGGGTCATCGTCCCGCTGGCGATCACGCTTGCCGTCCTGACGCTGGTGATCGGCCTTGTCATGGACCTGTCCGCCGAGGCAGCAGGATTGCGCGCGCTGTCGGTGCTCATCATCGCGTGCCCCTGCGCTGTGGCAATTGCGGCGCCGGTCTCACATCTGGCGGCGACCGGGGCCGCGGCGGCATCGGGGATACATTTTCGCACCCAGGCCGCGTCGGAAAGCCTCGGCTCCGTGCGGCGGGTGCTGTTCGACAAGACCGGCACCCTGACCGAAGGTAGGCCAGTCTTGCGGGACGTGCATCTGCGCGCAGGCATCGAGCGCGGCCGCGCTCTGGCCCTTGTGGCCGCAGCCGAACACGAAGTCGTGCATCCGGTCGCGCAGGCGCTGCGCGAGGCGGGCGGCGGCGGGCTCGTCGCGACCGGGTCCGAGCGGTTTGAGAACGGGGTCAGTGCGACGGTCGACGGCAGCGACGTTCTGGTCGGCAGCCGTGGTTTCCTTGTGCGAAACGGCATTGAGCTGCCCGAGGAACAGCATGACACGGCAGGCCAGACCGCCGTGCATATGGCAGTTGACGGATCATGGACCGCGCAGTTCCTTTTGGGCGATGCGGTGCGACCGGATGCGACCGGGACGCTGTCGAGCCTGAGGGAAACCGGTATTGTGCTCGGAATGGCAAGCGGTGACGCGGCTGTCCCTTGCGCACATGTCGGCGCATTGGTTGGATTGCAGGCGGGCGAAATCTGGTCGGATTGCACCCCCGAGGACAAGGCCGCCCTTGTCGAGGCCGGCCCGGGACCGACCGCCTTCGTCGGGGATGGCGTCAATGACACGCTCGCCATCGTGCGCGCCGATGTCGGCATCGCGGCAACGGACGCATCGGCGGCCACGATCGCACTGGCCGATGTGGTCATCGCGCGGGGCGGCGTCGCCGCTGTCGGCAAAGCGATTGCAATCTCGCGAAAGGCCCGCCGCGTTCTGCGTCAGAACCTTGTGTTCTCCGTGGCCTATAATGTCCTGGCCCTTGGCCTCGCCGCCTTTGGCACGGTGCCGCCTCTCGCCGCGGCGGGCGCGATGGCGGCAAGTTCGCTGATGGTCATCGCCAACGCAGGCCGCCTGCGGGCCGGTGCCGTCAAGTCTGAAACGTCAGAGGGCGAGGACGAACACAGTGGAGCTGCGACGTCGCCCGGTCAGCGCGCGGATGCATTCACTGATGAAAGTTCTACAAAGAAAGCAGACGCATGAGCACCAACCTTACCCTTCTCCAGTTGAACGACCTGCACGGCTATCTCGCACCGCATCCCGAATTGATCTGGACGCCCGACGGTCCCGAGTTCCCCCGCTTGGGCGGTCTCGCGCGGATCAAGACGCTGTTCGACCGGGTGCGCAAGGAATGTCCCGGCTCGGTCCTGGCCTTCGATAACGGCGATACCTTTCACGGCACCCACGCGGCGGTCAGCACCAAAGGAGAGGCGCTGCTACCGCCAATGAATGCGCTTGGTCTGAATGCGATGACGGCGCATTGGGAATTTGCCTGGGGCCCCAAGCATGTAGAGCAATTGGCGCAACGGCTGGATCACCCGCTGCTGGCGGCGAACTGCTATCGCATGAGCGATGACAGCCGCCCCTTTCCGGCCGCTGTCATTTGCGAGGCGGCTGGCCTGCGCATCGGGGTAATCGGCCTTGCTGCCACGATAATCGACAAGACGATGCCACCGCACTTTTCCGAGGGCGTCAGATTTACCGACGGACCAGAGGAAGTGCGCGAAGAAGCGACGCGATTGCGTGCCGAAGGGGCCGATCTGATCCTGGTGCTGTCACATCTGGGGCTGCCGCAGGATCTGAAACTGGCGCAGGACGCCCCGGACATAGATATCCTGCTCAGTGCTCACACGCATAACCGCCTGATGGTGCCGGTCACCGTGGGTAAGACGCTAGTGATCCAGTCCGGCTGCCACGGCTCGTTCATCGGCCGCCTCGATCTGACCGTGAAGGATGGCCGGGTGATCGACAGCCGCCATGCGCTGATCCCGGTGGACGATACGCTGGAAGAGGATCCTGAAATGGCGGCGCTGGTCGATCAGGCACTGCAAGTCAGTGCGGATCTCGACCGCATCGTCGGCGAAACGCCGATGGCGCTGCACCGCGCGACCTGCCTTGATGCGCCGATGGACGATCTGCTGCTCGCCGCGGTCGCGCGGGCGGCGGGAACCGACATCGCGTTCTCGAACGGCTGGCGCTACGGCGCGCCGGTGCCTCCGGGGCCGGTCACGGCGGAGCATCTGTGGAATATCGTGCCGGCCGACCCGCCCGTGTCGACGGTCGAACTGACCGGAGCGGAAATTCTGCAAATGATGGAGGAGAATATCGAGCGCACCTTTTCGTGTGATCCGTTCGGCCAGCGCGGCGGTTACGTCAAGAGGTTCCGCGGCCTGACTTTTCGTGTGAAACTCGAAAATCCGAAGGGTCTGCGGATTCAAGGCGCATCCTGTGGTGATGCACCGCTTGAACCCGGCCAAACTTACAAGGTGGGGTTCATCACGGCCCAAGGGGTGCCGCCACAGTTGGGCAAGGGGAGACGGGATCTGAACATCACGGCAATCGCTGCGCTTGAAAAGTGGTTCTCTGATCCCGGCTGGACAAATGGCGGCCTGATGAACGTCGGACGTTTAATATTGGTCTGATTTTTCCTCCCTATGGCGATGATCGGAAAAAGGAAGAGTGATCATGATAGACAAAGTAGACGTGGCAATCATAGGTGCGGGCACAGCGGGACTGGCGGCCCTGCGCGAAAGCGCCGGACGTGGCCCATATCTTATTGAATTTGCCAAACGCGTTCGAACGGCTCTGGCGGTCTCTGAAATACGAATGCGTCTACCTGAACGCTTTCGAAACCGGCTCGGAGGCCCGCAACGGAATTGGTGCTTGGATCATCTATTACAACGAAAAACGCCGCTCTCATCGCACGGCTTGCTGATGCCGACCGAGGTTGCGACCCGTTTCATGATGGAACCCTGAAAGAAAGGGACACCTCAAGCCACAATTGCATTGGAGGATGGGCCAAAACTCAACTGTTTTAGTCACCGGCGATATCGACTGCTTGTTGAACGGTTCGCTGAAAGCTGCCATTGGCGCAGCCGCAACGAACGCTCACTTCGTCCGCATACTGTGAATTCACCTTTGGCGCAGCGAATGGTGACTTTCTCACTCTTTACATAATGTGCATAATGTAAAGAGTTGGACGAACCGGATGCACTCCGGATCAATCCAGATCGGGGTTTGGGAAGCGGGTCGAAATCATGTCCAGCCGGCAAAATGTAAAAAGTGACGCGGATTGCGCCGCGGATTCCCACGAGCGCGGCCGCAACTACCTCGGACAGCCCCAGATCGACCGACTCCTGGCGTCCGCGAAGAAGGGCCGGCACGGCATCCGAGATCATCTCTTGCTTCTGATGATGTTCCGGCACGGGCTTCGGGTCTCCGAGGCCATTGGGCTGCGGCGGGAAAATGTCGATCTCGCACAGTCGCGGGTGTGGATGTAAGCGCCTCGCCGATCCCCTCCTGCCGCGCTGAGGCTTTTTGTGCGAGTCCTGCTGTCGAGATCAGGCAGGATAGGACGGCAAAATGGACGGCTCTTTAGACGGCTCAACGGAGGGCTACGCGGGCAGGATCGAGGTTATGGAAGGGCGGTCGGGTCGACGCATGCGGAGCGAGGCGGAGCGGGCGCGGATTGCGGCGGAGAGCATGGTGCCCGGAGCGAAGGTCGCCGATGTTGCGCGCCGGCACGCGGCGACCCGCTGGCAGGTCTACGATTGGCGCAAGAAGCTGATGGCTGGCGCGCTGGCGCTGCCCGCCGAGACAGCTGACGAACCGATGTTCGCGGCGCTTGTCGTGGAGCCGAAGCCGGCCCGGCCTGCGCCCAACCCGAAACGGCGCGGCGGCGCGACCAGATCCAGCAGGATCGAGATTGTGGTCGATGGGGTGACCCTGCGGGTGCCGCCGGAGATCGAGGAAACGAACCTGACCCGGATGATCCGGGCGATCAGGACGGCCTCCCAATGATCTTGCCGGCTGGCGGGCTGCGCGTTTACGTGGCCATGCGTCCGACGGATTTCCGAAAGGGCATAGACGGCCTGGCGCTGCTGGTTCAGGAGACGATGGGCCTCGACCCGTTCAGCGGCGCGGCCTTCGTGTTCCGCGCCAAGCGGGCCGACCGCATCAAGGTCCTGATCTGGGACCAGACCGGCATCGTTCTGGTTCACAAGCGCCTGGAGGGTGCGAAGTTTGTCTGGCCCAAGGCGCAGGACGGCGTGATGAAGATGTCGCCCGCACAGTTCTCGGCCTTGTTCGAG
Organism: Paracoccus solventivorans; assembly: GCF_900142875.1. Lineage (GTDB taxonomy): Bacteria > Pseudomonadota > Alphaproteobacteria > Rhodobacterales > Rhodobacteraceae > Paracoccus > Paracoccus solventivorans. The sequence continues at coordinate 1,483 of NZ_FRCK01000018.1, read as the reverse complement.
GGGCTCGACTGGCGGCTTGTCCGCCCCGAGCGCGTGCGACGGCCGGAACTGGCGGGATAGCTGCGGCAGAGTGACTCGGCATCGTTTTGCCGGTGGTGACGATCCCGCCCATGTGCTTGATCGCAGTCATGACCGACACTGCCCTGGCCGAAGAAAACGCCCGTCTGAAGGCCCGCCTCTCCGAGACCGAGGCGGCGCTCGTGGATGCGGTCGAGGCTCAGCGGCGGCTGGAAAGCATCGTCAGCGAATTGCGCCGGGAGAAGTTCGGGCGGAAATCCGAAAAACTCGATCCGGAGCAGTTCAATCTGCCGCTCGAAGACGTGGAACTGGCCCAAGGCGTTCTGGACGCGGCGCAGGAGAAGGCGCGGCGTGCGCTGAAGGGACATAGAGCTGCTGAGAAAGGCGCACCGGACCGCAACCGCGGCCATCTTCCGAAGCATTTGCCCCGGATCGAGCGGATCATCGAGCCGGAGACCACGCTCTGCCCCTGCGGGTGCGGTGAGATGGCCAGGATCGGCGAAGACGTCTCCGAGCGTCTCGATGTCGTGCCGGCGCAACTGCGGGTTCTGGTCACCCGCCGCCGGAAATACGCCTGCCGCCGTTGTTCCGGCGCGGTGGTCCAGGCGCATGCGCCGGAACATGTCGTGCCCGGCGGCCTGCCGACCGAAGCGTTGATCGCGCAGGTCATTGTGGCCAAGTTCGGCGACCACCTGCCGTTTTACCGCCAAGCGGAAATCTACACCCGGCAGGGGATCACGCTGGATCGGGCGACGCTCGGCAACTGGGTCGGGCGCGCCTGCTTCCACCTGCGCCCGATCGCCGATCACCTGAAGGAGCGGCTGAAAGGCGCGGACCGGATCTTCATGGACGAAACCCGCGCCCCGGTGCTCGATCCCGGACGGCGAAAAACGAAGACCGGATACTTCTGGGCCATTGTTGCCGATGACCGGGGGCACGGCGGCGCCGACCCTCCCGTGGTGATGTTCCACTACGCGCCAGGTCGTGGCGCCGTGCAGGCGCTCCGCTTCCTCGAGGGCTATCGCGGGAGCTTCGTGCAATGCGACGGCTATGAAGCCTATGACAAGCTCACCAAGGTCGATCGGACCGAGGGGCCATGGACGCTGGTCCATTGCTGGACGCATGTCCGTCGGCGGTTCGTGAAGCGCCTGGAAAAGGACGGCTCGCCGATTGCCGAGGAAGCCCTGCGTCAGATCGCCGAGCTCTATGCCGTCGAGAAATCCGTGCGCGGCATGGCCCCCGAAGCCCGGCTTGCCGCCCGCCGGGAGTTGGCCACCCCGATTATCACCGCCTTCCGCCCTTGGCTCGAGGCACAGTTGTCGCGTATTCCGCGTTCGTCAAAGCTGGCCGAGGACATCCGCTACACCCTGGCGCGCTGGCCTGGCCTGACACGGTTCCTGAAAGACGGTCGTCTGGAACTGGACACCAACCCGGTCGAAAACCAGATCAGGAAGATTGCCCTGAC
>NZ_FRCK01000025.1 GCF_900142875.1 Paracoccus solventivorans | reverse complement strand
CATCATGAGGCCGGACACATGTCAGCACCCGACAACGCGCCAAGATCAGCTTCAAAATCCCTCTTGCGCTTGGGGCGGTTACACATGTTGCACAAGTCCCTTTTGGGATTCATCTCATGAATCCAGCGTGGTAGCTGGAATCCATGAGCAGACCCACACCTCCAACCTACAAGACCAGGAACTGGCCATCCTACAATGAAGCGCTCAAGCGCCGCGGATCGCTGACGATCTGGTTCGATCCCGAGATGAGCTGGGAGGCCGCACCAACTGGCAGGCGTGGCCGCCAGCAGAGCTACAGCGACGCCGCCATACAGACGTGCCTCTCGATGAAGGTGCTGTTCGGCATGGCGCTCCGGCAGACGACCGGGTTCGTCGAGAGCTTGTTGCAGCTGGTTGGTCTCGACTGGACGGTGCCCGACTTCAGCACGCTATCTCGCCGCCAGAAGACCTTGGCCGTAAACATCCCCTACCGCGGCTCCAAGGGGCCACTGCACCTGCTGATCGATAGCACCGGCATCAAGGTCGAGGGGGAAGGCGAGTGGCATGCCCGCAAGCATGGCGGTCCCAAACGGCGCGTCTGGCGCAAGATCCATCTCGGAATCGATGAGGAAACACTGGAGGTCCGCGCTGTCGAGATCACCGGGAGCCACATCGGTGATGCCCCTGTGCTACCCGACCTGCTCGGTCAGATCCCGGCGGACGAGCGGATCGGCAGCGTCACCGCCGACGGTGCCTACGACACACGTAAATGCCACGACGCCATTGCCGACCGCGGCGCCCATGCCGTCATCCCGCCCCGCAAGAACGCGAAGCCCTGGAAGACGATCACCGCTGGAGCCGTGGCGCGAAACGAGGCCCTGCGCGCGGCGAAATACCTGGGCCGCGCGCTCTGGCGACGATGGAGCGGATACCACCGCCGAAGCCGCGTCGAGACAAAGATGCATTGTGTGAAGTTGCTGGGGCAGCGGCTCATGGCGCGGGACTTCGACCGTCAGGTCGCTGAACTCCAGGTCCGAATCGCCGTCCTGAACGGATACACCGCGCTCGGCATACCCGTCACGGAAGCTGTGGGATAAGTCGGTCCGGGGAAGGGGGAACCTCGGCCATCACCCGATTTGTGCAACATGTGTAACCGCCCCAAGCGCAAGAGGGATTTTGAAGCTGATCTTGGCGCGTTGTCGGGTGCTGACATGTGTCCGGCCTCATGATG
>NZ_FRCK01000027.1 GCF_900142875.1 Paracoccus solventivorans | reverse complement strand
GATGGCAAAGGCAAAATTCGAACGCACGAAACCGCACGTCAACATCGGGACGATCGGTCACGTTGACCACGGCAAGACGACGACGACGGCTGCGATCACGAAATACTTCGGCGATTTCAAGGCCTACGACCAGATCGACGGCGCGCCCGAGGAGAAGGCGCGGGGGATCACCATCTCGACCGCGCATGTGGAATATGAAACCGACGCGCGCCACTACGCCCACGTCGACTGCCCCGGCCACGCCGACTATGTGAAGAACATGATCACCGGCGCGGCGCAGATGGACGGCGCCATCCTGGTGGTGAACGCGGCCGACGGCCCGATGCCGCAGACGCGCGAGCACATCCTGCTGGGCCGCCAGGTCGGCATCCCCTACATGGTCGTCTACCTGAACAAGGTCGACCAGGTGGACGACCCGGAACTGCTGGAGCTGGTCGAGATGGAGGTGCGCGAGCTGCTGTCCTCCTACGACTACCCCGGCGACGACGTTCCGATCGTCAAGGGCTCGGCGCTGGCGGCGCTGGAAGGCCGCGACCCGGAAATCGGCGAGAACTCGATCCGCGAGCTGCTGAAGGCGGTGGACGACTACATCCCGACGCCTGAGCGGGCGGTGGACCTGCCGTTCCTGATGCCGATCGAGGACGTGTTCTCGATCTCGGGGCGCGGCACCGTGGTGACGGGCCGGGTCGAGCGCGGCGCGGTCAACGTCGGCGACGAGCTGGAAATCGTCGGCATCCGCCCGACCAAGAAGACCACCTGCACCGGGGTCGAGATGTTCCGCAAGCTGCTGGACCGCGGCGAGGCCGGCGACAACATCGGCGCGCTGCTGCGCGGCGTCGACCGCGACGGCGTCGAGCGCGGGCAGGTGCTGTGCAAGCCGGGTTCGGTGAAGCCGCACACCAAGTTCGAGGCCGAGGCCTATATCCTGACCAAGGAAGAGGGCGGCCGCCACACCCCGTTCTTCGCCAACTACCGGCCGCAGTTCTACTTCCGCACCACCGACGTGACCGGGACGGTGAAGCTGCC
>NZ_FRCK01000005.1 GCF_900142875.1 Paracoccus solventivorans | reverse complement strand
GCGCCACCCCACGCGGCTTGTTCGGCAGAAGCGGGCGGATCAGTTCCCATTCAAAGTCCGTCAGATCGAAACGCGCCATCCTGAACCCTCCATAGATTCAGTGAATCACGCCTGCTATCACAACGGAATCCCGTTTATGAGTTCACAGCCTAGCCCCGGTGCCCGAGATCCTCAAGAATCGCCTGCCGCGAATGCGAGGCGAACTCGCGCCGCAGGGTCAGCGCGGTGACCGCCGCCGTGCCCGCGATCAGCCCCCACGGCCCCAGCAGCCAGCACAGCGCCGCCAGCGCGAAATACACCGCCCGCAGCCCGATGTTGAAATTGCGCGCCGCCTGGATGTTGACCTGCGCGGCGGCCAGGGCGCGGGCCTCGGTCCCCGGCAGGGCCGGGTCGATGGGAACCGCCGCCATCATCACCGCGCAATAGCCGAACAGCCGGTGCGCCCAGACGAATTTCAGGAACCCGTTGGCCAGGAACAGCAGCCCCAGCAGCAGCTTGAGCTTCCACAGCAGCGTCGGGATCTCGGCCGCGTCCAGCTCGCGCGCAAGACCGGCCAGCGGGTCGGTGTTGCCCAGCAGCGCCAGCCCGCCGCCGATGGCGATCATGCAGGCCGAGGCGAAGAACGCGGTGCCCTCGCGCAGGGTGGTCAGGATGTTGCCGTCGAAGATGCGCGGGTCGCGGTGGACGAATTGCCGCATCCAGTCGCGGCGATAGGTCTTCATCAGCACCGAGACCGAGGGCAGCCGCGCCGGCGGATGTTCGACGATCCGCGCGGTGCCGAACCACGCCAGAGCCAGCAGGGCCAGCGCAACAAGGTCCAGCGGCGTCAGCGGCAGGGTCAGGATCGCGGGCAGGCGGCTGGGCAAGATCGTGGGTCCGGGCGGTGGTGGCGGGGATGCCCGCGACGATAGACCTCGGCCGCCCCGGTTGCCAGCGTCCCGGCCCGGCGCTATCGCGGGCGCAAAGCCACCGGAACGAGGACATCATGGCCGCACCCCACGCAATCCACGAGGAATTCCCCAATGATTCCGACCGCATCCACCAGCTGAAGATGTCCGACAGCCGCTTTGCCCGGCTGCTCGAGGAATATGACGAGATCAACGACCAGGTGGCGGCGGCGGAATCGCTGCACACGCCCATGTCCGACGCCGCCGAGACGCAGCTGCGCAAGCAGCGCATGGTGCTGAAGGACGAAATCGCCCGGATGATCGCCACCGCCTGAGGCGGTCTTGCCCCCGCGCGGTGACCCGTGCGGGGATCGCACGCCCGGGCAGGGGCGTTGGATCTGGATAGACCCTGCGCCCCGAGGCCCCCATGACCACCCCGCCACCCCTGCTCGGCACGCTGGAAACCGCGCTTTACGCCGCGGACCTCGATGAGGCCTGCGAGTTCTGGACCCGGGTGATCGGGCTGGAGCTGATCGCCCGCGTCCCCGGCCGCCACGTGTTCTTCCGCACCGCCACCACGCCGCGCCCGCAGGTGCTGCTGGTCTTCGACCCGGGCGCCACCGCGGTCCCGCCCGCGCCGGATGCACGGCTGCCGGTGCCGCCGCACGGGGCCAGCGGCCCGGGCCACGCCTGCCTGGCCGTCGCCCCCGAATCGCTGGACCGCTGGCGCGCGCATCTGCAAGCCAGCGGCATCGCCATCGAGGCGGATTTCCATTGGCCGCAGGGTGGGCGCTCGCTCTATTTCCGCGACCCGGCCGGCAATTCCATCGAGCTGGCCGATCCGGCGATCTGGGCCGGAATGCCGCCGCGGACCGCGGACCCCGACTGTGCAGAGCGCTGAAAACCCGCGCCGCTCCCCTCTTGAAGCCGCGAGATTCGGCCCCAGATTCACCCTGCCGGAGGGCCCTTGGGCGCCGGCGCAAGACCGCCCGCCCGGCTTTCGGGGGGCATGACGACTCACATCGCTGCAAAGGATGCGACACATGCGCAACATGGACCTGACCCCGCTTTACCGTGCCTCGATCGGCTTTGACCGCATTGCCGACCTGATGGACCGGGCGCTGTCCTCGGACCTCTCTGCGACCACCTATCCGCCCTACAACATCGAAAAGACCGGCGAGAATGCCTATCGCATCTCGATCGCCGTGGCCGGGTTTTCGGCCGATGACCTTTCCGTGGAAATGAAGGACGGGGCGGTGATCGTCGCGGCCCGCAAGGCCGAAGAGGACGAGGGCAAGACCTATCTGCACCGCGGCATCGCCACCCGCGCCTTCGAGCGCAAGTTCGCGCTGGCCGACCACGTCCGCGTCACCGGCGCCAGCCATGTCGACGGGATGCTGCATATCGAGCTGGTGCGCGAGATCCCCGAGGCGCTGAAGCCGCGCCGGATCGAGATCGCGAAAACCGCGCCGCAGACGGTCGAGGCCGAGGAACAGCGCAAGCTGGACGCCTGATCCGACCGAACGCGAATGACTGGACGCGAATGACGGGGGCGGCGGGGAAACCCGCGCGCCCTTTTTTCACGGGTGCAGCGAAAGGCGCCGCGCGCTAGCCTGCGCGGGTCACTGTGCTGCCGGCTCGGCTGCTCCGCGGCGCAGCCCCACCCGGCGCCCGACCTGTTTCGGCAGCTCCAGTGCCGCATGGGCGGCGACCGCCGCCGCCAGCCGCTCGCGCAGCGCCGGCGCAAAGGGCGCGGCGCGGCGGGTCGCCAGATCGACGTGCACCACCAGGTTCTCGGTGACCGCGGCCACCGTCCCGTCGGCGGGGCGCCGCAGGGTCTGCACGTAATGCAGCCGCTTGTCGTCATGGGCGATCAGCTGCGTGTCCACCACCACCAGATCGCCCGCGTGCAATTCGCGCAGGTAATGGACCTGCGCCTGCACGGTGAAATAGGACGACCCGGTTTCGGCCGCGACCTGCGCGCCCATCCCCAGGGGCTGCAGCGCCTGTTCGATCGCGCGGTCGAACAGCACGTGATACCACGCCATGTTGAGATGGCCGTTGTAGTCGGTCCATTCGGCAAGCACCTCCATCGCGGGCGAGGTGAAGGGGGCGGTCATGGCGTCTCCTTTAGCCTAAAGCTGCCGCCGTGCGCGCAGCGCGGCGCTGATGGTGCCGTCGTCGAGATAGTCGAGCTCGCCCCCGATGGGGACGCCCTGCGCCAGCCGCGTGATGCTTATGCCGGTGTTTTCAAGGGCTTCGGCCAGGTAATGCGCGGTGGTCTGGCCCTCGACCGTGGCGTTCAGCGCCAGGATCACCTCGGTGATGCCTTCCTCGCCCAGCCGCGACAGCAGCCGGGGGATGCCCAGCTCATCCGGGCCGATCTCGTCCAGCGCCGACAGCGTGCCGCCCAGCACGTGATAGCGCCCGCGATAGGCGCGGCCGCGTTCCAGCGCCCACAGGTCGGCGACATCCTCGACCACGCACAGCTCGCCATTGGCGCGGGCGGGGTCGGCGCAGATCGGGCACAGCTCGGCTTCGCCGATATTGCCGCAGCGGGCGCATTCGCGGGAATGCTCGGCGACGCTGGCCATCAGCGTGGCCAGCTGCGCCATCTGCCCGGTGCGCCGCCGGATCAGCGCCAGCACCACGCGGCGGGCCGAGCGCGGCCCCAGCCCCGGCAGCCGCGCGAATTGCGCGATCAGCGCCTGGATGTCGTCGCTGCCCTCGGCCACTAGAAGGGCAGCTTCATGCCCGGCGGCAGGCCCATGTCGCCCGCCAGCCGCTGGCCCTCGGACTGCGCGCGGGCCATGGCCTTGTCCTGCGCATCCTTGATCGCGGCCAGGATTAGATCCTCGACCACCTGCTTTTCCGAAGGCACGAAAATCGAGGCGTCGATGTCGATCGCCTGCAATTCGCCCTTGGCGTTGGCGGTGACCCGCACCAGCCCGGCACCGGATTCGCCGGTGACGGTCAGGGTTTCGAGGGTCTTCTGGAACTCGTCCACCTTGCCCTGCATCTCGCGGGCGGCGGTCATCATCTTGCCCAGATCGCCGATCCCGGCGAAGGGGTTCTTCATCGTGCTACTCCTCGTCCTCGAAGGGATCCCATTCCTCGACCGCGGCCAGCCCGCCGCCGGCGGTGCCGTGCAGATCCTCGGCCGCGTCCTCGGGCGGGGGCGCGGGGGTCTCGTCCCGGATCGCCTTGATGCGGGCGCCGGGGGCGGCGGCAAGGATGGCGGCCACCACCGGGTGCTGCCGCGCCTCGGCCTCAGCGGCGGCGCGTTCGGCGGCGCGGGTCTCGCTGATGGTCGGCCCGCCGCCCTGATCGACGACCGAGACCGCCCAGCGGGCGCCGCCGGTCCAGCCGCGCAGGCGTTCGCCCAGCCGCTGCGCCAGGTCGCGGGGGGCATCGGGGGTGGGCTGGAACTCGATGCGGCCCGGGGAATAGCGCACCAGCCGCACATGATCCTCGACCTGGGTCAGCAGCACCATGTCGCGCATGCGCCGGATCAGCTCGACCACCGAGGTGAAGTCGGGCCAGCTGGCCAGCGCCTCGGCGGCCAACTGCGGCTCGGGCGCCAGCGCGATGGCGGCGGCGGTGCCGCCCCCCATCCGTGCAGACTGCGCCATCGGCGGGGGCGCGGCCATGCGCTGGCCGGGGGCCTCATGGGTGGGGGCGGGGGCGCTCGTTTGAGCGGGGGCGGGACGCGCGAACTCGCCCGCCGCCTGTCCGGCCTGCACGCGGCGGATCAGCGCCTCGGGGTCGGGCAGGTCGGCGACATGGGTCAGGCGGATGATCGCCATTTCCGCCGCCATCATCGCATTCGGCGCCGCCGCCACCTCTTCCAGCGCCTTGAGCAGCATCTGCCACAGCCGCGTCAGCGCCCGCATCGGCACCCGCCCGGCCATGTCGCGGCCCCGCGCGCGCTCATCAGGGCCGACGGTGGGGTCGTCGGCGGCCGCAGGGGTGATCTTCACCAGGCTGACCCAATGGGTGATCTCGGCCAGGTCGCGCAGCACCGCCAGCGGGTCGGCGCCCTCGGCATATTGCGCCTGCAGCTCGGCCAGCGCCTCGGCCGCGGCGCCCCGCAGGATCATGTCGAACAGGTCCAGCACCCGCCCGCGATCCGCCAGCCCCAGCATGGCGCGCACCTGCGGGGCGGTGGTTTCCCCGGCGCCGTGGCTGATCGCCTGATCGAGCAGGCTGGTCGCGTCGCGGGCCGAGCCCTCGGCCGCGCGGGTGATCAGCGCCAGCGCGTCGTCGCTGATCTGCACGCCCTCGGCATCGGCGATCTTGCGCAGCAGCGCGATCATCACCTCGGGCTCGATCCGGCGCAGGTCGAAGCGCTGGCAGCGGCTCAGGACGGTGACCGGCACCTTGCGGATTTCCGTGGTGGCAAAGATGAACTTCACATGCGGCGGCGGCTCTTCCAGCGTCTTGAGCAGCGCGTTGAAGGCGCTGGTCGACAGCATGTGCACTTCGTCGATGATATAGATCTTGTAGCGGGCCGATGCCGCGCGATAGTGAACGGATTCAATGATTTCGCGGATGTCGTTCACGCCGGTTCGAGATGCGGCGTCCATCTCCAGCACATCGACGTGACGGCCCTCGGCAATGGCCAGGCAATGCTCGCAGACCCCGCAGGGGCTGGTGGTCGGCCCGCCGCTGCCGTCCGGGCCGATGCAGTTCATCCCCTTGGCGATGATCCGCGCGGTGGTGGTCTTTCCGGTGCCGCGGATCCCGGTCATGATGAAGGCCTGCGCGATGCGGTCGGCCGCAAAGGCGTTCTGCAGCGTGCGCACCATCGCATCCTGCCCGACGAGATCGGCAAAGGTCTCGGGCCGGTATTTCCGGGCGAGCACCTGATAGGCTGGGGTGTCGGTCATATGGGCCTCGTCTGGACCCGGCGAATGTAGGGGCAGGGGCGGGCAAGGGCAACGGGCGCTGCGCGCCCGGCCTCCGGCGGGGATATTTCAGGACAGAAGATATTGGCTTTGCCCCGGCTGGCGGGCAACGTGGCGCCGAATAACAGGGGGGCAGGCATGGAGCTGGCATTCACGGGCAGCGGGCTGGACCGGGCGGCGGCACGGCGTGGCGACACCGGCTGGCAGGAGGGCGCGGCGGTGCTGCCGGTCTGGCGCGGCAAGATCTGTCTTGAGGACGGGCGGCTGGTGCGGCTGGCGCCCGGCCATTCCGCGCTGGCGGGGGCAGGGGCGCCGACGCTGCTGGGCTTCGACGGCGCGCAGGCCGTGGCGACGCAGGATATTTCCGGGTGGGAGCCCGCGTCGCTGGCGGAAACCACGCTGTTCTTCGACCCGACCGAACAGGTCCACCCGCTGATTCCCGGCGGCCGCTTCGTCGAGCTGCGCGGCGCGATGGCCGGGCTGTCGCCCCTGGATGGCGAGCTTGCGGCCACCGCCCGCGCCCTGCTTCTCTGGCACGCCAGCCACCGGTTCTGCGCCGCCTGCGGCCAGCCGTCAGAGCCGCGCCAGTCCGGCTGGCAGCGCGTCTGCCCCGCCTGCAACACCCCGCATTTCCCGCGCACCGACCCGGTCGTCATCATGCTGGTCGCGCGCGGCGACCGGGTGCTGCTGGGGCGGTCGCACGGCTGGCCCGAGGGGATGCATTCCTGCCTCGCCGGCTTCATCGAGCCGGGCGAGACCATCGAGGCCGCCGTTCGCCGCGAAGTGTTCGAGGAAACCGGCGTCCGGGTCGGCGGGGTGCGCTATGCGGCCTCGCAGCCCTGGCCGTTCCCGGCCTCGCTGATGCTGGGGATGGTGGGCGAGGCGGAAAGCGAGGCGATCACCCTGGACCCGGTCGAGCTCGAGGCCGCGATGTGGCTGGGCCGCGACGAGCTGGCGGCGATGATGGCGGGTGTGCATCCGGTGCTGAAGGCCCCGCGCAAGGGCGCGATCGCGCATTGGCTGCTGACGGGCTGGCTGGAAGGGCGGCTGTAGCGGCGGCTTTCCGCGGCATTCGAGCGATTTTTCCGGGTGCGGAAACCGGATGTTAAGATCTGGCCGCTACCCCTGAGCGAAAGCCATGGGGAGATGGATGATGATCGGATCGGGAATATGCGAAGCGCTGGCAGTCTGCAGCGGTGCGGCGAATCGGCGGCGGCGCCGGCACGCAAAGAGATGGCGCGGGATGGGGTGAGAGACTGGACAGCGACCCAGACGGGGCTCGTTACGGCTGCTTCCTTCCGGACCTGACCGGTTTGGCGAGGCGCCTGCCCGCGCCAGCCTCTCGGGGCCCCAGATAGGGCCGGCGGGCCGGCGATGCAAGCGGCAAGCTGGAACCGGACGCGGGCCGAAGCTGCGTCCTTTCGGCGGCAGCGGAAAACTTGCGTCCTTTCGGGCGCAAGGCTAAGACGCCGGCGCTTTCTGGTTTCGGATGTTAACGATGAAATTTTCCCTTCGCCACGACAGCGACCTGCCTGCCGAGGTGTTGTTCCGCGCGGTCAGCGACTTCGACCGGATCGAACGGATGCTGGCGCGGCGCGGGATCGAGGTGCGCCGCAACCAGCTTGTGGCCCCGGCCGCCGGTGCCGGGTGGGACGTCGGCTTCGACCTGCGCGGCAAGCGGCGCGAGCTGCAGCTGGACCTGGCGCAGTTCGACCAGCCCGAGCGAATCGCCATGACCGGCCTGGGCGAGGGGCTGGACATCGCCATCGCCATGACGGTGATCGCGCTGACCCGGGCCAAGTCGCGCGCCATCTTCGAGGTCGAGATCCGGCCGCGCCACATGCGGGCGCGGCTGATGCTGCAGACCGCCAAGCTGGGGAAAAGCCAGCTCGACCGCAAGTTCGCCGACCGCGCCGGCCGCTTTCTGGGCGACCTGACCAGCCAGACCGCTTGACAGCCCGCCCGCCGGCGGCTGCCTCCGGTCAGCGGTCAGCGGTCAGCGGTCAGCGGTCAGCGGTCAGCGGTCAGCGGTCAGCGGTCAGCGGTCAGCGGTCAGCCCGCTGCCGCCGGGGCCTGCAGCGCCCGCAGCGGGTCCGCCGGGTAGACCCCGAGGATCGTCAGGCTCGAGGTGAAATAGCGCAGCTCCTCCAGCGCGCGGGCGACCGGCGGGTCCTCGGGGTGGCCCTCGATGTCGGCGTAGAACTGCGTCGCGGTGAACACCCCGTCCACCATGTAGCTTTCCAGCTTGGTCATGTTGACGCCGTTGGTCGCGAACCCGCCCATCGCCTTGTAAAGCGCGGCCGGGATGTTGCGCACCCGGAACACGAAGCTGGTCAGCATCCGGTTGCGCCCCTCGCGGTCGGGACGGCGCGCATGGTCGGGGCGGCGCGACATGATCAGAAAGCGGGTGGTGTTGTTCTGCCGGTCCTCGATCTCGTCGGCCAGTCGGTCCAGCCCGTAGATCTCGCCGGCCAGCGGGCTGGCCAGGGCAGCGCGGTGCTTTTCGCCCGCCTGGGCGACCATCAGCGCGCTGCCCGCGGTGTCGGCGCCGGTAATGGTGCGGATGTCGTGGCGGCGCAGGAAGTTGCGGCACTGGCCCAGCAGAACCGTGTGGCTCATCGCCTCGGTGATGTCCTCCAGCCGCGCGCCGGGCACCGCCAGCAGGCTGATGTGGACGCGCACGAAGGTCTCGTCGATGATGTGCAGGCCGGATTCGGGCAGCAGGTGGTGGATGTCCGCCACCCGCCCGTAGGTCGAGTTCTCGACCGGCAGCATCGCCAGATCGGCCGCCCCCGAGCGGCAGGCCTCGACCGTGTCCTCGAAGGTGGCGCAGGGCAGCGCCTCCATGTCGGGGCGGGCGTGGCGGCAGGCCTCGTGACCATAGGCGCCGGGCTCGCCCTGAAAGGCGATCCTGCCGGTGGCCGGGAAATCTGCGGAAATGGCGGGATCTTGCATGGGGGACCTGTGTGGCATCCGGGGGAAACGGCGGGACCCACGGAGGGGCCGGGCGCGGGCGGGCGGGGCCGGAACGACCGGGCTGCAACAGGGGCCGCCAATCGTCGGACGCCGCCGAACTATACCTTGAACCGCCGAAGTGAAAGCGGATAGATAGCCCCCAGACAAATGCCCGGACCACGAGGAAATGCCCATGTTCAACACGATGACCGTGACCAAGACGGCCGGTGCGCTGATCGGTTCACTGCTGTTTCTGCTTCTGGCATCGTGGTTCGCCTCTTCGCTCTACCACGTCGGTCCCGGCCATGTCGCCGAGGGTGAAGAGGTCCCGCAGGCCTATCGCATCGCCGTCGCCGGCGCCGAGGATGACGCCGGCGCCGAAGAGGCCGCCGACGAGGGTCCCGATCTGGCGACGCTGCTGGCCTCGGCCGATACCGCGGCCGGCGAAAAGGCGTTCGGCAAGTGCCGCGCCTGCCACAAGGTCGATGGCAGCAACGGCGTCGGCCCGCATCTGGACGGGGTGGTGAACCGCGACAAGGCCTCGGTCGAGGGCTTCAACTATTCGAACGCCGCGCTGGAACAGGAAGGGGTCTGGGCGCCCGAGAACATCGACGCCTTCATCACCAACCCCAAGGCCTACATGCCGGGCACCAAGATGACCTTTGCCGGGATCAAGAACCCGGTCGAGCGGGCGAACCTGATCGCCTATCTGGAAACCCTGCAGTAACCGCAAGTCCCGCGACGCCGGCCGGACCGGGCAGGCGGCGGGCGGGGCGGAACGGCAAGTCATCAGGCGCGGGCAGGTCCCGCGCCTTTTTCGTGTCCGCCGCCACCCCGCGGGTCACGACTGCGCCATCCCGGGTCGCGGCCGCGCGCATCCGGCTTGCGAGCGGACGCCTGCCTGCCTAGCGTCGGGGCGATTGCCCGGCGCCGCGCCGCCGGGCGCAGGTCGACAGGGGGCAGCTGCATGGTTGCGACACGGGGATTTCTTTCGGCGCTCCGGTGGGGGGTGCTGGCGCTGCTGGGCGGCGCCACCGCGGCGCTGGCGCAGGGCGACACCATCACCGCCCACGGCGTCGGCACCTTTGACGAGCTGCGCCTGCCCGCCGATTTCCCGCATCTGCCCTATGTGAACCCCGACGCGCCCAAGGGCGGCGAGATCAGCGAATGGACCGCCGGCGGCTTTGACAGCTACAACCCCTTCACCATCAAGGGGCGGGCGGCGGCGCTGGCCTCGATCCCGCTGGAAAGCCTGCTGGAAGGCACCGCCGACGAGATCGGCGCCGCCTATTGCCTGCTGTGCGAGACGGTCGAGTACCCGGAAAGCCGCGACTGGGCCGTCTTCACCCTGCGCGAGGGGATAAGGTTTTCCGACGGCACGCCCCTGACCTCGGACGACGTGCTGTTTTCCTATGAAACCTTGCGCGACAAGGGGTTGTCGTCGTTTCGTGCGGTGATTTCTCAGATCGTTGCCAGTGCCGAGGTGCTGGACGAGCGCCGCATCCGCTTTACCTTCACCCCGGATTATCCGCGCCGCGACGTGATCCAGGCGGCGGGCGGTTTGCCGGTATTCTCGCACGCGGATTTCGAGAAAAATCAGCGGGATATCTCGGAAAGTTCCAAACAGCCTTACATCGGCTCGGGGCCTTATATGTTCGGGGCGGCCGACATGGGCCGCTCGGTCACCTGGGTGCGCAATCCCGATTACTGGGGCGCCGAACTGCCGATCAACCGCGGCCGGCATAATTTCGATCGCATCCGCATCGAATACTTCGGCGACTACGATTCGGCCTTCGAGGCGTTCAAGGCCGGCGAGTACACCTTCCGCAACGAGGCCTCCTCGATCCACTGGGCGACGCGCTATGATTTTCCCGCTTTCCGCAACGGCTGGGTAAGGAAAGAAGAGCTGCACGATGGCAATATCGCCAACGGCCAGGCTTGGGCGATCAACCTGCGGCGGCCGCAGTTCCAGGACGTGCGGGTGCGCGAGGCGATCGGGCTGGCCTTCAACTTCGAATGGTCGAACGCGACGCTGTTCTATGGGCTCTACGAACGGGTGAAAAGCTTCTGGGACAACAGCGAGCTGGCCGCCACCGGCCTGCCCGGCGCGGCCGAGCTGGCGCTGCTCGAGCCCTTGCGCGCCGAGCTGCCCGAGACGGTGTTCACCGAACCCGCCGCGCTGCCCCCGGTCAGCGGCGAGCGGCAGCGCGACCGCGGCAACCTGCGCCGCGCCGCCGCACTGCTGGACGAGGCCGGCTGGACCATCCCCGAGGGCAGCCGCGACGGGCTGCGCCGCAACGATCAGGGGCATCCGCTGCGGGTGCAGATCCTCAACGATTCCCAGACCTTCGACCGGGTGATCAACCCCTGGGTGGAAAACCTGCGCGCCATCGGGGTGGATGCCGTCAACGAGCGGGTGGACGACGCCCAGCTCGAGGATCGCCGCCGCAACCATGATTTCGACGTGCTGACCGCGCATCTGGGGCAGGACCCGATCCCCGGCTCGGGGTTGCAGCAATATTTCGGCTCGGGCTCGACCGGGGATGTGTTCAACGCCATGGGGCTGGCCAATCCGGCGGTGGATGCGCTGATCGCGCGGGTGGAATCGGCCACCACGCAGGACGAGCTGACCACCAGCGTCCACGCGCTGGACCGGGTGCTGCGGGCGCTGCATTTCTGGGTACCGCAGTGGTTCAAGGGCAAGCACACCGTCGCCTATTGGGACCTGTTCGGCCACCCCGACGAACTGCCCCCCTATGCCCTGGGCGAGCTTGATTTCTGGTGGTTCGACGCGGATAAGGCGGAAACGCTGAAGAAAGCCGGGGCGATCCGCTAACCGGCCAGGCACGGGGCGCAGGAACGACCGAATGGGCGCATATCTTCTGCGGCGGCTGCTGCTGATCGTCCCGACGCTGGTCGGGATCATGCTGGTCAACTTCACCCTGACGCAATTCGTCCCCGGCGGCCCGATCGAGCAGATCGTGGCCCGGGTGCAGGGCGAAGGCGACGTGTTCCGCAACATCGCCGGCGGCGGCGACGCCGGGCAGGGCGCGGGCGGGACCGAACGCTATGCCGGCGCGCAAGGCCTGCCGCCCGAGTTCATCGCCGAGCTGGAACGCGAGTTCGGTTTCGACAAGCCGCCGGTGCAGCGCTTCCTGACCATGCTGGGCAACTACCTGCGCTTCGACTTTGGGCAAAGCTGGTTCCGCTCGATCTCGGTGGTGGATCTGGTGATCGAGAAGATGCCGGTTTCGATCACCCTGGGGTTGTGGTCGACGCTGCTGGCCTATCTGATCTCGATCCCGCTGGGCATCCGCAAGGCGGTGCGCGACGGCACCAGCTTCGACACCTGGACCTCGACCGCGATCATCATCGGCTATGCGATCCCGGGGTTCCTGTTCGCGGTACTGCTGATGGTGCTGTTCGCCGGCGGCAGCTACTGGCAGATCTTCCCGCTGCGCGGCCTGACCAGCGACAATTTCGCCGACCTGAGCCTGTGGGGCAAGGTCAAGGACTATCTGTGGCACATCACGCTGCCGGTGGCGGCCTCGACCATCTCCAGCTTTGCCACGCTGACCCTGCTGACCAAGAACAGCTTCCTGGACGAGATCAACAAGCAATATGTGATCACCGCCCGCGCCAAGGGGCTGACGGAAGGCCGGGTGCTTTACGGGCATGTGTTCCGCAACGCCATGCTGATCGTGATCGCCGGGTTCCCGTCGCTGTTCCTGGGGGTGTTCTTCGGCAGCTCGATCCTGATCGAAACGATCTTTTCGCTGGACGGCCTCGGCCGGCTGGGGTTCGAGGCCGCGGTGCAGCGCGACTATCCGGTGATCTTCGGCACGCTTTACGTGTTCGGGCTGCTCGGCTTGCTGGTCGGGATCCTGTCGGACCTGACCTATGTGCTGGTCGATCCGCGCATCGACTTTGAAAGCCGCGCCGGATGAAGCTGTCGCCCCTCAACCGCCGCCGCTGGCGCAGCTTCCGCCGCAACCGCCGCGCCTTCTGGTCGCTGCTGCTGTTCTCGGCGCTGTTCGTGCTGTCGCTGTTTGCGGAAATCATCGCCAACGACAAGCCCATCGTCGCCAGCTATCGGGGGGAACTGTATTTCCCCGCCTATCGCTTCTACCCCGAAACCACCTTCGGCGGCGATTTCAGGACCGAGGCGAATTATACCGACCCCTCGGTCGAGTGCCTGATCGTCTCGGGCGGGCGCGAGGAATGCTGGGACGAGCCCGAGGCGACCATCGCCCAGGCCCGAACCGGCTTCGTCAACGGCGAGGACATCCACCGCGGCTGGACGATCTGGCCGCCGATCCCCTATCACTACCGCACTATCAACAACGTCGGTACCGCGCCCTCGGCCCCCGATGCGGCGCATTGGCTGGGCACCGACGACACCGCCCGTGACGTGGCGGCGCGGGTGATCTACGGCTTCCGCCTGTCGATCCTGTTCACGCTGATCGTGACCTTGGTCGCCTCGGCGCTCGGCATCGCGGCAGGCGCCGTGCAGGGGTATTTCGGCGGCCGCACCGATCTGGTGTTCCAGCGGCTGCTGGAGATCTGGGGCTCTACCCCCTCGCTTTACGTCATCATCATCCTGTTCGCGATCCTCGGGCGCAGCTTCTGGCTCTTGGTGTTCGTGTCGATCCTGTTCGGCTGGCCGGCGCTGGTCGGCGTGGTGCGCGCCGAGTTCCTGCGCGCCCGCAACTTCGAATACGTCCGCGCCGCCCGCGCGCTGGGGGTGCGCGACCGCACCATCATGTTCCGCCACATCCTGCCCAACGCGATGGTGGCCACGCTGACCATGCTGCCGTTCGTGGTCACCGGCACCATCTCCAGCCTCGCCGCGCTCGACTATCTGGGCTACGGGCTGCCGGCCTCGGCCCCCAGCCTTGGGGAACTGGCGCTGCAGGCGAAACAGAACCTGCAGGCGCCATGGCTGGGCTTTGCCGCCTTCTTCACCTTTGCCATCATGCTGTCGCTGCTGGTGTTCATCTTCGAAGGCATCCGCGACGCCTTCGACCCCCGAAAGACCTTTCGATGAGCAGCCCTCCTCCGGCCGCCGCCCCACATCTTCTGTCTGAAAATATCCCGGGGTCCGGGGCAGCGCCCCGGTCCGACGCCGCCGCAAGCCCGGTGCTCGACGTCCGCGACCTGCGCGTGGGCTTTCGCAGCGAGGGCCGGCTGATCCCCGCCGTCAACGGCGTCAGCTTCACCGTCGGGCGCGGCGAAACCGTGGCGCTGGTCGGCGAATCCGGCTCGGGCAAGTCGGTCACGGCGCTGTCGACCGTGCAGCTTCTGGGCCCCGCAGCTCAGATCGAGGGCAGCGTGCTCTATCGCGGCGCGCAGATGGTCGGCGCCCCGGAATCGAAACTGCGGGCGGTGCGCGGCAACGACATCAGCTTCATCTTTCAAGAACCGATGACCTCGCTCAACCCGCTGCATACGCTGGAAAAGCAGCTCGCGGAGAGCCTGGCGCTGCATCAGGGGCTGCGCGGCGCCGCCGCCCGCGCGCGCATCGTGGAACTGCTGACCCGGGTCGGCATCCGCGACCCCGAAACCCGGCTGGCGGATTATCCGCACCAGTTGTCGGGCGGGCAGCGCCAGCGGGTGATGATCGCCATGGCGCTGGCGAACGGCCCTGAGCTGCTGGTCGCTGACGAGCCCACCACCGCGCTGGACGTGACCATCCAGGCGCAGATCCTCGACCTGCTGGCGACGCTGAAACGCGACGAAGGCCTGTCGATGCTGTTCATCAGCCACGACCTCGGCATCGTGCGCCGCATCGCGGACCGGGTCTGCGTGATGCAGGGCGGCGAGATCGTGGAACAGGGCCCGGCCGAGCGCATCTTTGCCGCGCCCGAGCACCCCTATACCCGCAAGCTGCTGGCGGCCGAGCCCAAGGGCATCGCCGAGCCCATCGACCCCGCCGCCCCCGAAATCGTTGCGACCGAGGACCTCAAGGTTTGGTTCCCGATCCGCCGCGGCTTCCTGCGCCGCACCATCGGCCACGTCAAGGCGGTGAACGGCGCCACCCTGTCGGTGCGCGCCGGCGAAACCCTTGGCATCGTGGGGGAATCCGGTTCCGGCAAGACCACGCTGGCGCTGGCCGTCATGCGGCTGATCGAAAGCCGCGGCCGCATAATTTACCTCGGCCGCGACATCGCGGGGGTCGAGGGGCGCGCGCTGCGCCGCCTGCGCCGCGACATGCAGATCGTGTTCCAGGACCCCTATGGCAGCCTGTCGCCGCGCATGACCGTGGGCCAGATCATCGCCGAGGGGCTGGGCGTCCACGGCACCGAGCCCGGCCGCGACCGCCGCCAGATGGTAGCCGAGATCATGGAGGAGGTCGGGCTCGACCCCGCCAGCATGGACCGCTATCCGCACGAGTTTTCCGGCGGCCAGCGCCAGCGCATCGCCATCGCCCGCGCCATGATCCTGCGCCCGAAAATGGTGGTGCTGGACGAACCGACCAGCGCGCTGGACATGACCGTGCAGGTGCAGATCGTCGAACTGCTGCGCGGGTTGCAGCGCCGCCACGGGCTCGCCTTCCTGTTCATCAGCCACGATTTGCGGGTGGTGCGCGCGATGAGCCACCAGATCCTGGTGATGCGCGCGGGCGAGGTGGTGGAACAGGGCACCACCGCGCAGGTCTTCGACGCGCCGCGTGAGGATTATACCCGAGAGCTGATCGCCGCCGCCTTCCGCGACCACCGCGACGGCGCCGGCGCAACCGCTGCCCCCGCGGGCGGATGAAGATCCTCTTCGTCCACCAGAACTTCCCCGGCCAGTTCCCGCATCTGGCCCCGGCGCTGGCGGCGCGGGGGCATCAGGTGCTGGCGCTGACCGATGCCAGGAACGAGCGCCCCTCGCCGGTCCGGGTGGTGAAATACGCCAGCCCCGCGCCGGTCCCGGGCGGCCACCCGCTGGGTCGCGCCTATTCCGACATGGCGCAGCGGGGCTGGCAGGCGGCGCGGGCCGCGCGCGCCCTGCGCGACCGCCACGGCTACAGCCCCGACCTGATCCTCGGCCACTCCGGCTGGGGCGAGACGCTGTTCCTGCGCGAGATCTGGCCCGACGCCAAGCTGCTGGTCTATGCCGAGCTGATGTATCGCACCCGCGGCCAGGACGTGGGCTTCGACCCCGAGATCGCCCCCGACAGCGACCAGGCCCGCATCCGCACCGTCGCGCGCTCGGCGCATCTGATCCAGGGGCTGGTGCAGGCCGATGCCGGGCTGACCCCGACCCGCTATCAGGCCGACAGCTTCCCGCCCGAACTGCGCGCCAAGCTGACCGTGATCCACGACGGCATCGACACCGCCCGGGTCCGCCCCGACCCCGCCGCCACCCTGACCCTTCCGGACGGGCAGCTGCTGCGGGCGGGGGATGAGGTGCTGTCCTATGTCTCGCGCTCGCTGGAGCCCTACCGCGGGTTTCACATGCTGATGCGGGCGCTGCCCCGGGTGCTGGCTGAACGTCCGCACGCGCAGGCGGTGCTGATCGGCGCCGAGGGCACCAGCTACGGCGGCAAGCCCCGCGACGCCGCCAGCTGGAAACAGAAGCTGCTGGCCGAGCTGGGCGACCGCCTGCCGGCGGACCGCGTGCATTTCCTGGGCCGCGTGGCTTATGCGGATTACCTGTCGCTGCTGCAGCTTGCGCGGGTGCATTGCTACCTGACCTATCCCTTCGTGCTCAGCTGGTCGCTGACCGAGGCGATGGCGGCGGGCGCCCAGATCGTCGCCTCGGACACCGAGCCGGTGCGCGAGCTGATCCGCGACGGCGAACAGGGGCGGCTGGTGCCCTTCCACGACCGCGAGGCGCTGGAGTCGGCGCTGATCCGCGCGCTGAGCGGCGACCCCGAGGCCGCCCGGCTGGGGACGGCGGCGCGGCAGGCGATCCTCGACGGCTACGACCTGCACCGCCACAGCCTGCCCCGGCAGATCGCGTGGGTGGAGGGCTTCGGCTAGCTTCGGGGCAGGGGCTCCGCCCCTCGCGCCTGCGGCGCTCACCCGGGGATATTTGGATGATGAAGAACGAGGCCGCAGCGGCCCGGTCCCGCAGCCGGTGCGGAGGGGAACGGCGCCTATGGTCCCCCCGTGGGTGGGGGGCCTGTCCGCCTGGCGCAGAGGGTTCGGAAGGGCGCGGCGGCGCTGACCGCCGGCCGTGGTCCTATTCCTCGCCCTCGCCTTCGGGCTCGCCATTATCGCCGTTTTCCTGGTCGGCGACGCGGGCGACGGTGACCACCTCTTCGCCCTCGGCGGCGTTCAGCACCCGCACGCCGCCGGCCGAGCGCGAGCGGAAGCTGATCCCCTCGACCGGTACCCGGATCGACTGCCCGGTCGAGGTCGCCAGCATGATCTGGTCGTCCAGCGTCACCGGGAAGCTGGCCACCAGCGGGCCGCCGCGCATGGCGCGGTCCATCGCCATCACCCCCTGGCCGCCGCGGCCGCGCACCGGATAGTCGTGGGCCGAGGACAGCTTGCCGTAGCCGCGCGCGGTCACGGTCAGGATCAGGTCTTCAGCCGCCGACATCTCGGCGTAGCGTTCCTGGCTCAGCGCGGCCTCGGCCACCGCTTCGTCCTCGTCGGGTTCGGCGCCGTCGTCCAGCGCGCCCTCGACCGCGCGGCGCATCTTGATATAGGCGGCGCGTTCCTCGGGGGTGGCCTCGAAATGCCGGATCACCGACATCGAGACCACGCTGTCGCCCGGCGCCAGCCGGATCCCGCGCACCCCGGTCGAATCGCGGCCCTTGAAGATGCGCACGTCGGTGGCGGGGAAGCGGATCGCCCGGCCCATGGCGGTGACCAGCATCACGTCGTCGTTTTCATCGGCGATGCGGGCGTCGACCAGGCTGACCCCTTCGGGCAGCTTCATCGCGATCTTGCCGTTGCGCATGATGTTGGTGAAATCCGACAGCGCGTTGCGGCGCACGTCGCCGGCCGAGGTGGCGAACACCACCTGCAGCGAATCCCATTCGTCCTCGGGCACGTCCACCGGCATCAGCGCCGCGATCGAGGTGCCGCCGTCGATCGGCAGGATGTTGACCAGCGCCTTGCCGCGCGCGGTGCGCCCGCCCAGCGGCAGCCGCCAGGTCTTCAGCCGGTAGACCATGCCCTCGGTGGTGAAAAACAGCAGCTCGGTATGGGTGTTGGCGACGAACAGCGTGGTGACCACGTCGTCGTCCTTGGTCGCCATCGAGGACAGGCCCTTGCCGCCGCGGCGCTGGCTGCGGAACTCGGACAGCGCGGTGCGCTTGACATAGCCGCCCGAGGTGATGGTGACCACCATGTCCTCGCGCTCGATCAGGTCCTCGTCGTCGAGATCGCCGGCCCAATCCACGATCTCGGTCCGGCGCGGCACGGCGAAGAGCTCGCGCACCTCGCGCAGCTCGTCCGCGATGATGTCCAGCACCCGCTGCCGGCTGGCCAGGATCGCCAGATAGTCGCGGATCGCGTCGGCCAGCGTCTGCAGCTCGTCGGTAACCTCCTGCACGCCCAGCTGGGTCAGGCGCTGCAGGCGCAGTTCCAGAATGGCGCGGGCCTGGGTTTCGGACAGGTTGTAGGTGCCGTCGTCGTTGACCGGGTGCAGCGGGTCGTCGATCAGCCGCAGGTATTCGAGGATCTCATGCGCCGGCCAGCGCCGCTGCATCAGCCGCTCGCGCGCCTCGGCCGCGTCCTTGGACGCGCGGATCGTCGCCACCACCTCGTCCACGTTCGACACCGCGACCGCCAGCCCGCACAGCACATGGCTGCGTTCGCGGGCGCGGCGCAGCTCATAGGCGGTGCGGCGGGCGACAACTTCTTCGCGGAAGGTGATGAAATGGCTCAGGAAGTCGCGCAGGGTCAGCAGTTCCGGGCGGCCGCCGTTCAGCGCCAGCATGTTGCAGCCAAAGCTGGACTGCATCGGGGTAAAGCGGAACAGCTGGTTCAGCACCACCTCGGCGGTGGCGTCGCGCTTGAGCTCGATGACCACGCGCACGCCCTGACGGTCGGATTCGTCCTGCACATGGGCGATGCCCTCGACGCGCTTTTCCTTGGCCAGCTCGGCGATGCGCTCGATCAGCGTGGCCTTGTTCACCTGATAGGGCACGTCGTCGAGGATGATCGCCTCGCGCCCCGCGCGCACGGTCTCGATCCTTGTGCGCGCCCGCAGCACCACCGAGCCGCGCCCCTCGAGATACGCCTTGCGGATGCCCGAGCGGCCCAGGATCACGCCGCCGGTGGGGAAATCCGGGCCGGGCACGATCTCCATCAGCCGCTCGGTCGGCAGGTCGGGGTTCTCGATCAGCGCCAGGGTGGCGTCGATCACCTCGCCCAGGTTGTGGGGCGGGATGTTGGTGGCCATGCCGACGGCGATGCCGCCGGCGCCGTTGACCAGCATGTTGGGGAAACGCGCCGGCAGGACCGTGGGCTCGCGGTCCTTGCCGTCGTAGTTGTCCTGGAAATCGACGGTATCCTTGTCGATGTCGGCCAGCAGGAAGGCGGCGGCCTTCTGCATCCGCACCTCGGTATAGCGCATGGCCGCGGCACCGTCGCCGTCCATCGAGCCGAAGTTGCCCTGACCGTCCAGCAGCATCAGCGACATCGAGAACGGCTGCGCCATCCGCACCAGCGCGTCGTAGATCGCGGCGTCGCCGTGGGGGTGGTATTTCCCCATCACGTCGCCGACCGGGCGGGCGGATTTGCGATAGGGCTTGTCGTGGGTGTTGTTCGTCTCGTTCATGGCGAACAGGATGCGGCGGTGCACCGGCTTCAGCCCGTCGCGCAGGTCGGGGATGGCGCGGCTGACGATGACCGACATCGCGTAGTCGAGATAGGCGTGGCGCATCTCATGCGCGATATCGACCACCGGCCCGTCATGGGGCATCACCGCCCGCTCGGGCGCGTCGGACTCGGGCGGGGTGGCGCCGTTGCCGCGGTCATCGGTGGGGATCTCGTCTTCGGGGGTGTCGGCCAAGGGGTCTGCCTCAATATCTCGTTGCGCAAACCTCTATCACCCACCGCTAGTGGGTTCAACGGCGACGGGAGCCGGCGACAAGTCTCAGCGCGCCGACCGCCGCAGCGACAGCGCCCAAAGCCCCGCCAGCCCGGCCGAGAGGATCGCGTTCCACGCCGCCATCGACAGCCCCAGGAACACCCAGGCGGGCTGGTCGCAGCGCACCACCTGCGCGCCGCGGATGCGCGACAGCAGCTCTTCGGTCGAGACCGCGCCCAGGTCGCCCAGGCCGCCCGAACAGGCGGCCGGACCGGGCCACCAGGCCTGCTCGACCCCGGTGTGATAGGCGGCGAAGGCGACCGCCAGCAGCGCCGCGATCAGCCCCAGCACCGCCAGCACCCGCCGGAACCCCAGCGCGGCGATCGCCACCGCCAGCGCCGCCGCCGCGGCATGGGGCCAGCGCTGCAGGATGCACAGCTCGCAGGGCGCGAACCCCAGCGCCTGGAAGAACAGCGCCCCCGCCAGCAGCGCGGCCGAACCGCCCCCCGCCGCAACGGCCAGCATCCGGGGCGAGGGGTCGGTCAGCAGCTCTCGGGTCAGGGGCATGGGGGTCTCGGCCGGCAAGGGATCAGTGGGGCCGCCAAGTAGCGACACGGTAGATGTAGACCAGAACCACCGCCGCCACGACCGCCTTTGACAGCGGGTCGATCACTTCCTCGACAAGATGGAAATTGGCCTCGAGCACCAGCCCCGACAGCGTCAGCACCAGCGTCCACAGCAGGCTGCCCAGCACGGTGAAGACATAGAACCGCCACAGGCTCATCCGCGCGATCCCGGCGGGGACCGAGATCAGCGTGCGCACCGCCGGGATCATCCGCCCCAGGAACACCGCCGCGCCCCCCTGCCGGTCGAACCACGCCTGCGCCCGGTCGATGTCCGAGGGCGACAGCGTCATCAGCCGCCCGTGGCGCGCGGCCCAGCGTTTCAGCCGCGCGGCCCCGATCCACCAGCCGACCACGAACCACAGGCTGGTGCCGACGACCGAGCCCAGCGTGCCCGCGATCACCGTGGGCAGCAGCGACAGCGTGCCGCTGGCCGCCAGATAGCCCGCCAGCGGCATGATCACCTCGGACGGGATCGGCGGGAACAGATGCTCGGCCACCATCAGCAGGAAGATGCCGGGATAGCCCCAGCCCTCGATCACCGAAAGCACCCAGTCGAACATCGCGCCCATCCCCTGCCGTGAATGCGCCCCCATGCCACAGACAAGGCCGCATTCCAAGCAACCCGCCCCCGCCTGTCCGGTCTGCTGTCCGAAAATATCCCGCGGGATCGTCGTCTACGACGATGGGGGCGCGAAGCCCCCGGTCGCGGTCGCGCCACGGAACCTCGCCGCGCCGAATGCGGTTGCCCAAGCAAGGCCGCCGCGACATCCTCGGGCGGCGCCGGCCACGCACCGCGAACAGAAGGGACCGACCGATGGAATGGAGAGGGCGCCGCGGCAGCCGCAATATCGAGGATCGCCGCGGCATGGGCAGCGCCGGCGCCGGCGGCATCGGCGTGGTGGGGATGCTGGTGGTGCTGGCGGTGGGGTATTTCTTCGGCGTCGACATCTCGCCGCTGGTCGGCGGGCTGTCCGAGCCGCAGCAGACCGCCCCACGCGAACTCAGCGCCGAAGAGCGCAAGATCGGGCAGTTCGTCTCGGTCGTGCTCGCCGACACCGAGGAGATCTGGGCCGAGGTGCTGGCGACCCAGGCCGGCATGGACTACAGCGAGCCCAGCCTTGTGCTGTTTTCCGGCGCGGTGCAGTCGGCCTGCGGCGGCGCCTCGGCCGCGATGGGGCCGTTCTACTGCCCGGGCGACCGCAAGGTCTATCTGGACACCGATTTCTTCCGGGTGATGCAGCGGCAGATGGGGGCAGGGGGCGACTTCGCCTATGCCTATGTGATCGCGCATGAGATCGGCCACCATGTGCAGAACCTGCTGGGGGTGCTGCCGCAGGTGAACCGGGCGCGGGCGCAGGCGGGGCCGGCGGACTCGAATCGCCTGTCGGTGCTGACCGAACTGCAGGCCGACTGCTTCGCCGGGATCTGGGCGCGCCACGCCGCCGACCGTTTCGGCAGCATCGAGCCCGGCGACGTGGACGAGGCCGTGGCCGCCGCCCGCGCGGTGGGCGACGACATCCTGATGGAGAAATCCGGCCGCGCGCCGATGCCCGACAGCTTCACCCACGGCTCGGCCGCCGACCGCAGCGCTTGGCTGTCGCGAGGAATGCGCTCGGGCCGGATCGCCGATTGCGACACCTTTGCCGAGGCGGGGCGCTGAACTTGCGCGCCTGCGCACTGCACGGATCAGCGGGGGGTTCCTTGCCGCCGCCATGGCCGCAGCAAGGACGGGCAGGGCGCGGCCCCATTGCCTCAGCAGGTGAGTTGCCCCACATGCGCGCCCGAGCGGCGCATCTGCCGGATTATCGGGGCTCCTCGCCCACCGCCCCGGTCGCAGCAAGGCAGGGAGAACGTGGCCCATTGCCGCAGCAGGTGAGTTGCCCCGGCCCGCGTGCCGAGAGCGCATCTGCCCGGATCCGCCGTCGCGCACGCCGCGGTCGCAGCAAGGACGGGCAGGGCGCGGCCCCTTACCGCAGCAGCTGGCTTGCCCCCCGCGGCTGACCGCCGGCCGCGATGAGCGCTCAGGGCATCTGTACCCGCGGCAGCCGCGGCGGGCGGTCCTGGGTGGCCCAGTCGGGGACCAAGCCCATCCACTCGATGGTGCCCAGCACCACCACCAGCGCTACGACGATCGCCACCAGCCACACCCGCCCGGCCGGGGGCGGATTGCGCACCCAGCGCGCCATGCGCAGCAGCCAGATCATGTTGTTCATCGCGCGCGACCTCTGCTAGACCGGGGCGGCCGGAAGCAAAGGACCAGCTCTTGCCCAACCACGCCGAAACCCGTGTGCTGCCCCATACCGCGCAGCAGATGTATGACCTTGTGGCGGATGTGGAAAGCTACCCGAAATTCCTGCCGTGGAACGCGGCGGCGCGGATCCGCTCGCGCCAGCCCCGCCCCGACGGCTCCGAGGTGATCGAGGCCGACCTGGTCATCAGCTTCAAGGTGTTCCGCGAACGCTTCGGCAGCCGCGTCACGCTGTTTCCCGCCGAAAAGCGCATCGACACCCAGTATCTGGACGGGCCGTTCAGCCATCTGCACAGCGGCTGGCAGTTCACCGACCGCCCGCAGGGCGGCTGCGAGGTGCGGTTCTTCGTCGATTTCGAGTTCCGCAACGCCATCCTGCGCAAGGTGATCGGGGTGGTGTTCACCGAGGCCATGCACCGCATCGTCCGCGCCTTCGAGGACCGGGCCCGCGCGCTTTACGGCAGCGGCGGCGGGCGCAGCGACGGATCAGCCGCCGATTCCCACAGCGCGTAATCCTCGGCCAGCGCCTCGCGCAGCCGCGCGCGGGTTTCGGGCGACAGGCTCAGGTCGGCGTCGGGCGAGACATTGACCCGCCGCAGCGACAGCTCGCAATTCAGCGCGGTCTCGAAATAGCGCAGCAGCTCGTCCATCCGCTCATACTGGAACAGCATGTCGGGGCCGCGCTTGCCCGGCGCGGGCGCGACGAACCCCGACTGCCGCCCCAGCGCCGCATAGGGCGGGCGCTCGTCGGACAGGTAATCCTGCACGAAACCCTCGAAGCTGATGCCGATGGTGCTGTTGGGCTGGCCCAGGGTCTGCGGGCGCTGGCGATAGCGATACCAGCTGCCCAGCCAGGAGATCGGCTCGCGCAGCACCGCCGCCACCCGGAACCGGGGGCCCGGGATATTGGCCAGCAGCGGCTGGATGCGCAGGTTGAACTGGCTCATGGTCAGGTGCTTGATCTCGGGACGGGCGCGCAGCACGATCTCGGCCCGCGGCGCCAGCGCGCCCTCCAGCGCGGTGGTCCCGGTCTTGGGCACCGACAGCAGCACCAGCCTTGGCGCGACGAAACCCAGCATGGGGGACCTTTCCCTTTTGGCTGGCCGCGGTATCCCCCGCGGGCGTGCAGCTTGGCAAGCCCCGGACACTTGCGGCGCTGGACCTTGGCGGGACGGCGTGGCAGTCCGGTGCCAGCCAGACGCCAGCAGGGAATTGCCGCCATGACGCCTCGGGACCGGGTCTTCGCCGCCATCGACGCCGCCAACGCCGCCGATCCGCGGCTGGAGGGCGACCAGCCGGTCGAGCTGCTCTACGGCCGCCGCATGACCGAGGAACAGCAGCGCCTGTTCCCCGACGCCACCGACGCGCTGGCCATCGCCTGCCGCGGCCAGCATATCGAGCGCTGGCTGCTGCCGCGCAGCGATTATCCCGAGGGCCGCGAAGGTTACCTGACCTGGCGCCGCGACCAGGCCCGCCGCCATGCCGACCGGGTGATGGCGCTGATGCGCGCGGAGGGCTTCCCCGAGGATCAGGTCGAGCACGCCGGCCGGATGCTGCGCAAAGAGGGCATCAAGCGCGACCCCCAGGTGCAGGCGCTGGAGGACGTGGCCTGCTTTACCTTCATCCGCCACTACCTGGGCGATTTCGCCACCACCCAGACCCCGGAATCGCTGCTGGGCATCGTCGCCAAGACCGCCCGCAAGATGTCGCCCGAGGCCCGCGCCCGCGCGCTGGCCGAGTTCCCGATGCCGCCCGAACTGGCGGCGGCCTTCGAGCTGGGGGACGCGCGGTGAGCGTCCCGCTCCCGGCCCTCTGCGAGGGCTGCCGCTGCACCGCCGCACGCGCGCCGGTGGAAACCGTACCCGGCAATGGCCCCGCCGCGGCGATCCTCGCCCACGGCCAGCCCGGTGATCCCGGTGCGCTGCAACCCGAGCTTGAGGCGCTGGCGGCGCAGGTGCAGGCGTTGCTGCCGGGCTGGCGCATCCACGGCGCCACGCTGGCCTGCAGGCGCAGCCTGGCGGCGCTGCACGGGGTCGGGCTGGTCTATCCGCATTTCATGGCCGACGGCTGGTTCGTGCGCAGCGAAACCCCGCGCCGGCTGGCGCTGGCGGGGGTCGAGGGGGTGCGGCTGACGGCGCCCCTCGGCCTCGACCCTGGCCTGCCGGCGCTGGGGGCGGCGGTGGCGCGAGAGACCGCGGCCGCGGCGGGCATCGACCCGGCCACCGCCACGCTGGTCGTCGTCGGCCACGGCTCGGGCAAATCCCGCGCCCCGGCCCGCGCCGCTCGCGCCTTCGCCGAGGCGCTGGCCCCCGCCGCCGGCTTCGCCGCGGTGACGGTCGGCTTCATCGAGGAGCCGCCGTTCCTGGCCGACGTGCTCCCCGAGGGCCCGGCGGTCTGCCTGCCGTTCTTCGCCACCGGCGGCGAGCATGTCACCGCCGACATCCCGCAGGGCTGGCGTGGGCAGGGCCCGATCGCGCCCCCCATCGGCACCACCGCGGGGGTGGCGGCCCTGATCGCGGCCACGTTGCGGGCCGCGATGGCGGAAGAGGCTCCGCAGGACTGAGGGCGGTCGCCGCGCGCGAGGTCGCAGGGGGCTGTCTGCCCCCCCGTTGCCTGTGCCCTGTTCGGGCTCTGCCCCTGTCTCACTGAAAACGGTCCACCGGACCGTTTTTCCGGGCGTTCGCCAGCCCCGAGAATATTTCCGACCGCCCGAAGCCCCTAGAAGCCGCGGGCGCGCAGCAGGCGGGTCAGGCTGCGGTCGATTGCGGTGTAAAGCGCCAGCGACAGCGCCACCACCACGAACAGCGCCGCGAACATCAGGTCGGTCTTCATGCGGCCGTTGGCGTGGATCATCACCGCGCCCAGGCCCCGCGCGCCGCCCACCCATTCCCCGATCACCGCGCCCACCGGCGCATAGATCGCCCCCAGCCGCAGCCCCGAGGCCAGCCGCGGCAGCGCCGCCGGAAAGCGCAGGTGGCGCAGCTCGGCCCAGCTTCCGGCGCCCATGGTCCGCACCACGTCCAGCTGGGCCGGGGGCGGCGCCATCAGCCCGTCGTAAAGCGCCTGCGCCACCGGCACGAACACGATCAGCACCACCATCGCCACCTTGGGCGCCATGCCGAACCCCAGCCACAGGGTCAGGATCGGGGCCAGCGCAAACACCGGGATGGTCTGGCTGACGATCAGCACCGGCCCCAGCGTCCGCCCCAGCCGCGGCGACAGCGCCATCGCCACCGCCGCCGCAACCCCCAGCGCGGCGCCAAGCGCAAGGCCCACCAGCGTCTCCCACCCGGTCAGCAGCGCCGCCGGCGCCAGTTCCGCGCGGTGGGTCCACAGCGCGGCCGCGACCGACAGCGGCGAGGGCAGCAGATAGGGCGGCAGCCCGGTCAGCCGCACCAGCGCCTCCCACGACAGCAGCGCGACGGCCAGGGTCAGCAGCGCCCTCATGCCAGTAGCTGCCGGGTCAGGGCGGCCTGCGCGGCCAGCACCTCGGGCGCGTCGTGGCGGCGGGGAACGGGGCCCGGCGGGGCCGGGTGCCCGGCCAGCCCTGCGGGGGTCAGCACCAGGATGCGGTCGCCCAGCCGCGCGGCCTCGGCCGGGTCATGGGTCACCATCAGCACCGTGCGCCCCGCCAGCAACCGCGCCGCCATCTCGCCGATCTGCAGCCGCAGCGCCACGTCCAGCGCCGAGAACGGCTCGTCCAGAAGCACCAACGGCCGGTCCTCGGCCAGGGTGCGGGCCAGCGCCACCCGCTGCCGCTGCCCGCCCGAAAGCTGCGCGGGCAGGCGGTCTTCCAGCCCCGCCAGCCCGACCGCCGCCACCAGCGCGCGGATTTGGGTCCCATCCGCGGGCTCGCCGCGCAGCCGCGCGCCCAGCCCCACGTTCTGCGCCACGCTCAGCCAGGGAAACAGCCCCGCATCCTGCCCCATCAGCGCTGAGGGCGCGGTCTCGACCCGGCCGCGGAACTCGACCCCGGTCGGCAGCCCGGCCAGCAGCCGCAGCAGCGTGGACTTCCCCACCCCCGAGGCCCCCAGCAGGCAGGTCAGCCGCCCCGGTTCAAGCACCAGCTCCAGCGGGCCGAACAGCCCCGGCACCTGACCCGAGACCATGGGGCGCATCTTCTGTCCCCAAATATCCCCGCCGGAGGCTCCCGCCGCGCCGCTCACGCCAGCCCCAGCCCCAGCCCCAGCCCCCAGAACGCGACCTCGAGACGGGTGGCGGTGGCAAAGCGCCGCTCCAGCGCCTGCCAGCGCGGCAGCGCCTCGGGCGCGTCGCCCAGCCGTGCGGCGACGGCGCGGTCGATCAGGGCGCCGGCCTCGACGCAGGCGCGCTGGAAATTCGCGCCGGCATAGGTGTCGATCCACTCGCGATAGGGGGTGTCGGGCGCGGCCTCCTGCGCCAGCCGGGCGCCGATCTCGCCATATCCCAGCACGCAAGGCGCCAGCGCCGCCAGCAGGTCCAGAAAATCGCCGCTGTAGCCCGATTCCAGCACATAGCGGGTATAGGCGAGGTTCTGGGGCGCCTCCTCCGCGGCCTCCAGCGCCGCGGGGGTGATGCCCTCGGCGCCGCAGATGCGGACATGCAGCGGCATTTCCAGGTTGATCAGCGCGTCCACCGTGGCCGCACAGGCGCGCATTTCCTCGAGCGTGTCGGCCTTGACGATCCCCAGCCCCCAGGCACGGCTGAAATGGATCAGGAAGCGGTAGTCCTGCACCAGATAGTTCAGGAACCCTGCGCGGGGCAGGGTGCCGTCGGCCATTCCCTGCACGAAGCGGTGCCGCACATAGTCGTCCCAATGCGAACCGGCGGCGGCGCGCCAGGCGGTGAAGCAGCGGCCGTAGCTCATTCCTCTGCCCCCGGGTCGATGGCGAACTTTGCGACCGGCCAGATTTCCGGCACCAGCCCGTTGTCGTGCAGGAACGCCTCGAACCGCGCGTAGCGGCCGTGGTCCAGCGCCGCGGGCGAAATGGCGAAGCGGCCGAAGGTATCGGCCCAGGCGGCGGTGTTCAGCTCGTCCGACAGGTCGCGGGCGTGGGCGGCAAAGATCTCGCGCGCCTCTTCGGGGTGGTTCAGCATGAACTGCGTCGCGCGCTCGACGGCGCCCAGGAAGCGGTTGATGCGGTCGCGGTCGACAGAGTCGGCATTGGCCACATAGATCAGCTCGTCATACGCGGGCAGCCCCTCCTCCTCGAGGAAGAAACAGCGCCCCTCGCCGCCGGCCAGCCGCATCTGGGTCAGCTCGAAATTGCGGTAGCCGCCGATGGTGGCGTCGACCTGGCCCGACATCAGCGCCGGCGTCAGCGCCCAGTTGACGTTGACCATCTCGACATCACCCAGCGTCAGCCCGGCCTGTGCCAGCAGGGCGGACACCAGCGCCTGTTCGACCCCGGCCACGGAATAGCCGATGCGACGGCCGCGCAGGTCGGCCAGCGTCGCCACCGGCCCGTCCGCACGCACCATCAGGCAGTTCAGCGGCGTGCCGACCAGTGTGCCGACCCGGACCAGCGGCAGGCCCTCGTGCACCTGCAGATGCAGCTGCGGCTGATAGGTGATCGCCAGATCGGCACTGCCCGCGGCGACCAGCTTGGGCGGGTCGGCGGGATCGGCGGGGGCGATGATCTCGACCTCCAGCCCCGCATCGGTGAAATACCCCTGTTCGGCGGCCAGCACGATCGGCGCATGGTCGGGGTTCACGAACCAGTCGAGGACCAGCGTCATCTTGTCCGCGGCCTGCGCGGGAAGGGCGGGGGCCAGCGCAAGCAGCGCGGCGGCAAGCAGATGTCTCATCAATCTCCTCCGGTGGCGATCAGGACGATGTCGGGATGGGCGGGGTCGGGATAGGTGGATGCGAGGATCCGCGCCGCCCGCCAGGCCCGCAGCCCCGAGCGGCAGGCGATCACCGCGCGGGCGCCCGCGGGCGGGCGGGGCGGCGCCTCGGTCTTGGCGCGGATGGCGGCGGGGTGGACGGGGACCGGCGCCTCGGCCACGTCGCGCAGGTCGAGGATAAAATCGTCTGCGGCAATTTCGCTTGTGTCGATGAAGCGGAACCCGGATTGCGGCTCGGGCGCGCCGTCAAAGCGGAACCCGCCCCAGCGCAAGCCCGGCGCCAGCGTCAGCAGCCGTCCCAGCGGCGAGGGCTCCAACCCCAGCAGCAGCTCCAGCGCCATCTGCGCCTGCAACGTGCCCAGCGTGGCGACGACCGGTCCCAGCACCCCGGCGCTGGCGCAGGTGGCGGCACGGTCGGGCAGGTCGGGGAACAGCGCCCGCAGGCTGGGCGCGCCGCCGCAGAACCCGCCGACATACCCCCCAAGCCCCAGCGCCGAGGCCGAGATCAGCGGCACCCAAGCCGCCATGCAGGCATCCGACAGGATCAGCCCCACCGCGAAACTGTCGGCGCAATCCAGCACCACGTCGCAGCCCTGCACCAGCGCGCCGGCATTGGCGGGCGTCAGCCGCTCGGCCAGCGCCCGCACCTGCACGCCGGGGTCCAGCGCGGCGGCAAAGGCGGCGGCCGAGTCCGCCTTGCCCATGCCGACGCGCCCGGCGTGGATCGGTTGGCGATGCAGGTTGGGCAGCTCGACCACATCCGCATCGACGACGGTCAGCGCGCCGATGCCGGCGCCGACCAGATACATGATCGCGGGCGAGCCCAGCCCGCCCGCGCCGACCACCAGCACGCGGGCCGCGCGCAGCCGCGCCTGCCCCTCGGCCCCGACCTCGGGCAGCACCATCTGGCGGATGTGGCGTTCTTCATCACCGGCAAATATCCCACGGGGGTCCGGGGGTGTGAAACCCCCGGTCGCGGCGGTGAAGCCCTCGGGCCTGCTCATCCGACCACCTCCAGCCATTCCCGCATCCGCGCCTCGGGGTCGGGGTGCAGGGTGATGTCGGTAACCGCCGCGACCACATCGGCGCCCGCGTCCAGCGCCGCGCGGCCGCGCTGCGGGGTCAGCCCGCCGATGGCGACCAGCGGCAGCGCGCCCACGCGCCGCTTCCAGTCGGCCACGCGGTCGAGCCCCTGCGGCGCCCAGGGCATCTTTTTCAGGATCGTCGACCAGATCGGTCCCAGCGCCACGTAATCGGGCCCGACCGCCAGCGCCCGGTCGAGTTCCGCCCCGTCATGGGTCGAGACGCCGAGTTTCAGCCCCGCCGCCCGGATCGCGTCCAGATCGGCCGCGTCCAGATCCTCCTGCCCCAGATGCAGCCAGTCGCAGCCCAGCTCGATCGCCAGCCGCCAGTGGTCGTTGACGACCAGAATGGCGCCCGAGGCGCGGCACAGATCGCGGGTGCGGGCGATCTCGGCGCGCAGCGCGAGCTCAGACGTATCCTTGATGCGCAGCTGCACCATGCGCACCCCCACCGCCAGCGCCCGTTCCACCCAGTCGGCGGACTCGAAGACCGGGTAGAAGCGGGGCA
Source organism: Paracoccus solventivorans (assembly GCF_900142875.1). Taxonomy (GTDB): domain Bacteria; phylum Pseudomonadota; class Alphaproteobacteria; order Rhodobacterales; family Rhodobacteraceae; genus Paracoccus; species Paracoccus solventivorans. The sequence goes on along the minus strand of NZ_FRCK01000005.1, from coordinate 168,491 downwards.
GGGTGAGGCACTCCACGCTGCCTGACCGGGGCTCTGCCCCGGACCCCGGGATATTTCCAGACAGAAGATCGCTCATTGCAGGAACGCCTTGCCGATGACGGGGGTCGAGGGGGCGGCCATCTCGCGCGGCTCGATCGGGTCGGCGAGATAGGCGGCGCGGCCGGCCTTAGCCGCCTGCGCCATGGCGCGCGCCATCGCCACCGGATCGCCGGCCTTGGCGACGGCGGTGTTCAGCAGCACCGCGTCAAAGCCCAGCTCCATCGCGCAAGCGGCGTGGCTGGGGCGTCCGATGCCGGCGTCGACCACCAGCGGCACCTCGGGGAAGGCGGCACGCAGCGCCCGCAGCCCGTGCGGGTTGTTCAGACCAAGGCCCGAGCCGATGGGCGCGCCCCAGGGCATCAGCACCTCGCAGCCCGCGCGCAGCAGGCGCTCGGCCACCGACAGATCCTCGGTGCAATAGGGGAACACCTTGAACCCTTGGGCGGAGAGTTCCGTTGCCGCCTCGACCAGCGCAAACACGTCGGGCGACAGCAGGTCGGAATGGCCGATCACCTCGAGCTTGATCCAGTCGGTGCCCAGCAATTCGCGGGCCATCTGCGCGGTGGTCACGGCCTCTTTGACGCTGTGGCAGCCGGCGGTGTTGGGCAGGATCGCGGCGCCCAGCCCCTCGACCAGCCGCAGGAAATCCTGCCCGCCGCCGGCCTCGCGCCGCAGGCTGACGGTGGCGATGCCGGCGCCGGATGCGCGAAAGGCATCCGCGAGGATTGCCGGGCTGGGGTATTGCGCCGTGCCCAGCATTAGGGGCGAGGCGATGTGCTTGCCGTAGAAGACCGGCATCTCAGCCCCCCTGCATCGGCGCGACGATTTCCAGCGCGTCGCCGGGCGACAGCGCCGTGTCCGCGCGCGCGGCGGCGGGGACGAAATCGCCGTTCAGCGCCGTCGCCACGCGGGCGTCACCCATGTCCAGCGCCGCCAGCGCCTCGGCCACCGTCGCGGCGTTCAGCTCGCGCCGCTCACCGTTGATCGTCAGTTTCATGCCAGAACTCCGGTTTGTCGCCCGTATCCACGTGGTCGGCCAGCTGCATGGCCACCGCGGGGGCCAGCAGATAGCCGTGGCGGTAAAGCCCGTTGGCGTAGAGCCTTCCGTCCGCCGCACGCCCGATCCGGGGCAGGTTGTCGGGAAATGCCGGGCGCGCATCGGCGCCCAGCTCGAGGATCTCGGCCTCGCCGAAGCCGGGGTGCAGCGCATAGGCGGCGCTGAGCAGTTCCAGCACGGAACGCGCCGTCACCACCCCGCGCCGGTCGCTTTCGATCATGGTCGCGCCCAGCATGAAGATGCCGTCGCCGCGGGGCACCAGATAGATCGGCACCCGCGGATGCAGCAGCCGCACGGTGCGCTCCAGCACCACGTCGGGACAGCGCAGCACCAGCATCTCGCCCCGCACGCCGCGCAGGTCCGGCAGGATGTCGCGGGCAGCGAGGCCGCGGCAATCGACGATCTGGCCGGGGTCCTCGGGCGACTCCGCGGCGATGGCGATGCCGCGCTCGGACAGGCGCGATTGCAGGCCCGCCATCGCGGCGCGAGGGTCCAGATGCGCCTCGGCGGCAAAGAACAGACCGCGGTCGAAGCGGCCGGCGAGGTCGGGTTCCAGCCCGGCCAGACGGTTGCCGCCGATTTCCTCGTAACCATGGGTGCGGCGGGCAAAGCGGTCCAGTTCCGCCCGGTCGCGCCCCAGCGCCAGCACCAGCGTGCCCTTGCGGGTGACGCCCCCGGCGTTGCGATCCCACCAGCCGATGGCGGACTGGCCGTGGCGCAGCACCGGTTCCTCGGCGTTCTCGAACTCGCACCACGGCGCGAGCATACCCCCCGCCCACCAGGAACAGCCCTGGGTGCCGGGGCCGAGTGCAGGGTCGACCAGCGTCACCGCATGGCCGCGCCCGGCCAGTTCGGTGGCGACGCAGAGGCCCAGCACCCCGGCGCCGAGGATGGTAAAGCCGCTCATTTCTGCCACCATTGATGGAAGTGATGCACCGGCCCGTGCCCCGAGCCGACCGCCAGCCGGTCGGCGCCGAGGATCGCCCCGTGCAGCCAGGCATGCGCTTGGGCAACGGCCGCAGGCACCGCCAGCCCCTGCGCCAGCCCCGCGGCGATGGCCGAGGACAGCGAGCAGCCGGTGCCGTGGGTATTCTTGGTCGCAATGCGGGGGGCGGTGAAATCGTGACGCTCCGGGCCCACCAGCAGGTCGGTGCAGTCGCCGCCCGCGGCATGGCCGCCCTTCATCAGCACCCAGCCGGCGCCGAGGGCGGCAAGGGCGCGGCCCTGCGCCTCGGCCTCGGTGGGGTCCGACGCCACCATGCGTCCCAGCAGGCGCGCGGCCTCGGGCAGGTTCGGGGTCAGGACGGTGGCGCGTGGCAGCAGCAGCTCGCGCAGCGCGGCGATGGCGTCGTCCCGGATCAGCCGGTCGCCGGACTTGGCGATCATCACCGGGTCCAGCACGACGGGCAGGCCGCGGCCGGCCAGCGCCTCGGCCACGGCCACGGTCGCCTCGGCGGTGCCCAGCATCCCGATCTTGACCGCGCCGACGGCGAGATCGTCCAGCACCGCGTCGATCTGGGCGCGGATCATCGCGGGCGACACCGGCTCGACCCCGGTCACCGCGCGCGTGTTCTGCGCGGTGATCGCGGTCAGCACGCTGGCGCCATAGACGCCCAGCGCCGAAAAACTCTTGAGATCGGCCTGGATGCCCGCGCCGCCGCCGCTGTCGGACCCGGCGATGGTCAGCGCAATGGCCGTCTGCTTGCCCAAATCGTCTTCCCCCATGCTGGGGCCAGCGCACGAGCGGACGGAAGGGTATGGCGCTTACGTGGATGCGCGCAGCCCGTTCCCTTCGCCGGCATGACCCGGATCAGGTTCGATGGGTGCTGTGCCTGGCACATCTCAGCCCCGCGCGGGGCGCCCCAACGAGCGTTGCCTGTCAATATAGCGTCAGCGGCGGCGGGCGCAAGCCGGCGTCCTGCGGGCGTCGGCGCCGCAGCGGGGGTTTTCCACCCCCGCACCCCGGGAGGATATTTGGGACCGCCCGAACTCCTGCGTGATTCGGGCGGTCAGAAATATCCTCGGGGGGAGTCGCCGCAGGCGACGGGGGGCGGACAGCCCCCCTGCGGCGGTAACGCGAAGCGCCGGGGTTACAGCCCCAGCGCGTCGTAGCTGGCGGCGATGCGGCGGATCGCCACCATATAGGCGGCGGTGCGCAGGTCGGGGATGCGGCTGTCGTTCGCGCGCACCGTCACCATCTGCTGGAACGCCGCCCGCATGGTGTCGTCGAGCCCCGAGCGCACCAGTTCGAGTTCTCCGGCCCCGCGCAGGTATTTCTGCTTGAAGCCCTCGGACAGGGTCCAGCCCAGGTCGCGGTCGGCGGACAGGCGTTCGAGTTCCTCGACCAGCATCTGGTGGCGGTGTTCCTCCAGCCGCCGTTCCAGCCGGCCGAAGCTGATCTGCTGCAGGTTCTTGACCCATTCGAAATAGCTGACCGTCACGCCACCGGCATTGGCATAGAGGTCGGGGACGATCACCACCCCGCGTTCGCGCAGGATGCGGTCGGCCTCGGCGGTGGTGGGGCCGTTGGCGGCCTCCATCACCAGCCTGGCCTTGATCTGCCCGGCGTTGCCGGCGTGGATCGCGCCCTCCATCGCGGCGGGGATCAGGATGTCGCAGTCGAGCGCCAGCGCCGCGGCGGAATCGGCGATGTACTCGCCGCCGTCGAAGCCGCGCACCCCGCCGGTCTCGCGCAGATGTTCGCGCAGCAGCGCGATGTTCAGCCCCTCGGGGTTGATCACCGCCCCGTCGCGTTCCGCGACCGCGATGATGCGGGCGCCGTCCTCGGTCGACAGGAACTGCGCGGCGTGGAAGCCGACGTTGCCCAGCCCCTGCACGACGATGCGCTGCCCGTCGAGCCCGCCGGACAGCCTGGCGGCGGCCAGCACCTCGGGGGTGCGGAACAGCTCGCGCAGGGCGTATTGCACGCCGCGGCCGGTGGCCTCGACCCGGCCGGCGATGCCGCCCAGCCCCAGCGGCTTGCCGGTCACGCATGCGCGGGCGTCGATGTCCTCGGGGTGCAGCCGCTTGTAGGCGTCGGCCATCCACGCCATTTCCCGCTCGCCCGTGCCCATGTCGGGGGCCGGCACGTTCTGGCTGGGCGAGATCAGGCGCCGCCGCGACAGTTCATAGGTGAAGCGGCGGGTGATCTTTTCCAGCTCGTCCTCGGACCAGTCGCGGGGGTCCAGCGACAGCCCGCCCTTGGCGCCGCCGAAGGGCAGGTCGACCAGCGAGCATTTATAGGTCATCAGCGCCGCCAGTGCCTCGACCTCGTCCTGGTCGACGTTGGGGGCATAGCGGATGCCGCCCTTGACCGGCTCGTGATGCTCGGAATGGACCGAGCGATAGCCGGTGAAGGTGTGGATCCGCCCGCGCAGCCGCACGCCGAAGCGCACGACATAGGTCGAGTTGCAGACCCGGATCTTTTCTTCCAGCCCGGGGCCGAGGTCCAGCAGCCGCGCGGCGCGGGTGAACATCTGGTCGACGGAATCGCGGAAGGACGGGTGTTGGAGGGGGGCTGAGTCGTTCATGGTTGCGTCCCTGTTGCGGCGGCGGGGCGCCGCGTCACGGGCGGCGGCCGGTCCCCCTGTTGTGGCAGCGCAGCCCCGCTGCGTCCAGCGATCCGGCTTACCCGCCCGCGGCTGCGGTGGGTTTCAACGCCCGCCCGGCGACATAGGTTTCCACCACCGCGCGGTCGTCGCCCATCACCTGCAGGATGAACAGCTCCTGCATCAGGCTGTCGACCTTGTCGTGGCGCAGCCGCATGGCTTGGGTCGCGCGCGGGTCCAGCACCACCAGATCGGCAAAGCGTCCCGGCTGGACGCTGCCGATGCGGTCCTCCATCCCCAGCGCGACGGCATTGCCGCGGGTGGCCCAGTGAAACGCCGCCAGGGGATGCATCCGCCGCCCGCGCAGCTGCGCGATCTTGTAGGCCTCGGCCAGCGTCGCCAGCATCGACCAGTCGGTGCCGCCGCCGATGTCGGTGGCGACGCCCGTCACCACACCAGCGGCCCGCATGGCGTGGTCGTCGAACAGCCCCGAGCCGAGGAACAGGTTCGAGGTCGGGCAGTGGATCGCCCGCGTCCCGGTTTCGGCCATGCGGGCGGCTTCGCGCGCGCTCAGGTGGATCGCATGGCCCATCAGGCTGCGCGGCCCCAGCAGGCCGAAGCGGTCGTAGATGTCCAGGTAATCCCTTGCCTCGGGATAAAGCTGCAGGGTCAGTTCGATCTCGGCGTGGTTTTCGCTCAGATGGGTCTGGATCGCCATGCCGGGGTTTTCCGTGGCCAGAGTCCCCGCCGCGCGCAGCTGTTCGGGGGTCGAGGTGATCGCGAACCGCGGGGTGATCGCGTATTCCAGCCGCCCGCGCCCGTGCCAGCGTTCGATCAGCGCGCGGCTGTCGTCGTACGAGGGCTGCGCGTCGTCCAGCACCGCATCGGGCGCGTTGCGGTCCATCATCACCTTGCCGGCCAGCAGCGCCATCCCGCGGGATTCGGCCGCCGCGAACAGTGCCTCGGCGCTGGCCTTGTGAACCGAGCCGAAGGCGCAGGCGGTGGTGGTGCCGTTCAGGATCAGCTGGTCCAGGAATGCCCCGGCCATGTGGGCGGCGTGGTCGGGGTCGCGATACTGCGCCTCGATCGGGAAGGTGTGGTCGTTCAGCCAGTCGAGCAGCTCGGCCGCCCAGGCGGCGACCACCTGCACCTGCGGGAAATGGATATGCGGGTCGATGAAGCCGGCCATGACGAGATGCGGGCGATGGTCGATTTCCTGCGCCTGCGGGTCCGCGATGTCGCCGTAGTCGCCCACGGCGACGATGCGGCCGTCCTGCACCAGGATGGCGCCGTTGTCCCAGAAACGGTGACTGTCGTCGGTCTCGGCCGGGTCGGCGTGAAAGCTCAGCACGCGGCCGCGGATCAGGGTCTTCATCAAGCGGGGTTCCTTCAGACGGGCGCGTGGGCGCGGGCCGGGGCCAGCAGCCGGGCCATGATCTCGGTGGCGGCAAAGGCGGCGATCACCTCGGGGCGCTTGTCACGGATGCCCGCACCGATGGGGCAGGTCAAGCCCGAGGGGTCGATGCCGCGGGCGCGGGCGAAGCGGGCGAAACCGGCGCGCTTGGTGGCGCTGCCGATCATGCCGACATAGGCGGCGTCGCCCCGGGCCAGCGCCTCGGCTGCGATCAGGAAATCCAGCGCGTGGTCGTGGGTGACGATGACATGGGCGGCGCCGGCGGGCGCGCGGCGGACCTCGGCCTCGGGCAGAGGGGTCAGCAGCTGCGGCACCTCGGGCGCCAGTGCCAGCTCGGCTGCGCGGGGGTCGATCAACCGCACCGACACCGGCAGCGGCAGCATGGCGCGGGCCAGCGCCCGCCCGACATGGCCGGCACCGAAGATCAGCACTGCGGGGCGCGGGGGCGGCGGGCTGGCCGGTTCGCGGTCCAGCGTCAGTTCGACCCTTCCGCCGCAGCACTGGCCGATCTCGGGCCCCAGCGGAATGTCCATCACCGCAACCGCCTCGCCCCGCCGCAGCATCTGCCGGGCGCGGTCGATGGCCAGATATTCCAGCTGCCCGCCGCCGATGCTGCCGGTGGTCGCCTCCGGGCCGACCAGCATCTCGGCCCCCGGTTCGCGCGGGGTCGAGCCGCGGGCCCTTGTGATGCGGACGCGGATCATGGGTCGCGCAGCCCCAGCGCCCCGCCGCGCAGCCGTTCCGCCGCCATCAGCACCCGTTCCGGCGTCGCGGGCGCGTCCAGCCGCGGGGATTCGCGGTAGCCGGCCAGCGAGGCGACGGCATGGCCGATCGCCTCGAACACCGAAATCCCCAGCATGAACGGGGGCTCCCCCACCGCCTTCGACCGCCTGATCGTGGGTTCGCGGTTCACCGACCAGTCGGCCAGCCGCACGTTGAACACCTTGGGCCGGTCCGAGGCAAGCGGGATCTTGTAGGTCGAGGGCGCGTGGGTGCGCAGCCGCCCGGCATCGTCCCACCACAGCTCTTCGCTGGTCAGCCAGCCGGCGCCCTGCACGAAGCCGCCCTCGATCTGGCCGATGTCGATGGCCGGGTTGAGGGAGCGGCCGACGTCATGCAGGATATCCGCCCGCTCTATCACATATTCCCCGGTCAGCGTATCGACCGAGACCTCGGAACAGGCGGCGCCATAGGCGAAGTAATAGAACGGCCGCCCCGAGCCCTGCGCGCGGTTCCAGTGGATCTTCGGCGTCGCATAGAACCCCGCCGCCGACAGCTGCACCCGGGCCAGATAGGCCATCTGCACCGCTTCGGAAAACGGAATGGTCTCGTCCCGGACCACGATGTGATCGGGGATGAAGCGGATTTCCTCGGCCGTCGCATCCTTGGCCTTGCACAAGAACGCGACCAGCCGCGCCTTGATCTGGTTGGCGGCATCCAGTGCCGCCATGCCGTTGAGGTCGGTCCCCGAGGATGCCGCCGTGGCCGAGGTGTTCGGCACTTTTTCCGTGGTGGTCTTGGTGACGCGGATGCGGTCGAGGTCCACCTGGAACGCCTCGGCCACCACCTGCGCGATCTTGGTGTGCAGCCCCTGTCCCATCTCGCAGCCGCCGTGGTTCAGCTGGATCGAGCCGTCGGTATAGACATGGACCAGCGCGCCCGCCTGGTTGAAATGCGTGGCGGTGAAGCTGATGCCGAACTTGACCGGGGTCAGGGCGATGCCGCGGCGGATCGGGCTGCCCGCGGCGTCCATGCGGGCGTTGAAATCCAGCACCGCGCGGCGGCGGGCGGCATAGTCGCAAGACGCCTCCAGCTCGTCGAAGAGGCGCGGCAGGATCATGTCCTCGACCGGCTGGTGATAGGGGGTGGGCTGGCCGTCGCGGTAGAGGTTCGCTTTCCGCACCGCCAGAGTGTCCTGCCCGGTGGCATAGGCAATTTCCTCGATGATCCGCTCGGCGACGATCACCCCCTGCGGCCCGCCGAAGCCGCGGAAGGCGGTGTTCGACACGGTGTTGGTGCGCAGCGGATGCGAGCGCAGCTCGACATCGGGATAGTAATAGGCGTTGTCGGCGTGAAACAGCGCCCGGTCGGTCACCGCCATGCTGAGGTCCGCCGAAAACCCGCAGCGCGCATACCAGTCGCCCTCGACGGCGAGGATGCGGCCGGAATCGTCGAAACCGACACTGTAATCCACCACGAAATCATGGCGCTTGCCGGTGGCGATCATGTCGTCGTCGCGGTCGGGGCGCAGCTTGACGGCGCGGTTCCACTTGCGCGCGGCGATGGCGGCGACGCAGCAGAACAGGTTCATCTGGGTTTCCTTGCCGCCGAAGCCGCCGCCCATCCGGCGCACGTTCACCACCACCGCATTGGCCGGGACGTCCAGCGCATGGGCGACCATGTGCTGAACCTCGGTCGGGTGCTGGGTCGAGGTAAAGACGGTCATCTCGTCCTCGCCCGGGATCGCCAGCGCGATCTGGCCTTCGAGGTAGAAGTGATCCTGCCCGCCGATGGCAAAGCGCCCGTCCAGTCGCCGCGGCGCAGCGGCCAGACCGGCGGCGGCATCGCCGCGGCGCAGGGTCATGCCCGGCACCACCAGCTCACCCCCGGCCGCCAGCGCCGCCAGCGGGTCGAGCGCGTGGGGCAGGGGCTCATAATCGATCCGCGCCAAGGTTGCCGCGCGCCGTGCCTGTTCGCGGGTCTCGGCGATCACCGCGAACACCGGCTGGCCGTGGAAATGCACCTCGCCGCGCGCAAGGATGGGATCGTCACCGGCGCTGATTGGGCTGACGTCGTTGCGGCCGGGCACGTCCTCGGCAGTCAGTACGTCGATCACGCCGGGCGCCGCACGCACCGCCGCCAGCTCCATCGACAGGATCCGCCCATGCGCGACGGTGGACAGCCCCAGATAGGCGTGCAGCGTCCCCTGCGGCAGCACCAGATCGTCGGTGTAATCCGCCCGGCCGGTGACATGGCGCTCGGCCGATTCATGCGGCGTGTCCACTTGCGGCGCGCTCAAGGTTTCGTGTTTCATGCTCAGCCCCCCACCGCCCGGTCCAGCCGGACGGGAATGTCGCCGCCGCCATGTTCCAGCCAGAAGCGGCGGAACAGATTGCCCGCCACCGCCCGGCGGTAATCGGCAGTGGCGCGGAAATCGGACAGCGGGGTGAAATCGTCCCGAACAGCGGCGGCCGCAGCCTCGAAACTGCCGGCGGCGAAGGGCTGGCCGACGAGTGCGGCCTCGGCGCCCCGCGCGCGCGAGGGCGTGCCCGCCATGCCGCCGAAGGCCACGCGGGCCTCGGCGATCTGCCCGGCCTCGACCCGGATGCAGAACCCTGCCGCCACCGCGGAAATATCCGAGGCCTGCCGTTTCGAGACCTTGTAGGCGGCGACCAGCGCCTTGCCGGGTTTCGGGATCACCACGGTTTCCAGAAACTCGCCCTCGGCCCGGTCCTGCCTTCCGTATTCGATGAAGAAATCCTCCAGCGGCAATTCGCGCTGCACATCCCCCCGGCGCAGCACGATCCGCGCCCCCAGCGCGATCAGCAGCGGCGGGGTTTCCCCGATGGGCGAGCCGTTGGCGATATTGCCGCCGATGGTGCCGGCGTTGCGCACCTGCCAGCCGCCGATGCGCTGGATATAGTCCTGAGCCTGCGGCAGGTGCTCGCGGATCACCGGCAGGAACTCGGAATAGGTGACGCCGGCCTCGATGCGGATTTCATCGGCAGTGACCTCGACGCCTTTCAGCAGATGGCCGATGAAGATGGCGGGCGAGATCGCGCGCATCTGCTTGGTCACCCACAGCCCCACATCGGTTGCCCCTGCAACGATGGTGGCCTTGGAATGATCCAGCAGCGCCGCCGCCAGCGCATCGCTGTCCGCGGGCAGGATGGCGCGTTCGTCGCCGCGGCTGACCTCGGCCCCCGCCGGGATGGCCGAGAGCTTCCCGCGCACCGAGTCACGCTCGAGCGTCAGGAAATCCTGCAGCTGCCCGCCCGCCTGCGCCGCGGCCAGCGCCGCCCGGACGATCGGCGCATAGCCGGTGCAGCGGCAGAGATTGCCCTGCAGCGCGGTCTCGACCTGCACCGCATCCGGGTCGGGGGTCGCCATCCACAGACCGTACAGCGCCATCACGAAGCCGGGCGTGCAGAACCCGCACTGGCTGCCGTGATGATCGACCATGGCGCGCTGGATCGGATGCAAGCCGCCGTCCTGCCCCCGCAGATGCTCGATGGTGACGACATGGTAGCGGTGGCAGGAGGCGAGGAAGCGGATGCAGGCGTTCACCGGCTCATAGACCAGCGCGTCGCCGTGCAGCCGCCCGACCAGCACCGTGCAGGCGCCGCAGTCGCCCTCGGCGCAGCCCTCCTTGGTGCCGGTCAGCCCGCGCCCCAGCCGCAGGAAATCCAGCAGCGTGTCGCCCGGCCCCGCCTCGGTCAGGCGGATCTCGGTGTCGTTGAGCAGGAAACGGATCATTGGAAACAGCCGCCTTTCGTCACTGCGCCCCAGCATGGCGCATTTTCCCGCTTGCACAAAACGCCTCCACGCGTGAACAGTTTACGCCATTTCAAGAAAAAGCGGGCGGAAATGTCCTATCTGGAAAGCCTCAAGGTGTTCGTGCGGGTGGTCGAGCTGGGCTCGATCACCGCGGGCGGGCGCGACATGCGGCTGTCGCCCGCCGCCGCCTCGACCCGCATCCGCGACCTGGAAAACCGCTTTGGCGCGCGGCTGCTGAACCGCACCACCCGCACCCTGACCCCGACCGAGATCGGGCAGGTGCTTTATGACAACGCCCGCCGCGTGCTGGCGGCGCTGGACGAGGCCGAGGCGGCGGTCGCCAGCCATTCCGGCACCCCGCTGGGGGCAATGCGGGTGTCGGCGCCGCTGGGGGCGGGGCGGCGGCTGGTGGCGCCGCTGGTGCCGCGCTTCGTGGCCGAGAACCCCGAGGTGCAGGTGCGGCTGCGCCTGTCCGACCGGGTGGTGAATATCGTAGAGGACGCCATCGACCTGGCCTTCTACCTGGGCCAGCCCGAGGATTCGACGCTGATCCGCCGCAAGATCGCCGATTGCCCGCGGATGCTGGTGGCCTCGCCCGCCTATCTGGCGCAGCACGGCACGCCCGAGGCGCCCGAGGAGCTGAAGCGCCACAACTGCCTGTTGCTGCGGTTTCCGCGCTCGCCCGAATATTACTGGATGCTGCAGACGCCGGAAGGGCCGCAGAAACTGGCGGTCGCGGGCGGGTTCGATTCCGACGACGGCGAGGTGCTGACCGACTGGGCGCTGGCCGGGGCCGGCATCGCCAACCGCCCCCGCTATGAGGTCGCCGCGGCGCTGCGCGAGGGGCAGCTGGTCGAGGTCCTGCCCGAGACGCCCCCCATGGCCGTCGAGTTCGGCGTACTGACCCCGCACCGCGACCTGCAGGACCCCAAGCTGCGCCTGTTCATCGACTTTGCCGTGCGGGAGCTGAAAGGGACGATGGGGTAAGGGGGCGTTGCCCCCCCGCGCTGCGCGCTCCCCCCAGGATATTTCTGCACCAAAGACAAGGCTGCAAAGAGCAGAACAGGGGCCGCGGGCTTCTTCATCACGAAAATATCCCGCGGGATCGTCGTATACGACGATGGGGCGCGAAGCCCCCGGTCGCGGCGGCGCCGGATCAGCCGCGGCCCGCGCTGTCGAACCAGGCGCGCAGCAGCGCGCGTTCCTGCGGCTCGATGAAGCTGACGTTGGCGGGGGGCATGGCGTCGGTCAGCCCGGCCTGCAGGAAGATCTCGCGTGCGTGGCGGGCGATCTGGGCATCGGTTTCCAGCACCACCCGCTTCGGTGCGGTGGCAATGCCGGGCCAACCGGGCTCCGCCGCGTGGCACATCGAGCAGCGGCCCAGCACGATGTCGCGCACCTCGTCGAAATGCGCGTCGCCGACCAGCCGCGCCTCGGCGGTGGTCAGGGCGGTGCCGTCGTCGTCCAGCCGCTGGGTGCCCTGTGCCGACAACCATGCCGCCGCCAGGAACAGCGCCACCGTTGCGCCCCAGGTCCACCACGGCGCGGGCTTGCGTGCGTGCATGGTGTTGAAGAAATGCCGGATCGTCACCCCCATCAGGAACACCAGCGCCGCGATCAGCCAGTTCCAGCGGCTGGCGAACACCAGCGGATAGTGGTTCGACAGCATCAGGAACACCACCGGCAGCGTCAGGTAGTTGTTGTGCGTCGAGCGCAGCTTGGCGATCTTGCCATAGCGCGGGTCCGGCGTGCGCCCGGCCTTGAGATCGGCGACCACGATCCGCTGGTTCGGGATGATGATCATCGCCACGTTGGCGGTCATGATCGTAGCGGTGAAGGCGCCCAGATGCAGCAGCGCCGCGCGGCCGGTGAACACCTGGTCATAGCCCCAGGCCATCGCCACCAGCAGGACGAACAGCAGCAGCATCAGCGTGGTGGGGTTCTCGCCCAGCCGGCTTTTGCACAGCCGGTCATAGATCACCCAGCCCACCCCCAGCGACAGCGCCGAGATCAGCATCGCCCCCCAGGGCGCCAGCGCCAGCTTGGCCGGATCGATCAGGTACAGCTCGGACTGCGCCCAGTAGAGCACCATCAGCATCGCCACCCCCGACAGCCAGGTGGAATAGCTTTCCCATTTGAACCAGGTCAGATGCTCGGGCAGGCGCTCGGGGGCGACCAGGTATTTGGTGATGTGGTAGAAGCCGCCGCCATGGACCTGCCATTCCTCGCCATGCGCCTTGTCGGGCAGGCCGGGGGCCTTTTGCAGCCCAAGGTCCAGCGCGATGAAATAGAAGCTGGACCCGATCCAGGCGATGGCGGTGACCACATGGACCCAGCGGATCGCCAGCGCCGCCCAGTCGTGCAGGATGATCGCCTCCATCTCAGCTGCCCCTGTAGGTGGAATAGCCGTAGGGCGAGATCAGCAGCGGCACGTGGTAATGGTCGTCCTCGGCCATGCCGAAGCGGATCGGCACCTGATCCAGGAACCGCGGCGCGGGGGCGTCGTCCTGCCCCTCCAGCCATTCGCCGACGTGGAACAGCAGCTCGTAGCGGCCGGGGCGGAACTCGGCCTCGGGCAGGATCGGGCCGTCGGTGCGGCCGTCGGCGTTGGTGACAAGCTCGCGCAAGCAGCGGCGCTCGCCCTCCAGCGCGTAAAGCGTGATGCGCAGCCCCGCGGCGGGGCGGCCCCGCGCGGTGTCAAGCACATGGGTGGTCAGATAGCCGGCCATGGTCCCCCCGTTGGTTGCTTGTCCCCGTGATACGGCAGGACGCCGGGCGCTGGACAGCGCCCGCGGCAACATTCAGCTTATCGTTTCGCGAAAGAATGATAAGCGAGGAATCATGCACGACGACCGCATCATCCGGGCCGCGCCCCTGACCGCGCAGGCGTTTGCCCCTTGGGGGCAGGTGATCGAGGCCGCGGGCGCCCCAGACCGGCTGATCAACGAGGGCCGCTGCGGGCGCTGGCACGACCGCGCGGCGCTTGATGTCGAGGGGCGGGCGGGGATCTCGGTTTTCCGCTCGGAATCGGTGCGGCTGCCCTATCGGTTCCGGCTGGTCGAGCGGCATCCGCTGGGCAGCCAGGCGTTCCTGCCGATGACCGAAAACCCGTTCCTGGTGATCGTGGCCCCGGACAAGGGCGGGCGGCCGGGGCGGCCGCTGGCCTTCGTGGCGGCACCGGGTCAGGGGATCAACCTGGCGCGGGGCGCGTGGCACGGGGTGCTGGCGCCGCTGGGCGATCCGGGGCTGTTTGCGGTGGTGGACCGCTGTGCGGATGGCCCGAACCTTCAGGAATACCGCTGGGATCAGGACTGGACGGTGCTGGGCTGAGTGGCAAGGAAGGCCGCGAACTCGGCCTGCGTGGCATAGGAGGACTGCGCCCCCGGCCGTGTGACCGACAGCGCCGCATAGGCCGAGGCGCGGCGCAGGGCGCGCTCGGGCGCATCTCCCGCCGCGAGGTGATGCGCAAAGGCGCCGACGAAGGCATCGCCCGCGCCGGTGGTGTCGACCGGGGCGACCGTCAGCGCCGGGATCGGGGTGGTGCCGGCGGCGGTGACCAAGGCCGCGCCGCGCGCGCCCAGCGTCACCACCACATTGCCGAGGCCCTGCGCGAACAGCGCCCGCGCCGCGGCCTCGATCTGCGCCGGGGTCCCGACTGGCAGGCCGGTCAGCTGCGCCAGCTCGGTCTCGTTCGGGCAGATCCAGCCGAGCCCGCGCAGCCGCGCCAGCTCCAGCCCCGGCGCGGCGGGGGCGGGGTTCAGGATCACCGGCACCCCCAGCCCCCCCGCCACGGCGACGGCGTGATAGACCGTCTCCAGCGGCACTTCGAGCTGCAGCAGGATCAGGTCGCAGCGCGCCAGATCGCTAGCGGCGCGGTCCACATCCGTGGGCGACAGCGCGCCATTCGCGCCGGCCACGATGACGATGGCGTTTTCGCCCGAAGACTCCACGAAGATCGAGGCGACCCCGTTCGGCAGCCCCGGCGCCGGGGTCACATGGGTCAGCTCGATGCCGGCGGTCTGAAGATTGCGGCGCATGTCGCGCCCGAAACCGTCGTCGCCGGTGCGGGTGACCATCGTCACCGCCGATCCCAGCCGCGCCGCCGCCACCGCCTGGTTGGCGCCCTTGCCGCCGAAGCCGGTGGAAAACCCGGTCCCGGCCAGCGTCTCGCCGCGCGCGGGCAGGCGGGCGACGGTGGTCACCAGATCGACGTTGTTCGACCCGATCACCGCGATCCGCCCGGCCATGCGCCGCCCCCCTTGCCGCCCCGGCCGCGCGCCTCAGCGCACCACCAGCACCGGCACCGTGGTCTTCACCAGCACTTCCGAGGTCTGGCTGCCCAGCAGCAGCTTCTGCAACCCGCGCCGCCCGTGCGAGGACATCACGATCAGGTCGCAGCCCTGCAGATTGGCGGTGCGCAGGATCGCCTCGGCCGGGGAGTCGTCGACCTCGTGGATCGGCTCGACCGTCACGCCCTGTTCGGTGGCCTCGGCCTGGATGGAGGCCAGGCGTTCCTTCATCATCTCGTCGATCTGCTGGTCGTAGCGGCCGACGGGATCCTCGATCCCGGCCCGTTGCGCCGCCGCCAGCACCTGGGGGCGCAGCGGCTCGATCACGGTCAGCACCGTGACCTTGGCCCCGGAAATCCGGGCCAGCCCCAGCCCCTGCCGCAACCCCTTGAGCGCCAGTTCCGAGCCGTCGGTGGCGATCAGAATATGCTTGTACATCCACAACCTCTTCTGCTTGTGCGGTCAGGGTGCATGATCGCGGCGCAAACGCAAGGCGGCAGGTTGCGCCGGGGCGCCCACCTGCGCTGTTTCACGATGCCGCAGGCCGGGCCGCGGGGGGGGGCGGGGCGCGACCCGCGCCGGGGTCAGGGACGCCAGCCGGCGTCGAACACCGGGGCGTAGATCGCGGCCAGCCGCTCGACCGCCTGCGCGGGCGGCAGTTCGAGCGATTCGCCGCTGCGGCGGCTGGTCAGCTCGACCACGTTCGAGGCCAGGCCGCGCGGGCCGACGGTGATCCGCCAGGGCAGGCCGATCAGGTCCATGGTGGCGAACTTGGCGCCCGCGCGCTCGTCGCGGTCGTCGTAGAGCACCTCGAGCCCGCGGGCGCGCAGCTCGCGCTCCAGCGCCTCGCAGGCGCTGTCGGTCGAGGGATCGCCCTGTTTCAGATTCACCAGCCCGACGTGGAAGGGGGTGACGCCCTCGGGCCAGATGATGCCGCGCTCGTCGTGGCTGGCCTCGATGATCGCGCCCAGCAGGCGCGAGACGCCGATGCCGTGGCTGCCCATGTGCACCGGCACCCGCGCCCCGTCCGGGCCGACGACGGTGGCGCCCATCGGTTCGGAATACTTGGTGCCGAAATAGAAGATCTGCCCGACCTCGATGCCGCGGGCGGAACGGCGGCGCTCCTCGGGGATCTGGTTGAACAGCGCCTCGTCGTGGGTCTCGTCCGTGCGGGCGTAGCGGCTGGTGAACTCGTCCAGCACCGCGCGGCAGGCGGCGGGGTCGTCATAGTCGATGGCGCGGTCGCCGAAACGCAGGTCGGTGATGGCGCTGTCGTAGAACACCTCGGATTCGCCGGTCTCGGCAAGGACGAGGAACTCATGCGTGTCCTCGCCGCCGATCGGGCCGCTGTCGGCGCGCATCGGGATCGCCTGCAGCCCCATGCGTTCGTAGGTGCGCAGATAGCTGACCAGATGGCGGTTGTAGGCGTGCAGCGCGTCCTCGCGCGTGAGGTCGAAATTGTAGCCGTCCTTCATCAGGAACTCGCGCCCGCGCATCACGCCGAAGCGGGGACGGATCTCGTCGCGGAACTTCCACTGGATCTGATACAGCGTCAGCGGCAGGTCCTTGTAGCTGTTCACATGCGCGCGGAAGATGTCGGTGATCATCTCCTCGTTGGTGGGACCATAGAGCATGTCGCGCTTGTGGCGGTCGGTGATGCGCAGCATCTCTTCGCCGTAATCGTCGTAGCGGCCGGATTCGCGCCACAGATCGGCCGGCTGCAGCGTCGGCATCAAGAGCGGGATGTGGCCGGCGCGGCCTTGTTCCTCGTGCACGATCTGCTCGATGCGCTTCAGCACCTTCAGCCCCAGCGGCAGCCAGGAATAGATGCCGGCGGCCTGCTGCTTGATCATGCCGGCGCGCAGCATCAGCCGGTGGCTGACGATCTGCGCCTCGGCGGGGTTTTCTTTCAGGACGGGCAGGAAATAGCGCGACAGACGCATGGGACGGGACCTTTGGGCGAGTTCACGGCCGGGTTAGCGGATCGCGGCGCGGGGGGCAACGGTTGCGGCGGGCGGCGCCTGGCGGGCCAAGTTCCGCCCTGCCTGCGGCGCGGGTATTTGGGCCAGAAAGAAGCGGCTGGCGCAAAGGGGCAAGGGACGCATTTGCGTGAGAGCCGCGCAGCGCGCGCTTGCACCGCCGCCCGGGACGCGACAAACAGGGCCCGAACCGGGGCGGGCCCGGGGGATGCGGGCCATGGTGCCCGGGAACGGAGCGTTCGCGATGCGGTTTGCCGGCAGCAAGCAGGCCATCTGGTGGGGCGCCGCGGCGCTGGTGCTGGTGCTGGTCCTGTGGTTCCTGGGCAATGCGATCATGCCGTTCCTGCTGGGCATGGCCATCGCCTATTTCCTTGACCCCGTGGCCGACCGGCTGGAACGCGCCGGGCTGTCGCGCACGCTGGCCGTGGTGCTGATCACCGCCATCGTGGTGCTGGCCTTTGCGGCGACGCTGGTTTGGCTGGTGCCGCTGCTGTTGCGGCAGGGCACGCAGCTGGTCGAGACCGCCCCCCACATGATCCAGCGCCTGCAAGAGGTGGTGCAGGCGCGGTTTCCCGACCTGCTGCCCTCGGGCGGGTTCCTGGACATGGCGCTGGACAAGGGGCGCGAGACGGTGGCCGGCAGCATGGGCACCATCGTCGGCAGCGTCATGGGCTCGATCAACGGGGTGATCGGCTTTGTCATGGTGGTGGTGATCGCGCCGGTGGTGGCCTTCTACATGCTGCTGGACTGGGACCGCATGGTCGACCGGATCGACGCGCTGCTGCCGCGCCCGCATCTGGACACGCTGCGCACGCTGTTTGCGCAGATCAACGACAGCATTTCCGGGTTCGTGCGCGGGCAGGCGGTGGTGATCCTGATCCTGGCGCTGCTGTATTCGACCGGGCTGGCGCTGGCCGGGCTGCCCTTCGGCATCGTGATCGGGGTGTCGGCGGCGTCGCTGTCCTTCATCCCCTATCTGGGCACGCTGCTGGGCGGCGTGCTGTCGATCGGGGTGGCGCTGTTTTCGTTCTGGGACGAGCCGGCGCGGATCCTGATCGTCGCCGGGATCTTCGCCGCCGGGCAGATGCTGGAAAGCAACTACCTGCAGCCCAAGATCATCGGCGGCCATGTCGGGCTGCACCCGGTCTGGCTGATGCTGGCGCTGGCGGTGTTCGGCACGCTGTTCGGGTTCGTCGGGCTGCTGGTGGCGGTGCCGCTGGGCGCGGCCGTGGGGGTGATCGTGCGCCACACGGTCGCGCGCTACAAGGAAAGCGCGCTTTACACTGGCGCGCAGCAGCCCTCGCCGCCGCCGCAGCCGACGCTGGTCGAGATCGTCCCCCACGGCACCGTCGCCCGCCGCATCGCGCAGGAACAGCGCACCCATGACGAGGCGGTGCGCGAGGCGCGGGTCGGCGCGCCGCCGCCCGAGGCGCAGGGGCCCGAGCCGCAGGGACCCGTGCTTCCCGACAGCAGGGCCGGACTCCCCGTGCCGGGCGGCAGGCTCGGGAGAGGCTGAGATGCCCCGCCAGCTGACGCTGGACCTGCGCACGCCCCCGGCGCTGTCGCGGCAGGATTTCCTGCCCGCCTCCGCCAATGCCGAGGCGCTGGCCATGCTGGACCGGCCGCAGGACTGGCCGCAGGGGCGGTTGCTGCTGGTCGGCCCCGAGGGCGCGGGCAAGTCGCATCTGGCGGCGTTCTGGGCGGCCGAGCACGGGGCGCAGCGGGTCCGCGCCTCGGCGCTGCGGCCCGAGACTGCGGATGCGCTGGTCGCGCCGGGCGGTGCGCTGGTGGTCGAGGACGCCCATCGCGCCGGTGGCGCTGCCGGGGCCGAGGCGGCGCTGTTCCATCTGTGGAACCTCTGCGCGGCGCAGGGGGCGCTGCTGCTGATCACCGCGCGGACGCCGCCGCGCGACTGGGGGCTGGCGCTGCCCGACCTCGCCTCGCGCATGGCGGCGACGGCGCTGGTGCGGCTCGAGCCCCCCGACGAGGCGCTGCTGGCCGCGGTGCTGGTCAAGCTGTTCGCCGACCGCCAGCTGGTGCCCGGGCCGGGCGTGGTCGAATCGCTTTCGCGGCACATGGACCGCGACCTGGGGCTGGCCCGGCGCGTGGTGGCCGAGATCGACCGCACCGCGCTGGCCGAGGGGCGGGCGGTGACAAGGCCCTTGGCACTGGCGGCGCTGGCGCGGATGGCGGGCTGAGCGGCGGGGGCGGGGTTGGAGCCGGGGGCTGTCTGCCGTGGCGCTGAAAACAATCCACTGGACTATTCGGCGGGAAAGCAGCCTTGGGGCTGTTTCGGATCCGCCTATTATTCCGGGCGCTGCCCGAGCGGGGGCCAGTCCCCGGCCATTGTCGTGGCCTCTCTCGCTGAAACGGTCCACTGGACCCTCCGACGGGAAAGCAGCCTTGGGGACTGTTTCCTGATCCGCCGCCTGTTCCGGGCGCTCGGAAGCCCGCGGGATATTTCCGGCAAGATGAAGGCATGGGGTGCCGGTAGGCGGCGGCCGGGACGGCATGGCCTGCGCGCTTTATGTCGGTTGCGTGAAGATTGTCGGGCGCGGTTTGACAGTCTTTCGCGGGCGTTCCAGAAACCCCTCAACTGCCCCGCTTTTTCCTGCATGATGTTTCCATGACCCAGGCCGATTTCCTCAAGACCCCGATTCCCCCCGCCCGCGTCCTTTCCGAGGGGCCGCCCGAGGGGCCGGCGCGGTTCTTCAACCGCGAGCTCAGCTGGCTGAGCTTCAACTGGCGGGTGCTGGACGAGGCCCGCAACCCGCGGGTGCCGCTGCTGGAGCGGCTGCGCTTCCTGTCGATCTCGGCCACCAACCTCGACGAGTTCTACACCGTCCGCGTCGCCGGGCTGCGCGAGCTGGTGCGCGAGGGCAACGTCACCCCCTCGGACGACGGGCTGACCCCGGCCGAGCAGCTGGCGCTGATCAACGCCGACGCCCGCCGGCTGATGGGGGCGCAGCAGACCGTCTGGAACAAGCTGCGCCGCGAGATGGAGGCCGAGGGCATCGTCATCCTGTCGCGCTCGCGCGTGACCCGGGCCGAGGCGGCGTTCCTGCGCACGCATTTCCTGGAACAGGTGTTCCCGGTGCTGACGCCGCTGACCATCGACCCGGCGCACCCGTTCCCCTTCATCCCCAACGCCGGCTTCTGCCTGGCGCTGGAGCTGGCGCGGGAATCCGACGGCAGCCAGATGCAGGCGCTGCTGCCGATTCCGGGGCAGCTCAAGCGATTTATCCCTTTGCCCGGGGGGCAGCGGTTCCTGCGGCTGGAAGATCTGCTGCTGATGTATCTGCCGCGGCTGTTCCCCGGCTATCGCGATGTCGGCCACTGCGCCTTCCGGGTGCTGCGCGACAGCGACCTCGAGCTCGAGGACGAGGCCGAGGATCTGGTGCGCGAGTTCGAGACCGCGCTGAAGCGCCGCCGCCGCGGCGACGTGATCCGGCTGAAGATCACCGCCGGCGCCCCCGACCGGCTGCGCAAGCTGATCATGCAGCGGCTGCAGGTCGGGCTGGACGAGGTGATCCAGGTCGAGGGGCTGCTGGGCATGGCCGACATGCGCGAGCTGGTGCTGGACAGCCGCCCGGACCTGCAATGGCCGTCCTTCGTGCCGCGGGTGCCCGAGCGGGTCCAGGACCACGACGGCGACATGTTCGCCGCCATCCGGCAAAAGGACATGCTGCTGCACCACCCGTACGAGACCTTCGACATGGTGGTGCGCTTCCTGCAGCAGGCGGCGCGCGACCCCGACGTGGTGGCGATCAAGCAGACGCTGTACCGCACCAGCCGCGACAGCCCCATTGTCAGCGCCCTGTGCGAGGCGGCGGAAGCGGGCAAGTCGGTGGTGGCGCTGGTCGAGCTGAAGGCCCGCTTCGACGAGGCCGCCAACATCCGGCAGTCGCGGCGGCTGGAACGGGCGGGCGCGCATGTGGTCTACGGGTTCTTCAACTACAAGACCCATGCCAAGATCTCGACCGTGGTGCGGCGCGAAGGCGATGCGCTGGTCACCTATACCCATTTCGGGACCGGCAACTACCACCCGATCACCGCGCGCATCTATACCGACCTGTCGCTGCTGACCTGCGACCCGGCGCTGGGGCGCGACGCGACCAAGGTGTTCAACTACCTGTCCAGCTATGTCGAGCCGGTGGGGCTGGAAAACCTGGCGATCAGCCCGATCAACCTGAAGTCCACCCTGCTGGACCTGATCGCGCGCGAGGCCGAATTCGCCCGCCAAGGCCGCCCGGCCGAGATCTGGGCCAAGCTGAACAGCCTGATCGAGAAGGACGTGATCGAGGCGCTTTACGCCGCCTCGAACGCGGGGGTGCGCATCAACCTGGTGGTGCGCGGCATCTGCGGGCTGCGCCCCGGCATCGCCGGGCTTTCGGACAACATCCGGGTCAAGTCCATCGTCGGGCGCTTCCTCGAACACAGCCGCGTGGTCTGTTTCGGCAACGGCCACGGGCTGCCCTCGCGCAAGGCGCGGGTGTTCATCAGCTCGGCCGACTGGATGGACCGCAACCTCAACCGCCGGGTCGAGTCGCTGGTCGAATGCATCAACGAGACGGTGAAGGCGCAGATCACCAGCCAGATCATGGCCGCCAACCTGGCCGACGAGGCGCAGAGCTGGATCCTGCAACCCGACGGCCGCTATCTGCGCCACCTGCCCGAGGACCGCGAGGATCTGTTCAACTGCCACCAGTATTTCCTTGACAACCCCTCGCTTTCTGGGCGGGGAACGGCCGGGGCAAAGGATGTCGCGGCTCTGACCCATACCCGGGATTGACCTGAACCCGCGTCGGGCGCTTTCCTGCGCCCGTCCGCACAACGGAAGAAAAGGCCCGCCATGAACGTCAAGACCGCCAGCGGCCAGAAAATCGCCCCCTTCGGCAAGCACGGGCTGCCGGTCCGGTCGATGCGGGAACTGGCGCGGGTGGGGGTGGTGGACGTCGGCTCGAACTCGATCCGGCTGGTCGTGTTCGACGGCGCCGCCCGCAGCCCGGCGTATTTCTACAACGAAAAGGTCATGGCCGGGCTGGGGCAAGGGCTGGCCTCGACCGGGCGGCTGAACCCCGAGGGAGTGCGGCGGGGCATGGCGGCGCTGAAGCGTTTTTCCACCCTGGCGCGCGACATGGGGATCGAGGCGCTGACCTGCGTCGCCACCGCCGCCGTGCGCGAGGCCGAGGACGGCCCCGCCTTCAACCGCGCCGTTACCCGCAGAACCGGGCTGAAGCTTCTGATCATCGACGGCGAGGAAGAGGCGCGGCTGTCGGCGCAAGGGGTGCTGCTGGGCTGGCCCGACGCGCGCGGGCTGGTCTGCGACATGGGCGGCAGCTCGATGGAGCTGGCCGAGGTCGGCGAGGGAAAGATCGGCCGCCGCGCCACCTCGCCGCTGGGCCCGTTCCGCCTGCAGCTGGTCGAGCGCAAGGCCCTGCGCCGCCATATCCAGAAGGTGGTCGAGGGGCTGGCCGCCGCGGTCGGCGACGACCACGAGCGCATCTATCTGGTCGGCGGTTCGTGGCGGGCGATCGCGCGGCTGGACATGGAGCGGCGCGGCTATCCGATGACGGTGCTGCACGAATACCGCATGACCCCCGAGGACGTGCTGGCCACGGTCAAGTGGATCGGCGACACCCCGCAGGCCGAGATGAAGTCGCGCAGCGGCATCTCCTCCTCGCGGCTCGAGCTGGTGCCGCTGGCGGTGCAGGTGCTGCGCCAGCTGGTGCTGACCTTTGCCCCGCGCGAGATCGCCGTCAGCTCCTACGGTATCCGCGAGGGGCTGCTTTACGAACAGATGTCCGCCGGCATCCGCAAGCGCGACCCGCTGATCGAGGCCGCCAAGTTCACCGAGCGCAAGATGGCGCGGCTGCCCGGGGCGGGCAAGCGGCTGTTCCAGTTCCTGGCGCCGGTGTTCGCGGGCGCCCCGCCCGAGCGCGAGCGGCTGATCCGCGCCGCCTGCCTGCTGCACGACACCAGCTGGCGCGCGCACCCCGATTACCGGGCCGAGGCCAGTTTCGACAACGTGACCCATTCCAACATGACCGCGCTGTCGCACCCGGAACGGGTGTTCCTGGGGCTGTCGCTGCTGCACCGCTATACCAACAGCCGCACCGGCTGCCTGGTCGAGCCGCTGCTGCCGCTGCTGGCCCAGGACGAGATCCGCGAGGCCGAGATCGTCGGCCGCGCCATGCGCTTCGGGGCGATGTTCTCCATCGGCGACCCGACCGAGGCCGGCGCGCTGGCTCTGGACCGCGACGCCGGCACGCTGACCCTGGCCCTGACCGACAGCGGGCGCGAGCTGATGGGCGAAGTGGTCGAAGCCCGCTTCCGCGCGCTTGCCTCGGCGCTTAAGGTGGCGGCGGTGGTGGCCTGAGCCGCCGCGGGGGGTTCCACGGACCGGGGGGCGCGGCCCCTTCTTTCGCTTCGGAGGGGGCATGTCGTTTGAAACCTGGCTTCTGTTCCTGCTGACCTCGGCCGGGATCGCGCTGACCCCGGGGCCGAACGTGCTGCTGGCGATGACCCATGGCGCGCTGCACGGCAACCGCCGCGCGCTGTGGACCATCATGGGCGGGGTCACCGGGCTGGTCGCGGTCATGGGGCTGTGCATGTTCGGGATCGGGGCGCTGGTGCGGACCTCAGCGCTGTGGCTGACCGGGCTCAAGCTGGTCGGGGGCGCCTATCTGGTCTGGCTGGGGATCCGGCTGTGGGCCTCGCCGCCGATCGTGGTGGCGGCCGGGGGCGGGGCGGCGGCGGTGCGGGGTGCCGCGCTGTTCCGCTCGGGGTTCCTGACCGCCGCCACCAACCCCAAGGGGCTTTTGTTCTTCAGCGCGCTGCTGCCGCAGTTCCTGTCGGCAGAGCGCAGCCTGGCCGGGCAGTTCCTGGTGATGGGCGCCACCTATGCGGTGATCGAGTTCGCGGTGGAATATCTTTACGCCGCCGCCGCGCATCGGGTGCGGCCCTGGCTGGCCCGGGTCGGGCGCCGCTTCAACCGGGTCTGCGGCGGCATCTTCGTCGCCATCGGCGCGGCGCTGCCGCTGCGCTGAGCGCGGGGGGCGCCGTGCCCCCTCAGATCACCCCGTGCTGGCGCAGCAGCGCCTGTTCGTCGCCGGACATCCAGCCGAACACACGCGCCTCGCCCTCGGCCAGCCGGACCAGGTAATGCACGTCGAAATCGATGGCGGTCTCGGGCAGGTCGTCGCGGGCATAGGTCGCGGTCCAGGCGACATGGGCGACGCAATGCAGCGCGTCGATCGGTGACAGGCGCAGGTCGCGGATGCGCATCGCGGTGGTGCCGATGGCGCGGTAATGCGCATAGCCCTGGGCCATGCGCTCGCGCAGCAGCGCGTCGTTGCGGCCGGTGATCACCCCGGCGGGGGTGCTGGCAATGAACTCGGGCGCGTAAAGCGTCGCCACCTCGTCCATCGTGGCGCGCCCGGCCAGCGCCTGCGCGAACATCTGCTCATAGCGCCGGAACAGCGCCCTGACCGCGGCGTCCATCGCTGTTGCCCCCTTGTTCGACCGATCCGCGCCAGCATGGCACGGCTTGCCGCCGCTGCCCATGGGGCGGTTCACGAAAAAAGCGCCACGAAAAAGGGCGCCCGCAAGGGGCGCCCTTCCTGTCCGTGCCTGATCGGCATGGGTGGGGTGATTACATCATCCCGCCCATGCCGCCCATGTCGGGCATCCCGCCGCCGGCCGGAGCCTTCGGCTCGGGCTTTTCGGCGATCATCGCCTCGGTGGTGATCAGCAGGCCCGCGACCGAGGCCGCGTCTTCCAGCGCGGTGCGCACGACCTTGGCCGGGTCGATCACGCCGAACTTGAACATGTCGCCATATTCTTCGGTCTGCGCGTTGAAGCCAAAGGCCTTGTCGTTCGATTCCCGCACCTTGCCGGCCACCACGGCGCCGTCGACGCCGGCGTTTTCGGCGATCTGGCGCATCGGCGCCTCGAGCGCGCGGCGGATGATGGCGATGCCGGCGTTCTGGTCCGAGTTGGCGCCTTCCAGCCCTTCCAGGGCCTTGCCGCCTTGAACCAGGGCCACGCCGCCACCGACCACGACACCTTCCTGCACCGCGGCGCGGGTGGCGTTCAGCGCGTCGTCCACGCGGTCCTTGCGCTCTTTCACCTCGACCTCGGTCAGGCCGCCGACGCGGATGACGGCGACGCCACCGGCCAGCTTGGCCACACGCTCCTGCAGCTTCTCGCGGTCGTAGTCGCTGGTGGTTTCCTCGATCTGCTGGCGGATCTGGCTGACTCGGGCCTCGATCTCGGCCTTCTCACCGGCGCCATCGACGATGGTGGTGTTGTCCTTGTTGATCGAGATCTTCTTGGCGCGGCCCAGCATGTCCAGCCCGACGTTCTCGAGCTTCATGCCGAGGTCGTCCGAGATCACCTGACCGCCGGTCAGGATCGCGATGTCCTGCAGCATGGCCTTGCGGCGATCGCCGAAGCCCGGCGCCTTGACGGCCGCGACCTTCAGCCCGCCGCGCAGGCGGTTGACGACCAGCGTGGCCAGCGCCTCGCCTTCCACGTCCTCGGCCACGATCAGCAGCGGCTTCTGGGTCTGGATGACGGCTTCCAGCAGGGGAACCATCGGCTGCAGCGACGACAGTTTCTTTTCGTGCAGCAGGATATAGGCGTCTTCCAGCTCGGCGATCATCTTTTCCGGGTTGGTGACGAAATAGGGCGACAGGTAGCCGCGGTCGAACTGCATCCCCTCGACGACTTCGACCTCGGTCTCCATCCCCTTGTTCTCTTCGACGGTGATCACGCCTTCGTTGCCGACGCGCTGCATCGCCTCGGCGATCTGCTCGCCGATGAAGGTCTCGCCGTTGGCCGAGATGGTGCCGACCTGCGCGACTTCGGCGCTGTCGTTGACCGGACGGGCGGCGGCCTTGATCGATTCCACGACGCGGGCGGTGGCCAGGTCGATGCCGCGCTTGAGGTCCATCGGGTTCATGCCCGCGGCGACGGCCTTCAGCCCTTCGCGCACGATGGCCTGCGCCAGCACGGTGGCGGTGGTGGTGCCGTCCCCGGCCTCGTCATTGGTGCGCGAGGCGACTTCGCGGACCATCTGCGCGCCCATGTTCTCGAACTTGTCGGACAGTTCGATTTCCTTGGCGACCGAAACGCCGTCCTTGGTGATGCGCGGGGCGCCGAAGGACTTGTCGATGACCACGTTGCGGCCCTTGGGGCCCAGCGTCACCTTGACCGCATCGGCCAGGATGTTGACGCCCTTGAGCATCCGGTCGCGGGCGTCGGTGTTGAACTTGACTTCCTTGCCAGCCATTTATCTCTTCCTTGTCAATGAGTTGAAAACGATCCGTCAGGGATTACGAGATGATCCCGAGGATGTCGCTTTCCTTCATGATCAGCAGCTCTTCGCCGTCCAGCGTGATTTCGGTGCCCGACCATTTGCCGAACAGGATGCGGTCGCCGGCCTTGACATCCAGCGCGATCCGATCGCCGTCGTCGTCACGGGTGCCGGCGCCCACGGACACGACCTCGCCCTCGGCGGGCTTTTCCTTGGCGGTGTCGGGGATGATCAGGCCGCCCTTGGTCTTTTCGTCGGATTCGACGCGACGGACCAGGACGCGGTCGTGCAGAGGGGTGAAAGCCATCGTGAACACTCCGATTCAGGTTGCAGTGTTGCGTTGTTGGCACTCGACCTTGGTGAGTGCCAATGCCCGCCAGATAGGCCGCGGTCACGAGCCTGTCAACCCGCAGGCCGGTCCGGGCGCGCCGGGTTGGGTTCGCCCGCCCCGCGTGCGATGCTGGCGCGGCCCGGCGCAGGGGTGCGGGCGGAAAAACGGGGGCGAATCAGGATGATGAGGGTCGCGACAACCCGGCTGGCGGCGTGGCTGCTGGCGCTGGCGCTGCTGTTGCTGGCCGCCCCCCAGATGGCGGTGGCGGGTCAGGGCGATGCCGCCCCCGTCTGCACCGGCCGCGACCTGATGGCGGCGCTGTCCGATGCCGACCGTGCGCAGATCGCCCGCGCGGTGGCCGCCACCCCCTATGCCACCGGCACCCGCTTTCGCGCCACCCGCGAGGATGCGGTGATCGAGATCGTGGGCACCTATCACTTTCCCGACCCGCGCCACGCCCCCATGGTCGCGGCGCTGCGCCCGCTGATCGCCGGGGCCGGGGCGCTGCTGGTCGAGGTCGGCCCCGAGGGCGAGGCACGGCTGGCCCGGGCGCTGGCCGAGGATCCCTCACTGATGGTGGACGCCAGCGGCCCGACCCTGCCCGAGCGCCTGCCGCCCGAACAGTGGCAGGCGCTGGGGCAGGCGATGGAGGCCCGCGGCATCCCCGCGATCATGGTCAGCCGGATGCGGCCCTGGTATGTCGCCACCGTGCTGGGGCTGTCGCCTTGCATGATCGACGCGGCGCGCGCCCGCGGCAGCGACCCGGCCAGCGGCGGGCTCGACCACCAGTTGATCGCCGCGGCGGAGGACGCGGGCACGGAGGTGCTGGCGCTGGAGCCCTGGGATACGGTGTTCGCGATCTTCGCCGGGCTGACCCCCGAGGAAGAGCTGGACATGATCCGCGCGGCGCTGCCGGCCGCGCAGCTGGCCGACGATTACGCCGCCACCACGCTCGAGGCGTATTTCCGCGGCGACATCTGGGCGATCTGGGAGTTCGGGCGGCTGGACGCGCTGGCCTCGTCGGAGCTGGCCCCCGCGGCGGTCGAGCGGCAGCTGCAGCTGGCCGAGGAGCGGCTGATGACCGCACGGAACAGAAACTGGATCGCGCCGTTGACCGAAGCGGCCACTGGCGCCGCGCAGGCGGGTCGCCACGTGGTCGCCGCCTTCGGGGCACTGCACCTGCCGGGCGAGACCGGGGTGCTGCGGCTGCTGGAACGGGACGGCTGGACGATCGAACGTGTAGGAGACGCAGGATGAGCAGGACCGAGGACCGTTGGGCCGACGAGGAAGCGCTGTGGACGCTGGGCGCGGCCGAGGCGGCGCTGCGCATCGCCCCCGTCTGCATCATGGTGTTCCCCGAAGGGGTGATGCAGGGGCCGCAGATCGTCGAGGGGATGAAGCAGGGCAGCCGCTGGCAGAACCTGCGCATCAGCGACCGCCACACCTCGGAACTGGGCGACACCATGGTGCTGGCCTATCGCGCCCGCGCCACCCGCGGCAGCACCGAACGCGACGTGCTGTGCAGCTCGACCTGGGTGCGCCAGGCCGGCGACTGGAAACTGATCCAGCACCAGCAGACCCTGCCGGCAAGGGGCTGACGCCCGACGCTCCGATCCTGCCTATCCGAGGGCTTGCGGAGGCCCGAAAGCAACGGCGTCCGGTGGCCCCCAAGGCCGCACCCTCTCCGCTCTTTCATCTTGTCCTAATCATCCCCGGGCTGCAGGGGCCCGAAAGCAAAGGCGTCCTGACTCCCCCAAGACCACCGCTCGCCGGGCTGACCGAACGCACCGCGCCCGGCGGCAACTCCGCACCGCCTGCGGTTCTTTCATCTTGCCCCCAATATCCCGGGGCTTCCGAACGCCCGGAAAACGGTCCGGTGGACCGTTTCAGCGAGGAAGGCCGCGGCAGCCCGGTCCTGCGCCGCGCTTCACAACCCCCCGCCGCCGCCCTATAAGCCGCAGCGACTCCGCCACGAAGGAACGCGTTCCCATGATCCAGGTTTTCGGCCACAAGGCCCCCGACACCGATTCCACCGGCTCGCCGCTGATCTGGGCCTGGTATCTGTCGGATATCCGCAAGACCCCGGCGAAAGCGGTGCTGCAGGGGACGCCCAACACCGAGGCGCTGTGGATGCTGGGGAAATGGGGCGTCGAGATGCCCGAGATCATCCAGGACGTGGCCGCGGGCGACCAATGCGTGATCGTGGACACCAACAACCCCGCGGAACTGCCCGCCTCGCTGGCGCAGGCCGAGGTGCTGGAAATCATCGACCACCACCTGCTGGCGGGCGGCATCACCACCCGCACCCCGATCAACGTCACCATCCGGCCGCTGGCCTGCACCGCCACGATCATGCACGACCTGATCGGCGAGGACCTCGACCGCGCGCCCCGCTGGGTCAAGGGGATGATGCTGACCTGCATCCTGTCCGACACGCTGGAGTTCCGCAGCCCCACCACCACCCCGCATGACCGCTGGGTGGCAGAGAAACTGGCGGGTGACCTCGACATCGCGATCCCGACCTATGCGGCCGAGATGTTCGCGGCGAAATCCGACGTTTCGGCGTTCTCGGATGCGGCGCTGCTGCGGATGGACAGCAAGGAATACGAGCTCGGCGGCAAGCAGCTGCGGGTCTCGGTGCTGGAAACCACCGCGCCGCAGGTGCTGATCGACCGCAAGGCGGCGCTGATCGCCGCCATGCCCGGGGTCGCGGCCGAGGACGGCGCTGACGAGGTGCTGCTGTTCATCGTCGACATCCTGAACGAGCGCTCGACCCTGCTGGTCCCGAACGACTTCGTGGCCAAGGTGGCCGCGGCGTCGTTCGGCGTCCGCGTGGACAGCGACAGCGTGGTGCTGCCCGGCGTCGTCAGCCGCAAGAAGCAGATCATCCCCGCGCTCAAGCTCTGAGGCGCGCGACCGCCGCAATTCTCGGGGGGCCGGGCGGATCGCGCCCCGGCCCCCTCTCCATGTCCATCCCCTGAAAGGCCCCCACATGACCCGGATCATCCACGAACTTGCCGAGATCGGCGGCGATTACGGCGTGCTGTTCTGCGATCTCTGGGGCTGCGTCCACAACGGCAAGGCCGCCTATCCGGCGGCGATCGCGGCGTTGCAGCGCTGGCGTCTTGGCGGGGGCAAGGTGGCGCTGGTCACCAATGCGCCCCGGCCGCGGGCGATGGTGGAGCAGCAGATCGACCGGCTGGGGGTGCCGCGCGATGCCTGGGACGACATCGTGACCTCGGGCGATGCGGCGCAGGATGCGATGCTGGCGGGGCGGGTGGGCAGCCGGGTCTGGCATGTCGGCCCCGACCGCGACCTGAGCTTCTTCACCGACACCGACGACCCCCGCGCCGCCGCGCTGGAGCGGGTGGCGCTGGAGGAGGCCGAGGGCATCGTGGTCACCGGCCCCTATGACGACCTGACCGAGACCCCCGAGGACTACCGCGAGCGTCTGGCCGCCGCCCGGGCCCGCAACCTGCCGCTGCTGTGCGCGAACCCCGATCTGGTGGTGGATTACGGCGAACAGCGGCTTTACTGCGCGGGGGCGCTGGCGCAGCTTTACGAGGAGATGGGCGGCGAGGCGCTGTATTTCGGCAAGCCGCACGCGCCGATCTACGACCTTGCCCGCCGCCGGCTGGGGGTGGGGCCCGAGGTGCCGGCGCTGGCCATCGGCGACGGCATCGGCACCGACATCGCCGGCGCCGTCGCGCAGGGAATTGATTCGATCTTCGTCACCGGCGGGCTGGCGGCCGAGTTCATGGGCGGCGACGTGGAAAGCCCCGATCCGGCGCTGCTGGAACGCTGGCTGGACGGGCAGGGGATCCACCCGACCTTCGCCATCGGCCGCCTGCGTTGATCGCCGCGCAACAATCCGTCTCCTTGCGCCCCTCATGGATAATATTGTTGCGGGAGCGTTTTCCCGCTGCTATGCTGCACCGCGGCTAGGGAGGCCGGAATGATGCTCGACAATCAGCCCCGGGGCACCATCGTCATCGAGGATCTTGAGGTGGGGATGCTGCGCAGCCTGCAAAAACAGGTGACGGATGCGGACATCGAGATGTTCGCGCAGGTCTCGACCGACCGCAACCCGGTGCATCTGGACGACGATTACGCCCGCGACACCATCTTTCAGGGCCGCATCGCGCATGGGATGCTGACCGCCGGGCTGATCTCGGCGGTGATCGGGGAACAGCTGCCGGGCCACGGCACGGTCTATCTGGGCCAGACGCTGAAGTTCATGGCCCCGGTCCGCCCCGGCGACATGGTGCGCGCCGAGGTCGAGGTCGAGGCGATCGACCATTCGCGCCGCCGCGTGACCCTTGCCACCCGCTGCCTCGTGGGCGATACGGTCGTGCTCAAGGGCGAGGCGGTGGTTCTGGCGCCGTCGCGCAAGTTCGACTGACCACGACGACCGGGGCATCGCATGGCCCGGAGACGGGAGCCCATGCAACATCCGCCGATGCATATCCATCGCGACTGGCGCGGGCTTCCCGCGTCGGCTCGCGGCGCAACCGTGGCCATGGGCAATTTCGACGGCGTGCATCGCGGCCACCGCGCGGTGATCGAGGCAGCCCGCGCCGCCCGCCCTGACGCGCCCCTGGGCATCATCACCTTTGAACCGCATCCGCGCGAATATTTCGCCGCGCTGGCCGGGCGGGTCGAGCCGCCGTTCCGGCTGATGAACGCCGAATCACGGGCGACGCGGCTGGCGCGCCACGGGGTCAGCCAGCTTTACGAGCTGCCCTTCGGCCCGCATCTGGCCGGGCTCTCGCCCGAGGATTTCGCCCGGCAGGTGCTGGCCGAGGGGCTGGGCATCGCCCATGTCGCGGTGGGCGAAGATTTCCGCTATGGCCGCGGCCGGGCGGGCGACGCGACGACGCTGGCCGAGGCGGGCGCGCGGCTGGGTTTCGGCGTGACCGTGGTGCCGCTGGTCTGCAGCGGGGCCGAGGGCCGCGCCAGCTCCACCGCCATCCGCGCCGCGCTGGCCGAAGGCCGCCCCCGCGACGCCGAGCGGATGCTGGGCCACTGGCACCGGATCGAGGGCGAAGTGCTGCACGGCGAAAAACGCGGCCGCGAGCTGGGTTTCCCCACCGCCAACATGGCGGTCGAGGGGCTGCACCTGCCGAAACTGGGCGTCTATGCGGTCGAGGTCGATGTGCTGGACGGTCCCGACCGCGGCAGCTACCGCGGCGTGGCATCCCTGGGGGTGCGGCCGATGTTCGGGCAGAACGCGCCGAACCTGGAAACCCATCTGTTCGATTTCGACGGCGATCTCTACGGCCGCCGCCTGTCGGTGGCGCTGGTCGACTATCTGCGCCCCGAGGAAAAGTTCGACGGGCTCGACGCGCTGGTCGCCCAAATGCACAGCGACGCGGCGCAGGCGCGGCGCATCCTGTCGGCGCCGTGATGCGCGAGCGTTTCTGGGAACTGCCGCTCGACTCGCTCAGCGCCGAGGAATGGGAGGCGCTTTGCGACGGCTGCGGCAAATGCTGCCTCAACAAGATCGAATACGAGGACGACGGCTCGCTGGCCTACACCCGCATCGCCTGCCGGCTGCTGGACGGGCACAGCTGCCGCTGTTCGTCCTATGAAAACCGCCATGACTACGTTCCCGACTGCGTGGTGCTGTCCCCGGAAAAACTGGGCTCGATCGCCTGGTGGCTGCCCGCGACCTGCGCCTATCGCCTGCGGGCCGAGGGCAAGCCGCTGTACGACTGGCACTATCTGCTCTCGGGCGACCGGGAATCGGTGCACTGCGCCGGGGCCTCGGTCCGCGGCTGGACGGTCAGCGAGCTCGAGGTCTCCGAGGACGACTGGGAAGACCATGTGATCGAGGATCTGTCATGAATTTCGGCTCGGACAACAGCTCGGGCGTGCACCCGGCGGTGATGGCGGCGCTGGCGGCGGCCAATGACGGCACGGCGGCGTCCTATGGGCGCGATCCGCTGACCGCGCGGGCGGCGGATGCGGTGCGCGAGATGCTGGGGGCGCCCGATGCCGCGGTGTTCCTGCTGGGCACCGGCACCGCCGCCAACGCGCTGGCGCTGGCGCAGCTGTGCCCGCCCTGGGGCCGGATCTTCTGCCACCGCACCGCCCATATCGAGACCTCGGAATCCGGCGCCCCCGCCTGGATGGCCGGCGGCGCGCAGTTGGCGCTGGTCGAGGGCGAGTTCGGACGGATGACCCCGGACAGGCTGTCGGCCCGCATCGCCGATTACCCGCAAGAGGACGAACACGACGGCCGGAACGCGGTGGTCTCGATCACCAACGCCACCGAATGGGGGACGGTGCACGCGCCGGAAGCCGTGGCGGCGCTGGCCGCGGTCGCGCATGGGGCCGGGATGACGGTCCACATGGACGGCGCCCGTTTCGGCAATGCCGTCGCCGCCACCGGCGCCACCCCCGCAGCCCTGACCCATCAGGCCGGCGTCGACGCGCTGTCGCTGGGCGGCACCAAAAGCGGCTGCCTCGCGCTGGAAGCGGCGGTGTTCTTCGACCCCGACCGCGCCCGCGACTTCGCCTTTCGCCGGATGCGCGCCGGGCAGCTGTGGTCCAAGCACCGGTTCCTGGCCGCGCAGATGCTGGCCTGGCTGGATGGCGGGCTGTGGCTGCAACTGGCGCGCCACGCCAATGCGGCCGCGGCGGAACTGGCCGCCGGGCTGGTCGCGGCCGGTTTCGAGCCGATGGCCCCGGTGCAGTCGAACGAGATCTTCCTGCGCCTGCCCCCCGCCACCATCGCACGGCTGCGCACCGCCGGCCTGCGCGCCGCCGACTGGCCGACGCCGGGGGACGATGCGGACAACGCCACGATCCGGCTGGTGACCAGCTGGGCCACCACGGACGCAGAGATCGCGGCGCTACTCGGCGCTTTGTGAGGAGTAAGCGATGACCCATTCCGACCTGAAATGGCGCGATGCAATCATTACGGTGCTGCAGGATGCCGACGGTGCAATGCATTACACTGAGATTGCCGAGGAAATCGCCAAGCGCAAACTGCGCAAGAATCTGGGCGCAACCCCTGCGGCCACGGTAGCATCGATGGTCAGCACGTCCAACAAGAGCGGTGAAGACAGCCCCTTTCTGAAAACCGAGCCAGGGCGGGTCATGTTCAATCCGCAATGGGTAGGGGCTCTGACTGCGGACACCCCCGACATTGCGCCAGCGCCCGAGCCCGAGGACATTCCCGTCGTCAAGGCGGTCGGGATGTACTGGAATATCACCCGCGTGGACTGGAAGACGAATCCACGGCTCTGGGGGCAGCAGCAACAAGGTAGCAAGCTGGTCGATTTTGGTGGTCAATGCGGCATCTATATCCTGTATGATCGCGACCGGGTGATCTACGTCGGTCGTGCAATCGACCAGCCGTTAGGCCAGCGTCTTTCGCAGCACATGAAGGATCGCCTGAACGGCCGGTGGGACAGGTTCAGCTGGTTCGGCCTGCGCAGGGTGACCGAGGACGGCGAGCTTGGTCCCTCGGAGTTCACGGCCAGCCGCGAACAGATTATTTCGCTGATGGAGGCCATCCTGATTGAAGCGCTCGAACCGCCGCTGAATCGCAAACGCGGCGACGACTTCTCGGAGCGTGAGTTCCTGCAGGTCGAGGACCCCACGCTGAAGCACAAGTCCCAAAAGGCCGTTCTTGAACGGCTTATGGCTCAGCTATCGTCCTGACCCCAGCGCCGCCAGCAGCATCGCCAGCGCATGGGCGACCGTCGCCCGGCGCACGTTCCCGCGGCCGATGGCCCCGAACTCCACGGTTTCGGTGCTTGTGCCGGATGGGTCCGAGAGCCCGAAGCAGACCCGCCCCTCGGGCTTGGTGCCGCTGCTGCCGGGCCCTGCGACGCCGGTGACGGATACCGCCAGCGTGGCGGCGGAGTTGCGGCGCGCGCCTGCGGCCATTTCGGCGGCGACTTCCTCGCTGACCGCACCGTGGGCGCGCAGGGTGGCGGGCAGGACGCCCAGCATCTGGGTCTTGGCCTCGTTGGAATAGGTGATGAAGCCGCGGTCGAACACGTCCGAGGCCCCGGCGATCTCGGTCAGCACCGCCCCGATCAGCCCGCCGGTGCAGCTTTCGGCGGTGGCGAGCATCACGCCGCGGGCGCGGGCGGCGTCGATGACGCGCGCCGCCTGGGCCGCAAGATCCCCGGTCGCGCCTTCGGTCACAGCATCGGCTCCAGCACCGCGTGATACAGCCCCGCCAGCATGACC
The DNA here is from genome assembly GCF_900142875.1 of Paracoccus solventivorans. Classification (GTDB taxonomy): domain Bacteria; phylum Pseudomonadota; class Alphaproteobacteria; order Rhodobacterales; family Rhodobacteraceae; genus Paracoccus; species Paracoccus solventivorans. The sequence goes on along the minus strand of NZ_FRCK01000005.1, from coordinate 133,810 downwards.
GAGCCCAGCCCGGCGAACAACCCGGCAAGGATATCGTCCAGCATCAGCCCGGTGGCGTCGCCGCGCCGGTCCGCGCGGCCGACCAGCCAGGGTTTCCAGATGTCGAACAGCCGAAACAGCAGGAACGGCACCACATAGCCCGGCCAGGCGTCGAGGATCGACACCCCGTGGCAGGCCAGCGGCACCACGGTGAAACACAGCGCCAGCAACTGCCCGGCCACCTCGTCGATCACCACCCAGGACGGGTCGCGGTCGGAAATGGTGGCCAGCAGCCGCGGCACCGTCCAGAACCCCAGCAGCGTGGCGACTACGAACCCCGCCGGCACCAGCCACGGGCTGAGGCATTCATAGGCCAGCACCGCCAGCGCCACCGTCACGGCCGAGGCCCATGTCCCCGGCGCCGGCCGCAGGTAGCCGATGCCGAACACGGTCGCGACCAGCCGGTCCATCAGCGTCCCCCGATCAGCGTGGCGGTGGCGATGGCGGCGATGCCTTCCTCGCGCCCGACAAAGCCCAGCCGCTCTGATGTGGTGGCCTTGACGCTGACCCGCCCGGGCTCGATCCCCATGATCGCGGCCAGCCGCGCCTGCATCGCGCCTGCGTGGGGGCCGATCTTGGGCCGCTCGGCGATCAGGGTCACGTCGGCATTGCCGATGGCATAGCCCATCTCGCGCGCGAGATCGGCGGCGTGGCGCAGGAAAATCTCGCTCGCCGCGCCCTTCCACTGCGGGTCCGAGGGCGGGAAATGCCGGCCGATGTCGCCCTGCGCGAGCGCGCCATAGATGGCGTCGGTCAGCGCGTGCATCCCCACATCGGCGTCGGAATGGCCGACCAGACCGCGGTCGTGCGGCAGCTCGACCCCGCACAGAAACACCCGATCCCCGGGCCCGAAGGCGTGAACATCATATCCGTTGCCCAGCCGCACATCCATGCCGCCCCTCCGTTCTGCCAGGATCCGTTCGGCCCGCGCCATGTCGCCGGGCCAGGTGAGTTTCAGGTTGTCCTCGTCGCCCGGGGTGATGCGCACCGGAACCCCGCGGCGCTGCATCAGCTCGACATCGTCGGCGGCGTCCGCGCCGCCCTCTCGATGCGCGGCCAGGATCGCCGCCAGCTGGAACCCCTGCGGGGTCTGCGCCCGGAACAGCCCCTCGCGCGCGGCGATGCCCGTGACCACGCCGCCCGCGCCGCGCCACAGCGCGTCCGTCACCGCCAGCCCCGGCGCCGCCGCGACCGCGCCGGAGTCCAGCGCCGCGACCACCGCCTCGATCACCGCGGCGGATACCAGCGGCCTTGCGCCGTCATGGATCAGCACATGGGTGATGCCGGAACCTTCCAGAACCTCGAGCCCCGCCCGCACGCTTTCGGCACGGCTCGCGCCGCCCGCGACCAGCGTCACCCGCCCGCCCAGCAGTTCGATGGCGCGGTCCATGTCTGCCGGCGCCACCGTCACCACCACCCGGCCGAAGCCGTCGAATGCGGCGATGCTGCGCGCCAGCACCGGCTGGCCCGCCAGCGCCTGCCACTGCTTGGGCAGATCGCCGCCCATCCGCTCGCCCCGGCCGGCGGCGGTGATTAGGATGGCGATATCGGCGCGGGACGGGGCAGGGGCGGTTTCCATCCGCACCCGATACGCCATGGCGCCGGGGCTCGCAATCGCGGCCACCTCTTTCATCTTGCCCAAAATATCCGGGCTTCCGAGCGCCCGGAATAGGAGGCGGATCAGAAAACAATCCCCGAGGCTGTTTTCCCGCCGGATGGTCCGGTGGACTGTTTTCAGCGAGGAAGACCACGGCAGTGCCCGGGGGCAAGGCCCCCGCACCGGCCGCACTCCCGCCGCGCACCCCTCGCATCCCCCGGCCATCCCCGTTATATCCCGCAACGGAAACCGAAACCGCAGGAGCCCGCGATGCCAGACCTGTCACCGGCCGAGGCCGCCAAGGATGCCGCCGCCCGCGCCGCCATCGCCCTGGTTCAGGATGGGATGCGGCTGGGGCTGGGCACCGGCTCGACCGCCGTCTTCATGGTCCACCGCCTGGCCGAGCGGGTGCGGGCCGAGGGGCTGCGGCTGCGCTGCGCCGCGACCAGCCGCGCCACCTGCGATCTGGCCGAAAGCCTCGGGCTTCGCATCGAGGAGCTGGACGAGATCGGCTGGCTGGACCTGACCATCGACGGCGCCGACGAGATCGACCCCGACCTCAACCTGATCAAGGGCGGCGGCGGCGCGCATCTGCGCGAAAAGATCACCGCCGCGGCCTCGGACCGGATGGTGGTGGTGGCCGACCCGACCAAGGTGGTCGAGCAACTGGGCGCCTTTCACCTGCCGGTCGAGGTGATCCCCTTCGGGATGCAGACCACCCGCACCCATATCCAGCGCCTGCTCGATTCGCTCGAACTCAGCCGCCGCCCGATGCTGCTGCGCCAGCGCGACGGCCAGCTGTTCCGCACCGACGAGGGCAACGTGATCCTCGACCTCTCGCTCGAGGCGATCCCGGAATGCGAGGCGCTGGCGGCGGGGCTGTCGGCGATTCCCGGCGTGGTGGAACACGGGCTGTTCCTGGGGATGTGCGACCTGGCGCTGATCGGCAGCCCCGACGGACGCGTGATCGAGATGACGGCGGCGCAGGTGGCGGAATGAGCTTCGACTATGACCTGTTCGTGATCGGCGGCGGCTCGGGCGGCGTGCGCGCGGCGCGGATCGCGGCCAGCCAACACGGCGCCCGCGTGGCGCTGGCCGAGGAAAGCCGCATGGGCGGCACCTGCGTGATCCGCGGCTGCGTGCCGAAGAAGCTGATGATCTTTGCCTCGCAGGCCCCGGTCGCGGCGGCCGAGGCGCGGGGCTATGGCTGGCCCGATGCCGATGCCGGCAGCTTCGACTGGCCGGCGTTCCGCGCCAAGCTGCATGACGAGTTGTCGCGGCTGGAAGCGATCTATACCGACGGGCTGCGCTCGGCCGAGGTCGACATCCACCACGCCCGCGCGCATCTGGTCGACCACCACACGGTGGCGCTGGCCGACGGGCGGCAATTCACCGCGAAGCACATCCTGATTGCGGTCGGCGGCCGCCCCAGCCTGCCCGGCATCCCCGGCGAGGAGCTGGGGATGATCTCGGACGACCTGTTCACCATGGAGCGGGTGCCGGGCCGGGTGCTGGTGGTCGGCGGCGGCTTCATCGCCTGCGAATACGCCACCATCCTGCAGGGCCTGGGCGCCGCCACCACGCTGGCCTATCGCGGCGACAAGGTGCTGCGCGGCTTTGACGAGGAATGCCGCCAGCTGGTCACCCATCAGCTGGAACATGTCGGCATCAGCCTGCGGCTGAACGCCAACCCGGCGCGGCTGGACCGGGAAGGCGAGGGGATCCGCGTCACCTATGAGGACGGCGCGGTGGAAAGCTACGACGCGGTGATGTTCGCCACCGGCCGCAATCCCTATACCGCCGGGCTGGGGCTGGAAAACACCGGCGTGCAGCTGGGCAAGCGCGGTCAGATCGTGGTGGACGCGTGGTCGCAGACCGCGGTGCCCTCGATCTATGCGGTGGGCGACGTGACCGACCGGGTGAACCTGACCCCGGTGGCGATCCGCGAGGGGCATTCCTTTGCCGACACCGTGTTCGGCGGCCAGCCCCGCCGCGTCTGCCATGATCTGGTGGCCAGCGCCGTCTATGTCCGCCCGCACGAGCTGGCCACCATCGGCCTGACCGAGGACGAGGCCGCCGCCCGCGGCCCGATCGAGGTCTATCAGGCGCGGTTCCGGCCCATGCGCTCGCTGTTCGCGGGCTCGGACATCCGGGCGATGATGAAGCTGGTGGTGGATTGCGACAGCCGCCGGGTGCTGGGCTGCCATATCTTCGCCCCCGAGGCGGGCGAGATGATCCAGCTGGCCGCGGTGGCGTTCGGCATGGGCGCCACCAAGGAACAGTTCGACGCCACGATCGCCGTGCATCCCACGCTCGCCGAAGAGCTGGTGACCATGCGCCAGCCGGTGCGCCGCGCCGGCGGCGCAACGCTCTGAACGACGGACAACCCGGACCGGCGGCGCACCAGACCGTAGGAAGCGCACCCGCAAACCCTTGTCCTGCCCGGCTTTGGCCTTAGTTAGGACACAGACTCAGACGAAAGGCAGATGGATGGCACAAAAGGGACCCTGGGGCGGCGGCAGCGGCGGAGACGACGACGGCCGCCCCCCCCGCCCGCATACCCCCGGCCCCGACCGGGGAGAGACGCCGCGTCCCTGGGGCCAGGGCGGCCCCGGCCAGCAGGGGCAGCAGCCCCCGGGTGGCGGACGGCGCCCCGACCAGGTGCCCGAGATCGAAGAGATGATGCGCCGCGGCCAGGAACGGCTGCGGGTGCTGATGGGCGGCCGCGACGGCGGCGCCCGCCGCCCCGGCGGCCCGCGCGGTCCGCGCCCGGAACTGCCGCGGATGAACCGCGGGCAGTGGGGGATCTTTGCGCTTGGCGCCGTGGCGCTGTGGGCATTTGCCAGCGTCTATCAGGTGGACACGTCCGAGAAATCGGTCGAGCTGCTGTTCGGCCGTCCCTATGCGGTGCGCGATGACGGTCTGAACTTTGCGCCCTGGCCCTTCGTCACCAAGCAGATCGTCGGCGTGACCCGCGAACGCACCATCGACATTGGCACCGGCCGCGACCCGATGGACAGCGGGCTGATGCTGACCCGCGACCAGAACATCGTCGACATCACCTATCAGGTGGTGTGGAACGTCTCGAACCCCGAACAATATCTGTTCAACCTCGCCGACCCCGAGGGCACGATCCGCGCCGTCGCCGAAAGCGCGATGCGCGACATCGTGGCCCGCAGCGAGCTGGCGCCGATCCTCAACCGCGACCGCGGCGTGATCCAGGTCGATCTGGAACAGGCGATCCAGGCGACGCTGGACAGCTATCAGGCCGGCATCAACGTGCTGCGCGTCAACCTTGGCCGCGCCGACCCGCCGGGCGAGGTGATCGACAGCTTCCGCGAGGTGCAGGCCGCCCAGCAGGAACGCGACCGGCTGGAAAAAGAGGCCGACGCCTACGCCAACCGCGTGCTGGCCGCCGCCCGAGGCGAGGCTGCGGCGCTGGTCGAACAGGCCGAGGCCTACCGCGCCCAGGCCGTCAACGGCGCCCAGGGTGAGGCCGCGCGCTTCAATTCCGTCTATGACGAATACGTCAAGGCGCCGGACGTGACCCGCCGCCGCATGTATCTGGAAACCATGGAGAAAGTGCTGGGCGGCGTCGACAAGGTGCTGATCGACAACGAGGCCGGGCAGGGCGTCGTGCCCTATCTGCCGCTCGACCAGCTGCGCAATACGCCACCGCTGCAGCCCCGAACCGCCGCGCCCGCCAACAGCAACACCACTCAGCCGGGGGGCAACTGATGCGCCGTATGCTTTCCATCATGGCCCTGCCGCTGCTGGTCGTCGTCGCGATCGCGGTGATGGCCTCGGTCTATATCGTCGATGTCCGCGAAAAGGCGCTGGTGCTGCGCTTTGGCGAGGTGGTGAACGTGCGCGAGGAACCGGGGCTGGGCTTCAAGCTGCCGGTGATCGACCGCGTGGTGCGCTATGACGCGCGCATCCTCGGGTTGCAGACCGACCCGATGGAGGTAACGCCGCTGGACGACCGCCGGCTGGTGGTGGACGCCTTCGCCCGCTGGCAGATCGCCGATGCGGTGACCTTCCGCCGCGCGGTGGGCGAGGGCGGCATCGATTTCGCCCAGCAGCGGCTGGGCGGGATCATGACCAACGCCATCCGCGGGGTGCTGGGCTCGGTCCCCTCGACCACGGTGCTGTCGGACGACCGCACCGCGCTGATGAACCGCATCCGCGACAACGCGCGGGCCGAGGCCGATTCGCTGGGCATCCAGATCATCGATGTGCGGCTGACCCGCACCGACCTGCCGGAACAGAACCTGGCCGCCACCTATGCGCGGATGCGGGCCGAGCGTGAACGCGAGGCCGCCGACGAGATCGCCCGCGGCGGCGAGGCCGCGCAGCGGGTCCGCGCCACCGCCGACCGCACCGTGGTCGAGCTGACCTCGGACGCGCGCCGCCAGGCCGAGATCATTCGGGGCGAGGCCGACGCGCAGCGCAACGCCATCTACGCCGACGCCTTCGGCCGCGACCCCGAGTTCTTCGCCTTCACCCGCTCGATGACCGCCTATGAGCGGGCGCTGCAGGCCGGCAACAGCTCGGTGGTGCTAAGCCCGGACGGCGAGTTCTTCAGCTATCTGGGCACCGGCGGGCAGGGCGGCACCAGCCCGGTCGCCGTCCCGCCCGAGGTTGCCGCGGCGGTTCCGCCCGACGCGCCCTCGTCGCACGAGGTCGCGCAGGAAGCCGCGGCGCAGGCCGCTGCCGCCGCCGCAGCCGCCGCCGCCGAGGCCGAAGCGGCGACCGCCGCCACCGCGCCCGCGCCGGTCCCCGAACCGGGGGCGACGCCGGAGGCCGCCGCGCCCGAGGCTGCACCCGAAGCCGCGGCCCCGGCCGAGGACGCCGCACCCGCGGCGCCCGAACTGCCCGCCACCACCATGCCGGAAACCGCGCCGGGGGCTGCGCCGGATGCGGCCGCCGACACCGCGCCGACCACCACCACCCCGGCGGCCGGGGACTGACCGGCCGGCCGGTCCGGCGGGCGGTTTCCCCCGGGAAACCCGCCCGCCGCTGCCCGCCGTGCGGCGGGCACTGTCAAGCCGCGTCTTGCATCACGATGAAATGACGCCGGAACAAGTTGCCAATCCGCAACGCTTGTTTCCATATCGGGGACGCATCCCGCAACCGGCCGGGGACAGCTGTGCCGGTCAGTCATGGAGATCACGCATGAGGTTTCTTCCGCTTCCGACCAGACACGGGTCGGCCCGGCTGGGCCTGACCGCCTCGGCCGCGGCGCTGCTGCTGGCGCTGGCCCCGGCGATGGGGCAGGTGGCGCCGCCGCCGGCGCAGCCCGACGCCCCGCAAGGCAGCGAGTCGCAGGTCCAGGCCCAGGTGCTGCCCCCCGCCGGCTCGGAAGCCGCTCCCGGCACCCCCGAGACCACCACCTCCCCCGACGCCGCCAACACCGGCGAGGTGCCGCAGGCCCCCGACGCCACCACGGCGGCGGGCGACCATGTGGCCGCGGTCGGCACCATCATGCCGCAGAGCTTTTCGGGCATCGTGGCCGAGGTCAGCCCGGCGGTGGTCAACATCACCACCACCTCGGTGGTGTCGCGGCCGGTGACGCAGCAGCGGGGCGGGCCGATGTTCCCGCCGGGCAGCCCGTTCTCGGACCTGTTCCGCGACTTCGGCATCCCCGGCTTTCCGGGGCCCGAATCGCCCTTCGGCGACCCCGGCTTCGGCGCGCCGCAGATGCAGCAGCGCTCGAACGCGCTGGGGTCGGGCTTCGTCGTCTCGGCCGAGGGGCTGATCGTCACCAACAACCACGTGATCGAGGGCGCCGACGAGATCGAGATCGAGTTCCAGTCCGGCGCCCGCCTGCCCGCCAAGCTGGTCGGCACCGACCCCTCGACCGACCTTGCGGTGCTGAAGGTCGAGGTCGACAAGCCGCTGCCCTTCGTGCGCTTCGGCGACAGCGACACTGCGCAGGTCGGCGACTGGGTGCTGGCGCTCGGCAACCCGCTGGGGCAGGGGTTCTCGGCCTCGGCCGGGATCATCTCGGCGAAAAGCCGTGCGCTCACCGGGACTTACGACGATTTCATCCAGACCGACGCCGCCATCAACCGCGGCAACTCTGGCGGGCCGCTGTTCAACCTGCAGGGCGAGGTGATCGGGGTGAACACCGCGATCCTGTCGCCGAACGGCGGCTCGATCGGGATCGGGTTTTCCATGGCCTCGAACGTGGTCAAGGGGGTGGTCGACCAGCTGGAGAAATACGGCGAGACCCGCCGCGGCTGGCTGGGCGTCAAGATCCAGGACCTCAGCCCCGAGATCGCGGAATCGCTGGGGATGCAGGCCGAATCCGGCGCCATGGTCACCGATGTGCCGGCGGGCCCGGCGCTTGACGCCGGGATCCAGGCGGGCGACGTGATCACCTCGTTCGCGGGCAATCCGGTGACCGACACCCGCGACCTGGTGCGCCGCGTGGCCGATGCCCCGGTGGGCGAGGCGGTGGACGTGACCGTGCTGCGCGGCGGCGAATCGGTGACGCTGCAGGTGACGCTGGGCCGGCGCGAGCTGGCGGATGCCGACGGCAGCGGTGCGCCGCAGGGCGAGCAGCCGTCCGAGGGCGCGTCCTCGGAGCTGCTGGGCATGTCGCTAGTGCCGATGACGCCCGAACTCGCGGCGCGGCTGCAGCTGCCGGAAACCGCGCGCGGGCTGGTGGTGCAGGACATCGACGCGACCAGCGACGCCTCGGCCAAGGGGCTGCGGGTCGGCGATGTGATCGTCGAGGCCGGGCAGCAGCCGGTGGCGACGCTGGCCGACCTGCGCGCCCGCATCGACGAGGCGCGCGAAGCCGGGCGGCAGTCGGTGCTGGTGCTGGTGCGCCGCGAGGGCGAGCCGCGCTTCGTGGCGCTGTCCATCGCCGAGGAGTGATCCGGCGCGCGGCCCGTCACGGCGGGCCGCCGTTCCCGGAACCCTTCCGTTGAAATGCAAAGAGGCGCCCGCGGGCGCCTCTTTTCGTGTCCGGCGGCCAGGCTCACTCGGCCGGGGCGGCGTCCTCTTGCGGGCCGTCGCCCTGCGGCTGGCTCTTGAGCGCATCGAACCCGGCGGTGAAGCCCTTCAGCGACACCGGCAGGTGCACCGCGTTCTTTTCGGGATCGCCGCCGAAGGGCAGCAGCGTCACCGTCGCCTGGTTGCCGCGCTTGAGCGCGCCCAGCTCCGCCTCCGACATGCCGATGCGCGCGACGCAGCCGATCGGCGCGCAGACCAGGAACGGGTAGCGGCGGTTTTCGCCGGTGTCGATCTTGAGCCCGAGGCCCATTTCCAGGTCGGTTTCCAGCGGCGCCACGAAGTTCATGATCGCCGCGGCCTGGCCCTCGAACGGGATCACCGAGATCTCGGCCACCGGCCCCTGGTTGTCGTCGCGCAGCAGCTGATACAGCTCGCACGGGTCGTTGCCGTCGGGGGTGCGCAGGCAGCGCAGCTGCCAGTCGCCGTGGGTTTCGCGATTGTAGTAGCTGGCGACGATCTGGTCGCCCGCGGGCTGCTGGGCCTGCTCGCCGGCGGGCGCTGCCGGGGCGGCGGCTTCGGCGGGCGCAGCCTCGGCCGGAGCGGCGTCCCCGGTTTCGGCCGCTGCCGCCGGCGCGGTCTCGGCGGCCTCGGGCGCAGCCTCCGGGGCGGTCTCGGCTTGGGTCTCGGTTGCGGCCGCGGGCGGGGTTTCGGGCTGGGTCTCGGATTGCGCAAAGGCGCCCGCGACGGGCGCCATGGCGATCAGGGCCGCCAGAACGGCAGAGGTTGTGCGAGCCATGTCTTTTCCTTTTCGGCTGAACGCGCCCGCGCTGTAGCATGGCGGCGACATCTTGTCAGCGCCCGCGCCCGGCGGCGGAATGACCTTTGCGTGCAAGGGGGTTGCGCCGTTCCCGCCGGCGGTTTTCCGCCGCTGCGTCTGGTCCGTATTGCGTCAATGGAAGACGGGGAATGAAGCCCGCGTGGCCGCATTCCCCGTCCGTCCCTGTCGGACCGGCGGTTTATTGCCTGCGACGTTAGGCTGGGGCGCAGGTGGCGTCAATTGCCTGAAAAGACAGGTCGTTCAATATGCGCCGCCCGGCGGTTTCGGCTTGCGCAGCGCCCGTGCGAAATCTCTGGCGGTGCGAGGGGGGCGCGTTATGCTGGCCTCGCGCGCCCGTTCCGCGTGACCGCCCCGAGGATGCCTGTGACCGACCAGCCGCCCCCCCTGAGCCCGCCCGAACCCTCCGCCGTCCCGGCCGGCGATCCCTCTGCCACGGCTGCGCGGCCGCTGGTGGATTTCGCCGCCGGCACCGTCCTGGTCGGCGGCGGCGGCGAGGGGCACGCCACCCCCCAGACCCTGCTGCTGAAATACGCCAACCGCCACGGGCTGATCGCGGGCGCCACCGGCACCGGCAAGACCGTCACCCTGCAGACACTGGCGGAATCGCTGTCGCTGGCCGGGGTGTCGGTGGTGCTGGCCGACGTCAAGGGCGACCTTGCCGGCATGGCGCTGCCGGGCGGCGGCAATCCCAAGCTGCTGCAACCCTTTGCCGAACGCGCCGCCCAGATCGGGGCGCCGCTGGATTACCGCGGCTTTCCGGTCACCTTCTGGGACGTCTGGGGCGAGCAGGGCCACCCGATCCGCACCACCCCGGCCGAGATGGGGCCGCTGCTGCTGTCGCGGCTGATGGACCTGACCGCGGCGCAAGAGGGCGTGCTGAATATCGCCTTCCGGGTCGCCGACGAACAGGGGCTGCCCATCGCCGACATGAAGGACCTGCAGGCGATGCTGCTGTGGGTCGGGCAGAACGCGCGCGAGCTGGGCTTGCGCTACGGCAATATCGCCGCCGCCTCGGTCGGCGCGATCCAGCGGGCGCTCTTGGTGCTGGAACAGCAGGGCGGCGACCGGCTGTTCGGGGAACCGGCGCTGCAACTGGCGGACATGATGCGCACGGATGCCTCGGGGCTGGGGGTGGTCAATATCCTGGCCGCGGACCGGCTGATGCAGTCGCCGCGGCTGTATTCGACGCTGCTGCTGTGGCTGCTGTCCGAGCTGTTTGAGCAGCTGCCCGAGGTCGGCGACCCCGATAAGCCCCGGCTCGCGTTCTTTTTCGACGAGGCGCATCTGCTGTTCGACCGCGCCCCCCGCGCCTTGGTCGAAAAGATCGAGCAGGTGGCGCGGCTGGTGCGGTCCAAGGGGGTCAGCGTCTGGTTCATCACCCAGAACCCCACCGACCTGCCCGATTCGGTGTTGGGGCAGCTTGGCAACCGCGTCCAGCACGCGCTGCGCGCCTTTACCGCCAAGGACCAGCGGGCGCTGCGGATGGCGGCGGAAAACTACCGGGCGAACCCGGGTTTCGACACCGCCGACGCCATCCAGCATGTCGGCACCGGCGAGGCGGTGACCTCGTTCCTGGGGGCCAAGGGCGCGCCGGGGGTGGCCGAGCGCACGCTGATCCGGCCGCCGCTGTCGCAGCTTGGGCCGATCCCGGATGCCGAGCGGGCGCGGGTGATGCAGCTGTCGCCGCTGGGGCTGAAATACGACGCCACCGTCGACCGCGATTCCGCCCATGAGATGCTGGCGCGGCGGACCGAGGCCGTGGCCCGCGCCGCGGCTGAGGCCGAGGCTGGCGACGCCGATGCCCCCGGCGAGGACGGGGGGTCGCGGGGGCGGCGCTACCAGCCGGGGAACGGGGCAGCGCGCAAGCCTGCGGCCCGGCGCGGCGATTCCATGCTGGAGGCGTTTGGGAAAAGCATGGCGCGGCAGCTGGGCACCCGCACCGGGCAGATGCTGGTGCGGGGGATCCTCGGCTCGCTGAGCGGCAGGCGCTAGCCTTACCCCAGCGCCCGCAGCCGCGGCGCCGCGGCGCGCGCTGCCGCCAGCCGCGATTCGGCCAGGATCGCGATCAGCAGCCGCACGTGCTGCTGCATGTCGTAATCGGCCGCATCCTCCAGCCGGGCCAGGTTCAGCCGGTCCTCTTCCTCGCGCAGCCGCGCCAGCGCCTGCCCCGGCGCGGGCAGCGATTCGCAATGCAGCACCCGGCGCAGGTCGCGTTCGCGCCGCCACAGCGACTGCCCGGCGACCGCGGCCCGCACCAGCACCGCCGGCCGGCGCAACGCGCTGCCCACCGGGCGGGCGGGAAAGGCAAGGATGTTGGACATCACGCTCATCTTCGAGTCTCCGGGATTCGGGGCGGTTTTCCTTGGACCCGATCCTGCACTCAATGTGCGGTTGTTGCGTAACTCGGCGATGCAGCGTCCGGTAAGGTTAATGATCTTTAGGAAATCTTAGCCATTCGTCACCGAAGTGGTCCCGGACCTGTCCTTTTCGACAGGTGCAGGCCCAGGGCCGGCGTGGCCCAAGGATGACAGAGGACTAGACGACATGACCATATTGACGGGTGGTTTCTCGGGCGGGGCCGCCGTTCCGCTGTCCTGCGGAGTGGTGCCGCCCGGCAGCACGGCCGCACCGGAACCCGCGGCGGATGCGGCCGCAACCCTTCCCGAGGATGCGCGGCTGTATCTGCGCCATGTGCAGGGCGGCGAATCGATCCGGGCGCTGGCGCGGGAAACCGGCTGCCACGCCTCGACCATCCTGCGGCGCATCCGCAGGTTCGAGAGCCGGCGCGACGATCCGCTGGTCGATCGCGCGGTGGAAACGGCCGGGACGGGGCAGGGCGCGCCCTCGCCCGAGGATCTGGCGCAGCTGCGCCGCGCCCTGCGGCGGCTGGCGGAACCCGGCGCGGTGCTGGCGGTGGCGGAGGGGATGGACAAGGCAATCGTGACCCGCGCCGACATCCGCACCGCCATCCTCGACCGCCGGCTGGCCGAGCTGCTGGCGCTGCGGGGCTGGGTGACGCTGGTGGCGCAGGGGCGCATTACCCGCCACCGGATCAGCGCCGCCGGACGCGCGGCGCTGAAATCCATGGCCGCCGGGCGCGGCGCCGGGCTGCCCGCGCCCGGCGATTTCGGGGGCGCGCTGCCGGTCGGGCCGGGGCTGGCCGAGGCGCAGGCCCCCTATGCCGCCCCCGGCCATGGCCCCGCCGACCTTGGCCCGCCTCAGGCGCGGGCGCATCGGGTGATGGAAGAGCGGGTGATGGACGACCCCGAGGGCGGCAGCCGCCGGATGCGGTTCAACGTCGCGGAAAGCCCGTTGCAGATGATAGCGCGGCGCCGCGACGCCAACGGACAGCCGTTTTTGGACCCCGGCATGGTGGCCGCGGGCGAGCGGCTGCGCGAGGATTTCGAGCTGGCCCAGATGGGCACCCGCATCACCCAGAACTGGGACGGGTTCATGACCGCCGGCATCGACGCGGGCTTCGCCCCCGGCGCCAGCGGCGGCTCTGATGCCGCGCGCAGCCGGGTGGCCGAGGCGCTGCGCGAGCTGGGTCCCGGCATGGGTGATCTGGTGCTGCGGGTCTGCTGCTTCCTGGAAGGGATCGAGATGACCGAGCGCCGGCTGGGCTGGTCGGCGCGGTCCGGCAAGGTGGTGCTGCGGCTGGCGCTGATGCGGCTGGAACGCCACTATCTGGACCGCTACGGCCGCGGCGCCCCGATGATCGGCTGATGCGTGCGGCCCGGCGTCGCAGGCCAGGTCGTTGCAGGTCACGCCGGATCGGCGTCGGAACGGGGATCATGCCCCGCTCCGGCCAGCGGGATCAGGCCGCGGCGCGGGCCCGGTCGCGCAGATAGGCCAGGATCGCCTGGGGCGAGGATTCGCCGTAAGGATCCTCGGGGTGGTTGTCGCATTTCCCCGGCTCGACGAACAGCCGCTCGACCACGCCGTCGTCGACGATGGCCGCATAGCGCCACGAGCGGGCGCCGAAGCCCAGGTTGTCCTTGCGCACCAGCATCCCGACCCTGGCGGTGAACTCGCCCGAGCCGTCGGGGATCACCTTGACGTTCTTCAGCTCTTGCGAGCGCGCCCACTGGTTCATCACGAAGGCGTCGTTGACCGACAGGCAGTAGATCTCGTCGATCCCCAGCTCGGCCATTTCGGCCGCCGCCTCCTCGAACTCGGGCAGCTGGAAGGTCGAGCAGGTGGGCGTGAAGGCGCCGGGCAGCGAGAACAGCACCACCCGCTTGCCGGCGAAATAATCGCTGGTGGTGGTTTCGTTCCAGCGGAACGGATTCGGCCCGCCGATCGAGGCGTCGCGGATACGGGTGTGAAAGATGACGTCGGGCAATCTGTCGCCGGGCTTCATGCTGGTCCTCATCTGCTCGCGGCGCGCTGCTGCGCCGCAGAAATCCCCCCGTGCGCTATCTGGGCCGGACGCGGCAGTTGATCAACCCCTGCCAAGAGGATAGGCCGGACTGGACAGTCCGCGCCCGCCCAGCCCAGCCCGAAGGGATCACCGATGTCCGACGCGCCCCCGATCCTGCGCCACCCCGAAAAGGCCCATCGCCCCGACCAGAGCCAGCCCAAGAAACCCTCGTGGATCCGGGTCAAGGCCCCGACCAGCCAAGGCTACAAGGACACCCGCGACATCCTGCGCAACAACCGCCTGTCCACCGTCTGCGAAGAGGCCGGCTGCCCCAACGTCGGCGAATGCTGGAGCGCGGGCCACGCCACCATGATGATCATGGGCGAGATCTGCACCCGCGGCTGTTCCTTCTGCAACGTCACCACCGGCAAGCCCAACGCGCTGGACGTGTTCGAGCCGGGGCGCGTCGCCCATGCCGTCGCCACGCTGGGGCTGAAGCACGTGGTGATCACCAGCGTCGACCGCGACGACCTCGAGGATGGCGGCGCCGAGCATTTCGCCCAGACCATCCGCGCGATCCGCCACCGCGCGCCCGGGTCCACCATCGAGGTGCTGACCCCCGATTTCCTGAAGGCCCGGCCCGACGCGCTGGAAACCGTGGTCGAGGCGCGGCCCGACGTGTTCAACCACAATCTGGAAACCGTGCCGGGGCTGTATCCCACCGTGCGGCCGGGGGCGCGGTATTTCGCCTCGCTGCGGCTGTTGCAGCGGGTGAAAGAGCTGGACCCATCGATGTTCACCAAATCCGGGATCATGGTGGGCTTGGGCGAGGACCGGCAGGGGGTGCTGCAGGTGATGGACGACATGCGCGCGGCGGATGTCGATTTCATCACCATCGGCCAGTATCTGCAGCCGACCCCCAAACACCACCGCGTGGACCGCTTCGTCACCCCCGAGGAGTTCTCGGGCTATGAAAAAGCCGCCTGGGGCAAGGGGTTCCTGATGGTCTCGGCGACGCCGCTGACGCGGTCGTCCTATCACGCGGGCGAGGATTTCGCCCGGCTGCGGGCGGCACGGCAGGCCCGGCTCGCCACCTGAACCCCGCTTGCGCGGCGGCCGGCTTGCGCATAAACGGGCAGGGTGGCCCGAGTGGCGGAATGGTAGACGCAGCGGATTCAAAATCCGCCGCCGCAAGGCATGTCGGTTCGAGTCCGACCTCGGGCACCAATAGCTTAGCCAACTCCCCTCGACTGGCAGTGGGATTATTTCCCACGAGTTTCCCACTTTCATAGCTCGGTCTTGTTCCGTTCGACCAACCGCGGCCGCGCGTGGCAGACGGCACTTCTTCTTTGCACATATCCTGGGGAGCCGGCCGCAGGCCGGCGGGCGAAGCCCACTGACGCAGGACTCTGGCCCGGAACTAACCCGGCAGCGTCAGCACCGCCCGCAGCCCGCCCAGGCCTGACCGCCCCAGCGCCAGCCCGCCGCCGTGCAGCGCGGCGAGATCTGCGACGATGGCGAGGCCCAGACCGGCGCCGGGCGGGCCCATCTCGTCCAGCCGGCCGCCGCGGGACAGGGCGCGGGCGTGGTCGCTGTCCGCCATGCCGGGGCCGTCGTCCTCGATGGCGATCACCAGCTGCCCGGACTGCTCGCCGGCGGTGACGCCGATCGCGCTGCGCGCGTATTTCACTGCGTTTTCCAGAAGGTTACCCAGCATTTCCTCGAGATCCTGCCGCTCGCCGGCAAAGCGGGCGGCGGGAGCGCAGGCGGTGGCGATGCGCAGGCCGCGGTCCTCGGCCGGGCGACGCAGCACCAGCAGGATATCGTCCACCACCGGCGCCACCGGGGTCGCATGCCCCAACAATCGCGGCTGCCCGGCGCTGCGGGCGCGGCGCAGGTGCCAGGAGATCTGCCGGTCCATCCGCGCCACCAGCGCCCGCCCGGGGTGGTCGTCCGGCAGGGTGTTGGCCAGCGCCGACAGCGGCGTGCGCAGCGAATGCGCCAGATTGCCCAGATGCTCGCGCGCCCGCGCGATCACCGAGCGGTTGGCGTCAAGCAGCGCATTCAGCTCTGCCGCGACCGGGCGCAGCTCGGCGACCGGGGGCAGGGGGATGTGCTCGGCCTGACCGGCGCGGATGCGGCGGATGTCGCGGCCAAGCGCGTCCAGCGTGCGCAGCCCCCAGCCCACCTGCACCAGGCTGGCCGCCGCCAGTCCCGCGCCCAGCACCACCAGCGCCAGCGCCAGCGGCGGACGCACCAGCGACATGGCGGCGTCGATCTCGGCGCGCGGCACGGTCACCACCACCGCCAGCGGCGGCTCGACCCCAGGCAGGGTAAAGACGCGGCGCATCACCCGCAGCGCCTCGCCATCGGGGCCGGTGCCGGGCTGGCCGGCATAGCTGCCCGGCGGCGCCTCCAGCCGCAGGTCCAGCAGCGAGGGCGAGCGGGCGATGAAGTCCCCATCCGCGGTTTCCAGCTGCCAGCTCCACAGCGACAGCGGCAGCGACAGCCGCGGATCGGCGGGGGGGCGCGTGATCTCGACGAGGGCAGGGGCAGGGGCAGTATCCACGCCCGGCTCGACCCCGGCGATCAGGGTCTCGGCGATCACCGCGGCCTCGGCGTCGAAACGCTCGGTCACGAAGCGTTCCAGCACGCCGCCGATGAACCACCACGCCGCCAGCAGCACCAGCGTCAGCCACAGCGCCGCCGCCGCCAGCAGCCGCGCGCGGATGGAATCGAGCATCATGGCGCGCGCCGCAGCACATAGCCCTCGCCGCGGCGGGTCTCGATCAGCCCGTCGCCGATCTTGCGGCGCAGCCGGCCGATGACGACCTCGAGCGACTTGTGGTCGCGGTCGCTGCCGGCATCATACAGATGCTCGCTCAGTTCGCTGCGGCTGACCACGCGGTCGGGGTGGTGCATGAGATAGCCGAGGATCCGCGTCTCGAACGGGGTCAGCTTCAGCGCCACCCCGTCGCGGGTGATGACGCCCAGCTGCGTGTCGTAGGACAGCGGCCCGGCGGTCAGCACCGCCTGCGCATGGCCTGCGGCGCGGCGCACCAGGGTCTGGGCGCGCAGCACCACCTCGTCCAGCCGGAACGGCTTGACCGCATAGTCGTCGGCCCCGGCGCGGAACCCCGCCACCTTGTCGGTCCAGTCGCCGCGCGCGGTCAGGATCAGCACCGGCATCGCCACCCCCTGCGCCCGCCAGCGCGACAGCACCTCGAGCCCCGGCAGCCCGGGCAGGCCCAGGTCGAGGATGGCGACGTCATAGGTCTCGGTCGCGCCGGCGAACTCGGCGGCCTCGCCATCGTGGAAGACATCGGCGACGAACCCGCCCTCGGCCATGGCGCGGGCCAGCTGGGCGGACAGCGTGGGGTCATCCTCGGCGATCAGGCAGCGCATCTCAGTCCTTTCGGTTGGGCTTGTCGCGGCGGACGCCCGAAAGATCGGCGCCGCGCAGTTCCAGGAAGCGCCCGTCGAGCGCATCCATCCTGATGTCCAGCACGTCGCCCGCGCGGGTCAGCAGCCGGATGCGATAGACCAGCGGCGACGGCCCCGGCCCGGGCGGCAGCAGCGCGATGTCGAGCACCCGCCCGTCGAAGCGCTGGCCGGCCCGGCGCACGGCCTGGTGCATGGGGATGACCTCGGCCATCCAGCCGGGGGCGGCGTCGCCGAAATCGGGGTTATCCACTGGCATCGGGTCGTGGTGGCGCGCCGGGGGGCGCGGATAGGGCGGCGGGTGACGCGCCGACAGCAGCGCCAGCGCCACGGCCAGCGCGGCCAGTAACAGCAGGGGGATGAAGAATCGCGCGCGCATCGGCCCCATCTTTACCCCGGAAGCCAAACGGAAACCAAACGCGCCGTTGGTCTTTCGTTCGGGTGCGGGCGGCTAGATTGCGATTCGATCCGGGACGACAGGCAGCCCGGAACGATGCGAACGAAAGGAAAATCACGATGCTTCGCAGGTTTCGCAATTCCGCTGCGGTGATGGTGGCGATGACGGCGCTGGCCGCGCCGCTGGCCGCGCAGACCACCCAGCCCGCCCCCGAAACGCCGCCGGCGACCCAGCCCGCACCGGCTACCGCGCTGCCGCAGGCGCTGACCGATCTGGGCATCACCGATGCCCGCGTCACCAAAGGTCGGCGCGGCCAGCAGGTGCAGGGCACGCTGCCCGGCGGCCCGGCGTTCCGCGCCATGCTGGACAGCCAGGGCACGCTGCGGATGATCCGCGCCGAATCCGCGCCGCTGCCCGCCGCCATCGTCGAGCGGCTGGTGCCGCAGCCGGTCCGCGACCAGGCGATCCTGAAAGAATTCGCGCAGATTCAAGGGATTGGCCGTGGCGACCAAGGCGTGATGGTGTTCGGCACCGACGCGCAGGGGCAGGGGATCCGCGCCGGCTTCGGCAATGACGGCACGCTGCACCGCTTTGGCCGCGGCGAGATGGATTTCGGTCCCCGCGGGATCAAAGGCAAGGACCGCGGCGCCCATGACCACGGCATGGGCTGGCGCGGCAAGGATGGCCGCGACGACCGCGGCCTGCGGCAGATGCAGCGGTTCCACCGCGGCGACGACGCCCGCCGCGCGCCGCAGGCAGCTCCGGCCGCGCTGGATGACGCGGGCGTGCAGCGGCTGCTGCAGGACGCCGGCTATACCCAGCCCGGCACCGTCACCCGCGACGGCCCGCGCACCGAGGTCGAGGCCGTGAACCCCGAGGGCGAGCCGGTCACCGTGACCATCAACACCCGCGGCGTGATCGTGCGCGAACTGGCGCGCTGAACCTGACACCGCGCGGCCGTCCCCGGGCGGCCGCTGCGGGCTCAGCCTTCCAGCGCCGGGATCAGGTCCGAGAGGTCGTATCCGGCGCGGGCCGCGGCCTGCATGATCTCGGCCGCCGGCCGCCGCCCGGCCTGGCCGAGCGCCCAGGCCATCGTCGAGCGCGTCCCCGAGCGGCAATAGGCCAGCACCTTTCCCTGGGCGCCGTCGAGGATCTCGCGCAGCGCCCGGACCTGTTCCGGGCCGAGTTGCCCGGGCAGGATCGGCAGATAATGGAAATCAAGCCCGGCCTCGGCCGCCAGCTCGGCCAACCGGGCGCTTTGATGCGAGGGCCCGACCTCGGAATCCGGCCGGTTGGCGACCACCGCGGTAAATCCCGCCTCGGCCAGCCGGCGCATATCCTCGGGCTCGATCTGGGGCGCGACGGAAAGATCTGGGGTGAGCTGGCGTAGGTCCATGGTTCGTCCTGTATCTTCGAGGTCGAAGCATGGTGGTTGGCCAAGACCGGGTGTCAAGCAGCGGCTGCGCACGTCTGCTTGAATTACATAATACGGATTATTGTTATTTACGATGCCCTGCGGGAAGGCTGTGCCGAACGGAGGTGGACCGTTGACGCAAATATTGGACCGTTGAAGTCCCTTCTTGACGGCTCAAACCTCCTTGATCAGTGGACGCGTGTTCCTTCGTGGCGAAGCGCCGTAATAAGCTTAGCATTTACAGATGGTTCCCTATGCCTCTGCCGGTGGTTGCTGATGCGGGCCTTTGGCGTCATCCTCCTCGTCGGATATGCCAGGCGCGGCTCCGGCGCGTGGATGTGCCCCAAGGTTCCGAGCATCATCACCACACCCTTCCGAGCGGCTCCAAGTTGGGCTGCAGTCCCCCACTTGACCCGCCCCTCTCGCCGCGCGATCCCGGGCTGACCACGGCAAGCAGCAGGAACCGCCATGCCCAAAGCCTACTGGATCGGCCATGTGACCGTCGACGACACCGCCGCCTATCAGGCGTATCGCGCCGCCAATGCCGCGGCGTTCGCGAAATACGGGGGGCGCTTCCTAGTCCGCGGCGGCGGGCAGGAGGTGGTCGAGGGGGCGCTGCGGCCGCGGGCGGTGGTGATCGAGTTTCCCTCGTACCAGGCGGCGTGGGACTGTTACCACAGCCCGGAATACCAGGCGGCGCTGGCGATCCGCGCGCCGGTCTCGATCGCCGATCTGGCCATCGTCGCCGGCTGGGACGAGGGCTGAGCCGGCCCCTTCCCCGGGGTTTCCGAGGGGCGCGCCCGGCAGCGGCCGCGGGCGCCGCCCGACCGGGCGACAGCGTTGCTATTGTTTAACTTGAAACCGCAAAAGACCTGTGCGGATACTCCGGCCATGTTTCGCAGATTGTTGCCTCGACTACTGGGTGAGATTCCCGCCGGAGCCGCGCTCTCGCACGACGATGCCGAAGTCGCGGTGGCGGCGCTGCTGGTGCGGCTGGCCCGCGCCGACAACCGCTATGGCGAGCCCGAGCGGCAGCGGATCGACGTGCTGCTGTCGCTGCGCCAGCGGCTTGCCCCCGACGAGATCGCCGATCGCCGCGCCGCCGCCGAGATGGTCGAGGCCGAGGTCCCCGATACCGAGCGCCTGACCGCCGCCATCCGCGAGCGCATCCCGCGCGAGCAATGCGCGGGAATCGTCGCGGCGCTGTGGGATCTGGCGCGCACCGACGGCCCGGAAACCCTGTGGGAAACCGCAGCGGTGGACCGCATCGCCCAGCTGCTGGGGATCAGCGAGGCCGACAGCGCCCGCGTGCGCGAAGGCGTGGCGCTGGCCACCGACCCGGACAGCTGAGCCGGGCCGACGCCCCACCCCCGCGACCCCTTGCCTCTCTTGCCACGTCACCGTTGCAATCCGCCGCGGAATTGCGCCAGATGCCAGCCATGACCGCGCAACATTCACCTTCGCGGGCCGGCGCCCCTGCCCCAGGCCCTTCTGCCGCCGACGCGAACCCGCCGGTCATCGAGATTCGCGGCCTGCACAAGGCTTACGGCCAGCTCGAGGTGCTCAGGGGCGTCGACATGGCGGCGCCGCGCGGGCATGTGGTGACGCTGATCGGCTCCTCCGGCTCGGGGAAATCCACGCTGCTGCGCTGCTGCAACCTGCTGGAGATCGCGCAGGCCGGCGACATATGTATCGAGGGCGAGCCGATCCGCTGGACCAACAGCGGCCCCGACCGCCAGCCCGCCGACCGCGCGCAGGTGCGCCGGCTGCGCACCAACCTTGCGATGGTGTTCCAGCAGTTCAACCTGTGGTCGCACCTGACCATCCTGCAGAACGTGATGGAGGCGCCGCTGACCGTGCTGGGCCAGCCGCAGGCGCAGGTGGAATCGCGCGCCCGCGCCCTGCTGGCCAAGGTCGGCATCGGCGACAAGGCCGACGCCTGGCCCGCGCAGCTGTCGGGCGGCCAGCAGCAGCGCGCCGCCATCGCCCGCGCCCTGTGCATGGAGCCGCGGGCGCTGCTGTTCGATGAGCCGACCAGCGCGCTCGACCCCGAATTGCAGCAGGAGGTCGTCAAGGTCATCAAGGACCTGGCGGCCGAGCATCGCACCATGATCCTGGTCACCCACGACATGCGGCTGGCGGCCGATGTCAGCGACCGCGTGGTGTTCCTGCACCAGGGGCGGATCGAGGAAGAAGGCCCGCCCGACCAGATTTTCCGCGCTCCCCGGACCGACCGGCTGCGCCAATTCCTCAGCGCGACCATGGCCGCCTGAGACAACCAACCGACAGGAGAGACCCAGATGAAGAACCTGCTGATCGCCGCTGCGGCCCTGGCGCTGAGCGCGGGCGCGACGCTTGCCGAGCCGCTGCGGATGGGGACCGAGGGCGCCTACCCTCCCTACAACTTCGTCAACGAAAAGGGCGAGGTCGACGGGTTCGAGATCGAGCTGGGCAACGAGCTGTGCAAGCGCATCGGCGCCGAATGCACCTGGGTGCGCAACGACTGGGATTCGATCATCCCCAACCTGGTCAACTCGAACTACGACACGATCATGGCCGGGATGAACATCACCGACGAGCGCAAGAAATCCATCGCGTTTTCCGATGAATACACGCCGCCGCCGCCCTCGGCCTATCTGGCGCTGGCCCCCGATGCCGACATCTCCGGCGTGGTGGCCGCGCAGACCAGCACCATCCAGGCCAGCTATGTCGCCGAATCCGGCGCCACGCTGATCGAGTTCGCCACCGGCGAGGAAGCCATCGCCGCCGTGCGCAACGGCGAGGCCGAGGCGGTGTTCGCCGACCGCGACTTCCTGGTGCCGTTCGAGCGCGACTCGGACGATCTGGTCTGGGTCGAGGGCCAGGACCGCGTGGTCGTCGGCGAAGGGCTGGGCATCGGGATGCGCCAGTCCGACACCGAGCTGAAGGCCCGCTTCGACAAGGCCATCGCCGAGATGAAAGCCGACGGCTCGCTGGACGCGCTGATCACCAAGTGGCTGGGCGACGAATCCATGACCTTTGCCGCCCAGGCCGAGGCGAAGGCCGAGGCGGGGAACTGATCGGAACCCACGGGGCCGCCGGTGACGGCGGCCCCGAACGCCCCCGCCCGCGATGTTCGCCTATTGCGCCGATCCGAGGACCCTCGAGGGTCTCGCCTGGCTGAGCTGCTATCTCAGCTCGGGCACGCATCTGCTGTTCTATGCCTCTTTCGGGACGGTGCTGCTGCTGCTGGCGCTGACCGCGCCGGTGTCGCTGGCGCTGGGGTTCCTGGGGGCGCTGGCGGCGCGCTCGGGGTTTGCGCCGCTGCGCTGGCTGGGCAAAACCTATGCCGCGGTGGTGCGCGGCGTGCCCGACGTGATCTTTTTCCTGTTCGTGCCCATCGCACTGGACCAGGGGATCGAGTGGCTGCGTTCGCGGGTCTACTGCGACCCGTCGGTGCCGGTGCGGCAGGGCAACGAATTCGTGGTCTGCGCCGCCGCCAAGATGCCGCTGGGGACGGCGCCGGGCTGGGTGCATGACTTCTATGGCATCGCGCTGGCGGTGGTGGCGTTTTCGATCGTGTTCGGCGCCTTTGCCACCAATGTGCTTTACGGGGCGATGCAGGCGGTGCCCCGCGCGCAGCTGGAAACCGCCGAGGCCTATGGCATGACCCCGCGCCAGATCGACCGCCGCATCCTGATCCCGCAGATGTGGAGCTATGCGCTGCCCGGGCTGTCGAACCTGTGGATGATCCTGATCAAGGCCACGCCGCTGCTGTTCCTGCTGGGGGTCGAGGATATCGTCTATTGGGCGCGCGAGCTGGGCGGCACCAAGACCACCACCTTTGCCTATCCGCATGGCGACTGGCGGGTGTGGTATTTCCTGGCGCTGCTGGTGTTCTACCTGCTGATGACCTGGGTGTCGCAGCGGGCGATCGACCGGCTGTCCGCGCGCCTGTCGCGCGGCCAGGCCACGCTGGCCGGCGAGGCGATGCGCAAGGCGGGGGTGGCCGCATGAGCGCCGCCGCCGAATGCCTGCAGACCATCGCCGACTATGGGCTGCGCTCGATCGGGATCGGCGAGCGGCTGCTGCCGCGCAGCGACTTCACCCTGTGCCAGCAGGTGACGCTGATCGGCTCGGGGATGATCTGGAACCTGTATTTCGGGGTGCTGGCGCTGGCGGCGGGCTTCGTGCTGGCCAACGGGCTGGCGCTGGCCAAGGCCAGCCCGCGCCGCTGGCTGCGCCGCCCGGCCGAGGGCTTCATCTTCGTCTTTCGCGGCAGCCCGCTGTTCATCCAGTTCTTCCTGGCCTATTCGGCGCTGGTGCTGCTGCCGCGCGAGGGGCTTTCGATCTTCGGCCTGACCCTGCCCACCGGCTGGATGGCGCGGGCCTGGGCCGGGGCGCTGCTGGTGCTGACGCTGAACACCGCCGCCTATTCGGCCGAGATCTTCCACGGCGCGCTGCGCAATGTCCCAAAGGGCGATCTCGAGGCCGCCGATGCCTTTGGCCTGACCGGCTGGGCGCGGTTCCGCCGCATCGTCTGGCCGACGATGATGCGGCTGGCCTGGCCCGCCTATACCAACGAGGCGATCTTTCTGTTCCACGCCACCACGCTGGTGTTCTTTTCCGGCTTTCCCGCGTTCCGGCAGGAGGGCGACAGCCTGTATTACGCCAGCTATCTGGCCGACAAGACCTTCAACCCCTTCGTCGCCTATCCGATCGCGGCGGGGTATTTCATCCTTCTGACCCTGTGCCTGATCTGGCTGTTCGGGGTCGTCAACCAGCGGCTGAACCGGCATCTGCCCGGGCAGGCACGGCGCCTGCGCTATCGGCCGAACATCATCAGGTGAACCATGGACTGGCTGCACGAGCACCCCGAGGTCAAGACCATCCGCGTCGCGGCGGTCGATCTGAACGGCGTTGCCCGCGGCAAGCGGATGCCGGTGCGCTTTGCCGAGCGGCTGCTGCGCGAGGGCACCAAGTTCCCCTATTCCGTGCTCAGCATGGACATCTGGGGCGAGGATATCGAGGACAGCCCGCTGGTGTTCAAGGCGGGCGACCCCGACGGGCTGCTGCTGCCGACCGAGCGCGGCTTCCTGCCGATGCCGTGGCTGGACGCGCCCACCGCGCTGCTGCCGATCTGGATGTTCCACCCCGACGGGCGCCCCTATGACGGCGACCCGCGCCAGGCGCTGGCCCGCGTGGTCGAACGCTACAAGGCCGCCGGGCTGACCCCGGTGGTGGCGACCGAGCTGGAATTCTTCCTGATCGACGACAGCAAGTTCGGGGAATTGCAGGTGCCGCCCTCGCCCCGCTCGGGCAAGCGCCGCACCGGCGCCGAAACCCTGTCGCTGCGGGCGCTGGACGCGTTCGATCAGTATTTCACCCGGCTTTACGACGCCTGCGAGGCGATGGACATCCCCGCCGACACCGCCATCAAGGAGGCCGCGCCGGGGCAGTTCGAAATCAACATGATGCACCAGCCCGACCCGCTGAAGGCCGCGGACGACGCCTGGCTGTTCAAGCTGCTGGTCAAGGGGGTGGCGCGGCAGTTCGGCTTTGCCGGGTCCTTCATGGCCAAGCCCTATGAAGGTTTCGCCGGCAACGGGATGCACATGCATTTCTCGATCCTCGACACCGAGGGGCGCAACATCTTCGACGACGGGACCGAAGGGGGCTCGGACATGCTGCGCCATGCGGTGGCGGGCTGCCTGCGGGCGATGCCCGGCTCGACGCTGCTGTTTGCGCCGCATGAGAACAGCTATGACCGGCTGGTGCCGAATGCCCATGCCCCCACCGGCATCGGCTGGGCCTATGAGAACCGCACCTCGGCGATCCGCATCCCGGCCTCCGCCCCCGCGGCGCGGCGGATCGAGCATCGCACCCCCGGCGGCGACGTGAACCCGTATCTGACGCTGGCGGCGGTGCTGGGCGCGGCGCTGAACGGGATCGAGGACCGGCTGGACTGCCCTGCCCCGATCACCGGCAACGCCTATGACCATGACCTTGAACAGCTGCCCGGCACCTGGGCGTCCGCCATCGACGCTTTCGAGACCTGCCCCGAGATCAAGCGCATCTTCCCGCAGCACCTGATCGAGAATCTGCTGATGACCAAGCGGCAGGAGCTGCACTACATGGCCGAACTCTCGGACGCGGAAACCGTCGAGCTGTATCTGGATACGGTCTAGGCGGCGTCCCTCGCGCCCAGCGAGGCGGCGAGTTCGTCCAGCACAAGCGCGGCCTCGTCGGGGTCGTAGTCGGTGCGGTAGCGCTTGCGCACCCCGTGGTCGGACAGCAGGTGGTATTCCGAAGGCTCGACCCCGTGCCGGGCCAGGCAGTTGCGCACGCAGGCCAGTGCGCAGCCGTCGATCGCCACGATGCGGCGCCCGGACTTCGCCACCCGCACCAGCTTGGGCACGTCGCCCCCGACCCCGGCGATGCAGGACATCTCGGCCAGCCCGCGCCGGTCCAGCGACACCGCCAGGTAATTCGCCATCTGCGCGGCGCTGGAACAGCCGGAACAGGAATAGACAAGCGGAAGCTGCGCGCGCGCGGACATGACGGCCCTCGGAGGATTCGGGGTGGCTTGGGTGCGGGAGGCAGCATAGCCCCCGCGGCGCGGCGACCCGAAGGCGCGAATTGTCGCAGCCACGCACGCCGGCCCGGGCCGGAAAGAAAAGCCCTGCTACCGTCTTTCAGGACAGTAGCAGGGCAATAATGGTGGGCGATAACGGATTTGAACCGCTGACATCTTCGATGTGAACGAAGCGCTCTACCGCTGAGCTAATCGCCCGGTGGAGGGGGTGATAGCGCCCCTTCTCGCCGACGGCAAGCCCCAAGTTGGGGTGCCGGAAAGCTTCATTCCGCCGCGTCGCGTTGGGCCTCGACCGCCCCCTTGCGACGCAGGCGCAGGATCAGCACCTCGCCGCCCTTGGTGGTGCGCTGGCGGCTGACGCGCGCCTTGCCGAAGGGCGGCAGGGCCAGGGTCTCGCCCTCGGCGATGGCACTGCCCAGCTGCTCAAGCGTGGCCTCGACGACCTCGCGGATCTGGGCGCGCGGGACGTTGACCTGATGGGCTACCCGGGTCAGGAACTCACGCTTGTGCAGGATCCGCGCCGGGATCGGGTCTTCGCTGGGGGCGGGCGCCGGTCGCGGAAAGCGCGCCACCTTCTTGTCATCGGACATGGTTGAAACCTGTTATGGCTGCTCAGGCCCGCGCAGGGTTATCCGTCCCACCGCCGTATGCAACCCTTCTATGTCCTCAGAAAAGTTATGGCAGACATTTGATAACAATGGAATTTTATTACCCTGCCGTTGGGCAGAGGGCATTTTTCCCATGCATAGCACGGTTCTGCGCGCCTGGACGCAAGCATACAAGCTGACAACCATACCGCGGAAAACAGATCGCGCGCCCGGACAGGCGCGCGATCACATTATCGTCAACCCGCTGTAGCGGCGGGTTTTCCCGGCCGCTTCAGTGCGCGACCGGCCCCGAGGAGGACGGCCCCGGCACCGCCTCGGCCCGCAGCGCGGCCAGGCGCTTGGCCTCGGCCACTTCCCAGGCGGCCTCGTCCCATTCCATCGGCTCGGGCATCCGGACCAGCGCGTGGCGCAGCACCTCGCGCACGTTCGAGACGGGGATGATGGTCAGCCCCTCTTTCACGTTGGCCGGGATCTCGGCCAGGTCCTTCTCGTTTTCCTGCGGGATCAGCACGGTCTTGATGCCGCCCCGCAGCGCCGCGAGCAGTTTTTCCTTCAGCCCGCCGATGGCCAGCGCGTTGCCGCGCAGCGTGACCTCGCCGGTCATGGCGATGTCCTTGCGCACCGGGATCCCGGTCATCACGCTGACGACCGAGGTCACCATCGCCAGACCCGCCGACGGCCCGTCCTTGGGGGTCGCGCCCTCGGGGACGTGGACGTGGATGTCGCGCTTGGCGAACTCGGGCGGGCTGATGCCCAGTTCCGGCGCCACCGAGCGGACAAAGCTGGAGGCGGCGTCGATGGATTCCTTCATCACCTCGCCCAGTTTCCCGGTCGTCTTCATCACGCCCTTGCCGGGCAGCTTCAGCGCCTCGATCTGCAGCAGGTCGCCGCCGACGCTGGTCCAGGCCAGCCCGGTGACCACGCCCACCTGGTCCTCTTTCTCGGCCAGGCCATAGCGGTGGCGGCGCACGCCCAGGTATTCCTCGGCCTTTTCCGGGGTGACCTCGACCGAGGTGACCTTGCCCTTGAGGATCTCGGTCACCGCCTTGCGCGCCAGCTTGGCGATCTCGCGCTCGAGGTTCCGCACCCCCGCTTCCCGCGTGTAATAGCGGATCACGTGGGTCAGCGCCTCGTCGGTCACGCTGAACTCGCCCTTTTTCAGCCCGTTCGCCTTGATCTGCTTGGGCAGCAGGTGCTGGCGGGCGATCTCGCGCTTTTCATCCTCGGTGTAGCCGGCCAGGCTGATGATCTCCATCCGGTCCAAGAGCGGGCCCGGCATGTTGTAGCTGTTGGCCGTGGTCAGGAACATCACGTTCGACAGGTCGTATTCCACCTCGAGATAGTGGTCCACGAAGGTCGAGTTCTGTTCCGGGTCCAGCACCTCAAGCATGGCCGACGCCGGGTCGCCGCGGAAATCCTGCCCCATCTTGTCGATTTCATCGAGCAGGATCAGCGGGTTGGTGGTCTTGGCCTTTTTCAGCGCCTGGATGAACTTGCCGGGCATCGAACCGATATAGGTCCGGCGGTGGCCGCGGATCTCGGATTCGTCGCGCACCCCGCCCAGCGAAATGCGGATGAACTCGCGCCCGGTGGCCCGCGCCACCGACCGCCCCAGCGAGGTCTTGCCCACGCCCGGAGGCCCGACGAGGCACAGGATCGGCCCCTTAAGCTTGTCCGAGCGGGTCTGCACCGCCAGGTATTCGACGATGCGTTCCTTGACCTTCTCCAGACCGTAGTGATCGGCGTCCAGCACCTTCTCGGCGGCGGTCAGGTCGCGCTTGGTGCGCGATTTCACGCCCCAGGGCAGCGACAGCAGCCAGTCCAGATAGTTGCGGCTGACCGTGGCTTCGGCCGACATCGGCGACATCGACTTGAGCTTCTTCAGCTCGGACAGCGCCTTTTCGCGGGCCTCCTTGCTGAACTTGGTCTTTTCGATCCGCTCTTCCAGCTCGGCCAGCTCATTCTGGCCCTCGTCGTCGTCGCCCAGCTCGCGCTGGATCGCCTTCATCTGTTCGTTCAGGTAGTATTCGCGCTGCGTCTTCTCCATCTGCGACTTGACGCGCGACTTGATCTTCTTCTCGACCTGCAGGACCGACATCTCGCCCTGCATGAGGCCATAGACCTTCTCCAGCCGCTCGGCGACGTCCAGCGTCTCCAGCAGCTCCTGCTTGCGGTCGACGTCGATGCCCAGATGGCCCGACACCAGGTCGGCCAGCCGGTGCGGGTCGCGGGTGCCGGCGACCGAGGTCACCGCTTCCTCGGGGATGTTCTTGCGGATCTTGACGTAGCGCTCGAACTCTTCGGCGACGGTGCGCACCAGCGCGGTGATGGCGTCGGCGTCGCCCTCGGTCTCGGCCAGTTTCTCGGCCGTGGCCTCGAAATATTCGGCATTCTCGACAAAGCCGGTGATGCGGACGCGCGCCTGCCCCTCGACCAGCACCTTGACGGTGCCGTCCGGCAGCTTGAGCAGTTGCAGCACATTGGCCAGCACCCCGGTGGCAAAGATGCCGTCGGTGTCGGGCTCGTCGATGGACGCATCCTTCTGCGCGGCCAGCAGGATCGGCCGGTCGGCCTCCATCACCGCTTCAAGCGCGCGGACGGATTTCTCGCGGCCGACGAAAAGCGGCACGATCATGTGGGGGAAGACCACGATGTCGCGAAGCGGCAGCACCGGATAGGTGGTGTGGGTCGTGTCGTTCATAATCGTCCTTTCATGCCCGGACCGGCGGGCCCCCAGGGAACGGGCAGCGCGCCGGTCCTGCTTGAGGACAATCTAGGAACGCGAGCGCGGGGCTGCAATGGGATAAGGCGGCGGGGGCGGCGAGGCCGGACCGGGGCGCTGCCGCGGCCTTGTTCGCTGAAAACAGTCCGCCGGACTGTTTTCCGGGCGCTCGCAAGCCCCGGGATATTCACACGGAAGAAGGGGGCGGGCAGAGGAAGCGAGCCGGATTACCGCGGAAGCACGATTTCCGCCTTGAGCCCGCCCAGCCGGGCGCTGTCGCCCAGCCGCAGCTCGCCGCCATGGGCGCGGGCGATGTCGGCGGCGATGGCCAGCCCCAGCCCCGCCCCCTGCCCCTGGTTGCGGCTGCGCGCCGAATCGAGCCGCACGAAGGGGCGCAGCGCCTCCTCGCGCCGTTCGGGCGGGATGCCGGGGCCGTCGTCCTCGACCGTCACCGCAAAGCTGCGCGGGGTCAGCCGGGCGGCGATCTCGACCTTTGTGCCGTGGCGCACGGCATTGGCGATCAGGTTCTCGATGGCGCGGCGCAACGCCTGCACGCGGACCACCAGCTGCCCGCCCCCGGCGCCGGTCTGGAAATCGGCCAGCCGCACGAGATGGCCGCCGCGCTGCGCATCGGCGACGATCTCGTCCAGGAACTCGCGTGCCTCGACGGCTTCGGGGGCGCCGTCCTGCGCCTCGGCGCGGGCGTGGTCCAGAAACGCGTCGATCATCGCCCCCATCTCGGCCACGTCGCGTTCCATCGCCGCGATCTCGTCGGGGTCCGGGGGCAGGTCGGGCGACAGCATCGACAGCCCCAGCCGCAGCCTGGTCAGCGGCGTGCGCAGGTCGTGGCTGATCCCGGTCAGCATCAGCTTGCGCTGTTCGTTCTGCCGCTCGATCCGCGCGCGCATCTCGACGAAGGCGCGGCCGGCGCTGCGCACCTCGATGGCGCCGGCGGGGCGATAGGGGGTGACCTCGCCGCGCCCGTAGGCCTCGGCCGCCAGCGCCAGCCGCCGGATCGGGCGCAGCTGGTTGCGCAGGAACACCGTCGCGATCGCCGTCATCAGCAGCGAGGTTCCCAGCATCAGCACCAGCAGCTGATGCGGGTTCGAGGCGGTCAGCCGCCGCCGCGGCAACTCCAGCACGAAGGGGCGTTCGCCGCCGACCAGCACCCGCACCTGCCGCACCTGCCACAGGTCGACCGCAACCACCTGCGGCAGCTGCCGGTGCATTTCCGAGATCACTACCCGCCCCGAGAAATCATAAGACTGCCGCCCCTCGGTCACCGGCGCGGCCGGGGGCAGCTCCAGCGTCAGCCCCAGCGGCGCGGCAATGGCGGCGCCGGCGCTGCTTGCCGCGGCGTCGTCGGGGGCGGCCTGCACGCGTTCCGCCACCAGCGCGATCTCGGCCGCGGCCGATTCGACCATCTGCCGCGTCACCCCTTCGAAATGGCGCTGCAGGAACATCACCGTCACCACCAGCGTGACCGCGACCACCGGCAGGAACAGGATCAGCGCCGCCCGCCCGTAAAGCCCGCGAGGGAAGAACCGCTTCAGCCAGCCGAAATCCATGCGCCCTCCCCTGCCCGGCTGCCGCTTGCACCGGCTCGCGCGCCGGTCCAGCCTAGTGCGATGAGTGACGCAGCGAAAGTGCGGGTCGTGCTGGCCCCGAATCCCTCGGCCATGACCGGCCCCGGCACCAACAGCTTCCTGATCGGGGAACGCGAGGTCGCGGTGATCGACCCCGGCCCCGACGACCCCGCCCATATCGACGCGATTCTCGAGCTGGCCGAGGGGCGGATCTCGCATATCCTGGTCACCCACGCGCATCTGGACCACAGCGCCGGGGTGGCGCGGCTGGCGCAGGCGACGCGGGCGCCGGTGTTCGCCTTCGGCGCCGCCGATTCGGGGCGCTCGCCCACCATGGCGCGGCTGGCCGAGACCGGGCTGACCGGGGGCGAGGGCGTCGATGCCGGGTTCCGCCCCGACATCGAGCTGCGCCACGGCGAAGAGCTGCGCTCCTCCGACTGGACGCTGCAGGCGCTGCATACACCGGGCCACATGGGCGGGCATCTGAGCTTCCGCCTGGGCGACGCGATCTTCTGCGGCGATCTGGTGATGGGGTGGAGCACCTCGCTGATTTCCCCGCCCGAGGGCGATCTGGTGGATTATTTCCGCTCGCTCGACCTGCTGGCGCGGCTGGCGCCGCGGGTGCTCTACCCCGCACACGGCGACCCGATCACCGCCCCCCTGCCCCGGCTGGAGGAACTGGCCGCCCACCGCCGCCTGCGCTCGGCCCAGATCCTGGCCGCGCTGGACGCCGGCCCCGGCACCGCCGCCCAACTGGCCGCCCGCATCTACACCATCCCCGCGCATCTGATGCCCGCGGCCGAGCGCAACGTGCTGGCGCATCTGCTGGCCCTGGCCGACCTGGGCGCAGTCGCCGGCAACGGGCCGGTGCGGGCCGATCTGCGCTGGCAGCGGGCGGGCGGATGACCTTGTCGCCAACCGATGCAAAAATCTGCCCGCCCCCTCTGGACGCCCCTGAATCCGGGTGCTAAATGCCCCCTCGTGTTCCGGCGTAGCTCAGCGGTAGAGCAGTTGACTGTTAATCAATTGGTCGTAGGTTCGATCCCTACCGCCGGAGCCAAAAATCCCGCAAGTGGCTCATGTGACTGACGGTCCTCTCTGAGGCCGTTGGTGTGATCTAGACTGTAGTAACGCGCCGGTTGTGGCTCGCTGCAGCTCGCCCCCGATATTTCAGTGTAGCTTGCCACTGTAGCGTGCCATCGAAATTTGCAGAGTCTGTCACCAATATTTGCAGCACGACGGTTTTGACGTTGCGCTGTTGAACGCCGCTTGAATGGTTCGTTCAAGCGCCGGGTGGGCATCAGCTGCTCGGTCGCATAGCTAGCCCAACTGTCCGTCGATCCAGTCGATGCGGGCAGTTACCCAATCGAGTAGTCGTAGGCGGTGATCGCCGCGCTCGGCCAGCTTCATGTCGTAGCCCGATGAAATCGACTATCGAAAGATATCCGGTTGCATCGGATGGCGCGGGATACGGGCTGCGGCGTGCCCATATCCGCGAGATAAGGGGCGGCAATTCGGGGGCCATTTGCGGCCCCCGCGCCTGTTCAGCCGGCCAGCAGCGCGGCGTTGCCGCCGGCGGCGGTGGTGTCCACGCACAGGTGGCGCTCATGCGCGACATGGGCGAGGTCGGGCACCGCGGTCACCAACTGCACGATCTCGCCCTCGCGCGCGGCCAGCGCCCTTGCATAGGCGCGGCCCTGCCCCTCGTCGCCCCACCACAGCACGGCAGAGAGCTGCGGCAGCCGGGTCAGCGCCTCGGGCGGCAGGTCGCCGTCGGCGCCGACGGCCTGCCCGCCAAGCGCCTCGACCGCAGCCACCTGCGCGGCCACCGCCTCGGCTCCCGGACCAAGGCACAGCAGCGGCGGCCGGCTGTGCGCGGTCAGGCGGTTCAGCTCTCCGGTCGGGCCGGGCATCAGCCGTTCGTCGATCTTGCGCGGCGCGGCCGCGGCCAGCGCCGCACGCAGCCGCGCCTCGTCGGCCTGCCCCCGCCAGCGTCCGGCCGGGACCGATTGCATGGTGGGCGCAAGGAAGCGCGGCACATAGCGCGGCCCGCCGGCCTTGGGGCCGGTGCCCGACAGTCCCTCGCCGCCGAACGGCTGGCTGCCCACCACCGCGCCGATCTGGTTGCGGTTGACGTAGATATTGCCGACGCGGATCGCGTCCGAGACCTCTTGCACGCGGCTGTCGATGCGGGTGTGCAGCCCGAAGGTCAGGCCGAAGCCGCGGGCGTTGATGTCGGCGATCACCTGCTCCAGCTGGTCGCCCCGGAAGGTGGCGACATGCAGCACCGGGCCGAAGATCTCACGCTCCAGATCACCGATGCCCGACACTTTCAGCAGCGTCGGCGGGATGAACCAGCCCTGCGCGGGCACCGCCAGCCGGTGCAGCAGGCGATTGGCATTGGCGGCGATATAATCGGCGATCTCGTCGCGCGCGCCGGGGTCGATCACCGGGCCGACGTCGGTGGACAGGTGCCACGGGTCGCCCACCTGCAGCTCGTCCATCGCGCCCCGGATCATCTCGATCAGATGCGGGGCAATGTCCTCCTGCACATAGAGGCAGCGCAGCGCCGAACAGCGCTGCCCGGCCGAGCGGAAGGCCGAGTTCACGATGTCGCGCACCGCCTGTTCCGGCAGGGCGGTGGAGTCGACGATCATCGCATTGAGCCCGCCGGTTTCCGCGATCAGCGGCGTGCCGGGGGCAAGGTTTCCGGCCATGGTCTGCGTGATGGTCTGTGCGGTCGCGGTCGAGCCGGTAAAGACCAGCCCCGCCACCCGCGGGTCCGAGCTCAGCGCCGTGCCGACCACGCGGCCGGCCCCGGGCAGCAGCTGCAGAGCAGCTTTCGGCACCCCGGCCTGGTGCAGCAGCCCCACGGCATAGGCGGCGACGACCGGCGTATGCTCGGCCGGCTTGGCGATGACGGCATTGCCCGCCATCAGCGCCGCCGCGATCTGGCCGGTGAAGATCGCCAGCGGGAAGTTCCACGGGCTGATCGCGCCGATGATGCCGCGCGGGGCCTCGGCGCGGGCCTCGCCCTCGGCGGCGTAATAGCGCAGGAAATCCACCGCCTCGCGCAGTTCCGCCACCGCATCGGGCAGCGCCTTGCCCCCTTCTCGCGCGAGGATGCCGAAGATCGGGCCGTAATGCTGCTCGTAAAGATCGGCGGCGCGGCGCAGCACCGCGGCCCGTTCCGACGGCGGCGCGTCCCAGATGCGGGCGTCGTCGATGGCGCGGGCGGTGGTCTCGGCATCGACCATCAGCACCTGCGCGATGCTGTCGCCGGTGGCCGGGTTGAACACATCCTGCATCTTGCCGGTGGGCGCCGAGACGGTCAGCGGCATCGCATCCGGGATCGTCCCCTCGCGGGCGGCATCGATCCTTTCCAGCGTCTGTTCATCGCTGAGGTCGAAGCCGGTCGAGTTCCTGCGCGTGTCCCCGAACAGCGCCGCGGGCGCCAGCAGCGCGCGCGGCGGCCGCGCGGTCTCCAGCGCCTCGAACGGGTCGCGGGCGACCTCATCGGGGGTGATGGCTTCGTCCACGATCTGGTTCACGAAGCTGCTGTTCGCCCCGTTTTCCAGCAGCCGCCGCACCAGATAGGCCAGCAGGTCGCGATGCGCACCGACCGGCGCATAGATGCGGCAGCGGGAGTTGTGGTCGCGCAGCACGATGTCGTGCAGCCGCTCGCCCATGCCGTGCAGGCGCTGGAACTCATAGCGGATACCGCCCGCCATTTCGAGGATCGCGGCGACGGTATGGGCGTTGTGGGTGGCGAATTGCGGATAGATGCGGTCGGCATAGCCGATCAGCTTGCGGGCGCTGGCGATATAGCTGACATCGGTCGCCACCTTGGTGGCGAACAGCGGAAAGCCCGGGAAGCCCTCGACCTGGGCGCGCTTGATCTCGGTATCCCAATAGGCGCCCTTGACCAGTCGCACCATGATGCGGCGGTCCTCGCGCTCGGCCAGCGCGTGCAGCCAGTCGATGGTCTGGCCCGCGCGCTTGCCGTAAGCCTGAACCACCACCCCGAACCCGTCCCAGCCGGCCAGCGAGGGGTCGGACAGCACCGCCTCGATCACCTTCAGCGAGATCACCAGCCGGTCCTGTTCCTCGGCATCGATGTTCATCCCCATGCCGGCGGCCTTGGCCTGCCGCGCCAGCTTCAGCACCACCGGCACCAGCTCGGCCATCACCCGGGATTCCTGCGCCACCTCGTAGCGCGGATGCAACGCCGAGAGCTTGATCGAGATGCCGGGATTGTCCTCGACCGAGCCATGGGTGCAGGCTTGCGCGATCGCGGCGATGGCATCGGAATAGGCGCGGTCGTAGCGGGCGGCGTCGGCCCCGGTCATCGCCGCCTCGCCCAGCATGTCGTAGCTGTAGGTGAAGCCCTGCGCCTCGCGCTTGGCCGCGCGTTCCAGCGCGCCCTCGATGGTCTGGCCCAGCACGAACTGCCGGCCCATCTCCTTCATGGCGCGGCTGACGGCGGTGCGGATCACCGGCTCGCCCAGACGGCGCACGGCGCGGCGCAGCGTCCCCGCAATCCCGGCCTGATCGTCGTCCAGCACCTTGCCGGTCAGCATTAGGGCCCAGGTCGAGGCGTTGACCAGCGACGAGGACGCCTCGCCCAGATGCCGGCCCCAGTCCGAGGGCGCGATCTTGTCCTCGATCAGCGCGTCGATGGTCTGGCGGTCGGGTACGCGCAGCATCGCCTCGGCCAGGCACATCAGCGCCACGCCTTCGCGGGTGGACAGCCCGTATTCGGCCAGGAAATGCTCCATCATCGTCGGCCGTGCCTCGGCGCGGATGCGGCGGACAAGCTCGGCGGCGCGGGCCGAGATGGCGTGGCGCTGGCCGGGGTCCAGCTGCGCCTGCGCGGCCAGCGTGGCCAGCAATTCCGCCTCGTCGGCAAATTTCGCCTGGGTGGTGAACGCATCAAGGGTGGTCGCGGGGTTGACAGCGCTCATGCCGGTCTCCTTATTCGATGGGACGGGTCTATCAGATTTGGCCTGGGCGTTTCGCCCAAAGATGCCCGTCCAGACAGTCCAAGCGAACAAAATCGGGGTCTTCGGCAGCATGAGCGTGACACTGGATGCACAGGACCGCAAAATCCTTGCCGCCCTGACCCGGAACGCGCGAATCCCGGTTGCCGAGCTGGCGCGGCAGGTCGGGCTGTCCAAGACCCCGGTCGCCGCAAGGATCCGGCACCTGGAAGAGATCGGCCTGATCACCGGCTACCGCGCCATCCTGTCGCCGCTGAAGCTGGGGCTGACCCACGTGACCTATGTCGAGGTCAGCATGCACGACACCCGCGAACAGGCGCTGCAACAGTTCAACGCCGCCGTCCGGGCGATCCCCGAGGTCGAGGAATGCTACATGATCGCCGGCGGCTGCGACTATCTGATCAAGGTCCGCTCACGCGACATGGCCGATTTCCGCCGCATCCTGGCCGAGAAGATCTCGGTCCTGCCCCATATCAGCAACACCTCGAGCCACGTCTCGATGGAGGCGGTGGTCGAGCAGAACTTTCGTCTGGATTGAAGAGGTTGGCGGGGGTGATCTAGTGAGGGTTTTCTCAGTTGCCCTCCGGCTTGATTGCGAACGCCGAGGCTGATTGACGGCAGGCAGGGCGCAATCCCTTTGATTCATCGAAGATTTTCCGGCGACTTCAAGGGACGCGTCCCCGGTAAGGTTTAGCCCAGGCAGGAAGCACCGCCTCACCCTGTCGCGTCTCCATTCGGGGCGGAACGATGCCGGAACCGGCGAAGCCGGAGCACAGAACATGTTCTGACATCCCATTGAAAATCATGATTTCTCATACCTCGCCTCGCCGAAAGCGAAGGGATGAAAAGACGGCGGACCTTCAAGGCCCGATTTCGCACCGGCGGCCGGTCTCCGAAGGAAGGAAGGTTCCAGCAAACCCTTTTGGCACATAAAGAAAAGGCCCCGCAAGGGACCTGTTTTCGGGTTTGCAATGTGCAAGTGGCGGAGCGAGAGGGATTCGAACCCTCGAGACGGTTCCCCGCCTACACACTTTCCAGGCGTGCGCCTTCGACCACTCGGCCACCGCTCCGTGGGATGGCGTGTAGCGCGGGGGCGCGGCCGCTGCAAGTCAGAGCTTCGAGATCCGCGCCTGAAGTTCGGCGAGCTGGCGGCGGATCTCTTCGGCCTCGGAGGCGGTCGGCGCGGCGGCGTCCCGGGGGGGCGCGGCGGGGCGGGGCTTGCGGGGGGCGCGGGCGGGGTCGGCGGGCTCGGCGGCGGGCTTGCGGGGGGCAGAGGCGGCGGGTTCGGCATCGTCGGAATCGTCGGGGGCCGGGCCGCTGCTGCCGGTCCAGCCGCCCATCATCGCGCGCAGGAACATCTGCTGGTGGCGCTGCATTTCCGAAAACCCGGGCATCGAGGCCATCGGGTGCTGCAACGCGGAAAGCTGTTCCAGCATCTGCGACTGGCCGTTGCGCAGCATCTCGAAACTCGCCTCGAGGAACTGCGGCACCACCGATTGCGCCTGCGCGGTGTAGCTGCGCACCAGGTCGGTCAGCAGGTCCACCGGCAGCACGTTCTCGCCCCGGCTTTCGTGCTCGGCGATGATCTGCAGCAGATATTGCCGGGTCAGGTCGTCGCCCGAGCGCAGGTCGACGATGCGGACCTCGCGGCCCTCGCGGATCACCCGGGCGATCTCGTCCAGGGTGATGTAGTCGCTGGTCTCGGTATTGTAGAGCCGGCGGCTGGCGTAGCGCTTGATCAGCAGCGGCTCGGCCGGGGCGGATGCGGGGGCCGTGGCGGGTTCGGGGGACATGGTCGCTTCGCTCTGTTGCATTTGCAGCAATGATGCGGCCCCGACCCCGCGATTGCAAAAGAAAAAACGCGCGCCAGCAAAGGGCGCGCGTTCCGATGGCAGGGACCGCGTGGCGCGGCCCCGGCGTGGCAGGTGCTCAGACCTTGGGGGCCTTGCTGGCGGCGGCGCCGGCGGCGTCCTGCACCTGGCGGGCGGCTTTCTGCACGTTGTCGCTGGCGGCCTGCGCCATGCGCTGCGCGTCGGCCTGAACGTCCTTGCTGGCGTTCAGCAGCAGATCGACGGTGTCCATCTGCACTTTCTTGGCGACTTCGGCATAGGCGGCCATGTGCTCGGCGGCCAGCTCGGCCGCGGCCGAGGCAAAGTCGGACATCGCCTTGGCATAGTCCGAGGGCTGCTCTTTCGAGGTGGTCAGCTCGCCCATGCGCGACAGCGTGTCCTTGGCCCAGGCGGCCGAGATCTCGGTCGAACGCTCGGCGGCCTGCAGGGCGACGCGGGTCATCCGCTCGCTCAGCGCGGACTGCGAGCGGAAGGCTTCGGTCAGCGACGAGGTGTCGACGGGGAAGTTGGCCAGCATGTCCTGGAACGGCTTGGTGAAATCGGGGGTCTTCGCCATGGGTATCTCCTGCGGGTCAGTGGCGCGGATTCGGCGCGGGTTGATGCCCATAAGAATAGATGCTGCACCGCAGCATTGCAATCCTCGCGTGAAAATTTCCTGCTGCGGTGCAGCAAAAATCCGCCGATGCCGCAGCCCTTTGACGACGCTGCGAAAAAGGGGGCGCAACCTTGCACGCCGCGCCCCCGGGAACCGTCGGACCCCCTCAGGCCATTTCCAGCACATAGGTGCCGGGCGCAGGGGCCAGCGATTCCCGCGGCGCCCGGGCCGGGACCATCGGGCCCGAGTGGCGGGCCAGCCACTCCTCCCAGTGATGCCACCAGCTGCCCTCGTGATAGGTGGCGCCGTCGCGCCAGTCCTGCGGGCTGCCTTCGAACCCGGCGTCCGAGATGTAATGCCCGTATTTGATCCGCCCCGGCGGGTTCACGATCCCGGCGATATGGCCCGATTCCGACAGGATGAAGCTCTTGTCGCGCGACCCCATCCGGGCCACGCCCTTCCAGCTGTGCAGCCAGGGCGCGATATGGTCGCCCTCGCAGGCGACGGCGCACAGCGGCAGCGTCACCTCGGACAGATGCACCCGGTGGCCGAGGATCTCGAACCCGTCCTCGACCAGCGCATTTTCCTGGCACAGCTGGCGCAGATATTGCGTCACCATGCGCCCGGGCAGGTTGGTGCCGTCGCCGTTCCAGTAGAGCAGGTCGAAGGCGGGCGGGGTTTCCCCCAGCATGTAGCTGCGGATCGCCGGGCCCCAGATCAGGTCGTTGGCGCGCAGGAAGCTGAAGGTGCGCTGCATCAGCCGCGCCGACAGATAGCCGGTGCGGGCCACCTCGTCCTCGATGCCGCCGACGAAATCGTCCTGCAGGAAGGTGGTGAACTCGCCCTGGTCGGAAAAATCGGTCAGCGTGGTCAGGAAGGTCGCCGATTTCACCCGGTCGTCGCCGCGCTGCTTCAGCAGCGCCAGCGTCGCCGACAGGGTGGTGCCGGCGATGCAATAGCCGACCGCGTTCAGCTGCCGCTCGCCGGTCAGCTCGCGCACCACGTCCATCGCCTCGAGATAGGCCGAGACGTAATCGTCCATCGCCACGTCGGCATAGGTGGAATCGGGGTTCTTCCACGACACCACGAACAGCGTGTAGCCTTGGTCGACCAGCCAGCGCAGCAGGCTGTTCTGCGGCTTGAGGTCGAGGATGTAGTATTTGTTGATCCACGGCGGGAACACGATCAGGGGCGTCTGGTGGACCTGCGCGGTGCTGGGGGTGAACTGGATCAGCTCGAACAGCCGCGAACGGTGGACCACCTCGCCGGGGGTGGTGCCGATGTTGGCGCCGACCTTGAACGCCTCGCGGTCGGCCAGCGTCACGATCAGCTCGCCGCCGCTGGTTTCCACGTCGCGCACCAGGTTCTCCAGCCCCTGCACCAGGCTTTCGCCCTCGGTCTCCAGCGCCTTGAGCAGCGCGTCGGGGTTGGTGGCCAGGAAATTGGTGGGGGCGAGCATGTCGATCATCTGGCGGGTGAACCAGTCGACGCGGCGGCGCTCGGTCTCGCCCTCGATCTCCAGATCCTCGGCGGCCTTGCGCAGCGCCTCGGCGTTGATCTGATACTGGCGCATGACGAAATTGTAGAACGGGTTCGTCTGCCACAGCGGGTTCTTGAAGCGACGGTCGGCGGGGGCGTCGGGGCTGCCGGGCTGGAAGCCCTGCGCGAACGCCCCCTGCGCCTCGGCGACGTGACGCAGCGTCTCGCCCCAGTAGCGGACCTGCTGCTCGATCAGCCGCGCGGGCTGCTCGGTGGCCAGCTTCAGCCACGCCTGCGCGACCGAGCCGTAAAGCTCGGGGCCCGGCCCCTCGACCCCGGGGGGATAGACCGGCCGCGTGGCGAGCGAGCGCATCAGCCGGTGGCCCAGCGTCTCGATCCGCGCGATGTTTTCCGCCAGCCGGTCGGAAAGCCCGGGGGTGGTCAGCGGGTTGGCGGGGTCGAGCGGGGCGGCGGCGGAAGGCGCCTCAGCGGCCGCAGCTTGCGGCGCAGGCTGCGGCACGAGCGGCTGCTCGGGTTGCGGCTCTGCGGCCTTGCGCGTGCGGGGCTTCGCGGTGGGCTCGGCCATCGCTGCGGCGGCTTGCGGCTGCTCGGGTTGTGGCGCTGCGGCCGAAGCCGCGGCCTTGCGAGACGCCCGCGGCTTCGGCGTGGTCTCGGCCACGGCGGCTTCCGGCTGCGCCGGTTGCGCCGCTGCGGCCTTGCGCGTGCGGGGCTTCGCCGGGGCCTCTGCCGACGCTGCGCCGGCGGCTTTCGCCTTCCGCGCCGCCGGTTTCCGGGTCACCGGCGCATCCGCCGCCCTGCCGCCCTCCGTTGCGGGATTCGGGCGCGGTGCGGCCTCGCCCTGCCCCGTCCCCGCGTCCGCCGTCCCTGCTGCCCTGCGGCCCCGCCCTGCCCCGGCGCTGCCCCTGCCCCGGCGCGGCGCCGGGCTGTCGTCCTGTTCCATCGTCGAATCACCTTTTTGAATTATCTCGGCTTTCCCGGCTGCAGCCGGGTCGGTCGCGCCTGCCTGCTGCGGCACCGCGTCGCTGCCCGCGGCCCGGCGCCGTGTCCGCCGTGCCACGGTCTCCGCCCCCTCACCCGCGGCCGCCGCCTGCGGGGAGGCTGCTGCATCTGCAACGATTGCGCCCGGTTCTGCCGGGATTTCGCCGGTCTGACGCGATGTCGCCGGGTCCTTCTCGTGCCGAATCCTTGCCATGGCGTCGCCTCCCCCTAAGTAATGATTCTCATTAACACCTGCTTGACGAAACTCGTAAACCCGACATTACACGTTGGGGGAGGGTTCTGTAGGAGTGCGGTAATGGTTTTCAGTGGCTATCGCGGAATGGTGTCCTATGACGCCATCGAAACGATGCGTAACACCAACGAATGGATGGGGGCCTCGGCCCGCGCCATCGCATCCTATCCCATGTTCGCCCTCATGCCGACGCCGCTGTTCAAGCTGATGAGCGCATGGGGCCGGGTGACCGAGCGCAGCTTTGCCCGCATGGTCATCAAGCCGGACTGGGACATTCCCGCCATTCCCGGCGACAGCGGCCAGGACCACCTGGTCTATGTCGAGCCGGCGCTGCGCCGCCCGTTTGGCGACCTGGTGCATTTCCGCGTCGCCCGGCGCGAGCCGATGGCGCGCCGCGTGCTGCTGGTCGCGCCGATGTCGGGGCATTACGCGACGCTGCTGCGCTCGACCGTGACCTCGCTGCTGCCCGATTGCGACGTGTGGATCACC
The DNA here is from genome assembly GCF_900142875.1 of Paracoccus solventivorans. Lineage (GTDB taxonomy): Bacteria > Pseudomonadota > Alphaproteobacteria > Rhodobacterales > Rhodobacteraceae > Paracoccus > Paracoccus solventivorans. The sequence continues at coordinate 92,603 of NZ_FRCK01000005.1, read as the reverse complement.
GACTGGCACAATGCCCGCGACATCCCGGTCAGCGACGGCAAGTTCGACGTCGAGGACTACACCAGCTATCTGGTGGATTTCATGCGCCACCTGGGGCCGGACCTGCATGTGATCGCGGTCTGCCAGCCCGCGCCGCTGGCGCTGGCCGCCACCGCCCTGCTGGCCGAGGCCGACCCCGCGGCCCAGCCTCGCACCCTGACGCTGATCGGCGGCCCGATCGACCCCGACGCCGCCGCCACCGAGGTCACCGATTTCGGCAACCGCGTCACCATGGGCGAGCTCGAGCATCTGTTCATCCAGCAAGTCGGCTTCAAATACCGCGGCGCCGGCCGCATGGTCTATCCGGGGCTGGCGCAGCTGGCCTCGTTCATCGCGATGAACGCCGACACCCACCGCCGCGCCTTCGTGGACAAGATCGTGGCCGAGGCCGCGGGCGAGGGCTCGGTCGACGACAAGCACTACAAGTTCTATGACGAATATCTGGCGGTCATGGACATGACGGCCGAGTTCTACCTTTCGACCGTCGAGCGCATCTTCAAGAAGCTCGAGATCGCCCGCAACGACTTCCGCGTGAATGGCCGCAAGGCCGACATCGGCAAGATCCGCGACGTGGCAGTGATGACGGTCGAGGGCGCCAAGGACGACATCTCGGCCCCCGGGCAATGCGTGGCAGCCCTGTCGCTGTGCAGCGGCGTGCCCGCGGCGAAAAAGGCCCAGCATCTCGAGGAGGGCGCCGGGCATTACGGCATCTTCGCCGGGAAAAGCTGGCGGCTGAACATCCGGCCGCTGGTGCTTGATTTCATGGACGAGCACTCGGGCGAGCCGCAAGAGCTGCCGCGCAAGAAGCGCAAGCGCGGGACCGAGGGCGTCACCGGCGTCTCGAGCTTCGGCCCGGATACCGACGACAGCAAGATCGCGGTCTGAGCGCCGCAGCCCCCGCTGCAAGTCACGAAAAAGCCCCGGCACCGCCGGGGCTTTTGCCGTTCCGCCGCCGCGCCGCGCCGCTACAGCTCGACCGTCTCCATCACCTTCGGGGTCAGCACCTGCACCCCCGGCAGCGCCCGGCGCATCACCTCGGGGTCCTGCCGGATCGGCGGGAAGGTGTCGTAGTGGCACGGGATCACGGTCTTGAAGTCGAAATAGCGTTTCGCCGCCCAGGCCGCGCGTTCCATGTCCATGGTGAAATGCCCGCCCGCCGCCAGGATCCCGATCTCGGGGCGGTGCAGTTCCCCCATCCATTCCATATCGGCCATGATGTCGGTATCACCCGAGACATAGATCGTGCGCCCCTCGCCCCGGATCATGTAGCCGGATTCGTGGCCCGCATAGACCGGCCGCCCCTCGACCGTCAGGGACGAGGAATGGGTCGCGTTCACCATGGTCACCGCCGCCCCGTTCAGCTCCACCGTGCCGCCCTTGTTGAAGCCGATGGCGGTGATGCCGTGCTGCGATTCCCACCAGCTCAGCAGGTCGTAGATGCCGACCAGCGGCAGCCCCTCGCGCGCCAGCGCCAGCGCCTCGCCGGTGTGGTCGGAATGGCCGTGGGTCAGCAGCACATGGGTGGCGCCGGCAATGGCCTCGGCGCGCCGTTCCTCGGGGAACACCGGGTTTCCGGTCAGCCACGGGTCGATCAGGATCACCGCGCCCTCGATCTCCAGTCGAAAGCCGGCATGGCCCAGCCAGGTCAGTTTCATCGCGCTTCTCCACTAATCTTCGGGAACGCTAGCGCGGCTTGCAGGGCAGGTCCACGGGCGGTAAACGCGGGGCAATCGAAAGGAACACCCGCAATGTCGATTTCAGAGACCGAGGCCCGCAAGGTCGCGCAGCTCGCGCGGATCGCGGTCGCGGACGAGGCGCTGCCCGCGCTGGCATCCGAACTCAGCCACATGCTGCAATTCATGGCGCAGTTGTCCGAGGTCGATGTGACCGGCGTCGAGCCGATGACCGGGGTCGAAAAGATGCGGCTGAAGCGGCGCGAGGACGTGGTCACCGACGGCAACATGGCCGAGGCGGTGCTGAAGAATGCGCCCGACGCGCGCGAGGGGTTCTTTGCCGTGCCGAAGGTGGTGGAATGAGCCTGAACCGACTGACCATCGCCGACGCCCGCGACCGCCTGCGCAAGGGCGAGATCACCGCCGTCGAGCTGACCGACGCCTGCCTGGCCGCGATCGAGGATGCCGGCGCGCTGAACGCATTCGTGCACAACACCGCCGACATCGCCCGCCAGCAGGCGGCGGCGGCGGATGCGCGGTTGCAGGCGGGCGATGCGCCCGCGATGTGCGGGATTCCGCTGGGAATCAAGGACCTGTTCTGCACCAAGGGGGTGCCGACCCAAGCCGCCAGCCGCATCCTGCAGGGCTTCCTGCCCGAATATGAATCGACCGCGACGCAGAACCTGTTCGACGCCGGTGCGGTGATGCTGGGCAAGCTGAACATGGACGAATTCGCCATGGGCTCGACTAACGAGACCAGCGTCTATGGCCCCGCGGTGAACCCGTGGCGGCTGGGCGAGCAGCAGCTGACGCCGGGCGGCTCGTCCGGCGGCTCGGCGGCGGCGGTGGCGGCGGATCTGTGCCTGGCCGCGACCGGCACCGACACCGGCGGCTCGATCCGCCAGCCCGCGGCGTTCACCGGCACGGTCGGGCTCAAGCCGACCTACGGGCGGGTGTCGCGCTGGGGGATCGTGGCCTTTGCCTCGTCGCTGGACCAGGCTGGGCCGATGACCAAGACCGTGCGCGACGCGGCGATCATGCTGGGCGCCATGGCCTCGGTCGACCCCAGGGATTCGACCAGCGCCGACCGCCCGGTCCCGGATTATGAAGCCGCGCTGACCGGGGACATCCGCGGCAAGAAAATCGGCATTCCCCGCGAATACCGCGTCGACGGGATGCCGGCCGAGATCGAGGCGCTGTGGCAGCAGGGCATCGCCATGCTGCGCGACGCCGGTGCCGAGATCGTGGACATCAGCCTGCCGCATACGCAATACGCGCTGCCCACCTATTACGTGATCGGCCCGGCCGAGGCGTCCTCGAACCTCGCCCGCTACGACGGGGTGCGCTATGGCCACCGCGCGCGGCTGGGTGCCGGCGACGGCATCAACGAGATGTACGAAAACACCCGCGCCGAGGGTTTCGGCGCCGAGGTGCAGCGCCGGGTGATGATCGGCACCTATGTGCTGTCGGCGGGGTTCTACGACGCCTATTACAACCGCGCCCGCAAGGTCCGCGCCCTGATCAAGCGCGACTTCGACGAGGCGTTCGCGGCGGGGATCGACACGATCCTGACCCCGGCGACGCCCTCGGCCGCCTTCCCGCTGGGAACCATGCACGCGGTCGATCCGGTGCAGATGTATCTGAACGACGTGTTCACGGTGACGGTGAACCTGGCCGGGCTGCCGGCGCTGGCGCTGCCCGCGGGCCTCGATTCGCAGGGGCTGCCGCTGGGGCTGCAACTGATCGGGCGGCCCTGGGACGAGGGCGGGCTGCTCAACCACGCCGCGGTGCTGGAACGCGCCGCGGGCTTTGTCGCCAAACCCGAACGCTGGTGGTAGGCTGAGCCCACGCACCCGCCCGGCCACCCGAGGAGAGAGCCCGATGCGCGCCAAGACCCTGATCCCCCTCGTCGCGATCCCGCTGCTCGCGCTGGCGGGCTGTGCCGAGAACAGCGGTTGGAACCCCAACTACCAGGCGGGGGCCAGCAATTACGGCAATTACCTGCGCGCGCGGGAAATGGCGCTGACCGGGCGGGTCGAGGCGCCGCCGCAGGTGGTCCCGGTCGCCCTGCCCGCCCGCGCACCCACGGCGGCGGAAATCGCCGGCGCATCGGCGGTGCGCACCACCGCCGCGCCGCAGGCGCAGCCGCGCCGGGTGCGGCTGCGCGGCGCCCCCGCCATCGACCCGGTGCCCGGGGATGCGGTGGTGGTGACCACCGCCGTCGCCGCCCCCGCGGCTGCCCCGGCCCCGGCGCCGCAGCCTGCCCGCCGCCGCGCGCCCTCGGCCCAGCCGGCGGCGGTGACCGCGACGGTGCTGCCGGGCTCGGTCAAGCCGCTTTACGCCCGCACCATCCGGGTCGGCGGCGACTGCACCGCCTATGCCACCCCGCGCGCCGCGCAGGCCGAGTTCACCGCCCGCGGCGGCCCAGAGCGCGACCCGCTGGGGCTGGACCCGGACGGCGACGGCAACGCCTGCGGCTATCGCCCCGGGATGTGATGACGCCCCGGGACGTGACGGCGCCCGCCTCGCCGAACCACTCGGCCCGCCGCGGCAGGCTGACGCCGGCGCTGATCGTGATCCACTATACCGGCATGGGCTCGCTGTCCGACGCCCGCGCGCGGCTGTGCGATCCGGCGGCAGAGGTCTCGGCCCACTGGCTGATCGCCCCCGACGGCACCACCGAGGCGCTGGTCCCTGAGAACCTGCGCGCCTGGCACGCCGGCGCCGGCAGCTGGCGCGGGATGGACGACATCAACTCGCGCTCGATCGGGATCGAGCTGCACAACCCCGGCGACCGCCCGTTTCCGCAGCCGCAGATGCAGGCGCTCGAGGCGCTGCTGCCCGCGATCATGGCGCGCTGGAACATCCCTGCGCAGGGGGTAATTGCCCATTCCGACATGGCGCCCGACCGCAAGGCCGACCCCGGCCCGCGCTTCGACTGGGGGCGGCTGGCGCGTCAGGGGCTGGCGCTGGCACCCCATGGCCTGCCCGAGCCGCCCGGCCCGCTGCCGCCGATGCTGGACCGCATCGGCTATCCGCCCTGCGACGAGGGCGCGCGGCTAGCGGCGTTCCGGCTGCGCTTCTGCCCGTGGAACCGCGGCCCGGAAAGCGAGCTCGACCGCCGCGCCGCCGCCGGGGTGCTGGCCGCCCTGCCCGCGCCCGAATCCACGCTGCCGGTCTACAAGGTGCTGCGCGCGGATGAATGGGCGGTGCTGCAGGCGCAGGGCGAGACCGCCGGCGCCCCGGTCGATCTGGCCGACGGCTATGTGCATCTGTCCACCGCCGCGCAGCTGCCCGAAACGCTGGGCAAGCATTTCGCGGGCGGACACGGGCTGCAGCTGCTGGCCTGCGACGCCGCCGCGCTTGGCCCGGCGCTGCGCTGGGAACCCTCGCGCAAGGGCGCGCTGTTTCCCCATCTTTACCGCCCCCTGCGGCTGGCCGACTTGATGTGGCACCGCCCGCTGCCCCTTGGCCCCGACGGCCACCACCAGACCGGAGATCTCTGATGTCCCTGATCGAGCAAGCGGGCCGCGCCGCCCTGTTCCGGCTGGACCCCGAACGCGCCCATGACCTGTCGATCCGGGCGCTGGAAATGGGGCTGGTGCCATTGCCGGGGCGGGCGTTCACATCAGAGCTTCTGGCGACCACGCTGGCTGGGATGGCGCTGCCGAACCCGGTCGGGCTCGCCGCCGGCTACGACAAGAACGCCCGCGTGGTCGCACCGCTGACCCGCGCCGGTTTCGGCTTTGTCGAGGTCGGCGCCGCCACCCCGCGCCCGCAGCCGGGCAACCCGAAACCGCGGCTGTTCCGCCTGGCCGAGGACCGCGCGATCATCAACCGCTTCGGCTTCAACAACGAGGGGGCGGAGGCGATCTGCGCCCGTCTGGCGGCGCGGCCCCGCGGCCCGGTGCCGGTCGGGCTGAACATCGGCGCCAACAAGGACAGCGCCGACCGCGCCGCGGATTTCGCCCATGTCGCCAGCCTTGCTGCAGGGGCGGCGGATTTCCTGACCATCAACGTCAGCTCCCCCAACACCGAAAAGCTGCGCGACCTGCAGGGGGCGCGGGCGCTTGCGGCGCTGATCCGCGGCGTGCTGGATGCGCGCGACGCATCAGACGCGCGGCCTCCGGTGTTCGTCAAGATCGCCCCGGACCTGGACGAGGCCGCGCTGGCGGAACTGGCGGCGGTGCTGCGCGACAGCGGCATCGACGGCGCCATCGCCACCAACACCACCCTGACCCGCGACGGGCTGGCATCGCGCCACGCGGGCGAGACCGGCGGGCTGTCCGGCGCCCCGCTGTTCAGGCTGTCGACAAGGATCCTCGCCCGGCTCTACCGGCATCTGGACGGGAAACTGCCGATCATCGGGGTCGGCGGCGTCGGATCGGTGGATGAGGCATGGACCAAGATCGAGGCTGGCGCTTCAGTCGTCCAGATCTACAGCGCGCTGATCTATCAGGGGTTTTCGCTGGCCGACCGCATCGCGCGCGGGCTGGATGCGCGGCTCAGGTCCGAAAACACCACGCTTTCGGCGCTGACCGGCAGCGCCGCCGACCGCTGGGCGGCCTGAGAGCCTTAGACGATCCCCTCCAGCCCGATGATCTGCTCCATCGTGTCGGATGGCGTGTCGCAGCCCGCGTCGCCCACGATCCGCGCCGGTACCCCGGCCACGGTCTTGCAGGGCGGAATATCGGTCAGCACCACCGAGCCCGCCGCCACCCGGCTGTGATGGCCGACCGAGATATTGCCCAGCACCTTGGCGCCGGCGCCGATCATCACCCCCTCGCCGATCTTGGGGTGGCGGTCGCCGTCCTCTTTCCCCGTGCCGCCCAGCGTCACCGAATGCAGCATCGACACATTGTCGCCGACCACCGCGGTTTCGCCGATCACGATGGAATGGGCGTGGTCGATCATCACCCCGGTGCCGATCCGCGCGGCCGGGTGGATATCGACGCCGAACACCTCGGAACAGCGCATCTGCACGAAATACGCCATGTCGCGGCGGTCGTTGTCCCAAAGCCAGTGGCCGATGCGATAGGCTTGCAGCGCCTGGAACCCCTTGAAGAACAGCATCGGCTGCATCAGCCGGTGGCAGGCGGGGTCGCGTTCATAGACGGCGCGCAAATCGGCCTCGGCCGCGCGTTCCAAGGCCGGGCTGCGGCGATGGGCGTCGTCGGCGATCTCGCGCAGGATCTGCTCGCTCATCTCGCCCGAGGCGAGCTTCAGCGAGAACCGATAGGCCAGCGCGGCGCGAAAGTTCTGGTGGTGCAGCAGCCCGGCGTGGATCAGCGCCCCTAGCAGCGGCTCGGCCTGCACGGCGGCGGCGGCCTCGGCCTGGATATGCGGCCAGAGGTCGCCGGCCGGGACTGCGGGTTTCCTGAAAGCCTGAGCGTCCATGTCTCCATCCATGCCGCGGCTCCTTCTGGGGTCATTGCCCCTCATCTAGGGCAGACGGCGGGCGACCGAAAGGCTTCTGCCGCGTCAGGGGCCGGAATCAGGGTGCCGGGCCAGCAGATAGATGTCCATCACCCAGCCGTGGCGGGCGCGGGCTTCGGCGCGGGCGGAGATGATACGGGGACCGGCCTCGGCCAGCGGGCCATGGTCCAGCAGCTGCCGCGCCATCCCGACGCAGGCGCCCCACCAGATGTGGACGCCGGCCGGGTCCAGCAGGCGGAACGCGCAATCCCCGTCCAGCATCACCGCCACCCGGTCGGCGCCCGGCGGCCAGCCGTGGTCGCGCAGCTGCCGGCCGGTGGTGATGACCACCGGGCGGCCCAGATCGTTCAGCGGGATCCCATGCGCCGCGGTCAGCGCCTGCAGCGCGGTGATGCCGGGCACCACGCGGACAAGCGGCGCCGGGCGCAGCCGCGCCGCGATCCGCAGGGTGGAATCGTAAAGCGAGGGGTCGCCCCAGACCAGCAGCGCCACCCGCCCCGTGCCGGGGGGAATGGCCGCGGCCCAGGCGGCGGCCAGCGCGTCGTGCCAGTCCTCGACCCCCGCCAGATAGCCCGCATCCGCGCGCCGCGCGGGCACGGCAAAGCGCCCGCGCAGGACCGCGGGCGCCACCGCGTCGCAGATCGCGTCGCGCAGGGCGGCAAGCTCGGCCTTGTCCTCGCCCTTGTCGGGGATCAGCACCAGATCGGCCGAGCGCAGCGCGGCTTCCGCCTCGCGCGTCAGGTGATCGGGGTTGCCGGTGCCGATGCCGATCAGCAGCAGCTCCATACCCGCCTCATTGGAAATGGCGCGGCCCGCCAAAGGCCGCGCCGTTGAGGTTCAGGCCGCGTGATGCAGCCGCCGCGTGACCAGCGCCGAGCCGCGCAGGCCGCGCAGCGATTTCGCCGCCGCCAGCACCGCCAGATCGGCCAGCGGCTCGATCACAATCACCAGCATGTAGGCGGCGCCGAAACTGCCGATCGCGGCCAGCGTGCCGACCGACAGCCCCTGCCCGTAAAGCACCCAGAACGCCACCCAGGCGACCACGCCCGCCTGATAGGCGGTCGACAGCGCCAGCGCCTGCCCGTAGCGCAGGTCGACATAGGGGGTACCCGGCGCGATGATGCGCCGCGCTAAGGCCTCGATCCCGAACAGCGGCACCAGCAGCGTGGTCAGGTTCATCCCGAATTGCGGCAGGTCGAAGGGGGCGAAGAACAGCCCCTGCACCAGCAGCCCCAGCCCCAGCCCGATCGCCGCTGGCGCCGCCCCGAACAGCAGCAGCAGCGTCGAGCCGAGGATGAAATGCACCTCGCTGACGCCGACCGGGAAATGCGGCAGCACCTCGAAAAAGGTGAAGACGGCGGCGGTGGCCAGCCCGCTGCGCAGCAACAGCGAGCCGACGCCCTGTTCGCGGATCGCATTGAGCGCCATCCAGCCCGCATAGCCCGCGGCGCCCGCGGCGGTCGCGTAGCTCAGCACGATCTTGGCGGCGTCGACGACGCCCGGTTCGATATGCATGTATCCCTCCTGCCCGTCATCCCCGACGGCAATGTGGTTGGTTGGGGCGCGGAATGCCCCGGGGCTTTGACGGCAGGTCTCCTGACTCGCGGGTCGGGGCCGGTCCCCTGGCCTTCCCGGCCTTGGGGCCAGTGGCGCAATCGGGGGCGGCTCGCCGCTTACAGTTGCGGGGGCAGTCGCGGGTTTGGCGCCTGATGGCTACACCTCACCGCGTTCCCTTTTCATCCCCGTGCGGTTTTTCCGGCTTGGGGAACCGTCTGTTGCGATGTGCCAGCATGGGCGGGTTGCGTCAAGGATCGCTGGCCCCCAAAGACTAACTGGCCGCAGCGATGAGGTGAAAGAACGTCCCGGTGACATTCCCGCGGCGCGAGCCGGTGCCGGGCAGTTCCACCCCCGTCGCGTCCCGCACCAGCGCCAGCGCCGCGTCGGGCTGGGCGGTGGTGGTGGCATAATGGAACTCATGCCCGCGCAGCCGCATCCCCGGCGGGTGGCCGGGCATCGGCCCGCGCAGCTCGGCCAGCCGGTAGCCCAGGTTCATCCGGCGCTTCGCAAAGCTGGTTTCCAGCCCCAGCAGCCCGGCCATGCGGTGCCGCGTCCCGTCCGCCGCCACCAGCCCCTGCCCCAGCACCATGTAGCCGCCGCATTCGCCATGCACCGTGCGGGTGGCCGCGAAATCCGCCAGCGCGCGGCGGAAATTGCCGGCCGCCGCCAGCCGCCCGGCGTGAAGCTCGGGGTAGCCGCCCGGCAGCCAGCAGACATCGGCGGCAGCGTCCGGCCCCTGATCGGCCAGGGGTGAGAACGTCACCACCTCGGCCCCCGCCGCGCGCCAGCCGGCCAGCAGATGTGGGTAGACAAAGGAAAACGCCGCATCCCGCGCCAGGGCGATGCGCTGCCCGGGGGGCGTGACCGGCAGGGGCGCGGCGGGGGGCAGAATGCCGCTTGCCGCCGCCCTTATCGCGGCCAGATCGCAATGCGCGGCGATGAACTCGGCCAGCGCGTCGATGCGTGCGGTCAGGTCCGACTGCTCCTCGGCCTGCACCAGCCCCAGATGCCGCTCGGGCAGTTCCAGATCGGGGCGGCGGGGCAGCGCCCCCAGCACGGTGATGCCCGCCTGCGCCATGCCGTCGCGCACCAGCGCCTCGTGGCGGCCTGAGGCGACGCGGTTCAGCACCACCCCCGCCAGTTGCAGATCGGGGCGCAGCCGCGCGAACCCCAGCGCGGTCGCCGCCGCCGATTGCGCCTGTCCCGAGACATCCAGCACCAGCAGCACCGGCCAGCCGGTCAGCACCGCCAGCTCGGCGCCGCTGCCGGTGCCGGCCTCGCCCGGCAACGCCACCCCGTCGAAAAGCCCCATCGAGCCCTCGGCGATCGCCAGATCCGCATCCGCCGCATCGCCGACCAGCCCGGCGATGCGCGGCGCCGACATCGCCCAGCTGTCAAGGTTGAAGGACTGCCGCCCGGTCGCCGCGGCATGAAACCCGGGGTCGATATAGTCGGGGCCGTTCTTGAAGGGCTGCACCGCCAGCCCCTGCCCGCGAAACGCCGCCATCAGCCCCAGCGCCACGGTGGTCTTGCCGGTCCCGGATGCGGGCGCGGCGACGATCAGCCCAGGGGTCGCCGCGCTCATTCCGGGAACCTCGGGGCAGCGCCCACGGGACGGAAACGGCGGTCGTAATCGCCCGCGTAAAGCCGGCTTTCGGCGAAACCTTCCTGCGCCAGCGCCGGGCCGACCAGGATCAGCCCGGTGCGTTCGCCCATCCCCAGCGTCGGGTCCAGCGTCGCCAGCGTGGCGCGGATGATGCGCTGGTCGGGCCAGCTGGCGCGCAACACCACCGCCACCGGGCAATCGCCGCCGTAATGCGGCGTCAGCTCGGCGATCACCCGCTCCAGCACATGCACCGACAGATGGATGGCCAGCGTCGCCCCGGTGGCGGCGAAAGCGGCCAAGGTCTCGCCCTCGGGCATGGCCGAGGCCCGCCCCGAGGTCCGCGTCAGCACTAGCGACTGCGCAACGCCCGGCAGGGTCAGTTCCGCCCCCAGCGCGGCAGCGGCGGCCGCGAAAGAGGGCACGCCGGGCGTCACGTCATAGGGGATTCCCAGCGCGCGCAGGCGCCGCAGCTGCTCGCCCATCGCCGACCACACCGACAGGTCGCCCGAATGCAGCCGCGCCACATCATGCCCGGCCGCATGGGCGGCAGCGATCTCGGCAATGATCTCGTCCAGCGACAGCGGCGCGGTGTTCACGATCCGCGCGCCCGGCGGGCAATGCTCCAGCAGCGCCTGCGGCACCAGCGACCCGGCATAGAGGCAGACCGGCGAGCCCGCGATCAGGTCGCGCCCGCGCAGGGTGATGAGGTCGGCAGCACCGGGGCCGGCGCCGATGAAATGGACGGTCATTCGTGGGTTCCTGTCTGGGCGATGGCGCGGCGGTCTGGCCCGCCGGGACTTGCAGCGATGGGATGGGCGATCATGCCGAGGCTCTGGGCCGGGCGAAGAAGCAGATGGCGCAGGTGGCACCGCGGTCGGGCCAGAGGGCGCGAGGGGCCATGACGCGCGCGACGTCACGTCGAGGCTCCCGGCCAAGCAACGACAATAGCGCAGGTGGCGCAGCGGTCGGCAGAGGTCGCGCGGGGGGCGAGCAGTCGCGCGCCGGGTCCGGCGGCGGCCAGCGCCACCGCCTCGGCGACGCTGCCGGTGTGGTGGGTCGCAAGGCTGCCGAGGGATTGCGAGAGGGTGGGGATGCCGGCGACCGAGGCGACCTCGATCAGCGGCAGGTCCAGCGCCCGCGCCAGTTCCGCGACCATCGCTGCGTGGGCGGGCAGCGCCGCCAGCGCTTCGGCCAGACCGGCGCCACCGAGCGCCGCCAGCGCCTCGGCCGGGCCGGCGGCGGCCAGCGCCGCGCGCAGCGACTCGACGGTGGCGCGGCTGTTCATCCCGAAGCCCGCGACCCTCATCGCGTCACCGCCCATTGCACCACCGGCCGCGCCGGCTGCCAGCCGCGGAACCCGCCCAGGGGGGCGGCCTCGGCCAGTTCGATCCGCAGCATTGTGCCGCCGTGATGGTGGTGCAGCCCGGCCAGCAGCGCCTCGGTTTCCAGCGTCACCGCATTGGCGACCAGAGTTGTGCCGGGGGGGATGCGCGCCCACAGCGCCGCGGCCAGCGCCTCGGTCAACCCGCCGCCGACGAACACCGCATCGGGGTCGGGCAGGCCGGGCAAGGCGGCGATGCTGTCGGAATGCAGCGTCGTAACCGCCTCAGAGAGTCCGAAGCCTTTGATGTTGGCAATAATATTTCCGAAACGATCCGCACGCCGCTCGACCGCTACGGCGCGGCCGCCCGCAAGCGCCCACTCCACCGCCACCGAGCCCGACCCCGCGCCCAGATCCCACAGCAGCGCCCCCGCCTGCGGCGCCAGCGCCGCCAGCGTCAGCGCCCGCACCGGCGCGCGGGTGATCTGGCCGTCATGCTGGAACGCATCGTCCGGCAGCCCCGGCCCCGCCCGGCGCGCCACGCCGCCCGCGGCCTGCAACGCCACCGCCACCGGCGGCCGCGTGAGGTGCAGCTCGAACCCCGCCGCCGTCGCCTGGCGGATACGCTCGCGCGGGCCGCCTAGTGCCTCCATCACCCACAGCGTGGACGCCCCCCAGCCGCGCGCCGCCAGCCATGCCGCCAGCGCCGCCGGGGCCTGCCCGTCGCGCAGCAGCAGGATCGCCCGCGCCCCCGGGCGCAGCACCGGCAGCAGCCGCTCGAACGGCGCGGCGTGCAGGCCCAGACAGGCGGTATCCTCGATCCGCCAGCCCAGCCGTGAGGCGGCCAGCGAGAAACTGGACGGCGCCGGGAACGCCCGCCACTCGCCGGGGGCAAGCTGCGCGGCCAGACTGCCGCCCGCCCCGTGCCAGAACGGATCGCCCGAGGCCAGCACCGCCACGCGCTGCCCACGGCAGGCCAGCACCGGGGCGAGATCAAAAGGCACCGGCCAAGCCCGCCCCCGCTGTCCCGCCTGCGCCAGCCGCAGATGCCGCGGCCCGCCAAACACGATTTCGGCCGCGTCCAGCGCGGCACGGCTTGCGGGCGACAGGCCGGACAGGCCATCCTCGCCCAGACCGATGATGGACAGCCAGGGATCAGACATGCGGGTTCTGCTGCTGGGCGGCACCACCGAGGCCGCCGCCATGGCCCGCACCCTGGCCGACGCCGGAGTCGAGGCGCTGTATTCCTATGCCGGCCGCACCAGCACGCCGCGCCCGCAGCCGCTGCCCCTGCGCATCGGCGGCTTCGGCGGCGCCGAAGGGCTGGCGGCATGTCTGCGCGAGGGCGGGTTTACCCATGTGATCGACGCCACCCACCCCTTTGCCGCCAGCATCAGCCGCAACGCGGTTACGGCCTGCGCGGTGACGGGGGTGCCGCTGCTGGCGCTGGAACGTCCCGCATGGGCGCAGGCACCCGGCGACGACTGGACTCCGGTTCCCGATCTGGCCGCTGCGGCCGCGGCCCTGCCCCGGACGCCGGCGAATGTGTTCCTCGCCATCGGCCGCCAGAACCTCGACATCTTCGCCGGCCTGCCGCATCGCTGGCTGCTGCGCTTTGTCGACCCCGAGCCGGTGCCCCTGCCCCGCGCCAGCCGCGTGGTCGACCGCGGCCCCTTCACCAAAGACGGCGACATGGCGCTGATGCGCGATCACCGCATCCAGATCGTGGTCGCCAAGAATGCTGGCGGCGAGGGCGCGCGCGCCAAGCTCGACTCCGCCCGCGCGCTGCGCCTGCCGGTGGTGATGGTGCAGCGCCCGGCGATCCCCGCAAGGGAAACCGTGGCTTCGGTGGCGCAGGCGATGGCGTGGCTTCATCGCACCCCCCCGGCCGAACGCGGCGTGTAGATCCAGCGCCCCACCCGCCGCGTGTCGGCATTGCCGACCAGCACCACGGTGCGCATGTCGGCCATCTCGGGCATCGCCTCGGCCAGCGTCACCACTTGCAGCGATTCGTCCGCCGTGGTCACGGCGCGGGCAAAGGCGATCAGCCGCCCCGGTTCGCAACATCCGCGCAACAACTCGAGCACCCGCGCGAACTGATGCGGCCGCGAGGCGGATCGCGGGTTGTAGAAGGCCAGCGCAAACCCCGCCTGCGCCGCCGCCAGCACCCGCCGTTCCACCAGCGCAAAGGGCTTGAGGTTGTCGGACAGGTTGATCGCCGCGAAATCATGGCCCAAGGGCGCTCCCAGCCGAGCGGCGGCGGCCAGCATCGCGGTAATCCCCGGCAGAATGCGGATGTCGAGCGCCGCGAGCCGCGGCTCGGCCTCGACCGCCTCGAACAGCGCCGAGGCCATGGCGAACACCCCCGGATCGCCCGAGGACACCACCACCACCCGCCGCCCGGCCGCCGCCAGTTCCAGCGCGTGGCGGGCGCGGTCCAGCTCGACCCGGTTGTCCGACGGGTGCAGCACCAGCCCCGGAAGCGACGCCACCCGCGCCACATAGGGCGCATAGCCCACGATATCGGTGGCGCGGGACAGCGCCTCGCTCACTTCGGGGGTCAGCAGCGCCGCGTGCCCCGGCCCCAGCCCGGCCACGGCCAGCCAGCCGCTCATTCCGCGGCCCTCGGCAGGGCGAGGGGACGCCGCCCCTGCCCGTGCACCAGCAGAATCGCGAAATACGGCGCCACCTCGGCGTCGGACTCCACCAGCCGCTGCACGCGCTGCCCTTGCATGGTGCCGCGTTCCACCAGCCAGGCCGCGTCCAGCCGCCCGGCGCGGGACAGCGCGCGGCGCAGCTTGGGCAGGTTGCGCCCGGTCTTCATCACCACCAGCGCATCCGTGCCCGCCATGCGCGCGGCCAGCGCGTCCTCGTCCAGCGTGCCCATCAGCACGGTCAGCACGTCGTCGCCCCAGGCGATCGGCATATCGGTTGCGGTCCAGCAGCCCGACATGCCGGTGATGCCGGGGATCACCTCGATCTCGCAGCGCCCCTGCAGGCGCAGGTGCAGGTGCATGAAGCTGCCGTAAAAGAACGGGTCGCCCTCGCACAGCACCACCACCTCGCCGGGCAATGCGGCCAGCCGCTCGGCCCAATGGTCGTAAAACGCGGCCAACTGCGCGTTATAGGCGGGGTCTGACAGCGGGATCTCGGTGGTGACGGGGTATTCCATCGCCAGCTCGACGCAGCCGGGGGCAAGCAACCCCTGCACGATGCGCCGCGCCATGCCGGGGCGGCCGGGCTTGCGGAAATAGGCGATGCGGCGGGCGCCGCGCAGGGCGCGGTCGGCGCGCACGCTCATCAGGTCGGGGTCGCCCGGGCCCAGTCCGGCACAGATAATGCGCGCCATCACTCGGCCCTTGATGCCAGCGCGTTCACCGCCGCGACGGTGACGGCGCTGCCGCCCAGCCGGCCCAGCACCGCCATGGCGGGCACGGGCGGGTCCGCGATCAGCGCGGCCTTGGATTCCGCGGCGCCGATGAAGCCGACCGGGCAGCCGATGATCGCGGCCGGGCACGGCCAGCCGGGATCCCCGAGCAGGTTGAGCAGATGGAACAGCGCGGTCGGCGCATTGCCGATGGCGACCACCGCGCCGGCCAGATGCGGGCGCCACAGCTCGACCGCCGCGGCGGAGCGGGTGTTGCCCAACGCCGCCGCCAGCGCCGGCACCTGCGGGTCGTTCAGCGTGCAGATCACCGGGTTCCCGGCAGGCAGGCGGGCGCGGGTGATCCCCTCGCTGACCATGCGCGCATCGCAGAGGATCGGCGCCCCCGCCTCCAGCGCCGCCCGCGCCGCCGCCGCAAAGCCGGGCGAAAAGCGGATGTCGCGTTCCAGCCCCACCAGCCCGGCGGCATGGATCATCCGCACCGCCACGGGTTCCTCGTCGGGGTCGAAACGGGCCAGATCGGCCTCGGCCCGGATGGTGGCGAATGAGGCGCGATAGATCGCCGCCCCGTCGGTTTCATAATGGTAGCGCATCGGGGGTTCCGGGAATTGACAGGAAAGCCGGGTCCGCCGCCGTGCCGGCGCGGACGAGATCATAGCCCCGCCCCCGCGCGACCAGCGTGAGGTCCGCGGGACGGGGATGGGCGCAGCCCTTGGCGCAGCCCGAGACATGCAGCAGGCAGCCCAGCGGCAGCTGCGGGGCCAGCGCGCGCGCCAGCACCCGGGTCGGCCCCAGCGCCTGCGGGCAGTGGGGTGCGCCGGTGCAAGCGACGACACGGCGCAACGGGTCGGCAGGGTCGGTGATCAGCCCTTGCAGGCGGGGCATCGCCGAGACCCCCTCGACCAGCAGCATCCGCCAGGGCGTCGCACGGATCGGCCCCAGCGCCGCCAGCGCGGCCAGCGTCCCGGCCTGCATCTGCCCGAAGGCGAGACCCACCAGCGCCCCCTGCGCCACCAGCCCCGGCACCGGCTCGGGCGCAGGCTCGGCGGGGGCCAGGTCGAACCCCTCAGGCCGGCACCGCGCCACCAGCGCCGCCATCCGCCCCCGGCCCTCCGGGGCGCCGCCATTGCGCAGGAACCAGCGCGCCAGAGCCAACGCATCCGCGACGGGATCGCTCGTCAGCCGCCCCACGTCCAGCCCGTCCGCGCGCAGCAGCAGCGCCTCTCCCAGACGCTCGATCCGCACATCCGCTGAGACGCCGCGCAGCACCGGCCGCGGCCCGGTATCGACCGCAAAGCCGAACTTCCCTGGCAGCGCCAGATCCGCGGCCGCCGCCAGCGCCTCGGCCAGAGCTGCGGCCAGCGCATCCGCCGTCGCATCGGCGAACGGAGTCACCACGATATTGCGCCTCGTTTCGGCCGCAACCGACGCATCCACCAGCCCCAGCCCACGCAGCCCCTCGACCAGCGCCGCGTGGCTGCCGTCCCGAACCCCGCGCAGCTGCAGATTGGCGCGCGAGGACAGGTCGATCACCCCGCTACCATGCGCGCCGGCCAACGCCGCCAGCCCCGCAGCCTGCACCTGCGTCAGCCGCCCGCCCGGCGGCCGCACCCGCACCACCAGCCCGTCGCCCGACGCCATCGGCCGCAACGCCCCCGGGCACCAACCCTGCACGATGGGACTTCTTTCTGGCCCAAATACCCCGGGGGAGTCTCCGCAGGAGACGGGGGCAGCGCCCCCAGTGACCACGCTCACAGCCGCTCACCCCCCGTGGAATTGCGCAACCCCCGCCACAGCCCGGCCGCGCGCAGTGCGTCGAAACGCGCGCGCAGCATGGCCAGCGCCTGCGGGTTCTCGGCATCGAGGAACGCCACCACCTCGTCGCGCCCCAGCGTGGCCTCGTGGTAAAGATCGAACAGATGCCCCGGCACGGACCGGGTCAGCTGCGCAAAGGCCGCGAGGTTGTCCAGCGTGGCGGCGATCTCGGCGCCGCCGCGGAAACCATGGCGCATCATCCCGGCGGCCCAGTCGGGATTGGCGGCCCGGGCGCGGACCACGCGGGCGATCTCGGCCCCCAGCGGCCGAGCGCGCGGCGCCTCGACCCGGCTGCTGTCCAGATGCCAGGCCGCCGCCTCGGGCAGGCCAAGCGCCGCCCGCGCCGCCAGCACGCCGCCCTGGTGCGCGGCGAAATCGGGGGCCATCAGCAGGTCGGTTTCCGCCAGGTCCTGCACATGCACCACCGCATCCGCCCCGGCCAGCCGCGATTCCAGCGCCGCGCGGTCGCGCCGCCCCTCGGCCCCGTCGACCACCCATTCCGAGCCCGCCAGCCAGGCCAGCCCCGCCGCCTGCCGCCCGGCGTCGGACAGATCGGCACTCAGGTCGCCCATGCCCAGCCCGTAGGACCCCGGCCGTGGCCCGAACACCCGCGGCGCGCGGGACAGATAGGGGTTGTCGGCGGCGGTTTCCTCGCGCGCGGCCAGCGCCTCGGCCCCCAGCTCGAACAGCCCTGCCAGTCCCGGGAAGATGTCGCGAAACAGCCCGGAAACCCGCAGCGTCACGTCGATGCGCGGCCGCCCCAGCAGCGCCAGCGGCACCACCTCGACCCCGGTGGCGCGGCCGGTGGCGCCGTCCCAGACCGGCGCCAGCCCGGCCAGATGCAGCGCCATGGCGAACTCTTCCCCCGCCGTGCGCATCGAGGCCGAGCCCCACAGATCCACCACCAGCCCGCGCGGCCAGTCGCCGTGGTCCTGCAGATGCGCGCGCAGCAGCTCTTCGGCCAGCTTCACCCCCTGCGCATGGGCGGCACGCGTCGGTACCGCGCGGGGATCGACCGCAAACAGGTTGCGCCCGGTGGGCAGCACGTCGCCGCGCCCCCGCGCGGGCGAACCCGACGGCCCCGGCTCGACCCGCCGCCCGTCCAGCGCCGCCAGCAGCCCCTCGGCCTCGCCCGCCGCCGCGCCATAGACATGCAGCCCGTCACCGAAGCGGCTTTCCTTGAGATCGCAGACGAAGCGATCGATGCGCGGGATCGCCTCGGCGGCCGAGGCGCCCACAGGGATCGCCAGGTCGTCCTCGACCCCCGCCGCCTGCGCCGCCTGCCGGATCGCCGCGATCAGCCGGGTGCGGCGCGAGGGGTCCAGCCCGTCGGCGGTGGCGTATTCGTCCAGCAGCCGCTCGAGCCCCGCCAGCGCCTCGGGCAGCGCCGCCTGCAGCAGCGGCGGCGGCACATGGCCCAGCGTCACCGCGCCGAGGCGGCGCTTGGCCTGCGCGGCTTCGCCGGGGTCGTTGACGATGAAGGGATAGATCACCGGCAGCTCGCCCAGCAGCGCCTGCGGCCAGCAGTCCGGCCCCAGCGCCACCGCCTTGCCCGGCAGCCATTCCAGCGTCCCATGCGCGCCGACATGCACCAGCGCCTGCAGCCCCTGCGAGCGCAGCCACAGGTAAAAGGCGACGTAGTGGTGGCGCGGGGTGCGGGTCAGGTCGTGATAATCATCCTCGCGGAGCTGCGGCTGCCCGCGCTCGGGCTGCAAGGCAACCAAGGCGTTGCCGCGGCGGACGGCGGCGAAATGGAAGGCGCCGCCCGCGACCGCCGGGTCGGCCTCCGGCGCGCCCCATGCCGCCGCCAGATCGTCGCGCAGCCGCTGCGGCAGCAAGGCCAGCGCCCGCAGATATTCAGACAGCGGCCAGCGGATGGTCTCCCGCAGCGAAGGCGCCAGCGCTGCCCCCGGCGCGCAGGTCCAGCCGTGATCCCCCAGCAGCCGCAGCATCGCATCGGCCGAGGCCAGCGCATCCAGCCCCACCGCATGGGCGATCTGGTCGGGGCGGCCGGGATAGGTGGACAGCACCAGCGCCAGTTTCCGCCGCGCCACCGGCACCGTTCCCAGCCGGTGCCACGCCGCCACACGGTCGGCGGCGGCGTCAACCAGCTGCGGGTCGGCGCGGTGGATGAACCGGGAATACTGCAGGGCCTCGTCGCGCCGCGTCGGCTGCTTGAAGCTGACCACCCCGGCCAGGATGCGCCCGTCCACCTCGGGCAGCACCACATGCATCGCCAGATCGGCGGGCGACAACCCGCGCGCCGCGCCTTCCCAATCCCGCCGGCGGGCGGTGGACAGCGCCAGCTGATGCACCGGACAGCCCGGCGCATCCAGCGGGGACACGCCCCTTTCGCGCGCGGAAAACGCGGTGGCGTTGACGATGGCCGCCGGGAACAGGGCGCGCAGCTCGCGCTCCACCCACGCGGCCGCGTCCCCCTTCAGCGACGGCGCGAACAGCCCCGCCGCCCGGAACCCCCGCGCGCGCAGGGCATCAATCATCGCCGCCACCGGGTCGGTATCGGCAGCGGCCAGATAGCTGCGATAGAACACCACCACCGCCCAGGGGCCGGGGCCTTCGGGGCGGGCGGTGACGCCGGCCTCGGGGCTCCACCAGCCGCAGGCGGGCAGCTCGCCCACCGGCCCCGACGCCGGCAGCGCCAGCCCGGCGGCGCGGCCAAGCTCCGCCAGCGCCGCCCCTGCCGCCGCGGCCCCGCCCATGTCGCACAGCGCCGTCAGCCGCGACAGCAGCGCCGGCGCGACGGTCGAGGCCGCCGCCAGCGCCGGATCCTCGCGCCCGTCCACCGGCAGCACGGCCAGCGCGATCCCGCGCCTGCGCGCCAGATCCTGCACGCTGGCCAGCCCGTAGGCCCAGTAGCTTTCGCCCCCCAGCAGCCGGATCAGGATCGCCCGCGCCCCCGACAGGGTGTTGTCCAGATAGCTGTCGACCGACACCGGATGGCGCAGCGCCACCAGGTTCTGCAAGCGCAGCGACGGCCGCGGCCCGTCCATCCCCCGCCAGCCTGCCGCGAAAGCCCCCAGGTCGCTGTCGGAAAACGACAGCACCACCATGTCCGCCGGCGTCTGGCCGGGGTCATAGGGGGCCGCGGTTTCCTCGAGCCCGTGGCTTTCGCGAAAGACCACATGCATCAGAGGTCGGAGGCCTCGACCGAGCCGCCCAGATGCGCGGCGATGGCGGCGGGATCCAGATCGCCCCGTTCCGCGATCACCACCAGCCGCGACTGCCGCGGGGCCTCGCCCCAGGGGCGGTCGAACTGCTGGCGCACCCGCGCGCCCACCGCCTGCACCAGCAGCCGCATCGGCTTGCCCGCGACGGCGACATGGCCCTTGACCCGCAGGACCTTGTGGTCGCGCCCCAGCGCCGCCACCGCCTCGGCCAGCGCGGCGGCCTCGGCGATCTCGGGCAGCGCGATCACGGCGCTGGCGAAATCGTCGTGCTCGTGGTCGTCGGCGCCGTCGTGGTGGCTGGGGCGGGCGGCAAGGTCGTCCTCGGCGGCGGCGTTCAGCCCCAGCACCACCCGCGGGTCCACCGCCCCGTCGGTCACCGCCAGCATCGGGACCGGGCGCGGCGCCTCGGCCGCGATCGCCTCGCGCGCGGCGGCCAGACCGGCCTCGCCGGCCAGATCGGCCTTGGTCAGCAGGATCAGGTCGGCGCAGGCGATCTGATCCTCGAACACCTCGGAAAGCGGCGTCTCATGGTCCAGGCTGTCGTCGGCCGCCCGCTGCGCCTCGACCGCCTCGGGGTCGGGGGCAAAGCGGCCTGCGGCCACCGCCTCGGCATCGGCCAGCGCCACCACCCCGTCCACGGTGATGCGCGAGCGGATCTCGGGCCAGTCGAAGGCCTTGAGCAGCGGCTTGGGCAGCGCCAGCCCCGAGGTCTCGATCAGGATGTGATCGGGACGGGGTTCGCGCGACAGCAGCGCCTCGATGGTCGGGATGAAGTCGTCGGCGACGGTGCAGCAGATGCAGCCGTTGGCGAGCTCCACGATATTGCCCGCCGGGCAGCTCTCATCGGCGCAATCGCGCAGGATGTCGCCATCGACGCCAACGGTGCCGAACTCGTTGACCAGCACCGCCAGCCGGCGACCCTGCGGGTTCTGCATCAGATGCCGGATCAGCGTGGTCTTTCCCGAGCCGAGAAAGCCGGTGATGACGGTGACGGGGGTCTTGGCAAGATCGGACATTCAGCTCTCCATCGGGGGGATGCGGGCAAGCGACTGCTTGCGGAAGATCACCGGCCGCTCGCGCCAGGGCGACAGCCCGTCGGGGGCGGCGGCATAGGCGCGGGCACCGGCAAGGATGTCGGGGGCATCGTCGGGGGACAGCCGGCCATAGACATAGGACCAGCGCCCCGGCCCGGTCAGCGCCACCGCGCAACCACTGTCGCAGGCCGAGAGGCACGCCACCCCCACCACCCGCAGATCGGGCGGCAGCTCGGGGTGCAGCGCCAGCGCCGCCAGCAGCCTGGTGCCGGGGGTCTTTTCGCCCTCGGCCACCGGCAGACCGGCCCGGCAGGTGGTGCAGACATGCAGCGTAACCGTCATCGCGCGCCCATCCTCAGGGACGGGGCAATGACGCAAGGGGACGGCCGGCAGGCGCGACACACCTCGGCCGCGGAACACCCCGTCCGCCCGAAACATAACCGTGTCGGCAGGTCTCCCGGCTTGCGGAGCCGGGCCTTGCGGCCCCGGTCGCCCGCCTTCCCGGCACGAATGCCAGTGGCTTGGACGACCTCTCCGGTCACGGTCGCGGGGGCGGCTGAACTTCGGGCCGGGGCCCTAGATCATTCCCTCTTCGCCTGTCATAGACAGGAACCGACGCCGCCCAACTGCCGTGGGCGCACCCCCGATGTCAAGGGACAGCCGATGGACAGCACCACCGACCTCGATCGCCACGCCGAAAAGATGGCCCGGAAAAAAGCCGCCCGCGACAGGATCATGGCGGGGAAAGAGGGCGAAAAGGGCCTGATCATCGTCCACACCGGCCCGGGCAAGGGCAAGTCGTCCTCGGGCTTCGGGATGATCCTGCGCTGCGTGGCGCATGGGATGCCCTGCGCGGTGGTGCAGTTCATCAAGGGCGCCTGGGACACGGGCGAACGCCGCCTGCTGACCACGAATTTCGCCGACCTGTGCCAGTTCCACGCGATGGGCGAGGGCTTCACGTGGGAGACCCAGGACAAGACCCGCGACATCGCCGCCGCACGCGCCGGCTGGGAAAAGGCAAAGGAGCTTATCCGCGACCCCGCAATCCGCTTCGTGCTGCTGGACGAGATCAACATCGCGCTGCGCTACGGCTATCTGCCGCTGGACGAGGTGCTGGACTTCCTGCGCGACGAAAAGCCCGCGCTGACCCATGTCTGCCTGACCGGCCGCAACGCCGCCCCCGAGCTGGTCGAGCTGGCCGATCTGGTGACCGAGATGGCGCTGGTGAAACACCCCTTCCGCGGCGGTATCAAGGCGCAGCCGGGGGTCGAGTTCTGATGCGCCGGACCGGGGCGCCGCCCCGGACCCCGGGATATTTTCGCCACGATGAAAGAGCCGTTAACCGAATCTTCAGCGTTTCGTGGTCCAAGGGATGCACGGTACAGGCGGGGACGCCGATGACCGTCCACGGTGAAAGCACCCTGTCTTCCCCGGTCCGCCGGCCCAAGGCAGGGTGCGACCCCTTCTTTCAGCGTGGTCCAAATATCCCCGCCGGAGGCTCCGGCCGCGCACCCAAGCGCGGGGCTGCCCCCTGATGCCGGCGCTGATGATCCAGGGCACCGGCTCGAACGTCGGCAAGTCGATGCTGGTCGCCGGGCTCTGCCGTGCGGCGCGCAGGCGGGGGCTGTCAGTCGCGCCCTTCAAGCCGCAGAACATGTCCAACAATGCCGCCGTCACTGCCGACGGCGGCGAGATCGGGCGCGCGCAGGCACTGCAGGCCCGCGCCTGCGGGATCGCGCCGCTGGTCGACATGAACCCGGTGCTGCTCAAGCCCGAATCCGAAACCGGCTGTCAGGTGATCGTACAGGGACGCTTGGCCGCGACGGTGCGGGCGGGGGAATATTCGGCGCTCAAGACCTCGCTGCTGCCCCGGGTCCTCGACAGTTTCCGCCGCCTGTCTGCCGCGCATGATCTGGTCATCGTCGAGGGCGCTGGCAGCCCGGCCGAGGTCAACCTGCGCCCCCGCGACATCGCCAACATGGGCTTTGCCTGCGCCGCCGGGGTGCCGGTGGTGCTGGCCGGCGACATCGACCGCGGCGGGGTGATCGCACAGATCGTCGGTACCCAGGCGGTGATCGACCCCGAAGACGCCGCGATGATTTCCGGCTTTCTGGTCAACAAGTTCCGCGGCGATCCCCGGCTCTTCGACGACGGCTACCGGCTGATCGAATCGCGCACCGGCTGGCGCGGCTACGGGGTGCTGCCGTGGTTCCCGCTGGCGCATCTTCTGCCGGCCGAGGATGCGCTGGACCTGCCCACCGGCGGCGGCGAGGGGCTGCATGTGGTGGCGCTGGGATTTTCTCGTATCGCCAATTTCGACGATCTCGACCCGCTCGCGGCCGAGCCGGGGGTGCGGCTGACCCTGCTGCGCGCCGGTCAGCCCATTCCGGGCGACGCCGCGCTGGTGATCCTGCCCGGCAGCAAGTCCACCCGCGCCGATCTGGCGTTCCTGCGCGCGCAGGGCTGGGACATCGACCTTGCCGCCCATGTCCGACGCGGCGGCCATGTGCTGGGACTCTGCGGCGGCTTCCAGATGCTCGGCCGGGTGATCCGCGACCCGGCGGGCATCGAGGGCCCGGCCGGCGAAACCCCGGGCCTCGGCCTGCTGGAGCTGGCGACCGAAATGACCGCCGACAAGCGCCTGGCGCTGGTCGAGGGCACCCATACCGCCACCGGCCAGCCGATCCGCGGCTATGAGATCCACCTCGGCCGCAGCACCGGCCCCGACTGTGCCCGCCCCTTTGCGCTGATCGGCGGCCAGCCCGAGGGCGCGACCTCGGCCGACGGCCGCATCATGGGCAGCTATCTGCACGGCGCCTTTGCCAGCGACGATTTCCGCCGCGCCTTCCTGTCCCGGCTGGGCGCCGCGCCATCACGCCTCGATTACGATGCAGGCGTGGAACAAGCGCTCGACGCCCTCGCCGATCATCTCGAGGCGCATCTGGACGTGGGCGGCCTGCTGGCGATGGCGCGTTAGCGCCGCAGCGCCGCCTCAATCCGCGCCCACTCGCCCGGCGCAGGCAGCCCCAGCCGCAGCCAGCGCCCATGCCACGGAAAGATCCGCGACCAGATATGGCGGCGGGCCAGCAGTTCCTGCGCCGCCGCCGCATCCGGCGTGTCATACAGGCGAAACAGATGCCCGCCGCCGACCAACTGCCAGCCCGCGCCTGCCGCCAGCCCGTCCAGCCGCCGGGCGTCGTCCTGCAATCGCGCGATACTCGCTGCCGCCCAGTCCCGATCCGCCAGCGCCGCGCAGCCGATGGCGATCGCCGGCCCCGACACCGGCCACGGCCCCGCCATCGCCGCCAGCGTGGCAATCGCGGCCTCGTCCCCCAGCACGAACCCCAGTCGCACCCCGGCCAGCCCGTAGAACTTGCCGAACGAGCGCAGCACCAGCGCCCGCCCCGGCGCGGACGCCAGCGACAGTTCCGGCACCGGGTCGGCGAAGCTTTCGTCCACCACCAGCCGCCCGACCTGCCCCGCCAGACGCCGCAACGCCTCGGGCGCATGACATCTCCCGTCGGGGTTGTTCGGATTGACAACCACCGCCAGATCGGCCCCGGCCAGCGCGGAGAGCTCGCCCACCTCCTCGACCCGCCAGCCCGCCGCGCGCAGCCCCGCCGCGTGCTCGTTGTAGGTCGGCCCCAGCACCCGGGCGAGGCCCACGGGAAACGCCCGCGGGATCATCTGGATCGCCGCCTGCGCTCCCGCCACCGGAAGCACCGCCGCCCCGGTCGCATAGGCCGCCTGCGCCGCCCGGATCAGCCCCGCCATCGCCGCGCGGTCCGGCAGCGCCTGCCACGCCGCGGCCGGGATCGCGGGCAGCGGATAGGGCACCCGGTTGATCCCGGTGGACAGGTCGATCCACTCCCCCTCGCCATAGCGCCCCCGCGCCGCGTCCAGATTGCCCCCGTGATCCCGCATCATCATCCTTGTCCAGACATCCCCGTT
The DNA here is from genome assembly GCF_900142875.1 of Paracoccus solventivorans. Taxonomy (GTDB): domain Bacteria; phylum Pseudomonadota; class Alphaproteobacteria; order Rhodobacterales; family Rhodobacteraceae; genus Paracoccus; species Paracoccus solventivorans. The sequence continues at coordinate 67,598 of NZ_FRCK01000005.1, read as the reverse complement.
CTTCCTTGTCCAAATATCCCGGGACTTGCGAGCGCCCGGAACAGGAGGCGGATCAGAAAACAGCCCCCGAGGCCGTTTTCCCGCCGATGGTCCGGTGGACCGTTTTCAGCGAGGAACGCCACGGCAATGGCCCCCGGTCCGCGCCATCTCAGACCAGCGCCACCACCGCAAGCACCGCCGCCGCCAGCGCCACCGCCCGCCGATAGACCGCCAGCCCGCGCCGCAGCTCGCCCGCGCCCGGATCATCCGCGCCGGCATTCAGCCACGGCTCGGCCGCCACCCGGTCCGCATAAATCCGCGGCCCCGACAACCGCACCCCCAGCGCCCCCGCCATCGCCGCCTCGGGCCAGCCGCCGTTGGGCGAGCGGTGGTGCCGCGCATCGCGGCGCATCACCCGCCACGCCGCCCCGAACCGCCCGCCGGCCAGCGCGACCAGCAGCGCCGTCAGCCGCGCCGGGATCAGGTTCGCCACATCGTCGATCCGCGCCGCCGCCCAGCCGAAATCTTCGTGCCGCGCGGTGCGGTGGCCGATCATCGAATCCAGCGTGTTGACCGCCTTGTAGGCCGCAATCCCCGGCAGCCCGGCGACCGCCCCCCAGAACAGCGGCGCGATTACCCCGTCCGAGGCATTCTCGGCCAGGCTCTCCAGCGCCGCCCGGGCCACGCCGGCCTCGTCCAGCGCCGCGGGGTCGCGGCCGACGATCATCGCCACCGCCGCCCGCGCGCCCTCCAGATCGCCCGACGCCAGCGGCCGCGCCACCGCCGCCACATGGTCGTGCAGCGACCGCGCCGCGATCAGCGGCCAGGCGACCACCCCCGCCAGCACCGCGCCCCAGACCCCCGCGGGCAGCGCCGCCTGCAGCAGCGCCCCCGCTGCCGCCGCCAGCAGGATCACCAGCCCCGCTGCCGCCGCGCCCTTCAGCCGCCGCCGTCGCCCGCGGTTCCAGCGCCGGTCCAGCGCCGCGATCAGCGCGCCGAGCCAGGTCACCGGATGTCCGCAGCGGCGATACAGCGCCGCGGGCCAGCCCAGCACCGCGTCGATCCCCAGCGCGACCAGCATCGCCAGGCTCATGCGCCGACCCCCGCCCGAAACCGCAGCACCCCGGCAAACCCGGCCTCGCGCAGCGCCGCCCCGGCGCCCGCGGGCACCGTCCCCGGCGCAAAGATCAACCCCTGTGCCGAGCCGGTATGCGCCGCAACCCAGCCGAGCGCCCCCAGCTCGCGCACCAGCACCGCGGCCGGCGCCTCACCCCAGCGCCGCGCCGCCGATTGCGCTGCCAGCGCCGCCTGTACCCGCAGATCCCCCCGCCAGCCCGCCACCAGATCCGAGATATCCGCGAAATCCCCCTTGCCCGGATCGGTCCGCCGCGGCGGCCCGACAAAGCCGCCGACGATCTCGCAAGGCTCCAGCGGCGCCATCGCCCCCACCACCCGCCCCTCGCGAGAGGCCCAGAGCACCGCCTCCTCGGGCAGCATCAGCGGGTCCGAAGCCCCCTCGGCCGCGACACATTCCCGCGCCAGCCGCAGCGGGTCGCTCCGCCATCCCGCCAGCCGCGCCAGCGCCACCAGCGCCGCGGTGGACATGCCCGCGCCGCCCCCCGGCACCGCCTCGGGGAACAGCGCCACGCAGCCCCGCAGCGGCAGCCGCAAGCCACCCAGGAACCGCCGCGCCCGCGCCGGCGAAATCAGCCCGCCGCGCAGCGACAGTCCCGCGCCGGCTGCAACCCGCACCGCCCGCACCCCCAGCGCCGGGCATGGCAGCGTCAGCAGCACCACCGGCCCCTCCGGCCCCAGCCGCCCCTGCAACAGCTCTCCGAAATGCCCCGCCACCCGGACCCGCGACCGCGCCATGCTCACACCGACAGGTTGACGCAGGCGACCGACCAGCCCGAGGGCGCCGCGTCGATCACCGTCAGCGACAGGGGCGCCACCCGGAACGCCAGCGCCGCCCCGGCGCCGCCGATCGCCCGCGCCAGCCCCGCCCGCACCGTGCCGGCATGTGCCACCACCGCGACCCGCCCGCCGCCCGCCGCCAGCTCCTCCAGCGCCGGGATGCTGCGCGCGCACAGCGCCGCGAAGCTCTCGCCGCCATGGGGGGCCGAGCGCGCCAGTTCCTCGCCGCTCATCACCCCCAGATCGGGCAGCTCCGCCAGCGCCATCCCCTCCCAGGCGCCGAAATCCTGCTCCCACAGCCGCGCATCCTCGGCGACCGTGGCATCCGGCCACAGCGCCGCCGCCGTCTCGCGGCAGCGCCGCGCCGGGCTGGACACCACGCGCGAGACCGGCCCCGCCAGCGCCGCCAGCCGCCGCGCCGCCGCCGCATCCACCACCGCCGCCACGTCGCGCCGCCCGGTCAGCCGCGCGGGATCCGCCAGCGGCGCGTGCCGGATCAGCAGCAGCGTTCCGGTCATAGGGCTCAGGCTCCGGGTCAATGTTTCATCTTTCGGCCACGGCGCGGTTGTGCTTTGTCCCGTCCCGGCAGACAAGCCCCCCGACTGAACCCACGCCCGGACGACCACGGCATGACCCGCATCACCCTCATCACCGGCGGCGCCCGCTCGGGCAAAAGCCGCCTGGCCGAGGCCGAGACCCGCGCCCTCTGCCGCGCCCGCCAGCGCCCGCTCTACATCGCCACGGCCGAGCCGGGGGACGCCGAGATGACCGCCCGCATCGCCGACCACCGCGCCCGCCGCGGCCCCGAGTGGGACGATTTGCACGCCCCCCTCGACCTCGCCTCCGCACTCGACGGCAGCGACGGCCGCGGCCCGCGGCTGGTCGATTGCCTGACGCTGTGGCTCAGCAACCTGATGCTGGGTGGCCACGACATCGACGCGGCGACCAAGGCGCTGCTGGAGGCGCTTTCGCACCAGCGCGACCCGGTAGTGATCGTCACCAACGAGGTCGGGCTGGGCATCGTCCCCGACAACGCGCTTGCGCGCGCCTTCCGCGACGCGGCCGGTTTTCTCAACCAGCGGGTGGCGGGCGCCGCCGACCGCGTGGTGCTGGTCGCCTGCGGCCTGCCGCTCAGCCTCAAGGGCGCCCCGCTGACGCACGCAAAGGAGCATCCATGAAAGACCTCGCCACCACCGCCGCGCAGACCCAGTTCGACCACGACAGCGCCGCCGAGGCCCGCGCCCGGCAGGACAGCCTGACCAAGCCGCAGGGCTCACTGGGCCGGCTCGAGGAACTGGCCCTGTTCATGGCCGGCTGGCGCGCCACCCCGCGCCCGCGGATCGACCGCGCGCAGCTGGTGGTGTTCGCCGGCAACCACGGCGTCTGCGCGCAGGGCGTCAACCCCTTCCCGCAAGAGGTCACCGCCCTGATGGTGCAGAACTTCCGCTCGGGCGGCGCGGCGGTGAACCAGCTCGCCCGCGTGGCCGGGGCGACGCTGTCGGTGGTGGCGCTCGACCTCGACCGCCCCACCGCCGACTTCACGCAAGGCCCCGCCATGACCGCGGCCGAACGCGACGATGCGATGGCGCAGGGCGCCGCCGCCGTCGATCCCGCCGCCGACGTGCTGGCGCTGGGGGAAATGGGCATAGGCAACTCCACCGTCTCGGCCGCGCTGTGCCTGGCGCTGTTCGGCGGACGCGCCGAGGACTGGACCGGCGCCGGCACCGGCGCCGAGGGCGACACCATGGCGCGCAAGATCGCCGCCGTCGCCACCGGCGCCGCCCGCCATCAGGGGCTGGCGCCGCTGGACCTGCTCGCCGCCATCGGTGGCCGCGAACAGGCCGCGATCTGCGGCGCCATCCTCGCCGCCCGCGCGTCCCGCATCCCGGTGCTGCTCGACGGCTTCATCTGCTGCGCCGCCGCCGCCGTGCTGCACGCGCAGGACCCCGCCCTGCTCGACCACTGCCTGATCGCCCATGCCAGCGCCGAACCCGGCCACGCGCCGCTGGTCCGGCAGCTCGGCAAGCGCCCGCTGCTGTCCCTCGACATGCGCCTCGGCGAAGGCTCCGGCGCCGCCGTGGCCCTGTCGCTGCTACGTCACGCCGTGGCAATGCACGACGGCATGGCCACCTTCGCCGAGGCCGGGATCGCGTGACCTCCCCCCTGCACCGCCGCGCGGCCGAGGCCACCCTCGCCCTTGCCATGCTCACCCGCCTGCCGGTCCCGCAGCTGCGCGACTGCCCGCCGGTCGGCGCCTCGGCCTGGGCGTGGCCGGTGGCCGGGGTGGTGGTGGGCGGCCTGCAGGCCGCGGTGCTGCTGGCCGCCGCGGCGGTCCTGCCGCCCGCCATGGCTGCCGGACTGGCGCTCGCCGCCGGGTTGCTGCTGACCGGGGCCCTGCATGAGGACGGGCTCGCCGACCTCGCCGACGGGCTCAGCGGCGGGCGCAGCCCCGCGCAACGGCTTGAAATCATGAAGGACTCTCGCATCGGCAGCCACGGCGCCGTGGCGCTGATCACCGCCCTCGGCCTGCGTTGGGCCGCGCTCGCCGCCATCGCGGCCTGGCACCCGGCCGCCATATTCGCCGCCCTGATCGCCGCGCAAACCGCCAGCCGCGCCGGCCTCGGCCTGATGAACCTCGCCGGCCCGCAAGCCCGCCCCCGCGGCTTCGCCGCCGCCGCAACGGACGGCCTGACCGCCCCGCGTGCCACCGCCGCGCTGGCCCTCGCCGCGGCGCTGGCGCTGGCCACGCTCCCCTTCACCCAAGCGCTCACCCTGCTCGCCGCCGTGGCACTGACCCAGCTCCTGCTACTGTGCCACGCCCGCCGCCGCCTCGGCGGCATCACCGGCGACGTCCTCGGCGCCGCTCAGATCACCGCCGAAATCGCCGCCCTCGCCGCCCTCATCGCCTGAATCCTTTTTCATCTGGCCGCAATATCCCGGGGCTTCCCAGCGCCCGGAATAGAAGGCGGATCAGAAAACAGCCCCCAAGGCTGTTTTCCCGCCGGATGATCCAGTGGAGCGTTTCAGCGAGAAAGGCCACGGCAGCGGCCCCGTCTTTCACACCGCATCCGGCACCCGCAGCGCCAGGTAATGCACCGCCAGCCGCAGCCGCCCCCCGGCGAACGCGCCGCCCAAGGCGGTCAGCAGCAGTTCCTCGGGCGCCCAAATCGCCATCGGTGCCGACAGCAGCCCCTGCGACCACGAGTTCACCCCCAGCCCCAGCCCCGAGCCATAGCGGTCCGCCGCGCCCTCGACCCCCAGCGCCCAGGCGCCCAGCGTCCCGGTGATCGCCTCGACCACCCGCGCGGTCACCCCCAGCACCAGCACATGCGAGGGAATTTCCACCCCCGTCGCCACCACCGCGCCCGCACCCAGCGAAACCTCTGCCTCAAGAATCCCGGCGCTGATGCCGCCACCCCACAGGCCCAGCGTCAGCGCACCGCCGCGCCATTCCTGCCCGTCCCAGACCGCCTCCGCGCCACGGTCAAGCAGGAACGCCCGCTGCCCGCGCTGCGGCGTCGCGAACACCCAGCCGCCATTGGCGCCGATGGCGATGCGGCCCGCCTGCCCCTCCCACGCACCCGTGGCGCCAGCACCCACGCCCCAGCACTCGCCCTCGACCACCGCCGGGGGCTGGACCCGCGCCGCGCCCTGCAGCACCAGATTGACCAGCCCGTCCAGCCGCAGCAGCGACTCGTTCACCGTGACGTGTTTCTGCGCCTGCGCCGGCTGCAGCAAGGGCAGGAAGTGGCGCCCCGTGACCTGTTCAGACATCGACATTCCTCCTGACAGACGGGCCCGGCCCGTAAAGTTCCGACAGCTGCGCCACCGCGACGGCAAACCCGCCGCCCGCGCGCGCCGCTGCCCAGACTGAGGCCGGGATTTCATACTCCGGCCCCGTGACCTCGGCGCGATGCAGCTCGATATCACCCCGCAGCAACTGCAGCAGATAGCGTTCCGAGGTCTCGCCCAGCGGCACCTCGGGCGCCTCCCAGCTGTCGCCATCGACCCGCGTGCGCCGGATCCAGCGCACCACCCGCCCCTCAATCCGCAGATGGCAGGGCGACAGCGGCCGCAGCCCGGCGCCGCCCGCCACCACCGCCTGATGGCGATAGGCCGCATCCTCGGGCGACAGGCTTGCCGGCCCCACAAGCCAATGCCGCAGCTGCAACCGCGCGGACGCAGGCAGTTCCACTTGCCGCGGCCCGCCATCCAGCAGCACCAACACGCTGCCCGAGGGCCATTCCGCCGGCATCAGCGCATCGGTCCCCGCCTGCCCGCGCAGCCGCTCCCAAACCTCCCACTCGCCCGGCGCCACCAGCCGCGCCTGCGCGAACTGCATCAGCTCCCACCGGTCCGGGGAGCCGTCGCCGATCGCCAGCAGGTTCCCCCCGGCCAGCAGCGCATTCGCCGTCACCGAGCGCAGGTTGCCGCCCTTCAGCCGCAGCCGCAGCGCCGGGCCGCGGTCCACCACCCCCGGCCGCGCCGCCACCAGCGGCGCAAGCGTCACCCCCATCACCGCAGGCCCCGGCAGGATCACGTTCGGCTGATACCCCGCCGCCGCGTCGACCGAGACCCAGGCCCGCGCCGCCCCCGGCCAGGGCGTCGCCGCCACTGCCAGCCACGGCGCATGGGGGGCCTCGTCCCCCGTCAGCAGCGGCAGGTCCAGAAACAGCGGCCAGACCGGCCCCGCCGCTACATAAGGTTTCCCCTGCAGCGTCCCGGAAACGAACGGCAACGGCCGGTAGACGCCCGGCTCAACCCGCACCGCCTCGGCCAGCAGCGCCCCCGCGCGCTCGATGCGGTCGATGCGCCAGCGCCCGCCCGCGCCGGTGCCATCCGCCATCGCCACCACATCCCCCGGCCCCAGATGCCCCAGTGAGGGCGGCAGCGCGAACCGCGCCGCCTCCTGCGCGACCAGCGTCTCGGCCAGCCAGCGCAGCGCGGTCGCCTGCGCCTCGGGGCGGGTCAGCACCATCGGAAACTCGCTGTCCGCGGTCGAGATGCGCGCCCGTTCCGGCATCGCCGCCTCGGCCGTGCCCAGCGCGTAATCGGCACCGGCCTCGATATGGCTCAGCCGGATGCGGCCCGGCATCTCGGCGTCGGGCGCGCGGGTGATCTCGAACCCGCCCTGCCCCTCGGCCACGGCCAGCACGCCCTCCTCCAGCACCGCCGCCGCCCGCCCGTCGCGCATGACGAAGCGCAGCACGCCCTCGCGTTCCACCGCGTCGAACCCATGGGCCAGCATCAGCGGCTGCAAGGCGGCGCGGCCGGTTTCCGGCCCCTGCACCGCATAGCCGCGCACCACCCCGTAAAGCCCGCCGGCATCCACCGCCCCCAGCCCCGAGCCCGCGCAGATATCGCGCACCACATCCGCCAGCGCCATCGCGCCCGCACGCCCGTTCAGCCAGTGCCCACGCTCCCACGCCGGCCCGTCCGACCACAGATCGCCCAGCGCCGGAAACGCCGGATAAGGCCGCGCGTCCCAGGCCCAGACATGGGCGCGCGACAGATCGACCATGCGCCCGCCGCCCTCCATCTCGGGGTTGTTCCCCGGATCGGCCCAGTAGGAGTTCACCGCCTCGACATAGGCCGCTTGCATCGCATCGTCGCGCAGCCCCCGCGAATAGCGCGGCAGCGAGGATTCGCTGCTCATCGCATCCAGGAACTTGTTGGGCTGGTTCGTGGCGCGGTCCAGCGCGGCGCAGCCGTATTCGGTGAACCAGATCGGCTTCGAGCCCGGCACCCAGGCGGTCGGCTCGGCCGCGCGCTCGCCGCCGGGCCGGCGCTCATAATGCCAGTTCGACCACCAGCCGCGCAGGTCCTTGGTGCGCCAGATCCACGGCTCGGCCTGCCCGTCGGTGATCGGGGTGCGGGTCTGCACCTCGCGGTGCTCTTCGCTGGCGTAATACCAGTCGTAGCCCTCGCCGCCGCAGACATTCGCGCGCAGGTAATCGGGGTTGCGCACATCGCCCCAATGCGCGTCCAGATGCGCATCGCCCTCGCGCCAGTCCGACAGCGGCATGTAATTGTCGATGCCGATGAAATCGATGTTCTCGTCGCCCCACAGCGGGTCCAGATGGAACCGCGCCTCGTCGCCACCGGGATGATGGCCGAAATACTCGCTCCAATCCGCAGCATAGCTCAGCTTGACGCCCGGCCCCAGAATGCCGCGCACATCCGCGGCCAGCTGCCGCAGCGCCGCCACCGCCGGATAGCCGGCAGCGCCGCGGATCTGCGTCAGCGCCACCATCTCGGACCCGATCAGGAATGCCCCCACGCCCCCCGCCAGCCGGCACAGATGCGCGTAATGCAGGATGAAACGGCGATAGGACCACTCATCCGGCCCGGAATAGACCACGCGCCCGGCCTGCACGGCAAAATCCCCCGGCGCCGCGCGGCCGAAAAACGCCGCCACCTCGGCCTCAGCCGCCGCCGTCCCTTGCGGCGAGCCCGCCCGCCCCGCCGCGACCGAGCTGGTGATCCGCCCCCGCCACGGCATCACCGGCTGCTCGGGGATCACCCCGTCCTCATCCGGCACGCTCCACGGATCAGGCAGGCCGTTCCCCGCCAGCTGCTCCAACAGGATGAACGGATAGAACACCGCCGACTTGCCCGAGGCCCTTATCGCCCGCGAGCCCGCGCCCCGCAGCGCCTCCTGCACGGTGTCGGAAATCACCGGCGCGGCCAGATAGCCGCCGTCGGTCCCCGAGGCCATGGCCTTCTCCTCGACCGCCAGCCCGCGCAGCCCAGCGTCGTCGCCGCGGCGCAGATAGGCGGCAAAGGCTTTCTGATGCGGCGCCTCGATCTCGGCGGCCTGCGAAAGCGGCGAGCGGCCCCGAAGGGCGGTCTTGCGGTCCAGCATGGTCATGCGTCTGTCCTGTGCTTGCAGTTTCTGTTCGATCGTCTCGCGAAAGCCCTTGAGTTCACTGACGAACTCCGCCATCGCACCCTCCACGCCGGCCGGCATGGCCCCGGCAGCGGCCCCGGCCCCTGCGGCCTTAACCTCGGTCATCGCCGTCTCTCCTCATCTGAAAAAGGCGGCCGCTCCCAAGGGAACGCCGCCTGCCGTCGGCGGAGCCCGGGCCCCGCCGCATCCTCTCTGCCCCCCAGCCGACAAGCCGCAGAAAACATCTTCTGTCTGAAAATATCCTGGGGGAGTCCCGGCACGGGACGGGGGCAAAGCCCCCTACCGCCCCGCGCGCAAAACCTCCGCCGCCGCCCGCAGCACCCCAGCCGGATCCGCCCGGGACTTCTGCCCCAGCTTCGCCTCGCGCAGCATCGGGAAGGTGACCAGCGACACCTCCCACAGATCGACCTCGGTCAGTACCCGCCGCCCCTGGCCGTCGCGCTCGGCCCGCAGGGTGCGATAGCCGATCGACAGCCCGTCGATGGCGCCCGCCGCGACCAGCGCCGCCGCCTCGCGCGCCCGCGCCACCTCGGGCAGCAGCCGCCCGCGCACCCACAGCCCGCGGCTGTCCTCGCGGATCTCCTCCCACACGCCGATCGGGTGGGCGGGGTCGTGCTGCCACAGCATCCGCACCCGGTCCCCCCGCGCCGCGATCCGCGCCAGGCTGCCCGCATAGGCCCCCGCCGCGATCATGTCGCCCCCCTGGTCGGCAACCCCGAACAGGCTGGCATAACCCTCGATCACGCAGCCCTCCGCGCCGGTCTCGGCCTGCAAGGGCAGCCCGCCCGCATATTTCAGCTCCAGCCCCGGATCATCCATTCCGTTCTCCCTCATCCCTTCGGCGCGAATTGCAGGATCGACTGCACCGCCTGGGTCAGGATCACCGCGACCACGCCGTAGACCGTCATCCACAGCCGCCGCTCCAGCCCCTCGATCAGCGCCTCGATCCGTTCCAGCCGCCGGTCCACCTGCCCGAATTGCAGCGCCATGATCCGCTCTTGCGCCTCGAGCTTCTGCTCATGCCAGATTCCCGGCCGGTCGACGAACTTCGACCCTTCCATCCTAGCCCCCCGCAGGATCGGCCGCGGCCAGCGGCGGCAGCCCCAGCGCCGCGCGCTTCTCGGCCTCGGTCAGGAACCCGGCCGCACCGACCCGCCGCCAGTGCTGGTCGCGCTCTTCCGCCAGCGCCGGGATCTGGTCCAGGTCCGGGCGCAGGTCGATCTCGGCCCCCAGATGCTCGCTCAGCCACCAGCCGATCCCCGCCGCCACCCGCGTCGCCAGCGGCAACACCGTCAGTCGATAGAACGCCCGATGCGCCTCGGCATAATTGGCATAGGTCGCCTCGCCGGGGATCCCGATCAGCATCGGCGGCACCCCGAAGGCCATGGCGATCTCCCGCGCCGCCGCCAGCTTGGTCTGGTGGAACTCCATGTCCGAGGGCGAGAATCCCATCGGCTTCCAGTCGAGCCCCCCCTCCAGCAGCATCGGCCGCCCGGCATTGCGCGCGCCCTGATGGTGGCTCTCCATCTCGCTGACCAGCCGGTCGTATTGCTCGGGGCTCAGAACCCCCTGCCCGTCCGCCCCCTTGTAGATGATCGCGCCACTGGGCCGTGCCGCATTGTCCAGCAGCGCCCGCGACCAGCTGCTGGCCGAGTTGTGCACCTCGACCGCCACCTGCGCCGCCTGCATCGGCGACATCCCGTAATGGTCGTCTGAGGGGTGAAAGCTGCGGATATGGCAGATCGGGTCGGGGCTGCCGGTCATGTCGAAGCGATGCTTGCGCCCGCCCACCGCATATTCATAGGCCACCGGCCAGCCATCCGCCCCGGGAACCACGCTCACGCGGTCGGAGCGCAGCACATGCAGCTCTGCGGGCAGGCCCGAGTCGGTCACGTCCACCGCCTCCAGATACCCGTTGCCGGTCAGCAGGATCTGCCCGAACAGCGCCTCGAACAGCTCGGCCCGCCCCTGCGCCGGGTTCGGCCGCCGCATCAGGTCCAGCACCGGATGCACCTCGTAGCGCCGCTCGGCGTCCTGACAGACCAGCGGCACCGCCGCCGCGGCCTCGGCAATCAGCTTGACCGCCCGGAACCCCACCGGGTTGCCCAGGAACCCCGATCTCGTCAGCCCGCCGGTGTCGCGCCCGCCCCACAGCGCCCGCCCGGCCCCTTGCGCCGCCGCCGCGACCCGCCCGGCCGCGCTTGCCTTGACCTCGGGCGGCACCGCCGCCACCGGCACCGGCATCGCCTCGACCTCACCCACCGCCCGCGGCGGCGCGTTCCCGACATCCCGCGGCCCACGCCGCCCGAACCACCGCATCGCCATGCGTGCCTCCTGTCCATGAAAAAGGGCCACCCCCCAAGGACGACCCCACCGCTTCCCGCTTCTTTCTGGCCCAAATACCCCCGCGACCGCACCACCCCAGCCGCCGCCGCCGCCTACAGCCTCCGAACCTGAGGCCGCCGGTAATGCGCCGCCGGTTCGATCATCAGCTCGTGGATCGCCCAGACCAGCGCATCCAGCCGGTCGGGGCTACCCCGCCCCTCGAACCCGCGCACCGTCATCCGGCACAGCTGGTCCTCCAAAGCGCCCAGCCCACGCAGATGCCGGACCCGGCCCTGCTCGTACAGCGCCGCCACCGGCTCGGCCCGCAGGCCCTTGCCGCGCCCGGCCCGCAGCGCCCGGAACGGGACCAGAGGGTCCAGCTGCCGGATCACGCTCTCCACCAGATCGCCGCCCTGGTTGACCTCGGCCACCAGCCGCTCGGCCCCGTGCCGCGCCATCGCGGCGATCGCCGCCCGCGCCCAGTCCACCGGCCCGCCGCGGACGCTGGCATCCTCCAGCACATAGGCCCGCCACTCCTGCGGCGGCCCCTCGCAGACCACCCCCGCCACCACGATCCCGCATTCATCGCTGCCCGGACCGCCGGTGACCGACGGGTCCACCGCCACCACCACCCGGTCGAGCGCGGGCGCGGCATCCACCCGGCACCCCTCCAGCATCGCGGTGGTCCACAGCGCGCCCTCGACATCCTCCAGCAGAACGCCCTCCAGCTCCTGCCGGCCCAGCCGCGTGCCGGCATAGCGCGCCTGCACCTCGGCCAGGAAACTTTCCGCCAGATAGGCCCGGTTCGCATCGGTCGGCGCGTGCGTCACCACCGTGGACGGGTTGCGCAGGATCGCCTTCAGCACGCCCACGTTGCGCGGGGTCGTCGTCACCACCTGCTGCGGATGCTCGCCCAGCCGTAGCGCGAATTGCAGCATGTCCCAGCTTTCCTCCGCCTTCTTCCACTTGGCCAGCTCGTCGACCCAAGCCGCGTCGAACTGCGGCCCCCGCAGCGCCTCCGGCTCATGCGCCGAATAGACCGTCGCGGTCGCGCCGTTCGGCCAGAGCAGCCGCCGCCGCCCCGCCTCCCACACCGGGCGCCGGTCGGGCGGCGAACAGGCAAGGATGCCGCTGTCGCCCATCACCATCACGTCGCGCCCCTGGTCGAAGGTCTCGGCCACCAGCGCCACCCGCCGCGCCCGCCCCGGCGCATCCGGGCTCGCGCCCTCGACCTGCGCGCGCACCCACTCGGCCCCGGCGCGGGTCTTGCCCGCTCCGCGCCCGCCCATGATCACCCAGGACTTCCAGTCGCCCTCGGGCGGCAGCTGATGCGGCAGCGCCCAGAACTCGAACAGCCACGGCAGGCTGGCAAGCGCATTGTCCGACAGCCCGCCGATGAACTCGTCGACCTCAGCCTGCCCGGCGCAGGCAAGCCAGGCGGCGCCCGATCTCGTCTCGTGCGGCGTCAAGGTCAAGGCCGCCCGCTCCGGCCTGACCGCCGATTTCCTTGCGAAGCTTGTCAACTCGGTTCCTTTCCTCCAGCACCAGCTGCGTCGCGGCCCGCAGGTCGCGCACCAGCTTCGCCGCTTCCCTGACCTCGCCGGACAGCTCGCCGGGCTCTGCCGCCGCGCCCTCCTTCAGCCCGGCCCGCAGCCCGACCCTCAGCCGGTGCAGCTCCTCGGCCAGCTCGCGAAACATCTCGCCCGCCACGTCGATCGCCTGCCCCGGCTCCAGCCCCGCGGCGCCGCCGTCCCTTGCGGAAACGAACGGCCCCTCCGGTGCGCCCCCCGGCTCGAAACTCATGTCCATTTATGTGATGCCCTGCCCTCGGTGCCTGTCCGCACGAGCGAGAAACGAAAAAGCGGCCGAGGGTCACCGACCCGGCCGCTTGCCCATCTCTCCCAGCATGTCGGAATGTGTATCCGAGACCGTTCGCAAAGTCAATCCGCAACAGCAGGCGAACCCGCGATCCGCACAATTTAATTACATAAGATCAGCAAATTACACGACGCAACACGCCACCGCCCCGCACGCAACACCCCCGGAACCCGCCTCCCAAGACTCGCCCCTGATCCCGAAAGACCAGCGCCTGAGAGATTCGGGCGGTCCCAAATATCCCGGGGGCGCGGGGGCTGGCCCCCGCTCCGGCCGCGCAACTCTCAGTCCGTCTGGACCGGAGCCTCCGCCTCGCCCCGCGCCCGCTCGATCTCGCGCCAGCGGGCGACATTGGCGTTGTGTTCTTCCAACGTGCGGGCAAAGGCGTGCCCGCCCGAGCCGTCGGCCACGAAATACAGGTAATCGCTGTCGGCCGGGTTCAGCGCCGCCTCGATCGCCGCCCGTCCCGGGTTGGCGATGGGGGTGGGGGGCAGCCCGGCGATCAGATAGGTGTTATAGGGCGTGCGCCGGTCCAGTTCCGAGCGCCGCAGCCCGCGGTCCAGGACCTCGCGGCCGTTGGTCACCCCATAGATCACCGTCGGGTCGGTCTGCAGCCGCATCCCCTCGCGCAGCCGGTTCACGAACACCGCCGCGACGGTGGTGCGCTCCTCGGGGACGCCGGTTTCCTTCTCGACGATCGAGGCCATGGTCAGCGCCTCTTCCCGCGTCTGATACGGCAGCCCGAAGGGCCGAGCCTCCCAGGCGGCGGCGAGGATCGAGTCCTGCGCCGCCCGCATCCGGTCCAGCAATTCGCGGCGGTTGGCGCCGCGGCCGACCTCGTAGGTATCGGGCGCCAGCGTGCCCTCGGGCGGCATCGGGCCGGTGGTGCCCTCAAGGAAGGGCGCCTGTTTCAGCCCCTCGACCACCTGCCAGGCGGTGGTGCCCTCGGCCACCGCGACGCGCAGCCGCGCGCCGGGCTTGTCGACCGCCTGTTCCAGCGCCTCGGGCAGCTCGCCCGTGGCGGGATCGTGGCGGATCCGGTCCTCGTAGCGGCCGTTTTCCGGGTTCAGGTCGCGCAGCACCACGGTGTTGGCCCGCACGCCGACGCGAAAGATCACCTCGGTGCCGCAGGTGGACGGCCCGCCGGCGGTGATCACATCGACCACATCTTCCATGCTGGCGTGCGGCGGCACTAGATAGCTGCCGAACTTCAGCTGCCCGGCCTTGCCGGCGTAATCGGCGCCGGTGCGCATGATATAGGGCGAGGTGATCACCCCCTGCGCCTCAAGCTGCTTGCTCACCTCGTTCAGCCGCGCGCCCTGCGGGATCTCGACGCATTGCGCCACCTCGCTGGGGCCGGGCGCCTGATACTGGTTGCGGCCCCAGGCCACCGCCACCGCGACCGCCACCAGGATGACGATCAGCAGCGTCAGCGCGTTCGAGGCGATGGCCCGCCACATCAGTCGCGGACCTTGCCGATCACCAGCGTGGCATTGGTGCCGCCAAAGCCGAAGCTGTTGGACAGCGCCACCTCGATCTTGCGGCGCACCGCGGCGTTGGCGGCCAGGTCGATGGCGGTCTCGCGCTGCGGGTCGTCCAGGTTCAGGGTCGGCGGCGCGATCTGGTCGCGCACCGCCAGCGTGCAGAAGATCGCCTCGACCGCCCCCGCCGCGCCCAGCAGATGCCCGATCGAGGATTTGGTGGACGACATGGTGACGTTGCCGGCGTGATCGCCCAGCAGCCGCTCGACCGCGCCCAGCTCGATCACGTCGGCCATGGTCGAGGTGCCATGCGCGTTGATGTAGTCGATGGCCGAGGGTTCCAGCCCCGCCCGCTTCAGCGCCGCCGCCATCGAGCGGAAACCGCCGTCGCCATCCTCGCTGGGGGCGGTGATGTGATAGGCGTCGCCCGACAGCCCATAGCCCAGGATCTCGGCATAGATCTTGGCACCGCGGGCGCGGGCGTGCTCGTATTCCTCAAGCACCATCACCCCGGCGCCCTCGCCCATGACGAAGCCGTCGCGGTCCTTGTCCCAGGGGCGGCTGGCGGCCTTGGGGTCGTTGTCGCGCTTGGTGGACAGGGCCTTGCAGGCGTTGAATCCGGCAATGCCCAGTTCGGAAATCGGCGATTCCGTGCCGCCCGCGACCATCACGTCGGCGTCGCCCACCGCGATCAGCCGCGCCGCGTCGCCGATGGCATGGGCGCCGGTGGAGCACGCCGTCACCACCGCATGGTTCGGCCCCTTGAACCCGTAGCGGATCGAGACCTGCCCGCTGGCCAGGTTGATCAGCGCGCCGGGGATGAAAAACGGCGACACCCGCTTGGGCCCCTTTTCCTTCAGCAGCACCGCCGCGTCGGCAATGGTGGTCAGCCCGCCGATGCCCGAGCCGATCATCACCCCGGTGCGCTCGCGCTGCTCGTCGGCCTGCGGCACCCAGCCGGAATCCTCGACCGCCTGCGCGGCGGCGGCCATCCCGTACAGGATGAAGTCGTCGACCTTGCGGCGGTCCTTGGGCTCCATCCAGTCGTCCGGATTGAACGTCCCGCCGCTGCCGTCCCCGAACGGGATCTCGCAGGCGTATTTCGTCACCACGTCGGATGCATCGAACCGGGTGATCGGTCCGGCCCCGGATTGCCCGTCCAGCAGCCGCGCCCAGGTCTCCTCGACCCCGCAGGCCAGCGGTGTGACCATTCCCAGTCCGGTAACGACAACCCTGCGCATTCGCGATCCTTCCCCGACACATTCTTGCGGGCTGAATACACGCGCCCCCCCGCGCGCGCAACGCAGGCGAGAACCAAGGGCGCGCGGTTTTGCCACATCCGGCGGCGGTTCGGGGCTCTGCGTTGCTTTTTCGGAACTTTTCTGCCCCTAATCCGGTTGACCGTCCGCCATTAAAATCGCATCTGCCGCCACTTGCACAGACACCGCCATCCTCCCAACCTGAAACTGCCCGCCCCGGCGGGGATTCGCGGCTGAACCGCGGACCCGGCCTTCCGATCCCGCCGACCCCGACCGCCGAACAAGGGAAACCGCCCGATGAGCATCGAAACCCAGACCCGCGCCGAGGCCACCCTGCCCGAGCTTCAGGCGGTCACCTCCGTCGTGCTGCCCGAACCGGCGGCCGAGGTGGTGCCGCTGGAACAGGCCCCCGCCCCGGTGGCCGAGGAAATCCGCCGCCGCATGGACGAAATCGACCTGCGCGACACCGGCTCGGTGGTGCATTTCGGCTCGCGCGCGCAGGCGGGGTTGCAGGAAATCAGCCAGGCGATGCTGGCCGACGTCAAGAACAAGGACGTCGGCCCGGCCGGCGATTCCCTGCGCGATATCGTGACCACGATCCGCGGCTTCTCGATCAGCGAACTCGACGTGCGCCGCGAACGCAGCTGGTGGGAAAAGCTGCTGGGCCGCTCGGCCCCCTTCGCCAAGTTCGTCGCCAATTACGAACAGGTGCAGGGCCAGATCGACAAGATCACCAGCGACCTGGAAAGCCACCAGCACACGCTGCTCAAGGACATCAAGTCGCTGGACGTGCTCTATGAACGCACGCTGGATTTCTACGACGAACTCGCGCTCTACATCGCCGCGGGCGAGGAAAAGCTGCACGAGCTGGACACCAAGACCATCCCCGCGAAAGAGGCCGAGGTGCAGGCCTCGACCACCGACGGCGACGTGATCGAGGCCCAGCAGCTGCGCGACCTGCGCGCCATGCGCGACGATCTGGAGCGCCGGGTCCACGACCTCAAGCTGACCCGGCAGGTGACCATGCAGTCGCTGCCCTCGATCCGGCTGGTGCAGGAAAACGACAAGTCGCTGGTCACCAAGATCAGCTCGACGCTGGTGAACACGGTGCCGCTGTGGGAAACCCAGCTGGCGCAGGCGGTGACCATCCAGCGCGGCGCACAGGCGGCGCAGGCGGTCAAGCAGGCCAGCGACTTGACCAACGACCTGCTGACCGCGAACGCCAGGAACCTGCGCGAGGCCAACGCCCGCATCCGCACCGAAATGGAACGCGGCGTCTTCGACATCGAATCGGTGCGCACCGCCAACGCCGAGCTGATCGCCACCATCGAGGACAGCCTGCGCATCGCCGACGAGGGCAAGGCCCGCCGCGCCGCCGCCGAGCTGGACCTGCAGAAGATGGAAAGCGACCTGCGCCAGACGCTCGCCGCCTCGCGCGCCCGCGCCACGCTGCCGCCCGGCACCGCTGCCGACATGGGCGAGGCAAGGGTGACTCCGCGGGGCTGATCCCCGCGCGCGCCCTTCCAGTCGGCCAGCCGCCCACCCCCGAACGCCCATCACACGGGACCCGACCATCGTGACCGACAGCATGGACATCGCCTGCGCCGCCCCCCCACGGGGATGGCGGCCGGCAGCCTTGGCGGCACTGGCCGGGGCGCTGGCGCTGGCCGCCTGCGCCCCCGATCCGGCCCCGGCGCCGCTGCCGGCGCCGCGCCCCTCGGCGGTCCCCGCCCCCGAGCCGCGGCCCGACGACCTTGCCCAGATGCGCCGCGACCGCGCACAGGCGGCGCGCGAGGCCGCCGGCCACGCCCCGGGCCCCGCCAGCCTCACCATGGCGCAATACATGGGCAACGTGCAGGACGCGCTGCTCGCCCGCGGGCTGCTGCGCCCCGGCGCCGACGGCATCCCCCCGGCCAGCGCCGCGCAGCTGACCGAGGATTTCATCCAGATCGCGCTCCACGACGAATATGTCCGCCGCAACGGCCGGCTGGTGCCGGAATCCCGCCCGGCGCCGCTGCGCCGCTGGGAGCGCCCGGTCCGTGTGGTGACCGAGTTCGGCGATTCCGTCCCCCCCGCCACCCGCATCCGCGACCGCAACGACATCGCCGACTATGTGCAGCGGCTGTCGCGGGTCACCGGCCACCCCATCGCCATGACCGCCGAGTCCGGCAATTTCGTGGTGCTGCTGCTGGCCGAGGACGAACGCCGCGCCATCGGCCCGCGGCTCGCGCAGCTCATCCCCGGCATCCCCGCCGCAGATATCATGGCAATCCAAGAGCTTGCGCCGCAGAATTACTGCACCGTCTTCGCCTATTCCCCCGGCGCCGGCCAGCCCTATTCCAACGCCGTCGCGGTGATCCGCGCCGAACTGCCCGACCGGCTGCGGCTCAGCTGCATCCACGAGGAACTGGCCCAGGGCCTCGGCCTCGCCAACGACAGCCCCGACGTGCGCCCCTCGATCTTCAACGACGACGAGGAATTCGCCTTCCTCACCCCGCATGACGAGCTCTTGCTGAAGATCCTCTACGACAAGCGCCTGCGCCCCGGCATGACCGAGGCCGAGGCCCGCCCCATCGTCGCCCGCATCGCCGCCGAGCTGGCACCTTGACAAACCCCCGGCGCCGCCCGGCAATGGTCCCCCGGGCCCGCACCGCGCCGCCGCCTGCATAGACCGCCTGCATAGGAGGAAGCCATGGTCCTCGATTTCCTGACCGGCGAGTTCATCGACGTCATCGAATGGGTGGACGACACCCGCGACACGATGGTCTGGCGCTACGAAACCCGCGGCCGCGCCATCAAATACGGCGCCAAGCTGACCGTGCGCGAGGGCCAGGCGGCGGTGTTCGTCCACGAAGGCCAGCTCGCCGACGTGTTCACCCCCGGGCTCTACATGCTGGAAACCAACAACCTGCCGGTGCTGACCCGGCTGCAGCACTGGGACCACGGCTTCCGCTCGCCCTTCAAGTCCGAGGTGTATTTCGTCAGCACCACCCGCTTCAACGACCTGAAATGGGGCACCCGCAACCCGGTCATCACCCGCGACCCCGAGTTCGGCCCGGTGCGGCTGCGCGCCTTCGGCACCTATTCGATGCGCGTCACCGACCCCGGCGTCTTCATGACCGAGATCGTCGGCACCGATGGCGAGTTCACCGCCGACGAGATCAGCTTCCAGCTGCGCAACGTCATCGTGCAAGAATTCTCGCGCATGATCGCCAGCGCCGGGATCCCGGTGCTGGACATGGCCGTCAACACCGCCGATCTCGGCCGCATCGTCGCCACCGCCATCGCGCCCACCATTGCCCAATACGGGCTGACCATCCCCGAGTTCTATATCGAGAACATCAGCCTTCCCGATGAGGTCGAAAAGATGCTCGACAAGCGAACCTCTATGGGAATCGTCGGCGATCTCAACCGCTTCGGACAATATGCTCAGGCGGAATCGATGCTGAACGCGTCGACCGGCGACAACGCCATGGGCGCCGGGCTCGGCGCCGGGATGGGTGCCGCCATCGGCATGGCCGGCGCCATGCGCGGCCCCTGGGGCACCGCCCCGCAGAATGGGGCCCCGCAGCACGATACCCCGCCGGCCGGCCCGTCCTCGCCGCCGCCCCTCCACCCCGCGGCGCCCGAGGATCCGCCTTGGCATCTCGCGCTCGACGGCGCCGCCGCCGGCCCCTTCACCCGCGCCGAGCTCGAACGGCTGCGCGACCAGGGCCGGCTGACCGCCGACACGCTGGCCTGGACCCAGGGCCAGGACGGCTGGCAGCGCGCCGGCGAGCTTCCCGCCCTCGCCCCGCTTTTCGCCGGCCTGCCGCCGCCGCTGCCGCAAGCCTGAGCCGCGCGCCCCCGGGCGCTTTCATCCTACCCGAAATATCCCGGGGGTCCGGGGGCTGGCCCCCGGTCCGACGGCCCCACCGGACATCTGCCCCACATGCCCACCGCCCCGATCGAACACCGCTACCCCTGCGACAACTGCGGCGCCGCCCTTGCCTTTGCGCCGGGACAGGATGCGCTGGTCTGCCCCTATTGCGGCCATGTGCAGAAGATCTCGCCCGGCGCCGCCCAGGCCCCGGCCCGCCAGCACGCCGGCGGCCCCGAGGGGCAGGACGCGCTGCTCGGCACAGGCGCGACCGGGCGGGCGATCCAGTGGGACGCCGGCCACAAGGCGCCGGGGCTGGACGAGATCCCGCTGGCGCGCGGGCTGCGGCTGGACGAAACCAGCGACCTTGCGGAAACGGTGCGCACGCTCTCCTGCCCCAACTGCGGCGCAAAGATCGAACAGGACAGCACACGCCACGCCAGCACCTGCCCGTTCTGCGCTACCCCGGTGGTCACCGACACCGGCGCCACCCGGCTGATCAAGCCGCAGGCGGTGCTGCCCTTCGTGCTGACCGAGGCGCAGGCCCGCGCCGCGCTCGAGGACTGGCTGCGCGGGCTGTGGTTCGCCCCCAACGGGCTGGTGCAATACGCCCGCCGCGGGCGGCGGATGCAGGGGGTGTATTCGCCGTTCTGGACCTTCGACGCCGACACCCACACGCGCTATCACGGCCAGCGCGGCGATTATTATTACGACACCATCTATGTCACGCAGGTGGTCGACGGCCGCCCGCGGCAGGTGGCGCAGCAGGTCCGGCGCACCCGCTGGACCCCGCGCTCGGGGCAGGTGGCGCGCGCCTTCGACGATGTGCTGGTGCTGGCCTCGGCCTCGCTGCCGCGCCGCTTCACCGATGCGCTGGCGCCGTGGGAACTTTCGCACCTGACCCCCTACGACCCGCGCTACCTGTCGGGGTTTTCGGCCGAGGGCTATACCGTCCCCCTGGCCGAGGGCCACCAGATCGCCCGGCAGGAAATGGCCGCGGTGATCGCCGTGGACATCCGCCGCGACATCGGCGGCGACGAACAGCGGATCACCTCGGCCGAGACAAGGCACGAGGCCGAGACCTTCAAACATGTCCTGCTGCCGATCTGGCTCGCCGCCTATAAATACAACGGCCGCAGCTATCGCTTCGTGGTCAACGGGCAGTCGGGGCGGGTGCAGGGCGACCGCCCCTGGTCGGTGTGGAAAATCGCGCTGGCGGTGCTGGCGGCGCTGCTGGCCGGGGCGATGCTGATGCTGCTGAGCGAGGGCGGCGGCAGCTTCGACCTCGGCGCGGCGCCCGCCGTCACTCCCGCGCCCGCGATCACCGCAGCCGCGCCCGCACCGCCATGGACCGTCACATGACCGTGCTGTGCATGGGCGAGGCGCTGGTCGATCTGGTTCCCCGGCCCGATGGCAGCATCCGCCCGCTACCCGGCGGCGGCGCCTGGAACACCGCGCTGGCGCTGGGGCGGCTGGGGGTGGCGACCAGCTTTGCCTGGCCGATCTCGCGCGATGCTTATGGGGCGCTGCTGCTGGGGCCGCTGGCCGCGGCCGGGGTCGAGACCTCGCTTTGCCCTCGCAGCGACCGCCCCACCGCACTGGCGAGAATTGACCTGAACTCCAGCGATGCAAGCTATCGTTTCGACTACGAAAACTCCGCCGGCCGGATGTTCGCCCCCGCGCAACTGCCGCCGCTGCCGCCGGACTGCCGCGCGCTGCTGATCGGCGGCATCAGCCTGGCCGCCGAGCCCTGCGGCAGCACCGTCGAGCGGTTCGCCACCAGCGCCGCCCGCCGGGGCGTCCCGTTGATGCTCGATCCGAATATCCGCCCGCAAGCCATTCATGACGAACCGAAATACCGCGCCCGGCTCGACCGCCTGTTCGCCCTGTCGCATCTGGTGAAGCTCTCGGCCGAGGATGCCGTCTGGCTTGCCCCCGGCATGGCGCCGGAAGAGACCGCCCGCCGGATCCTCGCCCGCGGCCCCGGCATCGTGGTGCTGACCTGCGGCGCCCAGGGCGCGCTGGCTCTGACCCG
Source organism: Paracoccus solventivorans (assembly GCF_900142875.1). GTDB lineage: Bacteria > Pseudomonadota > Alphaproteobacteria > Rhodobacterales > Rhodobacteraceae > Paracoccus > Paracoccus solventivorans. The sequence goes on along the minus strand of NZ_FRCK01000005.1, from coordinate 45,961 downwards.
GCAGCACCGCCTTTACGCTGCCGCCGTCCCGGCCACGGTGGCCGACAGCATCGGCGCCGGCGACAGCTTCAACGCGGGCTTCCTCGCCAGCCTCCTCCACAGCAACGCCCTCGACGCTCCCGACAGCGCCGCAGTCACCGCCGCCCTCGCCCTTGCCACGAAAGCGGCGGCGATCACCGTCTCGCGCCCCGGCGCCGACCCGCCCTGGGCCGACGAACTCTGACCCCGGTTTCGGGCGGTCCCAAATATCCCGGGGCTTCCGAGCGCCCGGAAAACGCGCCAGTGGCGCGTTTTCAGCGAAGAAGGCCACGGCAGTGGCCGCGCTTGCGCGACGGGGGCAGAGCCCCCTCTGCAAAAGACTCGGGGGCGCAGCTCCCTCCGCCCTGAAACCGCCGCCTACTCCAGCCGCGCCGCAGCGCGGTCCAGCCGCGCCACCGCCTCGGCGATCTCCTCGTCGCTGATGTTCAGCGGCGGCAGCAGCCGCACCACGTTGTCGGCCGCCGGCACGGTCAACAGCTGCTCGGCATAAGCCGCCGCGACCAGCTCAGACGGCGCCACCTTGCAATGCAGCCCCAGCAGCAGCCCCATCCCGCGCACCTCGTCAAAGACCTCGGGATGGGCGGCGACCAGCCCCTCGAGCCGCTGGCGCAGCAGCGCCGCCTTGCGGGCAACCTCGGCCAGGAACGCATCATCCGCAACGATTTCCATCACCCGCGCACCCACCGCGCAGGCCAGCGGGTTGCCGCCATAGGTCGAGCCGTGGCTGCCCGCGACCATCCCCGCGGCCGCGGCTTCGGTCGCCAGCACCGCGCCCAGCGGAAAGCCGCCGCCGATGCCCTTGGCGATCATCATGATGTCGGGGGTGATCCCGGCCCATTCATGGGCGAACAGCCGGCCCGTGCGGCCCATGCCGCTTTGCACCTCGTCCAGCACCAGCAGCGCGCCGGTGGCGTCGCACAGCTCGCGGATGCGGCGCAAGTCGGCGTCGGGCAGCACCCGGATGCCGCCCTCGCCCTGCACCGGCTCCAGCATCACCGCGGCGGTGCTGTCGGACATCGCGGCCTCCAGCGCCGCCATGTCGCCCCAGGGCAGCACCCGGAACCCCGGCATCAGCGGTCCGTAGCCCGCGGTCATCTTTTCCGACCCCGCCGCGGCGATGGCGCCGGTGGAGCGGCCGTGGAACGCGCCCTCGAAGGTCAGGATCTCGATCCGCTCGGGCTGGCCCTTGCTGTGCCAGTATTTGCGCACCATCTTGATCGCCAGCTCGGCGGCCTCGGTGCCGGAATTGGTCACGAACACCGTGTCGGCAAAGGTCCTGTCCACCAGCATCTCGGCCAGCCGCTGCTGCTCGGGGATCTGGTAGAGGTTCGAGACATGCCAGATCCGCCCCGCCTGCGCGGTCAGCGCCGCCACCAGCTCGGGGTTGGCGTGCCCCAGCGCATTCACCGCGATGCCGGCGCCCAGGTCCAGGTATCGCGTGCCGTCCGTGGCGATGGCCCAGGCGCCCTCGCCACGCTCAAAGGCGATGGGCGCGCGGTTGTAGGTCGGCAGCACGGCGTCGATCATGGGTCTGTCCCTCTGGTCGGAAAGCGAAATAGGATCGGGCGGCGAAGGCCCAGGCGCGCAGCTTGCGCGCGGCGTCCGGGGAAACGCGTCAGCGTCGGAGACAGGGGCGAATCGTCGTCATGGGCGCAGCGTTACCAAGCCCGCCCTTCCGGTTCAACGCCCCCTGCCGCCCGCTCAGGGCTTCATCCGATAACCGGTGCGCAGCCACCACCAGCACAAGCCGTTCACCGCCGCGACCGAGACCACGCTGACCGCCAGCCCGCGCAGCACCGGCGCGTCGCCCACCCCGGCGAAACCATAGCGCGCCCCGTCGATCAGGTAGAAGATCGGGTTCCAGTGCGACAGGGTGCGGAACGGCTCGGGCAGGGCCTGCACGGAATAGAAGGTGCCCGACAGGAACGACAGCGGCGTCACCACGAAATTGGTCAGCGTCGCCATGTGGTCGAATTTTTGCGCGATGATCCCGCCCAGGATGCCCAGTCCTCCCAGCAGCAGCGCCCCCAGCACGATATAGAGCAGGGCCAGCAGCGGATGCGCCGGGCCGTGCCCCACCACCAGCGCCAGCCCGGCCGAGATCACCGCCGCCACCATCAGCGACCGCACCAGGCTGCCGGTCAGATAGCCCGCCAGGATCTCGGCCGCCGACAGCGGCGGCATCAGCGTGTCGATGATGTTGCCCTGCATCTTGGCCGAGATCAGCGAGGACGAGCTGTTGGCGAAGCCGGTCTGGATCACCGTCATCATCAGGATGCCGGGGCCGATGAACTCGACGAAGGGCAGGCCCATCACCTCACCCCGCCCGCTCCCCAGCGCCACGACGAACACCACCACGAACAGCCCCGCAGTGATCAGCGGCGCCAGCACCGTCTGCTGCCACACCGACATGAAGCGCCGGATCTCGCGTTCGGCCAGCGTCGCCGTGCCCAGCCAGTTGATGCGGCCAAAGCGGCGCAGCGGCATCTGGCCATAATCGGGGGCGGCATGGTCGGGCGAGGAAATGGGGGGCGCATCGGTAGGGGGCATCGCTGGGTCCTTAGCACAGATCGGGCCAGCATAGCCGGCCCGCGCGCCGGGGACGAGAGGGGCGCCCGGACCGCAGCTGCAACCGCCGATTTCCCGCCCGGACCTTGATTCCCGGGGCGGGGGCGCGTAACTCAGACCATCCGCCCCCAAGCCCCCTTGGGACACCATCTGCCCGTGGAGAGACCGCCATGTCCTGGACCGACGACCGCGTCGAGACGCTGAAACGCCTGTGGGCCGAAGGCCAGTCGGCCAGCCAGATCGCCAAGGAACTGGGCGGCGTCACCCGCAACGCGGTCATCGGCAAGGTCCACCGCCTGGGCCTGTCGAACCGCACCGAGGGCGAAGAGCCCGCCAAGCCCGCAGCCGCGGCCCCCGCAGCCGCTGCCGCGCCTGCCGCCGACCCTGCGCCCGCACCGCAGCCCGCCCCCCGCGCCGCCGCGCCGCGCGCCGAAGCCCCGGCCCGCGCCGAGCCCGCCGCGGAAAAATCCGCCGAGTCGCGCGCAGAGCCGCGCCCCGAGGCCCCCGCCGCCGAGGCGCGCCCCGCGGCCGAGACCCCCGAGCCCGCCCCCGCGCCGCAGCCGGTGTTCACCCCGCGCCGCCCGATCGTGCCCGCCGGCCAGCCGCTGCCGCCGCAGCCCTCGGCCAACGAAATTTCCCCCGAGGCGCTGGCCTCGGTGCGCGAGGTCGAAAAGACCTCGCTGAAACTGTCGCTGATGGAGCTGACCGAGCGCACCTGCAAATGGCCGATCGGCGACCCCGCGACCGACAAGTTCTGGTTCTGCGGCCTGCCCAGCCAGCCCGGCAAACCCTATTGCGAGGCCCATGTCGGCGTCGCCTTCCAGCCGATGAGCGCGAGGCGCGACCGCCGGCGGTAACCTCGGCCGGGGCAGACCTCGCGATTTCAGCGCGGCCGGAGCCGGGGGCCGTTTGCCTCGAGGATATTTTTTCCCGGCCTGAGGCAGATTCACCGAATCTTCATCTTTGCCTGCGATCAGGAACGGGCGGCACCGGCGGGAACACCGATGACCGCTCCGGACCAGGGCGCCTTCGTCCCGCCTGGCTTCATTGCGAGCCGGATCGGGGGCGTTCTTTTCGCAGGCTGAGGATGGAGGGGATGATGGGTGGAGTTCCGGGCCTTCTGACCGTTGCGGGGGCGTGCGCCATGGACCGCTGAGCGCGGGGCCGCCGGGCGGCGGTTGCGGGATGCAGGCGGCAAGCGGTGCCCACCGCCCTTCCCCTGCGCGGCGCATGGGGGTAAGAGCCGGTCATCCAAAGGACGACACCATGCCCAAGACGCGCACGCGCCATCTCATCACCTCGGCCCTGCCGTATATCAACGGCATCAAGCACCTGGGGAACCTCGTCGGCAGCCAGCTGCCCGCGGATCTGTTCGCCCGCTTTCAGCGCGGCCGCGGCAACGAGGTCATGTTCGTCTGCGCCACCGACGAGCACGGCACCCCGGCCGAGCTGGCCGCCGCCAAGGCCGGGCAGAAGGTCGCGGATTTCTGCGCGCGGATGCACGACACCCAGGCCGACATCGCGCGCCGCTTCGGGCTCAGCTTCGACCACTTCGGGCGCTCCTCCAGCCCGCAGAACCACCGGCTGACCCAGCATTTCGCCGGCAGGCTGGCCGAGAACGGGCTGATCGCCGAAGTCAGCGAGCGCCAGGTCTATTCGCTGACCGACGGCCGCTTCCTGCCCGACCGCTATATCGAGGGCACCTGCCCCAACTGCGGCTATGACAAGGCCCGCGGCGACCAGTGCGAGAACTGCACCAAGCAGCTGGACCCGACCGACCTGATCAACCCGCGCAGCGCCATTTCCGGCTCGACCGACCTCGAGGTGCGCGAAACCAAGCATCTGTTCCTGCGCCAGTCCGCGATGCGCGGGAAACTGTCGGAATGGATCGACAGCAAGACCGACTGGCCGGTGCTGACCACCTCGATCGCCCGAAAATGGCTGAACGATGGCGACGGGCTGCAGGACCGCGGCATCACCCGCGACCTCGACTGGGGGATCCCGGTGAAAAAGGGCGACCAGCCCTGGCCGGGGATGGAGGGCAAGGTCTTCTACGTCTGGTTCGACGCCCCCATCGAATATATCGCCGCCACCGCCGAATGGGCCGAGGCCCGCGGCGAGCCCGAGGCATGGCGCCGCTGGTGGCGACTGGACGAGGGCGCGGGCGACGTGCGCTACACCCAGTTCATGGGCAAGGACAACGTGCCCTTTCACACCCTGTCCTTCCCGGCCACGATCATCGGCTCGGGCGAGCCGTGGAAGCTGGTCGACTACATCAAGTCCTTCAACTACCTGACCTATGACGGCGGGCAGTTCTCGACCTCGCAGGGGCGCGGGGTGTTCCAGGATCAGGCGCTCGAGGTGCTGCCGGCGGATTACTGGCGCTGGTGGCTGCTCAGCCACGCCCCCGAGGGGTCGGACGCCGAGTTCACCTGGGAGAATTTCCAGACCTCGGTGAACAAGGACCTCGCCGACGTGCTGGGCAATTTCGTCAGCCGAATCACCAAGTTCTGCCGCAGCAAGTTCGGCGAGACCGTCCCCGCGGGCGGCGACTACGGCCCCGAGGAAGCGGCGCTGGTCGCGGCGCTGACCACCCGCATCCGCGCCTATGAGGGCTTCATGGAGGCGATGGAGGTCCGCAAATCCGCCAATGAGCTGCGCGCGATCTGGGTGCTGGGCAACGAATACCTGCAATCCGCCGCGCCCTGGGCCAGCTTCAAGACCGACCCCGAGCGCGCGGCGATGCAGGTGCGGCTGGGGCTGAACCTGATCCGGCTCTACGCGGTGCTCTCGGCCCCGTTCATCCCGTTTGCCGCCGATTCCATGCTGCAGGCGATGCGCAGCGACGACCGCAGCTGGCCCGACGACGTGGCCGCCGCGCTGGCGGCCCTGTCCCCCGGCCACGGTTTTGATGTCCCCGAGGTGCTGTTCGCCAAGATCAGCGACGACAGCCGCGCGGAATGGCAGGAGCGGTTCAAGGGCACCCGGGACTGACCCCGCGCCCGCCCGCGGCGGGATGTTCATCTTGCCGCGAATATCCCGGGGCTTCCGAGCGCCCGGACAAGGGGTGGATCGGAAAACCGGCCATGAGGGCTGTTTCTCCCTCGGATGGTTTGGGAGGACGGTTTTCAGCGAGGAGGCCCTGCCAGCGGCCCCCGGGCAAAGCCCAGACCCGCCCCCACTGCGACCCTTTGCGCGCCATCCCAAAAACTCGCCGCCTGTCACATTCCGGCCACAGCCTCGCCACCGGGTCCCCGGGCACGCTTGACCCCGGGGACCGGTTGGGGGAACCGGGCCCGACACCCAGGTAACGGCGTTTCCCTCCGCGCTCTCGGCCCAGGCAACCTTCCGCTTTCAGTTTCGAGGTCCTGATGCCGTCCCCTCCCGTCCTTCCGTCCCTGCCATCCGGCAGCCGCAGCCGCCTGCGCGTGGCGCTGCTGTCGCTGACCGCCCTGTCCTCGCCGGCGCTGGTGCTGGCGCAGGAAACGCCCGACCAGATCGTGCTGGATCCGATCTACGTCACCTCGGCGTCGTCCATCGCCACCTCGGTGCAGGACGCGCCCGCCTCCATCACCGTCATCGACCAGAGCGAGATCCTCGCCAGCGGCGGGCGCAGCCTCAACGACGTGCTGCGCCGGGTGCCCGGGCTGAACCTGACCCGCAGCAACGACGGCAACTCGCAGGTCTCGTTCCGCGGGCTGTCGTCCAGCCGGACGCTGACGCTGGTCGACGGCAAGCGGATCAGCAGCCGCAACACCTTTGCCCGCCACTATCAGGGCGATCTCCAGAACGTGCCGCTGGACGCGATCGAGCGGATCGAGGTCGTGCGCGGTCCGATGTCGACGCTGTACGGCTCGGACGCGATGGGCGGCGTCATCAACATCATCACCAAGAAGAACACCGAGGTCTGGTCGGGCTCGCTGACCACCGAGTTCGGCTTTGCCGACGAAAGCACCACCGCCGACAACCGCTCGATCTCGGCCTATGTGTCAGGGCCGCTGGGTGAGAACCTCAGCATGTCGGCCTGGGGCAAGATCGCGGAAACCGAGGCGCCGGACGAACCCTACGCCTATTCGACCGCCACCCCGCCCGCGCCGCTTTTCTCGACCAACGGCATCCGCACCAAGGCGCTGGGTGCAAGGCTCAGCTGGACGCCGCTGGACGGGCAGGAATGGGGGCTCGAGGCGCAGACCTCGGTCGACAACTATCTCGATGATCTCGGCGGCCCCGATTCCAACGAGGTCACCAAGAACAGCATCGCGCTGAACCACGACTGGACGCTCGGCACCGGCTCGGTCAGCAGCTATCTTCGCTACGAGACCTCCGAGAACCAGAGCTGGAACACCACCACCTCGGGGTGGAACGACCCGATCGAATACGACACGCTGACGCTGGAAAGCCGCTATACCTCGCAGACCAGCATCGGCGGCCGGACGCTGGACTATACGCTTGGCGGGCTGGTGGCGCATGAAAAGCTGAGCGACCCCCAGACCACCGCCAACGCGTTGATCGAGGGTTCGGTCGATACCGCCGCAATCTACGCCGAAGGCCGCTATCAGGCGACCGAGGCGCTGAGCCTGACCAGCGGCCTGCGCGTGGACCATCACGAGCGCTTCGGCACCCATGTCACGCCGCGGATCTATGCCAACTACGACTTCGGCAACGGGCTGATGCTCAAGGCCGGCTATTCGCAGGCCTTCGTGGCGCCGGACCTGCGCAACCTGAACCCGAATTACCAGATGGGCTCTCGCGGCAACGGCTGCAAACCCTATCGCGGCCCCTGCACGATCATCGGCAACCCCGATCTTCAGCCGGAAACCTCGGACAACTTCGAGATCGGGCTGAACTACCAGGGCGAGCGCACCAGCTGGGAGGTCACTGCCTTCTACAACGATGTCGAGAACATGATCAGCGCCCGCCGCACGGACGAGGTGGCCGGAAACGACAACCCGATCTTCGTGCGCGACAACTTCGACTATGGCAAGACCGCCGGCGTCGAGTTCGGGCTGGACCATCAGCTGAGCGACGACCTGACCTGGGTGACCTCGGGCACCTATATCGCCAAGTCCGAGTTCAAGTATGGCGACTTTGACACTGCCTATCCGATGGCGACGACGCCGAAATGGAACGTCACCACCGGGCTCGACTGGCAGACCAACGACCGGCTGAAGCTGTCGGGCGACGTGACCTATGTCGGCAAGCAGGCCGGCTATGTGGTCGCGGACGGGCTTGTGGTCGGCGAGGGCGAGCAGGCATCCGTGCCCGCAGGCCAGAACAGCAAGGCCTATTTCCTGGTCAATGTTGCGGCCGCCTATGACCTGACCGACAGCGCGACGCTGAACTTCGGCATCGACAACCTGTTCGACGATCAGCCCGAATCCGACGTCGACTATCGCGAGGACGGGCGCGTGTTCACCCTCGGCGTCACCACCCGGTTCTGATTCGTCACCCTGCGCAATATTCCAAAGGGCCGCCGACTGGCGGCCCTTTCCCGTTGCAGCGGGGTGGAACCCCGGCGCCTTGCATCGCATGATGCGGCAGGTCCTGAGCGGGGGAACAGATGACCCATTGCATCCTGATCGGCGCGCCGGTGGACAGCGGCCAGCAGCGGCCCGGCTGTCTGATGGGACCGGCGGCCTATCGCGTGGCGCGGATCGCCGAGGTTCTGGCGGCGCTTGGCCATACGGTCGAGGACCGGGGCGACGTGGTGCCGGGGGCTCTGGGTCGGGAAAGCTGCCCGAACCCGACCGTGCATTCCCTGCCCGAGACGCTGGCCTGGACCCGGGCGCTGGCCGATGCCAGCGCGCGCGCGATGGCGGAGGGGCTGCCGATCTTTCTGGGCGGCGATCACTCGCTGTCGCTCGGCAGCATCCACGGGGTTGCGGCCCATGCGGCGGCCGTGGGGCGGCCGCTTTTCGTGCTGTGGCTGGACGCGCATTCCGACATCCACAGCCTCAGCTCGACCGAAAGCGGCAATCTGCACGGCACGCCCCTGGCCTATCTGGCCGGGCGGCCGGGGTTCGAGCCGTTTCCGCCCTTTCCCGCCCCGGTGGCCGAGGCGAATATCTGCCTGTTCGGCATCCGCAGCGTCGATCCGGCGGAACATGCGGCGCTGGAACGCTCGGACATCATCGTCAACGACATGCGGGTGCTGGACGAACGGGGCTTCGCCGCCCCGATGCGCGAGTTCCTGGACCGGGTGCAGGCGGCGGGGGGGATGCTGCATGTCAGCCTCGACGTGGATTTCCTCGACCCTTCGGTGGCGCCGGCGGTGGGGACCACCGTCCCCGGCGGCGCGACCTTCCGCGAGGCGCATCTGGTCTGCGAGCTGATCCACGAAAGCGGGCTGATGTGTTCGCTGGATCTGGTCGAGCTGAACCCGTTCCTGGACGAGCGCGGGCGCACGGCGCGGATGATGGTCGACCTGGTCGGCAGCCTGATGGGGCGCAAGGTCTTCGACCGGCCGACGCGGGCGGGATAGGGGGCGGGACAAGGGGGCTGCGCGCCCCCCGCCCTTCGGGCTCCCCCGCGGGATATTTTCGTGATGAAGAAACCCGTGAAATTGCGGCGGTGGGGGGCTTGACCCCGCCCGGCGCTGGCGGTGAAGTGCCGCGATCATGTGCAAGCCTCTGCCGACCGCCCCGAAGTTCCGTTCCGTTCCGGCGCCCGCGCGCGCCAGGCGCCGACGACGGCATCCGGCGCCGCCAGATACCGGAACAGACAGGACGTTGAAAGATGCCGAGTTTTCTAGACATTCACACCACGCCGCGTGACGAGCTGCGCGCGATCATCGACAATGCGCGCGCGATGAAAGAGGCGCGCAACGGCTGCCCGCGCGGCACCCCGGACGCAGAACAGCCGCTGGCGAACCGCATGGTGGCGCTGATCTTCGAAAAGCCCTCGACCCGGACCCGGGTCAGCTTCGATCTGGGCGTGCGGCAGATGGGCGGGCAGACCATGGTGCTGTCGGGCCAGGAGATGCAGCTGGGCCATGGCGAGACCATCGCCGACACCGCCCGCGTGCTGTCGCGCTATGTCGACATGATCATGATCCGCACCTTCGAGGAAGCGACCCTGCAGGAGATGGCGGAATACGCCAGCGTGCCGGTGATCAACGGGCTGACCAACCGCACCCATCCCTGCCAGATCATGGCCGACGTGCTGACGTACGAAGAGCACCGCGGCCCCATCGGCGGGCGCAAGGTGGTGTGGTCGGGCGACGGCAACAATGTCTGCGCCAGCCTGATCCAGGCGGCGGGGCAGTTCGGCTTCGACTTCACCTTTACCGGCCCGAAGCCGCTGGACCCCGAGGCCGAGTGGCTGGAGTTCGCCCGCGCGCAGGGGGTGCAGGCGCTGATCGAGCGTGACCCGGCCCGCGCGGTCGAGGGCGCCGATCTGGTGGTCACCGACACCTGGGTGTCGATGCACGACCCGCAATCGGCCAAGGAACGCCGCCACAACCAGCTGCGTGCCTATCAGGTCAACGCGGCGCTGATGGCGCGGGCCAAGCCGGATGCGCTGTTCATGCACTGCCTGCCCGCGCATCGCGAGGACGAGGTGACCTCCGAGGTGATGGACGGCCCGCATTCGGTGGTCTGGGACGAGGCCGAGAACCGCCTGCACGCGCAAAAGGCGGTGATGCGCTGGTGCCTGGGGGTCTGATTTTCAGGGCGCCAGCGCCCAGACCTTGCGCATCAGCCCCGGCAGCGTGGCGGGATCGAAATCCCGCCGCGGCAGCAGCAGCCCGCGGCTGACCCCCTGCGGCGGGCCGGCAAGCACGGTCAGATGCAGCTCGAAATGGGTGAAGATGTGGCGGACCTCGCCCAGCTCCTGCCACGGGCCGGCGGCGGGGGCGGGGTGCTCTGATCCGTCCCAGCCGGTCGAGGGGAAGGCCAGCGTGCCGCCCAGCAGCCCTTTGGCGGGACGGCGTTCCACCAGCACGTGGCTCGCGTCCAGCGCCAGCCAGGCGGTGCCGCGGCGCTGCGGCCTCGGCGGTTTCGGGGATTTGCGCGGCAGTTCGGCGGCAAGGCCGAGCGTGCGGGCGCGACACAGGTCGTTCAGCGGGCACAGCGCGCAGGCGGGGTTGCGCGGGGTGCAGATGGTGGCGCCAAGGTCCATCATCGCTTGCGCGAAATCGCCGGGGCGGCGGTCGGGGGTCAGGGTCGCGGCCAGCGCCACCAGCTGCGGCTTGGCCGCGGGCATCGGGGTGTCCACCGCGAACAGCCGCGCCACCACCCGCTCCACATTGCCGTCGACCACGGTTTCTGCGCGGTCAAAGGCGATGGCGGCGATCGCGGCCGAGGTATAGGGGCCGATCCCCGGCAGCTGCGCCAGCGCCTGCCTCGTGTCGGGAAACCCGCCCATCGCCGCCACCTGCCGCGCGCAGGCCAGCAGGTTGCGGGCGCGGGCATAGTAGCCCAGCCCCGCCCATTCCCCCATCACCTGCGTCTCCTCGGCCGTGGCTAGCGCCTGCACCGTGGGCCACAGCGTGGTGAACCGCTCGAAATATGCCCGCACCGCGGCGACGGTGGTCTGTTGCAGCATCACTTCGGACAGCCAGACGCGATAGGGGTCCATCGGTGCGGTCCCCGGCGGCGCCCGCCAGGGCAGCACGCGGGCGTGGCGGTCGTACCAGCCCAGCAGGCGCGGGACCACCGCCACGGGGTCCGGCCCGACGGCCGAGGTTTCACGCAAGTTTGCCCGGTTGTTCATCGCGCCGGTCTGGCATCCCCGGCGCGTCCGGTCCAGAGTAAGCCGATCACGAACTGCAAGGCCGATGACCGACACGCCCACGCCCCCCTCGCCGCCCAAGACCCGCAGGCGCAAGCCCGCGGCGGCCGAGGATGCGCCGCCGCGCCGCCGGATGCGCGGCTTCGAGCCGGCAGCGACGCTGATCGCGCCGCAGCTGCGCCGCAGCGCCGAATCGCGCGGCTTTGCGGTGGCGCGGCTGCTGACCGACTGGCCGGAAATCGTCGGCGCGCAGACCGCCGCCCACACCCGCCCGGTCAAGGTCAGCCACAGCCGCACCCAGGGGCTGGGCGCCACCCTGACCATCCTGACCGACGGCGCCCACGCGCCCCTGGTGCAGATGGAGCTGCCGCGCATCCGCGAGCGGGTGAACGCGGTCTACGGCTTCAACGCCATCGCCCGCGTCACCATCACCCAGACCGCCGCGCAGGGGTTCGCCGAGGGGCAGGCCGAGTTCCTGCACCGCCCCCCTACCCCCTGTGCCGCCCCCCTGCCGCCCGAGGCTGCGGCCGCGGCCGAGGCGGTGGCGGCGCGGTTCGACGACCCGAAACTTGCCGACTCGATGCGACGGCTGGCCCTTGCCCGTGCGGCGCGGGCGGCCCGGCGCTGACGGGCGGCATTCCCGAAAAACCCAACGAAAGGCCAGACATGACCCTGATCCGCCGCCTCGCCCCGGCCGCAGCCCTTGCGGCGCTTGCCACCGCGTTCCACCTGCCCGCCACGGCGCAGACCGCCGCCCCGGAACCTGCCCCGGCCGCCACCGCCGAGGCCGCCGCCCCGCAGATCCTGCCCGACCTGTGGCTGGGGGCCGCGGACGCGCCGGTCGATTTCATCGAATACGCCAGCTTCACCTGTTCGCATTGCGCCGATTTCAGCACCGAGGTGTTCCCCAAGCTCAAGGCGGAATACATCGACACCGGCAAGATCCGCTTTGCGCAGCGCGATGTGTATTTCGACGACGTGGGGCTGTGGGCCGGAATCCTGGCCCGCTGCGGCGACGAGTCCAAGTTCTACCCGGTCGCCGGGATGCTGTTCGAAAGCCAGCGCGAATGGCTGTCGGCCAAGAACGGCGAGGAGCTTGCCGCCAACCTGCGCAAGATCGGCGCCAAGGCCGGCTATTCGGCCGAGCAGATGGACGCCTGCTGGCAGGACGAGGCCAAGGTGCAAAGCCTGGTCGCGACCTTCCAGCAGAACGCGGTCGCCGACCAGATCGAGGGCACGCCCACCTTCATCATCGCGGGCGAGAAAGTGTCCAACCTGCCGTGGGAGCAGCTCAAGGCCAAGCTGGACGAGAAACTGGCCGCGGCGCAGTAAACCGCCAACCATCCCGACCGGAAAGGCCGCCCCCGGGGGCGGCCTTTTTCGTCAGAACAGCCGGTCGAGCGCGGCGTCCAGCGGCGCCGGATCATCCAGCCGCAGCCGCACCGGCAGGGTCAGAACCTTGGGGCGGAAACTGCGCGGCAGCCTTGCTGCGTCCTTTTCGGTGGTGACCAACTGCGCCCCCAGCAGCCGCGATTCCGTTTCAAGCCGCGTCAGCATCTGGCGGGAAAACGGCTGGTGGTCGGCCAGCGCCTCGGCCCGCACCACCTGCGCGCCCAGAGCCCGCAGGGTGGCAAAGAACTTCTGCGGATGGCCGATCCCGGCGAAGGCCAGCGCCCGCAGCCCCTGCCAGTCCATCCCGGTCTGCAGCGGCTGCAGCTGGCCGGTCAGCCGCGGCACCGGCAGCGCGGGCCAGCGGGCGGAAAACGCCGCCTGCGCCTCGGGGGTGCCGATGGTCAGCACCATGTCGGCGCGGGCCAGGCCCCGGGCCACCGGCTCGCGCAAGGGCCCGGCCGGGATGCACAGCCCGTTGCCCCAGCCGCGCGCCGCATCCGCCACCACCAGCGCCAGGTCATGCGCCAGCGCCGGGTCCTGGAACCCGTCGTCCAGCAGGATCGCCCCCGCCCCCGCCGCCACCGCCGCGCGCGCGCCCGCCACCCGGTCGCGCGCCACCACCACCGGCGCGAAGGCCGACAGCAGCAGCGGCTCGTCCCCCACCTGCGTGGCGGAATGGCTGCGTTCGTCCACCAGCGTGGGGCCGGTCTCGGTGCCGCCATGGCCGCGGCTGACCACATGGGCGGCGATGCCGCGGGCGGCCAGACGCTCGATCAGCGCGATCACGGTGGGCGTCTTGCCGGTGCCGCCGGCGTCGAGGTTGCCGACGCAGATCACCGGCACCCCCACCCTCGCGCGCCCGCCCCGCGCCAGCCGCCGCGCGGTCGCCGCGGCATAAAGCGCACCCAGCGGTTGCAGGGCGCGGGCGGCCAGCCCGGGCGGGCGGTTCCAGAAACCGGGGGCGGTAAGGGCGAGGGGCATCAGCAGCTCTCCTGCAGGTCCGACAGCACCGCTTCGGCGATGCGGCGGGTGATTTCGGCGCCCTCGGTCGCGACCTCCCAGGCGGCGCGGGCGAGGCGGGCGGCGGTATCGGGCTCGGCCAGTTCCTCGATCACCCGCGGCAGCGCCAGCGGGCCGTGGATCTGGCGGGCGCCGCCGGCGCGGTCCAGCGCCTGCCAATGCGCGGCGTGCTCGCCCATGGCCGGGCCGTGGACGATGGCGGTGCCCAGCCCCGCGGGCTCGAACGGGTGGCGGGGCGCCGGGTCGGCGCCGCGGATCAGCGTGCCGCCGGCATAGGTGACCGCCGCCAGCCGATACCACAGCCCCAGTTCCGAGCTGTCCTCGGCCAGCAGCACCTGCACCTCGGGGCCGGGGTCGGCATCCTCGATGCGGGCGACGGTCAGGCCGCGCTCGGCCAGCGCCGCGGCCATCGCGTCGGCGTCGCCGGCGCGGGCGGGGGCGATGATCAGCAGCGCGCGGTGGCGAGCCGACAGCAGCCCTTCGTGGGCGGCCATCACCGCGGTCAGCTCGCGCAGCGGCAGCGCCGCCGCCAGCCACACCGGGCGGTCGCGCAAATGCGGGCGCAGCGCCGCCAGCTCGCGCGGGTTGCAGGGCAGCGGCGGCAGGATCGGCAGCGCCGTGCCGATGATCTCCACCCGCAGCGGCGCGATGCCTTCGCGCAGCGCCGCCTCGCGCGCAGGCGCGTCGGGGACCAGCACCCGGCTGAGCCGCGCCAGCGGCCCGCGCCTGCCGCCGCGCCAGACCCGCCGCGCCGCCGCCGCGGCCAGGCCGCTGGCGTCGGTGACCAGCGTCACCGGCACCGCGGCCTCTTCGCAGGCGGCGACCAGCGCGGCCGGCAGCGCGTCGTTGCTCAGCAGCACCGCCCCGGGCGAGGTCAGCTCCAGCAGCCGCCGCGCCGCCTGCGGGTCGCCGGGCGGCTCGGGCAGCACCATGGGCACGGCGCGCGCGCCCCGCTCGACCGCGACCTGCCCCAGGGCGCCGACCCGCAGCGGCGGGCACAGGCGGCGCAGCGCGGTGGCGACCGCGCCGGTCTCGAGCCCGCACAGCAGCACCAGCGGCCCGTCGCCGGGCGGAATTACCGGCTCGGCCGCGGCCCCATCGCTGCGCGGCACGCGTTTTTGCAGCCATTGGGCGAGTTCACCGAAGCCGGGCATGGTGCATTCCGCAGGACGGGGACGGCAGCGCGCCCTGATGGCGGGAACAGCGTGAAAGGCGGAATGGCATGAGAGCGGCCCGGCTGGTGTCGCCCCGGGATAGCCTGCCGCGGCCGGGGAACCAAGGGCCGCGGCGGGCCGCGGTTGAGATACGAGGCATTTGTATCGAATGCCGCGGATCCCGCGGTTGCGGCGGCGCCGGGACCTCGGGCATGAATCGCAGCACGGCGAGAGCGGCCGGAACCGATTTCGCATCGCGTGTGGTGGGCCTGGGGTTGCCGGGGGCATGCGGCGGCGAAGGGTTTTGGGTGTCATGCCGGAGCCCTTCGCCTGCAATCCCTCGGCGGCAGGACGGCGCGTTGCCGGCAGGTCTGCCGCAGGGAGGTTCACGGGGGAGAATGCCGGACCGGGTCTTTGCCCCGGCCCCCGGGATATGTCCGCAAGGAAGAAGGACGGGTTGAAGGCGCGCCGGGCGCGGCCTAGAGCAGGCGCGACATCGACAAGGGGGCGCGCATGAACATCCTGATCCTCGGCGGCGGCGGGCGTGAACACGCGCTGGCCTGGGCGATACGGCAGAACCCGAAATGCGACCGGCTGATCGTGGCCCCCGGCAACGCGGGGATCGCCGGGATCGCCCGCTGCGCCGAGCTGGCGATCACCGACGGCGCCGCGGTGGTGGGTTTCTGCGAGGAGAACGCCATCGACCTGGTGGTGATCGGCCCCGAGGCGCCGCTGGCCGCCGGCGTCGCCGATGCGCTGCGCGCGGCCGGGATCCTCGCCTTTGGCCCCTCGGCCGCGGCGGCGCAGCTCGAGGCGTCGAAGAGCTTCACCAAGGAAATCTGCGACGCCTGCGGCGCCCCCACCGCCGCCTGGGCCCGCTTTACCGACGCTGCCGCGGCGCGCGACCATATCGCCCGGGTCGGCGCGCCGATCGTGGTCAAGGCCGACGGGCTCGCCGCCGGCAAGGGCGTCACCGTCGCCATGACCGAGGCCGAGGCCGTCGCCGCCGTCGATGCGGCCTTTGGCGGCGCCTTTGGCGAGGCGGGCGCCGAGGTGGTGATCGAGGAGTTCATGGCCGGCGAGGAAGCCAGTTTCTTCGTGCTGGTCGACGGCACCAACTGCCTGCCCATCGGCACCGCCCAGGACCACAAGCGCGTCGGCGAAGGCGACAGCGGCCCCAACACCGGCGGCATGGGCGCCTATTCCCCCGCCCCGGTGCTGACCGCGGCGATCCAGGCGCAGGTGATGGCCGAGATCGTCGAGCCTACCGTCGCCGAGATGGCCCGCCGCGGCACGCCGTTCCAGGGCGTGCTCTATGCCGGGCTCATGATCGCGGACGGCCGGGCGCGGCTGGTCGAATACAACGCCCGCTTCGGCGACCCCGAGGCGCAGGTGCTGATGATGCGGCTGGGCGCGCAGGCGCTGGACCTGATCCAGGCCTGCGCCGAAGGGCGGCTGGACAGCGTGACCGCCAACTGGGCCGAGGATCACGCCCTGACCGTGGTGCTGGCCGCCAACGGCTATCCGGGCGATTACGAAAAGGGCACGGCGATCCGCCTGCCCGAACTGACCGAAAGCTCGTCGCGGATGATCTTTCACGCCGGCACCGCCCTGCGCGACGGGCAGCTGGTCGCCACCGGCGGGCGGGTGCTGAACGCCACCGGCCGCGGCGCCACCCTGGCCGAGGCCCGCGACGCCGCCTATGCGCTGGCCGAGGCGGTGGACTGGCCCGGCGGCTTCTACCGCCGCGACATCGGCTGGCGCGCGCTCTGAAAGCAGAGGTGCGTGGAGACCACGCACCATTTACCAACCCGCTGTAAATTGCGTGCCCGCCGGCGCGCCCGCGCTTTCATCTTGCCATGAATATCCCGCGGGCTTCCGAGCGCCCGGAAACGGTCCATTTTCAGCGAGGAAGGCCACCGCAGTGGCCCGCGGGGGGGGGGCATGAGGCCCCCGGCTCGCCCGCGCTCAGGCCGCCGAATACATTCCCTCGTAGATCGGCAGCAGCGTCTCCAGCTCGAACAGCGACGACACCGAAGTGCCGTTCCAGGTCGACATGATCGCCTGCGCGAACAGCGGCGCGGTGGGGACGATGCGGATGTTGCGGGCGTTCTTGACCGGCTCGGGCTGGCTGATCGAATCGGTGACGACCAGCGATTTCATCACCGATTTCTCGATCCGCTCGACCGCGGGGCCGGACAGCACCCCGTGGGTGATATAGGCATGGACCTCGGTCGCGCCGTGGTCGGCCAAGAGCTGCGCGGCCTTGACCAGCGTGCCGGCGGTGTCGCAGATGTCGTCGACGATGACGCAGGTCTTGCCCGCGACATCGCCGATCACCGTCATCTCGGCGATCTCGCCGGCCTTTTCGCGGCGCTTGTCCACGATGGCCATCGGCGCGTCGATCCTTGCCGCGATCTCGCGCGCCCGCGCCACGCCGCCCACGTCCGGGGACACGATCATCAGATCGTCCATGCGACCCTTGAAATGGTGCATGATATCCAGCGAAAAGATCGGCGCCGCATAGAGGTTGTCCACCGGGATGTCGAAGAACCCCTGGATCTGGGTGGCGTGCAGGTCCAGCGTCAGCACCCGGTCCACGCCGGCCTGGGTCAGCAGGTTGGCCACCAGTTTGGCCGAGATCGGCGTGCGCGCCTTGGCCCGGCGGTCCTGCCGCGCATAGCCGAAATAGGGGATCACCGCAGTGATGCGATTGGCCGAGCTGCGCCGCAGCGCGTCGGTCATGATCAGCAGCTCCATCAGGTTGTCGTTGGCCGGGTTCGAGGTCGGCTGGATGATGTACATGTCCTCGCCGCGGACGTTGTCATAGACCTCGACGAAGATTTCCTGGTCGTTGAACCGCTCGACCCGCGCATCCACCAGCCCGACGTTCATGCCGCGGTGCATCGACATCCGCCGCGCGATGGCGGTGGCCAGCGGGCGATTGGCGTTCCCGGCGATCAGCTTGGGTTCGGTCATGGCGGGCATCGGCATCCTCGGCGGCTTTCTGGGGGTGAAGCACCCGGCGACTCGCCGGATTGCGCCCCGCTTACCACCGCGATAGCGTCCGGGCAAACCGGCGAAAGGGGAAACTGGCCATGGCCGCGATCGACTATTACCTCAGCCCGATCAGCCCCTGGGCGTATCTGGCCGGCGACCGGCTGGAGCGGATCGCGCAGGCGCACGGGGCAAGCGTCACCTATCGCCCGCTCGACATCATGGCGCTGTTCGACCGCACCGGCGGTACCCGCCCGGAATCGCGCCACCCCGCGCGGCTGGCCTATCGCGCGCAGGAGCTGCCCCGCTGGGCCGAGCATCTGGGGATGCCCCTGCGCATGGACGTGACGGTCACCAACCCGGCGCCGGCCTCCTATGCGATCATCGCCGCGCAGGCCGAGGCGCAGCCCGGCGGCGATGTGGGCGCGCTGGTGCGCGGGCTGCTGGCGGCACGGTTCGTGGACGGGCGCGACATCGCCGAGGATGCGGTGATCCGCGAGGTGCTGGCGGCCACCGGCTTCGACCCCACACTTGCCGACCGCGGGCTGTTCGTCGGCGCCGAGACCTATGGGCGCAACCTGGAACGCGCGGTCGAGGCCGGGGTGTTCGGCGTGCCCTTCTATCACGTGCTCGACAGCGACCAGCGGTTCTGGGGGCAGGACCAGCTGGAGTTCCTCGACCGCCATCTCGGCACGCTGTGAGCCCCGTGCATCTGCGGCACTGGCCGGGCGATCCCGCGCGCCCGGCGCTGGCGATCCATTGCATGATGGGCAGCAGCCGCGCCTTCGACCCGGTGGCGGCGCGGCTGGGGGGACGGGTGGCGCTGCACGGATTCGACCTGCCCTCGCACGGGCGCAGCGCGAAGTGGCGCCCCGAGGCGGGCGAGGATTACCACAGCACCGTCACCCGCATCGCGCGGGGGCTGATCCGCGACATCACCGGCGACGGGCCGCTGGACCTGATCGGCCATTCCATCGGCGCCACCGTGGCGCTGCGGATCGCGGTGGACAGGCCGGCGCTGGTGCGCTCGCTGACGCTGATCGAGCCGGTGCTGTTTGCGGCCTCTCCCCGCGGCCACCCGCTCGACGGGCAGCTGGCCGAGCTGGCGGCCGGGGGGCGGATGGAACAGGCGACGCGGCTGTTCATGGATATGTGGGGCGGCCCCGGCGGCTTCGACGCCCTGCCACCCGCCACCCGGCAGGCCGCCGTTGCGCAGGTGCCGCTGATCCTGGAAACCGGCCCGGCGATGTCCGGCGACTGCCACCACATCCTGCGCCCGGGCGGGCTCGAGGGCATCCTAGCGCCGGTGATGCTGATCGCAGGCGCCGACAGCCCGCCGGTGATCGCCGAGATCGCCGAGACCCTGGCGGCGCGGCTGGCCGACGTCGGGCGTGCCAGCGTGCCGGGCGCCGGGCATATGCTGCCGATGACCCACCCCGCACAGGTGGCCGGGCTGATCGCGGTGAACCTGGACCGGTCGTGACGCGGGCTGGCTGAGCGGGGCATAGGGGGCCGCCCGGCTGGCAGCCGGGCCGAGAGCAGGGAGTTTCATTCCAGCACGGCCTCCCCTCGTGCCCGGCGCCGCCGTTCGCCAGCCGGCCTCCCACCGGGGCGATCCATGTGTCCACGCTTGGCAACAGGGCACCTCCCGCCCCGCGAACTGCGGTTATCGCAAGCACTGGCGCAGAAATGAAAAAGCCCCTCCCGGCGTCCGGCCGGGAGGGGTTGGTTCGTCAGATCGCCGATCCGCTGACAGAAGATCAGTCGGGAAACGTCGCCTGGTTGGGGTCCAGCCCGATATGGGTGCCAAGCGCCTCCATATCGCCAAGCAGCTTGGCGGCGGCGGCGACGACCTCGTCGCCCAGCGATTCGCGGCGGGTCTCGGCGGTCTGATGCGCGCGGCGGGCCTCGCGCATCATCTCGTTATAGACCTCCTGCGTGATCTCGGCGCGCGGGTGCCCGCGCTCGGCCAGCAGGCTGACGGATTCGCCGTTGATCTCGGCAAAACCGCCGGTCACCGCGAATTCCGTCGCATTGCCCTGCGCGTCCACCACCGTGACCAGACCCGGCCGCAGCGTGACGATGGTCGCGGCATGGCCGGGCATGGCGGTCATGTCGCCGTCGGTGCCCGGCAGGCGCACCTCGCGCACCGGGACGGAGACGAGGCTCCGTTCCGGCGAGACGAGGTCGAACTGCATCGTGTCGGCCATGTCGCCCCCTTATGCCGCGTCAGCGGCGAGGCGCTGCGCCTTGGCTTTCACTTCCTCGATGCCGCCGACCATGTAGAAGGCCGCTTCCGGCAGGTGGTCGTATTCGCCGGCCACCACCGCCTTGAACGAGGCGATCGTGTCCTCCAGCGGCACCTGCACCCCGTCCGAGCCGGTGAACACCTTGGCCACGTCGAAGGGCTGCGACAGGAAGCGCTGGATCTTGCGGGCGCGGGCCACGGTCAGCTTGTCCTCTTCCGACAGCTCGTCCATGCCGAGAATGGCGATGATGTCCTGCAGCGACTTGTATTTTTGCAGGATCCCCTGGACGTCGCGGGCCACCTGATAGTGCTCTTCGCCGACCACGGCCGGGTCGAGGATCCGGCTGTTGGAATCGAGCGGGTCCACGGCCGGGTAGATCCCCAGTTCCGAGATCGCGCGCGACAGCACGGTGGTGGCGTCGAGGTGGGCAAAGGTCGTCGCCGGCGCCGGGTCGGTCAGGTCGTCGGCCGGCACGTAGACGGCCTGGATCGAGGTGATCGAGCCCGATTTGGTCGAGGTGATGCGTTCCTGCATCGCGCCCATGTCGGTGGCCAGCGTCGGCTGGTAGCCCACGGCGGAGGGGATGCGGCCCAGCAGCGCCGACACCTCGGAACCCGCCTGGGTAAAGCGGAAGATGTTGTCGACGAAGAACAGCACGTCGGTGCCGGTCGCGTCGCGGAACTGTTCCGCCAGCGTCAGCCCGGTCAGCGCCACCCGCATCCGCGCCCCGGGGGGCTCGTTCATCTGGCCATAGACCAGCGCCACCTGCGATTCCGCCAGGTTGTCCGGCTTGATGACGCCCGATTCCACCATCTCGTGGTAGAGGTCGTTGCCCTCGCGGGTCCGCTCACCCACCCCGGCGAACACGGAATAGCCCGAGTGCACCTTGGCGATGTTGTTGATCAGCTCCATGATCAGAACGGTCTTGCCGACGCCGGCGCCGCCGAACAGCCCGATCTTGCCGCCCTTGGAATAGGGGGCCAGCAGATCGATGACCTTGATGCCGGTGACCAGGATTTCCGAGCTGGTGGCCTGCTGCGCGAACTCGGGCGCGGGCTGGTGGATGGCGCGGGTTTCCGTCGCCTCGACCGGGCCGCGGTCGTCCACCGGCTCGCCCACCACGTTGAGGATGCGGCCCAGCGTCGCCTCGCCCACCGGGACCGAGATCGGCCCGCCCAGGTCGGTGACGGCGGCGCCGCGGACCAGACCTTCGGTCGCGTCCATGGCGATGGCGCGGACGGTGTTCTCGCCCAGGTGCTGGGCCACTTCCAGCACCAGTTTCTTGCCGTTGTTCTCGGTTTCCAGCGCGTTCAGGATCGCCGGCAGATGGTCGTCGAACTGCACGTCGACGACGGCGCCGATGACCTGAGTAATCTTGCCAGTAGCTGCCATTATCTACCCCTGCGTTACGGTCAGAGCGCCTCGGCGCCCGAAATGATTTCAATGAGTTCCTTGGTGATCGCGGCCTGACGCGAGCGGTTGTAGACCGTCGTCAGCCTGTCGATCATGTCGCCCGCGTTGCGGGTGGCGTTGTCCATGGCGGTCATCCGCGCGCCCTGTTCCGAGGCCGCGTTTTCCAGCAGCGCCGCGAACACCTGGGTGGTGATCGAGCGCGGCAGCAGCTCGGACAGGATCGCCTCCTCGCCGGGTTCGTAGTCGTAGAGCGACGACACCTCGGTCGCCTCGCCCTCGATCACGGCGGGGATGATCTGGCGCGCGGTCGGCACCTGGCTGATCACCGATTCGAAGCGGCTGTAGAACAGCGTCGCCACGTCGAAATCGCCCGCGTCGAAGCGGTCGAGGATACCTTGCGCGATCTCGCGGGCGTTTTCATAGCCCACGCGCTTGACCTCGGACATGTCGACATGATGGACGAAGCGCTTGCCCATGTCGCGGCGCAGCTGCTCGCGGGCCTTCTTGCCCACGGTGACGATCGCCACCTCCTTGCCCTGGGCCAGCAGCGCCTCGGCATGGCTCCGGGCCAGCTTGACGATCGAGCTGTTGAACCCGCCGGCAAGCCCGCGTTCCGAGGTCAGCACCACCAGCAGGTGGCGCTGGTCGGCGCCGGTGCCGGCCAGCAGCCGCGGCGCGCTTTCCGACCCGGCGGTGGCGGCGGTCAGCCCCGCCATCACCACGGCCATGCGCTCGGCATAGGGGCGCGCGGCCTCCGCCGCCTCTTGCGCGCGGCGCAATTTGGCGGCGGCGACCATCTGCATCGCCTTGGTGATCTTCCGCGTGTTCTTGACGCTTCCGATCCGGTTCTTGAGATCCTTGAGGCTGGGCATCTATCCCTCCTCTCAGGCGTAGGTTTTGGCGTAGGCGTCCAGAACCTTCTTCAGCCGGTCCTCGGCCTCGCCCTTGATCTTCGGGTCCTCGCGGGTCAGCCAGTCCAGGACATCGGCGTGCTGGTTGCGCAGATAGGCCAGCAGCCCCTGTTCCCACTTGCCGGCCTCGGCCAGCGGCAGGTTGTCCAGATAACCGTGGGTGCCGGCATAGATCACCGCCACGATTTCCGCGTTGGTCAGCGGCGAATACTGCGGCTGCTTCATCAGCTCGGTCAGGCGGGCGCCGCGGTTCAGCAGCTTCTGCGTTGCGGCGTCGAGGTCCGAGCCGAACTGCGCGAAGGCCGCCATCTCGCGGTACTGCGCCAGTTCCAGCTTGACCGGGCCGGCGACCGATTTCATCGCGTTGGTCTGCGCGGCCGAACCCACCCGGCTGACCGACAGACCGGTGTTCACGGCCGGGCGGATGCCCTGGAAGAACAGGTCAGTTTCCAGGAAGATCTGGCCGTCGGTGATCGAGATCACGTTGGTCGGGATATAGGCCGACACGTCGCCCGCCTGGGTCTCGATGATCGGCAGCGCGGTCAGCGAGCCGGCGCCGTTGTCCTCGTTCAGCTTGGCCGAACGTTCCAGCAGGCGGCTGTGCAGGTAGAACACGTCGCCCGGATAGGCCTCGCGCCCCGGCGGGCGGCGCAGCAGCAGCGACATCTGGCGATAGGCCACGGCCTGTTTCGACAGGTCGTCATAGATGATCAGCGCGTCCATGCCGTTGTCGCGATAGTATTCGGCCATCGCGGTGGCGGCGTAGGGGGCCAGATACTGCATCGGCGCTGGTTCCGAAGCGGTCGCGGCGATGATGGTGGTATAGGCCATGGCGCCGGTTTCTTCCAGCTTCTTGACCAGCTGGGCCACGGTCGAACGCTTCTGGCCGATGGCGACGTAGAAGCAGTGCAGCGTCTTCATCCCGTCGGCTTCGCGGCCGTTGTAGTTCTTCTGGTTGAGGATGGTGTCCATCGCGATGGCGGTCTTGCCGGTCTGGCGGTCGCCGATGATCAGCTCGCGCTGGCCGCGGCCGATCGGGATCATCGCGTCGACGGACTTCAGCCCGGTCGCCATCGGCTCGTGCACCGATTTGCGCGGCATGATGCCGGGGGCCTTGACGTCGGCCACGCGGCGCTCGGTCGCCTCGATCGGGCCCTTGCCGTCGATGGGGTTGCCCAGGGCGTCCACGACGCGGCCCAGCAGCGCCGGGCCCACCGGCACGTCCACGATGGAACGGGTGCGCTTGACGGTGTCGCCTTCCTTGATCGAGCGGTCGTCGCCGAAGATCACGATCCCGACGTTGTCGGTTTCCAGGTTCAGCACCATGCCGCGGATGCCGCCGGGGAACTCGACCATCTCGCCGGCCTGCACCTTGTCCAGACCATGGACGCGCGCGATCCCGTCACCGACCGACAGCACCTGGCCGATCTCGGCCACTTCGGCGTCCTGACCGAAATTCTTGATCTGATCCTTGAGGATCGCCGAAATCTCGGCAGCCTGGATTCCCATTATCCGACCTCTTTCATGGCATTCTGGAGAGAAGCGAGCTTCGAGCGGATCGAGCTGTCGATCATCTGCGAGCCCAGCTTGACGATCATTCCGCCGATGAGGCTTTCATCGACGCTGGTGTTCAGTTTCACGGTCTTGCCGGATTTGGCGGCAAGCGTTTCGGTCAGCCGCTTCTGCTGCTCGGCCGACAGCGCGGCGGCGCTGACCACCTCGGCGGTGACCTCGCCGCGCGCCTCGGCGATCAGCTCGCCCAGCCGTGCGACCAGCTGCGGCAGGGTGAACAGGCGGCGGTTCTGCGCCATCAGCCGCAGGGTGTTCGACAGCGTCGCCGACAGCCCCATTTTGGCGGCGATGGCGGCGATCGCGGTTTCCTGCTGCTCGCGCGAGTACAGCGGCGAGGTGATCAGCGTGCGCAGATCGGCGCTGCCCGACAGGGCCGTGCGCAGGTCGTCCAGTTGCGCGGCAAGCTGGTCCAGCCCGCCCTGTTCCTTCACCAGGTCGAACACGGCCTGCGCATAACGCCCGGCGATATTTGCGGAAATCGAAGCGGTATTGGCCACGGACACCCCTTTGGTTTGCGCGTAGCCCCGCGGGCGGGCTGCCAGTGGCGGCGGCCGGTCGCGAGGTGCTGACAACGGCAGGGCGGCCTGTGGACGGCGCACCCCTCAAGATGCGGCGTCTCTAACAGCAGATCACGGGACCGCGCAACCATGCGAAGGTTGGATTCAGCAGCATCGTGGCCGGAAACGCGCATATCCGGCCCGGCAGCCGCGCAACCTCCAAGGGTGCAGCGCTAACAGTCCGCTCGCAAGGCCCCGACGGGCACCGTGCCGCCACGGCATCGCCCCGTCCCCGCGCCCTGCCCCGGCCCCCGGCCGCGCCGAATCGTTTCCCGCGGCGGGGCGCGCCGGTTCAGTCGTCGCGGCGCCGGCTGGGGCCGCCCGAGCGGCTCGGCTCGGCCGAGGGCCGCGGGCGGCGGATCCCGTCCAGCAGCTCGAGCGGGCTGGGGATGACCACCCGCTGCGCCGGCCCCACCGGCGCCGGCGTCTGCTTGGAGAACTCGGCCACCACCACCCCCGCGATCAGCACCGAGGCGATGCGCGTGCCCGTGCGTTCCCACAGCTGCGCGGTCTTGAGCCAGAAGCGCCGGTCCGAGGGCGGGATATAGACCGCCGCCCCCGCGGTTTCCGGCACGAAGCCGGCGGCGCGGGCCTGGGCTTCCAGCTGACCGCGGGTATAGCTGCGCCCGATGCCAAAGGGCGTGGTGTCGGTCTGCGCCCACAGCCCGGCGCGGTTCGGGACCATCACCACCATCCGCCCCCCCGGCCCCAGCACCCGCGCGCATTCCGTCAGCAGCCCGGCGGCGTGGTCGGCGGTCTCCAGCGCGTGCAGCACCAGCAGCCGGTCGACGCTGCCGGTCTCCAGCGGCCAGGCGTCCTCGTCCGCCAGCACGCTGTGGTTGGGCAGCCCGGCGGGCCAGGCCATCACCCCCTGCTGCCCCGGCATCAACGCCATCACCCGCCGCGCCCGCGCCAGATAGGGCCGCAGCAGCGGCGCCGCGAACCCGTAGCCCGCCACCGTCATGCCGGTGGCCCGTGAAGGCGGCCACAGCGCCGTCAGCCGTTCGCGCAGGATGCGCTGCACCACCCGGCCCAGCGGCCGGTCGTAATAGAAACTGCGCAGCGCGGCGACATCGTGGTGCATGGCGACAACAGGGACCGGGGCCGCGGCGGCGTCAAGTCCGCCCGCCTCAACGGGCCGCTTCGGGGGTGGTCTCGGTCCCGGCCCGCGCCTATCCTCGGCCCATCGACCAAGGAGGAGACGATGGCCGAGCTGCTCAGCATCCGCTGCCTGACCGACAACTATGCCTGGCTGGTCCACGACCGCGGCTGCACCCTGCTGGTCGACGCCCCCGAGGCCGCGCCGATCCTGGCGGAACTCGACCGCCGCGGCTGGGGGCTGGACGTGATCCTGCTGACCCACCACCACGACGACCATATCCAGGCGGTGGCCGAGATCGTGGCCGCGACCGGGGCGCAGGTCTGGGGCAACGGCGCCGACGCCGCGCGCCTGCCGCCGCTGGACCGGGCGCTGGAGCCGGGGGCCGACACCGAGCTCTGCGGCCAGCCGCTGCGCGTCATCGACGTGCCGGGCCATACCGTCGGTCATGTCGCCTATCACCTGCCGCAGGCCGGGCTGGCCTTTACCGCCGACAGCCTGATGGCGATGGGCTGCGGACGGCTGTTCGAGGGCACGCCCGCGCAGATGTGGGAATCGCTTTCCCGGCTGGCGGCGTTGCCCGACGACACGCTGATCTGTTCGGGCCACGACTATGCGCGCGGCAACGGCGGTTTTGCCCTGGCGGTGGACTCGGGGAATCAGGCGCTCAAGGACCGGCTGGTCGCGACGCTTTCCGGGCAGCGCCCCGCGGCGCCTGCGACGCTGGCCGAGGAAAAGGCCACGAATCCCTTTCTGCGCGCGCAGGCGCTGGCGCGGCCGGGCGAGGACGCGCTGGCCAGTTTCACCCGGCTGCGGGCCGAAAAGGATGCGTTCCGGGGCTGAGCGGCGCTTGAAACCGGGGCCGGTCGTGATCACATCCCGCTCAACCGCCGCAACTTCGGCCCCAACCTCGACGTTACCCCCTTGCGTCGCGCCGAAATGCACCAATTCTTAATGGTATCGTGACAGTCTGGTCAGGTGGGTCGAAACGCCCGGCCCAGACCGCCAGCCGACTGACAGGAGCAGTGAAGTGCCGTCCTTTTCGACCACCCTGGAACAGGCGATCCATGCCGCCTTGTCGCTGGCCAACCGCCACCGCCATGAGCTGGCGACGCTGGAACACCTGCTGCTGGCCCTGACCGAGGAACCCGACGCCCTGCGCGTGATGCGCGCCTGCAACGTCGATCTCGACCGGCTGCGCCAGATGCTGAACGATTTCATCGAGGACGACCTGTCCACGCTGATCACCGACGTCGACGGATCCGAAGCCGTCCCCACCGCCGCCTTCCAGCGCGTGATCCAGCGCGCCGCCATCCATGTGCAAAGCTCGGGCCGCAACGAGGTCACGGGCGCCAACGTGCTGGTCGCGATCTTCGCGGAGCGGGAATCGAATGCCGCGTTCTTCCTGCAGGAACTCGACATGACCCGCTATGACGCGGTGAACTTCATCGCCCATGGCGTCGCCAAGAACCCCTCGTTCTCCGAATCGCGCCGGGTGCAGGGGGCGGACACCGAACAGCCCGCCGCCGAGGAACGCCCCGGCGGGAAAGAGGACTCGGCGCTGGCGAAATACTGCGTCGACCTGAACGTCAAGGCCGCGCGCGGCGACGTCGACCCGCTGATCGGCCGCGCCGACGAGGTCGAGCGCTGCATCCAGGTGCTGTGCCGCCGGCGCAAGAACAACCCGCTGCTGGTCGGTGACCCCGGCGTCGGCAAGACCGCCATCGCCGAGGGGCTGGCGCTGAAGATCGTGCGCGGCGAGACCCCGGACGTGCTCAAGGGCGCCACCATCTATTCGCTGGACATGGGCGCGCTGCTGGCCGGCACCCGCTATCGCGGCGATTTCGAGGAGCGGCTGAAGGCCGTGGTGAAAGAGCTCGAGGACCACGACGATGCCATCCTGTTCATCGACGAGATCCACACCGTGATCGGCGCCGGGGCGACCTCGGGCGGGGCGATGGACGCCTCGAACCTGCTGAAACCGGCGCTGGCCGGCGGCAAGCTGCGCTGCATGGGCTCGACCACCTACAAGGAGTTCCGGCAGCATTTCGAAAAGGACCGCGCCCTGTCGCGGCGGTTCCAGAAGATCGACGTGAACGAACCCTCGGTCCCCGACGCGATCAAGATCCTGATGGGGCTGAAGCCCAGCTTCGAGAAGCACCACGAGCTGCGCTACACGGCCGAGGCGATCCGCACCGCAGTCGAACTGGCCTCGCGCTATATCAACGACCGCAAGCTGCCCGATTCGGCGATCGACGTGATCGACGAGGCCGGGGCGGCCCAGCACGTCGTGGCCGAAAGCCGCCGCAAGAAGGTGATCTCGCCCAAGGAGATCGAGGCCGTGGTGGCCAAGATCGCCCGCATCCCCCCGAAAAGCGTCAGCAAGGACGACGCCGAGGTGCTGCGCGACCTGGACAGGAACCTCAAGCGGCTGGTGTTCGGCCAGGATGCGGCGATCGAGGCGCTGGCCTCCTCGATCAAGCTGGCGCGCGCCGGGCTGCGCGAGCCGGAAAAACCCATCGGCAACTACCTGTTCGCGGGCCCGACCGGCGTCGGCAAGACCGAGGTCGCCAAGCAGCTGGCCAACACCCTGGGGGTCGAGCTGCTGCGTTTCGACATGTCCGAATACATGGAGAAACACGCGGTCAGCCGCCTGATCGGGGCGCCGCCGGGCTATGTGGGCTTTGACCAAGGGGGCCTCCTGACCGACGGCGTCGACCAGCACCCACATTGCGTGCTGCTGCTGGACGAGATCGAAAAGGCGCACCCGGATGTCTACAACATCCTGCTGCAGGTGATGGACCACGGCAAGCTGACCGACCACAACGGACGGCAGGTGGATTTCCGCAACGTGATCCTGATCATGACCTCGAACGCCGGCGCCGCCGACCAGGCCCGCGCAGCCATCGGCTTCGGCCGCGAACGCCGCGAGGGCGAGGACAAGGAGGCGATCGAGCGCACCTTCACGCCCGAGTTCCGCAACCGGCTGGACGCGGTGATCTCCTTCGCGCCGCTGTCGCGCGAGGTGATCGTGCAGGTGGTCGAAAAGTTCATCCTGCAGCTGGAAGCGCAGCTGATGGACCGCGGCGTCCATATCGAGCTGACCCCCGAGGCCGCCGACTGGCTGGCGCATCGCGGCTACGACGACCGCATGGGCGCCCGCCCGCTGGCCCGGGTGATCCAGGAGACGATCAAGAAACCCCTGGCCGAAGAGCTGCTGTTCGGCCGTCTGATCAAGGGCGGCATCGTCAAGGTCCGCATCGAGGACGACAAGCCGGTCTTCGACATCCAGGGCCCCGGCACCCCGCGGCTGGGCAAGGACAAGACCCCGCTGCTGACCGCGGAATGACAAAAGGGGCGCCACGAGCGCCCCTTTTTTTCCGTTAACGAAGGATGCTTGGGTGCTGTAACGGCGCTTGGGCAACGGGAAAGGGTGCTTGGACAACCCCTGCTCGGCGGCTCCGCAGGGCAATAGCCACCCCTGGTCTGCCATCACCGAAAGCCTCGCAAAGCCATCAGGACAACGGCCGCCCCTGCTTTGCCATCACCGATTGCAGCGCCGCCTCGATATCCTGCGGGCGGGCGCAGGCCGCAGGACTCGGGGCGCGGCAGGTAGATGGCGTGCGAGGTGAAGGTGATGCTGGCATGCGCGTGCGCCTCCAGGCCCCGCACTAAAGTCGAGCCGCCAGGACAGCTTGGGCTGTAACACCAGGAGGAAGATCCGCGCCATCACGAGGCCCCGGCCTATCGTTGATCGCGGCGCCACCGCACGACCCTTCGTGTTCAGCCGCCTCTCGTCCACAAGCAGGCTCGGACCCCGGCGGCAATAGATGAACCGCAGGTGCAGGTCCGGTCGCCCGGATCGTTTAACCCCATCGCGAAGTAATCCGCGACGATCAGGTCGTTCTCTTCATCCGTCCAGGGCCCGTTTGACATTTCGCCAGGATATGAGCACGAAGTCCATTTGTTATAAGAGACTTCCGGCAGGGTCTTGGCTCGCTACGGACGCTTCCGCCGGACCTAGTGATCGGCCGCCACCGAGCCGTCCTCCCGACCGTCCTGCGCTTTTGTATCAGTCTCCGCCACCGGATTATCTCGCGAACGGGACGACCCCATGAACGCGGCAACCTATTGGAAATGCGAGGATGTCTTACGCCGTCCCGTGACCATCGAGGGGCGTTCGAAGAGAGACACAGGCCATTCGGAGCCCCATTCCGCGCCAAGCGCCCAGTCTCCGAAGGGCGGATGGACCTGCCAACGCCCTTTGAAACAAAAAGAAAAAAGGCCCAATCGGGGTCCTTGGACGGCTTCGGCAACTGAATGTGGCGGAGACGAAGGGATTCGAACCCTCGAGGCGGTTTCCCGCCTGCACCCTTAGCAGGGGTGTGCCTTCGACCACTCGGCCACGTCTCCGCGGCGGGGTCTAGCAGCACGAGGCGGCGGGAAACAAGGGGGAATTGCATGTCGCCACCAAATAAGCCCCAACCCGCCGAGGGCCCCTTTCGCAGGGCGAAGCAGGAACACGCATCGATCCGTGGCGAGATTCCGGCAACGCCTGTTCCCCGTGAGTTCTCCCTTAGAACTTCGGAGACTCCCCGCAGTCCCGTCGTGGATATCCGTGCCGCGGCATGTCTCTTGCGCCTTACCCTCCGGGACGTGGTTGATCCGATCCCGCTGCATCGACGGGAGCTTCCCGGCGTACGAGCGTGTGATCCCAGCTGCGTACAAGTATCACGTGGCCTCGATCATCAAAGATGCAGAGAAGGCCGCGTCCCGGCTGGTGGCCTTGGCGAGCAAGAAGCGCCTGTGCGCCAAGCTGGACACCACCGGGAAGGCAGCCGCCGGTGATCGTGCGCGAGTGGACCGAGGTCAACCCTGCGAACGACCGGCTGACGGCTCGGCACGCGCTGATGAGCCATGCTCGCGTGACGCCCAACCCCGCGCTTGAGGTCAAGCGCCGCGAGGTGAAGGTTGAGGGATTCGCGGCATGGGACAGCGACGATATCGCGATGTTCGCGCGCATTGGAAGATCGGCACCGTGCAGCGGGCAGCGTTCGAGCTGCTATACTGGACGGCGGCGCGCACGAATGACGCCGTGACCCTCGGGCCGCGCAATGTGGGACCGAACGGCATCCTGACATTCCAGCAGTCCAAGACGGGGGGAATCGCATATGTGCCATGAGCCAACCCCATGCCAGGCTATGCGGAGGCGTGGGAGGACGATCGGGAGACCATCAAGGAGGCACTGGACCGGCTCAAGGGCGGGCAGACATTCTTGGTGGCCTCGATCATCGTGGACGACGACGGCGACGACAGCACAATCCGAGCGCACGCAGCCACCGCCCGCGCAACAACGTACCTCGCAAAGACGGCGCAGACACGCTGACCGCGGACGTGGACCGCTATATCGTAGGTACCGCATCCCTCATGCAATGCAGCACCACGTTCAACATTGCGGTGTTCGGGACGGACTCCGCGGACCATCGGAACGTGGTGTAGGCACAAGACACTTGCAGAAGTTGAGCGATACACGGAAAAGATGCGCCGGGCCGGTCTAGCAGACCGCGCCATGCAGTTGCTTACAGGAAACTCGCCTAGATGACGAAGTAGGCCCAGTACGAGTTATGGCTACCCGCATCCCCACGGGTACGCCATGCTGGCAATAATCTCTAGCAAGATCAGCCGTCTAGGCGGAAAATTGGCAGCCCGTAGGGGAGTCGAACCCCTCTTTCCAGGTTGAAAACCTGGCGTCCTAACCGATAGACGAACGGGCCACCTTTTGCGCTTGCAGCGTTGCTGCGTGGCGTGGAGCGGTATCTAGGCAATGCGCGCGGGGACCGCAAGCAGAAAATTTCGGCGCGCGCGATTTCTTCAATCGGCCCGGGGCGTTCCGTTGCCCGCGGGCTCGGCGGCGTCGTCCAGGCGCAGGCGCACGCGCTGGCGGCCGCCCCACAGCGACAGCTCCAGCCGCCCGGCCAGGTGGAAACGCCGCCCGCGCGCGCGCAGCAGCGCCGGGCCAAGCGCGCCCTGCATCGCACCCCAGGCGACCGCATCCAGCGCCCCGGCCCCGCTGCGGGCGCGCAGGCGCAGGTGGCCCTCGCCCATGGTGTCCACCTGTTCGAGAATCAGGTCGCTCAGCGCAAAGCGCGGCGCGGGGGCGCCAGCGCCGAAGGGACCGGCGCGCTCCAGCGCCTCGATCATCTCGGGGGTGGCGGCGCGCGCGTCGAGCAGGCCCGAGATTCGCAGCGCCCCGGCCGCCCTTCCCGCCAGCGCCGCCGCCGCCAGTTCGGACAGCCGCGCCATGGCGGGGGCGATCTGCGCGGGCTCGACCGTCAGCCCCGCGGCCATGGCGTGGCCGCCGCCGCGGGTGACCAGCCCCTCGGCCTGAAGCCGCTGCACCGCGCGGCCGATGTCGAAGCCGGGGACCGAGCGGGCCGAGCCCTTGCCCACGCCGCCCGCGACGCCGATCACCACCGACGGCCGGCCGGTCGCCTCTTTCAGACGTGCCGCGACGATGCCGACGACACCGGGGTGCCAGCCCTCGCCCGCGGCCCAGGACAGCGCCGGGTCGCCATGCGCTTCGGCCTGGGCAAAGGCGGATTCGCGGACCAGCGCCTCGATCTCGCGGCGCTCATGGTTCAGCGCATCCAGCTGGGCGGCCAGCGCCTCGGCCTCGGCGCGGTCGGTGGCCGAGAGGCAGCGCGCGCCCAGATCGGCGCGGCCGACGCGGCCGCCGGCGTTGATCCGCGGCCCCAGCAGGAAGCCGAGATGAAAGGCCGAGGGCGCCGAATCGAGCCGCGCCACGTCGGACAGCGCCACCAGCCCCGGGCGGGCGCGGCGCGCCATGATCGCCAGCCCCTGCCGGACAAAGGCGCGGTTCACCCCCAGCAGCGGCGCCACGTCGGCCACCGTCGCCAGCGCCACCAGATCCAGCATCCGGATCAGATCCGGCTCGGCCAGCCCGCGCGCACGCAGGCCGCGGTTGGCCTGCACCAGCGTCAGGAACACCACCCCCGCGGCGCAGAGATGCCCCAGCGCCCCGTCCTCATCGGCGCGGTTGGGGTTCACCACCGCCAGCACCGGCGGCAAGGTCTCGCCGCCCTGGTGATGGTCCAGCACGATCACGTCGGCGCGGCCCTCGGCCACCGCCAGCGCCTCGTGGCTCAGCGTGCCGCAGTCGACGCAGACGATCAGCGCATGGTCGCGCGCAAGCTGCTCGATCGCGGCGGGGTTGGGGCCGTAGCCCTCGTCGATGCGGTCGGGGATATACAGCGTCGCCTCGCGCCCCTGTGCGCGCAGCCAGCCCAGCAGCAGCGCCGCCGAGGCGCCGCCGTCCACGTCGTAATCGGCGAACACCGCAATCCGCTCGCCCGCCACCACGGCGGCGACCAGCCGCTCGGCCGCAAGCTCCATGTCGCGCAGGCGCAGCGGGTCGGGCAGCAGGTCGCGCAGCTTCGGCTCCAGGTGACCGGCGGCCTCTTCGGCAGCCACGCCGCGCGCGGCCAGCACCCGCGCCACCGGCAGGGGCAGCAGCGCGGCCTGCGCCAGCCCCTCGGCCAACCGCTCTTCCATGGGATCGGGACCGGCCCAGCGGCGGCCGGTCAGCGAGGATTCGACGTTCAGGAAAGCAGACATGGGCGCCTTGTCGCCACAGCCCGCCGCAAGGGCAAGATGCGAAAAGGCCGCCCGCGCGGCGGACGGCCCCTCCTTGGTGGAAAATATCTTTGGTGGAAAAATATCCCGGGGGAGTCCCGGCACGGGACGGGGGCAGCGCCTCCCTGCCCTTATGCCCGAACCGGGTTGCGATAGATCATCCGCCGGACCGAGCCGGTCTTGGAGCGCATCAGGATGGTTTCGGTTTCAACGAAATGCGGCTCGCGCCGCAGGCCCTTGACGATCGAGCCGTTGGTGACGCCGGTCGCCGAAAAGATCACGTCGGCGGTGACCATCTCGTCGCGGGTATAGATGCGGTTCAGGTCGGTGATCCCGGCCTTGGCAGCGCGGCCGCGTTCGTCGTCGTTGCGGAACAGCAGCCGCCCCCACATCTGCCCGCCCATGCATTTCAGCGCGGATGCCGCCAGTACGCCCTCGGGGGCGCCGCCGGAACCCATGTACATGTCGATGCCGGTCTTGTCCGATTCGGCGACATGGATCACGCCGGCCACGTCGCCATCGGTGATCAGCCGGATCGCGGCGCCAGTGGAACGCACCTCGGCGATCATCTCTTCGTGGCGGGGGCGTTCGAGGATGCAGACGGTGATGTCGTAGGGCTTGACGCCACCGGCGGCGGCCAGCGCCAGCACCCGTTCGCGCGGCGACATCTCCAGGCTGACCACGTCCTTGGGATAGCCCGGCCCCACCGCCAGCTTGTCCATATAGACGTCGGGCGCGTGCAGCAGCGTGCCGCGCGGGGCCATGGCGATCACGGTCAGCGCGTTCGGCATGTCCTTGGCGGTCAGGGTGGTGCCTTCCAGCGGGTCCAGCGCGATATCCACCTCGGGGCCGTTGCCGGTGCCGACCTCTTCGCCGATGAACAGCATCGGCGCCTCGTCGCGCTCGCCCTCGCCGATCACCACCGTGCCCTTGATGTCCAGCATGTTCAGCTGGTCGCGCATCGCGTTCACCGCCGCCTGGTCGGCGGCCTTTTCGTCGCCGCGCCCGACCAGCCGGGCCGAGGCATGGGCCGCGGCTTCGCTGACCCGGGCCAGGCCCAGCGAGAGCATGCGGTCGTTGAAATCCCTGGTGTCGGTCATCGGTCGATCCCTTGCTTGCAGCAGCCGTCCTGCCGGCTCTTAGGCCCCGCCCCGGGTGGCGTCCAGACTGTGTGCGCTAACGGCGGCTGCGCCGGCGCACCGCGGGGTTGAACCCGGGCGCCCGCGCGCCCACATCGGCGCTTACGGTTCCGACAGTTCCAGCGCCAGCGCGTGGATGCGCGGCACGATATCGCCCAGCGTGCGGTTGACCAGCCGGTGCCGCTCGACCCGGTTCAGCCCGGCAAAGACCGGGGCGGCCATGCGGATGCGGAAATGCGTCTGCCCGCCCTCGCGCCAGCCGGCGTGGCCGCGGTGCAGCTCGCTTTCGTCGATCACCTCCAGCGCGGTCGGCGACAGTTCCGCCAGTCTTTTGTTCATTTCCTCGGCGATAGATCGCTGCATGATACCCTTCACCCCTTCCCAAGCGGTGCAAAACCCCTACACTTCCGGTCCCGAGTCGAAAAGAAGGCCTTGCATGACTACCAGCGACCCGTTCGATTTCGATATCTCCGCCGCCTCGGACAAGAAGCGGCGGTCCAGGGGGCGCCGCGGCATGTCGGGCGCCTTCGAGACGTCGACTCGCCAGTGCGACAAGTCGGGCTGCACGCAGCCGGGCCAATACCGCGCGCCCAAATCGCCCAAGCAGCTCGACGACTATTACTGGTTCTGCAAGGAGCATGTGCGCGAGTACAACACCAACTGGAATTACTTCCAGGGCCAGTCCGAGGCCGAGTTCCAGGAGTTTCTGGACAACGCCACGGTGTGGGAACGCCCGACCCGCCCCTTTGGCCGGGCGGCGCAGGAACAGGCCTGGGCGCGGCACGGGATCAGCGACCCGCTGGAAATCCTGGGCGCCAACGGCACCAACCCCGAACAGCGGCTGCGCACCGCCCGCAAGCTGCCCCCGACCGAGCGCCGCGCGCTCGAGATCCTCGACGCCAAGGACACCTGGACCAAGGTGGAAATCCGCAAGCAATACAAGTCCCTGGTCAAGGATCTTCATCCCGACATGAACGGCGGCGACCGCTCGGACGAGGATCGGCTGCAAGAGGTCGTCTGGGCCTGGGACCAGATCAAGGACAGCCGCAGCTTCAAGGACTGACCGCCCGGGGGCGCCCGGCGCCCTTTCACCGTGCCGCAAATATCCTGGGGGAGGCCCGGCACGGGCCGGGGGCAAAGCCCCCAGCCGCCGCGATCAGCGCCCCGGCCCGCCCGGATAGGGCACGAACTCCGCATCATCGCCCGGCGGCAGCCGGAAACGGCCGTGCTCGAAATCGCCCGCCTTCCACGCCTCGCGCGCCGCCTCCAGCCGTTCGCGGGACGAGGCGACGAAGTTCCACATGATGTAGCGCGGCCCGTTCAGCGTCTCGCCGCCCAGTGCCACGAACCGCGCACCCTGCTCGCCCGCCGTCACGGTGATCTCGTCGCCGGGGCGGAACACCATCATGCGGCCGGCGGGAAACTCCTCGCCCGCCACCAACACCGAGCCCTCGGTGACGTATAGCCCGCGGTCCTCGTGGTCGAGCGGCAGCGGCAGGCGGGCGCCGGGGGCCAGCACCGCATCGGCATAGAACAGGTCGCTGTGCACGGTCACCGGCGCCCGCGCCCCCCAGCCGCGCCCGGCGATCAGCCGCAGCTGCTTGCCCTCGGCCTCCAGCACCGGCAGCGCATCCGCGCCGTGGTGCTCGAAGCTGCCCGGCGCGTCCTCCTGCGCCTCGGGCAGCGCCACCCAGGTCTGGATGCCGAACAGCGTGTGCGGCGCGGCGCGGGTGGCGGCGTCGGTGCGTTCGGAATGGGTGACGCCGTTGCCCGCCACCATCCAGTTGACCGCGCCGGGCTGGATCATCTGGTCCGAACCCAGGCTGTCGCGGTGCTGGAAGGCGCCGCGGAACAGATAGGTCAGCGTCGCCAGCCCGATATGCGGGTGCGGGCGCACGTCGATGCCGCCGCCGTGGATGAACTCGGCCGGGCCCATCTGGTCGAAGAAGATGAACGGGCCGACCATCTGCCGCCGGGGCGCGGGCAGCGCACGGCGCACCTCGAAACCACCGATGTCCCGGGCGCGCGGCACGATCAGCAGCTCGATGTCGTCCAGCGCCCCGGCATCGGGGCAGACGGGTTCCAGGTCGGGCATCCAGCTCATCTCGGGTCTCCTGCAAGGAACAACAGCGGGCGGAAGCGGTCAGCCGGGCGCGGACCCGCCATCATCAGCATAGCCGGCCGCGCCGATCAGGGGAACAAAGACCACCGCGCCCAGATCCTCGTGGCGGTCGCCCTCGGGCGTGCGGCGGATGCGGGTCAGCCGCTGCGCCTCGCCCCGCGGCCCCACCGGCATCACCAGCCGCCCGCCGGGGGCCAGCTGCGCCAGCAGCGGCGCCGGGATCTCGGGGCCCGCGGCGGCGACCAGGATCACGTCGAAGCTGCCGCCGCCGGGCCAGCCGCCGGTGCCGTCGTCGTGGCGGACCTCGACATTGCCGTAGCCCAGCCGGGCCAGCCGCCCGGCCGCGGCCCGGGCCAGATCGCCGATACGCTCGACCGCGCAGACGCTGGCCGCCAGCCGGCTGGCCACCGCCGCCGCATAGCCCGAGCCGGCGCCGATCTCGAGCACGCGGTCCTCGGGCGCGATCTCGGCCGCTTCCAGCATCATCGCCACGATATAGGGCTGCGAGATGGTCTGCCCCGAGCCGATCGGCAGCGGGTGGTCGGCATAGGCATCGGCGCGCTGCGCCGGCGGCACGAACTCTTCGCGCGGGACGCTGCGCATGGCGTCGAGCACCCTGGCGTCGGCGACGCCCCGCGGCGCGATCTGGCTGGCCACCATAAGCTGGCGGTCGCTGCTGCGGTCCGGCATGGCGCACACCCCCAAGTGGTTCCCCGCGCTTTGCCCGCGATCCTAGCACGAACCGCCCTGCCCGGCCAATGTTCCCGCCCCTTTGCCCCGCAGCAGGCCCGCATTCCCCGCCGCCGGGCTTGCGCCCCCATCGCCCGCGTCCTAAGTCAGGCACTGGCAAGCTACGGAGGATGCGTCATGGCGATTGAAGCCTTTGAGATCGAGGCGTTGATCCGCGAGGCTTTTCCCGACGCCCGCATCACCATCACCGACCTGGCGGGCGACGGTAACCACTATGCCGCCGAGGTCGTGGACGAAAGTTTCCGCGGCAAGAACCGGGTCCAGCAGCAGCGGATGGTCTATGCGGCGCTTCAGGGCCGGATGGACGGGCCCGCCGGGGCGCTGCACGCGCTGGCGCTGACCACCCGCGTGCCCGACTGAATGCAACCAATCTCTGGGGATACACCCGAAATGACCGACACCCGCACCGAGATCCAGGAACTCATCGACGGCAATGACGTCGTGCTGTTCATGAAGGGCACGCGCGACGTCCCGCAATGCGGATTTTCCAGCCGCGTGGCGGGGGTGCTGAACTACATGGGCGTTGCCTATCGCGACGTGAACGTGCTGGCCAGCGACGAGATGCGCCAGGGCATCAAGGATTTCTCGGACTGGCCGACCGTGCCGCAGCTTTACGTCAAGGGCGAGTTCGTCGGCGGCTGCGACATCGTGACCGAGATGACGCTGTCGGGCGAGCTCGACCAGCTGTTCGACCGCACCGACGTCGCCTACGACAAGGACGCCGCCAACAAGATCCGCGAAGCCAACAGCTGAGCGCCGGTCCGGGACCAGCGCCCCGGGAACGCATGAGAAAGGGCTGCGGCTTCCGCGGCCCTTTTTCGTTCTGTTGTGCCCGCCCGGGCGGCGCCCGGCTCGCGCGTAGCAGTCGCCGTCATGGGGTTCGTCCGGGGGAGAGGGTGGCCATAGGGATCGCCCCACTGCTCTTCCCGATCCTCGAGCAAGATGGGCGGCTGAGCGCCCGTCCGGGACCAGCGCCCCGGCATCGGGGACACATGAAAAAGGGCTGCGGAATCCGCGGCCCTTTTTCGTTTGTCTGTGTCCGCCCGGGCGGCGCCCCGGCTCAGGCGTAGCGGTCGCCGTCATAGGGCTCGTCGGGGGGATAGGGGTTGCCGTAGGGATCGTCCCA
This sequence comes from Paracoccus solventivorans, assembly GCF_900142875.1. Taxonomy (GTDB): domain Bacteria; phylum Pseudomonadota; class Alphaproteobacteria; order Rhodobacterales; family Rhodobacteraceae; genus Paracoccus; species Paracoccus solventivorans. The sequence goes on along the minus strand of NZ_FRCK01000005.1, from coordinate 7,470 downwards.
CTGTTCTTCCCATTCCCTGTCCCAGGCGCTGTCATCCTCTGCCCCGGCATCGTCGCCGTGGCGCCAGGATTGCAGGCGGTTGGCCAGCGCGATGCCCACGGCGAAGGCCCCGACCAGCGGCGGGATGGTGGCGGCGTTCGAGTGGCGGAAGCGTTCCGCCCCCGACTTGACCCGCGCCTCGGCGCGCGCCACCCGCTGGGGCGTCAGGCCGACCTTTTCCGCCGCTTTCCCGGCCTGGCCGGCGATGCTGCTGGCAAAGCCCTGCACCCGGGCCTCGGCGCTGTCGGCAAAGCGGTTGGCCTTGTGGGTCACCTCGTCGACCACGGAGTGCACGCGGTTTTCCACCGTGTCCACCACCTCGGTCGCCTTCAGCCGCGCCTTTTCCAGCGCCGCGTCGGTGGCCAGCTCCAGCCGGGTCTCGATCTCGGCCTTCAGCTCGTCGGTGGTGGGCACCGGGTGCTTGACCTCGTGCGAGCTGGCCAGCAGCGCGATGCCCGCGCCGACGAACACCACCCCGATCAGCAGCGAGGCGACCAGCGGCCCCCAGCCCAGCGTGCGCGCAAGGAACGTCCACAGCGCCGCCAGCAGGAACCCGGCGCCCAGCATCACCGCGCCGCCGGCGGCCGCCTTGATGGCGACCCTGCGGCCGGTGTCCTGGGCGGCGAGCTTCAGGTTGCGCGCATAGTCGAACATGGGTTCAGCGCCGCGCCAGGATCAGGCCGACCAGGAAGCCGACGCCGGCCGCGATCCCCAGCGCCTGCGCGGGGCGGCGGCGCACCATGTCGGACAGCTCGTCGTAATATTCCTCGGCGTGGTCGGCGACCTCGTGGACGCGGCGGTCGGCGGCGCGATACAGGCGGTCGGCCTCGTGCCGGGCGCGCTCGACATATTCCGTCCCCTTCTCGCGGGCGGCGTCGACCGCCTCGGCGCCCTTGTCGCGCACGGTCTGCGCCATCTCCGAGGCATCCTGCTTGAGCCGCTGGGCGGTCGAGCCATCGGTCGCCTCGTCCCAGGCCTCCTTCGCGCCGCTGGCCAGCTTCGAGGCGCCCTGCTTCAGATCGTCCGCAGCATCCCGCGCGGTGTCCTTGATGGTCTTGCCGGCGTTCGAGGCGTTGTCTTGATTGGCCATTTCATCTTCCTTTCCACGAAGGGATTTGCTTATGGCATCCGAACCCGGTCGTGGCGGCAATCGTTCCATCGCCCGCGAAAACTTGTGTCCTGGACGGCCTAGCGCTGGCCGGCGCCCTTGCCCTCGCCCTCGCCCGCCTCCTCGTCGCCGCCGGCGCTGCCCGCCTCGGCCGGCGGCGCAGGCTTGGGGGGCACGCCAAAGACGGCGCCATCGCCGCTGACGATGCGCACCTGCCGGTTGGTGAAGGGAATCGCCAGCCCCTCGGCGGCGAAGCGCTCGACGATCTGGTGGCGGATCTCCGAGGCGACGGTGACGCCCTGGTTGATGTCGGCCAGCACCGCCCGGATCTCGAAATCCAGGCTGTCGGTGCCGAAACCGGCCAGCACCACCACCGGCGCGGGGTTGATCAGCACGGTGGGCTGGTCCTCGGCGATCTCGGTCAGGATCTGCGCTACCCGGCGGGAATCGCAACCGTAAGCCACCCGCACCGGCACGATGATCCGGCCCTGCAGGTTGCCGCGCGTCCAGTTCACCACCTCTTTCGAGATCAGGTCCGAGTTCGGCACGATCACATCGGTGCGGTCGAAGGTCTGGATGCGGGTCGAGCGCACCGAGATGCTGCGCACATAGCCCTGCGCGCCGCCGACCTGGATCCAGTCGCCCACCGCCACCGGCCGCTCCACCAGCAGGATGATGCCGCTGACGAAGTTCGAGACGATGTTCTGCAGGCCGAAACCGATCCCCACCGACAGCGCCCCGGCGACGATGGCCAGGCTCGACATGTCGATCCCCGCCGAGGTGATCGCAAACAGCGCCGCCAGCACGATGCCGACATAGCCCAGCCCGGCCACGGCGGCGTTCTGCGCGCCCTCGTCCAGGCGCGTGCGGGGCAGGATGGTGTTGCGCACCGTGCCCTGCAGCAGCCGCGTCGCCATGTACCCCAGCGCGAACACGACGACGAAGGTCAGGATCGCCCCCGGCGACAGCCGGATCCCGCCCAGCGAGATCCCCTGTCGCACCCGGGTCCAGGTCTCGGTCAGGTCGGTGACGCTGGCGCCCCAGATCATCGCGAACAGCGGCAGCGACAGCAGCACCATGGCAAAGCCGATCAGCACCGGCGCCAGCTCGTTGCGCGAGCCGTCGCGGTTGCGCGTCACCAGCACCCACAGGTCGGCCACGAACTCCTGCAGCACCACCAGCAGCGCCAGCAGCCCCAGCGTCATCGCGGTCGGCCACAGGATCGCATTGGCCATGGTGACGAAGCCGACCAGCACCAGCGCCGGCGCCACCAGCGCCACGAAGCGCCCGGCATGTCCCAGCAGCGCCAGCGCCGCATCGCCGTAATCGGGGGTGTTGGTGTTGGTGAACTCGCGGGCGCGGCGCAGGATATGGCTTAGGCGGAACAGCATCACCGCGCCCATCACCACCAGCGGCAGGTGGAACACCGCCGCCGCGCCCGGGTCGATCTCGAGCGGGATGCGGCTGTCCTGCGGTCCGCCGCCCCGCGTCCCCGACAGCGGCAGCAGCGCCCGGGCCGCGACATGGTGCAGCGCCAGCGCCAGCGCCAGCCCGGTGCCGTAAAGCCGCCCGCGCAGCCGCATCGGCTCGGGGAAGCAGACCGGCGGGTCGCCGCTGGCCGGGAACAGCCGCCGCGCCAGCCAGCGGCCCCCGAACAGGATCAGCGCCGCCACCGGCAGCGCCATCAGGATCGGCCGCGCCCAGGGACCGGCCAGCCCCGTCGCATCCAGCGCCCGCACCAGCAGATAGGCGCCCGCGGTCGGGATCGCGATCTGCCCCAGCGAGGCCGCGAACCCCACCGCGTCGCGGGCATAGTCGCTGGCCCGTTCCGACATCCGGCGCGGCAGCGCCTCCACCCAGCCGCGGGCAAACACCAGCAGCCCCAGCGCCAGCGCCAGATACAGCGCCACCTCGGGCAGGCGGGCGGGCAGGGTTTCCCCAGAGGGGCCGACCCAGCGCTCGCGCACATCCGCGGCGATGCCGCGCGCCAGCTGCACCGCCGCGGACACCGCCTCGGCCCAGCTGCCGGGCATGAGCGGCGAGGGACCGTGGCGCAGCAGGGCGCTGGTCTGGCGGGTGCGCAACTCGTCGTCGATGCCGCGCACCAGGCTGTCGGCGCGGCTGTACGCCTCGACCGCGCGCAGCCCCGGCGCCTGCAATTCCGACAGCTGCTCGTTCAGGGTGCGGCGGCGGGCGGCGATGTCCTCGGCCTCGGTCTCGCCCTCGGCCGGCGCGGGGCCAAGCGCGCCGATCTGTTCGCGCAGCGTGGCGATGCGGGTGCCGTTCAGCGTCTGCGCCTGCTGGAACTGGTCGCGCCAGGCGACGATTTCCGCCCGCACCGCCCCCAGCACGTCCGGAGGGGTGTCGCTGGCCTCGACCAGCTCTTCGGCGCGGCTGGCCTCGCGTTCCCAGTCCGCATAATCGGGCTCGGTGGCGGCGGATTGCGCCAGCACCGCCACCGCCAGCGCCAGCCACAGCAGCGCGGCCAGCAGCACCGGCCGCAGCCGCCCGGCCTGCGGGATGCGGGCGCCTTGCATCGGCTCAGCCCTCGGTCACGTCCGGCAGCGCCGCCGGGGTGCCGGCGTCGCGGTCCAGCCAATGCGGCACCGGCAGGCCCTTGTCCCGCAGGAACGCCGGGTTCCACAGCTTGGTCTGATAGCGGTTGCCGTAATCGGCCAGCACGGTGACGATGGTCTTGCCCGGCCCCATCTCGCGCGCCATGCGGATCGCGCCGGCGACGTTGATCCCGGACGAGCCGCCCAGGCACAGCCCCTCGAACTCGAGCAGGTCGAAGATCACCGGCAGCGCCTCGGCGTCCGGGATGCGCCAGCTGAAATCGGGGGTGAAGCCTTCGAGGTTGGCGGTGATCCGGCCCTGGCCGATGCCTTCGGTGATCGAGCTGCCGGGGCTGTCGAACTGGCCGGTGGTGTAATAGGCGTGCAGCGCCGCGCCCTCGGGGTCGGCCAGCCCGATCTTGACGCCGCGGGGCTGCAGCGCCGCCGCCACCCCCGCCAGCGTGCCCCCGGACCCCACCGCGCAGACAAAGCCGTCGACGCGGCCCTGGGTCTGTTCCCAGATCTCGGGGCCGGTGGTTTCCTCATGCGCCTGCCGGTTGGCGGTGTTGTCGAACTGGTTGGCCCAGATCGCGCCCCCCGGCAGATCGCGCGCCAGCGCCGCGGCCAGCCGCCCGGAATAGCGCACGTAGTTGTTGGGGTTCTTGTAGGGGGCGGCGGGGACCTCGACCAGCTCGGCGCCGGCCAGCCGCAGCATGTCCTTTTTTTCCTGGCTCTGGGTTTCCGGGATCACGATGACCGAGCGGAACCCCATCGAGGCCCCGACCAGCGCCAGCCCGATGCCGGTATTGCCGGCCGTGCCCTCGACGATGGTGCCGCCCGGGCGCAGCTCGCCCCGCGCCACCGCGTCACGGATGATGTAGAGTGCGGCGCGGTCCTTGACCGACTGGCCGGGGTTCATGAACTCGGCCTTGCCCCAGATCTCGCAGCCCGTCGCCTCCGAGGCGCGGTTGAGGCGGATCAGCGGGGTGTGGCCGATGGCGGCGGCCAGGTCGGGGCAGTTGCGCATGGTCGGGCCTTTCCTCTTGCCCTGCCGTTAAACCAGCGGGGGCGGGATCAGGCAACCCTGCGGCGGGGGCGGCGGTTGCACGGCTGCGGGCGGGGGCTTCGCGCCCCCGCCCCCCCGCGGGATATTGGGGCAAGGAAGAAGCTGTCAGCGGGCCATGTCGCAGCGCAGCCGCCCGGCCATGCGGTCGAGCCACAGCGCCAGGATCATCAGCGGCGCGTTCACGATCTGCCCGGCCAGCGCCATCTCGGTCAGCCGGGCGCGGTCGAGGACATGGCTGCGGATATCCTCGGATTCCGACTCGAGCCCCCCGATCCCCGCCGCCCCGTCCGGCAGTTCGGCGATGCCGATAAAGGCGTAGATATATTCGGCCACGCTGCCCGGCGAGGGGTAGCTGCCCGGCACCGGGATCAGCCGCGACAGCGTCAGCCCTGCCTCCTCCGCGGCCTCGCGCCTTGCGGTTTGAGCCGGGGTGTCGCCGGGGTCGATGCGGCCGGCGACGGGTTCGAGCAGCCAGGGCTGCGGGTCGCCGCGCGCGGCCGGGCCGGCGCGGAACTGCTCGACCAGCAGCACCCGGTCGCGGCCCGGATCCCAGGGCAGCACCACCACCGCATCGCCCGAGATGAACACCGCCCGCTCGATCTCCCCGCTCCAGCCGCCGTGGTGCAGGAGGTGGCGCAGGCGCAGCTGTTCGACGGCGAAATGGCCCAGATAGGGGGTAGAGCGGTGTTCGATGCGCAGCCGGTCGGGGGCGGGCTCGCCGGGGGTGGGCACAAGCTCGCCGCGGGGTGGCGCGCCCCGCGCGCGGCGCCGCGAATCCGCCCGCCAAGCGATCCCCGGCAGATGCGCCCGCAGCAGCTCTGCCGGGATGGCGGGGTCGAGGGCCAGCAGTTCCGCCGCCACCCCTGCGGCCAGCGCCGGGTCAGGGGGAGGGGCGGCCTCAGGGTCAGGGTCGCCGGGCGGGCGGATGCCGAGCACCCTGCCCTGCCCGGTCTCGACCGGCGCGAGCCCCATGATCGCAGCATAGCGCGCCAGCTGCGGGTTGGACGTGACCGGGGTCGCCGCCACCGTCCCCGGCGCGTCGCGATCCCACTGCGGCCAGTCCCCGGCGCCGATCCCCGCGCCGCCGCCGCGCAGCGCCCCGGGCAGCGCGATGTCGGGCCCCGCCGGCGCCAGCCCCAGCGCCGCCAGCATCTCGGGCGCCGCCAGCACCCCGACCAGCAGCACCGTCCCGGCCGGGCCTACCACGGAGCCCCCCGCCCGCGCCGCGCCGAAGCGCGACCGAGATCGCGGGCGATCTCGGCGAACGCCCCGGCCGCCGCCTGTTGCAGGATCGCGTTGAGCCGGTGGTGCCCCGGCCGCCCGGCCGCCCGGACCAGCAGCGCCATCTCGGCATCGCTCAGCGGCCCGGTGGCGACATGGAGCAGCGCCTCGATCCAGCCGGACTGGTCGGCGCGGATGGAGGGTTCCTGCGCCCAGGCCCGGCGCAGCAGCGTATCGCGGTCGACCGGCCGGCGCTCGGCCTGCGCCACCCCTTCCAGCAGCGCCACGCTCATGTTCAGCGCGGCGGCGACCGCCGGCTCGACCAGATCGCCCGCGGCGATCAGCGCGCGCACCTGTTCGGCCCGCGGATGGTTGCGCGCCGCGGCGCCGGCGAAATCGGCGCGGGCGGCGGCGTCGAACCCCGGGGCGATCATCGCCTCGCGCGCGGCCAGTTCCAGCAGGATCACCCGCCGCCCGAGCGGCGCTTCCCAGAAGCCCAGCGCCTCGGCCACCGCCGCCCGCTGCGCTTGCTGGTCCAGCGCCGCCAGCCCCTCGGCCACGCCCGCGCGCAGCCCGGCCAGGATCCGCTGCGGCGAGGCGATGCGGGTCGCGATCGCCTGCCAGCGCGGATCGCGGACGCCGGGGGGAGGCGGGCGCAACGGGTCGCCCGCCGCCGCGATCTCGGCCGCCAGCACCGTTGCCAGCAGGTCGAGCCGCATCGCCTGTTCCACCCGCGCGGGGTCGACGGCGCGAAACTCGGCTGGAGGCCGGGCGGGCAGATCCGGCTGCTGCGCGGCGGCACGCCCCGGCGCCACCGGAATGCCGGGCATGGCGGCCAGCCCCGACAACGCCGCGGCAATGCAAACAGCCCTGACGGTGGATCTGCTCATCCCTGCCCCTGTGCCCTACCCGCCGCCGTCCCGCAAGCCGCGGAAGGTCGCAGGCGCGTCGCCCGGCCCGATTCCGCCGCCCCGTCGTCCGTGCGGGTTCGGGTGCTGAGAGAGCCCCCTCGGAACCCTCCCGGAGCCGCCGCCCCGTCCGCGCGGGTCGAGGCTGGACCGGCGCCACCGGCGGGGGCCGGCTTGAGCTGACGCCCCGTCCGCGCGGGCTTGAGCGACGTCCGAGCGGCGGAAGGTCAGCGACGACACCTGTCTTCCCACCCGCCCGCACGGGCTTGCGCCGCCACGGGTCCCGCAGCCGGCCGCCGTTCTGCAGCGCCCCCCAAAGGCGGCAAATATTTGCGAAATCCCCCTTGCGCTTCGCCCACCGCACCGATAAATCCCGCCCTCACCACCCCAAAGCGCGGAGAGGTGCCGGAGTGGTCGAACGGGGCGGTCTCGAAAACCGTTGAGCCTTCACGGGTTCCGTGGGTTCGAATCCCACCCTCTCCGCCACTTCAGTCCCTGAGTGGGCACTGAGTTTACGCCACTTCCCGCCACGAGCGTCTGTAGCAGCCGGGACTTCGATCCCATGATACGAAC
>NZ_FRCK01000007.1 GCF_900142875.1 Paracoccus solventivorans | reverse complement strand
AAGGAAGAGGGCGGCCGCCACACCCCGTTCTTCGCCAACTACCGGCCGCAGTTCTACTTCCGCACCACCGACGTGACCGGGACGGTGAAGCTGCCCGAGGGCACCGAAATGGTGATGCCGGGCGACAACCTGAAGTTCGAGGTCGAGCTGATCGCCCCGATCGCGATGGAAGAAAAACTGCGCTTCGCCATCCGCGAAGGCGGCCGCACCGTCGGCGCCGGCGTGGTGTCGAAGATCATCGAGTGATCCGAGGGGCGCCCCACGCGCCCCGACGATATCGCGACACAGGCCCGCCCCCGAAACGGGGCGGGCTTTTTCTTGCATCCGCGTCTGAGCCGCGGTTACCCCCATCACTGCATCACTGCATCACTGCATCACTGCATCACTGCATCACTGCATCACCCTCTCACCCCACCGTCCCACCGACGTACCACCGCACCCGCACCGCGGCCCGGCCGCTGACCACCGCGCTCCGACCCGCCGATCCACGCCGGGGCGCGCGCCAGACCCGGCACGGCCCTGCCTTTCATCTTGCCCAAATATCCCGGGGTGCGGGGGCTGGCCCCCGTTGCGGGCGTGCCTCCGGGAACCGCCCGCGACCCTTGACTTGCGTCCCGCCAACCGCCATAAGCCGCCATCGCCGCCGGTTCCGCCCACACGCACTCGAATCGGTTGCATCTGCGCAGGCCGCCCGCTATGGGGGCGGCCTTGCAGTTTTTCTGTTTAGGGTCCGACGCTGGCTTCGCGTGGTGCGCTGTCAGCCTCTCGACTGAAATCCCCATCCGAGGGATGCTTGATGCAAAGCCAGACCATCCGTATCCGGCTCAAGGCGTTCGACTATCGCGTGCTCGATTCCAGCACCGCCGAGATCGTCAACACCGCCAAGCGGACCGGCGCGCAGGTGCGCGGCCCGATCCCGCTGCCGAACAAGATCGAAAAGTTCACCGTCCTGCGCGGCCCGCATATCGACAAGAAGTCGCGCGACCAGTGGGAGATTCGCACCCACAAGCGGCTGCTGGACATCGTGGACCCCACGCCCCAGACCGTTGACGCCCTGATGAAGCTCGACCTCGCCGCCGGCGTGGATGTCGAGATCAAGGTGTAAGGGGGCCATCATGCGGACTGGTGTTATCGCCAAGAAACTGGGCATGACCCGGCTGTTCCTCGAGGACGGCCGCCAGGTGCCCGTGACCGTGCTGCAGCTGGACAACCTTCAGGTCGTCGCGCAGCGCACCAACGAAACCGACGGCTATGTCGCGCTGCAGCTGGGCGCCGGCGACGCGAAGCCCAAGAACGTCAGCGCGCCGATGCGCGGCCATTTCGCGAAAGCGAACGTGGCGCCCAAGCGCAAGATCGTCGAGTTCCGCGTGTCGGAAGAGAACCTGGTGGATGTGGGCGAGGAAATCATCGCCGCGCATTACTTTGCGGGTCAATTCGTCGACATCGCCGGCACCTCGATCGGCAAGGGCTTTGCCGGTGCGATGAAGCGGCACAACTTCGGCGGCCTGCGCGCCTCGCACGGCGTGTCGATCAGCCACCGCTCGCACGGTTCGACCGGCCAGTGCCAGGACCCCGGCAAGGTGTTCAAGGGCAAGAAGATGGCCGGCCACATGGGCGCGGCGCGGGTCACCACCCAGAACCTGCAGGTCGTGCGTACCGACGCCGACCGCGGGCTGATCATGGTCAAGGGTTCGGTCCCCGGTTCCAAGGGCGGCTGGGTCACGATCAAGGACGCCGTGAAGAAGCCGGTCGCGGAAAGCACCATCTTCCCCGCCGCGCTGCGTTCGGCCGAGCGTGAGGCCAAGCGCCTGGCCGAGGAAGCCGCCGCCCAGGCTGCTGCCGAGGAAGAAGCCGCGCGTCTGGCCGCGGCCGAGGCCGAAGCTGCCGCCCAGGAGGCTGCGCTGGCCGAGGCCCAGGCGTCGACCGCCGCCGAGGGCGAGGCCGCTGCCTCTGAGGGAGACGAGAGCAAATGAAACTCGACGTGATTTCGCTTTCCTCGGGCAAGGCCGGGGACATCGAGCTGTCCGACGACATCTTCGGGCTGGAGCCGCGCGCGGACATCCTGCACCGGGTGGTGCGCTGGCAGCGCGCCAAGGCACAGGCCGGCACCCATTCGGTGCTGACCAAGTCCGAAGTCAGCTACTCGACCAAGAAGATCTATCGCCAGAAGGGCACCGGCGGCGCTCGCCACGGGTCGCGCAAGGCCTCGATCTTCCGCAAGGGTGGCGTCTATGCCGGCCCGACGCCGCGCAGCCACGCGTTCGACCTGCCGAAAAAGGTCCGGGCGCTGGGGCTGAAGCACGCGCTGTCGGCCAAGGCCGCCCGCGGCAAGCTGGTGATCGTGGACAGCCTGGACCTGGCCGAAGCCAAGACCGCGGCCGTCGCTAAGGCGGTCAAGGAACAGGGCTGGAAGCGCGTCCTGGTCATCGACGGCACCGATGTGAACGAGAATTTCGCCCGCGCCGCCCGCAACCTGCAAGGCGTGGACGTCCTGCCCTCGATGGGCGCCAACGTCTACGACATCCTGCGCCGCGACACGCTGGTGATCACGCGCGCGGGCGTCGAGGCCCTCGAAGCCCGTCTGGGCAAAGGTGCATGAGATGAGCGCGAAACCCGAACACTACGACGTGATCGTCAAGCCGGTCATCACCGAAAAGGCGACCATGGCCGGGGAACTGGCCAATGCGGTGACCTTTGAAGTGGCGAAATCGGCCAGCAAGCCGCAGATCAAGGACGCGGTCGAGGCGCTGTTCAACGTCAAGGTCAAGGCGGTCAACACCGTCGTGACCAAGGGCAAGACCAAGCGTTTCCGCGGCCGCCCCGGCGTGCGCAGCGACGTCAAGAAAGCCTATGTGATGCTCGAGGCTGGCAACAGCATCGACGTGAACACCGGGCTGTGATTGCAGATGCGGCCCCCGGTTCGTCCGGGGGCCGCAGTTCGGACTGAAACGGACCTTTGGTCCAAGGCAAACGGAAGACAGGAACCATGGCACTCAAGTCGTACAAGCCGACGACGCCTGGCCAGCGAGGGCTGGTGCTGATCGACCGTTCGGAGCTTTGGAAAGGCCGCCCCGTCAAGATGCTGACCGTCGGGTTGAGCAAGTCGGGTGGCCGGAACAATACCGGGCGGATCACCATGTGGCACAAGGGCGGCGGCGCCAAGCGGCTCTACCGCATCGTCGATTTCCGCCGCAACAAGCTGGACGTCCCGGCGACGGTCGAGCGGATCGAATACGATCCCAACCGCACCGCCTTCATCGCGCTGCTGCGCTATGACGACGGCGAGCAGGCCTATATCATCGCGCCGCAGCGTCTGGCCGTGGGCGACAAGGTCGTCGCCTCGCAAAAGGCCGACATCAAGCCGGGCAACGCGATGCCGTTCTCGGGGATGCCGATCGGCACCATCGTCCACAACGTCGAGCTGAAGCCCGGCAAGGGCGGCCAGCTGGCGCGCTCGGCCGGCACCTATGCGCAGTTCGTGGGCCGCGACGGCGGCTATGCGCAGATCCGCCTGTCCTCGGGCGAGCTGCGTCTGGTGCGCCAGGAATGCATGGCGACCATCGGCGCGGTGTCGAACCCCGACCACTCGAACCAGAACTTCGGCAAGGCCGGCCGGATGCGGCACCTGGGCGTGCGCCCGACCGTCCGCGGCGTCGCGATGAACCCGATCGACCACCCGCATGGCGGTGGTGAGGGCCGGACCTCGGGCGGCCGCCACCCGGTCACCCCGTGGGGCAAGCCCACCAAGGGCAAGCGCACCCGTTCCAACAAGTCGACCGACAAGTACATCCTGCGGTCGCGCCACGCCAAGAAGAAGGGGCGCTGATCCATGGCACGTTCAGTTTGGAAAGGCCCGTTCGTCGACGCCTATGTGCTGCGCAAGGCCGAGAAGGCGCGCGAATCGGGGCGTTCGGACGTCATCAAGATCTGGTCGCGTCGTTCGACCATCCTGCCGCAGTTCGTCGGCCTGACCTTTGGCGTCTACAACGGGCACAAGCATATCCCGGTCAACGTGACCGAGGAAATGATCGGCCAGAAGTTCGGTGAATACTCGCCGACGCGGACCTATTACGGTCACGCGGCCGACAAGAAAGCGAAAAGGAAGTAAACCGTCATGGGTAAGGAACAGAATCCGCGCCGCGTGGCGGATAACGAGGCGATGGCCAAGACCCGCATGCTGCGCACCTCGCCGCAGAAGCTGAATCTGGTCGCCGCCATGATCCGCGGCAAGAAGGTGGAAAAGGCGCTCGCCGACCTGACCTTCTCGAAGCGCCGCATTGCGGGCGACGTCAAGAAATGCCTGCAGTCGGCGATCGCCAACGCCGAGAACAACCACAACCTGGACGTCGACCAGCTGGTCGTCGCCGAGGCGTGGGTCGGCAAGAACATGGTGATGAAGCGGGGCCGTCCGCGCGCCCGCGGCCGGTTCGGCAAAATCCTGAAGCCGTTCTCGGAAATCACCATCAAGGTGCGCGAGATCGACGCCGAGGCCGAGGCTGCCAAGAAGGCCGCCAAGTCGCACAAGCGCGACGCCGCCACCAATCAAGCCGCCGCTGCCGAGGAGCTCGCGTAATGGGTCAGAAGGTCAACCCCATCGGGATGCGCCTGCAGGTCAACCGCACCTGGGACAGCCGCTGGTTCGCCGACAGCAAGGACTATGGCAACCTGCTGCTCGAGGATCTCAAGATCCGCGAGTTCATCCACAAGGATGCCAAGCAGGCCGGCGTCAGCCGCGTCATCATCGAGCGTCCGCACAAGAAGTGCCGCGTGACGATCCATGCCGCCCGCCCGGGCGTCATCATCGGCCGCAAGGGCGCCGACATCGAGACGCTGCGCAAGAAGCTGGCGAACTTCACCGATTCGGAACTGCACCTGAACATCGTCGAGGTCCGCAAGCCGGAGCTGGACGCGCAGCTGGTGGCCGAATCGATCGCCCAGCAGCTTGAGCGCCGGGTGTCGTTCCGCCGCGCCATGAAGCGCGCGGTGCAGAACGCCATGCGCATGGGCGCGCTGGGGATCCGGGTGAACGTCGGCGGCCGCCTGGGCGGTGCCGAGATCGCGCGGACCGAATGGTATCGCGAAGGCCGGGTGCCGCTGCACACGCTGCGGGCCGACATCGACTATGCGCTGTCGGAAGCCTCGACCCCCTACGGGATCATCGGCGTCAAGGTCTGGATCTTCAAAGGCGAGATCATGGAGCACGACCCGCAGGCCCACGACCGCAAGGCCGCCGAGGCGCAGGAAGGCCCGTCCCCCCGCGGCCCGCGCCGCGACCGCGACGCGCGCTGAGGAGTAAACAGGAATGCTGCAACCGAAACGGACCAAGTTCCGCAAACAGCACAAGGGCCGGATCCACGGCGAGGCGAAGGGCGGGTTCAACCTGAACTTCGGCTCTTACGGTCTCAAGGCGACCGAACCCGAGCGCGTCACCGCCCGCCAGATCGAAGCGGCCCGCCGCGCGATCACCCGGCACATGAAGCGTCAGGGCCGGGTCTGGATCCGGATCTTCCCGGACGTGCCGGTGTCGGGCAAGCCGACCGAAGTGCGGATGGGTAAGGGCAAGGGCTCGGTCGACTTCTGGGCCGCCCGCGTCCATCCCGGCCGCATCATGTTCGAGATCGACGGCGTCGACGACGAGATCGCCCGCGAGGCGCTGCGCCTTGGCGCGATGAAGCTGCCGGTGCTGACCCGCATCGTGCATCGCGAAGACTGGTAAGGGTGGTGCGTGCAACGCACGCACCCTACGGAATAAGGAAAGCCCCGCCGGCCTGGCGGGGCTTTTTTCTCATTTTCGCAGATCGGCGATAGGCGTCCACTCCTTGGCTCCGGGCGCCCTTGAATGCCAGTAAACCCAGCCGTTGAGGGAGGGAGTCTTGCCGTCGCGGGTTCTTGCTACCGCGCGAGCGGCATCGGAAGGGCTGAACGATATATTACCCTCGACATGCCACGCGCCGTCCCTGATGCGCCCGGAATGAGACACTCCATTATATTCCATTCGCAGTTCAGTCCCGTCAGGGAGTTCCACCCCCTTAGCCCGCCACGGTTTTCCTAGCGCCACCTCCGATCCCGCATCCGCGGCAGCGGACTTGCCTAAATTGAGTAACCTTCGCAGCACTGCGTTGGGCGTCTCGTCAAAGCTTAGCCGCTCCACCTCAATTCGTTTGTGAACATCAAAGTCAATTTCTATGGTTCTTGTTGACATGGCAGGTCCCACCCTCATTGCACTTCGTCTTCTGGTTTCATTGGTGATAGTATCAATAGTGGAAATAGTAGCTCTTGTCAATAGAAAAGTTGCTCTCTGCTGGCGCGCGCTTATTCCACTTGCCAGCCGGGGAAATCCCGCGTATGGGCAGGCCTTCATCTCGAACTCCACCGGGAATCAGGGTGGCCCAGGGTGCTGGGGCCCTCCGGTGATGTTGAAAGGAAAAGGCGCATGAAAGCGCAGGAACTGAGAGACAAGACCCCCGAGCAGCTGCGCGAGCAGCTGGTCGCGCTGAAGAAGGAAGCGTTCAACCTGCGCTTCCAGCAGGCCACCGGCCAGCTCGAATCGACCGCGCGCATGCGCTCGGTCCGCAAGGACGTGGCCCGTGTGCTGACCGTCATGAACCAGAAAGCGGCCGATGCCGCGGCGTCGCAGTAAGGAGCCGGACCCATGCCCAAACGCATCCTGCAAGGCAAGGTGACCAGCGACAAGAACGCCCAGACCGTCACGGTTCTGGTCGAGCGCCGCTTCAAGCATCCGCTGCTGAACAAGATCGTCCGCTCGACCAAGAAATACCGGGCGCATGACGCGGAAAACCATTTCAAGGTCGGCGACACCGTCCGCATCATCGAATGCGCGCCGATTTCCAAGACCAAGCGCTGGACCGTCCTGACCGACGACAGCGCGTCTCAGGCCGTCGAGGCCTGAACGCCAACCGCGGCGGGCCATCCGGTCCGTCCGTGACATATCGAAACCCTGGGGCCGGGCCTGCAACCGGTCCCCATAGGTCGGGAGCAAACCATGATCCAGATGCAGACCAATCTGGATGTCGCTGACAACTCCGGCGCTCGCCGGGTGCAGTGCATCAAGGTTCTCGGCGGCTCGCACCGCCGCTACGCCTCCGTCGGCGACATCATCGTGGTGTCGGTGAAAGAGGCGATTCCGCGCGGCCGCGTGAAGAAGGGCGACGTCCGCAAGGCCGTCGTCGTGCGCACCGCCAAGGAAGTGAAGCGCGAGGACGGAACCTCGATCCGCTTCGATTCGAACGCCGCAGTGATCCTGAACAACCAGGGCGAGCCGGTCGGGACCCGTATCTTCGGGCCGGTCGTGCGCGAGCTGCGCGCCAAGAACTTCATGAAGATCATCTCGCTGGCGCCGGAGGTGCTGTGATGGCTGCGAAGCTGAAAAAGGGCGATACCGTCGTCGTGCTGACCGGCAAGGACAAGGGCAAGCAGGGGCGGATCCTGCAGGTCATGCCCAAGGACGACAAGGCGATCGTGGATGGCGTGAACGTCGCGCTGCGCCACACCCGCCAGTCGCAGACCAGCCAGGGCGGCCGCATCCCCAAGAACATGCCGATCCACCTGTCGAATCTGGCGCTGCTGGACAAGAACGGCAAACCGACCCGCGTCGGCTTCCGCATGGAAGGCGACCAGAAGGTCCGTTTCGCCAAGACCACCGGAGACGTGATCTGATGCTGGACGCCGCGAAATACACCCCGCGCCTCAAGGCGGAATATCGTGACCGCATCCGGGCCGCGCTCAAGGAAGAGTTCGGCTACAAGAACGACATGATGATCCCGCGTCTGGACAAGATCGTCCTGAACATGGGCATTGGCGAAGCGGTCAAGGACACGAAAAAGGTCCGCCAGGGCGCCGAAGAGCTGTCGCTGATCGCCGGCCAGAAGGCCGTGATCACCAAGGCCAAGAAATCCGTCGCCGGCTTCCGCCTGCGCGAGGAGATGCCCCTTGGTGCCAAGGTCACGCTGCGTGGCGACCGGATGTACGAATTCCTGGACCGCCTGATCAACATCGCGCTGCCCCGCGTCCGCGACTTCCGCGGCGTCAAGGGCACGTCGTTCGACGGCCGCGGCAACTATGCCATGGGTCTCAAGGAACAGATCGTGTTCCCCGAGATCGAATTCGACAAGGTCGACGAGGTGCTGGGGATGGACATCATCATCTGCACCACCGCCGCGACCGACGCCGAGGCAAAGGCGCTGCTGAAGCAGTTCAACATGCCGTTCAACAGCTGATCGCGCGAGGAAGAACGATATGGCAAAGAAATCCATGATCGAACGTCAGAAGAAGCGCGAGCGTCTGGTGGCCCAGTATGCCGCCAAGCGCGCTGCTCTGAACGAAGTCATCAACGACCAGTCGAAGCCGATGGAAGAGCGCTTCAAGGCCACGCTGAAGCTGGCCGAGCTGCCGCGCAACTCGTCGCCGACCCGGCTGAACAACCGCTGCGAACTGACCGGCCGTCCGCGGGCGTATTATCGCAAGCTGAAACTGTCGCGGATCATGCTGCGCGAGCTGGGCTCGTTCGGCCAGATCCCCGGCCTGGTGAAATCGAGCTGGTAAGGGGGCAGGAAAGATGTCGATGAACGATCCGCTCGGCGATATGCTGACCCGCATCCGCAACGCTCAGCTGCGCGGGAAATCCACCGTCCGCACCCCGGCGAGCAAGCTGCGCGCCTGGGTCCTGGACGTGCTGAAGGCCGAGGGCTACATCCGCGGCTATGAAGAGGTGAAGACCGAGGCCGGTCACACCGAACTGGAAATCAGCCTCAAGTATTTCGAGGGCGCCCCGGTGATCCGCGAACTGGCCCGGGTGTCCAAACCCGGCCGCCGCGTTTACGCCGGCGCGAAAGAGCTGCCGCAGGTCCGCAACGGGCTGGGCGTCTCGATCGTGTCGACGCCCCGCGGGGTGATGTCGGATGCAGCGGCTCGCAGCGCCAATGTTGGCGGCGAAGTCCTCTGCACGGTGTTCTAAGGAGGGCAGGATGTCTCGGATTGGTAAAAGACCGGTCGAACTGCCCCAGGGCGTGACGGCCGAAATCAAGGGCCAGACCATTTCGGTCAAGGGCCCCAAGGGCACGCGCAGCTTCACCGCGACCGACGACGTGGATCTGGTGCTGGAAAACGGCGCCGTCAGCGTCAAGCCGCGCGGTCTGTCCAAGCGCGCCCGCCAGCAATGGGGGATGTCGCGGTCGATGGTCGCGAATCTCGTCACCGGGGTCAGCCAGGGCTTCAAGAAAGAGCTGGAGATCCAGGGCGTCGGCTACCGTGCGGCGATGCAGGGCAAGACCCTCAAGCTGTCGGTCGGCTATACGCATGACGTGAACTTCGAGGCGCCCGAGGGCGTGACCGTCAACGCGCCCAAGCAGACCGAGATCGTGGTCGAAGGCATCGACCAGCAGGTCGTCGGCCAGGTCGCGGCGAACATCCGCGAGTGGCGCAAGCCCGAGCCCTACAAGGGCAAGGGCATCCGCTACAAGGGCGAGCAGGTCTTCCGCAAGGAAGGCAAGAAGAAGTAAGGATCACGCAGATGGCACTGAACAAGAGAGAACTGTTCCAGAAGCGCCGTATGCGCGTTCGGAACAAGCTGCACGCGATGTCCGACGGCCGTCCGCGGCTGTCCGTCCACCGCTCGTCCAAGAACATCAGCGTCCAGCTGATCGACGACGCGCAAGGCGTGACGCTGGCCTCGGCCTCGACCCTGGAAAAGGATCTGGGTCTGGTCGGCAAGAACAACGTCGAGGCCGCCGCCAAGATCGGCGCCGCCATCGCGGAACGGGCCAAGGCCAAGGGCGTCGATACGGTCGTGTTCGACCGGGGCGGCTTCCTGTTCCACGGCAAGATCAAGGCGCTGGCCGACGCGGCCCGCGAAGGCGGGCTGAAGTTCTGATCGGTTGCGGGCGGCGCGTCGTGCAAGCGGCGAGCCGCCCCGATGATCCGGGGGCCGTCCCAGCGGCGTCCCACCAGGATCGGTATTGACGGCGCGCAGCGCGCCACAGGATAGGGAATGCCGCATGGCAGAACGTGACAACCGCCGGGGCCGCCGCGAAGAGCGCGAGGAAACCCCGGAATTCGCCGACCGCCTGGTCGCGATCAACCGCGTGTCGAAAACCGTCAAGGGCGGCAAGCGCTTCGGCTTTGCGGCGCTCGTCGTCGTGGGCGACCAGCGCGGCCGCGTCGGCTTCGGCAAGGGCAAGGCGAAAGAAGTGCCCGAGGCGATCCGCAAGGCGACCGAACAGGCCAAGCGCGGCCTGATCCGCGTGCCGCTGCGCGACGGCCGCACCCTGCATCACGACATCGAGGGCCGCCACGGCGCCGGCCGCGTGGTGATGCGCACCGCCGTTCCGGGGACCGGGATCATCGCCGGCGGCCCGATGCGCGCCGTGTTCGAGATGCTGGGCGTGCAGGACGTGGTGGCCAAGTCGCTGGGGTCGCAGAACCCCTACAACATGATCCGCGCCACCATCGACGGGCTCAAGGCCGAGGCCTCGCCCCGCTCGGTGGCCAGCCGCCGCGGCAAGAAGGTCGCCGACATCCTGCCGCAGCACGACAAACCCGCCGCGGCGCCTGCGGCCGAAACCGCGGAGGCCTGAGCATGGCAACCATCGTCGTCAAGCAGATCGGCAGCCCGATCCGCCGCCCTGCCGTCCAGCGTGCCACGCTCAAGGGCTTGGGGCTGAACAAGATGCATCGCACCCGCGAG
Source organism: Paracoccus solventivorans (assembly GCF_900142875.1). Classification (GTDB taxonomy): domain Bacteria; phylum Pseudomonadota; class Alphaproteobacteria; order Rhodobacterales; family Rhodobacteraceae; genus Paracoccus; species Paracoccus solventivorans. Next base: position 177,434 of record NZ_FRCK01000007.1, on the reverse strand, counting down.
CTTGAGGATACCCCCGCGGTCCGCGGCATGGTCAACTCGATCCCGCATCTGGTGCAGATCGTCGAAGAAAAGAAATAAGACAAGGGGGCGCTGCGGCGCCCCTTAGTTTTGCCGAGAATTTTCCTTATCCTTGAGTGGGAAAGCCCGCGGGAACGGCCTAGCAGATACTCCAGTCGTATCGAGGAGTATCCTGCGAAAATGTTCAAAGCCCTGAGTTCCTGCCTGCTGCTCGCCCTGTCGGCAGGCCACGCCCATGCCCAGGATGACGGGGCGTTTAGAAACACGTTCTACCTGGGTGCCGGAAACGCCAAGGCGGACGGCCCGTTCGGGAATGACGACACCCCGTTCTCCATCGGCTTCATGCACCAGCTGGCCGGCAGCAGGATGGTGCTGGGGTTCGATCTCGGGGCCGAGGGCACCATGCTCGATTCCACCTGGGGCCAGGACAGCCAGCCAGAGCAGGGAACTTCCTACAACCTCCTGCTTGGCGGCAACCTGCTGGACAGCGGGCGTTTCCGCGCCGATGCGGCGCTGCTGGCCGGGGTGCGAGAAGCGGCCGCGGATTGCCCGGATTCCTATCTCGGCTTCCAGTGCTATGCGGACAGCGATCCCGATACCGATTACAAGGGCAATTTCGGCGGCGTCCTGACCGTTTCGGTCGACCGCCTGACCTTGGGCCTGCGCGCCACCGGCGAAAGCACCCAGATGGTCGCCGGTTTCAGGTTCTGATCCACCCCGGGGGGCCGGATCGCGCTCGGCTCGGAGGCGTTCAGCGGCGCCCTCCACGCCGCCTTACCGGCGCTCTTTCATCTTGCCCGAGATATCCTCGGGGGGAATCGCCGCAGGCGATGGGGGCGCAGACAGCCCCCTGCCGCCACCGTGCCGCCGCCGCGCCATTTCCCCACCGGCGCAAGCCTGCCGAAAAATCCGCGCCATGGAACCAACCGCCCGCAGCCACGCTTGAAGAGGTAATGGAAACAAAGGAGTCTGCCATGCGCCTGCCTGTCATCATCGCTGCCGTCGGAGGAACTGCCGCGCTTGCCGCCTGTGCGCCGCCGCCCCAGACCACCACCGTCATCGTGCCCGACGGGGCCGAGACCTGCGTCGCTGCCGATTATCAGCAGTATGTCGGCCAGCAGTCGCCCGCGATCACCCTGCCGGCGGGGACGGTCTATCGCCACTATCGCACCGGCGATCCGGTCACCGCGGACTTCAACCCGAACCGGGTCAATTTCGAATACAACCGCTCGGGCCGGCTGGTGAACGTCACCTGCGGCTGACCGGACCCGGCGCCCGACACCGAGCGCCCAAAGAAAACGCCCCGGCAGCGGCCGGGGCGTTTCCCTTTGGTGCGGTCCGGTTCAGCGCTGCGGTTGGGCCACGAAGCGCAGATAGGGCAGCTTGCGGTCGACCTTGCCGAACTTGGCCTCGGCCTGCTCGTCGGTCAGCGACAGCGCGGCGATCACGTCCTCGCCCGGGCGCCAGTCGGCCGGGGTGGCGATCGGCACCCCGTCGGTGGCCTGCACCGCATCCAGCGCCCGCAGGATTTCCGCGAAGTTGCGACCCACCGACATCGGATAGGTCATCATCAGCCGGACCTTCTTGTCCGGGCCGATGATATAGACGGTGCGGACGGTGGCGCTGTCGTTGGCGGTGCGCCCGTCGGGCAGATAGGCCTCGGCCGGCAGCATGTCGTAAAGCTTGGCCACCTTCAGCGAGGTATCGTCGATGATGGCGAAGTTGGCCGGGCAGCCGGCGAAGGTCTCGATGTCGCGCTTCCACTTGCGATGGTCGTCGGCGCTGTCCACCGACACGCCCACCACCTTGGTGCCGCGCTTTTCCCATTCCTCGGCCAGACGGGCCACGGCGCCGAACTCGGTCGTGCAGACGGGGGTGAAGTCCTTGGGATGGCTGAAGATGATTCCGTAGCTGTCCCCCAGCCATTCGTGGAAGCTGATCTCGCCGTCGGTGGTCTCGGCAGTGAAATCGGGGGCGATATCATTGATGCGCAGGGACAATTCAGTGATCCTTGTTCTTGTGAGCCAACCTTTCCAGATAGGGCCCGCGACCCCGATTACCAGAGGTCATCGGTCGGATTGCCCGGTATGCCGGCCACATCGCCGGCTCGGCCGACCTTGCGCCGGGCCGGTTGCGGTGCGACCCTGCCCGCCGACAGAGACCCATAGCGGAGGGCAGGCGATGGCCGGGCTGGAGGACAAGCGGAAATTCTACATCGGCGGCGCATGGGTAGACCCCGCGGCGCCGCAAGATCTCGAGGTGATCGACCCCTCGACCGAGGAAGGTTTTGCGGTGATCTCGCTGGGCGGGCAGCAGGATACCGACCGCGCGGTGGCCGCGGCCAAGGCGGCATTTCCCGCCTGGTCGGCAACGCCGCCGGCCGAGCGGCTGGCCTGTGTCGAGCGCCTGCTCGAGGTCTACAAGCGCCGCAACGACGACGTGGCCCGGGCGATGACCTGCGAGATGGGCGCCCCGACCTCGATGTCCAAGGCCGACCAGGCCGGCTCGGGCTCGTATCACATCGAGACCTTCATCGAGGCTTTCCGCAAGTTCGTGTTCATCCGGCCGCTGGGCCCGCACGCCCCGACCTCGATGGTGGCGTGGGAACCGATCGGGGTGGCGGCGCTGATCACCCCCTGGAACTGGCCGATGAATCAGGTCACGCTCAAGGTGGTGGCGGCGGTGCTGGCGGGCAACACGGTGGTGCTGAAGCCATCGGAAATCGCGCCGCTGTCCTCGATGGTGTTCGCCGAGATGATGGACGAGGCGGGCTTCCCCAAGGGCGTGTTCAACCTGGTGAACGGGGACGGGGCAGGGGTGGGCACGCAGCTGTCGACCCACAAGGACGTGGACATGGTGTCCTTTACCGGCTCGACCCGCGCCGGAATCGCGATCACCAAGGCCGCCGCCGACACGCTGAAGAAGGTGGCGCTGGAACTGGGCGGCAAGGGCGCGAACCTGGTGTTTGCCGATGCCGACGACAAGGCGGTGGAACGCGGCGCCAAGCACTGTTTCTACAACAGCGGCCAGTCCTGCAACGCCCCCACGCGGATGCTGGTCGAGCGCCCGCTTTACGAACAGGCGATCGAGCGCGCCCGCGCGGTCGCCGAAAGCACCCGCGTCGGCAGCGCCCATGAAGAGGGGCGCCACATCGGCCCGGTGGTCAGCAAGCAGCAGTGGGACAAGATCCAGGACCTGATCCAGAAGGGCATCGACGAGGGCGCCCGGCTGGTCGCCGGCGGCCCCGGCCTGCCCGAGGGCGTCAACCGCGGCTATTTCGTTCGCCCCACCGTGTTCGCCGATGTCAGCAACGACATGACCATCGCGCAGCAGGAAATCTTCGGCCCCGTGCTGTCGATCATCCCCTTCGACACCGAAGAAGAGGCCGTTGCCATGGCCAACGATACCCCTTACGGGCTGACCAACTACGTGCAGACCGCGGACGGGGCGCGCCGCAACCGTCTGGCAAGGCAGCTGCAATCGGGGATGGTCGAGATGAACGGGGCCAGCCGCGGCCGCGGCTCTGCCTTCGGGGGCGTCAAGGCCTCGGGCCGGGCCCGCGAGGGCGGGGTCTGGGGGCTCGAGGAGTTCATGGACTCCAAGCAGATCTCGGGGTGGGACCCCGACGCCTGATCCCAAGTGGCGATGCGCGGCCCCCTCCGCGCATTCCGGGCGTTAGGTTCCCCGCTGGAACCCGAACGCCTGATCCAAACTGGCAATGCGCGGAACCTTCCGCGCATCCCGGGTGTCAGTTCCCCGCTGGGACCCGGCGCCTGACCCAAGGTGGCGATGCGCGGAGCCTTTCGTGCATCCCGGCTCCTTGGTTCCCGCTGAAACCGGGACGCCTGATCCAACGCGGCAATGTACTGAGCCTTCCGTGCATCCCGGACCCTTAGTTCCCCGCTGGGACACCCCACGCCTGATCCAAAAGGCAATGCGCGGAACCTTCCGCGCATCCCTACCGCTTCCCGCAGGCCTTCTACGCGCCTTCCGCGGCTTTCATCTTGCCGCAAATATCCTCCGGGCTTCCGCGCGCCTCGAATAGGAGGCGGATCAGAAAACAGCCCCCAAGGCTGTTTTCCCGCCGGATGGGCCAGTGGGCTGTTTCAGCAAGGAAGGCCGCGGCGGTGGCCGGGGGTGGAAACCCCCCGCTCCGACCACGCCGTGGGGCCGGGCCTCAGCCCTTTTCGGCCTCCAGCTCGGCCATGGCCTCGTCCCACAGCACATCGCCATACATCTCGCGCAGGCTGGCCTTGACCACCTTGCCGGTGGCGCCCAGCGGCAGGGTTTCCACGAAGATCACCCGGTCGGGCCTTTGCCAGCGCGGCACCTTGCCGTCGTAGAAGGCCAGCAGCTCTTCCTCGGTCAGGTCGCTCTGCGGGCGTTTCTGCGCGCAGATCACCGGGCGCTCGTCCCATTTCGGATGCCGCGCGGCGATGGCGGCGGCGTTGGCGACCTTGGGGTGGGCGACGGCGATGTTTTCCAGGTCGACGGTGGAAATCCACTCGCCCCCCGACTTGATGATGTCCTTGGCGCGGTCGCGGATCACCATGTAGCCGTCGGGATCGATGGTGGAAATGTCGCCGGTGTCGAACCAGCCGTCCCAGGTCAGCGCGGTTTTCTCGTGGCCGAAGTAATGGTCCACGATCCAGTGGCCGCGGATCTGCAGCTGGCCCTCGGTCACCCCGTCGTCGGGCAGCACGGTGCCGTCGGCGTCGACCACGCGCAGCTGCACGCCAAAGGGCGGGCGGCCCTGGCCGTTGCCGATCTGGTCCTGTTCGGCGTGGCTCAGCGCGGCATGTTTGGCCAGCGGTGCGTTCAGCGTGCCCAGCGGGCTGGTCTCGGTCATCCCCCAGGCGTGGATCAGCTCGACCCCGTAACGGTCGCGGAAGGCCGCGCGCATCGAGGGCGGCAGCGCCGAGCCGCCGACGATGGTGCGTTTGAGGCTGACCGGCTTTTCATCCATCCCGTCCAGCGCGTTCAGCAGCCCCAGCCAGATCGTCGGCACCCCGGCAGCGATGGTCACCGATTCGTCGATGATCAGCCGCGCCAGGCTGTCACCGTCCAGCCGCGGCCCCGGCAGCACCAGCCGCGCGCCGACGGCGGCGGCGGCATAGGGCGTGCCCCAGGCGTTGACGTGGAACATCGGCACCACCGGCATCAGCGAATCGGCCGCGCCGATCGCCAGCCCGTCGCGGTTGTTGACGCAAAGCGCGTGCAGCAGCGTCGAGCGGTGGGAATACAGCACCCCCTTGGGGTTGCCGGTGGTCCCCGAGGTATAGCACAGCGCCGAGGGTGCGGTTTCCTCGATCTCGGCCCAGGGGGCGGCGGGGTCGCCCTCGGCCAGCAGGTCCTCGTAGAACAGCAGCCCCGGCAGCTCGGCCGCCGCCGCCTCGTCGCGCGGCCCCAGCATGACCACGCCGCGCAGGGTGGTCAGCTGGTCGCGAATCGACGCGATCATCGGGACGAAGGTCCGCTCGATGAACAGCATCCGGTCGGTGGCGTGGGTGACGATATAGGCCAGCTGCTCGGGCGCCAGCCGCGGGTTCAGCGTGTGGCAGACCATGCCCATGCCCGGCACGCCGAAATACAGTTCCAGATGGCGGCGGTTGTTCCAGGCAAGCGTGCCGATCCGGTCGCCCGGCTCCATCCCGCGGCCCTGCAGCGCCGAGCCGATGCGGCGGGCGTTCTCGCCCACGCGGGCCCAGGTGCTGCGCTCGAACCCGCCCTCGGTCAGCGCCGACACGATCTCGGTCTCGGCGTGATAGTGCGCGGCGTGGTCGATCAGCGAGCCCACGGTCAGCGGCTGGTGCATCATCTTGCCCAGAAGCATGGTTTCCCTCTTCCTCTGCCTTCTGTGATAGCGGCCACATTGCGCAGGGCGGGCGGGTCGCCGCAAGGTCCCGCGCCACTGTGACGCAAGGTCCGGACCGGCCGCCTGCCCATCATGGGCAGGGTGCGGGCTTGCGGGCGGCGTGCCGGGGAATGGCGGCGCGCGGTTGAACCCGCAGCCGCGCCGTGCAAGCTGCCGGAAACCCCAGCGGAGACGACGATGCAAGACGACCTGCCCCTTTCCGGCCTGCGCGCCATCTGCATGGCGATCAACGTCCCCGGCCCGGCCGCCGCCGCGATCCTTGCCGCGCAGGGAATGGAGATCATCAAGATCGAGCCCCCCGCCGGCGACCTGACCGGCCACGCCATGCCCGGCTGGTATGCCGAGCTGAACCGCGCGGCCACGGTCGAGACGGTGGACCTGCGTTCGGAGGACGGCACGGCGCGGTTCCACGAATTGCTGCGCGGGGCGGATCTGCTGATTTCCAGCCACCGCCGCACGGCGCTGGCCCGGCTGGGGATTACCGTGCCGGAGCTGGCGGCGCTGAACCCCGCGCTGTGCTGGGTCGAGATCGTGGGCGACACCCAGGCCCCGGACGTGCCCGGCCACGACCTGACCTATCAGGCCGCCGTCGGGCTGTTGCAGGGCGAGGCGATGCCGCGCACGCTGATTGCCGATCTGGCCGGTGCCGAGGCCGCGGCCGGCGCCGCGGCGGCGCTGCTGCTGGGGCGCGAACGCGGGCGGCCGGGCCGTCACGCCGCGGTCGGGCTGCGGCAGGCGGCCGAGCGGTTCGCCGCCCCGGTGCGGCACCGTGCCACGGTGGCGGGCGGGATCCTGTCCGGGGCGCGGCCGGAATATGCGATCTATCCGCTGGCCGACGGCCATGTCGCCTGCGCCGCGTTCGAGCCGCATTTCAAGGCCCGGCTGGACGCGCTGGCCGGCGACGACCCGGCCGGGTTCTTTGCCGCGCTGACCATGGCGGAATGCCGCGCCCTGGCCGAGGCCGAGGACCTGCCGCTCGAACCCTTCGGCGCCTAGCAAGGGGCAGGGCGCGCCCGGCCGGGGGCTTGCATCGCCGGCGCGGGCGCTATAGACCCCGGCAGTCGCCGCGGCCCCGTGCCCCGGCGTCCGAGTGATTCAATGTCCGTGTGCACCCCCTTTGTCGCTGTTGGGGGTGTTTCCGGCAAGGGAGATAGCGACATGAAACTGAACGAGCTTCGCGACAACGAAGGCGCCAACCGCAAGAAAAAGCGGATCGGCCGTGGCCCGGGTTCGGGCAAGGGCAAGATGGGCGGCCGCGGTATCAAGGGCCAGACCTCGCGGTCGGGCGTGGCGCTGAACGGCTACGAAGGCGGCCAGATGCCGCTTTATCGCCGCCTGCCCAAGCGCGGCTTCTCCAAGCCGAACCGGCTGGAGTTCGCGGTGGTTAACCTGGGCCAGCTGCAGAAGATGGTCGAGGCGGGCAAGCTTGCCGCCGGCGCCGAGCTGGACGAGGATGCGCTGGTCGCGGCCGGTGCCACCAAGCACAAGCGCGACGGCATCCGCCTGCTGGCCAAGGGCGAGCTGAAGACCGCGCTGAAGCTGACGCTGGCCGGCGCTTCGGCTGCCGCTGCGGCAGCGGTCGAGGCCGCGGGCGGTTCGCTGACCCTGACCCGCCCGGTTGCGGCGGCAGAGCCTGCGGCCGAGTAAGCGGCGGAATAGCTGTTGAAGCGGCGCGCGGCGCCGCCTAGATAGCGGACAGGTTTTTCCAGCGCCGCCGAACCGGCAACGGTCGGCGGCGCTGTCAAATCCGGCCCCGCCGGGGCGGGTCGGGCGACAGACAAAGGGGCAGTCATGGCGTCAGCCGCAGAACAGATGGCCGCGAATCTCAGCTGGGGACAGCTGGGCCGTGCGACCGAGCTTCGCCAACGCATCTGGTTCACGCTGGGGCTGCTGATCATCTATCGGCTTGGCACCTATATCCCTGTTCCCGGCATCGACGGCGGCGCGCTGCGCAACTTCATGGAACAGGCGCAGTCGGGCATCGGCGGCATCCTGTCGATGTTCACCGGCGGCGCGCTGGGGCGGATGGGCGTGTTCGCGCTGGGGATCATGCCCTATATCTCGGCCTCGATCATCGTGCAGCTGATGACGGCGATGGTCCCCTCGCTCGAGCAACTGAAGAAAGAGGGCGAGCAGGGCCGCAAGAAGATCAACCAGTACACCCGCTACGGCACGGTGCTGCTGGCGCTGTTCCAGGCCTATGGCATCGCCGTCAGCCTCGAGGCCGGCGGCATGGCGCAGGACCCGGGTCTGTTCTTCCAGGCGTCGGTGATCATCACGCTGGTCGGCGGCACCATGTTCCTGATGTGGCTGGGCGAACAGATCACCTCGCGCGGGATCGGCAACGGCATCTCGCTGATCATCTACGTGGGCATCCTGGCTGAAATCCCCGGCAGCCTGGCGCAGTTCCTGGCGCAGGGGCGGACGGGTGCGGTCTCGACCCCGGTGGTGCTGGGCATCATCGTGCTGGTCGCGGTGGTGATGACCTTCGTCGTGTTCATGGAACGCGCGCTGCGCAAGATCCGCATCCAGTATCCCCGCCGCCAGGTCGGGATGAAGGTCTATGACGGCCAGTCCAGCCACCTGCCGCTCAAGGTCAATCCGGCGGGCGTGATCCCGGCGATCTTCGCCAGCTCGCTGCTGCTGCTGCCGATCACCATCTCGACCTTTTCGGGGAACGAGACGGGGCCGGTGATGTCCACGATCCTGGCCTATTTCGGCCCGGGACAGCCGCTGTATCTGCTGTTCTTCGCGGCGATGATCGTCTTCTTCACCTATTTCTACACGCAGAACGTGTCGTTCAAATCCGACGACGTGGCCGAGAACCTCAAGAACCAGGGCGGGTTCATCCCCGGCATCCGGCCGGGCAAGCGGACCGAGGAATATCTGGACTATGTGGTCAACCGGGTGCTGGTCATCGGCTCGATCTACCTGACCGCCGTCTGCCTGATGCCGGAGATCGTGCGCGACTGGTTCTCGGTGCCGTTCTATTTCGGCGGCACCTCGCTGCTGATCGTGGTCTCGGTGACGATGGACACGATCAACCAGATCCAAAGCCACTTGCTTGCCCATCAGTATGAGGCTTTGATCGAGAAATCCCAACTGCGCGGCAAGCGCAAGCCGGGGGAGCCCAAGCCTCGCCGCCTGCCGGCGCGGCGCTGACGACCTATTGATAACGGAGCCTTTCAACGGGCCAGCTGAGATTACGGAAAGGGGACGCCGCGTGACGATCAACATCATCCTGCTGGGCCCGCCCGGCGCGGGCAAGGGCACCCAGGCCCGCACCCTGGTCGAAGAACGGGGGCTGGTGCAGCTTTCCACCGGCGACATGCTGCGCGATGCGCGCAGCTCGGGCACCGAGATGGGCAAGATCGTGGCCGACGTGATGGACCGCGGCCAGCTGGTCACCGATGAGATCGTGATCGGGCTGATCCGCGAAAAGCTGGATACGGTCGAGGCCCCCGGCTTCATCTTCGACGGCTTCCCGCGCACCCTGGCCCAGGCCGACGCGCTTGAGGAACTGCTGGACGGCATGGGCCGCAAGATCGACGCGGTGATCGAGATGCGCGTCGATGACGAGGCGCTGGTCGACCGCATCAGCGGCCGCTTTACCTGCGGCAACTGCGGCGAGGTCTATCACGACACCACCCGACCCACGAAAGAACCCGGCAAATGCGACGTCTGCGGCAGCACCGACATGAAGCGGCGCGCCGACGACAACCCCGAAAGCCTCAAGACCCGGCTGATGGAATACTACAAGAAGACCTCGCCGCTGGTTGGCTATTACTACGCCAAGAAAACCCTCGCCCCCGTCGACGGCATGGCGGAGATGGACGAGGTCGGGCGCCAGGTCGCGGCGGTCGTGGACCGGATCGGCGGCTGAAACCGGCTCGCGCGTCCGGGCGGCATGTTGACGCGGGGCGCGCGATACTTTAACCGCAGGCATCTCATCCGAGAATCACCCATCCGGGGTGAAGCGATGGCCCGAGGCGTGATGCCGAGGGCCATTGGTTGTGAAAAAAGGTTCCGGCACTACGGAACCGCAACGTAAAGGAAGAACGGCTTTGGCCCGTATCGCTGGCGTCAATATCCCGACCGGCAAGCGCGTCCCGATCGCGCTGCAATATATCCACGGCATCGGCCCGATGTATGCCGAACAGATCGTCCAGGCCGTCGGCATCGACCCGACCCGCCGCGTGAACGAACTGTCGGACGCCGAAGTCCTGCAGATCCGTGAATACATCGACGCCAACCTGACCGTCGAGGGCGACCTGCGCCGCGAGACGCAGATGAACATCAAGCGCCTGATGGACCTGGGTTCGTACCGCGGCCTGCGCCACCGCCGCGGCCTGCCCGTGCGCGGCCAGCGCACCCACACCAACGCCCGCACCCGCAAGGGCCCGGCGAAACCGATCGCCGGCAAGAAGAAGTAAGGAGGGCTTGGGACCATGGCACGCGACAAGACGCGCATGAAGCGCAAGGAACGCAAGAACATCGCCACCGGCGTGGCGCATGTGAACAGCTCGTTCAACAACACCAAAATCCTGATTTCGGACGTGCAGGGCAACGCGATCTCGTGGTCGTCGGCCGGCACCATGGGCTTCAAGGGCTCGCGGAAATCGACCCCCTATGCCGCGCAGATGGCCGCCGAGGACGCCGGCAAGAAGGCGCAGGAACACGGAATGCGCACCATCGAGGTCGAGGTGCAGGGCCCCGGCTCGGGCCGCGAATCGGCGCTGCGCGCGCTGGCCGCCGTCGGCTTCAACATCACCGCGATCCGCGACGTGACCCCGATCGCGCATAACGGCTGCCGCCCGCCCAAGCGCCGCCGGGTCTGATCCACCGGATTTTCTGCCGGCCCGCGCCGATTGGTGCGGGCCGGGTTTCGCATTTTACCTCGGGCGTTTCCGGCGGCTGGTCATGGGGCCGGGAACAGGAATGGAGGCAATCGCATGATCCACAAGAACTGGGCCGAACTGATCAAGCCCTTGCAGCTGGATATCCGGCCGGGCGCCGACGCGGCCCGCGTCGCCACCATCGTCGCCGAACCGCTGGAGCGGGGCTTCGGCCTGACGCTGGGCAACGCGCTGCGCCGCGTGCTGATGTCCTCGCTGCAGGGCGGCGCCATCACCAGCGTGCAGATCGACAACGTGCTGCATGAATTCTCGTCCGTCCCCGGCGTGCGCGAGGACGTGACCGACATCGTCCTGAACCTCAAGGGCGTGACGCTGAAGATGGACGTCGAGGGCCCCAAGCGGCTGGCCCTGTCGGCCAAGGGCCCGGGCGAGGTCAAGGCCGGCCAGATCGCCGAGACCGCCGGCATCACCGTGCTGAACCGCGACCATGTGATCTGCAACCTCGACGAGGGCGCCGAGCTGAACATGGAGCTGACGGTTTCCGTGGGCAAGGGCTATGTCGCCGCCGACAAGAACCGCGCCGAGGATTCCCCGATCGGGTTGATCCCGATCGACGCGATCTTTTCGCCGGTCAAGCGGGTCAGCTACGAAGTCACCCCCACCCGCGAGGGGCAGGTGCTGGACTATGACAAGCTGACCATGCGCATCGAGACCGACGGCTCGCTGACCCCCGAGGACGCGGTGGCCTATGCCGCCCGCATCCTGCAGGACCAGCTGGCGGTGTTCGTCAACTTCGAGGAGCCGGAATCGGCCCGCACCCAGGACGCCGAGGACGGGCTGGAGTTCGACCCGCGCCTGCTGAAGAAGGTTGATGAGCTCGAGCTGTCGGTCCGTTCGGCCAACTGCCTCAAGAACGACAACATCGTCTATATCGGCGACCTGATCCAGAAGACCGAGGCCGAGATGCTGCGGACCCCGAACTTCGGCCGCAAGTCCTTGAACGAGATCAAGGAAGTGCTGTCGGGCATGGGCCTGCATCTGGGCATGGACGTCGTGGACTGGCCGCCCGAGAACATCGAGGACCTGGCCAAGCGCTTCGACGACCAGTTCTGAGTTTCGGCGGGGGCCTTGGTCCCCGCCACCCTGGGCATTCCGCCCCAAGGAGAGCGTCCGCAACGCACGGCCGCCGGACAAAGCAAAACGCTGATAGGAGACCACCATGCGTCACGCCCGCGGCTATCGCCGCCTCAACCGCACCCACGAGCACCGCAAGTCGCTGTTTTCCAACATGGCCTGCAGCCTGATCGAGCATGAGCAGATCAAGACCACCCTGCCCAAGGCCAAGGAACTGCGCCCGGTCATCGAAAAGCTGATCACCCTGGCCAAGCGCGGCGACCTGCACGCCCGCCGGCTGGCGGCTGCCCAGCTCAAGCAGGATGCGCCTGTTGCCAAGCTGTTCGAGCAGCTGGGCCCGCGCTACAAGGACCGTCAGGGCGGCTATGTCCGCGTGCTGAAGGCGGGTTTCCGCTATGGCGACATGGCGCCGATGGCGATCATCGAGTTCGTCGAGCGCGACGTCTCGGCCAAGGGCGCCGGCGACCGCGCCCGCCTGGAAGCCGAGCTGGAAGACTAGGCCGGACTGCGCGCCCGGTGGCTCCGACCGTCGGGCGCGGCATGATTTGTCCAGTGACGTTGCGTCACATGCGCGCCCGCACAGCCTGCTGTGCGGGCTTTTTTAACACTTATCTGCGTGAATGTTCGGTGGAAAGCACATGATTTACACCACATCTCTGGCATAGTCCTTCCCATTCTGCATAGTTAACAGAGATCTAGTTCCGAGCAATCTGTCTAAAAAGCCATGTCCTTGAGAGCCGAGATTACCGCGACCCTGTCCCGCCTGCAAAAGCTGGCCCAATCCGGCTATTCGATCGGGCTGCACATTCGGTTCACCTCGCCGATCATGATGTTCCAGACCTACCCCGAAGCCTGGGCGGAACATTATACGGCCAACGCCTTTGCCCTGCGCGATCCGACCATCGCCTGGGGGTTTTCGACCACCGGAACCGTCCGGTGGTCTGCAATGCCGATCCCCGACCCGTTCGGCATCATGGCAGACGCGGGTCGGCATGGGTTGACCTTTGGTCTGACGGTGTCCTGCGGCCCGATCAAGTCGCGCACCATCGCCAGTTTCGCCCACGGCACCCGCGAATTCACGGATGACGAGATCGAAGCGATCTCGGCGCTGGTACGACGGCTCCATGACATCACCGAGCCGCCGGAGAGCCTGACGAAGGCTCAGCAAGAGGCCCTTCGGTGCATCGCGGAGGGTGATCGCCACGCAGCGGCGGCCGCTAAGCTCGGCATTACCGAAAGTGCGTTCAAGGCGCGTCTGATCTCGGCCCGTGAAAGGTTGATGGCCAAGACGACTGCCGAGGCGCTGCAACGAGCAAAGGATTACCGTCTGCTGTAAACCGTTCGCCTCGAAAGTTCCTTTCACCGCGTTCGCTCCGGGGGGTCCAACCCTTACAACCCCAGGAGAAAACCATGCAGACCACCACGCTTTCCTTCAGCAACCTTCACAACCACGGAGACCTGTTCGCCAATCTGTTCCGCGCCCGCCGCCAAAGCTTCATCGTCCAGAAGAACTGGGACCTGCCGCAGGCGGACGGGATGGAGTTCGACCAGTATGACACCCCGGCCAGCCGCTGGGTGGCCGTGCATGATGGCGAAAACCACGTGCTCGGGGGCTTCCGGCTGACCCCCACGACCGCCCAGTGCGGGATCTATTCATATATGATCCGCGACGCGCAGCGCGGGATCCTGGGCGGGTCGATCCCGCAGGACCTGCTGTATGAGGAGGCCCCGGTCGATCCGCAGGTGTGGGAATGCACGCGGGTGTTCGTGAACCATGCGACGCCGATGGCGATTCGCCGCCGGGTGCACATGACCATGGCCGGGGCGATGACGCGGGCGGCGCGCGAGCTGGGCGCCACCCGGCTGGTCGCGCTGACCGACGCGAAATGGCCCCGCTGGTACGGCCGCTGCGGCGTCGAGGCCGAGGCCATCGGCCGGGTGATGTGGATCGACGACGGCGATTTCCAGTGCGTTGCGATCAACCTCGCCAGCAAGATGCACTGAGGTGGCCGGGGTAGGGTGTGGGGGATACCCTCCGCGTGGCGGGCAGCGTAATCTGCCCGCCATGGCCGACCTGTTCGACAACCCAGACCCCGACGACCGTGACCCTCGCGACAGGGGCGACGCCCCGCGCGGGTCCGCATCCGCCCGCCCGGCGCATCGCCCGCTGGCCGACCGCATCCGCCCGCAGCGTCTGGGCGATGTCGTCGGCCAGGGCGATGTGCTGGGGCCGGACGGCCCGCTGGGCGCCATGCTTGCCGCGGGCAGCCTGTCCTCGCTGATCCTCTGGGGCCCGCCCGGGGTCGGCAAGACCACCATCGCGCGGCTGCTGGCCGACCAGACCGACCGCGAGTTCGTGCAGATTTCCGCAATCTTTTCCGGCGTCCCCGAGCTGCGCAAGCTGTTCGACGCCGCCCGCCAGCGCCATGCCACCGGCCAGGGCACGCTGCTGTTCGTCGATGAAATCCACCGTTTCAACAAGGCGCAGCAGGACAGTTTCCTGCCCCACATGGAAGACGGCACCATCCTGCTGGTCGGTGCCACCACCGAAAACCCCAGTTTCGAGCTGAACGCCGCGCTGCTGTCGCGCGCGCAGGTCGTCGTGCTCAAGCGGCTGGAACTGTCCGATCTGGAGCTGCTGGCCCAGCGGGCCGAGCGCGAGCTGGGCCGCGCGCTGCCCCTGACCGGCGAGGCGCGCGAATCGCTGCTGACCATGGCCGACGGCGACGGCCGCGCGGTGCTGAACCTGATCGAGCAGGTGATGGCGTGGAAGACCGACCACCCGCTGGGCCCGGCCGAGCTGTCGCAGCGGCTGATGCGGCGGGCGGCGAAATATGACAAGTCGGGGGATGAACATTACAACCTGATCTCGGCGCTGCATAAATCGGTGCGCGGCTCGGACCCGGATGCGGCGCTCTACTGGCTGGCGCGGATGCTTGAGGGGGGCGAGGATCCCCGCTATCTCGCCCGCCGCATCACCCGCATGGCGATCGAGGATATCGGCCTGGCCGATCCCGCCGCGCAGCGCCACTGCCTGGACGCCTGGGCGATGTACGAACGGCTTGGCTCGCCCGAGGGAGAGCTGGCGCTGGCCAATGCGGTGATCTATCTGGCGCTCGCCCCGAAATCGAACGCCAGCTACGCCGCCTACAAGGCTGCGCGGGCCGAGGCGCGCAAGACCGGCAGCCTGATGCCGCCCGCCCATATCCTGAACGCGCCGACGCGGCTGATGAAGGAACAGGGCTACGGCGCCGGCTACGCCTATGACCACGACGCCGAGGACGGGTTTTCCGGGCAGAACTACTTCCCCGAGGGGATGCGCCGCCCGGTGCTTTACACCCCGGTCGAGCGCGGCTTTGAACGCGAGCTGAAAAAGCGGCTGGACTGGTTCGTCAGCCAGCGGCTGAAGCGGGGCGGGTGATGGTGGATCGGTTGACTTTGCCCCCGCGCGGCTACAGGTCAGCGCGATGATGCATCCGGTTTTACAGGTGGCGCTTGGCGGCGCGGTGGGGGCCGTGGCGCGCCACGGCGTCAATATCGGCGCGGGGCGGCTGTTCGGGCCGGGGTTCCCGGTGGGGACGCTGGCGGTGAATATCGCGGGCTCGTTCCTGATGGGGCTGCTGGTGATGGTGCTGGCGGGCCGCGGCAATGCGCCGGCGCCCTTGCTGATGACCGGGCTTCTGGGCGGGTTCACCACGTTTTCGGCATTCTCGCTGGACACGGTGACGCTGTGGCAGCGCGGACAGGGCGCGGTGGCGCTGGCGTATGTCGCGGCCAGCGTCGGGCTGTCGCTGGCGGCGCTGCTGGCGGGGCTGGCCGTCGGGCACAAGGTGCTGGCATGAGCGGGGTGCAGGTGATCCGCGTCGGCGCGGACGAGGGCGAGCAGCGGCTGGACCGCTGGCTCAGGCGCCGGTTCCCGCAGCTGAACCAGATCGCGATCGAGAAACTCTGCCGCACCGGACAGCTGCGGGTGGACGGCGGCCGGGTCAAGCCCGCGACACGGGTCGAGGCCGGGCAAGAGGTGCGCGTTCCGCCGCTGCCCGCCGCCGCCCCGGTTCCGGCACAGCCCCGCGCGGCGATCCGCGAAACCGACGCGCAGATGATTCAGGCGGCGGTGCTGTGGAAGGACGAACATGTCATCGCCCTGAACAAGCCCGCCGGGCTGCCCTCGCAGGGCGGCTCGGGGCAGGGGGACCGGCATGTGGACGGGCTCAGCGCGGCGCTGATGTTCGGCTACAAGGACCGCCCCAAGCTGGTGCATCGGCTGGACAAGGACACCTCGGGGGTGTTGCTGCTGGCGCGCACCGACCGGGTGGCGCGCCGCCTGTCCGAGGCGTTCCGGGCACGCACCACCCGCAAGATCTATTGGGCCGCGGTGGCCGGCGTGCCCTCGCCCAAGCTGGGCACGATCCGCTTTGGCCTGGTCAAGGCGCCCGGCCACGGCCGCGGGGGCGAAGGCGAAAAGATGATCTGCGTCCACCCTGCAAAGGTGGACCAGACCGAAGGCGCCAAGCGCGCCACCACCGATTACGCGGTGCTCGACAGCCTTGGCAGCCGGGTGTCGTGGTGTGCGCTGGTGCCGGTGACCGGCCGCACCCACCAGCTGCGCGCCCATATGGCCGAGCTGGGGCACCCGATCATCGGCGACGGGAAATACGGTGGCTCGGGGCAGGAAAACCTGGGCGACGGCTGGGGCGCGCAGCTGGGCGGGGAAATCAGCCGCAAGCTGCATCTGCACGCGCGCTCGATCGCCTTCGACCACCCGGTGACGGGGCGGCGCATCACCATCACCGCGCCGCTGCCCGAGCACATGGCGCGGACGTGGAAGACGCTGGGCTGGCACGAAAACGAGGTGCCGGCCGACCCGTTCGCCGATCTGATGGGGAATACATGAAGCTGGTCATCTGGGACATCGACGGCACGCTGGTCGACAGCCACGCGCAGATCATGGCCGCGATGCAGGCAGGCACCACCCGCGCCGGGCTGCCGCCGCTGCCGGCGGCGCAGGTCAGCAGCATCGTCGGGCTGTCGCTGCCGGTGGCGGTGGCCACCCTGCTGCCCGACGCCGACCCCGCCACCCGCGCCGAGGTGGTCGAGGGCTACCGCAGCCATTACTTTGCCGCCCGCTCGGCCGCCGAATCGCCGCTGTTCCCGGGGGCGCTGGACTGTCTCGCGCGGCTGGCCGGGCGGGGCGACCTGCTGATGGCGGTGGCGACCGGCAAATCGCGGCGCGGGCTGGACGGGCTGCTGGCGGCGCATGGGCTGGGCGGATATTTCGCCGCCACCCATTGTGCGGACGGGCATCCCTCGAAGCCTGCGCCGGGGATGATCCTGTCCTGCCTGTCGGACACCGGCGCGCGGGATGCGGTGATGATCGGGGACACCAGCTTCGACATGCTGATGGCCCGCAATGCCGGGATCGCCGGGCTGGGCGTCGGCTGGGGCCACCACCCGGCGGCCGAGCTGTTCGCCGCCGGCGCCCGCTCGGTCGCGACGGATTTCCCGCAGCTGCACGCGCTGATCGAGGAGTGGGCGGCATGAGCGGCGAATGGAGGGCCCGGCGGTTCTGGACGACCACCGCCGTCGAGCCCGTGGGCGACGGCTGGCAGCTGCGGCTGGACGACCGCGCGCTGCGCACCCCGGGAAAGCTGCCGCTGGTGCTGCCGACGCAAGCGCTGGCGCAGGCGGTGGCGGCGGAATGGGAGGCGCAGCAGGATGTAATTGCACCTGCAACGATGCCGCTGACCCGCGCCGCCAACTCGGCCGTCGAACGGGTCGCGCCGCAATTTGCGCAGGTCGCGGGGATGCTGGCGGAATACGGCGGCACCGATCTTCTGTGCTATCGCGCCGCCCATCCGGCGGAACTGGCCGCGCAGCAGGCGGCGCAGTGGGACCCGCTGCTCGACTGGGCGGCGCAGGAGTTGGGGGCCGGGCTGCGGGTCACGCAGGGGGTGATCCCGGTCGCGCAGGACCCGGGCGCGCTGGCGCGGCTGCGGGCGCGGCTGGATGCGCTGTCGCCCTGGCAGCTGACGGCGGTGCATGATCTGGTCACGATCCCCGGCTCGCTGGTCCTGGGGCTGGCGGTGCTGCACGGGCGGCTGGATGCGGCGGCGGCGCACGCGCTGTCTCGGCTGGACGACGAGCATCAGGCCGCGCTTTGGGGCCGCGACCCCGAGGCCGATGCCGCCGCCGCCGCGCGGCTGGACGCGATGCTTGTGGCCGAGCGGCTGCTGGGTCTATTGTGCGGCGATCCGCCCGCTTGCCATAACGCTTGACGGATGGCCTGAACCCGAGAAATTGTTTCAGCGCCAGCGCGGCTGGTCGCACCTGCGGTCGGGTCCGCACATAACGCGCCGGGCGCAGATCCGGCCGGCAACAGAGAGGGTGTCCATGCGAGACAAGCTATTCCCGGCCCCGGCCGCAGCGATGGCCCCGTTGATGGCGGTGGCGCTGGCGATCGGCCCCGCCGCTGCGGTCGCCGCCGACGGCGACACGCTGGCGCAGGTCAGGGAACGCGGGGTGCTGAATTGCGGGGTCAACACCGGGCTGGTCGGCTTTGCCGCCCCGGACGCCAACGGCAACTGGTCGGGCTTTGACGTGGCGATCTGCAAGGCGGTGGCGGCGGCGGTGCTGGGCGACCCCTCCAAGGTGAAATACGTCCCCACCACCGGGCAAAGCCGCTTTGTCGCGCTGGAATCGGGCGACGTGGACCTGCTGGCGCGCAACTCGACCTGGACCTTTCAGCGTGACATCGCGATGAAGTTCGACTTCACCGCGGTGAATTACTATGATGGTCAGGGGTTCATGGTCCGCAAGGAGCTGGGCGTGACCTCGGCGATGGATCTGGACGACAAGACCATCTGCGTGCAGTCCGACACCTCGACGGAAATGAATCTGGCAGACTGGTTCCGCGCCAACAACCTGACCTATCAGGCGGTGCAGGTGGATTCGAACTCGGAAGGCGAACAGCAATACATGGCGGGCGCCTGCGACGCCTATACCACCGACGCCTCGGGGCTGGCAGCGACCCGCGCGGCCTTTGCCGATCCCGACAGCCACGTGATCCTGCCCGAGATCATTTCCAAGGAACCGCTGGCCCCGGCGGTCCGCCACGGCGACGACAACTGGGGCGACATCGTGCGCTGGACGATCTTCGCGCTGATTTCGGCCGAGGAATACGGCGTCACCTCGGCCAATCTGGAAGAGCTGTCGAAATCCTCGAACAACCCCGATGTGCAGCGGATGCTGGGCAGCGCCGAGGATTACGGCGCGATGCTGGGGCTGGACCGGGAATGGGCCAAGCGCGCCATCGCCGCCTCGGGCAATTATGGCGAGATCTTTGCCGCCAATATCGGCGAACAGACCCCCATCGGGCTGCCGCGCGGGCTGAATGCGCTGTGGACCCAGGGCGGGCTGATGTACGCGATGCCGTTCCGCTAAGGGGCGGCGCCGCGTCGGCGGCGCGGTCGCAGGGGTATTTGGACCAGAAAGAAGTCCCTGCCGGTGAAGGGCAGGCGGGGCCGCGCCGGGCGGGCGCGGCCGGGGAGGGTCAGATCGCGGCCTTGCGGCTTTCCTCCAGATAGATCTCGCGCAGGCGGCGGGCGACCGGGCCGGGGCGGCCATCGCCGACCGCGGTGCCGTCGATTTCCACCACCGGCATCACGAAGGCCGAGGCCGAGGTGACGAAGGCTTCGTCCGCGGCCTTGGCCTCGTCCACGGTGAAGCTGCGTTCCTCGACCGTCATCTGCGCCTCGCGCGCGAAACGCAGTACCGCGGCGCGGGTGATCCCGTGCAGGATGTCGTTCGACAGCGCCCGGGTGACGATGCTGCCACCCTTGACGATATAGGCGTTGTTCGAGGTGCCCTCGGTCACCACCTGGCCCGAGGGCCCGTCCTCGACCAGCCAGGCGTCGTCGCAGCCGCGCGCCTTGGCCTCCATCTTGGCCATCGAGGGGTAGAGCAGCTGCACCGTCTTGATGTCGCGTCGCGCCCAGCGGATGTCGGGGACGGTGCAGATGCGCAGCCCGGTCTGCGCCTGCGGGTTTTCGGCCAGACCCGGTTTCGACTGGGTGAACATCACTACCGTAGGGGCGGTATCCTCGGGCGGATAGGCAAAGTCGCGGTCGCCGGGGTTGCCGCGGGTGACCTGCAGATAGATCAGCCCGTCGGTGATGGCGTTGTCGGCCACCAGCCGGCGCTGCGCCGCGAGCCAGTCCGCGTCGGTCATCGGCTGCGCGATCCCCAGCGCATCGAGCGAGCGCGCCAGCCGCGCCATGTGGCCGTCGAAGTCCAGCAGCTTGCCGCCCAGCACGCTGACGACCTCGTACACGCCGTCGGCCATCAGGAACCCGCGGTCGAAGATGGAAACGGTGGCCTGGTCCTCGGGCAGGTAGCTGCCGTTGACGAATACGGTGCGGGTCATGGGTCTCTCCGGGAAAGCTGCCGGGGTGTTCTGCGCCAATGCGGCTGGCGGATCAACCGCCGCTGCGCGGTGCAGGTGCAGAAAGCCTTGCTGCGCGCGCAGCAATAATCTATCACCCGCCCAGCACGAGACGAAACATCATTGCCCCGAGGTGCCCATGTCCTTCCGGCTTCAGCCCGCCCCGCCCGCCCGCCTGAACCGCTGTCAGCTTTTCGGACCCGGCTCGCGCACGCAGCTGTTTGCCAAGATGGCGGCCTCGGCGGCGGATGTGATCAACCTCGACCTGGAAGATTCGGTGGCGCCCGACGACAAGGAACAGGCGCGCAAGAACATCATCCAGGCGATCGGGGATATCGACTGGGGCAACAAGACCCTGTCGGTGCGCATCAACGGGCTGGACACGCCGTTCTGGTATCGCGACGTGGTGGACCTGCTGGAACAGGCCGGCGACCGGCTGGACCAGATCATGATCCCCAAGGCCGGCTGTGCCGCCGACATCTATGCCGTCGACGCGCTGGTCACCGCCATCGAGCGCGCCAAGGGCCGCAAGAAGCCGATCAGCTTCGAGGTGATCATCGAGACCGCGGCTGGGATTTCCCATGTCGAGGAAATCGCGGCCTCGAGCCCGCGCCTGCAGGCGATGAGCCTGGGCGCCGCCGATTTCGCCGCCAGCATGGGGATGGCGACCACCGGCATCGGCGGCACGCAGGAAAACTACTACATGGCCCGGCAGGGGCAGAAATACTGGTCCGACCCGTGGCACTGGGCGCAGGCCGCCATCGTCGCCGCCTGCCGCACCCACGGGGTGCTGCCGGTGGACGGGCCGTTCGGCGATTTTAGCGACGAAGAGGGGTTCCGCGCGCAGGCGCTGCGCTCGGCCACGCTGGGCATGGTCGGGAAATGGGCGATCCACCCCAGCCAGGTCGCGCTGGCCAACGAGGTGTTTTCCCCCAGCGAGGCCGCGGTGGCCGAGGCGCGCGAGATCATCGCCGCCATGGATCAGGCGCAGAAATCCGGTGCCGGGGCCGCGGTATACAAAGGTAGACTGGTTGACATCGCATCGATTCGTCAGGCAGAAGTGATCGTGCGTCAGGCGGAAATGATCGCCGCCGAGGCGTAAGCCGACGTTGACATTCCGGGAACGGCCGGCGGGGAGGCCGCCGTTTTCGGGGGAGGAGCGACAGGTCCCGTGCACACGCCCGGGGCCTGTCCCTATTCTGGGGGCCCGTTTCTGCCGGTGTCAGGCGGTGGCGGGGCAGGCGGTCGTTAGGCCGCGGCACCCCGAAGGCCTCAGAAATCGAACAGGTCCGACAGGAACGATTCGCGGCGCTTGGGCTTGCGATAGCGGTCGTCGTCCTTGCGATAGCGGTCGTCGTCGCGGTCGTACTGCCGGGGCGCATGCAGGTCGGGGGCGGCAGCCGGGCGCGCGGCCTGCGGGGCCGGGGCAGCGGCGGGCGAGGCGGCGCGTTCGAGGATCTTGTCCAGCTCGCCCCGGTCCAGCCACACCCCGCGGCATTTCGGGCAGTAGTCGATCTCGACCCCGCTGCGCTCGGTCATCACCAGAGTCTCGCCGTCCATCGGGCATTTCATTGCCGTTGTCCTCCGTTTGCTTCCCCTCAGTTAGGGCGCCGGCGCGTCCGCGCAACCCCCCGCAAGCCCCTTCTTCCTTGTCCAAATATCCCGGGGTGAGGCCCCGCAGGGGCCGAGGGGCAGCGCCCCTTTTCGTCAGGACCCCGGCACCTCGATCTTGCCCAGCAGCGGCATGTCGTCGGCGGGGCTGATGCTGTGGCGCTCGATCATGCGGTGGACGACCGGCTTGCCGGGGCCGCGATGCATGGCCTGCACCGCCTCGGTCACCTCGGAATCGGCGATGGTGTGGCGCAGGTTGTGGCGGACATATTCGTCCCAGGTGGCGATGTGATAGCTTTCCGTCCACTGCCGCGGGTTTTCCAGGTCGCGCATCAGCGACCAGTTGCGGGCGCCGTCGCGGCGGCGGATGGCGCGGCGCTTGGACATCAGCCGCAGGAACTCGGGCGCGTCCTCAAGGTCGATCTCGAAGTCGATCATCACCACGATCGGCCCGGAACGTCCACGCAGGTCCAGCGCCAGCGGCGGCTCGCGGAAGCGGTTGGCGGGGTCGAGGTCGAGGGTGCCGAACTCGGGCTGGCTGAACCAGCGCCCGATGATCGCACCCAGGATCAGCATCCCCGCCGCCCAGGCAAAGGCGGTGTCCAGCCCCCGCGCCCCGGCGATGCCGCCCCATAGCCAGGCGCCCGCCGCCATGCCGCCGAAGGTCGCGCTTTGATACAGCGCCATCGCGCGCGCCACCACCCAGCGCGGCGTCGACAGCTGCACGGACACGTTGAACAGCGACAGCGCCAGCACCCAGCAGGCCCCGGCGACCAGCAGCGCCAGCGCCTGCCAGGCGAAATTGCCGCCGACCGACAGCACCAGGCAGGCGATGGCAAAGCCCATGAACGCCACCCGCACCACGTTTTCGTTGTTCAGCCGTTCGCGGATGCGGGCGTTGATCACCGCGCCGAGGATCGCGCCCAGCCCGAAACAGCCCAGCAGCAGCCCCAGCAGCAGCGACCCGCCCGAGGGGTGCTGCGCCGCCAGTAGCGGCAGCAGCGCCAGCACCGCCACCCCGGCAAAGCCGAACAGCATCGCCCGCAGCAGCACCCGCAGCAGGTTCGGCGACAGCGCCACATAGCGCAGGCCCGCGGCCAGCGCCGGGCCCAGCGGCTCGGGCGGGATCTTCGGGCCGGTGGGGGGCGGCGGCCGCCAGCGCAGCAGCGCCCCGATCAGCGGCACATAGCTGACCGCGTTGACCGCAAACGCCGCGGCGGCGCCAAAGGCGGCGACGATCAGCCCACCCGCCGCCGGCCCGACCGAGCGCATCAGGTTGAACCCGACCGAGTTCAGCGTGACCGCCGCCGGCAGGTCGGCGCGCGGCACCAGATCGCCCATGCTGGCCTGCCATGGCGGGTTGTAAAGCGCCTGCCCGACCCCCAGCAGGAAGGTCAGCGCCAGCAGGCTGTAGGGGTTCAGCCCGCCCGCCCAGGCCACCACCGCCAGGAACAGCGACACCGACGCCATCATCGCCAGCGCGATCAGCAGCAGCCTGCGGCGTTCGAAGATATCGGCCAGCGCCCCGGACAGCAGCGCGAACATCATGATCGGCAGGGTGTTCGAGGCCTGCACCAGCGCCACCAGCGTGGCGCTGTCGGTCAGCTGCGTCATCAGCCAGGCCGCGCCCACCGCCTGCACCATGCCGCCGAAATTGGAAATCAGCGTCGCCGACCACAGGGTCAGGAACGCCTTGTGGCGGAACGGGGACAGGGCAGAGGGGCGGGGGGCTGGGGACGGCATTGCCTGCTCAAGCTAGCGGATGCGGCGGCAAGGACAATCCACCTGTTGCGGCCCCCGGGCGATTGACGCCGCGGCGGCCCTGGTCATGCTGGGCTGCGCCGGGATGGAGACCTTGATGCACGACGATACCCCCGTTTTCCCGCCCGCCCCTGTGCCGCGCGGGGTGCTGGCGATGCGGCAGATGGCGTTGCGCGCGATCATGGACGGGCGCGGGGTCGATTCGGTGATCCTCTCGGCCTCGGCAAGCCTTGCCCATTATGGCGGGCTGGCGCCGGGCGGGCTGCTGGTGGTGACCGCACAGGCGGCGCAGCCGGTGGCGGGGAGGGCCGGGGAAGGGGGGGCACCGCGGCCGTTCTGGCCGGGGGCAGCGGAACTGCTGCGGCAGGGCTGTCGGCTGGGATACGAGGGCGACTGGATCGACGCCGACGCGCTGGCCTTGCTCGTCGCCCGGTTGGCGCCGGCGGGGCTGCTCGACATCGGCCCCGAGGTCGCGCGCCAGATCGGCTCTGGCGCCGACGCTCTGCCGGGCGCGCTTCCCGCGGGCGGCCGGGTCAGCCCCGGTTGAACAGCCGCAGGATCAGCAGCAGGATCACCGCGCCGATGGTGGCGAAGACCACCGATCCCAGGAAGCTGGGTCCGGCGACGGTGTTGCCCACCGCGGGGCCGGCGCCGATGTTCCAGCCCATGGCCGGGAACAGGAAGGTGGCGATCAGCGCGCCGACCACGCCGACGACGATGTTCATGACCACGCCCTGGCCATGGCCCTTGACGATCTGCCCGGCCAGCCAGCCGGCGATGGCGCCGATGATGATGGCGACGATAAAGCCCATGTCTTGTCCTTTCATGGTGCGGCAACGCCTTGGGCGCCGCCCGGATGAGGAAGGAACGGCGACTTCCCCCCATTTGGTTCCGTGCCGCCTTGTTTTTGCTGCTGCCTTTCCGATGCGCGGGAAGCGCACCCCGTTCGCGGCAAGATGACGCGTGATCAAAAAACCGCGTGCGCGGCATTTTTGCCACGATCCGTTGCGCTCGCCGGGGCGTTTCTTGACGCCGTCCCGGCTCTCGCGGCGTTATGGGCTGATCGGAAGCGGTTGGCAGGGCAGCCTGCGAATCGGTTCCACAGTGTTGCCAACCCGGTGGCCGTCCGGCGGCACTTCTGCCCTGCCACCACTGAAGGATTATCCGCGATGCGTTTCGCCTCTGCTGCCCTCATGGCCTGCGCGCTGGGCCTTGCGGCCTGCGGCCCGACCCCTCCTCCGACCGAGGGTGCGGCCCCCAGCACCAGCAATTTCGTCCCCGAGATCTATCAGGCCCGCGTCGATACCGGCCCCAATGGCGAGCCGATCCAGATCCCCGCCATCAAGGCCGCCTATCTGCGCGACCGCAACACCCGCACCCGCGTGCCCTATAACGGCCCCGACGCGCCGGGGACGGTGGTGGTCGATCCCTATGCGCGGCTGCTGTATCTGGTCGAGGATGGCGGCATGGCGACCCGGGTCGGCATCGCGGTCGGCAAGGCCGGGCTGGGCTATTCCGGCACCGCGGTCATCAAGCGCAAGGCGCACTGGCCGTCCTGGACCCCCACCGCCAACATGGTCGCGACCGAGCCCGAGCTTTACGCGCAATTCGCCAAGGGCGTGCCCGGCGGCCCGTCGAACCCGTTGGGGTCGCGCGCGCTTTACCTCTACGAAGGCAACCGCGACACCATGTACCGGATCCACGGCACCATGGACCCCTCGTCCATCGGCAAGGCGACCTCGGCCGGCTGCATCCGCCTGTTCAACCAGGACGTGATGGACCTGTACGACCGGATCCCGAACGGCACCGTGGTCAAGGTGCGCACCGCCGATGAATCGCGCCGGCTGGAAGGGCCGCTGCGCCAGACCCCCGACGGGTATCTGGAGCCGGTGGCCGCCGAGGCGCAGCCGATCGCCTTTGCCGAAAGCGCCGCGCTCGAGCCCATGCCCGCCGCCTGGTAAGGCTGCCGCCCTGCGGCCGATCCTGCGCCGCCGCTGATCGCAACGCCCGGCCGCTTGGTGCCGGGCGTTTGCCGTTTGGGGCGGCGCCGAACCCGGCCCGGGCCGCGCGGGCGCAGTTCACTTTCGCCGCCGGTTTTGCTATGCGGGCCAGAGATGGGCGAAAGAGGGTGGACCCGGTGCGCTGCTGCCTCGATCTCGTTGCGACCGCAATTGCCGGTCTGGTCGCCCTTGCCGTTCCGGCGCTGGCCGATCCCCCAGTCGGGGCCGCGAACGCGCCGCGGGTGATGGCGCTGGCCGATCCGGCCGCCGGGACCCCGGCCGGGAGCGACACCGCCGCCGCGGCCCTGCCCGAGATCCCGGCGGATTTCATCGGCCCGCGCCTGCCCCGCCCCGAGACCGCCGACCGCCGCTGCACCGTGGACGAGCGCAGCTGTATTTCCGCCGCCAGCTACGTCGCCGATGTCTGTTCCACCATTGAGCGCGCGGCCGGGGAAAACGCGCTGGACCCGAATTTCCTGGCCCGGCTGCTGTGGAAGGAGAGCCTGTTCGAGCCCTCGGCGATCTCTCCGGCCGGGGCGCTGGGGATCGCGCAGTTCATGCCGGGCACCGCCCGCATCCGCCGGCTGGACGACCCGATGAACCCGGCCAAGGCGATTCATGCCTCGGCCGACTACCTGCGGTTCCTGATCGACGGTTTCGGCAATATCGGGCTGGCGGCGGTCGCCTATAACGGCGGCGAGCGGCGGGCGCGCAATTTCGTCGGTGGCGGGCAGGTGCTGCCCTACGAGACGCAGGATTACGTCGAGTCGATCACCGGCCACAACGCCTGGAAATGGCGCGACGAGCCGCCGGCGCAGATCGATCTGCGGCTGGACAAGACCGCCCCCTTTGCCGAGGCCTGCGTCAAGCTGGCGGCGAACCGCGGCCTCAAGGAGTTCACGCCGGCCGACCGGGTCTGGCCTTGGGGGGTGATCCTTGCCTCGCACCCCAGGCAGTCGGGGGCGCAGCAGCAGATCGACCGGCTGAACCGGCAACTGCGCCCGATCCTGGGCGGCAAGCGGATCAGCTATGTGCGCAAGACGCTGTCGGGCAGCGGGCGGCGGGTCTATACCGCGCAGATCGGCTATGCCTCGCGCGGCGAGGCGAACGCCTTCTGCAACCAGTTCCGCGCCATCGGCGGCCGCTGCATGGTGCTGAAGAACTAGCCGCCGGGGGGCCGGGGCACTCGCCCGGCGCCGAAGGTGGCGGCCTAGCGCACCCGCAGCGCCGGCGGCGGCAGCAGCTGCTGGGCCACGCCGACGCCGATCAGCCACAGCGAGCTGAGCGTCAGCCCCCACAGCGCCCAGCTTTGCGGGTGGAACCCGACCGCGATCGCCCAGGCCGCAAACACCACCCAGGCCATCGCCACCGGCAGCGACACCGCCCGCCAGCGCGCGGTGCGCACCGGGTGGATGAAGCGCACCGGCAGGAACATCGCCACGGTCAGCACCACCACCACCAGCAAGATCGCCCATTCCGGCGGCTTCAGCGCGAACAGCACCAGCACCACCATGTTCCAGCAGGCCGGAAACCCGGAAAAGCTGTTGTCCACCGTCTTCATCCGCGTGTCGACGAAATACACGACCGAGCCGTAGACGATGGCGATGATCGCCAGCCAGCCGGTCCAGCCGGTCAGCAGCCCCGACTTGAACAGCGCGAATGCCGGGATGAACACATAGGTCAGATAATCGATGATCAGGTCCATCAGCACGCCGTCGTAGGTCGGCCAGTTGACCTTGACCAGGTAGCGGCGCGCCAGCGGTCCGTCGACCGCATCCACCACCAGCGCCACGATCAGCCAGCTGAACATGGCCGACCAGTTTTCCTCGACCGCGGCCAGCAGGGCCAGCATCGACAGGACGGCACCGGTGGCGGTAAGCAGGTGGACCCCAAGGGCCTTGTAGCGCAGATTCATGGGCGGCTGTTTCGCATTCCCGCGGATGAGGCGCAACCGCCCTTGCGTCGCAGCACGCGCCGGGCCGCGGGATGGGGGCGGGGCAGGGTGCCCGGAATGGGCGGTGCTGCGGTCAGCCGGGGGGGATCGGCAGCGCGTGGGTCGCCTTCATCTCTTCCATCGACAGCAGCGCGGTGACGTTCTGGATGCGCACCTCGGAGATCAGCGACTGGTAGAAGCGGTCATAGGCGCGCGCATTGCGCACCACCACCTTGAGGATATAGTCGATGTCCCCGGCCAGCCGGTGCGCCTCGACCACCTCGGGGCGGGCGCGGACGGCGGCCAGAAAGCGGCCGGCCCAGTCGGCGTCGTGTTCGGTGGTGCGGACCAGCACGAAGAAACAGGCCTCGAGCCCCAGCGATTCGGCGTCCAGCAGCGCCACCTGGCCGCGGATCACCCCCTGCTCGCGCATCCGCCGAATCCGGTTCCACACCGGCGTGCGCGAGGCCCCGGCGCGGGCGGCGATTTCCTCCAGCGGCAGGCTGGCGTCCTGCTGCAGCAGGGACAGTATCTTGCGGTCCAGCGCATCCAGCCGGACCGGGTTCTGTTGCGGGTCGCTCATCTGGGCGGATTTTCCTTGCGGTGGCGGATCAGAGGATACTGCGTCCTTATTTTCGCCGGTATCTGGCGCTTTGCAACATGTATTTTCTAGAATGGCGGCAATCCCTAACAGGTCGACGCCATGTCCAGAAGCTTTGTCCCCTCGCCCTCGACCCCGGCCGTGCTGACGGCCAACCGTCTGCGTGACGGTCTGTCCGTGTGGATGACGCCCTGTGGCTGGGACACCGACCCCCGCGCCGCGGTGCTGTTCGAGGATGCGGAGGGCGCCGACGCGGCGCTGGCCGCGGCCGAGGCGCAGCCGGGCGTCGTGGTCGGTCCCTATCTGACCCAGTCGGGGCGCGATGCCGACGGCCTGCCGGTGCCGGTGCATTTCCGCGAGGCGTTCCGCCAGTCCGGCCCCTCGGTCGAGACCAGCGCCCCCCATTCCCGCGCCCAAAACTCCCGCCATCCGCAAGAGGCCGCCCATGTTTGACGCCGCCACCGACGGGCGCAGCTATCTGCGCCACCGCGCCGCGCAATTTCGCGCCCAGGTCGCCCGCCGCCTGGACGGCAGCCTGACCGAGGACGAGTTCCGCCCCCTGCGGCTGATGAACGGGGTCTATCTGCAGCTGCACGCCTATATGCTGCGGGTGGCGATCCCTTACGGCACGATCAGCCCGGCGCAGATGCGCGGGCTGGCGCGCATCGCCGAGCGCTGGGACCGCGGCTACGGGCATTTCACCACAAGGCAGAACATCCAGTTCCACTGGGCGGCGCTGGTCGACATTCCCGATATGCTGGACGCGCTGGCCGATGTGGGGCTGCACGCGATCCAGACCAGCGGCAACACCGTGCGCAACGTCACCACCGACGCCTTTGCCGGTGCCGCCGCGGACGAGATCGAGGACCCGCGCCCCTGGGCCGAGCTGCTGCGCTATTGGTCCACCGACCACGCCGAGTTCCAGTTCCTGCCCCGCAAGTTCAAGATCGCGATTTCCGGGGGCGAGCGCGACCGCGCCGTGATCCCCGCCCATGACATCGGCCTGCGCCTGCGCCGGCAGGGGCGCGAGGTCGGGTTCGAGGTCTGGATCGGCGGCGGCTTGGGCCGCACGCCCCTGATCGGCAAGGTGGTGCGCGATTTCCTGCCCGCCGCCGACCTGCTGCCCTATGTCGAGGCGATCCTGGCCGCCTACAACCTCTCGGGGCGGCGGGACAACAAGTTCAAGGCCCGGCTCAAGATCACCGTGGCCGAGCGTGGGTTGGAGGTTCTGCGCGAGGAGATCGAGGCCGAGTTCCTCCGCCGTAAGGCGGTGTTCAGCAGCGGCGCGCCCGAGGCGCTGCTGGACGAGCTGCGCGCCCGTTTCGCCGCGCCGCGGTTCCGCGCGCCCGACGATGCGGGGTACGAGATCGCCCGCGCCGCCAATCCCTCGTTCCGCGCCTGGGCCGATACCAACCTGTCGCCGCACCGGGTGCCGGGCTATGCCAGCGTGACCGTCACGCTGAAGGCCCCCGGCATGACGCCGGGCGACTGCACCGCCGCGCAGATGCGGCTGCTGGCCGATCTGGCCGAGCGCCACGCCCATTCCGACCTGCGCATCGCGCATGACCAGAACATCGTGCTGCCCCATGTCCACCGCAGCGAGCTGCCTGCGCTTTACGCGACCCTGCGTGATGCCGGGCTGGCCACGGCGAACAAGGGCCGGATCACCGACCTGATTTCCTGCCCCGGGATGGATTTCTGCACCCTGGCCACCGCCCGCTCGATCCCCATCGCGCGCGAGCTGGCCGATTACGTCCGCGCCCGCGACATCGAGGACGACATCGGACCCTTCGACCTGCGGATCTCGGGCTGCATCAACGCCTGCGGCCATCACCATCTGGGCCATGTCGGCATCCTGGGGCTGGACCGGGCGGGGGTGGAAAACTACCAGATCACCCTGGGCGGCGACGGGTACGAAATCCCCGCCATCGGCGAGCGTGCCGGCGCGGGCTTCCCCTATGACCAGGTGGTGCCCGCGATCGGGCGGCTGCTCGACGCCTATCTCGCCTTGCGCGAGACGCCCGAGGAGCGTTTCATCGACGCGCTGCGCCGGCTGGGCGTGGGGCCGTTCCGTGCCGCGCTTTACCCCGATGCTCCCGAAGGGAAGGCCGCGAAATGACCGACCCGGATCTTGCCGCCCGCGCCGCCAGGCTGAACGCCCGCTATCGCAACCACGCCGCGGTGCAGGTGCTGCGCCATGCGCTGGCCGACCCGGAACTGGGGCGGGTGGCGCTGGTGTCCTCGTTCGGGGCGGAATCGGTGGTGCTGCTGCACATGCTGTCGGTGGCCGCGCCCGACACGCCGGTGCTGTTCGTCGACACGCGGATGCTGTTCCCCGAGACGCTGGAGTATCAGCGACAGATCGCCGCAGCCCTGCCGCTGACCGACATCCGCGTGATCCGCGCCGATGCGGCCGCGGTGGCCGATGCGGACCCCGACGACC
This sequence comes from Paracoccus solventivorans, assembly GCF_900142875.1. Classification (GTDB taxonomy): domain Bacteria; phylum Pseudomonadota; class Alphaproteobacteria; order Rhodobacterales; family Rhodobacteraceae; genus Paracoccus; species Paracoccus solventivorans. The sequence continues at coordinate 146,762 of NZ_FRCK01000007.1, read as the reverse complement.
GGCTGCACCAGCGCGACACCGACGCCTGCTGCGACGTCCGCAAGGTGGTGCCGCTGGAACGGGCGCTGTCCGGGTTCGACGCCTGGATCACCGGCCGCAAGCGCTTTCAGGGCGGCGAGAGGACCGGGCTGGACTTCTTTGAACCCGAGCCGCCGCTGCGCCTGCGCGTGAACCCGCTGGCGCATTGGCGCCCGCAGGACGTCGCCGAATACATGGAGGAAAACGCGCTGCCCCGGCATCCGCTGGTGGCGCGCGGCTTCCCCTCGATCGGCTGCGCGCCCTGCACCTCGGCGGTGAAGCCGGGCGAGGACCCGCGCGCGGGCCGCTGGCGGGGCGCGGAAAAGACCGAATGCGGCATCCATTTCATCGGCGGCAAGGCCCGCCCCGCGGCGCCGGCGCCTGCCGACCCTGTTCCGGCCGCGCCCGCCGCGGCTGTTCCCGCCGCCCGCCCATCGGCCGCGCCGCCGCCCCTGCGGGGCGCCGGTCCCGGCCCGCTCAGCAAGGACGACGAGATGACCACCGCCGCACCTCCGGCCCCCGCGCCCCAGCCCGCACCTGCTGCCGAGTCCCCCGCCGATGCGCCGGTGCTGGTCCGCGACGACGGGTTCCACCCGGTCGATGCCGCCCCCGACGTGACCCTGCCGCCCGACAGCGACCCGGCCGCGCTGGCGCCCTGTCTGGGCGCAAGCTTGGTCGCGGTCGAGTTCCCCGCGATGACCGACGGGCGCGGCTTTACCCTGGCGCGACTGCTGCGCGAACAGGGATTCGCCGGGCGGATCCGGGCCACCGGCGGGCTGATCGCCGACCAGTATGCCATGGCCCGCCGCGTCGGCATCGACGAGGTGCAGATTCCCGCGGATTTGGCCCGTCGCCAGCCGCAAGAGCAATGGCTTGCCCGCGCCGACTGGCAGGACTGGGACCACAGGTCGCGGCTGGCGGGCTAGTCCCCGCCGCTGTTTTCCCCTATCTGATTGCGGAACCCTGACGATGACGCTGGATATTCCCGTGGCCGACGCCCCGAAATCGACTGCCAACCTGATGCCGGATGCGCAGACCGTCACCTCGGTCCGCCACTGGACCGACACGCTGTTTTCCTTTCGGGTGACGCGGCCCCCCAGCCTGCGCTTCCGCTCGGGCGAGTTCGTGATGATCGGGCTGCCCGACGAACGCGGCAAGCCGATCCTGCGGGCCTATTCCATCGCCTCGCCCAACTGGGACGACGAGCTGGAGTTCTATTCGATCAAGGTGCCGGACGGGCCGCTGACCTCGCGGCTGCAGCACATCAAGCCGGGCGACCAGATCATCCTGCGCCCGAAACCCGTGGGCACGCTGGTGCTGGACGCGCTGCTGCCCGGCAAGCGGCTGTGGTTCCTGGCCACCGGCACCGGCATCGCACCCTTTGCCTCGCTGCTGCGCGACCCCGAGACGTATGAGCGGTATGAGCAGGTGATCCTGATGCACACCTGCCGCAAGGTCGCGGAACTGGAATACGGCCGCGAGCTGGTCGAGGCGCTCAAGGACGACCCGCTGCTGACCGAGATCTACGGCGACAGCTTCGCCTCGCGGCTGCTCTATTACCCCACCGCCACGCGCGAGGACTATCCCCGCCGCGGCCGCATCACCGACAACCTCGCCTCGGGCAAGGTGTTCGCGGACCTCGGCCTGCCGCCGATGAACCCGGCGGACGACCGCGCGATGGTCTGCGGCAGCATGGCGCTGAACATCGACGTGACCAAGGTGCTGGAAGGCTTCGGCCTGCGCGAGGGCGCCAATTCCGACCCCAAGGAGTTCGTGGTCGAAAAGGCCTTCGTCGGCGAAGGCGTCTGACCCTGCGACCGGGGCCAGCCCTTCTGCGCTCGGGGATGCTTATGGCAGGATGAAGGCCGTCCGCGGGGGCGGTCTTTTTCTTCATCATCCAAATATCCTCGGGGGTCCGGGGGCGGAAAGCCCCCGGTCCGGCCTCGGGCCGGGGGGCACCCCGGCCGGGCCGTCATTGACAGCCCCCGCCGGCCTGCCCATGTTCGCGGCCCGAATCGTCCGAAAGGTCTGCACATGCCCGTCGTCGTCGTCGAATCCCCCGCCAAGGCCAAGACGATCAACAAATATCTTGGCGACGACTACACGGTTCTGGCGTCCTTCGGCCATGTCCGCGACCTGCCGCCCAAGGACGGCTCGGTCGATACCGACGCCGATTTCGCGATGAAATGGGAAATCGCGGCGGATTCGAGGAAACACGTCAAGGCGATCAAGGACGCGCTGGCGCAGGACCCGAACCTGATCCTCGCCACCGACCCCGACCGCGAGGGCGAGGCGATTTCCTGGCATCTGCGCGAGGCGCTCGAGCCGGTGCTGAAAAAAGGCGCGCAGGTCAGCCGCGTCACCTTCAACGCCATCACCAAGGCCGCGGTGACCGAGGCGATGGCCAACCCGCGCGAGATCGACCAGCCGCTGGTCGACGCCTATCTGGCGCGGCGGGCGCTGGATTACCTGGTCGGGTTCAACCTGTCGCCGGTGCTGTGGCGCAAGCTGCCCGGCGCGAAATCCGCTGGCCGGGTGCAGTCGGTGGCCCTGCGCGTCATCGTCGACCGCGAGATGGAGATCGAGGCGTTCCGGGCCCGCGAATACTGGTCGGTCCATGCGGTTCTGGCGACGCCCCGCGGGCAGGAATACCGCGCGCAGCTGGTCTCTTACGCCGGCAAAAAGCTGGAACGCTACGATCTGGCGAATGAAGAGGCCGCGCGGCTTGCGGTCTCGGCGGTGGAAAGCCGCGATCTGGCGGTGACCTCGGTCGCCAGCAAGCCCGCCAGCCGCAACCCGTGGCCGCCCTTCATGACCTCGACCCTGCAGCAAGAGGCCAGCCGCAAGCTGGGGCTGGGCGCGCGGGCCTGCATGTCGGCGGCGCAGCGGCTGTATGAGGCAGGCTACATCACCTATATGCGGACCGACGGCATCGACATGGCGCCCGAGGCGGTGATGGCCGCGCGCGATGCGATCAAGGCGCGGTTCGGCGCCGATTACGTCCCGAAATCGCCGCGGATGTACAAGAACAAGGCCAAGAACGCGCAGGAAGCGCACGAGTGTATCCGCCCCACCGACATGATGCTGTCGCCCGACCGGCTGAACGTCGAACCCGAACAGCGCAAGTTGTACGAGCTGATCTGGAAGCGCACGCTCGCCAGCCAGATGGAGGCCGCGCGGATGGAGCGGACCACCGTCGAGATCGGCTCGGCCGACGGGCAGGTGGGGCTGCGCGCCACCGGGCAGGTGATGCTGTTCGACGGCTTCCTGCGGGTCTATGACCAGGGCACCGACGACGAGGACGGCGAGGACAGCGCCCGCCTGCCCGCGATCGAGCAGGGCGAGCCCGCCGACAAGCGCGGCGTGACGCCCGAGCAGCACTTCACCCAGCCGCCGCCGCGCTATACCGAGGCGACGCTGGTCAAGCGCATGGAAGAGCTGGGGATCGGCCGCCCCTCCACTTACGCCAGCATTGTGACCACGATCCAGGACCGCGAATATGTCCGCAAGGACAAGAACCGTCTGATCCCCGAGGACAAGGGCCGGCTGGTCACCGCGTTTCTGGTGAAATATTTCCCGCGCTACGTCAGCTACGACTTCACCGCCGATCTCGAAGGCGAGCTGGACGACATCTCGTCGGGCTCGCGCGAGTATCGCGAGGTGCTGCGGCGGTTCTGGCGCGATTTCGCCGCCGCGCTGGCCGACACCAGCGAGCTGCGGATTTCCGAGGTGCTGACCGCCATCGACGAGGCGCTGGCCCCGCATCTTTACCCCGCGCGCGCCGATGGCGGCGATCCGCGGGAATGCCCGCTGTGCGGGGCAGGGCGGCTGAACCTCAAGACCGCGCGTTCGGGCGGGGCGTTCATCGGCTGCTCGAACTATCCCGAATGCCGCTACACCCGCCCGCTGTCCGGCCCCGAGGGCGAGGCGATGGGCGACACCGTGCTGGGGCTGGATGCGCAGGGGCTGGAAATCAGCCTCAAGAACGGCCGTTTCGGCCCCTATGTCCAGCGCGGCGAGGCCACGACTGATGCGCCGAAACCGCCCCGGGCCTCGATCCCCAAGGGCTGGGACCCGGCCGCGATGGATCTGGAAAAGGCGCTGATGCTGCTGGATCTGCCGCGCGAGATCGGCCCCCACCCCGAGGACGGCGTGCCGGTCGAGGCCGGGATCGGGCGCTATGGCCCTTATGTCAAGCACGGCTCGAAATACGCCAACCTGCCCGAGGTGGACGAGGTGTTCACCATCGGCATGAACCGCGCGGTCGAGGTGCTGGCCTCGAAACCCCAGCGCGGGCGCGCGGCCTCTGCCGCGCCGCTGGTGGAACTGGGCGAACACCCCGAGGGCGGCGCCGTGCAGGTGCTGAACGGCCGCTTCGGCCCCTATGTCAAATGGGGCAAGGTGAACGCGACGCTGCCCCGCGACCTGTCGCCCGAGGCGGTGACGATGGACCGCGCGCTGGAACTGATCGCCGCCAAGCAGGCCAAGGGCGGCAAGCCCGCCCGCAAGGCCGCGGCCAAACCGGCGGCCAAGAAGGCGCCGGCGAAAAAGACCGCCACAAAAGAGCCCGGGGACAAGGCGGCCAGGAAACCGGCCGCCAAAAAGACCGCAGCCAAGAAGCCCTCGGCCAAGGACGCGCCCGCCGAGGGTTGATCCCGGGGCGGGTGGCGGCGGGTGGCAACTCTCGCCCCGCTCGCGCAGTTGTGGCTGGCGGTGACGGGACCCCGGCTTGTCCGGGGCGCGCGCCCGCCGTAGCCCGAAAGGCCAGTATCATCAGGGGATCCGCCATGCGTCTTGTCACCGTCCTGTCCGCCACGCTGCTGCTTGCCGCCCCCGCGCTGGCCCAAAGCCCGGCGCCCGAACCCGCACCCGCCGACGCGGCCCCGGTCCAGTCCGCGGCCCCCGCCGCGAAACCCGCGGTGCCGCCGGTGACGGAACCCGCCCCCAAGCCCGAAACCATGGGCCAGGACAGCCTGGACGACGTCAGCTTTGCCTGCGACGGCGACACCTCGATGCAGGTGGTGTTCGTCAACACCGCCGCCGGCGCCAGCTATGCCGTCGTGCTGGAACAGGGCCGGATGATCCCGATGCAGATCGCGGTCTCGGCCTCGGGGGCGCGCTATCTGTCGATCGCGCCCGAGGGCCGCTATCAGCTGTGGACCAAGGGCGATACCGCCGATCTGGTGGCGCTGGACGGCGACGCGGAAACGCCGCTGCGCAGCGGCTGCACCGCGGCGGGCTGATTCCGGGGGCGGCCTGACCCTTCGTTGACAGCCGCAGTCACCCCGTGCAGAACCGGCGAGGAACGGTTGCACGGGGGAGCCATGCGCAAGGTATATGAAACGGCAGATGCCGCGCTCGACGGTCTGCTGAAGGACGGGATCTCGATCGCGGCGGGGGGATTCGGGCTGTGCGGCATCCCCGAGCTGCTGATCGCCGCGATTCACAAGTCGGGCGTCAAGGACCTGACCATCGCCTCGAACAACTGCGGGGTGGACGGGTTCGGGCTGGGCGTGCTGCTGGACAGCAAGCAGATCCGCAAGATGCAGTCTTCCTATGTCGGCGAGAATGCCGAGTTCATGCGCCAGTACCTGAGCGGAGAGCTTGAGCTGGAGTTCAACCCCCAGGGCACGCTGGCCGAGCGGATGCGCGCCGGCGGGGCGGGCATCCCCGGTTTCTACACGAAAACCGGCGTCGGCACCGTCATCGCCGAGGGGAAAGAGCACAAGGACTTCGACGGGGAAACCTATATCCTCGAACGCGGCATCGTGACGGACCTGTCCATCGTCAAGGCGTGGAAGGCTGATGAGACCGGCAACCTGGTGTTCCGCAAGACCGCGCGCAACTTCAACGTGCCCGCCGCCACCTGCGGCCGCGTCTGCGTGGTCGAGGTCGAGGAAATCGTCCCCGCCGGCAGCCTGGACCCCGACTGCATCCACCTGCCCGGCATCTACGTGCACCGCATCGTGCAGGGCGAACACGAAAAGCGCATCGAACAGCGCACCACCCGCAAGCGCGAGGAGGCCTGAGCATGGCATGGGATCGTAACCAGATGGCCGCCCGCGCCGCGCAGGAACTGCAGGACGGCTGGTATGTGAACCTTGGCATCGGCATCCCGACCCTGGTGTCGAACTACATCCCCGAGGGTGTCCACGTGACGCTGCAATCGGAAAACGGGATGCTCGGCATGGGGCCCTTCCCCTATGAGGGCGAGGAAGACCCCGACCTGATCAACGCCGGCAAGCAGACCATCACCGAACTGCCGCATTCCGCCTATTTCGACAGCGCCACCAGCTTTGCGATGATCCGCGGCGGCAAGATCGCCATGGCGATCCTGGGCGCGATGGAAGTGGCGGAAAACGGCGATCTCGCGAACTGGATGATCCCCGGCAAGCTGGTCAAGGGCATGGGCGGCGCCATGGACCTGGTCGCCGGCGTCGGCCGGGTGGTGGTGGTGATGGACCACACCAACAAGGCCGGCGAATCCAAGGTGCTGAAGGCCTGCACCCTGCCGCTGACCGGCAAGGGGGTGGTGGACCGCATCATCACCAACCTGGGGGTGCTGGACGTGGTGCCGGGCGGGCTGAAGATCGTCGAGGTCGCCGACGGCGTGACCGAGGCCGAACTGCGTGCCGCCACCGAGGCCACCATCGTCGACTGATCGGCCTTTCGGAGCTTTCACGAGGCGCCGCGTTTTCGCGGCGCCTTTTTCGTTCCGCCGCGCGCGACGCGCCCGGGGGCGGAGCGCCGCAGCCGAGGACTTTATCCCGCCGCTGCCACCCGCTAGTTGGGACCCATGACGCAAGCGCCCGCCGATGCCCCGCTGACCGCCGACGAAATCGCCGCCCTGTTCACCGCGGCGGACGGCGGGTTTCTTTGCGCCCGCTGGGGCCGCCCCGTGGCGCCGGTGGTGTTCGGGCTGGACGACGCCACGCTGACCGTGTTCCGGGCCGCGCTGATCGCGCCGTTCACCCATGCACGGCAGCCGCTGACCGACACCGACCCGGACACCGGCGCCAATCTGATGATCTTTGCGGTCCGGGAATGGGCGGAACTGGACGGCATCCCCGATCTCGACCGGCTGACCGGCATGGCCGGGCTGCTGGACCGTCTCGCGGCAGAAGACGCCGACCGCTACCGGCTGCTGCGCTTTGATGGCGCGGGCGCGATCCGGGCCTGCCTGACCTTCCTGCGGCTGGGCGGCGCGCTGGCGCAGGCGCATCCGGCGCAGCTGGCGGAATCGGTGGCGGTCAACGCGCTGCTCAGCTGGGCGCGCCCTGTCACCCCCTCGGCGCCGCTGGCGGCACTGATCCGCGCCGCCTATGACCCGCTGCTGCCCGCCTGCGCCCGCGACGCCAGCCACGCGCTGCGCCTTGCCGCCCGGCTCTGATGCTTTCTTCATCACGCAAATATCCCGGGGGAGCCGCCGCAGGCGGCGGGGGCAGCGCCCCCATTCTACAGGAGCCCGCCTTGACCCACCGCTTCCCCGTCCGCGTCTATTACGAGGACACCGACCTCGGCCAGGTCGTCTATTACGCCAACTACCTGAAGTTCATCGAACGCGGCCGCAGCGAATGGCTGCGTGCGGCCGGGGTGGACCAGTCCGTGCTGCTGGAACGCGGGCTCGCCTTTGTCGTGCGCCGGGTCGAGGCCGATTATCTGCGCCCCGCCCGCTTCGACGACGCACTCGAGGTGGTCACCACGCTCGACCACGCCGCCGGCCCGCGCATCACCGTGGCGCAGGCGGTGGAGCGCGACGGCACGGCCCTGTTCCGGGCCATGGTCACCGTGGTCTGCGTCGATCTGGCCGCCATGCGCCCGCAGCGCCTGCCGCCGGATGTGCTGGCGGCGCTGTCCCGCTGACCCGGCCCCCACACGCGCGGCGCACAGAATCTTGTTGTCGCCGCGACTGGCCTTTGCTGCTAGTTTGATGCCAAACGCGCCCGACCGCAGACAAGCACGAGGCGCGACCAGCGCAAGGACAGGCAAATCCGATGGAAAACCTCGCAATCGGCGCCCCGGCCGATTTCTCGCTGATCGCGCTGTTCCTGCGCGCCTCGCTCACCGTCAAGATCGTGATGGCTCTGCTGGTGCTGGCCTCGGTCTGGTCCTGGGCGCTGATCGTGCAAAAGCTGATGGTGCAGACCACCGCGCGCCGCGATGCCTCGGATTTCGACCGCCGCTTCTGGTCGGGCGATCCGCTGGACGACGTGTTCGACCGGATGAACGGGCGGCCCTCGGGGGCGGCGGCGCGGATCTTTGCGGCGGGGATGGCGGAATGGCGCCGCTCGCAGACCGATGACGGCGGGCTGATCCCGGGGGTGCTGTCGCGGGTGGAGCGGGCGATGAACGTGGCGATCGGGCGCGAAAGCGACCGTCTGACCCGCGGGCTGCCGTTCCTGGCTTCGGTGGGTTCGACCGCGCCCTTCATCGGGCTGTTCGGCACCGTCTGGGGCATCAAGACCGCGTTCGAGGGGATCGCGCTGTCGCAGAACACCAGCCTTGCCGTCGTCGCCCCCGGCATCGCCGAGGCGCTGGTCGCGACCGCGCTGGGCCTGCTGGCCGCGATCCCGGCGGTGATCATGTACAACAAGCTCGCCACCGACGCCGACCGCATCAGCGCCGGGCATGAGGCCTTCGCCGACGAATTCACCACCATCCTGTCGCGCCAGATCGAGGCCGAGTGATGGCGGCCGGGGCTTCTCGACGCGGGCGGGGACGCCACCGCCGCATGGCGCCGATGGCGGAAATCAACGTCACGCCCTTTGTCGACGTGATGCTGGTGCTGCTGATCATCTTCATGGTCGCGGCGCCGCTGCTGACCGTGGGGGTGCCGCTGGAACTGCCCCGCACCGCGGCCGAGGCCGTGCGCGCCGAACCCGAAGAGCCGCTGACCATCTCGCTGCCCGCCGAAGGGCCGCTGGTGCTGATGACGACCGAAGTCCCCGCGGACGAGCTGGTCACTCGCCTGCGCTCGGTCGCGGCGGAACGCCGGTCCAGCCGCATCTATCTGCGCGCCGACGGCGCCGTCGCCTATGCCCGCGTGATGGAGGTGATGGGCGCGCTGAACGCTGCCGGTTTCCATGACATCGTTCTGGTCACCGACGCCGGTGGCCCGCGGATGGATGGCTGATCCCTTTCCCCCGCTCGAGACGCGCGAGCGTCGCATCGGCCTGTGGGTCTCGGCCGCGGCCCATGGGTCGCTGATCCTGTGGGTGGCGCTGGGCGGCGCGCTGTTTCGCGCGCCCCAGGCGCCGACGCTGCGGATGGCGCCGGTGGAGACCATGTCGGCCAGCGATTTCGAGGCAATGGCCGCGGCCTCGCGCGGGGCCGGGCCGCTGGGCGAGGAAGCCGCCGCCACCCCGGCGCAGCCGCGCCCGCCCTCGGCCGAGGTGATCGCGGGCGGCCCCACCGCCATGGCGCCGCCCGCGCCCGAGGCCGATCCCTTAGCGCTGCCCGCGCCCGAGTTCGCGGGCGAGGCGGCGCCGAATCTGTCCGACCTGCAGACCCCGCAGGTGCCGGTGACGGTGGCGACGGTGGCGCCCGCGCCGCAGCAGCCTTCGGCCCCCGCGGATGCGCAGGCGCTGCCCGACGCCCCGGTGCCGCCCCAGCCGATGCCCGATCCGCAGCGCACCGCCACCGCGCCCTCGCTGCGCGTGCCGGGAGCGGTTTCTCCTGACGAGCCGCCGCCCGAGGCCCCGCCGGCGCCGCCGCTGCTGACCACCTCGGCCACGCCCTTCGACGTTGCCGCCGCCCGTCAGCGCCGCGCCGACCGGATCGCGCAGGTCGAAGCCGCTGCCGTAGCTGCTGCCGCCGCGGCCGAGGCGCAGCGGCAGGCCGAGGCCGCCGAGGCCGCCCGGCAAGCCGAACAGGCGCGCATCGCCGCCGAAGCCGCTGCCCGTGAACAGGCCGAACGCGCCGCCGCACAAGCCGCCGCCGAGGCCGCACGCCGCGCCGAGGCCGAGGCCCGCGCCGCGCGTGAGGCCGAGCGGCAGGCGGCACTGGAGGCCGAGCAGGAAGAGGCCCGCCGCCAGGCTGAAGCCGAAGCCGAAGCCGCCCGCGCCGCCGAGGAACAGCGGCTTGCCGAGCAGCGCGCCGCCGAAGAGCAGCGCCGGCTGGAAGAACAGCTTGCCGAAGAACAGCGCCAGGCCGAGGCCGCCCGCCGCCGTGCCGAGGAAGAGGCCGCCGCCGCCGAGGCCGCCCGCGCCCTCGCCCAAGCCGAGGAAGAGGCCGCCCGCGCCCGCGCCGAGGCGCAGGCCCGCGAGCAGGCCGAGGCCGCGCGGCAGGCCCCCGACGACCCCGACCCGCTGCTGCAGGCGCTGGCCGAAGCGATGGACCTGCCCGAGGGCGCCGGCTCGGACGGGGGCGGCGGGCGCGCGGCGATGGGGCCGCCGCTGAGCCAGGGCGAAAAGGACGGGCTGCGGCTGCGGATCGAGGCGTGCTGGAACATCGGCTCACTGTCGCGCGAGGCGCAGCGGACCTCGGTTTCGGTGCAGTTCTCCATGACGCCGGACGGGATGCCGGAACCTGATTCGGTGCGGCTGGTCGAATCGCAGGGCGGCTCGGAAGCCGCCGCCGCGCAGGCGTTCGAGGCCGCCCGCCGCGCCATCCTGCGCTGCGCCATGCAGGGGCAGGGCTATGACCTGCCGGCCGAAAAATACGCGCGCTGGCGCGATACCATCGTCGATTTCCGCCCGCAGGGCGGTGCAGCGATCCGTTAGGCCGCGCATGGTCTTTATGCGACAATCAGTCTAGGTTTTCCCCATGTCACCGCTCGCCCGACCCGCCACCACCCGATCCGCCCCCCTCCGGCCTGCGCTGCTGGCCCCGCTGGCGGCGGCGCTGCTGCTGGCGATCGCGCCCATGGCGTCGCTGGCGCAGGGGCTGACCGCCTCCGACATGACCAACATGGCGCAGGAGGAATCCGACGGTCCCCTGCGCATCGAGATCACCGGCGGCCAGGTCGAGGCGATGCCGATCGCGCTGGCGCCGTTCTTTGACGAGGGCGGCGCGGGCGATCTGGCCGCAAGGATCCAGGAGGTGGTGACCGCCGACCTGACCGGCACCGACCTGTTCCGGGAAATCCCGGTCTCGGCCCATGTCGCCCGCCCCGAGGGGTTTGACGCCCCCGTCGCCTATCCCGACTGGCGCGCGATCAACGCCGAGGCGCTGATCGTCGGTGCGGTGTCGCTGCAGGACGGGCGGGTCACCGCCAAGTTCCGGCTGTATGACGTGTTTTCCGGGCAGCCGCTGGGCGACGGGATGCAGTTCGACGCCGACCAGACCGGCTGGCGGCGGGTGGCGCACAAGGTCGCCGATCAGGTCTATGCGCGGATCACCGGCGAATCGCCCTATTTCGACAGCCGGGTGGTGTTCGTGTCGGAAACCGGCCCCAAGGATGCGCGGCTCAAGCGCATCGGGATCATGGATTACGACGGCGCCAACCCGCTGTGGGTGACCGACGACAGTGCGCTGGTGGTGTCGCCCCGCTTCTCGCCGGACGGCTCGCAGCTGCTCTACACCAGCTTTCAGAACGGGCTGCCGCAGGTGATGCTGATGGATGTGGCCACGCTGTCGGCCTGGCCGCTCAAGCAGGATGCCGGCACCATGAGCTTTGCGCCGCGGTTCTCCCCGGACGGGCGCTGGATCGTCTATTCCCGCGAACAGGGCGGCAATACCGACATCTGGCAGATGGACGTGGCGACCGGGGCCGAGCGGCCGCTGACCGAGACCGCGGCGATCGAGACCTCGCCCAGCTATTCCCCCGACGGCCGCCGCATCGTCTTTGAAAGCGACCAGTCCGGCAGCCAGCAGATCTACGTGATGCCCGCGGACGGATCGGCCGAGCCCACGCGGCTGAGCTTTGGCGAGGGCAGCTACGGCACCCCGGCGTGGTCCCCCAAGGGCGACCTGATTGCCTTTACCCGCCGCAACGGCGACAAGTTCCACATCGGGGTGATGCGCCCCGACGGGACCGAGGAAAAACTGCTGACGGAATCTTTCCTTGACGAGGGTCCGACCTGGGCGCCCAATGGCCGCGTCGTGATGTTCACCCGCCAGACGCCGGGCGGGGACGGCACGCCGCGCCTGCATTCCGTCGATGTCACCGGCCGCAACATGCGCCCGCTGGATATCGAGGGCGCCGCCTCCGACCCCGACTGGGGCCCGCTTTTGCCATGAGGAGTCTGCCGATGAACGGGTATCGCATCGCCGCTGCCGCGGCCATGCTTGCGGCGCTGGCCGCCTGTGCCGCGCCGCCCGCGGCCACTGCCGTCGACCCCTATGCGGGCGGGCGCTATACCGGCGCGGTGCCGCCCGGTGCGCTGCCCGGCGGCTCGGCCGAGGAGTTCCGCCGCACCGCCGGCGACACCGTGCTGTTCCCGGAAAACGACGCCACGCTGGACGGAACGGCGCGGGCGACGCTGGCGCGGCAGGCGGCCTGGCTGAAACAGCACGGCAGTTTCTCGACCGTGATCGAGGGGCACTCGGACGAGCAGGGCACACGCGAATACAACCTTGCGCTGGGGGCGCGGCGGGCGAGCGCCGTGCAGGAATACCTGATCCTGCAAGGGCTGGAACCAGGCCGCATCCGCACCAGTTCCTACGGCAAGGAGCGCCCGGTCGAGGTCTGCTCCACCCCGGACTGCCAGGTGCGCAACCGCCGCGCGGTCACGGTGGTCATGCCCGGGGCGGGGGTCTGATGCTGCGGGGGCTGATCTTCGGCGCCGCGGTCGCGCTGGCCGGTGCCGGCGCGGCGCTGGCCCAGCAGGCGGCGCCCGAGGCCCCGGCTGCGGGCGAAGGGGCCGCCCGGACGCTGGCCGACCTGCGCGCCGATCTGCGCGCGGTCGGCGCCGATCTGCGGGCGCTGCGGGCAGAGCTGAGCGCCTCGGGCGCCGAGGGGTTCCGCGCCGCCGGCGGCGAAAGCGCCATCGACCGCATGAACGCCATGGAGCGCGAGATCACCCGCCTGACCGGCGAGACCGAGCGCCTGCGCCACCGCATCGACCGCATCGTCCGCGACGGCTCGAACCGGATCGGCGACATCGAATTCCGCCTGTGCGAGATGGAGGAGGGCTGCGACCTGGGTGCGCTCACCACCACGCAGCTGGGCGATCTGGACGGAGGGGGCGCGGCGCTGATGGGCTCGGCCTTCGATGCGGCCCCCACGGCGGCGCCTGCGGGGGCCGGGGTGTCGGGCGCGCTGACCGCGCAGGAACAGGCCGAGCTGGACCGCGCCCGCGCGGCGCTGGACGCGGGCGACTTCCCCCGCGCGGCCGAGCTGTTCGGCGGTTTCGCCAGCACCCACGCCGGCAGCCCCGCCGCGACCGAGGCGCTGTATCTGCAGGGCGCGGCGCTGGACAGCGCGGGCGATGCCAAGGGCGCCACCGCCGCCTGGCTGCAGGCGTTCGCCGCCGTCCCCACCGGGCCGCGCGCCGCGGATGCGCTGCTGGGGCTGTCGCGGGTGTCGGCTGCGGGCCGTCCGGCCACCGAAGGCTGCGTCTATCTGGACGAGCTGATCGCACGGTTCCCGGGCACGCCGCAGGCCGACGAGGCCGCGCGCCGCAGCGCCTCGGCCGGCTGCGCGGCGGCGGCGGGCCAGCCCTAGGGCGTGCCCGCTTCTTCGGCCGATGCGGTGCCGCAGGCCGCGGCGGCTGCGCTGGACCGGCTGGCCGGCGATCTGCCGGCGCTGGGGGTCGCGGTCTCCGGCGGCAGCGATTCGCTGGCGCTGCTGCATCTGGCGGCCGCATGGGCGCGCGCCCGCGGTATCCGCATAGAGGCAGCCACCGTCGACCACCGCTTGCGCCCCGAATCCGCTGCCGAGGCCGAGGCCGTCGCCCGCAGCTGCGCCGCGCTGGGCATCGCGCATGAGGTCCTGGTCTGGGACCATGGCAGAGACGTGCCCGGCAACCTGATGGACGCCGCCCGCCGGGCGCGGCTGCGGCTGCTGGCCGATTGGGCCGCGGCGCGCGGCCTGGGGGCGGTGGCGCTGGGCCATACCCAGGACGATCAGGCCGAGACGCTGCTGATGCGGCTTTCACGTGGCGCGGGGCTGGACGGGCTGTCCGGCATGGCCGACTCGCGGCAGCAGGGCGGGGTGCTGTGGCTGCGGCCGCTGCTGGGGCTGCGGCGCGAAGCCCTGCGCGACTGGCTGCGCGGGCGGGGCATCGCCTGGGCGGACGATCCCTCGAACGACGATCCGGGGTATGAGCGGGTGCGGGTCCGCCGCGCCATCGCCGCGCTGGCGCTGCCGGTGCCGGCGCTGGCGCGCTCGGCCGCGCATCTGGCCGATGCCCGCGCGGCGCTGGCCGAAGCCGCCGTGGCCGCCGCCGCCGGGGCCAGCGCCGACCGCGGGATGCTGCGCTTGCCGCTGACGGCGTTGCAGGACAGCACCCCCGAGATCCGCCGCCGCCTGCTGCTGGCGGCGCTGCGCTGGGTGACCGGCGCCGATTACCCGCCGCGCGGCGAAGATGCGGCGCGGCTGCTCGCGACGCTGCTGGCGGGCGGGCAGGGGACGCTGGAGGGCGTGATCGCCCGAGTGCGGGGCGGCGTGGTCGAGTTCCTGCGCGAACCCGCCGCCGCCGCGCGTGGCGGCACGGTTGCAGCGGGGCTCTGCCCCGGAGCCACTGCCGTGGCCTTGTTCGCTGAAAACAGTCCACCGGACCATCCGGCGGGAAAACAGCCTTGGGGGCTGTTTTCTGATCCGCCCTCTATTCCGGGCGCTCACAAGCCCGGGGATATTTATGCACCAAAGACGTTGCTGTGGGACCGGCGCTGGCGACTGGAGGGGGTGCCCGAAGGGGCCGAGATCACCGCGGCGGGCGAGGCCGAGGTGGTGGCGCGGGACTGGCGCGCGGCCGGGCTGCCGCTGGTGGCGCTGGCGTCCTCGCCGCTGGTGACCGCAGGCGGGCGGGCGATCATGCCGCTGCTGGATCGCCGGGAAATCAGCGCCATCCCGCTGCGCGGCTTGCCCGAGTTCGCGGCGATCCTGCGATCGCATTGATACCGGCCCCGCCAGCCCCTATTTTGACCGAAAGACTTTCCATCCCGCGGAGGACAAGCCCTTGGGCAACGCGCGCAACATCGCCTTCTGGGTGGTCCTGTTCCTGATGATTCTTGCCCTGTTCAACGCCTTTGGCGGCAACAGCGCGCAGATGAACAGCACGCAGATCCCCTATTCGGATTTCATCCACCGGGTCCAGAACGATCAGGTCGGCGCCGTCACCATCGACGGAGAGAACGTGCTGATCACCGGCTCGGACGGGCGGCGCTATGCGACGGTGCGGCCGCTGGGCGAGGACATCGCCGACCGGCTGATCGACAAGAACATCGAGGTCAAGGTCGAGCGCCAGCAGCAGTCCGGCTTCATGTCGCTGCTGGGGGTGTGGCTGCCGTTCATCCTGCTGATCGGGGTCTGGATCTTCATGATGAACCGGATGCAGGGTGGCGGTAAGGGCGGCGCCATGGGCTTTGGCAAGTCCAAGGCGCGGCTGCTGACCGAAAAACACGGCCGCGTCACCTTTGACGACGTGGCCGGTATCGACGAGGCCAAGGAAGAGCTGGAAGAGATCGTCGAGTTCCTGCGCAACCCGCAGAAGTTCAGCCGCCTGGGCGGCAAGATCCCGAAAGGCGCGCTGCTGGTCGGCCCGCCCGGCACCGGTAAGACCCTGCTGGCCCGCGCCATCGCGGGTGAGGCCGGGGTGCCGTTCTTCACTATCTCGGGCTCGGACTTCGTGGAAATGTTCGTGGGCGTCGGCGCCAGCCGGGTGCGCGACATGTTCGAGCAGGCCAAGAAATCCGCCCCCTGCATCGTCTTTATTGATGAGATCGACGCGGTAGGCCGTGCCCGCGGCGTCGGCATCGGCGGCGGCAACGACGAACGCGAGCAGACCCTGAACCAGCTGCTGGTGGAAATGGACGGGTTCGAGGCGAACGAAGGCATCATCATCATCGCCGCCACCAACCGCAAGGACGTGCTGGACCCGGCGCTGCTGCGCCCGGGCCGCTTCGACCGCCAGATCCACGTGCCGAACCCCGACATCAAGGGTCGCGAAAAGATCCTGGGCGTCCATGCCCGCAAGGTGCCGCAAGGGCCCGACGTCGACCTGCGGCTGATCGCGCGCGGCACGCCGGGGTTCTCGGGTGCCGACCTGATGAACCTGGTGAACGAGGCCGCGCTGATGGCCGCCCGCATCGGCCGCCGCTTCGTCACCATGGAGGATTTCGAGAACGCCAAGGACAAGGTGATGCTGGGCGTGGAACGCCGCAGCATGGTGCTGACCCCCGAGCAGAAGGAAAAGACCGCCTATCACGAGGCCGGCCACGCCATCGTCGGGCTTAGCCTTCCGAAATGCGACCCGGTCTACAAGGCGACGATCATCCCGCGCGGCTCGGCCCTGGGGATGGTGGTTTCCCTGCCCGAGATGGACCGGCTGAACTACCACAAGGACGAGGCCAAGCAGAAGATCGCCATGACCATGGCCGGCAAGGCCGCCGAGATCATCAAATACGGCGAGGAAGGCGTGTCCAACGGCCCCGCCGGCGATATCCAGCAGGCCAGCGCGCTGGCCCGTGCCATGGTGATGCGCTGGGGCATGTCCGACAAGGTGGGCGCTGTCGATTACGCCGAGGCGCATGAGGGCTATTCCGGCAACACCGGCGGCTTCTCGGTCAGCACCGCCACCAAGGAGCTGATCGAGCAGGAGGTCCGCGACCTGATCGACGAGGGGTATGAGACCGCCTATCGCATCCTCACCGAGAAATCCGAGGAGTTCGAGCGCCTGGCCAAGGGCCTGCTGGAGCACGAGACCCTGACCGGCGAGGAAATCGGCCGGGTGATCCGGGGCGAGGATCTGGGCGGCAGCGACGACGGGCCTGCGGGGACGGTGATCCCCTCGGTCCCGGCGGTGCCGCGGGTGCCCCCGGCCGCCGGCGGTCCGCAGCCGATCCCCAGCGCCTGAGGCTGCATCCGATCCGCGAAAACCCCGGCCGCCGTGCCGGGGTTTTTCGTTTCCGTCGCGGCGGCCGCGCGGGGTGCGGCGGCGTCGGGGGTTGCGCCGGGCGCGCCACCCGGGCAATCAGCGCGCCATGACGGACGACTATGCGCATCTGACCGACATGGCCGCGCTGCGGGCCGAGATGGACCGGTTGGACCGCGAGCTTGCGGCGTTGCTGGGCCGCCGCTCGCGGCTGATCGACCGCGCGGCCGAGATCAAGGCCGGGGCCGGGCTGCCCGCCCGCATCGAGTCTCGCGTCGAGGAAGTCGCCGCCAACGCCCGCCGCAATGCCCTGCAGGCGGGCTACGACCCCGACCTGGCCGAGGCGCTGTGGCGGCTGATGATGGACCATTTCATCGCGCAGGAAGCACGCGCGCTGGGGGAAGACGATGACGGGTGAACTGGCACAACCTGCAACGCTGATCGACGGAAAGGCCTTTGCGGCACGGCTGCGCGGGCGGATCGCGCAGGAGGTGGCGCGGATCAAGGCCGACCACGGGGTCACGCCCGGCCTGGCGGTGGTGCTGGTGGGCGAGGATCCTGCTTCGTCCGTCTATGTGCGCTCCAAGGGCCGCGCCACGGTCGAGGTCGGGATGAACAGCTATGAGCATCGGCTGCCGGCCGAGACATCGCAGGCAGAGCTGCTGGCGCTGATCGCGCGGCTGAATGCGGATGCGGCGGTGAACGGGATCCTGGTGCAGCTGCCGCTGCCCGCGCATCTGGACGAGACTGCGGTGATCAACGCCATCGCGCCGGAAAAGGACGTGGACGGGTTCACCGTGCTGAACGCCGGGCGGCTGGCGACGGGGCAAAGGGCGATGGTGCCCTGCACGCCGCTGGGCTGCCTGATGCTGCTGCGCGACCGGCTGGGCTCGCTTTCCGGCAAGGATGCGCTGGTGATCGGGCGCAGCAACATCGTCGGCAAGCCGATGGCGCAGCTGATGCTGGCCGACAGCGCCACGGTGACGGTGGCGCATTCGCGCACCACCGATCTGCCGGCGCTGTGCCGACGCGCCGATATCGTGGTGGCGGCGGTGGGGCGGCCGCGCTTCGTGCAGGGCGACTGGATCAAGCCGGGCGCGGTGGTGATCGACGTCGGCATCAACCGCACCGAGGCGGGGCTGGTCGGCGACGTGGATTTTGAATCGGTGCGCAAGGTGGCGGGGGCGATCACCCCGGTGCCGGGTGGGGTCGGGCCGATGACCATCGCCTGCCTGCTGGCCAACACCCTGACCGCGACCGCGCGGGTCAATGGGCTGGCGGAACCGCAGGGGCTGACGCCCTGAGCGGAAGGAAACGGGGGTGGGGCCCGGTTTCCGGGCACCCCCGCCAAGCCGGCACGACATAGGCACGCGTCCGCCCGGGTGGGCGCAACGCGCCCGCCGTGGGGCGGGCGGGCGCGTGCCGGTCCGCTTTGGCAGACCGGCGAAGTTATGCCCGAACCCGCCGGACGCTGCCCTTCCCGCCCGGCCCCTTCTGCGATAAACCCCTGCCAACCCTTTCGGCCAGCACAGGTGCCTCCCATGAGATTCTTCGTCGACACCGCCGACATCGCCGCGATCCGCGAATTGCACGAACTGGGCATGGTGGACGGGGTGACGACCAACCCCTCGCTGATCCTCAAGTCCGGCCGCAACATCGCCGAGGTCACCCGCGAGATCTGCGACCTGGTTCCCGGCCCGGTCTCGGCCGAGGTCGTCGCCTCGGACGCCGCGGGGATGATCCGCGAGGGCAAGCACCTGGCCGAGATCGCCCCCAACGTCACCGTCAAGGTGCCGCTGACCTGGGACGGGCTGAAGGCCTGCAAGGCGCTGACCGATGACGGCCACATGGTCAACGTGACCCTGTGCTTCTCGCCCGCGCAGGCGATCCTGGCCGCCAAGGCCGGCGCCACCTTCATCAGCCCCTTCATCGGGCGGCTGGACGACATCGGACTGGACGGGATGGAGCTGATCGCCGACATCCGCCAGATCTATGACAACTACGGCTATGAAACCAACCTGCTGGCGGCCTCAATCCGCTCGGTCAACCATGTGATCGAATGCGCGCGCGTCGGCGCCGATGTGATCACGGCCCCGCCCTCGGTCATCAAGGCGATGGCCAGCCATGTGCTGACCGACAAGGGGCTGGACCTGTTCAACGCCGACTGGGCCAAGACCGGCCAGAAGATCGGCGCATGACCGATCCGCTGGACGACGCCACCCGCGCGCGGCTGCTGGCCGACCCGGCGCTGATCCTGTCGGACCGCGACCTGATGCGGGCGCTGGTCGCGGCGCGCGAGGCCGAGCTGGGCGAGAATGTCATCGACATTCGCGGCCGCGCGATGGAGGCGCTGGAACATCGGCTCGACCGGCTGGAATCGGCGCATGAAAGCGTGATCTCGGCCGCCTACGAAAACCAGGCGGGGACGCAGACCATCCACCGCGCGGTGCTGTCGCTGCTGGAGCCGGTGGATTTCGCCAGCTTCCTCGAGGCGCTGGAAACCGACGTGGCCCCGGTGCTGCGGGTCGAGACGCTGCGGCTGGTGATGGAATCGGCCGAATCGGCGCCGGTGGCCGGCGACGGCGGGCCGCTGGTGGTGGTGCCCGCAGGCAGCGTCGGGCGGATCATCGCCGCCGGGCGCAAGGCCCCGCGCGGCGACGACATCGTGCTGCGCCGCGCCAGCGCCGAGACCCGCGGCATCCACGGCACCGAGGTCGCCTCCGAGGCGCTGCTGCCGCTGGACCTTGGCCCCGACGCCCGGCCGGCGCTGCTGGTGATGGGCTCGCTGGACCCGTCGCGGTTTTCCCCGGCACAGGCCACCGACCTGCTGCGGTTCTTTGCGCAGGTGCTGCGGCTGGTGCTGATCGGCTGGCTGCGGGAATGAACGGGCAGGGGCCGCTCGCGCTGGCCCCTGCGATGGCCGACGCGCTGGCGCGCTGGCTGGACAGCGAACGTGCGCTGCGCGGGCGCTCCGAACACACGATCACCGCCTATCAGGCCGATCTGCTGGCGTTTCTGGGGTTTCTGGGCGGGTATCACGGCACCCCGGCGCTGCCCGGCGCGCTGGCCGCCCTGACCCAGACCGACCTGCGCGGCTTTGCCGCCGAGGAACGCCGGCGCGGCCTGTCGGCGCGCAGCCTGGCTCGGCGGCTGTCGGCGGTGCGCAGCTTCCTGCGCTGGCTGAGCGACCGCGAGGGCTTCGACGCCAGCCGGGCGCTGTCCACCCGCAGCCCGCGCTACCTTCGCAGCCTGCCCCGCCCCATCGCCCCCGAACAGGCCCGCGCCGTGCTGGATCTGGCGGGCGCGCAGCACCCCACCCCCTGGGTCGCCGCCCGCGACGTGGCGGTGCTGACGCTGCTTTACGGGCTGGGGCTGCGCATCGGCGAGGCGCTGGCGCTGGATGGCGCCGACTGGCCGCTGGGCGAATCGCTGCTGATCCGCGGCAAGGGCGGGCGGGAGCGGATCGTGCCGGTGCTGCCCGTGGCCCGCGAGGCGGTGGCGGAATATCTGCGGCTCTGCCCCTGGCCGCTGGCGGCGGATGGACCGCTGTTCCGGGGCGTGCGGGGCGGGCGGCTAAACCCGGGGGCGGTGGCGGGGACCATGGCCCAGCTGCGGCAATCGCTGGGGCTGCCGGAGACTGCCACCCCCCACGCGCTGCGCCACAGTTTCGCCACGCATCTGCTGGCCGCGGGGGGCGATCTGCGCACCATCCAGCAGCTGCTGGGCCACGCCAGCCTGTCCACGACGCAGGTCTATACCGGCGTCGATGACGCGCATCTGCTGGCCGTGCACCGCGCCGCGCATCCGCGGCGCTGAAGCGTTTTCAGGGAAAGCGGCTCCGCGCCCGAAGATGCTCAGACACAGTGCCGCAGCCCGTCACTCGCAGGGTTTCTCCGGCCCGTCCACGGTCACGATGGGGCTGTTTTCCGCGCCGCGCCCATAGGTGCACCACTCCACCCCCGAGGGCGGGCGTGGCAGCTCGCCCTGCTGCCAGGACAGGTGCATATGCGCCTTGGCGATGAACAGCCCGGTGATGGGTGAGGTGATCAGCACGAAGATGGTGATCAGCAACTCGTGCCAGCTGAGCACCCCGTGGTGCAGCCAGAAATGCAGCATCGAGGCGATCAGCACCGACCCCACCCCCAGCGTCGCCGCCTTGGTCGGCCCGTGCAGCCGCGTCATCATGTCGGGCAGCCGCACCAGCCCCCAGGCCCCGACCAGCCCGAAGACGCCGCCCGACACCAGCAGCGCCGCGATCAGGATTTCGCCGAGGATGCTCATTCGATGATATCCCCGCGCAGGATGAACTTGGCGAATGCGACGGTCGAGATGAATCCGACCATCGCAAACAGCATCGAGGCCTCGAAATACACCTGCGCGCCGCGCTGGATGCCGAACAGCGTCAGCAGCGCGATCATGTTGATCGCCATGGTGTCCAGCGCCAGCACCCGGTCGGAAAAGCCGGTGGCCCGCATCACCCGGTACAGGCACAGAAGCTGCGCCAGCGAAAAGCAGCCAAAGGCGAACAGCAGCGCCAGGTTGAGGATGCTCACAGGAAGATCTCCTTCAGGCGGGCCTCGTAGCGGGTCTTCATCTCGTCGATGGTGCTTTCCGGGTCGGGGCAGTGCAGCGCGTGGACCAGCAGCGCGCTGCCGTCCTCGGCCAGGTCGCAGCTGACGGTGCCGGGGGTCAGGGTGATGGTGCCCATCAGGACGGCGATGGCCTCGGGGGTGGTGATCTCCAGCGGCACCACCAGCCAGGCCGGCTGCAGATCGCGCGAGGGCTTGAACAGCACGATCTTCGCCACGTCGATATTGGCCTTGATGATGTCGTGCAGGACGATCACGACATAGCCCGCGATCGCCAGCGGGTTGCGGATGCGGGCGCGGTCGGGCCAGTAGCTTGCGGTGACGATGGGGATGATCACCCCCAGCGCCAGCGCGAACAGCAGCGAGCCCCAGGCAAAGCGGTTGACCAGCAGCATCCAGATCAGCGCCACGAACAGCGACAGCAGCGGATGCGGAAGGATGCGGCGGATCATTTCACCCCCTCCTGCCGTTCAAGGACGGCCTCGATATAGCGCTGCGGGTCGCTCAGCTGCGCGGCAGTGTCTTGCGCGAACCGCATCATCGGCCCGGCCAGCACCGTCAGCACCACCATCGCGGCAATCAGCGCCCCGACCGAGGTCAGCGCCAGCGCGGCCGAGGGGAAGCCCGGCGCATCCGGCTGCGGCTCTTCGGCGGGGTGGGGGGCTGGGGTGCCGTCCTCATGCGCCTTCCAGAACACGATCGAGCCGGCCCGCGTCAGCCCCACGATCCCGAACAGCGAAGTGACCAGGATCACCGTCCAGATCAGCGCCGTCAGGTCGCCCTCGCGCACGGATTGCAGCACCGCCAGCTTGCCCAGGAACCCCGACAGCGGCGGCAGCCCGGCCATGGCGATGGCGGCGGCGAAATAGAGCGCGGCGACGATGCCCGCCTGCACGATGGGCGGCGCCGGTCGCAGCCACAGGCTGCCGCCCTGCCGGCGGGTGCCGATCAGGTCCACCGCCAGGAACAGCGCCGCGGTAGCCAGCGTCGAATGCACCAGATACCAGATCCCCGCCGCCAGCCCGGCTGGCTGGAACTGCGCCACCGCCACCATCACCGTCCCCACCGACCCCAGCGCGGCGAAGGCGGTCATCCGCCCCATGTGGCGCGCGCCCAGCACCCCCAGCTGGCCCACGACCAGCGTCACCAGCGCCGCCGGCAGCAGGATGTCGGCGGCAAGCCGCATCAGCGCGTCGTCCGAGGGGAACACCAGCGTGAAAAAGCGGATGATCCCGTAGATGCCGACCTTGGTCATGATGGCGAACAGCGCCGCCACCGGCCCCGGCGCCCGCGCATAGGTGGCCGGCAGCCAGAAATGCAGCGGCACCAGCGCCGCCTTGACCGCGAACACCAGCATCAGCAGCACCGCGCCGACCCGCAGCAGGGCGGTATCCTCGGCCGGAAGCAGGGCGATCCTGGCGGCCATGTCGGCCATGTTCAGCGTGCCGGTGACGGCATAAAGCGTCCCCAGCGCCGCCAGGAACAGCGACGACCCCAGCAGGTTGTAGACGACATATTGCACGCCGGCGCGCAGCCGCAGCTCTCCGCCCGCGTGGATCATCAGCCCGTAGCTGGCGATCAGCAGGATCTCGAACAGCACGAACAGGTTGAAGGCGTCGCCGGTCAGGAAGGCGCCGTTGATCCCCATCAGCTGGAACTGCCACAGCGAATGGAAATGCCGCCCGCGCCGGTCCCAGCCGGAACCGATGGCGTAAAGCTGGATCACCAGCCCCAGCACCCCGGCCAGCACCAGCATCAGGGCCGCCAGCCGGTCCAGCATCAGCACGATCCCGAAGGGCGCGGCCCAGTTGCCAAGGCGATAGACCTGGATCTCTCCGCCCATGGATTGCAGCAGCAGCCACAGCGCCAGCAACAGCTGCGCGGCGGTGGCGGCGGTGGAAAACACCCGTTGCAGCACCAGATCGTGCCGCATCGCCAGCACGATCAGCGGCCCGGCGAAGGCCGGCAGCACCACGGGGACGACAAGCCAGTGGTTCATGCGCCCGGCCCCTCGCGGTCGCGGCGGGGCAGGTCGATGCGGTCGTCGCCCCCCTCGATGAAGCTGCCAAGCGCCATCATCACCACCACCGCGGTCATGCCAAAGGAAATCACGATGGCGGTCAGCACCAGCGCCTGCGGCAGCGGGTCGGTATAGGCGGTGACGCCCTCGCGCAGCACCGGCGGCTGGTCGATCACCAGCCGGCCGGTGACGAACAGGAACAGGTTGGTGGCATAGGTCAGCAGCGTCATACCCAGCACGACGGCAAAGCTGCGCTTGCGCAGCGACAGATAGACTCCGGCGGCGGTCAGGCTGCCGATGGCCGAGGCGATGAGGAACTCCATCCTGCCGGCCTCCTTACGCTTGGGTTGCTGGGATGGGCGCGGCGGCATCGGCGGCGGCATGGTCCCGCCCCGCCTCGCGCGCGATCCGGCTGAGCGAATTGAGCGCCAGCATCACCGCGCCCACCACGCACAGGAACACCCCGGTGTCGAAGCCCATGGCGGTGGCCAGCTCGATCGGCTCGATCCCCGGCAGATGCACATAGCCGAAGGCCGAGGTCAGGAACGGCTGCCCGGCGAACCACGCCCCCGCGCCGGTGACGCCTGCCGCCAGCACCCCCAGCGCGATCAGCGCGTGATAGGGGATCGACTGGCGCTGCATCGCCCAGGCAAACCCCGAGGCCATGTAGTGCATCACCAGCGCCACCGACACGATCAGCCCGGCGACGAAGCCCCCGCCCGGGGCGTTGTGCCCGCGCAGGAAGATGTAGAGCCCGACCACCAGCGTCAGCGGCAGCAGCGCCCGCGTCGCCACCCCCAGCATCAGCGGGTGGCGGTCGCCGGCGCGGCGCATGTCGCGCACCCATTGGTGCAGCCGGTGCGCGCCGCGCCCGCCCAGCAGCGTCTCGGTCAGGGCAAAGATGGTCAGGGCGGCGATGCCCAGCACGGTGATTTCGCCATAGGTGTCGTAGCCGCGGAAATCGACCAGGATCACGTTGACCACGTTGTCGCCGCCGCCCAGCTTGTAGCTGTTTTCCACCATGTAGCCGGAAATCGACGGGAACGCGAAATCGCGGCGCATGATCGCGAAGGCCAGCCCGCCGACCCCCAGCCCCGCCAGCGCTGCGACAAAGGCGTCGCTGCCGCGCTTGAGGTCCGAGGTATCCAGCACCGTCCGCTTGGGCAGGAAGTTCAGCGCCAGCAGCAGCAGGATGACCGTGACCACCTCGACCGAGATCTGGGTCAGCGCCAGATCAGGGGCCGAGAAATAGACGAAGGTGACCGAGACGATCAGCCCGACGATCCCCACCAGCACCAGCGCCAGGATGCGGCGGCGGTGCAGCGCCACCAGCGTGCCGATGCCGACCAGCATCATCACCCAGCCGACCAGCGCCACCGGGGTGACCGGCAGCATCGGGCGCGCGGCGGGGCCTGCCAATCCGCTGTGCCAAGCGGCCAGCCCGCAGATCAGCGCCAGCAGCAGCTGCGCCGCCAGTGCCCGCGACATCGAGCCGTTGGAAAACCCGTCGGTAAAGGCCGCGGCCAGACGCTCGGCCGCGCCGACGATGGCGTCGAACATCGCCTTGGCGTCGATGTGCGGCAGGGCCTGGCGCAGCCTGTCGGCGGGCTGCCACAGCACCAGCAGCGCCGCACCCCCGGCGACGGCCAGCGCCGACATCAGCAGCGCCGGGTTCACGCCGTGCCACAGCGCGAAATGCGGGTGCAGCGCCTGCGCGGTGACCGCCGAGGCTGCCGCCGTGACGATCCAGCCCAGCGTGGCATTCGGGAACAGCCCGCTAAGGATCACCACCGCCACCAGCAGCGCCGGCCCCAGCCACAGCCCCGCGCCGGGGTCGTGCGGCGCGGTGGGATAATCGTGGCGCACCGGCCCCAGGAACACATGCGCGACCAGCCGCAGCGAATAGGCAACCGAAAACACCGAGGCCAGCGTCGCCACCGCCCCGAACAACCCGGCCGCACTGGCGGCCTGTTCCAGCATCATCTCCTTGGACAGGAAGCCGTTGAACGGCGGGATCCCCGCCATCGACAGCGAGGCGATCAGCACCAGCCCGAAGGTCAGCGGCATCAGCGTGCGCAGCCCCCCCAGCCGCCGGATCGACCGCGTATGCGCGGCGTGGTCGATGATGCCCGCGCCCATGAACAGCGCGGCCTTGAAGCTGGCATGGGCGACGATGTGGAACATGGCGGCGGTGGCCGCGGCCTCGGTCCCGAAGCCCAGCAGCATGGTGATCAGCCCCAGGTGGCTAACGGTGGAATAGGCCAGCAGCCCCTTGAGGTCGTCCTGGAACAGCGCGATGGCGCCGCCAATCAGCATGGTGACCAGCCCGACGGTGGCGACGATGCCGAACCACTCGGGCGTGCCCGCCAGCGCCGGCCACAGCCGCGCCATCAGGAAGATCCCGGCCTTCACCATGGTGGCCGAGTGCAGATAGGCGCTGACCGGCGTCGGCGCCGCCATGGCGCGCGGCAGCCAGAAATGGAACGGGAATTGCGCCGATTTGGTGAAGGCGCCCAGCAGGATCAGCAACAGCGCCGGCAGGTAGAGCGCCGAGGACTGGATCGCCTCGCGCTGCGCGATGATGTCGGACAGGCGATAGCTGCCCGCGACCTGCCCCAGCAACAGGCAGCCCGCGATCATCGCCAGCCCCCCCATTGCGGTCACATTCAGCGCCATGCGCGCGCCCTGCCGCCCCTCGGGCAGGTGCTTCCAGAAGCCGATCAGCAGGAACGAGGACAGTGAGGTCAGTTCCCAGAACACCAGCAGCATCAGGATGTTGTCGGACAGCACGATTCCGGTCATCGCGCCCTGGAACAGCATCAGATAGGTGAAGAACGGCCCCGCCGCGTCCTGTTGGGACAGGTAGAACCGCGCATAGAGGATGATGAGCAGCCCGATCCCCAGGATCAGGATCCCGAACAGCAGCCCCAGCCCGTCCAGCATGAAATCCGCATCCAGCCCGATCTGGGACATCCACGGGATGCGGGTGGCCACCACCTCTCCGGCCAGCACGGCGGGGATGTTGACGATCAGCCCCAGCAGCGCCAGCAGGGTGAAGCTGCCGCAGGCGATGGCGGCCGCGTTGCGGCTGGTGCGGACCATCAGGCCCGGCAGCGCTGCCCCCAGAAACGGCAGTGCGACGATCAAGGCTGGCGTCATTGTTCCCCCGTTTCGGGCCTGAGTCACCGACCTGCACGGGGAATGTCAAGCAAGCGGGCGAAATTGCTGGCCGATGTTCGCGTTTCGTGCTAGCGGCTTGGGAAAACGCAACAAGAGGCGGCAGGCATGAGGGCGGACCCGAAAGGGCTTTGCGGCAACCCGGCCCCAGGGGCGCGGCAGGTGGTCGCGCCGGGGCTTCGGGCAGGGGCCGCGCCGTGCGGGAAGGGGTGCGGCGCATGAGAATCCTGGGCATCGACCCCGGGCTGGTCAACATGGGCTGGGGGGTGATCGTCGCCGACGGCTCGCGCCTGCGGCACGTGGCGAACGGGATCATCCGCTCGCGCGCCGACAGCCTTGCCGCGCGGCTGTGCGAACTGCACGCCGGGCTGGTCGCGGTGATCGCGGCGCATTCACCCGAGGCGGCGGCGGTGGAGCAGACCTTCGTCAACAAGGACGCGGTGGGCACGCTGAAGCTGGGGCAGGCGCGCGGGGTGGCGCTGCTGGCCCCGGCGCAGGCGGGGCTGAAGGTCGGGGAATACGCCCCCAACGCGGTGAAAAAGACGGTGGTCGGGGTCGGACACGCGCAAAAGGGACAGGTCGAGCATATGGTCCGCTTTCAGCTGCCGGGGGTCGAGATCGCCGGCCCCGACGCCGCCGACGCGCTGGCCATCGCCATCTGCCACGCCCGCCACCTGCAGGGCCGCAGCCTGCGCATCAAGGTGGTGGCATGATCGGCCGCATCGCCGGGGTGATCCTGCACCGCGCCCCCGACCACGTGCTGATCGACGTGCGCGGCGTCGGCTACATCGTCCATGTCAACGAACGCACCGCGGCGGCGCTGCCCCCCGTCGGTCAGGCGGCGGCGCTGTATACCGAGCTGCTGGTGCGCGAGGATCTGCTGCAGTTGTTCGGGTTTTCGTCGCTGCTGGAAAAGGAATGGCACCGGCTGCTGACCAGTGTGCAGGGAATCGGGGCCAAGGTCTCGCTGGCGATCCTGGGCACGCTGGGCCCCGAGGGGCTGGGCCGCGCCATCGCGCTGGGCGACTGGGCGGCGGTGCGCAAATCCCCCGGCGTCGGGCCGAAACTGGCGCAGCGGGTGGTGCTGGAACTGAAGGACAAGGCCCCCGGCATCATCGCCATGGGCGGCGCGCTGACCGTGGACGCGGGCGCCGGCGGGGCAGAGATTGCGGCCGGGCCGGGCGTCGAGCCCGCCCCCGCCGCCGCGGCCGCCCCGGCCGCGCAGCCCCCCGCGGCGGCGCCGGCGGTCTCGGCGGCGGCGATGGCGGATGCGCTGTCGGCGCTGACCAATCTCGGCTATGCTGCCTCCGAGGCGGCGGCGGCGGTGGCGCAGGCCGCGGCGCTTGACCCAGGCGCGGCCACGCCCACGCTGATCCGCGCGGCGCTGCGGCTGCTGGCGCCGAAGGAATAGGCAGGCGAGGATCGGGGGCGGCAAGATGACGGGCAATCTGCGGACATTCCTGCTGATGGCGGCGATGACGGCGCTGCTGATGGGGATGGGCTGGCTGATCGGCGGGCAGGGGGGCGCGATCCTGGCGCTGCTGGTCGCGGGGGCCGGCAACGTCTGGGCGTGGTGGAACAGCGACAAGGCGGTGCTGCGCCAGCACGGCGCCACCCCGGTGACCGAGGCGCAGGCGCCCGAGCTGGTCGGGCTGGTGCGCCAGCTGGCCTCTCGCGCCGGGCTGCCGATGCCGGCGGTCTATGTGCTGGCTACCGACCAGCCCAACGCCTTTGCTACCGGTCGCGACCCGCAGCACGCGGCCGTGGCGGTGACGCAGGGGCTGCTGCGCATCCTTGACCGTGACGAGCTGGCCGGCGTGATCGCGCATGAGTTGGCCCATATCCGCCACCGCGACACGCTGACCATGACGGTGACCGCGACCATGGCGGGCGCCATCGCCATGCTGGGCAACATGATGCTGTTCATGGGCAACCGCGAACGGCAGGGCGGTGCGCTGGGGGCGCTGCTGGCGATGTTCCTGGCGCCCCTGGCGGCGACGCTGGTGCAGCTGGCGATCTCGCGCTCGCGGGAATATGTCGCCGACCGCTCGGGGGCCGAGATCAGCGGCAACCCGATGGCGCTGGCCTCGGCGCTGGCCAAGATCGCCAATGCGGCCGGGCGCACGGTGAACATCCCGGCCGAACGCAACCCGGCCTCGGCCGCGCTGTTCATCATCAACCCGCTGGGGGCGATGCGCATGGACCGGCTGTTTGCCACCCACCCCTCGACACAGGAACGCATCGACCTGCTGGCGCAGATGCAGCCCGCGGGCAGCGGCATCCCGCGGGTGCCGCGCGCATGATTCCCGCCCCGACCACCCCCGACCCCGCCCTGCGCGGCGAAGCGATCGAGGGCGAGCCCGAAGACCGCGCCCTGCGCCCGCAGCGGCTGGAAGAATTCGTCGGCCAGGCCGAGGCTCGCGCCAACCTGCGCGTCTTCATCGACAGCGCCAGGATGCGCGGGCAGGCGATGGACCACACGCTGTTCCACGGGCCGCCCGGGCTGGGCAAGACCACGCTGGCGCAGATCATGGCGCGCGAGCTGGGGGTGAACTTCCGCATGACCTCGGGGCCGGTGCTGGCGCGGGCGGGCGATCTGGCCGCGATCCTGACCAATCTCGAAGCCCGCGACGTGCTGTTCATCGACGAGATCCACCGCATGAACCCTGC
Organism: Paracoccus solventivorans; assembly: GCF_900142875.1. Lineage (GTDB taxonomy): Bacteria > Pseudomonadota > Alphaproteobacteria > Rhodobacterales > Rhodobacteraceae > Paracoccus > Paracoccus solventivorans. The sequence continues at coordinate 117,312 of NZ_FRCK01000007.1, read as the reverse complement.
GGTCGAGGAGATCCTCTATCCGGCGATGGAGGATTTCGAGCTGGACCTGGTGATCGGCGAGGGACCGGCCGCGCGCACGGTGCGGATCGAGCTGCAACCCTTTACCCTGGTCGGCGCCACCACTCGGCTGGGGCTGCTGACCACGCCGCTGCGCGACCGTTTCGGCATCCCGACGCGGCTGCAGTTCTATACGGTGGACGAACTTGACCTGATCGTCGCCCGCGGCGCGCGGCTGATGGGAGTCGCGGCCGAGCCGGCCGGCACGCGCGAGATCGCGCGTCGCGCCCGCGGGACGCCGCGCATCGCCGGGCGGCTGCTGCGCCGGGTGGTCGATTTCGCGCTGGTCGAGGGCGACGGGCGGCTGACCCGCGAGCTGGCCGACATGGCGCTGACCCGGCTGGGGGTGGACGATCTGGGGCTGGACGGCGCCGACCGCCGCTATCTGACGCTGATGGCGCAGCATTACGGCGGCGGCCCGGTCGGCGTGGAAACCCTTTCCGCGGCGCTGTCCGAAAGCCGCGATGCCATCGAAGAGGTGATCGAGCCCTATCTGCTGCAACAGGGCTTGATTCAGCGGACTCCGCGTGGCCGGATGCTGGGGCAGCCGGGCTGGCGGCATCTGGGGCTGGATGCGCCGCGCCCGCAGGACAGCACGCAGGGAGGATTGTTCGAATGAATGACGCGACGCCGGGAACGGGTCAGGGGCAGGGGCTGGGGCTGGGTGAGGCACCCGACCGCGCCCCCGAGGCGATCGAGCGCCGCCTGCGCGACAGTTTCGCGCGCCAGACCATGATGCAGACGCTGGGCGCGACGCTGGAGGACGTCGGCCCCGGCCGCACCCGCATCGCCGCCCCGATCGCGCCGCATGTGCTGCAGCAGCAGGGTTTCGCCCATGCCGCGGTCAGCTTTGCCATCGGCGACAGCGCTGCGGGTTACGCGGCGCTGACCACCCTGCCCGAGGGCGCCGAGGTCGTTACCGCGGAAATGAAGATCCACCTGCTCTCGCCCGCCGTGGGTGAGCGGCTGGTCGCCGAGGGCCGCGTCCTGCGCCCCGGCCGCCGCATCGTCACCGTCGCGGCCGACGTCTTCGCCGAGGGCGCCACCCACCAGGGCGGCCGCAAGCACGTCGCCACGCTGCTGGGAACCATGGTCCCGGTCGACGCCTGACGCCTCGCCCTCGCGCCGGCCCGGCTCTTTCATCTTGCCCCAAAATGTCCCGGGGTGCGGGGCAGGGCCCCGCTTCCACCCCGCGCCGGGCGCATGGCTTGCCTTTCACCCGCCTCCCGGTGCAGGCTGGGGCAAGCCCGGCAAGAGGAGGCGACCATGACCGACTGGCCCCTGTTCCTGCGCCTGCTCGCGACGGCGGTGGCGATCGGCCTGACCGTCTGGGCGTTTTCCGAAGGCGCCATGGTTCCCGCGGTGATCGGCATCGCGGTGACGATCTTCGTGGTCAAGCGGTCGTTCCTGTCGCAGATCTGACCGTTGACGCCCGGCCGCGGCCGGGCGACAGGACCCGCATGGCCACCCATTTCCCCCAAGGCGCCCGCATCGGCGTGCTGACGACCGAGCCGGTGGGGCTGCTCGACTATCTCGCGCCTCAGGGCGGCGTGGCGCTGGGCCAGCCGGTGGTGGCGCCGCTGGGGCCGCGCCGGGTGCTGGGCGTGGTCTGGGGGAAGGGGGAAGGCGGGTTCGACGCGGCCAAGCTGCGCCCGATCGCACGGCTGGTCGAGGCCGCGCCGCTGTCCCCGGCGATGCTCGAGTTCATCCAGCGCGCCGCCGACTATACGCTGACGCCGCTGCCGGTGATGCTGCGCATGGCGCTGCGGGCGCCGGATCTGGACCAGCCGCCGGCCGCGCGCCGGGTGATCCACCGTGCCGGCCCGCCGCCCGCGCGGATGACCGATGCCCGCGCCGCGGTGCTGCGGGTGCTGGACGATCACGGGGGGGCGGGGTTCGCGCCCTCGGAACTGGCGCAGCTGGCCGGGGTGGGGGTGTCGGTGGTCAAGGGGCTGGTCACCGCCGGCACGCTGGTGGAAACCATGGCGCCCAAGGACGCGCCCTATCCGCGGCTCGACCACGCGCTTCCGGGAAAGCCGCTGGCCCCCGACCAGTCGGCGGCGGCCGAGACGCTGCGCGAAGGGCTGCGCGGCGGCGGCTATGCCACGACCCTGCTGCGCGGGGTCACCGGCTCGGGCAAGACCGAGGTTTACCTCGAGGCCGTGGCCGAATGCCTGCGGCTGGGAAGGCAGGCGCTGGTGCTGCTGCCGGAAATCGCGCTGTCGGCCGAGTTCCTGGACCGGGTGGAGGCCCGCTTCGGCGCCCGCCCCGGCGAATGGCACAGCGGTATCACCCGCAGCGAACGCCGCCGCCTGTGGCACATGGCCGGGCGCGGCGAGGTCGGCTTGGTCGTCGGCGCCCGCTCGGCGCTGTTCCTGCCCTTTCGCGACCTCGGCCTGATCGTGGTGGATGAGGAACACGACGGCTCCTACAAGCAGGACGAGACCGTTCATTACAGCGCCCGCGACATGGCGGTGCTGCGCGCCAGCATCGAGGGCGCGCAGGTGGTGCTGGCCTCGGCCACGCCCTCGGTCGAAAGCTGGGTGAACGCAGCCAGCGGCAAGTACCATCGGCTGGACCTGCGCGCCCGCTACGGCGAGGCCGAGCTGCCCGACATGCGCGCCATCGACCTGCGGCGCGAGCAGATGACCCCGGGACAGTGGATTTCCCCGACGCTCGCCGCGGCGGTGACCGAACGGCTGGGCCGCGGCGAACAGTCGCTGCTGTTTCTCAACCGCCGCGGCTATGCGCCGGTGACCACCTGCCGCGGCTGCGGCCACCAGATCGGCTGCGACGATTGCGATGCGCGGATGGTGGAACACCGTTTCCAGCGGCGGCTGGTCTGTCACCAATGCGGCGCCTCGCGCCCCATCCCCACCGCCTGCCCCGCCTGCGGGGCCGAGGGCAAGCTGGCCGCCATCGGCCCGGGGGTCGAGCGGCTGGCCGAAGAGGTCGCCGCCCGCTTTCCCGACGCGCGCGCGGTGGTGCTGTCCTCGGACCTCTACGGCTCGGCGAGGGCGCTGAAGGACACCATCGCCACCATCGCCGCGGGCGGTGCCGACATCATCATCGGCACCCAGATCGTCGCCAAGGGGCACAATTTTCCGGCGCTGACGCTGGTCGGGGTGATCGACGCCGACCTGGGGCTGCAAGGCGCGGACCTGCGCGCGGCGGAACGGTCGTTTCAACTGATGCGACAGGTGGCGGGGCGGGCCGGGCGGCAGGCGGGGGACCGCCCGGGGTTGGCGCTGCTGCAGACGCACCAGCCCGAACACGCGGTGATCCGCGCGATCCTGTCGGGCGACGACGAGGCGTTCTGGGACGCCGAGGCCGAATCGCGCCGCGCCGCCGGGATGCCGCCGTTTTCGCGGCTGGCGGGAATCATCCTGTCGCACCCCGAACAGGCGGTGGTCGAGGGCTATGCGCAGGAGCTCGCCCGCCGCGCCGCGCCCTTGGCGGAAATCGGGGCCGAACTGTTCGGCCCGGCGCCCGCCCCCATCGCCCGGGTGCGGGCGCGGTTCCGGGTGCGGATGCTGATCCGAGCGCCCCGCCAGGCGCCGCTGCAATCCGCCATCGCCCGCTGGCTTTCCGCCGCGCCGAAAGCGCCCGCCAATCTGCGGCTGGCGGTGGATATCGATCCGCAGAGCTTTCTCTGACGCACCCGATTGCAGGCCCCTCGCCGGACCGCGCTGCCGGATCGGGTATTTGGACCAGAAAGAAGCAGCCTCCGGTCTTCTTTCTGGTGGAAATACCCCGGGGTGCGGGGCAGCGCCCCGCGTCAGAGGCCGCTGTCGGAAAGCACCCGTTCCAGCACCGGGGCCAGGTGCCCGGCCCATTCCTGCTGTCCCTCGGGGGTGCGGATCAGGTCGTTCCTGACCTCGATCAGCAGGTTCGGGCGGCCGTGGGCCAGCGCGTGGGTGTCGATCGAATCGCCTTGCAGATGGCCGCTGTAGGGCTGGTTGTCGCCGGTGACCCAGCCCTGCGCCCGGCAGGCCCGCACCATCGCCGGGCCAAGCCGCTCGTCGCGGTGCGAATAGAGGATGCCGACCAGCCACGGCCGCGGTGGCCGCCCGCGCAGCTGCGGGGTGAAGCTGTGGACGGCGCAGATCGCGCGGGCCGGATGCGCCGCCGCCAGCCGCGCCAGTTCCCGGTGATAGGGGCGGTAGAGCCGGTCCAGCCGCCGCTCGCGTTCCGCTGTATCCGCATGGCGGTTCGCCGGGATCACCGTGCCGTCGTAAAGCCGCATCAGCAGCGTCGGGTCGTCCTCGCCCCGGTTCGGGTCGATCACCAGCCGCGAGAAATCCGAGGCGATCATCGGCGCCCCCAGCCGCGCCGCCAGCGCCGAGGCCAGCCCCATTGCGCCCACGTCGAAGGCGATGTGGCGCGCCATGTCCGCCGCCGCGATCCCCAGATCGCCGCCGTTCACCCACCCCGGCACCCGGTTGGTGGCATGGTCGCAGGTGACCAGCCAGCGCGAGGGGCGGTCCTCGCCCTCGGTGGTAAAGGCGGCGGGGTCGGCGGGGCAGGGGGCGTGCGGGGTCATGGTGCGGCTGCATATACCCCGCGGCCACGTCCGCCGCCAGTTGCCCGTCCCGCTGCGGGGGGGTAGTGATAGCGCAAACAGCGCGGCTTGCCCGCAACTTGCAGGAAGGAACCGGGATGAGACGTCATCGCAATGTCAAGATCGTGGCGACTCTGGGGCCGTCGTCGAGCGACCTCGACACCATCCGCGCCCTGTTCGACGCGGGCGCCGACGTGTTCCGCCTGAACATGAGCCATGGCGAGCAGTCCGAGCAGCGCGCCCGTTATGAGATGATCCGCCGGATCGAGGCCGAGACCGGCCGCCCCATCGGGGTGCTGGCCGACCTGCAGGGGCCCAAGCTGCGGGTGGGCGTCTTTGCCGCCGGCGCGCATGAGCTGAACGAGGGCGACCGCTTCCGCTTCGACCTCGACCCGGCGCCCGGCGGGCCGGAGCGGGTGCAGCTGCCGCACCGGGAAATCTTTGCGGCGCTGAAGCCCGGATCGCGGCTGCTGGTCAACGACGGCAAGATCCGCCTGCGGGTCGAGGATTGCGGCGAGGATTTCGCCGATTGCGTGGTGACCACCGGCGGCACGATTTCCAACCGCAAGGGCGTCAACGTGCCCGACGTGGTGCTGCCGCTGGCGGCGCTGTCCGACAAGGACCGCGCAGACCTGGAGTTCGCCTGCGAGCTGGGGGTGGACTGGATCGCGCTGTCCTTCGTCCAGCGTCCCGAGGATGTGGCCGAGGCCCGCGATCTGGTCCGGGGCCGCGCCGCGATCCTGTCCAAGATCGAGAAACCCGCCGCCGTCGATGCCTTTGCCGAGATCCTCGCCGTCTCGGACGGGATCATGGTCGCGCGCGGCGATCTGGGGGTGGAACTGCCGGTGCATTCGGTCCCCCCGATCCAGAAGCGGCTGGTGCGCGCCTGCCGGCAGGCAGCCAAGCCGGTGATCGTCGCCACCCAGATGCTGGAATCGATGATCGAAAGCCCGATGCCGACCCGCGCCGAGGTCAGCGACGTCGCCACCGCCATCTATGAGGGTGCCGACGCCATCATGCTGTCGGCCGAATCGGCCGCCGGCCGCTATCCGGTCGAGGCGGTGCAGACGATGGACAGCGTTGCCCGCTCGGTCGAGGTGGATCCGGTGTATCGCGACGTGATCGACGCCTCGCGCGGGACCGCCAACCGCACCAGCGTCGCGGATTCGATGGCCGTGGCGGCGCGCGAGATCGCCGAGACCACCGATATCGCGGTGATCTGCGCCTATACCCAGTCCTCGACCACGGTGCGGCTGGTGGCGCGCGAACGCCCCAAGGTGCCGATCATGGCGATGAGTTCCGAGTTGCCGGTGCTGCGGCGCATGGCGCTGGTCTGGGGGGCGCATTGCGTGCTGACCCCGGCGCTGGAGCGTTTCAAGCAGGCGGTGGACAATGCGGTCACCGCCGCCCAGCATTTCGAGTTCGCCGACGTCACCCGCAAGGTGATCGTGATCGCCGGCGTTCCGTTCAACACTGCGGGATCGACCAACATCCTGCGCGTCGCTTCCTGCGGCGAAAGGTTGCTTTCGGGCAGCGACACGGACTAAAGCCCCCGCATCCGGGACCCCAAGCAAGGGAGCGAGCATGTCCGATCTTCTTATCCTTCTGGGCACCGTGCTGATGGCGCTGTCGGTCGTGCTGGCCATCGCCTCGCTGGCGCGGACCGAACCGCCGCGCGGCGCCGCCATCGCCTTCGTGATCGGGGTGGCCGCGCTGTTCGCCGGCGCCTGGCTTGAACCGACGCCCTTCCGCGTGCAGGACCTGGGCCTGGCCTGGCAGCGGCTGCTGAGCGGTGAAATCCGGCTGTAGGCGGTTCCGCCCTTGCCAATCCGCCGGCGCGCCGCTATCAGGCGCGCTTCAAGACTCCGCGCGGCCGGCCGGTAAGGCATTGCCGAGTCGCGCGCTCACTCTGACAAGGAGACGAAAATGCCGAAGATGAAGACCAAGGCGGCCGCGAAGAAGCGGTTCTCGATGACGGCGACCGGCAAGGTCAAGGCCGGCCCGGCGGGCAAGCGCCACGGCATGATCAAGCGCTCGACGAAATTCATCCGCGACGTGACCGGGACCATGATCCTGTCCGCGGCGGACACGAAGATCGTCAAGAAATACATGCCCTACGACCGCTGAGAGGACTTGAACCATGGCACGAGTGAAATCCGGCAAGGTCACCCACGCCCGCCACAAGAAGATCCTGGATCAGGCCAAGGGCTATTACGGCAACCGCTCGCGGAACTTCCGCACCGCGACCCAGGCCGTCGACAAGGCCAACCAGTACGCGACCCGCGACCGCAAGACCCGCAAGCGCAATTTCCGCGCGCTGTGGATCCAGCGGATCAACGCCGCCGTGCGCGCGGTGGACGCCGAGATGACCTATTCGCGCTTCATCGCCGCGCTGACCAAGGCGGGGATCGAGGTGGACCGCAAGGTTCTGGCCGACCTGGCCGTGCACGAACCGGACGCCTTCAACGCCATCGTGGCGCAGGCGAAAGCCGCGGCCTGAGGGTTTCGGCAGTTCGGAATGGATGGACCCGCGCCCCTGTGGCGCGGGTTTTTCGTTTCTGGGCGCCGTGCCCCAAGGCCGGGGGCCGTCTGCCCCCATCGTCGTATACGACGATTCCCCCGAGGATATTTTTAGACAGAAGATGGAGCGGGTGCCTTGGCGAGCCGGCGAGGTGGTGCGGCATGGGCGAGTGGCCTCTGGCAGCGCACTGTGCAACCCTTGTCCGGTAACGGGGGTTGAGGCGCATGACCGACAGCGCGCATTCGTCCGATTTGCCGCCGCGGGTGCCGCTGGCCAGCCGCCCGCTGGGCATCATCGGCTCGGCCCTGACCGCGCGGCGCAATGTGCTGGAGCTGATTCCCGAGCTGGCCTTGCGCCAGCCGATGGTCTCGGGGCGCTTGGGGATTCGCTGGCATATGGTGATGGACCCGGCGGCGCTGCGGCGGGTGCTGAAGGACCGGGTCGAGGATTATCCGAAATCCGACGTGACGCGGCTGATCCTGGAACCGGCCATCGGAGACAGCCTGTTCGTGGCCGAGGGCGCGCAGTGGCGCTGGCAGCGGCTGGCCGCCGCCCCCGCATTCGCCGCCCGCAACGTCGAGGCGCTGGCCCCGGTGATGACCGCGGCGGCCGAGGCTTCCGCCGCGCGCATCGCCGCCGCGCCGCAGCCCTTCGACGCCTATGCGGAGATGGTCGCCGCCACCTTTGACGTGATCAGCGACGTGACCTTTTCCGGCGACGAGGGTTTCGACCGCGAGGCCGTGCATCTGGCGATCGACCGCTACATCGCCTCGACCGCGCGGGTGTCGCTGCTGGATGTGCTGGGGGCGCCGCCCTGGGTGCCGCGGCCCGGGCGGCTGGTGTCGGGGGGTGCGCTGCGGCGGACCAAGCTGCTGGCCGACCGCGCCATTGCCGAACGCGCCCGCCGCGGGCCGCGGGTGCCGCCGGACCTGCTGGACCTGCTGCGGGGGGGCGTGGACCCGGAAACCGGCCGCAGCATGAACCCGGCCGAGCTGCGCGACAACCTGCTGACCTTCATCGTCGCGGGGCACGAGACGACGGCGTTGACGCTGTCCTGGGCGCTGTATCTCTGCGCCTTCGACCCCGCAGTGCAGGCGCGCGCCGCGGCCGAGGCGCAGGCCGCCGGCCCTCGCATCGGCGCGGCCGAGCTGCCGCGGCTGCCCTATATCCAGCAGATCGTGCAGGAGACGCTGCGGCTGTATCCTCCGGCCGCGTTCCTGTCGCGCACCGCCCGCCGCGCCGATACTCTGGGCGGGCGCGAGATCCGCCCCGGCGACACGGTGATGCTGCCGATCTATGCGCTGCACCGCCACCGGCTGCTGTGGGACAATCCCGACGCCTTCGACCCCGAGCGCTTTGCGCCGGGGATCGAGCGCGACCGCTTTGCCTTCCTGCCCTTTGGCGGCGGCCCTCGCATCTGCATCGGCGCCAATTTCGCCCTGCAAGAGGCCGCGATCATCCTGGCCACGCTGCTGGCGCGGTTCGATTTCGCGCGGGTTCCGGGCGCGGTGCCGCGGCCGCGGATGATCCTGACCCTGCGCCCGGACGGAGGCATCTGGCTGCGCGCCACGCCGCGTTAGTCCCGCCCGCTAGAAACGCCCCGCGTCCCGTGCTAGGCCCGGCCCGCACCAAGCCGAGGCCCGAGATGAGCGATACCGATACCCTGCGTTCCACATGGCTGTCCCGCGTGGCCGAGGCCCCCGACGCCGCCGCGCTGGAAGAGGTGCGGCTGGCCGCGCTGGGGAAAAAGGGCGAGATCAGCGCCCTGATGAAGGAACTGGGCCGGATGACGCCCGAAGAGCGCCAGACCCGCGGCGCCGCCCTGAACCGCCTGCGCGACGAAATCGACGCCGCCCTGCGCGCCCGCAAGCTGGCGCTGGACGACGCGGCGCTGGATGCGCGGCTGGCGGCGGAATGGCTGGACGTGACCCTGCCGGGCCGCCCGCGACCGGCGGGCAGCATCCACCCCGTCAGCCAGGTGATGGACGAGGTCACGGCGATCTTTGCCGACATGGGGTTTTCCGTCGCCGAGGGTCCGCAGGTCGAATCGGACTGGTATAATTTCGACGCGCTGAACATCCCGCCCGAACACCCGGCGCGGCAGGAACACGACACCTTCTTCATGGCGCGGGCCGCGGGCGACGACCGCCCGCCGCATGTGCTGCGCACCCATACCAGCCCCGTCCAGATCCGCGCGATGGAGGCGATGGGCGCGCCCCTGCGCATCATCTGCCCCGGCCGCGTCTATCGCATGGACATGGACCAGACCCACACACCGATGTTCCACCAGGTCGAAGGGCTGGCCATCGGCCGCGACATCTCGATGGCGAACCTGAAATGGACGCTGGAAGAATTCTGCCGGGCGTTCTTCGAGGTCGATGAGGTCGAGCTGCGCTTTCGCGCCTCGCATTTCCCCTTCACCGAGCCGTCCGCCGAGGTCGACATCCGCTGCGACTGGTCCGGCGGCCAGCTGAAGATCGGGCAGGGCGAGTCGTGGCTGGAGATCCTCGGTTCCGGCATGGTCCACCCCAAGGTGCTGAAGGCCGGCGGCATCGACCCGGCCGAGTGGCAGGGCTTTGCCTTCGGCATGGGTATCGACCGGCTGGCGATGCTGAAATACGGCATCCCGGACCTGCGGGCGTTCTTTGAGAGCGACCTGCGCTGGCTGCGGCATTACGGGTTTGCAGCGGGGGACGTGCCGTCGGTGAGTGGCGGGTTGAGCAAGTGAGACTAGTTCTATCGACGGCGATAATTTCCATGGTTTTCTCGGGGCAGGCGCAAGCAATGGTTTTCTGCAGCGAGCCTTCGAAACCATATCTGCCTAGTGGCTACTCGGCTTCATACGAAGAAATGGGGCGTGCGCAAGACGAAGTAAATGAGTACTTTGAAGACGTGAACGAGTACGTCGAATGTCTGCAAAGTGAAATCACGGACTCTATCAATGAAGCCCAGCGTGTTCAGTCTGACTGGGAGTCAGCTGTTTCATCCTTTAAGATGGCGCAATGAGAAGGGGCGAAGATTACATTCGCTCATTGTTAAGTGAGATGGAAGCGGATGAGGCGGCCTCGGCTGTCTGGACGAACATATGGTCGTTCTGGTCTGGACGCCCCGCAGTGATGCCAGGCGCATCATCAGCATGAGGAAGGCCAATGAGCGCGAACAGAAAGCCTATGCCCCCCGGCTTCGATGAGGACGAGATTCCCGACCTCTCGGCGCCCGAATGGATCGAGCGGTTCGACGCCGTGCCGGTGCGGCGTGGCCGTCCCCCGGCAGATGCGCCGAAGATTTCCACCACCTTGCGTCTGGACCCCGACGTTCTGGACTGGTTCAAGGCGGGCGGCGCAGGCTGGCAAAGCCGGATGAATCAGGCGCTCCGCAAGGCGGCGGGGCTGGATTGAAAGAGCAACGATGAAATTCACCCTCTCCTGGCTTCGTGACCATCTCGACACCACGGCCACCCTGACCGAGATCACCGATGCGCTGACCGATCTCGGGCTCGAGGTCGAGGATATCCACGACCCGGCGGCGGCGCTTGCCCCGTTCACCATCGCCCGCATCGAACATGCCGAGCAGCATCCCGACGCCGACCGGCTGCGTGTCCTGCGGGTCGCGACGGACGAGGGCGAAAGGCAGATCGTCTGTGGCGCGCCGAATGCGCGGGCGGGGCTGATCGGCGTTCTGGCCAGGCCCGGCGATTACGTCCCCGGCATCGACCTGACGCTGAGCGTGGGCAAGATCCGCGGCGTGGAATCGCACGGCATGATGGCCTCGGAACGCGAGATGCAGATGTCGGACGAACATGACGGCATCATCGAGCTGCCCTCGGGTGAGGTCGGGCAGAAGTTCACCGACTGGCTGGCGCAGAATGCGCCCGAAAAGATCGACCCGATGATCCACATCAAGATCACCCCCAACCGCCCCGACGCGCTGGGGGTGCGGGGGATCGCGCGCGATCTGGCGGCGCGGGGACTGGGGCGGCTCGAACCGTTGGAGATCCGGCCGGTTGCGGGCAGCTTCGACAGCCCCCTGGGCGTGACCATCGCGCCGGATGTGCTGGACCGTGCGCCGCATTTCGCCGGGCGGCTGATCCGGGGGGTGAAGAACGGCCCCTCGCCCGAGTGGCTGCAACGGCGGCTGAAGGCGATCGGGCTGCGGCCGATTTCCACGCTGGTCGATATCACCAACCTGTTCACCTATGACCTGAACCGGCCGCTGCATGTGTTCGACGCGGGCAAGGTCGTGGGCGACCTGACCGTGCGCGGCGCGGCCTCGGGCGAATCGCTGCACGCGCTGGACGGCAAGACCTATGCCCTGCGTGCGGGCGATCTGGTGATCGCCGACGACAATGGCCCGCAAAGCCTGGCCGGGATCATGGGCGGCGAGGAGTCGGGCGTGACCGAGGACACCACCGAGGTGTTCCTGGAAAGCGCCTGGTGGCAGCCCATCGGCATCGCCGCGACCGGGCGGGCGCTGCGCATCAATTCGGACGCGCGCTATCGCTTTGAACGCGGCGCGGACCCGGCTTTCACCCGGCCCGGGCTGGAGCTGGCGACGCGGCTGATCCTCGATCTCTGCGGGGGCGAGGCCAGCCATGTGGTCGAGGCGGGCGCCGCCCCCGATCATTCCCGCGCCTATCGGCTGGACCCCGCGCGGACGCAAAGCCTCGTCGGGCTGGACATTCCCGAGGCCGAGCAGCGCGCCACGCTGCAGGCGCTGGGCTTCGTCATGGACGGGGACATGGCGCAGGTGCCCAGCTGGCGCCCCGACGTGCAGGGCGAGGCCGATCTGGTCGAGGAAATCGCCCGCATCGCCAGCCTGTCGCGGCTGCGGGGCCAGCCGCTGCCGCGTCCGCGCGCGGGCGTGCCGCAGCCGGTGCTGACCCCCTTGCAGCGCCGCGAAAGCGCGGTGCGGCGGGCGGCGGCGGCGCTGGGCTACAACGAATGCGTCACCTACAGCTTCATCGACCAGCCGGCGGCGGCGCTGTTCGGCGGCGGCTCTGACGCGGTGCGGATCGAGAACCCGATTTCCTCGGAAATGACCCATCTGCGCCCCGACCTGCTGCCCGGGCTGCTGGCGGCGGCAGCGCGCAACCAGGCGCGCGGCTTCATGGATCTGGCGCTGTTCGAGATCGGGCCGGTGTTCGCGGGCGGCGAGCCGGGGCAGCAGACCACCCTGATCTCTGGCCTGCTGGTCGGCGCCGCGGCCCCGCGCGACCCCTACGGCTCGCGCCGCATGGTCGATCTTTACGACGCCAAGGCCGATGCCGAGGCGATCCTGTCCGCCGTCGGCGCACCGGCGCGGGCGCAGATCGACCGCAAGCTGGACCCGTGGTGGCACCCCGGCCGGGCGGGGAACATCGCGCTGGGGCCGAACCGGCTGGCGAGCTTCGGCGAGCTGCATCCCCGCATCCTGCGCGCGCTGGACATCAAGGGGCCGGCGGTCGCCTTTACCGTCCATGTCGGCAACGTGCCGCTGCCCAAGACCCGCACCCCCACCCGCCCGGCGCTGGCGATCAGCGACCTGCAGGCGGTCGAGCGCGACTTTGCCTTTGTCGTGGATGAGCGGGTCGAGGCCGCGGCGCTGGTCAATGCCGCGCAGGGGGCCGACAAGGCGCTGATCGCCCGCGCCGCGGTGTTCGACGAGTTCCGGGGCGAGCGTGCCGCGGCGCAGATGGGGCCGGGCAAGAAATCCGTCGCCCTGACCGTGCGGCTGCAACCCCGCGAAAAGACCCTGACCGATGCCGAGATCGAGGCGGTGGCGGCAAAGATCGTCGACAAGGTGGCGCGCGCCACCGGCGGCACGCTGCGTGGCTGACCAAGGCAGCCGGGCAGCCGCTGCCCAGCACGGGGGCGTCGCATTTTGCGGCGCCCTTTTTCATTCTGCCTCCCGCGGCCCATGGATGCGGCGTTTTGTCAACCGGGCGCCGTCCTGTCCGTTTGTGCAGTTTCGCGGTTGACCGGCAGGTTTTTGCCGATAACAATCCGGTGAAGCGGAAATCCGGCAAGCCCGCGATATTGCAGTTATTCTGTTGGCGAATCGATGAAGAAGACGTGGCCTGACCCCTGGGTCGACCCCGACCCCGGGACAGGGGGACAGGCCGCGGCCTCAGCCGGGGACTTCATCGCGCGGGGCCGCGAACGCTATTCCGCGGCGCTTCAGGCCGGCTCGGTGGTGCTGTGGCACGCCGACCTCGGCGGGCGGATCCTCGCCACGCTGGGCTGGGGGGCGCTAACCGGCCGCCCGGAATCCGAGGCGCTGGGGCGGGCGGCGCTGGACCGCGTCCACCCCGAGGACCGGCCGCTGGCCGATTTCCGCGGCCGCGACATCGGCGATACGCTGCAACTGGAATGCCGGGTGCTCGACGCCAACGACCGCTGGCGCTGGATGCGGGCGCGGGGGGTGCGGATCGCCGCCTCGGGGGCGTTCCCGGCGGAATGGGTCGGCACCTTCGAGGACATCCATGACGAGCGGCTGGCGCTGGAGCGCGCCCGCTATCTGGCCGAACGCGATGCGCTGACCGGGTTGGGCAACCGCCGCACGCTTTACGAACAGCTCAACCGGCTGCGCTGGATGGACGCCTCGGCCACGGTGGTGATGATCGATGTGGACGGGTTCAAGGCGATCAACGACCTGCACGGCCACCTGATCGGCGACCGCTTCCTGCTGCGGCTGGCGCAAAGCCTGACCGCCAGCGCCCCCGCCCATGCCGTCTGCGCGCGCATGGGCGGGGACGAGTTCTGCGCCGTGGTCGCCGATCAGGCCGAGGCCGAGGCGCTGGCCGCACGGCTGGGGGCGATCTGCGGCGCCGGGCTGATGATCGGGGACAGCAACTGCCGCACCGGGATCAGCGCCGGCATCGCCGATGCGGACTGGGCGGCGCCGGACCCCGTTTCCACCGCGCTGCGCCGCGCCGATCTGGCGCTGTATCACGCCAAGCGCAACAACAGCGGGCTGGCGCGGTTCCAGCCCGCCATGCAAGAGGAAGCCGACGCCCGCCAGAAGCTGCTGCACGCGATCGGCGCCGCCAGCCGCAATGGCGAGTTCTTTCTGGAATATCAGCCCATCGTCCGCGTCGATGGCGGTGCCACCGAAGCCTATGAGGCGCTGCTGCGCTGGCAGCACCCGCAATACGGCCGCATCGAGCCGGCGCTGTTCATCCGCCTGGCCGAGGAAAACGGCCTGATCGGAGAGCTGGGGCGCTGGGTGCTGGACCGCGCCTGCGACGATCTGGCCAGCGGCGCCGCGCATCTGCGGCTGAACGTCAATGTCTCGGCCCGGCAGCTGGCCGAGCCGGGGTTCGCCGATACCGCCGCCGGAACCCTGCGCCGCCACGGGCTGGACCCCGGCCGGCTGACGCTCGAACTGACCGAAAGCCTGTCGGCCAGCACGGTGGCTCTGGGGGTCGAGGTCGAGCGGCTGCGCGCCCATGGCTTCCGGCTGGTGCTGGACGATTTCGGCACCGAATACGCGGCGCTGTCGCAGGTCAGCTCGGGGCGCTTCGACGGGATCAAGCTGTCGCGCGAGTTCATCGCCGATTGCTGCGCCAGCCGCCGCGCCTGGCTGGTGCTGCGCCACGTCGTCAACCTGTGCGAGGATCTGGGGATGAGCGTCGTGGCCGAGGGGATCGAGACCGACGCCGAGCTTGCCGTGCTGCGCCGCGCCGGGGTGCGGCTGGTGCAGGGCTATTATTTCGACCGCCCGCGCCCCTTGGCGGAACTGGCCGAGGTCGCCGCGGCGGCCTCGTGACCGCCGCGGACTGGTGGGATCAGACCGATTCGTCGATCCAGGATTTCAGCGAGGCCTTGGGCGCCGCGCCCATGCGGTTCGACACCACCTCGCCGCCCTTGAACATGAACAGCGCCGGAATGCCGCGCACGCCCAGCGAGGCCGGGGTGTCGGGGCTTTCGTCCACGTTCACCTTCACGACCTTGATCCGGCCGGCGTATTCGTCCGACAGTTCTTCCAGCGCCGGGCCGATCTGACGGCAGGGACCGCACCATTCGGCCCAGAAATCCACCAGCACTGGGATGTCGGACTGGCGCACGACACTGTCGAAATCGGCGTCGGTGGCGTTCACTGTGGCCATGGGAAAACTCCTTGAGGGGGTAAGACGGGTCACCAGACAGCTATGGCCCGGCCGCGGCGGGTTCAAGCCCGCGCAGCGCCGCGGCCCAGGCCAGGTCCAGCAGCGGCTCGGGCAGCGTCATCGCCTGCCGCGCGCGGGTCCACAGGATCACGCACTCCACCGCGCGCCCCGGCCAGATCGCCCGCGCGGCGTGGCGATAGGCGGCCATCTGGCGCAGATAGCCCTCGGGCGTGGCCTCGGGGGTGCCGGGGACGGCGGCGTTGGATTTGTAATCGACGATGGTGATGCGCTCGCTTGTGATCACAAGCCGGTCGATGGTCCCCGACAGCACCCTTCCCCCCGGCAGCGGTGCTGACAGCGGCGCCTCGCGCAGCACGGTGGCGCCGGGGGGCGGAGAGAGCAGCGAGCCGAGCGATTCGGCTGCGGCGATCTCGGCCAGCTCGTCCAGAAGCGCGGTAAGTTCCGGGGCGGTGGGCAGCCCGCCCTCGGCCCCGGCCAGCAGGTCGGCGGCGCGGGCGGGCCAGCCCTGCGGCGGCAGGCCGGGCAGGTGTTCCAGCAGGAGATGCAGCCTTGTGCCCGCCAGCAAGGCGGCCTCGCGGTCGCCCGGCTGCGCCCCCGGATCGGCCGCCGCCGTCGCCCGCCGGCCGGCTTGCGCCCCGCCCGCCGCGGCGGTCAGCACCTTGTCGCCCCCCAGCGCAGTCGCGGCGACGGGGGCAGGGGCGTGCGGCGGCCGGGGTGCCGGGACAGTCAGCCAGTCGGGCAGTTCCTCGGCTGCGGGCGTGCTGACCTCGGCCGCAGGCGCCCCCGCCGGCCAGTCGCCGAAGCTCAGCCGGCGGATCGGCTGTTCGCTCCACGCGCAGTCCAGATGCGTCTCGGCCAATCCGTGATCGCGGGTGCAGCCGGCGGCCACCATCGCGTGCCAGCTGTCCAGCCCGCCGCCGGTGTCGCCCGCCGCCGCCACGATCAGCCAGCTTTCGGCGCGGGTAATCGCCACATACAGCAGGCGGCGGCGTTCCTCATCCTGCCGCTGGCGGTCGCGTTCGACCCATTCGGCCAGAAACGGGGTCTGCTGCGCCTTGGGCGCGCGCCAATGCGCGGGCGGGCCGTCGTCGGGCAGGATGGTGGCGCCGGTGCGGCCCGGCCCCTTGCGGGCGGCGCAGTCGGGCAGGATCACCACCGGGCTTTCCAGCCCCTTGGCGCCGTGCACGGTCATCACCCGGATCAGCCCCTGGCCGTCGCCGGCGCTGCCGGGCTGGCGGCGGACCTCGGCAGTGTCGTCGGCCAGCCACACCAGGAACCCGGTCAGCGAGGGCGTCTCGGCCGTCTCATAGGTCAGGGCCTGCGACAGCAGCTCGTCGATGCCGTCCTCGGCCTCGGGGCCCAGCCGCCCGACCAGCCGCGCCCGCCCGCCGTGGCGCACCAGCAGCCGCGAGATCAGGTCGTAGGGGCGCAGGAAATCTGCCTGCCCCTGCAGGTCCTGGATGATCGCCTTGACCCGCTCGTGCCCGGATTTCCGCAGCGCCTCGATCAGATAGCCGCGGCGGCCGGCGGCCAGCCGGTAAAGCTGGTCCTCGTCCAGCCCGAACAGGGGCGAGCGCAGGGCGGCGGCCAGCGACAGGTCATCCTCGGGCAGCGCCAGCACGGACAGCAGCGCGCGGATGTCCTTGACTGCCAGTTCCCCCCCCAGCCGCAGCCGGTCGGCACCGGCGACCGGCAACTCGGCCTGTTTCAGCGCCCGGATCACCTCGTGGAAGATCTCGTTGCGGCGCTGGACGAGGATCAGGATATCGCCCGGCCGCAGCGCGCGGGTCTGGCCGCCGCGCAGGGTGATCGGGGTGCCGATCGCCTGCGCCGCCGCCTGTGCCACCTGCTGCGCCAGCACCTTTGACGCCGCGTTGGCTGCCACGCTGTCCACCGGCGCGTGCCACGGGGCGGGGTCGGGCTTGTCGGGCTCGGGCACCGGCGGCCACAAATCCACCCGCCCCGGCAGCCCGGCGTGAAAGGCGATATGCGTGGGCGCGTCGCCCAAGCCCTGCGCGGCGTCGCCGGAAAACACCGCGTCGGTCAGTCGCAGGATTGCGGGCGAGGATCGGAAGGAATGGCGCAGCGCCGCGTCCTGCATCGGCGCCCCGGCGGCGTCAAAATCCTCGGCAAACTGCCGGTGGCGATCCTCGAACACCGCGATATCGGCGCCCTGGAATGAATAGATCGACTGTTTCGGGTCGCCCACCACGAACAGCGTGCGCGGCCGGTCGGCGGCGCCGGCGCCGGCGGTGAACTCATCGGTCAGCCGCCGGATCACCTGCCATTGCAGGGGCGAGGTGTCCTGCGCCTCGTCCACCAGGATATGGTCGATGCCCCCGTCCAGCCGGAACAGCACCCATTGCGCCATGGACGAGCTGTCCAGCAGCCGCGCCGTCCGCGCGATCAGGTCGTCGAAATCCAGCCAGCCCCCGGCCAGTTTCGCCGCCGCGTAGCGGGTGCAGAAGGCGTGGCCGAAGCGTTGCAGCGCCAGCGTGCGCCGCGCCTGCGCCAAGGCCAGCCGCAGCGGGCGGGCGGCCTCGACCCGGCTCATCAGCTCGTCCAGATCGCCCATCAGTGCGGCGCAGGTGCCGCTGCGCAGCGCCTTGGTGGGGAAATTGCCCAGCTTGGCGGAAAACGGCTCTTTCGCGGTGCCCCCGTTCAGCAGCACGGATTCGAGGATCTCCAGCTCCTCCACCGCCGCCGCCGCCCAGTTGCCGCGGCGCAGCTTTTCAGCGGCGCCCTGATCGGTCTTGCCGCCCTGTTCCAGCAGCGGGATCAGCGCCGGGATCAGCGTGACCTCGCCGCCATCGAAGCAATCGCCCAGCAGCGCGGCATCGTCGAAACCGGGCGGCAGGTCGCAGCAGCGCCACAGCGCCGCCACGTCGGGGGGCGCGTCATGGCCGGTCAGCGAGGACAGGAATTCGTCCAGCCCGTGGTCCGAGCGCAGCGACAGCAGGTCCGCCATCTCGGGGACGTTCTCGCGCGCCATGCGGTCCAGCACCTCGGCGCGCAGGATGGCGGCGCTGCGGTCGTCAAGCTCGGCAAAGCCATGCGGCACGCCGGCCTCCAGCGGAAAGCGGCGCAGCACACCGGCGCAGAAACTGTGGATGGTCTGGACCTTGAGACCGCCGGGCGCCTCGATCGCCTGCGCGAACAGCCGGCGCGCGGCGGGCAGGTCGGCGCCGGCCGCGATGCCCATCCGCGCCAGCCGCGCGGTCAGCGCCGTGTCGTCCAGCATCGCCCATTCGCCCAGGCGGCCCAGCAGGCGGTTCTGCATCTCGGTCGCGGCGGCCTTGGTATAGGTCAGGCACAGGATGCGTTCCGGCCGGGTGCCGCCCAGCAGCAACCGCGCCACCCGGTCGGTCAGCACGCTGGTCTTGCCGGACCCCGCATTCGCCGTCAGCCAAGTCGAACGTTCCGGGTCGGCGGCGATGTGCTGCGCGCGGGTCGCGTCGTCCGGGCGGGGGATCGCGTCAGCCATGGCCCACCTGTTGCGGCTGCGGGGGATCGGCCTCGGACCATTCGCCGTGGCGCGACAGGTGGTCGTAGTCGGAGCCGTGGGTCATCCGCTCCATCGCGCGGCGGGCGGTAAAGCCGTATTCGCCGCGCAGATAGGCCGAGATCAGTTCGACGAACTGGTCCCAGGTCGCCTGCATCTCTGCGTCCCAGCCGTGGCTGCGGGTCTCGCCCTCGCCCCCCAGGCGGATATAGCGCAGGTCGGCCACGCGCATCTGCTCGCCAAAGGCGCCCCGTTCGGCCATGGCGGCGGTCAGCGGCAGCTGCTTGTCGAATTGCAGGATCTGCGGGCGGGTCGAGGGGGTGCCTGATTTGTAATCATAGATCACCGCCGTGCCGTCATGCAGCCGGTCGATGCGGTCGGGTTTCGCGGTCAGGCTGAAGTCGAGCCCCGCCACCGCCAGCCGCCGCTGCGTCTCTACCGCCAGCGGCGCGCCCTGTTGCAGCCGCGCGTGTTCGTCGCGGCACAGCTGCGCGGCGATGCCGCCGATGCGGGCGCGCCAGAACAGGCGGCTGGTGGGCCAGGGCACCTGCGCGGCCAGCACCTCGTCCGCCGCGGCCAGCAGCCGCTCCTGCAAGGCCTGCGGCGAGTCCTGCGGGGTGGGCGGCGGGGTCAGGAAGCGCTGGATGATCGCGTGCAGCACGTTGCCGCGCTCGGCCGCGTCGGGTTCGGGGCGCAGCGGGTCCAGCGGCGACAGCCCCAGCACCTGCCGCGCATAGATCGCGTAGGGGTCGCGGATCAGCGTCTGCACCGCCGTCACCGACAGCTCGCGCAGCGCCGGCGCGGGCGGGCGGGGCGAGGGCCGCGGCGCAGGCCGCGCCCGCTCGGCCTCGGCCGGGGCCTCGATGGCGCGGGCGCGGTCCAGCCAGAGCTGTCCGCGCGCGCGCATCAGGGCCAGCGCCTGCGGCCCGCCCTGCGCCGGCAGCCCGCCCAGCAGGTTCACCAAGCGGTTGAGCCAGCGCGACGGGATCGTCTCGGCCTCGTCACTGCGGCGCGCGCGGCTAAGCACCACCTGCGGCGCGGCGATGGCGATCTGGAAATCATGCGCGGCCAGCCCGATGCGGCGTTCGGGCAGGGTCAGCCCGGCGTCCTCTCGCATCGGACGGCTGAGCCAGGGGTCGGGGTCCAGCGCCTGCGGCCAGCCGCCCTCGTTCAGCCCGCCCAGGATCACCAGCCCGGTGGCCTCGGTCCGTGCCTCTCGCGGGCCGCGGATGCGCACCAGCGGATGCGCGGCCACGTCCATGCGCACCGCCTGAGCCTGCAGCTGGTCCGCCAGCAGCCGGGCAAAGTCGCGCGCCGACATCGCCGGGCCGCGCGGCGCGTGCAGGGCCAGGTGGTCGAGCACGGCGCGGGCTTTCTCGCCCGCGGCCTCGGCGTAAAGCCTTGACGCGTCAGCGGTGCCGGTGCCCGCGGCCCAGGCCTCGGCGATGCCGCGGTGGCGGGCGGCGCGTTCGGCCAGCGGCAGCGGGCCCGGGTCTGCGATCAGCGGCAGAGTGGCGTCCAGAACTGCCGCGATCATCGCGGCCCATGCGGCGCGTTCGGCGCTGGCCTCGCCCGATCCGCGCGCGGCCCGCGCGCCCCATGCGCGCAGCGCCGCGCCGTCGGGAAAGGCCGGGCCGTGGCGGCGCAGATGCAGCTCAAGTTCGCGGCTGTGCAGCAGATGGGTGCGGCGCGCCTCGTCCCCCGCGCCGGTGGCGGTCAGCGGGTGCTTGAGCATGACCAGCAGGCTGTCGATGCCAAAGGGCTGGCCCGGCAGTTCCGCCACATGGCGCAGGAACAGCCCGGCCGCGGTCAGCGGCAGCGGCACCCCGGCGCTGTCGTCGGGGATGATCCCCCAGCGGTCCAGCGCCGCCGCCACGCGCCGGGTCAGGCTGCGGTCGGCGGCGATCAGCGTGACGGGTCGGCTTTCATGCACGGCGCCGCGGATCAGGGCGGCCAGCGCATTGGCCTCGGCCGCGGGGCTGTCGGCCTCGATCAGCGTCATCCGCCGGGTGGCGGCGGGCAGGTCGCCCAGCGAGGGCCCCTCGGCCACCCACTGGTCGGTGACGGGGGCGGGGCGCAGCGCCAGCGCCACCAGCGCATTGCGGGCGGGGTCGGGCGTGGGGGCGTCGTCCCACCGCGCCGGTTCCCCACAGGCGGCGACCAGCGGCGCGAAACGGGCCTGCGGGTGATCCTCGTGCATGGCGGCCGCGGCGCCCTCGGGCATCGGCGTATAACCGGGCAGCACCACCGCGCCTTGCGGCAGCGCCGCCACCGCCTGCATGAACAGCCGCGTGGCCCCGTGCGAGCCGGTCGAGCCCGCGACGATCACCGGCCCCTCGGGCAGGTTCAGCCCCTGCTGCCAATCGGCGGCCAGGCGTTCTGCCGCCGCGCGCTGCTGCGCCTCGCGGTCCACGGGCGGGCCGTGCAGGTGGAAGCCGGCAGCGATGCGCAGGAAGGCCAACGCCTGCTGCCAATGCGCGGCATGGGCGCCGGCGTCGATGCGCTCCAGCGCGTCCGGCCCCAGCCCCTCGGCCTGCATCTCGGCCATCAGCGTGGACAGCGAGGCCGCGAGCGTCGGCACCGACTGCCCGGTCGCGTCGCCCGTCAGCGCGCGGGCGACCAGCTGCGCCAGGTCCAGCTGCCGTGCCAGCGGCGGGGCCGGGGGCGCAAACCCACTGCTGCTGCCCAGTTCGGCAATCAGCCGCAGCCGGGGTAGCAGCAGCGGGCCACTGTCGCGCAGCGCCGACTCGATGGCCCGCAGCGTGTGGCCCGAGTTGCACCAGACGGTGACCGCGGCCAGCGCCTCGGGCGGGCTGCCTTGCATCCGCGCCAGCAGGCCGCGCACGAAACCGGCGGCGAAATCCGCGCCGGGGGGCAGGGCGTAGAGGCCGCGCATCAGGCGCCCCCGGCCAGCATTGCCTCAGCCAGCGGGATGCAGTCGGGACGGCCGACGTCGCACCAGTCGCCCTTGTGGACCATGCCGAACACCCGCCCCCGCGCCAGCAGCCGGTCCCACAGCAGGTTGAGCGAGAACACCTGTTCCGGGATCGCCGCCAGCCCCTCGGTGCGGATGATCTGGCAGCCGGTATAGACCAGATCGCCGCCGCGGCTGATCCGCCCGCCCGCGTCCAGCGTGAAATCGCCGCCGCCGATGCGGCCGCGGGCGCGGTCCAGCGGCACCAGCATCAGCAGCGCGTCCATGCGCCCCCCGTCCCATGCGGCGCGCAGCGCGGCGACCGGGTTCGGGCCGGTCCAGACCGCATCGGGGTTCAGCGTCAAAACGGGGCCGGGGCCGAGCAGCGACAGCGCCCGCCGGAGCCCGCCGCCGGTATCCAGCAGCAGGTCGGTTTCATCTGAAACCATCACCTCGCTGCCGGAGAGATGCCGGGCGATCTGGTCGCCCAGATGGTGGATGTTGACCACGATGCGCCGTGCGCCCCCCGCCCGCGCCAGGTCGAGCGCGCGGTCCAGCAGCGGCTGCCCGGCGACCGGGATCAGCGGCTTCGGCGTGGTGTCGGTCAGGGGTGCCATGCGGGTGCCCTTGCCGGCGGCGAACAGCATCAGGGTCTCGGTCATCTCACGTCCCCCGCCCGCGCTCGCAGCGCAGCGATGATGTCGGGCGAGGGCGGCGGCACGTCCCGCAGCGCGGCGGAGAGCGGCGCCAGCGCCGGGTGCGCGATGTCGCGGGCAATGGCATCCCAGACCCGCGGCATGAAATCGAGATAGCGGGTCTTGCCGTCGCGCAGGCACAGCCGGGTGAAGATGCCGATGATCCGCAGGTTTCGCGCCGCGCCCAGCAGCGCATAGGCGGCGCGGAACCGCGCCTCATCCTGCCCGGTGGCGGCGATATAGCGCGACAGCGCGCGCTCCTCGATCTCGGGCGCCACGTCCCGGCGGGCGTCCTGCAGGACCGAGGCGAGCTCATAGGCCGGATGCACCGCCACCGCGTCCTGAAAATCCAGCAGCCCGATGGGGGCCTCGCCGCGCCAGACAAGGTTTTCCGCGTGGAAGTCGCGCAGGGAGAGCGCCGGCGAGGCATCGGCGCAAAGCTGCGCGTGCAGGGCGGCGATGGTGGCGGCGACCCCGGCGCCCGCGCCGGGACGGCCAGCGGCGGCGGGATACCACGCGGCGAACAGTTCCGACTGCTGCGCCAGCGCCGGGCCGTCCAGCGGCGGGACGAAACCGGGCGGCGGGTGGCGATGCAGTTCCGCCACCAGATCGGCGATGCGGTCATAGATCGGCGCCGCCGCCTGCGGGTCGCGGTCAAGGACGCGAGCGATCAGGTCGTCGCCCAGATCCTCGGCGAGCAGCAGGCCCTCGGGTTCCGACAGCGCAAGGATTTCAGGGGCATGAAAGCCGCGCGCCCGCAGCCAGCGGGTCATCGCCAGATAGCGGGCCATGTCGCTGCCGGGCTGGCCGCTGCTGGTCGGATCGTCCATCAGCACCGCGGTGCCGCTGTCCCCGATCAGCCGGAAATAGCGGCGCGAGGAGGCATCGCCCGCCAGCGGCTCGACCCGCGCGCCCGCCCAGCCCGCGCCATGCAGGAACTGCGCGATCTGCACCATGCGCGGCACATGCGCCCAGCGGGCAGGATCGCCCGACAGGGTGATGCGGCGGCGGTCGTCGGCGGTGGCGGCCAGCGTCACGGTCAGCGCGCCCGGCGGGGGCGGGGTCATCCGGTCGGGCCACTCGATCAGCGTGATCGCGTGGTCCATCGCGTCCTCGAGCCCCAGCTCGACCAGCTCGGACGGATCGGTGAGGCGGTAGAGATCGGCGTGCCAGATCTCGACCCCGCGCGCGTCCAGATAGCTCTGCACGAGGGTGAAGGTGGGGCTGGGCACGTCCTCGGGGGCATCGCCTTGGCGCGCGCGGATCAGGGCGCGGGCGAAATGGGTCTTGCCGGCGCCCACCGGCCCGTCCAGCAGCAGCGTGTCGCCGGGGGCGAGCACTGCCGCCAGCGCGCGGGCGAGCCCGGCGGTCAGGGCCTCATCGGCGCTGTCGATCACGGAGAGAATGTCGCTCATGCAGGCGGTCACAAGGGGGGCGCGGTCCATCGCGGCGCAACCTAGCCGCTGACGGCTTGCGGGGAAAGGGCGGGGCCGCCAAGCGCCGCGCCCAGCCCGGCGGCGGCCGCGGCCACGGCGGGGCCAAGCCGGGCCAGCGCCGCCTCGTCCAGCCGCACCTCGGGGCCGATGATCCCCAGCGCCGCCACCGGGTCGCCGCTGCCGCCGAAGACCGGGGCGGCGATGCCGTTCTGGCCGGGCACCGCCTCGCCCCGCTCGGCCAGCCAGCCGCCGTGGCGCAGGGTGGCAAGCTCGGCGGTCAGCTCGCCCTGGTCGGTGAAGCTGCGCGGAGTCAGCGCCGGCAGGGCATCGCATCCCAGCAGCGCCCGCACCCGCGCCAGCGGCAGATGCGCGATCAGCGCCTTGCCCGGCGCGGTGGCGTGATAGGCGAGCCGCGTCCCGGCGGGCAGCACCACCCGCAGCGAGGCCGCCGCCTGCGCTTCAGCCACCACCAGCGCGGCGTCGCCGTCGGCCACCGCCAGCACCGCGGTCTCGCCACTGTCGGCCGCCAGCTGCGCCATGACCGGGCGGGCGCGTTCCGCCAGCCCGCCGCGGCGCAGGAAGGCCGCGCCCAGCCGGAACGCGCCGGGCCCGACGTGCCACAGCTGCGTGACGGGATCGGCCTCGGCCAGCCGCCGCGCGGCCAGCGCCGCCAGCAGCCGATGCGTGGTCGAAGGCGCCAGCCCCAGCCGCCGCCCCAACTCGGACAGCGTGGCGCCGTTGCCCGCGGCCAGCACCTCGAGCAGCGCCAGCGCCCGGTCCACCACGGCCGAGCCCGCCGCAGGCCCCCCGCCCGAAGGCCGCCCGCGCGGGCGGGAAGAGGTCGATTCCATAGATGCCCCTGCTTGCGCCATGATCCGCGCAAGCTGCCGCAAACCCGTCCCCGCCGCAACGGGTGCGGACCCCGCCCGGACGCCGCCTATCCGCATCGTGGAATTGCGCAAGAAAGCCTTTGTCGGTTCCGCACGATGCGCAAAACTGCCCGAGACCGCCATGCATCGGGGAGGAGACCATGCACAGGAGCCACAGGGCCGGGACCCACCCGGTCGACGAGATGCTGCCCGCGCCGCGGTTGTTCGCGCTGGGGTTGCAACATGTGCTGGTGATGTACGCCGGCGCCATCGCCGTGCCGCTGATCGTCGGCCGTGCCCTGCAACTGCCGCCCGAGGACGTGGCCTTCCTGATCTCGGCCGACCTGTTCGTCTGCGGTGTGGTCTCGATCCTGCAGTCGCTGGGCGCAGGCCCGTGGCTGGGGGTCAGGATGCCGGTGATGATGGGGGTGACCTTTGCCGCGGTGGGGCCGATGGTCGCCATCGCCAATTCCATGCCCGGGATCGAGGGCGCACGGGCGCTGTTCGGCGCGGTGATCGGGGCGGGGGTGATCTCGATCCTGATGGCGCCGCTGGTCAGCCGGATGCTGCGGTTCTTTCCGCCGGTGGTGACGGGAACCGTGATCCTGGTGATCGGAGTCAGCCTGATGCCGATCGGGATCAACTGGATCTTCGGCCTGCCGCAGGGACCGACCGCGCCGCGGCTGGTCGATCCGGTGATGCAGGCCTGGCTGGAACAGCACATGGCCGAGGGCGGCGCCCCCGCCGGGCTGGCGCTGGCGCCGACCGTGCCGAACCCGCTTTACGGGGCGCCGGGAAACATGGTGATCGCGGGGATCGTGCTGGCCACGATCATGCTGATCGCGCGCTTTGCCCGCGGGTTTCTGTCCAATATCGCGGTGCTGGTGGGGATCGTGGTGGGCGGCATCCTGGCCGCCGCGCTGGGGCTGATGCATTTCGACAAGGTCGCCGCCGCGGCCTGGTTCGCGCCGATCCGGCCGCTCCATTTCGGGATGCCCAGTTTCGACCCGGTGATGATCCTGACCATGACCATGGTGATGATCGTGGTGATGATCGAATCGACCGGCATGTTCCTGGCGCTGGGCGACATGGTGGACCAGAAGATCGACCAGCCGCGGCTGGCGGCTGGGCTGCGGGTGGACGGGGTCGGCACGCTGCTGGGCGGGATCTTCAACACCTTCCCCTATACCTCGTTCAGCCAGAACGTCGGGCTGGTGGGCGTGACCGGGGTGCGCTCGCGCCATGTCTGCGTGGCGGGGGGCGCGATCATGGTGGTGCTGGGGCTGATCCCCAAGATGGGCGCGCTGGTCGAGGCGCTGCCCACGGTGGTGCTGGGCGGGGCCGGGCTGGTGATGTTCGGCATGGTCGCGGCGACCGGCATAAGGGTGCTGTCGCGCGTCGATTTCGCCGGCAACCGCAACAACCTGTTCGTGGTGGCGGTGTCGCTGGGCATGGGGATGATCCCGATGATCGCCGGCAGTTTCGACCAGTGGCTGCCGCCATCGACCCGGGTGCTGACCCATTCCGGCATCCTGCTGGCTGCGGTGGCCGCGGTGGCGCTGAACTGGTTCCTGAACGGCGCCGCCCATCTGGACAGGGCCGAGGTCTCGCGCGCTGCAGCCCAGGCCGACACGCATTGAAAGCAAAGGGGCGTCGCAGCCGGCGCCCCTTCATCGTGGTGGAAATATCCTCCGGGGGCGCGGGGGTGGAAAACCCCCGTTCCGACCGCGCCGCCCGGTCAGGCCAGCGCCAGTTCGCGCCTCGCGGCCAAGTATTCGGCCTCGAGCCGGTCCACCAGCCCGGCCACCGGCTGGATGGCGTCAACCGCGCCGATGCCCTGGCCTGCGCCCCAGATCTGGCTCCACGCCTTGACCTTGCGCTGGTCCTTGCCGAAATCCATCGCCTCGGGGGTGGCGTCGCCCAGGCCGTCGGGGTCGATCCCCGCCGCGCGGATCGAGGGTTTCAGATAGTTGCCTGGAATGCCGGTGAAGGCGGGGGAATAGATGATGTCCTCGGCCCCGCAGTCCACGATCATCTGCTTGTAGTCGGCGGGGGCGTTTGCCTCGGCCGTGGCGATGAAGGGGCTGCCGATATAGGCAAGGTCCGCCCCCGCCGCCTGCGCGGCCAGCACCGCGCGGCCGGTGGCGATGGCGCCCGACAGCAGCAGCGGCCCGTCGAAGAACGCGCGGATTTCCTGCAGAAGCGCAAAGGGCGACTGCACCCCTGCATGGCCGCCCGCACCCGCCGCCACCGCGATCAGCCCGTCGGCGCCCTTTTCCAGCGCCTTGCGGGCGAAGGTCGCGTTCACCACGTCGTGCAGGCTGATGCCGCCGCAGTCATGGGCGGCCTCGTTCACCTCGACCCGCGCGCCCAGGCTGGTGATCCAGATCGGCACCTTGTGGCGGTGGCAGATCTCGATGTCGCGTTCCAGCCGCGCGTTCGAGCGGTGGACGATCTGGTTGACCGCAAAGGGCGCCGCCGGGCGGTCGGGGTTGGCTTGGTTGTGGCGGTCGAGTTCCTCGCGGATGCGGGTCAGCCAGACGTCGAGCAGCGGCGGCTCGCCGTCCTTTTCGCGCGCGTTCAGCGCGGGGAACGAACCGACGATCCCGGCCTTGCACTGGGCGATGACCAGCTCCGGCCCCGAGACGATGAACATGGGCGAGGCGACGACGGGGATACGCAGGTTCGACAGGATCGGAGGCAGCATCGCTTGTTCCTTGCATGTGGCGTTGGCGCGATCATGGCGCGGCGGGGGCGGACTGCAACCGTGCGGGCCGGGGGACGTTGCGGAAGCAGCAGTCCCGGGGGCGTGGTCGGAGCGGGGGCCAGCCCCGGCCACTGCCGGGGCTTTCCTCGCTGAAACAGTCCACTGGACCATCCGGCGGGAAAACAGCCTTGGGGGCTGTTTTCTGATCCGCCTTCTATTCCGGGCGCTCGAAAGCCCGGAGATATTTGCGGCAAGATGAAACCCGCGCCCGCTAGTAGGGCAGCGGGTGCGCGCGGTGGAAGCTGTCGATGGCGGCCAGCGCCTCGTCATCCAGCCGCAAGTCGAGGCCGGAAAGCAGGTGGTCGAGCTGCGCGATCCGGGTCGCGCCGATGATCGGCACTGCCGGGAACGGCCGTTGCCGGACAAAGGCGATGGCGGCGTGGATCGGGTCGAGCCCCAGCCCGCGCGCCATCTCGCCCCATGCGTCGGCGGCGGCGATGCCGCGCGCCGTGCGCCGCCCGCCCAGCATCCCGTCGCCGCCGCGGCTGCGGTCGCCGCCGGCGCGGCTGTCCGCGGGCACCGCGCCGCCCGCGTATTTGCCGGTCAGCAGCCCTGCCGCCAGCGGCGAATAGGCCAGCAGGGTAATGTCCTCTTTCTGGCCCAGCTCGGCCATGTCGGTGTCGTAAAGCCGGCAGAGCGGCCCGTATTCGTTCTGCACCGACACCACCCGCGGCCCGCCGGTGCGTTCGGCCGTCGCCAGCCAGGACATCGTGCCCCAGGCCGATTCGTTCGACAGCCCGAAGGCGCGCACCTTGCCCGCGGCCACGATGTCGCGCAGCGCGGTCAGGATGCCGTCCATGTGGTCCTGCACCTCGGCCTTGCCGGTCTTGCGCGGGTCGTAGGTCCAGTTCTGGCGAAAGGCGTAGCTGCCGCGGGCGGGCCAGTGCAGCTGGTAAAGCTCGACCCGATCGGTGCGCAGCCGGCGCAGCGAATCGTCCACCGCCTGCGCGATGGTGTCCTGGGTAAAGCCGCGGCCGTCGCGGGTGTGGCCGCCGTTGGGGCCGCTGGCCTTGGTGGCGATCTGCAGTTCCTCGCGCCGGCCGCGGCTGGCCAGCCAGGCGCCGATGATCTCCTCGGTCCGGCCATTGGTCTCGGCCACGGCGGGGTTGACCGGATACATCTCGGCCGTGTCCCAGAAGGTGATCCCGGCGGCCAGCGCGCGGTCCATCTGGGCGAACGCCTCGGGTTCCGGGGTGTCGCGGCCAAAGGTCATCGTGCCAAGGCAGACGGCGCTGATGGTCAGCGCGCCGAGCTTGCGGGGGTCGAGCATGGTTCATCCTGTCTGTTGCGGCTGCAACCTGTCAGCCGCGACGCAAGGACGCAACCATGTGGCCTAGCCGCCGGCGCCGGGGAATGTCGCCTGAAAGACCCGGCCCTCGGTATCCTCGGCCCGTGCGGTCAATTCGGCTCCGTTGGGGCGGTAGCCCAGCCGGAACACCGGGTTTTCGGAAATGGAGATCCCGCCCTCCATCGTCATCAGGGTCTCGCCGCCCTGTTCCAGCACCACGGTCTGCACGAACTCGGCCGGGATGTTCAGCAGCGTCACCTGATCGCGCTGCAACCCCGAGAAATTGGGGTGCCGGATCATCAGCGTGCCCATGGCGCGCCCGTCGGCGGGTTCGCTGCGGAACCGCATCTCTCCGATCCCGGCATAGGGGTCAGGCCCCCCGCCCGCCGGGGCCGCGCATCCGCCCGAGGCCTTGACGAAGCGTCCGGCCATGATCTGGCGCCCGTCCTCAAGCGTGGCGATGGCGCGGATGTCGGAATAGGCGTCGACGCGGACGCGCAGCTCGAAATCCAGCGGCGCGGTGGCGGGGCCAAAGCTGAACTCGCCGGCCACGGGGGCGGGGTTCTGGTCCACCACCAGCGCCAGTTTCACGATGCGCGGCGCGTCCGGCGGCTGGGTGATGCGCACCGGGACCAGCGCCGGGTTGTCGGCGCGGGGCGGGGCTTCCAGCGTCAGGATCGTCGGGTCGAGCGGCGGCTCCGCCTCGGTCCCGATCACGGCGGAACGCATATCCTCCCACGCGGGCGAGGGTTGCAGGGGGTTGTCGGCCAGCGCTGGGCCGGCGGCCAGCGCCAGCAGGGCAAGGGTATTGCGCAGGATGGACAGAGGGGCGGGCATGGCGAACCTTTGGCGGCTGCTCTGCCGATGGTGACCCCCGCCGCCCGCCCGCGCGACCCCGACGAAAGTCGTAAGCGGCGGATAACGGGGGCGGCAGGGGCGCGGGCTCGCATAGACTGCGCCCTCATGTATGCGCTGATCCTGACCGCCTGCCTCGCCGCCGCGCCCGAAAGCTGCGCGCCGCGGCTGCTGCCCGCCGGGGGGGCGCCGGATGCCGCCGCGTGTGAGGCCGGGGCCGAGGCGCTTTCCGCCCGCTGGCTGGCGGCGCATCCCGCGCTGACCGGGCAGGGCTGGCGCTGCGCCCCCCTGTCTCAGGCGCCGGCGCTGGAACTGGCCGAGGTCGCCCCCGGCGTCCATGTTCACCGCGGCGCCGATGCCGGCATCGCCCCCGAAAACCGCGGCTGGATCGCCAATCTGGGCGTGGTCGTCGGGCAGGAGCGGGTGGCGGTGATCGACCCCGGCGGCTCTCGCGAACAGGGCGAGGCGCTGTTCGCCGCCATCGCCCGCCTGACTGATTTGCCAATCGGCCCGGTGATCCTGACCCACCCGCATCCCGACCACATCGCCGGGGCCGAGGTTTTTGCCGAAGCCGGGGCCGAGATCATCGCCGACGCCCGCCTGCCCGAGGCGCTGGCCGCGCGCAGCGAAACCTGGGCCGAATCGATCCCGGCGCAGATCGGGGCGGGACCTTGGGCGGGGACGGTGCTGGTCCAGCCCGACCGCACCATTTCCGCGCCCGAGACGCTGGACCTTGGCGGGCGCAGCCTGACCCTGACCCCGGCGCCGCGCGCCCATAGCGACGCCGACCTGACCGTGCGCGACGATGCCACGGGGGCGCTGTTCACCGGCGATCTGGTGTTTCGCGGGCTGACCCCGGTGGTGGACGGCTCGTTGAAGGGCTGGCTGGGCTGGCTGGACGCCCCGCCGGATGGCGCGCCGGTGATCCCCGGCCACGGGCCGGTGGCGGCGTCGTTTGCCGAGGCCGCGGCGGCGCAGTCGCAGTATCTGGCGGGGCTGCGCGATGCGGTGCGGGCGGCGCTGGACGCGGGGTTGGGGCTGTCGGACGCGGTGCCGGCGGTGCTGGCGGCGATGCAGCCGCTGGCCGATCATTGGCAGGACTTCACCGCCACCACCGCCCGCAACGCCGCCACCGCTTACGCCGAAATGGAATGGGACTGAGCATGGAAAAGCCTCGCATGAACCGCATCACCGCCACCCAAGCCGCGCAAGACCTGCTGGCCGAGATCGAGGCCGCGCACGGGCCGGTCCTGTTCCACCTCTCGGGCGGCTGCTGCGACGGCAGCGCGCCGATGGTCTATCCGGCTGGCGAATTCCGCATCGGCAGCCACGACGTGCAGCTGGGCCAGATCGGCGATGCGCCCTTCTGGACCGGTGGCGCGCAGGCCGCCGCATGGGCCGACACCGACCTGATCGTGGATGCGGTGCCGGGGCGGGGGGCGGCTTTCAGCCTCGACAATGTGCTGGACCGGCATTTCGTGCTGCGCCCGCCCACTTGCACCTGCTGACCCGACAGGCCACATCGCAGGCCAGTGGATGAAAGGGGACGACATGGCGCACAAGGTGTTCATCGACGGCGAGGCCGGCACCACGGGGCTGCAGATCCGCGACCGCCTGGCGCCGCGCCGCGATATCGAGCTGGTGCAGCTCGACCCCGCCCGGCGCAAGGACCCGCTGGCGCGCCACGATGCGCTGGCCGAGGCCGACATCGCCATCCTCTGCCTGCCCGACGCCGCCGCGCGCGAGGCGGTCGAGCTGGCCGCGGGCCTGCCGGTGCGCTTCATCGACGCCTCGACCGCGCATCGGGTGGCGCCGGGCTGGGTGTTCGGCTTCCCCGAACTGGCCCCCGGTGCGCGCGAGGCCATCGCAAGCGCGGCCCTTGTGTCCAACCCCGGCTGCTATTCGACCGGCGCCATCGCGCTGGCGGCGCCGCTGGTCGCGGCCGGGCTGGTTGCACCGGACGAGATCGCCTCGATCAACGCGGTGTCGGGCTATAGCGGCGGCGGGAAAGAGCTGATCGCGGAAATGGAGGCCCCCGGCGCGCCTGCGTATTTCACCTATGCGCTGGCGCAGGGCCACAAGCACCTGCCGGAAATCATGCGCCATGCCGGGCTGACAAGGCGGCCGGTGTTCGCGCCCTCGGTCGGGCAGTTCGCGCAGGGGATGACGGTGCAGATCCCGCTGCATCTGAACGGCCGCCGCATCGACGACCTGCACGATGCGCTGGCCGCCCATTATCAGGGCGCGCGCTTCGTGCGGGTGGTCGAGCCCGCCCCCCGCGTCGTCCCCACCGCGCTGAACGACACGAATGAGCTGCACCTGTCGGTCCACGGCAGCGATGAAAACGGTTGTGCGGTGCTGGTCGCGGTGCTGGACAACCTGGGCAAGGGCGCCTCGGGTGCGGCGGTGCAGAACCTCAACCTGATGATCGGCGCCGACGAGGCCGCGGGGCTTTAGCATGGCAGCGGCGCCCGCCAGCGGAAGGATCCGGCGATGACCCGTTCGGTCGAGGATCTGGCGCGGCGCTGGCTGAAGCGGCACCTCTCGGCGCTTGGGGCCACGGAACAGCGGGTGCTGGAAAGCACGGTCGAGCGCAGCCCGATCGCGCGCGACACCAGTCACGAGTATCGGGCGAACCGCACGTTTGGCGAGCGGCTGGCGGATGCGGTGGCGGCGTTCGGCGGCTCGTGGCCGTTCATCATCTGGTTCGGCGTGCTGATGGTGCTGTGGACCGTGGGCAACGCCTGGCTGCTGGGGCGGCAGGCCTTCGACCCCTATCCGTTCATCTTCCTCAACCTGGTGCTGTCGATGCTGGCGGCGATCCAGGCCCCGATCATCATGATGAGCCAGAACCGCCAGGCCCGGCGCGACCGCATCGACGCCGCCCATGACTATGAGGTCAACCTCAAGGCGGAAATCGAGATCATGGCGCTGCATGAAAAGCTGGACGAGATGCGCCATCTGGAACTGATCGGGATGCGCGACGACCTCGCCCGGCTGGCGGTGCGGATCGAGGAGCTGGCGCAGCGCCTGCCCCCGCCGGACGACGAGGGACCAGCCGGGCCGCGCGACAGCTGAGAGGCAAGGCGGCCCCGCCCCGCCCGCGGCTTCTTCCTTGCGCAAATATCCCCCGGGGGGAGGGGATCGCCGCAGGCGATGGGGGCAGGCAGCCCCCTGCCGCGGTCCCGCCTCAGTCCGCCTTGATCTGCCGGGCTTCGCCCACCAGCATGATCGGGATGCCGTCGCGGATCGGGAACGCCAGCCCGGCGGCGCGCGACACCAGTTCCTGCTTTGCCGCGTCGTAATGCAGGGTGGCGTGGGTCACCGGGCAGACCAGCGCCTCGAGCATGTGGCGGTTGAAGCCGGGGGTGGCCGGGGTGCCGGCAGTGGGGTCTTGGGTCAATGCAGCGTCTCCTCGTCGTCGTCTCCGCCGCCGTGCAGCGCGTATTCCAGCAGCCCGTCCAGCATCGCGCGCCGTGCGGCCAGGTCGGGGGCTTCCAGCAGCGCCTGTTTTTCCTCGACCCCCAGCGGCAGCAGCATCGACAGGCTGTTGACCAGCAATTCGTCGTCGGCCTCTTCGGCGGCGTTCCAGTCGGTGGACAGGCCGCGTTCCTCCATATAGCGGCCCAGCCGCGCGATGAAGGCAGGGCGGTCGAAGCCCGGATCGGCGGGGACCGAGGACAGCCGGTCGCCGCGCCAGTCCGACCAGTCGACCCGGCCGCGCAGATAGGGGGTGAAGCCCTCGATCGCCTCGACCAGCCGGAACCGCGATACCGCCCGCAGCGACACCATGAAGCGGCCGTCGTCGGTTTCGGAAAACATGGTCAGCCGCCCGGCGGTGCCCACCGCGGCCAGCCCGTCACCCACCGGCTGGATCATCCCGATCAGCCGGTGCCCGGATTTCAGCACATCCTCGACCAGCTGCAGGTAGCGCGGTTCAAAGATATGCAGCGGCAGCCGGGTGCGCGGCAGCAGCACCGCGCCGGGCAGCGGGAACAGCGGGATGGTGTCGGGCAGGGGCCCTGCGCCCAATACGGCGCTCATGTCGCGCGGCCTTTCACGCGAAGATCAGCGACGACAGCCGCCGCCGCCCCTTCTGCACCAGCGGGTCGGTGGGCTTCATCGCGTCGAAGATGGTGAACAGCTGCGCCTTGGCGGCGCCGTCGTTCCAGTCGCGGTCGCGGCGGAAACATTCCAGCAGCTGCTCGATCGCCTCTTCCACCCGCCCGGCGGCGTGCAGCGCGCCGGCGTAATCAAAGCGGGCCTGTTGGTCGGCGGGATCGGCGTTCACCCGCGCTTCAAGCTCGGCCAGGGGGCCGGCGTTGGCCGCCTGATGCGCCAGCGCCAGCTGCGCGCGCGCGGCCTCGACCGGGGCAGAGCTTGCAGCGGCGGCAGGCACCTGCGCCAGCGCGGACTCGGCGCCCTCGGTGTCGCCCATGGCCAGGCGGGCGCGGATCAGCCCGCCCCAGGCTTCGGCGTTTTCGGGTTCCTCGCCCAGGATGGCGGCAAAGGTCTCGGCCGCGTCCTCGGCCGCGCCTTCGGCCAGCATCGCCTCGGCCGCTTCCAGCGCGGCGCCCAGGCCCCCGTCGTCGCCCCCCATCGCCACCAGCTTTTCGACGAACTGCTTGATCTGGCTGGGCGGGATCGCGCCCTGGAAGGCATCGACCGGCTGGCCCTGGAAGAACGCGAACACCGTCGGGATCGACTGCACCCGCAGCTGCCCGGCGATCATCTGGTTCTGGTCCACGTTGACCTTGGCCATGCGCACGCGGCCCTTGTGGCGGGCGACCTCGGCCTCCAGCTGCGGGCCCAGCGTCTTGCAGGGGCCGCACCACGGCGCCCAGAAATCGACGATCACCGGCACCTGCATCGAGGCGTCGATCACCTCGGCCATGAAGTCCGCCTCGGACACGTCCTTGATGAAATCGGCGGTGTTCGGCGGCGTCTCGCCCGAGCCTTGCAGCAGCATCTCGTCCTGATCCCCGGAATGTTACTTTCGCTTGCGCCGCAATATGGGCGCTGTGCGGGCGGACGGGAAGGGGCAGCGGGAAAAGGCCGCGGCGCTAGGGCGCCAGATCGAAGCTTGCGAACACCGGCACGTGGTCCGAGGGCTGGTCCCAGCCCCGCACCGGGCGCAGCACCCGGCTGCCGTGGCCCGCCGCCGCGATGTCGCGGCTGGCCCAGACATGATCCAGCCGCCGCCCGCGGTCCGAGGCGTTCCAGTCGCGGTTGCGATAGCTCCACCAGGAATAGAGCTGCCCTTCCGGGATGTCCTGCCGGGTGATGTCCACCCAGTTGCCGGCCTCTTGCGTCTCGGCCAGCTGGGCGACCTCGACCGGGGTGTGGCTGACCACCTTCAGCAGCGCCTTGTGCGACCAGACGTCATCCTCGCGCGGGGCGATGTTCAGGTCGCCGACCAGGATCGAGCGTTCCGGCCGGTCGGCGTGGAAGGCATCGCGCATGTCGGTCAGGAAATCGAGCTTTTGCCCGAATTTCTCGTTCACCTCTCGATCGGGGATATCGCCGCCGGCGGGCACATAGACGTTGTGGATGGTGACGCCGTTTTCCAGCCGCGCTGCGACGTGGCGGGCGTGGCCAAGCGCCGCATAGTCGCGGTCGCCCGCGTCGGTGATCGGCAGCCGCGACAGGATCGCGACGCCGTTGTAGCCGCGCTGGCCGCGCGCGACCATCCAGCGATAGCCGAGGTCGTGGAACACCTGGGCCGGGATGCTTTCGACCGGCGACTTGCATTCCTGCAGGCACAGGATGTCGGGCGCCTCTTCCCCCAGCAGGCGGGCGACGAGACCGGCCCGCAGACGGACCGAGTTGATGTTCCAGGTGGCAATGGTGAACATGGGGGTCCATGTAACCTGCCACGTGACGAAGGGAAAGCCGATGAACCAGCTTGTGGATGGAGCCTGGGTGAAAGGCAGCGTCGGCGCCGCCAAGGGCGAGGGCGCCTATCGCCGCCAGAACGCGGGCTTCCGCAACTGGATCACCCCGGACGGCAGCCCCGGCCCGTCGGGGCAGGGCGGGTTTGCGGCGGAAAGCGGGCGCTATCACCTTTATGTCTCCTACGCCTGCCCCTGGGCGCACCGCACGCTGATCTTCCGCCAACTCAAGGGGTTGTCGGACCACATCGGGGTGTCAGTGGTGCATCCGGTGATGGGCGACGAGGGCTGGACGTTTGAAACCGACTTCGACGGCGCCACCGGCGACCCGCTGTTCGGTGCCGCCTGGCTGCGCGAGATCTATCTGCGCGCCGACCCCCATATGACCGGCAAGGTCACCGTGCCGCTGCTATGGGACAAGGCCCGCGGCATCATCGTGTCGAACGAATCGAGCGAGATCATCCGCATGTTCGACAGCGCATTCGACGCGCTGACCGGCAGTGGCGTGCATTTCTGGCCCGAGGAGCTGCGCGACCGCATCGAGGCGGTGAACGACCGCGTCTATCCGAACTTCAACAACGGGGTCTACAAGGCCGGCTTCGCCTCGACCCAGGCGGCTTACGACGAGGCCATCGGTCCGGTCTTCGACACCATGGAATGGGCGGACGGGCTACTGTCGCAAAGCCGCTACCTGACCGGCGACCGGCTGACCGAGGCCGACTGGCGCCTGTTCACCAGCGCCGTGCGCTTCGACACGGTGTATCACACCCATTTCAAGTGCAACCGGCAGTGGCTGCGCGATTACCCGAACCTGTGGGCCTGGACGCGCGAGTTGTACCAGATGCCGGGCGTCGCGCCCACGGTGCGCCAGGACCACATCACCCACCACTACTACCGCAGCCACCCCGAGCTGAACCCGCACGGGCTGATCCCGATCAACCCGGTCATCGACTGGGACGAACCGCACGGGCGGGGCTGAATCGCGCCGCCCCGGCGATTCTGCCCCATTCTTCCTTGTGGAAATATCCCGCAGGCTTGTGAGCGCCCGGAAAACAGTCCGGTGGGCTGTTTTCAGCGAACAAGGTCGCGGCAGCGGCCCGGGGGCGCGAAGCCCCCCGGCGACTCCCGCGCAAACCAAAAACCCCGGCACCGAAATGCCGGGGTTCCCGATACCGCAGAGAGAGAGGGGGTGTGGCCGTATCCCCGGACCACTGGGCTTCGGCAGGCGTAACGCCGCAGCCGCGCGGTGGTTCCCGGCGAAATCACGCCACCAGCCGATACCCGCCCGATTCCGTCACCAGCAGCCGCGCGTTCGAAGGTTCGGGCTCGATCTTCTGGCGCAGGCGATAGATGTGGGTCTCCAGCGTGTGGGTGGTCACCCCGGCGTTGTAGCCCCAGACCTCGTGCAGCAGCACGTCGCGCGGCACTACCGCATCCTGCGCCCGATACAGGAACTTGAGGATGTTGGTTTCCTTTTCGGTCAGCCGGATCTTGCGGTCCTTCTGGTCGATCAGCATCTTCATCGCGGGCTTGAACGTATAGGGACCAAGCTGGAAGATCGCGTCCTCGGACTGTTCATGGGTGCGCAGCTGCGCCCGCAGCCGGGCCAGCAGCACCGGGAACTTGAACGGCTTGGTGATGTAGTCGTTCGCCCCGGAATCGAGGCCAAGGATGGTATCCGCGTCGGTGTCGTGCCCGGTCAGCATGACGATGGGGCATTTCACTCCCTGCTTGCGCAGCCGCTTGCACAGCTCGCGCCCGTCGGTGTCGGGCAGGCCCACGTCCAGCAACACCAGGTCGAAGATCGCGCCTTTGGTCTTTTCGACGGCCTCGGCGCCGGTGCCGGCCTCGAACACGTCGAAATCCTCGGTCGCGACCAGCTGCTCGGCCAGGGCCTCGCGCAGGTCGTCCTCGTCGTCCACAAGCAGGATCTTTTTCAGTCCGGCCATCAGAGCCTCCATTCCCGGGGGTTCACATTGCGGTCAAGATGGCGCGCAGGCCGGTAAGGTCCAGCGACTTGCAATCTTTCTCACAAGCTGTTGTCGGGGGCGGGGCTTATGTTACGGATTGTTTCAGGAATAGCGCCGCCATGACCCTGCTGCCCACCCTGCCCGAAACCATCAGCCGCGCGCGGACCGATCTGCGAATCGGCCTGCCGGTGGTGATCGATGGAAACCTGGCCGCCGCGGTCGAGACGCTTTCGCCCGACCGGCTGGCGGCGTTGCGCGCTTTCGGCCGCCCGGTGCTGGTGCTGACCGCGCGCCGGGCCAGCACGCTGAAGGTGCCGGCCTATGACGGCGATCTGGCGCGGATCGAGCTGCCCGAGGGCGCGGATGTGGCCTGGCTGCGGGCGGTGGCCGACCCCTCGGACGATCTGCGGGTGCCGCTGAAGGGGCCGCTGACCGCGCGCCGCGGCGGGATGGACGTCGTGCCCCACCGGGCCGCCATCGCGCTGGCGAAATCCGCGCAGCTGCTGCCCGCAGTGCTGCTGGTCGAGGGTCCCCTGGGCGAGATCCCGCAGGGCCTGACCCGCCTGCCCGCCGCGCCGGTGATCGCGCAGCTGGCCGCGGAAACCGCGCTGTCCCCGGTCGCCGCAGCCCACCTGCCCATCGCCGCGGCCGAGCGCACGCGGCTGCATATCCTGCGCCCGGCGGCAGGCGGCGCAGAGCATTACGCCATCGAGATCGGCGACCCGCCCCGCGACCGGCCGGTGCTGGCGCGGCTGCATTCCGCCTGTTTCACCGGCGACGTGCTGGGCAGCCTGAAATGCGACTGCGGCCCGCAGCTGCATGCGGCCCTGAACGCGATGGGGGCCGAGGGCGGAGGCGTGCTGCTGTACCTCAACCAGGAAGGGCGCGGCATCGGGCTGGCCAACAAGATGCGCGCCTATGACCTGCAATCGCAGGGGTTCGACACCGTCGAGGCCAACCACCGGCTGGGGTTCGAGGATGACGAGCGCGACTTCCGCCTGGGCGCGGCGATGCTGCGCCGGCTGGGTTTCAGTGCGGTGCGGCTGATGACCAACAACCCCCGCAAGGTCGAGATGATGCAGTCCCACGGCATCGACGTGACCGAGCGCGTCCCCCTGATCGTCGGCCGCAACCGGTGGAACGACGCCTATCTGGCGGTCAAGCGCGACAAGTCGGGTCACATGCTGTGAGCCTTGGATCGGCTTCGTCGCCGAAGCGGGGGCCAGCCCCCTTGCCACTGCCGTGGCCTTCCTCGCTGAAAACAGTCCACCGGACTGTTTTCCGGGCGCTCGGAAGCCCGGGATATTTGGATGATGAAGAAGCCCGAAGGAGCGTCGGGCCCGGCGACATGGTGCTGACCCCGATGGGGCTGCGGTTTCGGGGGCGGCTGCTGCCCTGCGCGGTTGGGCGGGGCGGGGTCGTGGCCGACAAGCGCGAGGGCGACGGGGCGACGCCGGCCGGGGTGCACCGGGTGGTGGGGCTGCTCTATCGTCCCGACCGGCTGCCGCGGCCCGCGCCTTGGGCGCGGCCGATCCTGCCCGGCGATCTGTGGTGCGACGAATCTGGCCATCCGCTTTACAACCAGCCGGCCCGCGCGCCGCTGGCCGCCAGCCACGAGGCGCTGCGGCGCGCCGATCCGCTGTATGACCTGGTGCTGCTGACCGACTGGAACTGGCCCCGGGCCGAGCCGGGGCGGGGCTCGGCGATCTTCCTGCACCAGTGGCGGCGCCCGCGCCATCCCACCGCCGGCTGCATCGGCTTTTCCCGCGCCGACCTGCTGTGGCTGGCGGCCCGCGCCGTGCCGGGCACGCGGCTGCTGGTGCCGGACGAACTGGCGGGCCGTCTGGGCCGCCGCGCGGCGGTGGCGCAGCGGCAATAGGAATAGGTCTTTCCGCCGCCGCTGCCGCCCCTATGCTGGCGCCATGACCGACCCTGTCCGTTACCGCCCGCCCGTGCCGCCCGTGTTCCTGGCGGTGATCGCGCTGTGTGTCGCCATCCAGTTGCTGTCCGATGCCGCCCCGGCGCTGCGGGAATGGCTGCTGCTGCACGGCGCCCTGTGGCCGCAGCTGTTCGAGGGCGTGCGGCCGATGTTTCCCGGCCAGCAGGTGACCATGTTCCTGACCTACGGCTTCCTGCATGGCGGGCTGCTGCATCTGGGGATGAACATGCTGGCGCTGTATGTGCTGGCGCGGTCGCTGGCCGTGGCGATGCCCGGGGGCGCGATGGTCGCGCTTTACGCGCTGTCGCAGCTGGTCGCAGGGGCGGTGCAGCTGTGGCTGTCGGACAGCCAGCTGCCGGTGGTGGGCGCCTCGGGGGCGATCTTCGGGCTGGCGGGGGCGGAAATCGCCATTGCCGGGCGGATCCTGCTGGCGCGGGGCGGCAGCCTGCGCCCGCTGGCCGGGCCGGTCGCGCAGTTCATCCTGCTGAACGTGGCGCTGACGCTGGCCGTGCCGAACATCGCCTGGCAGGCGCATCTGGGCGGCGCGCTGGCCGGGGTGGCGATGGGCGCGCTCTACCAGCCGCGGCGCCGGTGGCGCTGACCCGGCGCCCGCCCTTCTTCATCACGGAAATATCCCGGGGGAGTCACGAAGTGACGGGGGCAGCGCCCCCTTCTTGCTCCGGCGCCTCGGCCTGCGGCGTTTCCGGCTCGGCCTCCGCGTCACCCTCAACCTCAGGCTCCGCATCGGCGCCGCTCAACCGGCGCATGGCGGGGCGCAGCGCCTCGGCGGGGGTGGCGGCCAGCGACAGCACATCGGCCCCTTCGCTGCGGGCCAGATGCTCGGCCACCAGCCGGTGCGCCAGCCCGTAGCCCGCCCATTTGCGGATATTGCCGCGGCCCTCGAACCACAGCGCGCGGTCGTAATCGAGCCAGGCCCATTCCGTCATCGCCCGCTTGGCCACGCCCGCAGTCAGCGGCGTCGCGTCCCAGGGGTCGGGGCGTCCGCCCAGCACCGCCTGCACGAAATGCCCGGCCAGCCCCTCGCTGACCAGCGCCTCGCCCAGCGAGCGGCCATAGCCCGGACGGTCGCCGCGGATGACCAGAAACAGCGCCCGCACCATGCGCCGCACCACCAGCGCCGAATCGAAACGCGAGGGCGACAGCGCCAGCTCGATCACCCCCGGGGCGGGCGAATGCGCCAGCACGCCCCAGTCGGGGATGCCGTCTTCCGCCCGCACCACCACGTCGAAATCGGGCAGCTCGGCGTGGCTGGCGACCAGCGCCACCGCCTCGGCCACGGCGGCGCGGATTTCCGGCATGACGCCGGTCAGCGCGTGGCGCGCGTTCAGGAAATGGACCTGCCAATAGGGCATCGCGACCTCGATCTTGCAGCCCCGGGGTTACACCTCGGGGATCAGCACCTCGCGCTTGCCGACATGGTTGGCGGGGCTGACCACGCCCTGATCCTCCATCTGCTCGACCAGCCGCGCGGCCTTGTTATAGCCGACCGCCAGCTTGCGCTGAATATAGGATGTCGAGCATTTGCGGTCCTTGGCCACGATCGCCACCGCCATGTCGTAAAGCTGGTCGTCGGAATTGTCGCTGCCGCCCAGCCCCAGCACCGCGTCGATGTCGGATGCCACGTCGTCGTCCGGCCCCTCGACCACGTTCGACATGTATTGCGGCGGGCCGAAGCTCTTCAGGTGGTTGACGACCTCCTCGACCTCTTCGTCGCTGACGAAGGGCCCGTGGACGCGGGTGATGCGGGCGCCGCCGGCCATGTACAGCATGTCGCCCATGCCCAGCAGCTGTTCCGCCCCCTGCTCGCCCAGGATGGTGCGGCTGTCGATTTTCGAGGTGACCTGGAAGCTGATCCGGGTCGGGAAGTTGGCCTTGATCGTGCCGGTGATCACGTCGACCGAGGGGCGCTGCGTCGCCATCACGATATGGATGCCGCTGGCCCGCGCCATCTGCGCCAGCCGCTGGATGCAGGCCTCGATCTCTTTCCCGGCGACCATCATCAGGTCGGCCATCTCGTCCACGATCACGACGATATAGGGGAAGGATTCGGGCTGGAACTCTTCGGTTTCAAAGATCGGCTCGCCGGTGTCCTCGTCAAAGCCGGTCTGCATGGTGCGGCGGAACAGCTCGCCCTTGTCCAGCGCCTCGCGCACGCGGCCGTTGTAGCCCTCGATGTTGCGCACGCCCATCTTGGACATCTTGCGATAGCGGTCCTCCATTTCCGAGACCACCCATTTCAGGGCCACCACGGCCTTTTTCGGGTCGGTGACGACGGGGGACAGCAGATGCGGGATGCCGTCATAGACCGACAGTTCCAGCATCTTGGGGTCGATCATGATCAGCCGGCATTCCTCGGGGGTCAGCTTGTAGAGCAGCGACAGGATCATGGTGTTGATCGCCACCGATTTCCCGGACCCGGTGGTCCCGGCGATCAGCAGATGCGGCATCTTGGCGAGGTTCGCCACCACCGGCTCGCCCCCGATGTCCTTGCCAAGCGCCAGCGGCAGCGGCATCGAGCTGTCGCCGAAGGCGCGCGAGGACAGGATTTCCCGCAGCACCACCTTTTCGCGGCGCTGGTTGGGCAGCTCGATCCCGATCACGGTGCGGCCGGGCACGGTGGACACCCGGGCCGACAGCGCCGACATGCTGCGCGCAATATCGTCGGACAGGCCGATGACGCGGCTGGCCTTGAGCCCCGGCGCGGGCTCCAGCTCATACAGGGTGACCACCGGGCCGGGGTGGACGGCAGTGATCTGGCCCTTGACCCCGTAATCGTCCAGCACCGATTCCAGCAGCCTTGCGTTTTCGGCCAGCGCCTCGGGCGACAGCGCGTGGCGTTCCACCGTTCCGGGCGAGGCCAGCAGCGCCAGCGGCGGCCGTTCATAGCCGCTGGCGGCGGCGTCAAAGGCCAGGCTCGGCTGCGCCTCGGCCACCGCCTGGCGCGAGGGCGCGGGCTTGCGCGCGGGCGGGAT
Source organism: Paracoccus solventivorans (assembly GCF_900142875.1). Lineage (GTDB taxonomy): Bacteria > Pseudomonadota > Alphaproteobacteria > Rhodobacterales > Rhodobacteraceae > Paracoccus > Paracoccus solventivorans. The sequence continues at coordinate 74,947 of NZ_FRCK01000007.1, read as the reverse complement.
CACCACGCGGCTGGTGTCGGTGGGCGGCGCGGGCGGCACGCTTTGCGCGCGCCCGGTCAGCCGTGCGGTGACCGCCGACAGGACCGAGCGGGTCTCGGTGTCGTCCTCGGCGTCCGCCTCGGGTTCGGTGCGGTGGCGGATGGCGTCGGTGATGCGGGCGCTGACCGCATCCGCGTCGGGGGCGCGAGCGTCGTCGTCGTAATGGCGGTCGGGCTCGACCAGTTCCGAGGGGAAGGGCTCGGCCGCATCCGGCGCCGCGGCGGCGGTGCGGCGCAGGCGCGAGAACAGCCCGCCGGGCAGCTCTGCCTCTTCTGCCGCGGGGGCGGCGGCGGTGCGGTCGCGGCGGGCGTCGGCATGGCGGCGCAGCTCGCCCGCGGCGGCCGAGGATGCGGTGGCCAGCGCCCAGCCCGTGCGGCGCAGCACCGCCATCAGCAGCTGCCGCGCAGTGGCCAGCCCGGCCGAGAGGAACCGCCCGATCACGGTCACCTCGCGCCGGTCGAAGCCCAGCACGAAGCCCCCCAGCGCCACCGCCGCCGCTGCCGTGAGCAGCGCGAGGATCTTCAGCCCCACCGCCGGGCTGAACGGCATCAGCCCCAGCATGGCGCCCATCAGCATGTCGCCCAGATGCCCGCCCAGCCCGTAGCTTTGCGTCCAGTCCTGCGGCGGCACCATCGAGGTGGCGTGCGCGGATACCAGCACCATCGCGATGGGGGTGAACACCCCGCGCATCAGCCGTTCCTCGCCCCGGTGCAGCATCAGCCGCAGCCCCCAGACCACGGCGGCGACCGCCAGCCCCCAGCTACCCAGCCCCAGGATCATGTTCAGCGCCGAGGCGATATAGGCGCCGACCCGGCCCAGATAGTTCTGCGCCGGCTGGTCGGTGGCGGTGCCGATGCCGGGGTCGTCGGGGGTGTAGGACAGCAGCATCATCGCGACCAGCACGCCGGCCACGATCAGCCCGGCGCCGATCAGTTCCTTGACGCGGCGTTCCAGCGCTGCCTGGGTGGTCTGGTCGAACAGCGGATCGCGTTGCTTGGCCTGCCAGCTCGCCATGGGTCGGCTACCCCTCTTGATACAGCGTGTCGCGGATGCGGGTCAGCGCATCCTCGGTTTCCGCGGCCGGGCCGACCAGCGCCACCCGCACATAGCCCCGGCCCGGATTGCCCGCGCCGGTGTCGCGCGACAGATAGGCGCCGGGCAGCACCTGCACGCCGGCGCGGGTCCACAGATGGCGGGCCGCAGCCTCGCCATCCTCGACCGGCAGCCACAGGAAGAACCCGCCCTGCGGCGGCACATAGCCCGGGACATTGCCCAGCACCCGGTCGGCGATAGCGTATTTTTCCTGGTAGAGCGCGCGGTTGGCGGCGACGTGATCCTCGTCCGCCCAGGCGGCCTCGGTCACGCGCTGGTGGGGCAGGGGGACCGGCGCGCCGGCATAGCTGCGCAGGGTGCGCATCCGGGCGATATGCGCGCGCGCGCCCGCCGCAAAGCCCGAGCGCAGCCCGGGCAGGTTCGAGCGCTTGGACAGCGAATTGAACATCACCACCCGGTGCCCGAGTCCCAGCGCGCGCGCCACGACCAGCGTGCCCGGCGGGGGTTCGTCGCGCCAGATTTCCGAATAGCATTCGTCGGCGAAGATCAGGAAATCATGCCGCTCGGCCAGCAGCACCAGCTGTTCCAGGTAATCATGCCCGGCGATGGCGCCCTGCGGGTTCGCGGGCGAGCACAGATAGCAGATCGCGGCGGAATCCAGCGTCTCGGCCGGCAATCCCGCGAAATCCGGCAGATGCCCGGTCTCGGCGGTGGCGTTGACGAACACAGGTTCAGCCCCCACCGCGGCGGCGGCGACGGCGTAGACCTGATAGAACGGGTTCGGCACCAGGATCCGCGGCGCCGCGCCGTTCTTGCGTTCGGGGCAGAGCGCGAGGGCGGCGTTGAACAGCCCCTCGCGGGTGCCGTTCAGCAGGGTGATTTCCTCGGGGGCGGCGATCAGCCCGTGGCGGCGTTCCAGCCAGCCCGAGATCGCCGCCAGCGCCTGCGGCGTGCCCTCGTTCGGCGGGTATTTGCCCAGCTCGCCCATGGCCTCGGTGATGATCGGGGCGACGAAACCGGGGACGCCATGGCGCGGCTCTCCGATCGTCATCACGACGGGATCGGGGCCGGGAGTCAGATCGGACAACAGCTTCCGCAGCCGCGGAAACGCGTAATCCGGCAGGTTCGAGAACCGCTCGGGGGGTGTCATGGCGCCTCACATTCGGGGTCGTGCCGCCCCGTTTGCGCCCACAGTATCGGCAAAGCGCGGATGCGTCCAGATAAAGGCGAATCGGGGGCGGGGGCGCCCCGATCGGCATCGCCGCGCCTGGTGGCGCGGTTGCGGTGGGTATTTGGGCCAGAAAGAAGCCCCTTTGCCGGTTCCCCGGCGGTCAGTCGCGCAGGGCGGTTTCCGCGGCGGCGGCGACGCGCAGCAGCGCCAGGTCGCCCCCGGCCGCGCCCAGCAGCATGATCCCGCAGGCGGGCTGCGCGGTCGGCAGGCTGATCGCGGGCAGGCCCAGCAGGTTGCCGATGCGGGTATTGCGCAGCGACAGCAGGTTTTCCGAGGCGAAGAACGCCGGGTCGGTTTCCAGCCGCTCGATTTCCGGCGGCAGGATCGGGGCGGTGGGCAAGAGCACCGCATCGAACCCCGCCACCGCCGCCGCCCATTCGCGGCGCAGCTGCTCGAGCCGGTCCCAGCCGGCGACGTAATCCGCGGCCAGCACGTCACGGCCGCCGCGGAAACGTTCGAGGATCGGCGGATACATCAGCTCGGGCGCCGCCTCGATCTGGTCGCGCCACAACCCGTAGGCCTCGGGGGCGAAGAGCACGGGGGAAAGAGCGGCCGCCTGTTCCACGCAGGGCGGAGCTGCGCGGGTGACGCTGGCGCCGGCGGCTGCAAGCTGTTCCACGGCGGCTTCAAAGGCCGCGACCGGTTCCTTGCGCGCCTGCGCGAACGGCAGCCCGTCCAGCACCATCAGCCGCAGGCGCGAGGGCTCGGCGCCGCGCAGGTCGGGGGCGGTGGTGCCGCGGATCAGGGCGAAGATCTCGGCGCAATCCTCGGTGCTGCGGGCGATGGGGCCGGCCACGTCGAAGCGGCGGCACAGCGGCACGATCCCGGTCATGTCGACGGCGCCCGGGGTGGGCTTGAACCCCACCAGCCCGTTCCACGCCGCGGGCAGCCGGATCGAGCCGCCGGTGTCGGTGCCGATCGCCGCCGCCGCCAGCCCCAGCGCCACCGCCACTGCCGAGCCGCCCGACGAGCCGCCCCCCACCAGCGCCGCGTCATAGGCGTTGGGAACGGTGGCAACCGGCGGGTTCAGCCCCAGCCCGGAAAACGCCAGTTCCGTCATGTGGGTCTTGCCCAGGCACACCGCGCCCTGCGCGGTCGCCGTATCAAGAATGCCCGCATCACGCTGGGGGACGCGCCCCTTGAGCAGGGCGGAACCGGCCTCGGTCCCGACATGAGCGCTGTCGACATTGTCCTTCCACGCCAGCGCCACCCCGTCCAGCAGCCCCCGGCGCAGCCCGGCGCGGGCGCGGTCATGGGCGGCGACGGATTCGGCGCGGGCGCGGTCGGGGGTCAGCCTTGCGTAGATGCGCGGCGTCAGCGGCGCGCGGGCGGTGGCGTCCAGATAGCCCTCGGTCAGGTCCACCGGGCTGACCAGCCCGGCCATGATCGCGCGCCCCTGTTCCGTTGCCGGTGCCTTGAGCCAGTCCATCCGCTGCCTTTCGGGTTGTCCGGGGATCAGGCTAGCGCCGCGGCCCCGGCGCAGCAATGGGAGAGGGCGGGATCTGCGTTTCGCAAGCGGGAAACCTCTGCCGCGGATGGACCGGCGCCGGCGGCCGCGCTAGGGTGCGGGCAACATGGCAGTGGATCACGATATCATCGTCGCGGGCGGCGGGCTGAACGGCCCGGCGCTGGCACTGGCGCTGGCGCAGGCGGGGCTGTCGGTGGCGGTGATCGACGCCCGCCCCCTGCGCGACCGTGCGCAGGAAGGCTTTGACGGGCGCGCCTATGCGCTAGCGCTGGTGTCGCGGCGGCTGCTGTCAGCGCTGGCCCTGTGGCGCGGGCTGGAACCCCATGCGCAGCCGATCAACCGGGTCGAGACCGCGCAGGGCCAGCCGGGCGAGGGCGCAGGCCCGTTCCACCTGATCTTCGATTCGGCCGAGATCGAGGAAGGCCCCGTGGGCCATATGCTCGAGGACCGCTTTCTTTACGCGGCGCTGGTCGACGCGATGGCGGGGCGAGTGACGCATCTGCCGGGGCGGCAGGTGGTGGGGCAGGCGGTGGCGCCCGGCGGGGTCGAGGTCGCGCTGGACGACGGACGCACGCTGTCGGCGCGGCTGCTGGTCGGGGCGGACGGGCGCGGCTCGGGCGTGGCGGCGCGGGCCGGGATCGCGCGGCGCGGCTGGGGCTATGGCCAGACCGCGCTGGTCTGCGCGCTGGACCACGAACTGCCGCACCAGGGCATCGCCTGGCAGTATTTCATGCCCACTGGGCCGCTGGCGATCCTGCCGCTGCCGGGCAACCGCTCGTCCATCGTCTGGTCGGAAACCGACGCCAATGCCCGCACCATCGCCGCCCTGCCGGATGCCGACTTCCTGGAAGTGCTGCGCCCGCGATTCGGCGATTTCCTGGGCGGCATCACCCTGGCCGGGCCGCGGTTTTCCTATCCGTTGAGCCTCAGCCTGGCCGATTCCTATGTCGCCCCGCGCATCGCGCTGGTGGGGGACGCCGCGCATGGCGTGCACCCTATCGCCGGGCAGGGGCTGAACCTGGGGCTGCGCGATGTCGCCGCCCTGGCCGAGGTGGTGGTCGATGCCGCCCGCCGCGGCGAGGATATCGGCGCCCCCGACGTGCTGGAACGCTATCAGCGCTGGCGCCGGTTCGACGCCACCGCGATGGGGCTAGGGATGGACCGGGTGAACGCGCTGTTTTCCAACGACATCCCGGTCCTGCGCGCGGCGCGGGGCCTGGGCATGGGGCTGGTCACCGCCATCCCGGCGCTGCGGCGCGGCTTCATGCGGCAGGCGGCGGGGCTGGGGCTGGACCCGATGCCGCGGCTGCTGACCGGCCGGCCGCTGTAGCGGCGTTTCGCACACGGAACCCTCAACCCGGCGCGAGCGTTCGGGGCGCAGCCGTCCCGGTATCGTGACGTGCAACCGTCTGGAACGGCAGTATGATCCTGAACATGAACCTTCGCTCTCTCGCTCTTGCGCCCGTCATCGTCCTTGGCCTCGCGCTGCCCGCGCTGGCCGAGAAAATCCCGCTCAACGAGATCTCGCGCTATCTCAACAGCCTGAAAACCGTGGCTGGTGATTTCACCCAGGTGAACCCGGACGGTTCGGTGGTGCCGGGCAAGGTCTATATCCACCGCCCCGGCCGCGTGCGCTTCGAATACCGCGGCGACAACACGCTGGTGCTGGCGTCGAGCGGCACGGTCGCCATCTTCGACCGCAAGTCGAACGGCGGCGCGCAGCAATACCCGCTGGCCAAGACGCCGCTGTCGATCATCCTGGCCGACAACGTGAACCTGGGCCGCAGCGGCATGGTGACGCAACACGCGGAAAGCAAGAACACCACGGTGGTGACGGCGCAGGACCCGCAGCACCCCGAATACGGCAATATCCAGATGGTGTTCACCGCCAACCCGACCGAGCTGCGGCAATGGGTGGTCACCGACGACACCGGCAAGCGCACCACGGTGATCCTGGGCGACATGCAGAAGGGGGTCAGCATCCCCTCGTCGGCATTCTCGATCACGCAAGAGGTGAACCGACGCCGCTAGCCGCGGCCCCGCTGCTTCTTTCTGGCGGAAATACCCCGGGCTTCCGAGCGCCTGGAATAGGAGGCGGATCAGAAAACAGCCCCCAAGGCTGTTTTCCCGCCGGATGGTCCGGTGGATCGTTTTCAGCGAGGAAGGCCGCGGCAGCGGCGGGGGCTGGCCCCCGCTTCCGCCCCTGCCGCGCCTACAGCCGCCCGCAGGAGCGCAGCTGCGCGTGATACATTTCCGACCGCCGCTGGACGTCGCCCGAGACCCGCAGCAGCCAGGACTTGTTCAGGTGGCTGCCGCGCGAAAACCCGCCGCGGCCCTCGTGATAGGCCAGGTACTGGTTGGCCGCGTCGCGTTTCGAGATCCCCAGCCGGCGGGTGGTGCCGTCCATGTACCAGCCCATGAAATCGGTGGCGTCGCGAATGTTGTCACGGCGGGCGCGGCGATTGCCGGTGGCGCGGCGGTATTCGTCCCAGGTGTTGTCCAGCGCCTGCGAATAGCCAAAGGCCGAGCTTTGCCGCCCCATCGGGATGATTCCCAGCGCGAACTGATGCGGCGTCCGCGCATTGCCCACGAACCGCGATTCCTGGTGGATCGTCGCCATCTGCACCGCGATCGGAATGCCCCAGCGCCGCTCGGTCTCGCGCATGGCGCGCAGATAGGCCGGGCGTTCGGCCGTGATCGCGCAGGCATTTTCCAGGTTGCGCGGCGCCTTGTAGCTGCCCCCGCCGCCGCAGGATGCCACCAGCATCACGATGGCGAGCTTGAGATAGTTGTTCATGCCTCTGCCCCGGTTCTTGTCGTTTTTTCCCCACTGTAGAGATTCCGGGCCCAAGGTGAAATCGCCTTTGCGTCATGTCGGCCCGATGGGGCGCGATGACGCGGGGACCGTCGCATCGCAGCAACGGCTCTTGTCACGCGGGCAACGCGCTCGTTAATGTCCCCGGGACATTTCTGTGTTTGGGGAATTGGACGAATGGCAACGAACGACGTGGTGATCCTGGCGGGCGCACGCACCGCCATCGGCGGCTTTGGCGGCAGCCTGGCGGGCGTGCCGCCGATCGACCTGGCGGCGACGGTGACTAAGGCGGCGATGGAGCGCGCGGGCGTATCCCCGGACAAGATCGGCACCGTCGTGTTCGGCCATGTCATCAACACCGAGCCGCGGGACATGTATCTGGGCCGGGTGGCGATGCTGAACGCCGGCATCCCAGACACCGCCACCGCGATGAACGTGAACCGGCTGTGCGGCTCTGGCGCGCAGGCGATCGTCTCGGCGGTGCAGATGCTGATGCTGGGCGACGCGGAATTCGCCATCGGCGGCGGCGCCGAATCGATGAGCCGCGCGCCCTATGCGATTCCCGCGCTGCGCCACGGCGCGCGCATGGGCGATACCCAGGCGCTGGACATGATGGTCGGGGCGCTGACCTGCCCGATGGGCACCGGCCACATGGGGATCACCGCGGAAAACGTCGCCTCGGAAAGCGGCATCTCGCGCGAGGATCAGGACGCGTTTGCGGTGGAAAGCCAGGAACGCGCCGCCCGCGCCATCGCCGAGGGCCGCTTCAAGGACCAGATCGTCCCGGTCGAGATCAAGACCCGCAAGGGCGTGGTGACCTTTGACACCGACGAACACCCCAAGGCCACCACGGTGGAAAAACTGGCCGGGCTGCGCCCCGCCTTCCAGAAGGACGGCAGCGTAACCGCCGGCAACGCCTCGGGGATCAACGACGGCGCGGCGGCGGTGGTGCTGGCCACCGCCTCGGCGGCCGAGGCCGCGGGGCTGACGCCGCGCTTCCGCGTGCTGGGCTATGCGCTGGGCGGGGTGGCGCCGCGGGTGATGGGCTATGGCCCGATCCCGGCGGTCCGGGCGCTGTGCGAAAACACCGGCCTGTCGGTCGGCGATTTCGACGTCATCGAATCGAACGAGGCCTTTGCCGCGCAGGCGCTGGCGGTCAGCAAGGAACTGGGGCTCGACCCCGCCAAGGTGAACCCGAACGGCGGCGCCATCGCACTGGGCCACCCGGTCGGCGCCACCGGCGCCATCCTGACCGTCAAGGCGATGTACGAGCTGGACCGCACTGGCGGGAAAAAGGCGCTGATCACCATGTGCATCGGCGGCGGCCAGGGCATCGCGCTGGCGATCGAAAAGATCTGAGAAAGCCTTTGACGGGCTTTTCCGCCAATGACAGGGCGTCGCTGATGGCGGCGCCCTTTGTCGGTCCTAGGGTCGTCCAGCGGCTGGAAGAGGCGGGATTTTCGGATCTTGCCACCCTGGCGCGGGCGGATGCGGGCGTGATCTGTGCTCAGATCGCGGCCAGCCTGGGCACCACCTGCTGGGCCAACAGCCCGCAGGCGCGCCGCGCCATCGAGAATGCCATCGCCGTCGCGCGCGCTGCATCCTGACGCAGCCCCGGAAACTCGAACGGGCCGCCCCCTGGGGACGGCCCGCGAGATCAGGAAGATGGTCCGGTTAGGGATGGAAAGGTCCGTCCCAGACAGGGTTTGGCACCCTTGGGGCTGCCCTCAGGCGCTGACCCCCCTGACTGTCCCGGCTCCGTTCTCCAACATCACTCTCGACACTGGACCACCTCCTTTCGATGTTGCTCGTAGGGGAAGCCTGCCACAGGCCTGCCACAAGTCAATCAGTTTCGAAGCGGCGATAACAAGATTTTGCGGACGATCAGGCGGAAGGGCACAAGAGCCAGCGCCGCCAGCGCCAGCTTGACCCCCCAATCCGCCACCGCGAGCGAGGCCCACAACGGCGCCAGCGGCCCCGCACCCAGTAGCGGCACGGTCTCGTTCGCCCAGCCGGTATTGGCGTCGGCGGGCAGGAACGCGGCAAAGGCGATGGTGAAGAACAGCACCGTGTCCAGCACCGAGCCCAGCAGCGAGGACAGGAACGGCGCCTGCCACCAGTCACGCTGCCGCAGCCAGTCGAAGATCCTGATGTCCAGCAGCTGCGCCAGCAGGAAGGCGGTCCCCGAGGCCACGGCGATCCGCAGCGTGGTGGCGTCCAGCGCGGCCGCGGTCAGCGAACACAGCACGCCGACGACGAACCCCGCGATCACCACCTTGCGCGCGGCGCCGGCGCCCTGCACCCGGTTGGTGACGTCGGTCACCAGAAACGCAAAGGGATAGGTCAGCGCCCCCCAAGTCAGCCAGTCGCCCAGCAGGAACTGCACGAGGATGTTCGAGGCCAGCACGGTGGCGGCCATCGCCAGAATGGCGGGGACAAGCGGGCGCATGATGTCTTTTTTCCGTTTTACAAGGTGGCGGAACAACTCGGCCCCGCTCGATGCGGGACGCAGGGTCGCTAGCGCCCGCCTCGGCCAGAGTCAAGGAAACGCCGCCCGTCCTTCGCCGCCGCAACCGGGGGTTTTCCACCCCCGGACCCCCGGAGGATATTTGTGACCGCCCGAATCATGCAGGGGTTTCGGGCGGTCACAAATATCCTCGGGGGGAGCCGCCGCAGGCGGTGGGGGGCAGACGGCCCCCCTTGCTGCGAGGAAGCCGGGCCGGGGTCAGTCGCGGATGCGGTATTCCACCAGTTCCGTGCGTTGCAGGAACAGGAAATTGTCGTCCGAGATCATGGTGATGCGGATGCCCTGGCCGTCCTCCCACACCGCGATGCCCTCGAGGTTGTCGAATTGCAGCAGGCTGGTCTCGATCAGGGTCTCGGGCGGGCCGATGTGATCCTCGCCGAACTCGTAGCGCCGCACCCGGCTTTGGAATCCGCGCAGGCCGCGGAACTGCCGTTCGAGCACGTAGAGCCGCCCGTCCGGGCCCACGTCGGCGCCCACCGGCGCCCAGGCCTCGTCGCGGGGCAGGTGGAAGGGGTTGGTCCAGCCCCCGCCGCGAAAGCGCCAGACCGGAAAGCCCTTGCCCTCGTCGGGCCAGGATTCGGGGATGGTCAGCAGGTCGCCCGCATCGGTGACCGCCAGCGCCTCGAGCGCCTGGTTGCGCCTCAGCCGGGAAAACCAGCCCGCCTTGAGGATGCGGGTGGCGGGGCCGTCGGGGTCGTCGTAGCGCGCGATCCGGTCCAGCCCCTCGAAGCTGACGAAGATCCGCCCCTGCGCGTCGATCGCCAGCCCCTCGGCATCGCCCAGATAGCCCGGCTTCAGCGGCGTGCCGCTGCTGTCCTGCAACCGTGCGTGGCCGGCGGTGGTCAGCTCGGCGATGCGCCCCTGCCGGTCGCGGTGGATGCTGCCCCAGCGCAGAGTGCCGCGGTCCGACAGCGCGGTGAAGCCGCTGCCGTCCGCCGTCAGCTCCAGCCCCGAGAAGCCGCCGAAATCCTCGTCGGCCTCGGCCCAGACATAGGTGCCGAGATAGTCCACCACCGGCGCGGCCGCGGCCGGCGGCGCGCAGGCGGCCAGCAGCAGCGCCGCTGCGGCTGCCGCCCTCGCAGCCCTGCTCAGCGCCCGGCCAGCGCCTGGCATGTGCGGGGCATCTCGCTCAGCCGGTAGCTGCGCGGGTGGCGATAGTTGGGGTCGGCGGGGGCGGGAGGCGGCGGGTCGATGCGGTTGCGGATCCACTGCGCGGCCTCTTCGCAGCCGTCGCCGGGGGGCGGGGGCGCCTGATCCTCGCAGCCGCGGTTGGTGCAGGCCAGCCGCACGTGGAAGTGATAGTCGTGCCCGCCCAGCGGCCGGATCTTGCGCAGATAGGCGCGGTTGCCGCGTTCGTTCTGGCACATCACCAGTTTGGCCACCGGATCGACGAACACCCGCTCCACCCGCGGGTCCGAGGCCGCCGCCCGCAACAGCGCATGGTGGCTGGCCGACCACAGCGGGCTGGGCGCCAACCCCCCTTTGGCCACCACCGACTGCGACGAGATGTTTTCCCGCTGCGCCCGCGTCAGGCTCAGCGAGCGTGGGGGCAGCATCCAGATATCGGCGTCCAGCCCGGTCTGGTGGCTGGCGTGGCCGGTCAGCATCGGCCCGCCCATCGGCTGGCTCATGTCGCCGATATACAGCCCCGGCCAGCCCAGCTGGGTGGCGGTCCGCGACAGCCCGACCAGGAAATCGACCAGTTGCGGGTTGCCCCAGTTGCGGTTCCTGGACAGGCGCATCGCCTGCCAGGTGGGGCCGGTCTCGGGCAGCTGCACATTGCCGGTGGCGCAGCCGCGCGAATAGCCGCCGAAGGCGCCGGCGGGGCCGCCGTTCGACTGGCGGAAGGCGCCGAACACATCCTTGGCCAGCGGCTCGGCCTGGGCAGGAACGGCCAGCAGCGCCAGCGCCAGCGCGGCCAGGACGGGTTTGAATCTGCGGATCACTGCTCGGGTTCTCCCTCTGGTTTTACCCACCCTAGCAGCCACAGCGACAGAAGGAACATCACGATCAGCGGCGAGATGCCCAGCCTGGGGCTGCCGCTGGCCGTAGTGACAAGCGCAATCAGCATCGGCGCCAGGAACGCCGTGGCCTTGCCCGACAGCGCGTAAAGGCCGAAGGCCTCGGTCGCGCGGGCCGCAGAGGTGTGGCGCACCATCATGGTGCGGCTGGCCGATTGCAGCACGCCGCCGGCGCCGCCGATCGCCGCCCCGCAGGCAAAGAACAGCGCATCGGGCAGGCGCGATCCGGGGGCAAGCGGCAGGCCGAAGATCTGCTCGCGGTTCATCCCCACCACCAGCACGCAGACCGCGACCAGCACCAGCGTGCAGGCGGCGATGACCGGGCGCGGCCCCCAGCGCCGGTCGGCGCGCCCGCCCAGCCAGCTGATGATCGCGGCCGATACCGCGGTGACGATGCCGAAGATCCCCGACAGGATCACCGGCCAGCCCAGCACCGTGCCGGCATAGACGCCCCCGAACCCGTAAAGCGCATTCAGCGCATCGCGCGAGAACATCGAAGAGACCAGCCACGCCAGCAGCGACCGCCGCCCCGGCAGGCTGCGCAGCAGCGCCCCCAGGTCGCGCAGCGCCGCCCCCAGCTGCACGCCGCCGCGCCGCGCGCCCGCGGGTTCGCGCACCCACAGGAAGAACGGCACCATGAACAGCGCATACCAGATCGCGGTGAACGGGCCGACAAAGCGGGTGCCCTCGCGCGCGGCGCCGTCCAGCCCCAGCGCCGGCGGTCGCCCCAGCAGGGTCAACCCGCCCGCGCCATCGGCAAACAGCGCCAGCATGATCGCCAGCGCTACCACACCCCCCAGATAGCCAAAGGCGAAGCCAGAGCCCGAGATGCGCCCGATCTCGTCCCGGCTGCCCAGCGAGGGCATCAGCGCATTGGTGAAGATGGTCGCGAACTCCATCCCGATCAGCCCGATGCCGAACAGCACCAGCGCCGGGACCAGCCCCGCGCCGGAGGGATGCAGCACCCACAGCCCGGCCGAGCCGGCGACGTAGAATCCCGAAAACAGCCAGATCCACGGCAGCCGGCGCCCCGAGCGGTCGGCCACCGCCCCCAGCACCGGCGCAAGCCCCGCGATGATCACCCCCGCGCCCGCCAGCGCCCAGCCCCACAGCGCCTGCGCCTGCGCGCCGGCCTGCATCGGATCGGCGCCCTGCGCGATGAAATGCCCGCGCGCGACCTCGGAGAAATAGATCGAGAAGATGAAGGTCAGCAGCAGCGTCGCATAGGGCTGGCTCGCCCAGTCGAAGAACCACCAGCCCCAGATGCGTTTGCGGTTCATGCCTCCCCCGGGCCTGCGTCACCGGCCCACATAAGATTGCAAGAACACCCGCACCGCAAGCCGGCGGCGTGGCTTCTTTCTGGGCCAAATACCCCGGGGTGCGGGGCAGCGCCCCGCGTGGTGACGCCGGACCGACCTGCGTTCAGCCGGGCTGCGTAGCGGGCGGCAGGTCGGGGGACTGTACCTCGATTCCAGCGGGCAGTTCCGGTGGCCAGGGGCGCAGGGCGTCGGCCTCGATCCAGGCGGCGACCCAGGCGGGCAGCTCGGGGCTGGGGCCGTGGTGGCCCAGGGCTTCCATGAAGACCTCGGGCGGGATCATCCCCTTGCGCGCGGCGCCGCCGACGATGGCGACGCGCAGCAGCATGTGGTTGGCGCAGTCGCCCCCGCTCCACATCGACTGTTCCATATAGACGAAGCGGCTGTCCCAGCCCAGCACCCGCGACACCTGGGTGATGCGCTGGAACACCCGGATGCGGCGGCGATAGCGCACGGTGTTGCCGGCGACGGTGAACCCCCAGCCGTTGCGCTTCAGCGTGTCGATGATGCCCAGCCGCACCGCCATCGGGATCCGCCCCAGGTCATACAGCGTCAGGGTGCGGCCGTTGTTCAGCTCGCGCCACGGGTCGATGTCCAGCGGCGAGATCCGGTGGGTCGAGACATGTGCGTCCAGCGGCCCCAGCGGCGTCGCGCGGCGGGCAGAGCGGATCTCGTGGATGAAGCGCAGGATGGGATACATGACGGCTCCTTTGACCTTCGGGCGGTAGTCAACCGGGCCGGGGGCGTCAACCGCAACGCTGCGGAAACGGGCAGGGGCGGCGGGGCGTGCGTCCGCGACCGCTTGCGCACGCGCGCCGGCTGCCCTACCTCGGACGCGCGGGTTGCAAGGGAAGGCTGGCAGGAATGACGACGCTGTTCCAGGCGCTGATGCTGATACTCGACGTGGTCTGGTTCATCATGATCGCGCATATCATCATGTCGTGGCTGATCAATTTCGACGTGCTCAACCTGCGCCAGCCGCTGGTCGCACAGGTCTGGGACGGTCTGTCGCGGCTGCTCGAGCCGATCTACCGCCCGATCCGCAACGTGCTGCCGAACATGGGCGGGCTGGATCTGGCGCCGCTGGTGGTGTTCATCGGCATCATCATCCTGCAACGGGCGCTGGCGAACAACGCCGGGTTCTTCCTGGGCTACTGATGCCCGCCGATCTGTTGCGGCAGGTCTGGGGATTCGACGGATTCCGCCCCGGCCAGCAGGAAATCGTCGAATCCGTGGCCGCGGGCCGCGACGTGCTGGCGATCATGCCCACCGGCGGCGGCAAGTCGCTGTGCTACCAGCTGCCGGCGCTGATGCGCGAGGGGGTCACGGTGGTGATCTCGCCGCTGATCGCCCTGATGCGCGACCAGGTGCGCAGCTTGCGCGAGGCCGGTGTGGCGGCGGGCGCGCTGACCAGTGGCAATACCGAAGAGGAAAGCGACGAGGTCTTCGCCGCCCTGCGCGACGGCAGCCTGCGGCTGCTTTACATGGCGCCGGAACGGCTGGCCTCGGGGGCGACGGTGCCGATGCTCAGGCGCGCGGGCATCACGGCGATTGCCGTGGACGAGGCGCATTGCGTCAGCCAGTGGGGCCATGATTTCCGCCCCGATTATCTGCGCGTGGGCGAGCTGCGCCGGGCGCTGGGGGTGCCGCTGGCCGCATTCACCGCCACCGCCGACGCCGAGACGCGGGACGAAATCGTGGCGCGGCTGTTCGACGGGCGGGCGCCGCAGGTGTTCCTGCGCGGTTTCGATAGACCGAACATCCATCTGGCGTTCCAGCCCAAGGACGGCCCGCGCCGGCAGATCATGGATTTCGCCCGCGCCCGTCGCGGGCAGTCCGGCATCGTCTATTGCGCCACCCGCGCCCGCACCGAGACCCTTTCGGCCGCGCTGAACGCCGAAAACATCGCCGCCGTCGCCTATCACGGCGGGATGGAGGCCGATCAGCGCCGCGAGGTCGAGGCACGTTTCCAGCGCGAGGATGGGCTGATCGTCACCGCCACCGTCGCCTTTGGCATGGGCATCGACAAGCCCGACATCCGCTGGGTGGCGCATTCCGACCTGCCCAAGTCGATCGAGGCCTATTACCAGGAAATCGGCCGCGCCGGCCGCGACGGGGCGCCTGCGGAAACGCTGACGCTGTATGGCCCCGACGACATCCGCCTGCGCCGCACCCAGATCGACGAGGGGCTGGCCCCGGCCGAGCGGAAAGAGGCCGACCACGCGCGGCTGAACGCGCTGCTGGGGCTGGCCGAGGCGATCTCGTGCCGCCGCCAGCACCTGCTGGGCTATTTCGGGGAAACCGCCGCGCCCTGCGGCAATTGCGACCTGTGCGACACCCCGCCCGAGATCTTCGACGCCACCCAGCCGGTGCGGATGGCGCTGTCGGCGATCCTGCGTACCGGCGAATGGTTCGGGCAGGGCCATGTCATCGACGTGCTGCTGGGGAACGCGACCGAAAAGGTGACGGCGCGCGGGCATGACCAGCTGCCGACCTTTGGCGTCGGCAAGGCGGTGCCCAAGGGTGAATGGCAGGCGATCCTGCGCCAGATGCTGGGCCGCGACCTGATCCGCCCCGATCCCGAACGCCACGGCGGGCTGCGCATCACCGCCGCCGCGCATCCGGTGCTGCGGGGCGAGGAAGCCGTGATGCTGCGCCGCGACCTGATCCGGCGTGCGAAACCGGCGGCGGTGATCCGCACCCAGGTCTCGGACGAGGATGCGCCGCTGCTCTCGGCGCTCAAGGCCAAGCGCCGGGCGCTGGCCGAGGCGCAGCGGGTGCCCGCCTATGTGATCTTTCCCGACCGCACCCTGATCGAGATGGCCGAGACCCGGCCGCAGACGCTGGACGACATGGCCCGCGTCAGCGGCGTCGGCGCGAAAAAGCTGGACAGCTATGGCGAGGCCTTCCTGTCGGTGATCGCGGGCGAGGTGGCGCCGATGCACCCGGCCCGCCGCGCGCTGGCGGGGCAGGAGGCCGGTGCCCTCTACGACCGGCTGGCCGAGGCCGCACAGCGCCTTGCCCGAGGCGAAGACGGCACGCAGAAACCGCTGTCGCTGCCCGCGAGCAACCTGCGCCGCATCGCCACCGACCGTCCGCGCGAGCTTGCCCGCTATCTCGACGCCCCGGCGCTGGAACGCTTCGGCGCGGCTTTTGCGGAACTCATTGCCGAGGGGTGATCGTCACTGCCGGATCGGGGGCAAGCCCCCGAACCCCCGGGATATTTGAAACCGCCCGAAGACCACGCGCAGGATTTCGGGCGGTCCGAAATATCCTCCGGGGGGGCGGGGGTGGAAAACCCCCGCTTGCGGCGCTGACGTTCAGGCCGGCGGTGCCTGATCGGGTGGGGGCGGGCGCACGCCGAACACCACGCAGTAAAGCGCCGGCACGAACAGCAGCGTGATCAGCGTGCCGGCGATGATGCCGCCCATCATCGCATAGGCCATCGGCCCCCAGAACACCTGCCGCGAGATCGGGATCAGCGCCAGGCTGGCCGCCGCTGCCGTCAGCAGGATCGGGCGGGCGCGGCTGTCCGAGGCCTCGAACACCGCGTCCCAGCGCGAATGGCCGCGGGCGATCAGCACCTGGATCTCATGCACCAGGATCACCGAGTTGCGGATCAGGATCCCCACCAGCGCCAGGATCCCCAGGATCGCCACGAACCCCAGCGGCACGCCAAAGGGCAGCAGCGTCGCCACCACCCCGATCAGCCCCAGCGGTGCCGCGGCAAACACGATCAGCGACAGCCGGAACCCCTGCATCTGGATCATCACCAGCGTGGCGATGGCCAGCAGCATCATCGGCACCACCGCCGCGATGGGGGCCTGGCTTTCGCCCGAGGTCTCGACCGTGCCGCCCACGACGATGCGGACCGAGGGCGGCAGCCCGGCGGCGTATTCCGCCACCTGCGGGGCCAGCGCCGTCACGATGGTCGCCGGCTGGTCGGCGGTCGCCACCGCCGCCTTGACCGTCACCGTGGGCACGCCGTCGCGCTGCATGACCAGCGGCGGCTCGGTCTCGTAGCTTAGCCGCGCCAGCGCCCCCAGCGGGATGGGCGAGGCGGTGGGGCGCGCCAGTTCCAGGTTGCGGATCGATTCGAGCGACTGGCGGTCGGCCTCGGCCCCGCGGGCGATCACGTTGATCAGGAAGATGCCGTCGCGCAGCTGCGTCACGATCTTGCCGGAAAACAGCGCCGCCAGCGCGTTCGACACATCCTGGCTGGACAGGCCCAGCTGGCGGGCGCGGTCCTGGTCGACCTCGACCCGCACCACGCGGGCCGGCTCGTTCCAGTCCAGCGCGATGTCGCGCAGCCGCGGCTCGGTCGCCAGCACCGCCGCCAGCCCGCGGGCGGCGTCGCGGGCCGCATCCGGGTCGGTCGAACTGACCCGGTATTGCACCGGCTTGCCGACCGGGGGGCCGATTTCCAGGTTCTTGACGTAGATGTCGGTGCCGACCAGCGAGGTCTCGGCGAACTCGGCCAGCTTCAGCTTCAGCGCATCGCGGGCGGCGATGTCGGCGGTCTGCACCACCATCTGCCCCATGAACGGCCCCGGCGTCGGCACGTCCATCGCCAGCACGAAGCGCGGCGCGCCGCGCCCGACATAGCTGGTCCAGAACAGCGGTTCGGACTGCTGCGACAGGAACTCGTCCAGCGCCGCGATCGAGGCGTCGGTGCGTGCGATCGAGGCGTTGTGGCGTTCGGTGATGTCGATCAGCACCTCGGTGCGGTCCGAGGTCGGGAAGAACTGCCGCTCGACCCCGCCCATGCCGACCACCGACAGCACGAACAGCGCCAGCGTCGCCAGCACCGTGGTCCAGCGGAACCGCATCGCCAGCTTGAGCAGCGCGTGAAAGCCCCGCCGCAGCGGGCCGGCGCGGCCGCTGTGATGCTTCAACTTTGCGGGCAGCAGGGTGACGCCCAGCAGGGGCGCGAACAGCACCGCCACGATCCAGCTGACCAGCAGCGACACCGCGATCACCACGAACAGCGAGAAGGTGAACTCGCCCGCCATCGAGCTGTTCAGCCCGATGGGGATGAACCCCGCCACCGTCACCAGCGTCCCGGTCAGCATCGGGAAGGCGATCGAGGTCCAGGCATAGCTGGCCGCGTCCTCGAGGCTGGCCCCCTGTTCCAGCCGCGAGATCATCGTTTCAATGGCAATCATCGCGTCGTCGACCAGCAGTCCCAGCGCGATGATCAGCGCCCCCAGCGACACCCGCTGCAGGGTGATGTCCCAGATCGCCATGATGACGAAGGTGATCGCCAGCACCAAGGGGATGGTCAGGGTGACGATGAACCCGGCCCGCAGCCCCAGGCTGACGAAGCTGACCAGCAGCACGATGGCCACCGCCTCGGCCAGCGCCTTGACGAAGGTGCCGACGGCCTTTTCCACCACCTGCGGCTGGTCGGCGAACTTGTGCATCTCGATGCCCACCGGCAGGTCGGCGGCGATGCCTGCCATCAGCGCGTCGAGTTCCGCGCCGAAGCTCTGGATGTTCTCGCCCTGGCGCATGGCGATTTCCAGCCCGATCGCCTCGGCGCCGTTATGGCGGAACAGGGTCGAGGGCGGGTCGGCATAGCCGCGCCGCACCCGCGCCACCTCGCCCAGGTTGAAGAAGCGGTCGCCCACGCGCAGGTTGACGGCGGCGATGGCCTCGGCGGTGTCGAACTGGCCGCCGACCCGCACCAGCACCTGTTCCGGCCCCGCCTGCACGATGCCCGACTGCGCGATGGCGTTCTGCGCGGCCAGCGTCTGCAGCACCTGCTGTTCGTTCAGCCCCATCGCCGCCAGCCGCGCCGACGAGAACTCGAGATAGATTTCCTCGTCCCGCACCCCCAGCAGCGCGGTCTTGCCGGCGGCGGGCAGGGCCTGCACCTGCTTGCGGATCGCCTCGACCCGGTCGCGCAGCTCGCGCTGGGTGAAGCCGTCGGCGGTAAAGGCGTAGATGTTCCCGAACACGTCGCCGAAGCGGTCGTTGAACTGGAAGCCCGCGAACTCCTGCGGGAACTCGGGGCGCAGGTCGTTCATCATGTTGCGCACCTGCTGCCAGGTGCGGGTGACGGCCTCGCCGCGCACGGTGGGCAGCAGCTCGACATAGACCACCGCCTGCCCCGGCATGGTGACCGAGCGGGTGAACTTGAGCTCGTCCAGCTCTTCGAGTTTGGTCTCGATGCGGTGGGTGACCTGTTCCAGCGTTTCCGGGGTGGTGGCGCCGGGCATGGCGGCCGAGATCACCATGATCTTGACGGTAAAGCTGGGGTCTTCCTCGCGGCCCAGGCCGCGATAGGCCAGCGTCCCCGCGATCATCGACACGATCAGCAGGAACCACACCAGCGAGCGGTGGTGCAGCGCCCAGTCGGACAGGTTGAAGGAACGGCGTTCTGTCACGGCTCGACCTTTCTGCCGACCTGCTGGCCCTCGGCCAAGGAATGGACGCCGCGGATCACCACCTCGTCGCCGGGGGCGAGCCCGTCGGTCACCTCGATCCGCGCGCCGATGCGGGCGCCGATGGTGACTGGCCTTCGCGTCACGGTGGCGGCGTCCGGGCCGGTGCGGCGCACGATCCAGACCGCGACCCCGCCCGGGGGTTCGGCGACCAGCGCCTCGGCCGGGACGGTCAGCGCGGCGGTGGAATCATCGGCACGGCGCACCCGCACCAGGCTGCCCAGCCGGAAGCTGCTGCCGGGGGGCAGGGTGATATAGACCCGCCGTGTCCGGGTCTGGCGGTCCGCGACCGGAGAGATGCGGCTGACGTGGCCGCGCACCGGCTCGTCCGCCTGGTCGTCGCGGAAGATCAGGCATTCGGTGCCGCGCTCGATCCCCTGCAACTGCGCTTCGGTCAGGTCGATGGTGGCCTCGAGCTTATCCTCGGACGACAGGGTAAGGATCGGGTCGCCCGCCGCCACCACCGCGCCCGGGGTGGCGCGCACCGCGCTGACCACCCCCGAAATCGGCGCGGTCATCACGGCATAGCCCTCGGCGTCGCGGGCGCTTTCCAGCCGCGCCTGCGCCTGGTCGACGGCCGAGCGCGCCGCCGACAGCGCCTGTTCCGCCTGTTCCAGCTGCGCGGCCGAGGCGACGTTGCGTTCCGACAGCGAACGCGCGCGTTCGGCGGTGTTGCGGGCGGTGGTCAGGTTGACCTGCGCCGCCGTCAGCGAGGCTTCGGCGGCGCGGGTGTTGCCGGCCAGATCCTCGGGGTCGAGCCGCGCCAGCACCTGCCCGGCGTCCACCCGGTCGCCGACATCGACCGGCCGCGCGATCATCCGGCCAAGGGTCTGGAACGCCATCTGCACCTCGGTCGCGGCGGTGATGACCCCGGGGACGCTGCGCCCCGCGGCGCTGTCGTTCGGGGCCACGATCTCGGTCACCACCGGGCGGGGGGCGGGGGCGGCGGCCGGGGCGGTGTCGCGGCCGAAGGGCAGCTCCAGCGCCACGGCCGGGGCGGCCAGCCCAAGGGCGAGCGCCAGCGCCAGCGCCGGACGAAACAGGGCCGGGCAGGGCCGGGAAGGGGCAGGGCGGGTGTTGCGCATGGTCAGCGTCCCTTGCCGGGCCGGACCTGGCGCCCGGGGAACATCAGCTGCGAGCCTTCGCCCACCACGGTATCGCCCGGGGCGACCCCGGATTTCAGCACCACCCGGCCATTGGCGAAGCGCTCGACCTCGACCGGGGTGATCGCCACCACGCCCCCCTCGATGCGCCACACCGCCGGGCCGTCGCCGGTCGCGGTCAGCGCGGTCCAGGGAATTTCGATGCCGGTGCCGGCCTTGAGATGGACCACCCCCTCGACCGCGGCGCCCAGCAGCCCGGCCTCGAGCACGCTGTCGATCAGCCGCGGGTTGATCTCGGCCCGCACGGTGACCGCGGCGGTGGCCGGATCGACCAGCGGCGCGATTTCGGTGACCGTCGCCGACAGCCGGGTTTCCGGCCGGTCCAGCGGCACCAGCGACACCAGCGCCCCGTGCGCCTGGTCCAGATGCGGCGAATCGGGGACGTTGAACACCGCCTCGAACCCGGTCAGCGCCGCCAGCGTCAGGATCGGCTGCGCCGCGCCCACCACCTGCCCCGGCTCGGCCATGCGGGCGGTGACCACCGCGGCCTGCGGGGCGTGGATCACCGTGTCCTCGACCGCGCGCTGCGCCTGGTCGGCCCCGGTCCGCGCCGCGGCCAGCTGGCCCTGCGCGGCCGACAGCGCCTGGTTGGCCATGTCGCTTTCGGCGCGGGTGCCGACGCCCCGGCGCAGCATCTCGGCGGCGCGGATCGCGGCCTGCTCGGCCTGCTGCAGCGTCGCCTCGGCGGCGGCGACGGCGGCCAGCGCCTGGTTCAGCGCCTGCTGCTGCTGCACCCCGTCGGTGCGCGCCAGCGGATCGCCCGCCTGCACCCGGTCGCCGGCGCGGACCGTGATCTCGGTGATGCGCCCGCCGGCGGGAAAAGACAGGTCGATGCTGTCGCTGGCCGCGATGGTGCCGACCAGCCGCAGGTCCAGCACCAGCGGCTGCTGGCGGACCTCGACGAACTCGACCGCGACCGGCTGTTGCGCGGGCTGCGCCGCCGTCGCGGCCGGGACGGCGGCGGCCCACAGCAGGGCCAGCGCCGCCCGGTGGATATGCACCCTGCGCGCCCGCATCAGGTCACATCGGCGCGCTGGTGGTATTCCGGCCGGTCCCAGCGCCCGTCGCGCAGGATCGCGGCCAGCGTGTCGACCGCGCGCGCCACGTCGTCCAGGTCGTTGTAAAGCGGTGCGAAACCGAAACGCAGCACGTCGGGGGCGCGGAAATCGCCGATCACCCCTGCAGCGATCAGCGCCTGCATCACCGCATAGGCATGGGGGTGGCGGAACCCCACCTGGCTGCCGCGCCGGGCGGGGTCGCGCGGGGAATGCAGCGTCACGCCGGGGCAGGCGGCCTCGACCCCGCGGATGAACGCCTCGGACAGCTCGACCGAGCGGGCGCGCAGGTCGGGCAGCGCCACGCCGTCCCACACGTCCAGCGCCGCATCCAGCGCCGCCAGCGCGATCACGGGCGGCGTGCCGACCCGCATCCGCTCGATCCCCGGGGCGGGGGCGTAGCTCTGGTCGAAGGCAAAGGGCGCCGCGTGTCCCATCCACCCCTGCAGGCAGGGCTGCGCCGCATCGGCGTGGCGCGGATGCGCCCAGATGAAGGCCGGCGCCCCCGGCCCGCCGTTGAGGTATTTATAGGTGCAGCCCACCGCGAAATCCGCATCCGCGCCCAGCAGGTCGACATCGACCGCCCCCGCCGAATGCGCCAGGTCCCAGACCGCCAGCGCGCCCGCGTCATGCGCGGCGGCGGTCAGCGCCGCCATGTCGTGGCGCCGGCCGGTGCGGTAATCGACCTCGGTCAGCATCAGCACCGCCAGGTCGCTGTCGATATTCGCCGCCACCTCTTCGGGGGCGACCACCCGCAACTCGGCCCCGACCGCCTCGGCCAGCCCCTGCGCGACATAGAGGTCCGAGGGGAAATTGCCGCTGTCCGACAGGATCACCCGCCGCCCCGGCCGCAGCCGCAGCGCGGCCGACACCGCCTGGAACACCTTGACCGACAGCGTGTCGCCCATGACCACCTGGCCCTCGCCCGCGCCGATCAGCCGCGCGATGCGATCGCCGACCCGGCGCGGCTGCACATACCAGCCGGCGCGGTTCCAGCCGGTGATCAGCATCTCGGCCCATTCGTCCCGCATCATCGCGGCCACGCGGTCGGCAGCCTGGCGCGGCATCGGCCCCAGCGAATTGCCGTCCAGATAGGTGATGCCCTCGGGCAGGTGAAAGGCGCGGCGGGTGGCGGTGAAATCGGTCATGCGGTTCCTCCTGCGCAGACGCTAGCAGCCTGTGGCGCCGCTGCAAGATGGGGGCTTTGCCCCCGGCCCGTGCCGGGCCTCCCCCAGGATATTTGGGAACCGCCCGAAAGGGGGCTTCGGGCGGTCACAAATATCCTCGGGGGAAGAGGCCGCAGGCCTCGCGGGGGCAGACGGCCCCCTTCCGGCGGTGCTGCGGGTTACCCCTCGATCCGGCCGAAATCGGCGATCAGGCGGCCGGTCTCGCGGATGCGGCTGAGCAGGTTCAGCCGGTTGCGGCGCAGGATCTGGTTGTCGCTGTTGACCTGCACCGCCTCGAAGAACGCATCGACGGGGGTGCGCAGGGCGGCGATGGCGGACATGGCGGCGGGGAAGTCCTCGGCCGCGACGGCGGCGCGGATCGCCGGCTCGGCCGCGTCGAGGGCGGCGAACAGCGCGCGCTCCTGATCGGTGTCGGCGTATTTCGGGTCGGCGCCGAAGGAATATTCGACGCCGTCCTTGTCCTCGGCTTGGCTCAGGATGTTGTTCGTGCGCTTGAGGCCCTGCAGCAGGTTGGTGCCGTCCTCGGTCTTGAGGAACGCCGCCAGCGCCTCGGCCCGCTTGACCACCAGCACCAGATCGTCGCTGCCCGGCATGGTCAGCACCGCGTCGATGATGTCGTGGCGGATGCCCTGGTCGCGGAGGTGGACCTTGAGGCGGTCGTGGAGGAAGGCGAGGAGGTCGTGAGCGGCAAGATCATAATCGAACTTTTCTTCTTCGCCTTCGCTAACGAAATTAGGATTGTTTTCGTTGAAGACTGGCGCTCCAAGCTTCCCCTCAACCCAGTCTGAAATTGCCTCAAATCTACTGTCCTCGTCCTCCCCTTCGAAAGTAGGAACGCTGTTGCCCGACAGAATGAGTTCGAACAACAGGTTCTTGGCTAGACCAGCCGTAACGACGACGTGCTCGCCATATTGCTCAACAAACTGGATTTTGCCGATCTCATACAGGAACTGCATAAGATTGGTTCGCACCTTGTTTGAAAGAATAAGCCGAATAACCCCCAGCGCCGCCCGCCGCAGCGCGAACGGGTCTTTCGACCCTGTGGGCTTCTCGTCGATCGCCCAGAAACCGGTCAGCGTATCCAGTTTGTCGGCCAGTGCCACCGCGACGGATACCGGCGCCGAGGGCACCTCGTCCGACGGCCCCAGCGGCGAATAATGGTCGCTGGCGGCATCCGCTACCGCATCCGGCATCCCGGCGGCCTGCGCGTAATAGCGGCCCATGGTGCCCTGCAATTCGGGGAACTCGCCCACCATGGCAGAGCGCAGGTCGAGCTTCGCAATCCGCGCTGCCTGTTCGGCCAGCGCCGGGTCGGCGCCTACCGCCGGCGCGATCTCGCGCGCCAGTGCCGCAATCCGCTCCACCCGGTCCCACTGCGACCCGAGCTTGGCGTGGAAGGTCACGGCCTTGAGCCCCTCGGCCCAGTCCTGCATCCCCGCGCGGGCCTCGCGCAGGTCGTTGTCCCAGAAGAACGCGGCGTCCGACAGCCGAGCGGCCAGCACCCGCTGGTTGCCGTGCAGGATGGTGGCGCCGTGGTCCGGGGTCTCGATATTGGCGACGGTGACATAGCCCTCGATCCGCCCCGTCCTGGGGTTGCGGGCCGAGAGGAACTTCTGGTGCTCGCGCATCGAGGTCTGCAGCACCTCGGGCGGCAGGTCCAGGAAACGATCCTCGATCACCCCCATCAGCGGCACGGGCCATTCGACCAGCCCGGCCAGCTCGGTCATCAACCCCTCGTCCGGGACGATTTCCCAGCCGCGGGCAAAGGCGAGATTGGCGGCCTCTTGCCGGATCGCGGCCTCGCGCTGGTCGGGGTCCAGCATCACCTTGGCGCGCAGCAGCTTGGCCGCGTAATCGTCAAAGCTGGAAACGCGGATCGGGTCGGGGGCCATGAAGCGGTGGCCGCGCGTGGTGTCGCCGGCGGTGATGCCGTCCACGGTCAGCGGCACCAGCTGCGTGCCCGCCGCGTCGCTCAGGATGCACAGGATCGAGTGCAGCGGCCGCACCCAGCGCAGGCTGCCGCTGCCCCAGCGCATCGACTTGGGCCAGGGAAAGTTGCGGATCGCGGCGTCCAGCACCTCGACCACGATCTCGGGGGCGCCGCGGCCGGGGCGCTCGATGACGGCGAAATACGCCTCGCCCTTTTTCTCGGGGCGGCGTTCCAGCTGGTCCAGCGTCAGGCCGGTCGCGCGCAGGAAACCCTCGATCGCCTGCTGCGGCGCATCGGTGCGCGGGCCCTTGCGTTCCTCGCGCACGGGTTTCGATTCCGGGGTCAGCCCCTCGACCGCCAGCACCAGCCGGCGCGGCGTCGAAAATGCCCCGGCCGATACATAGGTCAGCCCGGCCTCGACCAGCCCGTCGGTGACCAGGCGCTTCAGGTCTTCGCGCGCGCGGGGCTGCATCCGGGCGGGGATTTCTTCGGAAAACAGCTCGATCAGCAGGTCCATCAGTCCATGACTCCGCGCGGAGGATTCTTTTCGTTGAACTGGTGCCAGCCAAAGGCGCGGCCGTCGGGATAGACCACGATTACCCGGTCCACGTCGGGGCGGATCTCGGACTGACCCAAGACCGCGACCGCATTGCCGGCGGCCAGATCGGCGGTCAGCGCGCGGGCGGAATAGCAGCGGAACCAGCCGGGGCCGTTCAGCGGCGTCGCGCCCTCATAGGGCACGGCGTCGGCGACCTGCGCCGGGTCCAGCGTGAAGCACGCCCGCCAGCGGATCGGAGAGGACTGCGCGTCGATCCCCCGGAATCCCTCGACCGCGACCTGGCGGGTGGCGCCGTCGGGCAGGGTCACCACCATTTCGCTGGCGCCGGTGATCTCGTCCACCTCTTCGTAGAAGCCGTAGACCTGCAGATACCAGATCGCCGCGCCGGTCAGCACCGCGACCAGCAGCAGCATCGAAACCATGATCTTGCCGGTGCTCATGCCGCATCCTCCTTGTCGGCGCCGGTGGCGGCCTCGGTGGTCAGGAACAGGTCGGCGCAGCCCTTGGCCAGCGCCCGCACCCGGCCGATATAGGCCTGGCGCTCGGTGACCGAGATCACCCCGCGCGCGTCCAGCAGGTTGAAGAGATGGCTGGCCTTGATCGCCTGATCATAGGCCGGATGCGCCATCGGGATGCGGCGGCCGGCAGCGTCGGTTTCGGCGGCATCGAGGATGCGGTGGCATTCGGCCTCGGCGTCCTTGAAATGCTGGAACAGCATGTCGGTGTCGGCCTGCTCGAAGTTCCAGCGGGAATATTCGCGCTCGGCCTGGCGGAACACGTCGCCATAGCTCAGCGGGATCGGCGCATCGGGGGCGTTGAAGGGCATGTCCATCACATGCTCGACCCCCAGCACATACATCGCCAGCCGCTCCAGCCCGTAGGTCAGCTCGCCCGAGACCGGGCGGCAGTCGTGGCCGCCGACCTGCTGGAAATAGGTGAACTGGCTGACCTCCATCCCGTCGCACCAGACCTCCCACCCCAGGCCCCAGGCGCCCAGCGTGGGCGATTCCCAGTCGTCCTCGACAAAGCGCACGTCGTGGCGCAGCGGGTCCAGCCCGATGGCGCGCAGGCTGCCCAGATACAGATCTTGCAGGTTGGGGGGCGAGGGTTTGATGATGACCTGATACTGATAGTAATGCTGCAGCCGGTTGGGGTTTTCGCCGTAGCGCCCATCGGTCGGCCGGCGCGAGGGCTGCACATAGGCCGCCGCCCAGGGCCGCGCGCCCAGGGACCGCAGCGTGGTCGCCGGGTGGAAGGTGCCGGCGCCGACTTCCATGTCATAGGGCTGCAGCACCGCGCAGCCGGCGGCCGCCCAATAGCCCTGCAGGCGCAGGATCACGTCCTGGAAACAGCGCGGCCGGTCCGCAGCCGGGGGCGGGGCGGAATTGCCGATGGTTGCGCTGCGGGTCGGGTCGGGGCTGGTCATCCCTGCGTCCTTTCGCATATCTGACGCGAATGCAGGCCGCTAATAGGGGGCGGCCGGGGCCGGGTCAATCAGACCGCCGGAACAGGGGGACCGCCAATGCGCAGGCTTGGGTTTCTGATCGTCGCGATGCTGCCCGGCCTCGCCTGGGCCGAGCCGGTGGTGCTACGGGTCGAGGCCAAGCGCGGCCCCGACACCGCCGCGGTGGTCGAAAGCTGGGCCGCGCGCTTCCCCGAGGTGATGACATTCCCGCTGTCCGGCGGCTGGACCGGCATCGGCCTGGGCCCGATGGAACGCGAGGACGCGCAGGCCGAGATGGCGCGGCTGAAGGCGGCGGGCCGGATTCCGCGGGATAGTTTCATCGTGCCGGTACCAGCCGGAGCGGCTCCGGTGACCGCGGCCGCGGGCGACGCGGATGCGGAAGCACCCGGGGCCGATGCGGAGGACGCTGCGGTAGAGGATGCCAGCCCGCGGGCGGGGCTGGCGGCCGGCGACTACCTGCGGCTTCAGCGCTATGACACCCGGGAATCGGCCGATGCGGCGCTGGCCGAGTGGCGCGCGGATTTCCCCGAGGCGGGGCTCTGGCAGCAGCCCGACGGCGGGTTTGCGATCACGCTGGGCCCGGTGGCGCCCGGCGTGGGCGAGGCCTGGCTGCAGGCGTTCCGCGCCGCCGAGCGGGTCGGACGCTTTGCCGCGGTGCTGCCGGCGGCTGATCTGGGCGAGGTGCTGGACGAAGGTGCCGATCCGCAGCTGCCCCCCGCGGGCGAGGCCGCGATGCCGCCGCTGGACGAGGTGCAGCGCGCCCTGCGCTGGGCCGGCCGCTATGACGGAGAGATCGACGGTACCGCCGGGCCGCAGACCAACGCCGCCATCGCCGCCGAGGTGCTGGCGCTGCGCGCCGCCCCCGACGCGGGTTCGGCGATGCAGGCGCTGATCGAGCGCCGGGCCGCCTGGCGCGACGAGATGGGCCTGACCACGCTGCACGACCCGCAATCGGGGCTGAGCCTGACCGCGCCGATGGATCGGCTTCAGTTCCTGCGCAACGAACAGGGGTTGTCGATCTATGGCCCGCGCAACGAATCGGGCGCGGCGCTGATCCTTTATCGCGCCCCCGGCGGCCAGCAGGAAATGCTGGATTTCACCGGGCTGGTGACGGCGCTGGGCTGGGTGCCCGCACCGGAACGCCAGGTCTCGCAGGGCAGCGCCAGCCTGATCGGCCGCAACGACACCCATATCGGCCAGGCCGAGGCGCGGGTCGTCGATGGCAATGTCGAGGGGCTGGTGCTGATCTGGCCGGTTCTCGACGCCGACGACCAGCCCCGCATCGCCGCCGAGATGCTGGACAGCCTGCGTTATGCCCCTGTCGCAGGGGATGTTCCGGCCGACGATGCGGCAGACGGGGGCGCGGCGGAAGAGACGCCCGGGACCACCGCAGACGCCGCTGCGGATTGATCCGCCAGCGCCGCGGCCGCCTGCAACCCCGCGCCCACGCGTCGGATCACCCCACCCGGCATCGCCGCCCGCGGATCGGAGTGGCTGATACTGCCAAGCGTCACTGCCGCCAGAACCGCGGCATCAGCACCACGAACACGGTGATCAGCTCCAGCCGGCCCAGATACATCCCCGCAATCATCAGCCACTTGGCCGAGGGCGGGAAATCGGCCACGCTGCCGTTGGCGGTGACCTCGGGGCCCCAGATCGGGCCGATATTGGCGATCGCCGTCCAGGCGGCAGTCAGCGCGGTGCGCGGGTGCAGCCCGGTCAGCGCCAGGGCCACGATCAGCGCCCCGAAGCTCAGCACGAACATGGTAAAGAAGGCCATGACCGAGTTCACCACCTCGGGGTCCAGCCGCCGTCCCTGCAGGCGCAGCGGCCGGACGCGGTGGGGCGATTGCATCTGGGTCAGCTGCCCGCGCAGCGCCTCGAACAGCACTTGGTAGCGGAAGACCTTGATCGAGCAGACGGTGGATCCGGTGCAGCCCCCGATCAGCCCGATGAAGAACAGCAGCACGAAGGGCAGATACCCCCATTGCGTCACGTCGGTCGAGGCGAAGCCGGTGCCCGAGGTGATGGTGACCACGTGGAAGATCACCTCGCGTGCAAGATCGGCCGAGGGCAGGACCGACCGCCACAACGCCTCGTAGACCAGGATCACCAGGCAGGCGGCGGCGATGATGCCCAGATAGGCGCGGATCTGGCTGTCGCGCCACAGCGGCGCCGGGTCGCCGTGCACCAGCTGCAGCATCCGCACGAAAGGGATCGAGGCGAGGATGGTAAAGAACGAGGCGGCCAGCTCGATCGAGCCGGGAAACGCTGCGAAACTCGCATCATAGCGCCCGAAGCCGCCGGTCGAGCAGGTGGTCAGCGCGTGCATCACCGCATCGAAGCCCCCCATCCCCAGTGCGGTATAGGTCGCGGCGCAGGCCAGTGTGATGCCCAGGTAAAGCTGGGTCATCTCGGCCGCGATCTGGCCGGCGCGGGGCATGACCTTGCCCATGGTGTCGAACCCCTCGGACCGGAAGAACTGCATCCCGCCCACCCGCATCACCGGCAGGAACACCATCGCCACCACCACGATGCCCAAGCCCCCCGACCATTGCAGGATGCCGCGCCACAGATGCGTGCCCAGCGGCAGGTGGTCCAGCCGGGGAAAGGCGGTGGTGCCCGTGGTGGTCATGCCGGACATCGATTCGAACATCGCGTCGGTCCAGCCCGCCGCCGGGGCGCCCAGCATGAAGGGCATCGCCCCCAGCAGCGGCAGCACCACCCACAGCCCGGTGGTCAGCAGGAACGCCTGTTCGACCACCAGCGGCCTGCCGTCGCCCGGCGTCGCCACCGCGACCAGCAGCCCCAGCACGATGGTGGCGCCGCCGGCCATGGCAAAGGCCCGCCAGTTCGGGTCGCCATTCGCCCAGTCGATCGCCGCGGGCGCCAGCATCAGCACGCCCATCGCGACGCAGAGTTTCGAGATCGCGTGGACCACGGGGTGAATGTCGATCATGCCGACCTCAGTGCCCCCGCCGCCGCCGCCGGTCAAGCGCGCCGCTTGCGCCATGATCCTCGGTCGGGTAATCCTGCCCAGACGCGGGTGTAGCTCAATGGTAGAGCAGCAGCCTTCCAAGCTGAATACGTGGGTTCGATTCCCATCACCCGCTCCAATATCCTCCAGACTGTCGAGCAGCTGCAATCGCGTAGATGCGGATGTGTCCCGCGCCGGAAACGTCCATGGAACACATCGCCAATCCATGGCCTCCATCTCGGAGGTGGCGGCTCGCGCCATGGGTCGGCGCGCGGCCGCTTTTTGTATGGACCTCCAAGGTCTTTGCCGGCGTGTGACCATCACCCGCTCCACTCCCTCCCTCTCCGTTGCGGAACGACTTGCGGCTTGCGGGGGTTGACCGTGCGGCCGGACCCGTGCGACCGCAAAGAGGCCCGTTGACCGCTACCGAAAGACCCTGCCCATGTCTCGTCCCGCGATGCAGCGCCTGTCGTTCTTCCTGTTGATGGGGGTGACGCTCTATGCCTCGCTGGTGGGCGCGGGCTGAGGGGCGGCGGGCGATGGCGATCAGGTTCGGCGGCAAATATTCGCCCGGCGGGCGGCCCGCGGCAGGTGGCGAGGCCGGGGCAGGGATGGGACGTCCCGCGCCGGGCCAGGCGCGCCACCCGCTGGAATCGCGCACGAAATGGGTGACGCTGATGGGGGCGCCGCTGCTTCTGGGGGCGTTCTTCCAGGGCGATCCGCTGGGAATCGCGACGAGCCTGCTGGGCTTTGGCATCCTGGCCGGCGGCATGTGGATGACGCGCGAGGGGCTGCAGGCCGAGGCCGCCTATGACGCGCGCCGCGTTGCGCGCCGCCCGGCGATCCCGCGCAAGCTGTTCGGCGGCATCCTGACCGGGCTGGGCATCGCGGTCGGCGCCTCGGAACCGGGGGCCTTTGCCGGGGCGGCGGTGCTGGGCTTCACCGGCGCGGTGCTGCACTGGCTGGCCTTCGGCCCCGACCCGATGCGCGACAAGGGGATGGAGGGCGTCGACAGTTTCCAGCAGGACCGCGCCGCCCGCATGATCGAAGAGGCCGAGACCCATCTGCGCGGCATGACCGACGCGATCCAGCGTATCCGCGACCGCAAGCTGCAGGCGCGGGTGGCGTCGTTTGCGACCTCCGCCCGGGCGCTGTTCGAGCGGGTCGAGCAGAACCCCGGCGCGCTGGCCTCGGCCCGGCGCTATCTGGGCGTCTATCTGATCGGCGCCCGCGACGCGACGGTGAAGTTCGTCGATCTTTATGCGCAAAGCCCCGACGCCGCGGCGCAGCGCGATTACGAGGCGCTGCTGGCGGATCTGGAAACCAGCTTTCAGGCGCTGAGCCAGCGGCTGCACGACGGGGTGCGCACCGACATGGATATCGAGATCGAGGTGCTGCGCGAACGGCTTGCCCGCGAAGGGGTGCGCCCGCCCGCCAGCGCCGCGCTCGAGGACCGCAGCGGCGAGCCCACCGCCGCCGAGCTGCTGCAGGCCAAAGAGCGCACCCGCTAGGCAATGCCGCGTTTCGCCCTGAAGATCGAATACGACGGCGGCCCCTTTGCGGGCTGGCAGGCGCAGGCCGGGCAGCCCTCGGTCCAGGAGACGGTCGAGGCGGCGCTGGCGCGGCTCGATCCCGGCTTTGCCGCAGGGGCGCGGATCGCGGCTGCCGGGCGCACCGACGCCGGTGTCCATGCGCTGGGGCAGGTCGCCCATGCCGATCTGGAACGCGACTGGGACCCGTTCCGGCTGGCCGGGGCTTTGAACTGGCACCTGAAACCGGCGCCGGTGGCGGTGCTGGAAGTGGCGCGGGTCGACGGCGATTTCCACGCCCGATTCTCGGCCATCGGGCGGCGCTATCTGTTCCGGCTGCTGTCGCGCCGGGCGCCCGCGACCCATGACCGGGGGCGGGTCTGGCAGGTCGTGCACCCGCTCGACGCCCAGGCGATGCGCCGCGGTGCGGCGGCGCTGGTCGGGCTGCATGATTTCACCACTTTCCGCTCGACCATGTGCCAGTCGGCAAGCCCGGTGAAGACGCTCGACCGCATCGAGATCGAGGAAATCGCCGTCCCCCATGGCGCGGAATACCGCTTTCACCTGGCGGCGCGGTCGTTCCTGCACAACCAGGTCCGCTCGATCGTCGGCACGCTCGAGCGCGTCGGCGCCGGGGCCTGGTCGCCCGAGCGGGTGGCCCAGGCGCTGGCGGCGCGCGACCGCGCCGCCTGCGGCCCGGTCAGCCCGCCGCATGGGCTGTATCTGCTGGGCGCGGATTACCCGGCCGACCCCTTCGCCGCCAATACCGCCACCCCGGGCGGATGACCGTGGCCAGGGTATTGGCGATGATCCACAGGTCCAGCGCCAGCGACTGGCGCTGCTGATAGACCATCTCCAGCCGCAGCTTGCGCGGCAGGCAGCGCCGGTCATAGGCGGCCTGCGTGGCGGCTTGCGTCAGGCAGCGGGCGAGGATCCGATCCTCATGCGCGTGGCAGACCAGCGTCGCGAGCCCCGTCACGCCCGGCCGCATCCGCAGCACCAGCGCATAGCGGTGCGGGAAACGCTCGACATATTCGCGCAGCGGCGGGCGCGGGCCGACAAAGCTCATGTCGCCGGCCAGGATGTTGAAAAGCTGCGGCAATTCGTCGATGCGGCTGCGTCGCAACAGATGGCCGAGCCGCGTGATCCGCCAGGATTTATGCCCGCCCGTGGCGCCGCCATCCTCGGCGACCGGGACCATGGTGCGGAACTTGAACAGCCGGAACGATTGCCCCGACGCCCCCATCCGCTTGGACAGATACAGCACCGGCCGCCCCTGCATCAGCAGCAGCAGCCCGGCGACCGCCAGCATCACCGCCGACAGCGGCAGCAGCAGCGCCAGCGCCAGCAGGATGTCGAACAGCCGCTTGCCGTCCGGCGCCCGCACGCCGATGCCCGGCGGCTCCCGCACCGCCCCCGCCTGCCAGCCGTGATGGATCGCCATCCGCGCTACCCTGATTCCACGCCGTTTCCTGTCCGGCGTAACGCAGAGTCATGAAGGAATCGCTAATCCGCGGCAGATTCCGGCCTTGTCGCAGCCCGGCGGTTTTGCGACGCTGGCGGACGGGCCGGCCTCTGCGCCGCAGAAGGAGCAGTCGATGCGCAAGTTTCTGGTGGTGCTGGACGACAGCAAGGAATGCCTGAACGCCATTCGCTTTGCCGCGCTGCGGGCGGCCGCGACCGGCGGTACGGTGCAGGTGCTCTCGGTCATCCCGGCCAGCGAGATCCAGCACGGCATGGGCGTGGCCGAGGTGATGCGGGCCGAGGCGCGCGAGCGGATCGAGGCGCAGTTCGAGGTCTTTGCCAAATGGATGCGCGACCGCCCGGGGGTCGAGCCCGAGCTGGTCGTGCGCGAAGGCGACCCGGGGGCCGAGCTGGTCGCGCAGATCTCGGCCGATCCCGACATCGCCGCGGTGGTGCTGGCGGCCGCGGTCGACAGCGGCGGGCCGGGGCCGCTCGTGACGCGGCTGACCCGGGAACTGACCTCGCTGCCTTGCCCGCTGACCATCGTGCCGGGCGACATCTCGCGCGAGCGGCTCGAGCAGATCACCTGACCCGCGGGCCGGCGGAACCCGGGCCGACCTTGACTTGTGCCCCCCCTCGCAACCATATCTTCCGGGACCGAGGAGCCTCCCATGTTCATTCAGACCGAGACGACCCCCAACCCCGCGACGCTGAAGTTCCTGCCCGGGGAAACCGTGCTGGGCAGCGGCACCGCCGATTTCCCTGCCGCCGAACAGGCCGCGGGCAGTCCGCTGGCGCGGCGCATCTTTGCGGTGCCGGGGGTGGCGGGGGTGTTCCTGGGCTCGGATTTCGTGACGGTGACCAAGACCGACGCGGCAGCCTGGGACCAGATCAAGCCCTCGATCCTGGGCGCGATCATGGACCACTACCAGTCCGGCGACGCGGTGATGAGCCAAGCGCAACCGGCGGGCGGCGGCCATGCCGACCACGACGGGCCGGACGCCGAAATCGTTAACCAGATCAAGGAATTGCTGGACACGCGCGTGCGCCCGGCGGTGGCACAGGACGGCGGCGACATCACCTTCCACGGCTTTGACCGCGGCGTGGTCTATCTGCACATGCAGGGCGCCTGCGCCGGCTGCCCCTCGTCCACGCTGACCCTCAAGATGGGGATCGAGAACCTGCTGCGCCACTATATCCCCGAGGTGGTCGAGGTCCGCCCCGTTGCCTGACAGGCTGCGGGTCCTCGGGTTCGACACGTCGGCCGCGCATTGCGCGGCCGCTGTCGTTTGCGGCGGCCGGGTGCTGGCGCAGCGGATCGAGCCGATGGCGCGGGGCCAAGCCGAGCGGCTGTTTCCCCTGCTGGCCGAGCTGCTGGCCGAGGTCGGACTGGGCTGGTCCGATCTCGACGCCATCGGCGTGGGCGAGGGGCCGGGCAATTTCACCGGTATCCGCATCTCGGTCGCGGCGGCGCGCGGGCTGGCGCTGTCGCTGGGTATCCCCGCGGTCGGGGTGACGGTGTCCGAGGCCGCGGCCTGCGACGCCCCGCGTCCCTGCCGCGCCATCGTGGCGCTGCGCGGCGACGAGGTGGTCTGGCAGGATTTCCCGGCATTGCGGGCGGACACCCAGGCTGCGTTCGATGCGGGGCAGGAGGGGCTACCGGCAGGCCCGGCCTTGGGCCGGCGCGAGGCGCTGCCCTCCGGGCCCGCCCCGTGCTGCTCGCCGCATTCCCTGCCGGTGGCGATCGCGCTTCTGGCCGGCAGGCGCGTGGCCGCGATAGCAGAGCGCGCGGCCTCCGCGGATGCGGAAATCGCACGGCCGGCGCCGCTGTATCTGCGCCCGGCCGACGCCGCCCCGCCCCGCGATCCGCCGCCGGTGATCCTGCCGTGACCCTCGGGGGCAGGAGAGGAGAGCGATTCCCGGGTGACGGACGGGGATGGGCCGGCGCGGCGTGCCGTGCGGTTGTTCCCTGCCGCGACCGGAACGGACGCGCGGAATCGAGGGCACCAGGGCGCGGCATTTCCGCGCAGGACCACGGCCGGGCCCGCGTTCCCCGGGGGCCGTCTTGGTGACCCCCCAGGAACTTGCCGCGCTGCACTGCCGCTGCTTCACCGTGCCCCGCCCCTGGACTGCCGCCGAATTCGCCTCGCTGCTGCCGGACTCGGGCACCATGCTCCATACAAGCCCGCAGGGTTTCCTGCTGGGCCGGATCGCCGGGGACGAGGCCGAGCTGCTGACCCTCGCCGTCGCCCCGGAGGCGCGGGGCAACGGGGAAGGCCGCGCACTGGTGCGCCGTTTCCTTGAGGATTGCTCGGCCCGGGGTGCGGCGGCCGTATTTCTGGAAGTTGCGGCGGATAATGCCGCGGCGATCGGGCTGTATCGGGCGACCGGCTGGAGCCAGGTCGGGCAGCGGCGCGGCTATTACGCGCCGGGGCTGGATGCGCTGGTGATGCGCCACGATCTGGACTGAACCCATCACCGTTCCTCGCGCCGCTGCCGGTCGAGCTGCGCCTGCGCGCGGGTCAGCGCCTGCAACTGCGACAGCGCCTCGGAGCGGCCGAAGGCCCGCACCGCGGCCTGCCGCGCCGCCTCGAGCCCCGGCCGGATCCGGGAAAGTGCGATTTCCGCCTGCCGCAGCTGTTCCGAGCGATAGCCGACCAGCGCTGCGGTCTGCCGCCACTGCGCGGGCGCATCCGGGGCGGTGGGCGCGGCAATCGCCTGCGCTAGCTCGGCGCGAACGGCATCGAGCTGGCGCTGCATCGCCTCGGCCTGCGCCCGGTGGGCGGAATAGGCCCGCAATTCCCCGTCGGCCTTGACCCGCGCGATCCGGGCAAGCTGTCCCAGCCGCTCTGCGCCGCGGGTCATATCACGCCCTTCGCGAGGAGCGCATTGATCGACGCGAGGCGGCAGACAGCCGCAGATTCATGCGCAGCCGTAGGCATCACGGCCCGGTTCCGGCCTTCCCAAAGCCAACTCGGACTCTGCGACGCCGGGATCGGCCACCGGTGCCGGTAGAGCGAGGCCATATGTTGCCGGAGCGGCACCCAGTCCAGGCGCGCACAAGCCAGCCGCCCCGACGGCGGCGTTGGTCCAATCAACCTCCCGCGCCAGAACCGCCTCATCTCGCCGCCCCCTCCAGTCCGCCCTCGTAGCCGCGGCGGACCTTGGCGCGCATGACCTCGGCAAAGCGGATCGCGGCGGCGACCGGGCCGAATTGCTCGTGCGGGATTTCCTCGCCGAGGCGGGTGGTGGCGTGCAGCGCCCGGGCGCAGGGCGGGTCGGACCAGATCGGCACCCGATGGTCGCGCGCCCGCTCGCGGATGCGGGCGGCGATCTCGTCCACGCCCTTGGCCAGGCAGACCGGCGCCCGGCCGCTGCCGCGCTTCCATTCCAGCGCCACCGCGTAATGCGTCGGGTTGACGATCACCACGTCGGCCCGCTCGACATCGGCCAGCATCGAGCCGAGCGCGAGATCCACCGCCTTTTGCCGCCGCGCCGCCTTCATGTGGGGATCGCCCTCGGAGTCCTTGTGCTCGTCCTCGACCTCCTTCCGGGTCATGCGGTTGCGGCGGCGGAAATCGTAATGCTTCCACAGCAGGTCCACGGCCGCAAATACCACGGCGACGGCCAGCGCCAGCACCAGCACCTGCCGGATCAGCAGCGGGATCGCGGTGATCCAGGCGGCGCTGCCCATGCTGGACGATTGCGCGATGGTCCGGCCCAGGCTGGTGAACAGCATCACCCCTCCGGCACCGACCCCCGCCAGCTTGGCGACTGAGATCGCAAAGGCGACCAGCCCGGACTTGCCGAATTTCTGCCCGAAGTTCTTGACCGGGTTGATCCGCTTGAGGTCCGGCGCCAGTTTCGAGGGCGTGAACACCAGCCCGCGCTGCGCCACCAGCCCCGCCAGCACCACCGCGGCCGCAGCCAGCGCCACCCCCACCACCGAGCCCGAGGACAACAGCCCCAGCGACCAGACCAGCGGCGCGCCGCCTTCTGGCAGGCGTTCGCCGCCCATCAGCCGCTGCGCCAGTCCCAGCCAGGCCGGCAGGAGCAGCGCCGAGCCGCCCATGAAGGCCAGCAGGAAGCCCAGCCACGACAATGCCGCCGTCAGCTCGGTCGAGCGGGGGATGTCGCCCTGGTCGCGGGCCTTGCGCAGCTTCTGCTCGGTCGGCTCGTGCTGGCGGTCGTCCTTGTCGGGCTCGGTCATCGCAGCACCGCCGGTTGCAGCGACAGCACGTCGCGCGCCCAGATGCCCAGCAGCCCGGGGACCAGCAGCGCCAGCGCCGCCAGCGCCAGCAGGATCGCGGCGGGGGCGGCGACAAAGACGATGGGCATTGCCGGCATCACCCGCGCCACCACCCCCGACAGCATCTGGAACAGCAGCCCGCCCAGGATGAAGGGCGCCGCGATCAGCATCGACAGGGTGAAGCTATGGATCACCAGCTGCCAGAACTCGGGCCAGATCACCGCGATATCCGGCCACAGCCCGGCGGGCTTGAGCGCGAAGCTGTCGGTCAGCACCTGGCAGATGAACAGCGGCAGGCCCAGCGCCATCAGCAGCGCCATCCCGGCCATGTGCAGCAGGTTGCCGATCGGATGCGGCGCCATCTCGTCCGACACCCCCAGCATCGCCGACAGCGAGGCGCTTTGCGCGATCGCGGTGGTGGCGACGTCAAGCGCCATGGCCACCACCCGGACCAGCAGCCCCAGCACCAGGCCCGACAGGATCTCGACCCCCATCAGCGCCGCCAGGGCCAGAGGCGCGGGCGAGGACAGGGCCGGGGCCGCCGCCGCGTAAAGCGGCACCAGCGCCACGGCGGCCGCGACGCGGACCCGGACCGGCAGCACCCGTTCGCCGATGGCCGGCATGGTCATCAGGCAGGCCTGGATGCGGGCGTAGATCAGCAGCAGCGGGGCAAGCCAGTCCAGAAGCCCAGCCGGCAGGGGAATGTCCGTCATGGCTCGACGGTCCCGACCAGCCGGATCCGCGCCTGCGGATCGACCTCGTCGATGCCCAGCACCGGCCAGCCCAGCCCGGTGCCGGCCATCACCGCCCGCACCAGCCGGCGGCGGTGGTCGGGCACCACCAGCGCCGGCATTGCCCCCGGCGAAAGCGCACCCGCCGCCAGCCGCAGGCTTTCGGCCAGCTTCTGCATCAGCGGCGGCGGCAGGGCCCCTTGTGCACGGCCGGGCTCGGATTCGGCGCGGTGGAACTCGGCCTCCCACCCGGGATGCAGCTGCATCACGTCCAGCCGCCCGTCCGGGTCCGAGAGCTGCTCGGTGATCTGCCCGCGCAGGCGGCGGCGGACGAACTCGGCCGCCGTGCCGGGGTCGGTGGCGCGGCTTTCGTGGATCGCCTCGACGATCAGCGGCAGGTTGCGGATCGAGACCCGGTCCTCGAGCAGGAGCCGCAGCACCGACAGCAGCTGCTCGGGCGTGACCTTGTCGGGGATCAGGCTGTCGAAGACGCGCTGATAGGACTGCGCGCGGCTGTCGTCGCTGAGCGAGCGCAGCTCCTGCATCAGCCGCTGCATCGAGCCCAGCGTCAGCAGCGCCGGCATCTGCGCCTTGACCGTTTCCATCAGATGGGTGGACAGCACCTCCATCGGGGTGACCACGCTGGCGCCGGCAATTGCGGCCTCGTCCTGGCGCGCGGCGTCGATCCAGCGGGCGGGGCTGTCGTAGACGGGTTCGCGGGTGCGCTTGCCGGGGATCGGGGCGAGCGTTTCTTCGCTGCCCAGCGCCAGGATCTGGTGGGGCACCAGCAGGCCGCGGGCACGGATCACGCCGTGGATGCGGATGACATATTCGCCCCCTGCCAGCCCGGGCCCGTCGGTGATCCGCACCTCGGGCAGGATCACCCCGTAGCTGCGGGCGATATGGATGCGCAGGTTGTTGATGCGGCTGCCCAGCCCGCGTGCCGGATCGAGCGCCGCGGCGATCAGCTCGGTGCCGATCTCGACGCTGATCTCGTCGGTGTCGATTACGTCGCCGATGCGGGGGCGGGGGTCTGCGGCAGGGACGGCAGGCTCGGCGACGCCCTCGGGCACCGCGCTGGCCAGCCTGGTGGCGTTGCGCCACGCAAACAGCCCGGCAATCGCCGCGATCGCCAGAAACACCAGCGTCGGCATCCCGGGCACCAGGCTCAGTACCGCCATCGCCGCCGCGGCCAGCGCCGGCGCATGCCAGCCCTGGGCCAGCTGCCCCGACAGCATGTCGGCGGTCGATTCCGTCGCCCCGCCCCGCGACAGCAGCAGCGCCGCCGCCATCGAGGTGATCAGCGCCGGCACCTGCGTGACCAGCCCGTCGCCGATGGTCAGCTTGGAGTATGTGGACAGCGCCTCGGCCATCGGCATCCCGTGCGACAACAGCCCGACGCCCAGCCCGACGAAGAAATTCACCGCGGTGATCAGCAGCCCGGCGACAGCGTCGCCCTTGACGAACTTCGAGGCGCCGTCCAGCGAGCCGTAGAAGCTGATCTCGCGCTGGTCCTGGGCGCGGCGGCGCTTGGCCTCCTCATGGGTGATCGCGCCCGAGTTGAGGTCGCCGTCGATGGCCAGCTGCTTGCCGGGCAGCGAATCGAGCGCGAACCGAGCCGAGACCTCTGCCATCCGGCCCGAACCCTTGGTGATGACCATGAAGTTCACGATCGAGATCACCGCGAACACGGTGATCCCGACCATCAGCGAGCCGCCGGCGACGAAGCGCGAGAAGCCCAGGATCACCTCTCCGGCCGCATTGGGGCCGGTGTGGCCCTCGGTCAGGATCAGCCGCGTGGAAGAGACGTTGAGCGACAGCCGGATCAGCAGCGAAATCAGCAGCATCACCGGAAACGCCAGGAAATCGGTCGGCCGGTTCACCACGCTGGCCATGACCAGGATCAGCGTGGAGGTGGCGATGGACAGGGCAAATCCCACGTCGAGCAGCCCCGCGGGAATCGGGATCACCATCGACATCACCACCATCACCAGCCCGCCGGTGATGGCCAGCGGCCGGGCCGAGGCGGGGATGCGGCTGACCGGAGCGACGGCGGTCATTCGGCGACCTCGGCAGGGCTGGCGGGCGACAGGATCCAGTCGAGCGGCATCACCACGTCGGAGAGATAGCCCGCGCGGCGCAGATGCACGATCGCCAGCAGCCGCTGGTCGGGCGGCAGCGCCTGCAGCCGGACCGGGAAGTCCGCGGCAAGCTCTTCCCCGGCAAGCAGCCGTGCGGTCGCATCCTCGATGAAATCGGCGGTGGCGGGGCTCAGCGCCTGCGCAACCGCAAGGACCAGCGCCTGAAGCATCATGCCACCTTTTTCAGTTCGCGCAGCGCATCCTCGACCTCGAGGAAGCTGGGCCGCAGATGTTCCGGCGCCGCCTGCCGGCCGACCTCGACGCACAGCGTGGTGGCGTGCTGGTGCAGCCCCGCGATCAGCACCGACTTGATGACCTCGTAGAAGGCGAGGTCCTGCTTCATCACCGCTGCCAGCCGCTGCGACAGCGGCGCCACCAGCCCATAGGCCAGGAATACCCCCAGGAAGGTGCCCACCAGCGCACCGCCGATCATGCCGCCGAGGATCTCGGGCGGCTGGTCGATCGAGCCCATGGTCTTGATCACCCCCAGCACCGCCGCGACGATTCCCAGCGCGGGCAGCGCATCCGCCATATGCTGCAGCGCATGGGGGACGTGCATCGCCTCTTCCTTCATCAGATTCAGGCGGCGGCTCAGCATGTCCTCGACCTGATAGGGGTCGTCGTAGTTGAGACTGGCCGAGCGCAGCGTGTCGGTGATCAGCGTCACCGCGTTCTCGTCGGCCAGGATCGAAGGATAGGCCTGGAAGATCGCCGAATCGGCCGGGGCCTCGATATGCTCCTCGAGCTCGATGGGGTTGGCGCGGGCAATCCTCAGCAGCCGGAACAGCAGGCAGAGCATCTGCGTGTTGTCCGCTTCCGTCCAGCGGGGGCCCTTGAAGGCGCGGATGATCCCCGGGATCGTGTGTTTCAGCACCCCGCCGCTGTTCGACAGCAGGTAGGACCCGACCGCGGCGCCGCCGATGATCATCATCTCGAAGGGCAGCGCGTGGGTGATCACCGCCATCTTGCCGCCGGCGAGGATATAGCCGCCGAAGACCATGGCGAAGGTCAGCGCGATTCCGACAAATCCGGCCATGGCTCAGTTCCCGCCCAGGCGGCGAGAGCCCATATGCGCGGTCAGCACCGCGGCATGGGCCGGCTCGATCCGCGCGATGATGCGGGCGCCGGCGTCGGGCTGGACCCGGGCCAGGATCTCGGCGGCGAAATCGGGGGGCAGCGCGGCCAGGATCAGCGCGGCATCGGCGGGTTTCATCGCGTCATAGACGGCGATCAGCCGCTCGATCCCGGCGACGGTGCCGCTGTCGCGGGCCGCACGGGCATCGCCCATCGACGCCTTGGCCTGTTTCAGCGCCGCCAGCCGGCGCAGCAGTTGCTCCTCGGCGGCGGCCAGATCGTCCTTGCGGCGGTCGAGATCGGCCAGCACCCGGTCCACGGCAATGCCGCGCAGCCGCAGCGTTTCTGCCAGCGCCACGGCCTCGGGGACGTCGGTGCAGCCGCCCAGTAGCGCGCCGGGCGCGGCCTGCGCCATCGGCGCGCGTGCAAGCCAGCCGCCGGCCGCCGCGGTCATGCCGACGGCCAGCAGGGTGAGACAGGTCCAGAACAGCCGGCTAGGCATCCGCCACCTCCGTTGCGCGGCGGCGGCGCAGTCTGCGCGACTGGGCGGCCGGCGGCATGAATTGCTGTTGCAGCGCCCAATAGGCGCGTTCGGATTTCGCCTTCTCGATCTCGCGCGCGAGCCCGTCCGAGGCGTGGGTGGCCCCCGCCTGCGCGGCGGCCAGCGCGGTTTCCAGCCGGGAAATCTCGGCCGCCATCACCGCGATGGCCCCGCCCAGCCCGGTCTCGAGATCGTTGAGCTTGCGCAGCCTGCGCGCGAGAAGATGGCAGAAGCCCGCGACCGACAGCCCGGCGACCACCAGCGCGGCCTGAATGAAAAGCGTCATGGTCATTGGATTCGGAACTCGGTGATCAGCAGGTCGCGGACGGCGGCCTCGCCCAGGATGAAGCGGGTCCGCGTGGCCAGCTCCTCGCGGATGATTTCCAGGATGCCGCGGCGACTGAACGCCACCGGATCGACCTGCGAAAGAAAGCCGTTAAAACTGTCGGCAATTCGCGGCATCAGCAGCCGGGCGGTGTCGGCTGCGGCGGGGTCGATCTCGACCACTACCGCCAGCGCCAGGGTCTGCGTGCGCTCGCCCGGGATGGTCAGGATGATTCGCGGCACGTCCAGGAACACCGCGACCGGCGCGGCCTGCGGCGCCGGCGCCGCG
The DNA here is from genome assembly GCF_900142875.1 of Paracoccus solventivorans. Lineage (GTDB taxonomy): Bacteria > Pseudomonadota > Alphaproteobacteria > Rhodobacterales > Rhodobacteraceae > Paracoccus > Paracoccus solventivorans. The sequence continues at coordinate 33,353 of NZ_FRCK01000007.1, read as the reverse complement.
GGGGCCAGCAGGGACAAGGGCGACAGCAGCCCCGTATAAGTGACGCCGAATCCTGCCGCGAGTGCCAGCACCGGCAGCAGTATCGGCAGCAGCCGCCTGCCCAGCGGCCGCGGCGGCGAGTCTTCGATCGGTTCGCTGATGTCGGTCATCTGATTCTCCGTCCTGTGAGGAACGGATAACAGCTTCCCACTAACCGATTCTTAATCGGCGCCGTGCAATCACCATCCCGTCGAAGCGAGAAACGATTCGAAAGGGCGCCGGGGAATGCAGAAGCTGGCCGAATACTGGAATGAGCGCAGCGGCAGCCAGAAACAGCTGATCGTCGCTGCGTTCCTGATCACCTTTCTGGCGGTGTCGGGGTTTGCCTGGCTGGCCAACCGCACGCCGATGGCGCTGCTTTACGGCGGGCTCGATTCGGCGCGCGCGGGCGAGGTGATGGCCGAACTGGACCGTACCGGGGTGAAATCCGAGATCCGCGGCGATTCGATCTGGGTCGACGCGGGGCAGCGCGACCGGATGCGGATGACGCTGGCGGGGATGGGGCTGCCCTCGGCTGGGGGCGCGGGCTACGAGATTCTGGATGGGATGTCCGGTTTCGGCACCACCTCGCAGATGTTCGACGCGGCCTATTGGCGCGCCAAGGAGGGCGAGCTGGCGCGCACTATCCTGACCGTGCCCAACGTCAAGGCGGCGCGGGTGCATATCGCGCCCCCCGCGGTGCGCGGCTATCGCAGCCAGGCGGGTGGCGCGGCCTCGGTCACCGTGACCATGGGCGCGGGCACGCTGGATGCGCGGCAGGCGCGGTCGCTGCAATTCCTGGTGTCCTCGGGGGTGCCCGGCCTCGACCCCGAGCGGGTCAAGGTCATCGACAGCGCCCGCGGCATCGTCTCGACCGGCGAGGAAACCGTGGCCGCCGACCGCGCCAGCGAGATGAAGCGCAATGTCGAGCGGATTCTCGAGCCTCACGTCGGCCCCGGCAATGCCATCGTCGAGCTGAACCTGGAGCTGGTCACCGAGACCGAGCAGCTGTCCGAGCAGACCTTCGACCCGAATGCGCGCGCGCTGGTCTCGCAGGAAAGCGAGGAGACCAGCGACCAGTCCTCGAACGCCGAGCAGGGGGCGGTGACCGCGTCCTCGAACCTGCCCGAGGGGACGGGCGCCGGCGGCGAGCAAAGCAAGACCAGCAGCTCGGAAACCCGGCAGCGCCAGAACTTCGAGGTCAGCCGCGTCACCCGCGAGGTGCTGCGCCAGCCCGGCGCGACACGGCGGCTGACGGTGGCGGTGCTGGTGAACGGCACCGAGCAGAAGGCCGCCGACGGCACTGCAGGCATCGTCCCGCGCAGCGAGACCGAGCTGGAGGCGCTGCGCGAGCTGGTGGCCTCGGCGGTGGGGTTCGACGAGGCGAGGGGGGATGTGATCACCGTCAAGTCGCTGCCGTTCTCGGCGATCGGCAGCGACGGCACCCTGGCCGAACCGCGCGGCATCCTGGCCAGCCTGGCGCTGAACGATCTGGCCCGGCTGGCGCTGATCGGGCTGTTCGCGCTGGCGGTCGCACTGGTGGTGCTGCGCCCAGTGCTGCGCGCGCGGGCGCCGCTGGTTGCGCTGGATGATTCGGGCCCCGCCCCGCGCGCGGTGCTGGCGCCGGCGCTGCCCGCCGCAACTGCGGAGCCGGGCGACGGCGCGGCCCGGCTGCCGGCCCCCAGCGTCCCCATCACCCCGGCCGAGTTCGAGCTGCCGCCCCCCGTGGCCCAGGCCGATGCGGTGGCGCGGCTGCGTGAACTGATGCGCGAGCGGCAAGAGGAAAGCGTCCGCATCCTCTCGGGCTGGATCCGGCAGAAGGAGGAAGCGTGATGGGCGCGGTCCTGCAACTCGAACGATTCGACCGCGACGCATTGGTGCCCCCGGTCTTTCGTCAGGCCGAACTGGATGCGGCCTTTGCCGAGGGCGTGGCCGAGGGGCTGCGCCGCGCGGAATCGCAGCGCGCCGACCGGCTGTGCGATGTGCTGGCCGAGCTTTCCGCCAGCCTCGACACCGGCCGGGCGCTGCAGGCGCAATCGCAGGCCGAGCAGATCCGGGCGCTCGCCCCACTGCTGGATGCGCTGTTCGACCAGCTGCTGCCGGCGGTGGCGCGGATCAGGCTGCGCGATGCGGTGCTGGCGCAGCTTGCCGAGCTTGCCGGCACGGTCTCGCCGCTGGGCGTCAGGATCCGCTGCGGCGCCGACACCGGGGCCCTCCTGTCGGCGAACCTGGCGCGGCTGGGACTGTCTGCCGTGCAGGTCGATGACTCTGGCACCGAAGGCAGCGTCGAGGCCGAGATGACCGGCGGCGAGATCCTGTGGGACGAGGCCGCGCTTGCCGCCCAGCTGCGCCGGCTGATCGAAGACATGATGGAGACGGACTGACATGGACCTTGGACACACGCTTATCCCCACGCATCAGATCCAGGTCGAGATCGCGATCCGCATCGGCCGCACAAGGCTGTCGGTGGCCGAGCTCGCCCGGCTGCAGGCCGACGACGTGCTGCCGCTGGACCAGGACGCGATGGACGGGGTCGAGATCTGCGTCGGCGACCGCGTGGTCGCGCGCGGCGAGCTGGTCGACCACGGCGGCGAGGGCCGGCTGGGGGTGCGGATCCTCGGCCCGGTCGAGCCATGAGGCTTTGGGCCCGGCTGCGCGTTCCGGCCCTGCTGGCGGTGCTGCTGTTGGCGGCTGCACCCGCGGCGGCGCAGGAGTTCGGCGATTTCGCCGTCGGCGCCGCAAACGGGATCGGTCAGAACGCCGTGCTGCTGCTGGCCGGCCTGACGCTGCTGTCGCTGGCGCCGGGATTGGCGATCATGGTGACCTGTTTTCCGTTCATCGTGACGGTGCTGTCGATCCTGCGCCAGTCGATCGGGCTTCAGCAGTCGCCGCCGAACATGCTGATCGTCAGCCTGGCGATGTTTCTCAGCTGGTATGTCATGGACCCGGTGCTGCGCGATGCCTGGCAGCTGGCCGGGGCGCCGCTGCAGCGCGGCGAAATCGCACTGGACGTGGCTTTCGAGCGCGGGATCGAGCCCTTTCGCCGCTTCATGGCCGAGCGCATCGACCCCGACACCATGCTGGCGCTGGCCGAGGTCGCGCCGCGACCCGCCGCAGGCCAGCCCGCCAGCCTTGACCCCGAAACGGCGCCGCTGTCGCTGCTGGTGCCGTCCTTCATGTTGACCGAGATCGAGCGTGCCTTTGCGATCGGGTTTCTGGTGTCGCTGCCGTTCCTGATCATCGACCTGGTGGTGTCGGCGATCCTGATGTCGATGGGGATGATGATGGTGCCGCCGGTGGTGGTGTCGCTGCCCTTCAAGCTGGCGTTTTTCGTGGCAGTCGACGGCTGGGGGCTGATCGCCGCGGCGCTGGTCCGCGGCTATCAGGGGGGCGGATGATGGCGCCGGCCTCAGGCCGCCAGGCCGCGCGCCCCCATCTCGAGGTATTTCTGCCGCCGCTTGCGGATCAGCTCGGGGCGCTTGAGCTTGCGCAGATCGCCCAGCAGCCGCGCGATCTCGTCGCCGACCTGCCTGATCGCCTCGTCCGGGTCGCGCTGCGCGCCGCCCATCGGCTCTGGGATCACCGAATCGACTACGCCCAGCTTGCGCAGGTCCTGCGCCGTCAGCTTCAGCGCCTCGGCCGCCTCGCGCATCTTGTCGGCGTCCTTCCACAGGATCGAGGCGCAGCCCTCGGGCGAGATCACCGAATAGATCGAATGCTCGAGCATTCCCACGCGGTCGGCGGTGGCAAAGGCGACCGCGCCGCCGGACCCGCCCTCGCCGATGATGATGCTGACCAGCGGCACCCCGATCTGCAGGCATTTTTCCGTCGAGCGGGCGATTGCCTCGCTTTGCCCGCGTTCCTCGGCGCCCTTGCCGGGATAGGCGCCGGGGGTGTCGACCAGCGTGATCACCGGCAGGCCGAAACGGTCGGCCAGATCCATCAGCCGGATCGCCTTGCGATAGCCCTCGGGGCGCGCCATCCCGAAGTTGCGGTGGATGCGCGAGCGGGTGTCGTTGCCCTTTTCATGCCCGATCACCACGACCGCCTGATCGCGGAACCGCCCCAGCCCGCCCATCACCGCATGGTCGTCGCCAAAGGCGCGGTCGCCGGCAAGCGGCGTCCATTCGGTGATCAGCGCCTTGATATAGTCGATGCAATGCGGCCGGTCGGGGTGGCGCGCGACCAGGGTTTTGCGCCAGGGATCCAGGTTGCGGTACAGGCTGCGCAGCATGTCCTCGGCCTTGAGGTCGAGGGCCGCGGCCTCTTTTTCCAGGTCCACGCCCTCGCCCTTGCGGGCCAGCGCACGCAGCTCTTCGGCCTTGCCTTCGAGATCGGCCAGCGGCCGTTCGAACTCCAGATAGGTCATCGTCGCGCCTCTCGGTGGTCGGCTGGTTTTATGATGGCCCCGGGCGCGGATTGCAACGCAAGAGCCCGGCATCGCCGGGCACGCGGCAATCGGGCGCGCGGGCGCTCTAGGGGGCAGGTCCCGGCCGGCGGGTCATCTGGCGTCGGCCCAGCGGTCCAGCGCGGCTTCGTCCGCATCCTGGGCGGCAACCCAGCCACGCGGGCCGTCGGGGCCGATTTCCTGCTTCCAGAACGGGGCGCGGGATTTCAGCCAGTCCATCAGGAAATCCGCCGCGTCGAATGCGGCGCGCCGGTGGCGGGCGGCGGTGGCGACCATCATGATCGGCTCGCCTACCGCCATGCGGCCGTGGCGATGCACGATCAGCACGTCGCTGAGGCCGAAGCGTTCGATCGCCGCCTGCGCGTGGCGGGTCAGCGAGGCCTCGGTCATGCCCGGATAATGCTCGATTTCCAGCGCCTTGAGCCCGTTGTCGCCGCGCACCAGCCCGGTGAAGGTGACGACCGCGCCGGCGCCGGCGCCAAAGCCCTGCGTCAGCGCCGCGGCGTCGAAGGGCTCTGTCTGCACGAGGATCCGCATCAGCCCCCCGTCATCGGCGGGAAGAACGCCACCTCGCGCGCGCCCCCCAGCGGGGCGTCGAGGTCGGACAGCACCTGGTCCACCGCCACCCGCACCGCGCCCAGGTCGGACAGCGCGGCTGCGTGGCGCTCGCCCCGGGCGATCAGCTCTGCCACCAGCTCGCGGACGGTTTCGGCCGAGGTCTCGACCCGCTCGCGCGGGGCGCCGATCCGCTCGCGCAGCCATGCGAAGTAAAGAATATCCAGCGTCATTTCGCGTCCTTCAGCCAGGGGAGGGCCTTGCGGAAATAATCCCACCCGGTGATCGCGGTCAGGATCGCCGCGATCCACATCAGCAGCAGCCCGGCCTGGGTCGCGAGGTCGGACCAGTCGGTCGACCAGGGTAGGCTGCGTTCGCCGACCCGCGGCGGGTGCCCGGTTTCATAGTAGTCCAGCCCCGTGCCCATGAACATGGTAGCGATGGCGATCATCTGGGCGGTGGTCTTCCATTTCGCAAGCCGGGTGACCGCAAGATGCCGGGAATCCGAGCCGAGGAACTCGCGCAGCCCGGCGACGAAGACCTCGCGGAACAGGATCACCGTGGCCGGCAGGATCAGCCAGGGATTCATGCCGGAATAGCCTGTGATCACAACCAGCGCGATTACCACCATCGCCTTGTCGGCGATCGGGTCCATGGCGGCGCCAAAGCGGCTTTCCTGCTGCCAGCTACGCGCCAGATGCCCGTCGATCCAGTCGGTGATTGCGGCGACCACGAACAGCGCCAGCGCCGCGAAATCGGCAAAGGGGCGACTGAAGTACAAAAACATCAGCGGCACGCCCGGGGCTGCGAGCAGCCTCAGCAGGGTCAGGATATTGGGTACGGTCCATCTCATGGTGACAGGCTAGTGCCTTCGCGGCGGGGGCGAAAGTCCCCTCGATCACTTCTTCGTCGTGGCATCGTCGTCCCCGAACAGCCCCTTGAGCCCGCGCGCGATCAGATTGCCGACCCGGGGGCGGGGCTGGCGGATGAAGGGCAGGGGGCGGCAGACTTCCATCGCGGCGATGCCGACGCGGGCGGTCAGCGCCCCGTTGACCACGCCCTCGCCAAAGCGGCGGCTGACCTTGGCGAGGATGCCGCCGCCGGCGACGGTGTGGATCAGGTCGTCGCCCGCGGCCACCGCGCCGGTCGCGACCAGATGCGCGATGACGGTGCGGGCCAGCCGCCAGCCGCCCACCGCCCCGGCGCGGCCACCATAGATTTCCGCCATCCGCCGGATCATCCGCAGATTGGCGGCCAGCGCGGCGAGGATGTCGACCAGCGCCAGCGGAATCAGCGCGGTGGCGGCGGCGACGGTGCGGGCGGCGGCCTCGATCTCGCGCCGCGCCTGTTGGTCGAGGGGGGCGAGCAGCGCGGCCTCGGCCTGGGCCAGCACCAGCTCGGCATCGACCGGCTCGGCGCGGTGGGCGGCGAGGGTTTCGCGGGCGCGGGAGAGTTCCGGGCGGCGGGCATAGAGCGCGTCGAGCCGGTCCACCACCGCATTCGCCTGTGCCAGATCGGCCGCGGCCAGCGCCGCGCCCGCGTCGCGGGCGATGGCGTCGATGCGGCCGAACCGCGCCCAGGCAGCATATTCGCGCACCGCCACCATCAGCGTGGCGAGGGTGAAGGCGGCGAACAGCCCCACCCCGATCCAGCCCAGGATGGGCGAGCGCGCCATCAGCCCGTCGAAGAACCGCAGCGCCGCCATCGACAGCACGAAGGTCAGCAGCGCGGCGAGGCTGTTGAGGAAGAACCGCGTCACCGCCGAGGGGCGGCTGCCCGCGATCCGCATCATCACCTGCATCGCCCTTGGATCGGGCAGCGGCAGCGGCCCGTCGTCGATCGCGGGCGCATCGGCGGGGGAGGGGCCGGGCGGCGCGTCCTTGAGACGCGGCGCGCGGGCGTTGCGGGCCCTGTGCGGGGCGGTCGGGGCAGGGTCGGCGCCGGGGTTTTCTGTGGCACGGCCGGAGCCTCCGGCGGGGATATTTGGGGACAGAAGAGGGGGCTGTGCGGAGGGTGCGGGCGCTGCGCCGGCCGGGGAGTTGGGCGAGCCGGACGGGGGCGCATCGCTGTCGTGTGGAGCCGGAGGTCGCGCAGAGTCTGGTGCGGATGGGCTCGCGCTGGAGGCGCCGCCGCGGTCGGCGTCGGGGGCTGCGTGGTGGCGCGCCCCAGCCGGGGCAGCGCCGGGGGTGTACTCGACCAGCAGCGGGCCGCGGCGGGGGGCGGAGGGCTCAGCCATGGGCGCGCCGTCCTGCCATGTCGATGCCGGATGCGGAAATCATTTCCATGCGAAATTGCTCCCCTCTACAGCCGGTCGCCGATCAGGAACTCGGCGGCGCGGTCCATGCGGATATGCGGCGGCCCGGCGCCGGGGCGCAGCGTGTCGGGGGCGGGGGCGAAGTTCATCACCTCGTAATCCGCGTCCAGCCAGTGGCTGGCGCCCTCGGCCGCCGGGCGCAGCAGTTCGGCGGGGTTGTCGGGCAGTTCCCCGGGGTAGAGCGCGGCCTGCCGCCCGTCCATCAGCGTGCCGCGGACCGCCGGGAAATCCTGGCCGTCCTGGTGGAGGATCTCCTCGGTGGTGCTGCGCAAGGCGGCGATGGCCAGCGCCTCGGTCCGCGCGCCCTGGAAATCGGCGCGGTCGCGGGCCTCGCGCAGCATCGCGGTCAGGATCGCGGCCAGCCGCGGGTGCTGGGTGTGGTGCAGGTGGTCGGCCTTGGTCGCCGCGAACAGGATGCGTTCCACCCGCCGCGTGCCCAGCATCTGCGCCATCCAGCCCGCCCGGCCGGGGCGAAAGGCGGACAGGATGTCGGCCATGGCGCGGCGCATGTCCTCGACCGCGCGGGGGCCGGCGTGGACGGCGCCCAGCACGTCGACCAGCACCACCTGCCGGTCGATGCGGGCGAAATGGTCGCGGAAGAACGGGCGCACGACGCGGGACTTATACGCCTCGAACCGGCGGCGGAACTCGCGCCACAGGGGCGAATCGGGCAGCTCGGGCAAGGGGGCAAAGGTCAGCGCGGGCGAGCCCTCCATCTCTCCGGGCAGCAGGAAGCGGCCGGGGGTGGTGTCGGAAAACCCGGCGTCGCGGGCGGCGGCGAGATGGGCGACATAGGCGCGGTTCAGCTGCTGGGCGGCCGGTTCGTCGAACCGCGCGGCCGGGTCGATGCGGGCAATTTCAGCCAGGAAGGCGTCGGCGCCGGCCCGGCCCTGCATCCGTTCCAGCACTTCGGCCGACCATTGCGCAAAGCTGCGGTCCATCAGCCGCAGGTCCAGCAGCCATTCGCCGGGATAGTCCACGATGTCCAGATGCAGGTTCCGCGTGCGCTTCAGCCCCGACAGCACGCCGCGTGGTTGCAGGCGCAACGACAGCCGCAGCTCGCTGACATGGCGGGTGCCCTCGGGCCAGTGGGGGTCGGGACCGGTCAGCGCGGCCAGGTGGCGCTCGAAGTCGAAACGGGGCACGGTGTCGTCGGGCTGCGGCTGCAGCCAGGCCGCCGCGATCGAGCCATCCGCCGCCGCCCGCAGCCCCGGCATCCGGCCGCGGTCCAGCAGATTGGCGACCAGCGAGGTGATAAACACGGTCTTGCCCGCGCGCGACAGCCCGGTCACCCCCAGCCGGATCACCGGGTCGGACAGGCCGAGGCCGCGCATCAGATTGCCGGCGGTATCGGTCAGGGCCATGCGGTGCTCCGGTCAAAAACAATGGGTTTCAGATAGGCGGTCGCGGAGGTAACGGCCAGATGCCGCGGCGGGTTGCGACGGTGCGACCGGGGCGCTGCCCCGGGGTCCCGGGGATATTTCCTGACAGAAGATGCTCGCAGGTTTGCAGCCGCGGGCGATTTCCGTCACCAGAGGCGGATGGACGAGAGACTGCCCATTGACGAGGTGATCCCCGCGCTGCGGGCGGCGCTGTCCGCGCAGGGGCGGGCGGTGCTGGTGGCGCCGCCGGGCGCGGGCAAGACCACGCGGGTGCCACTGGCGCTGCTGGAGATGACCCCCGGCCGCATCGTCATGCTGGAGCCGCGGCGGCTGGCGGCGCGGGCGGCGGCCGAGCGGATGGCCTCGACCCTGGGCGAGGCCGTGGGCGGGCGCGTCGGCTATCGCATCCGCGGCGAATCGGTGCCGGGCAGCCGCATCGAGGTGGTGACCGAGGGCATCCTGACCCGGATGATCCAGTCCGACCCTGAACTCTCGGGCATCGGCTGCGTGATCTTCGACGAGTTCCACGAGCGCAGCCTGAACGCCGATCTGGGGCTGGCGCTGGTCTGGGAATCCCGCGCGGCGCTGCGCCCCGATCTGGCGCTGCTGGTGATGTCGGCGACGCTGGATGCCGCGCCGGTCGCCGCGCTGCTGGACGGGGCGCCGATGGTGCGATCCGACGGGCGGGCGTTTCCGGTGGAAACCCGCTTTCTGCCCCGCCCGCTGCCCGCAGGCGCGCGGCTGGTCCCCGAGGCGGCGCGGCTGATCGCGCAGGCCGAGGCCGAGACTCGCGCGCTTGGCGGCAGCATCCTCGCGTTCCTGCCCGGCGAGGGCGAGATCCGCCGCGTCGCCGCCATGCTGGACGTGCCGGCCGAGGTGGTGCCGCTTTACGGCGCGATGGAGCTGGCGGCGCAGCGGGCGGCGCTGGCCCCTGCAACATCGCGGCGGATCGTGCTGGCGACGGCGATTGCGGAAACCTCGCTGACCATTCCGGGGGTGACGGTGGTGGTCGATGCCGGGCGGGCGCGGCGGGCGCGGTTCGATCCGGGGTCCGGCATGACGCGGCTGGTAACTGAACGGGTCAGCCGGGCCGAGGCCGAACAGCGCCGCGGCCGCGCCGGGCGGGTGGCGCCGGGCATCTGCTATCGCATGTGGGCGCAGGCCGAAGAGGGTGCCTTGCCTGCCTTCGCCCCGCCCGAGATCGCCACCGCCGATCTGGCCGCCTTGGCGCTGGAGCTGGCGGCCTGGGGTTCCGACAGCGGGCTGGCGTTCCTGACCCCGCCGCCCGCCGCCGCGCTGGCCGAGGCCCGGGCGCTGCTGACCGGGCTGGGCGCGTTGCGCGACGGGCGGATCACCGACCACGGGCGGGCGCTGGTGGCGCTGCCGGTGCATCCGCGGCTGGGGCATATGCTGCTGCGTGCGGGCCGTCGCGCCGCCGATCTGGCCGCGCTGCTGGCCGAGCGTGACCCGCTGCGCGGTGCGCCCGCCGATCTGGCGTTGCGGCTGGCGGCCTTGCGCGACCCGCGCGCCTATGCCGACCGCCACCCCTGGCCGCTGGATCGCGGCGTGCTGGAACGTATCCGGGCCGAGGCTGCACGGCTGCGCCGGCTGGTCCCCGACCGCCCGCCGATGCCCGCGGGCGCGATGGCGGCGCTGGCCTATCCCGACCGCATCGGCCTGCGCCGCAAGGGCGAGGCGCCGCGCTACGTGCTGTCGGGCGGCAAGGGCGCAGTGCTTGCCGAGGGTGACCCGCTGGGGGCCGAGCGGCTGATCGTGGCGACCGACCTTGACGGCGACCCGCGCGAATCGCGGGTGCGCGGCGGGGTGGCACTGGCGGAAACCGATCTGCGCGCGCTTTACGGCGACCGGATCGAGACCGTCGAATCGGTCAGCTGGTCGCGGCGCGAGGGCCGTATCCTCGCCCGCCGGCAAGACGTCTTCGGCGCGCTGGTGCTGTCGGACCGCGCCCTGGACGACCCCGACCCGGATGCGGTGGCGCTGGCGGCGTGGCAGGGGCTGGTTGACCTTGGCCTGCCCTGGACCCGCCCGGCCGCGCGGCTGCGGGCGCGGATCGCGCTGGTCGAGGGGCTGCCGGATGTCTCTGACGCCGCGCTGCTGGCCGACCCCGGCTGGCTTCTGCCGTGGCTGGGACGGATGCGCAGCGCCGCCGACCTGCGGGCGCTGGACCTGTCCGAGGCCCTGAAGGCGCTGATCGGCTGGGATGGCCAGCGCCTGCTGGACCACGCCGCGCCCGCTGCCTTTACCACGCCGCTGGGCCGGCGCATCCCCATCGACTATGACGCCGAGACGCCGACCATCGAGGCGCGGCTGCAAGAGCTGTTCGGCGTCACCACCCACCCCATGGCCGGCAGCCGTTCGCTGCGCATCCAGCTGCTGTCGCCGGGCGGCAAGCCGGTGGCGGTGACCACCGACCTGCCGGGGTTCTGGCGCGGCGGCTACGGCGATGTGCGCAAGGACATGCGCGGCCGCTACCCGCGCCACCCCTGGCCCGAGGACCCGACCGCCGCCGACCCGACGCTGCGCGCCAAGCCGCGGGGGACGTGAGGCCTATTGCAGATCGGCAAAGGCCGCCTGCAAGCGCCCGACCGCCTCGACCACCCGCGCCCGCGGGGTGGCGAGGTTGAAGCGCATGTGCCCGGCGCCGCCCAGTCCGAAGCTTTCGCCGTGGTTGGCGGCGATGCGCGCGCCCTGCTCGATGCGGCGGTGCAGCTCGGCCGGGGCCATGCCGGTGGCGGTGAAGTCGACCCAAGACAGATAGGTCGCCTGCAACTGCATCGGCCGCACCCCCGGGATTCCGGCCAGCCCCCGGTCGAAAATCTCTGCGTTTCCGGCAATATAGCCGGTCAGCGCATCGACCCAGGCCGCGCCCTCGGGCGAATAGGCCGCCGTCACCATCGGCAGCCCGAACAGCCCTGGAGAGATCCCCAGCGCCATCATCCGCGCCACGTATCGCTGCCGCAGACCGGGGTCGGTGATGATGGCATTGCCGGTATGGGCGCCGGCGATGTTGAAGGTCTTGGTGGCCGCGGTCAGCGTCACCAGCCGGTCCGCGATGTCCGGCGCGGCCAGCACGGTGACGATGTGGCGCGGCGCGCCGGGCAACACCAGGTCGTGGTGGATCTCGTCCGAGACCAGGATCAGGTCGCGCTCGTGGCAGAAGTCCGCGATCTCGCGCAGCTCATCCGCGGACCAGACCCGCCCGCCGGGGTTGTGCGGCGAACACAGGATCAGCATCTTTTCACGGCCGCTCAGCCGCGCGGTCCAGCCCTGCCAGTCCAGCGCATATTGCCCGTCCCGCAGCGCCAGCGGCAGCTCGGTCACCTCGCGCCCCGCGGCTTTGATGACGCGGGCAAAGGCGTGATAGACCGGGGTCATCAGCGCCACCGCCTCGCCCGGCTGGGTGAATGCGTCGACCGCCAGCGCGGTGCCGTTGACCAGCCCGTGCACGGTCAGGATGTCCTCGCGCCCGACCTGCCAGTGGTGGCGGGTCCGCATCCACCAGCGGATCGCGTCGAGATAGGGCGCGTTCTCGCCCGGATAGCCGTAGACCCCATGCGCGACGGTGCGTTCCAGCGCTCGCCGCACACCAACAGGCGCCGCGAAATCCATGTCGGCCACCCACATCGGCAGCGCATCGGGCGCCTCCAGCCCGAAGACATGGGCCATGTCATCCCATTTGTTCGACATGGTGCCGCGACGCTCGATCGGCGTGTCGAAATCGGGGGCGGGGAAATCGGATTCGGCGTGAACGGGGCGGTTCTGGGGGGTCATCGGCTTCTCCTGTCGCGGTCCGAGCATAGCGGGTTGTTGCGCGGCCGGAAGCCATGGCCTATCTGCCTCGCATGACGCGCCCAATCCTTCTGTTCCCCGACCCCAGGCTGCGCAAGGCTTGCGCCCCCGTGGGCCGGATCACGCCCGAGATCGAAACCCTCGCCGCCGACATGCTGGCGACGATGTATGCCGCGCCCGGCGTCGGGCTGGCCGCGCCGCAGGTGGGCGTGCTGAGCCGGCTGTTCGTCATGGACTGCAACAAGGACCCAGAGGCGCCGCGCGCGCCGGTGGTGATGGTGGACCCCGAGGTGGTTTCGGCCTCCGAGGCGCTGAACGCCTATGAGGAGGGCTGCCTGTCCTTCCCCGAGCAATATGCCGAGGTCACCCGCCCGGCCGAGGTGCGGATGCGCTGGACCGGGCTCGACGGCAAGACGCATGAGCGTGACTTTGACGGGCTGTGGGCGACCTGCGCCCAGCACGAGCTGGACCACCTGAACGGGCGGCTGTTCATCGACCATATCGGCCCGATGAAGCGGCAGATGATCTCGCGCCGCATGACCAAGATGAAGCGCGAACTGGCGCGGGCCTGATGAGCGTCCGCGCCTGCATCCCCTATGCCGACCGGCGCCTGCACCGCCCGGCCGCGCCGGTCGAGGCGGTGACGGACGAGATCCGCGCCATCTGGGCCGACATGATCGACACGATGGAGGCGATGCCGGGCGTGGGCCTTGCCGCGCCGCAGATCGGGGTGATGCTGCGGCTGGCCGTGGTCGATGCCTCGGCCGAGCGCGGGCAGGCCGTGCGTATGGCCAACCCGCAGGTGCTGCACGAATCGGTCAAGCTGCGCGCGCATGAGGAAGCCTCGCCCAACCTGCCCGGCGTCTCGGCGACAATCGAGCGGCCGCGGGCGGTGACGGTGCGGTTCCTGAACGCAGAGGGCGAGGTCGAGGACCGCGATTTCGTCGGGCTGTGGGCGACCAGCGTGCAGCACCAGATCGACCATCTGGAGGGGCGGATGTTCGTGGACCACCTGTCGCTGCTGCGCCGGCGGATGCTGGTCGCGAAATCGGCGAAATTGTCGCGCGGATAGGTGCGGCCGGACCGGGGCGCTGCCCCGGACCCCGGGATATTTTCATGATGAAGAAGGAGCGGGCGATGCGCGTCGTGTTCATGGGAACGCCGGAGTTTTCGGTCCCCGCCCTGCGTGCGATCGCGGCGCGGCATCAGGTGGTCTGCGTCTATTCGCAGCCGCCGCGGGCGGCCGGGCGCGGGCAGAAACCGCGGCCCTCGCCGGTGCAGGCGGCGGCAGAGGCACTGGGGATCGCGGTGCGCACGCCGCTGCGGCTGAAGGACGCCGAGGCGCAGGAGGAGTTTGCGGCACTGGGCGCCGACGTGGCGGTGGTGGTGGCCTACGGGCTGATCCTGCCGCAGCCGGTTCTGGACGCGCCGCGGCTGGGGTGCCTGAATATCCACGCCTCGCTGTTGCCGCGCTGGCGGGGGGCGGCGCCGATTCACCGGGCGGTGATGGCGGGCGATGCCGAAACCGGCGTCGCCATCATGCAGATGGAGGCCGGGCTGGACACCGGCCCGGTGCTCGCCGAGGCGCGCACCGCCATCGGGGCCGAGGACACCACCGCCGATCTGCACGACCGGCTGGCGGCGATGGGGGCGGCGCTGATCCTCGACGTGCTGGACCGCTTGCCCTTGCCCGCGGTGCCGCAGCCGGCCGAGGGCGTGACCTATGCCGCCAAGATCGACAAGGCCGAGGCCCGGGTCGACTGGACCCGCCCGGCCGCCGAGGTGGACCGGCTGATCCGCGGGTTGTCGCCCTTTCCCGGCGCCTGGTGCCTGGCGGGGGGCGAGCGGCTGAAGCTGCTGCGTTCGCGCGTGGTGGCGGGGTCGGGCGCGCCGGGCGAGGTTCTGGACGGCTTGACCGTCGCCTGCGGCGAGGGCGCGGTCGAGATCACCGAGGTTCAGCGCGAGGGGCGGCGCGCCGTCCCCGCTGCCGAAGCGCTGCGCGGCATGGCGCTGCCGCCCAGGCTGGACTGACGGGTGGACTGATGGCGGCGGGCTTCCCGCGCCGCGCGTTCCGGGCTATCGGGCAGGCATGAGCCTGCGCCCCCATCTGACTGCGACCTTCCTGCTTGGCCTGCCGCTGGTCGGCACCCATGTCGGCCGGATGCTGATCGGCGTCACCGACACCGTGCTGATCGGCCGCTACGGCGTGATCGAGCTGGCGGCGCTGGTGCTGGCGACCTCGTATTTCTTCATCCTGGTGATGCTCGGCTCGGGCTATGCGCTGGGGGTGATGGGGGTGATCGCCAGCGCCCGCGCGCAAGGCGAGGCGGCCGAGCTGCGCCGCGCCACCCGCATGGCGCTGTGGGTGTCGGTGCTGCATTGCGTGGTGATCGCGCCGCTGATGTGGTGGTCGGGGCCGATCCTGGTCGCGCTGGGGCAGGAGCCGCAGGTGGCGGCGCTGGGGCAGCTGTGGCTGCGGGTGATGCTGTTCGCCATGCCTCCGGTGCTGGCGGGGATGGTGTTCAACAGCTACCTTGCCGCGCTGGGGCGGCCGAACCTGGTGCTGGCGATCACCGTCATCGGGCTGCCGGTCAATGCGCTGCTGAACTGGCTGCTGATCTTTGGCCATTGGGGCCTGCCGGAACTGGGGGTGCGAGGCTCTGGCCTGGCCAGCCTGACGGTGAACTGGCTGCAGCTGGCTGCGCTGGCGGGCTGCGCCGCCTGGCTGCCCGAGGGGCGCGAATATCGCCTGTTCCAGCGGCTGTGGCGCCCCGACTGGCCGGCGTTCCGCGGCGTCCTTGCGCTGGGGCTGCCGATCGGGCTGACGCTGGTGGCGGAAACCGGCATGTTCACCGGCGCCAACGTGCTGATGGGCTGGTTCGGGGCCGAGGCGCTGGCCGCCCATGGCATCGCGCTGCAGATCGCCGGGCTGACCTTCATGGTGCATCTGGGCATCTCGAACGCGGCGACGATCCGGGTGGGCACGGCGCATGGCGGCGCCGACGCGGCCGGGCTGCGACAGGCGGCGCTGGCGGCGATCATCCTGTCGGCGGGGTTCGCGGTGCTGCCGATGACCGCCTTCCTGGCGATCCCCGAGCTGCTGACCGGGCTTTACCTGAACCCGGCCGATCCGCGGGCGCCGCAGATCGTGGCGCTGGCGGCCTCGCTGATGGTCTATGCGGGGCTGTTCCAGCTGGTCGATGCGATGCAGGCGATCGCGCTGGGGATCCTGCGCGGGATGCAGGACACGCGGGTGCCGATGTGGCTGGCGATCTTCAGCTACTGGCTGGTCGGGCTGCCCGCCGGCTGGGCGCTGGCGTTTCCGCTGGGGATGGGGCCGCCCGGCCTGTGGCTGGGGCTGCTGTGCGGGCTGAGCGCGGCGGCGGTGCTGCTGATGACGCGGTTCTGGCGCGCGGCCCCGCGGCCCGATGGCGCCGCCGCTCTGGTCCGGGGCGCGCAACCCCGCTAGACTGGGCGCGTCCCGCCATCCGAGGTTCCCATGCGCCCCGTCTTCGTCCAGTTCCGCTGCACCCCCGGTAAGACCTATGAGGTCGCCGACGCCATCTACGACCGCGAGGTCGTCAGCGAGCTTTATTCGACCTCGGGCGAATACGACCTGCTGGCCAAGGTCTATGTCCCCGAGGATCAGGACGTCGGCCACTACCTGTCCGAGCGGCTGTTCGACATCCCCGACATCAGCCGGACGCTGACCACCATGACCTTCCGCGCGTTCTAGGCCGCGCGTTCTGGACCCGGCGCGTCGAGGCCGCGCAGCAGCTCGGCCAGCTCGGCTTCGGCCACCAGCATCGCGGCCTCGGAGGGCGGCATCCAACGGCGGGTGCGCTGGCCGCGTTCCGGGAAATCCTCGGCCAGCTCCAGCACCGGCACCAGAAAGCTGCGCACCTCGACCGGGATCGGCGGCCCCTCGCCGTCGTCCGGGGTCTTGTCATAGCAATAGCTGCCGATCTCGCGCGCCTGGTCGGCGCGGACGCCCGCTTCTTCCCAGGCCTCTTGCAGCGCGGCCTCGGCCAGGCTGCGGTCGGGCATGGTCCAGCCCTTGGGGATGATCCAGCGCCCGGTGCCGCGGCTGGTGATCATCAGCACCCGTCCGGTTTCTGGATCATGGCAGATCGCGCCGACCTGCAGGGCGCGGTCGCGACCCGCCAGCAGCCGCCGCAGACGGCGCCCCCAGGACTTCATTCGCCGTCCCTTTCGACCGGTCCGCGCAGCGACTTGAGGGTGCCGCGGATCGTCTTGGCGGCCAGCCGGCGGCGCTGGCTGCCCAGCGTCGGCCGGGTGGGGATGCGCGGGCGGGGCGCGACCAGCGCCTTGCGGATCAGCTCGGCCAGCCTTTCGCGCGCAATCTCGCGGTTGCGGGCCTGGCTGCGGGTGTCCTGCACCGCGATCACGATCGCCCCGTCCGAGGTCCAGCGCCGCCCGGCCAGCCGCCGCAGCCGCGCCTTGACCGGCGCGGGCAGATGCGGCGAGCGCTCGGCCTCGAACCGCAGCTCGACGGCGGTCGAGACCTTGTTCACGTTCTGCCCGCCCGGCCCCTGGGCGCGGGTGAACTGCTCGGAAAGCTCCCAATCGGCAAGGATGATGGTGTCGTTGATGCGCAGCATGGGGGCAAGATGCGGGCGCGCCGTGGCAATGGAAAGGGGCGCGGCGGGGAATATTGTGCGGGGCTGGATAAGCGGGCGGCAATCTGCGCGCCTGCGGCCGGGCCGGTGCAGCAGGCGGCAGGGCGCCGGAAGGGGCGCGGAGCCGGTGCGGTGCCGGGGTCTGAAGTGCGACGGACATGGGGGAAGGGCGTGGGCGCTTGCTGGCGAACGGTTCTGGAAAGGTCGGGTCGGGCAGGGATGTGCGAGAGGGACATCGGCAGCCCCCGATCCGGGCGCGCGGTGTAGGCCCAACGGTGGCGATCCGGGAAAGATGTGGGCGCGCGGCGCAGGGGCGGCCATGCGGCGGCTGCAGAGCCGGGCGGCGCGGGTATGAAGGACGCCGGAAAGGCCGGGAGTTCCCAAGCGCACAGGCTCAGGCCGCCCGGCCATGGCCGAGCGAGTCGTGGCGCATTGCGCCGTCCTTCACCGCCCGCGCCAGCACGGCGACTGCGACCGGCCCGGCGCCTGCGGCCTCCAGCGCCTCGGCCGCTGCGGCGAGCGTCGCGCCCGAGGCCATCACGTCGTCGATCAGCAGCACCGGCCGCCCCGCTACTGCCGCCTGCGCCCGCCGCGCCACGGTGATGGCGCCGCTGACATTGGCGAAGCGGTCCTCGACCGAGCGGTGGTCCTGCATCGGGGTGTGGCGCTGGCGGCGCAGTGCCGCCGGCAGCACGCGCAGCCCATGCGCCCGCGCCACCGCGGCGGCCAGCAGCGCGGCCTGGTTGTATTTGCGCCGCAGCAGCCGCAGCGGGTGCATCGGTACCGGCACGACCAGCGTCTTGGGCGCGACCAGCGGCGCGGCGGCCACCGCCAGCCAGCGCCCCAGGGCCGGGGCCAGGTCGGGGCGGTCCGCGTGTTTCAGCGCCAGGGCCAGCCGCCGCCCGCTGCCGGCATAGACCAGCGACGCCCGGCCCTGCGCCCAGGGCCGCGGCGTGGCCAGGCATTCGTCGCAGGCCAGCGGCTCCTCCCCCTCGACCGCCGCGAGACCGGGCAGCGGCGCCCCGCAACGGTCGCAGATGCAGCCGCCGATGAAATCGGCCTCGCCCCAGCAGGTCGGGCAAAGCGCCCCCGAATCGGCGACCGGCCCGCCGCAATCAAGGCATTGCGGTGGAAACACTGTCGCGACCGTGGCTTTCATCGCCGGGCGAAGCGCCTTAATGTCCAGCCTCATGTCTGCGTCGCACCCCTCACAACCCACGGCCCCGCCGCGCCTGACCGACCGCGCCGCGCTGCTGCGCAACCGCGCCCGCGCCGACCGTGCCGGGCGCGAGCACTGGCTGCACGAGCTGGCCCTGGCCGAAGTGCAGGATAGACTCGCAGACATTAACAGAAGGTTTACCGCCGCCGCCGTGGTGACCGGAAATCCGGATTTCTGGCGCGCGGCGATGCCTGGGGCGCGGGTGGTGGCGGATGCGCCGGAACTGGACCTTGACCCTGCCGCGCACGATCTTGTGATCCATGCGCTGGCGCTGCACTGGGCCGACGACCCGGTGGGGCAGATCGTCCAGGCGTCGCGGGCGCTGCGCCCGGACGGGCTGTTCCTGGCGGTGCTGCCGGGCGGGCAGACGCTGGCGCCGCTGCGCGCCGCACTTGCGCAGGCCGAGGTCGAGGTCACCGGCGGGCTGTCGCCGCGCATCGCCCCCTTTGGCGAGATCCGCGATCTGGGCGCGCTGGTCCAGCGCGGCGGGCTGGCGCTGCCGGTTGCCGACCAGATCACCCAGGCGGTCAGCTATCGCGACCTGTTCCACCTGGCCCGCGACCTGCGCGCCATGGGCGAGGGCAACGCGCTGGACCGCCGCCTGCGCCGCCCGACCGCGCGCGCGGTGATGTTGCGCGCGGCCGAGATCCTTGCCACCACCGCGCCCGACCCGGACAACCCGGGGCGAATCCGCCTCGGCCTCGATCTGGTGTTCCTGACCGGCTGGGCGCCGGCCGAGAACCAGCAAAAACCCCTGCGCCCCGGCTCGGCCCAGATCCGCCTTGCCGATGCGCTGAGCAAGAGGACTACATGAGCCAGCCATCGCGCCCGCACGACGCCCGCCGACCCGAGCACGCCCCCCCCGACCACCCGGCGCTGCCGCAGCCGAAGATCGGGGTCCTCGTCGCCAATCTGGGCACCCCCGACGGCCATGATTACTGGTCGATGCGCCGCTATCTGAACGAGTTCCTGTCCGACAAGCGGGTGATCGACTATCCCGCGTGGAAGTGGCAGCCGCTGCTGCAGACCGTCATCCTGACCAAGCGCCCCTTCACCTCGGGCGCGAACTACAAGCTGATCTGGAACAACGAGGCGGACGAAAGCCCGCTGATGACCATCACCAAGCAGAAGGTCGCCAAGCTGGAACAGGCCGCGGCCGCGCGCTGGGGCGACCGGGTGATGGTCGATTTCTGCATGCGCTACGGCAACCCCTCGACGCAAGAGGTGGTGGAGCGGATGGTCAAGGCCGGCTGCGACCGCATCGTGTTCCTGCCGATGTATCCGCAATATGCGGGCGCCACCTGGGCCACGGCGAACGACCAGTTCTTCCGGGCGCTGATGACGCAGAAATGGCAGCCTTCGGCCCGGGTCTGCCCGCCCTATTTCGACCGCCCCGACTATATCGAGGCGCTGGCGCAATCTGTCGAACGCACGCTGGCGGGGCGGCGCCCGCAAAAGCTGGTGGCGTCCTATCACGGGATGCCGGTGCGCTATCTGCACAAAGGCGACCCCTATTACTGCCAGTGCCACAAGACCACGCGGCTGCTGCGCGAGCGGCTGGGCTGGGACGAGGATGCCATCGACACTACTTTCCAGTCGGTCTTCGGGTCCGAGGAATGGCTGCGCCCCTATACGGTCGAGCATGTTGCGGACCTCGCGCGGCGCGGCATCACCGACATCGCGGTGATCTCTCCCGCCTTCAGCGCCGACTGCATCGAAACGCTCGAGGAGATCAACGGTGAGATCCGCGAGGCGTTCGAGGCCGCGGGTGGGCACGGCTTCACCTATATCCCCTGCCTGAACGACGACGATGCGCATATCCAGGTGCTGACCGAGGTCATCGCGGAAAACCTCGCCGGCTGGGTGGAGTAGGCCCCCGGGGCGGACGCAGCTGCGGCGGGTCTGGCCGCGGCTGCGGACACCTCCCGGCTTGGGATCGCGCGCAAGTCGCTTATATAGGGCAGCGACGCCGCGCCCGCCGGGCGCGCAAGATTTCCGAAAGGCCAGAATGAGCAGCATCAACCAGATCGCCTGGGACGATACCGTCCTGCCGTTCCAGCTCGACCGTTCGGGGGTGCGGGGCCGGGTGGCCCGGCTCGACGGGGTGCTGGACCATGTGCTGACCCGCCACGACTATCCGCCGCAGGTGGCGGCGCTGGTGGCCGAGGTCGCGCTGTTGACCGCGCTGATCGGCCCGACCATCAAGCTGCGCTGGAAACTGTCGATCCAGGTGCGCGGCAATGGCGCGATCCGCACGCTGGCCGCCGATTACTACGCCCCCGCGGGCGAGGGCGAGCCCGCGCGCATCCGCGGCTGGGCCAGCTTCGACGCCGAGCGGCTGGACGGCCGCCCGCCCTTTGAACAGATCGGCGAGGGGTATTTCGCCATCCTGATCGACCAGGGCGCGGGCAACCTGCCCTATCAGGGGATCACGCCGCTGGCCGGGGGCTCGCTTTCGGCCTGCGCGGCCAGCTATTTCGCGCAGTCCGAGCAGCTGCCCTCGACCTTCACGCTGGCCTATGGGGAAAGCCGGATGGCGGGGGATGTATCGACGCAGTGGCGCGCGGGCGGGGTGATGCTGCAGACCCTGCCGGCGCAGCCGATGCCGGCGGGCGAGGGCGGCTCGGGCGAGGGCGGGCTGATCGAGGCCGCCGACATCCTGCAGGGCGCCGAATCCGAGGACTGGAACCGCGCCAACCACCTGCTTTCCACCGTCGAGCCGATGGAGCTGATCGGCCCCACCGTCGCGCCCACCGACCTGCTGGTGCGGCTGTTCCACGAGGAGACCCCGCGCGTCTTCGACCCGCAGCGGGTCGAATTCGGGTGTTCCTGCTCCGCCGACCGGGTGCGCGGCACGCTGTCGATCTATTCGGCCAAGGACATCGCCCACATGACCACCGACGCCGGCACCGTCACCGCCGACTGCCAGTTCTGCGGCGCGCATTACGAGTTCGACCCGGCCTCGCTGGGGTTCGAGGCGACGGTGGACGCCGACGGCAATCCCCTGCCCGCGATGCAGGAGGAGGGGCGGGATTGATGGCGCCCCCCGCCAGTCCGCCCGCTTTCCGGCCGCCGGCGGTCCGCGACAGGCTGCTGGCGGCGCTGTCCACCGCGGCCTCGTCGGCGGTGGGGCCCACGTCGGATTTCGATACCGACTGGCCGATCCCCGCGGATCTGGGCGAGCGTCCGGCGGGGGTGCTGGCGGCGTTCCATGACGACGGGCGGCTGGTGCTGACCAAGCGCGCCAGCGGCCTGCGCCACCACCCCGGCCAGATCGCGCTGCCCGGCGGCAAGGTCGATCCCGGCGATGCCGATGTGGTCGCCGCCGCCCTGCGCGAGGCGCGGGAGGAGGTCGGGCTGGACCCGGCGCAGGTCGAGGTGCTGGGGGTGCTGTCCCCCCATCGCACCGTTACTGGCTTTGCCATGTTCCCGGTGCTGGCGATGATCCGCGGCCCCTTCACCCCCATCCCCGAGGCGGGCGAGGTCGACGAGGTGTTCACCGTCCCCTTCGACCACGTGGCCGACCCCGCGCGCTATCGGCTGGAACGGCGGCAGTGGCGGGGCGACTGGCGGTCCTATCACGTGGCCGCCTATGGCCCGCATTACATCTGGGGCGCGACGGCGCGGGTGCTGCTGGCGCTGGCGCGAAGGCTGCGGGCATGACGACTGCGGGCGCGACCCCGGCTGGCACGAGGCTGCCCGAGGCGATCACCGGCGACGCGGCGCTGCGCCGGGTGCTGGCGGCGCTGGCGCCCGCGCGGGCGCTGATCGTCGGCGGCGCGGTGCGCAACGCGCTGCTGGGCGAGCCGGTCAGCGACATCGACATCGCCACCGACGCCCGCCCCGAGCAGGTGATGGAACGCGCCGCCGCCGCCGGGCTGAAGCCGGTGCCGACGGGCATCGACCACGGCACCGTCACGGTGGTGGCGGACGGCCGCGGCTTCGAGGTCACCAGCTTCCGCCGCGACGTGGCGACCGATGGCCGCCGCGCCGAGGTGGCGTTTTCCGACCGGCTCGAGGATGATGCCTCGCGCCGCGACTTCACTATCAACGCGCTTTACGCCGACGCCGAGGGCGAGGTGATCGACCCGGTGGGCGGACTCGCCGATCTGGCCGCGCGCCGGCTGCGCTTTGTCGGCGACCCCGACCAGCGCATCGCCGAGGATTACCTGCGCATCCTGCGCTTCTTCCGCTTTCACGCCTGGTATGGGCGCAAGGGCGGCGCCGACCCGGCGGCGCTGGCCGCCTGCGCCCGCCACGCGGCGGGTCTGGCAAGGATCTCGCGCGAGCGGATCGGGGCCGAGATGCGCAAGCTGCTGTCGGCGCCCGATCCGGTCGAGGCGGTGGCGCTGATGCAGGCGGCGGGGGTGCTGGCGCAGCTGCTGCCGGGGGCGGATGCCGCGG
This sequence comes from Paracoccus solventivorans, assembly GCF_900142875.1. Lineage (GTDB taxonomy): Bacteria > Pseudomonadota > Alphaproteobacteria > Rhodobacterales > Rhodobacteraceae > Paracoccus > Paracoccus solventivorans. Next base: position 10,603 of record NZ_FRCK01000007.1, on the reverse strand, counting down.
GGCTTTCCGCGTTGGAGGCGGTGGCGCTTGACGGCGCCGCCGGACCGGGGCGCTGCCCCGGGCCCCGGGATATTTCCGGACAGAAGATGGACTGGCAGCTGCGGCTGGCGGCGCTGGGGGCAGAGGACGCGGCCGGCGCCTTGCGGCTGTCGCGGGCCGAGGCGCGGGTGCAGGAAGAATTGCATTCGACCCTGCCGCTGGATGAGGCCGCCTATCGGCTGGGCGAGGCGCGGGCGGTGCAGCTGGCGCTGCTGCGCGCCGCGCGCGGCGAGGGCTTGCCCGTGGACTGGCGCGAGCACATCGGTTTTGCCGCGGCGCAGAAGCTGCCGATCTCCGCGGCCGATCTTGCGGGGCGGTTGTCGGGGCCGGCGCTGGGGCGCGGGCTCAAGGCTGCCGAGGCGGCGTGGATCGGCTCGGGGTTCCGGCTGCCCGCCGCGGCGCTGGTGGATGTGGCCTTGCAGGCAGGAGACGGGACATGAAGCTGCACGCCACCTTTGAACGGCTGATCGACGCCTTCCGTCCCGCCGACGGTCCGCCGCCGCGCACACTGCTGGCGTTCTTCCGCTGGGCGCTGTCGGGGGCCTGGCCGGGGCTGGGGGTGGCGGCGCTGGCCTCGGCGCTGTCGGGGGCGGCCGAGGTCGCCTCGGCCACGCTGCTGGGGCTGGTGGTCGATGCGGTGGCGCAGTCGGGTGGCGTGCTGACGGCATCGCATCTGTGGCTGGCGGCGGCCTTCGCCGGGTTCTTCCTGATCCTGCGCCCGGCGATCATGGGGTTCTCCGCCGCCACCTCGAACGTGATCATCGGGCCGAACGTGCTGCCGCTGGTGCTGTCGCGGCTGCATCGCTGGACGATGGGCCATTCGGTCACCTTCTTCGACAACGACTTTGCCGGGCGCATCGCGCAAAAGCAGATGCAGACCGCCCGCGCGGTGACCGACGTGGCCAGCGAGATGGTCAACACCGCCACCTTTGCGCTGTCGGCGGTGCTGGGCTCGGCGATCTATCTGGTGTCGGTGGACAGCTGGGGCGCGCTGCTGCTGGTGATGTGGCTGCTGGCCTATCTGGCGCTGATCCGGTTTTTCCTGCCGCGGGTGCGGGCGCAGTCCAAGGGGCGGGCCAGCGCGCGGGCGATGATCACCGGGCAGGTCGTCGACACCATCACCAACATCAAGACCGTCAAGCTGTTCGCCAGCGCCGACTACGAGGATCAGGTGGCGCTGGGCGCGATGGAGACGTTCCGCGACCGCGCCATCGACTTTGGCCGGCTGAACACCTGGTTCCGCTTGTCGCTGACCGTGGTCGCGGGGTTCCTGCCGGTGCTGCTGGTTGGCGGCACGGTGCTGATGTGGCGGCAGGGGCTGGCGACGCCGGGCGACGTCGCGGCCTCGGGCGCGATCGCCATGCGGCTGGCGCAGATGACCGGCTGGGTCAGCATGGCGCTGATGGGGATCTGGGGTTCGATCGGCGAGGTCGAGGACGGGATGCAGACCCTGTCGCCCCCGCATACGCTGGTCGATGCGCCCGATGCCGTCGGGCTGGGCCGGCTGCGCGGGGATGTGGTCTACGATCACGTCGGCTTTGCCTATGGCCGCGGCTCTGGCGGGATCGACGATCTGTCGCTGCATGTCGCGCCGGGCGAGCGGATCGGCATCGTCGGCGCCTCGGGGGCGGGGAAATCCACGCTGGTATCGCTGCTGCTGCGGCTGCATGATGTGGAAAGTGGCGCGGTGCGGGTGGACGGCGCCGATGTGCGCGAGGTCACCCAGGAATCCCTGCGCCGCAACATCGCCATGGTCACCCAGGAAACCGCGATGTTCAACCGCTCGGCCCGCGACAACATCCTGTATGGCCGCCCCGGCGCCACCGAGGACGAGATGATCGCCGCCGCCCGCGCGGCCGAGGCGCATGACTTCATCCTGCGGTTGCAGGATTCGGCCGGGCGCAAGGGCTATGACGCGCATCTGGGCGAACGCGGGGTCAAGCTCTCGGGCGGGCAGCGGCAGCGGATCGCGCTGGCCCGCGCCTTCCTCAAGGATGCGCCGATCCTGGTGCTGGACGAGGCGACCAGCGCGCTCGACAGCGAGGTCGAGGCGCAGGTGCAGGATTCGCTGGCCCGCGTCATGCGCGGCAAGACCGTGCTGGCCATCGCCCACCGCCTGTCCACCATCGCCGAGATGGACCGGATCGTGGTGATGGACGAGGGCCGCATCGCCGAGCAGGGCACGCACGAGGAATTGCTGGCGCTGGGCGGGCTTTACGCGCGCTATTGGAACCGGCAGTCGGGCGGGTTCCTGGGGACCGAGCCGGACGAGGATGCTGCTGCGGCCGAGGCGGACAGCCGGGCCGCCGAATGACCCGCTGGCGGATCGAGCGGCTGGGCAGGCGCGGCGATGGCGTCGCGGTCGCGGGGGAGGCGCGGGCACTGGCGCCGCTGACCCTGCCAGGCGAAGAGATCGAGGGCGAGGCCGAGGACGGCCGCATCGCGGCGCCGCGGATCGTGGCGCCCTCGGCCCAGCGGGTGGCGGCGGCCTGTCCGCATTACCGCGCCTGTGGCGGCTGCGCGCTGATGCACGGCAGCGACGATTTCGTGGCCGGCTGGAAGGTTGGGGTGGTTCAGGCTGCGCTGGCGGCGCAGGGGATCGCGGCGCCGGTCGCGCTGGCCCATGTCTCGCCCCCGCGCTCGCGCCGGCGGGCGGTGTTGTCGGGGCGGCGCACGAAAAAGGGCGCTCTGCTGGGATTTCACCGGCGCTTTTCGGAGGTGGTGGTCGATCTGGCCGACTGCATGGTGCTGCGCCCGGCGATAATCGCGGCGCTGCCGGAACTGCGGCGGCTGGTGGTGATGGGCGGCTCGCGCTCGGCCGAGCTGGCACTGACGGTGACCGAGACGCTGGCCGGGCTGGACGTGGCGGTCCAGGGCGGCAAACCCATGGAGCCGGGGCTGTTTGCGCAGCTGGCGGCGCTCGCGCGCGAGGCCGGCTGGGCGCGGCTGGTCTGGGGGGATGAACCGCTGCTGCTGCTCCCGCCCGAGCTGCAGTTCGGCCGGGCAAGGGTGGTGCTGCCGCCGGGCGGGTTCCTGCAGGCGACCGCCGAGGGCGAGGCGGCGCTGCTGGCCGCGGTGCGCGCCATCGTCGGCGATGCGGCGCGAATCGCCGACCTGTTTGCCGGGGCGGGCACGTTCACTCTGCCGCTGGCCGAGCGGGCCGAGGTTCATGCGGTCGAGGGGCTGTCCGCGCCGCTGGCAGCGCTGGATGCGGGCTGGCGCGCGGCGCCGGGGCTGCGGCGGGTGACGACCGAGACCCGCGATCTTGCCCGCCGCCCGCTGCTGCCCGACGAGCTGGCCCGGTTCGACGCGGTGGTGATCGACCCGCCGCGGACCGGGGCGGCGGCGCAGGCGGCGGCGCTGGCCGAATCCTCGGTGCCGCTGGTCGCCTGGCTCAGCTGCGACCCGGTGACATTCGCCCGCGACGCGCGGCGGATGATTGAGGGCGGCTATGCGATCGGCCCGGTGGGGGTGGTGGACCAGTTCCGCTGGTCGCCGCATGTCGAGCTGACTGCGGCCTTCACGCGACAGCGCCCGTCGAGATAGTGAAAATTGCGACGAGTTGTCGTTGGCGAAAAACCGCCGGTCGTGGTATTCCCTGAACCAATAACTCGCATAAAGCGAATCTGGGGCAGTGATGAGAACCACACGACGCAGTTTTATTGCGCTGGCGGCGCTTGGCGGGCTGGCGGCCTGTTCCTCCAAGTCGCAGCCGCAGGGCAAGTTCCGCAGCTATGACGGCCCGCCCGTGACGCAGATCACGGTCAAGAAGGGCGAGCGGAAGATGTATCTGCTCAGCGGCAGCAAGGCGATCAAGCAGTACGACATCGGCCTGGGCTTCCAGCCGGTGGGGCACAAGCAGCGCGAGGGCGATGGCCGCACGCCCGAGGGGGTCTATTTCATCGACCGCCAGAACCCCAACAGCCAGTATCACCTGTCGCTGGGGGTTTCCTATCCGCAGCAGGACGACCGCGACCGCGCCATGCTGCTGGGCCAGCCGCCGGGCGGCGACATCATGATCCACGGCCGCGGCCCCTGGGGTCGCCAGCAAAAGGCGCGCGACTGGACCGCGGGCTGCATCGCCGTGAACGACGACGAGATCGAAGAAATCTTCTCGATGGTGCGGGTCGGGGTCCCGATCGTGATCTATCCGTGACCGTCCCGCCCGGGTGCCGCCGCGGTGCGGCCGGCCCCGGGGGTGCCCCAAGCTGGGTATTGGGACCAGAAAGAAGCCCTGCGGCGGGTGTGCGCCGCAGGCTCTGCTTGGCGCGGCGGCGTCTAGAAAAACCTTGCCACAGCGGCAGTTCGGCTGATACCAAAGTCGTGGAAATCGGGAGACGCTGGCGCAGGCCAGGGCCGAAGGAGCAACCGCCCCGGTAAACTCTCAGGCAAAAAGACCGTTTCCGCATAGAACTCTGAAGAGCGGCCGTCCGGCCCGCCGAAGGGATAACGATCTCAGGCGCCCCGCGGTCCTTGACCGGGGCAGGGACAGAGGGGGCATCGACACGCGGCCGCTGGCCGCCAAGGGGGATGCCATGACCGAGCTGCGCCGGACGCCGCTTTACGACCTGCATATCGAACTGGGCGCCCGCATGGTGCCCTATGCCGGCTGGGAAATGCCGGTGCAGTATCCGCTGGGCGTTCTGGGCGAGCACCAGCACACCCGCGCCGCCGCCGGGCTGTTCGACGTCAGCCACATGGGCCAGCTGATCCTGCGCGGCCCCGGCGTAGCCGAGGCGCTGGAGCGGCTGGTGCCCGCCGATATCGTCGGCCTCGCCCCCGGGCGGCAGCGTTACGGGCTGTTCACCAACGACCGCGGCGGGATCGTCGACGACCTGATGATCGCCAACAAGGGAGACCACCTGTTGCTGGTGGTGAACGCGGCCTGCGCCGACAAGGACATCGCGCATCTGGCCGCGCACGGGCTGCACCCCGAGGTGGTTGGCGACCGCGCGCTGTTGGCCCTGCAGGGACCGGCGGCGGAATCGGCGCTGGCCTCGCTGGTGGCGGGGGTGGCCGAGATGCGCTTCATGGACGTGGCGGATCTGGAATGGGACGGGGCGCGGCTGTGGGTCAGCCGCTCGGGCTATACCGGCGAGGACGGGTTCGAGATCAGCCTGCGCGAGGATCGCGCCGTCGATTTCGCCCGCGCGCTGCTGGCGCTGGACGAGGTGGCCCCGGTGGGGCTGGGGGCGCGCGATTCGCTGCGGCTCGAGGCCGGGCTGCCGCTTTACGGCAACGACATGGGCGAGGATGTGACGCCGGCGCAGGCGGGGGTGGGCTTTGCCATCCCCAAGGCCCGCCGCGCGGGCGGGGTGCGGGCGGGCGGGTTCCCCGGCGCCGATGTGATCCTGCCGGAACTGGGCGCGGCCGCGCATTCCCGCCGCGGGGTGATGCCCGAGGGCCGCGCGCCCATCCGCGAGGGGGTGGCGATCTTTGCCGGGGCCGAGGGGGGCGAGCCCCTGGGCCATGTCACCTCGGGCGGCTTCGGCCCCTCGGTCGGCGGGCCGGTGGCGATGGCGACGCTGCCCTCCGGGATCCCCGACGGCGCCGTGCTTTACGCCGAGCTGCGCGGCAAGCGCCAGAAGCTGCGCGTCGTGCCCATGCCCTTCGTCAAGACCACCTACAAACGCTGATCCAACCCGAGGCGAGACATGCTGAAATACACCGAAGACCACGAATGGCTGCGCGCCGAGGGCGACGAGATCGTCGTCGGCATCACCCCCCATGCCAGCGAGCAGCTGGGCGACGTGGTGTTCATCGAGCTGCCCGAGGTTGGGCGCGAGGTCGAGGCGGGCGAGGAGATCGTGGTGATCGAATCCGTCAAGGCCGCATCCGACATCGCGGCCCCGATCGCCGGGGTGATCACCGCGGTCAACGAGGCGCTGGCCGATGCGCCGGGCGACGTGAACGAGGACGCGCTGGCCGCCTGGTTCTTCCGCATCAAGCCGGCCGAGGGCGTGACGCTGGACGGCTTCATGGATGAGGCCGCCTATCAGGCGCTGATCGGCTGAGCGGGGCCGCCGGACCGGGGCGCTGCCGTGGCCTGGTTCGCTGGGAACAGTCCACCGGACCGTTCGGCGGGAAAACAGCTTTGTGGACTGTTTTCCGATCCGCCTGCTATTCCGGGCGCTCACGAGCCCCGGGAGATTTCGGCAAGGAAGAAGGGGCGGGCGCCACCAGGTGCCCGTCGTGATCGAACCGGCCGCTGGCCTGTCTGCGCGAGTGAAACATGAGCCGCTGGAACCCCACCTCTTACGACCCCGACGATTTCGCCAACCGCCGCCACATCGGCCCCTCTCCGGCCGAGATGGCCGAGATGCTGAAGGTGGTGGGGGCCGACAGCCTCGACCAGCTGATCGAGCAGACGGTGCCCGGCTCGATCCGGCAGCAGGCGCGGCTGGACTGGCCGGCGCTGTCGGAACGAGAGCTGCTGGCGCTGATGCGCGAGGTGGCGGCGCAGAACAAGGTGATGACCAGCCTGATCGGGCAGGGCTATTACGGCACCGTCACGCCGCCCGCGATCCAGCGCAACATCCTGGAAAACCCGGCCTGGTACACGGCCTACACCCCCTATCAGCCGGAAATCGCGCAAGGCCGGCTCGAGGCGCTGCTGAATTACCAGACCATGGTCGCGGATCTGACCGGGCTGCCGGTGGCCAATGCCAGCCTGCTGGACGAAGCCACCGCGGCGGCCGAGGCGATGGCGATGGCGCAGCGGGTGGCGAAATCCAAGGCGCGTGCGTTCTTCGTCAGCGAGCATCTGCACCCACAGACCATCAGCGTGATCGAGACCCGCGCCGCGCCCTTGGGGATTCAGATCATCCGCGGCCAGCCGGGCAACTGCGACCCCTCTGCGGTGTTCGGCGCAATCTTCCAGTATCCCGGCACCTTCGGCCATGTCCGCGACCTGACCGCCGATTGCGCAGCGCTGCATGATGCAGGCGCGGTGGCGGTGGTGGCGACCGACCTGCTGGCGCTGTGCCTGCTGAAGGAACCGGGCGCGATGGGGGCCGATATCTGCGTGGGCTCGGCCCAGCGGTTCGGGGTGCCGATGGGCTATGGCGGGCCGCACGCAGGCTTCATGTCCTGCCGCGACGAGATGAAGCGGGCGATGCCGGGGCGGATCGTGGGCGTGTCCATCGATTCGGCGGGCCGGCAGGCCTATCGGCTGGCCCTGCAGACGCGCGAGCAGCATATCCGCCGCGAAAAGGCGACCTCGAATGTCTGCACGGCGCAGGCGCTGCTGGCGGTGATGGCGTCCTTCTATGCGGTGTTCCACGGGCCGGTGGGGCTGCGGGCCATCGCGCAGCGGGTGCATCTGAACGCGGTGACGCTGGCCCAGGCGCTGCGCGAGGCGGGGGCCGAGGTCGCGCCCGAGGCGTTTTTCGACACCATCACCGTGCGGGTGGGCGTCGGACAGGCGGGGATCCTCGCCGCCGCCGAGCAGCGTGGGATCAACCTGCGCCGCGTCGGCCGCGACCGCGTGGGGATCAGCGTCGACGAGACCACCGACGCGGGGGTGATCGCGCTTGTGCTGGATGCGTTCGGAATCTCGGACCCGGCCACGCCAGCCACTGCGCCCGCGATTCCCGATGAGCTGCTGCGGGACAGCGACTTCCTGACCCATCCGGTGTTCCAGATGAACCGGGCGGAATCCGAGATGATGCGCTATATGCGCCGCCTGTCCGACCGCGATCTGGCGCTGGACCGGGCGATGATCCCGCTGGGGTCCTGCACGATGAAGCTGAATGCGGCGGCCGAGATGATGCCGCTGACCTGGCCCGAGTTCGGCGCGCTGCATCCCTTTGCGCCCGAAGCGCAGGCGGCGGGCTATCACCGCATGTTTGCCGACCTGACCGCGAAACTGTGCGAGATCACCGGCTATGACGCGTTTTCCCTGCAACCCAACAGCGGCGCGCAGGGCGAATATGCCGGGCTGCTGACCATCGCCGCCTATCACAAGGCCCGCGGCGAGGACCGCGACATCTGCCTGATCCCGACCAGCGCCCATGGCACCAACCCGGCCAGCGCGCAGATGGCGGGGATGAAGGTGGTGGTGGTGAAATCCGCCCCGAACGGCGACATCGACCTGGAGGATTTCACCGACAAGGCGGCCAAGGCCGGCGACCGGCTGGCGGCGGTGATGATCACCTACCCCTCGACCCATGGGGTGTTCGAGGACACGGTGCGCGAGGTCTGCCGCATCACCCATGACCACGGCGGGCAGGTCTATATCGACGGCGCCAACATGAACGCGCTGGTCGGGCTGGTGAAGCCGGGCGAGATCGGCGGCGACGTCAGCCACCTGAACCTGCACAAGACCTTTGCGATTCCGCATGGCGGCGGCGGGCCCGGCATGGGGCCCATCGGGGTCAAGGCGCATCTGGCGCCCTATCTGCCGGCGGACCCGCGGCTGGGCGAAGGCGCGGTGTCGGCGGCGCCCTGGGGCTCTGCCTCGATCCTGCTGATTTCATGGGCGTATATCCTGATGATGGGCGGGGCCGGGCTGACCCAGGCGACGCGGGTGGCGATTCTCAACGCCAACTATATCGCCAGCCGGTTAAGCAATGCTTACCCGATCCTGTTCATGGGCAATCGCGGCCGGGTCGCGCATGAATGCATCGTGGACACGCGGGTGTTCGCGGACCATGGCGTGACCGTGGACGACATTGCCAAGCGCCTGATCGACAACGGTTTTCACGCCCCCACGATGAGCTGGCCCGTCCCCGGCACGCTGATGGTCGAGCCGACGGAATCGGAAACCAAGGCCGAGCTGGACCGCTTCATCACCGCGATGCTGGCGATTCGCGACGAGATTGCCGAGGTCGCCGACGGTCGTATCGCCGCCGAGGACAGCCCGCTGCGCCATGCCCCGCACACGGTCGAGGATCTGGTCGCCGACTGGGACCGCGCCTATTCGCGCGAGCAGGGCTGTTTCCCGCCCGGGGCGTTCCGGGTGGACAAATACTGGCCCCCGGTCGGGCGGGTGGACAATGCCTATGGCGACCGCAACCTGATCTGCACCTGCCCGCCGGTTGAGGCCTATGCCGAGGCTGCCGAGTGATCCCCGCGGAACCGCCGGTCCGGTCCCGCGTTGCGCCTTGCAACATGGGAAAACAAAAGGATAGCGGACATGAAGGGGATCATCGCCTGGCTTCTCGGCGTTCCGATCGTCGTGATCATTCTTCTTTACCTGGTCGGTATTTTCTGAGGATAACTTGAAACTCACCTGCCTGAGCTGCGGTCAGATGAACCGCGTTCCCGAAGAGCGGCTGGCCGCGGGGCCGAAATGCGGGGTCTGCGGCGCGCCGCTGATCCCGGAAAAACCGGTTTCCGTCGACTTTCAGACGCTGGAAAAGGCGGCCAAATCCGATGAGTTGCCGCTGCTGGTGGATTACTGGGCACCATGGTGCGGCCCCTGCCGGATGATGGCGCCCGAGTTCGAAAAGGCCGCCGGCTTGCTCAAGGGCCAGGCGCGGCTGGCCAAGATCGACACCGAACGCAACCCGGATGCCACGGTGCGCTGGAACATCCGCGGCATCCCCGCCTTCATCCTGTTCCGCGAGGGGCGAGAGCGCGCCCGCCTGTCCGGCGCCCGCCCCGCGGGCCAGCTGGTCGAGTGGGTGCGCCAGCAGGGCTGACCACCGCCCCGGCGAGGATATCGCCGTTCCGGCGATGCCTCCGGCGGGGATATTTGGGGCACCAAAGACGGGCCGGAGCCGCACACTGTCCGCGCGGGCACGCGTCCCCGCGGACAGTGGCGTCTTCGGTGGCGGTCATCGGCGTCCCCGCCTGTACCGCCCTTCCTCTCTAGCAGCGATTCCTTGACGTCCGGTTAACGGCGGGGCGTCTTTGGTGGGGAAATATCCTCGGGGGTGTGGGGGCGGAAAGCCCCCGCATTGTGACGAAAAACAGGCGCTTGACATGGGCACCGGCTTGCGCCACATAGCGCGCCTGTGGGGCCGTAGCTCAGTTGGTAGAGCGCATCGTTCGCAATGATGAGGCCAGGGGTTCGATTCCCCTCGGCTCCACCAGATCGCAAGATTTCGGATGGTTTCGGCTCGGTGTCACCGGGCCGTTTTTGCGTATGTATCACCACTGCAACAGTCAGAATGATAAATTGCGCAATATATTTAATATCCTACTCAAGCAGCAGTTGTAAAGCCATCCTCCAGTTGCCTAGTCTTGTTCCAGAGCTTGAATGAATCGGAGGCGCTGATGGCTGCCTTGCTGGCCAGTATCCCCGTCGGAATCCTGTCCGCCCTCGTCGCCTGGCTTCTGGGCGCGGGATGGTTGTGGGTGCTGGTGGCATATGGGCTGGGCGGCACCGTGGCCTGTCTGGGTGTCGCGACACTCAGCTGGTTCCTGCGATCCGGGCCCGTGCCGGCAGGGGGCCCAAGCGTGGGAAAGCAAAGCCCGCAGCTGGCCCGGGCGTCGATGGCCGGGCGGAAGCCGTTCCGGGAACACTAGGCTGTGAACTCATAAACGGGATTCCGTTGTGATAGCAGGCGTGATTCACTGAACCTATGGAGGGTTCAGGATGGCGCGTTTCGATCTGACG
>NZ_FRCK01000008.1 GCF_900142875.1 Paracoccus solventivorans | reverse complement strand
GCTGACACTCTCATCATCGGGTCACCCCTAGAGAGCCGATATACAAGCTGCTTCGGTCGAATGACCAAACCGCCCGCATATCCCTTCAGATATCTCGCAATGTCAAACAGCAGAGAGAACAAACCAACCGTAGCCGCCAATCTTACTTGGCGAACAACAGCCAGGCCATCCCAAAATTCAGCGCCTCGTTTCCAAGGCAGGAACCCTACCTAGCGATCCCACAACACCCCGTCAAGCCCAAACCTGACAACCGCCGCAGACCACCGAGGCCCCTTCCGGTTCCGCCGCTTCCGGCTTCCCCGTCCCTCGCAGCGTTCCCGCCGTTCGGTGAAGCGGTATCTAGGCCGCGATTTCCGACCTCGCAACAGGAAAATACGATCTCCGTTAATAAATCTTATAAGTAACTGAAATATATATATAAATATCAGAGACGCCTTCGGTGCCCGCCCTGCCCTGCCGCCGACTCGACCTCGTCCAGGCCAGAATCACCGCCGCCAAGACCCGGAATCACCCGCCACGATTCCCCGCCCCCCGAATCCCGAAAACGAAAAAGGGCGCAGCCGAAGCTGCGCCCTTGCATCCGTCGATTCGAAGCCTGCTCAGCGCTTCGAGAACTGGAACGAGCGGCGGGCCTTGCGGCGGCCGTACTTCTTGCGCTCGACCACGCGCGGGTCGCGGGTCAGGAAGCCGGCGGCCTTCAGCGCGGGGCGCAGCCCCGGCTCGTGCAGCTGCAGCGCCTTGGAGATCCCGTGCTTCACCGCACCGGCCTGGCCCGACAGCCCGCCCCCGGCAACGGTGGCATAGACGTCGTACTGGCCGGCGACACCGGCGATGTCGAAGGGCTGGCGCAGGATCATCTGCAGCACCGGGCGGGCGAAATATTCCGCCATGTCCTTGCCGTTCACCACGACCTTGCCCGAACCCGGCTTGACCCAGACGCGGGCGACCGCGTCCTTGCGCTTGCCGGTGGCATAGGCGCGGCCCAGCTCGTCGCGCTGGGGTTCGCGCAGGACCTGGGGCTGCGCGGGGGCCGAGACGCCGGCATCGGCGACCGCAGCGGCGGCCCCGGCATTGGCAGAGACCGCTTCCTTCAGCTGGTCCAGCGACTTGATATCTTGGGCCATGATCAGGCGCTCCGCGTGTTCTTGGTGTTCATGGACTTGACGTCCAGCACTTCGGGCTGCTGGGCCTCGTGCGGATGCTGGTCGCCGGCATAGACGCGCAGGTTGGTCATCTGCTGCTTGCCCAGCTTGTTGCGGCTGATCATGCGCTCGACCGCCTTGATCACCACGCGCTCGGGGTGGGCGCCTTCCAGCACCTGGCGGGCGGTGCGGTGCTTGATCCCGCCCGGGTGGCCGGTGTGCCAGTAATAGCGCTTGTCGTCGCGCTTGTTGCCGGTCATCTGCACCTTGTCGGCGTTGATGATGATGACGTTGTCGCCCATGTCCATGTGCGGGGTGAAGGTCGGCTTGTGCTTGCCGCGCAGGCGGCTGGCGACGATCGTGGCAAGGCGGCCCAGAACGACGCCCTCGGCGTCGATCAGGATCCACTTCTTCTCGATCTCCGCCGGTTTCGCGGTGTAGGTCTTCATCGGTCGTCCCTTTCGGGGGAGTGTGAATTCGGATTGCGGGTCTATGCCTTTGCGGCGCGAAAAGGTCAACGGCAGCGCGTGCCGTTTTTCCGTTTGCAATCAACGCGGTGCGAGATAGGTAATATAATACCCTGCGGCAGCACCCCGATTCAGCATCACTTCGGCGGAATCGAATAGGTCAGCGCCGCCCGCGCCACCGGCTCGTCCTGCCCGTCGCTGCGGATCAGCACCTCGCCCACGGCCAATACCCGGCCCAGCTTCAGCAACCGGCAGTCGGCCAGCAGATCGCGCGAGGGCGCGGGCTTGCGCATGAAGTCGATGTTGCCGCCGGTGGTCACCGCCAGCGCCACCTCTCCGATCCGCGACAGCACCGCGGCATACATCACCAGATCAGCCAGCATAAACATGGTCGGCCCCGACACCGTGCCGCCCGGCCGCAGGTGCCGGTCCTCGATCGCCAGCCGCATCTGCAGGCCGTCGGGCCGCATCTCGGTCACGCTGTAGCCGCTGACCTGCGGAAACTCGCGCGCCAGGAACGACTCGATCTCATGCGCCTGCATCATGCTTTCCCCCCATGCCGTTGCGCCCTACAGTCTGGCCCAGGGGATACGGAGGATACAATGGCAGAGAGCTTGATCCGGCAGGAAAATCATGGGGCTGTGGCGCGGCTGGTGATGACCGGCGGCGCGAATTACAACGCGCTGTCGGTCCAGATGCTGGCGGCGCTGGGGCAGGCGCTGGACCGGATCGCCGCGGATGACAGCGTGCGCGCCGTGATCCTGGCGGCGGAGGGCAAGGCATTTTCCGCCGGCCACGACCTGCGCCAGATGCAGGCGGCGCGGGCCGACGCCGACGGTGGCCGCGCGGCCTATGAGGAACTGTTCGCCGATTGCGCGCAGGTGATGCAGAAGATCGCCGCCCTGCCCCAGCCGGTGATCGCCGAGGTGCAGGGCGTGGCCACCGCCGCCGGCTGCCAGCTGGTCGCCAGCTGCGACATGGCGGTCGCGGCCGAGGGCGTGCGCTTTGGCGTGAACGGCATCAACATCGGGCTGTTCTGCACCACGCCGATGGTCGCCCTGACCCGCGCCATCCCGCCCCGCGCGGCTTTCGAGCTGCTGGTGACGGGCGAGTTCATGGATGCGGCCCGCGCCCGCGAACTGGGGCTGGTCAACCGCGTCGTGCCCGCGGCCGAGCTTGCCGAAAGCACGATGGAACTGGCGCAGCTGGTCGCCTCGAAACTGCCCAGCGCCGTGCGTTTGGGCAAGCGCGGCTTCCGCGAACAGCAGGGGCTGTCGCTGGCCGATGCCTATCAGCGCGGCGGCGCCATCATGTGCGAAAACCTGATGCTACCCGAGACCGACGAGGGCATGGCCGCATTCCTGGAAAAACGCCCGCCCTCCTGGGCGAACTGAGCGGGCGGGGCGGGCCGGCCTAGCCGATCTGCCCCAGCGCCGGGAACGTCTCGAGCAGCCAATAGCTGATCACCCCCATCCAGCCGGTCAGCAGCAGCAGGCCCACCGCGATCAGCAGCACGCCCGACACCCGCTCGATCACGCCCATATGGCGCTTGAGCCGGTTCATCAGCCCCATCGAGCGCTCGATGAAGATCGCCGACAGCAGGAACGGGATGCCCAGCCCCAGCGCATAGGTGCCCAGCAGCGTGGTGCCGCGCGCCGGGTCGGTCGCCGCCAGCGTCAGGATCATCGACAGTTGCGGCCCGATGCACGGCGTCCAGCCGAACGCAAAGGCCAGCCCCAGGAAATACGCCCCCAGCGCCGAGCCGCCCTTGTCGCCGGTGTCCAGCCGCGCCTCGCGGTCCAGGATCGGGATGCGGAACACATGCAGAAAATGCAGCCCCAGCAGGATCACGAAGATCCCCGAGATCGTCACCAGCCACGGCTGGTACTGCAGGAACGCCCGTCCAAAGGCCGAGGCCGCATAGCCCATCAGCAGGAACACCGTCGACAGGCCCAGCACGAAGAACAGCGCCGGCAGCACCGCGCTGCGCTGGCCCTCGCGCAGGTCCGAGACCTTCACCCCGGTCATATAGGCCAGATAGGGCGGCACGATCGGCAGCACGCAGGGCGACAGGAAGGACAGGATCCCGGCCGCCACCGCGACAAGCATGGCGGGCAGGATGGCGGCATCGACGAGTTCAATTCCAAACATGGCGGCACCTTGGCGAAAACTTCGGGGCCGGGGAAGACCCCGGCCCCGCAACGAATGGTCACAGTGGCGTCATGTCCGCAGCGGCCCGATCAGCCGGCCGACCACCAGCCGCGGCGCTTGGGCCGCGCAGCCTCTTCCGGCTCGGCGGCGACGGGCTCGGGCTGGGCCTCGGCCGCAGCGAGCTCGGCCACAGGCTCGGCCACGGCTTGCAGTGCCGCGGCCTCCGCGTCGCCCTCGACCTCATCCTCAGCCTCGGCTTCCGCAGTCGCGGCTTCCACCGCTTCCGGGGCAGTTTCGGGGGCCGCAACCTCCACAGCCGCCTCGGCGGGCTCGTCCTGCGACAGCGACACGGCGGGCTCGGCCACAGCCGCAGCAGCCTCCCCGTTGCCATCACCGTCCGTCTCGGCGGCCTCCGCCTCAACGACCTCGGCCGCGTCGTCGCCGGCCGAGCGGCCCAGCAGATCATCGGTCAACCCGTCGGCATTGGCCGGGATGCCGCCGGTTTCGACCGGCACGCCTTCCCCAGCCGGGGCGTCGCGGCTTTCGTCGATCACCGTCGGGGTCGGGTTCTGACCGTCGGCCTCGCCCTCGCCATTGCCATTGCCCCGATCCTCGCCACTGCGCCGCGACCGCGAGCGCGAGCGGGACCGGCGCGAGCGTCCCGAACCCGTGGCCTCCGGCGCGGCTTCGCCCGCCCCGGCATTGGCCTCGGCCGCAGCGGTTTCACCGCTATCCTCAGCCTCGGATTCCCCATCCTCGCCCGACAGCGTGGCGTAATCCTCGTCCCCCGACTCCTCGCCGTTGCGCCGGCGGCGCCGGCGACGGCGGCGGCGGGTCGAGGAAGCCGCGTCCTCGCCGTTGCCCTCGTCCGGCGCGGCGGCAGATTCGGTCGCGGTCGCCTCGACCACCTCTGCCTCATCCTCGACCGAGCTGTCGGATTCGTCGATTTCCGCCATCAGCCGCGCATCCACCGACAGCGCCGCGGTCGATTGATCCGGGATCGCCCGCGTGGCGGTCTTGAACTTCTCGAGCGAGTAGTCGGGCGAGATCAGCGCCGGATCCGCCTCGATCCGCACCGACAGCCCATAGCGCGTCTCGATCCGGGCGATATGGTCGCGCTTCTGGTTCATCAGGTAGTTGGCGACCGCCACCGGCACTTTGACCAGAACCTCACGCGACCGCTTGCGGGTGCCCTCTTCCTCGATGGCGCGCAGGATGGTCAGCGCCATGGAATCGTCGGACCGGATCAGCCCGGTGCCGTGGCAATGCGCGCAGGGCTGGGTGGTCGATTCCAGCATCCCCGGCCGCAGCCGCTGGCGCGACATCTCCATCAGGCCAAAGCCGGAAATCCGCCCGACCTGGATCCGCGCCCGGTCGTTCTTCAGCGCCTCCTTGAAGCGTTTTTCCACGGCGGCGTTGTTCTTGCGCTCGTCCATGTCGATGAAATCGACGACGATCAGCCCCGCCAGGTCGCGCAGCCGCAGCTGCCGCGCGATCTCGTCCGCGGCCTCGCAGTTGGTCTTGAACGCGGTCTCCTCGATCGAGCCTTCCTTGGTGGCCCGGCCCGAGTTCACGTCGATCGCCACCAGCGCCTCGGTGATGCCGATGACGATATAGCCGCCGGATTTCAGCTGCACGACCGGGTTGAACATGCCGGCAAGGTAGCTTTCCACCTGATAGCGCGCGTAGAGCGGCGTCGAGTCGGTGTAATGCTTCACGTTGCGGGCGTGGGTCGGCATGATCATCGCCATGAAGTCGCGGGCGGTGCGATAGCCGCGCTCGCCCTCGACCAGCACCTCGTCGATGTCCTTGCTGTACAGGTCGCGGATGGTGCGCTTGATCAGGTCGCCTTCCTCGTAGATCGGCGCGGGGGCGATCGACTTGAAGGTGCGTTCGCGGATCTGTTCCCACAGCCGCATCAGATATTCATAGTCGCGCTTGATCTCACTGCGGGTGCGCTGGCTGCCGGCGGTGCGGATGATCAGCCCGGCGCCCTGCGGCACCTCAAGCTCGGCGGCGATCTCTTTCAGCTTCTTGCGGTCGGCGACATTGGTGATCTTGCGGGAAATCCCGCCGCCGCGCGCGGTGTTCGGCATCAGCACGCAATAGCGGCCGGCGAGGCTCAGATAGGTGGTCAGCGCGGCGCCCTTGTTGCCGCGTTCTTCCTTGACCACCTGCACCAGCATGATCTGCCGGACCTTGATGACCTCTTGAATCTTGTAGCGGCGGGCGCGGGGCTTGCGCGAGGGGCGGATTTCCTCGGTCACGTCCTCTTCGGCAATCGATTCGATATCGTCGTCCGAATCGCCGTGGTCGTCGCCGTGATCCTCGGCCTCTGCCGCAGTCGTATCACCTGCAACGTCCGCGGTTTCGACCGCTGCCCCGGCTTCCGGGGTCGCCACCGTGGTGCCCTGATCGGCCTCCGCACCACCCGCAGCCGCGGCGTCGTCAGAGCCGGCGTCGATGATCTCCATCCCCGGCACATCATCCGAGCGGCTCACCGCATCGTCCTGCACCGCCCGCTCGGCACGTTCCTCGCGGGCCCCGTCCCGACTGCCATCGCGCGAGCCGTTACGGCCCCGGCCCCGGCTGCGCGAGCTGCGGCGTTCCTGCGCACCCTCTTCGGCCTCGGCCTCGGCGGCGGCGGCGCGATCCTCTTCGATCAGCGCGGCGCGGTCGGCGGCGGGGATCTGGTAGTAATCCGGGTGGATTTCCGCAAAGGCCAGGAACCCGTGGCGGTTGCCGCCGTAATCGACGAAGGCCGCCTGCAGCGAGGGCTCGACCCGCGTCACCTTGGCCAGGTAGATGTTCCCGGCCAGCTGGCGCTTGTTCAGAGTTTCGAAATCAAAGTCTTCGACCTTGGTTCCGTCCGCCACGACCACCCGGGTTTCCTCGGGATGGGTGGCGTCGATCAGCATCTTCTTTGCCATGTAATGTTCTTTCACGCAGCCCGTCCGGACCTGTCACGCGACAGGACGACCGGGCGGGGCTGCGACATGATGCGGACGCCATGGTTGCGGCAGAACAGGCGGCACCCCCAACGGGTATGGGGGCGGACAGGATCGATTCCCGCCGCCCCCTTGCGTCACCTTGCCTTGCGCGATCCATCGCGTCTGTTTCCTTTTGGCCGCATGCGGACCCGCAGGGCCCGCCGCGACGGCTGATATTCAGGCCCGACGCACCAAGAGGATACGCCTGAGGACCGGCTTTCTTCCGCGCGGCCCGACCTGCTGCCCCCAAAGGGGTCCACGGCCGGCACCACGCTGCGAAACTGGCTGCGGCGCATGGTCGCCAGATCGGACGACCGCACCCGCATGGGGTGAACATAGGGGCATGGCATCTTGGATTTCAATGCGAAACTGTCGCGTCCCGCATCGAACTGCGCCCCGGGCGCCGCGATCAGCGGTTGTCCTGACAGGTTTCCGGGCTGAGCAGGCAGACGAACACGCCCAGAACCGCCCCCGTCCGGGCAAGGTCGTTCATGGTCGATTCATCGCGCGAGATCAGCCGATCGGCCGACACCCATTCCGACACCCCATCCGACATTCGCCGCACCTTCACTCGTCCGTTCGCCTGGTCGATTTCCTGAATGATCGAAGGTGAATCGCTGAGGATTCCCTGCACATGCACCCCGTCCCCGACTGCCAGCCCCCGCACGGTCGGCGGTCCGGTGTAAGCCGGCGGCGCAACGGGAACAGGTGCAGCCGGAGCAGGGGCGGCCGGAGCAGAAGGGACGCCAGCCGAACCCTGTCCGCGCCATGCCTCGAAACGCGCCAGAACCGCCGGCCGGTCCCGCTCTGCCACCAGCGCAAAGGAAACACGCTTTGTTTCAGGGGCAGCGAGGTGTCGGGCCAGATCCTCAAGATCCGACACCTTGGTCGGATTCGGCGGCTGAACCCATTCCACATGGGTGCTCCCGAACGAAAACGGGAAATACTGAAATCCTTGGCTTTCGCTGCCCGCGCTCGCTTCGGCCGGTGCCATGGCAACATAGGTGCGATCGGGAAAACTGGTGGACCCAAGCACGGCAATGATCGTGGCCGCCATGGGCGGCCATCCCTGCAATTGATAGCCCAGCGCGGCCTTGTCCGGCCCGACGACCAGCGCCAGGATGGCATCCTGCTCGGCAGTCTGGAACAGATATTCACCCTCGGGGTAAGCGCCGGTCACCGAATAGACAGAGGCCGCCGGCCTCAGGTCTGCAGTGCTTTCGTATCGACACCCGGCCAGCACCAGGGACAGCATTGCCAGAGCGATTCGCATCTGCATGATCCCCCTCCCGTTTCCCTGATGATAACAGAAACGAGAGCGCCACGGTCATGTTCCGGCCTGTCTTTTCGACGGGGCCACCGTTTTACAGGTAATCGCCGCGGCTCAGCCCGTATTTCGCCATTTTCTCGTTCAGGGTGCGGCGCGGCAGGCACAATTCGTCCATCACCGCGCTGATCGAGCCCTTGTGGCGGCGCATGGTGTTGTCGATCAGCATCCGTTCGAAGGATTCGACATATTCCTTCAGCGGCTTGCCCTCGGTGGTGGTGGCGTCGGTCTGCGCCTCCTCGCCGTCCCCCAGCAGCAGCGAGGTGATCGAGCCGGTGCCGCGGCGGTTCTGCAGCACCGCGCGCTCGGCCACGTTGATCAGCTGGCGCACGTTGCCCGGCCAGGGCGCCTGCAGCAGCTGCGCGGCCTCTTGCGCGGTGATCTGCGGCGGCTCGCAGCCGTATTCGTCGGCGAACTGCTCGGTCATGCGGGTGAACAGGGCCAGGATATCCTCGCCCCGCTGGCGCAGCGGCGGCAGGGTGATCTTCAGCGCCGACAGGCGATAGAACAGGTCCGGGCGCAGGCTGTCCTCGGCCCGCCGCCCCTCGCCGCGGGCGTTGGAAATGGCGATGATCCGGGTTTCGGCCGGGCTGCCCTGATCGGCGATAAAGGCCAGCAGCCGCGCCTGCAACGGGTCCGACAGCGCCTCGATATCCTCGAGGCACAGCGTGCCGCCGCGGGCTTCCTCGACCGCGGGCAGACCGTCCTCGACCGGGCCGAACAGCCGCGTCGCCAGCGCCTCATCGTTGTAGGCGGCACAGGAGATCGGCACGAACTTGCGCGAGGCCCGCGGCCCCACCGCGTGCAGCGCATGCGCGACCAGGGTCTTGCCGGTGCCGGTCTCGCCGTCGATCAGCACATGGCCGTCGGCCTGCCCCAGGTCCAGGATATCCTCGCGCAGCCGCTCCATCGCGGGGCTGGTGCCAACCAGCTTCGACATCACCTGCTGACCCTCGGACAGATCGCGGCGCAAAGCGCGGTTGTCCAGGGTGATCCGCCGCGCCTGCAGCGCCTTTTTCGCCAGCTCGGTCATGCGGTCGGGGTTGAAGGGCTTTTCCATGAAATCCATGGCTCCCAGCCGCATCGCCTCGACCGCCATCGGCACGTCGCCGTGGCCGGTGATCATGATGACCGGCAGCGCCGAATCCTGCCCCATCAGCCGCTTGAGAAACGCCATCCCGTCCATGCCGGGCATGCGAATGTCGGTGATGACCGCGCCGGGCCAGTCGGGGCCGATCACCTTCAGCGCCTCTTCGGCGCTGGCGAACACCTCGGTGGTGAAGCCCGACAGCGTCAACCACTGGCTGATCGATTCGCGCATGTCCGGTTCGTCGTCCACGATCGCCACGGTCATCGTCTGCGTCATGCCATTATCCTTTCGTCACTCGGCAGCCAGCGGCTTGGCGCCATGCCGGGCAGGTTCGTAAAGCGGCAGGTCGACGTCGAACACCGCACCGCCGCCCTGGCGGTTGTGCGCGGTCAGCCTGCCGCCGAAATCGGCCACGATCCCGGACGAGATCGCCAGCCCCAGCCCGGTTCCCTCGCCGGGGCTCTTGGTCGTCCAGAAGGGTTCAAAAAGTTTTTCCAGATCGTCTACGCCGGGGCCATTGTCCCGGACAGACAAATGCGCGTGTGACAGCTTGTTGACCACCAGCTCGATCGAGGCGTCGCGCACGGTCTTGGTGGCGTCCAGCGCGTTGCGCACCAGGTTGATGATGACCTGTTCCAGCCGGATGCGGTCGCAGAACACCATCACCGGCTCGGACGGGACGCTGCGCTGCAGCCGCACCCGCCGGGTGCGCAGCTGCGGCTCCATCATGGTCAGAGCGCTGGACAGCGCGGCGCGCAGGTCCACCGGCTCGAACGCCTCGCCGCCCTTGCGGGCATAGGATTTCAGCTGCTTTGTGATCGCGCCCATCCGGTCCAGCAGGTCGTCGATGCGCTGGAACGAGGTCATCGCCTCGGTATCCCGCCCCCGTTCCAGCAGCAGCCGTGAGCCGGCCAGATAGGTCTTCATCGCCGCAAGCGGCTGGTTCAGCTCGTGGCTGACGCTGGCCGACATTTCCCCCAGCGCCGCCAGTTTCGAGGCCTGCTGCACCGTCTGCTCGGCCACGCGCAGCTCGCGCTGCACCCGCTCGCGCTCGGCGATCTCGCGGGTCAGGCGGGTGTTCAGCGCCCGCAGGTCGGCGGATTCGCGGCGGTAGCGGGCGGACTGCACCCGGGCGCGGCGGGATAGCAGATAGAACCCCAGCGCCAGCAGGATCGCGAACCCCATGATTTCCAGCGCCAGGAAGGTGTTCACCCGGTCGCGGATCGAATCATAGGTGGTGAACAGGGTCATCCGCCAACCGCGGAACGGGATGCGAGTCTGGGTCTGCATCACCGCCTTGCCGCCGACATAGGCGTCGGCCGGGCGGTTGGTCCAGTCGGCGGTGACCTGATAGGCCCGCTCGATCGCCGAGGGGGCGGATCGCACCGCCAGCGCATCATCCAGCGTGCGCCCGCGCCAGCGCGATTCGGTCGCCAGGATGATCTGCCCCGAGCTGTCGGTGACTGCGACCGCATCCTGCACCCCGCCCCAGGACCGCTCCAGCCGCCCCAGATCGGCGCCGACCACGATCACCCCCAACGAGCGTCCCTCGCTGACCACGGCGCGGGAATAGGCGAACTCGAACCCGCCGCTGTCGGCAGGCGACACGGTGAACACGGTGTCGTTGGTGCGCAGCGCCTCGACGTAGAACGGCGACAGCACGTAATTCGCGCCCAGCAGCTTGCGGTCGGTGGCCCCCACCACCCGGCCCGAATTGTCCAGCAGCCGGATCGAGGCGACGGCGATTTCCTTTTGCGCCGCGATCAGCCGGGCCGAGATCGTCGCATAGTCCTTGTTGCTCAGCGACCCGATCAGCGCCGGGTCGCGCGCCAGCAGCAGCGGCACCACCGAGGTGCGCTGCAATTCCGACAGTAGGTTGCCGGTGAACAGCGCCGAACGCAGTTCGGCCCGCACCCGGGTGCTTTCGGAAAACCGGTCGGTCAGCCAGACGTTCGTCCACCAGATCGCGCCGATGGCGGCAATCAGCAGCCCCAGGATGCCGATGCGATTGACCAGACGCGCGCCCGCCGTCGCCCGGACACGTTGCGCGGCGGGATCGGTCGGTTCTTGCTCAATCTCTCGGCCGCTGGCTGCCATGGTAACAATCTAGGTAAAACCGGCTGGCCGCTCAAGCGGTTGCAGGGCTGCCGCGCCCCCCGGCGACAGCCCGCAGCGGCCAGAGCGCAAGTCGCGGCTCAGACCGCGACCGTGGAATCGATCAGGCCGCGGAACAGCCGCGCCCCGTCGGCGCCGCCATGCGCGGTCTCGGAGGCGCGCTCGGGGTGCGGCATCATCCCCAGAACCCGGCGGTTTTCCGACAGCACCCCGGCGATATCGGCGACCGAGCCGTTCAGTTTTCCCCGATAGGTCAGGGCGATACGCCCCTCGGCCCGCAGCCTTGCCAGCCCCTCGGGGTCGATCTGGTAATTGCCGTCGTGATGGGCGACGGGCAGGCTGATCTCTTCACCCTCGGCAAAGGCCGACAGGAAATCGTTCTCACGCGAGGCGACCCGCAGCGGCGCATCCTTGCAGATGAAGGTCAGCCCGGCGTTGCGCATCAGCGCGCCCGGCAGCAGCCCCAGCTCGGTCAGCACCTGGAAACCGTTGCAGACCCCCAGCACATAGCCGCCCCGCGTCGCATGGTCGCGGATCGCGCGGGCGACGGGCGAGCGCGCGGCGATGGCGCCGCAGCGCAGATAGTCCCCGAACGAGAACCCGCCCGGCACCGCCACCAGATCGGTGCCCTCGGGCAGGGCGTCGTCCTTGTGCCAGACCCGCGCCACCTCGGCACCGGCGGCCTCCAGCGCCACCGCAAGGTCGCGGTCGCAGTTGGAACCGGGAAATGTGATGACGGCTGCTTTCATCGGGCGCGCTCCACTCTGGCCATGGGATGCAGATAGCGTGTGCGGCCCTCCGGGAAAAGGGTGGCCGGGGAACTCGGACCGCCGCGCCGCGGTTTCCGCAAGCGGAGTTCCAGCCAAAGGACGACCCCATGGACCTGAATCGACGCCAGACCCTGGCCGGCGCGCTGGCCTGCACCGCCGCCGCCGCGCTGCCCGCGGCACTGCGGGCGCAGGCAGCAGCCCCAACCCCTGCCGCCGCGCCCGGTTTCCTGACCCCCTTCGAACATGCCAGCCTGATGCTGACGCTGGGCGGGCAGAATATCCTGGTCGACCCGGTGGGCGGGGCCGACCGCTATGCCGCGGCCGGGCCGATGGCCGCGGTGCTGGTCACCCATGAACACGGCGACCATTTCGACCCCGAGGTGCTGGCCGCGGTAGTGACCGACGGCGTGGCGCTGGTGGTGAACCCGGCGGTGGCCGAAAAACTGCCCGAAGACTTGCGCGCCCGCGCCACCGTCATGAAGAACGGCGACAGCGGCGAGATCGCGGGCATCAAGATCGAGGCGGTGCCCGCCTACAACATCACCCCCGAGCGCACCCAGTATCACCCGCAGGGGCGCGACAACGGCTATGTGCTGAGCTCGGCCGAACACGGCCGCATCTATATCGCCGGCGACACCGAGGCGACGCCCGAGTTCATGGCCCAGCAAGACATCGCGCTGGCCTTCGTGCCGATGAACCTGCCCTACACCATGAGCATCGACCAGGCGGTCGAGGGCGTGGCCGCGATGGCGCCGCGGCTGGTGATCCCCTATCATCACCGCGGCAACGACCCGGCCGAGTTCGCGGAAAAGCTGCGCGCTGCCGGCTCGCAGACGCAGGTCGCCATCGTGGACTGGTATCCCGGCAGCGACGACCCCAAGGGCCCCGCCGATTGAAACGCAAGACGGCCGGGCAATTGCCCGGCCGCCTGTCGCTTTTTGCCCGCCGGTCTCAGCCAGCCAGCGCCTTGTTCAGGTATTCGTCGACCTTTTCCAGGTAACCCATGGTCGACAGCCATTTCTGTTCCGGGCCGACCAGCAGCGCCAGGTCCTTGGTCATGTGGCCGTCCTCGACCGCCTGCACGGTCACCCGCTCCAGCGTTTCGGCGAACCGCATCAGCGCGTCGTTGCCGTCCAGCTTGGCGCGGTGCTTCAGCCCGCCGGTCCAGGCGTAGATCGACGCGATCGAGTTGGTCGAGGTTTCCTTGCCCGCCTGATGCTGGCGATAGTGGCGGGTCACCGTACCATGCGCGGCCTCGGCCTCGACGGTCTGCCCGTCCGGCGTCATCAGCACCGAGGTCATCAGGCCAAGCGAGCCGAACCCTTGCGCGACGGTATCGGACTGCACGTCGCCGTCGTAGTTCTTGCAGGCCCAGACATAGCCGCCCGACCATTTCAGGTTCGAGGCCACCATGTCGTCGATCAGCCGGTGCTCATAGGTGATGCCGGCCTTCTTGAACTTGTCCTCGAACTCGGCCTCGTAGACCTCCTGGAACAGGTCCTTGAAGCGGCCGTCATAGGCTTTCAGGATGGTGTTCTTGGTGGACAGGTAGACCGGATAGTTGCGCAGCAAGCCGTAATTCATCGAGGCGCGGGCAAAGTCGCGGATCGAATCGTCCAGGTTGTACATCGCCATGGCCACACCCGAGGACGGGGCGTCGAACACCTCGTGCTCGATGGTCTCGCCATCCTCGCCGACGAACTTGATCGTCAGCTTGCCCTTGCCGGGGAAGCGGAAATCGGTGGCCTTGTACTGGTCGCCGAAAGCGTGGCGGCCGACGATCACCGGCTGGGTCCAGTGCGGCACCAGCCGCGGCACGTTCTTGCAGATGATCGGCTCGCGGAAGATCACCCCGCCCAGGATGTTGCGGATGGTGCCGTTCGGCGACTTCCACATCTTCTTCAGGCCGAACTCTTCGACCCGCGCTTCATCCGGGGTGATGGTCGCGCATTTCACGCCGACGCCGTATTGCTTGATGGCGTTGGCGGCGTCGATGGTCACCTGATCCTCGGTCGCGTCGCGATGCTCGATGCCGAGGTCGTAGTATTTCAGGTCGATGTCGAGATAGGGCAGGATCAGCTTCTGCTTGATGAAATCCCAGATGATCCGGGTCATCTCGTCGCCGTCGAGCTCGACGACGGGGTTGTCTACCTTGATCTTGGTCATGTGGCGCCCCTTGCAGTGGAAGTCGGTCTGCGGCGCCTATAGCCCAGAACTTGCGCGAGGGGAAGGCTTGTATGCCGTGGTATACATTTATGCCGCAGCCCGTCGCGGCATGGGCCCGGGCAGGCGGGCGGCGCAACCTTGGGCTGCGCCGCCGCCGGTCCTCAGCGGGTGGTCTCGGTCAGCCGCCGCCGCACATAGGCCTGCACCGAATCGATCATCGGCTTCATGTGCGCCTCATCGTCGCGGAAGAAATGATCGGCGCCTTCGATGGTCTCGTGGGTGATGGTGATGCCCTTCTGCTCGCGCAGCTTGCCGACCAGCCCTTCGGTGTCCTTGGGGGGCGCCACCCGGTCGGCAGTGCCGTGGATGATCAGCCCCGAGGCCGGGCACGGCGCCAGGAAGCTGAAATCATACATGTTCGCCGGCGGCGCCACGCTGATGAAGCCGGTGATCTCGGGGCGCCGCATCAGCAGCTGCATCCCGATCCAGGCACCGAAGCTGAACCCCGCCACCCAGCAGTGTTTCGAGTTCGGGTTCATCGCCTGCAGGTAATCCAGCGCCGAGGCGGCATCGGACAGCTCGCCCACGCCCTGGTCGAATTCGCCCTGGCTGCGGCCGACGCCGCGGAAGTTGAAGCGCAGCACGGTGAAGCCCATGCGGTGAAAGGCATAGTGCAGGTTGTAGACCACCCGGTTGTTCATCGTGCCCCCGAACTGCGGGTGCGGATGCAGCACGATGGCCAGCGGCGCATCGGGCTTGGGTTGCGGATGGTAGCGGCCTTCCAGCCGACCCTCGGGACCGGGAAAGATAAGCTCGGGCATGACACTCCTAATCGGCTGGTCGCCGCGTGGACGGGGTGCGATCCGCGACCCGCCCGGTTTCCTTGACGCAGCAGAACGCAATCATTAGACCGCAATCTGGTGTGCGCGACCGGTTTTCGCAAGAAACGGCCCCAAGGGCTTAGCGCAGGCTCCGCGCAGGCGTCAACGCCCGCCCCCGGCCTGCGGCGGGGATCGGTCGGGCGGGGACTGGTAGTCGAGGGGGCGCCGATGAAGCTTTCCACAAAAGGCCGCTATGCCATGGTCGCGCTGGTGGATCTGGCCACCAGCCCGGGCAATCTGACGACCTTGGCCGAGATCTCGCGGCGGCAGAACATCTCGCTGCCCTATCTCGAACAGCTGTTCGTGCGGCTGCGCCGGGCGGGGCTGGTCGAAAGCGTGCGCGGCCCGGGCGGCGGCTACCGGCTGGCGCGCACTCCCGAATCCATCCGCATCGCCGATGTGCTGGGTGCGGTGGACGAGACCGTCAGCGCGCTGCATGTCGGCGCCGGGGCCTCGGGCGGCAGCAGCGGGACGCGTGCACAATCACTGAGCAACCGGCTGTGGGAGGGGCTGTCGGCGCATGTCTACGTGTTCCTGCACAGCAACACCCTGGCCGACGTGGCGGGCAACACCCTGCTGCCCTGCCCGGCCGTGCCCGCGATCCTGTCGGTCGAGGACGAGGCCGACGCCCCCGCCTGACCGCGCGCCCGGCCGCGGCCCCCGGCCGGGGGTGCAAGGATGCCACGCCCCGGCCGCAAGCGCGCCGGATCACGCAATCCTGCATTTGAAGCCCGGCGCGCAGCCCGATAATCGGGCGGAAGTTTCAAGGACGGATGCACCAAGATGACCAAGCTGACCCTTGCCGCCGGCATCGCGCTGATGATGACGCTGTCGGCCTGCGCCATCGCGCCCCCGCCCCAGATCGGCCCGGACGGCCAGCCGATCCCGACCGCCTATCGCATCACCCCGATGGATCAGGCGCAGATCCCGAACCGGGTGCTGACCCAGATCAACCTGCTGCGCAGCCAGCAGGGGATGCAGCCGCTGACCCTGAACCCGCAGCTGGCCGCCGCCGCCATGGCCCATTCCCGCGACATGTCGGCGCAGAACCGGGCTTGGCATTTCGGTTCGGACGGGTCGTCGCCGCTGGACCGGGTGCGGCGGCAGGGCTACGCCGGCTCGTTGCTGGGCGAGGATATTTCCGAAACCTACGAGAACGAGATCGCCACCCTGAACGCTTGGATGCAGACCCGCGACACCCGCGACCTGATCATGGACCCGGCCGCGCGCGAGCTGGGGATGGGCTGGTTCCAGGAGCCGTCGAACAAGATCTGGTGGACGATGCTGATCGGGGCCTGAGCCGCCCGCTTACGGCGGCGCCCGACCGGGGCGCGGCCCCGGACCCCGGGATATTTGGGCAAGGAAGAAGCGCGAAGCGTCAGGCGTTGCCCTTGCGGCGGCGGGTTTCCCAGCCTTTCTTCGCGGCTTTCGAGCGTTCCTCATGCGTGGACGAGCGGCCCGAGCCGGATTTCTTGCCGCCGCCGTCCTGCTTGTTGACCGTGGCCCAGGCAATCTCCTCGGCCCGTTTCTCGGACGCGCCGCGGTCCTCGTAGCTTTCGGCGATATGCTCGGCCTTGCGCTTCTGCTTGTCGGTATAGGCGTCCTTGTCTCCGCGTGGCATGGATGGTTCCTCCTGCTGCGGGCGGCATCTGCCGCCTGCGGGGGAAACCATCCGCCCGGGGGCGCGGTTCCGGCCTAGATGGTGACGTTCAGCGCGCCGCCGTCCAGCAGCAGGTTCTGCCCCACGATGAACCGCGCCTGCTGCGAACACAGGAAGGCGCAGGCGGCGCCGAAATCCTCGGCCCTTCCATAGTCGCGGGTCGGGATGGTGACCTCGCGCCGGGCACGGGCCTCGGCCGGAGTGATCCCCTGCGCATCGGCCACCCCCTGATCCAGCGAGGTGGCGCGATCGGTGTCGTGGATGCCGGGCAGCAGGTTGTTCACGCAGACGCCCTTTTCCGCCACCTGCCGCGACATCCCCGCCACAAAGCCCGTCAGCCCGGTGCGCGCGGTGTTCGACAGCCCCAGCTGCCCGATGGGCGAGCGCACCGCAGCCGAGGTGATGTTGACCACCCTGCCCCAGCCGCGATCCATCATCCCCGGCACCAGCGCCTGCATCAGCGCGATCGCCGACAGCATGTTGGCGTCGATGGCGCGGATGAAATCCTCGCGCGACCAGTCGGTCCAGTGGCCGGGCGGCGGGCCGCCGGCGTTGGTCACCAGGATGTCGGCCTGCCCGCCCAGCGCCTCGAGCACCTGCGCGCGGCCCTCGGGGGTGGTGATGTCGGCGGCGACCGGGGTCACCCGCACGCCATGCGCCGCGGCGATCTCCTGCGCGGTGCGGGCCAGGTCCTCGGCGCCGCGGGCGTTGATGACCAACTCGACCCCCTCGGCCGCCAGCGCCTCGGCGCAGCCGCGGCCCAGCCCCCTGGACGCCGCGCAGACGAGCGCCTTCCTGCCCCTGATCCCCAGATCCATCGCCGGTTCCCCCTTGTTGCGGTCGGTGGCACCCAAGCGCCGCGCCTTGCCGGGGTCAAGCCCCGGCGGGGGCGGCGTCAGAAACAGAGGATCTCGGCCTCGGCCTCGGCCCGGTGCAGCTCGGCCACCAGCGCCTCCATCACCGGGCTGCCGCGGAACATGGCGCTGCGCTCGCCTGTGGTCTGGCGCATCCGCAGCACGGTTTCCGCCTGCACGTAGGAATCATACGGCAACACATCGGCGATGGCGTCGATGGCGCAGGAACAGCGGCGCAGCGATTCGGGGGTTTCGCCGTTCACCGCCATGCAGGCCAGCGCGTATTCCACGCGCGTCTCGGTCGGGTAGTCGTTGACCGCCTGCGCGTGGGCGGGCAGCGCGGGCCAAAGCCCCGGCGCAGCCAGCAGGCAGGCGAAAAGCAGGTTGCGCATCATCATTCCAGCACCATGGCGTGGCGATAGGGGGCGGGGGCGATCGGCTGCGGCGCCATCCCCTCGGGCGGGACGGCGGCGACCGGGCCGTCGGTTTCGGCCACCAGCTCGCGGATCGGGTCGGAGGGGTCGTCGCCCAGGCGGAACCGCAGCCGCAGCGTCTCGAACCCCTTCATGCGGTCGCTGGCGGGGTCGCCGTCAAAGGGGCGCAGCTCGATCGAGATCCCGTCGTCGCCGCTTGTCGGCGGCCCGGCCTTGGCCAGCGCGTCCTTGATGCGGTTGCGGATATAGAACGGGCTGCCGCCGGTCAGCGTCGCCATGTCGCGGGCGGTGTTTTCCAGGAAGATCACCACCACCGGATCGGCCATCGAGACCGGGAACCGCCCCAGCAGCCGCGTTTCCTCCCCCGCGGTCTGGCGGACTTCCAGCAGCTTCTGCCCGTCGGCGGGGTCGGTGGTCTCGGCCAGCGTGACCCGCCCGTCGCTGATCTGCTGGAAGGCGGGCGACTCGGGGCCCTGATGGTCCAGCCGCCAGTTCAGCTCTTGCGCGCCCAGCACCCAGGGGCCGCGGTCGGTAAAGATCAGCTCGGCCGATTCGCCTGCCGCAGCCGGCGCCAGGGGCAGGGCCGCGCCCAGCGCCAGCACCAGCGCCAGCCGCCGGGCGATCCGCAGCGTCCCGCCGGCAATCGGGCCGGATGCGGGAACATTCCGAAGTCGTGTCATCCGCTCTCCTCTCTTTGCGGCAGCATGGGCGGGGCGGCGGCGCCTGCCAACCCCGGGCCGCCCCGCCTCGGCCATCAGGATGAGATGGCGCGCAGCAGGATCGCGCCCAGCTCGTCGGCACGCACCGGCTTTTCGACCAGCGGCACCCCCAGCGCGGCGCTGGCGCGGGCCGGGCCGGGGCCGCGCTGCGCCGTCACCATCACCGCGGGGATATGCTGGCCGGCGGCGGCGCGCAGCGCCTCGATGGCGCCGATGCCGGTGTCGCCATTGTCCAGGTTGTAGTCGGCCAGGATCACGTCGGGCGGATCATCCTGCCCCATCGCCGCCAGCGCCTCGGCGATGCCGCCGGCGGCGCGCACCACCATGCCCAGCCGGTCGCCCAGCATCAGCTCATACCCCCGCCGCATCGCCGCGTCGTTTTCGACGATCAGCGCCACCCGGGCACGCAGCCCGTGCAGCGCCACCTGGCGAAAGCCGTTCTCGGCCCCGCCCGGCGCTGCCGGGGCCAGCCCGACGCGGAACACCGTGCCGCCGCGGGGCCGGGCCGCGACCTCGAGCGGGTGGCCCAGCTTGGCGCAGGCGCGGCGCACGATGGACAGGCCCAGCCCCATCCCCTGCGGCCCGCCCTCGCGCACGGCGCGCTGGAACTCGTCGAAGATGCGGGCGCGGTCGGCTTCGCCGATGCCGACGCCGCTGTCGTGGATTTCCAGCCAGACCAGCCCGGCCCGGCGGCGCACCCCCACCACCACCCCGCCGGTCTCGGTATATTTGATCGCGTTCGAGACCAGGTTCTGCGCGATCCGGCGCAGAAAGGTCGGGTCGCTGTCCACCACCGCCGAGGTCGGGACAAAGCTCAGCCGCAGCCCCGCGGCCTCGGCCATGGGCGCGTATTCCGCGCCCAGCCGCCGGAACAGCGCGTCCAGCTCGACAGGCTTGCGGTGGAACTCGATGCGCTGGCTGTCCAGCCGGCTGATGTCGAGCACCGCGTGCATCAGTTCCTCGACCGATTCGAAGGCGCCGGCCAGCCGCCCGGCCAGTTCCTGCTGCAACGGGTCCAGTTCTGTATCCGACAGCGCCGACAGGAACAGCCGCGCCGCCGACAGCGGTTGCAGCAGATCGTGGCTGGCCGCACGCAGGAAGCGGGTCTTCGAGCGGTTGGCCTCTTCCGCGGCGGCGCGGGCCACGGCCAGGTCGCGGTTCTTTTCCGACAGGTCGGCCAGCGCCTGTTCCAGGTCGCGGGTGCGGGCCAGCGCCTCTTGTTCCAGCGCGACGGCCGCCTGGAACATCGACCAGGCCGAGCCGCGCCGTTCTTCCAGCCGGTCCACCCGGTCGATCAGCACCGAGACGATGCGTTCCAGCCTTGCGGCGCGGCGGGCGGGGTCTTCGTCGCGGGTCAGCATCAGGCGGCAGGGTCCGGTTCCATCAGCGCCAGCCCGACGAAGGTCTGGTTGACATGCATCGCACCCAGCTGCTCGCCGAAGGTGTTGAAGCCGAAGATGCGGTAGCGGTCGAACAGCTCGGCCATGGCGCCGGTCATGCCGGCCTGCTCGACCGCCAGCCGGCGCAGGATGCAGTCGAAGCCCAGCACCATCAGCGGCAGCCGCGGCAGCGCGTCCAGCGTGTCGGCGAAACCGGCGGTCACGTCGCCGGCCTGCCCCAGCGTCAGCACCGCGCCGGTCTCCACCGCCGACATCAGCTGCAGAGCGCCGCCCTGCCCCACGCCGCTGATCGCGCGGACATGGTGGCGGCGCCCGGTCTTCAGCAGCAGCGGATGGCGGGCGAAATCGGCCCGGCCCAGCCGCGCCGGGTCCAGCCCCGCCAGCCGCGCATATTCCTGCGCCGCCGGCTCGGCGTTCAGTTCGTGGATCACCCGCCCGCCGGGGTCGGCGCTGGTGACCACCGCGCGTTTCTCGGTGGGGGTGAAATGGGCAAAGCTGACCTCGGACACCGCCAGGCTGGTTTCCACCAGCACGAAGATCGCGGCGCCGGGGATCACCGCCCCGTCGAGGATCTGGCAGCTCTGCCCGAAATCCACCCCTTCGCCGGCCGAGCCGCCGACCACCGGCACATCCGGCAGCGCCGCATCCAGCGCGGTAACCAGCACATCCTCCTGGCTTGCGCTGCCGTCGGCCAGCAGGATGCCGAATTGCGACCAGCCGGGGCGGGGCGGAAACTCGTCGCGCAGCTGGCGCAGCTGCGACAGCCAGGCCGACACCGGGATCAATCGCTGATTGCGCAGCGCCACCGCGCCCACCCGGAACGAGCTGCGCGGAAACCCGACGGCGACCACGGTGTCGCGCTGATACCCCGCGGCGCCGATCTCTCCGGCCGAGGAACAGCCGGCGATCCGCACCCCCGCCAGCCGGTCGCCCAGCCGCTGCGCGATCGGCCCCAGCGCG
The DNA here is from genome assembly GCF_900142875.1 of Paracoccus solventivorans. Classification (GTDB taxonomy): domain Bacteria; phylum Pseudomonadota; class Alphaproteobacteria; order Rhodobacterales; family Rhodobacteraceae; genus Paracoccus; species Paracoccus solventivorans. Next base: position 137,303 of record NZ_FRCK01000008.1, on the reverse strand, counting down.
GCGCGGGGCGAGCCGAACAGCAGCACCAGCGCCGGGTCGCATTCCGCCAGCCCCGCGACCAGCGTGTCGGCGCCGGCGGCATCCTCTGCCGCCACGCTCAGCGCCACCGGCGCCTGCGAACCGCCCGGCCCCGCGTCCTCCAACGAGGTTTCCGCCACGTCAGCCCGGCTCGAACAGGCGGGCGCTGTTGGCCAGCAGCACCGCCTGGGTGCGGCGGCGGGCGTTGATCTTGGACATGATCGCGGTGATGTGGGTCTTGACCGTGGCCTCGGCGATGGACAGCTCGTAGCTGATTTCCTTGTTCGCCTTGCCCTGGCAGATCAGCCGCAGGATCTTCATCTGCTGCGGCGTCAGCGTGGCAAAGCGGCGGGCCAGCTCGGCGCGGGCGTCCTCTTCCGACCCGGCGGCCTCGGGCTCGTAGCCCTCGGGGGTGACGCGCTCGCCCTCCCACATGCGGCGCAGGCTGTCGACCAGCGCCTCGCGGCCCAGCGACTTGGCGATATAGCCCTGCGCCCCCGCCGCCATCGCGGCCGAGATCATCGCGTTTTCCAGATCAGCCGAGATCATGGTGATCGGCACGCCCGGCAGCTGCCGGCGCAGGGTCACGATGCCCTCGGCCCCGCGGGCGTCGGGCAGGTTCAGGTCCAGGATCACCGCGTCGGGGGCGCCGTGGGTGCGGATCTGCTCGATCGCGGCGGCCAGGCTGCGGGCGGTGCGCACGGTCTTGCGCCCGAAGCTGATCTTGAGCGTCAGCGCCAGCGCGTCGCACATCAGCGGGTGGTCGTCCACGATCAGGATGTCCTGCACCTGATCGGCGGAACGGCGCGGCGCGGCTGGGGTTACGGCGGGCTCGGCGCCTTCGGCCCCGGCCGCCGGTGCCCGGATGGGTGTGGTCATGATGTCGTCCTCCCACCAAAGATGCGACACCGGGCCGCATCCTGGTGCCCCCAGTCTACGACCAAAGCCCCGTCGCGCAAGCCGCTTGCCGGTATAGACTGCCCCGGTGATTGCCAGCCCGGCGGGATGCTGCCACGCTGGTCCCGCCGCCACCCGCCGGAGGTTCCGCCATGATCCCGCTGCGCCGCATCGCCCTGTCCGCCTGCCTGGCCCTGGGGTTTTCGCTGCCCGCCGCCGCTGAAGAGCCGCTGCCCGAACTCACCGTCGGCACGCTGGAAGGCGGCACCGTGACATGGGAGCTGGAAACCATCCGCTCGCGCGGGCTGGACCGCGCCCACGGGTTTTCGCTGAAGCTGCTGGCGCTGGCCGGCAACCCCGCGACCCATGTGGCGATGCACGGGGCCGAGGTGGACAGCATCGTTTCGGACTGGCTGTGGGTGGCGCAGCAGCGGGCGGCGGGGGCGGATTACGTGTTCCTGCCCTATTCCACCGCGGTCGGCGGGCTGATGGTGCCCGGCGACAGCGCGGTGCAAAGCCTCGCCGATCTCGAAGGCCAGACCATCGGCGTCGGCGGCAGCCCGGTCGACAAGAGCTGGCTGATCCTGCGCGCCTGGTCGATGAGCGAGCACGGCCGGAATGGCGGCCGCGACCTCGCCGACACCACCCGCCAGCTGTTCGGCGCCGCGCCGATCATCCTCAACGCCTTTGAATCGGGCGAGGTCGCGGCGGCGGTGAACCTGTGGCATTTCCAGGCCAAGATGGAGGCGAGGGGCGCGCGCGAGCTGGTCGACGTGGTGACCGCGGCCCGCGACCTGGGGCTGGACCCCGACACGCCGCTGCTGGGCTATGTGCTGCGCGAAAGCTGGATTCAGGCGAACCCGCAGGCTGCGCGCGGGCTGGCGGAAGCCTCGGCCGAGGCCAAGCGCATCCTGTCCACCGACGATTCCGCGTGGGAGGCGCTGCGCCCGATCATGAACGCCGAGGGTGACGCCGAGTTTACGGCGCTGCGCGAGCGCTGGCGCGCCGGCATCCCCTCGGGCCGCGGCGTCGACCCCAAGGCGGCGCAGCAGATGTTCGCGGTCATGGCCGAGTTGGGCGGCGAAGAGCTGACCGGCGGGCTGACCGAACTGCCCGAGGGGCTGTTCTGGACGCCGGACCCTGCGTCTGAGTCTGGGTCTGAGCCCCTGCCCGAACCCGAAGCGAACCCCGACGCCAAGCCTTGAGCGACCGGCCGCCACCTGCCCCAACCGCCCCCGCCCGGCGCCCCCGCTGGGCGGCGCTGGCGCCCGGGCTGGTCTCGGCCGCGCTGGTGCTGGGGCTTTGGGCGGCGCTGGCCGCGATCGGCGACGATCCGCGGCGCCTGCCCTCGCCCATGGTGGTGCTGGAACGGTTGTGGGCGCTGGCCGCCAGCGGCGAGCTGTGGTTCCACACCGGCATGACTCTGGCGCGGGTGCTGGCGGCCTTTGCCGTGGCGATGGTCGCCGGCGGCGCGCTGGGGCTGTGGATGGGACGTTCCGCCACCGCCGACCGCTGGCTGAACCCGACGCTGGTGGTGCTGCTGAACCTGCCCGCGCTGGTGGTGATCGTGCTGTGCTATATCTGGATCGGCCTGAACGAGACCGCCGCGATCCTGTCGGTCGCGCTGAACAAGATCCCGGTGGTGGCGGTGCTGCTGCGCGAGGCCGGGCGGGCGCTGTCGCCCGATCTGGACGACATGGCGCGGGTGTTCGGGATGCGGCCGCTTTCGCGGCTGCGCCATGTGGTGCTGCCGCAGCTGGCCCCCGCCATCGCTGCCGCCGCCCGTTCCGGCATCGCGCTGATCTGGAAGATCGTGCTGGTGGTCGAGTTCCTGGGCCGCTCGAACGGGGTCGGCTTCAAGCTGCACATGCATTTTTCCAATTTCGACGTGGCGCGGGTGCTGGCCTGGGCGCTGGCCTTCGTCGTGGTGATGCTGCTGATCGACCTGATGATCCTGCGCCCCTGGCAGGACAGCGCCAACCGCTGGAGGCAGGATGCGGCTTGAGCTTGCCGGAAAGCAGTTCGACGGCCGCCCGGTGCTGGGGCCGATCACGCTGGAGCTGGCGCCCGCGCAGCGGGTAGCGCTGCTGGGGCCATCCGGCGTTGGCAAGACCACACTCATGCGGATCATCGCCGGGCTGGACACGCGGTTCCAAGGCCGCCGGCAGGTGCCGGAACGGCTGGCGATGGTGTTCCAGGAACCCAACCTGCTACCCTGGCGCACGGCGTTGCAGAACATCACCCTGCCCACCGGCGCCACGGCGCAGGCCGCGCGGGCGCTGCTTGCACAAGTGGGTCTGGCGGGGCGCGATGCCGCCTGGCCCCGGCAGCTGTCGCTGGGCCAGCAGCGGCGGTTGGCGCTGGCCCGCGCCTTTGCCGCGCGCCCGCAGATCCTGCTGATGGACGAGCCCTTCGCCTCGCTGGATGCGGACACCGCCGGGCGGATGCTCGACCTGACCGCCCGGCTGCTGGACGACAGCGGCGCCGGGCTGGTGCTGGTCACCCACGACCCGGCCGAGGCCGCGTTCCTGCGCGCGCAGCCGCTGCTGCTGCGCGGCAATCCGGCGACGCTGGGCGCGGACGAAGCGGGGGCGCTGCCCCCGCACCCCCGGGATATTTGAGCACCAAAGACGGGGCATGGCGGCGCAGTTACGCCGCCGGCCGGGTCAGAGCGCGGTCCAGCCGCCGTCCACGGAAATCGTGGTGCCGGTGATCTGGGCGGCGGCGTCCGAGCACAGGAACACCGCGGTGCCGCCGATCTGTTCGACCGTCGCGAACTCGCCCGAGGGCTGGCGCTGCAGCATCACCTTGGCGACGACTTCCTCGCGGCTCATGTTGTGGGTCTTCATCTGGTCGGGGATCTGCTTTTCCACGATCGGGGTCAGCACGTAGCCCGGGCAGATGGCATTGCAGGTGATCGGGTCGGTGGCGGTTTCCAGCGCCGTGACCTTGGTCAGCCCCACCACCCCGTGCTTGGCCGCCACATAGGCGGATTTATAGGGCGAGGCCGTCAGCCCATGCGCCGAGGCGATGTTGACCACCCGCCCCCACCCCGCCTGGCGCATCATCGGCAGCGCCACCGCAGTGGTGTGAAAGGCGCTGTTGAGGTTGATCGCGATGATGGCGTCCCATTTCTCGGCCGGGAAATCTTCCAGCGGCGCGACATGCTGGATGCCGGCGTTGTTCACCAGGATATCGCAGCGCCCGGCCTGCTGAATCAGGCGGCGGCAGTCGGCGGGCTTGCTCATGTCGGCCTGGATATAGCGCACGGCGACGCCGTGGTCGCGGGCCAGGCTCTCGGCCAGCGCGTGATCCTCGGGCGCATCGGTGAAGCTGTTGATCACCAGATCCGCCCCGGCCGCGGCCAGCGCCTGCGCCACCCCCAGCCCGATACCGCTGTTCGATCCGGTCACCACCGCCGTCTTGCCGGCCAGGATTTTCTCGACCATCTGCACGCCCCCTTCGTGTTGCTGCGGGGGCAGGATAGCGCGGCGCCGGCGGCTGCGCCAGAAACCGGCAGGCCGACCCGGGCGGGCAAAAAAAAGGCGCCCGCACAAGGCGGGCGCAAGTCATGAGGCAGGTTTCATACAGGCAAGAAACCTATCGAGCAGTGCCTTTGGTATACGCCCAAGCCGCCACGAGTCCAAGGGCCGAGTTTGCGTCAGGGTGAACGCATGGGTAGTCTTTTGCGACAGAACCGGGCCTGAACCCGGACGAAGCAGGACAGGCGCCCCCATGCGAATCTTCAAAATCGTTAACGATTCCGCGATTACGACCATGCTGCGCGTGATCTTTCTGGGGGCCGCGACTGTTGCAGGGATGCCGCTCACAAGTGCGGCGGAACCCTCTCATGCCCTTGCAATGTTTGGAAAACCCGCCCTTCCGGCGGACGCTGCACAGCTGCCCTACACCAATCCCGACGCCCGCAAGGGGGGGATGATTCGCTTTGCCGAACCGGGCAGCTTCGATTCGCTCAAACCTTGGGTGCTCAAGGGCAACCCAGTTTGGGCAGTAGGGGTCCATATTGCCGAACCGCTGATGCTCAGATCGCTCGACGAGCCGTTCACGCTTTATTGTCTGTTGTGCGAAACCGTCGAGACTGACGAGGACCGCAACTGGGTCGCCTTTACCCTGCGTCCCGAGGCGCGGTTTTCCGACGGCACCCCGGTTACGGTCGAAGATGTGATCTGGTCGTTCGAGGCGCTGGGGACCCAGGGCCACCCCCGCTACGCCGGCGCCTGGGGCAAGGTCGCCTCGATCATCCAGACCGGCGAGCGCGAGCTGCGCATCGAGTTTTCCGAGCCCGACCGAGAGCTACCGCTGCTGATGGGGCTGCGCCCGGTGCTGAAGAAGGCGCAGTGGGAGGGCAAGGATTTCCGCGCCTCGGGGCTCGAGGTGCCGATCGGCTCCGGCGCCTATGTGGTCGATCGGGTCGACCCCGGCCGCTCGATCAGCTTCCGCCGCAATCCCGATTACTGGGGCCGCGACCTGCCGCTGCTGCGGGGCGTCTATAATTTCGACGTGATCCGCTATGATTATTTCGCCGACACCAACGCCATGTTCCAGGCGTTCAAGGCCGGCGAGGTCGATGTCTGGCGCGAGACCAGCGCGGTGAAATGGGCCACCGAATACGATTTCCCGGCCATCACCGCCGGGCGGGTGGTCAAGTCGGAAATCCCCCATCGCCGGCCCTCGGGGATCATGGGGCTGGTGATGAACACCCGCTCGCCGCTGTTTCGCGACTGGCGGGTGCGCGAGGCGATGATCCTCGCCTTCAACCACCAGTTCATCAACGCGACGCTGACCGGCGGCACCGACCCGCGGATCACCAGCTATTTCGCCAACTCGGAGCTGGCGATGCGCCCCGGCCCGGCCTCCGGGATCGAGGCCGAGCTGCTGGCCCCCTTTGCCGACCAGCTGCTGCCCGGCACGCTGAACGGATACGCCCTGCCCGAGGGCGCGGCAAAGATGCTGGACCGCGATTCGCTGCGCCGGGCGGTGGCGTTGCTGGAAGAGGCCGGCTGGACCGTGCAGGAGGGCGTGCTGCGCAACGCCGACGGCGCAGCCTTCGCGCCGGAAATCCTGCTCAACCAGTCCGGCAGCGCCATGCGCGCGGGCAGCGAGATGCAGCAGATCGTCGACATCTACGTGCAGGCGCTGCGGCCGCTGGGGGTGGTGCCGCGGGTGACGGTGCTGGACAGCGCGCAATACATCCAGCGCACCAACCGCTTTGCCTTCGACATGACCTGGTACGAACGCGGGCTGTCGCTGTCGCCGGGCAACGAACAGGCGCTGTACTGGGGCAGCGCCAGCGCCGGACAAGAGGGATCGCGCAACTGGATGGGGGTGCGCGAGCCGGCGGTGGACGCGATGATCGCGGCAGCGGTGAACGCGCCCGATGATCAGACCCATGTCGCGGCGGTGCGGGCGCTGGACCGGCTGCTGACGGCGGGGCGCTATGTGATCCCGGTCAGCTATTCGCCGCTCAGCCGCATCGCCCATTCCGCCAGGCTGCATTACCCCGACACGCCCACCGCCTACGGCGACTGGCCGGGGTTCCTGCCCGATCTGTGGTGGGAACAGCCCCCGCGCCCCGACTAGACCCGGCCCAGATTGTCGCCGTCGTCGGGATATTCGTCGTCATCCCCGAAGCGGGCATCATCGGCATATTCGTCCTCGCCCTCGGAGACGTATTTCCCCGACAGCGCGATCGAGTGGTTGTCATGCGCCGGGTCCATCACGACATCGGCAGGAATTTCGCCGGCGAGCCATTCCTTGATCTCGTCGCGGGCCTCCGAGATGTCCTGCTCGGTCACTTCGGCGATATAGCGGACAAAGGCACGCTGGTCGCCGTCGATCTCGTCCAGCATTGCCTCGTCGACCTCTTCCCATTTTTCCTGGATCGCCTCGTAGAAGGCGCTCCAGTTCGCCTGGACATGTGACCATTTCATATTGCCGTCTCCTGCATCGCGAGCCTCTGGCCTATTCTACTGCCTCAAGCGACCGGCAGGGAACAGGGTTCCGATGACGCAGGCGACTTCGGCGCGGTTGCGTCAGACCGGCCGGATCAGCTTGCGCTCCAGCACGCGCAGCACCACCGCCAGATCGTGGCCGCGGCGCAGGATCTGCCCGTCCATGCCGACCACCGCATACATGCCCTGCGCATTGCGCAGCCGCGGCCGCTTTTCGATGCGGTAGAGCGGATGTTCCGCCGCGCGGCGGAACACCGAAAACACCGCCATGTCGCGCAGGAAGGACATGCCGTAGTCGCGCCACTCTCCGGCCGCGACCATGCGCCCGTAAAGCGACAGGATCACCGCCAGCTCGCGCCGGTCGAAGGCGACGACATCGGGGGCGGAAAACGGCGGGGCGGCGGGCTGGATCGTCATGGGGCCAGCGTGACACCAGCCAGGCCCCCGATCAACGGGCAAAACGCAGAGATGGGGGCGCTGCCCCCGCCGCGCTGCGCGCGGCTCCCCCGGGGTATTTTTCCAGAAAGAAGCGCGCCGCCTTGGTGACTTCTTTCTGGTCCAAATACCCATACGGCGGCGACGCCGGGCGGGCGCGGGCAGTTCATGCGCCGCCCGGAAGCGGGTCCGTCAGTAGCAGGCGACCCGGGCGATATTGCCGTCGGCGCCGATCTCGATGTTCAGCCGGTCGCGGCGCAGGTCGCGGGTCACCGGATCGCCCGGATTGATGATCCGCGTGCCCGCCGGCAATTGCATGGTTCGGGCGACCTCGGCCGGCTGGCCGACCAGCCCCGCCAGCGCCGCGGCGCCACAAAGATCGTCGTCGTCGGCGGCCGGCGACGGCGCCGTCTCGATACAGGCGGCCAGTGCCAGCATGGGCAGGGCGCGCAGCGCAAGTCGGGGAAGCTTGGTCATGGGGCGGTCCTTGGTCCAGCGGGCCCGCGCCTTCCCGAGCCTTGCCGGGAAGGGGCGGGAATTGCGTCAGTAGCAGCCGATCTTGGCGATGCGGCCGTCGGTGCCGATCTCGATGTTCATCCGGTCGGGGCGGAAGTCCATCGTCACCGCATCGCCGGGGTTGATCACCCTTGTGCCCGCGGGCAGCAGCATCGTCTTCAGCACGGTCGAGGGCTGCCCGATCAGCCCCGACAGGGACGAGGCGTTGCAGGCGTCGGCATCGGGCGCCGGGGTCACCGGCTCGGGCTGGACGCAGGCGGTCAGCGCTACCAGCGGCAGCGCGGCCAGGGCGAGTTTCGCAGAGATGGTCATGGCAGGCGGTCCCTTTCGATCAGCCGCAGTCAATGTTCTGGATGTTGCCCGCCGCATCCAGCCGGAACACGATCCGCAGCGGGTCGTATTCGGGCGGCTCGATTCCGCGGTATTCCACGACGCGGTAGTCCCGCGTCACGCCCAGCGAGGGGATGGCCGTGCCCGGCTGCCCCAGCGCGTGGCGATAGCTGCCGGCGTGGCAGGCGTCCGGTTCCCGCGACTGCAACCCGGCGATGCCGGTCACCTGCACCGGCGCCGGATCGAACACCGGGGCGGCGGCGGTCTGCGCCACGGGCGCGGTCTGCAGCGGGATCGCCATGCAGGCGCCAAGCGCCAGCGTGGACAGGGCAAGTGCGGTCAGTCTGATCATCGGGCAACCGTTCTTGAATCGAATGTCCTTCAGCGGGCACGGGGTTCCGCGCGTCTGAACTGGCCGCATCATAGGCCTGGCCGGCGCGCACGGAAAGCCGTCGCCGCATTGAAGCGCAAGCCCGGGGAAATGTCACCGCGCCACGGGTTCCCTGGCGATCACGTTCCCGCCAAGCCGCTGAAACCCCGGGACTTGTGCGGGTGCAGCAGCCCCCCGCGCCCGGGTCAGCGCAGGATCGGGACCGGCATGTCCTTGCGCGATCGCGGGCGCGGCGCGGCGGGCGCATCCTCGGCCGGGGCCTCCGGCGCGTGTTCCCAGGCCGCCATCGGCTGCATCCCCAGCCGCGCCAGCAGCTGCATGTCCCGGCCCTCCGAGGGGTTGGCCGCGGTCAGCAGCGTATCGCCCATGAAGATCGAGTTCGCGCCGGCAAAGAAGCACAGCGCCTGCATCTCGTCCGACATCCCGGTGCGGCCCGCGGAAAGCCGCACATGGCTTTGCGGCATCATGATCCGGGCCAGCGCGATGGTGCGCACGAAGTCGATGGGATCGACAGGGGCCGCGCCCTCCAGCGGGGTGCCGGGAATCGCGATCAGCATGTTGATCGGCACGGAATCGGGCGGCTCGGGCAGGTTGGCCAGCGTCACCAGCATCTCGACCCGGTCCTGCTGCTCCTCGCCCAGCCCCAGGATGCCGCCGGAACAGACCTTGATGCCGCTACCCCGCACCACCGCCAGCGTGTCCAGCCGGTCGGCATAGCTGCGCGTCGTCACGACGCTGGAATAATGCGATTCCGAGGTGTCGACGTTGTGATTGTAGTAGTCCAGCCCCGCGTCCTTCAGCCGCCGCGCCTGCCCGGCGTCCAGCATCCCCAGCGTCATGCAGGTTTCCATGCCCAGCGCCTTGACGCCCTCGACCATGGCGATCACGGCGTCCATGTCGCGTTCCTTCGGGCTGCGCCAGGCGGCGCCCATGCAATAGCGGGTAGCCCCGGCCTCCTTGGCCTTTTTCGCCTCGGCAATCACCCGCTCGACTTCCAGCAGCTTCGAGGCCGACAGCCCCGAGCCATGGCGGGCGGACTGGCTGCAATAGCTGCAATCCTCGGGACAGCCGCCGGTCTTGATCGACAACAGCCGCGACAGCTGGATGCGATTGGGATCGAAGTTCTGCCGGTGCACCGACTGCGCCAGATACAGCAGCTCCATGAACGGCAGTTCCATCACCTTGCGGGCCTCGTCGGCGGTCCAGCGGATGCGGCCGGTCGCGGCGGCAGGGTCGAGGTCTTTCATGGCGGTCTCTCAGCTCAGGATGTTGCCGGGCGAGTTTGCAACGGCGGTTAGCAGCGTTGCAACCACCTGTCCACGCACGGCCCCGGCGCCGCCCGCCCGGCCGGGCCGCACCTGGGCGGCAAATACCCGCCCTTTCCGGCAATCCGCCGCGCAAACCGGGCAAACCCGCAAAATCTTGTGGTTTGCCGTGACATTGCCCGGGCGGCGCTCTATATGATGCGCATCAATCGCAGGATACCAAGACGTATGAGCGCAGCCACCGCGCAGCCGGTCGAATACGGCGCCGACTCCATCAAGGTTCTCAAGGGCCTCGAAGCCGTCCGCAAGCGGCCCGGTATGTATATCGGCGACACCGACGACGGATCGGGTCTGCACCACATGGTGTATGAGGTCGTGGACAACGGCATCGACGAGGCGCTGGCCGGTCATGCCGATTACGTCCGCGTCACCATCCATTCCGACAGCAGCGTGTCCGTGCGCGACAACGGCCGCGGCATCCCGGTGGACATGCACCCGACCGAAGGCGTGTCCGCGGCCGAGGTCATCATGACCCAGCTGCATGCGGGCGGAAAGTTCGATTCCAACAGCTACAAGGTCTCGGGCGGCCTGCACGGGGTCGGGGTGTCGGTGGTCAACGCGCTTAGCGACTGGCTCGAGCTGCGGATCTGGCGCAACGGCAAGGAACATTTCGTCCGCTTCGAAGGCGGCGAGACGGTCGAGCATCTGCGCGTGGTCGGCGACGCCGAGCCGGGCGAAAAGGGCACCGAGGTGCGGTTCCTGGCCTCGAGCCGTGCCGATGGCGGCACGGGGACGTTCTCGAACCTCGACTATCAGTTCAAGACGCTGGAAAACCGGCTGCGCGAGCTGGCGTTCCTGAACTCGGGCGTGCGCATCCTGCTCGAGGACGAGCGCCATGCCGAGCCGCTGCGCACCGAGCTGTTCTACGAAGGCGGGGTGCGCGAGTTCGTGCGCTTCCTCGACCGCTCGAAATCGGCGTTGATCCCCGAGCCGATCTTCATGACCGGCGAACGCAGCGGCATCGGGGTCGAGGTCGCGATGTGGTGGAACGACAGCTACCATGAAAACGTGCTGCCGTTCACCAACAACATCCCGCAGCGCGACGGCGGCACCCATCTGGCCGGTTTCCGCGGCGCGCTGACCCGCGTGATCACCAAATACGCGCAGGACAGCGGCATCGCCAAAAAGGAAAAGGTCGATTTCACCGGCGACGACGCGCGCGAGGGGCTTACCTGCGTGCTGTCGGTCAAGGTGCCGGACCCCAAGTTCTCCAGCCAGACCAAGGACAAGCTGGTGTCCAGCGAAGTCCGCCCGGCGGTCGAGAACCTGGTAGGCGAGAAGCTGTCCGAGTGGTTCGAGGAAAACCCGGCCGAGGCAAGGATCATCGTCGGCAAGATCGTCGAGGCGGCGCTGGCGCGCGAGGCCGCGCGCAAGGCCCGCGAGCTCACCCGCCGCAAGACCGCGATGGACGTTGCCTCGCTGCCCGGCAAGCTGGCCGACTGCCAGGAAAAGGACCCGGCGCTGGCCGAGCTGTTCATCGTCGAGGGCGATTCGGCCGGCGGCTCTGCCAAGCAGGGGCGGGCGCGGCAGAACCAAGCCGTGCTGCCGCTGCGCGGCAAGATCCTGAACGTGGAACGCGCGCGTTTCGACCGGATGCTGTCCTCGGACATGATCGGCACGCTGATCACCGCGCTGGGGACCGGGATCGGGCGGGACGAGTTCAACCTGTCGAAGCTGCGCTACCACAAAATCATCATCATGACCGATGCCGACGTGGACGGCGCGCATATCCGCACACTGCTGCTGACCTTCTTCTTCCGGCAGATGCCGGATCTGATCGAGGCCGGGCATCTCTATATCGCGCAGCCACCGCTGTATAAGGTCGCGCGCGGGCGCTCCGAGGTCTATCTCAAGGACCAGGCCGCGCTTGAGGATTACCTGATCCAGCAGGGGGTCGAGGGCACCACGTTGCGGCTCGGCTCGGGCGAAGAGATCACCGGCGCCGACCTGGCCCGGGTCGTGGAAGAGGCGCGGCTGGCCCGGCGCATCATCCAGGCCTATCCCACCCATTACCCGCCCCATATCACCGAACAGGCGGCGATCGCCGGGGCGCTGCTTCCCGGTGCCGTCGATGCCGATGCGGCCGGGGTCGGCGCGGCGGTGGCGCAGCGGCTGGACCTGATCGCCGCGGAATACGAACGCGGCTGGACCGCCCGCCCCACCCAGGACGGCGGCATCCGCCTGTCGCGGGTGCTGCGCGGGGTCGAGGAATCGCGGCTGCTGGACGGGCCGATGCTGCGCTCGGCCGAAAGCCGGCGGCTGGGCCAGATGACCGACGCCCTGCGCGAAATCTATGCCGGCCGCACCCTGCTGGTCCGGCGCGACCGCGAACAGCCGGTCTCGGGCCCGCTGGCGCTGCTGGAGGCGATCTTTGCCGAGGGCGAAAAGGGCCTGTCGCTGCAACGCTACAAGGGCCTGGGCGAGATGAACCCCGAACAGCTGTGGGAAACCACGCTGGACCCCGATGCCCGCACCCTGCTGCAGGTCCGGGTCGAGGATGTGGCCGAGGCCGACGACATCTTCACCAAGCTGATGGGCGACGTGGTGGAACCGCGCCGCGACTTCATCCAGCAGAACGCGCTGAGCGTGGAAAACCTCGACGCGTGACATTCCGGCAACAGGAACGTTTCCGCGGATAAATGAAATTTTACCGGCGTAAATTCAACCTGTTGCCGGAAGTCGCGCGACTTTTTCCTTTTTAAGCCCGCAAAACGCCCGCCCATCCCCGCCATGTCGGCAGGGCGGGCGACGGCTTTGTCGCCGCATGTGCGCCGCTGGCGTTGTGAAATCGCGATTTCTGTGCAATTTTATATTTGTTAACAGGCGGAAGCCAGAAAACCACTGCATTTCTCGACTCGAGGTCCAACGTGCGTATCCAGTTCATCGCAGCCGCTGCCGCTGCCACCGTTTTCACGATTTCCGCGGCCCATGCCGGCGGCTATGTCGCCCCGGTGATCGAGGTCGAGCCGCTGGTCGCCGCCGCCCCTTCCTGGCAGGGCGCCTATGTCGGCGCGACGCTGGGCTATGCGTTCGGCGGCGACGACCGCATCGGCAACCGCCCGCCGGGCGCGGATCTGGGCAAGGCCGAGCTGTCGGGCGCCAATCTCGGGCTGCGGCTGGGCTATGCCTGGCAGCGCGACCGCTGGGTCTACGGGCCGGAACTGGGCATCACCGGCGGCAGCATCAAGGATTCCTTCGATTTCGGCAGCTACCGCTTTGAATCCAAGGTCAACCACATGCTCGCGCTGCGGCTCAAGGCCGGCTATCTGGTTCAGGAAGACCTGCTGGTTTACGGGATCGCCGGCTGGCAGCGGGGCGATTTCACCTATGATGTCGGCGGAACCGACGTCGATTACGACGCCGACGGCTATGTCATCGGGCTGGGCGTGGAAAAGCGCCTGTCCGAGCGCTGGTCGGTCACCGGCGAATATGAATACGCCAATTTCGGCAAGACCGACGTGACCCTGCCCACGACGACCGTGCCCTCTGGCGGGGTCTCGGTTGCGACGCCCGAACATTCCAACATCAAGCTGGGCGTGAACTACCGCTTCTGAAGCGGGCTGTCCGCGTTGCCACGGGCCGTCGGGACCATCCCGGCGGCCCGTTTTCCATTCGCTCAACCGCCGGAGGTGACGGGAATCGCCTCGGTCCGCGGCACCCGCGCCAGCTGCACCATCAGGATCCCCGCCGCCACTACGGCCGAGCCGATCACGTCCGACCAGCCGAAGCTCTCCTCCAGCCACAGCGCCGCGATGGCGACGCCCAGCGGCGGCGAAAGGAAATGGAACGCCGCCGCCCGCACCGCCCCGATGCGGGTGACCAGCCGGAACCAGATGAAGGTGGCGAAAATCCCCGGCACCAGCACCGAATAGGCCAGCGCGCCGATCAGCCGCCCGCTCCATTCCCACGGCCGGCCCCATTCCAGCACGGCCGAGGGCAGCGCCAGCGCCGCCGCCCCCACCGCCATCTGCAGCCCCACGATCATCAGCACATTGGCGCCGCCGCCGGCGTTGCGCACCGCCATCGTGGCCACCGCCAGCGCCACCACCGCCGCCAGGCACATCAGCAGCCCGACCAGATGCATTCCCTGCGACAGCCGCACGCTCATGATGATGACGACGCCGATCACGCCCACCACCAGCCCCAGCGCCGCCTGCCGGCGCAGCGGCTCGCCCAGCACCGCCCAGCCGGCAAACGCCACCATCAGCGGCATCATCGAGGCGATGATCGAGGCGGCCGAGGCCTCGACCCACTGCATCGCGGTCCAGTTGAGCCCCAGATACAGCGCGTTCTGGCACAGGCCGAACACGATCACCGTGCGCCACTCGGCCCGGCTCAGCCGCAGCGACTGCCCCATCGCCCAGGCCAGCCCCATCGCGATCACGGCCGAGGCGCCGAAGCGGATCACCAGCGCGAGAAGTGGCGGCATCTCGATCACCGCGATCCGCGTCGAGGTGAAGGCCGAGGCCCAGATCGCCGCAAAGCCCAGGCCCATCAGGGCGGATTTCAGGTCCATCGTCGGGCTTTCGTCATCGGCTCGGGGTCACGGCGTACCGGCCAGCATCGCGCGGGCGGTTTCCAGATCGGCGGGGGTGTTGATGTTGAAGAACGGATCCGCGCCCGCGGGTCCCGCCGGGAACTCGACCCGCGCCGCGCCCTGCGCGTCCATCCAGCCGCGCATCCGCCGCGTCCCCGCCAGCAGCGCCGCGCGCAGATCCTCGCGCAGCTCCACGTCCCAGGCGGCAAAGGCGGGGTGGTCCTGCCCGCCGCAAGTCGCCATCGCCACCGGCGCCTGCGTGCCCGCCAGCCGGCCGGCCAGGTCGGGCGGGAAAAACGGCGTGTCGGCGGCCGCGGTAACGATGCGCGCAATGCCCCGCGCCGCCGCCCAGTCCATCCCCGCCAGCACCCCGGCCAGCGGCCCGGGCCAGTCCGCGATGCTGTCAGGCAGCACCGCAAGCCCGAACCCCGCGTAGCGCGCCGGATCGCCGTTGGCGCTGATTGCCCGCGCGCAGCCCAGCCGCGCGATCACATGGCCGATCAGCGGCTGCCCGCCAAGGTCCAGCAGCCCCTTGTCGCCGCCGCCCATCCGGCGCGACTGCCCCCCGGCCAGCACGATTCCCGCAATATTCCCGTCCATGCGCGGCACTCTGCGCCGGGGCCGCGGGGGCTGCAAGCGGCTGCGGCCTCGCGTCCGCTTGCCGTGCCGCGGGGCGGGCCGTAGGATCGCCGCCATGCTGGGCTATGTGATCCACGACGATACCGACGGCAGCGACCGCATGGCCGCTCTTGCCCGCCTGCTGGCGGCGCGCGGGCTGCGGCTGGGCGGTGCGGTTCAGGTCAACAGCACCGGCGGCGATTGCACCATGGATCTGGCTGTGCTTGGCACGGATGCGGCCCCGATCCGCATCTCGCAGGCGCTGGGGCCGGGGTCGAAGGGCTGCCGGCTGGACCCGGATGCGCTGGAACGCGCGGTCGGGCTGGCGCTGTCGGCGCTGGCGGGCGCGGATCTGGTGCTGGTCAACAAGTTCGGCAAGCAGGAATCGCTGGGCCGCGGCTTTCGCGAGCTGATCGCCGAATCGCTGAGCCGGGGCATCCCGGTGCTGACCGCGGTCGCCCCCGACTACCTGCCTGCCTTTCACGATTTTACCGGCGGCGACGCCACCCTGCTGAACTGGGACGACGCCCCCGACTGGTGCCTGCGCCCCCGCGGCGCCGCGGCCTGAGCCCCCATGCCTGATCCCGTAACGACCCCCGACCCCACGGCCCGGATCGACGCCCGCCACCTGCTCTGCCCTCTGCCGGTGCTGCGGCTGCGCCGGGCGCTGCAAAGCGCCGCCCCCGGTGCGGTGGTGGCGCTGGAGGCGACCGACCCGGCGGCGGTGCTGGACGTGCCGCATTTCTGCGCCGAAGCAGGACACCAGCTGCTGTCCTCGGCCCCCCTGCCCGACGGCGCCCGCCGCTATCTGGTCCGCCGCGGCTGATCTTGCACCCGCGCGCGGGGAATGGTTCTGTGCGCCACCAAGTGACGGCCGAGGCGAAGGAGGGAACGCCATGCTGGCGATCTTTCTGCAGACCCTGCCGTTCTTTGCGCTGATCGGCACCGGCTGGGCCGCGGGCCGGATCGGCATGTTTTCCGAACCCGCCACCGCGGCGCTGACCCGCTTCGTGTTCTATTTCGCGCTGTCGGCCATGCTGTTCGGCTTTGCCGCGCAGCTGGACATCGCGGCGCTGTTCGACCTGCGATTCGCGCTGGCCTATGTGGGCGGCTCGGCCGCGGTGTGGCTGCTGGTGGCGGCGATCGCCCGCAACCGCGGCGCGGGCCCGGCGGAATCGGCGATGCTGGCCCATACCGGGATGATCGGGAACACCGGCTTTCTGGGGGTGCCGATGCTGGTGGTGCTGCTGGGGCCGGCGGCGGTCGGGCCGGTGCTGATGGTGCTGACGCTGGACCTGGTGGTGTTCTCGACCCTCATCACCCTGATCGTCGCCGTCGCGCGGCACGGGCGGATCGGGGTGGGGATGCTGCTGCCGGTGCTGCGCGGCATCGCCGGCAACCCGATGATCGTGGCGATGGCGGCGGGGCTGGCCTGGTCGGGGCTGCGCCTGCCGCTGCCAGAGCCGGCGGCGCAATACATGTCGCTGCTGGGGGCGGCGGCGACGCCGGGGGCGCTGTTCGCCATCGGCGCCTCGCTCGCGCATCGCCCGGCGCGGCGGGTCGGCCCGGCCGCGTGGCTCAGCGCCGCCAAGCTGGTGCTGCACCCGGTCATGGTGGCGCTGGCCGCCTGGGCGCTGGCGGTGGACCCGATCGCCGCGGGGGTGATGGTCGCCGCCGCCGCGCTGCCGGTGGCGGGCAACGTCTATATCCTCGCCCATCACTTCCAACTGGCCGAGCAGCGGGTCTCGGCCGCGATCCTGATCTCGACCGCGGTCAGCATCCTGACCATTCCCTATGTCATCCACCTGATTCCGAAAGGCTGAAACCATGCGCAACCTGTCCGATCTCAAGCTTGAAAACCTGGCTGTCACGGTGGACGACGACGGTATCGCCACGGTGTCGCTGAACCGCCCGACCAAGCGCAACGCGCTGGACGCCGCCACCATCGAAGAGCTGGTGGACGTGTTCTCGCTGCTGCCCCGCGCCGGGGTGCGCGCCTGCGTGCTGCGCGGCGAGGGCACGCATTTCAGCGCCGGGCTGGATCTGGTGGAACACTACCACGCCGACCGCAGCGCCGCGGATTTCATGCATGTCTGCATGCGCTGGCACGAGGCGTTCAACAAAATGGAATACGGCGGCGTGCCGGTGATCGCGGCGCTCAAGGGCGCGGTCGTGGGCGGCGGGCTGGAACTGGCGTCCTCGGCCCATATCCGGGTCGCGGACCAGACCACCTATTTCGGCCTGCCCGAGGGCCAGCGCGGGCTGTTCACCGGCGGCGGCGCCACCATCCGCGTGGCCGACCTGATCGGCAAGGCAAGGATGATCGACATGATGCTGTCGGGCCGGCTCTACCGCGGGCAAGAGGCGGTGGACGTGGGCCTTGCGCAATATCTGGTCGAGGATTCCGAGGCCAAGGCCTATGAGATCGCCCGCGCCGCCGCCCAGAACCCGCCGCTGTCGAACTTTGCCATCTGCTCGGCCATCAGCCACATGCAGAACATGAGCGCGCTGGACGCGGCCTATGCCGAGGCCGTGGTCGCGGGCGTGGTCAACACGCAAGAGGCCGCCAAGGCCCGGCTGGAGGCATTCGCCAAGGGCACCGCCGCCAAGGTCAAGCCGGAATGAGCATGGCCGGGACCGTCGCGCAGATCGCCGACTGGGACGACGCCTATGCCAATATCGCCCATATCCCGGGCGGCGCGGGGTTTCCCGATGCTTGGGCGCAGGCGGCCGCGGATTTCCGGGAGCGGCAGCGTGGAACCGGGGGCCAGCCCCCGGGCCCCCGGGATATTTTCGGACAGAAGAAAGAGCATCGCGATGCCGAGTTCTACCTGCCCGCCGGCCAGCCGCGCGGGATGATGGTGTTCGTCCATGGCGGCTACTGGATGAAGTTCGGGCCGTCGTGGTTCTCGCATCTGGCCGCGGGCGCGCTGGCGCTTGGCTGGGCGGTGCTGCTGCCCTCTTATCCGCTGGCGCCCGGCGCCGGCCTGCGCGAGATGCGGGACCGCATCGCCGCACAGATCGCGGCAGCGGCGGGCGAGGTTTCCGGGCCCATCGCGCTTTGCGGCCATTCCGCGGGCGGGCATCTGGCGGCGCGGCTGGTCTGCGGCGACAGCCCCCTGCCCGCGCCGGTTCTGGCACGGGTGGCGCGCTGCCTCCCGATCTCGGGGCTGTTCGACCTGCGCCCTCTGCAGCTGACCGCGATGCGCGGCGACCTGGGGCTGGACGATGCGGTGGTCCGCGCGGAAAGCCCCCTGTTCCACCTGCCGGCTGCGGGGTGCGAGCTGCATCTGTGGGTGGGCAGCGACGAACGGCCGGTGTTCATCCGCCAGTCGCAGCTGCTGCAGGCCGCCTGGGCCGGGATTCCCCGGCGCACGACCCTGACCGTCGAGCCGGGCCGCCATCATCTGGACGTGATCGCCGGGCTTGCCGACCCCGCACATCCGCTGACCGAGGCGCTGCTGGGCGGGTTGTGATCGGGGGCGCCGCAGCGCCCCCTTTTTGCCCCTGGTTCAGCCGCGGGCGGCGCGGATCGAATCTTCCAGAATCCCGAGCGCCTCGTCGAACACCGCGTCGGGCACGGTCAGCGGCGGCAGGAAGCGGATGACGTTGCCGTAGACCCCGCAGGTCAGCAGGATCAGCCCCCGCTCAAGCGCCTCTTCCCGCACCCGGTTCGTCATCTCGGGGTTCGGGCGGTCGCTGCCGGCCACGTTGAACTCGACCGCGTTCATCAGCCCCGGGCCGCGGATGTCCACGATTTCCGGCACGTCGTCGCGCAAGCTTGCCAGCCGCTGCTTGAGCCGCTGGCCCAGCCGCTCGGCCCGGTCGCACAGGCCCTCCTCCTCGATGATGTCCAGCACCGCATGGGCCGCGGCCACCCCCAGCGGGTTGCCGGCATAGGTGCCGCCCAGCCCCCCGGGGTTCGGTGCGTCCATGATCTCGGCCCGCCCGGTCACCGCCGAGATCGGCAGCCCGCCGCCCAGCCCCTTGGCCATGGTGGTGATGTCGGCGCTGACGCCGTGCAGCTCCATCGCGAACAGCCGGCCGGTGCGGGCAAAGCCGGTCTGCACCTCGTCGGCGATCAGCAGGATGCCGTTGTCGTCGCAAAGCGCCCGCAGCTTCTGCATGAAGCCCGAGGGCACCGGATAGAACCCGCCCTCGCCCTGCACCGGCTCGACGATGATCGCGGCGACGCGGGCGGGGTCGACATCGGCCTTGAACAGCTTGTCGAGCGCCGCCAGCGCGTCGTCCTGGCTGACGCCGTGCAGCTCGTTGGGGAACGGCAGGTGGAAGACGTCGGGCATCATCGCCCCGAAGCCGGCCTTGTAGGGCTGGACCTTGCCGGTCAGCGTCATCCCCATGAAGGTGCGGCCGTGGAACGCGCCGGTAAAGGCGATGATCGCGCTGCGCCCGGTGGCAAAGCGGGCGATCTTGACCGCGTTTTCCACCGCCTCGGCGCCGGTGGTGGCGAAGATGGTCTTTTTCTCGAAATCGCCGGGGACCAGATCGTTCAGCCGCTCGGCCAGGGCCACGTAGTTTTCATAGGGCACGACCTGGTGGCAGGTGTGGGTAAAGCGGTCGAGCTGGTCCTTGACCGCCTGCACCACCTTGGGATGGCGGTGGCCGGTGTTCACCACCGCGATCCCGGCGGCAAAGTCGATGTAGCGCCGGCCCTCGCGGTCCCAGATCTCGGCGTTTTCGGCGCGTTCGGCATAGATCTGGGTGGTCATTCCCACCCCCCGCGAAATCGCGGCGTTCTTGCGGTCGGTCATGGTGGTCATGGCGGCTCGGCCCTCCTCCGGCTGGGGTACACGCGCCATGTTTAGAACACCTGCCGGGTTGCACAACAGCCCCCTGCCGTGACACTCAGGCGCAGCGCCGCCCGGACCCCGCAGCACCATGTTCCCGATCCGCGACCACAACCCTTCGCAAAGCCGGCCGGTGGTCACCATCGCGCTGATCCTGGCGAATGTCGCGATATTCCTGCTGACCCTGCCGCTGGACGAGGCCGGGGCCCGGCTGTGGACCGAACTGGCGCTTTACCCCGCCGCGGTCGCGCAAGGAGAGCTGCTGTGGGGGCTGCTGACCCACATGTTCCTGCACGCCGGGCTGCTGCACCTGGCCGGGAACATGCTGTTCCTGTGGATCTTCGGCGACAATCTCGAGGATCAGTTCGGGCGGCTGGGGTTCCTGCTGTTCTACCTTGCCTGCGGGCTGGCGGCCGCAGCGGCGCAGATCGCGGCCGAGTCCGATCCCGGCGTGCCGATGGTCGGCGCCTCGGGGGCGATCGCCGGGGTGATGGGCGGCTATCTGCTGCTGTTTCCGCGGGCGCGGGTGGATGTGCTGGTCATCGTAGTGGTGCTGGTGCGGGTGGTCACCCTGCCCGCCTGGCTGATGCTGGGCGTGTGGTTCGTGCTGCAGCTGGCCTCGGGCTACGCCATGGCCGGGGTGGGACCGGGCGTCGCCTATTGGGCCCATGCCGGCGGGTTCGCCGCCGGGGTGGCGCTGACGCTGGCGCGGTTCCTGTGGCTGGGCGGCCCGGGCTACTGGCGCCGCACCCACGGACAGCCGCCGCATCCGCCCAGCCAGTTCGCGCCCAGCCGCATCCCGCCGGTGCGCCGCCCCTAGCGCAGGATGCCGCGGCTCATGTGGCGCTTGCCGGCAAAGCCGGAGCTACGCGCAACCTCGAACCCGGCGGCCGCCAGCGCCCGGCGGACATGGCCCGCGGCGGTATAGGTCGCGAAGCTGCCGCCCGGCGCCGTGTGGCGGCCGATCTCGGCCAGCAGCGCATCCGACCACAGCTCGGGGTTGCGGGCGGGCGAGAACCCGTCCAGGAACCACGCATCGGCCCGCCCCGGCCACGCAGGCAGGGTTTCGCGGGCATCGCCCAGGATAACCTCGGCCGTGACCTGCCCGACCTGCAGCCCCGCCGCACCCCAGCCGGCACGCAGCTGCGCCGACAGCGCGGCAAGCTCGGGGAAGGCCGCATGGGCGCGGGCCAGCTCGTCCACCCCCAGCGGGAAAGCCTCGAAACTGGTGAAGCGCACCGGCACCTCGGCCACCTGCGCCAGCGCCAGCAGGTTCAGCCCGGTGCCGAACCCGGTCTCGGCCACGTGGAACCCCGGGCGCAGCCGCTGCGGCAGCTCGTTGCCGGCCAGGAACACATGCCGCGTTTCCGCCAGCCCCCCGGCCAGGCTGAAATACGGGTCGTCGAAGCCGTTCGAGACCGGGACCGCGCCCCGCCATTCGATCCCGCCCTCACGGGGCATCTTTTCGTCGCCGCCCATAAGCGTTACCCCCTCGTGCCGACAAATCCTGATGACGGGGGACGACGGCCATGGCAAGACATCTGACGGTGGTCGGCGCCGGCATCTTCGGGCTGTGCTGCGGCTGGGAACTGGCGCGGCGCGGGGCGCGGGTGACGGTGATCGAGGCCGAGCGTATCGGCGCGGGCCCCAGCGGCGGCACGGTCGGCGCACTTGCCCCCCATGCGCCGGGGGCGTGGAACCCCAAGAAACAGACCCAGCTCGAGGCGCTGATCGCGGCGGAAAGCTGGTGGCAGGCGGTGCGCGATGCCGGCGGTGCCGATCCCGGCTATGCCCGCAACGGGCGGCTGCAACCCGTGGCCCCGGGCGCCGAGGATCAGGCACGCGCCCGTGTCGCGGCCGCGGCGCAGGACTGGCCCGCGCCCTTCCGCATGACGCTGACCGATGCACCGACGGGGGCGCTGGTGCCCGACAGTGCCTCGGGGCTGTGGCTTGCCGACAACCTCACCGCCCGGCTGTCGCCCCGCGCGGCCGGCGCTGCGCTGGCTGCCGCGATCCGCGCCAGCGGCGGCGAGATCATCGAATCCGCCGGCCGCCAGCGCCCCCAGGATCTGCCGCAGGGCGCGATCTGGGCCACCGGCGTGCAAGGGCTGGCGGATCTGGGCCGCGACCTCGGCCACAAGGCCGGCGACGGGGTCAAGGGCCAGTCGGCGCTGCTTGCCCACGCCGCCCCCGATGCGCCGCAGGTGTTCGCCGAGGGGCTGCATGTGGTCCCGCACGCCGACGGCACCACCGCCATCGGCTCGACCAGCGAGCCGGGACACGAGGATACCGCCACCGACGAGCAGCTGGATACGCTGATCGCCCGCGCCCGCGCGCTGTGCCCGCAACTGGCCGGGGCCGAGGTGCTGGAACGCTGGGCCGGCATCCGCCCCCGCGCCGCCAGCCGCGCGCCGCTGGTCGGCCCCTGGCCCGGCCGCCCCGGAAATTTCATCGCCAACGGAGGCTTCAAGATCGGCTTCGCCATGGCCCCCGCCGTCGCCGAGATGCTGGCCGATCTGATCCTCGACGGCACCGACCGCATCCCGACAGGCTTCCGCCCCGGCTGATCCGGCAAGGGCTTCTTTCTGGCCCAAATACCCGACTTGGGGCACCGCACGGGCCGCCCGGCACCACCGCCGGGCCCCCGCACGAATGGGCCTCACATCGCCCGCAGCTGCTCCAGCGCCGCGCGGGTGCGGGCGATTTCCTCGTCCAGCGCCGCCAGCTTGCCGCGGGTCTCCTCGATCACCTCGGCGTCGGCATTTTCCACGAAGCGCGGATTGCCCAGACGGCCGCGCAGGCCGCCGGCGTCCTTTTCGCTGCGCGCCAGCGATTTTTCCAGCCGCGCCGCCTCGGCACTCGCGTCGATCACCTCGCCGATGGGCAGCGCGAAGGACGCGCCCGGCGCCGCCACCGCGATCATCCCGCGCCCTGCCGTGCCGTCCACGGGCGCATTCACCCGCGCCAGCCGCTCGATCAGCGGCGCGTTCGCCGCCAGCGCCTCGCGCGCGGCCGCATCCGCCTGGGTCACGATCAGGTCGAGCCGTGCCGCCGCCGGAACCCCCATCTGCGCGCGGGCCGAGCGGATATCCTCGATCAGCCCGATCACCCAGTTCATCTGCCGGTCGGCACCGGTGTCGATCAGCTCGGCGCCGTATTCGGGCCAGTCGCCATGCACCAGCATCCGGTCGCGGGTGCCGGTCAGCGCCCAGATTTCCTCGGTCACGAACGGCATCACCGGATGCGCCATGGTGATCGCCTGCTCGATCACCCAGCGCATGGTGGCGCGGGTTTCCTCGGCGTGTTCGCCGTCGAACAGGGGCTTCGCGAACTCGACATACCAGTCGCAGAGCTTGCCCCAGATGAAGCCGTAAAGCCCCTGCGCCGCCTCGTTGAAGCGATAGCCCGCCAGCGCGTCGTCCAGCGCGATCCGCGCCCGCGCGGTCTCGCCGATGATCCAGCGGTTCACGGTGTGGGCGGGCTGCGGCCGGCCTGCGGGCGCGGCGAACACCCCGTTCATTTCCGCAAACCGCACTGCGTTCCAGATCTTGGTGACGAAATTGCGGTTCGCCTCGACATGCTTCGGGCCCAGCTTGGGGTCGCGGCCCATCGCGGCCATGCTGGTCAGGGTAAAGCGCAGCGCGTCGGCGCCATAGGCGTCGATCAGCTCCAGCGGGTCGATGACGTTGCCCTTGGACTTGGACATCTTGGCGCCTTTTTCGTCGCGCACCAGCCCGTGGACATAAACGGTGCGGAAGGGCACCTCGCCCACCACCGCCAGCTGCATCATCATCATCCGCGCCACCCAGAAGAAGATGATGTCGAAGCCGGTGATCAGCGTGTCGGTCGGAAAATATTTCCGCAGCTCTTCGGTATCCTCGGGCCAGCCCAGCGTGCCGATCGGCCACAGCCCCGAGGAAAACCACGTATCCAGCACATCCGGGTCGCGCCAGACCGGATAGACCAGCCGGGTCGGGTCCTGCGTCAGGTTATAGTCGGCCAGCGCCTGCGCGAAGGCATCCACCGCCGCCTCGCGGTCGGCGACCTCGATCACGCGGCAGACCTGCAGCGGATGCGGCAGCCCGGCGATATCGGCGCGGAAGGCCTCGACCAGATCCTCGAAATGGGCGGCGGCGTGATGCAGGTCGCCCGCCCTCACCAGCTGGTCGTCATTGAGCAGCCGCAGCAGCTCGATCGGGCTCAGCGCGTCGTCGCCCTCGTCGTCGGTGAAGCTGTCGGCGGCCAGGTTCAGCCCGTACCACACGGGGATCTGGTGCCCCCACCACAGCTGGCGCGAGATCGTCCAGGGCTCGATGTTTTCCAGCCAGTGGAAATACACCTTTTCATGCTGTTCCGGCAGGATGCGGGTGCGGCCGTCGCGCACGGCGTCGATGGCGGGCTGCACGATGGCGGCGGTGTCGACGAACCACTGGTCGGTCAGCATCGGCTCGATCACCACGCCCGAGCGGTCGCCAAAGGGCTGCATGATCTTCTTGCGCTCGACATAGGGGTTGCCGTCGGCGTCGGTGACCGCCAGCCCCTCGGCGTTGATCGCGGCGACCACGCGGGCGCGGGCCTCCAGCCGGTCCAGCCCGCGCAGATCCTCGGGGACGAGGTTGACCGCGGACACGTCGCCCACATTCACCCCGGCCGCGGCGCGGGTCGCGATGGCGGCGGATTCCGCATAGGACAGCCCATCGCTGCGCATCCGCGCCCGCCCGTCCATCAGCGCATACAGCGGGATGCCATTGCGCAGCGCCACGCCATAGTCGTTGAAATCATGCGCCCCGGTGATCTTGACCGCGCCCGAGCCGAAATCGGGGTCGGGGTAATCGTCGGTGATGATCGGGATCAGCCGGCGATGCGCCTGCGGCCCCACCGGAATCTCGCACAGCTTGCCGACGATGGGGGCATAGCGGGCGTCACCCGGATGCACCGCGACCGCGCCGTCGCCCAGCATGGTTTCCGGGCGAGTGGTGGCGATCGAGATATAGTCCCGGGTCTCGCGCAGGGTCACGTTGCCGTCGGCGTCGCGCTCCACGTATTCATAGGTCTCGCCCCCGGCCAGCGGGTATTTGAAATGCCACATCTGGCCGTCGACCTCGCGGCTTTCGACCTCGAGGTCCGAAATCGCGGTCTCGAAATGCGGGTCCCAGTTGACCAGCCGCTTGCCGCGATAGATCAGCCCCTTGTCGTACATGTCGACAAAGACCCGGATCACCGCGTCGTGGAAATTGCCCTGTTCGCCCGCGGGCGCGCCGGGGGCGCCCGACATGGTAAAGGCATTGCGCGACCAGTCGAGGCTGGCGCCCAGCCGCTTGAGCTGGCCGATGATGGTGCCGCCGGACTGCGCCTTCCAGTCCCAGACGCGGCGCAGGAACTCCTCGCGCCCCATCTCGGCGCGGATGGGGTTGGCGGGGTCTTTCGCAAGCTCGCGTTCGACCACCATCTGGGTGGCGATGCCGGCGTGGTCCTGTCCGGGCTGCCACAGCACGTCAAAGCCGCGCATCCGGTGCCAGCGGGCCAGGATGTCCTGCAGCGTGTTGTTCAGCGCGTGGCCGATATGCAGGCTGCCGGTGACGTTCGGCGGCGGGATCACCATGGAAAACGCGGGCTGCCCCGGCTTGGCGTTGGCACCGGCGGCAAAGGCGCCGCCATCCTCCCACGCTGCCGCGATGCGGGCCTCGGCGGTGGCGGCGTCGAAGGTCTTTTCCATGCTCATGCGTCAGGTCCCCTTGCTTGGTCCACGCAATAGCGTGCGCGCGGGCCGAGGCCAAGGGATCAGGGCAGGTCCGCGGCCGGCGGAATCGGGTGCAGATGCCGCCAGGGCCGGGCCTCGTCCACCGCCCGCGCGACCGAAGGCCGCGCCATCAGGCGGCGGAAATATCCGGCCAGCACCGGCAGCTCTGCGGGGATCGGCTGCAACCAATGCGCATAGAACAGCGCCGGGGCGGCGGCGCAGTCGGCCATGGAAAACCCCGCCCCCGCGGCCCAGTCGCGCCCGGCCAAGCGGGTGTTCAGCCAGCGATAGGTGGTTGCCAGATCCTGCCGCCCGCGTTCCACCCGCGCCGGGCTGCGCTGGTCGGGCGGTGCCAGCGCGTCGGCGACCGCCGCCTGCATCGGCCCCTGCACCCACAGGTCGAACACCCGGTCCATGAACCGCAGTTCCAGCGCGTCCGGCGGCACCAGCGGCGCCGGTCCGGGATGGGCGCGGTCCAGATACTCGATGATGATCGAGGATTCCGCGATTACCCGGTCCCCATCCTGCAGCACCGGGAACCGCGCCAGCGGCCACAGCTCGGCCAGCGCCGCGCGCTCTTCGGGCAGTTCCAGCCGCACCAGCCGCGGCTGGAACGCGGTGCCGTTTTCGTAAAGCGCGATCAGCACCTTCTGGCAGAAGGACGAAAACGGGTGCATCCACAGGGTCAGGGTCATTCCGGCGCCCCGTCCTGGGGGGCGAAATGCGCCATCTGGGCAGCGTGGGCGCGGGCGAATGCAGGCCGCGCGGTTGCCCGCGCCACATAAGCCGCGAGCGCCGGATATTCAGCCAGCGCGCCCGCGTCGTTCACGATGCGCAGCACGTCGGCCATGATCAAATCGGCGGCGCTGAAGCCTTCGTCCAGCAGCCAGTCGCGGCCGGCCAGCACCGTCTGCATCTGCCCGAGCCGCACGTTCATCTGCGGGACCGCCTTGCCGGTAGCGGCCTCGTCGCGCTGAAAACGCGCGATCAGCCACGGAAAGATCCAGCTCTCGACCGAGTTCAGCGCCGCGATCACCCATTGCGTGACCTCGGGTTCGCGGTCTTGCGGCATCAGCACCGCCGAGCGCCCGGCCAGATACAGCACGATGGCGCCGCTTTCGAACAGCACAAGCCCGCCGTCACGCAGGATCGGCACCTGCGCAAAGGGCTGGCGCGCGACATGATCGGGCGTGCGCGGGTCCAGTGGCACGGTCTCGACGCGATAAGGCAGCCCGGCTTCCTCGCAGGCCCAGCGGACCCGCAGGTCGCGGACATAGCCGCGCGCCGCCTGCGGCACGCGGTCAAAGGTGGTGATGGTCAGCATCCCGCCGCCTCAGCGTGGCCCGACCACGGCGAACCATGCGCCCTGCGGGTCGGTCGCCACCGCGATGAAGGCGCCGCCGGGGACCTCTTGCGGGCCATGGGCCACCCGCCCGCCCGAGGCGGTGATGCGGGCGATGGCGGCGTCCACGCCGTCGACGCCGAAATAGGGCAGCCACGCCGGCTGCGGCGCCTCGCCCAGGCCCATCACCGCGCCGATGTCGGTGCCGCCGCGGCGGAACAGCTGGTAGATGCCCATCTCGCCCATGTCCATCGCCTGCCCCTTGGTCCAGCCGAACAGGGAGGAATAGAACTCGAACCCCGCCTCGGGGTCCCGGGACATCAGCTCGATCCAGTTGCCGTGCCCGGCCTTGCGCTGGTTGAAGGCGCCGCCTTCGCGGGCCTTGCGCAGCTCGGCCTCGGACATGCTGCTCATGTCGGGTTGCAGGATGCCGAACACCGCCCCCTGCGGGTCGGTGGCGACGGCAAAGCGGCCGGTGCCGGGGATGTCGGCCGGCCCCTTCAGCACCGTGCCGCCGGCGGCGGTGATCAGCTCTGCGCTTTGGTCGCAGTCGTCGACGGCAAGGTAGATGGTCCAGTTCGGCGGCGGCGCGCCCGCCTGCCGCTCCAGCGCCATCATCCCGGCCACCATGTCGCCATCGGCCTGCGCCAGCAGATAGGTGAAGCCCTCCATCCCCGCATCGGCGATCTGCCAGCCCAGCACCTCGGCGTAAAAGCGCCGGGCGCCGTCCAGATCGCCGGTGCCCAGCTCGAACCAGCAGGGGTTTCCGTGAAAATCCGTCATGGTGCCCCCCTCAACCGCGGTCGCTGTCGAAGATCGGGGCAAAGCCGCCCCATATCATCCGCTGCCCGTCAAAGGGCATGTCGGGCATCTCCTGCCCCTGCATGGAGGCCTCCATCGCCTTGCCCGCGGCCTCGCAGGTGGCGCGGTCGGGCCAGGCGGTCCAGGAAAACACCACCACCTCGCCGTCCTCGGCCTCGACGGCGCGATACATGTCGGTCAGCTTGCCGCGGAGCACGTCCTCGCCCCAGGTCTCGAACGTGCCCATGCAGCCGTTGGGGGCGAACATCTGCTCATGCGCCTCGCGGGCCATGCTGGCATAGGCCTCGCGCTTGTCGGCAGGCACCGCCAGCAGGAAGCCCTGGAACCAGCCCGCGCCGCGGTCGGTGCCGTCGGCGGTCAGCGGTGCAAAGCCGCCGAAGATCATGCGCTTGCCGTCGAACGGCACCTCGCCCATCCGCTCGGGGAAGCTTTCGTCCGCCATCATCCGCTGGAATGCCGCGTCGCAGGTGGCGCGGTCGGGCCATTCCATCCAGGAAAACACCGGCACCTCGCCCTCTTGCGCCTGCACGGCGCGATAGAAGTCGGTGCGTTTGCCGTGGGGGACGTCCTCGCCCCAGGTCTCGACCATCCTGGTGACGCCCTGTTCGCGCATGAGCGGCCATGCGCGGCGGACATGTTCCAGATAGGCGTTGCGGTTCGCGGCCGGAACCGCAGCCACCGAGCCGCTGTAATAGGTCATGGCTGGTCCTCCCTTTGTCTTTCTACGCTGCCACAGTGCTTGCATTTTGCAAGCGAGAAATTGTAAAGCAGAACAAGAGAGAAAGGGGACCGGCAGGAAATGGCTGACCGCAAGACCTATGGCGAAGGCTGCCTGGCCGCCCATGCGCTGGACCTGATCGGCGACCGCTGGGCGCTGTTGATCGCGCGCGAGCTGATGCTGGGCCCCAAGCGATTCGGCCTGATCCGCGCCGGGCTGCCGGGCATCGCCACCAACATGCTGGCCCGCCGCCTGGAAGAGATGGAAGCCGCCGGGCTGCTGACCCACCGCACCCTGCCCGCCCCCGCCAACGCCCCGGTCTATGAGCTGACCGCCCACGGGCTGGGGCTGCGCCCGGTGCTGCTGGCGCTGTGCCAGTGGGGGGTGGCGGTACCGGGCCACGACCACCGGCTGCCGATCAGCCCGACCTCGCTGATGCTGTCGATGGAATCGATGCTGCGGCCCGGGCCGGGGGACCTGCTGCACGCCGGGTTCGACATGGGCGCCGAGATCTTCTCGACCACGCTGACGGGCGCCGGAATGCACACCCGCCGCAGCGACCGCCCCGAGGGCGATGCGATCTTTCGCGGCCCCGCCAACGCCATGGCCATCGCCGTCTATGGCCCGGCGCCGCTGGCGCAGCTGGTGGCGCAGGGGCTGATCGGTTTCGACGGCAACGAAGCACTGGGGCAGGCGGTCATCGACCGTTTCCGGCTGGGTCCGCCGGGCGAGGGCTAAAGCGCCCGGTCCAGCTTGGTCGACAGATGCACCAGGCTTTCCGACGACCGCACCCCGGGCAGATTGCCGATCCGGTCCAGCACCTCGTCCAGTTCCGTGGTCGAGGCGCAGCCCAGCTGCAGCAGCAGATCCACCCGGCCGCTGGTGGTATGCACCCGCTCGACCGCCGGCATCGCCCGCAGCCGCGCCAGAATCGCCGGCTGGGCGCGCGGCTCGATCGTCAACATGCAGGTGGCGCGGATGCGGGTGACGCGCGCGGCCTCGCCCAGGCGCAGCGTGTAACCCGCGATGGCGCCCGAGCTTTCCAGCCGTTCCAGCCGCGCCTGCACGGTGGAACGCGCCAGTTTCAGCCGCCGCGCCAGCACCGCCACCGACATGCGCGCATCCTGTCCAAGCTGCGCAATGATCGCGCGGTCGGTGTCATCCATGGTTTTCGTCGTCTTTTCGCCGGTGGTTCCGGTCATTTTAACCGAGCCCACGCGACAATCCATCCTTTCAATCGCAATATTTGCGCCCCATAGGGCGCGTCTCGCGTTGTGCGGTGGTATACCCCGGTCAGGGAACGAAAGGATTGCGCATGGGACTGAGCGAAGGCCAGCTGGCCGTGACCGTCTGGGACAACCCCGCCGAGATCATCCGCAGCCTGCAACCGGAAAACCCGGTGCTGGTCTTTGCCCCCAGCGTGCTGCAGCAGCGCGCGCGGGAATTCATCGCCGGCTTCCCCGGGCTGGTGACCTATGCGGTCAAGTCGAACCCCGACGCGGCGGTGATCCGCAATCTGGTCGCCGCAGGGATCACCGGCTTCGACGTGGCCTCGCCGTTCGAGATCGACCTGATCGGCCGGCTCGCCCCCCACGCAGCGCGGCATTACCACAACCCGGTGCGTTCCCGCGCCGAAATCGCCCATGCGGTCGCCGCCGGCATCAAGGCGTGGTCGGTGGACAGCCGCAGCGAGCTGGACAAGCTGTTCGAGCAGGTCCCCCCCGAGGGCTGCGAGATCTCGGCCCGCTTCAAGCTGCCGGTGCCGGGCGCGGCCTATGATTTCGGCTCCAAGTTCGGGGCCACGCCGGAACTGGCGGCCGAGCTGCTGCGCGAGGTGGCGGCGCGCGGCTATGTGCCGTCGCTGACCTTCCACCCCGGCACGCAATGCACCGACCCGGCCGCCTGGGAACAATATATCCGCACCGCGGCCGAAATCGCCGCCATGGCCGGCGTGACCCCGCGACGGCTGAACGTCGGCGGCGGGTTTCCGTCCTGGCGGGTGCGCGGGGTGGAACCCGACCTGCGCGCGATCTTCGACCTGATCCGGCGCACCACCGCGCAGGCCTTCGGCCATGACGCGCCCACGCTGGTGTGCGAGCCCGGCCGCGGCATCTGCGCCGACGCCTTTGCCATCATCACCCGCGTCAAGGCGGTGCGCGACGGGCAGGCGGTGTTCTTGAACGACGGCGTCTATGGCGCGATGAACGAGCTGCCGGTGATCGGCAACCTCGACCGCATCGAGGTGCTGACGCCCGAGGGCGAGCCGCGCGGCGAGAACGGCCCCGGCCGGGTGGTCTTTGGCCCGACCTGCGATTCGGTGGACCGGCTGCCGGGCGAGGTCTCGCTGCCCGAGAACATCGCCGAGGGGGACTACGTCATCTTCCACGGCGCCGGCGCCTATTCGGTGGTGACCAACACCCGCTTCAACGGTTTCGGCGAGCTTGCCCAGATGACGGTGCGCCGCTTCTACTAGGGCGCCCGGAATTGCCGCTCGGGTAAACCGAATCGCAATCTTCCGGGTTGATGATGGGATCATGCCGCTGCACCGCCCGCCCATCGCCCATGTCGTCCTGCTGGACGGAACCCTCGCCTCGCGCCGCGGGCGGCGGGCGACGCATATCGCCACGATCCGGCGGCTGGTGCTGCGGGCCGGCTCGCAGCGCGGGCCGGATGCCGGGCCGGGCAGTGGACTGGGCGGCGAACCGGGCGGACAGATGCCGGTGCGGGTGCATTACGGGCGCGGGCTGCAATGGGACGACTGGCGCTCGGTGATGACCGGCCGCGGGATCGAGGATCGCATCGCCACCGCCTATGGCTGGCTGGCCAGCAGCTGGCGTCCGGGCGACCCGATCTTCGTCTTCGGCTATTCGCGGGGCGCGTTCGCAGCGCGGTCGCTGGTCGGGATGATCGCCCGGGTGGGGCTGCTGCGCCCCCGCCATGCGACGGAACGCAACATCCGCGTCGCCTGGCGCATCTATCGCGACGGAGCCTCGGACGCGGTGCGCGCCGGGCTGCGCCGGCGCTGCCACCCGCAGGTGCCCGTCGACATGCTGGGGCTGTTCGACACCGTGGCAGCGCTGGGGGTGCGGCTGCCGCTGCTGTGGATGCTGACCGAGGGCAGCCACCGCTTTCACAACCACGGGCTGGCGCCGCATGTCCGCTTTGGCGCCCATGCGCTGGCGCTGGACGAAACCAGGGCGGCGTTCTTTCCGATCCTCTGGGCCGACCACCCGAAAGGGCGGGTCGAGCAACGCTGGTTCCGCGGCTCTCATGCCGATATCGGCGGCCAGCTGGACGGGTGCGAGGAATGCCGGCCGCTGGCCAATATCCCGCTGATCTGGATGCTGGAAAAGGCTGCGGCGCAGGGGCTGCCGCTGCCGCCGGACTGGCGCGAGGGGCTGGCGACGGACGTCACCGCGCCCTCGATGGGGACCTGGTATCGCTGGGGGCGGGTGTTCCTGCTGCGCGCGCCGCGCACCGTCGGCACCGCAGGCGACCGGCTGCACGAATCGGTGCCGCTGCCCTATGGCGGCCCGGCGCTGGTCATCGACCCCGAACGGATCCGCCGCAGTCCGCGCGGCGCGCCCGAGCGCGCGCGCACCCGCTTCGGCGGCCGGCTGCGGGCGATGCGCCACCGGCTGCGGCGCCGGTCCGGGGCAAAAGCGGCCGAGACCGCCGCGCCCTCGCCCGATCAGGCGACCTGAGCCTGCCGCGCCTCGATCCCCAGCGCCTTGCAGACCGCCAGCGTCATGTCGGGGCGGTTGACGGTGTAGAAATGCAGCCGCTCCACGCCGCCCTCGATCAGCCGCCGGCACAGCCCGGCCGCCATGTCGATGGCCAGCGCCCGCTCGCCCTCGGGGCCGGCGGCGGCAAAGGCCTCGTCCGCCCATTGCGGGACCGAGGCGCCGCAGCGCGCGGCAAAGCGTTTGGCGCCCGCCCAGCTTTGCACCGGCAGGATGCCCGGGATGATCGGCGCCGCGATCTCCGCCGCGTCGCAGGCGTCGCGAAAGCGGAAATACACGTCCGC
Organism: Paracoccus solventivorans; assembly: GCF_900142875.1. Taxonomy (GTDB): domain Bacteria; phylum Pseudomonadota; class Alphaproteobacteria; order Rhodobacterales; family Rhodobacteraceae; genus Paracoccus; species Paracoccus solventivorans. Next base: position 104,807 of record NZ_FRCK01000008.1, on the reverse strand, counting down.
GTCAAAGAAGAACTGGGTGATGGCGCTGCTGGCGCCCGCGTCGATCTTGCGCTTCAGCCAGCTCACGTCGGCGGCGGTATCCGGGCTTTCGGGATGCGGCTCGGGGTAGGCGCCGCAGCGGATGGTGAAGCCGCCGCGCGCGGCGATGGCGCCGATCAGCTCGACCGAATCCGCAAAACCCTCGGGGTGCGGGCGAAAGCGGTCGGCCCCCTGCGGCGGGTCGCCGCGCAGCGCCACGATTTCCGTCACACCCGCGGCGGCATAGTCGTCGACGATTTGCATGGTTTCGGCCCGGGTCGCCTCGACGCAGGTCAGATGCGCCGCCACGTTCAGCCCATAGTTCGACGCCAGCGCCGTCACCGCCTCATGCGTCAGTTGCCTTGTGGTGCCGCCCGCGCCATAGGTGACCGACACGAAATCCGGCCCCAGCGGCGCCAGCGCATTCGCGGTTTCCCACAGCTTGAAGGACTGGTCGAGGTTCTTCGGCGGGAAGAACTCGAAGCTGATGCGGGGGGCGGTGAGGGTCATGGGCGGGCTTCCTTTCGCAGCCCTTGTGCCACGCGGCGATGCGTGAGACAAATTCAACTTACACAAGTTTCACATGAATCCGATGCATCTTGAACTGCGCCATCTGCGGACGATCCGCGCCATCCATGACCAGGGCGGGCTGGCCCGCGCCGCCGAGGTGCTGAACATCACCCAGTCGGCGCTGTCCCATCAGGTGCGCGCGCTGGAGGAACAGGCCGGCACCACGCTGTTTCTGCGCCAAAGCAAGCCGATGCGCCTGTCCCCCGCCGGGCTGCGGCTGCTGGCGCTGGCCCGGCAGGTGCTGCCCATGGTCGAGGCCGCCGAGGCCGAGATCCGCGGCGTGACCCAGGGCCGCGTCGGCCGGCTGCATATCGCCATGGAATGCCACGCCTGTTTCAACTGGCTGCTGCCGGCGCTGGACGCGTTTCGCCACGGCTGGCCGCAGGTCGATATCGACGTGCGCGCCGGGCTGGCCTTCACCGCGCTGCCGGCGCTGGTGCGGGGCGAGGCCGATCTGGTGATCTCCTCGGACCCCGAGGAATTGCCGGGGGTGATCTTCGAGCCGCTGTTCGACTATCAGCCGCTGTTGGCGGTGGCCGCCGCCCATCCGCTGGCCGGGCGCGACTTTGCCGAGCCCGCCGATCTGGCGACCGAGACCCTGATCACCTATCCGATGGACCGGGCGCGGCTGGACGTGTTTTCCCATTTCCTCGGCCCCGCCGGGGTGCAGCCGGCGGCGGTGCGCGAGATCGAGCTGACCGACGTCATCCTGCTGCTGGTCGCCTCGGGGCGGGGGGTGGCGGTGCTGCCCGACTGGGTGATGCAGCGCGAGGTCGATAACCCCGACCTTGCCACCCTGCGCCTGGGCCGGCACGGCGTCACCCGCCGGCTTTATGCCGCCATCCGCGAGGAAGACCGCGACCAACCCTTCATGCAGGACATGCTGCGACTGGCGCGCGGCGCCCGGGGGGAAGCGTAGCGCCGGGGGTTTTCCACCCCCGGCCACTGCCGTGGCCTTCCTCGCTGAAAACAGTCCACCGGACTGTTTTCCGGGCGCTCGGAAGCCCGCGGGATATTTAAGCAAGGAAGAAGCTCCGCAGGCCCCCGCTTCACTTCCCCCCCGCTTCGGACTAAAGGGGCCTGCCCCAGATAGGACCGGACCGATGGCCAGCGCCAACCTCAACGTCATGATCAAGGCCGCGCGCAAGGCCGGCCGCAGCCTCGTCAAGGATTTCCGCGAGGTCGAGAACCTGCAGGTCTCCTCCAAGGGCCCGGGCGATTTCGTCAGCCGCGCCGACCGCGAGGCCGAGCGGATCATCAAGGAAGAACTGCGCGGCGCCCGCCCGAACTACGGCTGGCTGGGCGAGGAAACCGGGATGGAGGCGGGCGAGGATCCCACCCGCCGCTGGATCGTCGATCCGCTGGACGGCACCACCAATTTCCTGCACGGGCTGCCGCATTGGGCGGTGTCGATCGCGCTGGAGCACAAGGGCGAGATCGTCGCCGCCGTGGTCTATGACCCCGCCAAGGACGAGCTGTTCACCGCCGAAAAGGGCGACGGCGCCTTTGTCAACGACCAGCGGCTGCGGGTGTCGGGGCGGCGCGACATGGCCGGCGCCATCTTTGCGACCGGGGTGCCCTTTGGCGCCGGCAAGACCCTGCCCGCCACACTGAAGGACCTGGCGCGGCTGATGCCGGTCTGCGCCGGGGTGCGGCGCTGGGGCTCGGCGGCGCTCGACATGGCCTATGTCGCGGCCGGGCGCTACGACGGTTATTGGGAACGCGGCATCCGCGCCTGGGACGTGGGCGCCGGCATCCTGCTGGTGCGCGAGGCCGGCGGCTTCGTCGAGCCGCTGCGCCCCTTCGACGGCCCCATCGCCGACGCCGGCAACATCGTCTGCGCCAACCCCGCCCTGTTCGAGGGCTTCGCCGGGATCGTGCGCAGCCGTGACTGAGCCGGCGCTGCGCCCGGGCGCTTGGCGCCGATGGGCGACTTTTTTGCGCTGACCGCGGATTGGTGAACGGCGCGGGACTCGACTGCCCGGAGGACGTCGAGGCGGTCCCGCCTCGGCTCTGCTCCAAAGCGGGCCGCTTCTCCGCACGGACTGCGGATCGTTCGGCGTCGCGAGGCGCGACTGCCCGGAAGCTGTCGAGTCGGGCCCGCGTCGGTCAATGTGGGCGACTTCCCCCGTTCCGTCTTCAATGCGGACGATTTCTCTGCACTGACTGTGGATCGTCAAGCGCCGCGGGGCGCGACTGCCCGAGAGGCGTCGAGGCGGCCCCGCCTTGGCTCAGTTCCAAAGCGGGCCGTTTCTCCGTACCGACTGCGGATGGTTGGACGCTGCGGGAGTCGGCTGCCGAAGCGACGAGGCAGACTCGCCCGGTTCCGTTTCAAAACGGGCGGCTTCTCCGCACCGACTGCGCCTCGTTAAGCACCGCGGGGCGCGACTGCCCGGGGGCTGTCGAAACGGTCCCCGCCCGGTTCCGCCCATGTGGGCGGTTTCTCTACACCGATTGCGGATCATTGAACGCTGCGGGACTCGGCTGCCGAAGGCAGTCGAGGCGGTCGCGCCCTGTTCCGTTCAATGCGGGCGACCTCCCCGGGCGGACTGCCGCGCAGAGCCCGCCGCTGCCCACCCCCGGTGCCCGGCCAGCACCGCCGCGCCCGCTTTGCGCGGCGCGCAACCGGGCGCAGAGTTGCACGACTTCGGTCGTAGCTGCCGCAATCGAGCTTGACACCCCCTCGGCGCGGGGCGAGTCGCTGGGCGTGCGCCCGGATTCGTCCCGGCCAGTCCCCCCTGTCCCGCGGTGGTTCCAGATGCCTCACTCCGCCTCTTTTCCGCCTGCCGCCGTGCCGGCCCCGGCCGCGGTCTCGCCTGCGGGGCGTAGGGGCGACCGGCCGGCGCTGGCGATCCTGCTGATGATCCTGGTCAGCCTGATCTTTTCACTGCAGGACGCGCTGTCGCGGTATCTGGGGTCGAATTATCCGCCGGTGCTGGTGGTGATGCTGCGCTACTGGTTTTTTGCGCTGTTCGCGATCGCGCTGGCGGCGCGGCAGCCGGGCGGGCTGCGCGCCGCGGTCCGCACCCGCCACCCGTGGTTGCAGATCGCGCGCGGGCTGCTGCTGGTGACGGAAATCCTGGTGATGCTGGTCGCCTTCGTCAAGCTGGGGCTGATCGAGTCCCACGCCGTCTTCATCGCCCATCCGCTGATCATCGTCGCCCTGTCCGGCCCGGTGCTGGGCGAGCGGATCGGCTGGCGCCGCTGGGCGGCGGTGGCGGTGGGGTTCGTCGGGATCCTGATCATCCTGCAGCCGGGGGTGCGGGTGTTTTCCCCCTGGGCGGCGCTGCCGCTGCTGTCGGCGCTGATGTTCGCGGTCTATGTGCTGCTGACCCGGATGGTCTCGGCCAAGGATGACGCCACCACCAGCCTGTTCTGGACCGGCATCGCCGGGGTGGCGGGGATCACCGTGGCCGGGCTGGGGCAGATGCAGCCGCTGGCCCCGGCCGACTGGCTGCCGATGGCGACGCTCTGCGTGACCGGGGTGGCGGGGCATTACCTGCTGATCCGCGCCTACTCGCTGGCCGAGGCGTCCAGCCTGCAGCCCTATTCCTATACGCAGCTGATCTGGGTGTCGCTGATCGGGCTGCTGTTCCTGGGCGAAACCGTGGGGGCGAACGTCGTGATCGGGATGATCATCATCGTTGCCGCCGGGCTGTTCACCTGGTGGCGAGAGCGCCAGAAGCGCGCACAGCTTCCGCCGGCCTGAGCCGGTCCGGGACCGGCAGGATCGCCTCTGGCCGCTGGGGCGCGGCGGGGGATTGCGCTTCCGCTGGCGGGGCTCCGGTCGGGACAGCGGCAGAGGACGGCGGGGCGGGCGTGACAGTCGCGGCAGTTCCGGCCTCGGCAGTTCCGACGCGGGCAGCTGCAACCCCGGCAGCGGTTGTCTCGGCGCCAGCGGTGGCAGGCTCGGCCCCGGCAGTCAGGGCGGTCTCTGCACCAGCAGCAGCAGGAGCGGCGGTTGCAGCCTCGGAAACAGCCCTCGCGGCAGTAGCGGCCGCGTCAATTCCGACGCGAACGGACGCACCGCCGGCAACAGCAGCATCGGCGCCAGCGGTGGCAGGCTCGCCCCCGGCGGTCACGGCTGCCTCGCCATCAGCGGCTGTTCCGTCAGCGTCGGAAGCGGCGGGTTCCGCCTCGGCAGCGGCGGGCCCGGCAGGCCCGACGCCAGCAGCAGCGGCGGGAACGGCAGCATCCTCTCCGGCGGTCACGGCAGTCACGGCGCCAGCAGCGGTCCCGGTCGCGGCCACGTCAGGCACAGCCCCCGCAGCAGCCTCGCCCTCACCCGGCCGCGCGGGACGGCTGGGCGGCGCGGTCGAGGCCGTGATGGCGGGCGGGCCGATGGCGCGGGCGATCTCGGCGATCTGGGGGCCGGGGCGGGGGGCGTCCTCGTCCGGGGTGCCCGCGGCCTCGACCAGCCGGGCGATCCCCGCCGCATCCCCGTTCAGCGCCAGCTGCACCGCCTGCGCAAAGGCGCCGGTCACCCAGGCGGGCGCCGGGCGCGGGGGCGCCGATTGCGCCAGACCCAGCGGCCCCTGGTGGACCTGCGGGGCGGAAACCCCGCCGCTGAGGTCCCAGCTGGGGACAAAGGGCACGCTGTGGCCGGCGATGCGGGCGCGATAGATCGGCAGCGCCTCGGCCACGCGCATCACGTAGTTGCGGGTTTCGTCGAACGGGATCATCTCGACCCAATCCACCGGATCGGGGCCGCCCTCGGCGCGCAGGTCGCCGAAATCGCGCAGCCAGCGCGAGGACCGTCCCGGCCCGGCATTATACCCCGCCGCCACCAGCGCGATCGAGTTGCCGAAACGGTTGCGCAGCCCCGCCAGATAGGCCGCGCCCAGCCGCGCGTTATAGGCGGCGTCGCGGGTCAGCCGGGGCAGCTCAAAGGCCTCTCCGATCTCGCCGGCCATCTGGCGGGCGGTGTCGGGCATCACCTGCATCAGCCCGCGCGCGCCGACGCGGGACATGACGGTGTGGTTGAACTCGCTTTCCTGCCGGGCGATCGCCATCACCAGCTCGGGCGGCAGGCCGAAGCTGCCGCGTTCCAGCCCGGTCAGCGGGTAATGCAGCGCCGGGTGAACCAAGCCCTTGGCGGCCGCGGCCTTGGACAGGCGCAGCGCATCCCAGGGGCGGTGCATTTCCGCCATCAAGCGGCCCATGCGCAGGATGTCCTGCGGCTCGGCGGTCTGGGCCAGATGCAGGAAGAACCGCTGCGCCTGCGTGCCGTCGCCCGCAGCCAGCAGCCACAGCCCGGCCTGGAACAGCCGGTTGCCCAGCAGCGCCGAGCCGCGCCAGTCGGGCAGCGTCTCGGCCCCCGCCAGCACCAGCGCCGGGTCCATGGGGGCGCCGATCCGCTCGGCCGCGAGCTGGCCGTAATAGGTGGCCTGATGGGCGGCAGCGCGAGCGTAAGCGGCCGTGGCGGCGGCGCGGTCGCCCTGCGCCTCGGCGGCGCGGCCCTGCCAGTAATGGCTGCGCGCCAGGGTGATCCCGGAACGCCCCTCGACCGGCAGCCGGGCGAAATGCACGGCCGCACGGTCGGCAGCACCCGCCCGCAGCGCCGCATAGCCGGCCAGCCAGTCCAGATCGACGGCATCCGCATGGCCCTCGGGCAGGAAGTGGTTGGCGGCCAGCCGCTCGGCCAGCGCCCAGTCGCCGGCGCGCAGCGCCGCGCGGGCATGATCGCGCCGCGCCCCCGCCCAGGCGGCGGGATCGCGCAGCGCCTCGGCCGAGGTCGAGCGTTCCAGCATCAGCGCCCGCGCCAGATCGCCCTGTTTCGCCGCCACCCGCCAGCGGAACCGGTCCAGCGCCAGCCCGGCGTCGTCGCGCTGCGGCTGCGGCAGCGCCAGGATCAGCGCATCCACCCCCGGGCGCTTGGCCTGCACCGCGATGCGGGCGCGGGCCAGATCGGCGTCCGGGCCCGGGGGAATGCGCGGCAGCATCCGCTCGGCCGCGGCCCATTCGCCGGCGTCGAGCAGCGCGGCCAGCCGCGCCACATGATGGGGCGCCACCGCCTTGCCATGAGCGGCGAGGAACGAAGTTTCAGAGGTTTCGTCCAGCGGCAGGGGCTGGGTCCAGAACTGCACCGCGGCGGCGGCACGCTGCTTGCGCGGCTGCGCGGCGATCCATGCCTGCGCGGCGGCGACGGTTTCGGGCAGACGCTCGCCGAACCACGCCAGCACCTCGGCCGCGGGGGCATCGGGGGGCAGTGCAGCCTCGCCCCGGCGATAGAGCAGCTCCATCCCCGGCCAGTCGGGATTGCGCCGGGCAAAGTCGAGGTATTCCGCCCACACCCCCTGCCCGGCCCGCAGCCGCTGCCAGGTCACCAGATCGAGGGCCAGCGCGCCGGACTGTCGGGCGCTCGCCTCGGCGGCCACCCAGTCCTGCGCCCCTGCCGCGGCCAGCGCCCGCGCAACCGCGGCGCCATCCTCGGCCCTTGCCCCGGACAGCGGCGCGGTCACGCCGGCGACCGCCAGCGCCAGCACGGCCAGTCTGAATCTCGCGCGGTCCATGGCGGCCAATCTGGGGGGCGGGCCGCGGCATGGCAACTCACATCCGCGGCAGCCCTGCTTGGCATTGCCTGCGCGCGGTTGTATGCTGCAGGCAAACAGCATCGTCAGGATCGAGTCATGTTCCAAGGATCTCTCCCCGCCATGGTCACGCCGCTGACCGACAAGGGGGCAGTCGATTGGTCGGCGCTCGAGCAACTGGTGGACTGGCTGATCGAGCAGGGCAGCAACGGGCTGGTTCCCGTCGGAACCACCGGCGAAAGCCCGACCCTGACCCATGACGAACACCGCGAAGTGGTCGAGGCGGTGGTCCGCCACGCCGCCGGCCGGGTGCCGGTGATCGCCGGCGCCGGGTCGAACAACACGCAAGAGGCGATCGAGCTGGCCCGCCACGCCTGCGAGGTCGGGGCCGACGGGCTGCTGATCGTGACGCCCTATTACAACAAGCCGACCCAGGCCGGGCTGATCGCGCATTTCACCGCCGTGCACGACGCCACCGACCGCCCGATCATCATCTACAACATCCCCGGCCGCTCGGTGGTGGACATGACGCCCGAGACGATGGGCGAGCTGGCGAAGCTGCCGCGCATCGCCGGCGTCAAGGACGCCACCGGCCGGCTGGAACGCGTCAGTTGCCAGCGCATCACCTGCGGGACGGATTTCATCCAGCTGTCGGGCGAGGATGCGACCGCGCACGGGTTCAACGCCCAGGGCGGCGTCGGCTGCATCTCGGTCACCGCCAATGTGGCGCCGGCGCTAGTCGCGCAGATGCAGGCGGCCTGTCGCGCCGGCGACTATGCCGAGGCGCTGCGGCTGCAGGACCTGCTGATGCCGCTGCATATCGCGATCTTCCTGGAACCGGGGCTGGTCGGGGCGAAATACGCGCTGTCGCGGCTGGGGTGCTGCGGGGAAACCGTGCGGCTGCCGCTGGTGCCGCTGACCGACGCCACCCGCGCCCGCATCGACGCCGCCATGGCCCACGCCGGGCTGGTCTGAGGCACGCCATGGGTTATCCGGTCCTGCTGGTCGCAATCGTGCTCGAGGTGATCGGCACCTCGTTCCTGATGGCCTCGCAACAGTTCACCCGGCTGGTCCCGACCATGGTCATGGCGCTGGCCTATCTGGCCTCGTTCTATTTCCTGTCGCAGGCGCTGCGCTACATGCCGCTGGGCATCGCCTATGCGATCTGGAGCGGGCTGGGCATCGTCCTGACGGTGGCCATCGGCATGGTGGTGTTCCGGCAGGTGCCGGACTGGCCCGCCGTGGCTGGGGTGTCGCTGATCATCCTGGGCGTGGTGGTCATCAACGGGTTTTCCAGCGTCGCCGGGCATTGAGGAATGGTGCGTGCAAAGCACGCACCCTACGGCGCCGCATCGTTTGCCCTGACGCGCAGGGTGCGTGCTTTGCACGCACCACTCACCCAAGCGCGCTGGCGAGCGCCTCGGGCAGCGCCTCGGCAAAGGCATCGAGTTCGCCATCGGGGCCGCAACTGACCCGGATGCAGCGGTTCTGCGGCGCGACCCAGGGCATCCGCACGAATACCCCGCGCGCAGCCAGCCCCTCGACGATCCGGCGGGCGAAATCCCCGTCGCCGCCGCAATCGACCGCCACGAAATTGGTGGCCGAGGGCAGCGCCGCCAGCCCGTTTGCCGCGGCGATCTCCGCGATCCGCGCCCGCGCCGCGGCGACCTGCGCCCTTGTGGCGTCCAGATGGGCGGCATCGCCCAGCGCTGCCAGCGCCCCCGCCTGCGCGACGCTGTTGACCCCGAAATGGTTGCGCACCCGATCGAAGGCCGCGACCAGCGCCGGGACGCCGATGGCATAGCCGATCCGCGCCCCGGCCATGCCATAGGCCTTGGAAAAGGTGCGCATCCGCAGCACCCTCGGGTCGGCCGGGTCGATCCGCGGCAGCGCCGGGGCGAACTCGACATAGGCCTCGTCGAGGATCATCAGCATGTCGGCGGGCAGCGCGGCCACCGCGGCCTCGATCACCTCGGGCGGATGCCAGCCGCCCATCGGGTTGTCGGGGTTGCACAGATAGACCATGCGCGCGCTGGCGCTGGCCGCGCGCGCCACCAGCGCCGCGGGGTCCTGCATGTCGTCGCGATAGGGCACCCGCAGCAGCTGCCCGCCAAAGCCGGTGACGTGGAAATCGAAGGTCGGATAGCCGCCGGCCGAGGTCACCACCGCATCGCCCGCGTCGACCAGCAGCCGCACCGCCAGCCCCAGCAGCCCGTCGATCCCCTCGCCGACCACAATATTTTCGGCCGCGCAACCGCAATGCTGCGCCAGCGCCTGCTTCAGGTCGTGATTCGTCGGGTCGCCGTATTTCCAGACCTCGGCCGCCGCCGCCCGCATCGCCGCGATGGCCTGAGGCGAGGGGCCAAAGCCGTTCTCGTTCGCACCCAGCCGGGCGCGGAACGGGGCGCCGCGACGGCGCTCAAGCGTCTCGGGGCCGACGAAGGGGACCGAATCGGGCAGGCTGGCGGGGATGGGGGCAAGGCGCGGTGTCATGGTGGCAGGGAAAGCCGAAAGCCGCCGCTGCCGCAAGCCCCGCCACAGGACGCCGCCGCCGCGATGGCGGCAGGGTTGCATGGGTATTTGAGCCAGAAAGAAACCCCCGCCGCTTCTTTCTGGCCGAAATACCCCCGGGGTGAGCGCCGCAGGCGCGAGGGGCAGCGCCCCTCCCTGCCTCGCCGCCCCGACCACTGCTTTACACCGGGCGCGGCTCTGCCTATCTCTCGCCGATCATGGCCCAGGCAAAATCCGATCCGAACTACAAGGTGATCGCCGAGAACCGGCGCGCGCGTTTCGATTACTTCATCGAAAGCGATCTCGAGGTCGGGATCGTGCTGACCGGATCCGAGGTCAAGGCGCTGCGCACCGGCCAGTCCAACATCGCCGACAGCTATGCCAGCGTCGAGAACGGCGAGCTGTGGCTGATCAACTCCTACATCGCCGCCTACAAGCAGGCGGGTGTCTTCGGGCATGAAGAGCGGCGCCACCGCAAGCTGCTGGTCAGCCGGCGCGAGCTGGCGCGGCTGTGGCAGGCGGTCGGGCGCGAGGGGATGACGCTGGTGCCGCTGGTGATGTATTTCAACCACAAGGGCCGGGTGAAGCTGAAGCTGGGCATCGCCAAGGGCAAGAAGGCCCACGACAAGCGCGCGACCGAGGCCAAGCGCGACTGGGGCCGCGAAAAACAGCGTCTGCTGAAACAGGGCTGAGCCCACGGCGAGCCCGGCCAGGGTGGGCAGGATGCGGGCACAGGCCGCGACGGGTCCGCGCGGTTGCGCGTGGCGCGTTGCAGGGCCGTGCGCGGCGCGTTAAGGCATCAGGCAGACAGGCGGGCCAGCATACGGAGGAAGCCGTGACCGACGATTCCAGAACGGACGATCCCAGGACGCTGGTGTCCACCGACTGGCTGGCCGCGCATCTGCACGACCCCGACCTGCGCATCATCGACGGCAGCTGGCACATGGAGGCCACCGGCCGCGACGCCCATGCCGAATACATGGCCGCCCACATCCCCGGCGCGCGGTTCTTCGACATCGACGCCATCGCCGACACCCGCAGCCCCCTGCCCCACATGGCGCCGCAGCCGGAAATGTTCGTCAGCCGCCTGCGCGCCATGGGCATCGGCGACGGGCACCAGGTGGTGGTCTACGACAACTCGGACGTCCGTTCGGCGGCGCGGGTGTGGTGGACCTTCCGGCTGATGGGCAAGACCGACGTGGCGGTCCTGGACGGCGGTTTCGCGAAATGGCGGGCCGAGGGGCGCGAGGTCGAGGACCTGCCCCCGATCACCCGCGACCGGCACATGACCGTGCAGCGCCAGGCGGCGCGGGTGCGCGACGTGACCCAGGTCGCCGCCGCCGCCAAGCTGGGCGATCACGTGATCATCGACGCCCGCGGCCCCGGCCGTTTCCGCGGCGACGAGCCCGAGCCGCGCCCGGGGCTGCGCCAGGGCCACATCCCCGGCTCGAAGAACGTCCCCATAGGACAAATTTACAACGCCGACGGCACCATGAAATCCGTGCCCGAGCTGCGCGCCGTGTTCGAGGCCGCCGGCGTCGACCTGTTGCGCCCCGCGATCACCACCTGCGGCTCTGGCATCACCGCCGCCAGCCTTGCGCTCGCGCTCGAGCGGCTGGGCAAGCGCGACTGGTCCGTCTACGACGGCAGCTGGACCGAGTGGGGCAGCTACCCCGACCTCAAGATCGAAACCGGAGACGCCTGAATGTTCGGCACCCTCAAGCCCCAAGCCCCTGACAAGATCCTGGCCCTGATGGGCGAGTTCCGAGCCGACCCGCGGCAGGGCAAGATCGATCTTGGCGTGGGCGTCTACAAGGACCCGACCGGGCTGACCCCGGTCATGCGCGCCGTCAAGGAAGCCGAGCGCCGGATCTGGGAAGCCGAGACCACGAAAAGCTATACCGCGCTGTCGGGCGAGCCTGCGTATCTGGAAGCGCTGTCGGCGATGGTGCTGGGCGGCGTGCGCGACAGCGCCCGCACCGCGATGCTGTCCACCGTCGGCGGCACCGGCGCGATCCGGCAGGCGTTCGAGATGGCGCGGATGGGCAACCCCGACGTGACCGTCCATGTGTCGGACCCGACCTGGCCGAACCATGTCTCGATGCTCAAGTTCATGGGGCTGCCCTTCGTCGAGTACCGCTATTTCGACGGCGCCACCCGCGGCGTTGATTTCGAGGGGATGAAGGCCGATCTCGCCCGCGCGAAAAAGGGCGATCTGGTGCTGCTGCACGGCTGCTGCCACAACCCCACCGGCGCCAACCTGACGTTGGAGCAATGGGCCGAGGTGGTGGCGATCCTGGAACGCACCGGCGCGGTGCCGCTGGTGGACCTGGCCTATCAGGGCTTCGGCGACGGGCTGGACGAGGATGCGGCCGGCACGCGGCTGGTGGTGTCCTCGCTGCCCGACGCGCTGGTGGCGGCCTCGTGTTCAAAGAACTTCGGCATCTACCGGGAACGCGCCGGGCTGCTGATGGTGCAGGTGGCCGATCCGGCGCAAAAGGATCTGGCGCAGGGGGCGCTGGCCTTCCTGGGGCGGCAGACCTATTCCTTCCCGCCCGACCACGGCGCGCGGATCGTGCAGACCATCCTCGAGGACGGGGCGCTGGCCGCCGACTGGCGAGCCGAGCTGGAACAGGTGCGGCTGGGGATGCTGTCGCTGCGCCAGCAGCTGGCGGCCGAGCTGCGCAGCCTGACCGGCAGCGACCGCTTCGACTTCATCGAGCGGCACCGCGGCATGTTCTCGCGCCTGGGCGCCACGCCCGAGCAGGTGCAGAAGATCAAGGACGACAACGCCATCTATCTGGTCGGCGATTCGCGTCTGAACATCGCCGGGCTGAACCGCGACAGCGTGCCGGTGCTGGCCCGCGCCATCGTCGAGGCCGGCGTCTGAACAGGCTGGAACGGCAAGGGCCGGGCCGGGGATCATCCCCGCGCCCGGCCCTTGCCCCCGGCAGCTGCCTTGGGCCTTCATGGTCCCTGCAACCCGACTGCCGTCCCGGCGCCGGGCCGGATGCAGGCATGAAAAAACCGGGGCTCGCACTGCAACCGCGCAGGCGCACCCCGGCTTTTCTGGTTATGCGTGGATCGGCTTAGAGGCCGCGGGCCACGCGCTCGATATCCCCGCGGGTCAGGCCGATATCGCGCAGTTCGCGATCGGTCAGGCGGTTGAGCTCGTTGCGGGTCGCGCGGACATCCGCCCAGTAGCGGAGGGTCGCGGCGATGTTTTCGATGATCCCGGCGGGACGGTTGGCCGGAATGACGCGGATGGTGTCGATGGCCGACATTTTCTTGGAACCTGCTTTATTGTAGCCCGCATCTCAGCGGGCGGGGTACGGAAGTGACTGTGATATAGGCAGGAACTCCGGGAGCGACTACGGATAGGGTCAGGATGCTGCTATGCAGCAATCGCATGACACCGGGGCTCCGGGGCGGTGCTGGCACAGCTCGCAACCGCGTGAGGCTGCGAATATTCGCGCGTCGCCCCCACGCTGCACCGCAGAATATCTCGGCACCCGGCCGTTGCAGGACAGAATCTGTCACAACCCAGGCTTGGGGCGCGACAAGTGCGGTCACTTGTCGCGGGGCGGGTTCCAGTCGCCAAGTACCGCCTGCCACAGGGTCAGCGCCGCCACGGCCGCAGAATCAGCCCGCAAGACCCTTGGCCCCAGGCTGATCCGCTGCACGAAATCGAGCCCCCCGAGTCGCTGCCGTTCCGCCTCTGACCAGCCGCCCTCGGGGCCGATCAGGATCGCCCACGGCCCCCGCGGCAGCCCTTGCAGCATCCGGACCGGCGCCGCGGGTGCCCCCGCCAGCGCCTCGTCGGCCCACAGGATGCGGCGCGCGTGGTCCCAGCCGGCCAGCAGCCGCGGCAGCGCCACCAGATCCCCCACGGGCGGCACGAAGGTGCCGCCGCATTGCTCGGCCGCCTCGACCGCATGGGCCTGCAGGCGCTCGCGCGCGATGCGCTCGGTGTTGCTGTGGTCGGTCTGCACGGGCTGGATGCGGGCCGCGCCCAGCTCGGCGGCCTTTTCCACGATGAAATCGGTGCGCGTCTTCTTGATCGGCGCGAACAGCAGCCAGACATCGGGCGGGTCCACCTGCGGGGCGGTGGGGGCGATCAGCCCCAGCTCTCCGCCGCGCTTGCCCAGAGATTGCAGGCGCGCCGCCCATTCCCCGTCGCGGCCGTTGAACACCGCGATCTCGCCCCCGACCGGCTGGCGCATGACGCCGCCCAGGTAATGCGCCTGCGCCGCGTCCAGCGGCACGGGTTGTCCCGGGGCAAAGCCGTGATCTATGTAAAGCCTGATCTTTCCCATGCTGGCGGACCTTATGCAGTCTGACGATCCCACGCCACCGGTTACGCCATCGGCCGCGGGCGGAACAGCCCGCCCCGCCGCCGCCACGGTCGCCGACGCGCCCGGCGGCAACTGGGTCGACCGCCACGCCCCCCCGGCATGGCGCCCATGGCTGCGGCTGAGCCGCGCCGACCGCCCCATCGGCACCTGGCTGCTGCTGCTGCCCTGCTGGTGGGGGACGGGGCTGGCGATGATCGCCGACCGGCCGCGCTGGGTGGATCTGTGGGTGGTGATCGCCTGCGGCATCGGCGCGCTGGTGATGCGTGGCGCCGGCTGCACCTGGAACGACATCACCGACCGCGACATCGACGCCTCGGTGGCCAGGACCCGCTCGCGCCCGCTGCCCTCGGGGCAGGTGACGCTGCGGGGGACCTATCTGTGGCTGGCCGCGCAGCTGGCGCTGGGGGCGCTGATCCTGCTGACCATGAACGGGGCGGCGATCGCGCTGGGGTTTGCATCATTGGGGCTGGTGGCGATCTATCCCTTTGCCAAGCGCTTCACCTGGTGGCCGCAGGTGTTCCTGGGACTGGCCTTCAACTGGGGGGTGCTGCTGGCCTTTGCCGCCCATGGCGGCAAGCTGCACCCGGCGCCTCTGCTGGCCTATGCGGCGGGGATCCTGTGGACGCTGCATTACGACACCATCTATGCCCATCAGGACGCCGAGGATGACGCGCTGATCGGGGTGAAATCCACCGCGCGGCTGTTCGGCAACGACAGCCCGCGCTGGCTGCTGGGCTTTGCCGCGGGGTCAGTGCTGCTGCTGGCGGCGGCGGTGGCGGCCACGCGCCCCTCGGCGGTGCAGGCGGTGCTGGCGATGCTGGGGATCGCGGGGTTCGCCGCGCATCTGCTATGGCAGCTGCGCCGGTTCGACCAGCACGACAGCACCTCGTGCCTGCGGCTGTTCCGCGCCAACCGCGACGCCGGGCTGATCGTGGCGGGGGCGCTGCTGCTGGCGGGGCTCGCCCAGGTTTGATTGCGGCGCGGTCAGGGCGCACCCATCTGGGGCAGGACCGCTGACGACAAGGAAAGACCCGGCATGGCCGATACGGACCGAAACGCGACCCCCTCTCCCTCCGTCCGCCGCCGCCGCCGCTGGCGGGGACGGCTGGCCGGGCTGGGGCTGCTGGGGCTGGCCGCGGGCGCGGCCCTGGCGGCCGGGCAATGGGCCACCACCCGGATCGAGGACCGGCTGGCCGCAAGGGTCCGGGCCGAGCTGGCCCAGCAATCGCTGGACTGGGCCCGGATCGCGGCCGACGGGCTCGAGGTGCGGCTGACCGGCACCGCGCCGGACGAGATCCAGCACCTGCGCGCCGTCGCCGCCGCCTCGGGCGCCGCTGCCAGCGTCACCGGGCTGTCCCGGGTCAGCGATGCCGTCACCGTCGCCAGCGCCGACCGGCCCGCGCCGCCGCCCTTCCGGCTGGAGATCCTGCGCAACGAACAGGGCACCTCGGTAATCGGGCTGGCGCCCCGCGCCATGCAGCGGCGCCCGCTGATCGAGCGGCTGGGCCGCGCCGCCGGTCCCGCCCGGTTGACCGACCTGCTGGAACTGGCCGACCATCCCGTGCCCGACCACTGGGACGCGGCGGTGGGCTTTGCCGTGGCCGCGGCCGAGCAGATGCCGCGCGCCAAGATCGCGGTCACGCCCGGGCGGGTGGAAATCACCGCGGTGACCAACGGCCAGGCCGAAAAGACCCGGCTGGAACAGGCGCTGTCGCTGGCGCTGCCCGCAGGGGTGGTGCTGGCCACCCATATCACTGCGCCGCGTCCGGTGATCGCCCCCTTCGTTCTGGAAATCGCCCGCGATGCCCAGGGCACCAGCCTGAGCCGCTGTTCCGCCGACACCATCCCCAGCCGCGACGCCATCCTCGCCGCCGCAGCCGAGGCCGGGGTCGCCGGCACCCCGGGTTGCGAGGTCGGGCTGGGCGCCCCCTCGCCGCAATGGTCCGCCGCCGCGGTGGCGGGGATCGAGGCGCTGGCGGCGCTGCCCGCCGGGCGGCTGACGATCACCGACACCCAGGTGGTGCTGGATGCCCCCGCGCAGGCGGCCGAAGATTTCGCCGCCGCCCGCGACCGGCTGGCGCAGGCGCTGCCGCGCAGCTTCGCGCTGACCGCCACGCTGGCCCCGCCCGCGCCGGGCGATCCGGCGGCCGGGGACGGGCCGCTGCAACTGGTGGTCGACACCGGCCCGCAAGGGGTGCGGCTGCAAGGCGCGGTTCCCGACGAGCGCATGGGCGCGGCGCTGGCCAGCCTGGTGGCGGCGCGGCTGGGACCGGCGGATGCGGCCGGGCTGACGGTGCGCGACGACACGCCCCCCGGCTGGGCCGCCCGAGGCATGGCCGCAGTCGAGGCGCTGGACGTGCTCGACCGCGGCACCGCCACGGTGACGCCGGCGCTGATCGCGCTGGACGGCACCACCGGCAATCCCGCCGCCGCCGCCGAGATCGCCGCGCGGCTGGGGATGCGGCTGGGCGCCGGCGCCGCGTATGAGCTGGCGCTCAGCTACGATCCGCGGCTGGATCCGGCCTCTGACCTGCCCGACGGGCAGCAATGCGTCGATGCGCTGAACACCGCCATGCAGCAGGCCGAGATCGGGTTCGAGCCGAACCGCGCCGCCCTGGCCGGCGAGGTCGGCCCCAGCATCGCCGCGCTGGCCGAGCGGCTGGAGCCCTGCAGCGATTTCCGCATCGAGGTCGGCGGCCACACCGACTCGCAGGGCTCGGCCGAGTTCAACCGCAAGCTGTCGGCGGATCGCGCCCGCGCGGTGATCGCGGCGTTGGCCGAGGCGGGCGCCGACACGCGCCACCTGACCGCCGTCGGCCACGGCGCCGACCGCCCGGTGGCCACGAACGCCACCCCCGAGGGCCGCGAGGCCAACCGCCGCATCGAGTTCCGCCTGCTCTCGCCCGAGCCGGTGACGACCGAGCCGCCGGTGCAGATCACCACCCGCGGGGTAACCGTGGCCGTGGCAGAGACGAACGGGGCGGCAGCGCCCGACCGCGGCGCGGAGGGGCAGGATGCCTCGCCAAAGGGTGCAGTCGAAGGTGGGAATGAGGGGACGACGACGCCGGACAGCGACGCGGAGCGGCAGGATGCTCCGCCGGAGGGCGCAGTGGCAGATGGCGGTGACGCGTCACAGGCGCCGCCGGAGGAGACCGCGGAGGGTGATGGGGCAGAGGCGGCGTCGGAAGCTGCCGCGGAAGGTGACGGGGCAGAAGATGCGGCTGGAGCCACGGCAGAGGATACGGGTGGCGCGGCAGCAGATGATGCTCCCAGCGCCACCGGAGACGCAGGCGATACGCCGGACCCCGCAACTACCGCCCTGGCACCCGAGGCTGCATCGGGCGGCTCTGCACCCGAGGATTCTGCGCCGGAAGCCTCGGCAGCGGATGCACCTGCCGGCGAGGCTTCTGCAACAGACAGCCCTCAGCCAAGCGCACCGGAAGACGCCGGAGCGGACGACACCACCCCACCACAAGACAGCGCCGCCGCTGCCGCAACGACAACGCCCGCCGGGGAAGCCGGCGCAGCGGCGGACACCGGAGCAGACGGCACACTCTCACCGCAAGACGCTGCCGCAGCGGCACCCGCAGGAGCCGCGCCGCGGCCGCCGCCCGCGCGGCCATCGCGCTAGAGACCTGCCGCCGGGCCGGACCCCGTCGGCGGGGGTTTGCCGGGGCGGGGCGTCGAGCGGTCTTGGCTCTCGCCCGGCCGCGGCGGGCGGCGTAAGCTCGGGGCATGGACCAGACCGAATTGATGATCGCCATTGCCGGCGGATTGTTCGCGGCTTTTCTGCTGGGCTGGCTGGCCGGCTGGCTGGCGCTGCGGGCCGGCGACTCGGGCGCTGACCGGGAAGTGCCGCCCCCGCCCACGGGCCTTGCCGACATGGAAGCCCGGATCGCCACCGCCGAGGACGCCGCCACCCGCGCCGAGGACGACCTGCGCGTCGCCCAGATCGAGATCGAGGAGCTGCGCAACTATATCGAGCGCAAGCTGGCGCAGACCCCCGGCCAATCCTGACCGGCCGGCAGGCGCGGGAAAGGCGGCGGGCTCAGCCCTCGGCCGGGCGCCCCACCACCAGCGTCGCCCAGTCGCCCAGATCGTCGCGGCGGATCAGCGGCACCCCGGCCGCGGCATAGGCGGCGGCGACCTCATCCGCCTGTCCGGTCAGGATGCCCGACAGGATCGCCCGCCCGCCGGGCGCCAGATGCCGCGCCATTTCGGGCGCCAGGTCGATCAGCGGCTGCTTGAGGATATTGGCAAAGATCAGCTCATACGGTCCCGCGTCATGCAGCAGCGGGTGCGAGAACCCCTCGGCCATCACGCATTCCACCCGCCCGTCCAGCCCGTTGGCCAGCACGTTGGCCTGGGCGGTCTCGACCGCCACCGGGTCGATGTCGGACGCCAGCACCAGCCCCGGCAGCACCCGCGCCGCCGCCATCGCCAGCACCGCGGTGCCGCAGCCGATATCGGCCACGCGCTGCGGCGCCTCGCCCGCCGTCAGCATCCGGTCCAGCGCCAGCAGGCAGCCGCGGGTGGTGTCGTGGTGGCCGGTGCCAAAGGCCATCGCGGCCTCGATGCACAGCGATTCCGCCCCTTCGGGCACGCGGTCGGCGTCATGGGCGCCGTGGACGAAGAACCGGCCGGCCTCGACCGGCGTCAACTCGCGGCGGACATGGGCCACCCAGTCGACCTCGGGCAGTTCGGACACCGCAAAGGGCTGGGCGCCATAGGCGGCGGCCAGCAGCGCCAGCGTGATCTCGTCGGGGGATTCAGTGAAATAGACCCCGACCTCCCAGCGGTCGGAACCGTCTTCGATCTCGAACACGCCGCTGCCGACGGGCTCGGGGGTCAGCATGTCCTCGCACGCCTCGGCCAGCGCCTCGGCGGCGGCGCGGCCCTGGGCATGGGTCAGCGCGGTCCAGGTCGCCATCAGAGCGCCCCCGTCGCCACCGAGGACCCGCCCGCCGAGGAGGACGAGGGTTCCGGGTTCCCGTCGCTTTCGCCGCTTGCAGCCTCGTGCACCGCGGCGGCGCTGGAGGCCTGCACCCCGGTGCCGCGCAGCCCGCAATAGCCGTCGGGCACCTTGTGCAGATATTGCTGGTGATCCTCTTCCGGGGCGCGCCAGAAGCGGTCGAGCGGCGCGATCTGCGTGGTGATGCGCCCATAGCCGTTCACCGCCAGCCGGTTGTCATAGTCGATGCGGCTGGCCTCGGCCGCGGCCAGCTGGCTGTCGGAGGTGGTGAAGATCACCGAGCGATACTGGTCGCCGACATCGTTGCCCTGCCGGTTGCCCTGGGTGGGATCATGGTTTTCCCAGAAGATCTTGAGGATCTGTTCGGTGCTGATCCGGCTGGGGTCGTAGACCACGCGCACCACTTCGGCATGGCCGGTGCCGCCGGCGCAGACCTGGCGATAGGTCGGGTTCTCGGTGCTGCCGCCGGCAAAGCCGACCTCGGTCAGGAACACGCCCTCCTGCTGCCAATAGAGCCGCTCGACCCCCCAATAGCAGCCCATGCCCAGCACGATATCCTCGAACCCCTTGGGCGTGGGGGTGTCGAGCGGGCGGCCGAAAATGGCGTGGATCGGGGCTTGCATGGCGTGCTCCTGTCGGTTGGTCCCTGATCTAGGGCGCGGGGCGGGGTTTCACAACGCCTTGCGCGGCGGTCCGGTTCTGCGACAGGCTGGGGCCGCGGCGAGGCCGGACCGGGGGCCAGCCCCCGGGCCCCCGGGATATTTTCGTAATGGAGAATGGCATGAAGGCAGGACCGTTGAACCTGATTACCGATGTTGCGGGACTGCGGGTCGGCAATGCCGCGGATGCGGCGCTGAAATCGGGGGTGACGGTGCTGACCTCGGACGCGCCATTCGCCTGCGGCGTGCATGTGATGGGCGGCGCCCCGGGCACGCGGGAAACCGACCTGCTGTCCCCGGACCGGCTGGTGCAGGCGGTGGATGCGCTGGTGCTGGCCGGCGGCTCGGCCTTTGGGCTGGGCGCGGCCGAAGGGGTGATGGCCGGGCTGCGGGCGGCGGGGCGCGGCTTTGCGGTGGGGGATGCGCGCGTGCCGATCGTGCCGGGCGCGATCCTGTTCGACCTGCTGAACGGCGGCGACAAGGGCTGGGGCGACAGCCCCTACCCCGCGCTGGGGGGCCGCGCGCTGGAGGCGACCGGGGTCCGGTTCGCGCTGGGGTCCGAAGGCGCGGGGACCGGGGCCTTGACCGCGCAGTGGAAGGGCGGGCTGGGCTCGGCCTCGGCGGTGCTGGAGGACGGCACCACCATCGGCGCGCTGGTGGCGGTGAATGCGCTGGGGTCGGTGACCGCGCCCTCGGGGCAGTTCTGGGCCGCGCCGTGGGAGCTGGGAGACGAGTTCGGCGGGCTGGGCCTGGCGGGCCCCTATGATCCGGGCCATGAGCCCGCGCCGGAAAAGCGGCAGGGCGAGGCCACCACCATCGGCATTATCGCCACCGACGCGGCGCTGGACAAGGCGGCGCTGTCTCGGCTGGCGGTTGGGGCGCATGACGGGTTCGCCCGCGCTATCGTGCCCTCGCACACGCCCTTCGACGGGGATCTGGTGTTCGCGGTCTCGACCGGGGCGCGCAAGGGGGCGGACCCGTTCCGGCTGGGCCATGCCGCCGCCTGCACCATGGCGCGGGCCATCGCGCGGGCGGTGTTCCTGGCCACCCCGGCCCCGGGCGATCTGCAGCCCTGCTGGCGGGCGGCGCGGGGCTGAGAGGCGCGCTTGCGGCGGATGCACGCCCGCGCCCGGTCTTGCGGCCGCCGGCACTGGACAATGGCGGCGGCTGGTGGTCACGTCGCGCCTGACCGATGCCCGGCCAGTCATACCGGAGGAGACCATGACCGCCCATTCGACCGATCTGAAGACCCTGCTGCGCGACCCCTCGCTGCTGGAAACCCGCGCCTTCGTGGCGGGCGAGTGGGTGGAGGCCGACGACGGCGCGACCTTCGAGGTGAAAAACCCCGCCCGCGGCGACGTGATCGCCCGCGTGGCCGACCTGTCGCGGGCCGAGGTCGCCCGCGCCATCGAGGCCGCCCACCGCGCCATGAAGGACTGGGCCGCCCGCCCCGCCAAGGAACGCGCCCAGGTCATGCGCCGCTGGTACGAGCTGATGATGCAGAACCAGGACGACCTGGGCACCATCCTGACCGCCGAACAGGGCAAGCCCCTGCCCGAGGCCAAGGGCGAGGTCGCCTATGGCGCCAGCTTCATCGAGTGGTTCGGCGAGGAAGCCAAGCGCGTCTATGGCGAGACCATCCCCGGCCACATGGCCGACAAGCGCCTGACTGTGCTGCGCCAGCCGATCGGGGTGGTCGGCTCGATCACGCCGTGGAACTTCCCCAACGCGATGATCACCCGCAAATGCGGCCCGGCGCTGGCGGTGGGCTGCGGCTTCGTCGCAAGGCCGGCGGCGGAAACGCCGCTGTCGGCGCTGGCGCTGGCGGTGCTGGGCGAACGTGCCGGGCTGCCCAAGGGGATCCTGTCGGTGGTGACCAGTTCGCGGTCCTCGGACATCGGCAAGGAGTTCTGCGAGAACCCGCTGATCCGCAAGCTGACCTTCACCGGCTCGACCGAAGTCGGGCGCATCCTGCTGCGCCAGGCCGCCGACCAGGTGCTGAAATGCTCGATGGAGCTGGGCGGCAACGCCCCCTTCATCGTCTTCGACGACGCCGATCTGGATGCGGCGGTCGAAGGGGCGATGGCGTCCAAGTTCCGCAACAACGGCCAGACCTGCGTCTGCGCCAACCGCATCTATGTGCAAGCCGGGGTCTATGACGAGTTCGCGCGCCGGCTGGCGGCGGCGGTGGACAAGCTGACCGTGGGCGACGGGCTCGAGACCGGCACCACCACCGGCCCGCTGATCAACGCCGATGCCGTGGAAAAGGTCGAGGAACATATCGCCGACGCGCTGGACCGCGGCGGCAAGGTGGTCGCCGGCGGCAAGCGCCACGAACTCGGCGGGTCCTTCTTCCAGCCGACGGTGGTGACCAACGTGCCGGCCGATGCCAAGGTCTCGACCGAAGAAACCTTCGGCCCGCTGGCGCCGCTGTTCCGCTTCGAGACCGAGCAGGAGGTGATCGACAAGGCCAATGCCACCATCTTCGGCCTGGCCGCGTATTTCTATGCCCGCGACGTCGGCCGCATCACCCGCGTGCAGGAATCGCTGGAATACGGCATCGTCGGCGTAAACACCGGCATCATCTCGACCGAGGTCGCGCCCTTCGGCGGCGTCAAGCAGTCGGGGCTGGGCCGCGAAGGCTCGCGCCACGGCATCGACGATTATCTGGAAATGAAATACGTCTGCCTGTCGATCTGAACCGGAAAAAGAAGGGGGGCTGTCTGCCCCCCATCGCCTGACGGCGATTCCCCCCGAGGATATTTCTGCACCAAAGACCTCATGGAGCTGCAGGCGCGGTCTTTGGTGTGAAAATATCCCGGGGTCCGGGGCAGAGCCCCGGTCCGGCGCGGCCCGTGATCAGACCAGCTCGACCGCGATGGCGGTGCCCTCGCCGCCGCCGATGCAGATGGCGGCGACGCCGCGTTTCTTGCCCTGCGTCTTCAGCGCGTTGATCAGCGTGACCACGATGCGCGCCCCCGAGGCGCCGATGGGGTGGCCCAGCGCGCAGGCGCCGCCGTTCACGTTCACCACCTCGGGCGACAGGCCCATCTTCTGCATGAAGGCCATGGGGACGACGGCGAAGGCCTCGTTCACCTCCCACAGGTCGACGTCTTCCTTGCTCCAGCCCAGCTTCTCCAGCAGTTTTTCGGCGGCGGGGACCGGGGCGGTGGGGAATTCGGCCGGGGCCTGGGCGTGGCCGGCATAGCCCATGATGCGGGCGATGGCGCCCTCGGCCTTGTCCGACAGCACCAGCGCCGCCGCCCCGTCCGAGATCGAGGACGAGTTCGCCGCCGTCACCGTGCCGTCCTTGCGGAACGCCGGCTTCAGGGTCGGGATCTTGTCGGGGCGGGCGTTGCCGGGCTGTTCGTCGGTGTCCACCAGCGTCTCGCCGCCGCGGGTCGCGATCTTGACGCCCACCACCTCACCGGCAAAGCGGCCCTCGTCGATCGCGGCCTTGGCCCGGGTCAGCGAGCGCAGCGCGTATTCGTCCTGCGCCTGCCGGGTGAACTGGAACTCGGCGGCGCAATCCTCGGCGAAGGTGCCCATCAGCCGGCCCTTGTCATAGGCATCTTCCAGCCCGTCGAGGAACATCGAATCCATCACCTGCCCGTGGCCCAGCCGGGCGCCGCCGCGCATCTTGGGCAGCAGATAGGGGGCGTTGGTCATGCTCTCCATTCCCCCCGCAACGATGGTGCGGGCCGAGCCGGCGCGGATGGAATCGGCGGCCGACATCAGCGCCTGCATCCCCGAGCCGCACATCTTGTTCAGCGTGACCGCGGGCACCGACTGCGGCAGCCCCGCCCCCAGCGCCGCCTGGCGCGCGGGCGCCTGGCCCTGGCCCGCGGGCAGGACGCAGCCCATCAGCACCTCGTCGACCTGCTCGCCGCCCACCCCGGCACGGGCGATCGCCTCGGCGATGGCGGCGGCGCCCAGCTCGGGTGCGGTCAGGGGGGCAAGGGCGCCCTGCATTCCCCCCATAGGGGTGCGGACGGCGGCATGGATATAGACCTCGGGCATGGCACTCTCGGCTGTTTGCGATTTGGTAACGAGTTTCGGCTAACCATGGGGCAAAGGACGGATTCGCCGCAAGGGTCAGGGATGCAATTCCATACAGATCTCATCGACGACGGGGTCAGGGTGCGGGTCGAGGAACCGCGGCTGGACGCCGCGATCGCCATCCGCTTCAAGGACCGGCTGCGCGATGTGGCGGCGCGGCACGGGCCGCGGATCCTGCTGGACCTGACGCCGGTGCAGTTCATGGACAGCTCGGGGCTGGGGGCGGTGCTGGCGATCCGCCGCATCCTGCCCGACGGGCACCGGCTGGAACTGACCGGGCTGACCCCGAACGTGGACCGGGTGTTCCGCCTGACCCGGATGGACACGGTGTTCACCATCCACCGCGACCCGGATGCGCTTCTTCCCCCTCCCGCCCCGGACGACGAGGCCGACAGATGATCGACGACATGCCGTTCCCCGACTACGGCGACCGCCGGCCGTGCGGGGCGCCGATGTTCCACCGCATCCTGGCGGCCGAGCCGCTGACCGTGCAGCAGGCGCTGATCGACCTGCGGGTGCGCTTTGCCGGCGCCGTGCCCGCCGATGCCCTGGACCGGATGGAGCTTGCGATGGCCGAGGTGCTGAACAACATCGTCCAGCACGGGCGCCATCCCCCGGGCGCCGCGCCGCGGGGGCGGCTGCCCCCGGTCACCATCCACCTGACCGTGACCAGCCACGCCGGCGGCTTGGCCTGCGCGGTCGCCGACGACGGCACCCCGCTGCCGCCGTCCTGCCTGGTGCCGGCCCGGCTGCCCCCGCCCGAGATCGCGGCCCTGCGCGAGGGCGGATTCGGCTGGTTCATGATCCGCGACCTGACGCAGTCGCTGTTTTATTTCCGCGAGCAGCGGCGCAACGTGCTGTGCTTCCACATCCCCCCGGCCGAGGACGGGCGCCGCCCCTCGGGCACCGCGGTGGTGGCCTGAGGGATGCGCCCTGCCCCGGTCCTGGCCTGCCCCCGCCGTGCCCGCGGGCCGTCCGCGGCCACCGCCCGCACCCGCCGCAACAGGCGCCTGCGGCTGGGAATCGCGGGTTTTCAGGTGGCTGCCGGCGGCGCGTCGAAAATCCCACACTGCGGCCAAATGCGGCACTGGCGGCGCGGCTCGGTGCTGGACTGACGGAATGTTGACCGCTAGAAACGCGCCTGCGAGGGCTGTCCAGAGCGGCGGCCCGACCTGTCGTATCGGCCCGGCTCACCCGCGCTGGCCCCGAATTGGAGAATGACCGTGTCCCACGCTGAAGACCACGCAGGAGACCACGGCGCCACCCGGAGGGACTTCCTCTATTACGCAACCGCCGGTGCCGGCGCCGTTGCGGCCGGGGCAGCCGCCTGGACCCTGATCAACCAGATGAACCCCTCGGCCGACGTGCAGGCCCTTTCCTCGATCCAGGTGGATATCAGCGGCGTCGAAGAGGGCACCCAGCTGACCGTCAAGTGGCTGGGCAAGCCGGTGTTCATCCGCCACCGCACCCAAGAGGAAATCGACCGCGCCCGCGCCGACGACGGCGCCGCGCTGATCGACCATCAGTCGCAGAACCCCAACAAGCCGGGCTCGAACGCCGACGACATCAACCGCACGCTGGACGACGAGGGCCGCTGGCTGGTCCAGATCGGCGTCTGCACCCATCTGGGCTGCGTGCCGATCGGCGACGGCGCCGGTGACTACCAGGGCTGGTTCTGCCCCTGCCACGGCTCGCACTACGACGCCTCGGGGCGGATCCGCCGCGGCCCGGCCCCGCAGAACATGCATATCCCCGTCGCCGCCTTCCTGGACGACACCACCATCAAGCTGGGCTGAGGAGCGCGACGATGTCCGCCGGTATTCCGACCGATCACTACGAACCCAAGACCTCAGCCGAACGCTGGATCGACCGCCGCCTGCCGATCGTGCGGCTGCTGGTCGATTTCGTCACCCTGCCCACCCCCCGGAACCTGAACTGGTGGTGGATCTGGGGCATCGTGCTGACCTTCTGCCTGGTGCTGCAGCTGGCCACCGGCATCGTGCTGGCGATGCACTACACCCCCCATGTCGACCTGGCCTTCGGCTCGGTCGAGCATATCATGCGCAACGTCAACGGCGGATATTTCCTGCGCTACCTGCACGCCAACGGCGCCTCGCTGTTCTTCCTGGCGGTCTATATCCACATCTTCCGCGGGCTGTACTACGGCAGTTACAAGGCCCCGCGCGAGATCACCTGGATCGTCGGGATGCTGATCTACATCGCGATGATGGCGACCGCCTTCATGGGCTATGTGCTGCCCTGGGGGCAGATGTCCTTCTGGGGCGCGACGGTGATCACCGGCCTGTTCGGGGCGATTCCAGGCGTCGGCCCGGCGATCCAGACCTGGCTGCTGGGCGGCCCGGCCGTGGACAACGCCACGCTCAACCGCTTCTTCTCGCTGCATTATCTGGTGCCCTTCGTGATCGCCGCCCTGGTCGTGGTGCACTTCTGGGCCTTCCACACCACCGGCAACAACAACCCCACCGGGATCGAGGTGCGCCGCACCTCGAAAGAGGAAGCCAAGCGCGACACCCTGCCCTTCTGGCCGTATTTCGTCGTCAAGGACCTGGTCGGGCTGGCCATCGTGCTGGTGATCTTCTTCGCCGTGGTCGGCTTCATGCCGAACTACCTCGGCCACCCCGACAACTACGTCGAGGCAAACCCGCTGGTCACGCCCGCGCATATCGTGCCCGAATGGTACTTCCTGCCGTTCTACGCGATCCTGCGCGCCTTCACCGCCGACGTCTGGCTGGTGATGGCGGTGAACTGGATCACCTTCGGCATCGTGGACGCCAAGTTCTTCGGCGTGATCGCGATGTTCGGCGCGATCATCGTGATGGCGCTGGTGCCGTGGCTTGACACCTCGCGCGTGCGCTCGGGCCGCTACCGCCCGCAGTTCAAGTGGTGGTTCTGGCTGCTGGCCGTCGACTTCGTGGTCCTGACCTGGGCGGGGGCGATGCCGGCAGAAGGGATCTACCCCTATATCGCCCTTGCCGGCGCCGCCTACTGGTTCGCCTATTTCCTGGTGATCCTGCCCCTCCTTGGCGTGATCGAGCGGCCGCTGCCGATTCCGAACACGATCGAGGAAGACTTTGACGCGCACTACGGTCGCGCTACCCACCCCGCCGAGTAAGGAGAGGCGCGAATGTCCCTGAGAAACGTCACACTCACGGCGGTCGCGGCCCTGTCCCTCGGGATGGCGGCGAACGCGCAGAGCACGACCACCGTCACGGTGCCGCTGAACGAGCCCGGCACCCAGGCGCCGGTCCCGACCGGCCCCGGCACCACCGTCACCCGGCTGCCCGACGGCTCGAGCACGGTCGAGACCACCGGCGCGGCCCCGGCTGCCCCTGCCCCGGCGGCTCCGGCCGCCACCGCTGCGCCGGTCGCCGCGGAACCGGCGCCGGTGACTGCCGAACCCGAGCCGCAGACTGCGGCCGAGGTCACCGCCCAGGCGGCCGACACGGCTACACCGGCCACGACCGAGGAACCGGCCGCGGAAGAGGCTGCGGCCGAAGCCCCGGCAGAGGAACCCGCGGCCGAGGCACCGGCGGAAGAAGCTCCGGCGGAAGAAGCCGCGGCCGACGAGGCGCCGGCTGACGAGGCCCCTGCCGAGGAAGCCGCCGAAGCCGAACCCGCCGCCGAGGACGAAGCGGTCGAGGAAGCCCCCGCCGAGGAAGCTGCCGCCGACGAGGAAGCCGCCCAGGACGAGGCGACCGAGGACGAGGCCCCGGCCGAGGCTGTCGAGGACGAAGCCGCTGCGGAAGATCTGACCGAGGATGTCGCCGTCGCGGAAGACTCCACCGAGGAGGACGCCCCGCAGATCGACGAAGCCGCGGAAGCGACCGAGGCCGCCACCCACGACCAGGTCATCCACGACGTCTCCTTCAGCTTCGAAGGTCCGTTCGGCACCTACGACCAGCTGCAGCTGCAGCGCGGCCTGCAGGTCTACACCGAGGTCTGCGCCGGCTGCCACGGGATGAAGCAGGTGCCGCTGCGCACCCTCTCGGACCCCAACGGCCCCCAGCTGCCCGAAGATCAGATGCGCGCCTATGCCGGCGAGCTGTCGATCTTCGATCCCGAGCTGGACGACGAGCGCCCGCGCGAGCCGACCGACATGTTCCCGACCATCGAGGGCGAGGGCATGGGGCCGGACCTGTCGCTGATGGCCAAGGCCCGCGCCGGCTTCCACGGCCCCTACGGGACCGGGATCAACCAGCTGTTCCACGGCATCGGCGGGCCCGAGTACATCTACTCGATCCTGACCGGCTACACCGGCGAAGAGATGGAGCAGGCCGGCACGGTGCTGTACGAGAACACCGCCTTCCCCGGCGGCTGGATCTCGATGGCGCCGCCGCTGTCGGACGATCAGGTCACCTACGAGGACGGCTCGCCCACCGACCTGAACAGCATGGCGCAGGACATCTCGGCGTTCCTGATGTGGACCGCCGAGCCCAAGATGATGGAGCGCAAGCAGTCCGGCCTGGTCGCGGTCCTGTTCCTGATCGTGCTGACGGTGCTGCTGTACCTGACCAACAAGCGCCTGTGGTGGCCGATCAAGCACCGCGACGAAGTCGCCGGCAGCGACCGCTGACCCCTGCCCCAAGAAACCACCGAACGCGCCCCACCGGGGCGCGTTCTGCATTTCGGAGCTGACGGGCCCAGCCGGGGATACCTCCAGACGACAGGCGGGAGCGGGAACCTCCGGACCACAGACCGGACAGCACGGCTGCCTCCAGGCTCACCACGGCTGCACCGGCAACCCCACATCGCCGCCATCAGCTCCGTTTCGGGCCGGCGCAGCGGCGATGGACGCTCAAGAAGACGGCACGCCGGCAGAGACAGACGAAGCCGCAACCTGGTCCGCACCCCGATGGTCGCCAAAGCCCCCTCCGCTCCGACTCCGCATCCCCTCTTCTGCGCGTCGCACAACCAAGCCGCCCTCTTGGTAATGCTCCATCTGGCTACACCGATAGCCAGCCATTATCGGCCGCTATCCGCACAAGCTCGACGGCGATGGACGCCTGAGAAGACGATACGCCGCCAGTGGCGGACAACGCTGCAGCCGGCCTGCGCGTCGATGTTCGCCAAAGCACGCCTCGCTGCGGCGATGCATCCCACTCCTCCCAAGTCACAGCGCCAAGCGTCCTCTCGGCAACGCTCCGCATAACTGCACCGATAGCCGCATCAGCCACCATCGACCCCCATTTCGCACTGACACGGCGCCGATGGGCGCTTAAGAAGAACGGTTCACACCTGAAAACGATAGGCCACCGGCGACAGGCAACACTCCAGCCCGGCCCACGCCTCGATGGCCGCCAAAGCGCGCCCTCGACGGGCCGCATCCACCCTCGCACGTCGCGGCACCTAGCTTCCCTCTTGGCAATGTTCCGACACCGCTGGCACATTACCGCCCGCCCAGCCTCTCTCAGCGCCCCCGCCCACGCCCCTCCCCCACATCACGACGCTTGCGGGCAGCGCTGGTGGGGCTTATCTGGCTTGCCATGCGCATCCCGTTCCTGTCGCCGCGGCGGCCCGTCGTTTCTGTCATCCGCCTGCAGGGCGCCATCGGGGCCGCGGCCCGTGCGGGCGCGATCGGGCTGTCCGATGCCGGGCTGGCGCCGCTGCTCAACCGCGCCTTCAGGCGCCGCAGGCCGGCGGCGGTGGCCATCGCGCTGAACTCGCCCGGCGGGTCGCCGGTGCAGACCTCGCTGATCGCCGCCCGCATCCGCCGGCTGGCCGAGCGCCACAAGGTTCCGGTGCATGTCTTCGTCGAGGATGTGGCGGCCTCGGGCGGCTACTGGCTGGCGACCGCGGCGGACAAGATCTGGGTCGATCATTCCTCGGTCATCGGCTCGGTCGGGGTGATCTCCTCGAGCTTCGGCTTTGCGGATTTCATCGCCCGCCACGGGATCGAGCGGCGCATCCACACCGCCGGCACCGCCAAGGCCTGGCTGGACCCGTTCCGCCCCGAACAGCCCGAGGATGTCGCCCGGCTGCACCGGCTGCTGGAGCCGATCCACGCCGCCTTCAAGGATCAGGTGCAGTCGCGCCGCGGCGACCTGCTGCCCGCCGACCGCGACCTGTTCACGGGCGAGGTCTGGGTCGGCCAGCAGGCGGTCGACCTGGGGCTGGCCGACGGCATCGGCCATCTGGAGCCGGTCATGCGCGACCTGTTCGGCCAGGATGTGCAGTTCCTGACCTATGGCCTGCGCACCCCGTTCCTGCGCCGCTTCGGCATCTCGGCCGAGGATCTGCTTGACGCGGCGGCCGAGCGGGCGGCCTTCGCGCGCCTGACCCCGGGGGGTTGAGATGCTCAAGATCGTCGTCCTGTTCCTGCTGATCATGCTGGCCTTGGCGCTGGCCTTCGGCCCCGGTTTCCGCCGGGTGATCGCCCGTATCCTGGGGCTGCCCCTTGGCCGCTAGTGGGGTGGCGCTGGTCACCGGCGGCGCGCGGCGGCTGGGGCGGGCAATGGCGCTGGCGCTGGCCGGGCGCGGGCATGACGTGGCGATCCATTACCTGGGCTCGCAGGCCGAGGCCGAGGCGACCGCAGCCGAGGCCCGCGCCCTCGGCGTCAACGCCGGCATCTTTCGCGCCGACCTGCTGGACGAGGCCGAAACGCAAGGGCTGATCCCGGCCGTCGCCGCGGCGATGGGGTCGCTGACGGTGCTGGTCAACAACGCCTCGATCTTTGAATACGACAACATCGCCACCGCCACCCGCGACAGCTGGGACCGGCATCTCGGCTCGAACCTGCGGGCCCCGTTCATCCTGACCCAAGCATTCGCCCGGCAGCTGCCGCCCGCGCCACAGACGGGGCCCGAGCCGCAGGCCCATGGGCTGATCGTCAATCTGGTCGACCAGCGGGTGCTGAAGCCGACGCCCGAGTTCATCACCTATTCGCTGGCCAAGGCCGGGCTGTGGGCGCTGACCCGCACCTCGGCGCAGGCACTGGCGCCGCGGATCCGCGTCAACGCCATCGGCCCCGGCCCCACCCTGCAGGGCGCCCGCCAAAGCGCCGGGCATTTCGCCCGCCAGCGCGCCGCCACCATCCTGCAACGGGGCGGCGATGCGGATGACATTGCGCGCGCGCTGCTGTATCTTCTGGATGCGCGGGCGGTGACGGGGCAGCTGATCTGCGTCGACGGCGGCCAGCACCTGGCCTGGCAGACCCCCGACATCATCGGCGACTAGCCCGCCCGCGGCAGCACCCCGCGGCACTTTGTCCACCATCGCTGCGGCAGCCCGCCGATTGTCACGAATCCTTCAAGGGAATCATCCGCTTGTGGCGCATACAAAGAAAAACGATGAAAAACAGCCCCTTGCAACACTGCCTGTTTTTTGAGCAAACCCGGGAAAGCCTAGGAATCCCTGATCCGGGGACGATGGTTCCGCAGCCGTTCCACAGAGTTATCCACAGATTCCGTGGATGCATATCTGCTTGCATCCCACCCCGTCTTGCGGGCTGAAAACGGAATCACTTCGTTAACACCATGGACGATACCGCACCCCCTGCCGAACACCCCGTTCCGCCCCTGACCGGCCACCGGCTGATCGCGGATTACTGCCGCCGGCTCGATTCCAGCCCTGGGGTTTACCGGATGCTGGATGCGGGGGGCGCGGTGCTTTACGTGGGCAAGGCGCGCAACCTGCGGGCGAGGGTGTCGAACTACGCCCGCCCCTCGGGGCATTCGGTGCGGATCGCGCGGATGATCCGCGAAACCGCCAGCATGATGTTCCTCAGCACAAGGACCGAGACCGAGGCGCTGCTGCTGGAACAGAATCTCATCAAGCAGCTCAAGCCGCGCTACAACGTGCTGCTGCGCGACGACAAGTCGTTCCCGAACATTCTGGTCACCCGCAACCATCCGTTCCCGCAGATCAAGAAGCACCGCGGCGCGAAATCGGAAAAGGGCGATTACTACGGCCCCTTCGCCAGCGCGGGCGCGGTCAACCGCACGCTGAACCAGCTGCAACGGGTGTTCCTGCTGCGATCCTGTACCGATGCGACCTTTGCCTCGCGCACCCGGCCCTGCCTGCTTTACCAGATCAAGCGCTGCAGCGCGCCCTGTGTCGGACG
Organism: Paracoccus solventivorans; assembly: GCF_900142875.1. Classification (GTDB taxonomy): domain Bacteria; phylum Pseudomonadota; class Alphaproteobacteria; order Rhodobacterales; family Rhodobacteraceae; genus Paracoccus; species Paracoccus solventivorans. The sequence continues at coordinate 73,052 of NZ_FRCK01000008.1, read as the reverse complement.
CATCTCGGAAACCGATTATGCCGGGCTGGTCGCGGATGCCGAGCGGTTCCTGCAGGGGCGCTCGACCTCGATCCAGACCCGGCTGGCGGCCGAGATGGCCGAGGCCTCGGCGGCGATGGAATACGAACGCGCCGCGGCGCTGCGCGACCGGATCAAGGCGCTGACCGCGGTGCAGTCGGTGCAGGCGATCAACCCCAAGGGCGTCCCCGAGGCCGATGTAGTGGCCCTGCATCTGGACGCCGGGCAGGCCTGCGTGCAGGTGTTCTTCATCCGCGGCAACCAGAGCTGGGGGAACCGCGACTTCTACCCCCGCACCGGCGGTTCCGAATCCCCGGCCGAGATCATGCAGGCGTTTCTGGCGCAGTTCTACGCCGACAAGCTGCCGCCGCGGCTGATCCTGCTGAGCGATGCGGTCGAGGATGCGGATCTGATGGCGCGGCTGCTGTCGGACCGCGCCGGGCGGCGGGTGGTGCTGGGGGTGCCGCAGCGCGGGGAAAAGGCCGAGCTGGTGGCCAACGCGCTGCGCAACGCCCGCGAAAGCCTGGCCCGCCGGCTGGCCGAAAGCGCCACCCAGCGGCGGCTGCTGGAGGGTCTGGCCGAGGCGTTTGAACTGCCGGTGGTGCCGCGCCGGATCGAGGTCTACGACAACAGCCATATCCAGGGTGCGGCCCCGGTCGGCGGCATGATCGTCGCCGGCCCCGAGAGCTGGATGAAAAGCCAGTATCGCAAGTTCAACATCAAGGGCACCGAGATCACCCCCGGCGACGATTTCGGCATGATGCGCGAGGTGCTGACCCGGCGGTTTTCCCGGCTGCTCAAGGAAGACCCCGACCGCGCGTCCGAAGCCTGGCCCGACCTGCTGCTGATCGACGGCGGCGCCGGGCAGGTGTCGGCGGTGGCGGGGATCCTGGCCGAGCTGGGGGTCGAGGACATCCCCCTGATCGGCGTCGCCAAGGGCGAGGATCGCGACCACGGCAAAGAGGTATTCCACCGCCCCGGGATGCGTCCCAAGGCGCTGGCGATGAACGACCCGGTGCTGTATTTCACCCAGCGCCTGCGGGACGAGGCGCACCGCTGGGCCATCGGCACCCACCGCGCCCGGCGCACGAAACAGGCGATGGCGAACCCGCTGGACGAAATCCCCGGCGTTGGCGCCGCCCGCAAACGCGCGCTGCTGGCGCATTTCGGCAGCGCCAAGGCGGTGTCGAACGCGGGTCTGGCCGATCTGCAGGCGGTCGAGGGCATCTCAGGCGCGCTCGCCCGCACCATCCACGACCATTTCCACCCCGAGGGATGAGGCGGGGCAGGCCGCCTGCCGCGGGCGCCACAGCCACCTAGCCCTCGGCGGGCAGGTCCTCCCCGGCCGTATCCTCCGCAGGGGTCTCCTCTGCAGGGGGAACGGGTTGCGCTTCATCGTCTGGCGCTACCCCCGCGCCGCCCGCCGGCAGCTCGGCGGAACCGCCCGGCACCTCCGGTTCGGCAGGCAGGGCGCTGCCCTCGGCTGCAGCGGCCGGGGCGCTCGCATCTTCCTTGAGCTGGTCGTCGCGCCATTCGCCCTCGGTCACGCGGCCGCTGGCATAGCGCATCACCCCGGCCCCTTGCCGCTTGCCGGCGACGAAGCTGCCCTCATAGACGTCGCCGTTGGCGTAGCTGGCCACGCCCTTGCCGTCGATCTCGCCGGCCTTCCAGCCGCCTTCGTAGCGGAAGCCGTCCGGGGTCATCAGCACGCCCTGCCCCTCGCGCAGCCCGCCCGCGAAACCGCCGCGATAGGTGGTGCCGTCGGTATAGGTGGCCGCGCCTTCGCCGTGGCGCTGGCCGTTGACCCAGGCGCCGGTATAGACATAGCCGTCCGGGTGGGACATCGTGCCCAGCCCGTGGTTGCGCGCGTTCTTGAAGCCGCCCTCATAGGACATGCCGTTGGCATAGGTGGCGCGTCCCTGCCCCTCGATCACCCCCGCCACCCAGTCGCCTTCGTAGCCGGAGCCGTCGGGATAGGTGATACGGCCGCGGCCGTCGGGCTGATCGGCCTTGAGCGTACCTTCGTAGACCGAGCCGTCGGGATACTGGATGCGACCCTCGCCCTCCATCCGGTCGTCGACCCAGCCGCCCTCGTAGCGATAGCCGTCCTTGCCGGTGAACACGCCCTTGCCGTGGCGCTTGTCGGCGCGGAAGCCGCCCTCGTAGACGTCGCCGTTCACATAGGTGGCGCGGCCCTGCCCTTCGCGCCGGTTGGCGACCATGGTGCCTTCGTAGATGTCGCCCGAAGGCTGCACCAGCCGCCCCGGCCCCGACATCTGGCCGCTGGCCCAGACGCCTTCGTAGACCAGCCCGTCGGGCATGGTCAGCTTGCCCTGCCCCGCGCGCATCTCGGCCAGCATCCCGCCTTCGTAGACCGAGCCGTCGGGATAGGTGATCTTGCCGTGGCCCTCGCGCGCGCCGCGCACCCAGTCGCCGTCATAGCGATAGCCGTTGGGCTGGGTCAGCACCCCCTTGCCGTGGTGCAGCGCCTTTTCGAACCCGCCCTCGTAGACCGAGCCGTTGGCATAGGTGGCGCGGCCTTGGCCGGTGATCTCGCCCTCGACCCAGTCGCCTTCGTAGCTGCCGCCGTCGGCATAGGTGATCTTGCCCTTGCCATGCGGCTTGCCGCCGTCGAACTGCCCCTCGTAGACCGAGCCGTTGGGATAGACCGCCCGCCCATGGCCGCGGATCTCGCCGTCCACCCAGTCGCCTTCGTAGCGATAGCCCGAGGGCAGGCTGTAGCTGCCGCGCCCGTGCTGGCGGCCGTTGCGGAACGTGCCCTCATAGACGCCGCCGTCGTCATATTGCTTGGTGACGACCGCCGCGGCCTGCGCCACGGCAGGCGCGGGCACCTGGGAAAGCGCCAGACCGGCCAGCGCCGCGGCAAGGACTGCGGGTTTCATCGCCAGAGCCTCTCAAGCCTGTGGGTGGATGCGGGCCGCGCCCGCCGCTGCGCTTGGTTTAGCGCAGCCGCCGCCCGGCGCAAAGCCCAAGGCGACCTCTGCCGCCCCCGCGCGCGCTTTGGGCTTTCACCGTGCCGCAAATATCCTCCGGGGGTGCGGGGGTGGAAAACCCCCGCTCCGGCGGCGCCATCACCCTTTCCCTCGCCCCCCGCAGGCCCTATCTTTCCACAGCCCTGCACGGAGCCCTGCCATGACCGACCGTTTCCGCCTGACCATCGCCCAGCTGAACCCCACGCTCGGCGACCTGCCCGGCAACGCGGCGCTGGCATACGGGGCCTGGCAGCAAGCCCAAGCCGCCGGCGCCCAGATGCTGGCGCTGCCGGGGCTGTTCCTGTCCGGCAGCCCCTTGGGCGACCTGGCGCGCAAACCGGCGTTTCTGGACGACTGCCGCCGCACGGTGGAAAAGCTCGCCGCCGATTGCGCGGAGGGGCCGGCGATCGGCATCGGTGCGCCCTGGCGCGTGGGCGGGCGGGTGCATGACGCCTGGCTGGTGCTGCAATCCGGGCGCGTCACCGCGCAGGTGCTGCGTCACGGCGGCGACGCCAGCTTCGACCCAGCCCCGATCAGCGGCCCCTTTGCGGTGGACGGGCTGCGGCTGGGCTGCGCCCTTGGCGCGGATGCACTGTCCCCCGAAGTCGCCGAGACACTGGCCGAGACCGGGGCCGAGATCCTGCTTTGCCCCGCCGCCGACCCCTATCACCGCGCCCGCCACGACCACCGCATCACCCATATGGTGGCGCGGGTGGTGGAAACCGGGCTGCCGCTGGTGCATCTGAACCTGACCGGCGGGCAGGACGAATGGGTCCACGATGGCGCCTCGTTCGTGCTGAACCCGGGCGGGCACAAGCAGCTGCAACTGCCGCCGTTCGAGGATGCGGTGGCCCATGTCGACTTCATCCGCGGCGAGGGCGGCTGGCAGGCCGAGCCCGGGGTGATGGCCCCGCAGCCCGACGAATGGGAACAGGATTACCGCGCCATGTGCGTGGCCCTGGGCGACTACATGCGCAAATCCGGGTTCCGCCGTGCGTTGCTGGGGCTGTCGGGCGGGGTCGATTCGACGCTGGTCGCCACCATCGCCGCCGACACGCTGGGGCCGGAAAACGTGCGGGCGGTGCGGCTGCCCTCGGTCCATTCCACGCAGCATTCGCTGGACGACGCCGCGGAACAGGCGCAGCGGCTGGGCATCCGCATGGACACGCTGCCGATCACCCTTGGCCAGCAGGCGGTGACCGAGACGCTGGCCGAAAGCTTTGCCGGCACCACCCCCGACCTGACCGAGGAAAACATCCAGTCCCGCCTGCGCGGGGTGCTGCTGATGGCGCTGTCAAACAAGTTCGGCGATATGCTGCTGTGCACCGGCAACAAATCCGAGGTCGCGGTGGGATATGCGACTATCTACGGCGACATGGCCGGCAGCTATAACCCGCTGCGCGACCTCTACAAGACCCGGGTGTTCCAGACCTGCCGCTGGCGCAACGAAAACCATCGCGACTGGATGCGCGGGCCTGCGGGCGAGGTGATCCCCCCCGCGATCATCGCCAAGCCGCCCTCGGCCGAGCTGCGCCCGGGGCAGACCGATCAGGACAGCCTGCCGCCCTATGACCTGCTGGACGCGATCCTCGAAGGGCTGATCGAGCGCGACGAATCCACCGCCTCGCTGATCGCGCAGGGGTTCGACGCGGACACGGTGCAGCGGATGGTGCGGCTGGTGCAGTTCAGCGAATGGAAGCGCTACCAAGCCGCGCCGGGGCCGCGGCTGTCGCCGCGCGCCTTCGGGATGGACCGGCGCTATCCGCTGGTCAACGCCTGGCACGATCCAGGCTGAGCGGGCTGGGCTGAGCGGGCTGGGCGCCCTAGACGATCACGTCGAACCGCTGCCCCTCGGCCGCATCGAACACGCGGCGGTAATGCGCCACCAGCTCGGCCGGGCCGGTGGCCTTTTCCGGGTTGTCGGACAGTTTCACCGTCGGGCGGCCGTTCGCGGCCACCGCCTTGCACACCAGGCTGAACGGGGCCAGCCCGTCGCCGGGCACGAAGCCGCGGAAGTCGTTGGTCAGCAGCGTCCCCCAGCCGAAGCTGACCTTGACCCGCCCGTGGAACCGCGAAAACAGCATGGCGATGGTCTGTTCATCCAGCCCGTCGGAAAAGATCACCAGCTTGCCCTGCGGATCCTCGCCGCGGCTTTGCCACCAGCGGATCGCATATTCCGCCATCTCGACCGGATCGCCGGAATCGACGCGGATGCCGGTCCAGCGCGCCAGCCAGTCGGGCGCGTTGTCCAGGAACCCCGGCGTGCCATAGGTGTCGGGCAGAATGATGCGCAGATTGCCGTCGTGTTCCTCTTGCCAGTCGGCCAGCACGCGATACGGGGCCTGGCGCAGTTCCTCGTCGCTGTCGGCCAGCGCCGCATAGACCATCGGCAGCTCATGGGCGTTGGTGCCGATCGCCTCGATGTCGCGGCGCATGGCGATCAGGCAGTTCGAGGTGCCGGTGAAACAATCGCCCAGGCCCTCGATCATCGCCTGCACGCACCAGTCCTGCCACAGGAAGGAATGCCGCCGCCTTGTCCCGAAATCGGCGATGCGCAGGTCGGGGCCCAGCTTGCGCAGATGTTCGATCTTTTCCCACAGCCGGGCCATGGCGCGGGCGTAAAGCACCTGCAGCTCGAACCGGCCCAGATCCTTGAGCACGGCGCGCGAGCGCAGCTCCATGATGATGGCGAGCGCCGGGATTTCCCACAGCATCACCTCGGGCCAGCGGCCGTGAAAGGTCAGCTCGTACTGGCCGTCACGGCGTTCCAGCTGGTATTCCGGCAGGCGCAGATTCTCGAGGAACTCCATGAAATCGGGGCGGAACATCTGGCGCTTGCCGTAGAAGGTGTTGCCGCGCATCCAGGTGGATTCGCCCCGCGCCAGCGACAGGCCGCGCACATGGTCCAGCTGCTCGCGCAGCTCGCCCTCGTCGATCAATTCGGCCAGGCGGATGGATTTGCTGCGGTTGATCAGGCTGAAGGTGACGTCCACGTCGGGCCGGTTGCGGAACACCGACTGGCACATCAGCAGTTTGTAGAAATCGGTGTCGATCAGCGAGCGCACGATCGGGTCGATTTTCCACTTGTGGTTGTAGACCCGCGTCGCAATGTCGATATGGGGGATCATCATGCCAGCGTCACCCCGGCAGCGCGCATCGCATCGCGCGCGGCCTCCAGTGAGCCGTCCAGGTCGATGGCGCGGGTGGCGGTCTCGATGACCGTGGCCCCAAACCCCAGCCGCACCGCGTCCATCGCCGACCAGGCCACGCAGAAATCCTGCGCCAGCCCGACGAAATGCAGGTCGTCCAGCCCGCGGTCGCGCAGATAGCCGGCCAGCCCGGTGGCGGTGCTGCGGTCGTTTTCGAAGAACGCCGAATAGCTGTCGATCCCCGGCCGGAACCCCTTGCGCAGGATCAGATCGGCGCGCGACAGGTCCAGCCCGGCGTGGAAGGCGGCGCCGTCCGAGCCGATCACGCAATGCCGTGGCCACAGCACCTGCGGGCCGTAGGGCATCTGGGTGGTGGAAAACGGCGCGGCGCCGTGGTTGTCGGCAAAGCTGGCGTGGTCTGCGGGGTGCCAGTCCTGCGTCAGGATCACCGCGTCGAACCGGGGCATCAGCGCGTTGATCGGGGCGATGATCTCGTCCCCACTTGCCACCGCCAGCGCGCCGCCGGGGCAGAAATCGACCTGCATGTCGACGACGATCAATGCGCGCATGACGCTCCTCCTGCGGACGGGGAACCCTAGAAAGCCCGCCGGTCGAGGTCAACGGGAGGGCGACCTTATGCCCCTCCTCCACCCAACCGCTTGCCTTTTCCGCCGCGCCCGGATTACGCGGGCAGGATGTTCACCGTCGCCGCGCTTTACCACTTTGCCCCGCTTGCCGACCCCGCCAGCGCCCGCCCGCCGCTGCTGGCGCTGTGCCGGGCGGAAGGGGTGTGCGGCACGCTGATCCTAGCGCGCGAGGGGGTCAACGGCACCATCGCCGGCCCGCGCAAGGGGATCGAGGCGGTGCTGGCACATCTCCGCGGCTGGCCGGGGTTCGCGGCGCTGGAGTGGAAGGAAAGCGCCGCCGCCACCCTGCCCTTCGGCCGCATGAAGATCCGCGTGAAGCCCGAGATCGTGACCATGGGCCGGCCCGGCATCGACCCGACCGCCCGCGTCGGCCGCCATGTCGCGCCCGAGGATTGGAACGCGGTGATAAGCGACCCCGGCACGGTGGTGATCGACACCCGCAACGCCTATGAAATCGCCATCGGCAGCTTCCGCGGCGCCATCGACCCCGGCACCGCCAGTTTCCGAGAGTTCCCCGGCTGGTGGGCCGAGAACGCCCATCGCTTCGCCGGCAAGCGGGTGGCAATGTTTTGCACCGGCGGCATCCGCTGCGAGAAATCCACCAGTTTCCTCGTCTCGCAAGGAGTCCCCGAGGTGGTGCATCTGCAGGGCGGGATCCTGAAATACCTCGAGGATATCCCGGCGCAGGACAGTATGTGGGACGGGACCTGCTTCGTCTTCGACCGGCGGGTCAGCCTGACCCACGGGCTGGAACCGGGCGGGCATCTGCTCTGCCACGCCTGCCGCCGCCCGCTGTCCCCGGCCGACACCAGCCGCCCGGAATATGAGCCCGGCGTCTGCTGCCACCTGTGCACGGACGAATATTCCGACGCCGACCGCGCCCGCTTCCGCGACCGGCAACGCCAGGTCGAACGCGGCGAGCTGTTTGCGGACAGCGACCCGGGCTGAGCCACCCCGGCCGCGCAGCGCCCTCGTCGCCGCCGCATGGGTATTTAAGCCAGAAAGAAGCCCTCATCCCGCCGCAACGGCGTGTTTCTTTCTGGTCCAAATACCCATTGCAACGGCGCGACCCAACGCGACCGCGCCGGTGTCGCGCTACCTCGCCAGCCCCACCCCGCCCGCGGCGATCGCGGCCATGTTCAGGATGTCGTTCACCGTCGAGCTGGTCGAGCAGATCTGGATCGGCTTCGGCACTCCGGTCAGGATCGGGCCGATCACCGTGGCGCCGGCCATTTCCTGCATCAGCTTGACGCTGATCGAGGCCGAGTGTCGGGCCGGCACTACCAGCACGTTCGCCGGGCCGGTCAGGCGGCTGAACGGATAGCGCGCCGCCTGTTCGGGGTTCAGCGCCACGTCCACGGTCATCTCGCCTTCGTACTCGAAATCGGCGCCCATCGCGTCCAGCACCCGGGGCGCCTCGGCCATCTTGGTGGCGCGTTCGCTGACCGGATAGCCGAAGGTCGAGAAGGACAGGAAGGCGACCCGCGGGTCCATCCCCAGCGCGCGGGCGACCTGCGCGCCGCGGGTGGCGATCAGCGCCAGGTCCTCGGCCTCGGGCCATTCGTGAACCAGCGTGTCGCCCATCAGCACGATCCGGCCCTTGTGCAGGATCGCGGTGACGCCGACCGCGCCGTCCTGCGGGCGCACGTCGAACACCTGCCCGATCTGTTCCAGCACATGCGCCGATTTGCGGGTGACGCCGGTGACCAGCCCGTCGCCATGGCCATGCGCCAGCATCAGCGCCGCGAACACATGTCGGTCGCGGTTGGCGAGCTTCCCGGCATCCTCGCGATCGACACCCTTGCGCTGCAGCCGCGCGTAAAGCGCCTCGTGATAGCGGGACTGGTGTGGGGAGTTGGCCGCGTTCACCACCTCGATTTCCTGCAGCGCATCCGCAAGCCCGGCGGCCGAGAGTTTTTCCGCCACGTCGGCCTCGCGCCCCACCACCAGCGCGCGGCCCAGCCCGCTGCGCTGCCACCCCACGGCGGCGCGCAGCACGCGGGGGTCGTCGCCCTCGGCAAAGATCATCCGCGCCTGTGCCCGGCGCGCCCGGGCATGGATCCCCTGCAGGATCGAGGCGGTGGGGTCCATGCGCTGGCGCAGCGATTGGACATAGCCCTCCATGTCGATGATCGGGCGGCGGGCGACGCCGGTATCCATGCCCGCCCGCGCCACCGCCGGCGGCACCACGTGGATCAGCCGCGGGTCGAAGGGCGTGGGGATGATGTAGTCGCGGCCGAACACCAGCTTGCGGCCGTAGGCCACCGCCACCTCGTCCGGCACATCCTCGCGCGCGAGTTCGGCCAGCGCGCGGGCGCAGGCGATCTTCATCTCGTCGTTGATGGCGCGGGCGTGGATGTCCAAGGCGCCGCGGAACAGATAGGGGAAACCCAGGACGTTGTTGACCTGGTTGGGGTAGTCCGAGCGCCCCGTGGCGACGATGGCGTCGGGGCGGACCTCATGCGCCTCTTCCGGGGTGATCTCGGGGTCGGGGTTCGCCATGGCGAAGATCACCGGGTTCGGGGCCATGGTCTCGACCATCGCCTGCGTCACCGCCCCCTTGGCGGAAACGCCCAGGAACACGTCGGCGCCGACCAGCGCCTCGGCCAGGGTGCGCGCATCCGTCACCACCGCGTGGGCGGATTTCCACTGGTTCATGCCCTCGGTCCGGCCCTGCCAGATCACGCCCTTGGTGTCGCACATGATGCAGTTTTCCGGGCGCGCGCCCATCGCCTTGACCAGCTCCAGACAGGCGATGCCGGCGGCGCCGGCCCCGTTCAGCACGATCCTGACGTCCTCGATGCGCTTGCCGGACAGATGCAGCGCGTTGATCAGCCCGGCGGCGCAGATCACCGCGGTGCCGTGCTGGTCGTCGTGGAACACCGGGATGTCCATCAGCTCTTTCAGGCGCTGCTCGATGATGAAGCATTCGGGCGCCTTGATGTCCTCAAGGTTGATGCCGCCGAAGGTCGGGCCCATCAGCCGCACCGCCTGGATGATCTCGTCCGGGTCCTCGGTGTCCAGCTCGATGTCGATGGCGTTGACGTCGGCAAAGCGCTTGAACAGCACCGCCTTGCCCTCCATCACCGGCTTGGAGGCCAGCGCGCCCAGGTTCCCCAGCCCCAGGATCGAGGTGCCGTTCGACACCACCGCGATCAGGTTGCCCTTGGTGGTATAGTCGTAGGCGGTTTCCGGGTTGGCCGCGATCGCCTGCACCGGTACCGCGACGCCGGGGGAATAGGCGAGGCTGAGGTCGCGCTGGGTCACCATCGGGGTCGAGGGCACCACGTCGAATTTTCCCGGCCGCGGCTCCAGGTGATAGGCCAGCGCTTCTTCCGGTGTGATTCGCGCCTTTTGCGGCTGGTTCTTCGCGGTCATGGTTCCTCTCGTCGCTGGGTTCGGCCACAGCTTTGCCGGGACCGGCGGCAAAGCGCAACGTGCGGCGTGGCATGCGGGGGCCAGCCCCCGCGCCCCCGGGGTATTTTCACCAGAAAGAAGCAATGGCGGGCGGTTCTCTTTGCGGATGGCGCACCCTAGAAGAGGGGCGATCAGAAAGGACCGCCGATGACCGACCAGCCGACCCCGATGATGGCCCAGTATCTCGCGATCCGCGAGGCCAATCCGGGGGCGTTGCTGTTCTATCGGATGGGCGATTTCTACGAGATGTTCTTTGAGGACGCGGTGGCCGCCGCCGCGGCGCTGGACATCGCGCTGACCAAGCGCGGCACCCATCTGGGCCAGCCGATCCCGATGTGCGGGGTGCCGGTCCATGCCGCGGAATCCTATCTGCTGACCCTGATCCGCAAGGGCTTCCGCGTCGCCATCGCCGAGCAGATGGAGGACCCGGCCGAGGCCCGCAAGCGCGGGTCCAAGTCGGTGGTGGCGCGCGACGTGGTGCGGCTGGTCACCCCCGGCACCCTGACCGAGGAATCGCTGCTGGAAGCAAGGCGGCACAACTTTCTGGCCGCCTGGGCGCAGGTGCGGGACGAGGCGGCGCTGGCCTGGGTCGATATTTCCACCGGCGCGCTGCGGGTGGCGCCCTGCCCCCTGCCCCGGCTGGCGCCGGAACTCGCCCGCCATGCACCGCGCGAATTGCTGGCGCTGGACGGGTCGCGTCTGGACGACATCGCGCATGAGGCCGGCGCCGCCCTGACCGAGCTTTCGGCGGCGAGTTTCGATTCCACCGCTGCCGTGCGCCGGCTGGGGGATCTTTACGGCGTCGGCACGCTGGACGGTTTCGGCCAGTTCACCCGCGCCGAGCTGGCGGCGATGGGCGCGATCGCCGACTACCTGTCGCTGACCCAGCGCGGGCGGATGCCGCGGCTGTCGCCGCCGGTGCGGGAAAGCGGCGCCGGCGTCATGCAGATCGACGCCGCGACCCGGCGCAATCTGGAACTGACGCAGGCGCTGTCGGGCGGGCGCGAGGGCTCGCTGCTGTCGGCTATCGACCGCACGGTGACCGCGGCGGGGGCGCGGCTCTTGGAACGGCGCATCTCGGCCCCCTCGCGCGATCTGGCGCTGATCCATCGCCGACAACAGGCGGTGGCGGCGCTGGTCGATGATTCCCGGCTGACCGCCCGCCTGCGCGAGGCGCTGGCTTTGGTTCCCGACATGGACCGGGCGCTGTCGCGGCTGGGGCTGGACCGCGGTGGGCCGCGCGATCTGGCCGCGATCAGGGGCGGGCTGGCCGCGGCCGAGCGCATCGCCGCGATGCTGTCGGGGGCCGAGGGGCTGCTGGCCGAGGCCGCGGGCGATCTGGTCGGCCACGACGCGCTGACCGGGCTGCTGGACCGGGCGCTGGTGGCAGAACCGCCGCTGCTGGCCCGCGACGGCGGTTTCGTCGCCGCGGGGTTCGACGCCGAACTGGATGAAACCCGCGCCCTGCGCGACGAGGGCCGCGGCGTCATCGCACGGATGCAGGCCGATTACGTCGCGGAAACCGGCATCGCCAGCCTGAAGATCAAGCACAACAACGTGCTGGGTTATTTCATCGAGACCACCGCCACCCACGCGGAAAGGATGCTCGCGCCGCCCCTGAACGCGCGCTTCATCCACCGCCAGACCACCGCCAGCCAGATCCGCTTCACCACCGTCGAGCTGTCGGAACTGGAAACCCGCATCCTCAACGCCCGCGACCGCGCGCTGGAGCTGGAACGCGCGGTGTTCGCCCGCCTGCTGGCGGCGGTGCTGGACCAGTCCGCCCGCATCGGGCAGGCCGCCCGCGCGCTGGCGGAAATCGACGTGGGGGCCGCCTTCGCCGACTTGGCCACGGGCGAGGGCTGGACCCGCCCCCATGTGGACGACGGCCGCGCCTTCGTGGTCGAGGGCGGGCGCCACCCGGTCGTGGAACGGGCGCTGAAACGCAAGGGCGAACCCTTCGTCGCCAACGACTGCGCCCTGACCGAAGGCGACACCCCGGCGATCTGGCTGCTGACCGGGCCGAACATGGCGGGGAAATCGACCTTCCTGCGGCAGAATGCGCTGATCGCGGTGCTGGCGCAGGCCGGCGGCTTCGTTCCCGCCGCGCGCGCCCATGTCGGGCTGGTCACGCAGCTGTTCAGCCGGGTGGGTGCCGCCGACGATCTGGCGCGGGGGCGGTCGACCTTCATGGTCGAGATGGTGGAAACCGCGGCCATCCTGAACCAAGCCGACGCCGGCGCGCTGGTGATCCTGGACGAGATCGGGCGCGGCACCGCCACCTGGGACGGGCTGTCCATCGCCTGGGCGGTGCTGGAACATCTGCACGGTGCCAACCGCTGCCGGGCGCTGTTCGCCACCCATTACCACGAGATGACGCAGCTCGCCGCCAAGCTGGAGGGCGTGGAAAACGCCACCGTCGCCGTGCGCGAATGGGAAGGCGAGGTGGTGTTCCTGCACGAGGTCAGGAAGGGCGCCGCCGACCGCAGCTATGGGGTGCAGGTGGCGCGGCTGGCCGGGCTGCCGCCGGCGGTGGTCGACCGCGCGCGCGAGATCCTCGACGCGCTGGAAGCGGGCGCCCGCGACGGCGCCGCCCGCCCGGCGGCGCTGATTGACGACCTGCCGCTGTTCCGGGCCGCCCCTCCGCCGCCGCCCGCAGCACCCGCCCGCGAATCGGCGGTCGAGGCGCGTCTGCGCGACATCGACCCCGACCGGCTGACCCCGCGCGAGGCGCTGGATCTGGTCTATGAGCTGGCGGCGCTGGGGCGCGGCTAGGAAAGGCCGGCGCGGTGAACCAGCGCTTTATGCAGGATCCGCGACAGGGCGCCCTTGTCGGACCGGCGGCGCATCGGCGCCCGCCGGACCGGCATCGCGCTTAACGCTCGTCTTCGTCCTCGTCGTCGCCGTCCGGCAGGTTGAAGAAGCTTTCGGCGTCCAGGTTCGGTTCGGGCTTGTCGTCGTCGCGGCTCAGGCTGAAGTTTTCCAGCCCGGCGATGGAAGATGGCAGCCGCGGCTCGTCCGGCATCGACAGGCTGGACTGGGTGGACACCAGCTTGCGGCGCTCGTCATCCGACATCACCTCGGGCAGGGATTTCGCGGCCTTCTGCACGGCGGCGTCCAGTTCCGACTGCCGGCACAGCCCCAGCGCCACCGGGTCGATGGGCTGGATGTTCTGGATGTTCCAGTGGGTACGCTCGCGGATGGCGGTGATGGTGGGCTTGGTGGTGCCGACCAGCCGCGCGATCTGCGAATCGGCCAGTTCCGGGTGGAACCGCACCAGCCACAGGATCGCCGCCGGGCGGTCCTGCCGCTTGGACAGCGGCGTATAGCGCGGGCCGCGGCGCAGCTCCTCGCCCTCGGCGGCGGGGTTGTGCTTGAGCTTCAGCTTATAGGCCGGGTCCTTCTGGCCCTTTTCGATCTCGGCCGGGTCCAGCTGGTTCGAGGCCACCGGATCGAAGCCCTTGACCCCGGCCGCCACGTCGCCATCGGCAATGCCCTGCACCTCGAGCTCGTGCATCCCGCAGAAATCCGCGATCTGCTTGAAGCTGAGCGTGGTGTTGTCGACCAGCCAGACGGCGGTGGCCTTGGCCATCAGCGGCTTGTTCATGGGTTGCTCCTTCGCAATGACTCTGTGTCCGGGGAAACCGGGGCGGCCCGAGGACAGGCCATTCCGCAGATTTCGGGGGGAATTGCCTGTCCATATACGACCGCGGCGGCGTGGTTTGAACCCCCTTTTTCGCCGCACGCGGGCCGCATAGGCTGGCGCGCATGAAACGCCCGCTTCTTCGCGCCCTGATCTGCGCCGCCCTGATGCTGCCCCTGCCGGCCGCGGCGGAGGACGTGGCGGGCAGGTTCGACTATTACGTGCTGTCGCTCAGCTGGTCGCCAAGCTGGTGCGCGTCCGAGGGCGGCGACGCGCCGCAATGCGACCCCCGGCGGCGGACCGGTTTCGTCGTCCACGGGCTGTGGCCGCAATACGAACGCGGCTGGCCGGATTTCTGCACCACCGCGCAGCGCGACCCCACCCGCGGCGACAGCCGGGGGATGGAGGATCTGATGGGCTCGGCCGGGCTGGCCTGGTACCAGTGGCAGAAACACGGGCGCTGTTCGGGGCTGTCGGGGCCGGACTACTACCGCGCCACCAGCGAGGCCGCGGCAACGGTGGCGATCCCGCCGGTGCTGGCGCAGCTGCCCCGCGACGTGCGGCTAGACGCGGCGGTGATCGAGGATGCGTTCATCGAGGCCAACCCCGAACTGACCCGCGACGGCATCACCGTCACCTGCAAGGACGGCCGCCTGCTAGAGGTCCGCATCTGCCTGACCCGCGAGATGGAACCCCGAGACTGCGGCCCTGACATCCGGCGCGACTGCCGCAGCCCGATGCTGGTCGAGGCGCCCTGAGGCGCTGCCGCAGCGGGGGATTTTCCATCCCCCGCACCCCCTGGAGGATATTTTCCGACAGAAGACTTTCCTTAACCGAATCGTAAGCTTTTCCTGCCAGAACGGTGAGGCGGTACAGGCGGGGACGCCGATGACCGTGACAGGAGACGCCACACCCCGGCCGGACGAGCGCCGGGCCGGGGTGTGTGCGGTTTCGGAGCGCCCACACCCCGGCAGGCATCTTCTGTCCTTAAATATCCCCGCCGGAGGCTCCGGCCGCGCCGTCAGGCGATGCGGCGCCTGTATGGGCGCGACGGCACAAGCCGGCAGACGGAAACCCGCTCAGCCCGCCACCCGCAGCACGATCTTTCCGATATGCTCGCCCCCTTCCATATGGGCGTGGGCGGCGGCGGCGTCAGTCAGTGGGAACTCGGCGTCCATCACCGGGCGCAGCTTGCCCGCGGCGATCAGCGGCCAGACATGGGTGCGCAGCTCATCCGCGATCCGCGCCTTGGCGAGGTCGGACTGCGGGCGCAGGGTCGAGCCGGTGATCGTCAGCCGCCGCGTCATCACCGGCGCAAGGTTCAGCGTCACCTTGGGCCCGCCGAGGAAGGCGATGAACACCAGCCGCCCCTCGTCCGCCAGCGCCTTGAGGTTGCGCGCCACATAGTCGCCGGCCACCATGTCGAGGATCAGCTCGGCCCCGCCCTCGGCACGCAGGATCTCGACGAAATCCTGCGTGCGGTAATTGATCGCGGTGGCGCCCAGCCGCTCGCAGGCGGCGCATTTCTCGTCCGAGCCGGCGGTGGCCCAGACCCGCGCCCCCAGCGCCGCGGCGATCTGGATCGCGGTGGTGCCGATCCCGGACGAGCCGCCGTGGACCAGGAAGCGCTCGCCCGCCTGCAGGCCGCCGCGCATCACCACGTTGGACCAGACGGTAAAGCAGGTCTCGGGCAGGCAGGCGGCCTCGGCCAGGCTCAGCCCCTCGGGGACCGGCAGCGCGTGGTCGGCGGGGGTCAGCACGTATTCGGCATAGCCCCCGCCCGGCAGCAGCGCGCAGACCGCATCGCCCACCGCCCAGCGGGTCACCCCCGGCCCGACCGCCGCCACATGGCCCGAACACTCCAGCCCCGGCAGATCCGATGCCCCGGGCGGCGGCGCATAGCCCCCCTGGCGTTGCAGCACGTCGGGGCGGTTCACCCCGGCATAGGCCACGCGGATCAGGATCTGCCCGGCACCGGGGGCCGGCACCGGACGGCGGGCCGGGGTCAGCACCTCGGGGGCGCCGGGGCGGGCGATCTCGATGACCTGCATGTCGTGGGGAATGGACATCACGCTTCCTTCTGATGGCCGGGCGCGGGGGCGCGCTGCGGCTTGCGGATCCAGCCGGTGGCCAGCCCGGCCAATGCGCCTGCCCCCGGCAGCTTGCGGGCGGCGGCCTTGAGCTTTTCGACCCGCATCACGTCGTCGATGCGGCGGTCGATGAAGCCGCGGGTGTCCTCGTGCCCCGGTGAGGCATCGCCCAGCCAGTAGAGCACCACCGCTCCCCAGACCGAGGCCAGCGTCGCGCGCTTGGTCCACCAGTTCACGTCCTCGGAGCCGTCGCCCAGCGCCGTCCAGATCGTATCGGCGGTTTCCCACATCAGCCGCGCGCCAAGGCCGGCGTTCTGCGGCAGCGCCATCACCGCGGTGCCGGCGCGCACCAGCTCCGGGTCCGACAGCGCCAGCCGCGTCCAGATCGCGCCGGCGATGCGGTCGCGGATGCGCCCCGAGGGCGGGGACAGCGCCATCGCCCGCGCCAGCGCCGCATCCGAGCGGCGGTGATAGGCGGCGGCCAGCCCGGCGCCGCCCTGCGGAAACAGCACCCGCGCCAGCTCCGGCGCGATCCCGCAGTCGCGCGCCCCGGCCAGCAGCGCGCGTTCGTTCATTCCGTCGAAGGGCACATGGGTCAGCGCCGCGTCCAGCAGCCGGTTGCGCTCGTCCTGCATCATCTTGCCTCCGTCAGGGTGGACATCCGCGGGACGTTGCGCTAAAGGGGCGCGTCCTGCAATCAAGTTCAACTCTAGCCTAGGAAGGTGGTGACAACCACATGCAGGTAAGCGTTCGCGACAACAACGTCGAACAGGCGCTTCGTGCCCTGAAGAAGAAACTTCAGCGCGAAGGGGTCTTTCGCGAAATGAAGCTGAAGCAACATTTCGAGAAGCCGTCGGTCAAGAAGGCCCGTGAAAAGGCCGAGGCCGTGCGCCGCGCCCGGAAACTGGCCCGGAAAAAGGCCCAGCGTGAGGGCGCGCTGTAAGGCGTCAGCGAACCGGATGGTTCAAGAAAATCCCCGTGGCCGATGGCTGCGGGGGTTTTCGATTCGGGGGCACTTCGGGCGGATCAGACCGAGCGCATCAGCCCGCCGTCGACGCGGATGTTCTGGCCGGTGATATAGCCCGCGCCCTCGGACAGCAGGAACGCGACCGTCGCCGCGATCTCGTCGGCGCGACCATAGCGCCCCATCGGGACCGATTTGCGACGCTCGTCCGTTTCCGGCAGGCTGTCGATCCAGCCGGGCAGCACGTTGTTGATGCGGATGTTCTGCGCCGCATAGGCGTCGGCATAGATCTTGGCGAAACTGGCCAGCCCCGCCCGGAACACCGCCGAGGTCGGGAACATCGCCGAGGGCTCGAACGCCCAGGCGGTCGAGATGTTGACGACCGCGCCGCCGCCCTGCGCCTGCATGATCGGGGTCACCAGCCGCAGCGGCCGGACCACATTCAGGAAATAGACCTCCATCCCGCGATGCCAGTCCTCGTCGGAAATCTCGAGGATCTGCGCCCGCGGCCCGTGCCCGGCCGAGTTCACCAGCGCGTCGATGCGCCCCCAGCGCGCCATCGCCGCGTCGACCAGCCGGCGCAGGTCCTCCTCGGACTGGTTCGAGCCGGTGACGCCGACCCCGCCCAGCTCGCCCGCCAGCGCCTCGCCCTTGCCCGAGGACGACAGCACCCCGATGTGCCAGCCGTCCTGCGCCAGCTTGCGCGCCACCGCCGCCCCCTGCCCCGAACCGCCGGCCGTGACCAGCGCGACTTTCGCCGTGGACATCTGCGCCCCCCTTTTTCTTCATGGACGAGGCAGCGTCTCATGCCGTGGGCGGGGCGGCAAGGCGCCCTCAGACCGGCAGCGCCGTGGTCTGCATCACCGTGCGCAGCGCAAAGGAGGAATGCATCTGCGCCACCCCGGGCAGGCGCGACAGGTGCTGGCGGTGGATGCGGGCGAAATCGTCGGTATCCTCGGCCATGATCTTCAGCAGGTAATCCGCGGTCCCCGCCATCAGGTGGCATTCCAGCACATCGGGAATGGCGCGCACGGCCTTTTCGAACACGTCCAGCAGCTCGTCGGCCTGGCCCGACAGGGTGATTTCCACGAACACCGTGGTGGTCCGGCCCAGCCGCCGCGGGTCCAGCAGCGCCACGTAGCCGGCGATGAATCCCGCCTCTTCCAGCCGCTGCACGCGGCGGTGGCAGGCGCTGGCCGACAGGTTCACCCGCGCGGCCAGGTCGGCGTTGGAGATCCGCCCCTCGCGTTGCAGCACTGAAAGGATCCGGCGGTCGGTCGGGTCGAGTTGCTCTGTCACATGCGGCCTTGCGGTAGGGGTCGGCGCCGACGATAGCCCGGCCCGATGCCGCCCGCCAAGCCGCAACCGCGGGTGGGGGCATCGGAAAACCGACGCCCCGCAAGCGCCGCCCCGGCGGTCAGGCGCGGTTGCGCTGGTCCGCCAGCAGGTCGCGGATCTCGGCCAGCAGCGCCTCTTGCGAGGGGCCGGCGGCGGATTCCTCGGCCTTCTGGGTTTGGATCGCGGCCGCCTTGATCCGGTTCACCATCTTGACCAGCAGGAACACCACAAAAGCGATGATGAAGAAATTGATCACCGCCGACAGGAACGAGCCCCAGGCGAACACATTCGCCCCCGCGTCGCGCGCCGCGTTCAGCGAGGTGCCCGGCGCGACCTCGACCCCGTTCAGCACCAGGTAGTTGCCGGAAAAATCGGTGCCGCCGGTGATGATGCCGATGATCGGATTGATGATGTCGCCCACCATCGAGGTGACGATGGCGGTGAACGCCGCCCCGACGATGATGCCGACGGCCATGTCCATGACATTGCCCTTGGCGATGAAATCGCGAAACTCCTTGATCATGAACCTGTCCCCTTTGAGCGCCCGCAGGCCGATGCCTTCGGGCTAGCACGAGGACTGGAAACCACGCAATTGCGATGAAAGGACAAGCCACCATGGCCGACACGCTGGACGATTTCCCGATCACCCGCCGCTGGCGGCCCCGGCGCGCAGGCGTGATCCAGCTTTACACGCTGAACACGCCGAACGGGATCAAGGCCTCGATCATGCTGGAAGAGCTGGGGCTGGACTATGATGCGCACCGCATCAGCATCAACGACCCCCAGGACCAGATGACGCCCGAGTTCCTGTCCCTGAACCCCAACAACAAGATCCCGGCGATGATCGACCCCGACGGGCCGGACGGCAAGCCGATGGGGCTGTGGGAAACGGGCGCGATGCTGATCTATCTGGCC
This sequence comes from Paracoccus solventivorans, assembly GCF_900142875.1. Lineage (GTDB taxonomy): Bacteria > Pseudomonadota > Alphaproteobacteria > Rhodobacterales > Rhodobacteraceae > Paracoccus > Paracoccus solventivorans. The sequence continues at coordinate 53,878 of NZ_FRCK01000008.1, read as the reverse complement.
GACAAGACCGGGCGGCTGCTGCCCGCGGGCGGGGCCGCGCGCTATCAGACGCTGCAATGGCTGATGTTCCAGATGGGCGGCGTCGGGCCGATGTTCGGACAGCTGGGCTTCTTCCACCGCTACCGCGGCGCCGAGATCGAGGACAAGCGCCCGCGCGACCGCTATGTGGCCGAGGCGCGGCGCCTGCTGGGCGTGCTCGACCGCCAGCTGGACGGGCGCGACTGGATCACAGGCGACTATTCCATCGCCGACATCGCCACCGCGCCCTGGGTCGATAACCTGCTGCGCAACTATGACGCCGGCGAGCTGGTCGGCTATGCGGATTTCCCCGTGGTCGACGCCTGGGTGCGGCGGTTCATGGCCCGCCCGGCGGTGCAGCGGGGCATGGTGGTGGGCGCGGCCTGACCGCCCCCCTTCCTTTGCACAGGTTGCGGCCGGGGGCCGGCGCCGTTATGAACCGCCCTCAGCCGCTGCCATCCCGGAGCCCCCATGACGCCTGTCGAACTGGATACCGCCCGGAAATCGGCGGTGCTTGCGAATCTGCCGCAGCCCTTGCAGGAAAAGATGCTGGAAGGCTCGCAGATCCAGACCGTCGAGACCGGCCAGACGCTGTTTTTACAGGACGAACCGGCGGATGCGCTGTTCATCGTGCTGGAGGGCTGGATCAAGCTTTACCGGATCGCCGCCAGCGGGGCCGAGGCGGTGGTCAGCGTGGTGACCCGCGGCCGCAGCTTTGGCGAGGCGGTGGCGCTGCGCGGCCTGTCCTATCCGGTCGCGGCCGAGGCGATCACCCCCAGCCGCCTGCTGCGGCTGGACGCGGCCCGCATCCGCCACCACCTGCAAAGCGACCCGGTGATGGCGACCTCGATGCTGGCGGCGACCTTTGTGCATCTGCAACAGCTGGTCGAGCAGATCGAGGGGCTCAAGGCGCGCTCGGGCGTGCAGCGGGTGGCCGAGTTCCTGCTGGACCTTGCCCCCTGCGCCGAGGGCGAATGCTCGGTCGCCCTGCCCTACAACAAGGCGCTGATTGCCGGCCGTCTGGGAATGAAGCCGGAAACCCTGTCGCGCGCCTTTGCCCGGCTGCGCGAACACGGGGTGCGCATCGACGCCGCCCGCGCCCATATCGAGGACATGGACCGGCTGCGCCAGCTGACCGCCGAGGACCCGGCCAAGGCCTGGCTGCGCTAAGCCGCCTGCGCCCGGGCCAGAACGCCCTCAGCCCGCCTGCCCCAGCGCGTAAAGCACCAGCGCCGCCAGCGCGAATGCCCCCAGCCCGGCGCCAAAGCCGCGGCGCGCGCCCGGAACGTCGGCCAGCCCCAGATAGCGGTTCAGGATGATCCGCGCCTTGAGCCAGGCGAACCCCAGGATCACCGCCCCCGCCACCGTGCCCGCCCAGGCCGGCGATTGCGGCCGCAGGATCGCCACCGCCGTCGCCGCCAGCGACAGCGCCATCAGCGCCACCCAGGCCCGCACCAGCGGATCGGACCACGACAGACGTTTCACAGCAGATAGATCACGGGGAACAGGATCACCCATACCAGGTCCACCATATGCCAGAATTGCGCCGAGGCCTCGACCGCATCGGCATTGGCGCGGATCGAGACGATGGAAAGGATCACCATCCCCGCCAGCACATGCGCAGCGTGGAACAGGGTCAGCAGCCAGTAGAAGGTAAAGAAGACATGCGCCTCGAGCCCCAGCCCGCGGCGGGCAGCATCGGCGTATTCCACCCCCTTGAGCAGCAGGAACACGCCCCCCAGCAGGATCGCCACCGCCAGCAGCCGGCGCACCGCGCGCCGGGCGCCCGCGGTGCCGGTTTCCGCCGCCCGCGCGGCCAGCGCCGCGGCAAAGCCGGAACTGACCAGCACCATGGTGTTGATCCCGGCCGACAGCCGGTGCAGCTGCGCCTGCGAATCCGCGAACCCCTGCGGGTCGCCCAGCCGCAGCACCAGAAAGATCAGCAGCGCCGCGCCGAACACCGCCAGCTCGCTGACGATCAGCACCCACATGATCAGCTCGCCCGGCAGGCCGCCCGGGTTGCGGCGGATATCCGTGGCCTCGGTCATGCGCCGACCAGCTGCCGGTAGATCTGCGGCAGCGCCTCTGGCAGGCGGTCGGGATGCGGGATCAGCGCGTGCCCGCCCTGCCCGAAGATGCGCGGGAACCACGACTTGCCGTCGCGGTCGACGGTGATGCCAAAGACCGAATGCCCGGCCCGACGCGCCTCGCGCACGGCCATGGCGCTGTCCTCAATGCCGTGGCGGCCCTCGTAGTGGTCAAGGTCATTGGGCTTGCCGTCGGTGATAACCAGCAGCAGCCGGCGCCGCCGCGCCTGCGCGGCCAGCGTGGCGCTGGCGTGGCGGATGCCCGCCCCCAGCCGCGTGTAGAAGGCCGGGCGCAGCGCCGCGATCCGGGCCTCGACCGCGGTCCCCATCGGCTCGTCGAAACGCTTGCAGGTATGGACGAACACCCGGTCGCGGCGCAGCGAGCAGAACGCCTGGATCCCCACCTGATCGCCGCAGGCATCCAGCCCCCAGGCCAGCGCCGCCAGGGCCTCGCGCTCGATGTCGATGACCGCGCGGCCGGTGACGGCGCTTTCGGTCGACCGCGAGACGTCCAGCAGGATCGACACCGCCAGGTCGCGGTTCTGCGGACGCGACTGTTTCCAGATCCGGTCCGAGCCCTCGCCCGACACGATCAGCCCCACCCGCGACTGCACGGTGGCGTCCAGGTCCAGCTCTTCGCCGTCGCGGTGGCCGGTGGTGACGACCCGCCCGGGGCGCATCGCCTCGAACTGCCGGCGCACGGCGCGGATACGGCGGCGCGCGGCCTCGTCAAAGGGCGCGGGGGCGTCGGCGGGGGTCTCGGGTTCGCTGTCCAGCACCCGCGCGTGCGAGGGCAGATAGCGCCCCGACCGCGCCTCCCACTCGGGATAGGTGAAGACGCCGGAAATCGCCTCGCGGTCCACGTCCTCGGGGGCAAGGTCCAGATGCAGCTTCAGCCGCGTGGCGGGGGCCTTGCTGATCTGGCCTAGCCCCAGCTCGTCCTGGTCGTCCAGAGCCTTGCGGGCGCTGTCGTCGTCGTCATCCTCGACCCGGCGGTTGAGGTTGAGGAACTCGGCCCAGCTCAGGATCGCCTCGAACTTGTTGATGATCAGGCTGTCCTTGCGGTTGGCGTCGTCAGCCTTGCGTCGCCGGGCGCGGATGGTCTTTTCGCCGGCCTCGGTCGAGGGCTCCTCGCCCGCTTCGTCGGCCTCGCGCGTGGCCACCCGTTCGGACGAAACGCTGGCGTCGCCCGCGGCCACCCACAGCGTCACCGGCCGGATCGGCTGGTAAAGCCGCGTGGCGGTGAACCCCGACAGATCGCCCGCATCGATCGCGGCCAGCATCCCGGCCGCGCGTTCGTCCAGCGGCGCCGGATCGCCCAGCAGATGCCGGGCCACCGCCTCGACCGCGGCCTCGTCCGGGGGCAGCTTGGGCAACGGCCGCGCCGCCAGCAACAGCGCGCGCAGCTCGTCATAAAGCGGCATCAGCCCCGGCGCCGATTCGGCCACCCACGCCACGGTGGCGCGGGCCGAGCCCAGCCAGGCCAGGTCGCGCCGCAGCGGGTCGTCGCCCACATCCGCCGGCAGCACCAGATGCGCGGCATGCGCCGCCAGCCACAGATACAGCGCCCCGTTGGCCTCGGCCGCGGGCAGGATCGCCAGCGAGGCCGGCAGCCGCAGGATGCCGCCGTCGAACTCGGCCTGCGGCACCGCCTCGGCCTCGGTCCCCAGCCGGCGCAGCCAGCTCAGCCGGTGCCGGCTGACCCGGTCGGCGGTCGGGCGCATCTCGATCGAATGATCGCCGCCCAGGCCCCGGAACAGCACCGCCAGCCGCCCCGCCACCTCGGACAGCGCCACCCGCGCGTCCTCATGCTCGGGGATCGCCTCGAAACCGCTGGCCCAGCCGTGCCACAGCTTGCCGATGGTCTCTTCCGGCTCCCACGGCTCGATCTCGCGCCAGTCCACCCGCGCGGCCATGATGGCACCTTTCTTCATCATCCAAATATCCCGGGGGTCCGGGGGCTGGCCCCCGGTCCCAGGGGTTCAGCCCAGAACCGCCACCACCAGGTCGGCCAGCCCGCGCTTGATGTCGGCGTCGTCGGTCAGCGGCTCGATCATCGCCGCGGCGATGGCGCGGTCCAGGTCCATGCCGCCGGCGATCAGCGTCGCCGCATAGACCACCAGCCGGGTCGAGACGCCCTCTTCCAGGTCCTGCCCCTTCAGGGCCCGCAGCTTGCCGGCCAGCCGCACCAGCATCGCGGCGCGACGTTCGTCGATGCCGCTTTCCTCGATCACGATGGTCTTTTCCTGCTCGGGCGGCGGAAAATCGAACTCCATCGCCAAGAAGCGCTGGCGGGTCGAGGGTTTCAGCGTCTTGAGGATGTTCTGGTAGCCGGGGTTGTAGGACGCCACCAGCATGAAGCCGGGCGCGGCCTCCAGCTCTTCGCCGGTGCGGTCGATGGGCAGGATGCGGCGGTCATCGGTCAGCGGGTGCAGCACCACGGTGACGTCCTTGCGCGCCTCGACCACCTCGTCGAGATAGCAGATCGCGCCCTCGCGCACCGCCCGGGTCAGCGGCCCGTCCACCCAGACGGTCTCTCCGCCCTTGAGCAGATAGCGCCCGATCAGGTCCGAGGCCGACAGGTCGTCGTGGCAGGCCACGGTGTAGAGCTTGCGTCCCAGCCGCGCCGCCATATGGGTGACGAAGCGGGTCTTGCCGCAGCCGGTCGGGCCTTTCAGCAGCACCGGCAGGTCGTTGCGGGCCGCGGCCTCGAACACCTCGATCTCGTCGCGCTGCGGAAGATAGAAGGGGGCTGCCGCCCCCTCCTTCGTTGTCGTTGCATGAGCGTTCATCGTCTTACTCCGCCGGCTCGATATGGCCGTCCTTGTGGGCCTGAACCGGGCCGGGGGTAAAGACCTCGCGCCGCACCACCGCGATCGAGTAGATGAACAGCAGCGCCCCAAGCACCACGGCCACACCCGACCCGAAGCGCATCCAGTAGAAGATGGCCAGCTGGTCCTGCACGTCCATATAGGCCTCGCCGTTCACCCGCTGCAGGTGGGTCTGCACCGTTCCCGCGAACGTGAGCGTGAAGGTCATGAACAGCATCCCGCCCGACATCAGCCAGAAGGACGCCATGTTCAGCACCTGGTTATAGGGGTCGCGGTTGCGCATGATTGGCATCGCATAGGTGATGATCGCCAGCACCAGGCAGACATAGGCGCCGTAGAAGGCCAGGTGGCCGTGGGCGGCGGTGATCTGCGTGCCGTGGGTGTAGTAGTTCACCCCGTGCAGCGTGTGCAGGAAGCCCCAGATCCCGGCGCCGAAGAACGCCAGCACGGTGCAGCCCAGCGACCACAGCAGCGCGGCCTTGTTCGGGTGGTCGCGGCGGCCCTTCCAGACCATCACGAAGGCGAAGGCCATCATCGCGAAGAAGGGCACGATCTCGAAGCTCGAGAAGATCGAGCCGACCCACTGCCAGTACGCCGGCAGGCCGATCCAGTAGTAGTGGTGCCCGGTCCCCAGGATCCCCGAGAACAGCGCGGTGGCGACGATGACATACAGCCACTTTTCCACCACCTCGCGGTCGACGCCGGTCAGCTTCAGCATCAGGAAGGCCAGGATGGCGGCCATCACCAGTTCCCAGACGCCTTCCACCCACAGGTGGACGACCCACCACCAGTACTGCTTGTCCAGCACCAGGTTCGCGGGGTTGTAGAAGGCGAACAGGAACAGCAGCGCCAGACCCCAGAGCCCCAGCAGCAGCACGTTCGAGATCGCGGTCTTGCGCCCCTTCAGCACCGTCAGCGTGACGTTGTAGAGGAAGATCAGCGCCGCGACGACGATGCCCACCTTGACCCATTTGGGCTGTTCCAGGAACTCGCGCCCCTCCTTGCCCAGCAGCCAGTTGCCGTTGAACAGGTCGAACAGATAGGTCACGACCACCCCGGCCGTGCCCAGCACCAGGATCGCCAGCTGCAGATAGGCCAGCGTGGGCGAATGGATGTCACGCTCGGCTTCCTCGGGGACGAGGTAATAGGCCGAGCCGAAGAACCCCAGCAGCAGCCAGACGATCAGGCTGTTGCTGTGCAGCATCCGCACCACGCTGAACGGCAGCGAGTCGGACAGGAAATTGGGCTGCACATAGATATAGCCCATGATCAGGCCCATCGTGACCTGCACGGCAAACAGCGCCATCGCGACCGAAAAATACGCGAGGGCTATGTTCTGAGTACGATATTTCATGTTTTTCGTCCCTCGCTCAGCCCGCGTCGTTCGGCGGCCAGTCCTGGGTGTTGATCGTGCTGGTCCAGACCAGGAAATCGCTCAGCTGGCGAAACTCCTCGTCGGTCAGCGGGAAGTTCGGCATCTGGCGCCGTCCCTCGATGTCGGTGGGCATCGCCTGCATCCAGGTCTTGAGCGCATCTGCCGCGCCCTCGGGGTCGTCCTGCACGCCCCAGCGCACCATGACGTTGCCCAGTTCGGGCGCAAAATACGCCCCTTCGCCCAGCAGCGAATGGCAGTTGATGCAGGTATGCCGTTCCCAGATGTGTTTCCCGGCCGCCACGCTGTCGGTCAGCGTGGCTTTGTTGGTGGACACATTCACGGCATAGATGTGGCTGTGCACCGTCATTGCCACGAATATGGCAATAAAGAACAATGACCCGCCATAAAAGACGTTGCGGGCCATGCTCTTGGTCATGACGTCGCTCATGGCGGCGGTCCCTTCGAGCAATTTCGACTGTGTGTCACGATAACGATAACGTGGCCCCGGACCTTGCCCAAAGTCAACCGAAACGCGATTCCACATTTATTCTGTCGGAAATCCGGGTCCTGCGTGCCAAATCTGCATCCCGGCCGCGATTCCGCCCCCGCCCGGCACGGCGGCGTCAGCCCGCCAGTACCTCGAGCCGGGCGCCCGGGAAGCGCGCCAGCGCCCGGTCGATCGCCGGCCGGTCCAGCAGCACCGCGGCGGTGGACAGCGCATCGGCCAGCGCGGCGCTGTCGGCGCTGATCGAAACCAGCACCCAGTGCGGCGCCTCCCCTCCGGGGCCAAGGATATGCGGTCGCTGTGCCGGCCCGATTCGGGTACCGAGCGCCGCCGAGGTCGCCAATGCCCGCTCGCGCAGGGCCAACTCGCGCACCGGCTGGCCGCCGGGGGCCTCGATCCGCACCTGCCAGTCGCGCGCGCCCAGCGCCCGGATCTCGCCCGCGTCGATCAGCACCTCGCGCAGGCCGTGGCTGCGGGCGACCTCGGCCAGACGGTCGGCGGCGGCGCCCTGGGCGATGCCGTTCAGGGTCAGCGCCATGCCCGGGCGGGACAGGCGGATTTTCTGCGGGGTGATCTGCACGCCCCCCCACCCGACCAGCGCGCGGGCGGCGGTCTCGTCCTCGCCCCGCCGCCGGGCGTCCCACAGCGGCTGCACGGTGGGGTCAAAGGCGCCGCCGGTGGCGTCATGCACGCGCCCCGCCAGCTCCAGCAGCGCCACCATCCCGGGCGAGGGCTGCGCCAGCCGCCCGACGGCGTTCAGCCGCGTCAGCTCGGAACCGGTATAAAGCGAGAACTGCCGCTCGATACTGCGCAGCGCCCGCTCGGCTTCGGCAAAGAAGGCGCGGGCGGTGCGGGCATCGCCGCCCGCGACGGTCAGCTGCACATCCGCGCCCAGCGCCACGCCGCGCCAGACATGGCGGTCGGACGCCGCCCGGGCCGCGGCCCCCGGCAGCACCGCCGCCAGCGCGGCCAGCGCCAGAAACCGGCGCCGCGGCAGGCGGGGGGCGGTCATCGCGCCCCGCCTCGGGCGCGCGGCGTGGTCCAGACCGGCCACAGCGCCACCAGGAACAGCGCGAACGCCAGCACCCACAGCGCCCCCGCGCCCACGGTGCCGACAAAGTGGAACATCTCGGGCCAGGTCGAGGCCGCCCAGCGCAGGCCCGCCGCCACCGGCAGCAGCACATAGCCCCAGATCAGCGGCGCCGAGGCACGGATCGGGCGGCCAGAGTGGCCCAGGCTCGCCCGGCTCATGATCGACAGGGTCATGCCGCCGACGGCGCCGACGCCCAGCAGGTGCAGCCCGGCGATTTCCGAGCCCAGCCCCAGCAGCGACAGCCCCCAGCCCAGCAGGCCCAGCCCCAGGAACAGGTAGCTGGCGTGCATGGTCCAGACGATCGGGTCGCGCAGCGTGTCCAGCGGCCGCCAGCCCGACAGCCGCAGCAGCGCCGCCAGACCGGCGACCACCGCCACGGCGCCGGTCAGCGCCGCGGGGACATCGGCGGTGGCCAGCAGCGCGGTCAGCAGCGCCAGCACGATGCCCGCCATGTCGATGCGGGGCCGCGACACCGGCACCGCCGCGCCCGGGTTCACGCGCAGCAGCGCGTTGCGGGTGAAGGCGGGGGTGACGCGGCCGCCGAGGATGGCGATCATCGCGCAGACCGTCAGCAGCCCGCCGCGGATCCCCTGCGCTTCGGTCCCGGCCAGCCCCATCCAGTCCAGATGCACCAGCAGGTTGGCGACCCAGGCCAGCGTCAGCAGCCCCAGGAACATCAGGTTCTGCGGCTTGGGCCGGACCAGCAGCTGCGCCAGCATGGTGGCGGCCAGCACCGGCAGGAACGCCAGGTCGACCAGCGCCACCAGCCACCCCGGCAGCACCATCGCGAACCACACCGCCACGCGGCCCGCCAGCCACAGCCCGGCCAGCAGAGTGATCACCCGGGCCGAGGCCGGGCGGGCGCCGGTCCAGTTCGGCACCGCGGTCAGGAAGAACCCGGCGATCGCCGCAAAGGCAAAGCCGAACACCATCTCATGCGCGTGCCAGGCGATCGGGGCGGGGGCAAAGGGCAGATCGGCCAGCCCGCCGGCCCAGACCAGCCACACCCCCAGCGCCACCACGGCGTAGATCCCCGCCGCCATGAAGAACACGCGCCAGCCCTCTTGCAGGATGATCGAGCGGCCAGAGGTGGTTTTTTCGTTGAGCACGGCAGTCATGTCCTCTCCTGTTGCGAGCGGAACGAGGGGGGTTGCAGCGGCCCCGGCACCCCGGCCGCGGCAGCATGGGCCGAAGCCGGCACCTGTGTCGGCGTCAGCGGCGGCGGGGCGGGCGGGGATGCGGGCGCAGGCGGGATCGGCGGCGCGGTGAAGCCGCCGCCCATGCCGCCGCCCGGCCCCGCCCCGGCGCCGCGGGCGCGGCGCTTGAGCACGGGGCAGGTGTTTTCGTCGTTCATGATCACCTGGCAGCGCAGGCACAGCACGCATTCATTGGCGTTGATGCGGCCCAGCGGGTCGATGGCGCCGACGGTGCATTTCGTCTCGCACAGCCGGCACTCGCGGCCGCATTGCGGGCGGCGCTTGAGCCAGTCGAAGATCTTGAGCTTGGCCGGCAGCGCCAGCCCCGCCCCCAGCGGGCACAGATAGCGGCAGAAGAAGCGTTCAATGAACAGCCCGGCGCCCAGGAGCACCAGCACATACAGCACGAACGGCCAGGCCCGCATGAAGCGCATGGAGATGGCGGTCTTGAACGGCTCGACCTCGGCCAGGATCAGCGCCTGTTCCATCGAATAGAAGGACAGCGCCACCAGCCCGACGAACAGCGAATACTTGATGACCCACAGCCGTTCATGCAGCGCCTGCGGGACGGCGATCTGGCGCACGCCCAGCCGCTGCGCGGCCTGGTTGGTCAGTTCCTGAAGCGCGCCGAACGGGCACAGCCAGCCGCAGAACACCCCGCGACCCCAGAACAGCATCCCCAGCGCCACCGCCGACCACAGCACGAAGATCAGCGGCGCGACCAGGAAGGTTTCCCAGCGGAACCCCGACAGCACCGCGTGGATGAAGGCGATCACCTGCACCACCGACAGCTGCGCGCCCAGCCCCCAGCCCAGCACCACCAGCGTCGTGGCCAGATAGCCCAGCCGCAGCCACAGCCACAGCCGCTTGCGGCGCACGATCCATTCCTGCGCGAACAGGATCAGCCCCAGCACCGCCAGCATCACCCCGACGACCACGATCTGCGGCTGCTTGTCCTGCCACGCCTGCAGCCACAGCGGCTCTTCGGGCGGCGGCGGCGCGACGCGGAACGGCTCGGGCAGCGCGGCCTCGGTGCTGACGGGCAGGACCAGCAGCTCGCCCTCGCGCCCGGCGCGGGCGGTCAGCACGGTGACGCGGAACGGGCGGGTCAGGTCCAGCCCGCCCGCCTCGGGGTCCGCGTTGATGCGAAAGACGCTGGTTTCCTTGAGCTCGGGCGCGCCCTCGATCGAAAGCCCCGAAATCTGGGTGTAATCCTCGGCCATCGGCACCAGCGTCACCGGGCCTTGCGCGATCTCGATCCGCTCGAACCGGCCCGAGCGCCGCCATTCCGTGCCGCGATGCGATTGCAGCCCGCGCGACATCACCGCCAGCAGCGCCTGATCCGGGCCCAGCGCGCCGGCGAGTTCCGTCAGCCGCTGCGCGCCCAGCAGGTTCTGCCCCACGGTGGGGGTGTCGATGATCCCGGTCCACAGCTCCAGCCAGGGCGCGTCCGAGGGGGTGACGGGCTGGCGCGCGCCCGCCAGCGCCTTGGCGGCGTCGGCCATGCTCACCCGCACATGCGACAGCGCCCCCATGGATTCCAGCGCCGCCCAGTCGGCGGGGGCATAGGCCACGCGGTCGATCACCCCGCCGCCGGTCTGCGCCGCCGCCAGGATGCGGGCGCTGCGCAGGATGCCGTCGCGGATCACCCCGGTCGAGACGGTGGCCCGCGCGATCACATCGGGCAGCCCCTCGGCGCGGGTGGCGGCCTGCGCGGTGTCGTAGCCGGCGAAACCGTCGACATAGGCGGCGATGTCGGCGTCCGAGATGCCCAGCGTCAGCACCGGCTCGTTATGGCGCATCAGCTGCGCGCCGGCGATGGTCCCGTCGGGGGCGACGGCGACCAGCACCTCGAGCGGCAGCCCGGAATAGCCGGTCGAGCTCGCCAGCTCCCAGGTCGAGCCGATCAACCCCAGCGTGCGCCCCTCGGCCTCGACCCGCCACGAGGGCGCGGGGGTATCCTGCCGGGTGACGATGACCTGGCCGTCCTGCGGCGCCCCGAACAGCCGCGCCGCCAGCGCCGCGTCGGGCACCGCCGGGGCCACGGTTTCGGCCCCGATTCCCAGCCCCAGCCGGGTTTCCGCCGGGGTTTCGGCGACCGCCGGCATCCCCAGGGACAGCGCCGCCAGCGACAGCGCCAGCAGCCGCGCCAGCGCCGGGGCGGCGGCGGCGGCAAGGGCGCGGCGCAAGGGGACAGGCAGTTGCATGGAGGCTCCGTCATGGTTGCAGACAACGCCGATCGTGCCATGGTAAGCGAGGCGTCATCCGAAATCAGCCTGCCGCCGGCCGGCAGCCCCCACCTTAACTGAAGTCAAGGACACCGCACACGCGATCGTTATAATTCTTTTCGCCTCACCAGCTAAACGGAGAGACTTCATGAAGTTCCCAGCGCATACTGCCAGGTCATCGCTCCTGGCATCTGCGGCACTGGCCCTGCTGTTCGCCACGGGTTTCGCGGCGGCACAGACGGCCGAGACCGCACCTGCCGAATCAGAAGCCGCGGCTGCCGATTCGGATCCGAACGCGGTCAGCGGCCCCAAGGCCGGCCCCGACACCGAGGTCCAGGAGCTGCCCCGCTCGCCGGGCGCAGGCATGACCACCGCCGAACAGGCCGAAGCGGAAAGCAAGGTCGAGGATCACACCTCGAAGCCGCAGGACCAGTATGAGCCGGCGCTGACCACGCTGGCCCAGGAATCGATCCCGGTTCCCGGCGCCCCCGAGGGCATCCCCGCGATGACCCAGGCCGAGTTCGACGAGGCCAACAAGATCTATTTCGAACGCTGCGCCGGCTGCCACGGCGTGCTGCGCAACGGCGCGACCGGCAAGGCACTGACGCCGGACCTGACCCGCGATCTCGGCTTCGACTATCTGCACAGCTTCATCACCTACGGCTCTCCGGCCGGGATGCCGAACTGGGGCACCTCGGGCGAACTGTCCGAAGAGCAGGTGACGCTGATGGCGAACTACCTGCTGCAGGACCCGGCGGCTCCGCCCGAATGGGGGATGCCGGAAATGCGCAACTCCTGGCAGGTGATCGTGCCGCCGGAAGAGCGCCCGACCGAAAAGATGAACGATTGGGACATCGAGAACCTGTTCTCGGTCACGCTGCGCGACGCGGGGCAGATCGCCCTGATCGACGGCGGCACCTATGAGATCAAGAAGGTCATCGACACCGGCTACGCCGTCCACATCAGCCGCCTGTCGGCCTCGGGCCGCTATCTGCTGGTGATCGGCCGCGACGCCAAGGTCGACATGATCGACCTGTGGATGGAAGACCCGTCGGTCGTCGCCACCATCAAGATCGGCATGGAAGCCCGTTCGGTCGAGACCTCGAAGATGGAGGGCTGGGAGGACAAATACGCCATCGCCGGCGGATACTGGCCGCCCCAGTACGTGATCATGGACGGCGCCACGCTCGAGCCGCTCAAGATCGTCTCGACCCGCGGCAACATCTACGACGAACAGACCTACCACCCGGAACCCCGCGTGGCCGCCATCCTGTCGTCGCACTACCGCCCCGAGTTCCTGGTCAACATCAAGGAAACCGGCAAGATCCAGCTGGTCGACTATACCGACCTGAAGAACCTCAAGATCACCGAGATCGAGGCCGAGCGCTTCCTGCACGACGGCGGGCTGGATTCGACCAAGCGCTACTTCATCACCGCGGCCAACGCCCGCGGCAAGCTGGTCGTGATCGACACCAAGGAAGGCAAGCTGGCGGCGATCACCGAGACCGGGGGCGAGACCCCGCACCCGGGCCGCGGCGCGAACTTCGAACACCCGACCTTCGGGCCGGTGTGGGCGACCTCGCACCTGGGCGACGATTCGGTGGCGCTGATCGGGACCGACCCGGAAGGGCACCCGAACAACGCGTGGAAGATCGTGGACAGCTTCCCGGCGCTGGGCGGCGGTTCGCTGTTCGTCAAGACCTTCCCTGGCTCGAACCACCTGTATGTCGACGCGACGCTGAACCCCGAAACCGACATCTCCGGCTCGGTCGCGGTGTTCAAGATCGACCAGATGACGGGCGACGGCTCCGACCCCGAATTCACCACGCTCAACATCGCGGAAATGGCCGAGATCACCGAAGGCCAGCCGCGGGTCGTGCAGGGCGAATACAACAAGGACGGCACCGAAATCTGGTTCTCGGTCTGGAACGGCAAGGACCAGGAATCGGCGATCGTCGTCATCGACGACAAGACGCTTGAGCTGAAGCAGGTCATCAAGGACGAGCGCCTTGTCACCCCGACCGGCAAGTTCAACGTCTACAACACGCAGAACGACGTCTACTGATCGTCGGAATGCGAAATCGGGCGCGCGGGCAACCGCCTGCGCGCCCAACCATCCCCAGCAGGCACGGCAAGGGAAAACGGACATGGCAGGCAAGGTATATCTGATTGGCGCAGGGCCCGGGGACCCCGATCTGCTGACCGTCCGCGCGCTGAGGCTGCTGCAATCCGCCGAGCTGGTCGTCCATGACCGCCTGGTCAGTCCCGAAATCATGGCGCTGGTCCCCGCGACCGCGCGCTGCATCCCGGTCGGCAAGGCCGCCGGGTTCCATTCGGTCCCGCAGGACCGCATCAACGAGATTCTGGTCGAGCTGGCGCGCGAGGGCCACAGCGTGATCCGCCTGAAGGGCGGCGATCCGCTGATCTTCGGCCGCGGCTCGGAAGAGGCCGAGGCGCTGGCCGCCGCCGGCATCCCCTACAGCTACATCCCCGGCATCACCGCGGCGCAGGGCGCCTCGGCCTCGACCGGGGTGCCGCTGACCCATCGCGGGCTGGCGACCGGCGTGCGCTATGTCACCGGCCACCGCGCCAAGGACGCGACGCTGGACCTGCATTGGGAAAGCCTCGCCGACCCCGACACCACGCTGGTGGTCTACATGGGCGCGGGCAACATGGCGGAAATCGCCGCGCGGCTGATCGCAGCCGGGATGCCGGTCGACCTGCCGGTGCTGGCGGTGTCCCACGCCACCACCCCGCGCGAGACGCGGCTGCTGTCGGACCTGACCCAGATCGGCGCCGATCTGGCCCGCGCGCCCATGGAGGCGCCGGTGCTATTCATGATCGGCCGCGTCGCCGGGCTTTACGAAACCGCGGCACTGCCGCTGCCCCGCGAATTGCGCAGCGCGCATCTGCGCGTGGTCAGCAATGGCTGACACCGGCCTGATCGCCGCCGCCTGCGTGGTGGTGATGTCGGTCGGGCTGGCGGCCACATTTGCGCCGTCCTACAGGTCCCCGCCGGCGCCGTCGCCGGCTGTCGACACCGGGGCCTCGGCCGCGGCCGCCACCCCTGCCCCCGCACCGCCGGTCAGCCCGGCCCGGCAGGCAGAGCTGGAGCACATGGTGATCCAGGACTGCGGCTCGTGCCACGGGCTGACGATGAAGGGGGGGCTTGGCAAACCGATCACGCCCGGCGATCTTGCGGGCTTCGACCCCGAGGGGCTGGCTGCGATCATCCTCGACGGGGTGCCGGGCACGGCGATGCCGCCGTGGCGGCCGCTGATCTCGGAACCCGAGGCGCTGTGGATCGCGGAATATCTGATGAAGGAAAAGACCGAATGATCCGCACGACGCTGACCGCCTTGGCCCTGATCGCGCCCGCCGCCGCGCTGGCGCAGGACGGCAGCACCCTGCGCGGCACCGGCGATCTGGGCGTGGTGATCGAACGCGCCACCGGCTCGGTACTGGTGGTGGACCAGTCGGACCGCGCCGCGCTGTGCCGGGTCGAGGGCTTAGGGGATCTGTCCCATGCCTCGCTGACCTTTTCCCCGGACGAGCGTTACGCCTATGTGTTCGGCCGCGATGGCGGGCTGTCCAAGGTCGATATCCTCGCCTGCACGCTGGAAAACCGCATCATCCAGGCCGGCAACTCCATCGGCGGCGCGATTTCCGACGACGGGCGGCTGATCGCGGTGTCGAACTATGAGCCGGGGGGCGTCAACGTCTTCGACGCTGACACGCTGGCGCCGGTGGCGGAAATCCCGATGGGCTCGAAAACCGTGGGGCTGGCCGATGTGCCCGGGTCCCGCTTCATCGTCGCCACCTGGGACGATGGCGAGGCGTGGCTGCTAGACCATTCCGCCGACCCGGCGAACCCGCAGATCACCCGCATCCCGGACGTGGGCGCGAACCCCTATGACGCGCTGCTGACCTCGGACGGGCGGACCTATATCGTGGGGCTGTTCGGGGAAAAGGGGCTGACCACCATCGACCTGTGGGCCGACCCGCCCGCGGTGCGCCGCATCCTGCCCGATTACGGCAAGAACGAACCCGACCTGCCGGTCTACAAGATGCCGCATCTGCAGGGCTGGACGCTGGCCGGCGCGACCTATGCGCTGCCGGCGGTGGGGCTGCATCAGGTGCTGTGGGCCGACGCGGCCTCGGGGCAGGAAATCGGCCGCACCGATGTGGCCGGGCAGCCGGTGTTCGTCACCGCCCGGCCGGACGGGCGCGAGCTGTGGGTGAACTTTGCGCCGCCCGACAACGGCAAGGTGCAGGTGATCGACAGCATGACGCATGAGGTCAAGCAGACGCTGGAGCCGGGCCGCGGCGTCCTGCACATGGAGTTCACCCCCCGGGGGCGCGAGGTCTGGATGTCGGCCCGCGACGACGACCGCGTGGTGATCTACGACAGCCGCACTTACGAGAAACTGGGCGAGATCGAGGCCAAGGCGCCGTCCGGCATCTTCTTCACCGCCCGCGCGCATCGGACCGGGCTATGACGGAACTGGCGCCCGACTGTCTGGACACGCGGCTGCTGGACGAGTTCCAGCGCGACCTGCCGCTGGCCTCGCGCCCCTTCGCCGTCATGGCCGAGCGGCTGGGCACGACGGAAGCCGACGTGCTTTCACGGCTGGCGCGCTTGCAGGACTGCGGCCGGATCAGCCGCGTGGGCGCGACCTGCCGGCCGAACACCGCCGGAGCCTCGACCCTTGCCGCGCTGGCGATCCCCGAGGACTGGATCGAGGAGGTCGCGGCGATCGTCGGCGCCGAGCCGGGCGTGAACCATTCCTATCTGCGCGAGGATCGCTGGAACCTGTGGTTCGTCGCCACCGCGCCCTCGGACGCCGAACTGGCGCAGTCGCTGGCGCGGATCGAGGCATCCTCGGGCCTGCCGGTGCTGTCGCTGCCGCTGGTGCGGCCGTTCAACATCGACCTGGGGTTCCGGCTGCGCGGGCCGCGGGTGGCGCTGGGGCTGGACCGCGACGCCGACATGAGCACGCTGCGCGATGACGACCGCCCGATCATGCAGGCGCTGTCGGACGGGCTGGACCTGGTGGCGCAGCCGTTTGCCGCGCTGGCCCAGCAGCTGGGCCGCAGCGAATCCGACATCATCGCCCGCATCAAGGCGCTGGCGGATGCCCGCATCCTGACCCGCGTCGGCGTCATCGTGCGCCACCGCGCGCTGGGCTGGGCCGCCAATGCGATGGTGGTCTGGCAACTGCCCGACGACGCCATCGAGGCCGCAGGCCGCGCGCTGGCGCAGGTGCCGGGCGTCACCCTGTGCTATCAGCGCCGCATCCAGCCCGGGATCTGGGACTGGCCGCTGTTCTGCATGATCCACGCCCGCTCGCGCACCGAGGCGCTGGCGGTGCTGGAGCATGCCCGCGCCCTGCCGGAACTGGCCGGAGTACCGCACAAGACCCTGTTTTCCACCAGATGTTTCAAGCAGCGCGGCGCGCTGATCGAGGCCGCATGACACGACCATCTCGCCAGATCCTGCCGCAGGATGCGCTGGACGACACCGACCGCGCTATCCTGAACGCGTTGCAGGACGGGTTCCCGCTGACCCCCCGCCCCTATGACGACGCAGCCGAACCGCTGGGGATCGCGGGCAGCGAGCTGATCTCGCGGCTGACCCGGATGCGCCAGATCGGCGCGATCACCCGCTTTGGCCCGTTCTTCGACGCGGCCGCGATGGGCGGCGCCTTTTGCCTGTGCGCGATGGAGGTGCCCGAGGACCGCTTTGACGAAGTGCTGGCCCAGGTCAACGCCCACCCCGAGGTCGCGCATAACTATGAACGCACCCACGCGCTGAACATGTGGTTCGTGCTGGCCACCGACCGGCCCGAGGGGATCGAGCGGACCGCGAAGACCATCGAGAAAGAGACGGGGCTGAAAGTGATGCTGTTTCCCAAGCTCGAGGAATATTTCATCGGTTTCCGGGTGCAGGCATGACCGCGGCGCTGGACCCCACCGACCGCCGCATCGTCAAGGCGACCCAGGCCGGGCTGCCCCTGACCCCCGCCCCTTATGCCGCCGTGGCCGAGGCGCTGGCCCTGACCGAGGCCGAGGTGATCGCGCGCCTGGCCTCGATGCAGGAACGCGGCATCGTCCGCCGCATCGCCGTCGCCCCCAACCATTACGCGCTGGGCATGACCGCCAACGGGATGAGCGTCTGGGACGTCGCCGACGACCGCATCAGCGAGCTGGGCGCGCAGGTGGGCGCGCTGCCCTTCGTCACCCATTGCTACCAGCGGCCGCGCGCCCTGCCCGGCTGGCCCTATAACCTGTTCGCGATGCTGCACGGCGGCAGCCGCGCCGAGGTCGAGGCCAAGCGCGACGAAGTGGCCGCGCTGCTTGGCACCGCCTGCCGCAGCCACGATATCCTGTATTCCACGCGTATCCTGAAAAAGACCGGGTTGCGCCTGCGCGACGAATGAAAGGGGGCAAGGATGTTCCGCCTGACCCAATACATGCACCAGCTGGTCGAGCCCACCCCGGTCCGCCGCCGCGGCACGCCCGGCTCGGTCAAGCCGGTGGTGATCTGGAACCTGACCCGCACCTGCAACCTCAAGTGCCGCCACTGCTATACGGTCAGCTCGGACCACGTGTTTCCGGGCGAGCTGACCCATGAACAGGCGCTGGGAGTGCTGGACGACCTGTCGCAGTTCCGCATCCCGGCGCTAATCCTGTCGGGGGGCGAGCCGCTGAGCCGCTTTGATTTCTGGGAGCTGGCCGAGCGCGCGCGGGCACTGGATTTCCGGCATCTGTCGCTGTCCACCAACGGCACCAGGCTGGGTGAGCCCGGCGTGGCCGACCGGGTGGCGGCGCTGGGCTTCGACTACGTCGGCATCAGCCTGGACGGGATCGGGGCCACCAACGACTGGTTCCGCGGCGTCGAGGGCGCCTTCGACAACGCGCTGGCGGGCGTGCGCGCCTGCAAGGCCCGCGGCGTCAAGGTCGGCCTGCGCTTCACCATCACCAAGGACAACGGCGACCAGCTGCCGCTGATGCTGGATCTGTGCGAATCCGAAGGGGTGGACAAGTTCTACCTGTCGCATCTGGTCTATGCCGGCCGCGGCGACAAGCACCGGGGCGAGGATCAGGAACACGCCCACACCCGCCGCGCCATGGACCTGCTGATCGAACGCGGCTGGGACGCGGTGTCGAACGGCCGCCCGCTGGAGATCGTGACCGGCAACAACGACGCGGACGCGGTGTGGTTCATGCGCTGGGCCGAACGCAATTTCGAGCCCGCCGCGGTGGCCCATATGCGCGAGCATCTGGTGGCTTGGGGCGGCAACTCCTCGGGGCTGGGGGTGGCCAACATCGACCCGCAGGGCAAGGTCCACCCCGACACCTACTGGTCGGACTACACCGTCGGCAGCGTCAAGGAAAAGCCGTTCAGCCAGTGGTGGACCGGCGACGATCCCATGCTGGCGACGCTGCGCACAAGGCCGCGCCCGCTCAAGGGCCGCTGCGGCGCCTGCGCGTTTCAGGATGTCTGCGGCGGCAACACCCGCATCCGCGCGCTGCAACTGACCGGCGACCCCTGGGCCGAAGACCCGGCCTGCTATCTGTCCAATGCCGAGATCGGGGTCGAGGGCGACCTTGAGCGGCTGACCGTCACCCCGTTCCGTGGAAAGAGCCATGACCCCGCGCATCGTTTCTTCTGAAAGACGCCTCCGGCGGGGGTATTTGGGCCAGAAAGAAGTCCTGTGGGCAGCAGCCCTTGCGCTGGCGCCGCTGGCGGCCACCGCCGACCCGGCAGCGGATTACGCCGAGCATTGCGCCTCGTGCCACGCCGAGGACCGGCTGGGCGGAACCGGCCCGGCGCTGATCCCCGAGACACTTGGCCGGGTGAAGGGGCTGGACGAGGTGATCGCCCATGGCCGCCCCGCCACCCAGATGGAGGGTTTCGTCGACCGGCTGTCCGAGCCGCAGATCGCCGCACTGGTCGAGTTCATCAAGGCGCCGCTGGCCGAGACGCCATCGTGGACCGTGGCCGATATCGAGGCCAGCCGCGAGATGGAGGCGGACTATACCCCGGCCGAGGCGCCCGTCTTCGACGCCGACCCGATGAACATCACCCTGGTGGTCGAGACCGGCGACCATCATGTCAGCGTGCTCGACGGCGACACGCTGGACGTGGTCGACCGCTTTCCCACGCCCTATGCAGTGCATGGCGGGCCGAAGTTCTCGCCCGACGGGCGCTATGTCTTCATCATGTCGCGCGACGGCTGGGTGCAGAAATACGATATCTGGTCGCTGCGCGAGGTCGGGCAGGTGCGCGCCGGGCTCAACAGCCGCAACATCGCCATGAGCCATGACGGCAAATGGCTGGCGGTCGCCAACTACCTGCCGCACACGCTGACTATCCTCTCGACCGAGGACCTGACCCCGGTGAAGGTGCTGGAGGTCAAGGCCCGCGACGGCAGCGAATCCCGCGTCTCGGCCGTCTATCAGGCGCCGCAGCGGCGGTCCTTCATCCTGGCGCTGAAGGACGCCCCGGAAATCTGGGAAGTCGCGACCGACCCCGAGGCCGGGCCGTTCCACGACGGTTTCGTCCACAGCCACGAAAAGGGGATGGAGGAATCGGTCGGCGCGCAGAAGGGCCTGTTCGCCCGCCGCCGCATCGTCATCGAAGAGCCGCTGGACGATTTCTTCTTCGACCCCGACTATCGCCACCTGATCGGCACCAACCGCGAGGGCACCAAGGGCGTGGTCGTCAACCTCGACGTCGGCCGCGAGATCGCCGAACTGCCGCTGCCGGGAATGCCGCATCTGGGATCGGGCATCACTTGGGACCGCAACGGCCACAAGGTCATGGCCACCCCGCACCTGAACGAGGGCGTGCTGTCGGTGATCGACATGACCGACTGGTCGCTGGTCAAGGCGATCAAGACCAACGGCCCCGGTTTCTTCCTGCGCAGCCACGAGACCAGCCCCCATGTCTGGGCCGACGTGTTCTTCGGCCCGCATAGGGACGAGGTGCATATCATCGACAAGCAGACGCTGGAAATCGTCAAGACGCTGAACCCGGCGCCGGGCAAGACCGTGGCCCATACCGAGTTCACCCGCGACGGCAAATACGCGCTGGTGTCGATCTGGGAAGACGACGGCGCGGTGGTCGTCTATGATGCCGCCACGCTCGAGGAGGTCAGGCGCCTGCCGATGCGCAAGCCTTCGGGGAAATACAATGTCTGGAACAAGATCACCTTCTCGGACGGGACCAGCCACTGAGGCGGCCCGACCGCAGCCGCGCAGCCGCCTGCGGCTGGCGCTGATCCTTGCGCCCTTCGTCTGGGGGGCGGTGGCGATCAACCTGTTCATGCTGGCGCTGATCGGGCGGGCGCTCGGCTGGCCCAGCCTGTCGCCGGTGGCGACAATCCTGGTGGCATTGCCGCTGACGCTGCCGGCGACCTGGCTGGCCACGCGCTGGATCGGCGGGCTGATCGACGAGGCCGAGCGCGACAGCTGACCGCTGCCGCCCTCACGCCCTCACGCCTCACGCTCTCACGCCTCACGCCTCACGCCTCACGCCTCACGCCTCACGCCTCACGCCTCACGCCTCCCGCCTCACGCCTCACGCCTCACGCCTCACGCCGAAACGGCCATGCATCGCCGCTACCCGGCAACCCCGAAGCGACAGCGGCTTTCTTCCTTGCAGAAATATCCTCCGGGGGGCGCGGGGGGGGCGGAAAGCCCCCCGGCTCCGGCCGTGCAACCGGCGCGGCGGCTTATGCCCTGGGCCGGCGCACCAGCGGCCGGGCCAGCGACTGCGCGGTATAGACCAGGATCGCGATCCCCACCGCGCCCATCGCCGCCACGCCGAGCAGCGCGATCACGTCGATCGGCCCGCCGATGTCGCGCAGCCCCGAGCGGGTGATCCACAGCACGAACGCGACCGCCGCCACCGCGCCGAAGGGCATCGAGATCTGCGCCCACAGGAACTTGTGCATCGACATCGCGCGGTCGCGGACCAGCACATACAGATAGGCCGCGGTCACCAGCAGCGCCGCGGCGACCATTGCCCAGAACAGCCCGCGGCCGAACATTTCCTCGAACACCGCGATCAGCGTGCCCAGCGTCATCTCTTGCATGGCGCGTTCCTCCTCAGGCCTTGCCGCGCAGCATGGCGTTATAGGTGGCCTTCAGCGCCACCTCCTTCATCAGCCAGCTGATCCACAGCTCTTCCAGCGGCGCGATCAGGCCGGGAAACGAGGGGACCAGGTTGTTGTCATAGTCGAACTCGACCAGCATCGCGCGTCCTACGCGGGTGATCATCGGGCACGAGGTGTAGCCGCCATAGACCGCCGTCCCCTCGCGCCCCTGGATCGCGGCGACCAGATGGTCCTCGACCACCGGCACCTGCCATTTCACGCTGGCGGCGGTCTTGCCCTTGGGCACGCCGGCGATGTCGCCCAGCGCGAAGATCTCGGGGTAGCGCAGGTGGCGCAGGGTCTTCATGTCGCATTCGACCCAGCCCTGATCGGTCCATTTGTCGGCCCAGCTCAGCCCGGAATCGCGGATCACCTGCGGGGCGCGCTGCGGCGGGATGACGTGCAGGTAGTCGTAGGGCAACTCGACCGTGGATTTCGTGACCTCGCCGGTCGCGGCATCGGTGGCCGCGGTCTCGAACCGGGCGATGCGGCGGCCCGGCTCGATCCCCTTCAACGTGTGGCCGTAATGGGTGGCGATGCCGCGCTCGCCGAACAGCATCCGCACCTTTTCCGACACGATCGGCACGGAAAACAGCACCGGCTGCGGGCAGACGTAATGCGCCTCGTACCTTCCCGCGGCGCCGTTGCGGCTGGCGATGTCGTCGATCAGAAAAGTGTGTTTCAGCGGCGCGCCGGCGCATTTCATCTCGGTCGCCGGGCGGGTGAAGATGCCCACCCCACCCTGTTCGGTGAACTGCGAGGCCGCCTGCCAGGTCCGCTGCGCGTAGTCCGGCCCGGCGTAAAGCGCGCCAAGCCCGTCCTTGCCGACCAGATCCAGCGAGAACCCCTCGATCGCGTCATGGTCCAGCACCAGCCCCGGCGCGACGATCAGGAAATCGTAGTCCAGCCGCTGCCCGCCCGCGGTGGTGACGGTCTTCGCCTCGGGGTCGATCTCCGCGGCCTGGTCGGTCACCAGCGAGATGCCGCGCGGCAGCCAGTCGGCGGTGCGCGACACCACATAGCCTGGCGGCTTCAGCCCCGCCGCCACCAGCGACAGCCCGGGCTGGTAAAGATGTTCGGCCCGCGCATCGACCACGGTGATCTGCGCCCCGTCCAGCCGCTGCATCAGCCGGTTGGCGAATGCAGTCCCCGCCGCGCCCGCGCCGATGATCACGATCCGGGCGCTGGTCTGGACCCTGGCGGCCTGCGCCGGGGCGGCGCCCAGCCCGGCCGCGGCGGCACCGGCCAGCGCCATGCCCAGCACCCCGCGGCGCGAGGTCATCAGTTCCACCCTTCGGCTCATCGCGCCATTCCTCCCTGCATTCATGTCGCCTGTCCCGGACGGCAGGGATTCCCCGTCGCCGATGCATTGAGCATACATATCACTTACTTTCGATGTTATGAAGATACAGGATTGCGGCCATTTGTCCCACAGGGCCGGATTTTCACAACAAATCCTTGTCGTTAGCACAGCCGCCAGCGCCGTGCCGGCCGCGCCAGCCCCGGCGAATTGACACTGCTCAAATACGCGGGTCCGCCGGTCTGCTAAGTCCCGGCCGGAAACAGCCGGATTGCCAGCCATGAACATTCTTCGCCTGATCGTCCTTCTTTGTGCCTGGCTGGCGATAACCGGCCCGGCCCATGCCGAATCGGTGCTGGCGCAGTTCCTGCCCGAGCAATCCGCGGGGGAGCTGGTCGAGGGCGCCGACGGCTTCGGCCCGATCCGCGACGACCTGCCGGTCGCGCCGGTACTGCGCGGCGGCGAACGGGTGGCCTGGGCCTTCATCACCACGGATTTC
Organism: Paracoccus solventivorans; assembly: GCF_900142875.1. Classification (GTDB taxonomy): domain Bacteria; phylum Pseudomonadota; class Alphaproteobacteria; order Rhodobacterales; family Rhodobacteraceae; genus Paracoccus; species Paracoccus solventivorans. The sequence goes on along the minus strand of NZ_FRCK01000008.1, from coordinate 30,583 downwards.
GTCGGCACCACCGGCTATTCCGGCAAGCCGATCCACACGATGGTCGCCGTCGACGACGAGGCCAAGATCGCCGGCGTGCAGCTGGTGCACCACTCGGAACCCATCGTGCTGATCGGCATCCCCGAGGCGAAGGTGCAGGCCATGGTCGAGGGCTATCGCGGGCTGGACCTGATCGCCGAGGCCAAGGCCGGCGGCACCGGCCATGACGTCGAGATCATCTCGGGCGCCACGGTGACGGTGATGGTGATCGACGATTCCATCGTCCGCTCGGGGCTCAAGGTGGCGCGGACGCTGGGGCTGGGCGGGCTGGCCGCGCCGGTGGCGCAGGCCGGTCCCAGCTTCGAGATCAACCCCGAGGCCCCCGCCCCGTCGAGTTGGACCGAGATGGAGGGCGACGGCACCCTGCGCCGGATGGTGATCGAGGTGGGCCAGGTCAACGAGGCCTTCGCCACCAACGCCGACCCCCGCGCCGTCCGCCGCGCCCTGACCGAACCGCCGGAAACCACCTTCATCGAGATGCAGGTGGCGCTGGCCTCGGTCCCCTCGGTCGGGCAGGCGCTGCTGGGCGAGGCGCAGAACACCAACCTGCAAAGCTGGCTGAAACCCGGCGAACAGGCGATCGCGGTGGTCGGTCGCGGGCTCTACAGCTTCAAGGGTTCGGGCTATGTGCGCGGCGGCATCTTCGACCGGATCGTGCTGATCCAGGACGACGTGTCGGTGCGCTTCCACGACCGCGACCACCGGCGGATCAACGGGCTGGCCCCCGAGGACGCGCCGGATTTCCCGGAAATGGACCTGTTCAAGATCCCGGCCGAGTCGGGCTTCGACCCCGGCAAGCCGTTCCGCATCCAGCTGCTGGTGCACCGCGATGTCGGGCCGGTGGAAAAGGTCTTCACCACCTTCGACCTGGGCTATCAGCTGCCGCAGCAATACCTGCGCGCCGTCGCACCCCCGCCCGCCCCGCCCGAGGCCGTGGCCGCGGCGGATGCCGCAGCCGCCATCGCCGAGCCCTCGGAAAGCCGGGCCCAGGCCGAGCTGTGGAAGCGGATCTGGCTGGATTCCGAGGTCAAGATCGCCATTCTCGGTGCGATGCTGGCCGTGCTGACGCTGGTGTTCTTCTTCCAGCATTTCGCGGTCAGGAACGAGCGGCGCTTCTACATCTTCCGCATGGCCTATCTGACGGTCACGCTGGTGGTGCTGGGCTGGATGTTCAACGCGCAGCTGTCGGTGGTGAACATCATGGCGCTGACCGGCAGCCTGGTGTCGGGCTTCAGCTGGCAGGCGTTCCTGCTGGATCCGCTGACCTTCATCCTGTGGTTCGCGGTGGCGGCGGCGCTGCTGTTCTGGGGCCGCGGCGCCTATTGCGGCTGGCTGTGCCCGTTCGGCGCGCTGCAGGAGCTGACCAACCAGATCGCCCGCAAGCTGCGCATCCCGCAATGGACCCTGCCCTGGGGGCTGCACGAGCGGCTGTGGCCGATCAAGTACATGATCTTCCTGGGGCTGTTCGGGGTGTCGCTGGCCTCGATCGAGCAGGCCGAACGCCTGGCCGAGGTCGAGCCGTTCAAGACCGCGATCATCCTGAACTTCGTCCGCGCCTGGCCCTTCGTCGCCTATGCGGTGGCGCTGCTGGTGGCGGGGCTGTTCGTCGAACGCTTCTACTGCCGCTACCTGTGCCCGCTGGGCGCGGGGCTGGCAATCCCGGCGCGGCTGCGGATGTTCGACTGGCTCAAGCGCTATCGCGAATGCGGCAACCCCTGCCAGACCTGCGCCAATGAATGCCCGGTGCAGTCGATCCACCCGACCGGAGAGATCAACCCCAACGAGTGCATCAACTGCCTGCACTGCCAGGTGCTCTACCAGTCCGAAACGAAATGCCCGGTGGTGATCCGGCGGCTCAAGCGGCGTGAATCCGTCGCCGCCAGCCCCGCGCCGCGGCTGGGGCCGGTCCCTGCGGGCCATCCCAACGCAACCCCCCGACTCAAGACCTGAAACAGAGGAGGTCGAACATGGAAACCAACGACAAGAAGGGCGTCAGTCGCCGCGCGCTGCTGGGCGCTACCGCCGGCGGCGCCGCCGTCGCGGGCGCTTTCGGCGGCAGGCTGGCGCTGGGGCCGGCCGCGCTGGGGCTGGGCACGGCCGCGGCCGTGACCGGCGGCACCGCCGGTGCGGCGGGCGCTGCGGAAATCAACGTCGCCCCCGGGCAGCTCGACCAGTACTACGGCTTCTGGTCCTCGGGGCAGACCGGCGAGGTGCGCATCCTCGGCATCCCCTCGATGCGCGAGCTGATGCGGATCCCGGTGTTCAACCGCTGCTCGGCCACCGGCTGGGGCCAGACCAACGAGTCGCTGCGCATCTTCGAACGCGGGATGACCGAAAAGACCAGAAAACACCTGGCCGCCAACGGCAAGCGCATCCATGACAACGGCGACCTGCACCACCTGCACATGTCCTATACCGAGGGCAAATACGACGGCCGCTACCTGTTCATGCAGGACAAGGCCAACACCCGCGTCGCCCGCGTGCGTTGCGACGTGATGAAATGCGATTCCATCCTGGAAATCCCGAACGCCAAGGCCATCCACGGGATGCGCCCGCAGAAATGGCCGCGCAGCAACTACCTGTTCTGCAACGGCGAGGACGAGGCGCCGCTGATCAACGACGGCACCACGATGAACGACATCTCGACCTATGTGAACGTGTTCAGCGCAGTGAACGCCGACGAGATGCAGGTCGCGTGGCAGGTGCTGGTATCGGGCAACCTCGACAACACCGACTGCGACTATGAAGGGAAATGGGCGTTCTCGACCTCGTACAACTCGGAAATGGGGATGAACCTCGCCGAGATGAGCGAGTCCGAGATGGACCACGTCGTCATCTTCAACATCGCCGAGATCGAAAAGGCGATCGAGGCCGGCCAGTACGAGGAAATCAACGGCTGCAAGGTGCTGGACGGCCGCAAGGAAGCCAACAGCCAGTTCACCCGCTACATCCCCATCGCCAACAACCCCCATGGTTGCAACATGGCGCCGGACAAGAAACACTTGGTGCTGAACGGCAAGCTGTCGCCCACCGTCACGGTGCTCGACGTGACCAAGCTGGACGCAATCTTCTACGAAGGCGCCGAGCTGCGCAGCGCTGTGGTGGCGGAACCGGAACTGGGGCTGGGCCCGCTGCACACCGCCTTTGACGGGCGCGGCAACGCCTATACCTCGACCTTCATCGACAGCCAAGTCGTCAAGTGGAACATCGAGGAAGCCGTGCGCGCCTATGCCGGCGAGGACGTGGACCCGATCAAGCAAAAGCTGGACGTGCACTACCAGCCCGGCCACCTGAAGACCACGATGGGCGAGACGCTGGACGCGCAGAACGACTGGCTGGTCGTGCTGTGCAAGTTCTCGAAGGACCGCTTCCTGAACGTCGGCCCGCTGAAGCCGGAAAACGATCAGCTGATCGACATTTCCGGCGACCAGATGGTGCTGGTCCACGACGGCCCCACCTTTGCCGAGCCGCATGATGCCATTGCCGTCGATCCGGCGATTCTGTCGGGCATCATCAAGTCGGTGTGGGACCGCAACGACCCGATGTGGGCCGAGACCCGCAAGCAGGCCGAGGCGGACGGCGTCGACATTGACGAATGGGCCGACACGATCATCCGTGACGGCAACAAGGTGCGGGTCTATATGTCCAGCGTCGCCCCCAGCTTCTCGCTGGAAAGCTTCACCGTGACCGAGGGCGACGAGGTGACGGTGATCGTCACCAACCTGGACGAGATCGACGACCTGACCCACGGTTTCACCATCGGCAACCACGGCGTCGCCATGGAGACGTCGCCGCAGCAGACCTCGTCGGTTACCTTCACCGCTGCGAGCCCCGGCGTCTACTGGTACTATTGCCAGTGGTTCTGCCACGCGCTGCACATGGAAATGCGCGGCCGAATGCTGGTCGAGCCGAAGGCGGCCTGATCCGATGCGCTGGCTGTCCCTGATCCTTGCCCTGGCCCTTGCCCCGGCCGCCACCCTGGCGGCCGAGCATGAGGTCGCGCCGGGTGCGGGCAGCCTTGCGCGCGCCATCGCCGGGGCTGCCCCCGGCGATGTGCTGAAACTGGCGGGCGGGGTCCATGCGGGCCCCGTCACCATCGACCGCCCCCTGACCATCACCGGCAGCCGCGACGCCGTCGTGGACGGCCAGGGCCAGGGCACCGTCATCACCATCGAGGCGCCCGACGTGCGGCTGGAAGGGTTTTCCGTCACCGGCTCGGGGATGGTGAACCAGGACCTCGATTCGGGGATCAAGATCCGCAAGGGCGCCGACCGGGCGCAGGTGCTGCGGCTGGCCCTGACCGGCAACATGCACGGCGTCGACGTCCACGGCGGCCACGACGCGCAGGTGATCGGCAACCAGATCACCGGCACGCAGGTGCTGCACATGAACGAGCGCGGCAACGGCGTCTATGTCTGGAACAGCCCCGGCACGGTGGTCGAGGGCAATACCATTCGCTATGGCCGCGACGGCATCTTCTCCAACACCAGCGCCGACAGTTTCTATCGCAACAACCTGTTCCTGGACCTGCGCTTCGCGGTGCATTTCATGTACACCCGCAACACCGAGGTGTCGGGCAACATCTCGGTCGGGAACCACCTGGGCTATGCGATCATGTTCTCGGACCGGCCGGTGATCCGCAACAACCTCAGCTTGGGCGACCGCGAACACGGCATCATGCTGAACTATGCCAACAGCGGCGATGTCAGCGGCAACCTGGTCCGCGGCGGCGCCCGCAAGTGCCTGTTCATCTACAACGCCCACAAGAACCTGATCTACGACAACCGCTTCCAGGACTGCGGCATCGGCATCCACTTCACCGCCGGGTCCGAGCGCAACGTGCTGACCGGCAACGCCTTTCTGGGCAACCGCGAGCAGGTAAAATACGTCGGCACCCGCCACATGGAGTGGAGCCTCGAGGGCCGCGGCAACTACTGGTCCGACCACCCCGCCTTCGATCTGAACGGCGACGGCATCGCCGACGGCAGCTATCGCCCCAACGACCTGATGGACCATATCCTGTGGTCGCAGCCCGCCGCGGCGCTGCTGACCGGGTCCCCCGCCGTCCAGCTGATCCGCTGGAGCCAGAGCAACTTTCCCGCCACCCTGCCCGGCGGCGTGCGCGATTCCGCGCCGCTGATGCAGCCGCTGGCCATTCCCGTCCCCGATGACATAGCCGCCATGGAGGCCGCCGTCGCCGGGCGCTGGGACAAAGGTAACTTCGATGACTTCGACGCTGAAAATCTCACATCTCACTAAACGCTACGAATCGGTCGAGGCGCTGCGGGATGTGTCGCTGACGCTGGAACCGGGGATGCGCATGGCGCTGCTGGGCCACAACGGCGCCGGCAAGTCGACGATGATGAAGATCATCCTGGGGCTGGTCCCCTTTGACGGGGGCGAGGTCTCGGTCTGCGGCGGCGCCCCCGGCTCGGCCGCGGCGCGGGCGCAGGTGGCCTATCTGCCCGAAAACGCCGCCTTCCACCCGGCCCTGACCGGCGAGGAACAGATCCGCCATTACCTGGCGCTGCGCGGCGAGGATGCCGGGCGCGCGGGCGAGCTGCTGGAACGGGTCGGGCTGGGCCACGCCAAGCGCCGCCGCATCGGCACCTATTCCAAGGGGATGCGTCAGCGCGTCGGGCTGGCGCAGACGCTGATCGGGCGGCCGCGGCTCCTGGTGCTGGACGAGCCCACCTCGGGGCTGGACCCGGTGTCGCGGCGCGATTTCTACGCGCTGCTGGACGGGCTGGCGGCCGAGGGCGCCTCGATCCTGCTCTCCAGCCACGCGCTGACCGAGGTCGAGGCCCGCACCGACCGCATCCTGATCCTGGCGCGTGGCCGGCTGGTGGCCGAGGGCACCCTACCCAGCCTGCGCCACGAAGCCGCGCTGCCGGTGACGCTGCTGGTCACCCCCGCCGCCGGCGCGGCCGAGCCGCTGGCCGCCGCCCTGCCCGGGGCCGAGCCCACCGCCGACGGGCGCCTGCGGCTGGATTGCACGCAGGCCGACAAGCTGCCGCTGCTGGCGCGGATCACCGCGCAGGGCGAGCGCGTGGCCGATCTGGACGTGATCCCGCCCAGCCTGGAAGACATCTACACCCATTTCGGTCACGGAGAGGCGGCATGAACCGCATTCTTGCCACCGCGGCGTCCGAGTTCCGCATCGCCTTCCGCAACCGCTGGGTGCTCATCGCCACCGCGCTGATGGTGCTGTTCTCGCTGGTGCTGGCCGCCGCCGGGGCCGCGCCCACCGGCGATGTCGGCGTGGACCGGCTGTCGATCACCGTCGCCTCGCTGACCTCGCTGGCGGTCTATCTGGTGCCGCTGCTGGCGCTGCTGATGAGCTTTGACGCCATCGCCGGCGAGGTCGAGCGCGGCACCCTGCCCTTGCTGCTGACCTATCCGGTGTCGCGGCTGCAGATCCTGCTGGGCAAGCTTCTGGCGCATCTAGCGATCCTCGCGCTGGCGCTGGTGCTGGGCTACGGCGCCGCCGGCGTCATGGCCTTTGTCACCGATCCCGCCTCGATCACCGCGCTGCCGTCGCTGTGGCGGCTGATCTGGACCTCGGTCCTGCTGGGCGCGGCCTTCCTGGGGCTGGGTTATACGCTGTCGTCGCTGTCGCGGCGGCCCTCGGGGGCGGCGGGGCTGGCGATGGGGCTGTGGTTGCTGTTCGTGGTGCTTTACGATCTGGGCCTGCTGGCGCTGGTGGTGACCGACAGCGGCGGCGCGCTGACCACCCATGTGCTGCCGGTGGCGCTGCTGGCCAACCCGGCCGATGCGTTCCGCCTGTTCAACCTGTCCGCAGCCAGCGCCGTGGCCGAGGCCGGCGGCATCGGCGGCGCCGCAAGCGCCATCGCGCTGTGGAAATCCGCGGCCTCGCTGGTGCTGTGGCCGGTGGCGGCGCTGCTGCTGGCCTGGGCCGCTTTCCGCAAGGTGACGCCATGAAGCTGCTGCCGCTTGCCCTGCTGCTGGCCGCCCTGACGCTTTCCGCCTGCAAGGAGGAGGTGGCGCAGGACATCGGCCCGCAAGAGTTCACCGCCGAATCGCTGGGGCATTACTGCCAGATGAACCTGCTGGAACACCCCGGCCCCAAGGCGCAGGTGGTGCTGGAAGGGATGCCGACGCTGTTCTTCAGCCAGGTCCGCGACGCCATCGCCTATACCCGCGCGCCCGAACAGATGGCCCCGATCCTGGCGGTCTATGTCAACGACATGGGCGCGCCCGGCGCCACCTGGGACGTGCCCGGAGAGGGCAACTGGATCGACGCCAAGACCGCGTTCTATGTCGTGGGCTCGGGCCGCGAAGGCGGCATGGGCGCCCCTGAAACGGTGCCGTTTTCCACGCGCGAGGCCGCGCAAGGCTTTGCCGATGCCGAGGGCGGCACCGTGCTGCAGCTGGACGCGATCCGCGACGACATGGTGCTGGCCCCCGTCGACATGGGCGACGAGGACGAAGACGATTACCTGCGGCGCCTGCGCGCCCTTTCCCAACCCGCCGGAGGTTGAACATGCTGACCCGCCGCCGCCTGCTGACGATTTCCGCCGCGCTGGCCCTGACCCCCGCGGCCCTGCGCGCGGGCACCCCGCCGCCCGCCGCGCGGCTGTGGTCCGGGCAGGCGCTGGGCGCGCGCGCCTCGATCCGGCTGGCCCATCCCGACGCCGAGGCGATTTCGGGGCGGGTGCTGGCCGAGATCGACCGGCTCGAGGATATCCTCAGCCTCTATCGCCCGGACAGCGCGCTGGCGCGGCTGAACCGCGACGGGCAGCTGGACGCCCCGCCCTTCGAGCTGCTGGAATGCCTGTCGCTGGCCGGTGCCGTGCATGGCGCGAGCGGCGGGCGTTTCGACCCCACGGTGCAGCCGCTGTGGGCGCTGTGGGCCGAAGCCGCCGCGGCCGGACACCAGCCCGCCCCTGCCGAGATCGCGGCGCGGCGCGCCGTGGTCGGGTGGGAGGGGGTGACGCTCGACAGCGACCGCATCAGCCTGCGCCCCGGTGCCGCGCTGACCCTGAACGGCATCGGACAGGGCTATGTCGCCGACCGCGTGGCGGCGCTGCTGACCGCCGAGGGGCTGAGCGAGATCCTGATCGACACCGGCGAGTTCCGCGCCCTTGGCGGCCAGCCCGGCGGCGGCCCCTGGCAGATCACCCTGGCCGCCGGCGGCCAGCTGGGGCTGTCGGGGCGGGCGCTGGCAAGCTCGTCCCCGCTGGGCACCACCTTCGACCAGGCGGGGCGCAACGGGCATATCCTCGAGCCCGCCACCGGCCGCCCCAGCGCTGCGGCGTGGCGCGAGATCGCGATCTCGGCCCCCTCGGCCGCGCTCGCCGATGCGCTGAGCACCGCCGCCTGCATGATCCCCGACCGCGAGGAAATCGCGGCGATGGTCGCGCAATTCCCCGGCGCGCGGGTCGAGGCTGCGGTCTGAGAGCCGGGGCCTAGCCCCCCACCGGCTCGAAGGCGCCGAAGCGGCCTGCGGCAAACACCAGCGGGTGATCGTCCGGTCCGGCGATGGTCACCTGCGCCACCCGCCCGACCAGGATCGAGTGGTCGCCGCCGTCATGCACCGCATGGGCGTGGCAGTCGAACCGCGCCGCCACCCCCGGGATCTCTGGCGTGCCCAGCAGGGTCCGGCCCAGCGCGATGCCCTGGAACCCTGCCCCGCCGCGGGTGAAGCGCAGGCAGATGTCCAGCTGCTCGGCGCCCAGCACATGGATGGACCACGCCGGCGCCTGCGCAAAGATCTCGTGCCGCCCCGAGGCCCGCGCCGGGCACCACAGGACCAGCGGCGGGTCCAGCGACACGCTGGTGAAGCTGTTCACCGTCATCCCCTGCGGCCCGTCCGGGCCCTCGGCGGTGACGATGGTGACGCCGGTCGCGAACCGGCCCAGCGCCTCGCGGAACAGGCGGGCGGCCTCGGTGTCGGGGCGAAAGCTGATGGCGTCGGCCAGCCGGTCCAGCGTCTCGGGGGTCAGTCTCGTCATTCGGCGGTCCCTTCATTCCGGCCGGGCGGCAGCACCACCAGCGCGCCCAGGATTTCCGCGTGCAGCGCCGGCGCCGCCACGATCAGCCCGTCGCCCAGCGGCGGCGCCTGGTTGAAGCGGAAGCCCTGCCCGCGCCGGTCGCTCACCACGCAGCCCGCGCATTCCGCGATCAGCGAGGCCGCCGCCACATCCCATTCCCACACCGGCCGCATCGACAGCACCGCGTCGAACTGCGCGTCCGCTACCATGCAGAACCGCGAGGCGAGCGAGGGGCGGAAGCCCCGCTTGACCGCAGGCACCACGCCGCCGCGCCAGAACCCCGGGTCCAGCGAGGATTTTGCGGTCAGCACCCGGGCGCCTGCCAGCGGCACGGCGGCGGCGTGAACGGGTTCGTCGTTGCGGGTGGCCGGGCCGCCCGCGGCGGCGGCATAGGTGACGCCGCGCGCCGGCTGGTGGACCACCCCGGCGATGGGACGGCCGTTTTCCACCACCGCCACGGCGACGGCGAAACCGTCCTGCCCCTCGATAAAGGCGCGGGTGCCGTCGATCGGGTCGATGATGAACACGCGGGCGGCGGTGGCGCGGGCGGGGTCCTCGGGGCTTTCCTCGGACAGCCAGCCGTAGTCCGGGCGGGCGGCGCGCAGCACCCGCTCAAGCTCGGTGTTCACGGCTAGGTCGGCCTCGGACACCGGCCCCGCGCCTTGCGGCTTTTCCCAGTGCCGGAAGCGGCCGCGCCAATGGGCCACCGCGATTTCGCCGGCGTCCACGGCCGCCTGCCGGATCAGGGCAAGGTCACTCTCCGGCAACGGTCATGCCCTCGACAAGCAGGCTGGGCACCCGCAGGCTGCGCCAGTCGGGCAGATCGTTGGCGGCGACCATCAGCATCAGCATCTCGCGCAGGTTCCCGGCAATGGTGCATTCGTTGACCGGATAGGCGATCTGGCCGTTTTCCACCCAGAACCCGGCGGCGCCGCGCGAATAATCGCCGGTGGTGGCGTTGATCGAGGCGCCCAGCATCGAGGTCACCACCAGCCCGCGCCCCATCTCGCGGATCAGTTCCTCGGGCGTGGCCTCACCTGCGGTCAGCGTCACGTTGCTGGTCCCCGGCGAGGGCGGCGACGAGGTGCCGCGCACGGCGCTGGCGGTCGAGGCCATGCCCAGCTTGCGCGCGGTGGCCAGGTCCAGCGTCCAGCCCTGCAATTCGGCCGCCTCGACGATCAGCCGCGGCGCGGTGCGCAGCCCCTCGCCGTCGAAGGGGCGCGAGGCGGAATGGCGGGGGCGGCGCGGGTCCTCGGTCAGGTTCATGCCCGCGGGCAGCACCTGCTGGCCCAGGTCGTTGCGCAGCCAGCTGGACCCGCGCGCCACCGCGCTGCCGTTCACCGCCCCCAGCAGGTGCGAAATCAGCGTGCCCGCGACGCGTTCGTCGTAAAGGATCGGAAAGGCGCCGGTCGGCGGCTTGCGCGCGCCCTGCCGCGCCACGGTGCGTTCGCCGGCCAGCCGCCCGATTTCTTCGGGGGTGGGCAGGTCCTCGGCCCAGACCCGCGATTCGCCGGCCCAGTCGCGTTCCATCCCCAGCCCCTCGCCGGTGATGGCGACGGCGGAAATCCCGTGGCTGCTGCGCCCGTAGCCGGCCGAAAACCCGTTGCTGGCCGCCAGCCAGATGCGGCGCTGCACCGCCGAGGCGCTGGCCGATTCGGCCATGCTGACCCCCTTGACCGCCAGCGCCGCCGCCTCGGCCCGCAGCGCAAGTTCCAGCAGCGCGGGCGGCTCGGGCAGCGGCTGCCCGTCGTCCAGCTGCAAGGGACCCGCGTCGGTATCGCCGTCGCTGGCCAGCTGGTCGGGATGGGCCAGCCCGACGTGATCGTCCACCGGCGCCTCGCGTGCCATGGCGACGGCGCGTTCCGCCATCTCGGCAAGGGTCCGGTCCGAGGTGTCGCTGGCCGAGACGCAGGCCTGTCGCCCGCCCAGGATCACGCGCAGGCCGATGTCGATCCCCTCGGCGCGTTCGGCGTGTTCCAGCGCCCCCTGCCGCACCTCGACCGACAGCGCGGTCCCCGAGGTGGCGATGGCGTCGGCCTCGTCCGCGCCGGCGGCGCGCGCGGCCGCGATCAGCGCATCGGTCAACCGGGCAAGATCAGAGGCAGAATCGGATCTGGTCATGAGAGGGCGCCTTCCTTCCGAAGCGAAAGGGCCGGACACGCGCCCGGCCCCCGCAATTTTCGCCATGATGGCGCGGTGTTATTTCACCTGCTGCCCGTTGGCAAAGATTTCGCCGCCTTCGCGGAACTCGAACTCGCTGACCAGCGCGTCGCCACCCTCGGGGGCGGGGCGGGCGAACATCGCCAGCATCATGCGATAGCCGGCCACCTCGTCGCTGTTCAGCACGCCCAGTTGCACCAGCCGGTCGATCAGCCCGTTCACCCCCTCGATACGGGCGTTCAGCGTGCCCACCGGCTGGGTCATGTCGCCGCTCTCGGGGACCCGCAGCTCGCCCGAGCTGTCGAAGCTGGCCCCGACCGCCGACAGCGCGATCTTGTTCAGCGAGATCTCGGTCGGCTCGAAGGGGTTGGGCGTGGCGGCGTCATCGCCGGTCGCGTCCATGCCGTCGCTGCCCGCCGCATCGTCGCCCGCGGCCTCGGCCGCCCGGGCCAGCGCCGGGTCGAACAGGTCCATGGTCAGCCGCATCAGCCCGGTGACGTCGATATCCAGGCTGGCGGGGTCGCGGGGCAGCACCTTCTGGGGGTCGAACATGTCCCAGATGCCGTCGGCCAGCGACAGCCCGCCGATCGAATAGGCCAGCTTGAAGGGCGCCGGCTCGTCCGATTTCAGCACCGGCATCTGCACGTCAAAGGTGGTCTCGGCCATGGAATAGCTGATCGGCGCGGGCAGCCCGGTCACGGTGAACTCGGCCGCGGTCGAATCGATGGCGCCCTGATATTTCAGCCCGTCGGCGCCAAAGCCGAAGGAGACGTCGGTCCCCTCGACCGTATAATGCCCGGCAACGTTTTCGGGCTGGCCCTCGACGTCGGTGCCGGCCACGTCCAGTTCGAACCTTCCCGCACCGGCGGCAAGGCTGCCGCTGACATCCAGCCCGGCGCGCAGGGCCGCCGCCATGTCCGTGCCCGGGTCGGCATCCAGCGGCATCACCCCGGTCGAGGCGCCGCGCAGGTCGTTCACCACCCCCGACAGCTTGACGCGGGTCGGCCCCTCGCTGCCTTCGCTGCCGTCATCGCCGGTGCCGGCATCGTCGAGGTCGGCCAGGTCGGCCTCCAGATTCAGCCGCTCGGCCGCCATCTCGACGTCGAAGCGCATCGCGTCGGTGCGGGTCACGTTCTGGCGGCTCGTCAGGTTGGCGATGGTCAGCGTCACCGGCAGGTCGCGGGTGGTGGCGCCGGTCTGCATGGTCTGCAACGCCAGGCTCACCTCGCCCATGCGGCTGTCGTGGGTCATGTCCTCGGCCGAGCCGCTGGTGACGATCTCGCTGTCGCGCAGGGTCAGCGCGCCGGTCAGGGTGACGTCCTCGCCATCCTCGGCAAAGCGGACGCTCATCGGGATGGTGTCCGCCAGCGTGGTGCGCACCCGCCCGTCGCCGGTGGCCAGCAGCGAGATCTCGGGGGCGACGAAGCGCAGGTCCAGCTCGTCGCCGGGGGCGGCATAGGTGATCGCGACATCGCGCAGGATCAGCGTATCGCCGGCTTCCTCGCGCGTGCCCTCGGTGACGTTGTATCCGTTCGCCTGGTAATATTCGATCCAGTTCTGCCACACTTCCGCGGGCGACACGTCGCCGAATGCAGGCACCGTCAGCGCAAGGACGGCAAGGGTCGAGGTGGCGGTCCGCAAAAACATGAATCCTATCCTTTGGAATGTGTGGCGTTGCGACGCGCGGCGAACATCGCATAATCCGGCGCCGTGACCAAGGGAGGCAGTCTTGATTCAAACACACGGCCCGCAGGATGGGTTCACCACAATCACGCTGGACCGCGCGGACAAGGCCAATGCGCTGACCGCAGCGATGATCGCCGATCTGACCCAGGCGTTCCGCGCCGCCGTCGCGCAGGGCGCACGCGCGATCATGCTGACCGGGCGCGGGCGGGTGTTTTCGGCCGGCGCGGACCTGGGGGCGGCGCGGGCCGGGCTGGCGACCTCGCCCCTGTGGGAGGAGCTGTCGGCCACCATCGCCGAGGCCCCGGCGCTGACCATCGCGGCGCTGAACGGCACCGCGGCGGGGGGTGCGCTGGGGATGGTGCTGGCCTGCGACCTGCGCATCGCGGTGCCGGGGGCGAAGATCTTCTACCCGGTGATGAAGCTGGGGTTCCTGCCGCAGCCCTCGGACCCGGCGCGGCTGCGGGCGCTGGTCGGCCCGTCGCGGGCGGCGATGATCCTGATGGCCGGGCAGCGGATCGAGGCGGAGACCGCGCTGTCCTGGGGGCTGCTCGACCGCATCGTCCCCGAGGACGGGCTGGAGGCCGCGGCCCGCGAGCTGGCGGCGGATGCGCTGGCGGCGTCCTGCACGCATGTCGCGGGGATCAAGCGGCTGATCGGGGGGCGTTGAGCGCGCTGCGGTTCTTTGGGGGGCGGGTTGCGTCGTCCCCTGCCCATGCGGGCGCGGCGCAGATGGCGCGGCCGCATGGGTGTTTGGGCCAGAAAGAAGTCCCTGCCGGGTTTTAAGCGGGTGGCGCGTTGCGGCGCCCGCGCCGGACTACATCGCCGGCGGGGGGTTGGCGCGGGTCAGCACGAACGCGGCCGCCACCGCCAGGATCGACAGCTGGATCGTCCAGTAGAAGGGCGGCAGGATGAACCAGCTGATGCTGAGCCCGACCACCATGCTGGCCACCGCGATCAGCTTGACCCGCGGGTCGATGGCGCGGTGTTCCTGCCATTCGCGGATCTGCGGGCCAAGGATGCGGTGGCGCATCAGCATGTTGTGGAAGCGCGGCGACGAGCGGTTGAAGCTGAAGGCCGCCAGCAGCGCAAAGGGCACGGTGGGCAGCACCGGCAGCACCATCCCGGCAAAGGCCAGGATGACGCCCAGAACTCCGACCGTGCCCCAGAAGATCCGCATCAGTAGCGGTAATGCTCCGACTTGAAGGGGCCCGCGACGGGAACCCCGATGTAATCCGCCTGCTCTGGCCGCAGCTCGGTCAGCCGCACCCCGATCTTGTCGAGATGCAGCCGCGCCACTTTCTCGTCCAGCGCCTTGGGCAGGATATAGACGCCCGGGCGGTATTCGTCACCCTTGGTCCACAGCTCGATCTGCGCCAGTACCTGATTTGTGAAGCTGGCCGACATCACGAAGCTGGGGTGGCCGGTGGCGTTGCCGAGATTCAGCAGCCGGCCCTGGCTCAGCAGGATGATGCGGTTGCCCGAGGGCATCTCGATCAGGTCCACCTGGTCCTTGATGTTGGTCCATTTGTGGTTCTTGAGCGCGGCGACCTGGATCTCGTTGTCGAAATGGCCGATGTTGCCGACGATCGCCATGTCCTTCATCTCGCGCATGTGCTCGATGCGGATCACGTCGCGGTTGCCGGTGGTGGTGACGAAGATGTCGGCGGTGGCGGCGACGTCTTCCAGCCGCACCACCTCGAACCCGTCCATCGCCGCCTGCAGCGCGCAGATCGGGTCGATTTCGGTGACTTTCACCCGTGCGCCCGCGCCTTGCAGCGACGCGGCCGAGCCCTTGCCGACGTCGCCGTAGCCGCAGACCACCGCCACCTTGCCGGCCAGCATCACATCGGTGGCGCGGCGGATGCCGTCGACCAGCGATTCCTTGCAGCCGTATTTGTTGTCGAACTTGGACTTGGTGACGGAATCGTTGACGTTGATCGCCGGGAACGGCAGCTGCCCCTGCTTGTGCAGCTCGTAAAGCCGATGCACGCCGGTGGTGGTTTCCTCGGACACGCCGCGGATGGCGTCGCGCTGGCGGGCGAACCAGCCGGGAGTTTCGGCCATGCGCTTGCGGATCTGGGCGAACAGCGCCTCTTCCTCTTCGCTGGTGGGGGTGGCGATCAGGGCGGTCTCGCCGGCCTCGACGCGGGTGCCCAGCAGCACATACATGGTGGCGTCGCCGCCGTCGTCGAGGATCATGTTCGCCGTGCCTTCCGCGAACTGGAAGATGCGGTCGGTATAGGACCAGTATTCCTCCAGCGTTTCGCCCTTGATGGCGAACACCGGCACCCCCGATTCCGCGATGGCGGCGGCCGCATGGTCCTGGGTCGAATAGATGTTGCACGACGCCCAGCGCACATCCGCGCCCAGCGCCACCAGCGTCTCGATCAGCACGCCGGTCTGGATGGTCATGTGCAGGCTGCCGGCGATGCGCGCCCCTGCCAGCGGCTTTGCCGCGCCGTATTCCTCGCGCAGCGCCATCAGCCCCGGCATCTCGGTTTCCGCGATGTCCAGCTCCTTGCGGCCGAACGCGGCCAGCGACAGATCGCGGACGATGTGATCTTGGGGGGCAGCCTGGCTCATCTGGACCTCGCACAATGGAACTGCGGCGGCATTGTCACAGACGGGCTGCGAAAGCAACGCGGCTGCGCTCAGCCCAGCCCCACCCTGGCGTAAAGCGCGCCCGGGTCCACCCCGTCGCGATAGCCGATCCCCGAGGCGATGACGCATTGCGTGGCGTCGGCCCGTTCCAGCAGCACCGTCCAGGTGCCCATGGTGTCCGAGCCCCACAGCTGCGTGCCGTCGGCGCGGCGGGCGACCATCGCCTCCTCGAACTCGGCGCTCAGCGCGGATTGCACCACCGGCGCGGCGTCGCACCAGGGCTTGTCGCCAGCGGGGTCGGTCTCGACCGGCAGGTGGCGGGCCAGCTGGACCACCTCGGGGCCGCTCATCCCGGCGACGGCGGTCCAGCCGCGCACCAGCGCGGTCTCGGCCGGGGCGGCCAGCAGCGCCGCGCGGGCTTCCGGGACCGGCAGCACCGCCGCCGGCAGCGCTGCGGCGGCGGCGATCAGGGCGAGGGCGGGGCGCAGCAGGGGGCGCATGGGACAGGTCCTTCCTTGGGCGGTGCGGCCAGGGGGCGCAGGATCGCGCCCGGCAGCCGCATGGCTTGCAATGGGTTACCGGGAAAACGCCTCGCCCGCCGCAGGGTTCCGCCCCGCCCCGGCGCCGCGCCCTGACAGCCGCGTGAGGCGGCGGCGCTGCGGTCCCCCGGTCACAGCCGCGCGCTATCGCCAAAAGTTAACCCGGCCGAGGGTGGAAATCCTTGCGCCACCCTGCAACACTCGCGCAAAACCCCGGCGCGCGGCGGCGGCACGGAAGACCAAAGGGGGGCAGGAGATGGCCGGTTTCGTGAACAGGGCGGTCGCGGCCGCGACGGCGGGCATCCTGCTGGCCGGCCCCGCCTTGGCGCAGACCACGGGCAGCGGCTCCTCGGCCTCGTCGCCGTTCTCGGGGCTGTTTTCCGGGGCGGACCCGGTGGAAAATTCCCCCGTCGACCTGCAATTCCGCGTCAGCAACGGCGATGCCGGTCTGGAGCGGCGGCTGAGGAACGCCTCGCGCATCACCGGGGCGCTGGCCGAGGGGCGCTATACCGCGCAGGACGTGCTGGCGGCGGCGCGGGCGGATTATTCGCGGCTGCTGGGGCTGCTCTACGACGAAGGCTATTACGATTCGGTCATCGACATAAGGCTGGACGGGGTCGAGGCGGCGGGGATCGCGCCGCTGGACGCGCCGCAGATCGTGCGGCAGGTGGTGGTCACCGTGAACCCGGGCAACGCCTTTCGCTATTCGCGCGCCGATATCGCCCCGATTGCCCCCGATACCGAGCTGCCCGAGGATTACCGCGTGGGCGAGATCGCCCGCACCTCGGACATGCGCAATGCGGCCCGGCGCGGGGTGGACGGCTGGCGCGAGCACGGCCACGCCAAGGCCGATGTCGCCGCGACCGAGATCATCGCCGACCATGCGGCGCGGCGCATCGACAGCCGCATCGCGCTGACCCCCGGCCCGATGGTCCGCTTTGGCCAGCTGCACGCCACCGGCAACCAGCGGCTGAGCACGCGGCGGCTTTACAAGATCGCCGGCTTCCCCGAGGGCCAGCGCTTCGACCCCGAAAAGATCGAGACCGTCCGCCGCCGCCTGCGCCGCTCGGGCGTGTTCTCGGCGATCACCCTGGAAGAGGCCGAGGCGCTTGGCCTCGGCAACACGCTGGACGTGAACCTGACCGTGGTCGAACAGAAGCTGCGCCGCGCCGGCGCCGGGTTCGAGATCAGCAGCAACGACGGCGCCATGATCTCGGGCTACTGGATGCACCGCAACCTGCTGGGCGGGGGCGAGCGGCTGCGGGTGGATACCGAGCTGAAGGACATCGGCTCGGGCACGTCAGAGCGCGACTTCAAGGCCGGCGTGCGCATCGACCGCCCGGCGACGCTGAACCCCGACATCACCGCCTCGGTCGAGGCGCGGGGGGAAAGGCTGCGCGAAGAGGATTACGACCTGGACCTGGGGGTGTTCGGCTTTGGCCTGACCTGGCTGCCCAGCGAGCGGCTGACCGGGGAAACCAAGCTGGAATACCGCCGCTCGCGCGTGCGCGACGACAGCGGCACCACCAACTTTGAAATCCTCGCGCTGCCGACCACTGTGACCTGGGACCGCCGCGACGTGCCGACCAACGCCAAGCGCGGCTTCTGGCTGTCGGGGACGGCGACCCCGTTCACCGGGCTGGACGACACCGGCTCCGGCCTGCGGGTGGTGACCGAGGGCCGCGGCTATCGCAGCTTTGGCGAGGACGAGCGGGTGACGCTGGCCGCCCGCGCCCGCGTCGGCACCATCTGGGGTCCCGAGATCGAGGAAACCCCGCGCGACTATCTGTTCTGGTCGGGGGGCGGCGGCTCGGTCCGCGGGCAGCCGTTCGAATCGCTGGGGGTGCGCGCCATCGCCGGCGGCCCCGAGGGCACGATCCGCACCGGCGGGATGAGCGTGGCCAACGTGACCGGAGAGGTCCGCTTTCAGGTCCGCCCCCGCATCGGGGTGGTGGCCTTTGCCGACGCCGGCCGGGTCTGGGCCGACAGCGGCTTTGGCGGCGACACCGACTGGCACGCGGGCGCCGGGCTGGGGGTGCGCTACGACACCCCGGTCGGACCGCTGCGGCTGGACGTGGCCGGGCCGGTCGGCGGCGACACCGGCGAAGGGGTGCAGCTTTACCTTGGTCTGGGGCAGGCGTTCTGATGCGTAAGCTGTTTGCCGCCGCCGCGCTGGCGCTGTTCCTGCCAGTCGCCCCCCTGCCGCTGGCCGCGCAGGATGCCGCGCCGCCGCCCCCTGCCGCCGAGCAGCCCGCCGATCAGGACATCGCTGCTGCCGCCGCCGAAATCTCGGCCGAGGTCGAGGACGACCGCGGCTTCATCACCCGTTTCCTGGAACGCAACCTGTCGGGCGCCGGGCGGCAGGTGGTGATCCGCGGCTTTCAGGGGGCGCTGTCCTCGCGCGCGACCTTCGAAGAACTGACCATCGCCGACGACAAGGGCGTCTGGATTACCCTGCGCAACGGCGCGATCCAGTGGGACCGCTCGGCGCTGTTCGCCCGCCGCATCCAGATCCGCGAGCTGTCGGCCAGCGAGATCCTGCTGCCGCGCCTGCCGGGGGATCAGGGCGACGACAGCCCCACCCCCGAGGTGCGCGAATTCGCGCTGCCCACCCTACCAGTCGCGGTCGACATCGCCAGCATCGCTGCCGAGCGCGTCGAGATCGGCGAGGCGGTGATCGGCGAGGCCGCAGCCGTGCGGCTGGACGGCGCCATGAACCTGGCCGGGGGCGAAGGCACCGCCAAGCTTTCGGTCGAGCGGCTGGACGGCAAGCGCGGCCTGTTCACCGTCGATACGGGCTATTCCAACGCCACCACCAATCTGGACCTGGACCTGACGCTGGACGAGGACCGCGACGGGCTGTTCGCCAATCTGGTCGGGCTGTACGGCCGCCCCTCGGTGCGCGCGGAAATCCAGGGCAGCGGCCCCTTGCGCGATTTCGCGGCCCGGTTCCGGCTGGCCACCGACGGGCAGGACCGGGTGACCGGCCTGGCCTCGGCCCATGCCGAGCCGGGCGAGGACGGCGCCCCCGGCACCGGCTTCCGGCTGGAGCTCAGCGGCGACGTGGCCAGCCTGCTGCCGCCGGACAACCGCGCCTTT
Organism: Paracoccus solventivorans; assembly: GCF_900142875.1. Classification (GTDB taxonomy): domain Bacteria; phylum Pseudomonadota; class Alphaproteobacteria; order Rhodobacterales; family Rhodobacteraceae; genus Paracoccus; species Paracoccus solventivorans. The sequence continues at coordinate 11,445 of NZ_FRCK01000008.1, read as the reverse complement.
TTCGGGCCGGAATCGCTGCTGCTGGCGCAGGGCTGGCGCGGCGAGGACGGGCGGCTGTCGCTGCCGGCGCTGATGATCGACACCCAGGCGCTGAAGCTGACCGGCTCGGCCCGGATCAGCGACGAGGGCGCGCCGCAATCGCTGGTGCTGCTGATGACGCTGGGCGCGGACGCCGGCGCCACCACGCTGCCCGTGCGCCTGCCGCTGCAGGGCGACCCCGAGGTCCGCTCGGGCAGCCTGCAGATCAGCTATGACGCGGAAAAGGGCGACGAATGGACCCTGCGCGGCCGCATCGAGGAGCTGGCGACCGGCGGCAACCGCATCGGCGCGCTGCTGCTGGACGGCGGCGGCAGCGTGGAACTGGCGGGCGACGAGCTGCGCGAGGTGCTGGGCCGCATCAGCTTCGGCGCCGAGGGGCTGGCGCTGGCCGACCCCGGGCTGCAGGCCGCGCTGGGGCAGGGCATCCACGGCGACACCGGCTTTGAGTTCGCCCCGGGCAATGCGCTTGAGCTTGCCGGTTTCAGCCTGTCGGGCCGCGATTTCGGGCTGTTCGGCGACATCCGCGCCGACGGGCTGCGGTCCGGGATCACCATCTCGGGGGCGCTGGATGCGGCCTATGAGGATGCCTCGCATCTGTCCACCCTGGCCGGGCGGCCGCTGAGCGGGCAGATTTCGGCCGAGATTTCCGGGCTGTATACGGTGCTGTCGCGCGGCTTCGACGCCGAGCTGACCGTGAACGGGCTGGACGTGACCGTCGATCAGGAACAGCTGGACCGGCTGCTGGCAGACGAAACCACCATCACCGCCAGCGCCCGCCGCGACGAAACCGGAATCGAGCTGCGCGAGCTGTCGGTCGATGCGCAGCGGCTGGTGGCGCAGGCGCACGGGACGATCAGCTCCACCGCCACCGACCTGCGGGCCTCGCTGCGGCTGGCCAGCCTGACCGACGCCGACCCCGCCATGGCCGGCTCGCTGACCGCCGAGGCCGCGGTGACCGGCGCCCCCGGCGCCCGCCGGGTGACGCTGACCGGCGAGGCGGCGGATCTGGTGCTGGGCATCGCCGAACTGGACCGTGCCCTGCAGGGCCGCACCGACCTGGACGTTGCCGCGCAGGAACGCGAGGACGGCTTCGTGGTCGAGCGTTTCCGGCTGGGCAACCCGCAGCTCACCGCCGAGGGCCAGGGCAGTTTCGGCACCGAGCTTGACGCCGCGTTCACGCTGGACATCCCCAGCCTGACCGCGCTGCGCCCCGAGTTTTCCGGCGCCCTGCACGCTACCGCCCGCGCCACCGGGCAGGCGGGAGAGCGCCGCATCGAGGTCACGGGCAGCGGCGAGGATCTGCGGCTGGGCCAGCAGGATCTGGACGGCGCGCTGACCGGCACCACCGATTTCCGCCTTGCCGCCCTGCAAAGGGGCGATGTGATCACAATCGACGAGTTGCGGCTGACCAACGCGCAGATGGCGGCGAATGTCGCCGGGGTCTGGGGCGACAACGTCGCCGACCTTGCCGGCCATGCCGAGATCCGCTCGCTCGCCGCCTTCGGGCGCGGCTGGCGCGGGGCGCTGGAACTGGACGGCAGCCTGCGCGACGACGGCACGGGGCAGCGGCTGTTCCAGCTGGACGGCACCGGCCAGGATCTGTCGCTGGGGCAGGACGCCGTGGACGGCGCGCTGGCGGGCGAGACGCGGCTGTCGGTGCGGGGCAGCCAACGCGGCGAGGTCATCACCATCGAGCGCGCGGTGCTGGACAACGCCAGCGCCTCGGCCGATGTCGCGGGCACCATCGGCAACGGCCAGACCAATATCTCCGGCAAGCTGGACCTGCGCGACCTGTCGGCCTTTGGCATGGGCTGGCGCGGGTCCTTTGCCGCGACCGGCAGCTTTGCCGACGATGGCACCGGGGTGCGGCGACTGGCGGTGGACGGGCTGGGCCGGGACCTGTCGCTGGGACAGGCGCAGGCCGACGCGGCCCTGGCGGGCGAGACCCGGCTGACCCTGCGCGGGTCCGAGCGTGCCGGCGTGCTGACGCTGGAGCAGGCGGTGCTGGACAACCCCAGGCTGCACGCCACCGCGCAGGGGACGCTGGGCGGCGGCGGCACCGATGTGACGGCCGATCTGCGCGCCGACAGCCTGGCCTTCCTGGGCAACGGCATCGGCGGCTCGGTCACCGCCACGGGGCGGCTGACCGACACGCAAGGGGGGCGGCGGATCACCGCCAACGGGCAGGCCGACGGTCTGCGCGTCGGCAATCCTCAGGCCGACCTGCTGCTGGCCGGGACCACGATCTTTGACCTGGCGGCGGTGCTGCCCGCGCGCGGGCCGGTCGCGATCGAGCGGCTGAATGCCCGCAACGGCCAGCTGAGCATCCGCGCCGAGGGTTCGGCCCAGGCGCTGAACCTGGACGCCTCGCTGGCCAATCTGGCGCTGCTGGTGCCGGGGCTGCCGGGCGCGGCCACGGTGACCGGCAGCGTGCGGCAGGGGGCCGGCGGCTATGCGCTGGACCTGGCGGCGACCGCGCCGGGCGGCACCCGCGCCACCATCGCGGGCACGGCGGCGGCGGACCTGTCCACCGCCGATATCCGCGTGGCCGGGGTCAGCGACGCGGCGCTGGTCAACCCGATGCTGCGCACCCGCTCGGTCGAGGGGCCGGTGAATTTCGACCTGCGGCTGAACGGGCGCCCGGCGCTGGAAAACCTGTCGGGGCAGGTGCGGCTGCCGGGGGCGCGGCTGGCCGACCCCAACCTGGGGCTGCGGGTGGAAAACCTGACCGGCACCGCCGATATCGCCGGGGGCGTGGTGTCCATCGACGCGACCGCGGCGGTGGCGGCGGGGGGCACGCTGCGGGTGACCGGCCCGGTGGACCTGCGCGGGGGGGCGATTTCGCTGGACCTGCGCGCGGTGCTGCAGCGGGTGGTGCTGCGCGACCCCAATCTTTACGAAACCATCGTGGACGGCGCGGTCTCGATCACCGGCAATCCCGCCGACGGGCCGCTGGTCACGGGCGAGGTCAACCTGGGCCCGACCGAGTTCCGCATCCCGACCAGCAGCCTGGGCGGGCACCCGATCCCCGACATGGTGCATCTGAACGACGGCGCCGAGGTGCGGGCGACGCGGGCCAAGGCCGGGCTGTTGCCCTTTGCCAGCGCCGACGCCCGCATCGCCGGGATGGTGGCCCCCGCCGCCACCCCGCCCGCCAACCCGGCGCGGCTGGACCTGACCATCAACGCGCCGAACCAGGTCTTCGTCCGCGGCCGCGGCGTCGATGCCGAGCTGGGCGGCCAGATCCGCCTGACCGGCACCGCCCGCAACATGGTCCCCATCGGCCAGCTGGAACTGATCCGCGGCCGCGTCGACCTGCTGGGCCGCCGCTTCACCCTGACCGAGGGGCTGATCGAGCTGCAGGGCTCGATGGTGCCGGTGCTGCGGCTGGTGGCCGAAACCACACGCGACGCGATCACCACCCGCATCATCATCGACGGCGACCTGCGCGACCCGGAAATCCGCTTTGAATCCGTTCCCGGGATGCCCGAGGAAGAGGTGCTGTCGCAGCTGCTGTTCGGGCGCGGCCTGGACAGCATCTCGGCCCTGCAGGCGGCGCAGCTGGCCAATGCGGTGGCGGTGCTGGCCGGCCGCGGCGGCGAGGGGCTGGTCGGCAACCTGCGCAACGCCGCCGGTCTGGACGACCTCGACCTGACCACCGACGAGGACGGGCAGATCTCGGTCCGGGCCGGGCGCTACCTGTCGCGCAACCTCTACACCGACGTCGAGGTCGACGCCGAGGGCAAGTCGCGCATCAACCTGAACCTTGACGTGAACGACGCGGTGACCGCCCGCGGCTCGGTCAGCAGCGAGGGCGAAAGCACCATCGGCATCTTCTACGAACGCGACTATTGAAAAACCCCGCCCCGGCGGCAGCCGGGACGGGGGGTGAGGGAGGCCGAGAGGGAAGCAGCCGCCCCCGCCGGGCGGTTCAGAAATCCATCTTCACGCCCAGGGTCACGGTCCGCCCGGGGGCGTAGATAGGCTGCACGCCGCGCGGGTCGAACTGGACGTAGCTGGACCGCTCGTAATAGGTCTCGTCCAGCAGGTTATCGACATTCAGGTGAACCGCGATGTTCTGGTAGTTCTGCGGTCGCCATTCGCCATACACATTGACCACAGTATAGGAGTCGTGCTCCTCGAACCCGGCTGCCCGCATCTCGGCAGTGGACAGCTTTCCCGCCCACTCGAGCGTGGCCCCGACCTTGAGATTGTACTGCGGGATCTCCTGGTCGACGAACAGCGTCGCCAGCTTACCCACCGGCACCACGGTCCCGCCCTGCGGCAGGATGCCGTTGCCGTCATAGCTCACGTCCGCCTTGGTGAAGCTGGCGCCGACACGCCCGGTCCCCCAGCTGTAGTTCCCTTGCAGGGTAAAGCCTTTGCTGCGGTATTCCTCGGCATTTTCCAGCCGGTAGTCGCCCGGCGTCGGGCTGGTCGGGCGGGCTGTGTCATAGATGCCCAGCCCCCGCAGCCTGGTGTCGAAGAAGGTCAGGTTCCCGGTCCAGTCGCCTTGGTTGACGTTCAGCCCGACCTTGGCGTTGGTAGCCGTGGCCGGCTCGAAATCGGGATCCACGCCGAAATCGGCCTCGCGCGCGTGCAGCAGCCCGTATTCGCCGATGCTGTAGCCCAGCCAGGTCCGCGACGCGCCGCCGAAGACCTCATATCCTTCAGCGAACTCATAGGCCACGGTGCCGTTCACGCTAGCGCCGCTGTCGGTGTGGCGCGCGCCGTTCCAGTCAGTGAAACGGTGGTGGTCCAGCCGCAGGCCGGTGGACAGGTCGATGCCGTTGTCGAACTCGAAACGACCCTGGACGAAGGCGCCGATCTGCATGGTCTCGATCGACCACAGCCGGCGGTTGGTGGCACCGTAATTGTCGATGTCATAATCGTCATAGGCCCAGTCCAGTCCGGCGGTGATCTTGCCCTGGCCCATGGTGTAGGTGTTCTTCAGCACCCCGCCGACGGAATGCGAATCCAGGATCATGTCGCCGTTGAAGCCCGTGGCATAGTCGTTACGCCAGTATTCGTTGCGGGCGAAATACAGCATCGCTTCGGGATCCCAGATATCGGTGGGCGCGGTCGAGCTGTATCTCAGCGACACGGTGCTGCGCGTCACTTTCAGCGGATAGACATTGCGATCGACCGGCCGCTCGGGGCTGGTCGGATACAGGTCCATGTTCATCTTGATGACGCGATCGGCGTCGTCCTTGCTGTATTCATAGGCCAGCTCGACGCGATGGCTGTCGACCTCGTAGCCCAGCTTGGCCACGGCGCCCTGGGTCGCCGGCTCGCTGCCCAGAACCTCGTAGCCGTCGCCGTTCTCGTAGTTCTTGCCGTTGGCGGCGTGGAGCATCACGAACCAGTCGAAGCCGGCATGGATCCCGTAACCGGCAAGTGAGCCCGCAACGCCGCGCCCGTTCGAGCCATAGGAGAGGCCCGCCCGGCCGCCCTGGGTGCGGCCATCGGTCAGCATGTCGCGCGCGCCGACGGTTTCATAGCGCAACGCCCCGGCCGCCGCGGCGAAACCGGCATCGGCAGCGGCGGCCCCTGCCTCGACCTCGACCGACCTCAGGAACGCCGGGTCAATCACGTTCGAGCCGGTATGGTGCCAGCTGGTGACGCCCTGCGGCACCCCGTCCACGGTCACGGCGAGGTTCGACTGTTCCATCCCGAACACGTGGATGCGCTTGGACGGGCCGGCGCCGCCCGAAACGGTGACCGCCGATTCGCGGGCGAACAGCTCGGACGGATCGGCGGGTTGCAGCGCCTCGATGTCCTCGCGGGTGACGACCACGCCGCCGGTGGCCTCGATGTTTTCCTCGCCGTCGGCGACCAGCGTGATCGGGGCCAGGACGATCGGCGCGCCGGTGGGGGGCTCTTGCGCGAGCGCCGCGCTTTGGACCAGCGCCAGGGTCGAGACCCCCGCCAGCGGCAACAGTCGGTGAATCAGCATGACTTCCCTCGTCGTTGTGATGGAAGGCGTGGCTGGAAACCCGTAGCTGCGTATTCCTGATTGATTGTGTCAGATACAGATGCAACGGACGCGACGCAAGAAATTCCTGCAAGCGCGGAACCCGGCTGATTTCCGCCGGTTAGGGCTGCGTGCGGCGGCGTTTCGTTGCCGTCCGGCGCCGGACCCAGCGGCAATCTTGCGGCCATGGGGGGCATTCACTAATGGTCGCGGGCGGTTGTGAAATTGCAGGCAGGATTCGGGTGAAGCGGCGTTATTTCCTGGGCAGCATGACAGCGGCGTTTGCGGGCGCCGCCCTGTCGCCGCAACTGGCGGCGGCGCAGGATGCGGCGCTGGACGCCGCACCCGCCCCGGCCCCCGACCCCTTCGGCTTCGAAGAGGTGGCGCGGATCGCCGGCGACCTGGCGCGCGCGCCTTATGTCGAGCCGCCCTCGACCCTGGCCGCGCCCTTTGCCGATCTGGGCTATGACGCCTATCGCGGCATCCGCTTTCGCCGCGACGCCGACCCCTGGGCCGGGATCCCCGGCTTTGGCCTGGACCTGCTGCCGCCGGGGATGCTGTTCACCCGTCCGGTGCGCATCAACCTTGTGGACAAGGGCGTGGCGCGGCCGCTGCCCTTCGACCCCTCGGTCTTCGACTTCGACGCCAACAGCTTTCCGCCCGACGCCGCGCAGATGCCGGCCGGCGACATGGGCTGGTCGGGGTTCCGGCTGCGTTCGGCGCTGAACCGGCCGGGCTATCTGGACGAACTCGCGGTGTTTCAGGGCGCCAGCTATTTCCGCGTGCTGGGGCGGGGCAACCGCTACGGGCTGTCGGGGCGCGGGCTGGCCCTTGGCACCGCCAGCCCCGAGGGCGAGGAGTTTCCCGCCTTTGACGAGTTCTGGATCCACACCCCCGACACCGATGCGGGCACCGTCACCGTGCACGCGCTGCTCAACAGCCGCTCGGTCGCCGGCGCGTTCGAGTTCGTGATCCAGGGCGGCACCGACACGCTGGTCGCCACCCGCGCCGCGCTGATTCCGCGCCGGGACCTGACCGAGGTGGGGATCGCGCCGCTGACCTCGATGTTCTGGTTCGGGCCGGGCGACCGCGGCAATTTCGACGACTATCGCCCGGCGGTCCACGACAGCGACGGGCTGCAGATGCTGACCGGCACCGGGCAGCAGCTGTGGCGGGTGCTGGCCAACCCGGCGACGCTGCAGATGTCGGCCTTTGCCGACCGCGATCCGCATGGGTTCGGGCTGATGCAGCGCGGCCGCGACTTTGCGCTCTACCAGGACGCCGAGGCGCGGTACGAGCTGCGCCCCTCGGCCTGGATCGAGCCACTGGGCGGCTGGGGCGAAGGCTCGGTGGTGCTGGTCGAGATCCCGCTGCATTCCGAGTTCCACGACAACATCGTGTCCTTCTGGCGCCCCGCGCAGCCGCTGGCCGCCGGGGTGCGCCATGATTTCGCCTATGTGCAGCATTTCGGCGCCGCCCCGGGCGAAGGTCCGCCGGTGGCGCGGGTGGTGCAGACCCGCTCGGGCCGGGCGATCAACGCCGAAGGGGCGCGCAGCTTCATCATCGACTTCGAACTGGCGGCGTTCGAGGGGCAGCCCGATCCGGTGGCGGTGGTCAGCGCCTCGGCTGGCACGGTGGAGCATCCCTATGTGATCCGCCTGCCCGAACAGGGGCTGATGCGGCTGGCCTTCGAGTTCCGCCCCGAGCGTGCCAACCTGGCCGAGCTGAGCGCCCGGCTCGAGGTCGACGACTACGCGGTCAGCGAAAGCTGGCTGTTCCGCTGGACGAGGGAATGACGCGGTGGCGCGCCTGCCGCCCGACAGACCGGCCGCGCCGGCCGGCCGGGCCAGCCCGGCGGCGCCGGGGCAGGACGAGTCCGGCCCGGATGGCGCCGCAAGCCGCGCGGGGGCGATGATGTCCGCCATGCCGCTCAACCCGGCGCCCCTGCCGGGGGCGCCGCTGCCGACGATGCTGCCGCCGGTGCCGCCGGAATCGCCGCTGCCGATGCCAGTGCAGGATTTCCGCGCCCTGCCCCCGCCCGAGGCCGGCCCCGCCGGCACCATCGGCCGCGCCCCCCCGCGCCCCGAGGTGCTGGCCGCCCGCACCATCGTCTTTGGCGGCACCGCGCTGATCTCGGCCATCGGCTGCTGGCAGATGCTGGTGGTCTTCGGCAGCGAGATCCAGCCGCTGCAATGGCTGCTGCTGGTCCTGTTCACCCTGACCTTCGGCTGGATCGGCTTCAGCTTCTGCTCGCTTCTGTCCGGGCTGGTGGCGCGGCCGCCGGTCACGCCCGCGGACCCCGGCGCCGCTCGCATCGCCATCGTGATGCCGGTCTATCACGAGGACCCGGCCGACAGCCTCGCGCTGCTTGGGGCCCTGGCCGACGAGTTGGCGGCCGAAGGCATGGCTGGCCGCGCCGAGATCTTCGTGCTGTCCGACAGCCACGACCCCGAGGTGTTCGCCGCCGAGACGCTGGCGGTGGCGACGCTGCGCGAGACCTGCCCGCTGCCGGTCTGGTATCGCCGCCGCCCGCTCAACACCGGCCGCAAGCCCGGCAATATCGCTGATTTCATCCGCCGCTGGGGCGGGCGCTACGACCAGATGGTGGTGCTGGACGCCGACAGCGTGGTCAGCGGCCGCATGGTCGCGGAAATGAGCGCGCGGATGTCGGCCGATCCGGCGCTGGCGCTGATCCAGACCATCCCGATGCTGGTCGGCGGGCAGACGCTGTTTTCGCGGGTGATCCAGTTCGCCGGCCGCGTCTATGGCCCGCCCATCGCCCGCGGCGTCGCCGCCTGGTCGGGCGACAACGGCAATTTCTGGGGCCATAACGCGATGATCCGCGTGGATGCGTTCGCCGCCTGCTGCGGCCTGCCCGATCTGCCCGGCGCGCCCCCGTTCGGCGGCTCGGTCCTGTCGCATGATTTCGTCGAGGCCGCGCTGCTGCGCCGCGCCGGGTGGAAGGTGCGGCTGGACTGGGACCTGCGCGCCAGCTACGAGGGCAGCCCCCCCACCCTGCTGGACATGGCGCTGCGCGAGCGCCGCTGGGCGCAGGGCAACCTGCAGCACCTGCGGCTGCTGGGCGCGCGCGGCTTTACCGCCGTCAGCCGGGTGCATTTCATCGTCGGCATCCTCGGGTTCCTGATGAGCCCGATCTGGCTGGCCATGATCCTGGTCGGGCTGGCGCTGACCGCCAACGTGATCCTGTCGCGGCCGGAGTATTTCCCACACAGCTACCAGCTGTTCCCCGACTGGCCGACCTTCGATTCCCGGCGGATGATCTGGATCTTTGCCGCCTCGATGACGCTGCTGCTGCTGCCCAAGCTGGTCGCGGTGATCCGGGCCTGGAGCAGGCCGCTCGCCTCGAACGCCGGCGGCCGCTCACGCGTGCTGGCCAGCGCGCTGTTTGAAACCGTGATGTCGGCGTTGATCGCCCCGGTGCAGATGCTGATCCAGACCCGCCAGATCGCCGAGATCCTGCAGGGGCGCAACTCGGGTTGGGAAAGCCAGGTGCGCAAGGGGGTGATGCCACCCTGGGGGCTGGTGCTGCGCCGCCATGCCATCCACGTCCTGTCGGGGCTGGCCACGCTGGTGGTGGTGGCGATGCTGTCGCCGGGGTTGGGGATCTGGCTGTCGCCGATCCTGGCCGGGCTGATCCTGTCGCCCGCGATCTCGCGCTGGACGGCCTCGCCGGTGTTCGGCCGCTGGGCGCGGATGGCCGGGCTGCTGGTCACGCCCGAGGAACGCAACCCGCCCGAGGTGATGGCCGCCGCCGTCGCCCATGCGCGGCGGCTGCGCCAGGCCGAGGGCTCGACCGCGCTGCTGGGCCGCGACCCGCAGGCGATGGCGCGCCATGTCGCAATGCTGCCGCCGGTCCCCGAACTGCCGCCGGCCGAGCGGCTGCCCGCGATCTCGGCCGCCGCCAAGATCGCCGCGGCGGATTCGCAGGCGCAGGCGCTTGGCTTTCTTGACCGCAGCGAACGCGCGGCGCTGCTGTCGGACCCGGAACTGCTGCAACGCTGGGCGGCCCTGCCGGCATGAAGCGGGTTCTGGCGCTGGATATGCTGCGCGGCTACGCGCTGGTCTGCATCATGCTGGACCACATGCCGCTGGGCTATCTGCGGCAGGTGACGCTGACCAATTTCGCGCTTTACGACGCGGCCGAGCTGTTCGTGCTGCTGTCGGGGTTCCTGGTCGGGCTGGTCTGGATCAAGGTCGAGGCCGAATCCGGCCTGCGCACCGCGCAGTGGCGGTTTGTCCGCCGCGCCGGGCAGGTGTGGCTGGCGCTGGTGCTGGGCGGCATCCTGCTGGCGCTGGTGTCGCGCGGGCTGCTCGAGGCCGGGCTGCCGCACAAGGCGATCTGGAACCGCTATGCCGAATGGGTGATCGAGGCGCCGCTGAACTATGCCGCGGTGCTGGCGGTGATGTGGCTGCAGCCCAACCTGCTGGATGTGCTGGCGCTTTACGTGGTGCTGCTGGCCTCGGCGCCGGTGCTGGTGCCGCTGCTGCTGCGCTGGCCCTGGGCGTTTGCCGCCGGATCGCTGGCGCTGTGGTGGGTGGCAGTGCCGCTGAACGCCATGCTGCCCAACCACCGGGTGCAGGGCGGGCTGCTGTTCAACCCCTTCGGCTGGCAGCTGCTGTTCTACAGCGGCGTGGCGATGGGGGCGTTCCGCCACCGCTTCATGCCGGTGCTGCGCCGCCATTCCGGCTGGCTGACCGCGGTGTCCGCGGTAATCACCCTGTGGTCGCTGGCCATGGTGGCGCTGTGGCGGCTGGGCCCCGAGGGCAAGCAGCTGGCCGACACGATGTGGGAGATGGTCGGGCGGGTCGACAAATGGTCGCTGGCCGGGGCCCGCTTTGTGGCGATCATGGCGGCGAGCTGGCTGGTGGCAGTGCCGCTGGCGGGCATCTTCGCCTGGATGGCGGCAAGCCCGCCCGGGCGGGCGCTGGCCCGGATCGGCCGCGGCGGGCTGCTGGCCTTTGTCGCCTGCGTGATGCTGTCGGTGCTGGGCGATGCGGTGGCGGGTGCACTGCCCCGGACCATTCCCGCGCGGCTGGCAGTCGATCTGTGGACGATCGCGATCCTGTGGCTGTGCGCGGACCTGTGGCTGACGCTGCGCGAACGCCGCGCGCGCCGGGCAAGGCCCGGGCCCCCGGGGAGGCGGGACTCGATGTCGCGGGGGTCCGCCTCCTAACGCCCCAGGCCGCGAGGGCCCGCATCCTCCGGATCAGCGCCTAGGCTGCGGACTCATAATTCCGCATCCAGAGCCTTGAGCATGCCATGAGGACGGCGGCGAGGTAGTTTTGCGCTGTCTTTTCATATCTGGTGGCGATCTTTCGGAACTGCTTGAGCTTGGAGAAGAACCTCTCCACGAGGTTGCGCTGGCGGTAGAGGACCGGATCGACCTGCCGCTGCACCTTGCGGTCGCGTT
>NZ_FRCK01000006.1 GCF_900142875.1 Paracoccus solventivorans | reverse complement strand
CGCGGTAGGCGCGGTAGGCGCGGTAGGCGCGGTAGGCGCGGTAGGCGCGGTAGGCGCGGTAGGCGCGGTAGGCGCGGTAGGCGCGGTAGGCGCGGTAGGCGCGGTAGGCGCGGTAGGCGCGGTAGGCGCGGTAGGCGCGGAGGGCGCGGTAGGGCCGGTAGGGCGTGAAGCTATATAAAAAAAGGCCGCCCGACCGGCGGCCTTTTCGTGCAGGGCAGGGATCGTCGCGGTTACGAGAAGAACTGCGCCCCGTTCGCGCTGATGGTCGAGCCCGAGATGAAGCCGGCCTCGTCTACGGCCAGGAACACCACGCAGCGGGCGATTTCCTCGGGCTCGCCCAGACGGCCGACCGGGATCTGCGGGATGATGCGCTCGTTCAGCACCTTTTCGTCGATGGCGCGGACCATCTCGGTGCCGATATAGCCCGGCGCCACCGCGTTGACCGTGATTCCGGCCCGCGCCCCTTCCTGCGCCAGCGCGCGCGTAAAGCCGATGTCGCCGGCCTTGGCGGCGGAATAATTGGCCTGGCCGGCCTGGCCCTTCTGCCCGTTGACCGAGCTGATGTTGATGATCCGGCCGAACTTGCGGTCGCGCATCCCGTTCCACACGTTGTGGGTCATGTTGAACAACCCGGTCAGGTTGGTGTCGATGACCTCTTTCCACTGCTCGGGGGTCATGCGGTGGAACATGGCGTCGCGGGTGATGCCGGCGTTGTTGACCAGCACCGCCACCGGCCCCAGCTCGGCCTCGACCTGGGCGATGCCCTTGGCGCAGGCATCGTAATCGGCCACCGACCATTTATAGGTCTTGATGCCGGTTTCCGCGGTGAATGCGCGGGCGGCCTCGTCATTGCCGGCGTAATTGGCCGCAACCTCATAGCCGGCCTCTTTCAGCGCCTTTGAAATCGCCGCGCCGATGCCGCGCGATCCGCCAGTGACCAGAGCAACCTTAGCCATGTTCCCTCCAAACCCGGAATTGAAATCCTCTTTCGCCCAAGGGGTAGAATAGGAAACAATGTTGCACAAGGGGGCGGAGGGTTTTGCCGAAAACAACCCCCGCCATCGGCGCCGCAGCCGTGGGGGCCGTCGTCAGCGCCGGGCCGAGGCATTCGGGGTTCGCCACGGCGGCGAGATGGTGGGCGCGCCGAAGTAGAACCCCTGCAGGCAGTCCACCCCCAGCTCGATCAGATAGGCGGCGTCGTCGGCGGTCTCGACCTGCTCGGCCACGGTGAACATGTCGAAATGCCGGGCGATCATCATCAGCGCGCGGGTCAGCACCTGGTTGTCGGGCTGGCTGGCGATGTCGCGGATGAAGCGCCCGTCGATCTTGATCATGTCGAACGAGAACTCGCGCAGATAGCGGAACGAGGTATAGCCCGCGCCGAAATCGTCCAGCGCGAAGCTGACCCCCAGCAACTGCAGGTCGCGCATGAAGGGGCGGACCTGGTCCGGCATCCCCATCGCCGAGCTTTCGGTGATTTCCAGGATCAGCCGTTCCGCCACGGTGGGGTCTCGCGACAGCCCGTGGTGCAGGGTCCGCAGCCAGTCGGGGTAGCCGATCGAGCGCGCCGACATGTTGACCGACAGCCGCAGCCCCGGTTCCTCGCACAGCGCCTGCACCCCCAGCGCCAGCGACAGGCAGTCGATCTGCCGCCCCAGCTCGCTGAGTTCGGCCAGCGGCATGAAATCGCGCAGCGGCACGAAGCCGCCGGTTTCGTCGATGATGCGAATCAGCCCCTCGTGAAAGGCGGCGCGGTCGGTGCGCGCGGCCTGCACCACCGGCTGGAAGGCCAGCACCGCATCGCCGCGTTCGACCGCCCGCCGCACGGTCGACATGGTCAGCCGCTGCTGGTGGTCCACCGCGAAATCCAGCGGAGAACCGGCGCCGCCACGCTGGAGCTGATCAGAATCGAGTCGCATCTCTGTCCCCTTGTCCATGGCGGCACTCTGCCAAGGATGAGCGAAGAATTCGTAAATGCGACCGCGGATCGGCGGATCAGGTTAACACAACCGGTGCGGATGTTCGGGGCGGCGGGCACTCGTGGCGCGGGCGTGCGCGCAAGCCTTCGTGCGGAGACTGAATGAGCTTTCCGCCGCATCCTGTTGCGATTGTGGGGAAAACGATGATGATTCGCCTTCCCGCACTCCGCCGCGCAGCCGCGCCTCAGCCCGTCACCCCACCTCTGCAACTCGATAAAATTGCGCGCAGTTTCCTATTCGGCCAGCATCTGGTCGATCAGCGCCAGCGCCGCAGGCGAGGCCCAGTCGGCGTCGCCGGTCATGCGGGCGACCTCGTTGCCCTCGGCGTCGATCAGGATGGTGACCGGCATCGCCATCACCCCAAAGGCGCGGGCCAGCGCCATTTTCGGGTCGGTCAGGGTGGGCAGCTCGGTGATCCCTTCCTCGGCGAAGAAACGGTCGATGGCGGCGGGCGGGTTGCGCCCCGAGGCCACGGTCAGCACCTGGAAGCGCTCGCCGCCCTTTTCGCGCTGCAGCGCGTCCAGCGAAGGCATTTCATCGCGGCAGGGGGCGCACCAGGTGGCCCAGAAGTTCAGCAGCACCACCTGGCCGCGCCAGTCGGACAGCTTGTGGGTGCTGCCCTCGGCGTCGGAAAACTCGATCTCGGGGACCGGGGCCTGCTCGGATTCGATCAGCTTGGGCAGGCCGGCGTCGCGCGCCGCCTGCCAGTCCACCGACGCGGCCGCGGCCGCGTTTGCAGCAAGGGCAAGGGACGTATAAAGGGCAAGGAAACGCAGCATGTGACCTCCGACAGGACCGATCCGATGACCGACACGCCCGAAAATCCCACCGCCAACACCATGTGGGGGGGGCGCTTCGCCGCCGGGCCGGATGCGATCATGGAGGCGATCAACGCCTCGATCGGGTTCGACCGGCGGCTCTACGCCCAGGATATCCGGGGCAGCCGGGCCCATGCGGCGATGCTGGCAGCAACGGGCATCATCAGCCCTAGCGATGCTGACGCCATCGGGGAAGGGCTGCTCACCGTCTTGTCAGAGATCGAGGGCGGGCAGTTCCGGTTCCAGACCGCACTTGAAGACATCCACATGAACGTCGAGGCGCGGCTGAAAGAGCTGATCGGCGAGCCCGCGGGCCGCCTGCACACGGCGCGAAGCCGCAACGACCAGGTGGCGACCGATTTCCGGCTGTGGGTGCGCGACCAGTGCGACGCGGCGATCGCCGCCTGCCGGGCGCTGATCCGCGCGCTTGTGACGCAGGCCGAGACGGGGGCGGATTGGGTGATGCCGGGCTTCACCCATTTGCAGACCGCGCAGCCGGTGACCTGGGGCCATCACATGATGGCCTATGTGGAAATGCTGGGCCGCGACATCGGGCGCTTTGCCGATGCGCGGGCGCGGATGAACGAATGCCCGCTGGGCTCGGCCGCGCTGGCGGGCACCGGCTTTCCCATCGACCGCGACGCCACCGCCGCGGCGCTGGGGTTCGACCGCCCGACGGCGAACAGCCTCGATGCGGTCAGCGACCGGGATTTCGCGCTGGAGTTCCTGTCGGCGGCCGCGATCTGCGCCACCCATCTGTCGCGGCTGGCGGAAGAGCTGGTGATCTGGTCCTCGGCCCAGTTCCGCTTCGTCGCCATGTCCGACCGCTGGTCCACCGGATCCAGCATCATGCCGCAGAAGCGCAACCCCGACGCGGCCGAGCTGATCCGCGCCAAGATCGGCCGCATCCTTGGCGCCGCGGTGGCGCTGTTCACGGTGATGAAGGGACTGCCCTTGGCCTATTCCAAGGACATGCAGGAGGACAAGGAACAGGTCTTCGACGCCGCCGACACGCTGATGCTGGCGTTGGCGGCGATGACCGGGATGATCTCGGACCTGACCGTCAACCGCGAGCGGCTGCAGGCGGCGGCATCCAGCGGGTTTTCCACCGCCACCGACTTGGCCGACTGGCTGGTACGCGAGGCCGGGCTGCCGTTCCGCGACGCCCACCACGCCACCGGCGCGCTGGTGGCGCTGGCCGAATCGCGCGGCGTCGACCTGCCCGAGCTGACGCTGGCCGACATGCAGTCGGTCAATTCTGCGATAACGGCGCAGCTGTTCGACGTTCTGGGTGTTCACAACTCGGTCGCCTCGCGGCAATCTTACGGAGGAACGGCGCCCGATCAGGTGCGCCGGCAGATCGCCCGCTGGAAGGGCGCGATGGAGGGATGGGAATGATGCGCCTTGCAGCACTGGCCGCGGTTCTGATGCTGGCGGCCTGCGGGGCGGACGGTCCGCCCCATGCGCCTTCGGCGTCCAGCAAGTCGCCGGAAAAGACCACCGGCGTCAGGCTCAGCGGCGAGGCGGTGGTGGGCGTCATCACCACGCTGTGACCCTGCGGCCGGGCAGGCCGGTCCTGCCCGCCGCCAGATCCCGCACGCCGGACAACGGCGGCGGGAATGCGGGCAAGGACCCGCCAAGAGCAGATGCGGGCCAGGCCCGCTTGAGGCAAACGAGCAGACGAGGCAGGACATGATCGCACGTTTCACAATGACCGCCGTGGCATTTGCCGCATTGTCGGCCTGTTCGGGCGGCTCGGGCGGTATCAGCCAGTCCGACGAGGTGATGATCCAGAAGGGCACCTATGTCTATGATCCCAACAAGCGCCACGCCCCGGTGTCGCTGTCGGGGGCGGATCTGATCGGGCTGGAACCGCGCGGCTGACGGGTTTCCGGCGGCCGGCCGGAGCGGGGGTTTTCCACCCCCTTCGTCGTATACGGCGATCCCGGAGGATATTTTGGGCAAGATGAATCAGGCCCGCGGCGCGCGGCGGGCTTTGCATTGCGCGGCCCGGTGGCGTTATATCGGTGCTCTGGATTTTCGGTGCGGGTCGGATGGATCATTTCAACTACAGCGGCGGCGTGCTGCATGCCGAGGACGTGGCCCTGCCCGAGATCGCGCGGGCGGTCGGCACCCCGGTCTATGTCTATTCCACCGCCACCCTGACCCGGCATTTCAACCTGTTCCGACAGGCGCTGGCGTGGACGGAGCACCTGGTCTGCTTTGCGGTCAAGGCGAACTCGAATCTCGCGGTGCTCAAGCTGCTGGGGGATCTGGGCGCGGGCATGGATGTGGTCTCGGGCGGGGAATATGCGCGCGCGCTTGCGGCAGGCGTTCCCGGCGAACGGATCGTGTTTTCCGGCGTCGGCAAGACCCGCGACGAGATGGCCCGCGCCATCGCCGGCGGCATCCGCCAGTTCAACGTGGAAAGCGAACCCGAACTGCTGGCCCTGTCCGCCGTGGCGCAGGAGATGGGGGCCGAGGTGCCCATCGCCGTGCGGGTGAACCCCGACGTGGACGCCCGCACCCACGCCAAGATCGCCACCGGCAAGTCGGAAAACAAGTTCGGCATCCCGATTTCCCGTGCGCGCGAAGTCTATCGGCTGGCGGCCTCGCTGCCCGGGCTGCGGGTGGTGGGCATCGACATGCATATCGGCAGCCAGCTGACCGATCTCGACCCTTACCGCCAGGCCTATCGCAAGATGGCCGAGCTGTGCCGGGCGCTGCGGGCGGATGGCCATGCGATCACCCGGCTGGACCTGGGCGGCGGCCTGGGAATCCCCTATCGGCGCGACAACGCCGCCCCGCCGCTGCCGCTGGAATACGGCGAGGTGGTGCGCGAAACCGTGGGCGATCTGGGCTGCGAGATCGAGATCGAGCCGGGGCGCAACATCGCCGGCAACGCCGGGATCCTGCTCGCCTCGGTGATCTTTCTGAAACAGGGCGATGGGCGGGATTTCCTGATCGTCGATGCGGCGATGAACGACCTCATCCGCCCCGCCATGTATGACGCGCATCACGACATCGTGCCGGTGGTCGAGCCTGCGCCGGGGGCCGAGCCGCATCCCGTCGATGTGGTCGGCCCGGTGTGCGAGACCGGCGACACCTTTGCCCGAGCGGTGCCGCTGCCGCGTGTGGGGGCGGGCGATCTGGTCGCCTTCCGCTCGGCCGGGGCCTATGGGGCGGTGATGGCGTCGGAATACAACTCTCGCCCGCTGGTCCCCGAGGTGCTGGTGTCCGGCGACCGTTTCGCGGTGATCCGCCCGCGCCCCTCGATCGACGAGATGCTGTCGCGCGACCGCATCCCCGACTTTCTGTGACCGGGCGCGGGGCATATCCCGCGCGCAATGCGGCGCCGTCCGGGGCGGCGCCTTCCGAATTGCCGTTGCCCGCGCCCGTGCGCCGCGCGGTGGCGCTGACGCTGGCCGGGCTATGGTGGGAACGGCTCGCCGCGGCATTCTGGGCTGCCGCGACCTGGGTTCTGCTGGGGCTGGCGGCGCTGGCGCTGGGGCTGGTGGCGCTGGTCCCGCCGGGGGCGCTGGGCTGGGTCTCGGCACTGTGGCTGCTGGTGCTGGCGGCGCTGGCGCTGTGGGGCTGGGCGCGGTTCCGCCGCCCCTCGCGGCACGATGCCGCGCTGCGGGTGGACCGCCGCCTGGCCGGGCGACCGCTGTCGGTTCTGGGCGACCGCATGGCGCTGGGCGGGCCGGATGCGGCGGTGCTGTGGCAGGCGCATCAGGCGGCAGCGCGGGCGGCGGCGGCGCGGGCGCGGCCGGTCGCCCCCGATGCGGCGCTGGTGCGGCGCGATCCCTTTGCGCTGCGACTGGTCGCGCTGACCGCGCTGGCGATGGCGCTGATCTTTGGCGGCGCGGCGCCGGTGGGGCAGGGGCTGGGCGCGCTGGCCGCGGGCTGGCGGCCCTCTCCCCCCACGGACCAGCCGGTGGCGACCGGCCCCGCGTGGGAGGGCTGGGCCGAACCCCCGCGGCACACCGGCCACCCAGTGATCTATCTCAACACGCTGGAAGCGGATGCGCTGACCGTGCCGCAGGGCACCAGCTTCAACCTGAGGCTGTACGGGCAGGGGCTGTCGGTCGCGCAGGACATTGGCCCCACTGACCCGCAGGCCGCGTCTGATGCGCCGCGCTATACCGCGCAGCAGGACGGCACGATGAGCGTGGGCGGGCGCAGCTTTGCCGTGACCGTGCTGCCCGACGCGCCGCCGCAGGTCTGGCTGGCGGCGCTGGCCGGGCGCCGCGCCGACGGGCGGCTGGCGCAGGGGTTCTCGGCCGAGGACGACCACGGCATCGCCGCGGGCAGCGCCACGATCACGCTGGATCTTGCGGCGGTGGACCGCCGCCATGGCCTGACCCCCGACCCCGAGCCGCGCGAGGCGTTGCAGCTTGACCTGCCGCTGCCCGCCTCTGGCCAGCGCCGCCGGGTCAGCGCCACGCTCTCCGCCGATCTTTCCCGCCACCCCTGGGCCAACCTGCCGGTGCGGATGACGCTGTCGGTGCACGACGGGATCGAGCAGACGGCCGAGACGCCATCCACTGCATTGATCCTGCCGGGGCGGCGGTTCTTCGACCCGCTGGCGGCCGGGATCGCCGAGATGCGCCGCGACCTGCTGTGGTCGCGCGACAATGCCCCTCGCAGCGCCCGGCTGCTGCGCGCGATGGTCTGGCGCAGCGACCGCACCCTGCCGCCCGAGGCCGCGCAGGCGATCACCGGCGCCGTGCAGGCGCTGGAATCCGGGCCGCTGTCGTCTGACGCGCGCGATACGCTGGCGGATGCGCTGTGGGACGCGGCGCTGCTGATCGAGGACGGCGGCTTGGGCGACGCGCTGGAGCGGATGCGGCAGGCGCAAGAGCGGCTGGCCGAGGCGATCCGCAACGGCGCCAGCCCCGACGAGATCCAGAAGCTGATGGACGCGCTGCGCCAGGCGACCGACGATTACACGCGGATGCTGGCCGAGCGCGGCGAGGACCCCTCGGCGCGCTTCGACCGTTCCGAACAGCAGGGGCGGCAGATCACCGGCGACCAGATCCAGCAGATGATGGACGAAATCCAGCGCCTGATGAACGAGGGCCGCATGGCCGAGGCGCAGGAATTGCTGGATCAATTCAACCAGATGATGGACAATCTTCAGGTGCGCGAGGGCGAGGGCGGTGGCAGTTCCTCGCCCGGCGGTCGCTCCATGGATCGGCTGCGCGAGACGCTGCGCGACCAGCAGCGCCTGGCCGACGACGTGCTGCGCGAGGCGCAGCGCGATCCCTTTGGCGAGGCGCCGGGCGAGGGTGAGGGTGAGGGTGAGGGCGAGGGTGAAGAGGGGAACCAGCCCTCGCTCGCCGACCGCCAGCGCGACCTGCGCGCCGAGATCGGCCGCCAGCAAGGGCTGCTGCCCGGCCGCGGCACCGAGCAGGGCGACGCCGCCAGCGACCGCCTGGACGACGCCGGCCGCGCCATGGCCGAGGCCGAGCGCGCGCTGCGCGAGGGCGATGCCGCCGGCGCGCTGGAACGCCAGGCCGAAGCTATCCAATCGCTGCGCGAGGGGATGCGGGCGCTGTCCGATCTGTCGCGCGGCGAGCAGGGCCAGCAGGGCGAGGGCGGCACCCCGCAGCCTGGGCAGGGCGACACGCCGGGCCCGCAGGGCAGTCCGCGCGCCGGCGGCGGCGAGGGGTTTGCGCCCTTCGCCCCCGACCGCGACCCGCTGGGGCGCGAGACCGGCGGGCAGGGCGGCAACATCGCCACCGGCGAGCCGCTGGCCGACACCGAACGCCGCGCCGGCCGCGCCCGCGAACTGCAGAACGAAATCCGCCGCCGCAGCGGCGAAAGCGAGCGCCCGCGGACCGAACGCGACTATCTCGGGCGGCTGCTGGAGCGGTTCTAGGGGCGGGTTCCGGGCAGGCGTGAGCCCGGCATCACGAAGCGCCGTGAGAGTGGCGTTGGCTGTGGCGCTCGTGAAGCCGTGAAATCTGCGAGCGGTTGGCCGGGATGTTGATCTTGGCGAAGGCTGGGCGCGCGCGAACCCGGTGAGCCAGCGGCCGAACCGTCCTTTGTTACCATGCACGGGCTGAACGCGAAACCCTGGAACCTCCAGCCCGCTACACCAGGCGCGGCCGGAAGCTAGCCGGTCGCCGGCAAATCCGTGAACGCGAGGTCAACGGGCTATGGGCACGGGGGATGTCAGGTTGGCCGCGAGCGCGGATCCATGAAGCCCCTCGCGACAACCCCCTGCGCGCGCTGGAATCCCTCCGGCTCCGGTCGCGCGCGGATCAGTCCGCGGCGCCTTGGCCGTCGATCACCGCCCGCAGCCCCGCGATCGCCGCGTCGCCCTTTGCCGAAAACCAGTCGCGGCCTTGGTCGACCTTGCCGCGCCATTCCAGCAGCACCGGCCCGAGGGGCTGCTGATCGCCCAGCCGCGGCGCCAGCGCGTAAAGCGCCAGCGCCACCAGCGCCAGCATCACCGCCAGATGGAACCCCGCATCATAGCGCCGCCGCGAGACGGCCTGAGCCGGGGCCGGCGGGGCAGCGGCCCAGGCCGATGCGGGTTGCGGGCGCGCGGCGGGGACCGGGACGGTCGGAGGCTGGGCGACTGGCGTGACCGCGGCGAGGGGAGCCGACTGCATGGCGGCCGGGATAGCCGCGACGGGGGCGGCGGCCGACGATACGGCCGACTGCTTGGCGGTGGGCGCGGCGGTGGTAGGGGCGCGTGCATCGTCGGTGCCCCCGGACTGCACCTCCGGCGCATCCCCGGGCAGAAGCGTGTCGTCAGGCGAGGGCGCAACCGCACCCGCCGCCAGCGCTGCCGCTGCGTCAGGAAACGGCGCCTCGGCCTTCCCGGCCTCGGCCACCCCAGCCTCGTCCACCCCAGCCTCGACCTCCCCCGCGTCGGCCAGCCGCTGCGCGCGGCGCTCGGCGGCGCGGACCTCGAGCTCGCGCGCAGCCTCCTGGCGCAGGATCTCGATCACCGATTCGCTCAGGGGCCGGCTCAGCCGCGGTCGGGCGGTGGGGTCGAAGGGCTCGGCCGGCTCGGACACCGGCCAGGCTCGCCAGACGTGATCGCAGGCCGAACATTCCACGTCGCGCCCCGCCGCCGGGATTGCGGCGGCGTCGATTTCATACTGCGCGCCGCAGCGCGGACAGATCAGCCGCATCGCTTCAACCCCGCTGGTCGTGCGCCCGTGGTGCCGGCGCGTGGTTTTCTTCGCCGCCGGGACGTTCTATCAACGCCGGGTCCGGTCGCCAAGCCGGCCGGACGAAGGAGGGCGCGACGTGATCGAAATGCGGGATGTGGGCTTTGCCTACCCTCGGGAAGAGGCGCTGTTCCAGGGCATCGCGCTGGAGCTGCCGCGCGGCTCGTTCCATTTCCTGACCGGCCCCTCGGGCTCGGGGAAGACCACCTTCCTGCGGCTGTGCATCGCCGACCTGCTGCCGACGCAGGGCAGGCTGTCGCTGTTCGGCCAGGACGCCGCCGGGCTGGGCCGCGACGCCATCGCCGGGCTGCGCCGCCGCGTGGGCGTGGTGCATCAGGACACGCAGTTCCTCGACCACCTGCCGGTTGCAGAAAACATCGCGCTGCCGATGACGGTGGCGGGGCAGCCGGTGGACATGCAGGCGATCCGCGACCTGCTGGCCTGGGTGCAGATGGGGCCGCAGGCCCGCGCCATGCCGCCGGCGCTGTCGGGGGGCGAACGCCAGCGGGCGGCGCTGGCCCGGGCGGTGATCCTGTCGCCCGACGTGATCCTGGCGGACGAACCCACCGGCAACCTCGACTGGGACATGTCGCTGCGGTTGCTGCAACTGCTGATCGAGCTGAACAGATCGGGAAAGACCGTGCTGATCGCCACCCATGACCTCAACCTGATCCGCGCCGCCAAACAGCAGGTCTCGGCGCGGGTGCTGCGCATCGCCGGCGGCCGCCTGCAGGCCGCGGGGGCCGAGCTGTGAGCGGGGGGGCCACGCGCTGGCGCGCCATCCTGCTGCGCGCCCGCGGCACCCGCACGGATCTGGCGGCGCTGGACCTGGCGACGCTGTGGCGGGCGCTGATCGGGCGCGAATCGGGGCTGGCCGACCGGGTGGTGCCGCCTTCGGGGCAGACCGCGGGGCTGACGGTGTTCGCGGCCGGGGTGATGGCCTTCCTGGCGGTGTTCGCGCTGGCGCTGGCGCTGGCCACCGGCCGGCTGGCCGACCGCTGGACCGAGGGGCTGGCCCAGACCGTGACCGTGCGCGTCTCGGCCCCCGCGACCGAACTCGACGCCAGCACCGAGGCGGTGCAGCGTGTTCTGGAAACTACCCAAGGCGTCGCCGAGCACCGCCTGCTGCCCGCGGCCGAGGTCGAGGCGCTGCTGGAACCCTGGTTCGGCCCCGATGTGCCGGTGGACGTGCTGCCGGTGCCGCGGCTGGTGCAGGTCTCGACCGGGCGCGGCTTCGACGCGCAGGCGCTGCGCCTGCGGCTCGAGGCCGAGGCGCCGGCCGCGGTGCTGGACGACCACACGCAATGGCGCCGGCCGCTGGCCTCGGCCGCGCAGCGGCTGCGCATCCTGGGCTGGCTGTCGCTGGCGCTGATCGGCGCCGGCAGCGCCGCCATCGTGACGCTAGCGGCGCAGGCGACGCTGGCCGCGAACGGGCAGGTGATCCGGGTGATGCGGCTGATCGGCGCGCGCGACCTGACCATCGCCACCGCCTTTGTCCGCAGGCTGACCCGCCGCGCCGCGCTGGGGGCCGCCGGGGGCACCGCGCTGGGGATGCTCGCCATCCTCGCCCTGCCGCGCATGGATGAGGCGGGGGGCTTTCTGACCGGGCTCGGCTTTACCGGCTGGGGCTGGCTCTGGCCGCTGCTGATCCCGCCGCTGGGCGCGGCGTTGGGGTTCGTCGCCACCCGCGCCGCCGCCCTGCGCATGCTGCGCGAGGTGCGCTGATGTCCGCCCCTCTCGACCGGCCCGGCTGGGCGCTCGACCCGTCGCCTGCAGGCGATCTTCTGTCGCTGAATATCCCGCAGGGGTCCGGGGGCGCGCAGCCCCCGGTCGCGGCCGATCCCCACTATACCCCCGAGCCGTTGCCGCTGCTGTGGCCGCTGCGCGCCGCGGTGTTCTATGTCTGGATCGCGCTGGTTACCGCCTTCATGGGGCTGTGGTGGCTGCCCAAGGTCCGGCGCGACCCGCAGAACGCGCATGTGCTGCCGGTGATCTGGACCGGGCGGCTGCTGGCCGCGGCGCGGACGATCCTCGGGGTCTCGGTCGAGCTGCGCGGCACGCCGCCCACGGAAGACTGCGTGATCGCCGCCAAGCACCAGAGCTTCCTCGACATCCTGGCCATCGCCCATGCGGTGCCGCAATGCGCCTTCATCATGAAGCGCGAGGTGCTGCGGGTGCCGATCATGGGCTATTACGCGCGCAAGGCCGGCTGCATCCCCATCGACCGTTCGCGCGGAGCCGAGGCGATGACCCGGATCATCCGGGAAATCGAGGCCTCGCGCGCGGACCAGGACGGGCTCGGGCAGCTGATCATCTACCCCGAGGGCACCCGCACCCGCCCGGGCGAGCGGCGCAAGTACAAGCACGGCGTCGGCAGCATCCAGCAGGCGACCGGGCTGCCGGTCTATCCGGTGGCGGTGAACTGCGGGATGTTCTGGCCGCGCGACGGGCTGCGGGTGCGGCCGGGCCGGGCGGTGATCGAGTTCCTCGACCCCATCCCCGCCGGGCTGTCCGCCGCCCAGACCGTGCAGCAGGTCGAGACGGTGGTCGAGGCCGCCTCGGACCGGCTGATGCAGGCGGCGGGACTGGGCCGCGAGGGGTGACGCTGTTGCGACGGGCTGGTCGCTGAAGGCGTGAGCCTGCCTCAGCCGGGTTGATGCAGGCGGCGGGTCTTGGCCGCGAGGGGTGACGCCGCTTCGACGGGTGGGTTGCTGGAGGCGTGAGACTGCCCTCCGGTTGCTGCCCCGGAAGCGACGACTGCCATCCGGCGCAGCCCGCCCGGCGCGGCAACGGCAGCATCGCTTTGCTATGCAAGCTGTCGATGCCTCGCGGATCGGGCTGCCGTTCCTGCCGCGCGGTGCCCATACTGCGGGTCCAGATGAGCCTCTGCGTCCGGCTGATTGTCGATCCCGCGCCTTGCGCCGGTTCCGCGTGCGAGCCGCTGCCGTTTGCGACGACTGCAATCCGGGTACTGCCCGCCCGGCGCGGCAATGGTCGTAACGATTTGCTGCACAAGCTGATCGGAACCCCGCGGATCGGGCTGCCGTTCCTGCTGCGCGGTGCCCACACTGCGGTCCAGATGAGCCTCCGCGTCCGGCCGCCCGCCGGCCCCGCGCCGGTTCCGCGCGAGCCGCTGCCGCTTCGGCTGCGTGATCGTCGCCATGGTGGAGGGGATATTTCCAATAGGCCTGCACCGTGATACGAAGGGCAGTAGCGAGGAAATGGCAGTACCGCCCTTCCGACCCCGCGGCGAGCTCCTGACCACACCGAGCAACGGCGCTCTCGGCGGCGCGGCCCGTGGCGCCGCCCGGCCGGCGGCCGCCTGCCATCCCGCCCGCCCTTCCATGCCGCTGTCGCGCCGGCGGCGTCCGCGGCATGATGGGCGGATGAAAATCGCCTCTTTGCTGCTGAGCCTGCTGCCTGCCGTCCCTGCCGCTGCGGCCTCTGCCCGGCCGGTTCAGTTCGTCGTCTCTGCAACCGGCCTGCCGCGCTGCTGGCCTCCGCTGCTGGTGGCATTCGGCCGTCCCCTTGCGCTCATGGGGTTTCTGGCGCTGTCCGGCTGCGCGGCGGCGGTGGCGGACCCGGTTCCGGTCGCGTCCTCTGCTGCGGCCGGGGCGCCCATCGTCATCCACGACAACCGTGGCGGCAATGTGCTGCGGATGATGGTGCGGCGGGCCGAGCTGGAGCGCTCGGGCCGGGAGGTGCGGATCACCGGCGTCTGCCGCTCTGCCTGCACCATGCTGGTCACCCTGCCCAACGCCTGCCTGCACCCTGAGGCCTCGGTCGGGTTCCACGCCCCGCGGCTGCCCGGCACCACCATCATCCCGCCCATGGTGGACCAGATGATGGCCGCGCATTACCGCAACGGCATCCGTGCGCGCTGGTTCGCCGAATGGCGCCATTCGCTGGACATCCACAGCATCAGCGCCCGCGAATATGTGCGGCTGGACCCGCAGACGCGGCTGTGTGTCGGCTGATTACGCCCAGGCCGGCGCCGCCACCAGCGGCTTGAAATTGCGCAGCTGCCGCTCGATCAGCTTTTTCACCGGCTTGCCGCGCATGACCGGGCGGCAGGTCGGGGCGGGCGCGCCCGCAATGCCTGCCGCCACCAGATCGGGGAACAGCGCGCGCAGTTCGGTCAGGGCATCGTCGCTCATCCCCGACAGCGCCATCGGGCCGAGATGCAGCGATTCGGCCTCGGCGCCCTCGGCAAAGACGATCTCGTGGCGGTCGAACATCAGGTGCCAATAGCCGATGGTCTCGGCCGCGATGCGCTCGATCCCCGGGTGGCCCAGCAGATGCACGGCGGCGATCAGCACCTCGGGGGCGCCGGTCATCCGCTCGGCGATGGCCGAGCGCACCAGCAGCCGGTGCTGGGGCGAGACCGTCAGGTCGCGCGCGGGCATCCCCGGCCCCAGCGCCCCGGCCGCCACCCGGATCGGGTGCAGCCGCGTCTGCCCGGCCAGTTCCGAGGCCGAGAGCTGCCGCCCGCCCAGCCAGCGCAGCGGCTGCATCCCGTGGTCGCGGGTGCGGATCATGTCGCCCACCCGCAGCAGATGCACCGGCCGCGGCCCGCGGTCGGTGTCGATCAGCGTGCCGGTGGCAAAGCAGACCACATCGGTTTTCACGTCGATGGTGAAGTTATCGTTTGTATCCAGTTGGTTCCAGGTCCAGTAGCTGGCAGGATCGACCATGCTGACCGAGATTTCCCGGATCGCCGCGCCACCTGGGACGAAGCCGTCGAAGGGCACCAGAAGCCGAATCGCGATGCTGGGATCATCGACCGACGCCAGCTTAAGGACGATTCCATTGAGATTATTATCGTAGATATCAAACGACGCGTAGGACTCGAAATACTGCAGGCCGGTAACGCGATACAGCGTATCTCCGACCGTCAGCCTGTCGTTCACCTGCAGCACGGTTCCGTTCTGCTGCTGTACTTCGATCGGCTCGACCGTATCCGAAATCTGGTGGGTGCCGCCCTCGCGGCCCTGCGGCTTGATCACCGCCCCGTCCAACGCGTCCGGTCCCGTCAAGATGCTGGCGTCGTAGAGAATGCCCATTTCCGCCCCCGTTGTGGTTGCGGAATGGTTAACAGGGGAATGGTTAACAGGCGGTTAAGCGGCCCGGAAAAATCATTCCCGCAGCCGCCAGCCGGTCAGGAAGATCCAGCGGATCGCCGCCAGCAGCACCAGGATCATCAGCGCTACCGCGCCCAGCGACACCCCCACCGGCACGTCGGCGATGCCGAAGAACGACCAGCGGAAGCCCGACACCAGATACAGCACCGGGTTCAGCCGCGCCACCTGTTCCCAGAACGGCGGCAGCATCGAGGCCGAATAGAACGCGCCCCCCAGGAACACCAGCGGCGTGATCACCATCATCGGCACGATCTGCAACTGCTCGAAGTTCTTCGCCCACAGCCCCAGGATGAAGCCCAGCAGCGAAAACCCGGTGGCGGTCAGCACCAGGAACGCCAGCATCCAGAACGGATGCGCCACATGCATCCCGACAAAGAAGAAGCTGGTCAGCAGGATCACCAGCGCGATCAGGATCGCCTTGCTGGCGGCGGCGCCGACGAAGCCCAGCATCACCTCGACCCAGCCGGCGGGGGCGACCAGATATTCGTAGATCGTCCCCGAGAACTTGGGAAAGAAGATGCCGAAGCTGGCGTTGGCCACCGACTGCTGCAGCACGGTCAGCATCATCAGCCCCGGCACGATGAAGGCGCCATAGGGCACGCCCTCGACCGCCTGGATGCGGCCGCCGATGGCGGCGCCGAACACCACGAAATACAGCACCGTCGACAGCACCGGCGAGGCGAGCGACTGCCAGATGGTGCGGAAGAACCTCGCCATTTCATGCAGATAGATGGTGCGGACCGAACGCCAGCTCATCGCGCATCCCCCTGTCCGCCTGTCCCCTGTTCGCCCGCCAGCAGCGCCATGAACACCTCTTCCAGCGAGGACTGCCGCGTCGCCACGTCGCGCACCCCCAGGTCCAGCCGGCCCAGCTCGGCCAGCAGCCGGCCGATGCCGGTGCGGTCGGCGCGGGCGTCATAGTCGTATTCCAGGCTGCGGCCGTCGGCGGAAAGGGTGATGCCGCGCCCCTCCCACCCCTCGGGCAGGGCCGACAGCGGCGCGTCAAGCTCGACCGTCAGCTGCTTGCGGCCGAACTCGCCCATCAGCTGGTCCTTGGGGCGCACCAGCAGCAGCTTGCCGCGGTCGATCACCCCGATGCGGTCGGCCATTTCCTCGGCCTCTTCCAGATAGTGCGTGGTCAGGATGATGGTGACGCCGGACCGGCGCAGCTCGCGCACCACCTGCCACATCTCGCGGCGCAGCTGCACGTCCACCCCGGCGGTGGGCTCGTCCAGGAACAGCACCTGCGGCTTGTGCGACAGCGCCTTGGCGATCAGCACCCGCCGCTTCATGCCGCCCGACAGCGCGCGGGTGGGGGCGTCGCGCTTGTCCCACAGCGCCAGGCTGCGCAGTACCTGTTCAAGATGCGCCTCGTCCGGGGGGGCGCCGTACAGCCCGCGGGTGAAGCGGACCGAGTTCGCCACCGTCTCGAACGGTTCCAGCGCGATTTCCTGCGGCACCAGCCCGATCATCCGCCGCGCCGCGCGCCAGTCGGTGGCGATGTCGTGGCCGCCCACGCGCACCGTGCCCTGCGTGGGCGTGACCAGCCCGCAGATGATCGAGATCAGCGTGGTCTTGCCGGCGCCGTTCGGGCCCAGCAGGGCCAGGATCTCGCCGGCTTCGATGGTCAGGCTCACGTCGTCCAGCGCGGTGGTGCCGCCGGCGTAACGCTTGGAGAGGTGGTCGACCTCGATGATCGGCGCCATGGGGAAGAACCTCGGGTGCGAAGGCACAAAGGGCAGAGCTAGGGGCGGCGCGGCGCAAAGTCCAGCCGCCCGGCCCGCAGCGGCAGCCCAGGGGAAAGGGGCGGGGTTACCCCGCCCGCGCCGGTCAGCGCACGAACTTCTTGTATTTCACCCGCTTCGGCTCGATCGAATCGGGGCCCAGGCGGCGCACCTTGTCGGCCTCGTAGGCCTCGAAGTTGCCCTCGAACCATTCCACATGCGCGTCGCCCTCGAAGGCGAGGATATGGGTACAGAGCCGGTCGAGGAAGAAGCGGTCGTGCGAGATGATCACCGCGCAGCCGGCGAAATCCTCCAGCGCCGCTTCCAGCGCCTGCAGGGTCTCCACGTCCAGATCGTTGGTCGGTTCGTCCAGCAGCAGCACGTTGCCGCCCGATTTCAGCAGCTTGGCCAGATGCACGCGGTTGCGTTCGCCGCCCGACAGCAGTCCGACCTTTTTCTGCTGGTCGCCGCCCTTGAAGTTGAAGGCCCCGGCATAGGCGCGGCTGTTCATCTGCGCGTCGCCCAGGTCGATCTGCTCGGCCCCGCCGGAGATTTCTTCCCACACGGTCTTGTTGGCGTCGAGCGCGTCGCGGCTCTGGTCCACATAGGACAGCTGCACGGTGTCGCCAAAGGTGATCTCGCCGGCGTCGGGCTGTTCCTGCCCGGTCAGCATCCGAAACAGCGTCGATTTCCCGGCGCCGTTCGGGCCGATCACCCCGACGATCCCGCCCGGGGGCAGGCTGAAATCCAGGTTCTCGATCAGCAGCCGGTCGCCGAAGCCCTTGGTCAGCCCCTTCACCTCGATCACCTTGTCGCCAAGCCGGGGGCCGTTGGGGACGATGATCTGGGCGTGCTGGATCTTTTCGCGCTCGGATTTCGAGGCCATCTCGTTATAGGCGTTGATCCGCGCCTTCTGCTTGGCCTGCCGTGCTTTCGCGCCGGCGCGGATCCATTCCAGCTCGCGTTCCAGCGATTTCTGCCGTGCCTTGTCCTCGCGCGCTTCCTGCGCCAGCCGCTTGCCCTTCTGTTCCAGCCAAGCCGAATAATTGCCCTCGTAGGGGATGCCGCGGCCGCGGTCGAGTTCGAGGATCCAGCCGGTGATGTCGTCCAGGAAATAGCGGTCGTGGGTGACGATCAGGATGGTGCCCGGGTATTCGATCAGGTGCTTTTGCAGCCAGGCGATGGTTTCCGCGTCCAGGTGGTTGGTCGGTTCGTCCAGCAGCAGCATGTCGGGCGCTTCCAGCAGCAGCTTGCACAGCGCCACCCGGCGGCGTTCCCCGCCCGAAAGCGTCTCCACGTCGGCGTCGTCGGGGGGGCAGCGCAGCGCCTCCATCGCGACATCGACCTGGCTGTCGAGATCCCACAGGTTCTCGGCGTCGATCTCGTCCTGCAGCTTCGCCATCTCTTCGGCGGTCTCGTCCGAGTAGTTCATGGCCAGCTCGTTATAGCGGTCGAGCTTGGCCTGCTTGGCCTTCACCCCCTCCATCACGTTGCCGCGCACGTTCAGCTGCGGGTCCAGCTGCGGTTCCTGCGGCAGGTAGCCCACGGTCGCGCCCTTGGTGGCCCAAGCCTCGCCGGAAAAATCCTTGTCGATACCGGCCATGATCCGCAGCAGGGTCGATTTCCCCGCGCCGTTGACGCCGACGACGCCGATCTTGACGCCGGGCAGGAAGTTCAGCCGGATGTTTTCAAAGGTCTTCTTGCCGCCCGGATAGGTCTTGGACACGCCATCCATGTGGTAGACATACTGATACGAGGCCATCATCCGCTCCTGTCCGCTGGTTGGCGGTTATCTAGGCGATCGTCGCGTGGGTGTGAAGGCGGGCGCGAGAGCCTAGCGGATCTGCGCGGCGAAATCCTTGCCGAAGGTCGCCTCGATAAAGGCGAATTGCGGCTGCAGCCGCTCGCGCAGCACCGCGCGCGCCTCGGCCGGGACGCTGAGTTCGGCGTTGCCGGGGAACACCTTGGCGGCGAGGTTCTGGTAGCTGTGCGGTTCCAGCCCGCAATGCGCCTCCACCCGGCGCATCAGGGCGCCGGGGTTGGCGGCGATGGCGCCGAAGGGCAGGATCAGCAGCCGATCAGGGCCGAAGCGCGAGGTCCAGCGCGGCACATAGGTGGCGTAATCGCCGCGGTCGTAGAGCACCGGGTCCTCGATCTCGGCCAGCCAGGCGTCGACCCCGCGGGGTTTGCGGTTCTTGCGGGTCAGGTTCATCTTCAGCTGGCTGACCGCGCGGTCGACCGGATGGCGGATGATATAGATGAACCTGGCGCGCGGCAGGAACTCGGCCACGAACTCCACCCCCGCGTCCGGCAGGGTGGAATATTCCGGGGTGATGTCACAGGGCTGCGTGCCCTCGGGGGCGGGGGCGAAGACCTGCTTGTACCAGTGGTTGGTGAACATCTCGCCCCGGGTGATCCGGTCCAGCCAGGCGTCGAGTTCCGCCGGGAACGGCAGGCCGCGCGCGGCATAGCGCTTTTCCTGGTTCTGCCGGGCGCGGCGGAAATGCCAGGGCAGCCATTGCCGGTGTTCGGGGACGAAGCGGTGGTTGAAGAACTGCACTTCCTTGAAGGGCGGGATCCACAGCTGCGGGTGCTGGGACAGCATCTGGGACAGCCATGTCGTCCCGGCCTTCTGCGCGCCGATGCCGACGATCAGCGGTTTTTTCGGGCGGCCCTCCGGGTCCCATTTCGGCAGTGCGGTCACTGCGTGCCCCACAGGTCGTATTCGCTGGCCTCGTCCACGGTCACGGTCACGATGTCGCCGGGGGTCAGCGCCTCGAACCCCTCGTCGATGAACAGATTGCCGTCGATTTCCGGGGCGTCGGCCATGGTGCGGCAGGTGGCGCCGTCCGCGTCCACGCTGTCCACGATCACCTGCTGGCGGGTGCCGACCTTGGCGGCAAGCTTGGCCGCCGAGATCGCCTGCGCCTTTTCCATGAAGCGGTTCCAGCGGTCCTGCTTCACCGCATCCGGCACATGGTCGGGCAGGTCGTTGGCGCGGGCGCCGCGGACGTTTTCATACTGGAAGCAGCCAACGCGATCCAGCTGCGCCTGGTCCATCCAGTCCAGCAGATACTGGAACTCGGCCTCGGTCTCGCCCGGGTAGCCGACGATGAAGGTGGAACGCAGGGTGATCCCCGGGCAGGCGGCGCGCCAGGCCGCAATCTCGTCCAGCGTGCGGGCGCTGGCGGCCGGGCGGGCCATGCGTTTCAGCACATCCGGGTGCGCGTGCTGGAAGGGGATGTCGAGGTAAGGCAGCACCCCCGCGCCTTGCGCCACCGTGTCTGCCATCAGCGGCACCAGATCGCGCACATGCGGATAGGGATAGACGTAATGCAGCCGCACCCAAGCCCCCAGGCCCCCCAGATCGCGGGAAAGGTCGGTGATATGGGCGCGGTGGTCGCGGTCGGTGGCGTGGCGCAGGTCCACGCCGTAAGCCGAGGTATCCTGCGAGATCACCAGCAGTTCCCGCACCCCGCCGGCGACCAGTCTTTCGGCCTCGCGCAGCACCGCATGGGCGGGGCGGCTGACCAGCCGGCCGCGCATGTCGGGGATGATGCAGAAGCGGCAGTGGTGATTGCAGCCCTCGGAAATCTTCAGATAGGCGTAATGCCGGGGCGTCAGCCGCACCTCGGACGCGGGCAGCAGGTCGATGAACGGGTCCGGCGCGGGCGGCACCGCGGCGTGAACCGCATCCAGCACCTGTTCGTATTGATGCGGCCCCGTCACCGCCAGCACCTTGGGGTGCGCGCCGGTGATATATTCGGGTTCGGCGCCAAGGCAGCCGGTCACGATCACCCGGCCGTTTTCGGTCAGCGCCTCGCCGATGGCGTCCAGGCTTTCGGCCTTGGCGCTGTCCAGAAAGCCGCAGGTGTTCACGATCACCGCATCGGCGCCGCGGTATTCGGGGGAAATCGCATAGCCCTCGGCCCGCAGCCGGGTCAGGATACGCTCGCTGTCGACCAGCGCCTTGGGACAGCCAAGCGAGACCATGCCGATGGTCGGCTGGCCGGGGCGGGCGATGTCGCGTGCCACGGTGGCGCGGGCAAGATCGGGACGCAGCAGGGGCGGGTTCTGGCTCATCCCCGCGCATATAGCGAAGCCATTGGCGAACGCAAAGCGCCAGATTCGGGCCGGGAAAGGCGGCGCCCCCCGTCCGGGGCCGTCGCCAGCGGGCGCCTATTCGGCGTCGCCGCCCCGCACGTTGAAGCCCAGCAGCCGCCAGTCCAGCATCCCGCCGCGGTAATAGCTGATCCGCTCGGCCGGGTAGCCGGCCGAGATCATCTCGCGGATGGCGGTGGGGGACTGGCCGCACCAGGTGCCGTTGCAGAACATGATGACCTTGCTGGCGTTGGTGCAGTCGAACTCGCCGTCGAAATCGGGCTCGCAGCCCAGTTCCGCCAGCCGCTCGATCGACTCGGTATAGGGGATGTTGATGGCGCCGGGGATGGTGCCGCCGGCGAACCAGTCGGGGGTGCGGCCGTCGACCAGGATGGTGTCGCCTTCCTGCATCGCCTCGATCAGCTCCAGCTCGCCGATGGTGGTGACGCCCTCGGCCGGGGTCATCGGCTGGATGCAGAAGGGCGGGCAGTCCGGCCCGGTCAGCGCCCAGTCCCCTTCCAGCCTCGCGCCCTCGGTCTGGTCGCGCTGGACGGTGAACTCGCCCTCGGGGGTGGTATAGCTGGCCTGCGCCATGTCCTTGGTAATGCCGACGCGCAGCGCCGGGGTCTCGGCAGCGGCTTCGGCCGGGCTTTCGGCGGGGGCGCTGTCCTGCGCGGCCGCGGCGCCCGCCAGCAGCAGCGCGGTGGTGGCGACGGTGGCAGCGGACAGAACGGTCAGGGGTCTGAACATGGCTTCCTTCCTCCCGGGATGCATGTCCTGCGGCAAGATGCGCACTGGACATATCGTGATTTCACTATCCTTGCCGCGATCCCTAGCGTGATCAAGACGCATTGTTGACCAAAGGAACTGCCATGACCACGCGCCGCCAGACCCTTGCCCTGATTGCCGCGGTTGCCGCGACGCCGGTGCTTGCGCAGACCCAGGCCCGCCCCAACCCGATGCCCGACGAACTGCGCACCGCGCTCGAGCGGGACAAGAACGGCATCGTGCTGGGCAATCCTGCGGGCAACATCACGCTGGTCGAGTTCTTCGATTACAACTGCCCGTTCTGCAAGAAGATCCTGCCCAAGATGCAGCAGCTGATCTCCTCCGACCCGCAGCTGCGGGTGGTGTTCCGGGAATGGCCGGTGTTCGGCGCGGATTCCGAGTTCGCGGCGCGGGCGGCGCTGGCCGCGCTGGACCAGGGGAAATACTGGCAGACCCATGCCGGGCTGATGGCGCTGCGCGACCGTGCGGCCGAACCCTCGGTGATGCGGGTGGTGCGCAAGCTGGGGCTGGACGAGGCCAAGCTGCGCCGCGACATGGATTCCGACCGGGTCAGCGACCATATCGCGCGCTCGTTCATGCTGGCCGATCACATGAGCCTGATCGGCACCCCCACGCTGATCGCCGGGGACGAAGGGGTGTTCGGGGACCAGAGCCTCAAGGATCTGCAGGATCTGGTGGCGCGGGCGCGGGCGATGATGGGGGTGGCGGCAGGGTGACGAACACCGGCCCGGCTGGGGTGGGCAGGAAGCTGCCGCCCACGCCGAACACCTGCTGCAACCGCTCGGCCGTCAGCACCTGCGCCGGCGGCCCGTCCGCCACGATGCGCCCGCCCGCGCCCATCAGTACCAGCCTTTCGCAGAACCGCGCCGCCAGTGTCAGGTCGTGGATCGAGGCGATGACGGTGCGCCCCTCGGCCGCAAGCCGTGAAAACAGCGCCATCACCGCGAACTGATGCGCGGGGTCGAGCCCCGCCACCGGCTCATCCGCCAGGATCAGCGGCGTGCGCTGCGCCAGCAGCCGGGCGATCAGCACCCGCGCCAGCTCTCCGCCCGACAGTTCCGTCGCGGGGCGGTCGCGCAGATGGGTGACCTCCATCGCCGCCATCGCCTCGGCCACGGCGGGGCCGTCGGCGCGGCGGTCGGGATCGGTGCGCCGGCCCAGCCGCACCAGCGGCTCGACCGGGATCGGCCAGGCGATCTCTCGCGCCTGCGGCAGCCAGGCGGCGTGGCGGGCGCGGCGGGCGGGGGGCAGGGCGGCAAGGTCGGAAACCCCCTCGGCCGCGATCAGCCCCAGCGCCGCGCGCATCAAGGTGGTCTTGCCGGCGCCATTCGGGCCGATTAGCCCGACGAAACTGCCCGGCGCCACCTCCAGGCTGACCCGGTCCACCACGACGCGCCCGCCGCGGCGCACGGTCAGATCGCGCAGGCTCAGGCTCATTTTCCCACCTGCGTGCGCCAGATCAGATGCAGGAACACCGGCGCGCCGACCAGCGCCATCATCACCCCCAGCTTGAGATCGCGTTCCGGCATGATCAGCCGCACCGCGATGTCGGCGGTCAGCACCAGCGCCGCGCCCCCCAGCGCCGCCGCCGGCAGCAGTCGCGAGGGCATCGCCCCCACCGCGCCGCGCAGCAGATGCGGCACCACCAGCCCAACGAACCCGACCGCGCCCGCCACCGCCGTCGCCGCCCCCACCGCGGCGGCCGCGCCCAGCACCACCTTGAGCCGCAGCGCCGCCAGATCGACGCCCATCGAGGCTGCGGCCTCCTCGCCCAGCGACAGCGCGTCCAGATCGCGCCCGGTGCGCAGCAGCACCGCCCAGCCCAAGCCCATCAGCGGCAGCGCGGTCAGCACATGTCCCCAGCTGCGGTCGGCCAGCGAGCCCATGGTCCAGAACATGATGTCATAGGCAGCAAACGGGTTCGGCGACAGGTTCAGCACCAGCGCGGTCAGCGCCCCGGCCAGTGCCGAGACCGCAATGCCGCCGAGGATCAGCCCGAGGCCCGAGCCGCCGCGCCCGGCCAGCAGCAGGATCAGCCCGACGCCCCCCAGCGCCCCCGCCAGCCCCGCCGCCGGCACCCCCAGCCCCAGCGTGGACACGCCGGCCTGGATGGCGATCACCGCCCCAAGTGCTGCGGCGGCGGAAATGCCGATCAGCCCCGGCTCGGCCAGCGGGTTGCGCAGATACCCCTGCAAGGCCGCGCCGGACAGGCCGAGGCTGACGCCCAGCATCACCCCCAGCACCGCCCGCGGCGCCCGGATCTCGCGCAAGACGATCCCCAGCGGCCCCTCGCCGCCCCACAGCGCCTTGAGTGAGGCCACCGGCCCCGCCCCCGCCGGCCCGATCAGCAGCGAGGCCAGCGCCAGCACCGCCACCATCGCGGCCAGGAACAGCAGCAGGGGCGCGCGCTTCATGGTGCGGGCCTCGCGGCGGCAATCCGCGCCTCGGCCGCCAGCAGCGCCAGCGCGTCCAGCAGCCGCGGCGTCGGGCAGGTCCACAGCGGGTCCGGGACATGCACGATCCGCCCCGACAGGCTGGACAGCGCCGGGTGGGTAACGATTTCCTCGGCGCGCGAGGCACCGGGATAGGGGGTGCCGGTCACGATCAGCGCCGGGTCCGCCATCACCAGCGCTTCAAGGGTGATATACCCCGACCCCTGCATCCCCAGCCGGTCGGCCAGCAGCGCAAACCCCGCCGCCCGCAGCACATCCCCGGCCAGCGTCGCCCCGCCCGAGGAATAGCCGTTCGGTCCCCAGGTCGCGGCCAGCGGCCTGTCGCCGCCCGTGGGGATGGAGAGCGCCGCCAGCCTCGCGTCGAAATCTGCCAGCATCGCCGCCGCCTCGGCCTCGCGCCCCAGCGCGGCGCCGACCTGCGCGATGGCCGCGCGGGCGTCTTCCAGCGAATTGGGCGGCGGCACCTCGACCACCGGCACCCCCAGCCGGTGCAGCAGCGCGACCGAGGCCCCGCCATACCCGCCCGCCAGCACCAGATCGGGGGCGAGCAGATACACCTCTTCCGCGCGGCCGTGGTTGACGGGGAACCGCTGCGCCTCGGCCACCATCGCCGAGGACTGCGGCTCTCGCGCCAGATGCGAGACCGAGACCAGCTGCCCCGGCGCCGCCAGCGCCATGGCGATCTGGTCGGTGCAGAGATTGACCGACACCACGCGGCGGGGCGGGGTGGGGGCAGGTGCCTTGGCCGGCGTCGTGGAGGAGGGGATGACCGCAACGGGGGCCGAGCCGCCCGGGGACCGGCCGCCGCGAGAAATACCGGCCGAGGATGGCTCCGCTGCGGCCGCTGCCGCCAGTGGGGATGCGGCGGGATTGCTGCCGGACCGAGTTCCGCGCCCGGGAGTCGAGTGGGGGGCGGCCGCCGTGGCAGGTGTTTTCGCGCCGGTTGTGGATTCGACAACTCCGGCCGACGGGAGGGCGCGGCCGGATTGCCCCTTGGGGGCAGGGGCTGCCGGAGCGTCGGGGGCGGCCCCCGCTATCGTGGCCGGTGTGCCCCCCGCGATTGCGCCCACGGCGGGCGCAGGCAGCGACAGCACCGCGACAAGCGCGGCCGCCCGCATCACCCCGCTGCCCGCCATGGCGCGCATTGCTACCACCGGGTTTCCACCCCGACCCACGCCGCGCGGCCGGGGGCGGCATAGCCCCAGGTCTCGGAATATGCCTTGTCGAACAGGTTGGTGACCCGCCCGGTCAGCCGGGCGCTGTCGGTCAGTTCGTAGCTGGCGGCGAGGTTGACGGTGGTGAAGTCGGGCAGGTTGGTGGTTTCGTATGTCCCCCAGAACTGCGTATCGGCCAGATCGCGCACATGGCGCAGGTCGGCTGCAATCCAGCCGCGCCCGCCAAAGGTCTGCAGCGAAGCATTCAGCGCCAGCTCGTGCCGCGGCCGACGCACCTCGACCGAGCCGTCCGGGTCGGTGGCATCGAGATAGGTATAGGCGGCGCCGATGGTCAGGCTGTCGGTGATGTCGTGGCGATAGGCGACCTCGATCCCTTCGCGGCGGCTGGTGCCGGACTGGTTGCGATAGTTGGTGCCGTCGGGGAAGGCGACCCCGCTCCACTCGATCTCGTCCTCCAGCCGCTCGCGGAACCAGGTCAGGTCCAGCGTGCCGCGCCCGTCGGGCAGGGTGTATTCGACGCCCAGATCGACGCTGCGGCTTTCCTCGGGCTTCAGGTCCGGGTTGCCGATGCTGCCGAACCCGCCGATGATCTGGTAGTATTGCGGGTTGGACAGCCCGGTCCCGGCCGAGGCGTGCAGCCGCCACGGCGTTCCCTCGACCCGCCACGACACCCCTGCGTTCCAGGTGGTTTTCGACTGGAAGCGCGAGTTGTCGTCGTGGCGAACCCCGAACTGTACGTCCAGCCCGTTGGCATAGGCGCCGCGATATTCCAGCGCCACGGCGTCGGTATCCCAGCGACGGTCCGCCTCGCCAGAGGTGCGGTCGGTAATGCGTTCAAGCGACAGGGCCAGCGTCTGGTCGGCGCTGGCCGCTGCCCCGTCCAGCCCGTAGGTGGCGCGGTATTTCCACGCCCGGCGGCGCAGCTTGCTTTCGCTGGGGTTGTCGTCGTGGGTGGTGATCTCGTTCACCGTATCCTGCCATGACAGGCGATGGGTCAGCCGGCCGTCCAATGTGGACCACTCGCCCCACAGCAGGTTGATGCGTTCATCGCGATCGGCCCAATGCGATGCGTCCTCTAGATAGTCTTCCGCCGAGGTTGGGGCGGGGTTCGTCGCGTCATACCAATACCGCTCTTCCGAGTGCCGGCTGGAAAACCCCAGCCGCAGGTCCTCGCTGGCGGTCCATTCGCCGGAAAACCCCAGGGTGGCGCGGCGGATGCCGTCCTTGTCGCCATTGCCGGCGACCGAGTGGTCATAGCCGTTATCGTCGCGATAACCCAGATCCGCCTGCAGCCGCCAGCGGTCGGTGACCACGGCGTGGCCAAAGGCCAGCGCGCCGCCGTGGCCCACCTCGGCGCGAGCATAGCCGCCGCTGCGCTCGGCCTTGCGGGTGATGATGTTGACCACCCCGGTCGCGGCGTCCGAGCCGTAATAGACCGACTGCGGCCCGCGCAGCACCTCGATGCGCTCGACATCGGCCAGGTCCAGCCCGCCAAGCGGATAGGGCTGGTCGCCGGCGCCGGCGTTCACCCCGT
This sequence comes from Paracoccus solventivorans, assembly GCF_900142875.1. Classification (GTDB taxonomy): domain Bacteria; phylum Pseudomonadota; class Alphaproteobacteria; order Rhodobacterales; family Rhodobacteraceae; genus Paracoccus; species Paracoccus solventivorans. Next base: position 168,452 of record NZ_FRCK01000006.1, on the reverse strand, counting down.
CGATCAGGATCAGCGTGTGCCGCGATTCGCCGCCGCGGATGCGCACCGCGGTGCTGGAGGCGCCGGTGCTGCTGACCGACACCCCCGGCAGCCCGCGCAGCGCATCCTGCACCGAGGCGACGCCCCGCTGCTGCATCTCTTCGGCGGTCAGCACGGTGGCGGCGCGGCCATAGGCGGCGGCGGACACCGGCGAAAATCCCCCCGACAGGATGATCGGGTCCAGCAGGATCGGCTCTTGCGCCCGCGCGGGGGCGGTGGTGGCCAGCGCAAGCGCCAGCGGTGCGGCGGTCAGGCCAAGGCGGCGGAAGGGTTCGGACATGGCGGTCCCCGGGTCGGGCGGCGGTGGCGGCCGCGGATTGGAATCGGTCCGGGGGAAGCCCCGCAGACAGTGCTGGTTCACCGCTGCGGCTGGCCGCTTCGCTGGCGCGCCCCGCACCATCGAAAGGGTGATGTCCAAGCAGGTCTCCTGGCTTGCGGGTCAAGGCGGGCGCCGGCCTTCCCGGGGCTGCGGCCCCAGTGGCTCAGTTCGGCGCCGCTCTCCGCGCACAGTTGCGGGGGCAGCTACGGTTTCGGCCCGGGGGCCGTCCGTATTCCCTTTCAATCCGGCGAGGCCGGAACTTGGACAGCCGCAGATAGGCCGGAAGCCAGGCTTGCGTCAATGACCCGCGACGCGGAGGGGGCAGAGCGGCCCCGACCCACGGCGGCGGACGAATGGTGCGTGGCGAGCAGGCGCGAGCGCGAGAGGGGGCGGGGGAAGCAGCCCAACCGGCCAGACATCGGAGGCGGATGTATCCGCGCGGCGGGATCGGGTGCGAGGCCGCTTGGAAGGCGAGCGGCGGGTGGGACGAGAAAGAAACAGTGCGGCCCCGGCGGCACAGGGATGCGCGCGTGTGGCAGGACGCGGCCAGTCTGAAATCCCCTGAGCAGGTGCAACATGATGACGTATGGCCGCGCAGCGACCCAGGGCGCGCTGCGAGCCAAGGCGGGAATCAGCCCCTCGCCGCAGGCCCAGGGACCCTCAGCGGCCGCGGGGGGCGGCGTAGATCGCGGCCCAGAACATGGTGCGGCCATCGGCCGCAACCGCGCGGCCGATGCCGAAATCCGTCGCCTGCGGCAGCATGATGTTGCGAAGATGCCCGTCCGAGCCGTTCCAGGCGTGCAGCACCTGTTCCAGGCTGAAGGGCCCGGCGGCGATGTTCTCGGCGGTGATGGCGGGCTTGTAGCCCACCCCCTTGACCCGCTGCGACGGGCCCTTGCTGGCAGAGCCGCGATGCGCCATCTTTCCGCGCATCGCCATGTCGCAGGCGTGGCGGGCCGCGGCCTCGGCCAGCTTGGGGTTGGGGCGCAGCGGCCGCAGCCCGGCGGCGGCGCGGCGGGCGCTGGTCACCTGTGCGGCGGCCTTGTTTTCGGCGGCGGCGGTGGCGAAGCACTGCGCCTGCCCGGGGGCGGCGGCCTGCACCAGGATGTCACCCGACACCTGCCGGATCCAGGCCGGGCGCGGGATTGCCGGTTCCGCCTGCATCACCGCGGGAAGCGCGATCATCACCCCTGCGACGATCAGCGAAATCAGCTTGTCCATGTCGGTCTTTGTCCGCAGCCACTTCCGTAAAGAACAACCAGAAGGAGTGGCGCCCTGACAAGCTTCAAGTAATTAAACTTGTTAACACCCCGCTGGTTGACGCCGCGTTCCGGCGGTCTTCCGCCTTGGATAACTTGCCCAACGGGCAGAACTCGGCGCATCCTTTCGGGAATGCGCCAACAAGGGGGGAAACGGATGTCGCGCTTTGCCAGCATTGCCGATCGGGACCGTATCGAGGCCGAGAGGCCCTATGCCGAGCGGCCCTTGCCAAAGACGATCTATGCGTTCCTCAGCCGCACCCGCGCGCTGCACCCGCAGCGCCCGGCGCTGGGGTTCCAGCTGCTCTCGGACCCGAAAAGCCGCAAATGCGAGCTGAACTGGACCGAGTTCCACGAGCGCGTCACCGAAGCCGCGAACCTGTTCAGGTCGCTGGGGGTGGGGCCGGGGGACACGGTCGCCTATCTGCTGCCCAACTGCCTGGAAACGCCGACCGTGCTGCTGGCCGGGGCGACCGCGGGGATCGTCAACCCGATCAACCCGCTGCTCGAGCCCGAGCAGATCGCCAGCATCCTGCGCGAAAGCAACGCCAAGGTGCTGGTGACGCTGAAATCCATGCCCAAGACCGATGTCGCGCAAAAGGCCGCGGCGGCGCTGGAAATGGCGCCCTGCGTGCAGACCGTGCTCGAGGTCGATCTCGCGCGCTATCTGAGCGGGGTCAAGCGGCTGCTGGTGGGGCTGCTGCGCCCGCGCGTCAAGGCGCGCCACAAGGCCAGGGTGCTGAACTTCGAGGCCGCGGTCTCGGCCCAGCCCCATGACCGGCTGACCTTCGACGACCCGGCCGAGGACCGCATCGCCGCCTATTTCCACACCGGCGGCACCACCGGGATGCCCAAGATCGCGCAGCACAAATATTCCGGCATGATCTACAACGGCTTTCTGGGCGGCGAGCTGCTGTTCGACGAAACCGACGTGCTGATGTGCCCGCTGCCGCTGTTCCACGTCTTTGCCGCCTATCCGGTGCTGATGTCCTGCATCCAGTCCGGCGCGCAGATGGTGATGCCGACCCCGGCCGGCTATCGCGGCGACGGCGTGATCGGCAATTTCTGGAAGCTGATCGAGCGCTGGCACGCCACTTTCCTGATCACCGTGCCCACCGCCATCGCCGCGCTGATGCAGCGCAAGGTCGATGCCGACGTCTCCAGCCTGCGCACGGCGATTTCGGGCTCGGCCGCGCTGCCGGTCGAGCTTTACAACCGCTTCAAGGCCGCCACCGGGGTCGAGATCGCCGAGGGCTACGGCCTGACCGAGGTCACCTGCCTGGTCAGCTGCAACCCGGTGGACGGGCTGAAGAAGGTGGGTTCTGTCGGGATCCCGCTGCCCTATACCACCGTGCGCATCCTGCGCCGGGTGAACGGCGACTATCAGGACTGCGCCACCGACGAGATCGGCGAGATCTGCGTGGCCAACCCGGGCGTCTACGAAGGCTCGACCTATACCGAGATCGACAAGAACCGCGACCTGTTCGCCGAGGGGCGGTTCCTGCGCACCGGCGACCTGGGCCGGATCGACGCCGACGGCTATCTGTGGATCACCGGCCGCGCCAAGGACCTGATCATCCGCGGCGGCCACAACATCGACCCCGCCGAGATCGAAGAGGGGATGCTGTCTCACCCCGATCTGGTGGGCGCCGCCGCCATCGGCCAGCCCGATTCCTTTGCGGGCGAGCTGCCCTGCGTCTATGTGCAGCTGCGTGAGGGGGCCGAGGTCACTGTCGAGGCGCTGGCCGCCCATGCGCGCGAGCATATCCACGAACGCGCCGCCATCCCCAAGCATATCGAGATCCTGCCCGAGCTGCCGGTCACCGCGGTGGGCAAGGTGTTCAAGCCGGCGCTGCGGCGGCTGGCCATCGCCCGGGTGCTGGACCACGCGCTGCGCAACACCGGCGCCAGCGTCGCCGAGGTGGTCGAGGACCGCAAGCGCGGCCTGACCGCCCGCATCGCCCGCGGCCCCGGCACCGACGAGGCCGCGGTGCGCGCCAAGCTGGACACCTACACCGTGCCCTGGGACTGGGCCTGAAGACCTGGCGTGAAGAGCCGGGGCCGACGAACCGGGCCTGAACGGAACCCCGCACGGAACCCCGGCCGCGGGCCGGCATTGAGCCCTTGGTGGAGGGTGACATGGCAGAATTTTCCGTCGGCGATCACGTCAGTTGGAACTCCGAGGCCGGGCGCGTGTCCGGCCGGATCGTCAAGGTCCATTACCAGGATTTCGACTACAAGGGTCACCGCCGCCGGGCCTCGCGCGACGACCCGCAATACGAAATCAAAAGCGACAAGACCGACCATATCGCCGCCCACAAGGGGGGCGCGCTGACCAGGATCGGCTGATGGTGGCGCAGTTCACCACCATCGGCCATTCCAACCGCAGCCTGGACGATTTCACCCGGATGCTGCGCGAGGCCGGGGTGGCGATGGTGGTCGACGTGCGCAGCTTTCCCCGCTCGCGCGCCAATCCGCAGTTCAACATCGACCACCTGCCCGAGGCGCTGGCCGAGCTGCAGATCGCCTATCTGCACTGTCCGGCGCTGGGCGGACGCCGCGCCCTGCAACCCGGGGTGCCCGAGGATCTGAACGCGATGTGGCGGCTGCGCAGCTTCCACAACTATGCCGATTACGCGCTGGGCGGCCGCTTTGCCGAGGCGCTGGACCACGTCCTGCGGCTGGGCCGCGACCGCCGGCTGGCGCTGATGTGTTCCGAGGCGGTGTGGTGGCGCTGCCACCGCCGCATCATCACCGACCACCTGCTGCTGAACGGCCATCCGGTCGACCACCTGATGGACCTCGGGCAGATCACCCCGGCCTCGCCCACCCCCGGGGCCGAGCGTACCCCGGACGGCAAGGTGGTCTATCCGCGGCGGCCGGGCCGTTGACGACACAAAAACCGGCCCCGCCCGGTGGCCAGAGCCGTGCGGCGTGCTACTCTGGCCCCGAGTCGTGGGGGAACGATGCCATGTGCGAAATCTTTGCGCGGCAGGATCCGCGCCGTTACCAGCCGGTGACGCGCAAGCTGCGGTTGAACGGGCAAAGCACCTCGATCCGGCTGGAGCGGGCGTTCTGGGACATCCTCGACCGGATCGCGGCCGAAGAGGGGCGGACCACGCCCGGGTTCCTGTCGGCGCTGCAGTCCGAGGTGCTGGAACAGGGCGGAGAGCCGGCGAACTTCACCTCGCTTCTGCGCTGCGCCTGTCTGGTGCAGCTGGAATTGCAGGGCAGCGGCGGCGCCCGGATGCGCGACGCGGCCCGGCGGGTGGCGGGGATTGCGCCAGCCCCTCAGCCCGGGGCCCGGCCCGGTCCGCAGACGGCCCCGCCAACCGGCCCGCAGGACGCCGCGATGGAAATCGCCGCGTCGTAGGATGATGCTACCCGCCGGCGCCGAACCCGTCCCACAGTCCGGGGGAAGGGACGATGGGAAGGATGCCGGCATGGCCAAGATGATTCACTCGATGATCCGGGTGCTGGACGAGGCGCGCTCGGTCGCGTTCTACGACGCGGCCTTCGGCCTCAAGGTCGCCGAGCGGCTGGATTTCGACAGTTTCACCCTTGTGTATCTATCGAACGCCGAAACCGGCTTCGAGCTGGAGCTGACCATCAACAAGGGCCGCGACGAGCCCTATGATCTGGGCAACGGCTACGGGCATCTGGCGGTCTCGGTCGAGGACGTGGACGCCGAACACGCGCGGCTGACCGCGCTGGGGCTCAACCCCCGCAAGCTGGTCGATTTCGCCCCGGGCGGCACGGTGCTGGCCCGGTTCTTCTTCATCCAGGACCCCGACGGCTACGAGATCGAGGTCCTGCGCCGCGGCGGCCGCTACCTGTAGCGGCCCCGCGCCCTCGAGCAGGTCTTCACCGATCCGCAACCTCCCGGCCGCAGTCCAGCGTCGCCGGCCGTCGGCCATTAAGACCTTCTAGCTATTCGGCCTACTGCTTACCGCCTTCAGGGCCGCTGGGTATGAATACGGGCAGAAGCTTCTCGACGGTTGATCGCCACTTCGGGGTAACCGGCTTACAGACGGAGTTCTGGTTCGCGAACATGCCAACGTCCCAGACGGCTCGATTCGTGTCCCGTGTCGCCAGCCATTCTACTGGGACGAAATATTCGCTGCGCTCCTCGTCGTCGGCGAATTCCCGATGATAGTTCGCCCGCAGAACATTCAGCGCCGGTGATCCATCAATCATGAAGTCCCGCGCGGCTCGGCGCGGGCCGGTAACCTTCCCCACGCCAACAAACCCTTTCCCCGGGACCGCCGCCCAAACGCGGGCGCCCTCATGCAGCATCCGTAACGAGTTGCTATACCACGAGCCGCCCCCGGCCGAGATGAACCCGTAGCGCCGGGCTTCTTCCCAGCTTCGCGATGGGCCTTCGCCGAAGCTGACGTAAAACTCTCCATTCCAGGGTTCTCGCTCTCCCCCCTGCTTTTGGCCCACAGACTGCACTTGAACATCACTGGGGTCGATGAGCCACGCGCGGCTGAGAAGCTGCTGGTCGCCGTGGTTGAAGACTTGGAAGAAGAGAACGTTGATGGCTAGGCCATGGCGGTTGAGATAGTTGACGATCCTCTCGCTCGCCGCATCCAGCGCGGCGCCCACGATAACGATTTGATGGCTGTCGTTGATTGTCTCTTCGTCGAGAGGCTGGCCGAAGCGGGTCGCGAAATCGGCTCCCAAGCTCGCGCCGGGTCGGAATCGCTCGTAGATCGCGACAATGTCGGAGGCCTCTAGTCCTTCTACCCAGGAGGCGTAGTCTAGCGCCTGAGCGACCACCTCACGGGGAGTCCGGTCGCGCTTCAACTCCACTAGGACCAGTGTGCCATCAGGAGCAATCGCCAGAAGGTCGATCCTCCCGCCGAAGCCGGTATCGACTTGTCGTCCGATCAGCATCCACTCCGCGGACAGGATTCGCGACTCAGCTATGATCATCTGCTCAAGCATCTGCTCAGACGGAAGAACGCCTTGGGGCACGGCTTCAGGAGTTTGCGAGACCGTCCAGACGGAATGTGAGATGGGCATCGCTTGATCGGCTCCTTTCGATGCTGCCGCGTCATGGATCGCATTGGGGCGGCCGTGGGACAAGCGGTAGACACTGCCGCGGTGCATCAGAAATGGGGTGGCCGAAGCCGCCCGAGTGGTTTTCCGCAGATTGACCGCCAGCGGAAAGGCGGCCTGATCTCATATGCCCAAGTTTCGGCGAGTGGAAATCCTTTGCCTAGCGCAAGGAAGCACTATGTTCGGCAAAAGGAAATATTTTGGCTGCCGGGACAACCGGCGGCCCGGCAGTCGCTCACCCGCAGCGGGAATGGCCGCAGCTGGGGCAGGTCAGGCAGCCCTCGATCATCCGCATCCCCGGCACGCCGCAGGCCGGGCACGAAGGGCCGGCGGCGATGGCCGTGCCGCCTGCCACCGGGTCGGTCTTGGGGGCCGCGCCCTCGCCGGACAGGAAGCCGATGGCGATCATGTGGCGCTCGATCACCCCGCCGATGGCGGCGAGGATCGAGGGGACGTAGCGCCCCTCCATCCAGGCGCCGCCGCGGGGGTCGAACACGGCCTTCAGCTCCTCGACCACGAAGCTGACGTCGCCGCCGCGGCGGAACACCGCGGAAATCATCCGGGTCAGCGCCACGGTCCAGGCGTAATGCTCCATGTTCTTCGAGTTGATGAACACCTCGAACGGGCGGCGGCGCCCGGCTTCCTCGATGTCGTTGACGGTGATGTAGATCGCGTGTTCGCTGCCGGGGAACTTCAGCTTGTAGGTGGCGCCGTCCAGGGCGACGGGGCGGTCCATCGGCTCGGCCAGCAGCTCGGGCGCGGCCGGCGCGGGGGCGGGCTTGTCCACCGACAGCACGGACCCCGTGACCTCGTTCGGGCGATAGGTGGTGCAGCCCTTGCAGCCCTGGTCCCAGGCGGCCAGATACACGTCCTTGAACGCCTCGAAGGAAATATCCACCGGGCAGTTGATGGTCTTGGAAATCGAGCTGTCGACCCATTCCTGCGCCGCCGCCTGCATGGCGACGTGGTCCAGCGGGTCCAGCACCTGCGCATCGACGAACCAGTCGGGGAAGGGCGCGGCGCCCATGCGCTCGCGCCACAGCTGCGCGGCGTAGTCGACCACCTCTTCCTTGGTGCGGGTGCCGTCCTTCTGCAGCACCTTGCGGGTGTAGCTGTGGGCAAAGACCGGCTCGATCCCGGAGCTGACGTTGCCAGCGTAAAGGCTGATGGTGCCGGTGGGTGCCACGCTGGTCAGCAGCGCGTTGCGGATGCCGTGGGTGCGGATGGCCTCGCGCACATCCGTGTCCATCTTCTGCATGAAGCCCGAGGCCAGATAGCGCTCGGCGTTGAACAGCGGGAAGGCGCCCTTTTCGCGGGCGAGCTCGACGCTGGCCAGATAGGCGGCGCGGGCGATGCGGTGCATCCACTGCCTTGTGGCCTCGGCCGCGGCGGGGGCGCCATAGCGCAGCCCGACCATCATCAGCGCATCCGCAAGCCCCGTGACCCCCAGCCCGATGCGGCGCTTGGCCTGCGCCTCGGCCGCCTGCTCGGGCAGCGGAAAGCGCGAGGCATCGACCACATTGTCCATCATCCGCACCGCGGTCGCCACCAGCTCGTCCAGAGCGTCAAGGTCCATCCCGGCCTCGGGGCCGAAGGGATCGCGGATCAGCCGCGCCAGGTTGACCGAGCCCAGCAGGCAGGCGCCATAGGGCGGTAGCGGCTGTTCCCCGCAGGGGTTCGTGGCAGCGATTTCCTCGGCATAGCCCAGGTTGTTCATCTGGTTGATGCGGTCGATGAAGATCACCCCCGGCTCGGCGTAATCATAGGTCGCGCGCATGATCCGGTCCCACAGGTCGCGGGCGCGGATGGTGCGATAGGTCTTGCCGCCGAACACTAGCGGCCAGTCGGCATCGGCCTTCAGGGCTGCCATGAAGGCGTCGGTCACCAGCACCGACAGGTTGAACATGCGCAGCTTGGCGGCGTCCTGCTTGGCGGCGATGAAGCTTTCGATGTCGGGGTGGTCGCAGCGCATCGTCGCCATCATCGCGCCCCGGCGCGAGCCCGCCGACATGATGGTGCGGCACATCGCGTCCCACACGTCCATGAAGGACAGCGGCCCCGAGGCATCCGCCGCCACCCCCTTCACCTCGGCCCCGCGTGGGCGGATGGTGCTGAAATCATAGCCGATGCCGCCGCCCTGCTGCATGGTCAGCGCGGCTTCCTTCAGCGCCTGGAAGATGCCTTCCATGCTGTCGGGGATGGTGCCCATGACGAAGCAGTTGAACAGCGTCACCGAGCGCCCGGTGCCGGCGCCCGCCATGATCCGCCCGGCAGGCAGGAAGCGGAAATCCTCGAGCGCGGCGTAGAAGCGCGGCTCCCACGCGGCGGGATCGGCCTCGACCGAGGCGAGGTCGCGGGCGACGCGGCGCCAGCTGTCCTCGACCGAGCCGTCCAGCGGCTGGCCGTCGGCGGCGCGCAGGCGGTATTTCATGTCCCAGATCTGTTCGGCGATGGGGGCGGCGAAGCGGTTCATCCGGGCGTCCTGTGGTCTGTCTGCGGGGATACCCTCATGCACCGCCCGGGGCCGCGGGGCAAGCGTCCTCGGGTATCCGCCGGTGTCCGCGGGGTGCGCGGCATTTTTACCCGTAGCTAAATCTTAGTGTTTATGTAGGTCATAGAGGCGGATGTTTTTGAACGAGGTTTCCATGCGCCATCTGTCCAGACCTGCCCGTGTCGCCCGCCATATGGCCCGGCTTGCCTGCCTGCCCGCCCTGGTCGTTGCCGGGGCCGCGCTGGCCTCGGCGCCCGGCGAGGTCAAAACCGGCCCGCAGACGGCCGGGGTCTCGGGCGCGATCCACCACGAGGCGCCGCGGGTGCGGCCGATGACGGCGCTGACCTATGAGGTGTTCGAGGCAACGGTGGAACACGCGGACCTGGCCGAATGTCCGGCTGCGCTGGCGCATGAGGGGCGGTTCTGCCGGCTGGTGCTGCAGAACGATGCGCTGCACGTGTTCGCTTTTGCCGAGGATGGCGACCAGCCGCTGCAGGCGCTGGTCGAATACCCGATAGAGGCGATCCGCTTTCCCGACTGAGCCCGCGCGACCTATCCCGGCCGGTGCGTCTGACGCAGCGCGCGGCGGTTGATCTTGCCGGTGGGGGTGCGGGGCAGGGCGTCGATGCGGATGTATTCGCGCGGCTGCTTGTAGCGCGCGAGCGAGGTTTCCGCAGCCTCGCGCATCGCGTCCGCCGTGGCCGTGCCGGTCCAGAAGGCGGCGATGATCGAGGCGCCGCTGGCCACCGGCAATTCCGTCACCGCCACGTCGCCCGCGCCGGGGACGGGGGCCAGCGCATCCTCGACCTCGGCCGGGGCGACGCGATAGCCGCCCGCGTTCATCATGTCGTCGGCGCGGCCCAGCGTCGAGATCGCCCCGTCCGCGGCCGCGACGGCAAGATCGCCGGTCAGGAACCACTCGCCATGGAACCTTTCTGCGGTTTCCTCGGGCTGGTCGAGGTATCCCAGAAACAGTCCCGGGTCCGAACGGTGGACGGCCAGCACCCCCGCTTCGCCCGCCGGCAGCGGCTGGCCCTCGGGCGAGAGGATCGCGACCCGCCGCCCGGGCTGCGGATAGCCGGCCGAGCCCTTGGGCGCCGGACGGGCGGGCGAGCCGGAGAGGAAGGTCGAGCATTCCGACATCCCCATCGCCTCGTGCAGGTCGGTGCCGGTGCGGGCCTGCCACGCCCGGCGCAGTTCCGGGTCCAGCCGCTCGCCCGCGGCCAGCCCGTGGCGCAGGTCGGGCAGGGCGGCCCAGTCGGCGCGCAGCATCCGGCGGAACACCCCGGGCGCGGCGGCGATGATGCTGGCGCCGTGACGCCGCGCGAGCAGCGGGATCTGCTCGATCGCGGTGCCCTCGGCCGGAATCAGCGCGGTGGCGCCAAGGGTCCAGGGGTCCATCAGCCCGGTGCCGAGCGTGAAAGTCCAGTTGAAGGCGCCCGCGTGCAGCAGCCGGTCGCTGGCGCGCAACCCGTACCAGCCCTCGAACATCATCGCCCGCGCCAGAATCGCCCGATGCGCATGCATCACCGCCCGCGGCCGCCCCGAGGTCCCCGAGGTATAGACGATATAGGCCAGCCGCTCGGGGTCGCCGCGCTGGAAATCCGCCGGGGGCAGGCTCGCCATCGCGGCAAGCTCGGCCGCGGACAGCCGCGGCGTGTCGTCGGCGGGCAGGGGCACGCCCGCGCCCGCGACGACCAGCGCCGGGCGGATGTCGCCGGAAATGCGGGTGATCTCGGCCTCGGTCAGCATCGCCGAGGTGGGAACCGGCACGATGCCCGCGGCGATGCAGGCGAGATAGGCGACGGGAAACGCCGGCTCGTTGCCGATGCGCAGCAGCACCCGATCGCCCGGCCGTAGCCCGCGCTCGCGCAGCCCGGTGGCCGCGCCCAGCACCGCCGCGCGCAGCCGCGCGTGCGACCAGCGGTCGGCGCGGGCGGGCGAGATCACCGCCAGCGCCAGCCGGTCGGGCGTGGCCAGCCCCGCGTTCAGGACATGTTCGGCAAGGTTGAAAGGCGGCATGGCGGAACCGATGCGATCAAACGGGAAGGGTACGGGCGAAGCCGCGGGCGGCGCCCCCACCTGATCCGCGCCTGCATATGTCGGGAATGCAGGCCGGGGGAGGGCAGGCTTTGGGGTGCAGGGGAGGGCTGGCGCGGCCGGCAAGGGCGGCTGCGGCGGGGCTGCAATGGAAAACGGCCTGCGCTGCCGCAGGCCGTCGCGTCAGGCGGCAGCGCGGGCGCGGCGGCGCCCCGCGGCCGGAAGGCCCTGCGGTTCCGGGATCAGAGCAGTTGCAGATCCGACGCCGAGGCGCGGCCGTCGCGGCCCGACTGCAGCTCGTACTGGATCTTCTGGTTGTCGTTAAGGCCGGTCAGCCCCGCCCGCTCGACCGCGGAAATATGGACGAACACGTCCTTGCCGCCATCATCGGGCGCGATGAAGCCGTAGCCCTTGGTGGCATTGAACCATTTGACGGTGCCGGTCGCCATGACCCTGTCTCCTTCAGTATCCCGGCGGCGAGATTGCCGTCCGGGCCGAGCAGCCCTTTCGCAGTCCGGCTGCCCCGTGAAGGGAGGCGGTAGAAAGTATCGCTCACGCGGATGAGAGGATGAACGATTCGCTCGCAAACGCAAGCGCAGATTTCAAGCGCAACCCCGGGAAGACCGCCCCACGCGCGCTTTTCCGCCGGCGCCGCGCCCCCAGCCGGGGCCAGCCCCGACCACGGCCGCGACCTCGTTCGCTGAACCAATCCACCGGATTGTTTTCCGGGCGCGCTCAAGCCCCTTGGATCGCCCGAAACGCAGCTGGAGATTCGGGCGGTCCCAAATATCCTCGGGGGGAGTCGCCGCAGGCGACGGGGGGCAGACAGCCCCCCTGCCACAGCGACGCCGCGCCGCGCCGGAATCCCGGATCAGCCGCGCAGATCGGGCGGCGTGGCCTCGGCCGCAAGCGCTGCCAGCGCCTCGTCGAACGGCAGCGATTCGGAGCCCTGCCGGTCCAGCCGGCGGATCGAGACGGTCCGCTCGGCGACCTCCTTCATCCCCACCGCCATGATTGCCGGCACCTTGGCGACGGAATGTTCGCGCACCTTGTAGTTGATCTTTTCGTTGCGGGTGTCGGCCTCGGCGCGGATGCCGGCGGCTTGCAGCGCGGCCACCACCTCGTGCACGTAATCGTCGGCGTCGGACACGATCGAGGCCACCACCACCTGCCGCGGCGCCAGCCAGAACGGCAGCTTGCCGGTGGAGTTCTCGATCATGATGCCGATGAAGCGCTCGAAACTGCCCAGCACCGCGCGGTGCAGCATGATCGGGCGGTGCTTGGCACCGTCGGCGCCGACATATTCCGCGCCCAGCCGTTCCGGCAGGTTCGGGTCCACCTGCAGCGTGCCGCATTGCCAGTCGCGGCCGATGGCGTCGCGCAGCACGAACTCCAGCTTCGGGCCATAGAAGGCGCCCTCGCCGGGGAACAACTCGTAGTCATAACCGGCGGCACGGCAGGCATTCCCCAGCGCCGCCTCGACCCGGTCCCAGCTCTCGTCGGAACCGATGCGCTTTTCGGGGCGGGTGGACAGCTTGATGCGCCAGCCCTCGAAGCCGAGGTCGGCATAGATCGCGGCCAGGAACTCGATGAACTTCTTGGTTTCGGCCTCGATCTGCTCTTCGGTGCAGAAGATATGCGCGTCGTCCTGGGTGAAGCCGCGCACCCGCATGATGCCGTGCAGTGCGCCCGAGGGCTCGTAGCGGTTGCAGGACCCGAACTCGGCCATGCGCAGCGGCAGGTCGCGATAGGATTTCAGCCCGTGGTTGAAGATCTGCACGTGGCAGGGGCAGTTCATCGGCTTCAGCGCGTTGACGGTCTTGGTCTTGGCGTGATCCTCGTCGACCTCGACGATGAACATGTTTTCCTGGTAGTTCTCCCAGTGCCCTGATTCTTCCCACAATTTCCGGCTGACCACCTGCGGGGTGTTCACCTCGACATAGCCGCCCGCGCGCTGGCGGCGGCGCATGTAGTCCTGCAGCGTGGTGTAGATGCTCCAGCCGTTGGGGTGCCAGAACACCTGGCCCGGGGCTTCCTCCTGCATGTGGAACAGGTCCATCTCGCGGCCCAGCTTGCGGTGGTCGCGCTTGGCGGCCTCTTCCAGCATGGTCATGTGGGCCTTGAGCTCGTCGCGGTTGCGGAACGCCACGCCATAGATGCGCTGCAGCATCGGCCGGGTGTTGTCGCCCAGCCAATAGGCACCGGCGACATGGGTCAGCTTGAAGGCGTCGGCGGGCAGTTGCCCGGTATGCTGCAGATGCGGGCCGCGGCACAGGTCCTGCCAGTCGCCGTGCCAGTACATCCGCACGTCCTCGCCCGCGGGGATGCGGTGGATCAACTCGACCTTGAAGGGCTCGCCCGCGGCCTCGTAATGGGCAAGCGCCCGGGCGCGGTCCCAGATCTCGGTGCGCACGGGGTCGCGCGCGGCGATGATCTGCTTCATCCGCGATTCGATGGCGCCGAGATCGTCGGGGGTAAAGGGCTCCTCGCGGTCGAAGTCGTAGAACCAGCCGAAGTCGCGCACCGGGCCGATGGTGACCTTGACGTCGGGCCACAGTTCCTGCACCGCGCGGGCCATGACGTGGGCGAGGTCGTGGCGGATCAGTTCCAGCGCCGGGGCCGCGTCCTTCATCGTGTTGATGGCGATGGTGCCGTTTTCCGTCAGCGGCCAGGCAAGGTCGACGTGGCGCCCGTCCACCGCGGCGCTGATCGCGTTCTTGGCCAGGCTGGGCGCGATCGAGGCCGCCACCTGCGCCGCCGTGGTCCCGGCGGGATAGTCGCGGACGCTGCCATCGGGAAAGGTGAGGGAGATCTGGTCGGCCATGCTGGCTCCTCGTCGGTCTGGCGCCCACGGAACGCCCGGTTGCGGGTTATCGGGTTGCTTTGCAGGCTGGGGCGGCTGCTGTCAATGTGGCGAGAGGTTGCTGCGTGGCGACCCGGGCTGCGCGCCCCGGACCCCGCGGGATATTTGGGTGATGAAGAAGGAGTTCGGGATGTTTCAGGCGGCGACGGGGCGGCGGCTGGCGTTTGAGCGGGTCGAGGGGCGGGGACCGGGTGTGGTGTTCCTGCATGGGTTCAAGTCGGACATGGGCGGGACAAAGGCCGTCGATCTTCAGGCGTGGTGCCGCGGGCAGGGGCGGGCGATGCTGCGCTTCGACCTCTCCGGCCACGGGCAAAGCGGCGGCGCGGTCGAGGATTTCGGGGTCGGCGACTGGCTCGAGGATGCGCGCGAGCTGATCGACGCGTTGGCGCCGGGGCCGCAGGTGCTGGTCGGCTCGTCGCTGGGCGGCTGGCTGGCGCTGCTGCTGGCGCGGGAACGGCCCGAGCGGTGGGCCGGGCTGGTCACCATCGCCGCAGCGCCGGATTTCACCCGGCGGATGCAGGGCGAGTTCACCGAGGCCGACCGCGCGGCGCTGGCGCGCGACGGCCATGTCACAAGGCCAAGCGATTATGGCGAGGATTACGTGTTTTCCGAGCGCCTGTTCCGGCAGGGCGCCGAGCACAGTGTCTTTGCTGCGCCGCTGGCGCTGCCGATGCCGGTGCGGTTCCTGCAAGGCACTGCCGACGCGGATGTGCCGATGGCGGATGCGCTGCGGCTGCTGGACCATGCCGAGGGGCCGGACATCCGCCTGACGCTGGTACGCGGCGCCGACCACCGCTTCAGCGCCCCGGCCGAGCTGGCGCTGATCCGCGACGCGGTGGTCGGGATCTGCGCGGCGGCCGGCTGAGGGACGGTCAGCCGCGCAGCGGGACGGCGGCGCGCAGCCGCCGCCCCAGCACCGGCAGGATCAGGATCACCAGCACCGCCGCCTGCGCCGCCAGTGGCTCGGCGACCGGGAACAGGCCGAACCACAGCTGCAGCCAGTCGCGGTCGGGGAACCACGAAACCGGCGTCGCGCTGATCAGGGCCGCGGTCTGCAAGCCGCGGATGCCGGCGCCGACCAGCATAACCGCCAGCACCGCCAGCAGCACCGAGGTCACCCGGAAGAACACCCCCAGCGGCAGCCGCCGCCCCGAGGCGAGCAGCGCCCAGCCCGCCGCCAGCGCGGCGCCCCCGCCCAGCACCAGCCCGCCCAGCACCGGCAGGGGGGCGGCATCGACCAGCAGCGCCTCGTAGAACAGCACCGTCTCGAACCCCTCGCGGAAGACGACGAGGAAGGCCAGCATCGCCACGGTCCCCGCGGTCAGCCCGGCGGCAAGGCGCTGGCGCAGCCGCGCGACATGGCCGCCGCCGGCGTTGAGGCCGAGCACCATCCAGACCAGCACCACCGCGGCGACCAGCGCGGTGCCGCCCTCGATCGCCTCGCGCGCCAGCGTCGAGATCGAGAACAGCCACCTTGCCCCGGCCCAGAGCGCAAAGCTCGCCGCCAGCGCCAGCGCCACGCCGCCGCCGATGGCGCGGCGATAGCGGGCCGGGTCGGCGCCCTCGGCCCGCAGCGCCGCCATCAGCGCGGCGAGGATCAGCACCGCCTCGAGCCCCTCGCGGAACAGGATCGCCGAGGATTGCAGCACCGCGCCGGTGGCCGAGAGCGGCGTCTCGATCTTGGCGCGGGCCTCAGTGAGGTCGGCCTTGATGCCGGCGATTTCGGCCGCCAGCGCGTCGGGCGCGGCGTGGTCCGCGACCAGCCGGCCGAGGCCAGGGCGGGCGGCGGTGCCCTCCCAGAACCTTGCCTCGAGCCGCAGCGCCATCGACGGCGCCCGCGGCACCAGCCGCTGCTCGATGTCGGGGTCGAACCATGAATAGGCCTCGAGCCGCTTGAGTTCCGCCTCGGCCCAGTCGCCCGAGCCCGCGACCAGCGCCAGCTCGTCCAGCGCGGCGGGCAGGGCGTCGACCGCCGCGGCATAGCCGCCGGCCGCCACCTCGGCCCCGAAGGCGCCGTCGATCAGCGCCAACGCCTCGTTCACCAGCGGTTCGACGCCGTCGGCCTTGGCGTCCATCACCGCCTTGGTTTCGGCCAGCAGCGCAGCCAGCCGCTCGGCCGCGGCACGGTCCGCCATGCCCGGGGCGAGGTCGCCGAGGATCAGCGCGGCGCGGTCGCGGAACAGCCGCGCCTCGTGGTATTCGATCGGCTGGCTGATCTCGCCATCGCGGACGCCGTCCTTGTATTCCACCCAGACCAGCGCGGTGAAGCGGCGCAAAAGCCGGGCGCGTCGCAGCTGCTCCTCGGGCGAAAGCGCGACCGGGGCATAACCCGAGAGCTGCGCGGCCACCGCGTCCAGCGCCGCCGGGTCGTCGGCGGCGCGGGCGAGGTCGGCATCGATGGCCGCGACGGCCTCGGGTCCCAGCCTCTCGGTCAGGTTGCCCCGCAGATAGGCGACCAGCCCCTCGATGCGGCCGCGGTCGCCGGCATATTGCACCCAGCGGTCGCCGGCGGCGTCCTCGGCCGCGCGGGTCAGCGCCAGCCGCAGTTCCGAGGCGGCGACGGTCAGCAACTCCGCCTCGACCGCGTCGCGGGCGGCGGCGGGGTCCAGCTGCCCCTCGGACAGCGCCTTGACCGCCAGCACCGCGGCGGTGTCGCCCGAGGCGCGGGCATAGTCGCGGATGTTGAGCCAGCCCGAGGCCGCCGCGGCATCGCCCGCCGCCAGCGCCGCCAGCGCATGGTCGCGGGAAGTGGCCATCAGCCGGGCCCAGAGCAGCTGGCGCTGCCGCGCCGCCTCGGGCGCGTCGCCGGCCGCGGCTGCCGCGGCATGGTCGGCCAGCGCCTGCGCCGCATCGCCCGGCCCGAAAGCGGCCGCCGCCCCGTCCCAGGCCGCGCGCATGGTGCCGAGGCGGGTGGCGATCTCGGCCTCGCGCTCGGGCGTGGTCTGGCGGTAGAGCAGCCGCTCGATCCGCCCGGCCTCGCTGCGCAGCGTCTCGGCGGCGGACCAGGGGGTGTCGGCCAGCGCCGGGCCGGCGATCAGGCAGAGAAGAAGGACCAGCAGTCTCACCGCGCTTGCTCCGGCAGGTCGGCCGAGAGCTCGGCCAGGGTGAAGGACGGCACCGGCAGGGTGCGGCGCAGGTTCTGGTAGATCAGGTCCGGCAGCGCCACCCGGTAATGCAGCTGCGCCGTCAGCCTGAACGGGCCTTGGGCATCTGGGGGCAGGGGAATGTCGTAGCCTACCAGCTCTTCGCCGCGGGGCGGGATCGGCTTGCGCACCCACTCCACCCGCGCGGTGGCAAAGGTCAGGTGGCCGGTGATCCGCTGGCCCTTGTTGTCGAGGAAATGTTCCAGCCAGGCCACCGCCTGCGGATCCTCGACCCCCAGCCGCTCGGCATCGCCGCCCGAGCGGAAGATCTCGGCGCCGGTGGCGTCGGTCAGGTGGATTTCCAGCCACATGTGCTTCTGGTCGTTGACCCCGGTCGGCAGGTTGTGGCCGGCACCGAGGTTCTGCACCGCGAGCTCGACATGCAGCCCCTCGGCGGTGGCGGTGGTGCCGCGCAGCTCGAGCCCGGCGGCGGTCCTGAGGAACTCGGTCGTCTGCCGCGCCTGTTCGGCCAGCGTCGCCTGATTGAGGTCGCGGTCCACCCCGGGCAGCAGCCCGCCGCGCAGCACGCTCAGCGTGTCGCCCAGCGAGGTGTCGGTCATCACGTGGTTGGCGCCGATGAAGCGGTGCGAATAGCGCGCAGGCTTGTCCAGCCTGCCTTCACGCAGCGCCATCACCTGCGCGGCCGGGTCGTCGGCCATGTGGCAGTCCTGGCAGGTGACGCCGTTGCGCGCATACCAGCTGTCGCGCCATTCGACGAAGGTGGACTGCACGTCCTGCCGTGTCTCGGCGCGGGACATCGACAGGTCGTAGGCCTCGGTGTGGCAGGCGCCGCAGATCTCGGACCCGGCCAGCAGTTTCGTGGTGTCGGGGGCGCCGTAGGCGGCCAGATGCGCGCGTGGATCGGCCAGCAGCGCCGCGCCCTGCGGGCCGTCGCGCTCGGCCTCGGCGCGGTCATAGGCCAGCGTCAGGGCGCCGTTGCCTTCGACCGGGTCGGCATGGGTGGCGGTGTGGCAGGCGATGCAGCTGACCCCTTCGGTCAGCGCATCGGCCGGGGGGACGGCGACATGGCGGGTGACGCGGCCGGCCAGCATCTCGCCCGGGGCGTGGCAGCCCTCGCAGAACCGGCCCTGCTCGGCGCCGTGGCGCAGCAGGTCGACATTGGCGTCCACGGTGGCTTCATAGATCAGGTCGCGGTCGGCGGCGGCGTGCAGCGAGCCGGCCCATTCCTCGAACTCGGTCCGGTGGCAGCTGCCGCATTCGGCCGAGCTTGGCAGCCGCGCGGGGTCGGTCATCCGGCCGGTGGCGCTTTGCATCCGCGAGGGCCAGAACGGGCGGTCCTCGCCGGTCTCGTCGGGGCCGAAGGGCAGCGAGTAATAGGGCACCGCCGCCAGCGCCACTCCGGTCGGCTGCGGCGCCGGGGCTAGGGCGGCGTAAAGCCCCAGCCCCGCAGCCGCGGCCAGCGCGGCAAGGGCCAGCGGCCGGATGTGATAGCGGAACTGCGTCTTCATGGCTGCCCCCAGGCCCAGTGGCGCAGGCCGAGATGCAGGACGAACCCGGCCGCCGCCGCCCAGCTGCCCCAGAGATGCAGGAAGGACAGCGCCTCGGTCACCTCGCGCGGCCAGAACCAGACCACGCCGGCGATCCAGGCGCCCGCCGGCAGCGACATGGCGACCCCGGTCGCCAGCACCAGCACGAAGGCGGCCAGCAGCGCCCAGGACAGGATGGTGAAGCCGCGGCGCTGGCTATGCGCCAGCCCGGTCGGCAGATGCCGGACCAGCCACGGCACCAGCAGGACCAGCAGCACCAGCCCCCCGGCAAGATGCGCCAGCACCACGATCGCGTCCTGCGGCCACAGCCACAGCGCCAGCCCCGACACGAACAGCGCCGCGAACAGCGCCGTCTGGATGCCCGAGCGCAGGTTGCCGCCGCGCGGCGGGGCATGGCTGATGGGGGTGATGGCAAGGGGGGCGGGATGGCGGATGGCTTGTCCCATGATGTCCGTCCTGAAAGCTGCGGGGACGGGCCGGCCGGTCCGCCCCCCAAATCCGAAACCCCGCGGTGGGGCTGCTGTCCGGCCCGCCGCGGGGGCCGTATCCACGGCCCGCGCCCGGGCCGTTGCGCCGTGGTCCGAAGCGCCGGTTGCGGCCCCGCGTCCCGGGGCAGCATCGGCGGGCTGGACCACATTCCATTCCGCGGCGCCAGTATGCGCCCCCAGCCTGCGACCCTGCGCCGCGCCTTGGGGCGATCGTCCGACCGGGGTTGCCGGGCCGCGCGGTTGTTCGCAGTCCGCCCGCCCGGCCCGGGATCAGCTCTTGATGTCCACCCCGTGCTTGGCCGCGGCCTGCAGCACCTGCGCGACGATGCGCTCGGCCAGGTCCTGGGCCTCGGCCCCCAGCGCGTCGGCTTCCTCGGGCGAGAACGTGTCGCCCTGTTCCTCGCGGCCGCGGGTGTCGGCGATCAGCGCCAGCAGTTCCTCGAACCCGCCCGAGATCGAGCTGTCGAGCGCCGGGTCGTCGGCCGCGACCACCGGCGAGATGGCCGAGCGGTACATCCGCTCGCAGCCCGACATGATGCCGGTCACGTCGACGAGGCGGCTCTGCGCGACAAAGGCCGCGCTGTCGCCGCCGAGGAACTGCGATTCCTTCCACTCGCCGAAATAGTCGCCGACCGTGGGCGTCATCGTCACCACCGCGGTGAAGGCGTCGTCGCGGTTCGGCTCCCACGCCTTCATGTCGGTTTCCAGCGCGGTGGCCCATTCGACCATGCCGCGGGCGGCGCCGACCGCCAGATTGGCGTCGAACAGCACCTCGCCGCGGCCGGTCTGGCCGTCGCCGTCCAGATCGGCGGCCTGCTTCACATGCGCCTCGTCAGTGCCCCAGAACAGCGGCTCGGTGATCGAGTGGAACAGGCTGCCGGGGCGTTCCAGCACGGTGCCGTCGGGCAGTGTCAGGTCGTATTCGGCCACATCCTCGGCCTCGGTCCCCGGGTTCCCGGCGTCGAGGATGAGGTCGTATTTCGCGGTCGAGGGGATGCCGGCGACGATGCCCTCGATGGTCTCGTACTGGTTCGAGGCCGCCAGCCAGTGCGCGCGCAGATCCTTGACCGCGGTGGCCAGCTTCGGCCCCTCGGCCTCCCACGCCTTGGCGTAGTCGCCGCCATGGGCGTCGATGATGGCGGCGTAGCCCTCGGCCGTCGCCTGCATCTTCTGCGCCTCGGCGATCAGCGCGGCGTTGTGTTCGAGGGTGAAGGCCTTGACCTCGGCCAAGCCCTCGGCCTCGGTCGCGGCCTGTGCGGCGCTGCCAAGGGCGAAAAGCGCGGCCAGCGCGGTCATCGTGCGGATCGCCTGCATGATGGATTCCTTGTGCCGGTCCCGGCGGGTGACGGGACGCTGTGACGGGACGGATTCGGGAGGAAAAAGTAGAGTGATTCGGTTGGTCTTGTCTATAAGAACCGGCGACGCGGGTTCCTGCGGTTGAGCGGCGAAGGCGGCGAAAACTCCGGGATTTCCGCGGCTACGCCGGTTCTGCGGCGATTTGTCCGCCCCGGCGCGGGGCGGGTCAGCGGCAGGCTGATGTGCAGCCTGGCACGTCGCGCAGCAGCGTGGCGATCGAGACCGGCGATGGAAATATGTCGGGGCTGCATCCGATCCTGCGTCCTCTTTTGTCGTGCTGGCGGGGGATGTCCGGTGCCTGACAAAAAACGCTTGGATAAGGACGAGGGCCTCGTAACGTGGAGGACAAACCCCTGTCAACCGCCCGGGCGGGGCGACGGGGGTTGGTGGTCGGGGCGTGGCATAGTAAGGACAGCCCGGCCGGCCCGGCAGTGCGGCCGGGATCATGACAAGGACAAGGGCGGACCGCCGGGACAGCGTTCCCGGACCGGCGGCGCCCGTGGTTTGGAACATGCAGGACCTTGATTCGGCACACAGGCTTTCGGTTGCGCCCATGCTCGACTGGACCGACCGCGCCTGCCGCGGCTTCCACCGTCGGCTCAGCCGCCGGGCGCTGCTGTATACCGAGATGGTGACCGCGCCGGCCGTGATCCACGGCGACCGGGCGCGGCTCTTGGACCACGATGCGGCCGAGCATCCGGTGGCGCTGCAGCTGGGCGGCTCGGACCCGGCCGAGCTGGCCGAGGCGACGCGGATCGCGGGCGACCGCGGCTATGCCGAGATCAACCTGAACGTCGGCTGCCCCAGCGACCGGGTGCAGTCCGGCTGTTTCGGGGCGGTGCTGATGAAGACCCCGGCGCTGGTCGCCGAATGCGTGGCCGCGATGCAGGCGGCCAGCCCCGTCGAGGTGACGGTGAAATGCCGCATCGGCGTCGACGACCAGGACCCGGCCGAGGTGCTGCCCAGCTTCCTGTCTGTGCTGGAACAGGCCGGCGTGCGCCGCGTCATCATCCACGCCCGCAAGGCCTGGCTGCAGGGGCTGAGCCCGCGCGAGAACCGCGAGATCCCGCCGCTGGACTATCCGCTGGTCCACGCGATGAAGGCGGCCTTCCCGCGGCTGCGCCTGTCGATCAACGGCGGCATCGGCTCGCTGCAACAGCTGCGCGAGCATCTGGCGGTGATGGACGGGGTGATGGTCGGGCGCGCCGCCTATCACGAACCCTGGGCGATCCTGGGGCAGGCGGATGCGCTGTGGGGCGAGACCCCGCCGTTTTCCGACCCGCTCGATGCGGCGCGGGCGATGCGCGGGGAGATCGCCCGCCATCTCGAGCGCGGCGGGCGGATGCACCAGATCACCCGCCACATGCTGGGGCTGTTCCACGGCCGCCCCGGCGCGCGGGCCTGGCGGCGGATTCTTTCGGAACGCGGCAGCAGCGGCGGGCTGGCGGATTACGATGCGGCGCTGGCGGCGGTCGAAGGCGACGCAGCGTAGCGCTGCGGCGTTGCGCGCGGGGGTTTTTCACCCCCGCACCCCCGGAGGATATTTTGGCACGGAAGAAATGCCTTTCTGCGGGGGGGAGAAGCAGGGATGCGGTGGGCGGTTCAGTGAGGTTGGCCCGGGGGGCGTCTGACTGCGGCCAGCGCGAAGGAAAAAATGCCTTTCCGCGGCGGAGGACGGAGGCGCGCGGGCGGTTCGGCGGGTTTGCCCGCGGGCAATCTGACTGCGGCTGGCGCGACAGAAGAAATGCCTTTCCACGGCGGAGGCGCGGGGGGCGGTTCGGCGGGGTTTGCCTGCGGGCGATCTGACCTCGGCCGGCACGGGGAAGAAGCCCCGCCCTGTGGTGCTGGCCTTGCCGTGGCGGGCACGCTATGGGCGCGCGGTCTTGCGTGAGGTTTCCGATGACCGTGACTGCCCTGTTGCCCTATCTGGCCGCGCTGCTGCTGGCCGGCGGTTTCGCCGGGATCCTGGCCGGGTTGCTGGGGGTCGGCGGCGGCATCGTGCTGGTGCCGGCCTTCGTCGCGATCCTGACCGCGGCGGGCTATGGCGGGCCGGATGTGATGCAGATCTGCCTGGCGACCTCGCTGGCGACGATCTTCGTCACCTCGATCCGCTCGGTGCTGGCGCATCACCGCAAGGGCGCGGTGGAGTGGCAGATCCTGCGGCTCTGGGCGCCCTGGATCATGCTGGGCGCCATGGCCGGCGTCTGGCTGGTGTCGCGGCTGGGCACCCGCGAGTTGCAGATGATCTTTGCGGTGCTGGTGTTCGTGGTTGCCAGCTACATGCTGTTCAGCCGGGCCGAGTGGCGGCTGGCCGAGACCCCGCCCACGGGCGCGCGCCGGGCCGGGATGGCCGGGACCATCGGGCTGGTCGGCGTGCTGCTGGGGATCGGCGGCGGCTCGCTGGGGGTGCCGATGCTGACCCTGCACGGGCGGCCGATCCACCGCGCGGTGGCGACGGCGGCGGGGTTCGGGGCGGTGATCGCGCTGCCCTCGGTGCTGAGCTTCCTGTTCGTGCCGGCGCGCGCGGCGCCGCCGGGCACCCTCGGCTCGGTCAATCTGCCGATGTTCAGCATCGTGATCGCGATGACGCTGCTGACCGCGCCCTTGGGCGCCACGCTGGCGCATGGGGCGAACCCGCGGCTGCTCAAGCGGCTGTTTGCGCTGTTCCTGATGGCGGTGGCGCTGAACATGCTGCGCAAGGCGCTGCTTTAGGCCTTTTCGGTCGCCTTGGCGGCGTTCCACAGCGCGTCCATTTCATCGAGCGTCGAGTCCTCGGGCCGGCGTCCCTGCGCGGCCAGCGCCGATTCGATCGACTGGAAGCGGCGGGTGAACTTGGCGTTGGCGGCGCGCAGGGCTTCCTCGGGGTCGATGTCCAGGTGGCGGGCGAGGTTCGCCATCACGAACAGCAGGTCACCGAACTCTTCGGCCAGATGGGCGGGATCGGCGCCGGCCTGCGCCTGCACCAGCTCGGCGGTTTCCTCGGCCAGCTTGTCCAGCACCTGCGCCGGGCCCGGCCAGTCGAAGCCGACCCTTGCGGCGCGGTTCTGCAGCTTGACGGCCCGGGTCAGCGCCGGCAGCCCCAGCGCCACCCCCTCCAGCACGCCGCGCTCGGCGCGGGCGGCGCGTTCCTGCGCCTTGATCGCCTCCCAGTCGCGGACCTGCTGGGCGGCGGATTTGTCGCGCGATTCGTCGCCGAACACATGCGGATGCCGCGCCACCAGCTTGTCCGAGATCGCCCGCGCCACATCGGTGAAATCGAACATCCCCGCCTCGGCGGCCATCTGCGCGTGGAACACCACCTGCAGCAGCAGGTCGCCCAGCTCTCCGGGCAGTTCGTCCCAGGCTTGCCGGGCGATGGCGTCGGCGACCTCATGCGCCTCTTCGATGGTGTAGGGGGCGATCGAGGCGAAATCCTGCTCGATATCCCAGGGGCAGCCGGTCTGCTTGTCGCGCAGCGCCGCCATGATGGCGATCAGGCGCTGGATTTCGGCGGCGGCGTCGGAGGTGTGCGGCATGGGGCCCTCGAGGTGTCGGGAAGCTGCGGGGGAAAAAGACACGAGGGCCGCGGGAAAGTCCACCGCGCTTGCCCGGCGCGGCGGATGCCGGGATCGTGAACTTGCAGGGCGGGAAACCCCGGCCCGGACGCGGCGGCCGGGGTCGCCGGGGTTTCTGGACAAGCCGGGGGCGCGCGACTAGGTTCTGCGCCAATCTTCCGGGCGGTCTGTCGCGCCCGGCCCTCGACTGGCAACCTGCACAAGGACCCCGCGCCCCATGCTGATCACCCCTGCCTTTGCCCAGGCTGCGGCCCCCGCCGCCGGCGGCGGCGCCGCATTCGCCCAGTTCATCCCGCTGATCCTGGTCTTCGCGATCATGTATTTCCTGATCATGCGGCCGCAGCAGAAGAAGATGTCCCAGCACCGCGCCATGGTCGCGGCGCTGAAAAAGGGCGACAACGTGATCACCCAGGGCGGCATCTTCGGCAAGGTCGTCGCCGTGCGCGATGAAGATGTCGATGTCGAGATCGCCCAGGGCGTGCGCATCCGCGTGGTCCGCTCGACCATCGCGCAGGTGGTGGACCGGACCGGCGCCCCTGTCGCCGCCAACGGCTGAGCAGGCGGGCCGCGCATGGTTCAGATCTCTGCCTGGAAACGCATCGTCATCGTCGGGCTGATCCTGCTGGGACTGCTCTATGCGATGCCCAACCTGTTCTATCAGCGGGTCGAATCGCATAACGACGCCGTGGTCGCGGCCGAGCGCGCCGGGTTCGAGACCCCGGAACAGGCCGCCGCCCGCAGCCTGTGGCCCGGCTGGCTGCCCTCGTCGCTGGTCAGCCTGGGGCTGGACCTGCGCGGCGGCGCGCATCTGCTGGGCGAGGTCAACACCGCCGAGGTCTATGCCTCGCGCATGACGGCGCTGTGGCCGGAACTGCGCGACGCGCTGGCCGAGAGCCGCGACGTGATCGGGCCGGTGCGCCGGGTCAAGGGCCCGGCCGACCAGCTGCTGGTCGAGATCGGCAACCCCGACCAGATGGCCCGCGCGGTGGAAATCGCCCGCAAGCTGGCCGCGCCTGTGACCTCGCTGACCGGGGCCGGGGCCTCGACGCTGGACATCACCGCGCAGGGCAGCACGCTGGTCGTGCAGCTCTCGGCTGCCGAAAAGGCCGCCACCGACGACCGCACCATCCAGCAGTCGCTGGAGATCGTGCGCCGCCGCGTCGACGAGGTCGGCACCCGCGAACCCACCATCCAGCGCCAGGGCAAGGACCGCATCCTGATCCAGGTGCCGGGCATCGGCTCGGCCGAGGAGCTGAAGGCGCTGATCGGCACCACCGCGAAACTGACCTTCAACCCGGTGATCGGGCGGGGCACCGACCCCAACGCCTCGCCGGGGCTGGGCAATATCGTCGTGCCCGCCATGGACGAGCCCGGGGTCTACTACACCCTGGCCGAGGCCCCGGTGGTCACCGGCGAGGATCTGACCGACGCCCGCCCCAGTTTCGACCAGAACGGCGCTCCGGCGGTTGATTTCCGCTTTGGCCCGCAGGGCGCGCGGCGGTTCGGGGCCTATACCTCGGCCAATGTCGGGCAGCCCTTTGCCATCGTGCTGGACAACCAGGTGATCTCGGCGCCGGTGATCCGGCAGGCGATCACCACCGGCTCGGGGCAGATCTCGGGCGCGATGGACGTGGCGGAATCGAACCAGCTGGCGGTGCTGCTGCGCGCCGGCGCCCTGCCGGCCGAGATGACCTTTCTTGAAGAACGCACCATCGGCCCGGAGCTGGGGCAGGATTCGATCGACGCCGGGCGCAAGTCGGCGATGATCGCCACGGTGCTGGTCGTTGGCTACATGATCGCCAGCTACGGGCTGTTCGGGGTATTCGCCTCGGTCGCGGTGATCACCAACGTGATCCTGATCCTGTCGATCATGTCGGCGATGGGGGCCACGCTGACCCTGCCGGGGATCGCCGGCATCGTGCTGACCGTGGGCACCGCGGTCGATGCTAACGTCATCATCTATGAACGCATCCGCGAGGAACTGCGCGCCGGAAAGACCGTGGTCAAGGCGATCAACGACGGCTTCGGCGAGGCGATGAGCGCGATCATCGACGCCAACCTGACCACCTTCATCGCCGCGCTGGTGATGTTCTTCCTGGGGTCGGGGCCGGTCAAGGGCTTTGCGGTGACGCTGACCATCGGGCTGATCACCTCGGTCTTCACGGCGATCTACTTCACCCGGCTGATGATCGTGATGTGGCTGGAATGGCGCAAGCCCAAGACGCTGATTCTGTAAGGGGACGACCGACATGGCATTCCGTCTGAAACTCGTCCCCGACGAAACCCACATCGACTTCTTCCGCTGGCGCTGGCTGACCAACGGCGTGTCGATCGTGGCGATGATCGTCTCGGTGATCTTCATCGTGACGATGGGGCTGAACTTCGGCATCGACTTCAAGGGCGGCACCACCATCCGCACCGAAAGCTCGAACGCCTTCGAGGTGGCCGAGTATCGCGAGGCGCTGAGCGGGCTGAACCTGTCCGACCTGTCGATCACCGAGGTCTTCGACCCGGGCTTCGGCCCCGACCGCCACGTCGCCCAGATCCGCATCGGCACCGAGAACGAGACCGGCTCGGTCACCCCCGAAGAGCTGAACCGGATCGAGTCGGCGCTGAAGGTGGTCGATCCGCAGGTCACCTTCGCCTCGGTCGAATCGGTGGGGCCCAAGGTCTCGGGCGAGCTGATCAAGACCGCCCTCTACGCGGTGGGTGCGGCAACGATCGGGATCCTGCTGTATATCTGGCTGCGCTTTGAATGGCAGTTCGCGGTCGGGGCGGTGGTGGCGCTGATCCACGACGTGCTGCTGACGGTCGGCATCTTCGCGGCGTTCCAGATCCGCTTTGACCTGTCCACCATCGCGGCCTTGCTGACGATCCTGGGCTATTCGGTCAACGACACGGTGGTTGTGTTCGACCGGCTGCGGGAAAACCTGGTCAAGTTCAAGACCATGCCGCTGATCGACGTGATGAACCTGACGGTGAACGAAACCCTGTCGCGCACGGTGATGACCGGGGTCACCACCGCGCTGGCGCTGGGGGCGATGCTGATCTGGGGCGGCGACGTCATCCGCGGCTTTGTCTTCGCGATGTTCTGGGGCGTCGGCGTCGGGATCTATTCCACCGTCTACCTGGCCAAGAACATCGTGCTGTCGCTGGGCGTGCGCCGCGACTGGGACAAGCCCGTCCGCGGCGAAAAGAAGGAGCTGGACGAGCTGTCCGGCACGCCCTTCCAGGACGCGCCCTGATGGCCGAGATGCAGGACACCGACTATGGCGGCGCGACCCCGGTCGACGGCTACGGGCCGGGGTTCTTCCGCGCCGGCGGCCAGGTCCACCGCAGCGCGCTGATCGTCACCGCCGAGGGGGTTCAGCCCTGGGGCGGGCTTGACGATACTGCCGCACTGCTGGCGCTGGCCGG
Source organism: Paracoccus solventivorans (assembly GCF_900142875.1). Taxonomy (GTDB): domain Bacteria; phylum Pseudomonadota; class Alphaproteobacteria; order Rhodobacterales; family Rhodobacteraceae; genus Paracoccus; species Paracoccus solventivorans. The sequence goes on along the minus strand of NZ_FRCK01000006.1, from coordinate 140,911 downwards.
TCAGGTGGACGTGCTGTTCCTGGGGCTGGGCGGGCAGGTCGCGCACCCGCCCCGGGCGCTGGTGCAGACGCTCGAGGCCGCCGGGATCGGGGTCGAGCCGATGACCAGCCCCACCGCCGCGCGCTGCTACAACGTCACCCTGGCCGAGGGGCGGCGCGTGGCCTGCGCGCTGATCCCGGTCGAGCCGCTCGACTAGGGCGCGGGCGGTGGCGCCGCTGCTGCAGGTCCAGGGCCTGGCCGTGTCGCGCGGCGGGCGCCGCGCGGTCGAGGGGGTGGATTTCACCCTGTCTTCCGGGCAGGCGCTGATCCTGCGCGGCCCCAACGGCATCGGCAAGACCACGCTTTTGCGCACCGTCGCCGGGCTGCAACCCGCCGCCGCCGGCCGGGTCGAGGCCGACCCCGACGCCATCGCCTATGCGGCCCATGCCGACGGGCTGAAAGCCGCGCTGACCGTGACCGAGAATCTCGAGTTCTGGCGGCTGGTGTTCGGCGGCCCCCCCATCGCCGCCGCCATCGAGGCGATGGATCTGGGCGCGCTGGTCGAGCGCCCGGCGGCGATGCTGTCGGCCGGGCAGAAGCGCCGGCTGGGGCTGGCGCGGCTGCTGGTCACCGGCCGCAAGGTCTGGGTGCTGGACGAGCCCACCGTCTCGCTGGACGCGGGCTCGGTGGCGCTGTTCGCGGATGCGGTGCGCCGGCATCTGGCGGGCGGCGGCGCGGCGCTGATGGCGACCCACATCGACCTGGGCCTGCCCGAGGCGCAGGTGCTGGACCTCGGCCCCTTCCGCGCCGCGGGCGAGCCGGTCCGCAGCCGCGCCCCGGCCAGTTTCGACGAGGCGTTCGGATGAGTGCGGTTGTGCTGGCGTCGCCGTTGCAGCGGGGGTTTTGCACCCCCGCACCCCCGCAGGATATTTATGAACCGCCCGAAGGAGGGCTGGAGGGGCGCGGGATGTCCTGCGTTCCTGCCGATCCGCTCTCTGGATGCCTTCGGGATGAAGCAGCTGAAGGGAGCCGCGCATGATCGCCCTGCTCATGCGCGACTTGCGGCTGGCCACGCGGGCGGGCGGGGGATTCGGGCTGGGGCTCGCGTTCTTCCTGATCGTCTGCACGCTGGTGCCGTTCGGCGTCGGGCCGCAGGGCGGCACGCTGGCGCTGATCGCGCCGGGGATCCTGTGGGTGGGGGCGTTGCTGGCCTGCCTGCTGTCGCTCGACCGCATCTTTGCGCTGGACTGGGAAGACGGCAGTCTCGACCTGCTGGCCACCGCGCCGCTGCCGCTGGAAGGCGCGGTGCTGGTCAAGGCCGCCGCGCATTGGATCACCACCGGCCTGCCGCTGGTTGCCGCCGCGCCGGTGTTCGGCATCCTGCTGCACCTGCCCGGCGCCGCCCAGCCCTGGCTGGTGGCGGCGCTGGCGCTGGGGACGCCGGCGCTGTCGATGCTGGGCGCCTTCGGCGCCGCGCTGACCGTGGGGCTGCGCCGCGGCGGGCTGCTGATGTCGCTGCTGGTGCTGCCGCTTTACGTGCCGACGCTGATCTTCGGGGCCGAGGCGGTGCGCCGCGGCGCCGCCGGCGGCGACGGCACTACGCCGCTGGTGCTGCTGGCCGGGATCACCATGGCGGTGCTGGCGGCGATACCTTTCGCCGCAGCCGGTGCCCTGCGGGTCAACTTGCGGTAAGGGGGCTTCACGCCACCCCGACGCCAAGCTAGAGAGCACGCCATGTCGATCTGGGAATACGCCAACCCCGTCAAGTTCATGCGCGTCTCGGGCGCCGCGCTGCCGTGGATTGCCGCGGCGGCGGCGATCTGCCTGCCTGCCGGGCTGGTCTGGGGCTGGATGACACCCGAGGACTACAAGCAGGGCTCGACCGTCAAGATCATGTTCCTGCATGTGCCCGCCGCGATGATGGCGATCAACATCTGGGTGATGATGCTGGCGGCCTCGCTGATCTGGCTGATCCGGCGCCACCATGTCAGCGCGCTGGCCGCCCGCGCCGCTGCCCCCATCGGCGCGGTGATGACGCTGGTCGCGCTGGTCACCGGCGCGGTCTGGGGGCAGCCGATGTGGGGCACCTGGTGGGAATGGGACCCGCGGCTGACCTCGTTCCTGATCCTGTTCCTGTTCTATCTGGGCTACATGGCGCTGTGGGGCGCGATCGAGAACCCTGACAGCGCCGCCGACCTGACCGGGGTGCTGTGCCTGGTCGGCTCGGTCTTTGCGCTGCTGTCGCGCTATGCGGTGAATTTCTGGAACCAGGGGCTGCACCAGGGCGCCTCGCTGTCCATCGCCCCGGGCGAGCGGATGAGCGCGGTCTACAAATATCCGTTGTATCTGTGCATGCTGGGATTCTTCCTGCTGTTCCTGACGCTGCTGCTGGTGCGCACCCGGACCGAGATCCGCCGCCGCCGCACCGCCGCCCTGCTGGCCCGAGAGGTGCGCGCATGATGATCGAGCTTGGCCGCTACGCCGTGCCGGTGCTGACCGCCTGGGGGATTTCCGCGGTGCTGATCGTCGGGCTGATCGTGCAGACGCTGGCTGCCAGCGCCCGCGCCCGCCGCGCGCTGGAGGAGGTCGAGCGCCGTGGCTAGGATTTCACCGCTTGCATTCATCCCGCCGGTGATCTTCGCCGGGCTGGCCGCGATGTTCCTGTGGGGCATGGGGCGCGACGACCCGAATGCGCTGCCCTCGACCCTGATCGGGCAACCGGCGCCGCCGGTGTCGGGGACCACGCTGCCCGGCAAGACCCAGCTGACCGACGCCGACCTGCGCGGCAATGGCGTGGTGCTGGTCAATTTCTGGGCCAGCTGGTGCCCGCCCTGCCGGGCCGAGCATCCCACGCTGACCGCGCTGGCCGCTGAAGAGGGCGTGACCGTGGTCGGCATCGACCTCAAGGACCCGGAACCCGCGGCGCTGCGCTTTCTGGCCGAGCATGGCGATCCTTTTGCCAGGCTTGCCACCGACCCGTCAGGGCGCACGGCGATCGAATGGGGCGTGACCGCGCCCCCGGAAACCTTCATCCTCGATAACGAGGGCCGCGTGCTGCACCGCCACGCCGGGCCGCTGGTGCGCGAGGACTACACTAATCGCTTCCGCCCCGAGCTGGACAAGGCGCTGGCTGCGGATCGGTAAGATGGGGGCTTTGCCCCCGTCCCTTCGGGACTCCCCCAGGATATTTAGGAACCGCCCGAAGCGCATGAGTTTCGGGCGGTTTTCAAGTATCCGCGGGGCTGGCGAACGCCCGGGAAGCGGTCCGGTGGACTGTGTTCCGTGAGCAGGGGCCGCGCCCTAAAGGCTCCAGGCCGCGCGGGCGCAGACAGTCCCGTCCGACATTTCCCGTTGAACGCGAGGGGGGTGCGGGCCACTCTGCCAGCACGAGTTGCAAGGGGAGGGGACCATGACACGACACGGACCGATGCTGCTGGCGCTGCTGCTGGGCAGCGTGCAGATGGCCGCGGCGCAGCAGGTGACCGATGCGATCGCGCCCGAGGCCGAGACCGCGCCCGCCGTGCAGGCGGATGAATTTGGCCCTTTGGGCGAGGCGGCGCGCGCCGCGCTGGCCGCCAAGGCCGAGGGTCGCGCGGTTGCCGGCAAGGACTGGATGGTGGCCGCCGCGCATCCGCTGGCGGTCGAGGCCGGCGTCCGCGTGCTGGAACAGGGCGGCAGCGCCGCCGATGCGATGATCGCGGTGCAGGCGGTGCTGGGGCTGGTCGAGCCGCAAAGCTCGGGCCTCGGCGGCGGGGCGTTCCTGGTCTGGTATGATGCGGCCACCGGGGCGCTCACCACGCTGGACGGGCGCGAGACCGCGCCGCGCGACGCCACGCCGACGCTGTTCCTTGGCCCCGATGGCGAGCCGATGAAGTTCATGGAGGCGGTGGTCGGCGGCCGCTCGGTCGGCACCCCCGGCACCCCGGCCTTGCTGGAAGAGGCGCATCGCCGCTGGGGCCTGATGAACTGGGCCGGGCTGTTCGACGACCCGATCCGGCTGGCCGAACTGGGCTTTACCGTGTCGCCCCGTCTGGCCGAGCTGGTCGCGGCCGAGGGTGAGGCGCTGCGCGGCGACCCGGCCACCAGCGCGTATTTCTTTCCCGGCGGGCAGCCGGTCGCGGCCGGGCAGGTGCTGACCAACCAGCCTTACGCCGACACCCTGCGGGTGCTGGCCCGGCAGGGGGCTGACGGGTTCTATCGCGGCCCCATCGCCGAAAGCATCGCCGCCACGGTGCGCGGTGCCACCGGCAATCCGGGGCTGCTGTCCACTGCCGACCTTGCGGCCTATCGGGTGATCGAGCGTCCGGCGGTCTGTATCGAATACCGCGCGCATGACATCTGCGGGATGGGGCCGCCGTCCTCGGGCGGGCTGACGGTGGGGCAGATCCTCGGGATGCTGGGCGGCTATGACCTTGCTGCGCTGGGGGCGGAAAGCCCGGAAAGCTGGCGGCTGATCGGCGATGCCTCGCGGCTGGCCTTTGCCGACCGCGAACGCTACATGGCCGACCCCGACCATGTGCCGGTCCCGACCGCGGGGCTGGTCGATCCCGCTTATCTGGCCGAGCGTGGCAAGCTGCTGGCCGGCGACGACAGCCTGCCCGAGGTCGCCGCCGGCGCGCCGGGCTGGACCCATGCGGCGCTGTGGGGGCAGGACGAATCGCTGGAACTGCCCTCGACCACGCATATCTCGATCGTGGACAGCCACGGTAACGCCCTGTCGATGACCACCACCATCGAGAACGGTTTCGGCGCGCGGCTGATGACCAATGGCTTCCTGCTGAACAACGAGTTGACGGATTTTTCCTTCCGCACCCATGACGACGCCGGCGCGGTGATCGCCAATGCGCTGGCGCCGGGCAAGCGGCCGCGGTCCTCGATGGCGCCGACCATCGTGATGAAGGACGGCAAGCCCGCGATGGTGGTGGGCTCCCCGGGCGGCAGCCGCATCATCGGCTATGTTGCCCGTGCGATCATCGCGCAACTGGACTGGGGCATGGACCCGCAGCGGGCGGTGGCCGCGCCCAATATCCTCAACCGTTTCGGCAAGATGGAGGTCGAGCCGGGCCGTGCCCCTGAACTGGCCGCCGAGCTGGTGTCGCTGGGGTTCGAGATTGATGAGGAGAGCGCCCAGACCTCGGGGCTGCAATCCATCGTGATCACGCCCGACGGGTTGCAGGGCGGCGCCGACCCGCGGCGCGAAGGGATCGCCATCGGCGGCTGAGACCCGCTCCATCGGCGGCTGAGCCGCCCGCCACACAACGAACCCGCAACGAAAAACCCCGGCCGCAGCGGCCGGGGTTTCCTTTTTGCCTGAACGCGAGGGGCTCAGCCCTTGGCGAGGTTGCGCAGCACGTAATGCAGCACGCCGCCGTTCTTGAGATATTCGATCTCGACCTCGGTATCGACGCGGGCCTTCAGCTGCACGGTCTTTTCCGAGCCGTCGGCATAGCGGATCACCGCCGGAACCAGCGACAGCGGCTTGAAGTCGCCGGCCAGCCCGGTGATCGAGATCACCTCGTCCCCGGTCAGCCCCAGGGTCTTGCGGTTGTCGCCGCCGGTGAACTCGAACGGGACCACGCCCATGCCGACCAGGTTCGAGCGGTGGATACGCTCGAAGCTTTCGGCGATCACCGCCTTGACGCCCAGCAGGTTGGTGCCCTTGGCCGCCCAGTCGCGCGACGAGCCGGCGCCGTATTCCACGCCGCCCACCACGATCAGTGGCACGCCCTGCGCCTGATATTCCATCGCGGCGTCGTAGATCGAGGTCTCCTGCCCGTCGGGGCCCTTGGTATAGCCGCCCTCGACCCCGTCCAGCATCTCGTTGCGAATGCGGATATTGGCGAAGGTGCCGCGCATCATCACTTCGTGGTTGCCGCGGCGCGAGCCGTAGCTGTTGAAGTCCTTGGGCGCGACCTGCCGCTCGGTCAGGTATTTCCCGGCCGGAGTGGTCGGCTTGAACGAGCCGGCGGGCGAGATGTGGTCGGTGGTGATCATGTCGCCCAGCACCGCCAGCACGCGCGCGCCCGAGATGTCCGAGATCACCCCCGGCTCGCGGCCCATGCCCTGGAAATAGGGCGGGTTCTGGATATAGGTCGATTCCGGCGGCCAGTCATAGGTCTCGCTGTCGGTGACCTCGACCCCCTGCCAGCGCTCGTCGCCCTTGAACACGTCGGCGTATTTCTCGATGAACATCTCGCGGGTGACGATGCGGTCCACCAGGTCCGACACCTCCTGCGAGCTGGGCCAGATGTCCTTCAGATAGACGTCCTGCCCGTCCTTGGACTTGCCCAGCGGCTCGCGCGTCAGGTCGATGTTCATGTCGCCGGCGATGGCATAGGCCACGACCAGCGGCGGGCTGGCCAGATAGTTGGCGCGCACGTCGGGGCTGATCCGGCCCTCGAAGTTGCGGTTGCCCGACAGCACCGACACCGCCACCAGATCGTGGTCGTTGATCGACTTGGAGATCGCCGGGTCCAGCGGCCCCGAGTTGCCGATGCAGGTGGTGCAGCCGAAGCCGACCAGGTTGAACCCCAGCGCGTCCAGATGCTGCTGCAGCCCGGCGGCCTCGAGATATTCGGCCACCACCTGCGAGCCCGGCGCCAGCGAGGTCTTGACCCAGGGCTTGCGGGTCAGCCCCAGCTCATGCGCCTTTTTTGCCACCAGCCCGGCGGCCATCAGCACATAGGGGTTCGAGGTGTTGGTGCAGGAGGTGATCGCCGCGATCACCACCGAACCGTCGCACAGCTGGAACGTTTCGCCGTTCAGCGTGCAGGTCAGGCCGCGCTTGCGGTTGTCGCCGGGGATGTGATCGGGGGCGGGGGCGCCGCCTTCCTCGGTCATCTCGGATTTCTGCACGGCGGGGGCCGACGGCGCCACCCGGATGCCGTGGATGTATTCGGCAAAGGTCTGCGCGGCGGCATCCAGCGCCACGTGATCCTGCGGCCGCTTGGGGCCCGAGATCGCCGGCACCACGTCGCCAAGGTCCAGATGCAGGGTCGAGGTATAGATCGGATCATAGTCTTCGCTGCGCCAGAAGCCGTTTTCCTTGGCGTAAGCCTCGACCAGCGCGATGCGGGATTCGTCGCGGCCGGTCTGGCGCAGGTAACGCAGGGTTTCCGCATCGACCGGGAAGAACCCGCAGGTGGCGCCGTATTCGGGGGCCATGTTGGCGATGGTGGCGCGGTCGGCCAGCGGCATGTTGTCGAGGCCGGGCCCGTAGAACTCGACGAACTTGCCGACCACCTTGTGGTCGCGCAGCATCTTGACGACTTTAAGCACCAGGTCGGTGGCGGTCACACCCTCGCGCAGGGCGCCGGTGACCTTGAAGCCGACGACCTCGGGGATCAGCATCGACACCGGCTGGCCCAGCATCGCGGCCTCGGCCTCGATCCCGCCGACGCCCCAGCCCAGCACGGCCAAGCCGTTCACCATGGTGGTGTGGCTGTCGGTGCCGACCAGCGTGTCGGGATAGGCGACGGTGGCGCCGGTCTGGTCGGTGTCGGTCCAGACGGTCTGCGCCAGATATTCCAGGTTCACCTGATGGCAGATGCCGGTCCCGGGCGGCACCACGCGGAAGTTGTTGAACGCGCCCTGGCCCCATTTCAGGAACTGGTAGCGCTCCATGTTGCGGGCGTATTCCAGATCGACGTTGCGCTGGAAGGCGCGGGGGTTGCCGAACTCATCGACCATCACCGAGTGGTCGATGACCAGATCGACCGGGTTCAGCGGGTTGATCTTTTGCGCGTTCCCGCCCAGTGCCTTGATGCCGTCGCGCATCGCGGCCAGGTCCACCACCGCCGGCACGCCGGTGAAGTCCTGCATCAGCACCCGCGCGGGGCGATAGGCGATCTCGCGGTCCGATTTGCCGCCGTTCTGCGCCCAGTCGGCGAAGGCCTTGATGTCATCGACGCTGACCGTGAAGCCGCCGTCCTCGAACCGCAGCATGTTTTCCAGCACGACCTTCAGCGCGGCGGGCAGGCGGGAAAAATCGCCCAGACCGGCCTCGGTCGCGGCGGGGATCGAGTAATAGGACACTTTCTGCCCGCCGACCGTCAGGTCGCGGCGGGTCTTGGCGGTGTCGGTTCCGGTGACGATCGGCATGGGCTGTGCGTCCTCAGTATGAACAAGGTGGCTGGCAACGCCCCGATTGCCCCGACTCACCCCCGGGTGCAAGCGCGGGGTGAGGGCAGGGGTGGCGGCGAGTTGTATGCGACGGTATACAAATGCGCGGCGGGATGCAAGTCTCAACTCGTGGCGGGCCGCGTGCGCCGCTGCTAACGAAGCGTTGATTTGGCGGACGGGGTCTGGCTGACCTAATTCCAAGGCAATGACAATGGCAGTTCTTCATCGGGTTCCGCAGGGACTCCCGCGCGGGATTTCGCGGCGGATCTTGGGGGCGGGGCAGGCGCTGGGGCTGGCGCTGGCCCTGATTGCCGCCCCCGCGGCCATGGCGCAGACGGCGGGCCCCGACGGCGACGCGCAGGCGGCCGGACCGGCAGAGGCTGCGGCTCCGGCGGGCGAGCCGGCCGGGGGCCCGGCGGGGGCTGCGGCAAATGGCGCCACCGATCCCCTGGGCGCCGAGTTCGACCCCGCACCCGGCATCGGCGTGATCGAGGCGCCAATGGGCGCCGCCAAGGCCACCCCGGAGGGCGCGTTCTCGCTGGCCCCGCAAGGCATGGCGCCCGGCGCCGCGCCCGCCCTGGCCCCGATGGCCGCAGCCGGGACCGCCGCAACCGCAGCGCGCAAGCCGATCCTGGGCGCGCCGCCGGTGGTGGTCGAGCTGTTCACCGCGCAGGGCTGTTCCTCGTGCCCGCCCGCCGACCGGCTGGTCGCGGGGCTGGCCGATGCGCCTGGGGTGCTCGCGCTGACCTGGCATGTCGATTACTGGGACTACCTGGGCTGGGCGGACGGCTTCGCCAGCCCGGCCCACACCGCCCGGCAAGAGGGCTACGCCGCCGTCGCCGGCGAGCGCGGCGTCTACACCCCACAGATCATCGTCGACGGCCAGGACACGCTGCTGGGGACCGGCCGCGCCGCGCTGCTGTCGGTGATCGAGGCCCACGCCGCCCGCCCCTCGGCGGTGATGGTCACCGCCACCGAGGAAGGCGAGGCGCATGTGATCCAGCTGACCCCCCGCGCCGCGATCCCGGGCGGGGTGGATGTGCTGCTGATCCGCTTCCTGCCCCGGCGCAGCGTGCAGGTCGAGGCCGGCGAGAACCGCGGCATGACGCTGGACTACCGCAACGTGGTGGTGGGGGCCGAGCTGCTGACCCACTGGACCGCGCGCGCGCCGCTGCGCCTGACCATCCGCGCCGGAGTCGACGCCGACGACCGCTTTCCCGACGACACCAGCCACGCGCTGCTGGTGCAGCAGGCGCTGGGGCCGGGGCGGCCGGGGCCGATCCTGGCGGCGGTGCGGCTGGACTGAGCCGTCGCGCAGCATCTTGACCCGGCGCCCGGGCCTGCGCATATCCCCGTCACGCGCGGATGGCCGGATGACCGCGGGCGGTGGTTTCGCCGTTCGAGGAAAGTCCGGGCTCCATGCAGGCATGGTGCCGGGTAACGCCCGGCGGGGGCAACCCCAGGGAAAGCGCCACAGAGAACAGACCGCCCCGCCTTGTGCAGGGCAAGGGTGAAACGGTGGGGTAAAGGCCCACCGCGGGACGGGCAACCGGACCGGCACGGCAAGCCCCACCAGGAGCAATGCCGAATAGGGATCGCGCGCGGGGGCAACCCCGCAGGGCCGCCTGCGCCCCAGCAGATCCGGGTTGGCAGCTAGATCCCGCCGGCAACGGCGGGGCCAGAGGAATGGTCATCCACGGGGCGCAAGCCCCCGGACAGAACCCGGCTTACAGGCCATCCGCGCGTGTTTTTCTTGTCTGTTGAGGGGTTGCGGGCGGTCGTGCGGCCGCAGGGGTGGCGAGCTGCGGCCAGCAGGAAGGTGCGCTGTTTCGCAAAGCGTGACTGCAGGCCCATGTATCTTGTTAAATTTACAATCGGTTGCGTCATATAGCTGATGCATGAATCGGCCCGGCGGCCATAAACCCATCGGAGCCGACTCTTGGAAGCGGCTGGTGCTTGTTCGGCGGGAGTGCGCTGCAGGGACGGCGACACATGCAGCGCACTCGCATATTTTTATTATATTATAATCAATTGCCGCCGATATCTCATGCGGATGCGAGCTCGTTCCGAATCCACCCGGAAAAGCTACAGGGTCGAGCCTTGCTCGCACCGAGGTCGGCTCCAGTTGGCAGGGCGCCCTTATCAGGGACGGCAGCGCCTCAGAACCGACTTCCCCGGCGCTCGCTCATTTTCGTGGTATTACAGAAGGCTACCGCCGACAGCTAAGGCAACCAGCCCCTACACCCGCAGCCCCGCAAAAATATTCGGATCCAGGCTCGCCTGCGCGAAGGTGGGCCCTTCCGTCAGCAGGCTTACCGCGTCGTGGGAGTGCAGCGATTCCTGGTGGCTGGCGATGACGCGGAAATCGCCGATTCGGGGATCGAGCTCGAGCTCGTGGGCGAAGGCGCGCACCGCGTCCTCGACGAAGATCGGGTTGGCGGCGTTCAGTTCTGCGAATGCCTGCTCGTCCTCGCGCTTGACCATCACCTGCGTCTCGGTGGCGACGGCGCGGCGGCACAGCGCCACCATGTCCTCGAACCACAGCTTCTCGTCGCCCGCCATCACCGCGGAAATACGGGCAACCGAGCGCTGGGAATGCGGGGTCGCCAGCTGCGCCCTCGCCGTGCGGGCATGTTCGGCCAGCTCCAGCGAGCAGGGGCAGGTCGAGGAATACACATAGTCGAAATGCATCACCCGCAGCCGCTGCCCGCCCTGGTCGATCAACTCCATCGCGATGTCGTAATATTGCCAGCCCTCCAGCCCCGAACGCAGCGAGCCGACCTTCATCGGATAGGACAGCCGCATCTGCAGCCGCGCATCGAAACTGTCCAGGTGGTCCTTGTAGTCGCTGACCGCCGCCGCCAGCACCCCCAGCGAGAACTGCTGTTCCGCGTGGGTGTAGAAAGACCGCATGATCCGGCTCATGTTGATGCCCTTGCGGTCGGCATCGAGGCTGACGGTGCCGGTCACGCTGGTTTCCAGCAGGATCTCGCCGCCTTCCTTGCGGCGATAGCGGATCGGCAGGCGGAAATTGGAAATCCCCACATGCTGGATCGCCTTGCGGGCGCCGACGATCAGGCTGGCCGGGCCGTTCTGCAGGTCGGGCAGGGTGGCGCGATAGGCCTCGTCCACCCGGAAATCATCCGGGTATTCGCGGCTGAGCGCGGGCGGGACGGAGGGCGGCGGCCGGTGTTCGGTCATGGCAGGTCTTTCAGCTTGGCTGGGCTGAATATGGTCACCCGCCGGCAAAAGGCCAGCACCCCGTGCGACCATAGGCGATCTTGCCTAGGCCAGCGCGCCCAGCAGGTCGGCGATCAGGTCGTCGGGATGTTCCAGCCCCACCGACAGCCGCAGCAGCCCCGGGCCGATGCCCAGCCCCTCGCGCTCGGCCTCGGGCAGGCGCTGGTGGGTGGTGGTGGCGGGGTGGGTGACGATCGACTTGGCATCGCCCAGGTTGTTCGAGATCGACACCAGCCGCAGCCGGTCCAGCATCGCGAAGGCCGCCTGTTTCGAGCCCAGGTCCAGCGCGATCATGGTCCCACCCGAGCCGATCTGCCGCATCGCCAGCGCGTGCTGGGGATGTTCGGGCAGTCCCGGATAGATCACCCGCACCCCGGCGCCCTGCAGCGCCTGCGCCACCGCCAGCGCGCTGTCGGCCATGGCGCGGACCCGCAGCTCCATGGTGGTCAGCCCGTTCAGCATGATCCAGGCGTTGAAGGGCGAGATCGCGCCCCCGGTGTGCTTGAGATAGGGTTCCGCCCGGGTCCGCACGAACTCGCGGCTGCCGCAGATCACCCCGCCCAGCGCCCGCCCGCCGCCATCGACATGCTTGGTGGTGGAATAGACCACCACATCGGCGCCCAGTTCCACCGCGCGGCTGAACACCGGCGTCGCGAACACGTTGTCGGCGATGACCAGCGCGCCGGCCGCATGGGCGATCTTGGCGATCCCGGCCAGGTCCATCACCTCGAGCGTGGGGTTCGACACGGTTTCCAGGAAACAGGCCGCGGTCCCCGGCGTCACCGCATCCCGCCACTGGTTAAGGTCGGTGCCGTCGATCAGCACCACCTCGACCCCGAACTTGCGCAGCAGCTCCAGCACGTAAAGGCAAGATCCGAACAGCTGCCGCGCCGCGACGATGCGGCTGCCGGGCGCGGCCACCGCCATCAGCGCCCCGTTGACCGCCGCCATGCCCGAGGCGGTCGCGAACGCGTCCTCGGTGCCTTCGAGGCTGGCCATCCGGTCCTCGAACATGCGGCTGGTGGGGTTGCCGTAGCGGGCATAGATGAACTCGTCCGGGCCGCTGTGCTGGAACCTCGCCTCGGCCTGTTCGGCGCTGTCATAGGCAAAGCCCTGGGTCAGGAACAGCGCCTCGGCCATTTCGCCGTACTGGCTGCGGCGGATGCCGTGGTGGACGGCGCGGGTGCGGGGGTGAAGCGGGCGATCTGGCATGTTCGTCGCATACGCCTGTCGCAAATAAAGCGCAATCGCCCCTTGACGGCTGCGGCCAAGGCCCTAGATGGACAGCCGACCGGGCCCCTCTGGCGATCTGTGCGGATCGTGATGTCGGTCGCATCACGCAACATCCGTCGGAGATCACCGTGGAGCTTTCTTCCCTGTTTCTTGGCCAGCCCCTCTGGATGTGGGCGGTTTTCCTGACCTTGGTCTTGGGGCTGCTGGCGCTGGACCTGGGCGTGCTGAACCGCGGCCAGCAGGAAATCGGCGTGCGCAAGTCGCTGCTGCTGTCGGCGTTCTACATCACCATCGGGCTGGGGTTCGGCGGCTTCGTCTGGGCGCAGCTGGGGCTTGAACCGGCGGTGGAATACTGGACCGGCTTCGTGGTCGAGAAATCGCTGGCCATGGACAACATCTTCGTGATCGCTACGATCTTCGGCGCCTTTGCGGTGCCGCGGCATCTGCAGCACCGGGTGCTGTTCTGGGGCATCCTGGGGGTGATCGTGCTGCGCGCGGTGATGATCGGCTTCGGCGCGGCGCTGGTGCAGCGCTACGAATGGGTGCTGCTGGTCTTTGCGGCCTTCCTGATCCTGACCGGGGCGCGGATGCTGCTGAGCGGGGACGACCACGAATCGGGCGTGGCCGACAACCGGCTGCTGCGCTGGCTGCGCCGCAACCTGCGGGTGACGCAGGATTTCGCGGGCCATCGCTTCGTGGTGCGCCAGCCCGACGCCTCGGGCCGGATGCGGCTGTTCGTGACGCCGCTGTTCCTGGCGCTGGTGGCGATCGAGTTCGCCGACGTGGTGTTCGCGGTCGATTCGGTACCGGCGATCTTTGCGATCACCACCGATCCCTATCTGGTCTATACCTCGAACATCTTCGCCATCCTTGGCCTGCGGGCGCTGTATTTCGCGCTGGCCGCGGTGCTGCACCGCTTCTCGGGGCTGAAGCCGGCGCTGGCGGTGCTGCTGATCTTCATCGGCGGCAAGGTGGTGGTGGCCGAGGCGCTGGGGATCGAGAAGGTCCCGGCCGCGCTGTCGCTGGGGGTGACATTCGCGATCCTCGCCACGGGCGTGGCGGTGTCGCTGGTCCGCAGCGCGCCCCGGTCCGGCGAGGCCCGGCGGTAACCGAACCGTGCAAAATGCGAACGGAATGGGAACGCGGGCTTTGCAGCGGCCCGCGGCTTCTCTATGTTGCAGGCCATGAGCCAGTTCGACGATCACGACGCCTTCGAGGCCGCTTCCCGTCCCTCGCTGTCGCAGCGGGCGATGGCGCCGCGGCCCGCCCCCTATCTGGACGGGCTGAACCCGGCGCAGCGGCTGGCGGTGGAGACGCTGGACGGGCCGGTGCTGCTGCTGGCGGGCGCCGGAACCGGCAAGACCCGCGCCCTGACCACCCGCATCGCGCATCTGCTGATGCAAGGCCGCGCCACCCCGGGCCGCATCCTCGCCGTCACCTTCACCAACAAGGCCGCGCGCGAGATGAAGGAGCGCGTGGCCCGGCTGCTGGGCGAGACGGTCGAGGGGATGCCCTGGCTGGGCACCTTCCATTCCATCAGCGTCAAGATCCTGCGCCGCCATGCCGAGCTGGTGGGCGACGGCGAGCTGCATCTGAAGCCCGGCTTCACCATCCTGGACACCGACGACCAGTTGCGGTTGCTCAAGCAATTAATGGTGGCAGAAGCGGTTGACCAGCAACGATGGAGTGTGCGGTGGGTTGCTGGGCATATTGATAACTTCAAAAACCGGCATGAGCGCCCAAGCAATGATCCGAGATCGCAGGGTCCAATAATGGAGCGCATTCCGAACGCGCCACTTGTGGGGGTCAGTCACAAAGTCTCGGTTGGCGAAATCTACGCGCAATATCAGCGTCGGCTGCTGGAACTCAACGCCGTCGACTTCGGCGATCTGCTGATGCACTGCGTAAATATCTTCCAGGCGCATCCGGACGTGCTGGCGCAATGGCAGGACCGTTTCCGCTATATCCTGGTCGACGAATACCAGGACACCAACGTCGCGCAATATCTGTGGCTGCGGCTGCTGGCGCAGGGGCACCGCAACATCTGCTGCGTCGGCGACGACGACCAGTCGATCTATGGCTGGCGCGGGGCCGAGGTCGGCAACATCCTGCGGTTCGAGGCGGATTTCCCCGGCGCCCAGGTGATCCGGCTGGAACAGAACTATCGCTCGACCCCGCATATTCTTGCCGCCGCCTCGGGGCTGATCGAACATAACAAGGGGCGGCTTGGAAAAGAGCTATGGACCGACGCACAGGACGGCGAAAAAGTCCGGTTAATCGGCCATTGGGACAGCGAGGCCGAGGCCCGCTGGATCGGCGAGAAGATCGAGGATCATCACAGTGGTCGATCAGCGGAGGCGAAAAGCCGATACAATCCGCGTCTAGAGAGTTTCGAGCAAGAGCTAGATCGGCGCTCCAAGGCTGGTCTCGGACCAATTGAAAAGCACGGCTACATTCGTCAGGCATTTGAAAGCGGCGAAGTTTATAGGAACTTGAAAACCTACAACTTGGTGCTGAACCTGCTGCAAGCAGAGGAAAACACCAGAGCCGCTGGCAACATGCTTGGAGCGGTGCAGTCATATGTAGTCCAAAAATATTCACTTAACGAAATCGCCATCCTCGTGCGCGCCAGCCACCAGATGCGGGCGTTCGAGGATCGTTTCCTGACCATCGGCCTGCCCTACCGGGTGATCGGCGGCCCGCGCTTCTACGAACGCCAGGAAATCCGCGACGCCATGGGGTATTTCCGGCTGGCGGTCAGCCCCACCGACGACCTCGCCTTTGAGCGGATCGTGAACACCCCCAGGCGCGGGCTCGGCCCCAAGGCGCTGCAGACCATCCAGCGCGAGGCGCGCGAGCGCGGGCTGTCGCTGCTGGAAGGCGCGGCGGCGGTGGTGGCGGGGGGCGGGCTGTCGGGCAAGGCCGCGGCGGCGCTGCGGCGGCTGGTCGAGCAGATGGGCGCCTTCCACGCCGAGGCGCTGGACAGCCGCGCCAGCCACGTGGCGCTGGCCGAGCGGATCCTGGACGAGACCGGCTACACCGCCATGTGGCAGAACGACAAGTCGCCCGACGCGCCGGGCAGGCTCGACAACCTCAAGGAGCTGGTCAAGGCGCTGGAAGAGTTCGACAACCTGCAGGGCTTCCTTGAGCATGTGGCGCTGGTGATGGACGCGGCCGAGGGCGAGCAGGCCGAGGAGGTCTCGATCATGACGCTGCACGCCGCCAAGGGGCTGGAATACCCCATCGTGTTCCTGCCGGGGTGGGAGGACGGTCTGTTTCCCAGCCAGCGCAGCATGGACGAATCGGGGCTGAAGGGGCTCGAGGAGGAACGACGGCTGGCCTATGTCGGCCTGACAAGGGCCGAGGAGCTGGCGACGATCAGCTTTGCCGGCAATCGCCGCCTCTACGGGCAATGGCAGTCCTCGCTGCCCTCGCGCTTCATCGACGAGCTGCCCGAGGATCACATCGAGGTGCTGACCCCGCCCGGGCTCTACAATGGCGGCTACGGCGCCGCGGCGCAGCCCTTTGCGCAATCGTCGATGCACGACCGCGCCTCGCGCGCCGATGTCTACAACTCGCCGGGGTGGAAGCGGATGCAGGACCGTGCCGCCGCCCGGCCGGCGCCGGTCCACCGCACCCCCATCACCATCGACGCCGAGCCTGCGGCGCGTTTCGCGGTCGGCGACCGGGTGTTCCACCAGAAATTCGGCACCGGCAGCATCATGGGCATCGCCGAAGACACCTTGACGGTCGAGTTCCCGGCCGGTTTCAAGACCATCAAGGCGGCCTATGTCCAGCCCGCTGCCACCGCCGCCCCGGACGTGACGCCCGACGACGTGCCGTTCTGAACCAGCAAGGAAAGCCCCCATGTCCCCCAAACTCAAGACGCTGCTCGACTATGGGCCGCTGGTGGTCTTCCTCGCCGTGTTCCTGCTTTACCGAAATGAAACCGTCACGCTGTGGGGGCAGGGCTACCCGGGGCTGATCCTCGCCACGCTGGTGTTCGTGCCGCTGACGGTGGCGGCGAACTGGATCCTCTGGGCGCGCACCGGCACGCTGTCGGTGATGCAGCTGGTGACGCTGGCGGTGGTGGTGGTGTTCGGCGGGCTGACCATCTGGCTGAACGACCCCCGCTTCATCAAGATGAAGCCGACGCTGATCTACCTGATCTTCGCCGCGCTGCTGGCGACCGGGGTGGCGCTGCGCCGCAACTGGCTGGCCGCCGCCATGGGCGAGGCGCTGCCGCTGTCGCCCGAGGGCTGGCGCATCCTCACCATGCGGCTGATCTGGTTCTGCCTTGGCCTCGCCGTTCTGAACGAGGCGATCTGGCGCACCCAGTCCGACACCACCTGGGTGGTGTTCAAGACCGTGGGCCTGATCCTGCTGACCTTGGGCTTCTTTGCCGCCAACGCGCCCCTGTTCGCCCGCCACTCCACGGCCGAGGATTCCCGCCCCGACGCCGGCTGAAGGCATCTTCCGTCCAGAAATATCCTGGGGGCTTGCAAGCGCCCGGAAAACATTCCGGTGGACTGTTTTCAGCGAGCAAGGCCACGGCAGTGGCGCCACGCGCCGGGGGGCAAAGCCCCCCTTTCACCAGAAAAGAAAACCGCGCCACGGCGAGCTGCCGGGCGCGGTCCTGATCCTTGCGGAACGGCGCGATCTTACTTGATCTTGCCTTCCTTGTATTCGACGTGCTTGCGCACGACGGGGTCGTATTTGTTGACCGTCATCTTTTCGGTCATGGTCCGGGCGTTTTTCTTGGTGACATAGAAATGCCCGGTGCCCGCCGTCGAGTTCAGACGGATCTTGATCGTCGTCGGCTTCGCCATTGGTCCTGCTCCTGCTTCGGGGCGGGCCGTTGGCCGTCCGAGAACCCCGTGAAATCCTGTGAAGCCTGCCTTTTAAGCAGATGCCTGCCCGAGTCAACCGGATTCTGCCGCATTTCGCCGAAATCCCCGCGGGTTTCGCGGGTTTTCCGCGGCCGGGCCGGGGCAGGGCGCGGGCGGGCCCCGCGCCCGGTTCCGGGTGCGCCGTTCAGCCCGCCAGCACCGCGTCGCAGCGGGCGCAGGTGGCCTCATGCGCATGGTGGCCGACGTCGGGCAGGATCTTCCAGCAGCGCTGGCATTTCTGCCCCGGGGCTTCCTCGAACACCACGCCGATGCCCGGCACCTCGGGCAGGCGGAAGGCCTCGGGGGGGGCGGGGTCGGCGCTCAGCTGGATGGCGCTGGTGATGCAGACATCCGCGAAATCGACCGAGCGCAGCGCCGCCAGCAGCCCCGCGTCCTCGACATGGACGATCGGCGCGGCCTCAAGACTGGCGCCGATGGTCTTGTCGGCGCGCTTGAGTTCCAGCGCCGCGGTCACCGCCCGGCGGGCGCGGCGCACGGCGTCCCATTTCGCCGCCAGCGCCGGGTCCAGCCATTCGGCCGGCGTCACCGGGAAGTCATGCAGATGCACGCTGTCCTCGTCCGAGGGGAAGCGCGCCAGCCACACATCCTCGGTGGTAAAGGGCAGCATCGGCGCCAGCCACAGCGTCAGCCGGTGAAACAGCAGGTCCATGACCGTGCGCACCGCGCGCCGCCGCGTGCTGGCGGGTGCGTCGCAGTAAAGCGCGTCCTTGCGGATGTCGAACCACAGCGCCGACAGGTCGCCGGTGGCAAAATCGAACAGCGAGCGGAACACCCCCTGGAAATCATAGGCGGCATAGCCCTCGCGCACGCGGGCATCCAACTCGGCCAGCCGGTGCAGCACCCAGCGTTCCAGTTCGGGCATCTCGGCGGGGTCGATCCGCTCGGCGTCCGAGAGCCCGTCCAGCGCCCCCAGCATGAAGCGCATGGTGTTGCGCAGCCGCCGGTAGGAATCGGCGGTGCCTTTCAGGATCTCCTTCCCGATGCGCAGGTCGGCGGTATAGTCCGACTGCGCCACCCACAGCCGCAGGATATCGGCGCCGTACTGGTCGATGACCTCTTGCGGGGCGACGGTGTTGCCCAGCGACTTGGACATCTTCATGCCCTTTTCGTCGAGCGTGAAGCCATGGGTCAGCACGCCCCGATAGGGCGCGCGGCCGCGGGTCGCGCAGGCCTGCAGCAGCGAGGACTGGAACCAGCCGCGATGCTGGTCGGTGCCTTCAAGATACAGGTCGGCCAGCCCGTCGGGGGTGCCGTCGGCGCGGTCGCGCAGCACGAAGGCGTGGGTCGAGCCGGAATCGAACCACACGTCCAGCACATCCGTCACCTGATCGTAATCGGCGGGATCGACGATGCCGTCCAGCACCTGCTCCTTGAAACCGTCGCGATACCAGGCATCTGCGCCGTGTTTCTGGAAGGATTCGAGGATGCGGGTGTTGACCTCGTGGCTGCGCAGCAGGAAATCGGCGTCGTCGGGCCTTGCGCCGCGCCTGGTGAAGCAGGTCAGCGGCACCCCCCAGGCGCGCTGGCGCGACAGCACCCAGTCGGGGCGGTTTTCCACCATTGCGTGGATGCGGTTGCGCCCGGTCTGCGGGGTCCATTCCACCAGCGCGTCGATCGAGGTCAGCGCCCGCTGCCGGATAGTCTGGCCGTAATCGTCCATGCCGTCGTTCAGGTCGCGGTCGATGGCGGCGAACCACTGGGGCGTGTTGCGATAGATCACCGGCGCCTTCGACCGCCAGCTGTGCGGGTAGGAATGCTTGATCTTGCCCTTGGCGAACAGCGCCCCCTGCGCTGCCAGCGCCTTGATGTTGCTGACGTTCGCGGGGCCCTCCTTGCCCTCGGCGGTCAGGATCGCCTGGCTTCCGAACAGCGGCAGGTCGGCGCGGTAGCTGCCGTCGGGCAGCACGTTGTGGGTCATGGCCAGGCCGAACTTCAGCGCCAGCTGATAGTCGTCGTCGCCGTGGCTGGGGGCGGTGTGGACAAAGCCGGTGCCGGCGTCCTCGGTCACATGCTCGCCGGGCAGGACCGGGATGTCATGGTCCCATTCGCCCGCGCCCCCCTCGATCCCGCGATAGGGATGCGCCAGCACCAGCGAGGCGAGTTCTTCCGCGCCCACGTCGCGCAGCCGCCGCCAGTCGCCGGGCTCCAGTTTGGCCGCGGTGAATACCTGCTCGGCCAGCGCGTCGGCCAGCAGCACGCTGCCCTTGCCGGTCACGTCGTACAGCCCATAGGCGATGCCCGGCCCGTAGGCCACGGCGCGGTTCTGCGGGATGGTCCACGGCGTCGTGGTCCAGATCACCACCGACGCGCCCAGCAGGTCGGTCCGCATGCAGCCGTCCAGCGGTGCGAACTCGTGCTGCGCCACCACCGGGAAGGCCACCCAGATCTGATGGCTGGTGATGTCGTGATATTCGACCTCGGCCTCGGCCAGGGCGGTCTGTTCGACCGGCGACCACATCACGGGCTTGGATCCCTGATAGAGGCTGCCGTTCATCAGCAGCTTCATGAACTCGGCCGCGATCACCGCCTCGGCGTGATAGTCCATGGTCAGATAGGGGTCGTCCCATTTGCCGGTGACGCCAAGGCGCTTGAACTCCTCGCGCTGGATATCCACCCAGCCCTCGGCAAAGCGGCGGCATTCCTGCCGGAACTCGACCACGTCCACCGCGTCCTTGTCGCGACCCTGGGCGCGATACTGTTCCTCGATCTTCCACTCGATCGGCAGGCCGTGGCAGTCCCAGCCCGGCACATAGCGCGATTCGCAGCCCATCATCTGCCGGCTGCGGACGATGAAATCCTTGAGCACCTTGTTCAGCGCGTGGCCGATATGCAGATGCCCGTTCGCATAGGGGGGGCCGTCGTGCAGCACGAACAGCTGCCGGTCGCCGGCGCGCTCGCGCAGCCGGTCGTAGATGCCGATCCGTTCCCAGCGGGCCAGCCATTCCGGTTCGCGCTGCGGCAGGCCGGCGCGCATCGGGAAATCGGTCTGGGGCAGGAACACGCTGTCGCGATAGTCGGGGGCGGTGGAATCGGTGGTCTCGGCGGTCATCGGGCGGTTTTCCTTGGTCGGAAGCGGCGGGCGCAAATGTCGTGCAGATCGGGCGGGCCGCCGGTTTGACGCCGGGCAGCCGCAAAAGGAACCCGGTGGCGCAGGGTCACGCCACCGGGCGGCTAATTCGGAATATTCCGGCCGCTGGACACATGAGCCGCGTTATAGGTAGCGCCCGGCGCCCCGACAAGCGGGTCGGGCGCGCGGCCGCCCGGCGATCCATTGCCGCAGGGGCAGCTGCCGGGTTGTATCGGGGCGCCGCGTTTGCGATGAACGGACGGACGCAGGGGGATCGTTTCGTGATGAAGGACCTTTCCGCCGCCGAGCGGCGCCTGATCGCCGCTCTGGACCGCATGGACCACGCCGTCGAGCGTGCGGCGCGGCGCATGGCCGAGCTGGGCGCCGCTGCCGTGGCCCCGGCTCCGGCGCCGTCCGCGCCCGGCACCGATGTCTCGGCCGAGGTTGCGGCGCTGCACGACCGCCAGGCCGCCACGGTCGAGGCGATGCAGCAGCAGCTGGGCCGCGCGCATGAGCGTCTGGCCGAGACCGGCGCCCGTGCCGCCCAGCTGGCCGCCGCCAATGATGCGCTGGCGCAGGCCAACCGCCAGCTGGCCGCGGCCGCGGGCGGTGCCCCGGCCGACTGGGCCCGCGACGGGGGTGCCGCGATCCTTGCCGCGCTTGAGGCCGAGCTGGCTGCCCTGCGCGCGGCCCGCGCCGCCGAGATCGCCCATATGGGCGAGATCCTCGACGCGCTGGACCGGATGCTGGGGGTGCCGCCCGCTGCCTCGCCCGCGGTGCCGGCGGCGCATCCGGCGGCTGATTTTGCCGCCTCGACCCCCGATCCCGAGGCGCTGCCGCTGGGGGCCGAGGATGCGCTGCCCGAGGACAGCGCCCCCGACACGACCCTGCCCCCCGGCATCGCCCATGACGAGGACCCGCTGCCCGAGGATCTGGCAGGCTCCGACGACGACCGCCACCAGCCCGACACCGACCACGCCCCTGCCGAGGACCCGCGCTGATGCCCACCGTCGAATTCAACATCGGCCATAAATCCTACGAGCTCGCCTGCCAGGAGGGCGAGGAGCGGCTGCTGCGCCGCGCCGCCGCCATGCTGGACACCGAGGCGCGCGCCATCCTCGAACAGGCCGGGCGGATGCCCGAGCCGCGGCTGCTGCTGCTGGCTGGGCTGATGCTGGCCGACCGCATGTCCGCGACCGAGGACCGCGCCGCCGCCGCCGAACGCGAGCTCAACCGGCTCAAGGCCAACCCGCCGCGGATCGAGGTGCCGGTGATCCCCTCGGGCATCGCCGAGGCCATGGCCGAGATCGCCGCCCGCGCCGAGGCGCTGGCCGACCGCGCCGAAGAGGCGCTGGAGAGCTGAGCTCGAAGCTGCCTGAAGCAGTCGCGGCAATGCATTGAATCGGCTGTGGCAATCCCCGGGATCTTCTTGCGCCTGACCCTGACTCCGCCTTGGCTGATCGCCGATCTTGGCCGCCCGCGCCGGGTGCTGTCCTTTGCGCCGCATAACCCCGGCTTTCAACGGGCCCGCCACATCCTGCTGCGCGAGGTGCGCAACGCCGACCTGCCCGAGGGGCTGGACCCGCACCGCTGGCTGGCCGGGCAGTTGCAGGGCATCGGGCAGGCGCAGTCGGTCTGCATGATGACCTCGCGGCCGCTGCGGCATTACCGGGTCAGCCGCGTCGGCCCGGTTTGCTGCCTGGCAACCGTCGGCCTGGGCAATGCCGAGCGCGTCGGCCACCGCCGCCCGGTCCCGGCGGCCGCGCCGCAGCCGCAACCGCAGCCGGGCTACGGCACCATCAACCTGGCGATCCTGCTGGCCGAAGGGCTGACCGACACCGCGATGATCGAGGCGCTGACCATCGCCGCGCAGGCGCGCACCCTGGCGGTGCTCGAGGCCGGGATCACGCTGCCCTCGGGGCTGGCGACCGGCACCGGCACCGACTGCATCGCGCTGGCCTGCGACGCCGGAGCGACGGGGTTCGCTGGGCTGCACACCCCGCTGGGCGAAGCGCTGGGCCGCGCCGTCCACGATGCGGTGCTGGCGGGCGCCCGCGACTGGGTGGCGGCCCATGGGCGCATCCCGCCGCCGACCCCCGGCGCGGTCTAGGGCCGGACCCTAGCGCAGCATGGCGCGCAGCTCTGCCTGCGCCCGGAGCAGCTGCGGCAGGAACCGGGCCGGCAGCTCGGCGGCCTCGGCCCGGGCGGCCGACAGCCCGACGTTCAGCGCCGCCACCACCTGACCGCGCGCATTCAGCACCGGCACCGCGATCGAGCGCAGGCCGATCTCGATTTCCTGGTCGTTGACCGCATGGCCCTGCGCCCGCACCCGCGCCAGCTCGGCCAGCACCGCCTCGGGGTCGGTCAGGGTCTGCTTGGTGCGGGCCGGCAGCGGGCCGGGGCCCAGAAGGGCGCGGGCCTCGGCCTCGGGCAGGGCGGCCAGCAGCACCCGGCCCATGCTGGTGCAATGCGCCGGCAGCCGCGACCCCGGCATCAGCGCGATGGACATCACCTTCTGCTGCGCGGCGCGGGCGACATAGACGATCTCGGCCCCGTCGAGGATCGACACCGACGAGCTTTCGCCGATCTCTTCGGACAGCCGGTCCAGCAGCGGCTGCACGATCTGCGGCAGCGGCATGGTGGCCAGGCAGGCGGTGCCCAGCCGCAGCACCCGGGGGGTGAGGGTGAAGAACTTGCCGTCCCAGTCGGCATAGCCGTGATGGGCCAGCGTCAGCAGGCAGCGCCGGGCGGTGGCGCGGTCGAGGCCAGATGCCGCCGCCACCTCGGCGATGGACTGGCGCGGGCTTGCCGCGGTGAAGGTCTCGATCACCGCCAGCCCCTTGGCCAGCCCGCCCATCATGTCCCGCTCTGCGATCATCCCGCCCCCGTTTGTGCGATATGGAAACAAATGCATGATATCGCACAAATCGGGTTTACGGAACCCCGGGCCGCGCCTATGGCTGGCCGGGCGTGAACGGGCATGGAAAGGGGCAACGCATTGGACAAGACAGTCACGGATGTCGCCGCCGCCGTCGCGGATATTCCCGACGGCGCCAGCGTGATGATCGGCGGCTTCGGCGGCGCCGGCTCTCCGATCGAGCTGATCCACGCGCTGATCGACCGCTTCCGCGCCACCGGCCACCCGGCCGGGCTGACGGTGATCAACAACAACGCCGGCAACGGCCACGTGGGCCTGGCCGCGCTGATCGAGGCGGGAATGGTGCGCAAGCTGATCTGTTCCTTCCCGCGCTCGGCCGATCCGGTGGTGTTCACCCAGGCGTATCAGGAGGGCCGGATCGAGCTGGAGCTGGTGCCGCAGGGGACGCTGGCCGAACGCATCCGCGCCGGCGGGGCAGGGATCCCGGCCTTCTACACCCCCAGCAGCTTCGGCACCGATCTGGCGGCGGGCAAGCCGGTCGAGCTGTTCGAGGGCCGGTCCTACGTGCGCGAGCGCTGGCTCAAGGCCGATTTCGCGCTGGTCAAGGCCGAGACCGCCGACACCCACGGCAATCTGACCTATCGCGCCGCCTCGCGCAATTTCGGGCCGCTGATGTGCATGGCCGCCGCCATCGCCGTCGTGCAGGCCCGCCGCGTCCTGCCCGCGGGCGGGATCGACCCCGAACAGGTCATCACCCCCGGCATCTTCGTGCAGCGCGTGGTCGAGGTCGCGCGCCCCGTGCAGGAGGAAGACCTGAACCGCGCCCGCGCCACCTATCCGCTGGAGGCCGAATGATGGACAAGCTGACCGACAACCAGATCGCCTGGCGCGCCGCGCAGGACATCGCCGACGGCGCCTATGTCAACCTGGGCATCGGCCTGCCCGAAAAGGTGGCGCAATACCAGCCGCCGGGGCGCGAGGCGGTGTTCCACACCGAGAACGGCATCCTCAATTTCGGCGAAAGCCCGGCCAGCGGCGCCGAGGACTGGGACCTGATCAACGCCGGGAAAAAGGCGGTGACGCTGAAGCCGGGGGCCTCGTTCTTCCACCACGCCGACAGTTTCGCCATGGTGCGGGGCGGGCATCTGGACGTGGCGATCCTGGGTGCCTACGAGGTCGCCCAGAACGGCGATCTGGCGAACTGGTCCACCGGGCCGAAAGGGGTTCCCGCCGTGGGCGGCGCGATGGATCTGGTCCATGGCGCCAAGCGGGTGGCGGTGATCACCGGCCACGTCACCCGCGACGGCCGGCCCAAGCTGCTGGAACGCTGCACCCTGCCGCTGACCGGGGTGGGCTGCGTGACGCGGGTCTACACCAGCCTTGCCGTGATCGACGTCGCGGACGGGCGGTTCGTGCTGCGCGAGAAACTGCCCGCGCTGTCCATCGACGCCTTGCAGGCCGTGACCGGGGCCAGGCTGCTGACCCCCGGCCCGGTCGCCGATCTGATCTGCCCGGAGCTGTGAGCATGACCGAAGTCTTCATCTGCGACTATATCCGCACCCCCATCGGCCGCTATGGCGGGGCACTGTCTGCGGTGCGCGCCGACGACCTGGGCGCGGTGCCGCTGCGCGCGCTGATGGCGCGCAACCCGGGCGTGGACTGGGCGGCGGTGGACGACGTGATCTATGGCTGCGCCAATCAGGCGGGCGAGGACAACCGCAACGTCGCCCGCATGTCGGCGCTGCTGGCCGGGCTGCCGGTGGCGGTGACCGGGACCACCATCAACCGGCTCTGCGGTTCCGGCATGGATGCGGTGCTGACCGCCGCCCGCCAGATCGCGGCGGGCGAGGCCGGGCTGGTGATCGCGGGCGGGGTGGAAAGCATGTCCCGCGCCCCCTTCGTGATGCCCAAGGCCGAGGCGGCGTTTTCCCGCGCGGCCGAGATCCACGACACCACCATCGGCTGGCGCTTCGTCAACCCGGCGATGCGGGCGGCCCATGGCGTCGATTCCATGCCGCAGACCGGCCAGAACGTCGCCGATGATTTCGGCGTCTCGCGCGAGGCGCAGGACGCCATGGCGCTCGCCTCGCAGCAAAAGGCCGCCGCGGCGCAGGCCAGCGGGCGGCTGGCGCGCGAGATCACCCCGGTCAGCGTCCCCCAGCGCCGGGGCGAGCCGCTGGAGGTCGCGCGCGACGAACACCCCCGCGCCACCACCGCCGAGGCGCTGGCCGGGCTGAAGCCGCTGTTCCCCAACGGCTCGGTCACCGCGGGCAATGCCAGCGGGGTGAACGATGGGGCGGCGGCGCTGATCCTCGCCGATGCGGCGACGGCGGCGAGACATGGGTTGACCCCCTTCGCGCGGGTGCTGGGCGGGGCCACTGCCGGGGTGCCGCCGCGGATCATGGGGATCGGCCCGGCGCCGGCGTCGCAGAAGCTGCTGGACCGGCTCGGCCTCGCCACCGGCGACTTCGACGTGATCGAGCTGAACGAGGCCTTCGCCGCCCAGGGCATCGCCACGCTGCGCCAGCTGGGCATCGCTGACGACGACCCGCGGGTGAACCCGAACGGCGGCGCCATCGCGCTGGGCCACCCGCTGGGCATGTCGGGCGCCCGCATCACCGGCACCGCCGCGCTGCAACTGCGCGAAACCGGCGGCCGCCGGGCGCTGGCGACCATGTGCATCGGCGTGGGCCAGGGCATCGCCATCGCGCTGGAGCGGGTCTGACCCGCGGGGGCGCGACGGTGCCGGAAACCGCCGTCCCGCCCCCGGTCGGGCCGGTCAGGGCGCCGGCGCGGTTCCGGCCAGTCTCGCGATCACCGCGGCCATCGCCCGCGGCGCCTCGACCGGCGGGATGTGGCCGACGCCGGGCAGGATGGTGAGCACCGCCCCAGGGATCGCCGCCGCCAATGCCGCCACCAGATCGGGGGCCGAGGCGTCGTCCTCGGCCCCCGCGATCACCTCGACCGGGACACGCGGGGCGGCGAGAGTGCCGGTCAGATCGGCCGCGGCCAGCGCGGCGCAGGCGGCGGCATAGCCCTCGACCGGGCTGCGCAGCAGCATGTTGCGCCAGATCGCCAGCTCGGGCCGGGCGCGGAAGCGGCGAAACAGGATTTAGCCCTGCGGATCGGTGGTTCCAGAGGGGGGCCGGCCTGCGGCGCGGCCGGGTTTCGGCGTCGGCGGAACCGCGCCCGGCCGGGCGATTTCCGGGAACATTGCCGGGGATTCCGGGTTGCCACCCCTCACCATTCCGAATGCAAAGGAAAGCGCCATGGCCAACGCAAGCAGCAAGAAATTCGGGGCAGGGCAGCAGGATCAGGGCAAGGGCGACGGCACCGGCGGCATGACCCCCGACACCGCCGAGAACCTGCCCGAGAACGAGGTGCTGTCCAATCGCGACACCTCGCGCCATTCCAGCCAGCGCGGGCTCGACAGCCGCCATGTGCAGAACCAGCAGTATCACGACCACGCCGGCAACCGCGAGCAGGCGGATGAGGGCGACCTGCCCGACGAGCCGCGGCGCTGACGGGTAGCGGCCGAGCCCCCGCTCTCCGAACGGCCCGCTTCAAGATGCTGCCGCTGCGCGCGGGGACATCGAGAAACCTTGATTTTCGGTTGCGGCAGCGTGGCGGCCGAGCCTCGCTCGGAGAAGGTTTCGAAAGATGCCGCCGCGGCGTGCACCGCGGCGGCGGGACACCTTATCCCGGCGTCAGCACCACCTTGGTCCATTCGTTCTGGTTTTCCTGAAAGTTCCGGTAGCCCTCGGCCGCCTCTTCCAGAGACAGCCGGTGCGAGATCAGGAAGGTGGTGTCGATCTGCCCCTCCATGATGCGTTGCAGCAACTCGCTTGTGTATTTCTGCACATGGGTTTGGCCGGTGCGGACCTGCAGCCCCTTCTGCATCAGCGCCCCCAGCGGGAACTTGTCGGCGAACCCGCCATAGACGCCGGGGACCGACACCCGCCCGCCCTTGCGCACCGCCGTCAGCGCCATGCGCAGCACATGCGCGCGGTCGGCGCCGATGCCGATCTTCTGCTTGGCCGCGTCCAGCAGGTTGTCGGGGGAAAACCCGTGGCTTTCCATCCCCACCGCGTCGATCACCGCGTCGGGGCCGATGCCGCCGGTCATCTCCATCAGCGCCTCGAGCACGTGACTGTGGCGATAGTCGATGGTGCGGGCCCCCAGGTCGCGGGCCAGTCGCAGCCGGTTGGGGTGGTGGTCGATGCCGATCACCTGACCCGCCCCCATAAGCAGCGCCGACTGGATCGCGAACAGCCCGACCGGGCCGCAGCCCCAGACCGCGACGCTGTCGTCCGGGTGGATCTGCGCGTTTTCCGCCGCCATCCAGCCGGTGGGCAGGATGTCGGACAGGAACAGCACCTGTTCGTCGGGGATGCCGTCGGGGATGACGATGGGGCCGACGTCGGAAAACGGCACCCGCACATATTCCGCCTGTCCGCCCGGATAGCCGCCGGTCAGATGCGAATAGCCGAACAGCCCGCTCATCGCGTGGCCGTAAAGCAGCTCGGAGGCTTCCTGCGTCTCGACTGGGTTCGAGTTGTCGCAGGCCGAGAACTGCCCCTGCGCGCAAAAGAAACAGGCGCCGCAGGAGATGGTGAACGGGACCACCACCCGCTGGCCCTTTTTCAGGGTCGAGCCGGGGCCGGTCTCGACCACCCGGCCCATGAACTCATGCCCCAGGATGTCGCCCGGCTGCACCCCGGGGATCACCGCGTCGTAAAGATGCAGGTCCGAGCCGCAGATCGCCGTCGCCGTCACCTGGATGATCGCGTCGCGCGGGTTGACGATGCGGGGGTCGGGGACGGTCTCGACCCGCACGTCATGCTTTCCCTGCCAAGTCAACGCGCGCATCAGCCGTCCCTCCGTTCGTTGTCCGCGGTGGCGATCTCGCCGGTTTCCACCAGCATCTTCAGGCGCTTGAGCGCCTGCCGGCACAGCCGCCCGGGGTCGGTGCCCTGCATCCAGGCGGCGTAATGCCCGGCCAGCCCCCAGCGCGGACGCCAGGCGACATGGGCCTCGGCCTCGGTGCCGCGGGCGGCGGGGGCGTCGCGCAGCTGCAGCTTGATCTCGACGTCGATCTCGGCCTCGTCGACGGATCGCCAGGCCAGCAGTTCGCCCGGGCGATCCTCGACCAGCCGCGTCTCGACCTCGATCGGCGCGGGGGTGGCGTCGATGGTCCAGACGAAGCGGTCCCCGGGGTGCTGCCGCAGGCCGAGCGTGCCGCCGAAGATGCGGTTGAGCCGGGCGGGATCGCGCCACTGCGCATAGATATCCGCCCGCGAGGCAGAGATCGTCACCGTGCGCCCGTCTACCCGGTAGCCGCCGAAATCCAGCCGCCGCGCCGTGCGCCCGGGCGCGTCGTCCGAGCGGCGCAGGTCCTCGGCCCGCCGTCGCAGCAGCATCGCGGCCGCCAACGACAGCCCGGCGGCGCCGGCGATCAGCGCCAGCTCCCGCTGGCGCGACATTCCGGGCTCTCTCCGGCTTTGCACTTGCCTATTCCTCGTCCGCGTCGGCGGGCTTTCCGGTGTTCTTGTGGTGCTGGCTTTCCTGGTTTTCGCCGCGCAGGATCATGTCGCTGTCGTCATCCTCGGCCCGCCGTGGTGTGTGGCCCTCGGCGATCTGCTGATGGGGGTGCTCGGCGGCGTCCAGATACGGGCGCGGATCGAAATCCTTGTCGGCGTTGCTGGTGTCCACGCGCTTTTCGATGATCTGCCGCTGCTGCTGATGGGTCTTGGTGCCGCTCATGGCGCTGTCCTTTACTTGTTCGTGCGTCCGCGCTGGTTGGGATCGATGCCGCCCTCGGGGGTGGTGTCGTTCAGCACGTCGCCTTCAAAGGTGTTGTCGCCGCCGATGCCCGGATCGTTGCGGTCCGCGCCTTTCGAGCGGCCGATGCCGGGATCGTTGCGCAGGTCCGCGTCCGAGGGGTGGCTGGTCTTGGGATGCTTGTTGGCCATGTCCTTTCCTTTGCTCTTCCTTTCCGTTCGACGGCCGGGGAAGCCCGGCCTTGCGAGGGGACGACAACCGCAGAGCGCGCCGAATGTTCCGGTATCGGTGCGGCCGCAGGCCCGGGCAGGCGGCGAGGGCAAGAAAATGTTTCACTTTTCCGGGTGATCTTTGTTTTCCCGCCGCCGGGCGCAGGGCAACCTTGGGCAAGTCGGTCGAGCCGCGCCTGATGCCGAACCTGTCGCGGCGGCTCCACAGCAAAGGAAAACGCATGACCGGGATCCGTCTTGGTGCCGATATCGGCGGCACCTTCACCGACATCGCGCTGGATTGCCGCGGGACGTTGCATTCCACCAAGGTGCTGACCAATTACGCGGCGCCTGAACAGGCGATCCTGGACGGCATCGCCGTGGTGCTGCGCGATGCCGGGATCACCCCGGCCGAGCTGGAGATCGTCATCCACGGCACCACCCTGGCCACCAACGCGCTGATCGAGCGGCGCGGCGCCCGCACCGCGCTGGTCACGACCGAAGGGTTCCGCGACGTGATCGAGATGCGGACCGAAAGCCGGTTCGAGCAATACGACCTGAACCTGCAACTGCCGACGCCGCTGGTCCCGCGCGAGGATCGCTTTACCGTCAGGGGCCGGATCGGCGCGCAGGGGCAGGAATTGCAGCCGCTGGACGAGGCCGCGCTGGAACGCATCGCCGACCATATCGCCGCCGAGGGTTTCGGCGCGGTCGCCATCGGCTTCATCCATTCCTACATGAACCCCGCGCATGAACGCCGCGCGCGCGAAATCATCGCCGCCAAGGTCGGGGTGCCGATCTCGATCTCCTCCGAGGTCTCGCCGCAGATGCGCGAGTTCGAGCGTTTCAACACCGTCTGCGCCAACGCCTATGTGCGCCCGCAGATGGCCGACTATCTTGCCCGGCTGCAGGTGCGGCTGAAGGAAATGGGCGCGTCCTGCCCGGTCTTCATGATCCATTCCGGCGGCGGGCTGATCTCGGTCGAAACCGCGGCCGAGTTCCCGGTGCGGCTGGTCGAATCCGGCCCGGCGGGGGGTGCGATCTTTGCCGCCGACGTGGCGCAGCGTTTCGGGCTGGACCGCGTGGTCAGCTATGACATGGGCGGCACCACCGCCAAGATCTGCCTGATCGAGGATTTCCAGCCCCGCACCGCCCGCACCTTCGAGGTCGCGCGCACCTATCGCTTCTGCAAGGGATCGGGGATGCCGATCTCGATCCCGGTGATCGAGATGATCGAGATCGGGGCGGGGGGCGGCTCCATCGCCTGGGTCGACGCCATGGGCCGCATCCAGACCGGGCCGGAAAGCGCCGGTTCGGAACCCGGCCCCGCCTGCTATCAGCGCGGCGGCGAGCGCCCGGCGATCACCGATGCCGACCTGATCCTGGGCAAGCTCGACCCCGAGAACTTTGCCGGCGGCGCGATCCACCTGTCGGTGGACAACGCCCGCGGCGCGATCCTGCGCGACGTGGGCGCGCGGCTGGGGCTGGACGCCGAACCCGCCGCCTTTGGCATCTGCGAGGTGGTGGACGAGAACATGGCCAACGCCGCCCGCGTCCATGCGGTGGAAAACGGCAAGAACATCTCGGACAACATCATGATCGCATTCGGCGGCGCCGCCCCCCTGCATGCGGCGCGGCTGTGCGAAAAACTGGGCATCGACCGCTGCCTGATCCCGCCGGGGGCCGGGGTGGGGTCCGCCATCGGTTTCCTGCGCGCGCCCTTCGGCTATGAGGCGCTGGCTTCCAAGGTGGTGCGGCTGTCCGAGTTCGACGCGGGCGCGTTCAACGCGCTGGTGGACGGGCTCAAGACCACCGCCGAAGGGTTCGTGCGTGCAGGCACCCAGGGCGCGATCCTGCGCGAGATCACCGCCTTCATGCGCTATGTCGGGCAGGGCTGGGAAATCCCGGTGACGCTGCCGGACCGCCTCTTTACCGCCGACGACGTGGCGATGCTGCAGGGCAGTTTCCGCGACAATTACGCACGGTTTTTCGGCCGCGCCATCGACGGGCCGGATCAGGCCGGCGACGGGCTGGAAATCGAGATCGTCACCCTGTCGGTCAAGGCGCAGGATGAACGCGCAGCGCCCGAACGGCTGGCGATCACTACCGGCACCACCCTGGCCGATGCGCCCGCCAGCCGCCCGGTCTTCGACCCCGCCCGCGGCGAGACCCTGCCCACCGCGATCGTGGACCGCGCCGCCATGGCCCACGGCACCCGCGTCAGCGGCCCCGCCGTGATCGTCGAGCGTGAAACGGCGACCGTCGTCACCTCGCCCTTTGACGTGGTGATGCAGGCGGACGGCACCCTTCTGATGATCCGCAAGGAGATCGCGGCATGACCCCCACCCCCCAGGACGCGACCCGCGAAATCCGCATGCAGGTGATGTGGAACCGCCTGATCTCGGTGGTCGAGGAACAGGCGCTGACCCTGCTGCGCACCGCATTTTCCACCAGCGTGCGCGAGGCCGGCGACCTGTCGGCCGGCGTCTTCGACCCGCAGGGGCGGATGCTGGCGCAGGCGGTGACCGGCACCCCCGGCCACGTTAACACCATGGCCGAGGCGGTGCTGCATTTCATCGCCGAGATCGGGCGCGAGCGGATGCTGCCCGGCGACACCTATGTGACCAACGATCCGTGGAAGGGCACCGGGCATCTGCACGACATCACCATGGTCTCGCCCTCGTTCCTTGGCGACCGGCTGGTCGGGTTCTTCGCCTGCACCGCGCATGTGGTCGATGTGGGCGGGCGCGGCTTCGGCGCCGACGGCAAGTCGGTCTATGAGGAAGGCATCCAGATCCCGATCATGAAATTCGCCGAGGCCGGGCGGGTGAACCACGATCTGGTGCAGATCATCCGCGCCAATGTGCGCGAGCCGAACCAGGTGGTGGGCGATTTCTACTCGCTGGCCGCCTGCAACGACGTCGGCCACCGCCGGCTGATCGAGATGATGCAGGAAATCGGCCTGACCTCGCTGGACGATCTGGGCGAGTTCATTTTCACCCGCACCCGCGCCGCCACGCTGGACCGCATCGCGGCGCTGCCCAAGGGGGCGTGGTCGAACGAGCTGCTGACCGACGGCTATGACCAGCCGGTCAGGCTGGCGGCGACCGTCGAGATCGCCGACGGCGCGGTGAACGTCGATTTCACCGGCGGCGATCCGGTCAGCCGCTGGGGGATCAACGTCCCGATCATCTATACCAAGGCTTACGCCTGCTATGCGCTGAAATGCGTCGTCGCGCCGGACATCCCGAACAACTGGGCCTCGCTGGACCTGTTCACCATCTCTTCTCCGGTGAATATCCTGAACGCGGAACGCCCGGCGCCGGTCAGCGTGCGCCATGTCATCGGACATCTGGTGCCGGATCTGGTGCTGGGGGCGCTGGCGAAAGCGCTGCCGGGCAAGGTGCTGGCCGAAGGCTCGGGGGCGCTGTGGAACATCCATATCTCGGCCCGCCCGCAGACCGGGCAGGACGGGCGCCGGGCCGAGATCCTGATGTTCAACTCGGGCGGGATGGGCGCGCGGCCGGGGCTGGACGGGCTGTCGGCGACGGCGTTCCCCTCGGGCGTGATGACCATGCCGATCGAGGCGACCGAGCAGACCGGCCCGATCGTGGTCTGGCGCAAGGAGCTGCGCCCCGATTCCGCCGGCGACGGCGAATATCGCGGCGGGCTGGGGCAGGTGATCGAGATCGAGGCCGCTGACGGCCACCAGTTCGAGTTCTCGGCCATGTTCGACCGTATCGGCCACCCGCCGCGCGGCCGCAATGGCGGCGCCGACGGCAAGCCGGGCAGCGCCATGCTGGACGACGGCACGGTGATGCGGCCCAAGGGCTGGCAGCAGGTGCCCGCCGGGCGGCGGCTGGTGCTGAACCTGCCCGGCGGCGGCGGCTACGGCGACCCCGCCGCCCGCAGTGCGGCTGCGCGCGCCAACGACAGGACCAGGGGCTACGTCACGGAGGACGGGAAATGAGCTATGTCGCAAGCCGGCTGGCGGTGGTGAAGCCGTCAGCCTCGATGGCCGCGTCGCAGGCGGCCAAGGCGCTGGCCGCCACCGGGGTCGACGTGATCGACCTGGGGCTGGGAGAGCCGGATTTCCCCACCCCCGCCCATGTGATCGAGGCCGCGCACAAGGCCGCACTGGCGGGCGAGACGCTGTATACCCCCGCCGCCGGCACCGTGGCGCTGCGCCGCGCGGTCGCCGACAAGTTCCGCCGCGAAAACGGGCTGGATTATGCCGAGGCCGACATCGCGGTGGCCAACGGCGCCAAGCAGATCATCTTCAACGCGCTGCTGGCCACGCTGGACCAGGGCGACGAGGCGATCCTGCCCGCGCCCTATTTCGTCAGCTACCCGGAAATGGTGAAGCTGCTGGGCGGCGTGCCGGTGATGCCGCAATGCGCCGCCGCCGACGGCTTCCGCCTGACCCCCGCCGTGCTGGAAGCCGCGATCACCCCGCGCACCAAATGGCTGTTCCTGAACATGCCCGGCAACCCCTCGGGCGCGGTCTACAGCCGTGAACAGCTGCAGGCGTTGGGCGAGGTTCTGGCGCGGCACCGCCACGTGCTGGTGCTGTCGGACGAGATCTACGAGCACATCATCTTCGACGGGCGCGAGTTCGTCAGCTTCGGGCAAGCCTGCCCGGAGCTCAGGGACCGCACGCTGATCGTGAACGGGGTGGCCAAGGCTTACGCGATGACCGGCTGGCGGGTCGGCTATGCCGCGGGGCCCGCGCCGCTGATCAAGGCCATGACCACGGTGCAGAGCCAAAGCGTGACCTCGGTCGCGGCGCCGATGCAGGCGGCGGCGCTGGCGGCGCTGACCGGCCCGCAGGACGGCGTGGCCGCGTTCCGCGAAGCGTTCCAGCGCCGCCGCGACCTGGTGGTGCGCGGCATCGCCGGGATCGAGGGGCTGACCCTGCCCCCGCCCGAGGGCGCGTTCTACGCCTATATCGGCTGCGCCGCGCTGATCGGCCGCCGTACGCCGGCGGGCGAGGTGCTGGCCGATGACGCGGCGGTGTCGGATTATCTGCTGGCGCAGGCGCATGTCAGTTCCGTCCCCGGCTCGGCTTACGGGCTGTCGCCGTTCTTCCGCATCTCGACCGCCACCTCGGACGAGATCCTGACCGAAGCCATCGCGCGGATCGGCCGCGCCGTGGCCGCACTTGCACCCGCCGAGGAGTTGGCATGACCAAGCCCAGATTCGACACCATCCTGATCACCGGCGCCGCCGGGCGGCTGGGAACGGAACTGCGCCGCGGGCTTGCACCGCTGGCGCGCAGGCTGCGCCTGACCGATCGCACCGGCATCGCCGATCTGCAGCCGAACGAGGAGGCCACCGTCGCCGATCTGGCCGATTTCGACGCGATGCGGAAACTGTGCGAGGGCGTCGACGCCATCGTGCATTTCGGCGGCGCCCCGAACGAGCAGCCTTGGGCTGAGATCCTCGATTCCAACATCCGCGGCAGCTATCACATCTATGAGGGCGCGCGGCAGGCCGGGGTGCGGCGGGTGGTCTATGCCTCGTCCGTCCACGCCATTGGCTATCACCGGCTCGAGGACCACATCGACGCCAACGACCCGCACCGGCCCGACAGCCTGTACGGGCTGTCGAAATGCTTCGTCGAGGATCTGGGCCGGCTCTACTGGGACAAGTTCGGCATCGAAAGCGCGATGCTGCGGATCTTCTCGTCCTTTCCCGAGCCGGCGGACCGGCGGATGCTGTGGTCGTGGCTGTCCTTTGACGACTGCGTGCGGCTGGTGACGGCGGCGCTGACCGCGCCCCGCGTCGGGTTCACGGTCTCGTTCGGGATGTCCGACAACGCGGTGAAGCCGGTGGACAACCGGCTGGCCGGACATCTGGGCTATCGCCCGCAGGACAACACCGAACGTTTCCGCGAGGCGATGGAGGCGCGCACCCCGACGCCCGACCCGGACGCGCCGGCGGTCAGGACGCTGGGCGGCTGGTTCGTGGACCTCGGCCACCCCGATGACGAGGAATAGGCGCGCCTGCCCCTGCCCAAGCCCAAGCCAAAACCCGCGCCGTGCCCGGCGCGGGTTCTTTCGTTTCAGATCACCGCCTCTTCCATGAACGGCTCGTTGGCGGGGATGCGTTCGTAGCGGAAGGGCGTCAGGTCCAGCGTCTGGAAGCCGCCGTCCACGATCAGTTCCGCCACGCCGCGGCCCACGGCGGGGGATTGCTGCAGCCCGTGGCCGGAAAACCCGTTGGCGAACATGAAGTTGCTGACCTCGGGGTGGAAACCCACGATGCCGTTGTGGTCCAGCATGTTGTATTCGTAATGCCCGGTCCAGCTTTGCCGGACCCGCAGCGCGTCAAAGGCCGGGATGCGGTGCCACAGCGCGGGCCAGATCCGGTCCTCGAACTCTTCATGCCGGGCCGAGAAATCGTCGTAATCGGCCGGGCCGTCGTCCAGCGGCGTGTTGCCGGTCAGGAACAGCTCGCCTTCCGGGCGCACGAAGGTGCCCGACAGGTCGATCACGTTCGGCATCCGGCCGGGGATCGGGGTCTCGCTGGCGAACACGAAGCTGTAGCGCTTGAAGGGCGCGACCGGGATCGACAGCCCCGCCATGCCCGCGACCTGCTGGGCGCGGGGCCCGGCCGCGTTCACCACGATGCCGCAGTCCACCACCTCGCCCGTGGACAGGCGCACGGCGGTGACGCGATTGCCCTTCATGTCCATGCCGACCACGGCGTTGTCGATATATTCAATGCCGCTGGCCCGCGCCGCCCGGCGCAGCCCGTTCAGCAGGCCCATGGAATCGAACCAGCCTTCCTCGCGCGCGCCCCAGGCGCCGCCGCCCAGATCCTCGACGTTCAGCCAGGGAAAGCGGTCCTTCAGCGGCCCGGGTTCCAGAAACACCGTGTGGGCGCCCAGACTGCGCTGCAGCTCGACCCGCTCGCGCGCGGCCGCGACCCCTTCGGGCGACACGCAATACAGATAGCCGTGTTCGCGGAACCCCAGGTCGGGCGCGGGCTCGTTCGGATAGAACGGCGCCATGCGTTCGGCAAAGCCGTTGATGAACTGGATGCCGAACTGGCTGATCCTGACGTTGATCGGGTTGGAATACTGCTGCCGGATCGCGCTGGTCGACAGCGCGGTCGAGGAAAATTCGTAGGTGCTGTCGCGCTCGACCACCAGCACCGAGGCGCCGTCGCCCAGCTTCTGGGACAGCCAGTAGGCGGTGGACGACCCCACCACCGCACCGCCCACGATCACGATGTCATAGGCGCGCCGGGCAGGGGGGGTGTATTTCGGAATGGGCATCATGGGCCTCTAGAGCGAAAAGGATGCGATCAGATTGTCCGAGCCGCGCGCCAGCAGCCCAAGGTCCGCGCCAACGGCGACCATGGTGAAGCCGTCGCGCAGATAGCGGTCGGCGTCGGCCTTGACGGGCGCGAGGATGCCGGCGGCCTTGCCGGCGCCGCGGGCGGCCTGCAGCACGCGGGCGATGGCGTCCTGCACATGGTCAGCGCCGGGGTTGCCCATCGCGTCCATGTTGGTGGACAGGTCGCCCGGCCCCACGAACAGCACGTCCACGCCCTCGACCGCGGCGATCTCGGCGGCATTGGCGACGCCGGTGGCGCACTCGATCTGCACCGCTAGCAGCTGATTCGCCCGCGCGCTGCGGTGATAATCCTTGATGCGGCCGAACTGGTTGGCGCGGTGGCCGGTGGAAAACCCGCGGATCCCGGCCGGGGCATAGGACATCGCCGCCACGATTTCGCGCGCCTGTTCCGCCGTGCGCACGTTCGGGATCATCAGGCTGCGCGCGCCCGCGTCCATGAACTGCTTGATCAGCACCGCGCTGTCCGAGGGCAGCCGCACCGCCGCCTCGCACGGGAATGCCGCCGCGGCCTGCAATTGCGCCATGGTGCTGCGCAGGTCGTTGGGGCTGTGTTCGCCGTCGATCAGCAGCCAGCCGGCCCCGGCGCCGGCCATGATCTCGGTGCTGAGCGCGCTGGCCAGCGAGCACCACAGCCCCAGGCTGGGCCGCCCCGCAGCGAGCGAGGCTTTCAACGGGTTCGGACGCTCTTGCATGATTCTGGAACTCTCCGTGCGATGGGGTTGTCATTTGTATGATGACATATATCATACGTTGCAACCGGGAAGTGGCGAAAGGGTCGGACAGTGAGAATCGGTTTTATCGGGCTGGGGGTGATGGGCGCGCCGATGGCCCGCAATCTGGCCGCGGCGGGGCATGAGCTGACGGTGTCGCTGAACCGTTCCGGCCTGCCCGAGGGGCTGGCGGCGCAGGTGGTCGCCACCCCGGCCGAGGTTGCGCGCGCATCCGAGGTGGTCATCACCATGCTGCCCGACACCCCGGACGTGGAGCGGGTGCTGCTGGGCGCGGGCGGCGTGGCCGAGGGCATCGCGCAAGGCGCGCTGGTCATCGACATGAGCTCGATCAGCCCCATCGCCACCGCGCATTTCGCCGCCGTGCTGCGCGAGAAGGGCGCGGGCTATCTGGACGCGCCGGTTTCCGGCGGCGAGGTCGGGGCCAAGGCCGCCAGCCTGACCATCATGGTCGGCGGCCCGCAGGAAGAGTTCGACCGCGCCCGCCCGATCTTCGAGGCGCTGGGCAAGAACATCACCCTGGTGGGCGAACAGAACGGTGCCGGCCAGACCTGCAAGATCGCCAACCAGATCGTCGTCGCCCTGAACATCGAGGCCGTGGCCGAGGCGCTGGTGTTTGCCTCCAAGGCCGGTTGCGAGCCCTCGCGGGTGCGGCAAGCGCTGCTGGGCGGGTTTGCGTCCTCGCGCGTGCTCGAGGTGCATGGCGAACGCATGATCTCGCGCAGCTTCGACCCCGGCTTCCGCATCCGGCTGCACCAGAAGGACCTGGGGCTGGCGCTGGACAGCGCGCGGACGCTGGGGGTGGCGCTGCCCAACACCGCCACCGCGCAGCAGCTGTTCAG
Organism: Paracoccus solventivorans; assembly: GCF_900142875.1. GTDB lineage: Bacteria > Pseudomonadota > Alphaproteobacteria > Rhodobacterales > Rhodobacteraceae > Paracoccus > Paracoccus solventivorans. Next base: position 102,559 of record NZ_FRCK01000006.1, on the reverse strand, counting down.
CGCCTGCACGGCGCAGGGCGCGGCCGACAGGGATCACTCGGCGCTGGTGACGGCGCTGGAAACACTGGCTCATCACCCGGTTGCGAAAGGCGGCGCCTGATGCGTGGAACTGGCAAGGCAGACGTGTTCGTGATGCTGGCCCACCCGGTCGGCCACGCGAAAAGCCCCGGCATCTTCAACCAGATCTTCGAGGAAAAGGGGCTCGACAGCCTCATGGTCCCGCTGAGCTGCCGCCCCGAGGATTTCAACCTGTTCTGGGATGGGCTGACGGCGGCGGAAAACGTGCGCGGGGTCATCATCTCGGTCCCCTACAAGACCCGGGTGTTCGAGAAATGCGCCGCCGCCCATGACCGCGCCGCCCGCGTGCGCAGCGCCAATTCGGTGCGCAGGCAGGCGGATGGGACATGGTACGCCGATAATTTCGACGGCGTCGGCTTCATGGACGGGCTGGCGGCCGGCGGGCATCAGGTGCGGGGCAAGCGCATCCTGCAGGTGGGGGCGGGGGGCGCGGGCGCCTCGCTCGCCTATTGCCTGGCCGAAGCGGGGGCCGCGGAAATCAGGCTGGCGGACGTGGACCGCGACCGGGCGCAGGCGCTGGCCGATCTGGTCGCCGCCGCCTATCCCGCGTGCCGGATCGCGGTCGGGGCGGCCGATCCCTCGGGGATGGACATGGCGATCAACGCCACCCCCATGGGGCTGAAGCCCACCGACCCGCTGCCGATGGACACCGCGGCGCTGACCCCGGACATGACCGTCGTCGACATCATCATGGAGCCGGCGGAAACCCCGCTGCTTCGCGAAGCTGCGCGCATCGGCTGCCGCATCCAGCCCGGCCGCCCGATGATGGATTTCCAGACCGAGGCGATGGCGCGGTTCTTCGACATCGAGCGCAAGGACCGCGCCGATGGCTGAGATCGCAAGCGCCGTGGTCATTGGCGGCACCTCGGGCATCGGCCGCGCCATCGCGCTGCGCTTTGCGCAGGCGGGGGCGCAGGTGGTCGTGGCCGGGCGTGATGCCGCGCGGGGGGATGCGGTGGCCGGGGAATGTGCCGCAACCGGGGCGCCGCTGGCCCGCTTCATCGCCGTCGACGTTGCCGACCCGCAGTCGCTGGAATCGCTGGCCGCACAGACAGATGCCGCCATCGGCGCCCCGCAGGTGGTCGTCAACTGCGCCGGCATCCTGCAAAGCGGCAAGCATGTGCTGGACCAGGACCTGGACGAAGACGAACGCATGTGGCGCATCAACTATCGCGGCACGCTGGTCGGCTGTCAGGTGTTCGGGCGGCTGATGCAGCGGGCGGGGCGGGGCGGCGCGATCCTGAACGTCGGCTCGCTGGCCTCCTTCGCGCCGCTGTCGCTGCCGTCCTATACGCCGGGCAAGCAGGCGGTGCAGGCGCTGACCGGGATCCTTGCCGCCGAGCTTGGCCCCCATGGCATCCGCGTCAACGCGGTCGCCCCCGGCTATACGCTGTCGGACGGGCTCAAGGCCCGCATCGCCGCGGGCGAGCGCGACCCGCAGGCGATCAAGGACACCACCGCGCTGCGCAAGTTCGTGGCCCCCGAGGACGTGGCCGAGGCAGCGCTGTTCCTGTGTTCGGATCGCGCCGCCTCGATCACCGGGGTGACGCTGCCGGTCGATGCCGGCTGGCTCGTCCAGGCCCCTTACGCGCATTACCTGCGCGGCAACCCCATCAGACAGGCAGCACCATGACCGACATTACCCGCTTCGACTTCGACACCCGCATCCATCACGGGGTGGTTCACAACGGCACCGTCTATCTGACCGGGCAGGTGGCCGAGCCGGGCCAGTCCGCCGCCGAGCAGATGCGCGAGGTGCTGGCCAAGATCGACGACCTGCTGGCCAAGGCCGGCACCGACCGGACCCGCATCCTGCATGTGCAGATGTGGCTGGACGACGTGCGCGACTTTGACCAGGTGAACGCGGTCTGGGACGCGTGGATGCCGATGGAACACGCGCCGGCGCGGTCCTCGGGGCAGGGGCGGATGGCAAAGCCGGGGATGCTGGTCGAACTGATCGTCACCGCCGCGCTATAAGGCGGGGCGCAGCCGAAAAGGGGGCACCATGAGCAGACGCAAGCCGCTTTCCACCATCGTTTCGGAAAGCCTGACCGAGCGGATCACCTCGGGCGAATGGGCGCCCGGCGCGCAGCTGCCGACCGAGGCCGAGCTGGGCGAAGAGTTCCAGGTCAGCCGCACCGTCGTGCGCGAGGCGATCGCCCGGCTGCGCTCGGCCGGGCTGGTGGTGCCGCAGCAGGGGCGGGGGGTGTTCGTCAGCGAGGCGCCGCAGCCGCAAAGCTTTTCCATCTCGGAAGAGGTGCTTCAGACCCTGCCCGAGACCATCGCCCTGCTGGAACTGCGGCTGAGCGTCGAGGTCGAGGCCGCCGGGCTGTGCGCCGAGCGCCGCACCGATGCCGAGGCCGCCGCGATCCGCGCCTTGATGGAACAGGTCGATGCGCAGCGGGCCGATCCCGCGGCGGTGCCGATCCACTACGACTATGACTTTCACCTGCAGATCGCCAAGGGGTCGCGCAACGAGCTGATGCTGGGGTTCCTGGACTATCTGCGGCCGCTGATCGTGATGCGGTTCCAGCTGGGGCATATCGTGCTGCCGGAACTCAAGGACGCCTATTACGCCCGCATCCACAGCGAGCACGACCGGATCGTCGCCGCCATCGAGGCGGGCGATCCGCTCGCGGCGCGCGAGGCGATGCGCACCCATCTGGCCAACAGCCTGGAACGGGTGCGCGCCTTTGCCGCCGCGGCGGCAAAGGGGGCCAAGGGGCCGCAGCCGGTGGCGCCGCAGGCGGCGCGCGACCTGATCGCGGGATTTCCGCCGGGGCGGCGGCAGTGATCCCTTTCCGTCCGGCCGCAGGGCGGTTTCGCAAAGGGAATCTTTCCTGTCGCAAGGACTAATTGGTTTTGCGGCAGGGCCGATGGCCGGAAACTGACCGAGGGCGCTAAGGAGGCGCCGGGGCATGAAGACAGCCTTCGTTACGGGTGCAACAAGCGGCATCGGCCGCGCCATCGCGCTGGAACTTTCCCGGGCGGGCTACGAGGTGGTCGCCGCCGGGCGCTCGGCCGCGGCGCTGCAGGCGCTGGCCGCGGACGGCATCACCCCGCTGGTGCTGGACGTGACCGACCGTAACGCGGTGCGGCAGGCGCTGTCGGGGCTGCGCATCGACCTGCTGGTGAACAACGCCGGGATCATGCCTCCACTGGCCAATTTCGCCGACGCCGAGCTGGCCGACATCGACGCCGCCATCGCGGTCAACCTGTCGGCGGTGGTGGCGCTGACCCGGCTGGCGGTCCCGCAGATGCGCGAACGCGGCAGCGGGCATGTGATCTTCACCGGCTCGGCCGCCGGCCACGCCGCCTTCCCGAACATGGCGGTCTATTCCGCCACCAAGGCCGGGATTTCCGGCTTTGCCGCGGCGCTGCGCGCCGATCTGGCGCCGCACGGCATAAGGGTGACCGAGATCGTCCCCGGCCGGGTCGAGACCGCGCTTTACCAGCATATCCTCGACCCCGAGGCCCGGGCCGCGATGTACGCCTCGAAGTCGGTGCAGCCCGAGGACGTGGCCCGGATGGTGCGCGCGGTCGTGGAACTGCCCGAATGGGCCGACGTGACCCGCTTCGACATCATGCCGACGCGGCCCGCAACTCCAGTCAGCAGGTGAGAACATGAAGGACCTTTCCGTGGTGATCGTCGGTGGCGCCGCCGGGCTTGGCGCGCTGCTGGCCCGGATGGCGGTGGACGCTGGCGCCTCTGCCCTGGGCATCATCGACCTGGACCGCGACGCGGCCGACGCCGCGCTGCAACCCGCCCGCGATCGTGGGCTGCCGGTGGCGGCGGCGGCGGCCGACATCCGCCACGGGCCCCAGTGCCACGCGGCCTTTGACGAGATCGCGGGGCAGCTCGGCCGCGTCGACACGCTGATCAACTGCGCCGCGATCTATCCGCGCCGCCCGATCCTTGAGATTACCGACGAGGAATGGGACGCCTCGAACGCCGTGAACGTCAAGGGCACTTATCACATGATGGTCGCCGCCGTGCGCCACATGCGCGAGCAGGAGCCGAAAGCCGAGGTCCGGGGCCGGATCGTCAACCTGACCTCGGTCGATGCGTTCAAGGCGCATCCGCAGAATGCCCATTATGCCGCCACCAAGGCTGCGGTGGTCAGCCTGACCCGGTCCTTCGCGCATCACGTCGCGCCGGACGGGATCCTGGTGAACTCGGTCGCGCCCGCCGGGATGGCGACCGAACGCGCAAGGCAGCTGGGCTTTCTGGACGAACTTGCCAAGGCCAGCCCGCTGGGCCGCGGCGCGCAGCCGGCCGAGATCGCGGAATGGGTGCTGATGACCGGCGGTCCGCGCAACAGCTACATGACCGGCGAAAACGTGATCGTGTCCGGCGGCTATATCTACGCCTGACCCAACCAGGGCCGACCGCGAAAGGAGGCCGCGAAGATGAACGGAAAACTGCGACTTCCCCCGCTGAATGCGCTCAAGGCGTTCCACGCGGTCGCGCGCCACAAAAGCCTGCGCCGCGCCGCCGAGGAGCTGCTGGTGTCGCCGCAGGCGGTGGGCCAGCAGATCAAGCTGCTGGAGGAATGCCTGCAGATCACCCTGTTCGAACGCAAGGGCCGCGCCATCGAGCCGACCGAATCCGCGCTGGTGCTGGCCGAGCATGTCGAGGCCGGGTTCCGCGAGCTGGCCGAGGGGGTGATGCGGGTGACCGGCGGCCCCTATCGCGAGGTGGTGAAGCTGAACACCAGCCCGTGGTTCGCCACCAACTATCTGGTGCAGCGCCTGGCCAATGTGCGCGAGGTGCTGGCCGGCGCCGACCTGCGGCTGACCACCATGGTCGACATGCCCGATTTCGCCCGCGACGACATCGACATGGCGATCCAGTGGGGCTACGGCAGCTGGGGCGACTACCAGTCCGAGCTGCTGGTCACCGACCCCAAGATCATCTGCTGCACCCCCGAGCTGGGCGCGCAGATCCGCAGCCCGCAGGACCTGATCCGCTTCACGTTGCTGGACACGGTGAAATCCAAGCGGTTCTGGAACGACATCCTGCGCCATCTGGGCGTGGACAACGCCGGGCGCGACGGCAGCATCGGCTTTGACGACGCCGCCTCGATGCGCCGCGCGACCCTGCAGGGGATCGGCGTCGGGCTGGTTTCGGTCCCCGATGCCGAAGCCGACCTGCAAAGCGGCGCCCTGGTCGCGCCGCTGGGCATGGACGCGCTGGAAGGAATGCCCCCCGAGGACGTGCCCGGCTTCTACCTGGTGGTGCCGCGCGGGCATCTGCGGCTGCGGCCGGTGGCGGCGCTGCATCGCTGGCTGGTCGGCCAGGACTGGAAAAGCGGGCCTGCCCCGAAATCCCACCTGCGGGTGGTCTCGGGGCGCTGACCCCGACACGCGGGCCGCGGGTGGAGGCGGCCCCGCAACAACATCTGAACACCGAAAAACAATGGGAGGAGAACCAGATGAAACACGTCAGATATGGTCTTGGTGCGGCAGCCATCGCGCTGATCGCCGCCGGTGCGGCCAATGCGCAGCAGGGCGGGCCGACGCTGAAAACGGTCAAGGACCGCGGCACGCTGCTGTGCACCGGCCATGACGGCTCGTATCTCGGCTTTGCCGAGGTGGACGACAAGGGTGCCTGGACGGGGCTCGATATCGACCTGTGCCGGGCGGTCGCCACCGCGGTGCTGGGCGATCCGGCCAAGGCCACGATCATCCCGATCAGCTGGGCGCAGCGCTGGCCCGCCCTGCAATCGGGCGAGGTCGATCTGGTGGTCAAGGCCTCGGGCGCGACGCTCAGCCGCGATGCCGAGCTGGGGCTGCAATTCTCGCTGTCCTATTACCTCGGCACCACCAAGATCATGGCGCACAAGTCGCTGGGGCTGACCTCGCTGGCCGACGCCGACGGCGGCACCATCTGCATCCCCGCCGGCACCACGCAGCAGCAGCAGATCGCCTCCTACTCGGAAAAGCTGGGGGTGAAGCTCGAGCCGGTGCTGATCGAAAAGACCGAGGAACTGGAACAGGCCTATTTCTCGGGGCGCTGCGATCTCTACACGCAATGGGGCCCGGTGCTGGCGATTGCCCGCGCCGCCAAGGGCAATGTCGACGAACACGACATCCTGCCCGACGTGCTGGCGCTTGAGCCCGAGGTGATCGTGATGCGCCCGGGCGACGACAACTGGGTCGATATCGCCAACTGGACCCTGTCGGCGCTGTGGTTCGCCGAGCAGGAGGGGATCACCTCGGAGAACGTCGACGAGATCAAGGCGGACCCGCCCAGCCCCGAGGTCGCCAAGTTCCTGGGCGTGAACCCCGGCATGGGCACGCCGCTGGGGCTGACCGACGACTGGGCCTATAACGTCATCAAGCAGATGGGCAATTACGCGGAGATCTTCGACCGCAACCTGGGCCAGGGCTCGCCCTACAAGATGGACCGGGAAATGACCGCGCTGTGGAAGGACGGGGGCGTGCTCTACCCCTATCTGATCGACTGATCGGCTGCGCCCCGCCCGCCGGTCGCGGCGGGGCGCCCATGTTTTCCGGGGAAAGGTCGGGCCCATGATCCGAATCCTGCGACACCAGAAGGTCCGCAACATCCTGTTGCAGGCGCTGTTCGTGGCGGTGGTGCTGGTCGTCGTCGTCGGCGGCTGGCGCAACGCCCAGCAGGCGCTGTCGTCGCAGAATGTCGTGTCCGGCTTTGGCTTCCTGCAGAAATCCACCGGCTGGGATGTCAATTTCTCGCTGCTGCCGGCCTCGCCGAACGATCCCTACTGGTGGTTCTTCGTGATCGGCATCGTGAACACGCTGTTCCTGGGCACGCTGGGGCTGGTGCTGGCGACCCTGATCGGCGGGCTGGTCGGGATCGCGCGCACCTCGTCGAACGAGCTGCTGCAGCTGCTGGGGCGGCTCTATGTCGATTTCTTCCGCAACATCCCGCTGATCCTGCAGGTGTTCTTCTGGTATGCGCTGGTGACGAACCTGCCTTCGCCGCGCAACGCCATCGACTTTGGCCCGCTGGTACTGTCGAACCGCGGCGTCTACATGCCGGCGCTGAATGTCGGCGGCTGGCATGTGTTCGCCGCGGCCGTGGCGGCCCTTGCGGCATTGGCGCTGCCCCTGTGGCTGCGCACCACCCGCCGGCTGGCGACCCCGCCCGAGCAGCGCGGCGCGCTGGTCTGGAGGGTGCTGGCGGGCGGGCTGCTGCTGGCGGCGGCGATCTTGCTGCTGGGGCGCACGCCGGGCAGCCCGCTGATCGACGCGCCGCTGTTGCAGGGGCTGAACCTGCGCGGCGGGCTGCGCGTCTCGCCCGAATTCTCGGCGCTGCTGGTCGCCATCGGCATCTACGGCGGCGCCTATATCGGCGAGATCGTCCGCGGCGGCTTCAAGGCGGTGGGCAAGGGCCAGACCGAGGCCGCGCATTCGCTGGGCCTGTCGCCGTGGCAGACCTTCAGCCGCATCCGCCTGCCGCTGGCGCTGCGCGCGATGCTGCCGATCCTGGCCAACCAGTATATCTGGCTGATCAAGGCCACGACGCTGGGCATCGCCGTCGGCTTTACCGATTTCTTCATGATCGTTGCGGTCACCATCAACCAGTCGGGCCAGACGCTGGAGGCGATCGGGATCCTGATGGCGGGCTTTCTGGCGATCAATCTCAGCATTGCGGCGATCTTCAACCGGATCAATCGGGCCATCGCGCTCAAGGGCAACCAACTGCGGAGCTGATGGATGAACACTCTTGCCAACTCTGCCGCGGTGGCGCCCCCCGGTCGGGTCCAGATGCTGCGCAAGCGCTATTTCCCGACCCCGTTGCAGGGGCTCGTCTCGGTGGTTTCGGCGGGGCTGCTGGCGCTGATCCTGTGGAAGCTGCTGAACTGGGCGTTCCTGTCGGCGGTGTTCGGCGCGGATGGCAGCGCTGCCGATTGCCGTGCCGCGGGGGGTGCGTGCTGGTCGGTGATCGCCAATCGCTGGCGGATCATCTTCTTCGGGCTTTACCCATACGCCGAGCAATGGCGGTCGGCGCTGGCCTGCGTCGCCGTGGTGGCGATGATCGTGCTGAGCTGCATCCCGTCCTTCTGGCGGCCGTGGCGGCTGGCGGCGGTCTGGATCGTCGGCACCGCGATCTATTACATCCTGATGAAAGGCGGTGTTCTGGGCCTGCGCTATGTGGGCGAGGAGCAATGGGGCGGGCTGGCGCTGACTCTGTTCATCTTTGTCGCCACCTGCCTGATCGGGTTTCCGCTGTCGATCGTGCTGGCGCTGCTGCGCCGGTCCAATCTGCCGGTGATCTCGCGCGGGACGGGGCTGCTGATCGACGCGGTGCGGTCGCTGCCGCTGCTGGCGATCCTGTTCGCCTTTGCGGTGGTGGTGCCGTTCATGCTGCCGGGCTGGCTGCAGACCGGCAAGCTTTACCGGGTGGTGTTCGGCGCAGGGCTGTTCTTTGCCGCCTATCAGGCCGAAATCATCCGCGGGGGCCTGCAGGGCGTGCCCCGCGGCCAGGAAGAGGCCGCGATGGCGCTGGGGATCGGTTACTGGCACCGCGTGGGCAAGATCCTGCTGCCGCAGGCGATGCGCAACGCGCTGCCGGCGACGATCAACCAGTTCGTGATCGGGTTCAAGGAAACCTCGCTGGTGATCGTGGTCGGGTTCTTTGAAATCCTCGCCTCGGGGAACGCCGCCTATGGCACCGGCGAATGGACCTTTGCCTATCGCGAGGTCTACGCCTTCATCGCCCTAATCTATTTCGTCTTTACATACAGCCTGTCCCGCTATGGCGCCTATCTGGAACGGCGCATGGCGATCAGCTCTCGATAAGGATCACAGGAATGGCAGATACGCATCCGACGAATGTTCCCGCGGTCCAGATCAACGGGATGAACAAGTTCTATGGGCATTTCCACGCGCTGAAGAACATCCACCTGACCGTCCACCGCGGCGAAAAAGTGGTGGTCTGCGGGCCGTCCGGGTCGGGAAAATCCACGATGATCCGCTGTATCAACCGGCTGGAGGAACATAACTCGGGCCAGATCACCGTGCTGGGGACGGAACTGAACGACGACGTGGCCAGCATCGACGGGATCCGGCGCGAGGTCGGGATGGTGTTCCAGCATTTCAACCTGTTCCCGCATATGACCGTGCTGGAAAACTGCGTGCTGGCGCCGATGCTGGTGCGCAAGACCCCGCGTGCGCAGGCCGAGGCGGCGGCGATGCGCTATCTGGAAAAGGTCCGCATCCCGGAACAGGCGCTGAAATACCCCGGCCAGCTGTCCGGCGGCCAGCAGCAGCGTGTCGCCATCGCCCGCTCGCTGTGCATGGAGCCGGAGATCCTGCTGTTCGACGAGCCCACCTCGGCGCTGGACCCCGAGATGATTTCCGAGGTGCTGGACGTGATGGTGCATCTAGCGTCCGAGGGGCGGACGATGATCTGCGTCACCCACGAGATGGGCTTTGCCCGCCGCGTCGCCGACCGGGTGATCTTCATGGACGCGGGCGAGATCGTCGAGGAGGCCGATCCCGAGACCTTCTTCCAGTCGCCATCAAGTGACCGCACGAAACAGTTCCTGTCGCAGGTGCTGGGTCATTAGGCGATGACTCGGATGCCCGATCCCGCCGATCTGGCGCGGCAGTTTGCCGAGATGCTTGGCCCGCGCGGCTGGATCGCCGGCGAGGACGCCGCGCCCTGGCAGCGCGACTGGCTGGACCGCCACGGCGTGCCGCCGCTGGGCGTGGCGCGCCCCGGTTCCACGGCCGAGGTGACGGCGGTGGTGCGGGCCTGCCGCGCCGCCGGGGTGGCGGTGGTGCCGCAGGGCGGCAACACCGGGCTTTGCGCCGCGGCGGTCGCGGCGCGGCCGGGCGCGGTGATCCTGTCGCTGGCGCGCATGGCCGGGATCGGCCCGCCCGACCCGGCCAGCGGTTCGATCGAGGTCGGGGCCGGGGTGGTGCTGGCGGCGCTGCATCAGGCGCTGGACGGCACCGGGCTGATGTTCCCGCTGCATCTGGGCGCCGAGGGCTCAGCCCAGATCGGCGGGCTGATCGGCACCAACGCCGGCGGCAGCCACGCCTTTCGCTTCGGGATGATGGGCGACCTGCTGCTGGGGGTTGAGGTGGTGCTGCCCGACGGCAGCATCTGGAACGGGCTGCGCGCGGTGCAAAAGGACAATGCCGGCTATCAGCTGCGCCGGCTGTTCGCGGGGGCCGAGGGCACGCTGGGCATCGTCACCCGCGCGGTGCTGGGGCTGTTTCCCGCGCCCCGGCAGCGGGCGACGGCCTTTCTGGCGCTGCCCGACCTGGCGGCGGCGGTCGCCTTGGGCACCCGGCTGCGGGCCGAGGCGGGCGAGTTCCTGACCGGGCTCGAGTTCTTCTCCGACCTCGGGCTGGGACTGGCGCTGAAACATCTGCCGGGCCTTTCCTATCCGCTGGCCACGCGGGGCGGCGCCTATGTGCTGGTCGAGGTCGCCAGCGGCTCGGATCTGGTGCCGCTCGACGACATTCTGGCGGGCGTTCTGGAATGGGGGATGGGGCAGGGGCTGGTGCTGGACGGCGCGCTGGCCGCGTCCGAGGCGCAGCGCGCGGGTTTCTGGCGGCTGCGCGAGGAACAGCCCGAGGGGCAGCGGCTGGACGGCCCGCAGCTCAAGCACGACATCGCGGTGCCGCCGGGACGGATCGCCGAGTTCGTGGCCCGGGCGGCGCCGCTCTGTCAGGGGCTGCTGCCCGGGGTGCGGATCAACCCCTTCGGCCATCTCGGCGACGGCAACATCCACTATAACCTCAGCCCGCCCGAGGGCGCGGGCGGTTTCGCCGGCACTGATGCCGCGCTGGGGCTGGAACTGGCGCGGCTGGCGACCGCGATGGGCGGCAGCTTCGCCGCCGAGCACGGGCTGGGCCGGACCAAGATCGCGCTGGCCGACGCGCTGCGCCCGCCCGAGGAACGCCGGCTGATGCGGGCGCTGAAACAGGCGCTGGACCCGGACGGCGTCCTCAACCCCGGGGTGCTGGTCGAGGGCTGACCGCCAAGGAAAACTTGCCGGTCGCCCGTTGAAGTTGGTTTCCCCGGGATCGTATCGGGGTCAGGATCGTTTCCATCTGTATGGGGGGCGCGGGAATGATGAACGGTGGGCGGCTTCTGGTCGAAAGCCTGATGGCGCTGGGCGCGCGGGTAGGGTTCGGGGTGCCGGGCGAAAGCTATCTGGCGGTGCTCGACGCGCTGCACGATACACGCGGGCGGCTGGATTTCGTGCTGTGCCGGAACGAGGGCGGCGCCGCCTTCATGGCCGCGGCCTGGGGCAAGCTGGCCGGGCAGCCGGGGCTGTGCTTCGTCACCCGCGGCCCGGGCGCCACCAATGCCTCGATCGGGGTGCATACGGCAATGCAGGATTCCGCGCCGATGCTGCTGTTCGTGGGGCAGGTCGGCACCGACATGAAGGGGCGCGAGGCGTTCCAGGAACTCGACTATCGCGCCGTCTATGGCACCATGGCGAAATGGGCGGTCGAGATCGACTCGGTCGAGCGTATCCCCGAAATCCTCGCCCGCGCCTGGGTCACCGCCACCACCGGCCGCCCCGGCCCGGTGGTGATCGCCCTGCCCGAGGACATGCTGGCCGAGACGACCGCCACCGCGCCGCTGACTGCGCCCCCGCGCATCGTCGAACCCGCCCCCGCGGCCGCGGCGATGGCCGAGGCGCAGGCGCTGCTGGCAAACGCCGCGCGGCCGCTCTTGATGGTCGGCGGCTGCAACTGGACCGACGCCGGCCGCCGCGCGCTGCAGGATTTCGTCGAGGCCAGCGACATCCCCGTGGTGGCGGCCTTCCGCTATCAGGACAGCTTCGACAATTTCTCGCCCTGCTACGCGGGCGAGGCCGGGGTGGGGATGCCCGCCCATGTCCGCGCGCTGGTGACCGAGGCCGACGTGATCCTGGCGGTGAACCTGCGCTTCGGCGAGATGACCACCGACGGCTATACGCTGCTTGACGTGCCGGTGCCGGCGCAACGGCTGATCCATGTCCACGGCTCGGACCGTGAAATCGGCAAGGTCTATCAGCCGACCCTCGGGATCCACGCCGGACCGAACGAGTTCGCCGCCGCCCTGGCCCCGGTCCGCGGCAACTGGGCCGACTGGCGCGCCCGCGCCCGGCAGGGGTTCGAGGACAGCCTGAGCGCGCCGCCGCAACCCTCGCCCGTCGACATGGCGCAGGTCATGGCGCATCTGCGCGAGCTGCTGCCCGAAGACGCGATCCTGACCAATGGCGCGGGCAATTTCACCGTCTGGCCGAACAAGTTCTACCAGTTCGGCCCGCAGGCGCGACTGCTGGCGCCGCAGTCGGGGGCGATGGGCTATGGCCTGCCCGCCGCCATCGCCGCCAGGGTGGCGTTCCCCGGCCGCACCGTGGTCTGTTTCGCCGGCGACGGCGATTTCCAGATGAACTGCCAGGAGCTTGGCACCGCCATGCAGGCCGGGGCGCAGCCGATCGTGCTGCTGCTGAACAACGGCATCTACGGCACCATCCGCGCCCATCAGGAACGCAACTATCCGGGCCGCGTCTCGGGCACGACGATGGAGAACCCCGATTTCGTGCAGCTTGCCCGCGCCTATGGCTATCACGCCGAACGGGTGGCCCGGACCGAGGATTTTCCCGCCGCCTTTGCCCGCGCGCTGGCCTCGGACAGCGGGGCGGTGCTGGATCTGGACATCTCGCCCGAGGCGCTGACCCCGCGCCAGACCCTCAGCCAGATGCGCGCGGCGGCAGAGGCAAAGCGGTAGCGGGCCTGCGCAGCCGGGTCAGCTCGCCTTGTCGCACTGGAAATGCCCCGGACCCATGCTGCAATCGAGGTTGCGCAGACGGCCGTCCTTCAGGCCGTAGATCAGCCCATGCACGCGGATCGGGGCGCCGCGGCGCCAGGCGCGTTGCAGGATCGGCGTCTCGCAGACCCGGCGGACGCCTTCGGCGACGTTCAACTCGGCTAGGCGGTCCAGCCGAGCCTCGGGTCCCGGCTCGCGCGCGAGATCGACGGCATAGCTGCGGGCAAGGCGGCGGATCGGCTCGATCCAGTGCTCGGTCAGGCCGTGCGGAATCTCCTCGGTCGCGGCCTTGACCCCGCCGCAGCCGTGATGGCCGCAGACGATGATCTCGCGCACCTTCAGCGCCTCGACCGCGAACTCGAGCGAGGCGAGCAGGTTCATGTCCGACGAATGCACGATATTGGCGACGTTGCGATGGACGAAGACCTCGCCCGGATGCAGCCCTGCGACCACATTCGCCGGCACCCGGCTGTCCGAGCAGCCGATCCAGAAGTAATCCGGCGCCTGCAGGGCCGCGAGCCGGGCGAAGTGATCGGGGTCTTCGGATTGCCGCGCCTGCGACCAGGCGCGGTTCCGGGCCAGAAGATCGTTCAGCATCTCGTATCCTTGGGGATGGCCGCGCGGGGAGGGGTGCCGCGCGCCAAGGGGTGGCATCAGGCGGCATCCGTCCGCCGCGCGCCAAGGGGAGGCATCGGGCGGGCAGCCGTCCGCCAGGCCCTAGACGGGCTCGAGGTCGGCGCCCGAGATCTCGGCCACTGCCGCCAGCTGCCGCACCAGCGCCTTTGCGGCGCGCGACCACGCCGCCTTTTCCAGTGCCTCGGCGATCCTTGGGCGGGCGGCGGCATAGGGAAGCGGGGTGCCTTCCGCCACGGCATCCAGGCGGATGACATGCCAGCCGTGCCGGGTTGGCACGGGTTCGGGGGTCACCATGCCTTCGCCCAGACCGCGCAGCGCGGCTTCGAACTCGGGCACGGTATCGCCGGGCCGGATCTGGCCAAGCGCGCCCCCCGACGACTTCGAGCCGCAATCGCTGTGCGCGGCGGCCAGCCGGGCAAAGCTGTGCGGATCGGCGGCGGCGCGGGCCGCCAGATCGGCGGCCTGCTCGCGTGCCGCCCGGGCGGCCTCGGCCTTGCGCGGGTCGCAGGCGATCAGGATATGCGACACCTCCCACAGCGGCGGGCTGCGGAACCGGGACGGGTCGCGCGCCCATTCGGCGTGGATCTCGGCCTCGGCGGGGGGCTCGACCGCGACGGCGGTGTCGAGAAGGCCCCGGATCAGGGCCTCCTCCTCGGTCTCGAAGCGTCCCGGGCCAAGCTCGGCCGGCCGGGCTTCCACCCCGCGCCGCCGCGCCTCTTGCAGAAGCAGCGTGCGGATGGCGATGGCGTTCGCCGCCTTGCGCCAGGCGATGCCGGGCTTGCCGCGGGGGGCGTGGTGGTTCTGGGCCTCGGCGGCGATCAGCGCATGGGGCACCAGCTCGCCGTTGACGATCAGATCGGGGAACAGCGCGGCGTTCATCGGCGCTACTCCGCCGGGCTTTGCTGGGCCGCCGCCGGCTTTGCCCGGGCGGTGACCCGTTCGCGCGCCGCCGCCACGACCTGCGGCGCGGGCGCCAGCGGCTGCCGCCGGCGCGAGCGCACGATCTGGTAGCCGCTGCGCCCCAGAAGATAGCGGAACGGCGCCGCGATCCCCGAGATCAGGTGCACCAGCCGGGTGAAGGGGAACACCAGGATGATGGTCAGCCCCAGCACGATATGCGCCTTGAACAGCCAATGCGCATTGGCGATGTAGCCGGCCGCGCCCGAGTCGAAGGTGAAGATGCCCTGCGCCCAGGCCATGAATTTGGTCATCTCGTGCCCGTCCAGATGGCCCAGCGACACCAGCACCGTCAGCAGCCCCAGCACCAGCTGCGCGATCAGCATCGCCAGGATGGCCGTGTCCCAGAAGCTCGAGGTGCCGCGGATGCGCGGGTCGGTCCAGCGGCGCTGGAACAGCATCAGCGCGCCCGCCAGCGCCATCACCCCGGCGATGCCGCCGGCGGCCACCGCCAGGATCTGCTTGGCCGAGTGGCTGATGCCCAGGGTATCGAACACCCAGATCGGGGTCAGCAGCCCGACGAAATGGCCCACGAAGATCACCAGCACGCCCACATGGAACAGGATCGAGCCAAGGATCAGCTGCCGGCGCCGCAGAAGCTGCGAGGACGAGCTTTTCCAGGTGAAGGGGTCGCGGTCGTAGCGGGCGATCGAGCCCATGATGCCGACCCCCAGCGCGATATAGGGATAGATCCCGAAGAGGAAGTTGTTCATCTGAGAGCCTCCGTCATTCGGCCGCCGCGGCGGGGCCGGGCCTGATGGGATTGTCCATGCGCGCCAGCAGGTCGCGCGTTACCGGGCAGCCGGCATTCGGGTCGGGGCCGAAAAGCACCTCGCTTTCCTGCCAGACCGCATCCAGTGCCTGAAGATCGGTCGGATCGTCGTCGGGGGCGGCCAGCATCTCGGACAGCGCCGCCTGATCGACCGCGCCCGCCAGCTGCGCCAATGCGGCAAAGGCGGCAGCGTAATCCGACTCGCGCCGGTTCAGCCGTTCCTGCAGGGCGGCGAAGATATGCGCCGCATCCGCCAGCGTCTCGCGCGCCTCGGGCGCCGGGCGGGTGGCCAGGAACTCCAGCAGCACCGGCAGGTGGTCGGGCAGTTCCGTGGTCACCGGGTCGAACCCGGCATCGCGGTACATCTCGACCAGGCTGACCATCGCGCCGCCCCGGTCGCGGCTTTCGCCGTGGACATGCTCGAACAGGTTGAGCGAGAGCGTGCGCGAACGGTCGAACAGCGCGACGTAACGCTCTTCCAGATCGTAGATGTCGCCGTCGCGCAGCCCGTCCAGCAGCGGGCGCAGCGCGCGCCGGGCCGCGGCGGTCAGCCGCGAATCGGCGGCCAGGACGCCCGCGATTTCGGGCATGGCCGCTTGCAGCTCGCGGGTGGGATAGCTGAGGATCAGCGACAGGGCCTTGAGGGTGCGGTCCATCACGACATCGCCTCCGGCATGTTGAGCGGGCGTTTGGCGCCGCCGAAAAGCGAGGCTTTCGAGGTGCCGGTGGAACAGCCGTTGCTGTCGGTGAAGCCGCAGCCGCCCTTGAGGTCATAGGCGACTTCGACCTGTTCGCGATGCGTGGTCGGGATGACGAAGCGGTCCTCGTAATCGGCCAGCGCCATGATCTTGTACATGTCCTCGATCACCCGTCCCGACAGGCCGACGCGGGCGGCGATGCCCTCGTCGTTGACGCCGTCCACGGTCTTGGCGCGCATATAGGCGCGCATCGCCAGCATCCGTTCCAGCGCATGGGCCACCGGCGCCTCGTCGCCCGCGGTCAGCATGTTGGCCAGGTATTTCAACGGAATGCGCAGGCTGCTCACGTCGGGCATCTCGCCGTCGACGCCGATCTTGCCGGCCGCGGCCGCGTTCTGGATCGGCGACAGCGGCGGGATATACCACACCATCGGCAGCGTCCGGTATTCGGGGTGCAGCGGGAAGGCGACCTTCCACTCCATCGCCATCTTCCAGATCGGGCTTTCCTGCGCGGCCTTGATCCAGTCGTCGGGGATGCCGTCGGCGCGCGCGGTCTCGATCACCACCGGATCATGGGGGTCCAGGAACACGTCCAGCTGGGCGTCGTAGAGGTCGGTGGTCCGTTCGACGCTGGCGGCCTGTTCGATCTTGTCGGCGTCATAGAGCATCACCCCCAGATAGCGGATGCGCCCGACGCAGGTTTCCGAACAGACCGTCGGGTTGCCGCTTTCGATCCGCGGATAGCACAGCGTGCATTTCTCGGATTTGCCGGTCGACCAGTTGTAATAGACCTTCTTGTAGGGACAGCCCGAGACGCACATCCGCCAGCCCCGGCATTTTTCCTGGTCGATCAGGACGATGCCGTCCTCTTCGCGCTTGTAGATCGCGCCACTGGGGCAGGACGCCGCGCAGGCCGGGTTGAGGCAGTGTTCGCACAAACGGGGGAGATACATCATGAAGGTGTTCTCGTATTCCCCGTAGATCTGCTTCTGCACCCCCTCGAAGTTGTAGTCCTCGCTGCGTTTCGCGAATTCGCCGCCCAGGATCTCCTCCCAGTTCGGGCCCTTCTCGATCTTTTCGATCCGCTCGCCGGTGATCTTGGAATAGGGGCGCGCGGTGGGGAACGCCTGCATCTCGGGGGCGGATTTCAGGTGATCGTGGTCGAAGTCGAAGGGCTCATAATAGTCGTCGATCTCGGGCAGGTCGGGGTTGGCGAACATGTTCGCCAGGATCCGCCACTTGCTGCCCTGCTTCGGCCGCAGCTTGCCCGATCCGGTCCGTTCCCAGCCGCCGTTCCAGCGGTTCTGGTTTTCCCAGTCGGTCGGATAGCCGGTGCCGGGCTTGGTCTCGACGTTGTTGAACCAGGCGTATTCGACCCCCTCGCGCGAGGTCCAGACGTTCTTGCAGGTGACCGAGCAGGTGTGGCACCCGATGCATTTGTCGAGGTTCAGCACCATGCCGATTTGCGCACGAATTCTCATTCCGCTGCCTCCTTCCGGGTAGCTGGCTGGTCGAGCCAGTCGACCTTCTTCATCTTCCTGACGATCACGAACTCGTCCCGGTTCGCGCCCACGGTTCCGTAGTAGTTGAAGCCGTAGGACTGCTGGGCGTAGCCGCCGATCATGTGGGTGGGTTTCAGCACCGTGCGGGTGACCGAGTTGTGGATGCCGCCGCGCTTGCCGGTCTTTTCGGAACCGGGCGTGTTCACGATCTTTTCCTGCGCGTGATACATGAAGGTGGTGCCGTCCTTCATGCGCTGGCTGACCACCGCCCGCGCGGTCAGGGCGCCGTTGACGTTGTAAAGCTCCACCCAGTCGTTATCGACGATGCCGGCGGTCCTGGCGTCGTTTTCCGAGATCCAGATCACCGGGCCGCCGCGGTTCAGCGTCAGCATCAGCAGGTTGTCGGAATAGGTCGAGTGGATGCCCCATTTCTGGTGGGGGGTGATGAAGTTCAACACCACATGCGGTTCGCCGTCGCGCGCCTCGTGGTTGATCTCGGCGGTGACGGTCTTGAGGTCCACCGGCGGGCGATAGGACATGAACCCCTCGCCAAAGGCCCGCATCCACAGGTGGTCCTGATAGAGCTGCTGGCGTCCCGTCAGCGTGCGCCACGGGATCAGCTCGTGGACGTTGGTGTAGCCGGCGTTGTAGCTGACCTTCTCGCTTTCGATGCCCGACCAGGTCGGCGACGAGATGATCTTGCGCGGCTGCGCGGCGATGTCGCGGAAGCGGATCTTGTTGTGATGCTCGCCCTCGGCCAGGTGGGCGTGGTGGCGGCCGGTGGCCTTCTCCAGCGCCTCCCAGGCCTTGACGGCCACCTCGCCGTTGGTTTCCGGGGCCAGCATCAGGATCACCTCGGCCGCGTCGATGGCGGTGTCGATGATGGGCCGCCCCTTGGCGGGGCCGTCCGCCTTGACGCCGTTCAGATCCTTGAGATTGTCGATCTCGGTCTGGGTGTCCCACGAGATGCCCTTGCCGCCGTTGCCCAGCTTGTCCAGCAGCGGCCCAAGCGAGGTAAAGCGTTCATAAACCGCGGCAAAGTCGCGCTCGACGGCGATGAAAGCCGGCGCGGTCTTGCCGGGGATCAGGTCGCATTCGCCCTTTTTCCAGTCCCTGACCTGATCCTGCGCCAGTTCGCCCGGGGTGTCGTGCAGCGTGGGCAGCGCCACGATGTCGGTCTCGACCCCCAGGATTTCCGGCGCGACCTCGCTGAACTTCCTGGCGATCGCCTTGAAGATTTCCCAGTCGGATTTCGATTCGTAAGCCGGGTCCACCGCCGCCTGCAACGGGTGGATGAACGGGTGCATGTCCGAGGTGTTCAGGTCGTCCTTTTCATACCAGCTGGCCGTGGGCAGCACGATGTCGGAATAGACGCAGGTGGTGGACATGCGAAAGTCGATGGTCACCAGCAGGTCCAGCTTGCCGCGGGGGCCGTCCTGGTGCCAGCGGGCCTCTTTCGGCAGCTGGCCCCCCTCCTCGCCCAAGTCACGGCCCAGCACGCCGTGGTCGGTGCCCAGCAGGTGCTTGAGGAAATATTCATGCCCCTTGCCGGACGAGCCAAGCAGGTTCGAGCGCCAGACGAACAGGTTGCGTGGCCAGTTGGCGGGATCGTCGGGATCCTCGCAGGACAGTTCCAGCCGCCCGGACTTGAGTTCCTCGGCCACATAGGCCGCGATCTCTTTGCCGGATGCCTTGGCGGCGCGGGCCACCTCAAGCGGGTTGGTCTTGAGCTGCGGGGCCGAGGGCAGCCAGCCCATCCGCTCGGCCCGGATGTTATAGTCGATCAGGCTGATGTCCCAGTCGCCGGCGGGCGCGGTGGGCGACAGGATGTCGTCCGCGGTCAGCGTCTCGTAGCGCCACTGGTCGGTATGGGCATACCAGGCGCTGGTCGCGTTCATGTGCCGCGGCGGGCGGTTCCAGTCCAGCGCAAAGGCCAGCGGCTGCCAGCCGGTCTGCGGGCGCAGCTTTTCCTGCCCCACGTAATGCGCCCAGCCACCGCCCGACTGGCCGACGCAGCCGCACATCACCAGCATGTTGATGACGCCGCGATAGTTCATGTCCATGTGGAACCAGTGGTTCATCGCCGCGCCGATGATGATCATGGACTTGCCGCGGGTCTTTTCGGCGTTCGAGGCAAATTCGCGCGCGACATGGATGATCTTGTCGCGGGCCACCCCGGTGATGCGCTCGGCCCAGGCGGGGGTGCCGGGCATGTCGTCGTCATAGCTTGACGTGACCCAGCGCCCGCCCAGGCCCCGGTCAAGCCCGTAGTTGGCGCAGAACAGGTCGAACACCGTCGCCACCTTGACCTCGCCCGAAGGGGTGCGGATCGTCCTGACCGGGATGTTGCGGGTCAGCACGTCGGGGTGGTCGGCGTCGGTGGCGAACTGGCCCACCGCGTCGCCGCCGAAATAGGGGAAATCGACGCCTGCGATCTCGTCATGGTCGCCGTCGAGGACCAGCGACATCCGCAGCGAGGTCTCGGCGCCTGCCGCCTTTTCCTCGAGGTTCCATTCCCCCGCCTCGCCCCAGCGGTAGCCGATCGAGCCGTTCGGCGCCACCAGCCCGCCCGAGCGTTCGTCGATGGCGACGGTCTTCCATTCGGGGTTGTTGCTTTCCCCCAGCTTGCCGTCCAGGTCGTCGGCGCGCAGGAAGCGGCCGGGCACCAGCCGGCCGTCCTGCTCGTCCAGCCTGACCAGCATCGGGAAATCGGAATACTTGCGGCAGTATTCCTCGAAATACTCCGCCTGCCGGTCCAGGTGGAACTCGCGCAGGATGACGTGGCCGAAGGCCATCGCCAGCGCTGCATCGGTGCCCTGCTTGGCGTTCAGCCACACGTCGCCGAACTTGGCGGCTTCCGAATAGTCGGGGCAGATCACCGCCGACTTGGTGCCCTTGTAGCGGACCTCGGTATAGAAATGCGCGTCCGGCGTGCGCGTCTGCGGCACGTTCGAGCCCCACAGCAGCAGATAGCCCGCATTATACCAGTCGGCGCTTTCCGGCACGTCGGTCTGCTCGCCCCAGGTCATGGGTGAGGCTGGCGGCAGGTCGCAATACCAGTCATAGAACGACATGCAGACCCCGCCCATCAGCGACAGATAGCGCGAGCCGGCGGCATAGCTGATCATCGACATCGCCGGGATCGGCGAAAAGCCGAACACCCGGTCGGGGCCGTAGGTGCGGGCGGTATAGGCGTTCGCCGCCGCCACGATCTCGGTCGCCTCGTCCCAGCTGGCGCGCACGAAGCCGCCCCTGCCGCGGGTCTCGACATAGGATTGCCGCAGGATCGGGTCGGACTGGATCCGGGTCCAGGCCTGGATCGGGGTCATGGTCTGGCGCATCTCGCGCCAGACCTTCATCAGCCGCCCGCGCACCAGCGGGTTCTTCACCCGGTTCGCGCTGTAGAGATACCAGCTGTAGGACGCGCCGCGCGCGCAGCCGCGCGGCTCGTGGTTGGGCAGGTCGGGGCGGGTGCGGGGATAGTCGGTCTGCTGGGTTTCCCAGGTCACGATCCCCGACTTGACGTAGATCTTCCAGCTGCACGACCCGGTGCAGTTCACCCCGTGGGTCGAGCGCACGATCTTGTCGTGGCGCCAGCGGTTCCGGTAGGTGTCCTCCCAGTCGCGGCTTTCGCGCGTCACCTGGCCGTGGCCGTCCGAGAAGGTCTCGACGTTCTTGGACTGGAGGAAGTTCAGTCTGTTCAGCAGATGGCTCATCTGGCTGTCCTTTCCTTATTGTGCAGGCTGGGCGAGGGCGCCGGGGATCGCGCGGCCACGCTCGATGTCATGAAGAAGCCCGCCCCGCCGCGTATAGGCGAGCCAGGTGATGCCCAGGCAGATCACGTAGAAGCCCAGGAACAGCCACAGCGCACCGATCGG
The DNA here is from genome assembly GCF_900142875.1 of Paracoccus solventivorans. GTDB lineage: Bacteria > Pseudomonadota > Alphaproteobacteria > Rhodobacterales > Rhodobacteraceae > Paracoccus > Paracoccus solventivorans. The sequence goes on along the minus strand of NZ_FRCK01000006.1, from coordinate 81,269 downwards.
GCTGCCGGTCATGGCGATGGACGAGCCATAGGCCTTGGGGATGAAGAAGCCGCCATAGGCGCCGATGGCGCTGGAAAAGGCGGTGATCCCCGCCGATTCCATGGCGATCTGCCGGGCGCGCTCGGGGGCGGTCAGCTGCGGCATCAGGCGCGGGACCTCGCGGCCCATGATCACCGGGATCATCTGGAAGGTCGAGGCATTGCCGACCCCGGTAAAGAAGAACAGCGCCATGAAGCCCATGAAGAAGGCCGCGAAGCTGCCCGCCTGCAGCGCCAGGATCACCGCCAGCACCGAGACGATCATGCCGACGAACACCCAGAAGGTGACCCGCCCGCCGCCGAAGCGGTCGCTGACCCAGCCGGTGCCGGCGCGCGACAGCGCGCCCACCAGCGGCCCCAGGAACACGTATTGCAGCGCGTTCACCTCGGGGAAGGCGATCCTGGACAGCAGCGGGAAGCCGGCCGAATAGCCGATGAAGCTGCCGAAGGTCCCGATGTAGAGCACGCACATCACCCAGTTATGCGCGCGGCTGAAGATCACCGACTGCTGCGCAAAGCTGGCCTTGGCGTCGGCCACGTCGTTCATCCCCAGCCAGGCGGCGACCGTCGCGGCCAGGATGAAGGGCACCCAGATGAAGCCGGCGTTCTGGATCCACAGCTGGCCGCCGTCGCTCAGCGTCTGGGGCGCGCCGCCCATGGCGCCGAACACGCCCATGGTGATGACCACCGGAACCAGGAACTGCATGACGCTGACGCCGAGGTTGCCCAGCCCCGCGTTCAGCGCCAGCGCATGGCCCTTTTCCGCCCGCGGGAAGAAATAGCCGATATTGGCCATCGACGAGGCGAAGTTGGCCCCGCCCAGGCCGCACAGCAGCGCCAGGGTCAGGAAGATGAAATAGGGGGTGTCGGGGTTCTGCACTGCATAGCCGATGCCGATCGCCGGCAGCAGCAGCGAGGCGGTGGACAGCGTCGTCCACAGCCGCCCGCCGAAGATCGGCACCACGAAGCTGTAGAAAATCCGCAGCGTGGCACCCGACAGCGCCGGCAGCGCCGCCAGCCAGAACAGCTGGTCGGGGGTGAAGGCAAAGCCGATCGCGGGCAGCCGCGCCACCACCATCGACCACACCATCCAGACCGCGAACGCCAGCAGCAGCGCCGGGATCGAGATCCACAGGTTGCGCCGGGCGATGGCGCGGCCCTTTTCGGCCCAGAACTGCGGGTCCTCGGGGCGCCAGTCGTCCAGCACGCGCCGCATGACCGTGCGCTCGGGGTCGTGGATTTCCTGCATCTCGGGCAGGGCGGGCAGGCGGTCCAGCGCCCTTCCATGGGCCTTGCGCTCCATCGCGCGCACCGACATGTGCATCCAGGCCAGCGACACCGCGACGACCACGAACAGCAGCGCAAAGCACGAGGTGTAGATGCCGGTCAGGTCCAGCAGCGCGCCGAAGGCGATCGGTAGCACGAAGCCGCCAAGCCCGCCGATCATGCCGACAAGCCCGCCGACCGCGCCGACGTGGTTGGGGTAGTAGACCGGGATGTGCTTGAACACCGCCGCCTTGCCCAGGCTCATGAAGAACCCGAGCGCGAACAGGATGATGACGAAGGGCCACAGGCTCATCGAGGTCGCGAAGGCGACGGGGCCTTCCTTGGTCTGGATGGTGTAGGCCGTCGGCGGATAGGACAGCATGAACAGGAACAGCAGCGAAAAGCCGAAGGTCCAGTACATGACCGAGCGGGCGCCGAACTTGTCGGACAGATGCCCGCCATAGGCGCGGAACAGGCTGGCCGACAGGCTGAACGATGCCGCCGCCATGCCGGCGGTGCGGACATCGACCTCGTAGACGTTGATCAGATAGTGCGGCATCCACAGCGCCAGCGCCACGAAGGCGCCGAAGACGAAGAAGTAGTAGAGCGAGAAGCGCCACACCTGCAGGTTCTTCAGGGGCGCGAACTGTTCCGCGAACGAGGGAGCGCGCACCCCGGTCCGGCGCCGCTCGATCAGCTGCGGGTCGTCCTTGGCGAACAGGAAGAACACCACCCCCATCAGCGCCAGCCCGGCGGCCCAGACATAGGCCACGCCGTGCCAGCCAAAGGCGACCATGACGAAGGGGGCCAGGAACTTGGTGACCGCGGCGCCGACGTTGCCCGCGCCGAAGATGCCAAGCGCGGTGCCCTGCTGCGACATGTCGTACCAGCGGCTCACATAGGCGACGCCGATGATGAACGAGCCGCCGGCAAGCCCGACGCCAAGCGCGGCAAGCAGATACATCGGATAGCTGTCGGCCAGCGTCAGCGCCCAGGTCGCCAGCGCGGTCAGCAGCATCTGCGCCGAATAGACGATGCGTCCGCCGTATCTTTCCGTCCAGACGCCCAGGAAAATGCGGACGAGCGATCCGGTCAGGACCGGGGTGGCGACCAGCAGGCCGAACTGGGTGTCGTTCAACCCGAGTTCGTCCTTGATGGCGACGCCGATGATGGAAAAGATCGTCCAGACAGCGAAACACGCGGTGAAGGCAATGGTACTCAGCCCGAGCGCGCGGGTCTGGTCCGCGCGAGAGGCTGGGGCTAGGGTCTGCATGGCAGGGGCCTCCGGAAAGATTGGGCCGACCCAGGGCAGGACGGTCCCCACGCTCTTCCGGAAAAAATATCGCGCTGAACTTGATCTACGTCATGGTGCGAAATAAATCGTAATGAAATAAATAGCTTACCAAAAATTGTCATTTCGCGGGACGACAATCTAGTGAGGCTACGATGGCAGAAATCAACTCCGGGCCGGACAATAATCAATCGGGCCAACAGGTTCCCGAGGAGGAGAGATGGGCCGGGAACTGCCCGAGCGAGAGCATCCAGGCGGTGCGCCAGCTGCATCTGTTCTCGCAGATGTCCGACGAGAACTTCGCGGCGCTGATGCGCGGCGCCTATGTGCAGAACTTTCCGCCGCAGGTCGACCTGCTGACCGAGGGCGAGCGCAGCGACTTCCTGCATGTGCTGATCTCGGGGTCCGTCGACCTGTTCGCGTCGTGGAACGGCAAGGACGCCTGTCTTGCCACCATGCGTCCGGTCTCGACCTTCATCCTTGCCGCGACGATCAAGGATGCGGTCTATCTGATGTCGGCCCGGACGCTGGAGAAAAGCCGGATCGTCCTGATCCCCAGCCAGGACGTGCGCGCGGTTTTCGATGTCGACAACAACTTCGCGCGCGCGGTGGTGACCGAGCTGGCGCAGGGCTACCGCGCCGTCATCAAGACGCAGAAGGACCTGCAGCTGCGCAGCTCTCTGGAACGATTGGCCAATTTCCTGTTGCGGCAGCAAAAGCGTGCCGGCGGGGGCGCGGTCTTTGAGCTGGACTTCGAAAAGCGCCGGCTGGCGTCGTTCCTGGGAATGACCCCCGAAAACCTCAGCCGGGCGTTCAAGGGGTTGCAGCCCTATGGGGTGTCGGTGGACGGGATGCAGATCACCATCAGCAACCAGCAGGACCTGGAACGCTTTGCCAAGCCCCATCCGCTGATCGACGACCCGTCCTCATAGGACCGTGGGTTGCTATGGGGCGCCGGGACGGTTGGACGCGGTGGCCGCTGACGGGGCGCAGGGATTGCAGGTTTGCCGGGACGTGCGTTGCGACCACGCGCGTGGCGGCGGTCTGGCCGGCAGCGATTCTGCGGCATTTCCGCGCTTGCCCGGGCGCGGCGACTCGCGTGGCCGCGTGTCCCGCGATGCCCGCATTTTCCAGTATTCGCGGCCCGTGGCCCAAGGCGCTGCGCCGGATCGCCTCGAACCGCTGCGATTCGCGCCCGCCCGCGCAGCGGCCGGCAGGCGCCTTGGCGGTTGCCTGCACGCGCCAGATTTGCCACCCTGACGCCCGATGATTTCGACCGGCTCAATTTCATGTGAGAACGGCGGCGTGGCGGACAGCGCGGCGGGCGCGGCGGAGTGTCCGACCCTCGGGCGGGTGTCGCGGATTTCCGGGCAGATGGTCGAGCTGCAGCTGGACGGGCCCGCCCCCGCGCCGCGCGCACTGTTCGTCGGCGTCACCGACCCCGGTCTGCGGGTCGAGGTGGTCACCCTGCTGGACCGCGGCGTGGCGCGCGGGCTGCTGCTGTCGGCCGGGCGGCCGCTGGCCATCGGCGACCGGCTGCGCGCCACCGGCGGCACCATCGAGGTGCCGGTCGGGCGCGAGGCGCTGGGCCGGATGCTGGACCTGTTCGGCGAGCCGCTGGACGGCGGCCCGCCGCTCGACCGCGCCCCGCGCCGCCCGATCCATGCCCCGCCGCCGCCGCTGAAGGCGCGGCGCACAAGGTCGGAGCTGTTCGAGACCGGGATCAAGGCCATCGACCTGCTGTGCCCGATCGAGCGCGGCGGCAAGGCCGGGCTGTTCGGCGGCGCCGGCGTCGGCAAGACCGTCCTGATCGCCGAGATCATCTACAACATGGCCGGCAGCTACAACGGCGTCAGCCTGTTTTGCGGTATCGGCGAGCGCTCGCGCGAGGCCGAGGAGTTTCACCGCGACATGATGGACGCGGGCGTCCTGGACAAGACGATGATGGTCTTTGGCCAGATGAGCGAGCGCCCGGCGGTGCGCGCCCGCGTCGGCCATGCCGCCATCGCCGTCGCCGAATATTTCCGCGACGAGCTGAACACCGACGTGCTGGTGCTGATCGACAACATCTACCGCTTTGTCCAGGCGGGGGCCGAGGTCTCGGGGCTGCTTGGCCAGATCCCGTCGCGGGTGGGCTATCAGCCCTCGCTGGCCACCGAGATCGCCGAGCTGCAGGAACGGATCTGCTCGACCGCCAGCGCTGCGATGACCTCGATCCAGGCGGTCTATGTGCCGGCCGACGATTTCACCGACCCGGCGGCGACGCATGTGTTCGGGCATCTTTCCGCCTCGGTGGTGCTGTCGCGCAAGCGGGCGGCGCAGGGGCTGTATCCCGCGCTCGACCCACTGGAATCGACCTCGAAGATGCTGACCCCCGGCGTGGTTTCGGCCCGCCACGAACGGGTCGCGCGCGAGGTGCGCCGGGTGCTGGCGGAATACGAATCGCTCAAGGACGTGATCGCCATGCTGGGGATCGAGCAGCTTTCGGTGGACGACCGCCGCACGGTGGCGATCTCGCGGCGGCTGGAGCGGTTCCTGACCCAGCCCTTCCACGCGACCGAGCAGTTCACCTCGACCCCCGGCAAGCGCGTGGCGCTGGACGAGACGCTGGAGGGCTGCGAGCGCATCCTGTCGGGCGAGTTCAACGACCGCCCCGAGCGCGATCTCTACATGATCGGCGCGATCTCGGAAGCCGGGGGTGAGCCATGACGGCCGGGGCCATGCGCCTGCTGGTCCATGTCCCGGGCGAGCAGCTGATCGACCGTGAGGTGAGCAAGGTCGAGGCCGAGGGGCCCGAGGGCTTCTTCATCCTGCTGCCCAACCACATCGACGTGGTGGCGGCGCTGAAGCCCGGGCTTCTGCGCTATGTCACCCCTGACGAGGACGAGCATTTCCTGGGCGTGGACGAGGGCGTGCTGGTCAAATGCGGATCCGAGCTGCGCGTGGCGCTGCGCCGCGCGGTGGAAAGCGACGATCTGGAACGGCTGTGGGACGCGGTGGCGCAGCAGTTCCTGGAGCTTGACGACCACGAGCAAAGCGCCCGCAGCGCGCTGGCGCGGCTGGAGACCGGGGCGATCCGCGCCCTGATGGAGATCGAGCGATGAGCGCCGCGCCCACCCCGCCCGGCAGCAGGCCCCCGGGGCAGGCCCGGGGCGACAGGCTGCGGCGCGAGAATGCGCGGCTTGAGCGGACCATCGCCCGCAAGGCGGCGCGGCGGGCGCAGTCGCTGCGCGCCGGGCGGCACTCGGTCTGGTTCGGCATCGGCATGTTCGGGCTGGTCGGCTGGGCCGTGGCCGTGCCGACGGTGGCGGGAATCGCGCTGGGGGTCTGGCTCGACCGGCGCTTTCCCGAGGGGCCGTCCTGGGCACTGACCGGGCTGGTCTGCGGGGTGCTGCTGGGCTCGTTCAATGCCTGGTGGTGGGTCCGGCGCACCGGCATCCAGAACGGCGCGCCACCAGAGCCGCCCGAGACGGAGGAGGACGCATGACCGGCATTTCCGAGCTGGCCCCCGACCTGGCGGTGGGGCTTCTGGGCGGCATGGCGCTGGCGGCCCTGCATCTGCGGCTGCTGTGGCTGGCCACGCGGCGGCTGGGCGCGGACGGCGGGCTGGGCGTGCTGCTGGCCGGCGGCGCGCTGCGGCTGGCGCTGCTGGCCGCCGGTTTCGCGGCGATCGGCGCGGCTGCCGGCAACCCGGGGCTGGCGATGTTCGCCGGGCTGGCCGCCTTCACCCTGTTTCGGATGACCGCGCTGCGCATCCTCAGGCGGGGCAGGGAGGGCTGATGGAGATTTCCCCCGACAGCCGCATCGTCTTCACCCTGCCCCTCGGTTCGCTGGGCGAGTTCCCGGTGTCGGCCACCATCGTCAACACCTGGATCGTGATGGCGATCCTGGTCGCGGTCGGGCGGCTGGCGACGCTGGGCATCGGCCCGGCGCCGCCGGTGTCGCGCTGGCGCATCGCCGTCGAGCTGCTGGTGGAGATGATCCGCGACCAGATCCGCGACATCGGCGGCGGCGATCCGACCCGCTACCTGCCCGTGGTCGGCTCGCTGTTCATGTTCATCCTGCTGTCGAACCTGATGGCGGTGGTGCCGGGGTTCACGGCGCCCACCGGCTCGCTGTCCACGGCGACGGCGCTGGCGCTGTGCGTGATGGTGGCGGTGCCGCTTTATGCGGTCAGCCGGCGCGGCCTGCGCGCCTATCTGCGCAGCTATCTGCAGCCGACGCCTCTGATGCTGCCGATCAACGTGATGGGCGAGGTCTCGCGCACCGTGGCGCTGGCCGTGCGGCTTTACGGCAACATCATGAGCGGGACGGTGCTGGTGGCGATCCTGCTGTCGATCGTGCCGTTCTTCTTTCCGCTGGTCATGCAGATCCTCGGGCTGCTGACCGGGGCGATCCAGGCCTATATCTTCGCGGTGCTCGCCATGGTCTACATCTCGTCTGCCATCGGCGACGAACCCGGCGCGGCCCCGCCGCCCCGCCCCTCCGAACCCTCACACTTCCGCCAAAGGACGCGCTGAATGGATCCGGTTTCTGTCATTGCCCTTGCCTCGATCATCACCGCCGGCATCACGCTGGCCATCGGCTGTTTCGGCGCGGCCTTGGGCGAGGCGCGCGCCGGCGCGCAGGCGCTGCAATCCATCGCCCAGCAGCCGGACGAGGCCAACAGCATCACCCGTACGCTGTTCGTCAGCCTTGCGGTGATCGAATCGAGCGGCATCTACTGCTTTGTGCTGGCGATGATCCTGGTGTTTGCCAATCCGTTCTGGAACTGGGCGATCCAGTCGGCCGGGGGCTGATCCTTGCAGATCGACTGGATTACCGTCGCCGCGCAGATCGTCAACTTTCTGGTGCTGGTGTGGCTGCTGAACCGGGTGCTGTACCGGCCGCTGTCGCGCGCGCTGGACGAACGCGCCGAGGCCGTGCGGCATGAACTGACCGAGGCCGAGGCCGCGCAAGCAAGCGCCGCCGAGGCCGAGGCCCGGCATCTCGCCGCCCTGCGGGCGTTCGAGGAGGACCGCGCCGCGCGCCTGTCGGCCGTCGAGGCCGAGGCCGAGGCGCTGCGAGACCGGCTGACAAGGCAGGCGCATGATGAGATCGCCGCCCGCCGCAGCGCCTGGTCCCAGCAGCTCGCCGACGAGAAATCGGCGTTCCTCGACCGGCTGCGCCGCCGCGCCGGTGCCGCCTTCGTCACGCTGGCCCGCAATGCGCTGGCCGAGATGTCCGACCGTGACCTGCTGGAACAGATCGCCCGGGTCTTTGCCCGCCGCCTGGCCACGCTCGACCCCGACGAGCGCGCGCGGCTGGCCGATGCGGCCCGCGCCGGCGAACCCGTCGAGGTGCTGTCCAGCGAGGAACTGTCCAACCCCACCCGCGCCATCGTCGCCGAGGCGGTCGAGCGGCTGACCGGCGCCGCCGACCCCGGGTTCCGCGCCGATCCGGCGCTGGAAAGCGGGGTGCTGCTGGTGGTCGGCTCGCGCCACGTCGGCTGGACGCTGGGCGAACATCTGGACGCGTTCGAGGGCGACATCGGCGGGCTTCTGTCCGAGCAGGCCCGGCGCGAGGGCGCGGCATGACCGCGGGCGACGGGCTGTCCGGCCTGACCGACGCGCTGTTCGACGCCATCGAGCGCGAGGCAAGGCGGCCGCCGCATTTCGGCGGCGACGAGCGCGGCACCGTCACCCGCGTGTCGCGCGCGGTGGTCGAGGTCGAGGGGTTTTCCGACCTGATGGCCGACGAGCTGATCGCCTTTGAGGGCGGCGGCTGGGGGCTGGCGCTGGACCTGCGCCCGGGCTGGGCGGGGGTGGTGGTGCTGGACGACCGGCGCGGCCTGCGCCCCGGCGACGGGGCGCGGCGCACGCGGCGGGTGGCCACCGTCCCCACCGGGGCGGCGCTGCTGGGGCGCAGCATCAACCCGTTGGGGCGGGCGCTGGACGACCTTGGCGCGGTCCGCGCCGACCGGCTGGACCCGGTGGAACAGCCCGCCCCCGCGATCATCGAGCGCGCCCCGATCACCCGGCCGCTGCAGACCGGGATCAAGGTGGTGGACGCGCTGGTCCCCATCGGCCGCGGCCAGCGCGAGCTGATCGTCGGCGACCGCCAGACCGGCAAGACCGCCATCGCCATCGACACCATCCTCAACCAGGCCGGCAGCGACGTGATCTCGGTCTATTGCGCCATCGGCCAGCGTGGCGATGCGGTGGCGCGGGTGCAGGCGCGGCTGCGCGCGGCCGGGGTGATGGACCGCTGTGTTATCGTGGTGGCCGGCGCCGATGAACCCCCGGGGCTGCAGTATCTGGTCCCCTACGCCGCCACCTCGATCGCCGAGCGCTTCATGCGCGCGGGGCGCGACGTGCTGATCGTCTACGACGACCTGACCCGCCACGCCCGCGCCTGGCGCGAGCTGTCGCTGCTGTTGCGCCGCCCGCCGGGGCGCGAGGCCTATCCGGGCGACGTGTTCTATCTGCATAGCCGCCTGCTGGAACGCGCCACGCAGCTGCGCCCCGATGCCGGCGGCGGTTCGCTGACCGCGTTGCCGGTGGTGGAAACCCAGGCGCAGAACCTTGCCGCCTATATCCCGACCAACCTCATCTCGATCACCGACGGGCAGATCTACCTGTCGCCGGTGCTGTTCCGGCTGGGGCAGCTGCCGGCGGTGGATGTGGGGCGCTCGGTCTCGCGCGTGGGGGGCAAGGCGCAGCTTCCCGGGTTCCGTGCGCTCGGCGGGCCGCTGAAACTGGCCTATGCGCAGTTCGAGGAGCTGGAGAGCTTTGCCCGTTTCGGGGCAAGGCTGGACGCCGACAGCCGCGCCGAGCTGCAGCGCGGCGCAAGGGTGCGCGCCGTCCTGCGCCAGGCCGAGGCCAGTCCGCTGCCGGTCGCCGGGCAGATCGCCCAGCTGCTGGCCGCGACCGCGGGGCTGCTGGACGATGTGCCCGAGGATGCCCTGCCGGCGCTGCTGCCGCGCCTGTCGCGCGCGGTCGCCGCGCTGCCCGAGGCTGCGGAGATCGCGCAGGGTGCGAAGCTGGACGAGACCCGCCGCGCGGCCCTGCTGGCGGCGGTGCAGGCGGCGCTGGCGGGGACGGGCGATGGCGACGCTTGAAGAGCTGTCGCGGCGCATCGGCTCGGCCGAGGACCTGCAATCGGTGGTGCGCACGATGAAGGCGACCTCGGCCGCCAATATCCGCGTGCACGAACAGGCCGAACGCGCCATGCGCGGCCATCTGCAGACCGTCGAGATGGGGCTGCAGGTGGTGCTGCGCGAGCTGCCCGACGCAGCCCTGGCCCCGCCGCCCGCCCCGGGCGAGGCCGCGGCGGTGGTGGTGATCGGCTCGGAAATCGGGCTTTGCGGATCGTTCAACGAACGGCTGGTGGATTTCGCCCGCACCCGGCTGGCGGCGCTGGCGATCGCGCCCCACGCGCGCCTGGTCCTGACCGTCGGCACCACGCTTGCCGCCAGCTGGGAGGCCGCCGAGTCCGCGCCCGATCTGCGCATCGAGGCCCCGGCCACCATCGCGGCGCTGGCGCCCTGTGTCGCGGAGATCCTGTCGCAGCTCGATCTCTGGCGCGAGGAGCGGGGGGTCGGGCGGGTGCTGCTGTTCTGCCACCGCTCGGGCGACTCGCTGAGCGCCGCGCCAGAACAGGCGGATCTGCTGCCGCTTGATCCGGGATGGCTGCGCGCGCTGCGCGACCGCCGCTGGGGGTCGCGGCGCCTTCCCCGCGGCATGGGCGAGACCGGGGCGCTGCTGGGCAGCCTCGTCCGGCAGCTGCTGTTCGCGCGGCTGCATCTGGCGCTGATCCAGTCGCGCGCCGCCGAAAACGTCGAGCGGCTGGTGGCGATGCAGGCCGCCGACAGCTCCATCGCCGAAAAGCTGGAAGAAATGCAGGTCAGCTACCGCCTGTCGCGGCAGGCCGCGATCTCGGCCGAACTGCTGGACCTGATCGCCGGCTATCAGGCCGCAACCGGCGAGTGAGTGCGGGAGGTCCGCGGCAAACCGCGCTGTGCCGGCGAGGGGGCGGCGCGAGGAGGGGCGGGCGCCGCGCGTGATGCCAGCCGGCCGCGCGCCCCGGCGGCTCAGCATCGGCGCCTTAGACCGCCCTGACCAGCCCCACGCCGGAATCGGCTACCGGGATCACCGCCTTGCCAAAGGGCAGCTGTCCGGGCGCCGGCGAGTGAACGCGGCAGAAATCCGCAGCCAACCGCTCATCCTGCCGGTGACGGGGCGCGGCACATGACGGCGCCATCATCGGCATCGTCCCGCTGGATGCCGGCCGGCCGCGTGCTCCGGCCGGTTCGGTTCGGCGCCTGATGCCATTCCGACCGGGCCTCGATTCGGAGTTGGCCACCCGGTTCCCCGCCTTGCCAAAGCGCAGCTGCCCGTGCGCCAGTGAGTGAGCGCGGAAATCTGCCGCCAACCGCTCGTCCCGCCGGCGACGGGGCGCGGCACATGACGGCGCCCTCACCGGCACCACCCCGCTGGATGCCGACCGGCCGCGCCCCGGCCGGTTCGGCTCGGCGCAGAGGACCGTCCTGACCGGCACCACGTCGCAATGACCACCCAGTTCCGCGCCCTGCCAAGGGGTCGTGCAGCAGCTCTCGGCGGGCTCAGGCGGTCGTTTCGAAGCGCGGGAACAGGACGTTGTTCTCCAGATGGATATGCTCCATCAGATCCGCCTTCAGCTGCGCCGCGCCGGCGTAAAGCGCCTGCCAGGACCGGCAGGCGTCCTGCGGCGGGGTGTAGTCGTGGGTCAGCTGCGCCACCTGGTCCAGGAAGGCGCCATGGTCGTCGTGGTCGTGGCGCATCTCGCTGATGGGGACCGCCAGCCGGTCGGCCGCCTGCCGGCGCATGGCCGGGAACAGCACCAGCTCTTCCTTTTTCATGTGCACCTCCAGCTCGCCCCAGATCCGGTGCAGCGCGTCGGACAGGCCCCGGGGCACCTCGGGGTGGTTGGCGTGGACCGCCTCGACCTTGCGCGAAAGCTCGATCAGCTCGGGGATCTGCCGGCGGTGGGTGGCGTGGTAGCGGGTCTGGATATGGTCGATCAGCGCCCCGGTATCCTGCGGCGCATCGGGCGCGGCCGCGGGATCGAGGGCGCTTAGCGCGGTTTCCAGCGCGCCCAGGTCGAGATTGCGCCGATTCGCGGCCTCGGCCAGCGGCACATCGCCGTGGCAGCAGAAGTCGATGCCGAACCGGCGGAACACGCCGGAGGCGCCGGGAAGCTGTGCGGCGATCTGGCCGACCGTGCGGTCATGCAGGGTGGTGGTCTGGGTCATCTCTGTCTCCATAAGCCGGGACTTCAGGGGGGTAGCGGACGGTGTTTAATTCGGTACTTGCAATGCCGAATATCATCCTGCATAATCGGCATTGTCAATACCGATTAGAGGCGACGATGCGTCTTGCCACCTTTACCGACTATGGGCTGCGGGTCCTGATGCGCCTGGCGGGGGTGCCGGGGCAGGCGGTCTCGACCGGGCAGATCGCCAGCGAGTTCGCGATCTCGCAGCATCACCTGGCCAAGGTGGTCAGCGATCTCGGCCGCGGCGGCTTCCTGCGTTCTGAACGCGGCCGCTCGGGCGGGCTGCGGCTGATGCGCCCCGCGGATGAGATCACGCTGGGCGAGGTGGTGCGCCATCTGGAACGCAAATTCGCCATCGTGGAATGTTTCCGCGCCGACGGCGGCGAATGCGTCCTGAAACCGCATTGCCGCTTGCGGCCCCAGCTGGCCGCCGCGCGCGAGGCGTTCATGGCCGAGCTTGACCGCACCACCATCGAGGAATGCGCCTGGACCGCCCAGGACCAGGGGACGGCAGCGGCCGGATGAGGCCGGGGAATGGAGGAACCGATGACCCAACTCGAGTTCGGCAACGACAACGTCAGCATTGATGCCGCCGTCCTGGCGCGGGCGTTTGGGATCAGCGCCGACGATCTGAAGCACAGGATGCGCGACGGCACCATCACCAGCCGGTTCGAGCGCGGCGAGGGCGAGGATGCCGGCCGGGTGCGGCTGCTGTTCTTTTCGCCCGCCCGCCGCATCCGCATCACCGCGGACCAAAGCGGCAAGGTCCTGACCTGCGGCGCGGCGGATCTTGCCGGGCCACCGGGCTTTGCCCGCCCGGTGCAGGCGGCGGACGCAGGTCATGCGTCCCCCGGGGCCGCGCCCATGGGCTTGCAGGCACCGGAAGCGGCGGCAGATGACCGCGAAGCCCGTATCGAAATGCTGCTGGAACTGGCCCTGCAGGGGACCTTCCCCGCCAGCGACCCGATCGCGATTAGCGTCGAGGCGCCGGGCCGGACCTCGCCCCCGCGGGGGAAGGCGCCGTGAGAGCCGGTCGCCCGGACCAGCTGCTGCGCCGGGAATGGGCGTGATAATGACGGGTTGCGCTCGTCGCACGGACGCGCGGTTCCGGGGCGGGCCGGCCGGGGGCGCTGCTTGTCCCGGCGGGGGCGCTGGTACGGCTTGTCGGGGCAATGGCCGGAGGCGGGATGGCACGTGCGGAGATGCCCGGCCGGCCTCGGCGCTACCAGTGGCCCTGCGGCGGGTGCCCGGGTTCCAATATGCGGTCCCGGGGCGTCAAATGCCGGCCCCGGGTGACAGCCGCTGCGGCGCGCAATCAGCCTTGCTGGCGGTGATCCCGCCGGCTGGACTCGCTGGCGTGGTTGTGCCGCGCATCGCGCCGGCCGCATAGGAGGACCCTCAGGTGCTTGTCCAGAAACTCCTGCCCAACGCGCGCCAGCGCCTGCAGGCGATCGACGTGGGCGCTGCGCTGCTGCAGGCGGCAAGGCGGCTTGGCAACGGCTGCGACATGCTGGTGGTTTGTGACGCCGGCGGCCGGATGGCGGGCGACCTGACCAAGACCGACGTGGTGCGCCAGACCGGCCGCTGCTCCGGCGCCAGTTGCACTGCGCCGGTGGTCGAGGCGATGACCCGCAATGTCACCGCGGTCGCGGCCGACGGCTGGCTGCAGGATGTCTGGGAGCTGATGAAGACCCGCGGCTTCAAGAACATCCCGGTCCTCGACCCGGACGGCAGGCCGCTGGGCGTGCTGAATGCCCGCGACGTGCTGCAGACGCTGCTGCAGGAGGTCCGCGAGGAGGAAACCCTGCTGCAGGATTACGTGATGAACATCGGCTATCGCTGAGCGGGGATGGCGGGAAATCCCGGATTTCAGGCCGGACTGTCGTCGGCGCGGCCGCCGGGGCCAAGCCCCATGCCCATGCCGCCGCCGCCCCCCATGCCGCCACCCATACCTCCGCCGCCCTTGCCGCCGCCGTCGCCGCGGCCGCCCCGGGATGCGCCGCCCGTGTGTCGCGCCGGGCCCTGCGAGGGGATGCTGACGTCCGGAGGCACCGGCTCCAGGTCCAGCGCCTTGCGGATGAAGTCGCGCAGCGAGACCACCAGCTCGGCCGTGTGGATCGGCCGGCCGGCGGCCATGTCAGTCGCGGCACGGCTGGCCAGGCGCAGCTGTTCCTGCGTGCCCAGCAGGATGATGTCGGACAGCGCCGCCTCGACCGCGTCGCGGATGCGCCGGGCGCGGTCCGAGCCGGCGGCATCGTCCGCGCCTGCCTCCTGCGCGCGCTGCCGCAGCTCGCGCAGATGGGTCGGATCGACCAGCAGCTCGCCAGTGAAAGAGCCGCCCAGCACCTTGTAGGCGGCGATCAGCGTGCGCAGCCGCTCGTTGATCTGGCGGTTCATGCGCTGCTGGCGCTGCTGGATGGTCAGCAGCATCAGCACCCTGATGCCGACCCCGACCAGCGCGAACAGCGCCAGGCCCAGCAGGGTCGTCAGCACGCCCTGCCAACTGCTGAAGTCGAAATAGCGCATGGTGCTCCTCCCCTCGTGCCGCCGGTCGCGACCTGCACGGGGCGCGCGCAGGTCACGGCCATTTATTCCACCGCGTCACGGCGGCGGGCCAGAGGAATATGCATGTGACGCCGCCGGCTGATGCCGTGCCGGTTCAGGCGGCCGCCAAGTGTGGCAGCGCGGGAAGGCTTTGACGGAGTGCGCCGGGGACAGTTTCCGTTGCGGTCTTGCGGTCTTGCGGTCTTGCAGGCTCTCAGGCTCTCAGGCTCTCAGGCTCTCAGGCTCTCAGGCTCTCAGGCTCTCAGGCTCTCAGGCTCTCAGGCTCTCAGGCTCTCAGGCTCTCAGGCGGAGGGCGCGCTGTCTTTGACACTGCGCCGCCGAGGCAACGCCGGGCCGCCAACCGCCACCCCTCAGCCGACCCGGATTTCGCGCTCCGCTTCGTCGGCGACGCCGCTGCCGTCGGACCACACCATGCGCAGCCTGCCGCTGTGGCGGGCGGCAAAGGTGAACTCGATATAGGGGTTCTGCGAGATCGCGGTCTCGGGCAGCCATTCCATCAGCAGCGCATCGTCCAGCATGGCGGTAAAGCCGGTCAGCAGATCCTCGGGGATCGGCTGGCCTTCGGCATCCACGCGGAAGCCGCTTTCCATGACATGGACCACCTGGGCGCGGACGCGGACGACCTCGCCCGGGGCCGGGGTCTCGTTGCTGATCCAGATACGGGGGGGACGGGCCATCGCTGTCTCCTACAATCCGCAGCCGCCGGCGGCGACGGTGATCTCTTGCCGGACCGCCAGCAGGCGGCCATCGTTCATCCGCGCATAGGCCCGGATCGGCATCGACTGGATCAGCCGCAGCCGCACCGCCACATCGGCCGAGCCGGTGGCGGCGGTGAAGCGGAAGCGGCAGGCCAGCGGCTTGGGGTTCAGATCGGCGATCAGGATGATCTCCTCGCACCACGACGCCTCGGTCATCGGCTCGGTCACGTGGACGCGGACCGGCACGGCGGCGGGGTTGTCGCCAAGCGCCGGCAGATCGAGCGCCAGCCCCTCGGCCAGCGGCTCGGCGCCGCCGGTGAACTCGGCGGCGATCCGGTCGGCCTCGGCGGAATCGGGCTGCGGCATGGCCAGGCTGGCCTGCGCCCTTGCAGCAGTCGCCCATAGCCCACAGGCCGCCAGCCCGGCCACCGCCGCGCCGCCGGCCAGCAGACGGCGCCGCCGCATGTCAGACACGTACGAAGTCATCGAACATCCCGTTGATCCAGCCAAAATCCTCTTCCATCAGGTCGGGCGTGCGGACGTCGATGTCGATCTGCGTCTGATGCACAAGATCGTCCGGCCCCAGCTCATAGGTGAACTCGACCGAGATCGCCTCGCGCGGGTCGCCGTTCACCAGCATGTAGCACAGATTGTCGGGCAGCCGAGCCACCACCTCCTGCCCGCGCACGCGCTCGCCGATGTTCTTCGCCACGATCTTGGCGATGTAGTTCGCGACATGGGCGCTTTTCGGGTAATGCCCGAAATGCGGCGAGATCGCGCCCATCGAATCCCCCACGATATAGACGCTGTCGTCCGAATTGGCGTGGTAGAGCCGCGGGTGCATGTCGGCCCAGCCGGTGGGCCTGCCCTCGGCATCGGTGCCGATCAGATCGGCGTGGAACACCATCTCGGCCGCCTGGTGGGGCGGCATGAAGATGGCGTCGTCGAAGTCGAAATCCCCGGCTTCGGTCATGATCCGCTTGTTGAATGGATCGACCTCTTTCACCCGCGCATTGGGCACATGGGTGATGATGTCGGGATAAAGCTCGCGGAAGGCGGTGCGATACCCCTCGCCGATGGGGGCGGCCTGGGGCTTGGGATCGAGGATCACGATCCTGGCCGGGATGTTGTTGGTCTTGAAATGCCAGGCCATCAGGCAGGCGCGCTCATAGGGCGAGGGCGGGCAGCGATGCGGCGGCGGCGGCAGGGTCATCACGATGGTGCCGCCCTGGAAACTGCGGATCCGGTCCTTCAGCCCCAGCATCTGCCCCTGCGGGATATAGGCCGAGGCGTAATGCGTGCGGGTGTGGTCGATCGCCGCCTGATCGTCGCCGAACCACACGTCCCAGGCGTCGCGGATGCCGCCCGACAGGATCAGGAAGTCATAGTCCACATTGCCCTTGGAGGTGCGAACGATCTTGCGGTCGCGCTCGATCCCGGTGACCTCGCACTGCACCAGCGTATAGCCGTATCTGTTGGCGGGCCGCTGCATGTCGTGGACAAGGAAGCCGGTGTCCACCACGTCGATCAGCCATTTGTTCGAGAAGGGCGCCGACCAGAAGAACGGGTTGCGTTCCAGCAGGATCACCTCGGCATCGGGCAGCTCGGCCTTGAGATAGCGGGCCGCGGTCAGCCCGCCCCAGCCGCCGCCGCAGATGACGATGCGCGGGGCGCGGCCGCTGCGGGGCTTGAGCACGGTGTCCCCGGTCAGCGCGGCGGGGGCGGCCAGCGCGGGCGAGATTCCGGCAAGCGCGCCGCCCAGGGCAAGCCCGGGCGCGGCGGAAAGAAGGGTGCGGCGGCGGATCTTCATGTCATGGCTCCGGCATGGGTGGGGCGGGGGAAAAGCGACAGCGCCGCGAAGGCTCCGGCCACGATGCCGGCCAGCGCGACGAGACTGCCGAGCGACAGGGTGGAAAAGCCGGAAAGCCCCTGGCCGATCGAGCAGCCAAGCGCCAGCACGCCACCGAAGCCCATCAGAAGCCCGCCGGTGACGGCGCGCAGCATCTGCGGGGCCGAGCCGAAGCTTTCGGGGCGGAAGCCGCGGGTCAGGATCGCGGTGGCAAAGGCGCCGGCCAGCGTGCCGCCGATGACGGCCACGCCGAAACCCAGCGGACGCCCGGTCGAGAGCATCGTCCACAGCAGGCTCTCGCCCATCGGCCCGACGAAGCTGAGCGAGGTCAGCGGCCTGGGGTCAAAGGGGTCGTCGGTGGCATGGGTGATCCACCAGCCGCCGGCGATGGTCAGACCGATGACCACCGCCATCGCCGCCTCGCGCTGGTTGCGACGCAGCAGGGGCAGGGCGAACCAGCCCAGCAGCAGAGCAGGGACCGCGACCGAGACCAGCAGCGGAAAGCCGATGCCCGCGCCGGCGAGAGTCTGCGGCAGCGAGGGCGCGGCCGCCGCGGCCTGTCCCAGCCCCTGCACCGCCATGCGCAGCGGCGCCAGCACCCCGGTCAGCGTCGCCTGCGTCGCAAGCCCCAGGCAGAGCAGCACCAGCAGCGCGCGCAGATTGCCCCCCGCCAGCAGCACCAGCGACCGCGCCCCGCAGGCATTGGCCAGCACCATGCCGACGCCGAAGATCACCCCTCCGACCGCCATCGACGGCCAGGGATTGCCGGCCCGCAGCGGCATCGCCGCGTCGAGATCGGTGCCGCCCGCAAGGTCCAGGCCCTGTGTTGCCAGCAGCGCCACCAGCATCGCCAGGGCAAAGGCACGCAGCGCCGACAACTCGCCGCCCGGGCGCAGCCCCTGCACCCCGCGCAGCAGGCAGAACCCGCCTGCCCGTGCCGCGGCGCCGAAGATCGCGCCCAGGATCAGGCCAAGGGCCACCGCGCTCATGCCGCGCCCCAGATGTCGGCGCAGATCGAGGCATACCAGCCCGCGCCGTAATCGGCCTCGGCGCGGCGGAACTCGGGGCCGGCGTCCAGCGGGCTGACCCCGCCCGCGCCCTCGACCTCGACCACCTTGCCGTCGCTTGCGCGATAGACCCCGGCGACCGCGATCCCCCAGCCGGGGGCGATCAGGCTGTAGCAGGTGTTGGCAAAGCTGGCGGGCGGCGGTTCGCGCCCGGCCAGATCCGCGGCGATGGCGGCGGCGGCGACCTTGGCCTGCGCATTGGCGCAAAAGCCCGACTTCGGCATCGGCGCGGCGATGGTGGCGTCGCCCAGCACATGGATGCCGGGAACCAGGGTCGATTCGAAACGCTCGGCCACCACCGGCACCCAGCCGGTCTGGTCGGCGACGCCGGCGCGTTCGGCGATCACCCCGGCCTTTTGCGGCGGGATCACGTTCAGCACGTCGGCCTTGTGGCGGGTGCCAAAGACGGTGACAGCCTCGCGGGTGCCGGCGTCCACCTCGGCCACCAGCCCGTCGTCGCTCTGGCCGACCCATTCGATCATCTCGCCGTAATGCGCCTGCCAGCCCTGCTGGAACAGCGGCTGTTTCGAGAACTTGTCCTGCGAATCCAGGATCAGGATCTTGCTGCGCGGCTTGTGGGTCTTGAAGTAATGCGCGACCATGCTGGCGCGCTCATAGGGGCCGGGCGGGCAGCGGAAGGCGCCCTCGGGCACCACCATGACGAAGCTGCCGCCGTCCTCCATCGCTTCGAGCTGCTTGCGCAGCAGCTGCGTCTGCGGCCCGGCCTTCCAGGCGTGGGGCGCCAGTTCCGCCGCCGCCTCGTCATAGCCGGCCAGCGCACCCCAGCGAAAATCGATGCCGGGCGACAGCACCAGCCGGTCCCAGCCCAGCCGGGTGCCGTCCGACAGGGTGACGCTGCGCGCCGCGGCGTCCACGTCCTCTGCCCTTGCATGGATCAC
Organism: Paracoccus solventivorans; assembly: GCF_900142875.1. Classification (GTDB taxonomy): domain Bacteria; phylum Pseudomonadota; class Alphaproteobacteria; order Rhodobacterales; family Rhodobacteraceae; genus Paracoccus; species Paracoccus solventivorans. Next base: position 62,302 of record NZ_FRCK01000006.1, on the reverse strand, counting down.
CTCGATCCCCGCCGCGCGCAGCCCGTCGTAGCCATGGGTGATGCTGTCCCAGTCCCGCAGCCCGCCCAGATAGAGGTTGGAAAACGGGCAGGTCGCGAACCGCTGCTGCGGCTCGATCAGCGTGATCCGCAGGCCGGGATCGGCACGCCGCAGATAGCGCGCCGCCGTCGCCCCGCCGAAACCGCCGCCCACCACCACCACATGCGCCCCCGTCTGTGCGCGCACCACATGCGGCAGCGCCAGGACGCCGGCCCCCATTGCCACAAGCATTTCCCGCCGCGTCGTGTTCATTTCGGGGTCTCCGCGAACCAGCGGGCCAGCGCCCGGATCTCGTCCTCGCCATAGCCCTTCATCAGCCGCGGCATCACCGTGGCCGAGGGATCGGTATCCTCGCGGAAGGCCAGCATCCGCTCGGCCGCAGCATCCGCGGGCAGGCCGGCGATCGCGGGAATGGCGCCGGGCGAGCCCCCCCCGGGCCCGTGGCAATTGGCGCAGGGCCCGGCCAGCACCTGCACCGCCGCCGGGTCGAGCTCCTGTGCCCTTGCCGCGCCTAGCCCGGCGGCAAGCAGGAGGATGGACAGAAGATGGATCATGGCCCGGGCTTCCGCTGGCTGAGGGTGAGGTCGAGGCCGAAGGACGCGCACCGGCCTCGGCAGAGGTTCGGCGCCGCGGTCCCGGCGGTGGATTTCGGCAGACGCGACGCCCTCGCATTCCGGGCCGGCAATCGCAATATGCCGACGGTGTGGAACTGCCGGGTTGGTTGACGGGCCACCGCCCGGCGTGGGGTTCGTTGCATGGGGCTGCCCGATCCGTAGGGCGGGGAGGCTGTCCGGGCAGGTCGGCGCAATCGCCCGGGCGCCTGCGTTCTGCCGGACCCGGAGAGTCGCAGTCCCGCAGGGCGAGCGGCGCAGGCCGCCGGCGCGCGCAACGCCCGGCGTGAGGTTCGTTGAGTGGGCCTGCCCGATCCGCAGAGCGGGGAGGTTGCTGCTCGCGCAGGTCGGCGCCATCGCCCCGGCGTTCTGCCGGACCCGAAGACCCGCAGTCCCGGAGGGCGAGCGGTGCACGCCGCCGGCGCGCGCGATCCGCGCTTTACGAATGGATGATGAGGACCGGAAGGCCACGCGCTCCGCCTTGCAGATGACTGAATCTTGCAGCCCGCACCGGGCATGAAACACTCAAGGCGCATCCGCAGCCTGCGTGTATTCTTGCGCGCCCGCCCCGGTCTGTCAATGAAGCCCGGAGCACTGCGTATGGCTAAGGGGGAATCTTCATTTCCCTGTGGGAGAGAAGGGCGGAAACGGGGGGCGACGCAGCCGGATGCGGTAACTCTTGTACTGGCGCACCTCGAACAGGACATATAGGACATGGAGGCGGGTGGTTCAGCGCAGTGGACCATTCCTCCTTTTGTATAAATGGATTTATAAGCCTTGGCCCGCATCTCCCCCTGACCCGGCGGGGCCTCTCACGGCAGCAACCCAGCCCCGCGCCCCGCCTGCAGCGCCATCCAGAAGCGGGCGGTGCCGGAGCTGCTCGTCGGCTTCAGCCCGGTCAGCTGCTCGATCAGCCGCAGGCGGTAGACCAGCGTCTGGCGGTGGATGCCCAGATCGGCGGCGGTCGCCTTCCAGCTGCCGTCGTTGCGCAGGAAGACGTCAAGCGTTTGCAGCAGCGACAGCGTGCTCGAGCGGTCATAATCGATCAGCGGGCCAAGATAGCGGGCGACGACGGCGCGCGCCTCGGCCACCGTCCTCGGTCCCAGCGTCAGCGCGGGCTCGGCGGTGTCATAGCGTTGCAGCTGCTGCCCGGTCTCGCGCGCGAGCGCATGGGCCAGCCGCGCCTGCCGGATGCTTTCCGGGATCCCGCCGGCGACGGTGATCGGGCCGCTGACCCCCGCCCGGCCGCCCGGCCCCAGCCGCGAGACCACCGCTCGCAGCAGCGGCTCTCGGTCCGGCAGGACCATCAGCAGCAGGTCGTCCGGCAGGATCAGCGGGGAAAAATCCAGCAGCTCGGGGGCGTGGTGAATGTCGCCTGCACCCCAGCCAGCCCCGCCGGCAGCTTCGACGGCCAAGGCCACCAGCGTGCCATCGAGGCCGCGGCGATGCAGCAGTTTCTGCACGCCGCCCAGCTCCAGCTCGCCGCCGATCAGGTCGCGCAGCAGCGCTTCGCCATCGCGGCGCTGGTGGTCGCGCTCGATCATCATCCGCTCCAGCTCGACACCCAGCAGCCCGACCAGCGCCCGGATCAGGAAGATGTCGTCGAAAGCCTCGGCGACGGGGCGGCGGATCGTCAGCGCCGCCCTGGCCCGTCCCGGAATCTCGAACCTGCCGACGCTACCCTGCGCCGGCATGGCGCGCTTGCCGCGCAGGATCGGGACGCCGCTTTCGGCGTCCTCGATCTGCAGGTGGATGCCCATGCGATACCCCAGCGCATCCAGCCGCGCGGCCATGTCGGGTTCATCCCGCAGGGCGGTGGCATAGGTCTGGAACAGGCGCTGCGCCGCGTCGAAGCGGTCGCGCTGCGCTTGCAGCACCCGCTCGATCACCTCGCGCGACAGCTTCACGAACTCCAGCTCAAAGCTGGCGGCGATGACGGGGAACATGCAGCCCTCGGCTGCCGTCAGCATCTGCGGGTGGATTTCGGGCGCCTGATCGCTGCGCGCGATCACCAGCGCGCTGGCATTGGTATCGGCCAGCTTGCGCAGCCAGTCGCCCTGTCCGCCGGGGTCGTGGGGAATGCCGCTGCCGACGGTCATAATCAGATGCCCGGCCGAGACCCAGCGCCACGGGTCCGGCAGATCGACCGCATGGGCCCAGGTGATCAGCCGGTGCCTGCCCGACGCGCCCGCCAGGAACGACAGCCCCAGCGAACGCATCGCCACCAGCTCGGCAACGGTCAGCATCGGCGCGGCCCCTTCGGATAGCTCTTGGACAATTGTATGATCGGATCGGCCGGCGGTCCGCAAGATGCGAATGGCCAGACGGGGCGGGCCGCTTTTAACTGGCAAGGAACCCGGTGCGAGGAGCCAGCCGTGACCGCCAGATCCGAAATGCTGAAGCTGCCGAATGTGCCGCTGTGGTTTCAGGAGGCGCCACGCCGCCCGGCGATGCAGCAGGATAGCGAATGCGACGTCGCCATCGTGGGCGCCGGCTATACCGGGCTGTGGGCCGCCTATTACCTGCTGAAGGCCCGGCCCGGGCTGCGGGTCACCCTCATCGACCGCGAGCATGTCGGCTTTGGCGCCTCGGGGCGGAATGGCGGCTGGGCTTCGGCGATCTTTCCGGTCTCGTTGGAGCAGGTGGCGAAGTTATCCTCGCACGCCGAGGCGCTGCATCTGCAGGCGGCGATGAACGACACCGTGGACGAGATCGGCCGGGTGCTGGCCGTCGAGGGGATCGAGGCCGATTATGCCAAGCAGGGGCTGCTGTCGCTGGCGCGCTCCGCCGCGCAGCTTGAGCGGGTGGCAGGCACGGTCAGGGCCTCGGCCGCGTTCGGGCTGCCGGATCAGTGGCAGGCGCTGGATGCGCGGGCGACCGCGGCCATGATTGGCGTCCTGGGGGTCAGCGGCGGGCTTTACACCGAGCATTGCGCGCTGATCCATCCCGGTAAGCTGGTGCGCGGCCTGGCGCGGCTGGTCGAGTCGCTGGGCGCCACCATCCACGAAAATACGCCGGCGATCCGCATCGCGCCGCGTTGCGTCACCACCCCGAACGGGCAGCTTCGCGCCCCCGTCGTGCTGCGCGCGACCGAGGCCTTCACCTGCCAGCAGCCAGGGCAAAAACGCAGCGTGGTGCCGCTGTATTCGCTGGTGCTGGCGACCGAGCCCCTGTCCGCAGAGCTTCGGGCGGCGCTGAAGCTGGACCACCGCCGAGCCTTCAACGACCTGCGGCATCTGCGGGTCTATGCGCAGATGACGGCCGACGGCCGGCTGGTCTTTGGCGGGCGCGGCGCGCCTTATCGGCTGGGCTCGAGGATGACCAGCGATCTGGTTGATGGCATCCACGCGAAGCTGCACGACACGCTGGTCGAGTTCTTCCCGGCCCTGCGTGACAGCCGGATCACGCATCGCTGGGGTGGGGCGCTTGGCGTCGCGCGCGACTTCTGCCCCTCGGTCGGGCTGGATGAGGGCACCGGCATGGCCTGGGCCGGGGGCTATGTCGGCGACGGGGTGGCGACCAGCAATCTGGCGGGGCGGCTGCTCTGCAACCTGATCCTGAAGCGCGACGAGCCGATCAACCGCCTGCCCATCGTCAACCACCGCTCGCCGCTGTGGGAACGCGAGCCGCTGCGCTGGCTGGGGGTGAATCTCGGCCTGACCGCCGCCGGCATCGGCGATGGCGAGGAACGGCTGACCGGCCGCCCGTCGCGGGTGGCAAGGCTGCTGGAGGCGCTGACCGGCGCACACTGAAGCTCCGTATTGAAGAAGGAGGGGACCATGACGTCGATGGTGATCGTGAAGGCGGCCGAAATCGGCGGCGCCGTATTGCCCGCGGCCGGCCAGCGCGCAGGCGCCGACAGCGGCGATCCGCAGCTGGGGATGCGGATGCTGGCGCCCGAGGCCAGGGGCAGTACCGGCATCTGGGAATGCACCCCGGGCGGCTGGCCGGTGGTGAACCGCCCCGATACCGAGTTCACCTATATCATCTCGGGCCGCGCCCGGATGACCGACGCGGCCACCGGCACCGTCACCGAGATCGGTCCGGGCGATCTGGTCATCCTGCCCCCCGGCTGGACCGGCCGCTGGGACGTGATCGAGACGGTCCGCAAGGTGTTTGCGATTTACTGAGAGGTGGAGCCGCCTGCGTTCGATTTGGGCGTCGGGCGGCTCGGATCTGGCCTTCATCGAATGGCCCGACTCCCCTGCGGATTCCGGTCGGCAATCCGGGGTGATCCTGGTCCGGCCACGATCCCGGCCAGCGGCGGTTTGTGGCGGCCGGCCCTTGGATCAACCGCGGCGGCTCGATTGCTTGCGGTCGATCGCCGGAACTGACGCGCCTCCACGCTGGCCGACCGGCAACCTTGCGAATTGGGGCGATCACCCGACCCGATTCCTGACGCGTCTGCACGCTGGCCCGTCTGGACTGCCCGCTGCGGATGGGGGGCAGCGGCCAATCCGAACCCGGCGGCCGAACCATCACTGCAAGGTCCGCCTCCGGCCGCTCTCTCGCCGTTGCCGTGTCGGCAAATAAGAAACCTGTCCGTGGTGGTCCGGTTTGCGGGGGAAATCCGCGGGCCGGGGGCGGGGAATGCGGAACGTGCGGCGGAAAGCCGCGGGGCGGCGGACCATGCTTGCCGGGTGGAAAAGCGCCGCTGGCGCCGCGGGCGTTTGTATGGGGGTCCGCCCCGGAAATGAACGATATTCCAGCGGGATGCAGCCGCAGGGCGCCAGCTGCGGGGTGCCGGCCACGGAAGGCGCCCCCGGGACGGAAGTCATTCAGGTGCAACGGAATATTTTCCGCGTCGGCATCCGCCGCCGCCGCCCCGGTTTCCTTGTCAGCCCGGCACGCCAAACCTAGACATCGGCCGTTGACAGCATCCAGACCCGTAACGACCATTCCCCATGACCATCGAGATCGCCGATCTGACCCGCCGCTTTGACCGCACCGAAGTGCTGCGCGGCATCAACCTGGCTATCGCGGAAGGCGAGCTGGTCGCGCTGCTGGGTCCGTCCGGCTCGGGCAAGACCACGCTGCTGAAGATCATCGCCGGGCTGGACTGGCCCGATACCGGCAGCCTGACGGTGAACGGGCAGGACTGGCTGGCCAAACGCGCGCAGGACCGCCGTGCGGGCTTCGTCTTTCAGCATTACGCGCTGTTTCCCCATATGAAGGTGCGCGACAACATCGCCTTTGGCCTGACCGTGCTGCCGCGCCGCGACCGGCCCTCGGCTGCGGCGATCCGGGCGCGGGTGGATGAGCTGATGCGGTTTCTGCAGATTTCCGCGCTGGCCGACCGGTTTCCGGCCGAGCTGTCGGGCGGGCAGCGCCAGCGCGTCGCGCTGGGCCGGGCGATGGCGATTTCGCCGGCCGTGCTGTTGCTGGACGAGCCCTTCGGCGCGCTGGACGCGCTGGTGCGGCGCGACCTGCGGCGCTGGCTGCGCGATGTGCTGGAAACCTCGAAAACCACCTCGATCTTTGTCACCCACGACCAGGAAGAGGCGTTCGAGCTGGCCGACCGCGTGGTGATCATGGGGGCAGGGCGGATCGAGCAGATCGGGCGGCCCGACGAGATCTACGACCACCCGGCGACGCCGTTCGTCGCTCGGTTCCTGGGGCTGTCGGTCGAGTTGCCGGTCCGCTTGCGCGCGGGCCGGGTCGAGGCGCCGGGGCTGGATGCCACGGCGCTGCCGCGCCGGGCGATGGCGGACGGGCCGGCGATGCTGTTCGCCCGGCCGGCCGACTTGGCCCCGGTGCCCGCGCAGGACGGGCCGCTGCGGGTGGCCGCGATCAGCTCGACCGGGGCGCTGCTGCATGTGCAGCTGACCGACGACGGCGGGCTGGCGGTGGAAACCGAGGTGCCGCGCCGGCGCGGCCTGCATCTGTCCTTGGGCCAGCGGGTGACGCTGCGGGTCGAGGCCGGGCAGGTCTTCCGCGACGGAGCCCCTGCCGAGACCCCCGCCGAAACCCCCGCCGCCGACAGCCGCCCCGTCCCCCTTCGATACGAACATTCCAGCAAGGAGTCCCTGAGATGAGAACCAGCTTTCTGGCTGCCGCGCTGAGCCTTGGGCTGGCGTTTCCGGCCGCGGCGCAGGACAGCATCCTTAACGTGTCCTACGACATCGCGCGCGAGCTTTTCGCCGCCGTCAATCCGGCGTTTGCCGCGGCGTGGAAGGAAAAGACCGGCCGCGAGGTCAGCATCGAGCAGTCTCATGCCGGCTCGTCCAAACAGGCGCGCGCGATTCTGGAAGGGCTGCCCGCCGATGTCGTCACCTTCAACCAGGTCACCGACATCGACGTGCTGGCCGAGGGCGGGCTGGTCGATGCCGGTTGGCGCGAGGCCTATCCCAACGACGCCTCGCCCTATTACTCGCTGCCGGCGTTTCTGGTGCGCAAGGGCAATCCCAAGAACATCCAGGACTGGGACGACCTGACTCGTGACGACGTGCAGGTGATCTTCCCCAACCCCAAGACCAGCGGCAACGGCCGCTACACCTATCTGGGCGCATGGGCATTCGGGCAGAAGCAATACGGCGGCGACCAGGCGCAGACCGAAGAGTTCGTGCGCAAGCTGTTCGCGAACGTGCCGGTCTTCGACACCGGCGGGCGTGCCGCGACCGCGACCTTTGCCGAAAAGGAAATCGGCGACGTGCTGGTGACCTTCGAGGCCGAGACCGGCGGCATCGCCCGGCAATACGCCGAGATGGGGTTGGAGCGCGTCACCCCCTCGCTGAGCGTGATGGCCGAGTTCCCGGTGGCGGTGGTGACCGGCAACACCGGCACCAAGGGCACCGAAGAGGTGTCGCGGGCCTATCTCGACTTTCTCTATTCCACCCCGGGGCAGCGGATCCTGGCCGAATACTTCTATCGCGTCCATGACGAGGCGGTGCAGGCAGAGTTCGCCGACAGCTTCCCGGAACTGGAGCTGGTCACGGTCGACGAGGCCTTCGGCGGCTGGGACCGGGTCGCGGACGAGCATTTCGCCGAAGGCGGGCTGCTGGACAAGGTGTTCGTGAACCAATGAGCCTTGCCCGATGAGCCTTGCAATGCCCAGCCTTTCCCCTGCGCGGCGGCGGCGCGTGCTGCCCGGCTTCGGCCTGACCATGGGCGTGACGCTGACCTATCTGGGGATCGTCGTGCTGATCCCGGTGGCCGCGCTGGTGGTCAAGGGGGCGGGCATCGGTCCGGCGCGGTTCTGGGACATCCTGACCGCGCCGCGCACCCTGGCGGCGCTGAGGCTGACGCTGACCGCAGCGGCGATCGCCACGGTCATCAACGCGCTCTACGGGCTGCTGATGGCCTGGGTGCTGGTCCGCTACCAGTTTCCCGGCAAGCGGGTGCTGGACGCGCTGATGGACATTCCCTTTGCGCTGCCCACGGCGGTGGCGGGGCTGGCGCTGTCGGCGCTGTTCGCCGGCAACGGCTGGTATGGGGCGATCCTTGAACCCCTGGGCATCCAGGTGGTCTATACGCTGGCGGGGGTAGTGATCGCGATGACCTTCACCTCGCTGCCCTTCGTCGTGCGCACGGTGCAGCCGGTGCTCGAGGACCTCGACCCCCAGATCGAAGAGGCCGCCCGCACCCTGGGGGCCGAGCCGTTCACCATCTTCCGGCGCGTGGTGCTGCCGGTGATCTTCCCGGCCTATCTGACCGGCATCACCCTGTCCTTCGCCCGCTCGCTGGGCGAGTTCGGGGCCGTCATCTTCATCGCCGGCAACCTGCCGATGAAGACCGAGATCGCCTCGCTGCTGGCGGTGATCCGGCTCGAGGAATACGACTACAACGGCGCCGCGGCCATCGCGCTGGTGCTGCTGGTGATCGCGCTGGCGCTGCTGGCGGTGTCGAACCTGCTGCAATCGCGCGCGCTGCGCTACAAGGCGGATGCGGCATGAACGTCACCGCCATCACCCCGCAGGACAGCGCCCGCGCCGCGCTGAGCCACGACATCGCGATGCGGCGGCTGCTGATCGGGGCGGCGCTGGCTCTGACGGCTTTGCTGGTGGTGGTGCCGCTGGCCTATATCTTCTATCGCGCCTTCGCGGCCGGCTGGCAGGTGTTCGCCGCCAATATCACCGAGCCGAACACCCTGCACGCCATCGGGCTGACCGCGCTGGTCGCGGCGATCGCGGTGCCGGTCAACATCGTCTTCGGCCTCTGCGCCGCATGGGTGATCGCGCGGTTCCGCTTTGCCGGCCGCAGGCTGCTGCTGACGCTGATCGAGATCCCGTTCTCGATTTCCCCGATCATCGCCGGGATCTGCTATCTGCTGCTCTACGGCCGCCAGGGGCTGCTGGGGCCGTTCCTGATGGCCCATGACATCCGTATCCTGTTCGCGCTGCCGGGCATCGTCATGGTCACCATGTTCGTGACCGCCCCCTTCGTGGTGCGCGAGGTGCTGCCGCTGATGCAGGCGCAGGGGTCCGAACAGGAACAGGCGGCGCTGACGCTGGGCGCCTCGGGCTGGCAGGTGTTCCGGCTCGTGTCGCTGCCCAATATCCGCTGGGCGCTGGTCTATGGCGCGGTGCTGTGCACCGCCCGCGCGGTGGGCGAGTTCGGCGGGGTCTCGGTGGTCTCGGGCTCGATCCGGGGCCAGACCAACACGCTGCCCCTGCAGATCGAGCTGCTGTTCAACGACCTGAACATGGTCGGCGCCTTTGCCGCCTCATCCGTGCTGACGCTGATCGCGGTGATCGCGCTGGTGGTCAAGTCGCTGCTGGAAACGCGGCGGGGGTAAGCGGCTGCCGGGGGATCGAGGCCGCAATATATCCTTTTAAATACAACCATTCGCCGGAAGCAGGAGGGGATGGGAGAGTGGCCTGCATCGGCAGGGCGTGGACGATCTGGACCTGACCGCCGGGGCGCCTGAGGACCGTCCGTCACGCAACCGGCCCCGGCCCCCGCTCAGGGCGCTTCGCACCGGCCCATCGCCTCGTCGAAGGGGGCGTCGCTTTTCTCCAGCCGGCCGTCGTCGATCTGGATCGGGCGAAAGGGCGGCTCGGCCTGGGCACCGGGCTGGACCTGGGTCAATCGGTAACAGCCGGTAAAGACGGTGACGGTGCCGTCCTTGCCGGTGGCCTGCAGGGCGATCGGGACCAGCGAATGGATCGAGCCTGCGGCGCCTTCGGTCTGCACCTCGCCCAGGCGCAACTCGACCTGGGTGGTGTCCGCATAGCCCGCGCTGAAATCACCGAGCGGAGGGGCGGTGTCCGCCTTGAAATAGCTCCACGCGCGCAGGTATTCCCCGCGATTGATGGCGTTGTAGAGCGAGACCACCACCCGCTCGGGCGACGAATGGTCGTCGATATACCGCTCTGCCTGCGGCCCGGCGACCGCCGGGGCCGCCAGAGCGAAAGCCAGGCCGAGGGGAAGGACGAAGCGCATCGGGTTTTCCGGTTGCCAGATCATTACCTCTCAACCCTCGCCGCCCGAGGGGCGTTCCATGCGCGGCCGCGGCGTCCTGCGCCCGCCGCCTGACCAGCGCCCGAGGCCGCCGGCCGCTCACCATCCCCGCAAGGTCACCGCCCCTTCGCCCCCGCTGGAATCGCACGCCCCGGTTCCATTTACTTTCCTGCAACTTGGGCGAAAGTCCGAGTCGATCAGCGAATCCCGGGGAGCATCATGCAGCAAGCAGAGCAATCGACGCTGAACTGGGACGATTTCCGCATCGTCTCGGCTGTCTGCGACACCGCCTCGTTCACCCGGGCGGCGCGAATGCTGGGGATGAACGAAACCACGGTCAGCCGCCGGGTCGGGCGGCTCGAGCGGCTGATGGGGCGCGCGTTGTTCGAGGCGGTGAACGGAGAGCGCCAGCCCACCGATGCCTGCCGGGCCATCCTGGCCGAGCTGCACGACATGGCGGCGGCCGCCGAGGACGCCACCCGGAAACTGCGCGAATCCGACTTTACCAGCCGCAAGTTCCGCCTGACGACCATCGCCGCGCTGGCCGAATACTGCCTGGCGCCGCATCTGGCCGGGTTGCTCGCCGACCTGCCCAGGCTGATCCTGGCCATCGACACCTCGGACCGGAATGTCGACATGTCGCGCTGGCAGGCGGATTTCGCCCTGCGGTTGAACCGGCCGCGGCAGGGCACCTTTCTGATGCGCAAGGTCGGCGTGGTCTCGTTCAGCCTGGTGCGGCCGAAGGACGGGGCGGGCGGCACGCCCGCGCTGGTCGCCTATCCCGACGCCTTGGGCGAAATGCCCGAGATGCACGCGCTTTCCAGCCATGCGCCCGCGCGGAGCGTCCGGCTCGAGACCGCCAGCCTCGAGATCATGCGCCGGTTTCTGAAAAGCGGCACCGCCACCGGGGTGCTGCCGGATTTCATGCTGGGCGAGTTCCTGCAGTCTCCGGCGTTCGAGATCGTGCCGGACGTTGCCGCGCGAGAGGTCTGGCTGCTGACGCAGCCGCATCTGCGCAACGATCCGCTGGCCCGCCGCATCGCGGAATGGTGCGCCGATCTGTTCGACGCCCCGCCCGCGCAAGTCCCGCCTTCATACTAAAATACGGCTTTTCGGACGTATCCCGCCGGGGTGCAGTTCACGCTAACCCCGTATTCCAGATAGGAAATAACCGACTCCGCGCCCGACCCGCATTTTTGCAGCCCCATGCTGCATGTTTAGCAATTTCTCCGATGCGACATCTTGTCTCACTGTCGGGTCATCCAGGGTGACGGCAGCCGCCCGCGTTCCAGAGAATGCGCCGGCTGCAGTTCGCCCTGGGGACCCGATGAGGAGGAGGCGTCCAGTGAGCAGCATGGGTGAGGTCGGGATCGACCCGGATTACGTGACCGGCGTGCCGGATTGCGTCAGTTTTCCCGAACAGTTTTCAAGGACGCGGCGGCTGGCGATTCTGGCCGGCAGTATGGCCGCAGGCGCCGGGGCGGGGTTCGCCATGAACGAGGGGATGGTCGCCCCGCTGCTGGTGGCGGCCGCCTTTGCGGGCGGGGTGCTGTCCACCTGGTCGCCCTGCGGGTATTCCTCGATCTCGCTGCTGCGGCCGACCGGCAAGGGCCCGCGGGCGATGCTGGACTGGCTGCCGACATTCGCGGCGCACGGGCTGGGCTATGCGGCGGGGGCGGCGATCCTCGGGACGCTGCTGGGCGCCATCGGGGTGCTGGCCGGGTTTTCCGGGGTCGCGACCGGCTTCGGGCTGGCGCTGCTGGCGCTGATCGGGCTGGCCTATGGTGCGCACCAGCTGGATTTCCTGCGCGTGCCCTACCCGCAGCGCCGCGCTCAGGTGCCCCATGACGCACGGCAGCGGTTTCCGAAATGGGTGGTCGGCGGGCTTTACGGCCTGTCGCTGGGGCTGGATTACCTGACCTATGTCCAGACGCCCCTGCTGTACATGACCACGGCGGCGGCGGTGCTGACCGGAAATATCGTCCATGCCATCGCGATCATCGCCGTGTTCAACCTGGGCCGCTATCTGCCGGTGGCGGTGAACCTGGCTCCGGTCAGCGACTACCAGATCCAGTCCTGGCTGGGCCGGCATCAGGAGCGCGCGGCGATCGCCGACGGCGCGATCCTGACGGCGATCGGCGCGGCCCTTGCGGTGCTGGCGCTGGCCTGACGCACCCGCCCTGACATCCCCACGATCCTGAAATCCTTTCCCGCGATCCGTCGCTGCGGTTCCGGGTGCCATCCAAGGGAGGAAACGATGGCTGCTCTTCCACGTGAATCGACCCCGGGCTATCTGAGGCTGCTCGGCGCCGGGCTGACCTGTTCGGTCCTGGCCCTGGGGGCCGCGCAGGCCCAGACCGGAACCGAGCCCGCCGAGGATGCCGACGCGGCGGCCGCGGCCGCTGCCGACGGCCAGACCCACGGCCAGCGCGCCGCCGCCGAGGCTGCCGCGGCGCTTGCCGCCGGCGAGGCGGACGAGCCGGTGATCCTGAAGGCCCCGGCCCCCGATACCAGGCGCGTCTATGTCCAGGACCCGGCGCATTTCGCCGCCGTCACCCAGCAATATGTCATCGACGGCGCCAGCGGCCGGGTGCTGGGCATGACGGACGGCGGCTTTCTGCCGCATCCGCTGGCCGCCGAGGACGGGTCCTTCTTTGCGCAGGTCAGCTCGGTCTGGTCGCGCATCGCCCGGGGCGACCGCGAGGATTACGTCGAGGTCTTCGATTCCGAGACCCTGCGGCCGATCGCGGACATCGCGATTCCCGACGACGCCCAGCGGTTCCTGGTCGGCACCTATCAGTGGATGAACGCGCTGACCCCCGACAACAAGACCCTGCTGTATTACCAGTTCTCGCCCGCGCCCGCCGTCGGCGTCGTCGACCTGGAGGAGCAGAAGTTCGACCGGCTGCTGGACGTGCCGGACTGCTATCATATCTTCCCGGCCTCTCCGACGGTGTTCTACATGAACTGCCGCGACGGCAGCCTGGCCCGCGTCGATTTTGCGGGTGGCGAAACCGAGGTCACCAACACCGAGGTCTTCCACACCGAGGAAGAGCTGCTGATCAACCACCCGGCGTTTTCCCTGCGCTCGGGGCGGTTGGTCTGGCCGACCTACACCGGCAAGATCTTCCAGATGGACCTGACCGAAGAGGGCGTGAACTTCCGCCCGCCCTTCGAGGCCCTGACCGAGGCCGAGCGCGCCGACGACTGGCGTCCCGGCGGCTGGCAGCAGACCGCCTATCACCGCCCCTCGGACCGCATCTATCTGCTGGTCGACCAGCGCGACGAATGGCGCCACAAGACCGCCAGCCGCTTCGTGGTGGTGATGAACGCCGCGACCGGCGAGCGGATCGACATGCTGGAACTGGGCCACGAGATCGACTCGATCAACGTCAGCCAGGATGCCGAGCCGCTGCTTTACGGGCTGTCGTCGGGCAGCAGGACCCTGCACATCTACGACGCCGCCTCGGGTCAGGAGCTGCGCAGCGTCGACCAGCTTGGCCGCGGTCCGCAGATCCTCATGACCCATGACATGGGGGCCTGAGATGCAGCAGCTCGTGCAAGAACCGCTGCTTCACTGGGCGTTGCGCAGCTTCCTCGCGGTGCTGTTCGCCACCGCGGCGCTGTCCAAGCTGACCGGCATGGAGGAGTTCTACGGCGTGGTCCGCAACTTCCGCCTGCTGCCCGATGCGCTGGCAAGGGCGGTGGCGATGGTGCTGCCGGTGGCAGAGCTGGCGGTGGCCGCGGGGCTGCTGATCACGCCGCTGGCGGGGCCCGCCGCGCTGGCCGCGGCGCTGCTGCTGGCCGGGTTCGGCCTTGCCATCGCGATCAACGTGCTGCGCGGGCGGACCCAGATCGACTGCGGCTGTTTCCGCAACGGCATGAAACAGCGGATCAGCTGGGCCATGGTCGGCCGCAACGCCGTGCTGAGCGCGATGGCGCTGGCCGCGGCGCTCGCGCTGCCCGGCGCCCGCGCGGCCGGGGTGGTCGATGCCGCCACCGGCATCATCGCCGGGCTGGTCCTGATCCTTCTCTATCTCAGCGCCTCGATGCTGGGCGGATTGCCCGCCCGGCGCCCCTCAACCGCTGCCGTGAAAGGTCGCTGACATGACGTTCCTGATGGTTTCCAACATCCTGCTGTGGGTCGCATTCCTGGGCGTGACCGTGGTGCTGCTGGGGCTGATGCGGCAGGTGGGGCTGCTGCACGAACGGTCCTCGCCCATGGGGGCGATGATCACCGACCACGGCCCCGACATCGGCGACAACGCGCCCGAGTTCGACCTGCCGGATTACTTCGGCCGCCCGCTCCATATCGGCGGGGCCTCGGAGCGCCCGACGCTGCTGATGTTCACCGCGCCGACCTGCCCGGTCTGCGACAAGCTGTTCCCGATCATCAAGTCGATCGCCCGGGCCGAGAATATCGGCGTGGTCATGATCAGCGACGGTGCCCCCGAGGAACACGCCCGGTTCCTGAAGACCCACGAGCTTGGCCAGATCCGCTATGTCGTCTCGGCCGAGCTGGGGATGGCCTTCCAGGTCGGCAAGATCCCCTACGGCGTGCTGCTGGATGCCGGCGGCATCATCCGCGCCAAGGGGCTGACCAACACCCGCGAGCATCTGGAAAGCCTGCTCGAGGCCGACAAGACCGGCTTTGCCTCGCTGCAGCAGTTCATGGCCAGCCGCAAGAAAACCGCGGCCTGACCCGGCCGATTCCACGCAATCCCAAGCAGAGGGAGGATAAACGATGCTGGGGAACTTCAGGTTCGACTCCATGGTCGAGAAGATGTCGCGCCGGGTGGCCGGCCGCACCAGCCGCCGCGGCGCCATCGGCCGCATCGGCACGGTGCTGGCCGGGGTGGCGCTGGTGCCGCTGCTGCCGGTGGACCGCCGCGGCCGCGTCAGCCGCGCCAATGCCGCCACGCCGGCCGAGGGCAGCGATCCGCGCGCCAAGTGGCAGCCGCAGGACACCGATATCCAGTCCTGCGACTACTGGCGGCACTGTTCCATCGACGGCAACATCTGCGACTGCTCGGGCGGGTCGCTGACCAACTGCCCGCCGGGGACCAAGCTGGCAACGGCGTCCTGGGTGGCCAGCTGCTACAACCCGACCGACGGGCAAAGCTACCTGATCGCCTATCGCGACTGCTGCGGCACCAACATGCCCGGCCGCTGCCCCTGCCTGAACACCGAGGGCGAGCTGCCGGTCTATCGCCCCGAGTTCGCCAACGACATCATCTGGTGCTTCGGCGCCGAGGATGACGCCATGACCTATCACTGCACCATCTCGCCCATCGTCGGCCGCGCCAGCTGACGATCCTGGCCGGGCGGCGGTTCGCCCGGCCCAATTCCCCCAGGAGGTTTCCATGAATTCCGCAATGACGTTCCGATCCGCGCTTGCCGCTTTCCTGCTGTCCGCCGTCAGCGCCACCGGAGCATTTGCACAGGACAGGATCGCCGTGCTGACCCATGCGCCCGTGGCGGCCGCCGAAGTGCCGGCCGACGCCATCGTCGTGAACATCGACAAGATGAAATACGACGTGCCGGAACTGACCGTCCAGGCCGGCGACACCGTTTATTGGGTCAACAAGGAGGTGATGCCCCACAACGTTGCCTTCAAGAAGGGCATCGTCGGCGACGGGGATTTCCGGGGCGAGATGCTGAAGAAGGATCAGGCCTACGCCATCACCTTCAACGAGGCCGGTGACTTCGAGTATTTCTGCACGCCGCATCCGTTCATGCGCGGCAAGGTCATCGTCGAATAGGTCAGCCGGGATGTGGATTCCTTACGACATCCGCGCCTCGCTCAAGGCCGACAGCAGCAAGGACACCCTGCGGCTGTCGCAGGCGGATCCGCGGCCGCGGGATTTCGTGGTCGGGTTCTTCCTGCGCAACCCGGTCACCCAGGCGTGGGAGCTGGACCTGGTGGCGGACGAGGGTTCGGCCGAGCTGCCGGCCGGGCCAGAGCTGCCGGATGCGTATCTGAGCCTGCATCCCAACCAGGCCGGCAAGCTGGCCGAGGTGATCTATCGCCTGCCGGCCAGCTCTGCGACCGAGGCGCTCGAGCTGGCCCATGCTGACATGCAGCGCCGGATGCTGCGCTGGCTGGTCGAGATCGGCCGCGGCATGGCCATCGCCGGCTGGCGGGTCGCTGACATGGCCCATGGCGCGCGCTGGCGCTGCACGCCCTTCCGGCCAAGCGCGATGCAGGTGAACCATGCGGCGCTGTCGCCGCTGGACGCGGATCTGGCGCCGGTGGTCGAGCTGTTCCAGCGCGCCCGCAACGCCCCGGATGCGGCCAGCCGGCTGCTGGCGGGGTTCGCGGTGCTGGTCGCGGCGCTTCGCCATCCCGCCATGGCGGGATCGGGGGCAGGGGCGCTGCGCGTCACCCAGGAAATGCTGGTCCATGCCGGGGCGCTGGCGCTGGCGGATCAGCTGCTGGACCTGTCGCTGCCCGAGCTTGTCGCCACGCTGCGCCCCGAGCATGAGCGGCTGGTTGGCACGGACGGGGTGCTGCTGCCGGTGCTGGACGATCTGGCGGGGCAGCGGCGCCTTGCGGTGCTGGCGAACCTTGCCGACCTGTCCGCGCATCGCCTGATCGTGGCCGAGATCCGGGCGCGGCAAGACTCTCGCGCGCCCGCTGCCCGCCCGCCTGTCCCCGAACTGGTCAAGGAAGGGTAGGGGTGATGACGAGGCCACCGCTGCCGCGCGCCCTGGTCCTGCTGTTCCCGGTCCTGCTTGCCGCGGCCGGGGTGGTGCTGGCGGCGACGCCAGAGCAGGGTCGGCATGACACCTTGCCCCGGGACGAACGGCAGCTGGCCGCGCTGGGGCGAGAGCTGTTTCACGACCGCGGGCTGTCGCGCGACGGCACCCAGTCCTGCGCGACCTGCCACGACCCCGAGTTTGCCTTTACCGATCCGCGGGAGACCGTTGCCGGCCGGGCGGTGTCGCTGGGCGACGACGGGGTGTCCCATGGCGACCGCAACACGCCGACCCTGTCCTATGCCGCGTTCAGCCCCGATTTCCACCAGACCGTCACCGGCGCCTTCAAGGGCGGGCAGTTCTGGGACGGGCGCGCGGACAACCTGCGCGACCAGGCCGGCCAGCCGATGCTGAACCCGGCCGAAATGGCGATGCCGGATCGCGAGACCGTGGTCTCTCGCCTGCGCGCAAGCCCCGAATATCGCGCCGCCTTCACCGGGCTGTTCGGAGAAGACGCGCTGGGGGATGTGGACCGCGCCTTCGACCACGCGGCCTCGGCGCTGGCCGCCTATCAGCAGACCGAGGAGTTCGCGCCCTTCGATTCCAGGTTCGACCGCTATCTGCGCGGCGAGGCTACCCTGACCCCGCAGGAAGAGTTCGGCCACACCGTGTTCATCACATGGAACTGCCGGCTCTGCCATCAGGTCCGCCAGCCCAGCTTCGTTGCGCAGGAAACCTTCACCAGCTATGAGTTCCACAATATCGGCGTGCCGGTGAACCATGAGGTGCGCCGCGTGAACGGGCTGGGCGCCGATCATGTCGACCAGGGGCTGCTGTCGCGGCCGGGGATCGACGATCCGGCGCAGGCGGGGCGGATCAAGGTGCCGACGCTGCGCAATGTCGCCGTGACCGGCCCCTACATGCACAATGGCGTGTTCAGCGACCTGCGCACGGCGGTTCTGTTCTATAACAAATACACCAGCCGCCGGCCGCAGTCGCAGATCAACCCGGAAACCGGCGAGCCCTGGGGCGACCCCGAGGTGGCCGAGAACCTGTCGCTGACCGAACTGCAGTCGGGGCTGATGCTGGACGATGCGCGCGTCGATGCGCTGGTCGCCTTTCTCGAGACCTTGACCGACCGGCGCTACGAGCCGCTGCTGGCCGAGCAGAAACGCGCAAGAGAGGAGGCCGCCGCCGGCAGGTGACGACCACGCACCCCAGGAACACGCACCCCAGGAAGGAGGGCGCAGAATGGCATCCGGTAAACGCAAGGTGAACCGGCGGACTGCGATCGTCGAGGTCGCCCGCACGGCCGGCGCGGTCTGCCTGGGCGGGCTGTCGCTGGCGGCGCTGGTCCGGTCGGCCGATCAGGCCGACGCCCGCGCGCTTCGCCCGCCCGGCGCCCAGCCGGAGCCGGACTTCCTGTCGGCCTGCGTGCGCTGCGGCCTGTGCGTGCAGGCCTGTCCCTATGGCACGCTGTCGCTGGCCGAATGGGGGCAGGAACCCGCCGTCGGCACCCCCTTCTTCACCCCGCGCGAGGTGCCCTGCTACATGTGCCGAGACGTGCCCTGCGCGCGCGCCTGTCCCACCGGGGCGCTGGACCGCGACATCGCCATAAGCGATGCGGACATGGGCGTCGCGGTGCTGGTCGGGCACGAGGACTGCCTGAACTACAAGGGCATGAATTGCAGCATCTGCGTGCGGGTCTGCCCGATCCGTGGCGACGCCATCACCCTGGAAGAGGGTGAGTTCAACGGCCGCAAGATCATGGTTCCGACCGTGCATTCCGCGCATTGCACCGGCTGCGGCACCTGCGAGAAACATTGCGTGACCGGCCACGCCTCGATCCGGGTGCTGCCGCGCGATCTGGGGCTGGGCGGCGACGGCCGCAACCGGGCCGGGCGGGCGACGTGATCGGCTGGTGGGTCTCGGACAGCCGCAAGCTGGCCGTCGCTTCCCGCGGGCTGCTGCCCGCGCATAAATGGTGGCTGCTGCGCCGGCTGAGCCAAGTCTCGGTGCTGGGGCTGTTCATGCTGGGGCCGATGGCGGGGATCTGGCTGGTGCGCGGCAACTTCGCCGCCAGCGACATCGGCGGGATGGTGACGCTGGCCGATCCCTATGTGCTGCTGCAATCCCTGGCGGGCGGGGCCGTGCCCATCGCCCCGGTGGTGGTCGGCGCCCTGCTGATCCTGCTGCTCTACCTGGTGGTCGGCGGACGGGCCTATTGCGGCTGGGTCTGCCCGGTGAACATCGTCACCGACACCGCCCACTGGCTGCGCGAAAAGACCGGCCTGACCCGGGACCGCAAGCTGGACCGGCGCAGCCGGCTGGTGATCCTCGGGGCCACGCTGGTCGCCTCGGGCCTGACCGGCACCATCGCGTGGGAGTTCGTCAACCCGGTCAGCCTGCTGCAGCGGGGCCTGATCTCCGGCATCGGCTTTGGCTGGACCATCATTCTGGCGGTGTTCCTGCTGGATCTGGTCGTGGCGCGCCGGGCCTGGTGCAGCCACCTGTGCCCGGTCGGCGCCTTTTACGGGCTGGTCGGCCGGGCCGCGGTCATCCGGGTCTCGGCCGCCCGCCGCGATGCCTGCACCGACTGCGGCGCCTGCTTCAACATCTGCCCCGAGCCGCATGTGATCGTCCCCGCGCTGAAAGGCGAGGGCAGCCCCCTGGTCCTGTCCGGCGACTGCCAGAACTGCGGCGGCTGCATCGATTCCTGCCCGGTGAAGGTGTTCCACCTCTCGGCCCGCGGGCGCGGAGGGGCCGGGCAGGTGCATTGACGCGAGAGCTGCGCGCGCTGCTGGGACGAGCGGTTGCCGGGATGTTTCTGTGAGCGGGGTTGGCCATGATAACGGCCTCGTCCTGCAGGAGAATCTGTGCCGGAATGTCGATGAAATGGCGCACCCGACAGGATTCGAACCTGTGACCTCTGCCTTCGGAGGGCAGCACTCTATCCAGCTGAGCTACGGGTGCCGTCCGGGTCGTTTAGTGCAAGCCGCCGCGGCCCGCAACCCGTATTCGTGCGGGGCGCGGCGGGCAGGACGGGCGCCGCCGGTCCCGGGAATCGCCGCCCCGGGCGCGCGGAAATCGCCGCCAAGGCTTGCAATCGCCGGCGATCGCGCATATGTGGCGCGCACTTCACAGGCAAGGGCGGGCCGCGGGCGGGAGACATCCGTTCAGGTCCACCGGTTGGGGGCGACCCCTGATCCCTTGCCCAAGGCGCAAACCGGAAAGGACATGGACATGGCGCTTCCCGAATACTCCATGCGTCAGCTGCTGGAAGCTGGCGTTCACTACGGCCACCAGACCCAGCGCTGGAACCCGCGCATGGCCGAATACATCTATGGCGACCGCAACGGTATCCATATCATCGACCTGACCCAGACCGTCCCGCTGCTGGACCAGGCGCTGCAGGTGATCCGCGATACCGTCGCCAAGGGCGGGCGGGTGCTGTTCGTCGGCACCAAGCGCCAGGCGCAGCGCGCAGTGGCCGATGCCGCGGAAAAATCCGCGCAGTTCTACATGAACCACCGCTGGCTGGGCGGCACGCTGACCAACTGGAAGACCGTCTCGCAGTCGATCCAGCGGCTCAAGCAGATTGACGAGCAGATGGCCTCGGGCGCCGAAGGGCTGACCAAGAAGGAACGCCTGGGGATGGAGCGCGAGCAGGCCAAGCTGCAGGCCAGCCTGGGCGGCATCCGCGACATGGGCGGCCTGCCGGACCTGCTGTTCGTGATCGACGTGAACAAGGAAGACCTCGCGGTCCAGGAAGCCAACAAGCTGGGCATCCCGGTGGTGGCGATCGTGGACACCAACTGCTCGCCCAAGGGCATCGCGCATGTGATCCCGGGCAACGATGACGCCGCCCGCGCCATCGCGCTTTACTGCGACCTGGTGGCCCGCGCCGCGCTGGACGGCATGAGCGCGCAGATGGGCGCCGCCGGCGTCGACCTGGGCGCGCTGGCCGAGCTGCCGGCCGAGGAACTGGACGATCTGTCCGGGGACGAGGCCGCCGCCGCCGCCGAGGAACAGGCCAGCGCCGTCGACGCGTAAGCCGCGACCGGCCGCAGGCACCCAACCACATGCAGGCGGGGGCATTCCCCGCCTGACCCGTTCAAGCAAGGAGATGACCATGGCTATCACGGCCGCGATGGTGAAAGAGCTGCGCGAATCGACCGGCGCCGGCATGATGGACGCCAAGAAGGCGCTGCAGGAAACCTCGGGCGACATGGAAGCCGCGGTCGACTGGCTGCGCACCAAGGGCCTGGCGAAAGCCGCCAAGAAATCCGGCCGCATCGCCGCCGAGGGGCTGGTGGCCGTCGCCGTCGAGGATGGCAAGGGCGTCGCCGTCGAGGTGAACTCGGAAACCGATTTCGTCGGCAAGAACGCCGAGTTCCAGTCGATGGTCGGCGATATCGCCCAGACCGCGCTGTCGGTCGATTCGACCGAAGCGCTGGCCGCCGCGCCGCTGAACGGCAAGCCGGTCAGCGAAGTGCTGACCGACGCCATCGCCCGCATCGGCGAAAACATGACGCTGCGCCGGATGGTTGCGGTCCGTGGCGACCACGTGGTCTCCTATGTCCACAACGCCGCCGCCCCCGGCATGGGCAAGATCGGCGTGCTGGTCGCGCTGAAGGGCGACGCCGACAAGGCGCAGGAGCTGGGCAAGCAGATCGCGATGCATATCGCGGCGACCTCGCCCGCCTCGCTGTCTGAGGCCGACCTGGACCCGGCGCTGGTCGAGCGTGAAAAATCGGTGCTGACCGAGCAGGCCCGCGAATCGGGCAAGCCCGAGGCGGTGATCGAAAAGATGATCGTCGGCCGCATGTCGAAGTTCTTCGAGGAAGTGACGCTGCTGGGCCAGAAATTCGTCATCAACCCCGACGTGACCGTGGCCCAGGCCGCGGCCGAGGCCGGGCTGGAAGTGACGGGCTATGCCCGCGTCGCCGTCGGCGAAGGCATCGAGAAGAAAGAGGAAGACTTCGCCGCCGAGGTCGCCAAGACCCTGCAAGGCGCCTGAGCAACCCCTCTGCTCCAAGATCCGGCCGGTCCCCACGGGGGCCGGCCGTTTTCGTTGCAGATGCCGGGACGGGTGTCGAGCGTTCAGGGCTGGTTTAAAAGGCCGGATTGACTGCCGTCCACCACACCGCAGCGATGCGACAAGCGCCTCAGCTAGGTACACCCCCCGGCCGCCCGACAGGACCTGTGATGCACGGGCGTTTTCTTGCAGGTCTGCGGTATCGGAGCGACCGCTACCCGCGGCCTCGCAGCGAAGATGGTAAGCGCCCAGGTCACAAGCCCCCGCCGCCGGACAAGCCCCTCGGGACCCGGGCTTTCCCTTTTGCCGCGTTCCAGGCGCCGGACAGCCGTTGCCCGCGGCAGCGCAACCCCCACACTCCGCCTTATCTCTTGTCCCCAAATATCCCCGCCGGAGGCTCCGGCCGTGCCATCCTGCGCCGCGGCGCCCATTCCTCACCGCCGCACAACTTCCTGCGACCAAAGGCGGACACCCGGCCCCCCGGCGTTGACTTGCCCGCCCCCGCTTCCAATCTTCATCCCAGATGCGACAACGGAGGAGGTGACGCATGGCCTGGTCGAAACCGATCGCCCGCGAAGTCAGGTGCGGGATGGAAATCAACATGTATGGTCCGGCCGAGGACGATCGCGACGCCCGCGACGTTCTCTGACGACCGTCCACAGTGAAGCTGAGGATTCTTGGGGCGGCCGCCGGAGGGGGGCTGCCCCAATGGAATTGCGGCTGCCCGAATTGCCGTGACGCGCGGACGGGACGGATTGCGCCGATGACGCAATCCTCGGTCGCGGTGACGGTGGGGGGCGAAACCGTGGTGCTGAATGCCTCGCCCGATATCCGTGCGCAGCTGCCCGCCTGCGGGCTGGAGCCGCCGGGCCTGCGCGGCAGTCCGCTGCGGGCGGTGGTGCTGACCAATGGCGACGTGGATCACATGGCTGGGCTCTTGAGCCTGCGCGAGAACAGTCCCTTCACCATCCACGCCACGCAATCCACGCTCGCGATCCTTGACCAGCCGATCTTCCGGGTGCTGAACCAGGATCACGTCGCCCGCGCGCCCATCCAACTGGACCAGAAGTTCCAACCGCTGCCAGAACTGACCGTCACCGCCTTTGCCGTCCCCGGCAAGGTGGCGCTGTGGCAGGAGGAGGGCGAGCCCGATACCGCGCTGATCGGCGAACAGACCGTGGGGCTGCGGCTGGACCACGGCGGCCGCACGGCGTTCTACATTCCCGGCTGCGCGGCGGTCACTGACGATCTGCTGGACCGGCTGACCGACGCCGACCTGTTGCTGTTCGACGGCACGGTCTGGGCCGACGACGACATGGAACGCAGCGGCACCGGCGCCAAGACCGGCGCCCGCATGGGGCATGTGGCGATGGACGGTCCCCATGGCAGCATCGCCCGGCTGGCCGGCCTGCGGGCGCGCCGCATCTTCACCCATATCAACAACACCAACCCGGTGCTGCAGCCCGGCTCGCCCGAACGCGCCGCAGTGGCCGCCGCCGGATGGGAACTGGCCCACGACGGCATGGAGATCGACCCGTGAACGACCACACCCCGAACCGGTCCGCCTTCGAATCCCGGCTGCGCCGCATCGGGGCCGAGCGCTATCACGACAAGCACCCGTTCCACGCGCTGCTGCACTCGGGCGGCTGCGACATTGACCAGGTGCGGGCTTGGGTGATCAACCGCTATTACTATCAGTCGCGCATCCCGATGAAGGACGCGGCCTTCATGTCGCGGGTGGACGATCCGGCGCTGCGCCGGGCCTGGCGCTCGCGCATCGAGGATCACGACGGCACCGAGGATCACCCCGGCGGCATCTGGCGCTGGCTGCGGCTGGCCGAGGGGGTGGGGCTCGACCCGGATTACGTGGCCTCGACCCGGGGCGTGCTGCCGGCCACGCGCTTCGCGGTCGACGCCTATGTGCGCTATGTCCGCGACCAGCCGCTGCTGGCCGCCGTGGCCTCGTCGCTGACGGAACTTTTCGCCCCCGCGATCCACGAACAACGCATCGCCGGGCTGCTCGCGCATTACGATTTCGCCAATCCGCAGACGATCAGCTATTTCCAGCACCGCCTGACCGAGGCGCCCAAGGACGTGGCCTTCGGCCTCGCCTGGGTGCTGGACCACGCAGGCACGGCGGAACAGCAGGACATGGCCGCCGCCGCGCTGGTGTTCAAGACGGATGTGCTGTGGGCGCAGCTTGACGCGCTCTATTCGGCCTATGTCGCCCCCGGCCGCATCCCCCCCGGCGGCTGGCAACCCGGAGAGGGGCTGCTGGGATGACCGGCCCGCTGACCCCCCGGGACCGGCCGTTCCTGCCGCGCGGGGTGCGGCTGCACCACGACCGGGTGCGCGACCTGCCGGTGCTGCTGGGCCCGGAAACCGCGCTGATGCTGGACCCGGTGGGCCACGCGGTGCTGGCCGAGCTGGACGGCGCCCGCGACATCGCCGCGATCAGCGCGGCGCTGGCCGAACGCTACGCCGCGCCGGTCGAGGTGATCGAGGCCGACGTGATCGAGTTTCTGGGCAACATGGCCGCGCAGCGGCTGGTGGAGGTCGCATGACCGCAATTCCGCAACCCACGCTTTCGCCGGACGCCACGCCGGCGCGACTGGTCCGCCCACCGCCGGCGCCGCCCCTGGCGATGCTGGCCGAGCTGACCCACCGCTGCCCGCTATCCTGCCCCTATTGCTCGAACCCGTTGGAGCTGGCCGCCCGCGACAGCGAGCTGACCACCGCCGAATGGGCCGAGGTGTTCCGCCAGGCCGTGGCGCTGGGGGTGCTGCAGCTGCATATCTCGGGGGGCGAGCCGGCCTCGCGTTCCGATCTGGTCGCCATCGTCGCCGCGGCGCGGGAAGCCGGGCTTTACACCAACCTGATCACCTCGGGGATCGGGCTTACGGGTGTGCGGCTGGACGAGCTCGACGCCGCCGGGCTCGACCATGTGCAGCTGTCCCTGCAAGGGGTGAACGCGGGGGTGGCGGATTTCGTCGGCGGCTATCGCGGCGGCTTCGACCGCAAGATGCAGGTCGCGGCCGAGATCGCCCGCATCGGCCTGCCGCTGACCCTGAACGCGGTGATGCACCGCCATAATCTGGGCGATCTGGCGCAGACCATCGCGCTGGCCCACCAGCTTGGTGCGCGGCGGATCGAGATCGCCTGCGTGCAGTTCCAGGGCTGGGCGCTGAAGAACCGCGCTGCCCTGCAGCCGACGCGTGAGCAGGTGGACGAGGCCAAGCGCGTGGTCGCGCAGGCGCGGCGCGACTATGCCGGGAAACTGGCCATCGACTTTGTACCCCCGGATTATTTCGCCGATTTCCCAAAGGCCTGCATGAACGGCTGGGGCTCGACCGGGCTGAATGTCACCCCCGACGGCACCGTGCTGCCCTGCCATGCAGCGGCGACGATTCCGGGGCTCAGCTTCGACAACGTGCGGACGACCCCGCTGGCTCGGATCTGGAACGAGGGTGCCGCCTTCAACGCCTTTCGCGGCACCGACTTTCTGCCCGAGCCCTGCCAGAGCTGCGAGCGCCGCGACATCGACTATGGCGGCTGCCGCTGCCAGGCGATGGCGATCGCGGGCGATGCGCGGGCGACCGACCCGGTCTGCCGCCGCTCGCCCCACCGCGCGCGGCTGGACGCGATCATCGCGGCGGAATCCTCGGCGCCGCCACCCGATTTCGTCTATCGGCGGATGGGGCGCGGCTGATCAGCGCCCGCGCGGCTTGCGGGCGGCCAGCAGCATCCGCGCGTGTTCCGCGATGTAGAGCGTGAACCCGGCGATCCAGGCGGCGCCGGCGGCGGCGATCAGGGTGTTCCAGGCGGCGAACTCGGCCGCGACCCGCAGCAGGGCCGAGGCCGCGATGGCGAGGAAGGCCAGTGTCGTGGGCCATGTCGCCTCGGTGGCGCGGCCGGTGTGGCTGCGGGTGGCGCGGGTCATTACTGCCAGCATCTCGCCCCCGATGGCGCCGGCGGCGAACACATGCAGCGCCGCGGCCTGCGTCAGCCCGCCAAGCGCCGCCAATGCCACCGCGGCAAAGCCCAACGGCACCATCAGCCAACCCAGATGCAGCCCCCAGACCATCGGCTCGCGCCACGCCCGCCAGCCGCGCCAGCGCGCCAGCCGCAGCAGGTTGACCGCGGCGGCAAGGGCGCAGGACGCGGCGGCGGCGGGGGTTTCGGGCCACGCCACCCACAGCGCCAGCGCCGCCACCGACAGCGCCACCGACACGCGGTCGAACCCGTCCAGCGGCGCGGGGACCGGGCCGGGGCGGTGCCGGGCCAGCCAGTTGCGGGTGAAGCTCGGCACCAGCCGCCCGCCCATGATCAGGATCAGCACCACATATCCCGCCACCGCCGCCCGCGCCGCCGGGCGCGGGTCGGCCCCCGTCAGCACCAAGGCGTGGAACCACAGATTCGCCGCCGCGATCACCGCCACCAGCCCGACCAGCTTGAGGTCGCGCCATTTCCGCCCCGCCGCGATCTCGCGCCAAAACAGCGCTGCCATCAGCGGCAGGAACAGCGATTCCAGCAGCACCGCCGGCCACAGCGGCGCTTCGGGCGGCGGAAAGCCGAAGCTCAGCCGCCCCCCCAGCCACAGCGCCGCCAGCGCCATCAGCGGCCGTCCCGACACCGGCATCCGCCCCGTCCAGTTCGGCACCGCGGTCATCAGGAAACCGCACAGCACCGCCGGGGCAAAGCCGAACAGCATCTCGTGCATGTGCCAATGCGAGGCGCCATAGCTCCCCCCCGGCGTGCCGAAGCCCGCCAGCGCCGCGACCCACAGCGCCATGGACAGCACGGCCCAGACCGCCCCGCCCAGGAAGAACGGGCGGAACCCATAGGAAAACAGCGCCGGGCCGTGGTGGTCCAGCCCGCGGGGGATGCCGCCGGGGCGGCGGGGAGGGGGCTTTGGCATGGGCGCAGGATAGGGGGTGCGGTGGGGAATGGAAGGGTGGAGCAGCGGAGCCTGGTCGCGGTGGCGCGGCCCGAGCCGGGGGCCGTCTGCCCCCATCGTCGTATACGACGATCCCCGAGGATATTTGAGATCGCCCGAAGCAGTTGGCCTGAGCCCGCGCGCGAGGGCTGAGCCATATGCGGCGGGCCGTATGCGGTGAGGAACACCCGCCGCTGAAAGCATTTATGACCGCCCGAAGCAGTCGGGTCAGCCGGCCTGTGCCTGCGCGCGGCGGGTGAGCCGCGTGCGGCGCAGGAAGGCGGCGATGAACGCGGCGGTCAGGATCAGGATGATCGTCGGCGCCGGCGCGCTGTCGAGGTAGAAGCTCAGATGCACCCCGGCCAGCATCGACGCCGCGTTGACCGCCACTGCCACCGCCAGCATCCGCCCGAAGCTGCGCACCAGCAGGAAGGCGATGGCGCCGGGGGAAATCAGCAGCCCCACCGCCAGGATCAGCCCGGTGGCGCTGAGCGTGGCGACGATGGCCAGCGACAGTGCGGTCAGCAGCCCGTAATGCAGCGCCCCCACCCGCAGCCCCGACACCCGCGCCTGCGCCGGATCGAAGGCGTGCAGCATCAGGTCGCGCCACCAGACCAGCAGCCCGGCCGAGACCACCGCCCCGATCGCCAGCGCCGTCCACAGATCGCCCGCGCCCACCCCCAGCATGTTGCCGAACAGGATATGGTCCAGATGCACGTCCGAGGTGATCGCCGTGTAAAGCACGATCCCCAGCCCGAACATGCCGGAAAACACCACCCCCATCACCGTGTCCTGCTTGATGCGGCTGTTTTCCGCCAGATAGCCGGTGGCGCCGGCGGTCAGCATGGCGGCGGCGAATGCGCCCAGGATCAGCGGCAGCCCGAGGATATAGGCCAGCACAATCCCCGGCAGCACCGCGTGGCTGACCGCATCCCCCATCAGCGCCCAGCCCTTGAGCACCAGGAAACAGGACAGCAGCGCCGTCGGCACCGCCACGATCAGCGCGATCAGATAGGCGTTCTGCATGAAGGGGAACTGGAACGGCAGCAGCAGCGTCTCGATCACGGCAGCGGCTCCTCGATGGCGGCGCGGGCCCGGGCGCGGGCGGCCAGTAGCCCATGTTTCGGGGCCCAGACAAAGGCGGCCAGGAACAGCGCAGTCTGCAGGCAGACGATGACGCCGCCGGTGGCGCCGTCCAGGAAATAGCTGAGATAGGCGCCAAGGAAGCTGGTCACCGTACCGATGGCGACCGACAGCGCGATCAGCCGCGGAAACCGGTCGCACAGCAGATAGGCGGTGGCCCCCGGCGTCACCACCAGCGCGATCACCAGAAACGCCCCCACCGTCTGCATCGCCGCCACGATACAGGCCGACAGCAGGGTGAAGAACACCGCCCGCAGCAGCCGCGGCCGCAGCCCGATCGAGCGCGCGTGGGTCTCGTCGAAGAACACCACCATCAGGTCGCGCCATTTCAGCAGCATCACCGCCAGCGATACCCCCGCGATCAGCACCAGCTGCAGGGTGTCGGCGGGGGCGATGGCCAGGATATTGCCCATGGTAATGGTCTGGACCGAGATCGCCACCGGATTCAGCGACACCATGAACAGGCCCAGCCCGAAAAACGCGGTGAAGATCAGCCCGATCACCACATCCGCCTTGAGCCCCGAGCGTTCCGACAGAAACAGCATCGCCGCCGCCGCCAGCCCGCCCGAGATGAAAGCCCCCAGCGCAAAGGGCAGCCCCAGCATATAGGCGCCGGCCACCCCGGGGACGACCGAATGCGAAAGCGCGTCCCCGATCAGCGACCAGCCCTTGAGCATCAGATAGGCCGACAGGAACGCGCAGACCCCGCCCACCAGTGCCGATACCCACATCGCGTTGGTCATGTAGCCATAGGCAAAGGGTTCCAGCAACGTCACGGCTCGGTCCCCCCGATCTCGCGCACATGGGCGCGGTCGTCGTAATGGACCAGCGGGCGTTCGTCGTCGGTCAGGATGGTGACGCGGCGCGGGTCGTCGTCGTCATGCAGCGCGTCGCCGCCCAGCGTGATGTGGCGCAGCACCCCGCCGAAGGCGCGTTCCAGGTTCTCGCGGGTGAAGGTGGTTGCGGTCGGTCCATGCGCCAGCACCGTGCCCCGGACCAGCACCACCCGGTCGCAGAACTCGGGCACCGAGCCGAGGTTGTGGGTCGACACCAGCATCACCCGGCCTTCGTCGCGCAGCTCGCCCAGAAGCGCGATGATCTGGTCCTCGGTCTGCACGTCGACGCCGGTGAAGGGCTCGTCCAGCAGGATGACGCGGCCGTCCTGCGCCAGCGCGCGGGCCAGGAATACCCGCTTGCGCTGGCCGCCCGAAAGCTCCCCGATCTGGCGGTGGCGCAGCTCGCTCATGCCGACCCGGGCCAGTGCCGCGTCCACCGCGGCGCGGTCGGCAGGGCGGGGGCGGCGCAGGAAGCCCATGTGGCCGTAGCGGCCCATCATCACCACATCCTCGACCAGCACCGGAAACGACCAGTCGACCTCTTCTGCCTGCGGGACATAGGCCACCAGGTTGCGGCGCAGCGCCTCGGCCACCGGCATCCCCAGCAGGGTGATCCGGCCCGCGGCCAGCGGCACGAAGCCCATGATCGCCTTGAACAGCGTCGATTTTCCGGCGCCGTTGACCCCAACCAGCGCGGTGATGGTCCCTTGCGGGGTGGTGAAGCTGGCGTGGCGCAGGGCGGTGTGGCCGTTGCGATAGGTGACGGTCACGTCCCGCGCGACGATGCCCTGCATGTCCTGCGCGCCGCTGCCTTGCGCGGTGCTGCCCTCGGTGCTCATTCCTGCGCCTCGATCCCCGCCGCCAGCCCGTCCGCGATGGTCTGCGAGGTCACCCGCAGCAGCTCCAGATAGCTGGGCACCGGACCGCCGGGCTCGGACAGGCTGTCCACATACAGCACGCCGCCGTAATGCGCCCCGGTTTCCCGCGCCACCTGTTTTGCCGGCGCCTGGTTGACGGTGCTTTCGCAGAACACCGCCGGGATGTCCTGCGCGCGCACCGTGTCGATGACCTGGCGCACCTGCTGCGGCGTGCCCATCTGGTCGGCGTTGATCGGCCACAGGAACAGCTCGCGCAGCCCCATGTCGCGGGCCAGATAGCTGAAGGCGCCCTCGCAGCTGACCAGCCAGCGCTTGTCCTTGGGGATCCCGGCGATCTGCGCGCGCAGGGGCTCGATGGCGGCGCGCAGATCGGCCTTGTAGCGTTCGGCGTTGGCGGCATAGTCGGCGGCGCCCGCGGGGTCGCTTTCGGACAGGGCGGCCGCAATATTGTCGATATAGATCATCGCGTTGTCCAACCCCATCCAGGCATGGGGGTTGGGCTTGCCGTCATAGTCGCCGCCGGCGATCGGCAAGGGCTCGATCCCCTCGCTGACGACGGCCGCGGGCACGTCGCGCAGGTTGTGCAGGAACTGCTCGAACCACAGCTCCAGATTCAGGCCGTTCCACAGCACCAGATCCGCCCCCTGCGCCGCCACCAGATCGCGCGGGGTGGGGGAATAGCCGTGGATCTCGGCCCCCGGGCGGGTGATCGAGACCACCTCGGCCCGCGTGCCCGCGACGTTGCGGGCGATGTCGGCGATCACGGTAAAGCTGGTCACGACCTTGATCGGCTCGGCCGCCGCCGTGCCCGCCAGCATCGCCAGTGCCGCCGCCAGTGTCATCCGCCCCGCCATGAAGAATCCCTTTCTGCTGTTCCCGCATCATGTAAATGCAACGCATTCGCAACTGTCAAGGCGAATGAGACCCATTCTCATTTGATTGCGGCGCCCGGACCGGCTACAGCACAAGACGGAAAGCAAAGGGTCAGGGGGCGATGGGCGCAGAGACGACGGATTTCGCGCAGGCGCTGCGCGACGCGGGGCTGAGGGTCACGCCGCAGCGCATGGTGCTGCTGTCGATCCTGATGGGCTCGGCCGACCACCCGAACGCCGACGAGCTGCTGGCGCGGGCGCGGGCGGTCGATGATTCCGTGGCGCTGGCCACCGTCTACCGCACGCTGTCGGCGCTGGAAGAGGCCGGGCTGATCCGCAAGCTGACCCTGGAAAACGAACCCGCCCGCTACGAGATCACCCCCGCCGCCGAACACGAACATATCGTCGACATCGACAGCGGCGAGGTGATCGAGATTTCCTGCGACGAGATCAACCGCCTGCGCCGCGAGCTGCTGGACCGGCTGGGCTACGAGATCGTCAGCCAGAACACCCTGATCCGCGCCCGCCGCATCCGCAAGCCGGGGCAGGGCTAGGGCGTCTTTCTGGTTCAAATACCCCGGGGGCGCGGGGGCTGGCCCCCGCTCCGACAGCGCCGCTCAGCGCAGGGGCTCGCCCGGAAACGCCGTGATCGCCACATCTTCGGCCTCCAGCGCCGCGCGCACTGCCTGCGCCATCCCGATCGCGCCGGGGGTGTCGCCGTGCAGGCAGATCGTGTCGATGCGGGTGGGTATCGGGGGGCCGTCCTCGGGCTGGATCGCGCCGGCGCGCAGCATCGCCAGCACCCGGCGCGCGGCCAGCTGCGGATCGTGGATCACCGCGCCCGGAAGGCGGCGGTCCAGCAGCGTGCCGTCGGCCTGATAGGCGCGGTCGGCGAAGATCTCGCAGGCCGCAGGCGCGCCCAGTTGCCGGGCCGCGCGTTCCTGCGCGGTGCCGGCCAGCACCACCAGCACCAGCGCCGGGTCGACGGACAGCGCGCCGCGGAAACAGGCCAGCGCCAGCGCCTCGTCGCGCGCGGCCATGTTGGCCAGCGCCCCGTGCAGCTTGAGGTGCCGCACCGCGCCCCCCGCGGCGCGCGCCATCGCCTGCGCCGCGCCCAGCTGCCAGCGCACCAGATTGGCGGCGCTGTCGGGGGAGAACTGCATCTCGCGGCGGCCGAAGCCTTGCAGGTCGGGAAACCCCGGATGCGCGCCGATGCCGACGCCGCGGGCCACCGCCTCGCGCATCACCCGCGCCATCACGTCCCAGTCGCCGGCATGGACCCCGCAGGCGACATTGGCCGAGCTGATGACCCCCAGCAGCGCCGCGTCGTCGCCCATTTCCCACGCCCCGAAGCCCTCGCCCAGATCGGCGTTCAGATCGACGGTTCTCATCGCTCGCTTCCTTCCGCTGTGGCGCTGACCACGCCGCCGATCAGGTTGTAGGACAGCAGGTCCGCCATGGTGGAGGGCTCGCGCAGCCGACGTGTGATGCGGCTGCGCAGCCCGGCCAGTGCGCTGGCATGGGCCTGCATGGCGGCGCGGGCCTCGTCCTGCCCGACCAGCCGAAAGCGCAGCGCGGCCCCGGGCGGGGCCTGCGCCACCCGGTAGAGGTCGCAGGGCAGCACGGTGGCGATGCGGGGATAGCCGCCGGTGGTCTGACATTCGGCCAGCAGCACCAGCGCGGTGCCGTCGCCGGTGATCTGGATGTCGCCGGGCTGCACGATTTCCGACACCACCGACAGCCCGCCCGAGGGCGCGAATCCCGGCGCATCGCCCTGATCCAGCCGCAGCCCCATGCGGTTGCCGCGCGGGTCGCGGCGGAACGCGGTGCGCTGGAAGCGGGCGATCTCGGCCGCCGGGAACAGCGCCGTCTGCAGCGAGGCCACCACCCGGATCGGGGCGGTGCTGTCGCGGGGCAGGGGGGCGATCCGCAACTCTGCCTGCGTGCCGGGGTCCGGCCCCAGCGCCAGACTGTCCCCTTCCGCCAGCGCCGCCCCGATCCCCGCCGCCAGATGCGCCGAGCGCGCGCCCAGCAGCAGCGGCGCATCGATGCCGCCGCCGGGGACCAGATAGCCATAGCCGCCCGCCAGCGGCGACAGCGCCAGCTCGGCGCCCGCCGGCAGCGCGTGGCTGGCGTTCCAGGCCAGCGGGGTCTCGGCCCCCGCGTCCCGTAGCAGCGCCCGGAACGGCGCCCCGGTCAGGGCGATGCGCGCGGGTGCGGTCAGGCGGAACCGCGCGGGCGCCGCGGCCAGCTCGATGGCGGCCAGCCCGGCGTCCTGTCCCAGCAGCGCCGCGCCCTCGGCCAGCGCCACCGGATCGGCGGCGCCGCCGCGCGACAGCCCCTGCGCCAGGAAGCCCGGGCGGCCCAGGTCCTGCACCGTGATCCCCAGCCCGGCCGCCAGCACGATCAGGCTCATGGCAGCGCCTCGACCGAGACTCCGCCGCCGGGGCTGCGCGCCAGTTCCGCCAGACGCTCGGCCGAGACCGGCGGAAACGCCACCGCGTCGCCGGTGCGCAGCAGGAACGGCTGCGCCGCGCCCGGGTCGAACAGCCGCGCCGCGGTCTGCCCCACCTGCCGCCAGCCGGTCTGCGAAGGAACCGAGAACAGCACCAGCTGCCGTATCGCCAGCGTCAGCGCGCCCGGCTGCACGCGCGGGGTCAGCGCCCGCAGCCGGGGGATGTCCCATTCGGGGCCAAGCTCGCCGATATAGGGCTGGCCGGGGGCAAAGCCGATGGTCAGCACCCGCAGGGGCGCGCAGGCCAGCGCCTCGATCGCCTGCCCGCGGCTCAGCCCGGCCAGCGCTGCGGCTTCGTCCAGATCGGGGGCATGGGCGGGCGCATAGCAGGTCGGGATACGCAGCAGCCGCCGCCCGGCCGGCAGCGCCGCCGCCCGCCAGTCGCGCGAGGCCACCAGCGCCCGCAGCCGTACCAGCACCGGCCCCGGATCCGCCAGCAGGTCGAGCCGCAGATAGGTCGACACCAGCGTGGCGGCGGTTTCCTGAACCTCGGGCCAGCTTGCGGCCTCGATGGCGGCGCGCAGCGCCAGCGCGGCGCGGTTCGCGGGCTCGTCCAGCCGCGCGGCAAAGCTGACCACCAGCCCGTCCACGCCGGTCGGCGCGATCCTTGGGTAATCCTCGCTCACCGTCGCACCCCCTTAGGCCGCAGGATCGCAAAGCGGTGCGGGACTGTCCATCGCCGCCTATGCTCCCGGGTCGAAGCGATAGCCAAAGCGCGCGATATCGGGCGCGCAAAGCCGCGCCACCAGCGCCGCATCGGCGTCGGAATAATAGCGCCGCCAGTCGCGGTCGCGGTCCGAGGCATTCTCCCGCCGCATCTGCAGCGCAAAGCCCAGATGTCGCTCGAACGGGGCCAGATCCGCGGCCAGATGCTCGAGCCGCACCCAGGCATCGCAGCGTTCCACCCCGTCCCGGTCGCGCAGCCAGGCGCCATAGGGCCAGGCGCGGAACGATTCCTGCGTCTGCGGGTGGTGCAGGAACTCGCCGAACCCCAGCGCCTGCGCCAGCGCCACCGCCGGATGGTCGAAACGCTGGACGCGCAGCCAGTGGTAATAGCTGACCAGCCGGTCCCAGGGGTTGCGCACCAGCGTCACCACGAACATCCGCGCGAGTTCGTGCGGCGTCATCAGCCCGTCGATGTCGGCCAGCGTCGCGTGCTTGCGCAGCCGCCCCGCCGCCTGCAGCGTCCTTTGCCGCCGCGCGCGGGCGCGGGCCTTGGGGGTGTCGCCCAGGATGATGTCGTCGCGCATGGCGCGGGCTTCCAGCGCCAGGCTCAGCGCGGTGCCGCCGGTCTTGGGGATGTGGACGAACACATAGGCGCGCCCATGCGAAATGATCACTGCTGGCTCCGGCTGGATGACCGCCCTTGGCCACACCTGCCGGGGCGCGGCGGCGGGGTCAAGCCGGTCAGCTGTCGCCGGGGGGCGTGGAGGAGGGCGGTTGCGGCTTTTTCAGCTTGTGCGCCATCGGGCTGATCAGCCGGTGGATCAGCCACAGCACCGTCATCGCCAGCGCCGTGGTCAGCAGCGCCAGCGACAGATCGCCCATGCCGCAGGCCAGCCCGATCGCCCCGCAGAGCCACATCGAGGCCCCGGTGGTGATCCCGCGTACGCTGACCCCGCTGACCACGATCGACCCCGCGGCGAGGAAGGCCACGCCCGAGGTCACCGCCTCGATCAGCCGCAGCGGGTCGACGCGCATCTGCTGCCCGGGGACCGCCTCGAAATGCACCAGCTCCATCGCCAGGATCGCGAACACCGCGGCGGCGAGAGAGATCATCATATGCGTGCGCAGCCCGGCGGCACGGGAATGCACCTCGCGTTCCCAGCCGATGATGCCGCCCAACAGCATCGCCGCCGCCAGCCGGATCGCGGCCACCTGCAGGGGCAGCGCCCCGACCGGGTCGAAGGCGCGCAGCAGTTCGTCGGTAATTGCGTCCATGGTCGGGCTTTCCGCTGGTGGCGGCGGCCCGGGATCAGCCGGGGCGCGAGGCTTTTTCCTTGATCCCCGAAACCCCCTCGCGGCGTTCGAGTTCCGCCAGCACCTCGGCCAGCGTCACCCCGCGCGCGGCCAGCATCACCAGCAGGTGATACAGCACGTCGGCGGCTTCCGAGGTCAGACGCGCGCGGTCGCCGCGCACGGCCTCGATGATCGCCTCGACGGCTTCCTCGCCGAATTTCTCGGCGCATTTCTCGGGGCCGCGGGACAGGAGCTTCGCGGTCCAGCTGGACTCGGGGTCGGCGCCGCGGCGGGATTCGACGGTGGCGGCCAGCCGTTCCAGCGCGCTCATTCCAGCCGCACCGGGATGCCGGCGGCGGCCATATGGGCCTTGGCCTCGGCGATGGTGTGGGTGCCGAAATGGAAGATCGAGGCCGCCAGAACGGCGCTGGCATGGCCCTCGGTCACGCCTTCGACCAGATGGTCCAGCGTGCCGACGCCGCCCGAGGCGATGACGGGGATGTCCACCGCATCGGCCACCGCCCGGGTCAGCGGGATGTTGTAGCCGTCGCGGGTGCCGTCGCGGTCCATCGAGGTCAGCAGGATCTCTCCCGCGCCTTTCGCGGCGACCGTGCGGGCAAACTCCACCGCGTCGATGCCGGTGGGCTTGCGCCCGCCATGGGTGAAGATTTCCCATTTCCCCGGCGCCACGGTCTTGGCGTCGATGGCGCAGACGATGCACTGGCTGCCGAAACGGTCGGCGGCGGCCGCGATCACATCCGGGTCGGCGACGGCCGCCGAGTTGAAACTGACCTTGTCAGCCCCGGCCAGCAGCAGGGCGCGCACGTCGTCGGGCGTACGCACGCCGCCGCCCACGGTCAGCGGGATGAAGCATTTTTCCGCAGTGCGCGACACCAGATCATACATGGTGCCGCGGTTTTCATGGGTGGCGTGGATGTCGAGGAAACACAGCTCGTCGGCGCCGGCGGCGTCGTAGGCGGCAGCGGCCTGAACCGGGTCGCCGGCGTCGATCAGATCGACGAAATTGACGCCCTTGACCACGCGGCCATCGGCGACATCAAGGCAGGGGATGATGCGGATCTTGAGCATGGCGCCTGATAGCGCGAGGCACGGGCCATGGAAAGCGGGTTTGCGCGGGGGCGCGGTTGCAGCGGGGGTTTCACACCCCCGCACCCCCGTGGGATATTTTCGTGATGAAGAACGGGCCGGGGAGGGGGGCGCGGGAGTCCGCCTGCGACTTGCTGCAGGATGAAAGAGCCGGGAGCGGGCGGGGGCAGGTAGCACGCCCGCGACTTGCAGCAAGATGAAGGATGGCTGGGGAGGGACGCGCTCCGGACGGCAGCACGCCCGCCACTGGAAGCAAGATGGGAGAGCCGGGAAGCGGGCGCGCGCGCCGGGCGGCAGAATGCCGGCCATTGGAAGCGAGATGAAGGAGAGCCGGAGCGGGAGCTCGTGCGGCGTCTGGACTGGGTGAGCGAGGCAGGAGGGGCTGCGCGGTTACCAGCGCAGGACGACGCTGCCCCAGCTCATGCCGCCGCCGATGGCCTCGGTCAGCACCACGTCGCCCGGTTTGAAGCGGCCCTCGCGGTCGGCGACCGACAGCGCCAGCGGGATCGAGGCGGCCGAGGTGTTGCCGTGGTCGGCCACGGTCAGCACCACCCGCTCGACCGGCAGGCCCATCTTTTGCGCGGTGCCGGTGATGATGCGCAGATTGGCCTGGTGCGGGACCAGCCAGTCCACGTCCGCGGGCGCCAGCCCGGCCTTGTCCAGCACCCGGTTGGCGGTGGCGGCGAGTTTTTCCA
This sequence comes from Paracoccus solventivorans, assembly GCF_900142875.1. Taxonomy (GTDB): domain Bacteria; phylum Pseudomonadota; class Alphaproteobacteria; order Rhodobacterales; family Rhodobacteraceae; genus Paracoccus; species Paracoccus solventivorans. The sequence goes on along the minus strand of NZ_FRCK01000006.1, from coordinate 25,575 downwards.
CCGCGTGGCGGAACACCAAGTTGCCCTGCATCCGCAGCACCCCCGCGGTGCCGGTGCGGCTGACGCCGCCGTCCACGTAAAGCAGGTCGCGCAGCTTGCCGTCGCTGTTGAGGTCGCAGGCGAGGATCCCGCGGTCGCTGCTGTCGCCCTTGCCCTCGGCGGCTTCCAGGATCACGGCGCCGGCGCCGTCGCCGAACAGCACGCAGGTGCCGCGGTCGGTCCAGTCCATGATCCGGCTGAAGGTCTCGGCGCCGATCACCAGCACCCGGTCGGCCTGGCCGGTGCGGATCAGCCCGTCGGCATTGGCCAGCGCAAAGACGAAGCCGGCGCAGACCGCCTGCACGTCATAGGCAAAGCCGCGGGTCATCCCCAGCGCGGCCTGCACCATCGTCGCCACCGCCGGGAAGGTCAGGTCGGGGGTCGAGGTCGCCAGCACGATCGCGTCGATGTCGTCGGCGGTCATGCCGGCGCGGTCCAGCGCGTCGCGCGCCGCCGCCAGCGCCAGGTCCGAGGTGAACTCGTCCTCGGCCGCGAAATGCCGCCGCTCGATCCCGGTGCGGGTGCGGATCCATTCGTCCGTGGTGTCGAGCGTCTGCTCGAAAAAGCTGTTCTCGACCACGCGCGAGGGCAGGTAATGCCCCGTTCCGCGCACCACCGAACGTCGCATCAATGTCCTGCCTCTGCCTGTGGGGTACGGCCCGATGCCGCGTCCTGTTGGGCCGGCCCGGCGGCCGGTTCTGCGGGCTGCTCGGCCCAGCCTTCGGCGGGGCCCGCCTGTTCCGCGGCCTCGGCCGCCTGTGCCACCCGCATCTTGAGCCGGTCGTTGAACCCCGAGCGCGCCAGCTGGAACGCCAGCTTGACCGCCGCGGAGACGCCGGTTGCGTCGGCGGCGCCGTGGGATTTCACCACCGTGCCGTTCAGCCCCAGGAACACGCCGCCGTTGACCCGGCGCGGGTCGATCCGCTTCTGCAGCCGCTTCAGCGAGGTCATGGCCAGGAGAGCGGCGAATTTCGACATGATCGAGTTGGCGAAGGCGTCCTTGAGGAAATCTCCGACCAGCTTGGCCGTCCCCTCGCCGGTCTTCAAGGCCACGTTGCCGGTGAAACCGTCGGTGACGATCACATCCACGCGGGCGCTCATCATGTCGCCGCCCTCGACGAAGCCGACGTAATCCATGTTGGCGCCCTCGACCGCGGCGGCGGCGGCGATCAGGCGGTGGGCCTCTTTCAGCTCGGGGCGGCCCTTGTGGTCCTCGGTCCCGACGTTCAGCAGCCCGACGCGCGGCCGCGTCAGCCCCAGCCCGTTGCGGGCGTAGGACGCCCCCATCATCGCATATTGCAGCAGGTCGGTGGCGTCGGCGCGGATGTCGGCGCCCACGTCGAGGATGATGTTGAACCCCTGCGGTCCGCGCGAGGGCCACAGCACCGCGATGGCCGGCCGGTTCACCCCGGGCAGCTTGCGCAGCCGCAGCATCGACAGCGCCATCAGCGCGCCGGTGTTGCCGCAGCTGACCGCGACCGTCGCCTCGCCGTTGCGGACCGATTCGACCGCCGACCACATCGAGGTGCCCTGCGCCGAGCGCACCACCTGCCCGGGCTTGTCGTCCATGGTGACGACGCCCTCGGCATGGCGGATGTCGCAGCGCCCGGCCAGTTTCGAGCGGCGGGCGATCAGGCGGCGCAGTTCCGGCTCGGGGCCGTGGACGATGAAGCGGATGTCCGGGTTCTTCTGCGCGCTTTTCGCAATGCCGGCGATCACGGCCGCCGGGCCGCGGTCGCCCCCCATCGCATCGACTGAAATCACGACCGACCCGGGCGGGCCGGGCAGGGTCGGATCAGACTGGACAAGCGCGGTGGTCATCGCACCCTGCGGCGGTCAATCAGGCTGCGTCGTCGTCCAGGTCGATGTCGTTCGCCTGCGCGACGACTTCGCGGTCGGCATAGTGACCGCACGAGGGGCAGACGTGATGCGGGCGCTTGAGCTCGCCGCAGTTGGGGCATTCGTTCGGGTTCGCGGCGGACAGGCCGTCATGCGAGCGGCGCATGTTGCGGCGGGACCGGGTAACTCGGTTCTGAGGGACGGCCATGGGACAACCTTCGGTGGCAAGATGGACGGCGCGAATCCGCAGATTCCCGCCGTGTCATGTTTCGGATCGAACCGCGCAGATACGTCACAAACCGGAAAGCCGCAAGGGCCAAGGAAAAATGCGGAGGATCGCCGCCGCGGCGCGGGGACGGCTCAGTTGCCGTTGTCGTCCCCGTCCTTGCGCAGCAGCGCCGCCAGCCCGGCAAAGGGGCGGCGGGTGTCGCCCGCCTCCTCCCCGGCCGCCTCGTCGGCGCCGGGATCGTCGGGCAGCGCCGCGCCGGGGGCGCGCGGGTAAAGCGGCAGCGCCAGCGACAGCTCCTCGACCAGCACCTCGCCGGGGTCGATGACCGGGCCCAGGGGCTCGATCTCGTCATCGGGCATCTCGATCTCGTCGCCCTCGGGGGCGGTGGCATGGGGGGAATAGACCCGGCGGATGTCCTCGGCGATGGCGGTCGCGACCGGGGCCAGCGTCACCACGCAGCCCTGTTCCACCTGCGCGGTCAGCCGCCCCTCGAGCAGCCAGGAATCGTTCGGGGCGGGGGAAAGCGTGCCGGTCAGCCGCAGCTGCGGCAGCGCCAGCAGCCCCAGATGTGCAGCGATGCGGGCGCGCGCCTCGGCATCCGGGGCAAGCTCCAGCGCCAGGGGGCGGCGCGCGTTCAGCTGCGACACCCGCAGCTTGTGGGAATAGGGGGCAGGGGACATGTCTTGGGCCTTGGGGTCTGGAGCTGTGGCGGCGGGGCCGAGGAGTGGGCCGCGCCCGCCCGATGTTCTTGAGCGGCGCTGGCGAGTTTGCTAAGCGGGTCGGGCGCCGTCAACCGCCAGGGTCGTTCCTGACGGGGGGCGGGCATGGCACCGACAGCGCCAGCGACACCGATTGCGCCCGAAAGGCCCGGCAGAACGGCCCGGGGGCGATCATCACGGGGGCGCGGTGCGTGGAACGAAGGGACGGCAACGATGACCACGACCCGCCGGCGGGTGATCGCCCTGGCCCTGGCCGCCCCGCTGGTGGCGGCGGCCGGCTGCACGCGGATGTACCGCAACCACGGCTATCTGCCGACCGACGACGAGCTTGCGCAGGTGGTCGTCGGCCAGACCCGGCAAGAGGAACTGGAATATCTGATCGGCCTGCCCAGCTCGCAGGGGCTGCTGACCGGGGCGGGCTGGTATTACGTCGGCTCGCGCTGGGAACGTTTCGGCGTGCGCCAGCCGCGCGAGGTGGAACGGCAGGTGGTGGCGATCAGCTTCGACCAGAACGGCACCGTTTCCAACATCGAGCGTTTCGGGCTGGAACGCGGCCGCGTCGTCACCCTGTCGCGGCGCGTGACCGATACCGGCGTGGTCGATTCCGGGCTGCTGCGGCAGCTTCTGGGCAATATCGGCCGCTTCAATCCCGGCGATTTCCTGAACCAGTGATTCGGCCGGTGGTCCGGGGCCCCGGCCGGGCGGTTCAGCCCGCCGCGGCCTCGGGGACAAAGCGCAGCGCCACCCCGTTGATGCAATAGCGCAGCCCGGTCGGCGGCGGCCCGTCCGGGAACACATGCCCCAGATGCGCGTCGCAGCGCTCGCAGCGGACCTCGGTGCGAATCATGCCGTGGCTGGTGTCGCGATGTTCCCCGATCTCGCCGCCGGCGCGGCTGAAGCTGGGCCAGCCGCAATGGCTTTCGAACTTCTGGTCGCCGTCGAACAGCCGCGCCCCGCAGCAGGCGCAGACATAATGCCCCGGCCCCTGCGGAAACCCGGGGTGCGAGAACGGACGCTCGGTCCCCGCCTGCCGCGTCACGCGATAGGTCTCGGGGTCCAGCAGCTCGCGCCACTCGGCGTCCGGGCGGGTGATCCTCTCTGTCATCGGTTTTCCCTTTCCCCGGTGATTTCCCGGGCGTTTCCATTGTGCATCGGTTCCAATTTAGGGCTATGAAGCGGCCAGACAAGCGCGCCTGCGGGTGGGCCCTTGCGGCCCGCCGCCCCGGCAACGGGGGCAGGCGTCCCAGGAGAGTGGCGCGATGCCCCAGCTTCAGACCGGACGCTACCGGGTCCGCATCGCCACGGACGCCTGCGACCTGCGCGCGGCGCGGCAGCTGCGGTTCCGCTGTTTCCGCGCCCCCGCGCTGGTGTCCGCCTGGGCCGGGCCGGAGGCGGAGACGGGCGAGGACGCCGACCCGCTGGACGCGCACTGCCGGCACATGCTGGTCGAGCACCGCGAATCGGGACGGCTGGCGGCCTGTTTCCGCTGGCTGCCGCTCGGCTCGGGGGCCGAGATCGGGCGCAGCTATTCGGCGCAGCATTACGAGCTGTCGCGGCTGCGCGACTTCCCCGAGCCGATGATCGAGGTCGGGCGGTTCTGCGTCGATCCCGCCCATTCCCACCCCGAGATCCTGCGCCTGGCCTGGGCGGCGCTGGCGCGGCAGGTGGACGAGACCGGGGCGGGGGCTGCTGTTCGGCTGCTCGTCCTTCGCCGGGCTGGATGCGGGCGGCCACGCGCGCGCCTTTGCGCTGCTGCGCGACCGCCACCGGGCGCCGCCGCGCTGGCGCCCCGGCGTCAAGGCGCCCGAGGTCTGCCGCTTTGCCGCCCTGCCGGCGGCCGCCGACCCCGCAAGCGCCCGCGCCGGGCTACCGCCGCTGCTGCGCAGCTATCTGGCGATGGGGGGCTGGGTCAGCGACCACGCGGTGCTGGACCGCGAGCTGCGCACCATGCATGTGTTCACCGGGGTCGAGGTGCGGCTGATCCCGCCCGCGCGGGTGCGCGCCCTGCGGCGGCTGGCGGGCTGAAGATGCGCAGCCGCAGCGGGGGCTTTGCGCCCCCGCGCCCCCGCGGGATATTTGGACACGATGAAAGCAGCCGCGGTTGCCGCCTGCGCGGCGGAGGGCTAGAAGCCGGGCGATGAGCGGCTTTTCCTTTACCCTGAGCGCCACCGACGGGCGCGCCCGCAGCGGCGTCATCCGCACCCCGCGGGGCGAGATCCGCACCCCGGCCTTCATGCCCGTGGGCACCGCCGGCACGGTCAAGGCGATGCTGCCGGAATCGGTGCGCGCCACCGGCGCCGACATCCTGCTGGGCAACACCTATCACCTGATGCTGCGCCCGGGGGCCGAGCGCATCGCCCGGCTGGGTGGGCTGCACCGGTTCATGAACTGGTCCCGCCCGATCCTGACCGATTCCGGCGGCTTCCAGGTGATGAGCCTGTCCGAGCTGCGCAAGCTGACCGAAGAGGGCGTGACCTTTTCCAGCCACGTCGACGGCTCTCGCCATTTCCTGTCGCCGGAAACCAGCATGGAGATCCAGCGGCTGCTAGGATCCGACATCGTGATGGCCTTTGACGAATGCCCGGCGCTGCCCGCGACGCATGAGCGGCAGGCCGAGGCGATGCGCCTGTCGATGCGCTGGGCACAACGCTCGCGCGACGCCTTCGGCGACCGCCCCGGCCATGCGCTGTTCGGGATCATGCAGGGGGGCGTGGAACGCGACCTGCGCGAGGAATCGGCCGCAGCCCTGCGCCGGATCGGTTTCGACGGCTACGCCATCGGCGGGCTGGCCGTGGGCGAGGGGCAAGAGGCCATGCTGAGCGTGCTCGACTATGCCACCCACCTGCTGCCCGCCGAGCAGCCGCGCTACCTGATGGGGGTCGGCAAGCCCGACGACATCGTGGGCGCAGTGCAGCGCGGAGTGGACATGATGGACTGCGTGCTGCCCTCGCGTTCCGGGCGCACCGGGCAGGCGTGGACCCGGCGCGGGCAGATCAACATCAAGAACGCCCGCCACGCCGACGACCCGAGGCCCCTGGACGAGACCTGCACCTGCCCCGCCTGCACCGGCTATTCCCGCGCCTATCTGCACCATGTGTTCCGGGCCGGAGAGATGATTTCGGGGATGCTGCTGACCTGGCACAACCTGCATTACTATCAGCAGATCATGCAGCAGATGCGCGAGGCGATCGCGGCGGGGACGCTGGAGGACTGGGTGGCCGGCTTCCACGCAGAGCGCGCGGGGGGCGATATCGAGCCGCTCTAGCGTCGAGGCTTGACTGAGAGCTGCCCGCCGAGCGGGATGCTGATGGCCGGGCTCAACCGGCATTATGACTCGCAGATCATGCAGCGGATGCGCGAGGCGATCGCGGCGGGCTCTGGATGCCTGGGTCGCCGGCTTCCATGCAGAGCGCGCCGAGGGCGATATTCTACCGATCTAGCGCCGACACTTGACCGGGAGCTGCCACCCGAGCGGGGTGCTGATGGCCGGGCCCAACCGGCATTATTACCCGCAGATCACGCAGCGGATGCGCGAGGTAGTGGCGGCGGGCACCCTGGATGCCCGGGTTGCCGGCTTCCACGATGCGTGCCGGGGGCCGATATCCCGCCGCCCTAGCGCCGCGGCGGGCGTGGGCGATAGACCGGCAGTTGCCAGCCGAAGGCCATGCTGCCCAGGCGCAGCACCAGCGTGACCGCCCCGCAGGCGGCCACGGCCAGCGTGCGGTCCAGCCCCAGCCAGATCAGCAGCACCGCCGCCACCGCGCCGCCAAAGGCGGCGGTGACGTAAAGCTCGCCCTGTTTCAGCACCATCGGCAACTCGTTGCCGACCACGTCGCGCATCAGGCCGCCGAAGGTGCCGGTGAACACGCCCATGATGACGACCACCACCGGCGAGACCCCGGCCTCCAGCGCGACGCCGACGCCGGCGGGCACGGCGGCGGCCAGCGCCAGCGCGTCCAGCCAGCGGATCCAGCGCGCCCGGCTGTCCAGCAGATGCGCGCCCCAGAACACCAGCATCGCCGCGCCCGCGGCCAGCAGCACCAGCGAAGGGCGGTCCACCCAGAACACCGCGTCCCGCCCCAGCACCAGATCGCGCAGCGTGCCGCCGCCGACCGCGGTCATCACCGCCATGAAGATGAAGCCGACCGGGTCCAGCTGCAGCCGGCTGGCGACCAGCGCCCCGGTCAGCGCAAACACCAGCACCGAGCCGTAATCCAGCAGCCAGACCAGCGCCGGCAGGTTGGCGGCCAGCCCGCCCGTCACTTGAACGGCGCCATGCCGGCGCGGGCGAGTTCGTCGGCGCGCTCGTTTTCCGGGTGGCCGGCGTGGCCCTTGATCCACTCCCACGTCACCTGATGCGCGGCGGCGGCGGCCTCGAGCCGCTGCCACAGGTCGACGTTCTTGACCGGCTTGCGGTCCGCGGTCCGCCAGCCGTTGCGCTTCCAGCCGTGGATCCAGCCGGTGACGCCGTTCTTCACATAGGCCGAATCGGTGGTGATGGTGATGGCGCTGGGCCGGGTCAGCGCCTCGAGCGCGGAAATCGCCGCCATCAGCTCCATGCGGTTGTTGGTGGTGGCGGGCTCGCCGCCGGACAGCTCGCGCTCCTTGACGATGCGCCCGCCGTCAACGGCGCGCATCACCACCCCCCAGCCCCCGGGGCCGGGATTGCCGCTGCAGGCGCCATCGGTCCAGGCATGAAGTTCAGGCATCAATGGTCTCCAAGGCAGGTCCTGGCCGTCCCGGGCAGCCTGCGACAAATGCTGCTGCGGCTGCGCTGCGGCCGATGATTTCTTTCTGGCCGAAATACCCTCGGGGGGGCCGGGGGGCGAAGCGCCCCCGGTCGCGACGCTTCAACCCGGGGCGGGTTCGCGCAGGATGCGGGGCACCTTGAACTCGACCCGCTCGCGCGCGGTTTCCACCAGCTCGACCGTCAGCTCGTAGCGCCCCGCAAAGGCGGCGATCACCTCGTCCACCAGCACCTCGGGGGCGCTGGCGCCGGCGGTGACGCCGACCGAACGAATACCCTCCAGCGCCCGCCAGTCGATATCCGCCGCCCGCATCACCAGCTGCGCATAGGCGCAGCCGGCCGAGCGCCCGACCTCGACCAGCCGGCGCGAGTTGGAACTGTTCGGCGCCCCGATCACCAAGAGCGCGTCGATTTTCGGCGCGATCGCCTTGACCGCGGCCTGCCGGTTGGTGGTCGCATAGCAGATGTCGTCCTTGGCCGGGCCGACGATCGCCGGGAACCGCGCCTGCAACGCCGCCACGATCTCGGCGGTATCGTCCACCGACAGCGTGGTCTGGGTGATCCAGGCCAGCCGCTCGGAGTCGCGGGGGGTGACGCGGGCCACATCCTCGACCGTCTCGACCAGGATCACCTCGCCCGCCGGCAGCTGGCCCATGGTGCCCAGCACCTCGGGGTGGCCGGCGTGGCCGACCATGACCATCTGCAGCCCCTCGGCGTGGTGGCGCTCGGCCTCGACATGGACCTTGCTGACCAGCGGGCAGGTGGCATCGACAAAGATCATCTCGCGCCGCCGCGCCTCGGCCGGCACCGATTTCGGCACCCCATGCGCGGAAAAGATCACCGGGCGGTCGTCGGGAACCTCGTCCAGCTCGTCCACGAACACCGCGCCCTTTTCCCGCAGCCCGTCGACCACGAAGCGGTTGTGCACGATTTCATGGCGCACATAGACCGGTGCGCCCCATTTCTGCAGCGCGAGTTCCACGATCTGCACGGCCCGGTCCACGCCCGCGCAGAACCCGCGCGGCGCGGCCAGATACAGGGTCAGGGGCGGCTTGATGGGCTGGGATTCGGACATGCCCCCGATTACCGCGCCGGGCGGGCAAGGTCCATGCAAAGCGGCGCGAGGGGGCGCGCGCTTGACGCCATCCCGCCGCTCGGGGCAACTGTCGGGCAAAAAGGAAAGCGGGACATATGCAGCGCAGCGGCTTGCTGATCATCATCTCCTCGCCCTCGGGGGCGGGAAAATCCACGCTGGCGCGCCGGCTGATGGAATGGGACCCGAGCCTGCGGTTCTCGGTCTCGGCCACCACAAGGCCGCCGCGGCCGGGCGAGGTGGACGGGCAGCATTATCATTTCACCGACCGCGCCGCGTTCCAGGCGATGGTGGCGGACCGAAGGATGCTGGAACATGCCGAGGTGTTCGGCAATCTCTACGGCAGCCCCGCCGCCCCGGTCGAGACCGCGATCAGCGAGGGCCGCGACACGCTGTTCGACGTGGACTGGCAGGGCGGGCAGCAGATCCGGGCCTCGCATCTGGGCCAGCAGGTGGTGTCGATCTTCATCCTGCCCCCCAGCCTGGCCGAGTTGGAACGCCGCCTGCGCGCCCGCGGCCAGGACAGCGACGAGGTGATCGCCGGGCGGATGCGGAAAAGCCGCGACGAGATCAGCCACTGGGCCGAATACGACTATGTGCTGGTTAACGACGATCTGGACGCGACCGAGGCCGCCCTGCGCGCGATCCTGACCGCCGAGCGGCTGCGCCGCGACCGCCGCCCCGCCCTGGGCGGGTTTGTCCGCAAGCTGATGGAGGATGCAGCATGATCTGGGAACTTGACGGAATCGCCCCCGAAATCGCCGCCAGCGCCTGGGTCGCCCCCGACGCGCAGCTGATCGGCCGCGTGGTGCTCGAGGATGAGGCGAGCATCTGGTGGGGCGCGGTCCTGCGCGGCGACAACGAGGAAATCCGCGTCGGCCGCGGCTCGAACGTGCAGGAGCTGAGCGTGTTCCACACCGACCCCGGCTATCCGCTGACCATCGGCCGCGACGTGACCATCGGCCACCGCGCCATGCTGCACGGCTGCACCATCGACGACGGCGCGCTGATCGGGATGGGGGCGACGGTGCTGAACGGCGCGAAGATCGGTGCGGGCGCGCTGATCGGCGCCGGCGCCCTGATCGCCGAGGGCAAGGAAATCCCCCCCGGCGCGCTGGTGATGGGGGCGCCGGGCCGGGTGGTGCGGCAGCTCGACGACGATGCCGTCGCCAAGCTGCGTCAGTCCGCCGCGCATTACCGCGAGAACGCCGCACGATTCCGCGCCGGGCTGCGGCGGGTGGAGTAAGAGAAGGCCGGGCGGGTGCCCGGCCTGCCTCCGGCGGGGATATTTTTACACCAAAGACGGGCTGGTGGCGGCAGGGGGCCGCGGCTGGTGAGTATGGCGGCGGTGCTGGTCGGGGGTGATCGGTTTCGCCGCGGTGACGTGGCACGCGTCCGTTGCGTGCGGCTGGCGAAGCCGGGGCGCAGGAGAGCGGCCTGCGCGGGTGAGGGGCCGCTGATGAAGCCGGGCATATCTTCCGTTCCGGCGGGCGGGAAGGACAAGGCGTTTCCGCGTTCCGCAACTGCAGTGCGGGAGACGGATGCTGGCTGAGCTTGACCCAGCCGGCCCAAGGCGGCCTCGGATGGAAGAAAAGTCTATTTGACGGTGGAGACACCGCCGGTGTCAGCTCATGGGCCTGCGTGCATCACGGAGCAGACGCCATTCGGGGACAGCGGGGGGACGCCAGCTTTGCCCTGAGTGGTCAAAGGACGGGCGGTCCCTTGCTCCCGCAGGATCGTGCGCCGGGCTGACGGTCGGAGAAATCAAGGAAAGCAATCGCAGCGCTTCGGTTGCCCTCGGAGAGGGCCGCCGTCAGTTCATCCCGCAAAAGCGCTGCCACCCGTCCCTGCAGGCCGCCCGCAGCGGGCGGCCCCAGGTCAGCCCATGTTCTCGGCCAGCCAGCGTTCCAGCCAGTGGATCGAATAGTCGCCGCGCTGGATTTCGGGGTCGCGCAGCAGGCGGTCGAATAGCGGCACGGTGGTGTCCACCCCGTCGATGATCAGCTCGCCCAGGGCGCGGCGCATCCGTGCCAGCGCCTCGTCACGGTCGCGGCCGTGGACGATCAGCTTGCCGATCAGGCTGTCGTAATAGGGCGGGATCACATAACCGTCGTAGACCGCCGAATCCATTCGCACCCCCAGCCCGCCGGGGGCATGGTACTGGCTGACCCGCCCGGGCGAGGGCGCGAAATTGGGCAGGCGCTCGGCGTTGATCCGGGCCTCGATGGCGTGGCCGCGGATCGACAGGTCCTCTTGGCGCAGGCTCATCCCCTGGCCGGCGGCGACCAGGATCTGTTCGCGCACCAGGTCGACGCCATAGATCGCCTCGGTCACCGGGTGTTCGACCTGCAGGCGGGTGTTCATCTCGATGAAATAGAACTCGCCGTCCTCGAACAGGAACTCGATGGTGCCGGCGCCGGCGTATTGCAGCCGGGCGATGGCGTCGGCGCAGATGCCGCCGATGCGGTCGCGCTGTTCCTGGGTGATGGCGGGGCCGGGGGCTTCCTCGAGCACCTTCTGGTGGCGGCGCTGCAGCGAGCAGTCGCGTTCGCCCAGATGCACCGCGCCGCCGCGGCCGTCGCCGAACACCTGGATCTCGATATGCCGCGGGCGCTGGAGGTATTTCTCGATATACACCTCGTCATTGCCAAAGGCGGCCTTGGCCTCGGAGCGGGCGGTGCGGAAGGCGACCTCGAGCGCGGCATCGTCTAGCGCCACCTTCATCCCGCGGCCGCCGCCGCCGGCAGTGGCCTTGATGATGACCGGATAGCCGATCTCGGCCGCGACGCGGCGGGCGGTGTCGATGTCGGCCACACCCCCTTCGGAGCCCGGCACCACCGGGATGCCCAGCGATTTCGCGGTTTCCTTGGCGGTGATCTTGTCGCCCATCAGCCGGATATGTTCCGCGCGCGGGCCGATGAAGGTCAGGCCGTGATCCTCGACCATCTGCACGAATTGCGCGTTTTCCGACAGGAACCCGTAGCCCGGATGGATCGCCTGCGCGCCGGTGATCTCGCAGGCCGACAGGATCGCGGGCATGTGCAGGTAGGATACGGTCGAGGGCGGCGGGCCGATGCAGATCGATTCGTCGGCCATGCGCACATGCATGGCGTCGCTGTCGGCGGTGGAATGCACCGCGACCGAGGCGATGCCCATCTCGCTGCAGGCACGGATGACCCGCAGGGCGATTTCGCCGCGGTTGGCGATCAGGATCTTGTCGAACATGGCCCGGCCCGCCTTATTCGACGATCATCAGCGTGGTGCCGAACTCGACCGGCGTGCCATCCTCGACCAGCACCCGGCGGACGGTGCCGGCGCGGGGGGCGGGGATGTGGTTCATGGTCTTCATCGCCTCGACGATCATCAGCGTGTCGCCCTCGGCCACCTGCTGGCCGACGGTGACGAAGGGCGCGGCGCCGGGTTCGGGCGACAGATACGCGGTCCCGACCATGGGCGAGGGCACGGCGCCGGGGTGGTTGGCCGGGTCGCTGGCGGGGGCGGGCGCGGCGGCGGCCGGTGCGGCCGGGGCCGCGGCGGGTGCCTGCGGGGCCTGCGGCGCATAGGCGGGGGCGGATTGCACCATCACCTGGCGGCCGTGCTTGGACAGCTCGACCGTCAGCCGGTCATCCTCGCCATATTCACGCTCGACCTTCAGTTCGGTCAGCTCGTTGCGGTTCAGAAGCTCGGCCAGCGCCTGGATGAAGGCGGTGTCTTCCGCGTGGTGCCGGGTCGGGTCTTTGTCGCTCATGATCTTTCTGCCTTGGAGGGCCGTTCTGGGAACGCGGCGTTTCGCGGGGCTTATAGACGCTTGGGCGCCGCAAGGGAAATCGTTTCGGTCGGGATGGGGGCCGGGAATGAGGGTCGGGATGGGGGTCAGGGCGGCGGCAGCGGCGGCGCGCTGGCCGGGCCGCCGGCAAGCGCGGGGTGCGGCCCGTCGTCCTGCGTGTCGCCGTCATGCGTATCGTCGGACCCTGCATCCTGCCCGGCATCCGGGCGGGCGCGCAGGTTCTTCCAGCGGCGGTGGATCCAGAACCACTGCCCCATATGCGCGCGCACCAGCGCCTCAAGATCGTCGTTCAGCGCCTGCATCATGGCTGCGGGGTCGCCGGGCGGGATCGGGGCGCCGACCTCGACCCGGAAGCTCAGCCCGTCTTGCTGGCGGATGCCGGCGATGGGCAGCAGCAGCGCCTCGTAACGCAACGCCAGCTCGGCCGGGGTCAGCACCGTGCGGCTGGGCAGGCCGAAGAACCGCAGCATCGCGCCGTGGTGGTCGTACTGGTCAAAGCCCAGGCACAGCATCCCGCCGCCGCGCAGAAAGCGCAGCATCCCCGCCAGCCCGGCGCGGCCGCGGGGAAACAGCGGCTGGGCGATCGCCTCAATCGCCGGGACATAATGGCGGTTGAAGGCGCGGTTGTTCATCGGCCGGTAAAGCGCCCCCACCTGCCAGCCCCGTGCCGCCAGCACCGCGCGCATGGCGTCGTAATTGCCGAAATGCGCGCAGGCGAGGATCACCGGCCGCCCCGCTGCCTGCGCCTGTTCCAGCGCCGGCAGCCCGGGGCCGGACAGGGGGGCGCCGGCGCGGATGCGGGCGGTGAACTCGGCGCCCGAATAGATCTCGATCAGGGCGCGGCCGGCGTTGTCGGGGACGGTGCGGGTCAGGCGGCGGATCTCAGCCCCCGGCAGCTCGGGGCGGGCCAGCGCCAGATTGTCGCGGATGCGCTGCCGCCAGCCGGCGACCGGCGCCAGCAGATGTGCGAACACCCAACCCATCGCCGGGACGCGCCAGCGATAGGGCAGCAGCAGGAACGCCCCCACCAGCAGGCGAAACAGCGCGCTGCTCGCCCGGTCCTTCAGGGGGGTGGGGTCGGTCTCGTTCATCGCGCAGCCCGCATCGCCTGCGCCTCGCGCGCCCAGACATAGATCCCGGCCGTCACGATGATGACGGCACCGACGATCGTCCACCGATCCGGCACCGCGCCAAAGAACAGCCAGCCCCAGAGCGAGGCCCAGACCAGCCCGGTATAGCCAAAGGGGGCGATGGCGGCAGCCTCGGCCATGGCGAAGGCCTGGATCAGCAGCGCCTGCGCGACGGTGCCGATCAGCCCCAGCGCCAGGAACGGCCATAGATCGCCCGGCGCCACCGGCTGCCAGACGAACGGCACCACGGCCGAGGCGAACAGCGTCGCCACCCCCGTCGACCACAGGATCGAGGTGGCGGTGCCGTCCCCCCGCACCAGCCGCGTCATCACCGCCCCTGCCGCATAGGACACCGCCCCCAGCAGCGCCAGCAGCGCCGCTGGGTGGAACACCCCGGCGCCGGGGCGGATCACGATCATCGCCCCCAACAGCGCCGCCGCGATCCCGGCTATGCGGCGCGGGCCGATCCGCTCGCCCAGGAACAGCGCCGCGCCCAGGGTGATCAGCACCGGGTTGATGTCCATGATCGCGGTGGCCTCGGCCAGGCCGATGAACTGCAGCGCGGTGAAGAACAGCCCGATCGAGGCCAGCTGCATCACCCCCCGCCCGACCTGCAGCAGCGGCGAGGCCGACCGCACCACCACCCGCAGCCGCGGCGCCAGCACCAGCAGCACCAGCCCCAGGTTCAGCGCCATCCGCACCCAGACGATCTGCCCGGGGTGATACCCCTGCAAGGTCAGATGCTTGCCAAGCGCATCCATCACCGTGAAGCAGAACACCGACGCCAAGAGCGCCAGCACCCCCAGCGATTGCCGGGGCAGCGGCATCGGAGGGAGGGGCGGCGCGCTCATAACCGGAACCGGGGATGCCCGGCGGCGCTGCCGGACGCTCCGCGGGGGATATTTGGGCAAGGAAGACGGGCGGGGAAGCGAGGGGCAGCGGTGCGGGTGCGGGTTCCGGACGTGGCGATGTGGACAGCCGGGGCGCGGAACATGGCGGCGTAGGGGAAGGCCGAGGGATCCCCGAGACGCGCCGCGTGGCGATTGTCGGCGGCGTGGGAGACGGCGCTGCCGGGCGCTCCTCGGGGGATACTTGGGCAAGGAAGAAGGGCCGGGGAGCGGTAGGCGGCGCCGCTGGTGTGGGTAGCCGAGGCGCCGATTGCGGCGGCGTAGAGGGCGGCCGCGGGAGCAGCGGGTCGTGCCGCGCTGCGGTTATCGGCGGCGGGTGTGAAGGCACGGCCGGACGTTCCGCGGGGAAGGCTTCGTCGGCACGGAAGCATCGTGGGTACATGGGCAGCGGCGGCGCCGATGGCAGAAGCCCTGAAAGCCACCGGGCTGCGGCGATGCGCCACGGGTCGGCAAATTGGCCGGCGTTGGGCGATGCGGCAGCGGCGAGGCGCAGGGCGCCCCGAGGCGGCGCGCCGGGGTGAGGATGCCCGGGCGCGGGCTTGCGCCCCGGTCGCCGGGGGGCGGACCGGGGGCGCGGCAGGGGTCACAGCAGCGCCTTGACCTTTGCCACCGTGGCCTCGGGGGTGATCCCGAACTCTTTGTACAGCCGGTCGGCCGGGGCCGAGGCGCCAAAGCCGGTCATCCCGATGAAGCCTGCGCGTTTTTCCGCGCCGCGCTCGCCCATCAGCAGCCAGTCCCAGGGCTGGCGCACCGCGGCCTCGACCGCGACGCGGACCGGGCCCTCGGGCAGGACGTTGGCGCGGTAGTCCTCGGGCTGGTCGCGGAACAGCTCCATGCAGGGGACCGAGACCACGCGGGTCGGGATCCCCTCGGCTTCCAGCGCCTCGGCGGCCTTCACCGCGATCTCGACCTCCGACCCCGAGGCCATCAGGATCGCCTGCGGCGCCCCGGACGCCTCGCGCAGCACATAGGCGCCGCGGGCGGTCAGGTTGTCGTCGGTATGGTCCAGCCGCAGCGTCGGCAGGTTCTGCCGCGACAGCGCCAGCACCGAGGGGGTGCCGTCCGCGGTCAGCGCCAGTTCCCACGCCTCGGCGGTTTCCACCAGATCGGCGGGGCGGAAGGTCCAGGTGTTGGGCGTGGCGCGCAGCATCGCCAGGTGCTCGACCGGCTGGTGGGTGGGGCCGTCTTCGCCCAGGCCGATGGAGTCGTGGGTCATCACATAGACCACCGGCACCCCCATCAGCGCCGACAGCCGCATGGCGCCGCGGGCATAGTCGGTGAAGGCCATGAAGGTGCCGCCATAGGGGCGGAAACCGCCGTGCAGCGCCAGCCCGTTCATCGCCGCCGCCATGCCGTGTTCGCGGATGCCGTAATGCACATAGCGCCCGGCGCGGTTCTGGGCGTCGAAAATGCCCAGATCGGCGGTCTTGGTGTTGTTCGAGCCGGTCAGGTCGGCCGAGCCGCCGATGGTTTCGGGCAGGATCGGGTTGACGACCTCGAGCACCAGTTCGGACGCCTTGCGGGTCGCGACCTTGGGCGCGTCAGTGCTGGCCTTCTGTTTCAGCGCGGCGATGGCGGGGACCAGCTTGTCGCTGGTCTCGCCCGAGACGCGGGCGGCAAAGGCCTCGCGCCGGTCCTCGGGCAGCGCATCGACGCGGGCGGCCCAGGCCTCGCGCGCGGCAGCGCCGCGGGCGCCGATCTCGCGCCAGCGGGCGGTGATTTCCTCGGGCAGCTCAAAGGGGGCGTGTTCCCAGGCATAGGCGCTGCGGGTGGCGGCGATCTCGTCCGCGCCCAGCGGCGAGCCGTGCACCCCCGAGGTGCCGCCCTTCTTCGCCGAGCCAAAGCCGATGACGGTGTTGCAGGCGACCAGTACCGGGCGGCCGTCGTCCTGCGCCGCCGCGGTCAGGGCGCGGTCGATGTCGGCCGGGTCATGACCGTCGCAGCTGAGCGTGCGCCAGCCCGACGCCTCGAACCGCTTCAGCTGGTCGGTCGAATCCGACAGCGACAGCGCGCCGTCGATGGTGATCTTGTTGTCGTCCCACAGCACGATCAGCCGGCCCAGCCGCAGATGCCCGGCCAGCGCGATGGCTTCCTGGCTGATGCCTTCCATCAGGCAGCCGTCGCCGGCGATCACCCAGGTGCGGTGGTCGCACAGCTCTTCGCCGAACTCGGCGCGCATCTTGGCCTCGGCCATGGCAAAGCCGACCGAGGTCGCCAGCCCCTGGCCCAGCGGGCCGGTGGTGGTCTCGATCCCCTCGGCGTGGCCGTATTCGGGGTGGCCGGCGGTGGCGGCGCCCCACTGGCGGAAGTTCTTCAGCTGCTCGAGGCTCATCTGCTCGAACCCGGTCAGGTGCAGCAGCGAATAGATCAGCATCGAGCCGTGGCCCGCCGACAGGATGAAGCGGTCGCGGTCGAACCAGTTCGGCGCCGACGCATCAAACTTGAGATGCTTGCGCCACAGCACGGTGGCGACATCGGCCATGCCCATCGGCATTCCGGGGTGGCCGGAATTGGCCTGTTCGACCGCATCCATCGACAGGACGCGGATCGCGCTGGCAAGGCTCCAATGGTCGGGATCGGCAAGGCGGCGCGCGGTCAGGGGCATGGGGCGGCTCCGGGGCAAGGACGGTTCGGGGGTCGCCCGGGTGATAGGCAGAGGCCGGGGCGGTTGCAAGCGGCGGCGGTTGTAAAGAGATGTGCGGGTAAAAAGATGCGCCGCCGGAGCGGGGCCAGCCCCGCACCCCGGGATATTTGGGCAAGGAAGAAGAGATCAGGAGCGGTCCTGCGCCAGCGGGTGGCGGGTCAACACCAGCTCGCGCAGCCGCTCGTCCAGCACATGGGTGTAGATTTCGGTGGTGCCGAGATCGGCGTGGCCCAGCAGCGCCTGGATGGCACGCAGGTCGGCGCCGCCTTCCAGCAGATGGGTGGCAAAGGCGTGGCGCAGCACATGCGGGGTGACCTTGCCGGCCGGAAACCCCGCGGCGGCAGCAAGGCTGGCCAGCATCCCGTGGAACGCCTGCCGGGTCATGTGGCCCTCGGCGCCGGCGGCGGGAAACAGCCAGCGTCCGCCCTTGCCGGCCACCAGCCGGCCCAGCGGGCTGTCCGGGGGGGCGGCGTCGCGCAGGGCCAGCCATGCGGCGGTGGCGCGGCGGGCGGGGGCGGTCAGCGGCACCATGCGCTCGCGCCCGCCCTTGCCGCGGATCAGCAGCAGCTCGGGGTCGCCGCGCAGGCTGGCGGCGGGCAGCGAGACCAGTTCCGACACCCGCATCCCCGTCGCATAAGCGAGTTCCAGCGCCGCGAGGTTGCGGGCGCGCTCCTCTGGCGTGGCGCCGTGCCGGCTGGCGGCGTCGAACAGCCGCGCGATCTCGGGCTGCGACAGCACCCGCGGCAGGCGCTGGCTGCGCCCGGGGCCGGTCAGGCGGATCGCCGGATCGTCGTCGCGCCAGCCCTCCTCCAGCGCAAAGCGGGTGAACTGGCGGATCGCCGACAGGCGGCGGGCGCGGGTGGCGCGCGACAGGCCTTCGGCCTCGCAGCGGGAAAGGTAGGTTTCGATGTCCTCGCGGGCGACGGTGGCAAGGGTCAGGCCCCGATGCGCGGTAAAGGCGGCGAAATCCGCCAGGTCGCGCCCGTAGGCCAGCAGCGTGTTGCGCGCCGCCCCCGCCTCGGCCGCCTGCGCGTCGAGGAAGGCGCTGATCTGCCGCAGGTCGGGGGTGTTGGCGGCTGGTGGCGGCTTGCGGGTGCGGCGGCTGGGGGCGGGTGCGGCGGTGCTGTCGGGGCGCGGTGGGTGTTCGGTAGCTGCGGGGGTGCCGGAAGCGGCGAGTGCGGATGCGGCAGCGGGGGCAACGGCGGCCGTCCCGGAATCGGCGGAATCGTCGGGGGCACCATCGGGGGCTGCGCGGGAAGCGCCGGAATGCGCAGGGGCCGAGGCAGGTGGTTGCGTGTCGGTGGGCGCGGCCGCCCGCCGCGGCGGCTGCGCGTCTGCGGGGCCGTCTTGTGTCCCGGGGCGCGCCCCCGCAGCGGCGCCCGAGGGCCGGCGATTCGCCCCGGCGGGACCGGCAGCCCTGCGGCTCATGGCCGTGCCGGGCGGATCATCGCCGCAGACCCATGTGCTCGCCCAGCAGCAGCTCGACCGCGGCCATGCGGGCGTCGGCGGGCTGGCCGAGTTCCACCATCCGGCGCAGCCCGGCGCTGGCGCGGGCGGTGTCGCCGTCAAGCCCGGCGTCGACATCGGCGATGGCGGACAGCAGCGCCAGCCCGCGGCCCTCGCGGGGGGGGGCCTCCTGCGGCGTGGCGGTCAGCGCCGCGGCATAGGCGGCGCCGGGGCTGTCCTCGGGGAACTCTGCCGGCTCGCCCGCGGCGAGCGCGATCAGGGCGCGGTCCTCGGGGGGCAGGGCATCGCGGTCCACCCCCGGCAGCCCGGTCAGCAGCCGCAGATGCGCGGCGGTTTCGGCGGCCGAGGGCGCCAGCGCCAGCCCGTCGAGCTGCGGCCCGACCAGCCGCGCCAGCGGCATCGCCAGCCCGGCGCGGGCAAACAGCGCCGTCGTCTCGGGCAGCGCCGCCGACACGGCGGCCGAATCGCCCGCGGCCAGCGCCGCGTCCAGCCGCTGGAACGCCGCCGCCCGGTCCCAGACCCCGCCCGAGGCCGCCGGCGCCTGTTCCAGATAGGTCGCCGCCAGCAGCGCCGGGTCGATGGCGCCGGCGCGCGACAGCCGCTCGGCCGCCTCGATCCGCGCCTTCCAGCCGGCGTTGCCGGTCAGGTCGGACCAGGCGAAGCCCGGGTCCAGGTCGCCGGTGGCCAGCGGCTGCCCGATCGCCTCGAACAGCCGGAACTCCAGCGGAGAGATCTGCACCGGCGGCGGCAGGTCGGCAGAGAGATCGGCCGAGCCGTCGTCGAGAAAGCGTTCCAGCAGCGCCGCCGTCTGCGGTTCCAGCAGCCCGCCCGCCTGCGCGCCATGCAGGGTCAGCGCCGCCGCCGACCAGTCGCCGGCCCGGGCCAGGCAATAGATCCGCGCCGCCAGATCGGGGGCAAGGCCCGGGGTCTCGGCGATGGCGTGGCAGACCTCTTCGGCCTCGTCGCGCAGAAGCGCGATGTCGAAGCGGCGCTGGAAACGGGCGCGGTCCTTCCACCCCGCCGCGTGCAGCAGCGATTCGGCGTCATCCAGCCGCCCCAGCGCGATCAGCCGGTCGACGCGGGCCAGAAATAGCCGCCCCTCGTCACCCTGCGCGGTGCCGGCGGGCGGGTCGAGCTGCGCGGTCAGCATCCGCTGCAACAGCCAGCGCCCGGCCGACAGCCGCGGCTGCGCTTGGGCGATGGCCTGCGCGATCTCGCCCGCGGGGGCAGGGCCCCACAGGTCGCGCGGCAGCCGCGCGGATTGCGCCGGGATCGCGCCCTTGCCGTCGGGGTTGCCCTCGGCCAGCCGGGTGACGCCCACCGCCGGCGGCAGGCCGGTTGCGGGCAGCGCCTGGGCGGGCGGCATCTCGGGCGCGCGCAGGATCTGCGCATCGGGCGGGATCGCGTCGCCCGGCCGCCAGGCGGTGGCGGGGGGCAGCGGCGGCTTGCCGGTCTTCAGCCAGTCGTTGGCCGAGATCGGCGCGCCGCCGGTCGCCACCTGTGCCGCGGCGGGCAGCGCGGCCAGCGCCATGCACAGCACGACTGGCAGCGCCAGCCGTGCGGCGCGGCGGGGGGGGCGGCGCTCAGTCCAGCGCATCGGGGTCGCCCGGCGCATCCGCCTCGGCCGCGGGGTCCAGGGGCGCCTCGGCCGGCGCGGCCGGTGCTGCCGGGGCAGGGGGCGCGGGCGGGGCGGTCCCCAGATCCAGCCGCACCGGCACCCGGGTCGGGCGGGGATCGGCGCTCATGTCGCCGAAATAGGCATAGCCGGTCAGGGCGAGCAGCGCCGCCACCAGCAGAAAGACAATGACTCGCAACAGCCGCATCGGTCCCTCGATCCTCTCGGTTCCCCGCCGTATTCCCGGCAATGGGCCGGGCGGGGGTTTTCCCTTGGAATAGCCGGTAAGGCCGCGCGGCGAAAGCCGCTGCCCGCGCATCGTGATCGCGCGCGCCCTATGGCAATTCCGCGAAACTGGCGCCATTCACGGGGGATGCGGGCCGGATCGGGCAAAAGGGGCGGACGGATGAAGCGCAGCATCGTGCTGGTCGGGATGATGGGGGCGGGGAAATCCGCGGTCGGGGCGGAACTCGCCCGCCGGCTGGGCGTACCGCATCTGGACACCGACGCCGAGATCGCCCGCGCCGCCGCCGCCACCATCCCCGAGATCTTCGCCCGCGACGGCGAGGATTTCTTTCGCGCCCGCGAAACCGAGGTGCTGGGCCGGGTGCTGCGCGGCCCGCCCGCGGTGGTCTCGACCGGCGGCGGCGCCTGGATGCGGCCGGAAAACCGGGTGCTGGTGGCGGGGGCCGGGGTCTCGGTCTGGCTCGATTGCCCGCTGGCGCTGCTGTGGCACCGGGTGCGCCACAAGCCGACCCGGCCGCTGCTGCAGACCCAGGACCCGCTGGGCACGCTGACCCGGCTGCTGGAGGAGCGCGCCCCGACCTATGCGCTGGCCGAGGTCATCATCCCCGTGCGCGAGGGCGATTCGATCGAGACTACCGCCAGCCGCGTGCTCGAGGCCGTGCGCGCCCATCAGGCCGCACCCGCCATTTCCCCTGCGCAGGAGCCATGATGACCCGCATCGTCCCCGTCGCCCTGGGCGACCGTTCCTATCAGGTCCGCATCGGCCCCGGCCTCATCGCCCGCGCCGGGGCCGAGATCGCGCCGCTGCTGGCCCGCCCGCGGGTCGCCGTGCTGACGGATGAGACCGTCGCCGCCCTGCACCTGCCCGCGCTGCAGGCGGCGCTGGCGGCCGAGGGCATCGCCGTCGCCGCGCTGGCGCTGCCCGCGGGCGAGGCCACCAAGTCCTGGGAGCAGCTGGGCCGCGCCGTGGAATGGCTGATCGCCGAGCGGATCGAGCGTCGCGACATCGTGATCGCGCTGGGGGGCGGGGTGATCGGCGATCTGGCCGGTTTCGCCGCCGCCATCCTGCGCCGCGGCGTGCGCTTCGTGCAGATCCCGACCACGCTGCTGGCGCAGGTAGACAGTTCCGTCGGCGGCAAGACCGGCATCAACTCGCCGCAGGGCAAGAACCTGATCGGCGCCTTTCACCAGCCCAGCCTGGTGCTGGCCGATACCGACGCGCTGGCGACCCTGCCCGAGCGCGATTTCCGCGCGGGCTATGGCGAGGTGATGAAATACGGGCTGCTGGGGGACGCCGGCTTCTTCGAATGGCTGGAAACCCACGGCCCCACCCTGCGCGACGACCCCAAGGCGCTGCTGCACGCGGTCGCCCATTCGGTGGGGATGAAGGCCGATATCGTGGCCCGCGACGAAACCGAACAGGGCGACCGGGCGCTGCTGAACCTCGGCCATACCTTCGGACACGCGCTGGAATCCGCGACCCATTATTCCGCCCGGCTGCTGCATGGCGAGGGGGTGGGGATCGGCTGCGCGCTGGCCTTCGACCTGTCGGCGCGGCTGGGGCTTTGCGCGCAGGAAGACCCCTCGCGCGTGGCGGCGCATCTGGCGGCGATGGGGATGCCGGCGCGGCTGGCCGACATTCCCGGCGCTTTGCCCGACGAGGCCGGGCTGGTGGCGCTGATGGGGCAGGACAAGAAGGTGGTGGACGGGCGGCTGCGGCTGATCCTGGCCCGCGGCATCGGCCGTGCCTTTGTCGCCGACGACGTGGCGCCCGAGGCCATCGCCGCGGTGCTGGCAGGGTCGCGCTGACGGCTTGCCGCCGCGGCGCCGCCCGGGCTAGTAAAGGGGCCGAACTCAACCCGCGGGGAAACGTATATGGCAGGCAGCGTCAACAAGGTCATCCTGGTCGGCAATCTGGGCCAGGACCCGGAAATCCGCACCTTCCAGAACGGCGGCAAGATCGCCAACCTGCGCATCGCCACCTCGGAAACCTGGAAGGACCGCAACACCGGCGAACGCCGCGAGCGGACCGAGTGGCACACGGTGGTGATCCATTCCGAGCCGCTGGTGCGGGTGGCCGAGCAATATCTGAAAAAGGGCTCCAAGGTCTATGTCGAGGGCCAGCTGGAGACCCGCAAATGGCAGGACCAGTCCGGCGCTGACCGCTATTCGACCGAGGTGGCGCTGCGCCCGTTCCGCAGCGAACTGCACATGCTCGACAGCCGCGGCGGCGGCGGCGGCGGTGGTGCTGGTGGCGGCAGCTATGGCGGCGGCTCGCGCGGGGGCTATGACGACGGCGGCTATGGCGGCGGCCAAGGTGGCGGCGCCGGCGGCGGGCAGGGCGGCAGCGCCGGCGGCAGCCGCGGCGGCCCGGATTTCGACGACGAGATCCCGTTCTGAGCAATCGCCCATCGCAGACGACCCCGCCGGTTCCCGGCGGGGTTTTTCGTTGCATTTCAGGCAAATGGCGGCTGTGATGCCACCATTGCAACATGCAGCGGAAGGATCGCGCCGCCATGACATTCTATGCCCATTCCGGCAAGCAGCCCGACCGCAGCGACTGGCAGCTGCTGCCCGACCACCTGGACAATACCGCCCGGCTGGCGGCGGAACGGGCCGAGCCTCTGGGGCTAGCGGCTGCGGCGTCCCTGATCGGGCGCTACCATGATTTCGGCAAATACGACCCGACCTTCGATCGGGTGCTGAACGGCGGCAACGTCCGGGTCGACCACTCCACCGCCGGCGCCGCGCTGCTGCACGCCCGTGCCTCGGGCGCGATGCGGCTGGTGAGTGAGGTATTATGTTACCCGATCTTAGGCCACCACGCCGGGCTGCCCGACCGCACCGGCGCCGACAGCAGCATGGAGCGGCGGCTGGCCGCCTTCCGCGACCCGATCGACCCCGCCATCACCGCGGCCGAGATCCCCGATCTTGCCCCCGCCCTGCATGAGCTGGCGGCGCGGGTGCGCGGCGAGGCGCTGGGCTTCGATCTGTCGCTGGCCACGCGGATGCTGTTTTCCTGCCTGGTCGACGCCGATTACCGCGATACCGAGGCGTATTATGCGCAGCTGAACGGCCGCATCCCCGACCGCGACTGGCCGACGCTGGCCCAGCTGCTGCCCGACTGGCGCCGCCGCTTCGACGCCCATATGGCGGGCTTTGCCCCGAACAGCGACCTCAACCGCCTGCGCGCCGATATCCTTTCGCATGTGCGCGGGGGCGCCACGCTGCCGCCCGGCCTGTTCACCCTGACCGTGCCGACCGGGGGCGGCAAGACCCTGGCCTCGCTGGGCTTTGCGCTGGACCACGCCGCGCAGCACGGGCATCGGCGAATTATACTTGCGATTCCATACACGGGGGCGTGGGTCGAAACTCTGCGCGGGTGAGCAAGGGTCCCGCGATGATCGGTCGCCCCCCCGCGCGGGGGCGTGGGTCGAAACAGGTTGCAAAAGGAAAGGTGCAAACGATGAAACCCGGTCGCCCCCCGCGCGGGGGCGTGGGTCGAAACGCCTTATCGGTAGCGTCCTCGGCATCGCCAAGGGCGTCGCCCCCTGCGCGGGGGCGTGGATCGAAACAAGCGCCCATGGCTGCTGGATAGCGCGCGCGTGCGTCGCCCCCTGCGCGGGGGCGTGGGTCGAAACGCGCCGTTGAGAGTTGTCGCGTCGAGGCGGTAGCGGTCGCCCCCTGCGCGGGGCGTGGGTCGAAACATCGACCACCGAGAACTCCTCGGCCATGCCGGTGGTCGCCCCCTGCGCGGGGGCGTGGGTCGAAACCCGCTCGGTGGCTGATATGGTCGCCGCGCAATATCGTCGCCCCCTGCGCGGGGGCGTGGGTCGAAACTTGCAACCGCTCGAGCCCGTACTGGTCGCAGCCGGTCGCCCCCTGCGCGGGGGGCGTGGGTCAAGGTCCTCCATCGGCAATTTTCCGCCGATCGCGATCCCCGCCTCTCCGCTTCCTCCTGCCGCGGGGATGGCAGGCGGGCGGTTCTGGGGTAGTCTTGCGGCAAAACGACAAGACGGCACGAGGGAGCATTTCCGATGGGTGCAGTGACCGCAAGGGTGGTGCGGCTGGCCGGGGTGGCCGCGGTGATCTGCGCGGGGCTCGCGGTGGCGGTGCCGGCGCAGGCCGAGGGGTTGCGGCTGGGGGGCGGCTCCAAGTCGCGCACGGCGCAGTTCCAGCGCCAGACGCAGCTGATGGATTCGCGGCTCGCCGCGCAGTACCAGCGGTCCGAGCGGCTGAAGCCGCAGTCGGGGCGGCAGGTCATCAGCCTCGACGGGCGCGCCTCGACCTCGGGGCAGGCGATCCCGCGCTATGCCGGCAACCAGCGCAGCCAGTATCTGCCCCATGCCCGCGCCGCGGCCCGCAAGCATGGCGTGCCCGAGGATCTGTTCCTGCGGCTCGTGCAGCAGGAATCGGGCTGGAACGTGGGGGCGCGCTCGCACAAGGGGGCGACGGGGCTGGCGCAGCTGATGCCGGCGACGGCGGCCAAGCTGGGGGTAAACCCGCACGACCCGGTGCAGAACCTCGAGGGCGGGGCGCGCTACCTGCGGATGATGTACAACACCTTCGGCGACTGGCGGCTGGCGCTGGCGGCCTATAACGCCGGGCCGGGGGCGGTCACCAAATACCGCGGCGTGCCGCCCTATCGCGAGACCACGAATTACGTCCGGGTGATCCTCGGCGGCTGAGGCTGGTTCTGACGGAAAACCGCCGGACTGGCGGTTTTCCACCCGCCGAGTTCCTGTCGCAGCCTCCCTCGCTCAAGCCGCTTCAACAGGCCATCCGGCAGAAAACAGTCTCATGGGCGGCTTTTCATCCCCCGAGTCCAGCCGCAACCTCCCTCGCTCAAAATCGCTCCAACAGTCCATTCGGCGAAATAGCAGCCTCGCCGGCGGTTTTTTGAGCCGCATGTCTCGGGCGCTCCGCCCCCCGAGGTTACTTCTCCACCAAAGACCCGCGCCCTAGGCTGTGAACTCATAAACGGGATTCCGTTGTGATAGCAGGCGTGATTCACTGGACCTATGGAGGGTTCAGGATGGCGCGTTTCGATCTGACGGACTTTGAATGGGAACTGATCCGCCCGCTTCTGCCGAACAAGCCGCGTGGGGTGGC
>NZ_FRCK01000010.1 GCF_900142875.1 Paracoccus solventivorans | reverse complement strand
TATGCGCAGTTCGTTGCGCTGAAAATCGCCAGCGCGGCGGCACTTGCGGGCGCTTCCCTCAGCGAACTGCGCATAATCACGCGGTGTGCATAATTGCGGTTATGGAGACCTCTGCATAATCGCAAGAACTACCTCTTCGTCGGTTCCCAGGCAGGCGGCAAGGCCGCCGCCATTGCCTACACCCTGATCGAAACGACCAAGCTCAACTCCGTCGATCCATACGCCTGGCTCGCAGACATCCTCGCCCGCATCCCGGACTACAAAATCACCAAGGTTGATGAACTGCTGCCGTGGCGATGGAACGGTAGCGGTCAGGCCGGACGTTTACCAATTAACTGGAAGAAAGTGGGTCCATCGTCAAACTTCAGGACGTCCGCCTGGTTCAGGCCGGGCCGGTGGGGGTTCGACGAGAGGAGCCGGTCCGCTGAGATCGACAATGGAAAGGCAACTCATCATTGTCAGGACAACCATATCAGCTCCGCACGGCCTCGTGGGCAGCCGGGATGGGTGGATCTGCCGCGAAGAACTGGAAAAAGTCGATTTAAAAGGTCGATTGATCGTCAAACATCCTCCTCATCAAACTCCCGAACCGCCGCCCCAGTTCAGCCCGCTCCGCCCCCGTTCAGCGCAACGAATCCCCGTTCGACCCCCTGCCCGTCCAGAGTGATGTCCACGCCCGCGCCCGATCGGGTGGCCCGGATCTCGTGCCTTGTTCCGTCCAGCATCAGCGTGGCGGTGAAGCCGGGCCAGGCTTCGGGCAGGCTGGGGTCGATCTCGATGCCGCCGGGGCGGCGGCGCAGGCCCAGCAGGCCCTCGACCGTGGCGCGGTACATCCAGCCGGCGGAGCCGGTGTACCAGGTCCAGCCGCCGCGGCCCATCTTGTCGCGGGCGGCATAGACGTCGGCGGCGACCACATAGGGCTCGACCCGGTAGATCTCGGCCGAGCGCGCGTCGAGCGCGTGGTTGATCGGGTTCAGCGCCCGCAGCAGCCGATGCGCGCGGGTGCCGTCGCCGCCCCGGGCCAGCGCATAGACCATCCAGGCCGCGGCATGGGTGTACTGGCCGCCGTTTTCGCGCACCCCCGGCGGGTAGGATTTGATATAGCCCGGCTCGGCATCGGTGTTCTGGAAGGGCGGGGTGAACAGCCGCAGCAGCTGCCCGTCGCGGCCGAACAGCTGCGCCAGCGCCTCGGACACCGCATCCTGCGCCCGGTCCGGGCGGCCGGCGCCGGAAATCATCGCCCAGCTTTGCGCGATGCTGTCGATGCGGCATTCGGCGTTCCCGGCCGAGCCGAGCGGGGTGCCGTCGTCGAAATAGCCGCGGCGATACCAGGCGCCGTCCCAGCCGGATTCGTCCAGCGCCTGCGCGACGCTGGCGGCATGAGCCTCCCACGCGTCGGCGCGGGCGTGGTCGCCGCGGGCGCGGGCCAGAGGCGCAAAACTGGCGATGGTGTCGCACAGGAACCAGCCCAGCCAGATGCTCTCGCCGCGCCCCTGTTCGCCGACGCGGTTCATCCCGTCGTTCCAGTCGCCGCCCAGGATCAGCGGCAGCCCGTGCGGGCCGGTGCGCTGCATCGCAAGGTCCAGCGCCAGCGCGCAATGGTCGTAAAGCGGGGCCTCGGCCCCCGCGGGCTCGGGCTGGAAATAGCGGTCGTGTTCGCCGGGGTCGAGCTGCGGGCCGGTGATGAAGGGCACCATCTCGTCCAGCACCGCGGCGTCCCCCGTCGCCGTCACATAGCGGGCGGTGATGTGGCCCAGCCAGATCACGTCGTCCGAGATCATCGTGCGCACCCCGGCCCCGGTCCGCGGCAGCCACCAGTGCTGCACGTCGCCTTCCACGAACTGGCGGGCGGCGGCGTTGAGGATCTGGCGGCGGCACAGCGCCGGATCCTGCAGGATCAGCGCGCTGGTGTCCTGCAGCTGGTCACGGAACCCATAGGCGCCCGAGGCTTGGTAGAACGCCGTGCGCGCCCGGATCCGGCAGGCGATCGCCTGATAGGGCAGCCAGTGGTTCACCATCAGGTTCAATGCCTTGTCCGGGGTGTCCACCTGCAGGCAGCCCAGGGTCTCGTCCCAATCCGCCCGCGCCGCGGCCAGCGCGCGCTTGGCGGCGCCGTCCGCCAGCGCGGCGCCCAGCACGGCGGGCAGATCGTCGTGCGGGGCGCTGGCCAGCACCAGCGTGGTCTCTAGCTCTTCGCCGGGTTGCAGGGTCAGGTCGCAGCGCAGCGCCAGGCAGGGGTCGCCGGCGGCCTCGACCGCGGGCCAGAGGCGCAGGGCGGCGGGGTGCGACAGCTCGCCGAACCGGCCGAGAAAGGCCAGCCGGTCGCCGCAATGGGCGGCGACGGGGCGGTCGCAGGCCAGGGCGGCGATGCGCCCGCCGTGCTCGATCGAGAACGGGTTCACCGCCAAGGCCGCGTTCAGCCCGGGGTCGAAGCGGGTCTGGATCTTGTCGGCGGTGCGGCTGCGGTCGGTGCCCAGCACCAGCTCGGCATAGGCGATCAGCTGCAGCGACAGCGCCCGGCCGCTGCGGTTGCGCAGCCGCAGCCGCGTCAGCCGCGCCGGGCCGGTTTCGGCCAGGGTCATGGTGGCCTCGATGGTCAGCCAGCCGTAATCGGCGCTGAAACGCGAATAGCCCAGCCCGTGCGCGATCTCGTGCACGGCGCGCGGGTCCTCGGACAGGCCCAGGAAGGGCGAGGCCACCAGCCCGGTTTCGGGGTCGTGGATCAGGATCGCCTCGCCGGGGCGGTTTTCCACCGGGTCGTTCGACCAGGGCGTGATCTGGTAGTCGCGCGAGTTCACCGCCCAGGTGTAGGGCGCGCCCTCGGCCGAGACGTGGAAGCCGAAATCCTCGCGCGCGACCACGTTGATCCAGGGGTGCGGGGTCTGGCGGTCGCGGTCGATGCGCAGCACGTATTCGCGCCCGTCCGGGGAAAACCCGCCGTAGCCGTTCCAGAACTGCAGCGGCGAGCGCGAGGGCTCGGCCGGGGCCACCGCCGGCAGCGCGGTGCGGCGCGGGCGGTCGCGGCGGCGGGGCAGGGGTGCGGGGACCGGCGGCTCGCGCAGCCGCTCGATCTGGTCGACCAGCCGGCCGTTGCGGGTGTGCAGCACGATCCGCGCCGCCGACACCAGCGTGTCGAAACAGGCCTTGGAAATCTGGTCGCGGCGCACCGCGTGGACATGGCGCGGCACCCCCGGCCCCGCCGCCTGCAACGCCATGTCCACCAGCGAGCGGATCGCGTGCTGCAGGTCCTGCACATAGCTCGAGGCGCGCTCGTTCAGGATCACCACGTCGTGGCGCACGCCGCGCAGGCGCAGGAACTCGTGCATCCGCAGCGCCTCGCGCAGGATCGGCAGGTCGGCCTCGTTGTCGATGCGCAGTAGCAGGATGGGATCGTCGCCGGAAATCCCCATCGGCCACAGGTCGCTTTGCGGGCCCAACTCGGTGCGCCGCTTGGGCGTGGCCGCCATCGACAGGTCGGGCCAGACCAGCAGCGCGGCATAGGCGCGGAACAGCCGCACCTCTTCCAGCGAGGTGTGCAGGTGGCGCAGCTGCACCTGCGACCAGGTCCAGGCCAGCCGCAGCTCGTGTTCAAAGACCGCGTGGCGGGCGTAATGGGCGGCCAGCCGGTCGCGTTCGGCGGCGCTGTCGGCGATCAGCGTCCAGAAGATGACCGAGACGGTCTTGCCCGCCGGGATCCGCATCCGGCGGCGGATGGCGAAGATCGGGTCCAGCGTGTGCCCCTGGTTGCCCCCCAGCGCGGCGCCGCGGTCGAAGGCCGCCGGGTTGCGGATCGAGCGGCCGCGCCCAACAAAGGCGCGGCGGTCGGTTTCCGCCTCGGCCCCCGGGGTGATGGCGCCGTCGGGGCAGGCGATCAGATGCGCCAGATACAGCGGCCGCCCGTGCGGGTCGCGGGGGCGCCGCTCGGCCGCGATCATTGTGCCGCCGCCGCGGATCTCGGTCTGCACGAACATCTTGGAAAACGCCGGGTGGGCGCGGTCCGAGGCCGGGTCGTCCAGCACGATTTCGCCGTAGGAGGTGATCTCGATGGTCTTGTCCGACCCCGAGCGGTTGCGCAGCGTCAGCCGCCGCCCGTCGGCGTGGCTTTCGGTGGCGGCGATGACCTCGAGCCGCGTCTCGATGGCGTTGGCGGTCTTGAAGAACTCGGCCTTGTGGTCGGAAAACACTGCGCTGGCGCGTTCGTCCGGGCCGGAATGCGGGGAATGGGTGGCCGACCACCACTCGCCCGACTGCACGTCGCGCAGAAAGACGAAGATGCCGCCGTCGTCCTGCGCGGGGTCGGGGGTCCAGCGGTTCAGCGCGATGCCGCCCAGCATCGACCGCCCGGCCCCGGTCGAGGACAGCAGCGTCGAGAAATCGCCGTTCGAGATCAGCGCCACCTCGCGCGCGGCGCGGCCGGGCTCGTCCACCACGGTCAGCGAGTCCCCGGTGCCCAGGGTGGCGCCGCGCCCGGCCACCCGGGTCGAGGGCGCGCGGGTCACCGGGGTGATGTCGCGGGGCGATTTTTCCTGCAACAGCAATTCCGACGCCCGCACCACCGGGTCGGCGTGGAAGCGTTCGCGGTGGATGCCGTCCATCACCGTGTTGGCGATGGCCAGGATCGACATGCCGTGATGGTGGGCCATGACGTTGCGCACCACCGCGTGGCTGTCGCCCTCGCGCAGCCGTGCGGGCGAGAAATCCACCGCGTCGAAGAAGCCGAACGGCCCCTCGGCCCCCAGTTCACGCAGCGCGGACAGGTTGCGCACCGCCTCTTCCGGGCGGATCTGCGCGGCAAGGATGGTCGCATAGGGCGCGACCACGTTTTCGCCGAACGCCCGCTTCAGCGCCAGCGTGGGCACGCCGAACGCGTAGTACTGATAGTTCATGTGGTGGTCGCGGGCGTTGAAGGCGCTTTCCGAGATGCCCCAGGGCAACCCGTGCGACTTTCCCCATTCGATCTGCGCCTGGACCGCCATCTGGTTGGAATGGTTCAGGATCCCGCCCGGCCGTTCCTTCAGCAGCAGGGGCGGCATCAGATATTCGAACATGCAGCCCGACCAGGACAGCAGCAGGCTCTGGTGGCCCAGTGTGGCGAAGGGGCGGCCCAGCCGCGTCCAGTGTTCCTTGCGGATGTCGCCCTTGGCGATGGCCAGGAAGCTGGTCAGCCGCGCCTCGGACGCCAGCAGGTCATAGGAGCTGTCATCCAGCTGGTCGTCCAGCGGCCGGTAGCCGATCGACAGCAGCATCTTGTCGGGGTGGATGAACAGGCCGAAATCCATCTCGAACGCCAGCATCCGGGCGCGCTCGGCCAGCAGCCGGGTGCGCAGGGCAAAGGCTTCCACCGCGTCGCGGCCCTCGGCGATCGGGGCCATGGCGTCGGTGGCGTCGCGTTCCAGCAGCTCGGCCCAGGCCAGCGCCTCGGCGGCCTCGCCATCGGTGGCGGCGTCCAGCTCGGCCGCCAGCCGGGCGATCTCGGCGCAGCGGGCGACCAGCTGCGTCGGCGCCACCGGGTCCGAGATGGGGCGCCCGGCGGTCTGGTCCAGCAGCTCGTGCAGGCTTTCGATGGCGCCGTCCAGCGCCCGGCGCAGCTCGCGCAGGCTGCGCCGGTCCTGCGGCAGAAGATCCAGTTCCTGCCTGAGGTTGGCCAGCGCATCGGCTACCCCGTCCGTGCGCCGCCGCCGGACCGAGGGCGCCGCCTCGGCCCAGCCGCGCAGCCCCGAGGACAGCGCGATCAGCAGCCCCGCCAGATTGCCGCTGTCCACCGCCGAGACATAGGGCGCCGGCAGCACCGCCAGCGTGCGGGTGTCGTACCAGTTGAAGAAATGCCCGCGCAGCCGCGCCATGCGTTCCAGGGTGGAAATCGTGGCCTCGATCCGCGCCAGCGCGCTGTCGAGCCCGATCCAGCCGAAATCATGCGCCGACATCACCGACATCAGGTACAGCCCGATATTGGTGGGCGAGGTGCGCTCGGCCAGTTTCGGCTCGGGGCGGCCCTGCCAGTTGTCGGGGGGCAGGTGGTTGGTGTCGGGGCCGACGAAGGTCTCGAAATAGCGCCAGGTGCGGCGGGCGATGCGGCGCAGCTCGGCGGTGTCCTCGGGCGACAGCAGCAGCCGGTCCTCGGTCTGCAGCGGACGCGAGGCCCGGTCCATGATCCAGGGCGCGGCGATCCACACGCCCCCCACGACCAGCGCCACCGGCAGCGCCACCGGGTTCAGCGCCGCCGCGGCAAGGATGGCCGCCGCCCCGATGACCGGCGAGGCGATCATGCGGCGGTATTCGCCGCGCAGGCTGGGGTCGACCTGGCCCGCCTCGCGCGCGGGGGTCCATTCCAGCAGGTGGCGGCGGGTGACGATCATCCGCCACAGTGCCCGGCCGATGGCGTCCAGCGCCGCCGCCGCCCGGTGCGCGGCGGTGGCCAGCCGCAGCCCCAGCTGGGTCAGATAGGAAATCGCGTCGCGCGCCATGTGCCGCAGGTGATAGTCCCACGACACCCCGTAGCCCGGCCGGAACACCCGCAGGTCCACCTGCAGCACCGCCACCGCCGCCACCAGCAGGACCATCAGCCCCTGCCACAGGATCGGCCAGGCCCCCGGCAGCACCAGCCAGCCCAGCACCGAGGCCGCGACCCACGCCGGCGT
Source organism: Paracoccus solventivorans (assembly GCF_900142875.1). Lineage (GTDB taxonomy): Bacteria > Pseudomonadota > Alphaproteobacteria > Rhodobacterales > Rhodobacteraceae > Paracoccus > Paracoccus solventivorans. Next base: position 119,005 of record NZ_FRCK01000010.1, on the reverse strand, counting down.
CACCAGCGAGCGGCGCAGGTTGTCCAGCATCTTGAACCGCGACAGGCCCGACAACCCGTTGCCCGGCCTGAACATGATCGGCAGCAGCTGCCAGTCGCCGCGGGTCCAGCGGTGCTGGCGGCTGGCCTCGGTCGCGTAGCGGACGGGGAAATCCTCGACCACCTCGATATCGGTGACCAGCGCCGAGCGTGCGAGGCAACCTTCCAGCAGGTCGTGCGACAGCACCGCGTTTTCGGCGATGCGCCCGGCGACCGCACGCTCGAACGCATCCACGTCGTAGATGCCCTTGCCGGTAAAACTGCCCTCGTCCGCGAGATCCTGATACAGGTCCGAGACGGTGAACACGTAGGGGTCCAGCCCCCGGTTCACCGAAAAGATGCGCTGGAACACCGAGGCTTCGGGGCCCGTGGTCAGCGAGGGCGTGACCCGGGGCTGCATGATGCCGTGGCCGCGGATCACCACCCCGTCGTCCGCATGGACCGGGCGGTTGACCGGATGCGCCATCTTGCCGACCAGCGCCGCCACCGTGTCGCGCGGCAGGCGGGTGTCGCTGTCCAGCGTCACCACATAGCGGATGCCCTCGGGCGGCGTGGGGCCGGTGGGAACGAAGCTGGTATTCTCGACCCCGCGCAGCAGCAGGTTCAGTTCCGCCAGTTTGCCGCGCTTGCGTTCCCAGCCCATCCAGACGCCCTCGGCCGGGTTCCACAGCCGCCGCCGGTGCAGTAGGAAGAAGCGGCGGATGCCGCCGTGGTCATAGCGGTCGGCCAGATCGTCGATGCGGGCGCGGGCATGAGCCAACAGCCGCGTATCCTCTGGCATGGTCTCCGAGGGCGCGTCGCGCCAGTCGGTCAGCAGCGCGAACGACACCTCGCCCAGCGGGTTGGCGAGGTAGTGGGATTCCAGCATCTCGGCCAACTCGTCGATGGCATCCATCGAGGTGATCATGCCGGGGATCACCACCAGCGTGCGGAACCGCGCCGGCACGCCTTCGCGGAAGTCATAGGCGGGCAGGCGGGTGGGCGGGATGGTGCGTGCGGCCAGGAACGACACCACCTGCATCGCCGTGTCCGACGCCGGCAGCGTCACCAGCGCCAGCAGCACCGCCAGCTGCCAGCCGGGCAGCTGCCCGGGCAGCGCGTAGCCGAGCAGCGCCACCAGCACCGCGGTGATGCCGACCAGCGGCAGCGCGATCAGCCACAGCCCGGCCTTGCGCAGCGGGATCGACAGCCGTTCCAGCAGCGTCGGGCGATAGGTGCAGGATTCGCGAAAGCCGCGGCGGTGGTCGCCGACCAGCAGATGCCCGACCTCGACCCGCTCGCCCTCGATCCGGCCGCCGCCGCCGTCGTCGCCTGCTGCCTGCCCGCGTTCCTCGGCGGCCGCGGCGTCGGCGCGGCCCTGCTCGATCGCGCGGCGGGCGACCTCGGTTTCGGTCAGGGCAGAACGGCGGGCGATACGCTCGATGGTGCTGCGGTAGCTGGCGCGGGTGGGCTGATCCAGGCGGTCGAACTCGGTATGCCGCGCCAGCAGGATGTCGACGGCGCTGACGCTTTCGAACCAGTCCAGCCAGTCGATGTCGCCCATGCGGCGCAGGCTGCGGATGATGTTGCCCACGGTGACGTTGCCGCTGGACTGGCGCGCGTATTCGGCCTGCACGGCGCGGTCGCCCGCCTCGGCGTCGCCCAGCCGCGCTTCCAGCGCCAGCAGCGCGGCCTGCGCCGCGGGGCCGCCGTCGCGCAGGCGATAGTAAAGCTGCGCGGCCACGGTGTCGTCGGTGACCAGCGCGCCGCTTTGCTCGATCACCGCGGCGGCGGCGCCGGGACCCTCGACCCCGGTCAGTTGGTCGGCGATGTCGTTGGCCAGCGCCCGGCGCACCCGGGCCGAGGCCACGCGGTCCGACAGCCGCCGCAGGTTCTCGACCAGCATGTAGCGCAGGAACACCGGCAGCGCCCACAGCTCGGCGATGTCCAGCGTCACCACCGACTGATAGCCGCCCAGGAACTGCGCCAGCGCGTCCTCGGTGATCTCGGAGTTGGTCAGCGCGATGAAATACCACGCCAGCACCAGGCTGCGCGGCGCGTGGCTGCCGCCCGACAGCCGCACCCGCGGCAGCCGGTTCAGGAACCCGGCCGAAAACGCCTGCCGCAGCTGGCGCAGGTTTTCCTCGACCATGTGGTGGTTGTCGATCAGCCATTCGGCGGCCGGGGTCACCGGCTCGTCCTGTTCCTCGGCCGCGACGGTCTGCAGATAGTTGTGGCGGATGGCGGACTGGTTGTCGACCAGCCGCGCGACCAGGTTCCTGGGGGCCTCGGGCAGGTCGGGCAGGGCGGTGGCGGCAAGCTCGCGCCCCGCGTCGCGCAGCGAACTGCCGGTCCAGATGTCGAAGCGGATCGGCGGCGGCATCGCGTCCCAGGCCAGCGGCTGGCTGCGGCGCAGGGCGCCGTTGGTCCCGCCCGCGCGGCTGCGCAGCCGCTGGACCGCCTGTTTCAGGCTGTTGCCGCTGCGATGGCCGCGCGGCATCCGGGCATGGTTTAATGGCATCTTCTGTCCCGTCGTGACCGTCCCCTTCTTGCAGCTGCCCCGGCATGTCCGTTCCGGTCCGTGTCGGTCCGTTCCGGGCCGCCGGGACGGGGGGCGACATCTTCCAAAGCCCCGGCGTTGCGCCCGGGTTCCCGATCCGCCCGCCCCCGCCGATCTACCGGGGCGCATGGGCGGGGCCTCTGCCCAGTGCGGGGCCTGTTGCGGGGGCGATGGCTGCGTTATGGGACAAACAGACCATTGCCCGCAAGGAATTGCCAATATGCCCGCATCGCCCGACAGCCCCGCGCCGGCCCCGATCACCGTCGCCACCAGCCCGTTTCAGGGGCAGCGACCCGGCACCTCGGGGCTGCGCAAGAAGACGCGAGTGTTCATGCAGCCGGGCTATCTGGAAAACTTCACCCAGTCGGTGTTCGACGCCATCGGCGGGCTGGCGGGCCGGGTGCTGGTGCTGGGCGGCGACGGGCGGTTCTTCAATGCTGCCGCGATCCAGGTGATCCTGCGGATGGCGGCGGCGAACGGGGCGGCGCGGGTGATCGTGGGACAGGGAGGGATCCTGTCCACGCCGGCGGCCTCGAACCTGATCCGGCTGCATGGCGCCGATGGCGGCATCATCCTGTCGGCCAGCCACAACCCGGGGGGCGAGGACCAGGATTTCGGGATGAAGTTCAACGGTCCCAACGGCGGTCCCGCCCCCGAAGCGGTGACCGAGGCGATCCACGCCCGCAGTCTTGAGATCGATGCTTACCGCACGCTGGACAGCGCCGATCTGGACCTGTCCACCTTGGGCTGCCGGCAGCTGGGCGCAACCGAGGTCGAGATCATCGACCCGGTGGCCGATTATGCCGCGCTGATGGAGCGGCTGTTCGACTTCGACGCGATACGGGCGCTGTTCGCGGGCGGCTTCACCATGCGCTTCGACGCCATGCACGCGGTGACCGGCCCCTATGCGCGCGAGATCTTCGAGCGTCGGCTGGGCGCCGCCCCCGGCAGCGTGGTGAACGCGGTGCCGCTGCCCGATTTCGGCGGCGGCCACCCGGACCCGAACCCGGTCTGGGCGCGGGAATTGTTCGATCTGATGATGGGCGCGGAGGCCCCGGATTTCGGCGCCGCCTCGGACGGGGACGGGGATCGCAACATGATCATGGGGCGGGGGGTGTATGTGACGCCCTCGGACAGCCTCGCGGTGCTGGCGGCGAACGCGGCGCTTGCGCCCGGATATGCGGCGGGGATCCGGGGCATCGCGCGTTCGATGCCGACCAGCCGCGCCGCCGACCGCGTGGCCGCCGCCCGCGGGGTGGGGATGTACGAAACCCCGACCGGCTGGAAGTTCTTCGGCAACCTGCTCGACGCCGGCCGCGTCACCATCTGCGGCGAGGAAAGCGCCGGCACCGGCTCGGACCACGTGCGCGAAAAGGACGGGCTGTGGGCGGTGCTGCTGTGGCTGAACATCCTCGCCGCCCGCCGCGAGCCGGTCGCCGCCATCATGGCGGCGCATTGGGCGGAATACGGCCGCGACTATTACAGCCGCCACGATTACGAGGCCGTCGCCGCCGACCGCGCCGAGGCGCTGATCGCGCGGCTGCGCGCGCTGCTGCCCGCGCTGCCGGGGCAGGAGTTCGCCGGGCTGCGCGTCGAATCCGCCGATGATTTCGCCTATCACGACCCGGTGGACGGCTCGACCTCGGCGCATCAGGGGATCAGGGTGATGTTCACCGACGGCAGCCGCGTGGTGCTGCGGCTGTCGGGCACGGGGACCGAGGGCGCGACCCTGCGCGTCTATCTGGAACGCCACGCCGCCCCGGGCGAGGACCACGGGCTTGCCCCCGAAACCGCGCTGGCCCCGGTGATCGCGGCGGCCGAGGCGCTGGCCCTGATCCGCGGCCACACCGGCCGAGACCGCCCGGATGTGACCACCTGACGTTCCGCCAAGCCACCGATATCGCTTCTTTCTGGCTGAAATACCCCGGGGGGCGCGGGGGCTGGCCCCGCCTCCATCCACCCGGCACGACCGCCACCGGCCGGAACCCGCCGATGCGGTCCGGGGGCGCTGGGGTGGAACCCTGACCCCCCTTGCCGGCTTGTTCCGGAAGCATCACCCTGCGGGCGAATGCGGTTTCAATCACGCGGCCGCGAGGCCGGGGATACAAGGAAGATTTCATGCGCATCGCGGTTCTTGGGGGCGACGGCTTCGTGGGCTGGCCCACCTCGCTGCACCTGTCCAGCCTGGGACATGAGGTCCATATCGTCGACAACCTGTCGCGCCGCTGGATCGACACCGAACTGGGCGTGCAGTCGCTGACCCCGATGGATTCGATCCAGGAACGCTGCCGGATCTGGAAACAGGAAAGCGGCAACACCATCCAGTTCCACCTGCTGAACCTCGCCAAGGAATACGAGCGGCTCAAGCAGTGGCTGCTGGACCATCGCCCCGATGCGGTGATCCATTTCGCCGAACAGCGCGCCGCGCCCTATTCGATGAAGACCGACCGCCACAAGGTCTACACCGTCGACAACAACGTCAACGCCACTCACAACCTGCTGGCGGCGCTGGTGGAAACCGGGATCGACGCGCATCTGGTGCATCTGGGGACCATGGGGGTCTATGGCTATTCCAGCGTCGGCGCCCCGATCCCCGAGGGCTATCTGGACGTGGAAATCGACACGCCCAGCGGCAAGAAGGGGATGGAGATCCTGTATCCGACCCGCCCCGGCTCGGTCTATCACATGACGAAAAGCCTCGATCAGATCCTGTTCCAGTTCTATGCGCAGAACGACGGGCTGCGGATTACCGACCTGCATCAGGGCATCGTCTGGGGTACCCATACCGACCAGACCCGCCGCCACGAACAGCTGATCAACCGCTTCGACTATGACGGCGATTACGGCACGGTGCTGAACCGCTTTCTGATCCAGGCGGCGATCGGCTATCCGCTGACCGTGCACGGCACCGGTGGCCAGACCCGCGCCTTCATCCATATCCAGGACAGCGTGCGCTGCATCGAGCTGGCGCTGGGCGATCCGCCCAAGGCCGGCGAGCGGGTGCGCATCTTCAACCAGATGACCGAGACCCACCGGGTCCGCGACCTTGCCCATCTGGTCGCCAAGATGACCGGGGCCGAGGTCAAGCTGCTGCCCAACCCCCGCAAAGAGGCCGACGAGAACGACCTGATCGTCAAGAACGACCAGTTCCTGGCGCTGGGCCTGAACCCCATCACCCTGCAAGAGGGGCTGCTGGCCGAGGTCGTGGACGTGGCCCGCAAATACGCCCACCGCATCGACCGCTCGCGGGTTCCCGCCGTGTCGGCCTGGACCAAGGACATCGCCCAGCGGGTCGACCACGACCCCGAGGGCCGCAAGCTGCGGGCCGTGTGATCTTGCAGGGGCTGCAACCGGACCGCCCGGCGCGGTCCGACCGCGCCTTCGTGACACTGGTCACCAACGCGGATTATGCGCTGGGCGCGCGGGCGCTGCTGCGCTCGATCGTGCTGTCGGGCACGGACGCGGACATCTGCGTCCTGCATACCGACGTGGCGGCGGCGCATCTGGCGCCGCTGTCCGCGCTTGGCGCGCGGCTGGTGCGCTGCGAGCTGCTGCCGACCTCGCCTGCGTTCAACGCCACCCATGCGCGCGAGGCGCTGCACGGCCGCGCCGCCTTTACCAAGGGCGAAAAGCCGCCCTTCCACACGCCCCTGGACAATTTCGCCAAGCTGCGGCTGTGGCAGCTGGATTACGCGCGGGTGGTGTTCATCGACGCCGACGCTCTGGTCCTGCAGAATGTGGACAAGCTGTTCGACTACCCCGAGTTCTGCGCGGCGCCGAATGTCTATGAAAGCCTTGCCGATTTCCACCGCATGAACTCGGGCGTGTTCACCGCGCGGCCCTCGCAGGCGACGTTTCAGGACATGCTGGCGCGGCTGGACGTGCCTGGGGTGTTCTGGCGCCGCACCGACCAGAGCTTCCTGCAGGAATATTTCCCCGACTGGCACGGGCTGCCGGTGTTCTGCAACATGCTGCAATATGTGTGGTTCGCGATGCCGCAGCTGTGGCGCTGGCGCGACATCAAGGTCCTGCATTTCCAGTATGAAAAGCCGTGGCAGGACCACGCGAAGGCCGACCAGTTGCGCCCGCTGATCGAGCTGTGGCGCGCCTATGCCGGCGAGGGCCCGGTGCCCGACAGCCGCGACCTGCCGGACCCGGCGTGAAGATCGCAGTCACCGGCGCCAGCGGCTTGGTCGGCCGCTTCTTGACCCGCGCGCTGGCGGCGGCGGGCCACCGGGTCGAGACGCTGCAAGGCTGGCGGCTGGGCCAGCCCGCGCCGCTCGAGGGCTGCGAGGCGCTGATCCACGCCGCGTTCGCCCATGTCCCCGGCCGCTATCGCGGCGGCGAGGGCGACGACCCCGAGGGCTTTGTCGCGCTGAACCGCGACGCCTCGCTGCGCCTGTTCGAACAGGCGCGGGCGGTGGGGGTGGCGCAGGTGGTGTTCCTGTCCTCGCGCGCGGTCTATGACGCGCTGCCCGCCGGCACGCCGCTGCCGGACGGCACCAGACCCGCGCCGCACAGCCTCTATGGCCGCATCAAGGCGGACACCGAGGCCGGGCTGGCGGCGCTTTCCCGCCCCGGCTTTGCCACCGCCAGCATCCGCGCCACCGGCATCTACGGCCCCGGCGCGGGGCATAAATGGACCGGGCTTTTCGCCGATTACCTTGCCGGGCAACCCATCGCCCCCCGGATCGCTACGGAACTGCACGGCGACGACCTTGCCGCCGCTGCCCTGCTGATCCTCGACCACGGCGCAACCGGCGCGTTCAACGCCTCGGACCTGACGCTGGACCGCCACGACCTGCTGGCCGAGCTCCGCCGCCTGACCGATTGCCCGCACCCGCTGCCGCCGCGCGCGGAGACCCCTGTCTCCGCCATGTCCTGCGAACGCCTGGCCGCGATGGGCTGGCGCCCCGGCGGCTGGCCGCTGCTGCGGAAAACCCTGCCTGCCATGCTCTCCGTTAACACCCCCTGACCGCAGCTTCTTCATCATGAAAATATCCCGCGGGGGTCCGGGGGCGCGAAGCCCCCGGGCCGGCCGTGCAACTCACCCCGGCGCCACCCCGCCCAGCACCAGGGTCAGCTCTTGCGCCGCCTGTGCGACCAGCCGGCCCAGCGGGTCCAGCCGGTCCTCGGTCAGCCGAACGGCGGCGCCGGAAATCGAGATGGCGCAGGCGGCCTCGCCCTGCGGCGACCAGACCACCGCGGCCAGGCAGCGCATCCCCAGGTTGAACTCTTCGTCGTCCAGCGCCCAGCCGCGGGCGCGGGTGCGGGCGATCTCGGCCAGCGCCGCCTCGCGCGTGCGCAGGCTTTTGGTGGTCAGCGGCGGCAGCCCGGCGCGGTCGGCCAGCGCCAGCACCTCGTCGTCGCGCCAGGTTGCCAGGATCGCCTTGCCCATGGCCGAGCAGAACACCGGCACCCGGCGGCCGGGGGGCGACAGCGCGCGGCGGATTTCCCGGCTTTCGACCTGGCTGATCGTCACCAGCTGGTCGTCGTCCAGGATCCCCAGATTCGCGGTTTCGCGGGTGGCGTCGCGCAGCCGCCGCAGCAGCGGCAGCGCCGGCGCCACGAAGCTGAGCCGCCGCCCATAGGCCAGCCCGACGGTGAAGGCGTCGCGCCCGACATGCCACAGCGCGGACGCCGGCTCGAACTGCGCGAAGCCCTGCTGCTCCAGCGTGGTCAGCAGCCGGTGCGCGGTCGAGACCGGCAGCCCCGCCGCCCGCGCCAGATCGCTCAGCCGGCTGCCGCCGTCCCCCTGCGCCAGCAGCCGCATCAGCGACAGGGCGCGGGCGACCGATTGCACCCCGTTTTCGGCCATCTCACCCTCCGTTCTTGCCGCATGATGGGAAACTCTGCCGAGGATGTCACCTGCCACGACCGCCGATGCTATGCCATGCGCAGGATCAAGGAGGGTGAGATGTCCGAATACGTCGAGCGTGCAGCTTTGCAGGTCGCGGCGCCGCTGGCCGCGCTGGTCGAGGGCGAGGTCCTGACCGGTGGCGTGACGCCCGACCATTTCTGGCGCGGCTATGCCGAGCTGCTGCGGGAGCTGGTCCCGGCCAATCGCGCCCTGCTGGAACGGCGCGACGCGCTACAGCGCCAGATCGACGACTGGCACCGCGCGCACCGCGGCCAGCCCCATGACGGCGCCGCCTATCAGACGTTCCTGCGCGAGATCGGCTATCTGGTCCCCGAGCCCGCCCCCTTTGCCATCGGCACGGAAAACGTGGACCCCGAGCTGGCGCAGCTGGCCGGGCCGCAGCTGGTGGTGCCGGTCGGCAATGCCCGTTTCGCGCTGAACGCGGCCAATGCGCGCTGGGGCTCGCTCTATGATGCGCTTTACGGCACCGATGCGCTGCCGGGTCAGGCGGCGCCGGGCGGCTATGACCCCGCGCGAGGCGCGCAGGTGATTGCCTGGGCGCGGGCGCATCTGGACCGGGTGGCGCCGCTGGCGGGGGCGTCCTGGGGTGAGATCACCGGGATTTCGGCACGGGACGGGCGGCTGGTCGCCTCAACCCCCGGGAGCGAGGTCGGGCTGGCCGATTCCGCGCAATTCGCCGGGACCGCGGGCGAGGATGTGTTCCTGCGGGTCAACGGTCTGCTGATCCGGCTGGTGATCGACCGCGCGACCGCCATCGGCCGCGACGATGCCGCCGGGATTTCCGATATCCTGCTGGAATCCGCCCTGACCGCGATCCAGGATTTCGAGGATTCCGTCGCCGCCGTCGATGCCGAGGACAAGGTTGCCAATTACCGCAACTGGCTGGGGTTGATGCGCGGCGATCTGGTGGAGAGCTTCACCAAGAACGGGCGCGAGATGACCCGGCGGCTGGCCGGCGACGTGACCTATACCGACCCGCAGGGTAATCAGGTCACCCACCCCGGCCGCGCCGTGCTGCTGGTGCGCAACGTGGGCCATCTGATGACCACCGATGCGGTGCTGCTGGACGGGCAGGAAACCCCCGAAGGGATCATGGATGCGCTGGTGACCGTCGCCGCGGCCATGCATGACCTGGGCGAAGGCGGCGGGCGCAACTCTCGCACCGGCTCGGTCTATGTGGTCAAGCCCAAGATGCACGGCCCCGAAGAGATCGGGTTTGCCGAGCGGCTTTACGGCATGGTCGAACGGATCCTCGGCCTGCCCGCCAACACGGTGAAACTGGGGGTGATGGACGAGGAACGCCGCACCTCGGCCAACCTCGCCGCCTGTCTGGAACAGGTCAAGGACCGGGTGGTGTTCATCAATACCGGCTTTCTGGACCGCACCGGGGACGAGATCCATACCTCGATGGAGGCCGGGCCGATGGCGCCCAAGGCAAGGATGAAGGACCAGCAATGGCTGGCCGCCTATGAGGCCGGGAACGTCGATGTGGGGCTGGCGCTGGGGCTGGCCGGGCGCGGGCAGATCGGCAAGGGCATGTGGGCCAAGCCCGACGACATGGGTGAGATGCTGGAAGCCAAGATCGGCCACCCGCAGGCCGGGGCGAATACGGCATGGGTGCCGTCGCCCACCGCCGCGACGCTGCACGCGACGCATTACCATCAGGTGGCGGTGGCGGCGGTGCAGGAGAGCCTGCGCAGCCGCGCCCGCGCCAGCCTGGACGCGCTGCTGACGCCGCCGCTGCTGGCCGGCGAGAACCTGTCCGAGGCCGAGATCGCGCATGAGATCGACAATTCCTGCCAGTCGATTCTGGGCTATGTGGTGCGCTGGGTCGATCAGGGCATCGGCTGTTCCAAGGTGCCCGACATCAACGACGTGGCGCTGATGGAGGATCGGGCGACGCTGCGAATCTCGGCCCAGCATCTGGCCAACTGGCTGAAGCACGGGATCATCACCCGGGCGCAGGTCGAGGAATCGCTGGCCCGCATGGCTGCCAAGGTCGATGCGCAGAACGCCGGCGACGCCGCCTATCGGCCGATGGCGCCGGGGCTGGACGGGGCGGCCTTCCGCGCCGCGCGCGACCTGATCCTGACCGGGGCCGAACAGCCCTCGGGCTATACCGAGCCGCTGCTGCACGCGGCGCGGCGGGCGGTGAAGGCGGGCGCGCGATAGGGTTTGGCGTCGGACCGGGGGCTTCGCGCCCCCGAGCCACGGGATATTTGTGCCACGATGAAAGCCGCAGAGCGTGATCGTTGCGGCGGCAACGTGGCGGGCCGCTACAGCAGCCACTCGATCGGCAGGCGGCCCATCAGCCACAGCGTGGCGCGGCTGCGGGCGCGGGCGCCGGGTTCGCGGGCGCGCTCGATCGCGGGGCCGTCGGTGGTCTGTTCGCGCCAGACGATGCGGCCGCTCGCGTCGCGGGCGGGGGCATAGCTGAACGCGGGCAGGGTGTCGTCCAGCATCCGGGTCATTGTCCGTGCTACCTGCGGGCTGTCGATCACTACCCCCATTTCCGTGTTCAGGAACACCGAGCGGGGGTCGAAGTTGAACGAGCCGATAAACAGTTTCTGGTCATCGACCGAGATGGTCTTGGAGTGCAGGCTTTCATGCGAGGCGCTGCTGCCGGTGGTGCGCGGCTCGGGCGGGCGGTCGGGCGAGGCGCGCATCTCGTAAAGCTGGACGCCGCCGTCGATCAGCGCGGGGCGGTATTTCACATAAGCGGAATGGACCACCAGCTGGTTCGTCGCCTCTTGCGAGTTGGTGAACACCCGCACCCGGCAGCCCTCGGCCGCCAGCTGCACCAGCCGCCGGGTGAAGCGGTGGCCCGGCACGAAATAGGGCGAGACGATATCGACCGAGCGGGCGGGGTTGGCCAGCATCTCGGCCAGCCGCGCAATCATCAGGTCCTGTGCGGGCAGCCGGCCCCGCCCCTTGGCGGGATCGTCGCTGATCAGCGTCACCGGCGCCCAGACAAAGCCCGCCCGGCCAGAGGCGATGTCGTGGGTCAGCGGCCGTTCCGCCACCGCCCTGGCATAGGAGACCGCGTCGGGCTGCGCGCAGGCGGCCGTCAGCTCGGCGTCGATCACGCCTTCGGGCGGCGGCGGGGGCAGGATCAGCCGGGCCGGATAGGCCGAGAGTGAGGCCCAGTAGCGGTCGAAATCGGCCCCGGCCTCGTCCGCGACCTGGCCGATGGCCAGCACGTCGGTATCGAGGTTGTGCCGCCCCGGCCCATAAGCGAAATAGACGTCCCCCACGTTGCGCCCGCCCAGGATCGCCGCGGCGCCGTCGGCCACCATCAGCTTGTTGTGCATCCGCCGGTTCAGCCGCACGAAATCGAACAGGAACCCCAGCACCTTGGGCCGGCGCAGGATGAAGGGGTTGAACAGCCGCACCTCGATCCCGGGGAGGGCGTCGAGTTCCGCCAGATGCGGGTCCAGCCCGGGGATGCCGTTGTCGTCCAGCAGCAGCCGGATGCGCACCCCGCGCGCGGCCGCCTGGCGCAGCTCGTTCATCAGCAAGAGCCCGGTCAGGTCGCGCTGCCAGATGTAATATTGGATATCCAGCGCGTGGTCGGCCTCGCGGATCAGGGCGACGCGGGCGGCGAATGCGTCGCGCCCGTCGTCCAGCGCGACCACGCCGCTGTCGTGGGGGTGATGGGGCGCGGCCGACAGCACCAGCCGCCCCAGCCGCGTCTCCGCCGATAGCCGCAGCGCGGAGGAAACCGAGCGCCCGGCCAGCGGCGGCGGGCGATAGACGATGTGCAGCACCAGCACCGCCATCGCCAGCATGACGGAAATCGCCAGCAGTTCCATTCGTCCCCGCGCTGCGTTGCGGCCCGGCGCGCCGGCCGGTCAGGCAAGGGCGCGGGCGATTTCCTCGGCGCTGGCAGAGGTCAGGGTCTTGGGCAGTTCCTTGACCAGCTTCTGTTCCAGCATCTTGTGATAATTCTTGCGCATCACCCCCAGAGTCGAGGGGTCTGCGATCACCGCGAGCTCATCGACCTTGTTTTGCAGCACCATGCGGTTCAGCCGCTCGGTCAGCTGCTTGGCAAAGGTCGCCTCGTCCTCGTCGCGGGGGGTGGTCTCTTCGGGCTGCCTGCCCTGGCTTTCGTCCTGCAGATGCGCGGGGCCGATGCGTTCCTGTTCCTGAAGTTCGATCCCGTATTTGGCGATGTTGCGCAGCAGCACCGCCTGGTGCCCATCGGCGACGACGACAAGCGCATTGTGAGACAGCATGTTTCGATCCTTTCGGCCAGCCTGGGAGAGTCATCCCAAGGAACGCAAGCTGCCCGCCGCGGTTCCTAGCGCAGGCTGCCGCAAAAGCCTCGGATGCGGGCGACGGCATCGGAAAGCTGCGCGTCCGAGGCAGCATAGCTGATGCGGAAATGCGGCGACAGGCCGAAGGCCTCGCCGAACACCACCGCGACGCCGGTGGCGTTCAGCAGCTCCATGGCAAAGGTCCGGTCGTCGGTGATCCGGGTGCCTTCGGGGGTTGCCCGGCCGATCAGCCGCGCGATCGAGGGGTAGACGTAGAACGCCCCCTGCGGCACCGGGCAGTCGATGCCTTCGCACTGGTTCAGCCCGGCCACCACCAGGTCGCGGCGGCGCTGGAACACCGCGCGGCTTTCCGCGATGTAATCCTGCGGCCCGGTCAGCGCGGCCAGCGCCGCATACTGGCTGATCGAGCAGGGGTTCGAGGTCGATTGCGACTGCACGTTCGCCATCGCGCGGATCAGCTCCACCGGACCCGCGCCATAGCCGATGCGCCAGCCGGTCATCGCATAGGCCTTGCTGACCCCGTTCATGGTCAGCGTGCGCTCGATCAGCTGCGGTTCCACCTGCGCCGGGGTGACGAAGCGGACATCGTCGTAGACGAGATGTTCATAGATGTCGTCGGCCAGCACCCAGACATGCGGGTGGCGCAGCAGCACATCGGTCAGCCCGCGCATCTCGGCCTCTCCGTACCCCGCCCCGGTCGGGTTCGAGGGCGAGTTCAGGATCACCCATTTCGTGCGCGGGGTGATCGCGGATTCCAGCTGTTCCGGCGTGATCCGATAGCCGCTTTCGATGCTGCCCGCGATGATCACCGGGGTGCCGCCGCCCAGCGTCACCATGTCGGGATAGCTGACCCAGTAGGGGGCGGGGATGATCACCTCGTCCCCCGGGTTCAGCGTCGCCATCAGCGCGTTATACAGGATCTGCTTGCCGCCGGTGCCGACGGTGACCTGCTGCGGCGCATAGTCCAGCCCGTTTTCGCGGCGGAACTTGTCCGCGACCGCCCGCTTCAGTTCCGGGATGCCGTCCACTGCCGTATAGCGGGTGTGGCCGGCGTCGATCGCGGCCTTGGCGGCCTCGCGGATATGCAGGGGGGTGTCGAAATCCGGCTCTCCGGCCGACAGGCTGACGATGTCGCGGCCTTCTGCCGCAAGCTCGCGCGCCAGATTGGTCATCGCAATGGTGGACGAGGGTTTGACGCGGGCAAGGGTCTGGGACAGAAAGCTCATCGGCGGCCTCGCGGGTTGAAGGGGGCGCGCCGGTGATATGCAGTGCGCCGACAAGTCGCAAGCCGCACGGAGTTTTCGGATGGAGAACCACGACACCCGCCTCAAGCGGCTGACCATGCGCAGCTGGCGCCGCGGCACCCGCGAGATGGACCTGATCCTGGGTCCGTTCGCCGATGCCGAGCTGGCCGGGCTGGGGCCCGAGGCGCTGGACGAATACGAGCGCCTGCTGGATGAAAACGACCAGGAGCTTTACCCCTGGATCACCGCGCGGCTGGCCGGGCGCGCCGCCGGGCCGCAGGCGCTGGGGCCGATCATGGACCGCATCGCGGCCCATGCCCGCGACCGGCTGAAAGAGATTCGCGGCGCTTAACCGAATCTTGGGGTCTTCGTGACAGCTTGGGTCGGGACGACGCCAAGCGGATGACAAGATGACCCGATTCGCCGTGCTGAAAACTGCTGCGCCCGTGCAGTCCGCGCCCGCGCCGCCCGCGGATTACGGGCTGCCGGACGTGCTGGAACCCTATCTGGAAAGCCTGCAGATCCTCGACCGGCTGCACCGGCTGATGCTGGACCTGATCAAGGACGATTTCGAGCGGCTGGGGCTGACCGACCTGACCCCGGTGCAGGCGCTGCTGCTGTACAACCTGGGCACGGCCGAGGTTTCGGCGGGCGAGCTACGCTCGCGCGGCATGTATCAGGGCTCGAACGTCAGCTACAATCTCAAGAAGCTGGTGCAGATGGGCTATGTCCACCACCAGCGCTGCGACCTCGACCGCCGCTCGGTCCGCGTCCGCCTGACCCCGCAGGGCGAAGAGATCCGCGATACCGTCGGCCGGATGTTCGCCCGCCATGCCGAGGGGTTGCAGGCCTCGGGCGTGCTGGACGACCCGCCGATCCGGCTGGTGAACCTGCAATGGCGGCGGGTCGAGCGGTTCTGGGCGGACCAGATCCGCTATATCTACTGACGCCTACCAGTGGCCGGTGTTGCCCATGCTGGTCCAGGGTTCCTGCGGCGGCAGGCTGCCGCCCTTTTGCAGCAGCTCGATCGAGATGTTGTCGGGGCTGCGCACGAACGCCATGCGCCCGTCGCGCGGCGGCCGGATGATGGTGACGCCGTTCGCCTGCAGATGCGCGCAGGTCGCATAGATGTCGTCGACCTCATAGGCCAGATGCCCGAAATGCCGGCTGTCCGAGGGCAGGCCCTCGTCCCCGTCCCAGTTCCAGGTCAACTCGACCGGGGTTTCCGGCTGCCCGGGCGGCGCCATGAACACCAGCGTGAAGCGGCCCTGTTCGTTGTCGATCCGCCGCGTCTCTTCCAGCCCCAGCAGCCGATAGAACGCCATGCTGGCGTCCAGGTCCTTCACCCGGACCATGGTGTGCAGATAACGCATTCTGGGACTCCTTCTGGCAGCAGCAGCAGCTGATGGTGGCACGATGCGCGCCGGGACGCTAGAGACAGGGGGCAGACGAGCAACGAGGACGCCATGCCCCTGACCCCGGAACAACAGGCCGAAATCGACGACGCCCGCGCCAACCCGCGCCCGACCCTGCGCGCGGTGGCCGAGGGGATGGAGCGTCACCTCTACGTCGCCCATCCGGTGCTGGACCACGGGCTGATCCGGGTCATCGACTATATGGGCGACGACAGCGCCATCGTGCAGGCGGCGCGCGTCAGCTACGGGCGCGGCACCAAGGCGGTGTCGAACGACGAGGGGCTGATCCGCTATCTGATGCGGCACTGGCATTCCACGCCGTTCGAGATGTGCGAGGTGAAGTTTCATGTGAAATTGCCGGTCTTCGTCGCCCGCCAGTGGATCCGCCACCGCACCGCCAATGTGAACGAATATTCCGCCCGCTATTCGATCCTCGACCGCGAGTTCTACATTCCCGCGCCCGAGCATTTGGCCGCGCAATCGACGGTGAACAACCAGGGCCGCGGCGAGGTGCTTGCCGGCGCCGAGGCGCAGCGCGTGCTGGACATCCTGCGCGAGGATTCCATGCGCAGCTACGACCATTACGAAGGAATGCTGTCACAGGACGGCCAGCAGGGCCTGGCCCGCGAACTGGCCCGCATGAACCTGCCGGCGAATATCTATACGCAATGGTACTGGAAAACCGACCTGCACAACCTGTTCCACTTCCTGCGCCTGCGCGCTGACGCCCACGCGCAATACGAAATCCGCGCCTATGCGGAAACGATGTGCCGCATCGTGGCGGACTGGGTGCCGCTGGCCTACGCCGCCTTCGAGGACTACCGGCTGGGCGGGGTGCAGCTGTCCGGGAAAGGCGTGGAGGTGCTGAAGCGGCGGCTGGTCGGTGAGACGGTCACGCAGGAAAACAGCGGGATGAACAAGGGAGAATGGCGGGAGTTTGAGGGGGTGTGGGGGTGATAGTGGACCCTGCATCTTAACGTGACCTTAACGTTCCTCCCCTATATGTTGGGACGGACAGCAAGCGAGGCCGCAGGATGTTTGACAAGCTCGCCGGACAACGATTCGGCACGATCATGGCTGATCCGCCGTGGCAGTTCTCCAACAAGACCGGCAAGGTTGCACCGGAGCACAAGCGGCTGAACCGGTATCCCACCATGGCGTTGGCCGATATCTGCGCCATGCCGGTGGTACAACTGGCGGACGACCCGGCGCACCTCTACCTCTGGGTGCCCAATGCCTTGCTGCCCGAGGGGCTGCAGGTGATGAAAGCTTGGGGTTTCGATTACAAATCCAATATCGTATGGGAAAAAATCCGCAAGGATGGTGGCCCGGACGGCCGCGGCGTTGGCTTCTACTTTCGGAACGTCACCGAAATTCTGCTGTTCGGCGTGCGGGGCAAGGCGGCGCGCACGCTGGCGCCGGGGCGCTCGCAGGTCAATTTTATATCAGCCGAAGAGCCCAATGGCGACCTTATCAAGACACGCAAGCGGGAACATTCGCGGAAACCGGACGAGCAGTATCGCATAATTGAATCCTGCTCTCGCGGCCCCTACCTGGAGTTGTTCGCGCGCGGTGAGCGGACGGGCTGGACGGTGTGGGGCAATCAGGCTGACGACAGCTATCAGCCGACCTGGAAGACCTATGCGTTCAACTCATCAGTCACCGCCGCAGAATGAGCGAGGATGACGAACAGGCGATTGAGCGCCTTGATGACGTTTCCTTTGGGCGCAACGCGGATCCTGTCGATCTGGCGAGAGGCTTCCTCCCAGAAACGGTTCTGGACCGGTTCGAGGTCTATTCCTACCGGAACGCGGCGAATATACTCGCTACCGGCTTTCCTTCACAGTTCATGGCAATCATCTCTGCGCTGGACCGGTTCAGCATCACGACCGGGCAGATCCGCACTCCGGGCGGCAGCAAATCGGTGATCGCCAAATATGTGGACACGCTGTTCGACGAAACATGGCGAGAGATGCGGATTTCGGCAGATTTGCATGTGAAGCTGCAACCGCCAAAGGGGAATACGATCTACAGCAGCTACGTCCGCGAAGGGTTTCTGGACGGCCACCGCATCGACTTTGTCAATGGACGAGTTGCGCTGGATCTGGAATGGAACAGCAAGGACCAGACCTACGATCGCGATCTTTATGCTTTTTCAGCCTTTTATGAGGCAGGCGCCATCGACGTCGGGGTGATCATCACCCGCGGAACATCGCTGGACAACAGCTTCTTTCGTAGCCTGGGAAAGGTGCTGAACAAGGACGGCACCGCCGGGGCCGGCGACGTCTACAAGAAATACGGCGCCTCGACGACATGGATGGGCAAACTGCTTTACCGGCTCGATGCCGGAAGGAACGGGGGGTGCCCGGTTCTCGCGTTCGGCATCACTCCGAAATGCGTGTCCGACTATCCCGCACCGCCCCAACCCACGCCCTGATCACCGCCACACTCTCCCCCTCGTCCAGCCACGGGATATGCCCGCGCCCCGGGACCTTGCCGTAGATCATGTCCGGCCGGCGCCGCTGCATCTCGGCCACCGTGTCCTCGCCCAGCAGGTCCGATCCCGCGCCGTGGATCAGCGCCACCGGCAGACCGGCCAGCGCGTCGAACAGCGGCCAGGCGGTGGCGTCGGGGTTCTTGAAGGCGGCGAGGAAGGCTTCGCGCAGCGCCGGGTCGTAGGTCAGCTCCACCCCCTCCGGGCCCTGGCGGTAAAGCCGGGCGGCCTCTTCCTCCCAGCGGCCCTCGGGGACCTCGCCGAAGCCGCGCAGCGTCCGGGGCAGGGCCTGCGCCACCTCGGCCAGGGTCTTGGCGGCGGGGCGGCGGCCGACGTAATCCACGATCGCCTCCAGTCCCTCGCGCTGCAGCGCCGGGCCGACGTCGTTCAGGCAGACGCCCAGCACCCGGTCCTTGGCCACGGCGGCCAGATACATCGCGACCAGCCCCCCGCGCGAGGTGCCGATCATCGCCGCCCGCGCGATTCCCAGATGGTCCAGCAGCGCCAATGCATCCGCGCCCTCTTGCGGCACGGTATAGGTGGCGGCGCCGGTCCGGTCCGACTGGCCGCGGCCGCGGTAATCCATGCGGATCATCCGGCAATCCGCCAGCGTCGGCGCCAGATAGTCGAAATCGTCCATGCTGCGGGTCAGCCCGGCCAGGCACAGGACCGGCAGCCCCTCGCCCTCGTCCTGATAGGCCAGCCGCGCACCATCCGCCGCCGTGAAGAACTGCGTCGCCATTTCACCCTCCATCTTCTGTCCTGAAATATCCCGGGGTCCGGGGCAGCGCCCCGGTTCTGCCTGGATCCCCGGCGTCAGATATTCTCGGGCTGCGGCATCCCCAGCACGTGATAGCCACCGTCGACCATCACCACCTCACCGGTGGTGCAGGCGCCCCAGTCGGAACACAGCCACACCGCCGTGCCGCCGATCGCCTCCAGCGTCGCATTGGCGCGCAGGGGCGCGTTGGCCTCGGTATGGCGATAGGTCTTGCGCGCGCCCCCGATCGCGGCGCCGGCCAAGGTCTTCATCGGGCCGGGGCTGATCGCGTTGACCCGGATCCCCTCGGGGCCCAGGTCGTTGGCCAGATAACGCACCGCCGATTCCAACGCCGCCTTGGCCACGCCCATCACGTTGTAGAACGGCGTCACCCGGTTCGAGCCGCCATAGGTCATGGTCAGCACCGTGCCGCCCGCCTGCATCAACGGCCGCGATCGCCGCGCCACCTCGATCAGCGAATAGCAGGAAATATCCAGCGAGTTCTTGAAGTTCGCGCGGCTCGTATCGACGAAACGCCCGCTCAGCTCCTCCTTGCTGGAAAAGGCGATGGCGTGGACCAGGATGTCCAGCCGCCCCCAGCGTTCCGCCAGCTTGGCGAAGGCTGCGTCCAGCGAGGCGTCGTCGGTCACGTCCACGTCCAGCAGCAGGTCCGAGCCGACCGAGGCCGCCAGCGGCTCGACCCGCTTGCCGAAGGCCTCGCCCTGATAGGTGAATGCCAGTTCCGCCCCCTGCGCGGCCAGCGCGCTGGCGATGCCCCAGGCGATGGACCGATCATTGGCGACACCCATCACCAGCGCGCGCTTGCCCTGCAAAAGCCCCATGCTCATCCCCGGTATTTCGACATCACAAGCGTGGCGTTGGTACCGCCAAAGCCGAAGCTGTTGGACAGGACCGAATCGAAATCCACCCCGTCGATGCGGCTGGTGGCGATTTCGCTGGCCGCGATCTCGGGGTCCAGCTGGGTGACGTTGGCCGAGGCGGCGATGAAGCCGTGCTGCATCATCAGCAGCGAATAGATCGCCTCGTGCACGCCGGTCGCGCCCAGGGAATGCCCGGTCAGCGACTTGGTGGAGCTGATCGGGGGCGTCGCGCCCTCGCCGAAGATGCGGCGGATCGCCTTGACCTCGCCGATGTCGCCCACCGGGGTCGAGGTGCCGTGCGAGTTGATGTAGCTGATCCGGCGTCCCTCGGGCAGGGTGCCCAGCGCCAGCCGCATCGCCCGCTCGCCGCCCTCGCCCGAGGGCGCGACCATGTCGTAGCCGTCCGAGGTGGCGCCGTAGCCGGTGACTTCGGCATAGATTTTCGCCCCCCGCGCCAGCGCGTGGGACAGTTCTTCCAGCACCACCACGCCGCCGCCGCCGGCGATGACGAAGCCGTCGCGGGTGGCGTCATAGGGGCGCGAGGCTGTGGCGGGCGTGTCGTTGTACTTCGACGACATCGCGCCCATGGCGTCGAACAGGCAGGACAGGGTCCAGTCCAGTTCCTCGCCGCCGCCGGCGAACACGATGTCCTGCTTGCCCATCTGGATCAACTCGGTGCCGTTGCCGATGCAATGGGCGCTGGTCGCGCAGGCCGAGGTGATCGAATAGTTCACCCCCTTGATCGCAAACGGCGTGGCCAGGCAGGCCGAGTTGGTCGAGGACATGCAGCGGGTGACCATGAACGGCCCCATCCGCTTGGGCGCGCCCTTTTCGATGACGATCTGGTGGGCGTTGAAGAAGTTCGAGGTCGACGGCCCGCCCGAGCCCATCACCAGTCCGGTGCGCGGGTTCGAGACATCGCCCGGCTCCAGCCCGGAATCGGCCACCGCCTGCTGCATGGCGATGAAGTTCCAGGCCGCGCCCTCGCCCATGAAGCGCAGGTCGCGCTTGTCGACATGGGCGGCGATATCGATGGTCGGGCGCCCCTCGACCTGGCTGCGGAAGCCTTTTTCCGCATATTCGGGCGAGAATACGATGCCCGAGCGGCCCGTGCGCAGGCTCTCGGTGACTTCTTCGGCGTTGTTGCCGATGGGCGAGACGATCCCCAGCCCGGTAATGATGACGCGGCGCATGATGCGGCCCTCCTGGGTTCAGCTCTCGGAAAGAGCGACCTTCATGTCCTTGACCTGATAGATAAGCTCGCCATCGGCCTCGACCGTGCCGTCGGCGACGCCCATGGTCAGCCGGCGGGTCTGCACGGCCTTGGTGAAATCGACGCGATAGGTCAGCAGCTTGCGGTCGGGGCGGACCATCCCGGTCAGCTTGACCTCGCCCACCCCCAGCGCGTAGCCGCGCCCCTGCCAGCCGCGCCAGCCCAGGTTGAAGCCGGTCAGCTGCCACAGCCCGTCCAGGCCAAGGCAGCCCGGCATGATCGGGTTGCCGGGGAAATGGCAGGCAAAGAACCACAGCTCGGGATGGATGTCGAACTCGGCCACCACATGGCCCTTGCCATGGGGGCCGCCGTCGGCCGAGATTTCGGTGATGCGGTCCATCATCAGCATCGGCGGCTCGGGCAGCTGGGCGTTGCCGGGGCCGAACAGCTCGCCCCGCGCACAGGCCAGCAGGTCGTCGCGGTCGAAGCTTGTCTGTTCCATCGCCATCCGGTCGCATCCTTGCCAGTTGTTCCGGCCGTCCCGCCGGGTTCCTGTCGCGTCTATCATCCGGGCCGCAAACCCTGCAAGCAGCGCCCGCCCGCCAGACCTGCCCGGTGCTTGCAATATTGCGCCTTTCGCCCCGGCGCGGGCAGCATCAGGCAAGTTTTTCTGCGATTCACGGCCGAGTCTTGCGCAATTCAGTTGTACCGCGGGGCGGTTTGGGGTTGTTTGCGCGCCGCAACGCCCCATTGGCGAGGAATGACATGACGCGTATCGACGAAAAACTGGAACCCATCCTGACGACGGTGAAAGAGCGCAACGCCGGCGAACCCGAGTTCCATCAGGCCGTTATCGAGGTGATGGAAAGTCTTGGCCGCGTGGTCGCCAAGCATCCGCAGTTCCTCGAGGAAGGCCTGATCGAGCGGATCTGCGAGCCGGAACGGCAGATCATCTTCCGCGTGCCCTGGATCGACGACAACAACCAGGTGCGGATCAACCGCGGCTTCCGGGTGCAATTCAACTCGGCGCTGGGCCCCTACAAGGGGGGGCTGCGCTTTCACCCCTCGGTCAACGTGGGGATCATCAAGTTCCTGGGCTTCGAGCAGACGTTCAAGAACGCGCTGACCACCATGCCGATCGGCGGCGGCAAGGGCGGGTCCGACTTCGATCCCAAGGGCCGCTCGGACCGCGAGATCATGCGGTTCTGCCAGTCCTTCATCACCGAGCTGCACCGCCACCTGGGCGAATACACCGACGTGCCCGCCGGCGATATCGGGGTCGGCGGCCGCGAGATCGGCTACATGTTCGGGCAGTACAAGCGCCTGACCAACCGCTACGAGGCCGGGGTGCTGACCGGCAAGGGCCTGTCCTACGGCGGCTCGCGCGCCCGCCCCGAGGCCACGGGCTTCGGGCTGGTGTTCTTCGTACGCTCGATGCTCGAGGCGCAGGGCGATTCGATCGACGGCAAGACCGCGGTGGTGTCCGGCTCGGGCAACGTCGCCTGCTTTGCCATCAAGAAGCTGCAGGAATACGGCGCCAAGGTCATCGCCTGTTCGGATTCCGGCGGCTATGTGGTCGATGAAAACGGGCTGGACCTGGAGCTGGTGCGCGAGATCAAGGAAAAGCGCCGCGGCCGGATTTCGGAATACCACCGGATCAAGGGCACCGGCACCTATTTCGTCGAGGCCGGCAAGGGCCCGATCTGGGACCTGCCCTGCGAGATCGCGCTGCCCTGCGCCACCCAGAACGAGCTGAACGGCAAGCACGCCGCCACGCTGATCCGCAACGGCGTCCGCGTCGTGGCCGAGGGCGCGAACATGCCCTGCACCCCCGATGCGGTCGACGCGCTGCGCCAGTCGAACGTGCTCTATGCGCCGGGCAAGGCCGCGAATGCGGGCGGCGTCGCCACCTCGGCGCTGGAAATGCAGCAGAACGCCTCGCGCGACAGCTGGACCTTTGACCAGACGGTCGAGCGGCTGGACGAGATCATGACCAACATCCATGACGTCTGCGCCGAAACCGCCGAGGAATACGGCGCCCCCGGCGACTATGTGCTGGGCGCCAACATCGCCGGTTTCGTCCGCGTGGCCGAAGCGATGCGCGCCCTCGGCGTGGTCTGACCCGGACGTACTGCCTGGGCCATAAGGCTTCGGGCGGTCCCAAATATCCTCGGGGGTGAATGGCTGCCCGAAGGGCGGCCAGAGGGGGCAGACAGCCCCCTTTTTCCTGCGACCGTCAGAACCGGTTCAGAACCACTGCCCCGGCTCCATCAGCCCCAGCTCCATCAGCTGCTGCGATTCCCAGCGGAACCGGACCGAGTTCCGCCAGGTGAAGTCGCGGATATGCTCGCGCGAGCCGGGGTTGCGGGCCAGCGCCTTGGCCACCCTGAACGACGCCACCGCCGCGGTCAGGTTGTTGTGCCAGGGGCAGGCATAGGTGTTGTATTCCTCGACCGACAGCCGGTGATCGGGCAGCAGTTGCAGGGTCTTTTCGGTGCGAAACAGCGCGATGCGGTCGATGCGGCGGCGGTCGGGGGGCAGGTGCTCCTCGAACCGCCAGCGCAGCCCGCCATAGAAATCCAGCTGCCGCTCGCGGAACCCGCCCTGCCGGTCGGGCCGCCCCAGCGCGTAATAGCCGGTGCGGTCGAACATCGCCTGCTCCATGCTGACCGCATCGGGATCGCGCGCGAGGTCCGGGGCGTAAAGATCGACCACATAGGTCAGCATCGCGCGGCGGCGTTCCTCGGCGTGAAAACCCAGCATCTCGCCGATGCTGCGGGTCTCGGAAAACGGATAGAACAGGAACTCGGCGTTATAGCCGTAATACAGCCAGCTGTCGGCGGGCGCGGCGGCGATCACCGCATTGACCGCGCGGGGCAGGGCGTCGCGGGCGCGGGTGTCGTGGATCAGGTTCAGCACCCGCCCCTTGGGATCGTCCAGCGGCGCCACCGGGGCCAGCGGCTCGGGCGAGAGCGCAAGGATCTTGCGGAACCCCAGCTTCAGGTGATGGGTAAGGGTCGCGGCGACCTCGGTCTGGTCCTCGACCAGGATCACCGCGATCGGGCCGCGCTTCAGATGCTCGCCCGGGGCGGCCAGGAACCGCTGCAGCGGCGCGGGCGCCGCGACGGCGGCGGGCGTGGGGACCGCAGGCGCCTGCCCCCCGGGAGGAAGGGCGCGCGCCGCGTCCATCACCGCAGCACGGCCCGGACCTGTTCCAGCGCCGCGCGCAGCATCTGCGGGCTGCTGGCGGATGCGGCCACTGCCGCCTTCAGCGAATCGCGCTGCGCGGGGTCCAGGCTGCTTGAATCGATCAGCGCCTCGACCTCGGCGGCGTTGAAGCCCTCGGGGGTCAGCAGCCGGTCGATCTCGACCGCGGTGCGGCTGGCCGAGGCGGCCTCGGCCGCCGCATCCGCGGCCTCGCGCGCGGCGTCGCTGGCGGCTTCGGTGGCAGCGGCGGCGGTGTCGGGGGTGCCGGTCTCGGCCCCGGCTTCCGCCTGGGCGGCCGCGTCAGCGGCGGCGGCGGCGGCCTCGATGGCCGCCTCGGCCGCGGCCTGCGCCTCGCGTGCGGCGTCGTCCAGCACGGGGGCGGGGGCGCTGTCGTCCCCGGTGGTCGCGGTCGCCTCGGCGGCGGCGTCGGCGGCGGTCTCGGCGGCATCGGCGGCGGCATCGGCTGCGCTGCCGGCGGCGTCAGCGGCCTCATCCGCGGCCTGCTGGTCCGCGACCCCGGCATCCGGTTGCGGCTGGCCTTGCTGCGACTGCCAGTAGAACACCCCCGCCAGCAGGATCACGAGCACGAGAATCAGACCGGCCAGACGCGACATGTAACGAACCCTTTTCCGTCAGGAACCCTGCCTGGCAGCGCGGCGCTGCGGGCGCCGACTGTATCGCACAGCTTTCCCGTGGGGAAAAGCCGTCCCCGGCGGCCGCCGCGGGGGTGCAACCACCCCGGGGGCCAGCGATATCCGGTTGAAACACAGGCCGGGGTTGATTATCTGACAAGCGTCATTTTCAGCGATAAAAGGACCACGCCCATAGCTCGCCGCCCGCACAACGCTCCGCCCACCCGTGATACCGGCCCCCGCACCAACGACCGCATCCGGGTCCCCGAAATCCGCCTGATCGGGGCGGATGGTGAAAACATCGGGGTGGTGACCCCGGCCCGCGGCATAGCGCTCGCCGAAGAAGCCGGGCTGGATCTGGTCGAGATTTCGCCCAATGCCGTGCCGCCGGTCTGCAAGATCATGGACCTCGGCAAGTTCAAGTACGAACAGCAGAAGCGCGAGGCCGAGGCCCGCAAGAAGCAGAAGACCGTCGACGTCAAGGAGGTCAAGTTCCGCCCCGGGACCGACGACCACGACTATGACGTCAAGATGCGGTCGGTGAAGCGGTTCCTGGACGACGGCGACAAGGTCAAGGTCACCCTGCGCTTCCGCGGCCGCGAGATGGCGCACCAGAGCCTGGGGATGGAACTGCTGAACCGGGTCCGCGACGATGTGGGCGACGCCGGCAAGGTCGAATCCATGCCCAAGCTGGAAGGCCGGCAGATGGTGATGATGATCGCGCCGCGCTAAGGCGCCGGTCCTTGTGGTTTCAGCGGCCCGCCCCCTTGGCGGGCCGTTTTCGTATCGGGAAGGGCATATGGAGCGGGTCGGCTGCATCGTGATCGGCGCGGGCGTCGTCGGGCTGGCGATCGCCCGGTCGCTGGCCCTGCGCGGGGTCGAGGTGGTGGTGGTCGAGCGTGAGGGCGCCATCGGCACCCACACCAGTTCGCGCAATTCCGAGGTAATCCACGCAGGGATCTATTATCCGCAGGGCAGTCTCAAGGCGCGGCTCTGCACGCGCGGGCGGGCGCTGCTTTACGATTATGCCGCTGCCCGCGGGCTGCCACATCGCCGCTGCGGCAAGCTGATCGTGGCGACCGCGGCCGCGCAGCTGGCCGATCTGGAACGTATTTCCGCGCAGGCCGCGGCCAGCGGCGTGGCGCTGCAACCGCTGAGCGCCGCGCAGGCGCAGGCGCTGGAGCCGGCGCTGGCCTGCCATGGGGCGCTGCTGTCGCCCGACACCGGCATCGTCGACAGCCACGCGCTGATGGCGGCGCTGCTGGCTGATGCGGAAGCGGCGGGGGCGCTGCTGGCACTGGGCACAGCGGTGACCGCGGTCGAGCCGGGCGCCACGGGTTTTGTCGTCCACACCGAATCCGCGGGCGAGCCATTCGTGCTGGCCGCCGACCATGTGGTGAACGCGGCCGGGCTGTGGGCCAGCGATATCGCCCGCGCCACGCAGGGGCTGGACCCCGCGCATATCCCCGCCACGCGCTATGCCCGCGGCAGCTATTTCGCCGCCCCCGGCCGTGCGGCGTTTTCGCGGCTGGTCTATCCGGTCCCCAAACCCGGCGGGCTGGGGGTGCATCTGACGCTGGACCTGGGCGGCGCCATGCGCTTTGGCCCGGATGTGGAATGGATCGACACGGTGGATTACCGGGTGAACCCCGCCCGGCTTGCGCATTTCGAGACCGAGATCCGCCGCTATTGGCCCGGCCTGCCCACGGGCGCGCTGGCGCCCATCTATTGCGGCATCCGCCCCAAGCTTTCCGGCCCGGATCAGCCGGCCGCGGATTTCCGCATCGACGGGCCCGGGGTCCACGGCCTGCCCGGGCTGGTCAACCTGTTCGGGATCGAAAGCCCCGGGCTGACGGCCTCATTGGCGATCGCCGAGACGGTGGCGACGCTGCTGGACTAGATCCCGGCCTCGGCCGCGATCTGCGCGGCGGATTTGCGGCCGCGTTCGGTTGCGGATTTCAGCTGCCCGCAGGCGGCCATGATGTCCTCGCCCCGCGGGGTGCGGATCGGGCTGGCGTAGCCGGCCTTGTAGATGATGTCGGCGAAGGACTCGATCCGCTCCCAGCTCGAGCGCCGATAGGGCGCGCCGGGCCATTCGTTGAAGGGGATCAGGTTGATCTTGGCCGGGATGCCGCGGATCAGCCGCACCAGCCGACGCGCATCCTCGTCGCTGTCGTTCACCCCGTCCAGCATCACGTATTCGAAGGTGATGCGCTCGCTGTTCGACAGCCGCGGATAGTCGCGCAGCGCCTCCAGCAGCGCCTGGATGTTCCAGCGCCTGTTGATCGGCACCAGCACGTCGCGCACCGCGTCGGTGGTGGCGTGGAAGCTGACGGCCAGCAGGCAGCCGATTTCCTCGGCGGTGCGGGCGATTTCCGGCACCACGCCGCTGGTGGACAGGGTGATGCGGCGGCGCGACAGGCTCAGCCCCTCGCCGTCCATCACCACCCGCATGGCGTCGCGCACGCTGTCGAAGTTGTACAGCGGCTCGCCCATGCCCATCAGCACCAGGTTGGACACCAGCCGGGTTTCGTCCTTGGGCGCGCCGGGTTCGGGCCATTCGCCCAGATCGTCGCGGGCCACCATCAGCTGGCCGACGATCTCGGCCGCGGTCAGGTTGCGCACCAGTTTCTGCGTGCCGGTGTGGCAGAAGGAACAGGTCAGCGTGCAGCCGACCTGAGACGACACGCATAGCGTGCCGCGCCCGTCCTCGGGGATGTAGACGGTCTCGACCTCGTGCCCGCCGTTGATGCGCAGCAGGTATTTGCGGGTGCCGTCCTCGGAGACCTGCCGCGTCACCACCTCGGGCAGGGCGATCTCGAACCGCTCGGCCAGCAGGACGCGGTAATCCTTGGCGAGATTGGTCATCTGCGCGAAATCGCGCACGCCCCAGTGATAGACCCACTGCCAGATCTGGCCGACGCGCATCCTGGCCTGCCGGTCCGGGGTGCCGGCGGCGATCAGCGCCTCGCGCAGGGCCTCGCGGGTCAGCCCGACGATGTTCTGCCGCCCGCCCTCGGGCGCCTTGCGGGGCAGCGTCAGCAGATCCTGCACCACCGGCGCGGCCGGGGTCGGGGTCAGGGGGGCGGCGGCGGGCGAGGTCATCGGGCTATCCATGGGCGGCTTTGGGTCGGGCGGGAAAACGGGACGGGGCCGCCCACAGATGGGGCGGCCCCGAGGTCGAAACAACCCATAGCACGGGCGGGGCTGCGGCGCAGCCCGGGAATCACTTGCAGTTGTCGCGGGCCATGTTGCTCATCGCGGTCAGGCCCATCAGCGAAAACGTGTCGGTGGTGCGGGTGCCGCGGGTCGAGCGGCCCTTGACCACCGCCTCGCTGCCGCCGCGCAGCGCCGCGATCAGCTTGGCATCCTCGTCGGGCGAGCCGGTCCAGGCGTTCTCGCCCTCGGTGAACAGCTTGAAGGTCTGCCCGCCGACGGTGACATCCACGGTCGAATCGGGGGCGAAGGGATAGCCGCCCTGGAACGAGACCTCGCCCCCCTGGCCGGGGCGATAGGCGATATACAGGCGGATGTCGCTGCGCGTCACCTCGCGCGGGTTGCCCTCGGCGTCGGTGTTGCGGGTCGATTTCGGCGGCGAGACGGTCCAGCATTCCTTGGGGCTGTCGCCGATGAAGGCGGTCCAGTCGTTCTGGCTGCCCAACACCCGGGGCTCGGCCGCGAACGCCGGCGAGGCAAGCGCCGTCAGCGTGGCGGCCACAAGGCCGAGGTTGAAGATGGAATTCGTCATGCTCGAGCCCTCTTGCTGGCCCCGGTTAAGGCCGGGTTGTCACAAAGGTGGCCTTGCCACCGTCCGGGTCATAGATAACCGTAAACCCCGGGCGGGCAAAAGCCCCGCAGGCAGGAAATCGCGCATTTGTCAAAGGTCTGACCCCATGGCAGCCGTCGAAATGGTGGAATTGTGGCGGGGCGGGCTGAAGGAAAGCGTCCATCGCGGCCACGCGGTGGCCTGGGACCGCGGCGGCATGGTCGCGGCTTGGGGCGATCCGGCGGCGGTGATCTTTCCGCGCTCGTCCTGCAAGATGATCCAGGCGCTGCCGCTGGTGGAAAGCGGCGCGGCCGATGCGGCGGGGCTGGGGCCGCGGCAGCTGGCCCTGGCCTGCGCCTCGCACAACGGGGCGGCGCTGCATGTGGGCGCGGTGGGCGACTGGCTGCACGGGCTGGGGCTGGCAGAGCCCGACCTGCGCTGCGGCGCGCATATGCCGCAGGACCCGGCCGAGCATCGGCGGCTGCTGTGTTCGGACCAGCCGCCCTGCCAGCTGCACAACAACTGCTCGGGCAAGCACGCGGGGTTCCTGACCTGGAACCGCCACCACCGGGGCGAACCCGACTACCACCTGCCCGAGCACCCGCTGCAACAGGCCATCGCCGCCGCCACCGCCGAGGTCTGCGACGAGACCCCGGCCGGTTTCGGCATCGACGGCTGTTCGGCCCCGAACTTTGCAGTCTCGATCGCCGGGCTGGCGCGGGCGATGGCGGGGTTCGCCGCGGCGAGTGAGGGCGTGGGGCAGGGCGCGCGGGGGCAGGCGCAGCGGCGGCTGGTGCAGGCGATGCTGGCGCACCCGGAACTGGTCGCGGGCGAGGGCCGCGCCTGCACGGAACTGATGCGCGCCATGGGCGGTCGCGTCGCGGTCAAGACCGGGGCCGAGGCGGTGTTCGTCGCCATCGCGCCCGAGCGCGGGCTGGGCATCGCGCTGAAGATCGAGGACGGCGCCACCCGCGGCTCCGAGGCCGCGATCACCGCGCTGCTGGTCCATTACGGGCTGCTGGACCCGGCGCATCCGGTGGTGGGGAAATACCTGCGCCGGCCGCTGCGCAACTGGCGCGGGGTGGATGTGGCCGAGCGCCGGCTGGCCGCGTCATTCCCGGGACGGGGTTAAAGCATCTGCCACAGCAGCCGCGCCGCCAGCGCGGTCGAGGTGACCACCAGCAGCGGCTTGATGATCCGCGCGCCGATCCGCAGCGCCAGCCGCGCCCCCAGCGCGGCGCCGAGGATCTGCCCGGCGCCCATCAGCAGCCCGACCAGCCAGAGCGGATGCCCGCTCAGCGCGAACACCGCCAGCCCGCCCAGGTTCGAGGAAAAGTTCAGCAGCTTGGTATGCGCGGTCGCGCGCAGCACCCCGTGCCCGGCCAGCATCACGAAACCCAGCATGTAGAACGCCCCGGCGCCCGGCCCGATCAGCCCGTCATAGAAGCCGATCACCGGCACCAGCGTCAGCCCGAAGATCGCGGGCGACAGCCGCGCCGCGCGGTCGAGATCGTTCAGCCCCGGCTTCAGCGCAAAGAACAGTGCGATCCCGATCAGCACCACCGGCAGCGCCAGCCGCAGCACCTCGGTCGGCAGCGCCGTCACCAGCGCCGCGCCCGCACCGCCCGCGGCAAAGGCCAGCGCCGCGGTGGGCAGCTGCCGGCGCAGGTCGACCAGCCCGCTGCGGGCATAGCTGACCGCCGCGGTCGCAGCGCCGAAACTGCCCTGCAGCTTGTTGGTCGCCAGCGCCTGCTCGGGCGTCATACCCGCCAGCATCAGCACCGGCACGGTGATCAGCCCGCCGCCGCCGGCGATCGAATCGACGAATCCCGCCGCGGTGGCGGCCGCCACCAGCCCGGCGATCAGCGACAGATCCATGAAGCGCCTAGTTCAGCCCGTATTGCAGCGGATAGCGCCCGTCCTCGAATTCTCCGAAACGGGCGGTCAGCTCGGGGTGTTCCAGCGGCTCGCCCGAGGCGTCGGGGACGAGGTTCTGTTCGGACACATAGGCGACGTAATAGGTGGCCTCGGTCTCGGCATACAGGTGGTAATAGGGCTGGTTCTTGGACGGGCGGCAGTCCTCGGGGATGGACTGATACCATTCCTCGGTGTTGGCAAAGACCGGGTCCACGTCGAAGATCACCCCGCGAAACGGGTGGTCCCGGTGGCGCACCACTTGTCCGATATTGTATTTCGCCGTGCGCATTCCCGGCCGTCCCGCAGTCGATTCCAAAGGAACTATTAACCCGCAAGTGCCTGCGAGTAAATCGCTCGGCGGGCACGAAGCTGACAGAATGACGACAATTTGGCCGATTCAGCCCGGCTCGGCGGGGTGCAGAGGCTGCGGTCCGTCCCCGGTCAGCAGCCAGGCGCCGCCTCCGTCCAGCCGTATCGCCGACAGCGGCCCGCCGCGCCCGGCGCCGCTGTCGATGTTGATACGGTTGCCGTAGTGGGTGGCGCGCCGGATCGGGGTATGGCCGTGCACCACCAGCACCCCGTGGTCGCGAGGATCGTCCAGGAACGGGCGGCGGATCCACATCAGCTCGCCCGGGTCCTGCGCCGCAAGCGCGACGCCGGGGCGGATGCCGGCATGGACGAACAGCGCGCCCGCCTGCCGGTGCCACAGCGGCAGCGCCCCCAGCCAGCGCGCATGGGCGGCGGGAACCGCGGCCAGCGCCTCGGCATGAACCTCGGCGAGGGGACGGTGCGCCGCATCCGCCACCCCGTAAGAGGCCAGCGTGGTGTCCGCGCCCACGTCGCGGGCGATCCAGTTGGCGGGCATCGCGGCGCGCGGGTCCACCCAATGCGGGTCGCGCAGGAACTCGGGCAGGGCGGGGTCGTGGTTGCCGCGCAGCACGATCCAGTCGCGCCCCGCAGCCTGGCCCTGCATCAGATGCGCGACCACCCCGCGCGAATCGGGGCCGCGGTCGATCAGGTCGCCCAGATGCACGATCCGCGCATCCGTGCCGCCGTCGCGGGCGATCCGCTCATGCGCCTGCAGCAGCAGGTCCAGATGGCCGTGGATGTCGCCGATGGCATAGATGGGCATGGCCGCCCCCCAAAGCGGCCCCGGCCGGCGGACCGGCCGGGGAATGGGTTCAGACCTCGAAGCGCAGCGCGCGGACCTGCTCGAACTTGCCGGTGGCCAGCAGCGCCTCGCGCACGTCCTCGCGCAGCGGCGCGTCCAGATAGGTGATGGCGATGGCATCGCCCCCGTCCACCGCCCGGCCCAGCGAGAAATTGGCCATGTTCACGCCCAGCCCGCCCAGCGTCATCCCCAGCGTGCCGATCACGCCCGGAACGTCGCGGTTGCGGGTGTACATCATGTGCTCGCCGATCTCGGCATCGACGTTGATGCCGCGGATCTGGATGAAGCGGGGCTTGCCGTCGCTGAACACGGTCCCGGCGATCGAACGCTCGCGGTCGGCCGTCACCATGGTGACCTTGATATAGCCGTCATAGACGCCCGACTTGTCCTGGGTGGTGGTGGCGATATGGGTGCCGCGTTCCTTGGCGACGACCGGGGCCGAGACCATGTTCACATCCGGGTTCGACGCCTTCATCACCCCCGCGATCACCGCCGCGTTCAGCGCGTTCAGGTTCATCTCGGCTGCAACCCCGTCATAGAGGATGTTGACCGCCAGCACCGGCTCGTCGGTCATCTGCCCGACGAACGTGCCCAGATGCCCGGCCAGCTTGATCCACGGGCCCATGACCGCGGCTTCCTCGGCGGTGACGCTGGGCATGTTCAGCGCGTTCTGCACGGCGCCGGTCAGCAGATAGTCCGACATCTGCTCGGCCACCTGCAGCGCCACGTTTTCCTGCGCCTCGGTGGTCGAGGCGCCCAGATGCGGGGTCACCACCACGTTCGGCAGGCCGAACAGCGGGCTGTCGGTGGCGGGCTCGGTCGCGAACACGTCCAGCGCGGCGCCGGCGACATGGCCGGATTTCAGCAGCTCGGCCAGCGCGGCCTCGTCCACCAGACCGCCGCGGGCGGCGTTGATGATGCGCACGCCCTTTTTCGTCTTGGCCAGATTCTCGGCCGACAGGATGTTGCGGGTCTTGTCGGTCAGCGGCACGTGCATGGTGATGAAGTCGGCCTTGGCCAGCAGCTCGTCCAGCTCGACCTTGGTCGCGCCCAGCTCCTTGGCGCGCTCGTCCGACAGGAAGGGGTCATAGGCCAGCACCTTCATGTGCAGCCCGCGGGCGCGGTCGATCACGATGCCGCCGATATTGCCGGCACCGATCACCCCCAGGGTCTTGTTGAACAGCTCGACGCCCATGAAGCGGTTCTTTTCCCACTTGCCGGCATGGGTCGACACGCTGGCCTCGGGCAGCTGCCGCGCCACTGCGAACATCAGCGCGATGGCGTGTTCGGCGGTGGTGACGCTGTTGCCGAAGGGCGTGTTCATCACGATCACGCCCTTTTTCGACGCGGCCGGAATATCGACGTTGTCGACCCCGATGCCGGCGCGGCCGATCACCTTCAGCTTCGTGGCCTTTTCCAACAGCTTGTCGGTGACCTTGGTGGCCGAGCGGATCGCCAGCCCATCATAGTCGCCGATGATCTCGGCCAGCTTTTCCTTGTCCTTGCCAAGGGCGGGCAGATAGTCGACCTCGATCCCGCGGTCGCGGAAGATCTGGACGGCGGTTTCGCTCAGCGCGTCGGAAACCAGAACCTTGGGTGCCATGTGGATTCGTCCCATGTGAGATGTGGGGAAATGGTGCGTGCCGAGCACACACCCTACGGGAAGGGGTAGGGTGCGTGGTTCCCACGCACCGTCTGGCGTCAGCCCTGCGCGGACAGTTCCGTGCGATACGCCCATTCGATCCAGGGCGTCAGCGCCGCGACATCCGCGGCCTCGACGGTCGAGCCGCACCAGATCCGCAGCCCGGCAGGCGCGTCGCGATAGGCGCCGGCGTCCAGCGCCACGCCCTCGGCCTCCAGCCGCTTGGCGACGGCCTTGGCGAATGCGGCGCCGTCCCTGATCGCCGGGTCGGTGAACTTGAGGCACACCGAGGTGGTCGATTCCGTCGCCGGATCCTCGGCCAGATTGGCGATCCAGTCGTTGGCGGCGCAGAACTCGCGCAGGACCGCGGCATTGGCCTCGGCCCGCGCGGCCAGCGCCTTTTGCCCACCAAGCGCCTTGGCCCATTTCAGCGCGACGATGTAATCCTCGACGCACAGCATCGACGGCGTGTTGATGGTCTCGCCCTTGAAGATGCCTTCGATCAGCTTGCCGCCCTTGGTCATGCGGAAGATCTTGGGCAGCGGCCAGGCGGGGGTGTAGGTCTCCAGCCGCTCGACGGCGCGCGGGGACAGGATCAGCACGCCATGCGCGCCCTCGCCGCCCAGAACCTTCTGCCAGCTGAAGGTGACCACATCGAGTTTGCTCCAGTCCATCTCCATCGCGAATGCAGACGAGGTCGCGTCGCAGATGGTCAGCCCGGCGCGGTCGGCAGGGATCACGTCGGCCGAGGGCAGCCGCACGCCCGAGGTGGTGCCGTTCCAGGTGAACACCACGTCATTGTCGAAATCGACCTGCGCGAAATCGACGATCTGGCCATAGGGCGCCTTGCGCACCTCGGCCTCGATCTTCAGCTGCTTGACGACATCGGTCACCCAGCCTTCGCCAAAGCTTTCCCAGGCCAGCATCTCGACCTTGCGCGGGCCCAGCAGCGACCACAGCGCCATTTCCATCGCGCCGGTGTCCGAGGCGGGAACGATGCCGATCCGGTAGTCGGCGGGAATCTCAAGAACCTCGCGGGTCAGCGCGATCGCCTCGGCCAGCTTGGCCTTGCCCACCGCCGAGCGGTGCGAGCGCCCCAGCGGCGCGTCGGCAAGCATGTCCAGGGAAAAGCCGGGGAGCTTGGCGCAGGGCCCCGAGGAAAAGCGCGGATTGGCCGGCCGCGCGGACGGTTTCGTCATGTCAAGCATGGTTAGCCTTCCAGCTAAAAAGCCCTTCGTTGGGGAAGGGTGTCCCGCTGCCGGACCTACGCCTCGCATCCCTTTTGCGCAAGAGCGAAATTGCCCCGGCGCCGCCGCTGGCGCGGGGGCGGGAAACTTCGTAAGCGAGGGGTCGCAAGCCGCCGAAGGGGTCCCACATGTATACCGTCAGCATCCTCGCCTCGCCCGTGCGCGCCGATCTGGACGACGACACCATCATCGCCCTGCAGCGGCGCTGGGGCGGCGGGCGCGCGCTGTGGCTGGACCACGGCACCGCGGCCGAGTTTCCGGTGGAGACCCCGCCCGAGGATTTCGACGCCGCCTGGGCGGAACTCGACGCGCGCGGCTTCGACCTGGCCGTGCAGACGACCGCCGGGCGACGCAAGGCGGTGCTGCTGGCCGACATGGATTCGACGATGATCGGGCAGGAATGCATCGACGAGCTGGCCGACATGGCCGGCGTCGGCCCCCGCGTCGCCGCCATCACCGCGCGGGCGATGAACGGCGAGCTCGACTTCCACGAATCGCTGATCGCGCGGGTGGCGCTGCTGGAAGGTCTGCCCGATTCGGTGATCGCTCAGGTGCTGGACAGCCGCATCACCCTGGCCGCCGGGGGGCCGACGCTGGTCGCGACCATGCGCGCCAACGGGGCGTGGACCGCGCTGGTGTCGGGCGGGTTCACCGATTTCACCGGCCCGGTCGCCCGGAGGATCGGCTTTGACGAGCAGCGCGCCAACGTGCTGCTGTCCGACGATTCGGGGCAGCTGAGCGGGCGCGTCGCCCTGCCGATCCTCGGCCGCGAGGCCAAGGTCGAGGCCCTGCGCGACATCACCGCCGCCCGCGGCCTGACCCCCGCCGACGCCATCGCGGTGGGCGACGGCGCCAACGATCTCGGCATGCTGCAACTCGCCGGAACCGGCGTCGCCCTGCACGCCAAGCCGGTGGTGGCCGCCCAGGCCCCGATCCGCATCAACCACGGCGACCTGACCGCGCTGCTCTACCTGCAAGGCTACGGCCGCGACGAGTTCGTGACGGGGGCGGCGGGGTGATGGGGGTTGGCGGGGAGGGCCTGGCCGGTTGAGGTCCTTTGGCCGGAGCCGGTGTTGCGTTGCGCGCCAAGCCGGTGGGCGCCGCTCAGGCTCTGATTTGCATCACTATGGCGGTCTGACCGCGCTGCTTTACTGCAAGGCTACGGCCGCGATGTGTTCGTGACGGTGCGGTAGAGTGATGGAGATTTCGGCGGAGGCGGTGCATTAGGGGCCGGCCCAACTGTTGTCAATTGGCCGGAAGCGGTGTTGCGTTGCATGCCAAGCTGATGGTCGTCGCCCAACCCTTGTCCGCATCAACAACCGCAATCTGACCGCGCTGCTATACCTGCAAGGCTACGGCCGCGGCGAGTTTGTGGCGGAGCGTAGAGTGATGGAGGTTTTGGCGGAGGTGGTGGGTTATGAGTCCTGGCAGACTACTGTCCCTTGGCCGGAGCTGGTGTCGCGTTGCATGCCAAGCCGATGGTCGTCGCTCAACCCATATCCGCATCAACTACTGCGACCTGACCGCGCTGCTCTACCTGTAATGCGACGGCCGCGACGAGTTCGTGACAGAGCCGACGAGGTGAAGGAGGGTGGGTGGCGGCGAGAGTTATTGATCTGGGCAACTGCTGTCCTTTTTCGGAACCGGTGTCGGGGGGGCCTTCGCGCAAGCCGTAGGCCGCTCGCGGGGCGGCTGGACCTGCAAGCTGCACGGGCTGGCCGATGCTCTCGGCCGGCCAAGGGTTCTGCTGCTTTCCCCGAGCAATACCAATGACATCGCCCTCGCGCGGGCTCTGGTGGAGGCCGCCGGACCAGCGCATCGCCTCATCGCCGACCGGGGCTATGACGCCAACCATCTGCGCCGCCTGCTCGCCGAGCGCGGAACCGAGGCCGTGATCCCCTCCACCACCTCCCGCAAGACGCCGATACCCTACGACGCCCAGGCCTACAGGGCCCGAAACCTGGTCGAGCGCATGTGGTGCAGGCTCAAGGACTGGCGCAGGGTCGCGACCCGCTATGACAAACTCGCCCGCAACTTCCTCGCCTCAGCACAGATCGCCGCCCTCTTCACATGGGGGCTCAATTGAGTCTGGAGCCTAGCCGACTGCTGTCCTTACAGCGCCACGGGCGCGAAGGATTCGCTACCAGTTAGACTGGCTTGAAACATCGCGTGCTCGGTCGAGGCCGCATTTCCCTGGCCTCCCCGCCCTCCTGTGCCGGCAACCTGCGGCAGGACATTTTTGCGATCAGTGGAGTCCTGAGCGCGGTTCTCGTGCCGGCCTTGGTATCAACCAAAATAGACCTCACATTGCTCTATCCGAAGCACGGGCTAGGACGACGTTGTGGCGAGCCGGCAAGCTGCGCGTATCTCCTGAGTCCGAGTCTTGCCGCAGAAAGGGGGACGCCCTCAGCGGGCCGCTGTATCTGCAAGGCCGGCGTGTCGAACCGCCACCGCGCCGCCGCCTTCGGCCTCTTTCCGGATCAGCCCCAAGCCCCTTCGGGCGGTCGCAAATATCCTCCGGGGGTGCGGGGGTGGAAAACCCCCGCTCCGGCGGCGCGGGCAGGCGGGGCGGTGACAGTCGCGCAGCCGCGCCGTCGCCGCAGCGGCGGTTAAGGTGCCAGTGCCGCCACGGTCTCCGCCGCCGGGCGGGCCACGGCGCGGGCGCAGCCGGTGCCCGCCCATTGCGCGCCATAGCTGGTGACGCCCCTGGCCAGGGCTGCCGCATTGAGTGCCTTGCCCGCGGCGTAGGTGACCGGATAGCCGGGGCTCTCCCGGTCCGGGATGGCGGTGAAGTCGTTGGTGCAGGACCGGGCCGGGCGGCCCGAGATTGCGCGTGTCATGGCGGTGTCGCCCCGCGCCAGCGCGGCGCGATGGGCCGGCGTGGTGGCAGCCTCGGGCGCCAGCAGGAACGCGGTGCCGCATTGCACCGCCGCCGCCCCTGCCTCAAGTGCGCGGCGGCTGTCGTCCGCGTCCATGATCGCGCCCGCCGCGACCACCGGCAGGCCCAGCGGCAGCAGTTGCTGCAGCAGCCCCAGCGTGTCCAGCCGCTCGTCCGGGCCGTCGGGGTCGAAGATGCCGCGGTGGCCGCCGGCCTGCCAGCCCTGGGCCACGATCAGATCGAGCCCGGCGTCGCGGATGCGATCGCCCTCGGCGAGGCTGGTGGCGGTGGCGCCCAGCAGGCAGCCGCGGGCGCGCAGCGCGGCGATCTGGTCGGGGCGCGGCAGGCCGAAGTGGAAGGTCACCAGCGCCGGCGCTGCCGCCAGCACCTGGTCCAGCAGCGCGTCGCTTTCCAGGGTGCTCGGATAGGCATCCGCCAGCGCCGCGGGCGGTGTCGCGCCAAAGCGGGCGAAATGTGGGGCGAGCCGGTCCAGCCAGCGCGCCTCGGCGGCCGGGTCGCGACGCAGCGGCTGGTGGCAGAACAGGTTCACCCCGTAGCTGCGCGCGGTCAGCCGCCGCGTCTCGGCCATGGCCGCGGCGGCCTGTTCGGGGGTCATCGCCGCAAGCCCGAGGCTGCCCAGCCCGCCCGCATTGCTGACCGCCGCCGCCAGCGCCGGCGTCGACACCCCCGCCATCGGCGCCTGGATCACCGGCACCTGCATCCCCAGCCGCGCGATGATGTCCATGGGTCCCTCCGGTCCTGGCTGCGCTGCCATCTTGCGCCCCGATGCGGCGCTGTCCAGCCTCGCCCCGGAAATTCCGGCTATAGAAGCCCGGCGCCGCGGAAGCTCAGCTCGCGGCTCTTGCCGATGATGATGTGGTCGTGGACGGTGATGCCCATGGTCCCGGTCGCGGCCACGATCTGCCGGGTCATGTCGATATCGGCCTGGCTGGGGGTCGGGTCGCCCGAGGGATGATTGTGGACGAGGATCATCGCGCTGGCGTTCAGTTCCAGCGCGCGGCGGACGATCTCGCGCGGATAGACCGGGACGTGATCCACGGTGCCGCGCGCCTGCTGGTCGTCGGCGATCAGCACGTTCTTGCGGTCCAGATACAGCACCCGGAACTGTTCCACCGCGCCATGTGCCATAGCGGTGTGGCAATAATCCAGCAGCGCGTCCCAGCTGGTCAGCACCGGCCGGTTCATCACCCGCGAGCGCGCCAGCCGCTGCGCCGAGGCCTCGACGATCTTCAGCTCGGCGACGATGGCCTGGCCGACGCCCTCGACCTGCAGCAGCTGCCCGGGATCAGCCGAGAGCACGCGGTTGAAGTCGCCGAAACGGTCGAGCAGCCGCCGCGCCAAGGGCTTCATGTCCTGCCGCGGCACGGCGCGGAACAGGATCAACTCCAGCAGCTCGTAATCCGGCATCGCGGCGGCCCCGCCCTGCATGAAGCGGTCGCGCAGCCGGGCGCGGTGATCGGCGATGTAGCTGGGCGGCCGGTCCCGCGCCCCCCGCGGGCGGACGGCGATGCAGTCATCCTCGGCCGCGGTAAGACCGAAGAGCGGGATCGGGGCTTCCTGAAAGGCATGATTCGCTGTCATGCCCCCATCCTGCCGCAGGGCAGGTTAAGGTCCGGTTAACGCGGCCCTGCCATGGCGTCCTCGCGCCGGATGGCGGCGTTGCAGGGGTATTTGGACCAGAAAGAAGTCCCCGGAGCTGCTTCTTTCTGGCTCAAATACCCATACCGCAGCGACGCCGGAACAGGGCTGCCGGTCAGGCGCCCAAGCCGTCCCAGAAGGTCTTGATCTTCGAGAAGAAACTGGCCGTTTGCGGGTGGTTGTCGGCGGCGATGCCGTCGAACTCGCGCAGCAGTTCCTTTTGGCGCGCGGTCAGGTTCACCGGGGTCTCGACCACCAGCTCGATCACCATGTCGCCGAAATCGCCGGTCAGCCCGGCGCCGTGGCGCAGCGGCGGCATCCCCTTGCCGCGCAGGCGCATCTGCCGCCCGGTCTGGCTGCCCGCGGGCACCTTGACCCGCGAGCGGCCGCCCTCGATCGTCGGCACCTCGACCTCGCCGCCAAGCGCGGCCGTGGTCATCCCCACCGGCACCTGGCAGGCCAGGGTGCGGCCGTCGCGCATGAAGATCGGGTGCTCGCGGACCTCGACGAAGATATAGAGATCGCCGGCCGGGCCGCCGCGCATTCCGGCCTCGCCCTCGCCGGCGAGCCGGATGCGGGTGCCGGATTCCACGCCCGCGGGGATCACCACCGACAGGCTGCGGTCCTGGGCCACGCGGCCGGCGCCGGCGCAGGATTTGCAGGGGTTCTTGACGATATGGCCATTGCCGCCGCAGGTCGGGCAGCTGCGTTCGACGGTGAAGAAGCCCTGGCTGGCGCGGACCTTGCCCATGCCCGCGCAGGTGGGGCAGGTGGTGGGTTCCACCGCGCCCTCGGCGCCGGTGCCGTTGCAGGCCGAACAGGCGGTGGCGCCCGGCACGGTGATGGTCTTTTCGACCCCGCGCCAGGCTTCTTCCAGCGTGACGCGCAGGTCGTAGCGCAGGTCCTGGCCGCGGGTGGCGCGGCTGCGCCCGCCGGCGCGGGCGCCGGTGAACTCGCCGAACAGATCCTCGAACACATCGGCGAAGGCGGCGCCGAAATCGCCGTGGCCGCCGCGACCGCCAAAGCCGTTGAACCCGGCCCCGCCGCCCTCGAACGCCGCATGGCCGAAGCGGTCATAGGCGGCCTTGCGCTGCGGGTCCTTGAGGCATTCATATGCCTCGTTCACTTCCTTGAACTCGGTTTCCGAGACCTTGCAGTCGGGGTTCAGGTCGGGGTGCAGGGACTTGGCCTTGCCACGGTAGGCCCGCTTGATCTCGTCGCTTGACGCGCCGCGAGCAACACCCAGAACGTCGTAATAGTCACGTTTTGCCATGGTCGTCCGTGTCGGTCCTTAGACGCCGCGAGGGCCTTGACGCCGCGGGTTTCGCAGCTTCGGCGCCGCCTGAGCGGTGGCGAAAGGCCCGGCCCGCGGGAGGGCGCGGGCCGGGCCGGGATCGGGGCGCGCTTACTTGCGCTTGTCTTCGCCGAGATCCTCGAAATCGGCGTCCACGATGTCGTCGTCCACGTCGCGCGGCGCGTCGGCGTCGCGCTCGGCGCCGTCGCCCTCGGACTGGCCGGCCTTGTAGATGGCCTCGCCCAGCTTCATCGAGGCGTCCATCAGGTTCTGGATACCGCCCTTGATCTTGCCGGCGTCCTCGGACTTGATCGCCTCTTCCAGCGCGCCCGCGGCCAGCTCGATCGCCTCGACGGTCGAGCTGTCGACCTTGTCGCCGTGCTCTTCCAGCGACTTGCGGGTCGAATGCAGCAGGCTTTCGGCCTGGTTGCGGGTCTCGACCAGCTCGCGGCGGGCCTTGTCGGCCTCGGCATTGGCCTCGGCGTCGCGAACCATCTTGTCGATATCCTCATCCGACAGCCCGCCCGAGGCCTGGATGGTGATGTTCTGCGACTTGCCGGTGCCCTTGTCCTTGGCCGAAACCGACACGATGCCGTTGGCGTCGATGTCGAAGGTCACCTCGATCTGCGGCATCCCGCGCGGGGCTGGGGGAATGTCCTCGAGGTTGAACTGGCCCAGCAGCTTGTTGTCCGCGGCCATTTCGCGTTCGCCCTGGAAGACCCGGATGGTCACCGCGTTCTGGTTGTCCTCGGCGGTCGAGAAGGTCTGCGACTTCTTGGTCGGGATGGTAGTGTTGCGGTCGATCAGCCGGGTGAACACGCCGCCCAGCGTCTCGATCCCCAGCGACAGGGGGGTCACGTCCAGCAGCACCACGTCCTTGACGTCGCCCTGCAGCACCCCGGCCTGGATCGCCGCACCCAGCGCCACCACCTCGTCGGGGTTGACGCCCTTGTGGGGTTCCTTGCCAAAGAAGCCCTGCACCTCTTCGATGACCTTGGGCATCCGGGTCATGCCGCCGACCAGCACCACCTCGTCGATGTCGCCCTTGGCCAGCCCGGCGTCCTTGAGCGCGGCCTGGCAGGGTTTCAGCGTCGCCTTGATCAGGTCGCCGACCAGCGATTCCAGCTTGGCGCGGGTCAGCTTGACGACCATGTGCAGCGGCGTGCCGCTGTTCTTGTCCATCGAGATGAAGGGCTGGTTGATCTCGGTCTGGGACGAGGACGACAGCTCGATCTTGGCCTTTTCGGCGGCTTCCTTCAGCCGCTGCAGCGCCATCTTGTCCTTGGTCAGGTCGACGCCGTGCTCTTTCTTGAACTCGTCCGCCAGGTAGTTGACGATCCGCATGTCGAAATCCTCGCCGCCGAGGAACGTGTCCCCGTTGGTCGATTTCACCTCGAACAGCCCGTCGTCGATTTCCAGGATGGTGATGTCGAAGGTGCCGCCGCCAAGGTCATAGACCGCGATGGTCCGGCTTTCCTTCTTGTCCAGACCGTAGGCCAGCGCGGCCGCGGTCGGTTCGTTGATGATGCGCAGCACCTCGAGCCCGGCGATCTTGCCGGCGTCCTTGGTGGCCTGGCGCTGGGCATCGTTGAAATAGGCCGGGACGGTGATCACCGCCTGCTCGACCTTTTCGCCCAGATAGGATTCTGCAGTTTCCTTCATCTTCTGAAGGATCATCGCGCTGATCTGCGCGGGGGAATATTTCTCGCCCCGGACCTCGACCCAGGCGTCGCCGTTGCCGCCGTCCACGATCTTGTAGGGGACGAGGTTCCTGTCCTTTTCAACCTCGGCATCGCCCACGCGGCGGCCGATCAGGCGCTTGACGGCAAAGACGGTGTTTTCAGGGTTGGTCACGGCCTGGCGCTTGGCCGGCTGCCCGACAAGGCGTTCGCTTTCGGTGAAGGCGACGATCGAGGGGGTGGTGCGCGCACCCTCGGCGTTCTCGATCACCCGCGGCTGGCTGCCGTCCATGATCGCAACGCAGCTGTTGGTGGTCCCGAGGTCGATCCCGATGACTTTGGCCATGGAAATACCTTTCTTGCGGCGATGGTCAGGCCGCGGGTCCGTTCGCGGCCCCCGCGCCAAAATCCCGATTGGTTGACTAGGTCCGAAGCGCTGCTTCGGGGGTTCGATGGCTATATAAGAAGGCGTTTGCGGCGTGCAAGCGCCGCTGCTCGCGGAATCCTGCATTGAATGCGCGGCGTTAGACAGGCCCCCGCCGGCAGCGCCCGCCATGGAGGGAGCCGGGCGGGGGATTCAGGCAGGAACCCCCGGCAAATCCCCGTGCGGAATCGCGGCCGCCGCCCGTCATCGCCCGGCCATGTAGCTCAGCGACATCATGTTGCGGGTCACGAACTCGGCCATCAGCCCGATCATCAGCAGGGTCAGCGTCAGGTAGAACGGATAGGTCAGGTTCGAGTTGTGCGGCGTGTAGTTGATGAACACGAAGCCGCGGTTCTGGTCGATCAGGTGCAACAGCGGGTTCCAGTCGAACGCCCGCAGCAGGAACCCGGGCAGCATGTTGGCCACGAACATCTTGCCCGAGGCGATCATGTTCACCCGCCGCACGATCCTGGTCAGCATCGGCCCGATTTCCGGCAGCCACGAGGTGATGGACAGCAGGATCAGCCCCACCGTGCAGCCGGAAAACCAGGAAAACAGCATCATCGCCAGCGCGCCGCGCCAGTTTTCCAGGTCCAGCGGCATCCACAGCGCATGATACATCCCCAGCAGCACCAGCGCGGACAGCATGTTGTTGTAAAGCGCCCCCAGCGCGGCCGCGCACATCGAGATCGCGGTGTTCAGCGGCCCGTGCTTGAGCATGGCGCTGGTGGATTTCCCCGCCCCGGCCACCGCGCCGACCGACATGTTGAAGATCATGAACAGCAGGATCCCGCTCATGATGAACAGCAGGAAATCGCCGCGGATCGGGGAATGGCGCACGCCAAAGACCCAGTACATCACCACGAAGGCCAGGATCATCACCGAGGATTGCGCGATGGTCAGCAGCAGCCCGATCACCGCGTTGCGGTGCTTGCCGCGCAGGCTGTGGACGGTCTGGTGATAGATCAGCGCCAGCGTGGTGAAGGCGGCGCCGACCATGGTCCGGGGTCTGCTCTGGACGAACATGCTGCGCGCTACACCCTTTTCGGACCGGCAGCGCCTGCGCGCTTGCCCATTGCCTGCGGGGCGATCATAAATCCGCAAACTGCCGCGTTCAACCGCCCCGCAGCAGGCAATATCCCGGAACCCCGTCGGATCAAAAGGAAAATCCATGCAATTCGACAGATTGATCTTCGAGATGCGGCGTCTGGCGCTTGAGGCCGGGGAGGTGATCCTCGACATCTACCGGCGCCCCGACTTCGAGGTGCGGGCCAAGGACGACGCCTCGCCGGTGACCCAGGCCGACGAGGCCGCCGATGCGCTGATCTCCTCCGGGCTGCGCGCGGCGTTCCCCGACATCCCGCTGGTGACCGAGGAACAGCAGGCCACCCACGGGCAGCGCCTGTCCAGCTTCCTGATCGTCGATCCGCTGGACGGCACCAAGGAGTTCGTCCAGCGCCGCGGCGATTTCACCGTCAACATCGCCTATGTGCAGGACGGGGTGCCGCTGCACGGGGTGGTCTATGCCCCGGCCCGCGGACGGCTGTTCTATACGC
The DNA here is from genome assembly GCF_900142875.1 of Paracoccus solventivorans. Lineage (GTDB taxonomy): Bacteria > Pseudomonadota > Alphaproteobacteria > Rhodobacterales > Rhodobacteraceae > Paracoccus > Paracoccus solventivorans. The sequence continues at coordinate 75,191 of NZ_FRCK01000010.1, read as the reverse complement.
TGGCCGTAGGTGGCGCGGTCGAGGAAACCGGCCCCTTCCGCCCCACGCCCGGCACCGTCCATCCCATCGGGGTCAACCCCACCCCCGACAACCGGGCGCTGATGGTGGTGGCGTCGAAATCCCACCGCGACCAGGCGACCGACGACTATATCGCCCGCTATGCGGTGCGCGACATGACCAGCGCCGGCTCGTCGCTGAAGTTCTGCCTGGTGGCGACCGGAGAGGCGGATCTCTACCCGCGGCTGGGCCGTACCATGGAATGGGACACCGCCGCGGGCGATGCGGTGCTGCGCGGCGCCGGGGGCGAAATGGTGCGCTTTGACGACCACAGCCCGCTGACCTATGGCAAGCCGGGGTTCGAGAACCCGTTCTTCATCGCACACGCGCCGGGCGTGCTGCTGCAACCGGGGGTCTAGGAATGTCCGTCGTCATCGTCATCCCGGCGCGCTTTGCGTCCAGCCGCTATCCCGGCAAGCCGCTGGTCGAGCTGCGCGGCGCCGATGGCACCAAGCGCAGCCTGATCCGGCGCAGCTGGGACGCGGCGCGGCAGGTCGCGGGCGTGGACAGGGTGATCGTCGCCACCGACGATTCGCGCATCGCTGACCATGCCGCGGGCTTCGGGGCCGAGGTGGCGATGACGTCGACCACCTGCCGCAACGGCACCGAGCGCTGCGCCGAGGTGCTGGCCAACCTGCCCGAGACCCCCGAAATCCTGGTCAACCTGCAGGGCGACGCGCCGCTGACGCCCTCGTGGTTCGTCGAGGATCTGGTCGCCGGGCTGCGCGCTGCCCCGGGGGCCGAGGTGGCGACGCCGGTGCTGAACTGCTCGGGCGCGATGCGCGCCGATTTGCTGGCCGACCGTGCCGCCGGGCGGGTGGGCGGCACCACCGCGGTGTTTGGCACCGACGGGCGGGCGCTGTATTTTTCCAAGGAAGTGATTCCCTTCGTCCCCCATGATGTGGCGCCCGACGCCGCCAGCCCGGTGTTCCACCATGTCGGCGTCTATGCCTATCGCCCGCAGGCGCTGGCCGCCTATGCCGGCTGGCCCGAGGGGCGGCTGGAAAAGCTCGAGGGGCTCGAGCAGCTGCGCTTTCTGGAACACGGCCGCCCGGTGCTCTGCGTCGAGGTCGAGGCCCGCGGCCGCGAGTTCTGGGAGCTGAACAACCCCTCGGACGTCGAGCGGATCGAATCGATGATGCGGCGCATGGGCATGGGCTGAGCCGTCCCGGCCGCCCGCGCCACCCGCCTCCGGGCGGCAGGAATGCGCGAAAACCCGCTAGGCGGGCGGTCGGGATGTGGGAAAGTGGCCGGAATGCGTCCAATCCCTTGCCGTCCCTTCGCGACAGGGACATAGGATGGATCTGTCGGCACGCAGACATACGATGTAATTGTAACAGGTAAGAAGCTGGGGTTCAGATGACGCGCAAGGTTACGAAGGCCATCTTTCCTGTGGCCGGTCTGGGAACGCGTTTCCTGCCGGCGACGAAGTCGATCCCGAAAGAGATCATGACGCTCGTCGACCGGCCGCTGATCCAATACGCCATCGACGAGGCGCGGGCGGCGGGAATCACCGAGTTCATCTTTGTCACCTCGCGCGGCAAGGGCGCGCTCGAGGATTACTTCGATCACTCGCACGAGCTGGAAAACCACCTGCGCAAGACCGGCAAGAAGGACCTGCTCGAGGTCCTGCGCCAGACCAACATGGAATCGGGCGCCATCGCCTATATCCGCCAGCACAAGGCGATGGGGCTGGGCCATGCGGTCTGGTGCGCCCGCCGCCTGATCCACGACGAACCCTTTGCCGTGGTGCTGACCGACGACGTGGTGATGGGCGAGCCGCCCTGCCTGCAGCAGATGATCGAGGCCCATGCCGAGACCGGCGGCAGCATGGTCGCCACCATGGAAGTGCCGCTTGAAAAGACCAAATCCTACGGGATTCTCGACGTGGCCGAGGACATGGGCGCCATCGTCCGCGCCCGTGGCATGGTGGAAAAGCCCAAGGAAAACCCGCCGTCGAACCTGGCGGTGATCGGGCGCTACGTGCTGGCGCCGACGGTGCTGCAGAACCTCAACAAGCTGAAAGAGGGCGCGGGCGGGGAAATCCAGCTGACCGACGCCATCGCCGACGAGATCGCTGAGGGGCGCGACGTGTTCGGCCTGCGCTTCCGCGGCCAGCGCTACGACTGCGGCTCCAAGGCCGGGTTCCTGCAGGCGACGGTGGCGTTCGGGCTGGCGCGCGACGATCTCAAGGACGAGTTCGCGGAATATCTTCACGACATCATGGCGATGCGCAAGGCGGCGGAATAGCCCATGCCGCCGAAGATCCTGGTCACGGGCGGGGCGGGCTATATCGGCTCGCACGCCTGCAAGGTGCTGGCCGCGGCGGGCTATGTCCCCGTCACCTATGACAATCTCTGCTCCGGCTGGCGCGATGCGGTCCGGTTTGGCCCGTTTGAGCGTGGCGATCTGTCCGACCGCGCCCGGCTGGACCAGGTGTTCGCCGACCACCAGCCGGTCGCGGTGATGCATTTCGCTGCGCTCAGCCAGGTGGGTGAGGCGATGCAGGACCCCGGCAGATACTGGCGCGGCAATGTCTGCGCCTCGCTGACGCTGATCGAGGCGATGCTGGCCGCCGGCGTGCGCGACATGGTATTCAGCTCGACCTGCGCCACCTATGGCGACCAGGACGGGGTGGTGCTGGACGAAACCACCGCGCAGGCGCCGCTGAACGCCTATGGCGGCTCGAAACGCGCGATCGAGGACATGCTGCGCGACTTTGGCGCCTCGCACGGGCTGCGCTCGGTGATCTTTCGCTATTTCAACGTGGCCGGCGCCGACCCCGAGGCCGAGGTCGGAGAGTTCCACCAGCCCGAGACCCATCTGATCCCGCTGATCCTGGACGCGCTTGACGGGCGGCGCCCGGCGCTGACCATCCACGGCACCGACTATCCCACCCCCGACGGCACCTGCATCCGCGACTATGTGCATGTCATGGATCTGGTCGAGGCGCATCTGCTGGGGCTGAACTGGCTGCGCGCGCCCGGCCACCAGCCGCAGGGCGGCACCGAGCTGTTCTGCCTGGGCACCGGCCGCGGCTTTTCCGTGCGCGAGGTGCTGGACCAGGCCGGCCAGATCACCAACCGCCCCGTCCCGGTGACCGAAGGGCCGCGCCGCCCCGGCGATGCGGTCAAGCTGGTGTCGGGCAGCGAAAAGGCCGGGCGGGTGCTGGGCTGGCAGCCGCAGCGCTCAACGTTGTCCTGCATGATCTCGGACGCCTGGCGCTGGCACCAGACCGGCCATTACGCCGGCTGATCCCGGTGGCCGCCTTGCCGGACCGGCCGACCCTGCGACAGCGGCTGCGGGTGCAATGGCTGCGCGCCCGGCTGCTGGCGCGGGCGTTGCGCAGCCGCCGCGACCTGCGGCTGGTCTCGGCCCGGGGCGGCCGTGCCGGGCGCGGCGACATCCTCGCGTTTGCCGTGGTGCGCAACGAATCCGAGCGGCTGGCGCATTGGCTGGACCACCACCGCCGCCTGGGGGTGGCGCGGTTCCATGTCGTGGACAACGGCAGCGACGACGGCAGCGCCGAGTTCCTGGCAGCGCAGCCCGATGTCTGGCTGTGGACGACGCAGGCCAGCTATCGCGAATCCCGCTTCGGGCGCGACTGGACCAACTGGCTGCTGACCCGCTACGGCGCCGGGCGCTGGTGCCTGACGCTGGATGCCGACGAGCTGCTGAGCTTTCCCCACGACGACCGCGCCGGCCTGCATGATCTGGTGGCCGAGTTGGACCGGCGGCGGGTGCCGGCGCTGGGGGCGCTGATGCTGGATCTTTACCCGCGCGGCCCGCTGTGTCCCGACCCGCGCCCCAGGGGCGAACAGGCGCTGCGGCGGCTGGAATGGTTCGACGCCGGCAACTATCGCTGCCGCATCATGGCCCCGATGCGCAACCGCTGGGTGCAGGGCGGTGTCCGCGACCGGGTGTTCTTCGCCGACCGCCCCCGGCGCGCGCCCACGCTGAACAAGCTGCCGCTGGTGCGCTGGCGCCGCGGCTTCGCCTATGTCAACTCGACCCACTCGGCGCTGCCCTCGCGGCTGAACGACGCCTGGGACGGGCCCGGCGATACGCGGCTGTCCGGGGCGCTGCTGCACACCAAGTTCCTGCCCACAATCATCGAGAAATCCCGCAGCGAGCGCCGCCGCGAACAGCATTTCAGCGACCCCGCCGCCTATCGGCATTATTACGACGCGGTGATCGCCAACCCCGATCTGTGGCACGAGGGCGCGCGGCGGCTGGCGGGCTGGGAAAGCCTTGTCGCGGCGGGGATCATGTCGGCGGGCGACTGGCGGGGGCCAGGCTGAGGCCGGGCTGACCGCTGCGCGCCCGGGGGTGCGACGCCCTGTCGCATCTGAGGGCTGGATGCAGCGGATTTTCGCTATCCTGTTGATTAACGTTTGGTAATAAAATAATCCCGCCTTAAAATAATTTAGTCAAAATTCGACAGCCGCTGAAGCCGGCAAGAGAAGCGTCGTGCGAAGAACCCGTTTGGCAATGCTGGTCCGGCTGCGGGCGCTGAGGCAGTATTTCCTGCTGCGGGCGCTGGCGCGGAGCTTCCGGCTGGCCTCGGTCAGCGACCGCACGGGCCGCATCGGGCGGCGCGATATCCTCGTCTTTGTCACCTTGCGCAACGAACACGTCCGGCTGCCGTGGTTTCTCGACTATTACCGGCGCCTGGGGGCCGGGCATTTCCTGGTGGTGGACAACGCCAGCACCGACGGCAGCCGCGAGTTCCTGGAAGCGCAGCCGGATGTCTCGCTGTGGACCACCGCTGACAGCTATCGCGAATCGCGCTTCGGCATGGACTGGATCAACCATCTGCTGCGGCTTTACGGCAGCGGCCACTGGTGCCTGACCGTCGACCCCGACGAGTTCCTGGTCTACCCGCATTGCGACAGCCGCCCGCTGCCGGCGCTGACCGACTGGCTGGACGCCTCGGGGCGCCGGTCATTTCCCGCGATGCTGCTGGACATGTATCCCCGCGGCCCCGTCGGCGCCCAGCCCTATCGCGAGGGGCAGGACCCGTTCGAGATCGCCGCATGGTTCGACCCGGCGAACTACGCGATCCGCAAGAATCGTTTCTATCGCAACCTCTGGATCCAGGGCGGCCCGCGGGCGCGCATGTTCTTTGCCGATGATCCGCAAAGCGCGCCGGCGCTGAACAAGGTGCCGCTGGTCCGCTGGCAGCCGCAATACGCCTATGTCAGCTCGACCCACATGGCGCTGCCGCGCGCGCTGAACGTGGTCTACGACGAAAACGGCGGCGAGATGGCCTCGGGGGTGCTGCTGCACGCCAAGTTCCTGCCCGGGCTGGCCGAGAAATCCGCCGAGGAGCTGTCGCGCCGCCAGCATTACGCCGACAGTCAGGAATACCGCGCCTATCACCAGGGGCTGCAGGATCGCGTTGATTTCTGGTGCGAGCAGTCGCGCCGCTTCAACGGCTGGCAACAGCTCGAGCGGCTGGGGCTGATCTCGCGGGGGAATTGGGCATGAACCTTCCGGCTGCGGGGGCATTTGCGCTGTCGCCCGGCACCGGGACCAGCCTGCTGCCGCTGCCCGAGGTGCGGCTGGGCATCGTCATGCTGTGCCACGACAACCTGGACCTGGCCGCGCGGATGGTGCGGATCTGGACCGATGGCGGCGCGGTCGTCTCGATCCACGTCGACCGCAGCGCACCCGCCGACGAGCTGGCGCGGATGCAGGCGGCGCTGGCCGATTGCCCGGCGGTGTTCGCGCCCCGCCGGACGTGCGAGTGGGGCACGTTCAGCCTGGTGGCGGCCACGCAGGCGGCGGCGGAGCGGCTGCTGGCAAGCTGGCCCGAGGTCTCGCATGTGATGCTGGTCTCGGGCGCCTGCCTGCCGCTGCGGCCGGTGGCCGAGCTGCGGCAGTATCTTGCGCACCACCCCGACACCGATTTCATCGAAAGCGTCAGCGTGCGCGAGGTCGGCTGGACCATCGGCGGCCTGAACGAGGAACGCTTTACCCTGCGCTTTCCCTTTGCCTATCGGCGGAATCGCAAGCTGTTCGACCGCTGCGTGCGGCTGCAGCGGCGGCTGGGGCTGACCCGCCTGCCGCCCGAGGGGGTGTCGCCGCATATCGGCTCGCAATGGTGGTGCCTGACGCGGCGGACCTTGCAGGCGATTCTGGACGACCCCCGGCGGCGCGAGTTCGACCGCTATTTCCGGCAGGTGTGGATTCCCGACGAAAGCTATTTCCAGACGCTGGTGCGCCGCCATTCGGTGCGGATCGAAAGCCGCTCGCTGACGCTGGCCAAGTTCGACGGGCAGGGGCGGCCGCATATCTTCTACGACGACCACCTGGGGCTGCTCGGCCGCTCGCGGGTGTTCGTGGCGCGCAAGATCTGGCCGGGGGCTCGGGCGCTTTACGATGCGTTTCCCCGGCCCTCGCCCCCCGGGCTGCAGCTGGCCGAACCCGATGCCGAACGGGTCGAGGCGGTGCTGGACCGCGCCGCTGCCCGCCACCGGCAAGGGCGGCCGGGGCTGTACATGCAAAGCCGCTTTCCGCGCAAGGATGCCGAGGGCAGCAAGACCTCGCAGCCCTATGTCGTGCTTTACGGGGTCGCGGACCTGTTCCGGGACCTGCCCCTGGTCGCCGCGCAGGCCACGGGGCGGGTGGTGCATGGCCATGTGCTGGCCCGGGACGAGGTCGAGTTCGCCGGCGGCGCCCGCATCGGCCCCGGGGCGCTGTCCAGCAACGCCGGGCTGCGTGATCTCGACCCGCGCGGGTTTCTGGCGGCGCTGATCCGCTCGTCCGACTCGATGCCCGTTTTTCTGCATTCGCCGCGCGACCGGCAGCATCTGGACTGGTTCATCGCCACCGACCCCAATGCGCGGCTGCTGGTGGTGACCGGGGCATGGATGGTGCCGCTGCTGGGCTGCGACATGCCCTTTGACGACATCCGCCGCATCGCCGCCCGGCTGCATCGGTCCGAGCGGCGGTTTCTGGACGTGCTCGGCTCGGTCTGGGTCAAGGCGCAGGTCCGCCGCTGGACCCTGGACGAGGCGCTGTCGCAGCCCGAGACCGTGTGGCAGGCGCTGTGCTCGGCCTGCGGCCGGACGAGGGCATCACCGGCGTGCCGCCCCCGCCGCCGCTGCGCGACACCAGCGGGCTGCGGCCGCTGACCCGGCGCCTGCGCAACGCCGGGCTGAAACCGGGCTGAGCCTGCGCCCACCCATATCCACACCGACCGGGCCGCGCGACGGCCGCGCCCAAGGGGACCTGCCGATGACCGTGTTTCGCAGCTTCGTGATCTTCGCCGGGATGCGCACCGGCTCGAACCTGCTCGAGGCGACGCTGAACGCCCATGACATCGCCTGTTTCGGCGAGGCGTATAACCCCTATTTCATCGGCTGGCCCGATCAGGACACCCTGTACGACATGACGCTGGCCGATCGCGACGCGGACCCGGTGGCGCTGTGGCAGCACATGGTGAATGCGCGCAAGGTCAAGGGCTTCCGCTATTTCCACGACCACGACCCGCGCATGTTCCAGCCGCTGATGGACGACCCGACCTGTGCCAAGATCGTGCTGACCCGTAACCCGCTCGACAGCTGGGTCTCGACCCAGCTCGCCTATGCGACCAACCAGTGGAAGCTGAACGAGACCGAGACCCCGATCCCCGCGCAGGTCCGGTTCGACGCCGCCGGTTTTCGCGACAGCCTGGCGGCAACGCAAGCGTTCCTGGACCGCATCCAGCACGCGCTGCAGATCCGCGGGCAGACCGCGTTCTGGCTGAACTACGACGATCTGCGCGACGCGCAGGTGATGACCGGGCTGCTGCACTGGCTGGGCTGCACCGATCTGGAACGGGTGGAGCCCGCGCAGGACCAGGTGCCGCAGAACCCGCGCGAGATGTCCGAAAAGATCAGCAATTTCGACGCGATGCAGCAAGAGCTGGTCGCTACCGACCCGTTCCAGCTGCACCGCATCCCGGGGTTCGAGCCGCGGCGGGGCCCGGCGGTGCCGTCCTTCCTGACGGCCGAGGCGGGGCAGGGGCTGCTGTTCATGCCGGTGCGCGGCGGCCCGACCGGGACGGTCCGGCGCTGGCTGGAAGATCTGGGCCGGGTCGAGGGCGAGCTGACCCGCAACGCCCTGCGCCAGTGGAAACGCGCCCACCCCGGCCACCGCAGCCTGACGGTGCTGCGCCACCCGCTGCCGCGCGCCTGGGACGCATTCAACGCCATGCTGTTCGCCCGCGCGCCGGAACTGCGCGACCTGCTGCGCCGGGTCCACCGGGTCGACCTGCCGGCGGACGAGGTGCTGCCCGCCCTGACCGAGGCCGGGAAACTGCCGCTGTTCGCGGCGTTCCTCGATTTCTTGCGCCGCAACCTGAACGGGCAGACCGGGCTGCCCACCCATCCCGGCTGGGCCACGCAGGCGCAGGTGCTGGCGGGGTTTTCCGAGTTCGGCGCCCCCGACCTGATCGCGCGCGAGGATCGGATGGCGGCCGAGCTGGGATTTCTGGCGCGCGCGACAGGAATCGACCGCGACGGCCCTGCGCCCGAACCGCTGCCGGACTGCCTGGACGACCCGGCGCTGCGCCGCGCCGCCAAGGCCGCCTATCTGCGCGACTACGTTGCCTTCGGCTTTCCTGACCGGCCGTGACGGGCCCTAACGCGGCGTCTCGGCCCGGCGGGCGCGGTTGATGCCCAGCTGCCGCTCGCGCAGGATGATCGCCACACCCGCGGCGATGATGACCGCCGCCCCGGCCAGCATCCGTCCCGAGGTCGGCTCGGCGAACACGAACCAGCCGATCGCCATCGCCAGCAGCATCGAGGCGTAATCGAACGGCGCCACCAGCGAGGCATCGGCAAAGCGATAGGACGAGGTCAGCATGATCTGCGCCGCCCCGCCCATCACGCCGGCCGCGATCAGCAGCGCCGCGGTCCCCGCATCCGGTACCCGCCAGCCAAAGGGCAGCGTGACCAGCGACAGCACCGTCGAGGTGGCCAGGAACCAGAACACCACCGCCGAGGGTTTTTCGGTCAGCACCATCCGGCTGATGAAGATCTGCGCCAGCGCGCCGAAGCTCGCCCCGGTCAGCGCCAGCACCGCGCCGAGGCTTTGCGAGGCCGAGACGTCCCCCACCCCCACCGACAGCCGCGGCGACAGCACGATCAGCACCCCCGCCAGCCCCAGCGCCACCATGCTCAGCCGAAACACGCCCACGCGCTCGTTCAGGAACATCGCGGCGAAGATCACGATCATCAGCGGCATGGCATAGCCAAGGGCGGTGGCCTCGGGGAAGGGCAGCAGCCCCAGCCCGGCAAAGGTGCAGCCCATCGAGATCGAGCCGACGATGCCGCGATAGGCGTGGCTCATCGGATTGGCGGTGTGCAGCCCGGTGGCCAGCTCGCCCCGCAACGCCAGCCAGACCAGGATCACCGGAAGCCCGAACAGCGAGCGAAAGAACATCTGCTCGCCCGCGGGCACCGCCGCCGCCGTGCCCTTGAGGATCGCGGCCATCGCGGTGAACAGCGCCACGCTGCCCAGCTTCAGCAGGATCCCCGTGGTGGGGTTTCTCATGGCAGCCGCCCCAGCGCCCAGGCAGCGGCATCGGCGACCGCAGGGTCGGGGTCGCCCAAGCGCGCCGCGGCCAGCGGGCGCAGCGCCGGGTCGCCGCTGTTGCCGATCGCATAAAGCACGTTGCGCACCATGCGGTCGCGCCCGATGCGCTTGATCGGGCTGCCGGAAAACCGGGCGCGGAATGCGGCATCGTCCAGCACCGCCAGCTCGGCCAAGGGCGGCGCGCGATGGGGGCCGTGATAGCGCATCTCGCGCGCCTCGGCCGCGAACTTGTTCCAGGGGCAGGCGGCCAGGCAGTCGTCGCAGCCATAGATGCGGTTGCCCAGCAGGGGGCGCAATTCCTCGTCCACCGGTCCCTTGTGCTCGATGGTCAGATAGGAAATGCAGCGCCGCGCATCCAGTTGGAACGGCGCCGGAAAGGCGTTGGTCGGACAGGCGTCCAGACAGGCGCGGCAGGACCCGCAGCGGTCGGGTTCCGGCGGATCGGGGGGCAGCGGCAGGGTGGTGAAGATGGCGCCCAGAAAGAACCAGCTGCCCAGCTCGCGGCTGACCAGATTGGTGTGCTTGCCCTGCCAGCCCAGCCCCGCGGCCTGCGCCAACGGCTTTTCCATCACCGGGGCGGTGTCCACGAACACCTTGATCTCGCCGCCCGCCTGCTCGATCAGCCAGCGGCCCACGCGCTTCAGCCGCGCTTTCACGATGTCGTGGTAATCCTTGCCCTGCGCATAGACGCTGACCGCGCCACGATCGCGGCGGGCCAGATCCTCGCGCGGGTCATGCGGGGGCGTATAGGTCTCGGCCAGCATCACCACCGCGCGGGCCTCGGGCCACAGCGCGTCCGGCGCGCCGCGCCAGTGCATCCGCTCTTCCATCCAGCCCATCTGCCCGTGGCGGCCCTGCGCCACATATTCCGCCAGCCTTGCCGCCGCCTGCGGGATCGCGTCGGGGGTGGTCACGCGCACCGCCGAAAACCCCTCGTCCAGCGCGCGCGCGACCAGCGCCTTCTTCATCACCCAAATATCCCGGGGGGAGGCCGAAGGCCGGGGGGCAGCGCCCCCCTTCTCAGAAATCAAGCTCGGCATAATGCGGCGCCGGCGCCAGCCCCGACACCTGATCGGCCAGCACGCTACGGAAGGCCGGGCGCGATTTCACCGTCGCATACCAGTCCTTGAGCGAGGTCGAGCGGTCCCAGTCCACGTCCGAGATGTAGTCGAGACAGGACAGATGCGCCGCCGCGGTGAAATCGGCCAGCGTCAGCATGTTGCCGGCCAGCCATTTCCGCTCGTCCAGCAGCGAGCCGAGATAGTCGATATGTTCCTTGACCGCCCGCAGCCCGGACTTGACCAGCCGCGAATCCGGGTAGCCGGCCTTCATCACCTTTTTCCACACCCGCTCCGACAGGATCGGCCGCGTCACCTCGGCGTTGAACTTGTCGTCGAACCAGGCGCAGAGCCGGCGCACCTCGTGCCGCCCGGCGGGGGTGTCGGGCATCAGGGGCGGGTTCGGGTGGGTCTCGTCCAGATATTCGACGATCGCCTGACTTTCCGCCCACAGCCGCCCGTCCATCCGCAGCACCGGGATCTTGCCGGCGGGGTTGCGGCGCAGGATCTCGGACCCCGGTTCCCACCAGCGCTCCTCGACCAGCTCGACGTCGATGCGCTTTTCGCCCAGCACCAGCCGCACCTTGCGGCAATAGGGCGACAGGGGAATATGGTAGAGGCGAGGGGTCGAGGGCGTGTTCATCGGCCGGAATGACTGCTTCTTGGGGATGAGAGGTTCATACGCGCGCCGGTTGCGTGTTTCAACTGCGCGCGGCGACCAGGGTCCCCCGCCGGTCAGTCCCGCTCGAAACAGGCGGCGCGCCCGTCGCGCCGGATGGTCGCGGCCCCGTCGGCGATGGCGCGGGTCCGCCGGCTGCCAGTCTGCGCGGCGCGGGTCTTTGGCCCCGGCAGCACCGAGGCCAGCGCCGCCGCCTGCCGCGCGCTCAGCGCGTCGGGGGTGGTTCCGAAATGATGCGCCGCGGCGGCGTGGATGCCGAACACCCCGGGCCCGAACTCGGCCACGTTCAGATAGACCTCGAGGATGCGGCGCTTGCTCCACACCGCTTCGATCATCGGGGTGTAGAGCGTTTCCAGCGCCTTGCGCGCCCAGCTGCGCCCCTGCCACAGATAGACGTTCTTGGCGGTCTGCTGGGTCAGGGTCGAGGCGCCGCGCCGTTCCCCCCGCGCGATCACGCGGCGGATCTCGGTCATATCGAAACCCCAGTGCAGGCAGAAATTGGCGTCCTCGGCCGCCACCACTGACCGCAGCATGACCGGGGCGATGTCGTCGGCGCGGGTCCATTGCCGCTTCACGCTGGTGCCCTCGGCCAGGATCGTCCAGGTGGTCGGCGGGTTCAGGACCCAGCCGAACAGCACCACCAGTGCCAGCATCAGCGCCAGGAACCGCAGCCCCAGCCAGCGCAATGTGCGCCAGACCGGGGCCAGCGCCGCCCGCCGCAGCGACCGCCAGCCCCGGCTGACCGCCGCCGCCCAGCCGCCGCGCCGCCGGCGCCGTCTGGCGGGCGGCGACGGCATGGGCAGCGCGTCGGGGGGCGGCGCGCCGGAAAAGGGGTCCGGTGACGTCATGACGCGTGGTGTCACGCCACCGCGGCCCCCGTCAAGGAAACCCTGTCACGGCATTCTCGAGGAAATCCGCCGTTATCCTTGGACAGCTACAGAGTCTCGGGCGGCACGGGATGACGGCCCGCCACCGGCGCGCCCTCGGTCGGGGACGCCGCCCCGACCGCCACCGTCGCCGCGCCCCCCGCTGCCGCACCCTGCACCGCGCCCGGGGCAGGCTGCCCGCCGGTCCCGGCCAGCGCCGCGCGCAGCCGCGCCTCGTCGGTATCCGACAGCGAGGTGCGGATCACCCGCGCCCCCGCATAGCGTTCCAGCCGCGGCAGCAGCTTGTCCAGGTTGACGTTCGAGGCGAGGATGAACACCGCCGCCGCGCCCTCGGGGACGGTCCTGCCGATCTCGCGGATGAAATCGTCGTTGATCCCGTAATCCGTGGCGCTGCCCGCGAGCGCCCCCGAGGCCGCGCCGATCGCCGCCCCCGCCAGCGGCGCCAGGAACAGCAGCCCGATCAGCCCGCCCCAGAAGGTGCCGGTCAGCGCCCCGGTGGCGGTCAGGTTCATGGCCTGGTGCAGCTGGTATTCCCCCGCCGAGGGGCGGGTGACCACCACCGCATCCTCGAGCCGCAGCAGATATTCCTTTTGCGCGGCGGCAAGATCCTTGCGCAGCGCGAACGCATCCTCCTCGGCATCGAAGCCGACGACGATCAACTGGGACATGGGAACCTCCGAAACATGATGATGCCGCCCAACGCCGCAGGAGTCGCCCCGGTTCGCCGCCTGCGACCTCGCGCCACTTCGGGTTTTCCCTAGCTGGACGGTCCGCCCCCGGCTTGGGACCATAAGCCGTGCCGACAAAGAGGGTTCGGCCAAAGCAAGCGAGTATCCCGATGAGACATTTCCACGCCCCCCTGACCGCCATTCCGCTTGTGCTTGCATTTTCCGCCACCGCGCTGGGGCAGGCCGCCCCCGCGGAAATCGACCTGCGCGCCTGGCCCATCCCGGATATCGAGACGCTGGGCGACGACGATTTCGGCCGCGCCGTGCGCTATGGCCACCGGCTTGCGACCGAAACCCATGCCGTGATCGGCCCCGAGGTCGCCGACGAATCCATGCGTTACGCCGGCAACAACCTGGCCTGCACCAGCTGCCACCAGGAGGAGGCGACCAAGCCCTTTGCGATGCCCTGGACCGGCGTGACGGCGGTGTTCCCGCAATACCGCGCCCGCGAAAACGACCTGCAGACGGTCGAGGACCGGATCAACGGCTGCATGGAACGCTCGATGGCGGGCCGGCCGCTGCCGCTCGACAGCGCCGAGATGCGCGGCATTTCGGCCTATATCGCCTTTCTGTCCGCCGGAATCCCGGTCGGCGCCAAGCTGATCGGCGGCGGCACCATCCCAGAGCCAGCGCCCGACCGCGCCGCCGACCCGGCCGCCGGCAAGCTGGTGTATGAGGAACATTGCGCAGTCTGCCACGGCGACGACGGCGAAGGGATGCGCAATGGCGAGGTGGGGGACCTGGCCGGCTATCTCTATCCGCCGGTCCATGGCGACGACAGCTACAACGACGGAGCGGGCATGTACCGGGTGGTGATGGCCTATCGCTTCATCCTTGCAAACATGCCCGAAGGCGCGGACCACGAAAACCGCGTCCTGACCCCGGACGAAGCCTATGACGTCGCCGCCTATATCAACACCCAGTCGCGCCAGCAGAAACCGGGCATGGAAAACGATTTCCCGGACCGGCTGCGCAAGGCGGTGGACATGCCCTTCGCCCCCTGGGCCGGCGACTTCCCGGCCGAGCAGCACAAGTTCGGCCCCTTCAAGCCCATCGCCGAGTGGCAGGCGGCCGAGCTGAAAAAACGGCAAGAGGCCGAGCGCGCCGCGCAATGACCATCAAAAGGGGCGCCACCGCGCGCCCCTTTCGCCACCTCGGGATTTCTTTCTGGCCCAAATACCCTGGGGGAAGCCGGCCCCGGCCGGCGAGGGGGCAAAGCCCCCATTTCCCTCAGCCCCGCGCCGCGCCATCCCGGTGCGACGCGACCAGCAACGCCAGCTCGGCCACCGAACCGGCCTGCATCTTGTCCATCAGCGCGGCGCGATAGACCTCGATGGTCTTGATCGACAGGTCCAGCTCGTGGGCGATGATCTTGTTGGCCTTGCCCTCCAGCACCCGTTCCAGCACCTCGCGTTCGCGGCGGTTCAGCCGGGCCAGCCGCTCGGCCACGCCGCGGCGCCTTGCGTCGCGTTCCAGCCAGTCGCGCGACACCGCGGCCGCCGCCTCGACCGTATCCAGCAGATGCTGTTCGCGGAACGGTTTCTCGATGAAGTCATAGGCCCCGGTCTTGAGCGCCTCGACCGCCATGCGGACATCGCCGTGGCCGGTGATGATGACAACGGGCAGCGGATAGCCGCGTTCGCCCAGCAGGCGCAGCAGCGCCAGCACGCCCATGCCGGGCATCCGGCAGTCCAGCACCAGCGCGCCGGGCCGGACCGGGCCCCCCGCCGGCAGGTCGGCCAGGAATGCCTCGGCGCTGTCCCAGCTTTGCGATTCCAGCCCCGCCGAGGCGAACAGGAACTGCAGGGACCGGCGCAGCCCCTCGTCGTCGTCCACGATCAGGATCAGCGGTTCCGCGGTCATTCTGCCTCCTCTGGTCCGGTGGCCGCGGGCAGCGAGAAATGCATCGCCAGCCCGTCCGGCCGCGGCTCGGCCCATAGTTCCCCGCCGTGGCTTTCGGCGATGGTCCGGCAGATCGGCAACCCCAGCCCCAGCCCGCGGTCCTTGGTTGTATAGAATGCGTCGAAGATATGCTGCGCGTCCCCGAGCGAGAGGCCGCTGCCGTGGTCGCGCACCGTCATCGTCACCATGCCGCCGCCGCAAGAGGTGCTCAGCCGGATCTCGCCCCGAGGCGCGTCCTCGGAGGCATCCAGCGCGTTCTGCAGCAGGTTCAGCAGCACCTGCTCGATCTCGACCCTGTCCCCCATCACCGGCGGCAGCGCGGGCGCGGGATCGAAGCGCAGCGCGATCCCGCGCCGTCCGGCCGCGGCGCCGAACAGCGACAGCGGCCCGCGCGCCACCTCGTTGAGGTCCAGCGCCTCGCGTTGCGGCTCGCGCCGGTGCAGGAAGCTGCGGATGCGGCGGATGATGGTCCCGGCACGGTCGGCCTGCCCGGCGATGCCGCGCACCCCGTCGCGCAGGAAGACCGGGTCCGGCTGCCCGCGGTCGATGGCGCGGGTCAGCCCCTCGGCGTAGTTGGTGATCGCGCCCAGCGGCTGGTTCAGCTCATGCGCGATGGACGAGGCCATCTCGCCCAGGATTCCCAGCCGCGCATACTGGTCGCGTTCCTCGCGGTGCTGGCGGGCCTCGGCTTCGGCGCGGTTGCGCTCGGCCATCTCGCGGGTCAGCTCGGCGGTGCGGCGGCGCACCAGCACCTCGACGCGGGCGGAATGGATCGCCCACCACAGCACCGCCAGCGCGAAGCCCGCGAACCAGTGCCAATGGGCGCGCAGATAGTCCAGCAGGCTGCGGTGGGGCATGTCCTCGAAAGCACCCAGCCGCAGCTCGCGGAACAGCTCTTGCACGGCGCCATAGTCGTGGGGCACGGCCCAGCGGCGCCCCTGGGCCGCGGGCATGGTCAGCAGCGCCACCGCCACCTGCCGTGCCAGTCCGCGGTCCACGCCCGGCAGCCGCGCAAAGGGCCAGTCCGGGTACAGGCGCGAGGACAGGCGGCAGGGCAGGCCGCCCGCGTCGCGTTCCGCGACCACGGCGAATTCGCCTTCGGCCACCAGCCCGCGGTCGATCAGCGATTCCAGCAGGCAGGCGCGCAGCACCCCAGCGTCGGCGCGACCCGCGCGCAGCGCCTCGACCACGTTCATCATGGGAAAGCCGGTCTCGACCAGCGGCCCGCGCGGGCGCGCATCCGCGTCCAGCATCTCGCGCAGGGCGACCTGCCAGCCGCCAAAGGCGTCGCGGGTGGTGATGGCGATGCGCAGGTCCACCAGGTCCTGCCAGTTCCGCGGGTGCCCGGGCCGCAGCGGCGTGATCACGGTCGAGCCGACCCGCCCGCTGGCGTCGCCGCCGTCCAGCCGCTCGATCGTGGCGATGCGCGTGACGCCCAGCCGCGACCCCAGCGCGACGTAATGCCCGGGGTTGGTGATCAGGAAATCCACCGCCCCGGTCGCCGCGGCCTGCGACAGCGCGTCCAGCGGCAGCGGCACCAGCACGAAATCCCGCCCCGGCAGCGCCTGGTTCAGATGGGCGATGGTCGGGGCGAATTCGCGCGTCGCATCGGATTCGTCCTGCACGACCAGCACGCCCACGCGGACCTGCGCCAGCGCCGGCGGGGCGGACAGCGCCATGCAGGAAAGCACAAGCACAAGACAGATGACGGCGAATCGCGGGAAAATCGACATGGGTGCAGGAAGCAATCGCCGCCCCGAAAGGCAACAGCGACGTCCCCGCCCCCGAAACGCAGAACGCCGGGAAGCAATGCTTCCCGGCGTTCTAGACGATGGTGCCCAGGAGAAGACTCGAACTTCCACGCCTTGCGGCACACGGACCTGAACCGTGCGCGTCTACCAATTCCGCCACCTGGGCCGGTGTCGTGAGCGGGGGATGTAGAGCCAGCCGCGGGGAGTGTCAACGCCCCTTCTGCGGGTGGCGGTGAAATTTTTCGCGGCCCCTTTTCCTGCGCCCTCCTCGGTGCGCTTTCGGCGGCGGAATGGCGCGGGGACCCGGCTGCGCTTGATGCCCCGGCGGTGGTTCGCTATCACGCTTGCGGGCGCGAAGTTGACGCGCCGGCACCCCGGAGGGCGAGGCATGGCACGGCTGGTCACCATCTATGGCGGTTCTGGCTTTCTGGGCCGGCAGATCGCGCGGATCATGGCGGCCGACGGCTGGCGGGTCCGCGTCGCGGTGCGCCGGCCCAACCAGGCGGGCATCGTGCGCACCTATGGCCATGTCGGCCAGGTCGAGCCGGTGTTCTGCAATGTCCGCGACGACCTGTCGGTGGCGGCGGCGATGGCCGATGCCGATGCGGTGATCAACTGCGTGGGCATCATGCGCCGCCAGGGCCGCAACAGCTTCGACGCCGTGCATGACGAGGCTGCCGGCCGCATCGCCCGCATCTCGGCCGAGCGCGGGGTCGAGCGATTCGTCCATGTCTCGGCGCTGGGGGCGGATCTGAAATCGCCCAGCCACTACGCCGCCTCCAAGGCGGTGGGCGAGCATCGGGTGCTGGAACACCGCCCCGACGCGGTGATCCTGCGCCCCTCGGCTATGTTCGGGCCGGATGACACGCTGTTCAACAAGCTGGGCGGGATGATGCGGCTGGGGCCGATCCTGCCGCTGCCCGCGCCGCGCGCGGTGCTGCAGCCGGTCTATGTCGAGGACGTGGCCCGCGCCGCCGCCAAGGGCGCCACCGGCGAGGCCGCCCCCGGCATCTACGAGCTGGGCGGCCCCGACGTGATGACCATGCGCGAGATCGCGCGGTTGGTGGCCCGCACCACCGGGCGCCGCCGCGCCTTTCTGGGGCTGCCCGGGTTCGTGACCGGGATCCTGTGCTTTTCCCTTGACGCGGTGTCGGCGCTGACCGGCGGGCTGGTGTCGAACCCGGTGATGACCCGCGACCAGGCCCGGTTCCTGCGCAGCCCCAACCGCGTGCGCGAGGGTGCGCCCGGGCTGGCCGAGCTGGGCATCACCCCCACTGCCGTCGCAGCGGTGGTGCACGAATATCTGTGGCGCTTCCGGCCCTCGGGGCAATATGACGCCATCAAGGCATCGGCGAAGAACCTGCGCCAAGAGTGATGCAGGATGGCACGATCGTTGCGGCCTTCCTTGGTCTGCTGGAGGGGCTGACCGAGTTCATCCCGGTGTCCTCGACCGGGCATCTGCTGCTGGCGGGGCATTTCCTGGGCTTCGACAGCCCCGGCCGCGCCTTCGAGGTGCTGATCCAGCTGGGCGCGATCCTGGCGATCCTTGGCGTCTATGCCGGGCGGCTGTGGGCGATCTTTTCCGCCGCCCCGCACGACCCGCGCGCGCGCCGCTTCATCTTGGCGGTGCTGGTCGCGTTCCTGCCGGCGGTGGTGGTGGGGGTGCTGGCGCACGGGCTGATCAAGCAGGTGCTGTTCGAGACCCCGGCGCTGATCGCGGTCATGCTGATCCTGGGCGGTTTCGTGCTGCTGTTCGTCGACCGCATCGCCACCAATCCCAGCTTTGACGAGGCCGAGGACCTGCCGCTGCGCGCCGCCGTCGCCATCGGGTTCGCGCAATGCCTGGCGATGGTGCCGGGGGTGTCGCGTTCCGGCGCCACCATCGTGGGCGCGCTGCTGATGGGGGCCAGCAAGCGCGCGGCGGCCGAGTTCAGCTTTTTCCTGTCGATGCCGACCATGGCGGGCGCGTTCGCCTATGACCTCTACAAGACCCGCGCGGCGCTGGATGCGGCGGCGCTGACCAATGTCGCGGTGGGGTTCGTCTGCGCCTTTGTCGCCGGGATCTTCGTGGTGCGCTGGCTGCTGAACTACGTCTCGGCCCATGGCTACGGGCTGTTCGCCTGGTGGCGCATCGCCGTCGGCACACTGGCGCTGGCCGGGCTGTGGCTGGTCGGCTGAACCGAACGTCAACCCGGTAGCTGGCCGCGTGGGCCACCCGCGCGATTGCCTGCCGCCCCCGCGCGGGTTTAAGCTGCCGCGACAGGGGGAACCATGCGCGATTCACACTGGATCAGGGCCGGGATGCTGGCGGCCGCCACCGCGGGCCTGCTGCCGGCGCAAGTCGGCGCGGCCGAGTTCCGCCCGCCGTCGGGCTGCACGCTGGAACTGACCGTCCAGCAGCGTTCATGCACCGTCGCCCAGCATTACCGCTGCGACTCGGACGCGCCGGGCGACCAGCATGTGGTCTATTTCACCCGCGAGGGTGCGGTCTATCATTCCCGCATCGACGCCGAGACCCGCTGGATGGAAAGCACCGATCTGGTCAGCGGCATCAGCGACCGGCTGGAGCCGCAATCCCGCGACCACGCCAGCCTGTCGGGGCTGCTGCGCACCGGGCAGGACGATTTCGACTTCTGGACCGTCTCGGACAGCGGCGAGCGGCTGCGCCATATCGGCCGCGACGAGCTGACCGGCCAGGTCGAGATCGACGGCGAGCAGCTGGACACCACCCGCTTCCAGCTGCGCAGCTTTGCCGAAACGGGCGAGCTGCTGATCGAGCGCAGCGGCACGCAGTTCGTCAGCCGCGAGTTCGGCCGCTTCTTCGGCGGCGTCGAGCATTCGGCCGACTGGCAGGGGCAGGAAGTTGACAGCGACGACAGCCCCGTGCGCTTCATCCGGCGCGGAGAGCCGGGGTTCGGCTCGACCCGGCCCGACTATGACTGCGACGTGCAGATGGTCAGCCTGGGCGCAGGTGGCTCTCATTAGGGGTGCCGCTGCCCTCCCGGCCGCCCCCGGGCCGGCCCGGCGCGTCGCGTTGCGAAAACCGGCGCGGTCGCCGATAGTCCGGGCCGATATCGGGGGGCAGATGCAATGCTGGTAATGGTTCGGCCGCGGACGATCTGGGCGCTGGCCGCGGTCGCGCTGGTCGTGGCGCTGGTCTACCGGCTGGGCCATGTGCTGGCCCCCTTCGTGCTGGGCACGGCGCTGGCCTATTTCCTGAATCCGCTGGCCAACCGGCTGCAACGGATCGGGTTGTCACGGGCCTGGGCGGTGGCGGTGATCGCGCTGGTCGGGCTGTCGGCGCTGGTCGCCTCGGCGCTGTGGCTGCTGCCGGCGCTGCTGGGGCAGGTGCGCGAGGCGGTCGAGGCGCTGCCGCGCACGGTGCGCGCCGGCTTCGACCTGCTGACCCTGCGCTTTCCCGAGGTGATGGAGGACGACGGCTCGTTCCTGCGCCAGATCATGACCGACTTTACCGAGCGGCTGCGGCTGATGGCGCTGGCGCTAGTGGGGGGCACGGTCAACACGGTGCTCAGCGCGGTCGGCACGGTGGTGTTCATCATCGCGACGCTGACGATCTCGATCTACCTGCTTTACGACTGGAACCGCATCGTGGCCGGGGCCGACCGCAGGCTGCCGCCGGAGCAGGCGCCGCTGATCCGGCGGCTGGCGCGCGACATCGACGGGGTGATGACCGGCTTCGTGCGCGGGCAGGTGATCGTGGGGGCGCTGCTGGCCACGTTCTATTCCACGGTGCTGATGACGCTGGGGCTGAACTATGCGCTGCTGATCGGGCTGCTGTCGGGGGCGCTGAACTTCATCCCCTATCTGGGGTCGTTTTCCGGCTTCATCCTCGCCACCGGGGTGGCGCTGGTGCAGTACTGGGGCGACTGGGGGCAGGTGGCGCTGATCGCCTTTGTCTTCGTCGCCGGGCAGGTGGTCGAGGGCAATTTCATCACCCCCCGCATCGTCGGCGATTCGGTCAAGCTGCACCCGGTGCTGCTGCTGCTGGCGCTGGCGGTGGGCGGCACGCTGTTCGGCTTTGCCGGGCTGCTGCTGGGGGTGCCGCTGGCCGCCGCCGCCGGGGTGGTGGTGCGCTATTTCGACGCCGAATACCGCGCCCGCATCCGCCGCCGCCGCTCGCCCCAGACCGAACAGCCGCGCCCGGACTGAGGCTGCGCCCCGCCCGGTTCGCCCGCGGCGCGATCCTGCCACTGGCAGCGGGTGCGGGAACATCCGCCCCGGTCCCGCGTTTTTCGCACTGATTCCCCCAGTTTGCGAAAGGCCCGCCCATGCCCGGAAAGGAAAAGGACAAGACCGAACCCGTCATCCCCCCGTATCGCTCTGGCGCGATCGAGGATCCGCGCCTGCCGCTGAACCCTTATTCCGACGACCAGCAGCCCTGGCCGGGGCTGGTGGAAAAGATGGAGCCGGCGCCCGACCACGGCGAGGAAAGCTACAAGGGCCGCGACCGGCTGAACGGCAAGCGCGCGCTGATCACCGGCGGCGACAGCGGCATCGGCCGCGCCGCCGCCATCGCCTTTGCCCGCGAGGGCGCCGATGTCGCGATCTGCTATCATCCCGACGAGCAGTCCGACGCCGACAGCGTCATCGCGCTGATCGAGGCCGAGGGCCGCACCGCCGTCGCCCTGCCCGCCGACATCCGCGACGAACATGCCGCCCGCAAGGTGGTGGACGACGCGCTGCGCCAGCTGGGCGGGCTCGAGGTGCTGGTGCTGAATGCCGGGCGCCAGCAGGCGCAGGATTCGATCGCCGACATCACCTCGGAAGCCTTCGATGCCACGATGAAGACCAATATCTATGCGCCGTTCTGGATGGCGCAGCAGGCGCTGCCGCATCTGCAGAAAGGCGCCTCGATCATCGTCACCGCCTCGGTCAACTCTTTCGCGCCGTCCAAGGACCTGCTGGATTACGCGATGACCAAGGCGGCGGACAAGGCGTTCGCGCAGGCGCTGGCCAAGCAGCTGGCGCCCAAGGGCATCCGCGTGAACGCGGTGGCGCCGGGGCCGTTCTGGACCGCCCTGCAGGTCAGCGGCGGCCAGCCGAAAGAGGCGCTGAAGGATTTCGGCGCCGACACGCCGCTGGGTCGCGCCGGGCAGCCGGTGGAGCTTGCCCCGATCTACGTGCTGCTGGCCAGCGACGAGGCAAGCTATATCACCGGCGAGGTCTATGCCGCGACCGGCGGCAGCGGCACCGGCTGATGCCGCGCCCCGCCGCCGCTGCGGTTGACGCTGGCGGCGGCGGCGGGCATTCCCCGTGGCGATAGCCTTGGGGACCAGCGCATATGACCATCCATCTTCACCGCCACGACCTGCCCGACGGGCTGGAGCTGGGGCCGGTCGTGGCCATCGACACCGAAACCATGGGGCTGGACCCGCGCCGCGACCGGCTGTGCCTGGTGCAGATAAGCAGCGGCGACGGCAATGCGCATCTGGTGCAGATCGCGCCGGGCCAGCGGCAGGCCCCGAACCTGGTGCGGATGCTGGCGGACCCCGCGACGCTGAAGCTGTTCCATTTCGGGCGCTTCGACATCGCGGCGCTGGAAAACGCGTTCGGAGTCGTCACCGCCCCGGTCTGGTGCACCAAGATCGCCTCCAAGATGGTGCGCACCTTCACCGACCGGCACGGGCTGAAATATCTGCTGTCGGATCTGGTCGGCGTCGATATCTCCAAGCAGCAGCAGACCAGCGACTGGGGCGCGGCCGAGCTGTCGCCGGCGCAGCTGGAATACGCGGCCTCGGATGTGCTGCATCTGCACGCGCTCAAGGCCGAGCTGGAACAGCGGTTGGCGCGCGAGGGGCGGACGGAACTCGCGCAGGCGTGTTTCGATTTCCTGCCGACCCGCGCGCATCTGGACCTGCTGGGCTGGGGCGATGACAATGACATCTTTCATCACTAGGTCGGGCGCATGAGCGAATATGTCGATACCGCCCGCCGGGTGATAAGCACCGAAGCGCAGGGGCTCGCCGCGCTGGAAACCGCGCTGGACAACGGGCTGGCGCAGCCGTTCCAGGACGCGGTGCGGCTGATCCTGCAGGCCAGCGGCCGGGTGGTGGTGTCGGGCATGGGCAAGTCCGGCCATGTCGGGCGCAAGATCGCGGCGACGCTGGCCTCGACCGGCACGCCCGCGCAATTCGTGCACCCGGCCGAGGCCAGTCACGGCGACCTGGGCATGGTGACGAAAGGCGACGTGGCGCTGGTGCTGTCCAACAGCGGCGAGACGCCGGAGATCGCTGATATCGTCGCCCATACCCGCCGCTTTGCCATCCCGCTGATCGGCATCGCCGGGCGCGAGGGCTCGACGCTCTTGCGCCAGTCCGACGTGACGCTGCTGCTGCCGCAGGCGGCAGAGGCCTGCGGGACCGGGATCGTGCCCACCACCTCGACCACCATGACGCTGGCCCTGGGCGATGCGCTGGCGGTGGCGTTGATGGAACATCGCCGCTTTACCCCCGAACATTTCCGCACCTTCCACCCCGGCGGCAAGCTGGGGGCGCGGCTGGCGCGGGTGCAGGACCTGATGCACGACGACATGCCGCTGGTGGGTATGGACGCGCCGATGACCGACACGCTGCTGGAGATCACCCGCAAGGGCTTCGGCGTGACCGGGGTCACCGATGATGGCGGCCGGCTGGTCGGGATCATCACCGACGGCGACCTGCGCCGTCACATGCAGGGGCTGCTCGACCGCCGCGCGGGCGAGGTGATGACCCGCAACCCCCGTTCGATCGCGCCCGAGGCGCTGGCCGAGGCCGCGCTGGCCGAGATGCAGGGCAGCAAGATCACCAGCCTGTTCGCGGTGCGCGACGGCCTGCCGCAGGGGATCCTGCATATCCACGACTGCCTGCGGGCGGGCATGGTCTAGGGCGGGGCTGGGATGTTCCGCACCCGCCTGGTCAGGCTGCTGCGCGTGCTGCTGCCACTGGCGGCCCTGGCGCTGCTGTCGGTGCTGTTCCTGCTGGGCCGCAAGTCCGAGACCGTCGAGCCCGCGATCCCCTATGCCGAGGGCAGCGCCGAGGATCTGGGCCGCAGCCCCGGCATCGGCGCCCCCGAATATACCACCGTGACGCCGGAAGGCGCCAGCGTCACCCTGCGCGCGGCGCGGGCGGCGCTGGGCAACGGCGGCGGCGACAGCGGCACCGCCAGCGCGCTGGTGCTGGACTGGCGCGCCCGCGACGGGCTGATGATCGAGCTGACCGCGCCCCGCGCCGAGACGCAGGACACCAGCATCCGGCTGGACGGAGGGGTGCGGATGGCGCTGTCCTCGGGGTGGGAGATGCGCGGCCCCAGTTTCGAGGCCGACACCGCCGCCGACACGCTGCGCGCAGATGAAACCGTGCAGGTCACCGCCCCGTTCGGTCAGCTCGAGGCCGGGCGGATGCTGATCCGCCCCTCGGACGCCGGGGCCGGGCAGGTTCTGGAATTGAACGAAGGCGTGCGCCTGCTATACCGCCCGTGATGCCTCTGCCCCCGCTTCACGAAACCGGCCCGCAAACCGGCCGCGACACAAGGAGCCGACGATGCTGCGAGTCCTGACCCTTGCCGGCCTGCTGGCGCTGGGTGGCGCCGCGCCCGGACTGGCGCAGACCGTCACCTTCGGGGGGATGCGGGCCGACACCGCGGCCCCGGTCGAGGTCACGGCCGATTCGCTGCGCGTCGACCAGGCCACCGGCCAGGCGGTGTTCACCGGCAACGTGCTGATCGGGCAGGGCGAGATGCGGCTTTCGGCCGCAACCGTCACCGTGATCTATGGCGAGGGCGGGCAACAGCGGATCAAGGCGCTGGATGCCTCGGGCGGGGTGACGCTGGTCAGCGGCGAGGATGCGGCCGAAGCCGCGCAGGCGGTCTATGACGTCGATTCGGGGCAGGTGGTGCTGACCGGTGACGCAATCGTGACCCGCGGTGAAAGCGTGCTGGCCGGTGACCGCATCGAGGTGAACCTGAAGGACGGCACCGCCACCGTGTCGGGTCGGGTGCGCAGCGTCCTGCAACCGGGGCAGGAATGATGCCGGGCACCGATCAAGCCGCCGCCCCCGACCCGTCGCGCGGCCTGTGGGTCGAGGGGCTGCGCAAATCCTACAGCAACCGGCTGGTCCTGCGCGACGTGTCGCTGCGGCTGGACCGGGGCGAGGTGGTGGCGCTGCTGGGGCCGAACGGCTCGGGCAAGACCACCTGTTTCTATTGCGTGGCCGGGCTGGTGATGCCCGACGCCGGCCGGATCAGCATCGACGGCCGCGATGTCAGCGCCCTGCCGATGTTTCGCCGCGCGCAGCTGGGCATCGGCTATCTGCCGCAGGAAATGTCGATCTTCCGCGGGCTCGATGTCGAACAGAACATCATGGCGGTGCTGGAAATCACCGACAAGCGCCGCCACAAGCAGCGCGACCGGCTGGAAGAGCTGCTGGGCGATTTCTCGATCGGCCATCTGCGCCACGCGCCCGCCATGGCGCTGTCGGGGGGCGAGCGGCGCCGGGTGGAAATCGCGCGCTGCCTGGCGGCGAATCCGTCGTTCCTGCTGCTGGACGAACCCTTTGCCGGCGTCGATCCCATCGCGCTGGCCGATATCCGCATGCTGGTGCAGGATCTCAAGTCGCGCGGCATCGGGGTGCTGATCACCGACCACAACGTCCGCGCCACGCTGGGCATCGTCGACCGCGCCTATATCCTGCACGACGGCACCGTGCTGATGTCGGGCACCACCGACGAGATCATCGCCGACGAGCGCGTGCGCGAGGTCTATCTGGGCGATACTTTCACCGCCGCCTGACCGGCGGCGGGTCCTGCCGCAGCGGCGGGTTCGCGTCCGCGTGATGCCGCGATGCGGCAATTTTCCGCCGAGATTGACAGCGCCGGGAAGCTGTCACCAAATGACTCTCAGGGGTCCGCAACGGGCTCTGGTCCCGGCCCCCCCGCCCGCAGCGGCCCTGCGGCAGGGCCGGGTTTTCGGAAAGGTAAAGAACCATGCGTTATCAGATCAGTGGAAAGCAGATCGACGTCGGCGAAGCGCTTCAGACGCACGTCCGCAACGAACTGGGCGAAACCTTCGAGAAATATGCCCAGCGGCCGACCGACTCCACGGTGATCTTTTCGCGCGATGCCCATTATTTCATCTGCGACGCGGTGGTGCATCTGGCGACCGGCCTGACCGTGCAGGCCAAGGGGCAGGATGCCGACAACATCTATGCCGCCTTCGAGAAATGCCGCGAGAAGATGGACAAGCAGCTGCGCCGCTACAAGCGCCGGCTCAAGGACCATTACAAGGACCGGACCTCGCCGGTTGAATACGCTGCCGCGTCCAGCTATGTGCTGGCGGCCGACGAGGATGAATGGGAATCGCAGGACGATGCCGGCCTGCAGCCCATCATCGTGGCCGAGATGGAAACCCGCGTACCGACGCTTTCGGTCGGTGACGCAGTCATGCAGATGGAGCTTGCGGGAGTGCCGATGCTGGTCTTCCGCAATGAGAAACATGGGGGCGTCAATGTGGTCCACCGCCGCGACGACGGCAATGTGGGCTGGATCGACCCTCGAAACCTGAGCTGACGCCGCGGGCGTCGAATACCCCGGGCCGGAGGTGGGGCGCCATCTCCGGCCTTTGGCTGCGGCAAGGACGGGCTAGGACAGCAGGAAATGCGGATCAGCGAGATTCTTTCCCCGGCGGCCGTGCGCTCGCAGGCGCAGGTCAGTTCCAAGAAGCGGCTTTTTCACGACCTGGCCGAAATGGCGGCGCAGGCTTACGGGCTGGATGCGGCGGCGACGCTGGACGCGTTGCAGGAACGCGAAAGCCTGGGCGCGACCGGGGTCGGCCATGGCGTGGCGCTGCCCCATGCGCGGATTCCGGGGCTGGAAAAGGTCGCCGGGCTGTTCCTGCGGCTGGACAAGCCGATGGATTTCGACGCCGTGGACCGCCAGCCGGTCGATCTGGTGTTCGCGCTGCTGGCCCCCGACAGCCCCGGGGTGGAACATCTCAAGGCGCTGGCGCTGGTCAGCCGCACCCTGCGCGACGCCGACATGCGGGCCAAGCTGCGCGCCAACGACGACCCGGTGGCGCTGCACGCGGTGCTGGCGGCGGCGCAGGAAACCTCGGCCGCCTGAGGTCTCCCGCCTGAGTTTTTGGGGCGGCTAGCGCGCCCCCGCCACGTCGATGATGGCGCCGCTGGTATAGCTCGCCTCGTCCGACAGCAGCCAGACCACGGCCGCCGCGACCTCTTCGGCCCGGCCGGCGCGGCCCAGCGGCAGGCCGGGACCCAGCAGCGCGACCCGGTCCGGCTCGCCGCCGTCGGCGTGGATCTCGGTATCGATGATGCCGGGGCGCACCCCGTTCACCCGGATCCGGCGCGGCGCCAGTTCCAGAGACAGCCCGGTGGTCAGCGTGTCGACCCCGCCCTTGGCCGCGGCATAATCGACGTATTTCCCCGGGGAGCCCAGCCGCGCCGCGGCCGAGGACATCAGCACCATCGCGCCCCCGTCCGGCAGCCGCCGCGCCGCCTCGCGCGCGCAGTAGAGCGCCCCGGTCAGGTTGACCCGGACCACGCGCTCGATCCGCTCGGGCGTCATCTCGGCCAGCGGCATCACCGGCGCGACGATCCCGGCATTGACCACCACCGCGTCCAGCCCGCCCATCGCCGCGGCCGCCGCATCGAACAGCGCCGCCACCTGTCCGGGGTCGGCGATATCCGCGGCATGGATGCTGGACTTGCCCCCCGCCGCTTGGATTGCGGCCAGCGTTTCCTCGGCCGCTTCCGCGTCGCCGCGATAGCCGAGCGCCGTGGTCCAGCCCCGCGCCGCGCAGGACAATGCGGTGGCGCGGCCGATGCCGCGGGTGCCGCCGGTGATCAGGATGCGCATGGTCGATACCCCTCGAAGGTGATGTTGCGGGCGATGCGGCGCGCGGCAGCCTCGGCCGCGGCCGAGCGGATGGTCCAGCACAGCACGGGAAACCCGCGCCGCGCCAGCCCCAGCACCGCCGGATTGTCCAGATCGGTGCAGTCGTGCGAGATGAAACAGGCGCCGGCTGCGTCGAAGTCTTCAAGCCGCGCCAGCGCCGCCCGCCGCGCCGCGTCGATCAGCGGCCAGTCCGCGGCGGCAAAACCGCAACTGGTCAGCCCCGTGGCCAGTGCCGGCCGCGCCATCGCCGCCACCATATGCGGGTTGAAGCTCATCACCGCGACCGGATGCCCCTTTGCCGCGTGGACGGCGGTGATCCGCGCCACAAGGTCCGGCAGTTCGCCGATCTCGGGCCCCAGCGCCCCGTCCGGGTCCTTGACCTCGATCAGCACCGGCACCCGGCCGGCGACCAGGGCCAGCACCTCCTCCAGCGTCGGGATGCCGTGCGCGGTGCCCAGCAGGCGGCAAGCGGCGGCCTCGGCTACGCTGAGGCTGCTGACCGGCGCGTCGATCCCCGCCAGCCGCCGCAGCCCGGAATCGTGGAACACCAGCGGCGTGCCGTCGCGGGCGGGCTGCACGTCCAGCTCGATCCCGTAGCCCGCGGCGATCGCGGCCCGGAACGCAGGCAGCGCGTTTTCCGGCACTCCCGGCCCGTGCAGGCCGCGATGCGCCAGCGGGCGGGTCAGGAAAACTGGGTGCAGCATGGAATTGCGCCGGGGACAGGAGCGGGGGCCAGCCCCCGGGCCACTGCCGTGGCCTTCGTCGTTGAAAACGGTCCACCGGACCATCCGGCGGGAAAACAGCCTTGGGGGCTGTTTTCTGATCCGCCTCCTATTCCGGGCGCTCGGAAGCCCGGGATATTTTTACAAGGAAGAATCAGCCTCACGCGATTTCGAAGATCGCTTCGACCTCGACCGCGACGCCGCGGGGCAGGGCGGCGGCGCTGACCGCGGCGCGGGCGTGGCGGCCGGATTCGCCGAACACCTCGACCATCAGGTCGGAACAGCCGTTCACCACCTCGGGCTGATCGGTGAAATCGGGGGTCGAGTTCACGAAGCCGGTCAGCTTCACCACCCGCGCGATCCGGTCCAGCGACCCCAGCGCCGCCCGCGCCTGCGCGATCAGCGCCAGCCCGCAGGCCCGCGCCGCCGCAGCGCCCGCGTCCGCGTCCATGTCGTCGCCCAGCCGGCCGCGAATCAGCCCGTCGGGGCCGGCCGAGATCTGGCCCGACACGAACAGCAGATTGCCGCTTTGCACATAGGGCACATAGTTGGCCGCCGGGGCGGG
Source organism: Paracoccus solventivorans (assembly GCF_900142875.1). Taxonomy (GTDB): domain Bacteria; phylum Pseudomonadota; class Alphaproteobacteria; order Rhodobacterales; family Rhodobacteraceae; genus Paracoccus; species Paracoccus solventivorans. Next base: position 46,352 of record NZ_FRCK01000010.1, on the reverse strand, counting down.
GGCGTCGGGCAGGGTGATGCCAAGCTGGGCGATGCGGGCGTCGAACGACATGGGCTCCTCCGGGGATTTCATCGCGGGCAGGCTAGCGGGCGCCGCGGCGCTTGACCATGCCCCCTTCGGGCGGTTCCCAAATATCCCGGGGGGAGGCGCTCGCGCCGTGGGGGGCAGCGCCCCCCTTACGCCACCAGCGCCTCGGCGCGTTTCAGGTCTACGCTGACCAGCTGGCTGACCCCTTGTTCCACCATCGTCACCCCGAACAGCCGGTCCATGCGCGACATGGTGACGGCGTGGTGGGTGATGATCAGGAACCGCGTGTCGGTGCGCCGGGTCATCTCGTCCAGCAGGTCGCAGAACCGGGCCACGTTGGCGTCGTCCAGCGGCGCGTCGACCTCGTCCAGCACGCAGATCGGGGCGGGGGTGGCCAGGAACACCGCAAAGATCAGCGCCAGCGCGGTCAGCGTCTGTTCACCCCCCGACAGCAGGCTGAGCGTGGACAGTTTCTTGCCCGGCGGCTGGGCGAGGATTTCCAGCCCCGCCTCGAGCGGGTCGTCGGATTCGACCAGCACCAGCCGCGCCTCGCCGCCGCCGAACAGATGGGTGAACAGGGTGGTGAAATTCCCGTTCACCGTGTCGAAGGCCGCCAGCAGCCGCTCTCGCCCCTCGCGGTTGAGACTGCCGATGCCGCCGCGCAGCTTGCGGATCGCCTCGGTCAGGTCCTGCTTTTCCGCCGACAGCCGGTCGCGCTCGGTCTCCAGTTCGCTCTTGTCGGCGTCGGCGCGCAGGTTGACCGGACCCAGCGCATCGCGCTGGCTGCGCAGCCGGGCGATGTCGGTTTCCAGCTGCGCGGGGTCGGGCAGGGCGGTGGGGTCCAGCGTCTCGGCCAGCGCCGCGGGGGTGGTGTCGAGCTCTTCGGCGATGCGGGCGCCGGCCTGCGCCTCGGCCTCAAGCGCGGCGTCGCGGCGCGCCTCGCTGCGGGCGCGGGTTTCGCGGGCATCGGCGGCGGCGCGCTCGGCGTCGCGTTCGGCCGCGGTGGCCGCCAGCAGCGCGGCATCGGCGGCCGCCAGCGCGGTGCGGGCGCGGGTCACGCGGGCGTCGGCATCAGCCATGCGCTGCGCCAGCGCCTGCCGCTGGGCGGTCAGGGTTTCCGGCAGCGCCTCGGCGTCGGCCAGCTCGGCGGCGGTGGTGCTGCGCCGCGCCGCCAGCTCGGCGGCGCGGGTGCCGGCCTGTTCCAGCCGCAGCCGCCAGCCGGAATCCTCGCGCGCGACCTCTTGCAGCCGCTTGACCCGCGCGCTGCCCTCGCGGCGCAATTCGTCCAGCGCGCCGCGGCGGGTCAGTGTGGCGATGCGGGCGGCCTCGACCGCGGTCCTGGCCTGCTCGACGGCGGCTGCGGCCTCGGCGCGGTCGGGCAGGGCGGCCAGCGCCGCCTCGGCCTCGGCCAGGCGGTGGGCGGCGTCGGCCTGGTCGCCCTCGTAGCGGGCGCGCTCGGCGCGGGCGGATTCGGTGCGGCCCTGCGCCAGCGACAGCTCCGATTCGGCGCGGGTGGCGGCGCGCGAGACATCCGACAGCGCCCGTTCGGCGGCGCGGCTGGCATCGCGGGCGGCGGTCTCGGCCGCGGTCGCGTCCTTCAGCGCAGCCCGGGCGGCTTCATGCGCGGCGACGGCGGTCGCGGCGCGGGCGCGGGCGGCCTCGGCCTGCGCGGTGGCGTCCTTGAGCCGGTTGACCTGTTGCAGATGCAACGCTGCCGCGGAACCCGCCTCGCCCGCCGGCAGCACTAGCCCATCCCAGCGAAACAGGTCGCCCGCGGCGGTCACCAGCCGCTGGCCGGGACGCAGCCGCGGCTGCATCTGCGCGGCGGTGGCGGCGTCGGGGGCAAGGCCGATCTGCGCCAGCCGCCGGGCCAGCGCCGCCGGGGCCTGCACCTGCGCGGCCAAGGGGGCGGCACCTTCGGGCAGCGCGGGGTCGCCCGCGGCCGCGGGCAGGCTGCGCCAGCCGGGGCCCGAGTTGGCCGCGGGCAGACGCAGCTCGTCGCCGAGCGCAGCGCCCAGGGCGGCCTCGAACCCCGGCGCGACAGCTATCTCGTCCAGCACTGCCCCGCCCTCGGCCCGGCCGCGCGCGACCAGCCGCGACAGCGCCGCACATTCGGCCTGCAGCGCGGCGGATTCGCCCTCGGCGGTGGCGCGGGCGGTGCGGGCGGCGGTTTCGGCATCGGCTGCGGCGGCGCGGGCGGCCTCGGTCGCGGCCAGCCGCGCCTCGGCCGTGGCTGCGGTGTCGGCGGCGCCCTGCTGCGCCGCCTGCGCCTGTTGCAGCGCCGCCGCTGCCTGTTGCCCGGCGGCATCGGCGCGCTGCACTGCCTCGGCCGCTTCGACCTGCGCGCGGGCAGCGCGGTCGCGCATGGCGCGCAGATCAACCACCAGCCGCTCGGCCGATTGGTGGCGGGCGGCGGCGCGGGCGGATTCGTCGGTCAGCTCGCCCAGCCGCGATTCGAGCTGGCGCAGCGCTTGCGCGGCCTCGGTCGCCGTGGCCTCGGCCGCAGCCAGCCGGTCGTCGTGGCCGGTATGGGCTTTCTCAAGCTCGGTCCGTTCCCAGCTTAGCCGGGCCAGAACCTCGCCCGCGTCGCGGTTCAGCGCCGCCTCGCGCTCGATGTCGCGGTCGAGCTGGGCCAGCCGCGCCGACAGCGTGGCGATGGCGTCGCGGGCGCGGGCGTCGGCGTCGTCCAGCGATTCGGTTTCCGCCATCGCGCGGGTGCGGATGGCGGCGGCGATGGCGTCTTCCTCGCGCAGCGGCGGCAGCGCCGATTCGGCGGCGGTGCGGGCGGCGGTGGCGTCCCGTGCCCCGGCCTCGGCCGCCTGCGCGGCGCGGGCGTCGGCGGCCAGCGTGGCCTGCGCCTGTTCCAGCGCGGCCCGCGCATCCGCCCAGCGGCGATAGAGCAGCGCGCTCTCCGCCGCCCGCAGCGCCGTCCCGATCTCGCGGTAGCGCGCGGCGGTGCGGGCCTGCCGGGCCAGCGCCGCGGCCTGCGTGGACAGCTGGTCCAGCGTGTCGTCGACGCGAGCCAGGTTCTGTTCGGCCCCGTTCAGCTTCAGCTCGGCCTCGTGCCGGCGCTGGTAGAGCCCCCCGATGCCCGCGGCCTCTTCCAGCACCCGGCGGCGGGATTTCGGCTTGGCGTTGATCAGCTCGGAAATCTGGCCCTGCCGCACCAGCGCCGGCGATTGCGAGCCGGTCGAGGCATCCGCGAACAGCATCTGCACGTCGCGCGCCCGCACCTCGCGCCCGTTGATGCGATAGGCGGAACCGGCGTCGCGGGTGATGCGACGGGTGATTTCCAGCGAATCGCTGTCGTTGAACCCCACCGGCGCCAGCCGCGCGCTGTTGTCGATGGCCAGCCCGACCTCGGCATGGGCGCGGGCGGGGCGGCGGGTGGTGCCGGCGAAGATCACATCCTCCATCCCCTCGCCGCGCATGGCGGTGGGGCGGTTTTCGCCCATCACCCAGCGCAGCGCCTCGAGCAGGTTGGACTTGCCGCAGCCATTCGGGCCGACCACGCCGGTCAGGCCCCGGCGGATGACCAGCTCGGTCGGATCCACGAAGCTCTTGAAGCCGTTGAGGCGAAGGCGGTCGAACTGCACGGTCGGATCCCGGGGGCGGTTTTATCCGTTTTGGCGCGGGCAGCGGCCCCGAGTCAAGGAAACGCCGCAACATCTGGTAGCGGATCGGCGATTATCCACAAGTTATCGCCGGTTTCCGGCCAGCGCAAAACCTCGGCGACAGGGGTTCCGCCGCGCCCGCCGGCGCGGCAGGATGCGGCCATGGTTCCGGTGCTGTTCACGATCCTGGCGTTCCAGCTGGCGGGCGAGGCGATGTCCCGCACGCTCGACCTGCCCTTGCCGGGGCCGGTGGTGGGGCTGGTGCTGCTGCTGGCGGCGATGCGGCTGCGGCCGGGGCTGGCCGAGTGGCTGCGCACCGCCGCGCAGGGGGTACTGGCGCATCTGTCGCTGTTCTTCGTGCCCGCCGGGGTGGGGGTGATCGCGCATCTGTCGCTGCTGCGCGACGATGGCGTGGCGCTGCTGCTGGCGATCTTCGGCTCGACGGTGCTGGCGCTGGTGGCGGGGGCGCTGGCCTTCACGCTGGTCGCGCGCTGGACCGGACAGGAGGGCGGCGAATGACCGCCGATCCGGCGCTGATCTGGGCCTACCTCACACAAGGGCCGCTGTTGTGGCTGACCGCGACGCTGGGCGCCTATGCGCTGGGGGACGCGGCGTTCCGCGCGATGGGGCGGCAAAGCTGGGCCAACCCGGTGCTGATCGCGGTGCTGGTGCTGGGGCTGCTGCTGACCGTGACCGGCACCGATTACGCCACCTATTTCGAGGGCGCGCAGTTCGTGCATTTCCTGCTGGGTCCGGCGACGGTGTGCCTGGCGCTGCCGATGCACGACAATATGGCGCGGATGCGGGCGGCGGCGCTGCCGATCGTCGCGGGGCTGCTGGCGGGGTCGCTGGTGGCGGTGGGATCGGCGCTGGCGATCGCGCATCTGTTCGGGCTGGGGCCGCAGGTGCTGGCCTCTCTGGCGCCGAAATCCACCACTGCCCCGGTCGCCATCGGCATCGCCGAGCGGCTGGGCGGGCTGCCCACCCTGACCGCGGCGCTGGTGCTGATCACCGGGATTTTCGGGGCCATGGTGGTGACGCCGCTGTTCGACGCGCTGGGGCTGCGCGACTGGCGGGCGCGCGGGCTGGCGGTCGGCACCGCCGCGCATGGCATCGGCACGGCGCGGGCGTTGCAGGTCAACCCGACTGCGGGGGCATTCGCCGGGATCGGCATGGGGCTGAATGCGGTGCTGACGGCGATTCTGGCGCCGCTGGTGTTGCGGTTGTTCGTGTGAGGGCTGCCGGACCGGGGCGCTGCCCCGGGCCACTGCCGTGGCCTTCCTCGCTGAAAACGGTCCACAGGACCGTTTTCCGGACGCTCGGAAGCCCCGGGATATTTTTAACCGTCCGAAGACCTGGAGGAGGGGACAGAAGCCGCATGAAAAAAGCCGCCCTGCGGACGGCTTTTCTGCGTGAGGATGGGCGGGGTGCGATCAGGCGGCCTCGGCGTTCTCGGCGGCCATGCGGCGTTCGCTTTCCTCGCGCGACAGCGCCACCGAGGTGCGCACGCCCTTGGCCACGAACTCGACCAGCCCCTTGACCACCCGCTCGTTCGGGTCGATCCCGGCGCAGCTCAGCACCTCGCGCCCGTCGCGCGAGCGCGCCCAGCGGGCGATCTGCTCGGCACCGTTGCCGTATTTCTTGTCGTCGGCGATGGCATCGTCCAGCGCCGCCAGCACCACCGCCGCGAACAGCTTGCGGGCGCGCTGGCCCTGTTCGAAGTTGAATGCCGAGCCGTCAACGAAATCACGCATCGAAGTCTTCCTGTTTCCATATCCCCCGCCGTGCGAGGGAACCGGGGTCGCCCAACCCCGTCATCTTCTGCCCTATGAGGGTGTCGCGAAGCCTTAGCCGTTCCGGCAGGTGATTCGTTATCCCTCTGGCCGCAAGGCGGCCATGCGCCTGACGCAATCCGAACGGAGCGCGGTATTTCCCCCGATTTTCAATGCAGTCCCATGCCACATAATCCCCCGCGGCCGCTTGACAACCCCTGCAATGGTTAAAACCCGTCGCAGAACGCGGGCGGGTCAGCCGATCCGCGGCCGGGGTGCCCGGCTGGCGAGGATCACGCCCCCGATAACCAGCAGCCCGGCGGCAAGTTCCAGCGGGTGGGGAATTTCGCCGAGCGCCACCCAGGACGAGGCGATGCCGACGATGGGGACAAGCATCGACCACGGCGCGACCTCGCTGGCGGGATAGCGGGCCATCAGCCCGTTCCAGATCCCATAGCCGATCACGGTCGAGAAGACGACGATATAAGCCAGCCCCAGATTGGCGGGGATCGCTTGCGGCTGCAGGGCGCCGGCCAGCGCCGGGCCGATCAGCGGCCGCTCGATCAGCAGCGACAGCGCCAGCAGCGGCACCGGCGGCACCACCGCCATCCACATGGTCAGCTGCAGCGGATCGGGGGCGCGGGCCAGCCGGGCCGAGACATTGCCGATCGCCCAGCCAAAGGCGGCCAGCAGCGTCAGCGCCATCGGCAGCCACGCCGCGGCCAGTGCCCGGCTGGCGCCGATGATCGCCAGCCCCAGCACCGCGATGCCGATGCCGGTCAGGCGCCGCGGGGTCATCCGCTCGCCCAGGAACAGCACCGCCAGCAGGATGGTGAACGGGGCCGACGCCTGCAGCACCAGCGAGGACAGCCCCACCGGCATCCCCGCCGCGATCCCCGCGTAGAGGAACGAGAACTGCAGCACCCCCAGCCCCAGCCCGGTGCCGATCAGCCAGCGCAGCCTGACCTTGGGGAACGGCACGAACAGCAGCGCCGGCAGCATCAGCAGAAAGCGCAGCGCCGCCGCCAGCACCGGCGGGTAATGCTGCAACGCCAGTGCCGTGGCGGGAAAGTTCAGCCCCCAGAGGATTGGCACCAGCAGGACCAGTCCGCGATCGCGTCCCTGCATCGGCCGCCCTTTCGTGATAACGGCGCGAGATGACCCGATTGCCGCGCCGGGCGCAAGCTCAGCCGAACAGGTCCAGCTGTTCGGGCGCGGGCTCATCCGGCAGCGGGCACAGCGCCGACAGGGTGATCCCCAGCAGCCGCACCCCGCGCGGGTCGGGCAGCACCTGCGGCAGCATCGCGACTGCCCGGCCCAGCAGCTCGGGCGCCGAACCCACCGGGCGCTCGGCGCTGTGGGCGCGGGTGACGATGCGGAAATCGGCGTATTTCGCCTTGAGCGTTACCGTCCGCCCCGAAAGCGCGCGCGCCTCAGCATAGCGCCAGACCTTGGCGGCCAGCGGCGCCAGCTCGGCCCGTGCTGCGGGCAGGTCGTGGATGTCGTGCTCGAACGTGGTTTCGGCGCCGATCGACTTGCGCTCGCGATCGGGACGGACCTCGCGGTGGTCGATGCCGCGGGCGATGTGCCAGTAATGCCGCCCGGCCTTGCCGAATTGCGCGGTCAGGAACTCGAGGCTCTGGCGGTGCAGATCGGCGCCGGTGCGGATGCCGTGGCGTTCCATCCGCGCGGCGGTGGCGGGGCCGACGCCGTGGAACCGCCCCACCGGCAAGGACAGCACATAGCCGGGGCCGGCTTCGGGCGGGATCACGAACAGCCCGTCGGGCTTGCGCTGGTCGGATGCCAGCTTGGCCAGGAACTTGTTGTAGCTGACCCCGGCCGAGGCGGTCAGCCCGGTTTCCGCCCGGATCAGCGCGCGGATGTCCTGCGCGATGGCGGTGGCGCTGCGGCCCTGCAGGTGGTCGGTCAGGTCCAGATAGGCCTCGTCCAGCGACAGCGGCTCGATCAGCGGGGTGAAGCGGGCGAAGATGCCGCGGATCTGGGCGCTGACCGCCTTGTAGACCTCGAACCGCGGCTTGACGAAGATGAGGTCCGGGCACAGCCGCGCCGCCCGCACCGAGGGCATGGCCGAGCGCACCCCATAGGGCCGCGCCTCGTAGCTGGCGGCGGCCACCACGCCCCGCGCCGACGATCCGCCCACCGCCACCGGCCGCCCGCGCAGTTCGGGGTTGTCGCGTTGCTCGACGCTGGCGAAGAACGCGTCCATGTCGATATGGACGATGCGGCGGATACGCTCGGGCGGCTCAGGGTCCATGGTTCACACCCCCGGCCATGGCGCCCGTAGGGTGCGTGGTTTCCACGCACCGCAAGCGGCGGTCGGTGCGTGCAGAGCACACACCCTACGGAGCGGCGGATGCCGGCTTGTCGGTCGCGACGATCGCCGCGTCCCCGGCGGTCAGCGGCCCTTCCATCCGATCGAAGCGCAGATGCGCGATGCCGCGGCCGCCGGACTGGGTGTAAAGCACCCCGGCCTCGCGCCCGTTTTCGGTCAGGATCGGCGTGCCCACCGGAGCCTCGCCCTCGACCGCCACCCCGACCAGACCCTTGCGCAGCTCGGTCTTGTGGCGCATCCGGGCGGTGACCTCTTGCCCGACATAGCAGCCCTTGCGGAAATCGACGCCGTGCAGGCGCTCGAACCCGGCCTCGAGGATATAGGTCTCGTTCGGGATCAGCTCGACCAGCGTTTCCGGGATGGTGTGGGTCACGCGGATCGCGTCCCAGTCGGTGCCGTCGTCGCCGCCCTCGTCGCCGTAAAGCCGCCAGCCGAGCGCCGGATGCCGCGGGTCGGGGATGGCGCCCGCGGGCGCAGGGCCGTTGCCGCGCGCGACCTGCAGCGGGGTTTCCGACAGCTCGACCGCGGCGCGCAGCCGGTACATCGACAGCCGCCGCATCAGCTCGTCGGCCAGCTGCGCATCCACGTCCAGCAGCAGCGAGTCGCCGTCGGGCACGATCAGGAAATCGGCCAGATACTTGCCCTGCGGCGTCAGCAGCGCCGCCCAGCAGGGCGCGCGGGTGACGTCGTTGCTGACCAGCCCTTGCAGGAATTCGACCCGGTCCTTACCGCCGACCCGCAGGATCTTTCGCATCATTCCCCCCCGAATTGCAGCCGGACAAGCGCGGCATAGGTGCCGTTCAGTTCCATTAGCTGGTCATGGCTGCCCTGTTCCACAACCCGGCCGGACTCGATCACCACGATGCGGTCGGCGTTGCGGATGGTGGACAGGCGGTGCGCGATCACCAGCGTGGTGCGGCCGATGCTGAGCTCGTCCAGCGCCTGCTGGACCAGCCGTTCCGAGGCCACGTCCAGCGCGCTGGTGGCCTCGTCCAAGAGCAGCACCGGGGCGTTGCGCAGCAGCGCGCGGGCGATGGCGATGCGCTGGCGCTGCCCGCCCGACAGCGACGAGCCGCGCGGGCCGGCCGGGGTGTTCAGCCCCAGCGGCAGCCCGTCTGCGAACTCGGTCACATGCGCCGCCAGCACTGCCGCCTGCAGCTGCGCGTCGGTCACGTTGGTGCCCAGCACCATGTTTTCGCGCAGGGTCTCGTCGAACAGCGCCGAATCCTGGCTGACGGTCGAGAACTGGTCGCGCAGCGTGGCCAGGTCGAATTCCTGCACCGGCACACCGCCGATGCTGATCGTGCCCGAATCGGCGTCGACCATCCGGGTCAGCAGGTTGAAGATGGTGGATTTTCCCGCCCCCGAGGGCCCGACCACCGCCGTGGTTTCCCCGGCAAGCGCGGTGAAGCTGAGCCCGCGCAGCACCGGGTGGCCGTCATAGGACAGATGCACGTCCTCGAGCCGGATGGTGGTGTCGGGGGGCGGCTCGCGCCGTTCCCCCGAGGCGATGGTGGGCCGCATGTCGAAGATCGCATAAAGCCGTTCCAGTGAGGCCGCCGCCGTCTGCCAGCTGCCGGCGAGCCCGCCCAGCCGGCGCAGCGGCTGGAACGCCAGCGACAGCGCCGCAAAGAACGACATGAAATCGCCCACGCTGCGTTCGCCGCTGGTGACCTGTGCGCCCCCCAGCGCCAGCACACCGACAAAGCCCAGCCCGGTGACGATATCGACCAGTGCCGGGACCACCGCGTTCACCGCGCTCATCCTTGTCTCGGCGCGGCGGATGTCGCCGACCACCCGGGCAAAACGCGCGGTCTGATAGTCCTCCATCTGATAGAGCCGCACCGCGCGGATGCCGTGCAGCACCTCGTCCAGCCTCGTGGCGCGGACCGAGGCGGCGGCGCGGGTCTGCCGGGTCTTGCGCCGGATGTAGCGCTGCACCAGCGCCGTGGGCAGGATCAGCAGCGGCGCGCCCACCAGCGCGGCGGCGGTCCACCACGGGTCGGTTGCGATCGCCACCCCGAACAGCGCCACCAGCGAGATCGCATCCCGTGCCGCCCCGGTGATGAAGGTGGTCCAGATCCCCTGCACGGCCTGGGTGTCGCCCTGGACCCGCTCGATCAGCGCGCCGGGCGGGTTGGTCTGGAAGAACGCCCCGTCCAGCGTCAGCAGGTGGCGCAGCAGGTCGGTCTGCATCCGCGTCGCCACGCCCTGCTGGACCGAGGTCAGGATCGCGCGTGTGATCACATAGGTGGTGGCGCGGACCAGGAACAGTGACAGGATCACGCCCCCGACCCACCACATCGCGCTTTCGTCGCGGCCGACGAATACCCGGTCGAACAGCGGCTTCAGCATCCAGCTGAGCAGCGCCAGCGTCGAGCCCTCGATCACCATCAGCACCGCGGCAAAGCCCATGCGGGGCCAGTAGCGGCGCAGGTAATCCTGCCAGAGCCTTCCGAAGAGGCCGCGTTGTCGGTCGGCGCGTGACGGCATCCGGGCACTCCTGCGGTTCATGCGGGGATAGCCGGGGACACAAGGCGCGACAAGTCCGCGGCACGCGGCGCGGAAGGGAGGGGCGCTGCCCCTCGGCCTGTTGCGGGCCTCACCCCGGGATATTTGGGGCAAGGCGAAAGGGCCGGCGTGGCGTGGCGGCGGCTGCCCGGCAGTAGTGACAGCGACCGAGGCGCGCCGGTGACGGCGAACCGGCGCGGGGACGCTGGGGCGGCGGGGATGGACCGTGCCTAGGGCGGGCGCTATCCCTGCGGGCGCTTGTCCTTGCGAAGGTGTTCCATGAGCTTTACTGCCGGTCGTCCCATGCTTGCCATTCCCGGCCCCTCGCCGGTGCCGGACCGGGTGCTGCGCGCCATGCACCGGCCCTCGCCCGACATCTATCCCGGCGAGCTGGTCGAGCTGAACCTGCGCCTGATGCAGGACCTGCGGCGGCTCGCGGGGACGCGGCAGCACCTGGCCGCCTATATCGGCAACGGCCATGCGGCGTGGGAGGCGGCGGCCGTCAACCTGCTGGCGCCGGGTGACCGGGCACTGGTGCTGTCCTCGGGTCATTTCGGGCAGGGCTGGGCCGAGGCGGTGGCGGGGCTGGGCGTGCAGGTCGAGGTGCTCGAATCCGCGCCCTTTGCTGCCCCCGACCCGCAGCGCCTGCGCGAGCGGCTGGCGGCGGACCGGGCGGGCGAGATTCGCGCGGTGCTGGTCTGTCAGGTGGACACCGCCAGCTCCGTGCGCGCCGACATCCCGGCGCTGCGCGCGGCGATGGCGGACCACCCGGCGGCGCTGGTGGTGGATGCGATCGCGTCGCTGGGCTGCGACGAGATGCGAATGGACGACTGGGGCGTCGACGTGCTGATCTCGGCCAGCCAGAAGGGGCTGATGGTGCCGCCCGGCATGGCTTTCGTCTGGTATTCCGAGCGGGTGGCGGCGGGGCGGGGTGCGGCCTCGCCCTATTGGGACTGGCGGCCGCGGACCGCGGCCGCCGAGCTGTGGCGCCATTGGGGCGGCACGCCCCCGGTCCAGCATCTTTACGGCATGGCCGAGGCGCTGGCGATGCTGCTGGAGGAAGAGGGGCTGGAGGCCGCTTGGGCGCGCCACGAGGCGCTGGCCGCTGCGACCTGGGCGGCGCTGGAGGCTTGGGGCGCGGGCGGCGCCGGGCCGCGGGCGCTGGTGGCCGAGCGGACGGCGCGGGCGCATTCGGTGACCGCAGTGGCGCTGTCCGGGGCCGCGCGGCTACGAGAGTGGACCGAGCGGGTCGCAGGGCTGACGCTGGGCGTGGGGCTGGGCGCGGCCGAGCCGGGCGCCGCGCTGCGCATCGCCCATATGGGGCATCTGAACGCGCAGGCGCATCTGGGCACGCTGGCCACCATCGAAGCCGGGATGGTGGCCCTCGGCCTGCCGCATTCGCCGGGCGGCGCTGCCGCCGCGGCCGCAGAGATCGCCCGCCGCGCCGGGGGCTGAGCGCGCCCCCGTGCGAGGGGCGCCTGCGCCTATTCCTGCTCGGGCGGGGCGCCGGTGGCCGGGTTGGCGGTCAGCGATTCCATCTTGGCGGCGTCGGCATTGGCGGCGTCGGGGGCGTTCGCTTCCAGCCATTGCTGCATCCGGGCGATCTCGTCCTCTTGCGCGGCGATGATTTCCTCGGACATGGCGCGCAGCTCGGGGTCCTGGCCGAACTCGAGCTGGATGCGGGCCATGTCGATGGCACCCTGGTGGTGCGGGATCATGCCGCGGACGAAATCGACATCCGCATCGCCGGTGGGGGCGACCGTCATCGCGGCGTGCATCTTGGCCATCGCCTGCGCATAGGCCTGGTCGGCGGTGGCGGGCGGGGTCGCGGGGGCGGCCGCGGCGGCGTGATCCCCGCCGTGGTCGCTGCCCTCTTGCGGGGCGGTCTGGGCGGCGGCGGGCAGGGCCAGCAGCAGCGCGGCGGCGCTGGTCAGCAGTGTGGTGCGGATCGGGGGCATGGGGTCCTCGTGGCTTGGTTGCTCATCCCCCAACGTCGCAACCGGCGCTGCTGGTCTTGCACAAGACCGTGATCGCCTATCCGCGGCGCAGCACCCTGAACGCCGCCGAGGCCAGCGCCCCCGCCGCGATGGCAATGCCCAGCGACATCAGCCCGTACCAGAAGGAATGCCTGATCGAGAGCCGGTAGAGCCAGCGCTCGATCCCCACCTTTTCCACCCGGATCGGCACGGTGTTGCGGTCGACCACCTTGCCGCCGCGCACCAGGAAGATGCGGGCGCGGTAATCGCCCTCGATCAGGTTCGAGGGCAGCACCACATCGGCGCGGAACAGGGTCTCGTCCACCAGCTGCACGCTGCCCTCGTCCACCCGGTAGCGGCCCGATTCGGTGCGGATGCGCAGCATCGCCTCGGTAAAGGCGGTGGCGTCCTCGACATCGACGGTCCCCAGTGCCCGGATCGCCAGTGCGGGGGAAATGCGGTGGCGCACATCCTCGTCGGGGTCGAGCAGCTGGTCCAGCGGGGCCGAGCTGGACACCGCATAGAAATCGGGCGCGGCCCCGACCCGCAGCGTGGCGGTGTTCATCCAGATCGGCCCGACCCGGCCCATGCGCCGCACGGTGACGCTTTGCGACGGCCCCTCGAGCGTGACGATGATGCCCGGAGAGGTCGGGTCCTCGACCGGCGCATTGCGGCGGATCGCGCCGTAGATGAGGATGTCCGAACCGGTGAAGCTGGCGGTGATGTCCACCTCGTCCTGCGACAGGCCGGTGACGATCTGCTCGGGCGGCGGGGTGTCGCTGTCGCTGCGGGGCTGCGGGATGGCCGGGCCGCGTTCCATCGGCACGGGCGGGCCGATCATCCCGGTCGGCTGCGTGGGATGGGCCGGCGCGGGCTCCTGCGCGGCGGCCGGGACCGCCAGCGCCACGGCCAGCGCCACGGCCAGGGCTGCGGCCAGAGCGGCCGGAAAGCGGCGCGCCCCCGTCATCGTGCGGCGATCGAATAGATGTCCGCGGGCGGCACCACCAGGTCAAAGGCGATGCGCGCGCAGACCGCCAGCACCAGCAGCGCCAGCAGCACCCGCAGCTGTTCGCCCTTGAGCCGCGCGCCCAGCTGCGTGCCCAGCTGCGCCCCCACCACGCCGCCGATGATCAGCAGCACCGCCAGCATGATGTCCACGGTGTTGGAGCTGACCGCGTGCATCAGCGTGGTGTAGCCGCTGACCGCCGCGATCTGGAACAGCGAGGTGCCGATCACCACCTTGGTCGGCATCCCCAGCAGATAGATCATCGCCGGCACCATGATGAAGCCGCCGCCGACCCCCATGATCGCCGCCAGCACCCCCACCGCGACGCCGACCAGCAGCGGCGGCAGCACGCTGATATACAGGCCCGAGGCGCGGAACTTCATCTTCCACGGCAGGCGGTGGACCCAGCTGTGTTCGTGCAGCCGCCGCCGCGGCGGGGTGGACGAGCGTGCGGCGATCATCGCCGACAGGCTTTCGCGCAGCATGGTCAGCCCGATGAAGCCCAGGAACACCACGTAACTGAGCTGCACGACCAGATCGACCTGCCCTACCCGCTGCAGCAGCGTGAACACCCCGACGCCCAGGGTCGAGCCGACGATCCCCCCGATCAGCAGCACCACCCCCATGCGGATGTCGACCGACTTGCGCCGCAGATGCGCCAGCACCCCGGTCACCGACGAGGCCACCACCTGGTTCGCCCCGGTCGCCACCGCGATCGCGGGCGGGATGCCGATGAAGAACAGCAGCGGCGTGATCAGGAACCCGCCGCCTACGCCGAACAGGCCGCTCATCAGCCCGACGATGCCGCCGAGCCCGATGAGGGTCAGCGCGTTCACCGACACCTCGGCAATGGGAAGATAGATCTGCATGGCTGCCCGGGTTTTCCCCATCCTGCTATCCCGCGCCGGGGGCGTCAAACCCCGATTCGGCGCTTTTCTCTGCGTCTTGCACGCGGGGCGCTGGCAGGGCAAATCAGGACAGGCAAAGGGAACGGTCGGATCGGGCAGGGCGGGGGCATCGCGCAAGGGCCGCGCCGCAGGCAGGAAGACAGGATGCGGATACTGATCACCAACGACGACGGCATCAACGCGCCGGGGCTGGACGCGCTGGCCGAGATCGCGGCCGAGGTCGCCGGCCCGATGGGCGAGGTCTGGACCGTCGCCCCGGCGTTCGAGCAATCGGGCGTCGGCCATTGCATCAGCTATGCCCACCCGACGCTGATCGCCCAGCTGGGCCCGCGCCGCTGGGCGGCCGAGGGCAGCCCCGCCGATTGCGTGCTGGCGGGCCTGGGCGACATCATGCTGGACCGGCGCCCGGACCTGGTGCTGTCGGGGGTGAACCGCGGCAACAACGCCGGCGAGAATGCGATGTATTCCGGCACCGTCGGCGGCGCGATGGAGGGCGCGCTGCAGGGCGTGCGCGCCGTCGCGCTGTCGCAGTATCTGGGGCCGGGCACCGCGCGGCTGGACGACCCGTTCGAATGCGCCCGCCGCCACGGGGCGCGGGTGATCCGGGCGCTGCTCGACCACGCCGACTGGGGCGAATCCGACGAATACCCGCTGTTCTACAACGTGAATTTCCCGCCCTGCGCGGCCTCCGAGGTGCAGGGCATCCGCGCCGCGCCGCAGGGACGGCGGGTAGATGTGCGCTTCGGGGTGCAGGCGCAGGTGGCGCCGAACGGCCGCCGCTTCCTGTGGATCGCGGGCGGCGGGCAGACCGCCGCCGCCGCACCGGGCAGCGATGTCGAGGCGCTGCTGGCCAACCACGTCGCGGTGACCCCGATGCGGCCGGACCTGACCTGCATGGCCACCACCGGCCGGTTGGCCGCGGTGCTGGGCGAGGTCTGAGCCATGGTCCCCGGTCCAGACGACGATCACGGCGGGGCATTCGACGACGACGCCGGGGACCAGGCCGAGCGGCAGATGCGGTTCCTGTTCGCGCTGCGCTCGCGCGGGGTGACCGACCCGCGGGTTCTGGCCGCGATGGAGCGGATCGACCGTGGCGCCTTTGTCCGCGGCCATTTCGAGGATCGCGCCTACGAGGACACCCCCCTGCCCATCGCCTGCGGGCAGACGATCAGCCAGCCTTCGGTCGTGGGGCTGATGACGCAGGCGCTGAGCCCGGGGCCGCGGGACACGGTGCTGGAAATCGGCACGGGGTCCGGCTATCAGGCGGCGGTGCTGTCGGTGCTGTGCCGCCGCGTGCTGACCGTGGACCGCCATCGCCGGCTGGTGACCGAGGCCGAGGCGGTTTTCCGCGCCCAGGGGCTGACCAACATCACCGCGCGGGTGGCCGACGGCTCGTTCGGGCTGCCGGAACAGGCGCCCTTTGATCGCATCATGGTGACCGCGGCGGCCGAAGACCCGCCGGGGCCGCTGTTGTCGCAACTGAAGGTCGGCGGTATCATGGTGGTGCCGGTCGGACAGTCGGACGCGGTGCAGACGCTGATCCGCGTGACGCGGACCGAGACGGGCTTCGCCTATGACGAGATGCGGCAGGTGCGGTTCGTGCCGCTGGTCGAGGGGTTGGGACAGACATGACCCCCGGCGCAATGACGGATGAGGACGGGCAGATGAGCAATTCGGTTGCGGCGCTTATGCGGGATCGCGCGGGGCTTGCGGCAGGGGCGGCGCCTGGCTGCAGGCCGGTGCCGGGCGCGGTCCGGGGCCTGGGCTGTGCGCTGGTGCTGGCGCTGGCGGGCTGCGCCGCGCCGGGGACGATGCCCGGCACCGCCGCCCCGGCGCAGCCGGGCGCCGCGGCCGGGACCCAGGCGGTGATCCCGGGGCTCGGCAGCTTTCAGATGCCGGTGCTGCGCTGGCCCTCGGGCGGGATCTTCGGGGGCGCGGCCGGCGGCGCGGCGACCCAGCAGGTCACCGACCCGTTTGCGGGGCAGGGGGTGAAGGCGCCCGGGGCCGCCGCAGGGCAGCAGGCCGCCGCCGTCCACACCGTGGTCGCGGGCGAAACCCCCTGGTCGATCGCGCGGCGCTACGGGATCACCGTGCAGGACCTTGCCCGCGCCAATGGCCTGCCCGAGACGATGACCGTCCGCGCCGGCCAGCGATTGGCGATCCCGGCGACGGGCGCGGCCGGGCGCGCGGTGGTGGCGGCCCCCGGCGTCGGCTCGGCCACGCCGCAGCCGCCCTCCTCGACCCAGCCGCTGCCGAACGAACAAACCCGCCCGGCCACCGCCGCGCCGGCGACGGCCGCTCCCGACCTGGGCCAAACCCGCACCGCGGCCTCGGGCAGCGGCAGGTTCGCGATGCCGGCCAGCGGCTCGATCATCCGCACCTACAAGAAGGGCACGAACGAGGGCATCGACATCGCCGCCGCCCCCGGCTCCCCCGTCAAGGCGGCGAGCGGCGGCACCGTCGCGGCGGTGACCCGCGACACCGACGGCGTGCCGATCGTGGTGGTGCGCCACGACGACGGGCTGATGACCGTCTACGCCGGCGTCGACAAGCTGTCGGTCAACAAGGGCGACAGCGTGTCCCGCGGCCAAAGCATCGGCGCCGCCCGCAGCAGCGGCGTGCTGCATTTCGAGGTCCGCAAGGGCTTCGACAGCGTGGACCCGGAGGGGTATCTGTAATCTGCAGCCATCCGGTGCCGGGGCTTGCGCGCGGTGTGAGAAGGGCGGGAGGCTCTGGTGTTCTCGCCCTGCGGCGCCCTTTTCCTCGCAGACAACACATTTGGCTTGCCGAATGCGTGCCCCCAATAAGGAACCCTGACGGCACAGTGCCGCGCCTTCCGCTCAGGCGGCTGCGGGGCGGATCAGGGCCTCGGTCAGGGCGGCGGAAAGCTCGGTGCGGATCAGTTGCCGCAGGTCGGTTTCCAGCCGGTGGCGCATCTCGCGTTCCAGTTCGTCGCGCACCGCCCCGCGCAGGAGCGCGCGCAGGGGGTTGTCGGCGGGCGCGGAGCTGGGGGTGGTGCTGGCCGGCGCGGGGATGTGCAACTGCGGGGTGGCCTCGGCCGCTGCCGGCTCGGCGGTTGCGTCGAGGTAGAAATGCGGGGCAGCGGCGGAGTGCAGGGCGTGCATGTCGGTTCCTTCGTCATCGGATTGGAGTTCGGACCGGGCGGCCGGGATCGGGGCGGCAGCAGTCGGGACCATCGGTGGAGGGGAGATGCGCGGCGCTTGGGCGTCCTCGGCCAGGTTCCGGGGCAGCGGCGCCGAATCAGCACGGTTGGGGGACGGCAGAGCCTGATCGGCAAGGCTGCGGGGCGGCGCAGGGTTGGCAGGGGGCTCGGGCGGCTCGCCCATAACGCCAGCTGCCTCCAGCGCCTCCGGCTGCTCGGCGCGTCCGGGGGACCGCGGCGCTGAATCGGCTTGGCCGGGGGGCAGCAGGGCCGGATCGGCAAGGCAGCCGGGCGGCGCAGGGTGGGCAAGGGGTTCGGATTGCGCGCCCATGTCACTGGTTGCCACCAGCGCATCCGGCCGCAGCCGCAACGGCATGTTGGGTGAGGTGCTGCCAACGGCCGCGCCCTGCGGCGCGAGGGGCGGCGCGGCCGCATCGGTGCTGGAAATCAGCCGCCGGATCGAGGCGAGCACGTCGCCGTTGTCAGCCCCCTGGGGGCTTTCTATGTGCAGGGGCGCGCTCATCGCACGCCCCCGGCAACGGGGCGATCAGTTCCGCGGCTGCTTGCCGATCGCACGCAGCACGCGGTCGAGGTTCTCGCCCTGGGTGCTGGTATAGGGCGCGTTGCGCACCGCGTTGTAATAGGCCGATGGGTCATAGGTCGGAATCCCCAGCTTCAGGTGTTCTACCGTCAGCAAACCCATAGAGGCCAAGAGTTGATAATGTGCTAACTGCAGGTTGGCTTCTGCAGTAATTTTATCGGCCCGTGCCTGGAGCAGGTTCTGTTCCGCGTCCAGCACGTCCAGCGTGGTGCGCGCGCCCAGCATCGCTTCCTCGCGCACGCCCTCATACGCCTGTTGCGCGGCCGAGATCTGTTCGTCGATGGCGCCGATCTGGGCGCGGGCCACGTCGATGTTGGCCCAGGCCACCGCCACCGATTCGTCGACCTGGCGCGAGATGTTCAGCAGCGCCGAGCGCGCCGAATCGCGCTGCGCCATGGCGCGGCGATGGACCGCGGGCAGGCGGCCGCCGGAATACAGCGTCTGGTTGGCCTGGATGCCGGCACTGAGGGTCGAGGGGTCCCGTGTAATCCGACTTGCGCCGGTAATAGCGGTGCTATCGCTCGAACTGCGGGTGGTGCCCAGCGAAACGCTGCCGGTGATGGTCGGGCTGCGCTCGGCCGCGGCGGCGGCGACGCCCAGCTCGGCGGCGGCGACGGTGCGCTTGGACTGGCGGATCGCCGGGTGGCTGCCGCGCGCGGTGCCCTGCGCCGCTTCGAGCGAGGCGGGGCGTTTCGGCAGCGGCGGCGGCGGGTCAAGCCGCCCGGGCGCCCGTCCCACCGCGGCGCGATAGCTTTCGCGGGCGATCTCCAGCTGCCCCTGCGCCGCGGCGCGGGCGGCACGGCTTGCGGCCAGCTGCGCCTCGGCCAGCGCCACGTCGGTCGAGGTGATCTCGCCCACGTCGAAACGGTCCTGCGCGGCCTGGCGTTCACGGGTCAGCACGGTGACCGAGTTTTCCTGCAGCGCCACCTGCTGTTCGGCGCTGCGCACGTCCAGGAACGCCCGCACTGCGCCCAGCAGCACGTCCTGTTCCACGGCGACCAGCGATTCGCGGGTGGCCAGCACCTGTTCCTTGGCGATGTCGATGGCCAGCTGGTTGCGGCCCCAGTCGAACAGCGTCATCTGCGCCGCGATCTCGAGCGAGGAGGACACGCCCTCGGCCCCGTCGACCTGCTGGAAATTATGCGCCGCCGCCCATTGCACCACCGGCCGCAGCGAGGCCATGGCGGCCGCCACATCCTCGTCCGCGGCGCGCAGCACGGCGCGGTTCTGCTCGATCAGCGCCGAGTGGCGATAGGCGCCGACCAGCGTGTCCGCCAGCGATTCGGCCCAGGCCGCGGGCGAGGACAGCAGCGTCCCCAGAACCAGCGCGGCTGCGGCAAGGCGACGGCGGATCATAGGGTGAACCCCGGGCGGCGCGCGAAGCCGGGCAGCACCGGGGCGACCGCGTTGAAGGCGAAGCGCCAGTTGATTACCCCGTCGAGCTTGATCCCCAGCCGCGCCACCCCTAGCGCGCCGTCGCGGAACAGGGCGATGATGCGGCCGCCCTCGGCCAGCTGCTCGGTGAAGGCGTCGGGAAACACCTCGATGCCGCCGCCGATCAGGATCGCGTCATAGGGCGCCTGCGCGGCGTGGCCCTGGGCCAGCGGCCCCTGCACCACCGCCACGTTGTCGGCGCCGGCGGCGGCCAGGCTGCGGGTGGCGGCGGCGGCGAGATCGACGTTTTCCTCGACCGCGACGACGGCCTGCGCCAGCCGCCCCAGCACCGCGGCGGAATAGCCCAGGCCGGTGCCGACATCGAGCACCAGCTCGTCGGGCTGCACGTCCAGCGTGTCGATCATCTTTGCCAGGGTGCGCGGCTCAAGCAGCACGCGGCCGTGGCCCAGTTCGATATTCTCGCCGACATAGGCGACGTCGCGGCGGGATTCGGGGACGAAATCCTCGCGCGGGATCTCGAGCATGGCGGCGATGACGTTGTATTTCGTCACGTCGTTGGGGCGGACCTGCGTGTCCACCATCATCGTGCGGCGATCCTGGAAATCGGTCATAGGGGCAAAATCCGGCTGTCGGTTCAGGCGCATCAATGCCACGATCGGCCGCCCGGGGCAACGCCGCAACGCCGGGCGGCTTGCGGCATGGCCGCGCGGGGTGTGGGCGAAGGGGCTGCGGCCGTTCCCATCCGGCGCCATTGCAGGCAGTATACGGCTGCAATCGTTTCAGGAGTCCGCCATGACCCAGCGCCAGACCGCCCGCATCGCCGTCGTCACCGTATCCGACCGCGCCAGCCGCGGCGAATACGAGGACCGCAGCGGCCCTGCCGCCGAGGCCTGGCTGCGCGAGGTGGTGATCTCGGACATGCAGGTCACCCGCCATGTCATCCCCGACGGGCGCGAGGGCGTGGCCGCGACCCTGCGCAAGCTTGCCGATGGCGAAGGCGCGGACCTGATCCTGATCTCGGGCGGCACCGGCCCCGCGCCGCGCGACGAGACCCCCGAGGCGCTGGCCGATGTGATCGAGAAGGAGCTGGCCGGCTTCGGCGAGGAGATGCGCCGCGCCAGCCTGGCCGAGGGCGTGCCGACCGCGATCCTGTCGCGCCAGGCCGCCGGCATCCGCGACGCCTGCCTGATGATCCTGCTGCCCGGCAAGCCCGCCGCCATCGCCACCTGCCTGAACGCGGTATTCGCGGCGGTGCCCTATTGCCTGGACCTGATCGGCGCGGCGCGGATCGAGACGGACCCGGCGAAGATCGTGGCGTTCCGCCCGAAAGTCTGAGACCGGCTCGACCGGGGCTCTGCCCCGGACCCCAGGATATTTGGGTGATGAAGAAGAGGGGCGCCCGGATCAGGGCGCGCGCAGCAGCGTGACCAGCGTGTCGCCGTAGCGGCGCTGGTCGATCTGGGTCAGGCCGGGCGGGGGCAGGGGGGCGGTGTCTTCCTCCCACACCACCAGCGCCCCGGGGGCAAGCCAGTTGCCGGCGAGCGCCGAGGCCAGCGCGGCCTCGCCCAGCCGCTGGCCATAGGGGGGGTCGAGGAAGATCAGGACGTAGCCCGCGCCGCGGTTCGGGCCCAGCTTCGTCGCGTCGCGGCGCCAGATGTCGGTGGCGCCCATGGCGCGGGCTTTTTCGACATTCTCGCGCAGCAGGGCGCGGGCGGCGGCGCCCTCGTCCACGAAGGCCACGCGGGCGGCGCCGCGCGACAGCGCCTCGAGCCCCAGCGCCCCGGTTCCGGCGAACAGGTCGAGCACGCGCACGCCCTCGAACCCGAAGCCGTGGCTGTTCTGGATCAGGTTGAACATGGATTCGCGCACCCGGTCCGAGGTCGGGCGCAGATGCGCCCCCGGGTCGCCCGCGCCCACATCCGCCAGCTTGAGCCCGCGCAGGCGGCCAGAGACGATTCGCATGGCGGCGGTCCTTTTCTGCATCAGCGCGCGCATGGCTTTCACTTTGGCGCGAGAAATGGCAAGTCGCCGTGGAGAGCAGAGGTGCGAGATGCGTATCGAGGAAAGCGGTCTGCCGGGGGTGCTGGTGCTGACGCCGGCGCGGTTCGGGGATCACCGCGGATTTTTTTCGGAAAGCTGGAACCGGCGGACGCTGGAACAGGCGGGGGTGCATCTGCCCGAGTTCGTGCAGGACAACCATTCGCTGTCGGCACGGGCGGGCACGTTGCGGGGGCTGCATTACCAGGCGCCGCCGCATGCGCAGGGCAAGCTGGTGCGCTGCGGGCGCGGGCGGCTTTACGACGTGGCGGTGGATGCGCGGCGCGGCTCGGCCCATTACGGGCGCTGGGTCGGGGTCGAGCTGAGCTTCGAGAACGGGCGGCAGCTATGGATCCCGCCGGGGTTCCTGCACGGGTTCGTCACCCGCGAGGACGACACCGAGATCGTCTATAAATGCACCGCCCATTATGACGCGGGCTTGGACGGGGCGGTGCGCTGGGATTCGCTGGGGATCGACTGGGGCGTCGAGGCGCCGGTGCTGTCCGACAAGGACGCGGCGGCGCCGGCGTTTGTGGGTTGGCAGTCGCCGTTCGAGGGGACGCCATGAAGATTCTGGTGACCGGGGGCGCGGGGTTCATCGGCTCGGCGGTGGTGCGGCTGGCGGTGGCCCGCGGGCATCAGGTGGTGAACCTGGACGCGCTGACCTATGCGGCCAACCTGGAGAACGTGGCCAGCGTGGCGGAGAGTCCGCTTTACGCCTTCGAGCACGCCGATATCCGCGACCGCGCGGCGCTGGACCGCATCCTGGCCACCCATCGCCCCGATGCGGTGATGCATCTGGCGGCGGAAAGCCATGTGGACCGTTCCATCGACGGGCCCGGCGCCTTCATCGAGACCAACATCACCGGCACCTACAACCTGCTGGAGGCGGCGCGGGGATACTGGCTGCGCGAGGGCCGGCCCGAGGGGTTCCGCTTCCACCATATCTCGACCGACGAGGTGTTCGGCAGCCTTGGCCCGACCGGGCAGTTCACCGAAACCACGCCCTATGACCCGCGCAGCCCCTATTCGGCCAGCAAGGCCGCCAGCGACCATCTGGTGCGGGCGTGGTTTGAGACCTACGGGCTGCCGGTGGTGCTGACCAATTGCTCGAACAACTACGGACCCTATCATTTCCCGGAAAAGCTGGTGCCGGTGGTGATCCTGAATGCGCTGCACGGGCGCGAGATCCCGGTCTATGGCGACGGCGGCAATGTGCGCGACTGGCTTTATGTCGAGGATCACGCCGATGCGCTGCTGCTGTGCCTGGAACGGGGCGCGGTCGGGCGCAGCTACAATATCGGCGGCGAGAACGAGGCCACCAACATCGATCTGGTGCGGATGATTTGCGCGCATCTGGACGCGCGGCGCCCGCAAGCGGCGCCTCATGAGCGGCTGATCCGCTTTGTCGCCGACCGCCCCGGCCACGACCGCCGCTATGCCATCGACCCGACCCGCATCCGCGGCGAGCTGGGCTGGCGCCCCTCGGTCACGGTCGAGGAAGGGCTGCGCCGCACCGTGGCCTGGTATCTGGAAAATGTTTCCTGGTGGCAGCCGCTGCTGGACCGCGAGGGCGTCGGCCAGCGGCTGGGGACGGGCTGAGATGCGGGGCCGCATGGGTATTTGGGCCAGAAAGAAGCCCCTTGGCGCCCCGGGGGCGGCGTGATGGCGGGGCGGCGTTCGCTGTTTTTGCATGTGGGGCTGCCGCATTGCGGATCCTCGGCGCTGCAGGACTGGGCCGCGACCAACCGCAAGCTGATGGCGGCGCAGGGGCTGGTCTGGCCCGAGGTGGACGACTGCGGGCTGATGGCCGGGCGGCACCGCTGGCTGGTCGAGGCGTTGCTGGGCGGCCCGGACCAACGCCTGCCCGAGGTGCTGGCGGGCGCGGGCGGCGACGTGCTGATCTCGGCCGAGGGGCTGACCCTGCATTTCCACGATTTCCCGCAAGAGCGGCTGGAGTGGTTCCGGCAGGCGACCGCGGGCTGGGACGTGCGCCTGATCCTGATGACCCGCGACCTGTCGGGCTGGCAGCGTTCCATGTGGAAGCAATGCATGATCAACCGCCCCGAGCCGGGGATGGATTTCGCGCTGAGCATCGACATGGCCGATTTCGCCGCCCGGCCGCGGGTGCAGAAGCTGACCGATCTCAAGGCGCTGCGGCGCGATCTGGTTGCAGGCTTCGGGGCGCGCGACCTGATCGAGCTGTCCTCGCTGGACGACTGGATGCCGAAGCTGGCCCGCGCGCTCGAGGTCGATCCGGCCCGCGCCACCATCCCGGCGCGCCGCCACGAATCCATCGCCGATTCGGTGGTGCCGGTGGTGCTGGCGATCAACGCCCTGGGCGAGGCGGGCGGGCCGCGCGACGCGCTGCTGGCCCTGATGCAGCAGACGCTGGACACCAGCAACGACACGCTGCGCGAGCTGGCGCGCCAGCAGGGCGGCGCCATCCCGGGCGCGGCTGACAGGCTGGCCACGGCGCTGGCGCAGCTGCAGGCGGGTTGCGCGGGGCAGCCGACCTCGGGCTGGCTGCTGCAGGCGATGGCCGAAGAACTGGACCGCAGGACGGCGGGGGCGGCATGAATGGGCTGCTGATCTTTGGCCGCACCGGGCAGGTGGCGACGGAGCTGGCGCGGCTGGTCCCCACCGCCCGGCTGGCCGGCCGCGACGAGGCCGACCTGACCCGCCCCGACGCCTGCGCGGCGCTGATCCGCGACGCAGCCCCTGCCGCCGTCGTCAACGCCGCCGCCTATACCGCCGTCGACCGCGCCGAAAGCGACGCCGTCACCGCGCGTCTGGTCAATGCCGAGGCCCCCGGCGCCATGGCCGCAGCCTGCGCCGGGCTGGGGATCCCGTTCCTGCATGTCTCGACCGATTACGTCTTCGACGGCGCGGGCGAGGCCCCGCGCGCCGAGGATGCCCCGACCGGCCCGCTGGGGGTCTACGGGCAGACCAAGCTGGAGGGTGAGCGCGCCATTGCCGCCGCCGGCGGACAATGGGCGGTGCTGCGCACCAGCTGGGTGTTTTCCGCGCATGGCAATAATTTCGTGCGCACCATGCGGCGGCTGGGAGCCGAGCGCGACCGGCTGACCATCGTCGCCGACCAGATCGGCGGCCCCACCCCGGCCGCGGACATCGCCGCCGCGCTGCTGACCATGGCGCAGGCGATGCGCGCCGACCCGTCGCTGGGCGGCATCTACCATTTCGCCGGCGCCCCCGACGTCAGCTGGGCGGGCTTCGCGCGCGAGATCTTCGCCCGCTCGGGGCTGGCCCCCGAGGTTCAGGACATCCCGACCAGCGCATACCCGACGCCGGCGCGGCGGCCGCTGAACTCGCGGCTGGACTGCACGGCGATCGCGCGCGACTTCGGCATCGCGCGCCCCGACTGGCGCAAGGGCCTCGACCGCGTGATCACGGAGCTGAACGCATGACCACCACCACATCCGGGCGCAAGGGCATCATCCTGGCGGGCGGCTCGGGGACGCGGCTTTATCCGATCACCATGGGGGTGTCGAAACAGCTGCTGCCGATCTACGACAAGCCGATGATCTACTACCCGCTGTCGGTGCTGATGCTGACCGGCATCCGCGAGATCGCGATCATCACCACGCCGGACGACCAGACCCAGTTCCAGCGCTTGCTGGGCGACGGCAGCCAATGGGGGCTGCGGCTGGAGTATCTGGTCCAGCCCCGCCCCGAGGGGCTGGCGCAGGCCTATATCCTGGCCGAGGAGTTCCTGGCCGGCGCGCCCTCGGCCATGGTGCTGGGCGACAACATCTTCTACGGCCACGGGTTGACGCAACTGCTGGCGGCGGCCGATGCGCGGGCGGATGCGACGGTGTTCGGCTATCACGTCGCCGACCCCGAACGCTACGGCGTGGTCGCCTTCGACGCGCGAGACCGGGCGGTGCAGATCATCGAGAAACCCGCGCAGCCGCCCTCGAACTACGCGGTGACCGGGCTCTATTTCCTCGACGCCGACGCGCCGCGCCGCGCGCGCCAGGTGCAGCCCTCGGCCCGCGGCGAGCTGGAAATCACCACCCTGCTGGAAACCTATCTGCACGAGGGCCGGCTGACCGTGGAAAGGATGGGCCGCGGCTATGCCTGGCTCGACACCGGCACCCACGCCAGCCTGCTGGATGCGGGCAATTTCGTGCGCACGCTGGAACAGCGTCAGGGCATGCAGTCCGGCTGCCCCGACGAGATCGCCCATCTGCAAGGCTGGATCAGCGACGACGACCTGCGCGCCCGCGCCAGGATGTTCGGCAAGAATGAATATGGAAGGTATCTGGCCGGGCTGCTGGACTAGGGGCCGCGTCTCCGGTAGGCGATGGCGTCTCCGTCTGAGTGCCCACATCGGCTTGCCAGCACGCTCCTCTCTTCCTCGCCGGCTTCATGTTACTTTTATCTCATCAGTGCGGCCAGCCGTTCAGCCAGGTCGCGCCCTTTCTCCGTCGGGGTTAACAGGTATGCCCTCTGGTCGAGGGCATCCGGTATTTGCGTGATCAGGTCGAGTCCCTCGCGACGGTTGCCCTCTTCATCCATCAGGTAGGAGAGATTGGAGAGGGCTTTCACGTTCCGAGAGAGAGCCGACTTCTTAAGCTTGACCTTTCCGGTGAGGTCCCTGGCCCACATTCCGGGCTCGGCAAGGACGCTAAGTAAGATCGCCAGTTGCCCCAATTCCATGCGGGGATATTGTCGACGAACTTCCTCCACCACCCAGAAAAGACGGTGCATCGCCTCTTTCACTTTGTCACTGTCGTCAGCGCTCATTGGCGGGTCTTTCTATGTCTTGTGCTCTGCCCTTATTGGGATCCATTATGTACCTATATGGGGACTTTGTGTCCAGTCGCATGAGCTTGCGAGTCGCCTGTCTGGGGGGCTCTTGTGCAGGTTTGTTGGTAATTTCTTCCTTATGAAATAACCTCCGGGGCTGCGGCGGGTAGAAAACCCCCGCCCCGGCGGCGACGGATCGCCCCGGCTCAGTCGGGAACCAACATGTATCCCGCGCCCCGCACCGTCTGCAGGTAACGCGGCTCGCGCGGGTCCGGCTCGATCTTGCGGCGCAGGCGGGTGATCTGCACGTCGATGGCGCGTTCCGAGTTCTCGCCCACCTCGTCGGGGTCGCGGCCCAGCTCCTCGATCAGGGTGGGGCGGTCCACGGCCTCGCGCGGGGTCTGGGCCAGCCGGCGCATCAGCGCCTGTTCGGTGCCGGTCAGACGCACCGGGGCGTCGCCCTGCCACAATTCCCCCTTGGCGCTGTCGTAGCGTAGCGGGCCCAGCGACAGGAACTTGGGCCCCTGGCTGGTAACCGAGGGCATCCGCCGCAGGATCGCGGCGATCCGCAGCAGCAGCTCGCGCGGCTCGAAGGGCTTGGCCAGATAGTCGTCGGCCCCCGATTCCAGCCCGGTGATGCGGTCGTCGGTGTCGCCGCGCGCGGTCAGCAGCAGGATCGGGGTGTCGCCCTGCCGGCGCAGGGCGCGGGTCAGCTCCAGCCCGTCCTCGCCCGGCATCATCACGTCCAGCACGATCAGGTCGAATTCGAGCCCCGCCAGCAGCCGGCGGGCCTGTGCGGCGTCGCGGGCGGCGGTGACGAAATAGCCGTGGCGCACCAGAAACCGGCGCAGAAGCGAGCGGATGCGCTCGTCGTCGTCCACGATCAGCAGATGGGCCTCGGGGTGGGCGGGGGCGGCCCCGGCCGCCGCGTCGGAGGGCTGGTTCATTCGGCGGCCTCGGTGCGGCGTTCCGACGCGGGCACGGGGTCGGTTTCGGCCGTGCGATGCTGGTCGGGGGCGGGTTCGGACAGGGCGTGGAACCGCGCCAGCATCTCGGCGTCCATCATCGCCTCGAGCACCAGCCGGAACCCCTCGACCGCCTGCGGCCCGGCGGCATGATAGGCGGCGCGGACCCGGGCGCGCTGCGCCTGCGACAGGCGGCGTTCCAGCGCCGCGCCCTTGTCGGTCAGGCACAGCTGGCGCTCGCGCCGGTCGCGGCTGCCGACGCGGCTGTCGACCAGCCCGTCCTCGATCAGCGCCCGCAGCACCCGGTTCAGCGACTGCTTGGTCACCCCCAGCACCGCCAGCAGCGCCGTCACCGTCAGCCCCGGCTCCCGGTTGATGAAATGCAGGGTGCGGTGGTGGGCGCGGCCGTAGCCGATCTGGTCCAGGATCAGGTCGGGGTCCGAGGTGAAGGCGCGATAGGCGAAATACATCGCCTCGATCCCGCGCCGGACCTGCTCGTCGCTGGGGGCGGCAACGGGATGGGCGTCCGGGTCCGCGGTGGCGGCCGGGGCGTGGTCGTCAGGCGAACCCTGGTGGTGCATGGATTTTCCCTCTGCTGTCGCGCCAAGGATAGGACAGTGATGTTGACTTTCCAAGAAACAATCTCTAGCGCTGTCCAAGGCGCAACTTTTTGCCTGTGGGCCGGGGTTGTGCGAAACAATCGGAAAAACGGGGGTCCGAAAACCATCATGGCAGGCAGCTACGAAGACCGCGACGGCCGGATCTGGATGGATGGCGAGCTGATCGAGTGGCGTGACGCGCGCGTCCATATCCTTACCCACGCCCTGCATTATGCCAGCGCCGTGTTCGAGGGCGAACGCTGCTACGGCGGCAAGATCTTCAAGTCGCGCGAGCATTCCGAGCGGCTGCGCAAGTCCGGCGAGCTGCTGGACATGGAGATCCCCTATGGCGTCGACCAGATCGAGGCCGCCAAGCAGGAGTTCCTCGAGGCGAATGGTTTCACCGGCAAGGATGCCTATGTGCGGGTTCTGGCCTTCCGCGGCGCCGGGACGGACATGGGGGTTTCCGCGCGCAACAACCCGGTGCGGATGGCGGTGTCGGGCTGGGAATGGGGCAGCTATTACGGCGACGCGAAATGGCAGGGCGCCAAGATTGACATCGCCAAGTGGAAGCGTCCCAGCCCGGAAACCATCCCCGTGGCGGCCAAGGCGGCCGGGCTGTACATGATCTGCACCATGTCCAAGCACGCGGCCGAGGCCAAGGGCTGCTCGGATGCGCTGTTCATGGACTATCGCGGTTATGTGGCCGAGGCGACCGGGGCTAACGTCTTCTTCATCAAGGACGGCGAGGTCCACACCCCGCTGGCCGACGTGTTCCTGAACGGGCTGACCCGGCAGACGGTGATCCAGCGCTGCCGCGACCGCGGGCTGGTCGTCCACGAGCGCCACATCCTGCCCGAAGAGGTCGAGAGCTTCCAGGAATGTTTCCTGACCGGCTCGGCCGCCGAGGTGACCCCGGTCGCCCAAATCGGCAGCGACTGGCATTTCCAGGTCGGCCAGACCACCCGCGACATCGCCAGGGATTACGAAGAGCTGGTGCGGTCGTAAGCGCTGCCGGAGCGGGGGCCAGCCCCCGCACCCCCGGGATATTTCCGGACAGAAGATGAGGCCACGCCGTGCCACGGGCGGCATTGCGGGGACGGGGCGGGCGCGTTAAAGCCCGCCCATGCTGGACAATCGCCCCCCCCTGCCGCCCGAAATCGCCCGCCGCCGGACCTTCGCGATCATCGCGCACCCCGACGCCGGCAAGACCACGCTGACCGAAAAGTTCCTGCTGTTCGGCGGCGCCATCCAGATGGCCGGGCAGGTGCGCGCCAAGGGCGAGGCGCGGCGCACGCGGTCCGACTTCATGAAGATGGAGCAGGACCGCGGGATTTCGGTGTCCGCCTCGGCCATGTCCTTCGATTTCGGGCCCTATCGGTTCAATCTGGTCGACACCCCCGGCCACAGCGATTTTTCCGAGGATACCTATCGCACCCTGACCGCCGTGGACGCCGCGATCATGGTGATCGACGGCGCCAAGGGGGTGGAAAGCCAGACCCGCAAGCTGTTCGAGGTCTGCCGGATGCGCGACCTGCCGATCCTGACCTTCTGCAACAAGATGGACCGCGACTCGCGCGACACCTTCGAGATCATCGACGAGATCCAGGAGAATCTGGCCATCGACGTGGCGCCGGCCAGCTGGCCGATCGGGTCGGGGCGCGATTTCATCGGCTGCTACGACCTGCTGCACGACCGGCTGGAGCTGATGGACCGCGCCGACCGCAACCGGGTGGCGGAATCGGTGCGGCTGAGCGGGCTGGACGACCCCAAGCTGGCCGAGCACATCCCCCCCGCGCAGCTGGAAAAACTGCGCGAGGATATCGAGATGGCGCGCGAGCTGCTGCCCCGTTTCGACCGCAAGTCGTTCCTGGAAGGGCACATGACCCCGATCTGGTTCGGCAGCGCCATCAACAGCTTCGGCGTGCGCGAGCTGATGGAGGGGATCGGCGAGTTCGGCCCGCAGCCGCAGCCGCAGACCGCCGCCGAGCGCCAGGTTTCCCCCGAGGAGGACAAGGTCGCCGGCTTCGTCTTCAAGGTTCAGGCCAACATGGACCCCAAGCACCGCGACCGGGTGGCGTTCGTGCGGATGGCCTCGGGCCATTTCCAGCGCGGGATGAAGCTTTTGCACGTGCGTTCGAAAAAGCCGATGGCGGTGACGAACCCGGTTCTGTTCCTGGCCGCCGACCGCGAATTGGCCGAAGAGGCCTGGGCCGGCGACATCATCGGTATTCCCAACCACGGGCAATTGCGCATCGGCGATGCGCTGACCGAGGGCGAGGCGCTGCGTTTCACCGGCATCCCGTCATTTGCGCCGGAATTGCTGCAGAACGTCCGCGCGGGCGACCCGATGAAGGCCAAGCATCTGGAAAAGGCGCTGATGCAATTCGCCGAGGAAGGCGCGGCCAAGGTATTCCGCCCGATGATCGGTTCCGGCTTCATCGTCGGCGTGGTGGGCGCGCTGCAATTCGACGTGCTCGCCAGCCGGATCGAGCAGGAATACGGCCTGCCTGTGCGCTTCGAGCCCTCGCAGTTCACCAGCGCCCGCTGGTTGTCGGGGCCCAGGGAGAAGGTCGAAGGCTTTGCGCAGACCAACAAGCAGCACATGGCCACCGACAACGACGGCGACCTGGTCTATCTGACCCGGCTGCAATGGGATATCGACCGCGTGGTGCGCGATCATCCCGAGCTGAAGCTGACGGCGACGAAAGAGATGATGGTGTGAAGGTTCCCCAATATGTGGGCGTATGTCGCCTTTGACGGGGCCTGAGTGTTGGTCTGCTGTCCGACGGTCGAGGGCGCGCGAAGCCTTGGCCCGTCATTCGCTTACTGCGTCACATCGACCCATTTTGCCCGGGTGACTTCGGCAAGTCGCTCGGTGCCGATCCGAACGGCGGCGTTCGGTGCACCGGCTGCAGGGAACACCTCCTCGAAGGCTCGGAGAGAGACGTCGCAATACACCTCCAGCGGCTGCGCCAGACCAAAGGGGCAGACGCCCCCCACCGGATGCCCCGTAATCTCCAGGACCTCCGAAGCAGGCAGCATCTTTGCCTTGGTTCCGAACTGATCCTTGTATTTGCGATTGTCGAGCCGCGCATCACCGCGTGTGACGAGCAGGACGACGCGGTCACCCACCCGCAGCGACAACGTCTTGGCGATCTGCCCATCGGTCACGCCAAGCGCATCCGCAGCCTCGCGCACTGTAGCGGTGCTGGCATTGTTCTCCAGCACTTCAAGATCGGAGGCGTGTTCGGCAAAGAATGCCCGGACGGATGTGATGCTCATGGACCGACTGCCCGTTCCTGTTGTTTTGCGGCCACCCTTAACCAAGCCGGGGCTCAAAGTTAAGGTATGCCTCTCTGGGCAATGCGATGACGAATGTCGGCGCTGTCCCGCAACGCGGTCAATGTTGCAGCGCGGCCCTCAAGCCGCGCCGCGTGCAATTCATCCCACCGTCAGATCCATCGTCACCTCGGCGTTCAGCAGCTTGCTGACCGGGCAGCCGGTCTTGGCGGTCTCGGCGGCCTGGCGGATCGCTGCCTCGTCGCCATCGCCCGAGATGCGGGTGGTCAGGTGCGCCTTGGTGATGGTGAAGCCGTCGCCCTCCTTTTCGATGGTCACGGCGGACGAGCTTTCGATGCTTGCGTTGCGCACCCCGGCTTTTTCAAGCTGCCCGGACAGGGCCATGCTGAAACAGGCGGCGTGGGCGGCGCCGATCAGTTCCTCGGGGTTGGTGCCCTTGTCGCCCTCGAAGCGCATGGAAAAGCCGTAGGGCTGCGCCGACAGCGCGCCCGATTCGGTCGAGACCTCGCCCTTGCCGTCCTTGATCCCGCCCTGCCATTTCGCCGAGCCTGTCCTGGTGATCGCCATGGTTGCCTCCTGATGTTGCGCTGGTGCCGAACGCCCGATCCGTGGCGGGGGTTCAATGCGGGACAGGAGAGCGGTCGGGCGCGGAGATTGCAAGGGCAGGCCGGGGCGCTGCCCCGGACCCCGGGGTATTTGCACCAGAAAGAAGCAGCCGAGGGCTCAGCCCGCCGCGCCGCCCAGCCGTTGCCATTCGGCGATGGCGAAACGGTCGGTCATGCCGGCGACGTAGTCCAGCACCACGCGGGCGCGGGCGGTGCGGTCGGGGGCGGAGAGCGCCTCGAGCCGCCAGTCCTCGGGCATCAGCGTGGGGTCGTCCAGCATGGCGGGGAAGATCACGTTCAGCATTGCGGTGACCTGGGCGCGCTCCTCCATCACCGGGGGGGCGCGGTACATGCGGGTGAACAGGAACTGCCGGATTTCCTTCAATTCGGCGAACAGCGGCTCGGAAAAGCGGATCACCGGGCGGTCCAATGCCCGGATGTCCTCGGCCGAGCGGGGCGCGGTGTCCGCAAGCCGGGCGCGGGCGACGGCGATCACATCCTCGACCATGGTGCCGAAAATGCGCCGCAGCGCCTCGTGTTCGCGGCGCGAGGGGTCGAGCCCGGGGTGCAGCCGGTCCACCCGCGCAAACGCCGGGCCGATCAGCGGCAGCTCCATCAGGTCGGCGGCGGTGAACAGGCCGGATCGCAGCCCGTCGTGCAGGTCGTGGTGATTATAGGCCACGTCGTCGGCGACGGCGGCCACCTGCGCCTCGGCGCTGGCGTGGGTGGACAGGCGCAGGTCCCAGTCGGCATTCACCTGTGCCAGCGCCCAGGGCCATGGCGGCGCCACCGGGCCGTTGTGCTTGGCGATGCCCTCCAGCGTTTCCCAGGTCAGGTTCAGCCCGTCGAAGCCGGCATAGTGGCGTTCCAGTTTCGTGACGATCCGCAGCGCCTGCGCGTTGTGGTCGAAGCCGCCATAAGGGGCCATCAGCGCCGCCAGCGCGTCCTCGCCGGTATGGCCGAAGGGCGGGTGGCCCAGATCGTGGGCCAGCGCCACCGCCTCGGCCAGGTCGGTGTTCAGCCCCAGCGCGCCGGCGATGGTACGGGCGACCTGCGCCACCTCGATCGTGTGGGTCAGGCGGGTGCGGAAATAATCGCCGCGATAGGCGTCGCCCTCTTGCTCCACGAACACCTGCGTCTTGTGCTTGAGCCGGCGGAACGCGGAGGAGTGGATGATGCGGTCGCGGTCGCGCTGCCACGGGCTGCGAAAGGTGGACAGTTCCTCGGCATGCAGCCGGCCGAGGCTTTCGGCGGGCTGGCAGGCATAGGGGGCGGGCGCTTGCGTCATGCGGCGGTTTCCTTGCGGCAGGGCGCCTGCGACCCTATAGTCTGGGCAATGTCCACGAAACGGGAACGCCCCATGAACCTGCCCCCCACGGTCACGCCCCGCGCCTTCGCGCGCCTGGCCGAGATCAATGCAGGCGGGCCGGGACCGGCGTTGCGCGTCGCGGTGCTGGGCGGCGGCTGTTCCGGTTTCCAGTACGACATCCGCATGGACGAACCCGCCGCCGACGATCTGGTGCTCGAGGCCGAGGGCCAGCGCGTTGTCGTCGACCCGGTGTCGCTGCCGTTCCTGGCCGGCGCCACCATCGACTGGGCGGACGAGCTGATCGGGTCCCGCTTCACCATCGAAAACCCGAACGCCAGCTCGTCCTGCGGCTGCGGCACCTCGTTCTCGATGTGATGCTCTGATGTTTCTGGAAATCCTGCTGATCGTTGCCCTGACCATCGTGAACGGGCTGTTGGCGATGTCGGAACTGGCGGTGGTCTCGGCCCGGCCGGCGCGGCTGGCCAGCATGGCCGAAAAGGGCGATCGCGGCGCACAGGCGGCGCTGGCGCTGCTGGAACAGCCGGGCAAGTTCCTGTCGGCGGTACAGATCGGGATCACGCTGGTGGGCGTGCTGCTGGGCGCGGTGTCCGGGGCGACGCTGGGCCTGCGGGCGGGCGCGGCGCTGGCGGCGGCGGGGGTGCCCTACGGTCTGGCGCAGACGCTGGGGGTGTTCCTGGTCGTGGCCGCGATCACCGCGCTGTCGGTGATCATCGGCGAGCTGGTGCCCAAGCAGATCGCCATGTCCAACCCCGAACGGATCGCCGCGCGGGTGGCGCCCTCGATGACGCTGCTGGGGCGGATCGGGACGCCGCTGGTCTGGCTGCTGGACAATGCCGCCCGGCTGGTGCTGCGGCTGGCCGGCGTCGGCGACAGCTCGGACCGCGCCATCACCGACGAAGAGGTGCGCATGACCATCGCCGAGGCCGCGCAGGCCGGCGTGCTGATGGAGGGCGAGCGCGGCATGATCGCCGGGGTGATGCGGGTGGCCGACCGCTCGGCCGCGGCGATGATGACGCCCCGCCGCGATGTCGAGATGATCGACATTTCCGACCCGCCCGAGGTGGTGATGGCCAAGATCCGCGCCGCGCGGTTTTCGCGGCTGCCGGTGACGGACGGCTCGGACGACGACATCCTGGGGGTGGTGGCGCTGCGCGACCTGATCGGGGTGGACGAACCCGACCTGCGCAGCCTGATCCGCGAGGCGCCGACCGTCCTGGACGCCGCCGACGCGCTGTCGGTGATCGAGGTGATGCGGGCCACGCCCTCGCGCATGGTGCTGGTCTATGACGAATACGGGCATTTCCAGGGCATCATCACCGCCATGGACCTGCTGGAGGCGATCACCGGCGATTTCGCCGACGCCGAGGGGGACGAGCCCGACATGGTGCGCCGCCCCGACGGGTCCTGGCTGGTCGCCGGCAGCGAAAGCGCCGACGAATTCGCCGGCGAGACCGGGTTCCCGCTGCCCGAGGGCGATTTCAACACCGTGGCCGGGATGGTGCTGGCGATCCTGAACCGGATCCCGCGCACCGGCGATATCTTTTCCCATCAGGGCTGGACGATCGAGGTTGCGGACATGGACGCGATGCGCATCGACCGGCTGATCGTGACCGCACCGCCGGCTGAATAGGCGCGTGCAGGACCGGGGCTCTGCCCCGGACCCCGGGATATTTGGGGCGAGATGAAAGAGCCGGGGGGCTCATGCTCTGGGGCTGCCCTCGTCCCCGCCGCCCTGGTCCGTTTCCTCGTCCGCGCGGATGACGCTCAGCCGCCCGTCGCTTTCGACATAGGCGCTTTTCACCTGGGCGATGTCGTCGATGCCGTTCAGCCGCAGGTGGCTGCGCAGCTCTTCCGCGGTCAGCAGCTCGCGGCGCAGGTTGCGCGGGATCGCCTGCCCGTCGCGGATGATCTGGATCGGCGCGTGCTCGACCAGCCGCATGAAGCCGGGCGAGGCGAAGCTGAGCCGGTTGGTCAGGTAGTTCAGCGCCATCAGCGTGACGATCTGCACCGCCCCGTCCGGCAGGGAATCGAAATCCCCCAGCGAATGCGAGGCGGATTCGGTGACCAGCAGCAGGAACACCAGATCCATCGGCGCCAGCTCGCCCCCGGTGCGGCGCGGCAGGATGCGAAACAGCGCCATGAACAGCACGAACAGCAGCGCGCCGCGCAGGATCAGCTCAAGGATCGGGGTCTGAAGCTCGAACATCTTTTGCTCCGCATGGCCTGCGGATCAATCCGCCGTAGGGGCGGCGGTTCCCAGCCGCTTGCCCCGGCGCCGCCCCCGCCCTAGGGTCGCCGGCATGAAAATCGCCAGTTTCAACGTCAACGGCATCAAGGCGCGGCTGCATCAGCTGACCGCCTGGCTGGCCGAGGCGCAGCCCGATGTCGCGGTGCTGCAAGAGATCAAGACCGTCGACGAGGGGTTCCCGACCGAGATCGTCGAGGATCTGGGCTGGCGGGTCTGGGCCCACGGCCAGAAAAGCTGGAACGGCGTCGCAGTGCTGTCGCGCCTGCCGGTCGAGGAGATCCGCCGCGGCCTGCCCGGCGACGACGGCGACGAACAGGCCCGCTGGATCGAGGCGGTGGTGGTGGGCCAGCGCCACGCCGTCACCGTGGCCGGGCTGTATCTGCCCAACGGCAACCCGGCGCCGGGGCCGAAATACGACTACAAGCTGGCCTGGATGGAGCGGATGCGCCTGCGTGCCGCCGAACTGCTGGCGATCGAGGTGCCGGTGGTGATGCTGGGCGACTACAACGTGATCCCCGAGCCGCGCGATGCCGCGCGCCCGGAGAGTTGGGTGGATGACGCGCTGTTCCTGCCGCAGTCGCGGGCCGCGTTCCGGCGCATCCTGCATCAGGGCTGGACCGACGCGCTCCGCCTCTCTGATCCTCATGGCAGCCGCGGCCCCTTCACCTTCTGGGACTATCAGCGCCAGTCCTGGGAACGCGACAACGGCATCCGCATCGACCACGCGCTGCTGTCGCCGCAGGCCGCCGATCTGATGCGCGGCGCGGGCGTGGACCGCGACCAGCGCAGCCGGGAAAAGCCCAGCGATCACGTGCCGGTCTGGATCGAGCTTGACGCCTGACTGCGCTGCCCCGAGCGGGGGTTTTCCACCCCCGCACCCCCGGAGGGTATTTGTGCCAGAAAGAAACCTCGGGCCCTCTGCCATCTTCCTTGCACAAATATCCTCGGGGCTGGCTCACTGGAAACGGTCCGCTGGACCGTTTCCAGTGAGCCAGGGGCAAAGCCCGAACGCGCCGCAGGCGGCGGGGCGGATAGCCCCCTGCGGCACGAGTGAAGCTTCGCTCTTGCGAGGATAAGCGGCGCGGGCTTAGGGTGCCGGCCCATGGATCAGCCCGCCGAACTGTCGATCGTCGAAATCACCCCCTCGGCCCCCGTCGCGGCCTTGGTGCACGGCTGGCGGGCGAAATGCCTGCAACGGCTGGTCCGCATGGATCTGCCGGTGCCGCGCAGCTTTGCGATTCCCGCCTCGGCCGTGCGCGCCATCGCCGCCGGCCGCCCCCTGCCCGCGGCCGAGCTGGAACGGCTGATCGCCGGGACGCGGGGGCTGGTGGGGGTGCGACCCTCGGCGATGGACCCGGAATGGGGCGGGCCGGGAACGGTGCTGAACGTCGGCATGAACGCCGCCCGCCACGCCGAGCTGGCGCAGTCGCTGGGGGTCGAGGCCGCCGATGCGCTCTATCGCGGCTTTGTGCAGGCCTATGCGATCCATGTGGCGCGGCTGGACCCCGACATGTTCAGCGACCCCGATGCGACGCTGGCCGACACGCTGGACAGTTTCCAACACGAGACCGACGAGGATTTCCCCCAGGACCCCGCCCGCCAGCTGGTCGAGGTGCTGCGGTCCATGGCCCGCGCGTGGGAGGGGCCGACCGCGCGGCTCTTGCGTCAGGCCAAGGGCGCGCCGGCGGATGCGCCGCTGGGGCTGGTGGTGCAGGAAATGGCGCTGGCGCTGGGGCCGGGGGTCACCGGCTCGGGCTCGATCCAGTTCATCGACAGCCTGACCGGCGCGCCGCGCATCACCGGGCGCTTTCGCGGCCAGACCCAGGGCAGCGCTAGGCGCAGCGATGCCGAGACGATCTATCTGACCCGCGACCCCCGCGGCCTGTCGCTTGAGGAGGCGGCCCCGGCGGTGTTCGCCGATCTGGTCCGCTTCGGCGTCGCCGCGCGCGAGCGGCTCAAGGAAGAGATGCAGATCGAGTTCGTGGTCGCCGACGGGCATCTGTCGATCATCGACGCGATCAGGGTGCAGCGGTCGTCGCGGGCGGCGGTGCGCATCGCGGTCGGACTGGCGCGCGACGGGATCATCCCGCCCGAACAGGCGCTGATGCGGGTGCAGCCACGGGCGCTGACCGATCTGCTGCACCACCAGGTCGACCCGCGCGCGCCGCGCGACATCGTCACCCGCGGGATGCCCGCCAGCCCCGGCGCCGCCACCGGCCGCATCGCCTTTTCCGCCGCCGCCGCGCAGGCCGCCGCCGCGCGGGGCGAGGCCTGCGTGCTGGTCCGGCGCGAGACCCTGCCCGAGGATATCCGGGGGATGCACGCCTCGGTCGCGGTGCTGACCGAACGCGGCGGCATGTCCAGCCACGCCGCGGTGATCGCGCGCGGGCTGGGGCTGCCCTGCATCGTCGGCGCCTCGGGGATCGCCATCGACCCGCGGGCGCGGGTGATGCGCGCCGGCGACCGGCTGTTCCGCGAGGGCGAGGAGATCACCGTCGACGGCACCTCGGGCGAGGTTCTGGCTGGCGCCGCCGCGATGCTGGAACCGGCGCTGGACGAAAGCTTCAACCAGCTGCTCGACTGGGCGGATGCGGCGCGCAGCATGAAGGTGCGCGGCAATGCCGACACCCCCGAGGATGCCCGCACCGCCCGCATGTTCGGCGCGCAGGGCATCGGGCTGGTGCGCACCGAGCACATGTTCTTCGACGACGAGCGCCTGCCGGCCATGCGCGAGATGATCTTTGCCGACCGGGCCGAGGATCGCCGCCTGTCGCTGGACCGCCTGCTGCCGATGCAGCGCGCCGATTTCACCGCGCTGTTCCGCATCATGGACGGCTATCCGGTCACCATCCGCCTGTTCGATCCGCCGCTGCACGAGTTCCTGCCCCACGACCGCGAGGGGATGCGCGAGCTGGCCGAATCGCTGGACCTGCCGCTGTCGGACGTGGTGCGCCGGGTCGAGGCGCTGGCCGAATACAACCCGATGCTGGGGATGCGCGGGGTGCGGCTGGGCATCACCGTCCCGGAAATCTACGAGATGCAGGCCCGCGCCATCTTCGAGGCCGCCGTCGAGGTCGGCCGCAGCGGCCAGGGCGTGGTCCCCGAGATCATGATCCCGCTGGTCAGCGCCATGCGCGAGGTCGAGCTGGTCCGCCACCGGGTCGAGGGCATCGCCGCCGCCGTCCGCGCCGAGACCCGGACCGAGTTCGACTATCGGCTGGGGGTCATGGTGGAAACCCCGCGCGCCGCGCTGCGGGCGGGCGACATCGCCGAGCATTGCGCGTTTCTGTCCTTTGGCACCAACGACCTGACCCAGATGACCTATGGACTGTCGCGCGACGACGCCGCGCGCTTCATGGGCAGCTATGTGGGGCAGGGGGTCTATGCCGAGGACCCGTTCCACATCCTCGACCGCGAGGGGGTGGGCGAACTGGTGCTGATCGGCACCGGGCGGGCGCGCGCGCACCGGCCCGGGATCACCGTCGCCATGTGCGGCGAACACGCGGGCAACCCCGAATCCATCGCCTTTTGCCAGCGCGCCGGGCTGGATTACGTCAGCTGCTCGCCCTTCCGGGTGCCGGTGGCGCGTCTGGCCGCCGCGCAAGAGGCGATCCGGCAGCGGCTGGCCGAATCGGTGGGGCCGGAATCGGGGCTCGAATCGGGGGCGGGGCCGGACGACTGGTTCGGACCGGGTATGAAGATCCGCTGAACGGGGCCGAAACCTGCCGAAGCGCGGTTTTCCGGTCGGCGGAAATCTGCCCGGAACGCGCGATTCCGGCCCGGTTCCGGCGCTCACGGTTTCTTTGACTGGTGCCGGGCGGGTCTGCGAGCGCATCTCCTGCCTCGCGGATCGGTGCCTGGGCATCCGGGCCGCGAGCAACGGAAAAACGAGACCCTCATGAGCAAGCTGCTGAAAAGGCTGGCGCACGTCGGTGTGTGTGTCGCGCTGGCCCTTCCGGTCCTTCCTGCCGGAGCCATGGCGCAAAAGACCCGCACTGTCACCGGCGGGCCCGAGCGGCTGATCCAGGCAAGGGCCGATGCAGCCATTCCCGGCGCCACCCTGCAATGCCTGACCGAGGCGCTGTATTTCGAGGCGCGGGGCGAACCCGTGTCCGGCCAGCGCGCCGTGGCCGAGGTGATCCTGAACCGCGTCGATCATCCGGCCTTCCCCAATTCGGTCTGCGGCGTGGTCAACCAGCGCGGCCAGTTCAGCTACAAGGGCGGCAGCCTGCGGATGCGCGAACGCGCCGCCGCGATGCGGGCGGAAAAGATCGCGCTCGAGGCGCTGTCGGGCGCGCCGCGCAGCCTGACCGGGGGCGCCACCTATTTCCACACCACCTATGTCAAGCCGTCCTGGGCCAAGCGCTTTACCCGCACCACCCGGATCGGCAGCCATATCTTTTACCGCCGCGGCGGCGGGCAGCGGGTGGCCTCGAACTAAGGTTTCCCGCAGCGCGGAAGCGACGTCACGGCCCTGCCCTTGCGGCGGGGCCGCGTTCGTTCCAAGGAAGCGGCATGGACCAGCCCGACCGCATCCACCTGCGCGACTACATCGTCTCGGCCGAGATCGGCGCGTTCCAGAGCGAGCGCGGCCAGCAGCAGCGGCTGCGCTTTGCCATCGAGGTGGCGCTGGCGCGGCCGGTGGCGGGCGTCGACGACCATGTGGACCGTATCCTGTCCTATGATGTGCTGACCGGGGCGGTGGCCGACGGGCTGGCCGACCGGCGCTATGACCTGCTGGAGACGCTGGCCGAACGCATCGCCGCGCAGGTGCTGGCGCAGCCCCTGGCGGCCGAGGTGACGGTCAGCATCGAAAAGCTTGACCGGGTGCCGGGGGCGCTGGGGGTGACGCTGACCCGCCGCGCCGGGCGGGTGCAGGCCACGGCCAGCGCCGCGCGCCCGGCGCTGCTGGTCATGGGGCGGCGGGTCGAAAGCCTGCCCGCGGGGGCGCTGGTGGTGATCCCCGCCGCGCCGCTGCTGCCGCTGCCGCAGGGCGCCAATGCGCGGCGCATCGCGCTGCTGGCGCTGGATCAGGCCGCCTGGGCATTGGCGGGCGATCTCGGACTGACCGTCGCCGACAGCCGCACGGAACTCGACTGGGCGGCCGCGAACGGGATTGCGGTGGTCTGGGCGCCGGCGCGGATGGTGGCGGACAGCGACCTGCCGGCCGAGCCGGCGGCGCTGGCGCTGTGGCTGGCCGAGCGGCTGGACGCGACCCTCATCGACTGGGCGCTGCCTGCGGGCGAGTCCCTGCCTGCCGCGGCGGCGGGTTTCCGCATTCCCTCGGCGCTTCTGCCCGGGTGATGCTTGCAGCGCGGGCGGCGGGGCGGCAATAGGACCGCAACCCGGCCGCCCTGGCCCCTTTCGCCGACGAAGCTCCATCCATGCCCAGCCCCGGACCCGCCCGCGACTATTTCCGCCCCTTGCCCGATCCGCAGGGCCGCTGGCGGCTGGCGGGCGGCTGGGTGCGGTTTTCGGCCTTCGAACAGCTGTCGCGCGGCGCGCCCCCCCGCATCGTCCCCAAGGCCCCGCCCGAGGTGATCGCCGCGCTGACCGCCCCGCGCCCGCCGGTGGCCGGGCTGGCGGTGGACCGCCCGCAGCTGATGGGCATCGTCAACGTGACCCCGGACAGTTTTTCGGACGGCGGGCGCTGGAACGCCGATGGCGGTCTCGCCCATGCGCAGGCGCTGCTGGAGGCGGGCGCGGACTTGCTGGACATCGGCGGGGAATCGACGCGCCCCGGCGCACGCGCGGTTGAGGTCGCCGACGAGATCGCCCGCACCACCCCCGCGATCGCCGGTTTTGCGGGGCGGGTTCCGGTTTCCGTCGACACCCGCAAGGCCGCCGTGGCCCGCGCCGGGGTGGCGGCCGGGGCGGTGATGGTGAACGATGTCTCGGGCTTTGACTTCGACCCTGCGATGGCCTCGGCGGTGGCCGACACCGGCGTGGCGGTCTGCCTGATGCACGCGCAGGGCGTGCCCGAGACGATGCAGGACGATCCGCGCTATGACGACGTGCTGCTGGATGTCTATGACGCGCTTGCGGCCCGCGTCGCGCGGGCCGAGGCCGCGGGCATCCCTCGCCACCGCATCGTGGTCGACCCCGGCATCGGCTTCGGCAAGACCTTGCAGCATAATCTTGAAATCCTGCGCCGGATCTCGCTTTATCATGGGCTTGGCGTGCCGCTGCTGCTGGGCGCCTCGCGCAAGAGCTTCATCGGGACGCTGGGCGGCGGGGTAGGGGCCTCGGGGCGCGATCCCGGCAGCCTGGCGGTGACGCTGGCGGCGGTGGCGCAGGGGGTGCAGATCCATCGGGTCCACGATGTGGCCGGGACCAGGCAGGGGCTGGCGCTGTGGCAGGCGGTAACGGGAACAGGGGAACCATGAGCAGAAAGCTTTTCGGCACCGACGGGGTGCGCGGCCGGGCCAACACCCATCCGATGACCGCCGAGATGGCGCTGCGGCTGGGCGCCGCCGCCGGGCGCTGGTTCCGCCGCGATGGCCGCAACCGCCACCGGGTGGTGATCGGCAAGGACACCCGGCTGTCGGGCTACATGCTGGAAAATGCGCTGACGGCGGGGCTGACCTCGACCGGGATGAACGTGCTGCTGCTGGGGCCGGTGCCGACCCCGGCGGTGGGGTTCCTGACCCGCTCGATGCGGGCGGATCTGGGGATCATGATCTCTGCCAGCCACAACCCGGCCGAGGACAACGGCATCAAGTTCTTTGGCCCCGACGGCTTCAAGCTGTCCGACGAGGCCGAGGCCGAGATCGAGGCGATCCTGGCCGGCGATATCGCCCTGGCGCAGCCCGCCCATATCGGCCGTGCCCGGCGGATCGAGGACGGCCGCGGCCGCTATGTCGAATACGCCAAGACCACATTCCCGGCCGGGCAGCGGCTGGACGGGCTCAAGGTGGTGATCGACTGCGCCAATGGCGCCGCCTATCGCGCCGCCCCCGACGTGCTGTGGGAGCTGGGCGCCGAGGTGATCCCGCTGGGTGTCGAGCCGGACGGGTTCAATATCAACGCCGGCGTGGGCTCGACCCACCCCGAGGCCGCGGCGGCGGCCGTGCGCGAACATGGCGCGCATCTGGGCATCAGCCTGGACGGCGACGCTGACCGGGTGATGATCGTCGACGAACAGGGGCAGGTGGCGGACGGCGACCAGCTGATGGCGCTGCTGGCCTCGCGCTGGGCCGATGCCGGGCGGCTGCG
Source organism: Paracoccus solventivorans (assembly GCF_900142875.1). GTDB lineage: Bacteria > Pseudomonadota > Alphaproteobacteria > Rhodobacterales > Rhodobacteraceae > Paracoccus > Paracoccus solventivorans. Next base: position 3,951 of record NZ_FRCK01000010.1, on the reverse strand, counting down.
CGGCGGCGCGCTGGTCGCGACGGTAATGTCGAACCTGGGGCTGGAGCGGTTCCTGACCGGTCGCGGTCTGCGGCTGGAACGCACCGCCGTGGGCGACCGCTATGTGGTCGAGCGGATGCGCGGCGCGGGCTACAACCTTGGTGGCGAGCAGTCGGGCCATATCGTGATGACCGATTACGCCACCACCGGCGACGGGCTGATCGCGGGGCTGCAGGTGCTGGCGGCGCTGGCCGACAGCGGTGCTGCGGCCAGCGAGTTGCTGCGCCAGTTCATCCCGGTGCCGCAGATGCTGAAGAACGTGCGCTATGCCGCCGGCGCCGACCCGCTGTCGGCCGAGGCGGTGCGCGCCGAGATCGCAGCCGCCGAGGCGCGTCTGGCGCAATCGGGCCGGGTGCTGATCCGCAAATCCGGCACCGAGCCGCTGATCCGGGTCATGGCCGAGGCCGAGGACGAGGCGGTTCTGCGCGAGGTGGTGGACGGCATCGTCGCCGCGGTGGAAAAGGCGGCGGCGTAAGGGGGGCGCTGCCCCCGTCGCTGCGCGCCTCCCCCGGGATATTTGTGACCGCCCGAACCCTGCGAGGTCAGGCTGTCGGGTCGTGGTCGTAGACCCAGGCGAAACGCTCGAACGCCGTGCGGGGGGCTAGGCGGTTCGCCAGCCGCAGGGCCGCGTGAGCCGCGACGCGCTTGGGGCCCGAGAGGTGGTAGTTGCGGGCGTTCGCGGTGGCGGCGGCGACGATGCGGGTGCAACGGGGCTGGCGCAGCTGCTGATAGCGGGACAGCGCGCGCGGTTGGTCGGGATCGGCGTCGAGGCAGGCGGCGAGGGTCCAGGCATCCTCGATCGCCATGCAGGCCCCTTGCGCAAGGAACGGCAGGGTGGGGTGGGCGGCGTCGCCCAGGATCGCCATGCGCCCGTCCTGCCAGCGCGCCGCGACTTGGTGGCGGAACAGGCCCCAGAGGCCGGTTTCGGTCACGCGGTCCAGCCAGCCTTGGACCGGGCCGCCAAACCCCGCAAAGGCGCGGCGCAGGTTGGCGGGGTCGTCGGTCTGCGACCAGCGTTCCTCGGTCCAGTTGTCGCGTTCCAGCACCGCCACCAGATTGCGTTGTCCGAAGCCCAGCGGATAGCTGACCAGATGCCGGCCGCTGCCCATGAAGACGCGGGTCAGCGGCTGCTGGTCGTCGTCCTGGATGATCGCGCGCCAGGCGGTCTGGCCGGTGAAGAACGGGGTCTCGGTCCCGTTCAGCGCCCGCCGCACCCGGCTGTGCAGCCCGTCGGCGCCGATCAGCAGCGCCGCTTCCGGCAGCGAGTCGACATGGGTGTTCAGGCGGATCTCGACGCCATGGTCGCGGGCGGCGGTGTCCAGCAGCTCGACCAGCCGGGCGCGGTGGATGGTGCGGAAAGACGCCTGCGGGCGCCAGCGGGCAAAGTCGAGATGCAGCACCAGCGCGCCGCGCTGGTCGCGCAGTTCGACCCCGTGCGAGGCCTGTGAGGCCGCCTGAAACGGCGCGGCCAGCCCCAGCGCCTCCAGCACCCGCCCGGCATTGGGGCTGACCTGGATGCCCGCGCCGACCTCGCGCCGCGCGCCCGCGCGTTCCAGCACCGTGACCCGCGCCCCGCGGCGGGCCAGCGCCAGCGCCGCGGTCAGCCCGCCGATGCCACCGCCGATGATGGTCGCCTGTTGCCCCTGCAGCGCCCCGGTCATCGGTGTTCGGCACCGGCCATGGCGCGGAACTGCGCCAGCTGCTGCCCGTCGACCCCCGCCGCAGCCAGCACCGCGGCGGCAAAGCTGACCGGGGCGGTGCCGGCGGCGGTGATGATGCCGGCGTCCGCCACGGCCTGCGGCTGGTCGCGGTAATCCGCGGCCCCGGCGTAATCCGGCAGGGACTGGCGCAGGAAGTCGAGGCTGTTCGAGGTATGCGCCCGCCCCGCCAGCAGCCCGGCCCGACCCAGCGCCAGCGTCCCGGCGCAGATCCCGGCGACGGTCTGGCCGCGCCCATGCGCCGCCTGCAGCATCGCGGACAGGTCGGGGGCATCGGGGCGGGTCCAGCCGTTGCTGCCGCACAGCACGATCACCTCGTCCCCCTGCACCGCGATATCCGGCAGGCCGGTGACCCGCAGCCCGCCCATCGAGGTCACCTCGCCGCCGCCCGGCGTGGCATGGCGCACCGAAATCCCGTAGAAATCACTGCCCACCGCCGAGATCATCGGGGTTTCCCAGTCGGCAAACCCGTCGAGCAGCACGATCAGCACCGGCTGTGTCGTCGCTTCGTCCATAGCGTCCTCCCTTTCCCCAGATGGGCCGGAGGCGTGCGTCAGTCGTCGCGGTGCACGCGCTCGCGGCGTTCGTGTTTTTCCTGCGCTTCCAGCGTCATCGTTGCGATCGGGCGGGCATCCAGCCGCTTGAGGCTGATCGGCTCGCCGGTCATCTCGCAATAGCCGAACTCGCCGGTGTCGATCCGGCGCAGCGCCGCGTCGATCTTGCTGACCAGCTTGCGCTGGCGGTCGCGGGTGCGCAGCTCGATGGCGCGGTCGGTTTCCTCGGATGCGCGGTCGGCGATGTCGGGGACGTTGCGGGCGCTGTCCTGCAGCCCCTCCAGCGTCTCGGCCGACTGGGCCAGCAGTTCCTGTTTCCAGGCCAGCAGCTTGCGACGGAAATACTCCAGCTGGCGATCGTTCATGAAGGGCTCGTCCTCGGCGGGACGGTATTCATCGGGAAGGAAAGTCTGGCGCTTCATGGGTCCTCCGGCGAGGCCCGGGACAGGTCGCTGCCCGGTCCTTTCGGCGTCCACTTAAAGGATGAGCCGGGGGAAGGAAATAGCCGCCGTCCCCGCGCAAGGGGCAACTTGCCGTGCGCCCGCGCCCGGCCTAGTGTCCGCCGGCGCCAGACCCGCCCCCGCGCCCGCCGCAGAAGGATCCGCCGATGCAGTTCAGTTCGACCGAAACCTATGTCGCCTCGCCCGATCTGGCGCTGGCGGTGAATGCCGCGGTGACGCTGGAACGGCCGCTGCTGGTCAAGGGCGAGCCCGGCACCGGCAAGACCGAGCTTGCCCGGCAGGTCGCCGCCAGCCTGGGGCTGCCGATCATCGAGTGGAACGTGAAATCCACCACCCGCGCACAGCAGGGGCTTTACGAATACGATGCCGTCAGCCGCCTGCGCGACAGCCAGCTGGGCGAGGCGCGGGTCCACGACATCGCCAACTATATCCGCAAGGGCAAGCTGTGGCAGGCCTTCGAGGCCGACGGCAAGGTGGTGCTGCTGATCGACGAGATCGACAAGGCCGACATCGAGTTCCCGAACGACCTGCTGCAGGAACTCGACCGGATGGAGTTCCACGTCTACGAAACCGGCGAGACCATCATGGCACGCCACCGCCCGGTGGTCATCATCACCTCGAACAACGAAAAAGAGCTGCCGGACGCCTTCCTGCGCCGCTGCTTCTTCCACTACATCCGCTTCCCCGACGCCGAGACGCTGAAGCGGATCGTGGCGGTGCATCACCCGGGACTCAAGCCGCGGCTGCTGGACGAGGCGCTGACCCAGTTCCTCGAGCTGCGCGAGGCGCCGGGGCTGAAGAAGAAACCCTCGACCAGCGAGTTCCTCGACTGGCTCAAGCTGATCCTGGCCGAGGATCTGTCGCCCGAGGATCTCAAGCGCCCGGCCGGAGAGATGCTGCCCAGGCTGCACGGGGCGCTGCTGAAGAACGAACAGGACGTGGCGCTGTTCGAGCGGCTGGCCTTCATGGCGCGGCGGCAGCGCTAGGCTGCGGACTCATAATTCCGCATCCAGAGCCTTGAGCATGCCATGAGGGCGGCGGCGAGGTAGTTTTGCGCTGTCTTTTCATATCTGGTGGCGATCTATCGGAACTGCTTGAGCTTGGAGAAGAACCTCTCCACGAGGTTGCGCTGGCGGTAGAGGACCGGATCGACCTGCCGCTGCACCTTGCGGTCGCGTT